>NZ_AP024643.1:0-2467225 GCF_019977195.1 Arthrobacter sp. StoSoilA2
ATGACAGTAGACGAAGCCAACCACGCCAATACTGTCGGAAGTTCCTGGCGCAGGGTGCTTAGCCTTCTGGAACAGGACGACCGGGTCACACCCCGCCAGCGCGGTTTCGTCATCCTCGCCCAGGCCCAAGGGCTCATCGGCTCCACGCTTCTGGTCGCCGTTCCCAACGAGCTCACCCGGGAAGTCCTGCAGACGCAGGTCAAGGACGCCCTTGACGACGCCCTCCGCAGCGTCTTTTCCGATGACATCCGTTGCGCGATCGACGTTGACACCGATCTGGTGCCCATTCACGAAGAGCCGGAACCCGCCGTCGAGCATTCCACGATGCCGGACCTGGCGGCTGAACCTAAGCCGCAGCCGACACCGCCCAGCACCTCGCATGAATTCGGCCGGCTAAACCCGAAGTACATCTTCGACACCTTCGTGATCGGTTCCTCCAACCGCTTCGCCCACGCGGCCGCGGTTGCAGTAGCCGAGGCCCCGGCCAAGGCCTACAACCCGTTGTTCATCTATGGCGACTCCGGGCTCGGCAAGACGCACCTCCTTCACGCGATCGGCCACTATGCCCGTCGCCTCTACAGCGGAATCCGCGTACGGTACGTCAACTCCGAAGAGTTCACCAACGACTTCATCAACTCGATCCGCGATGACGAAGGCACGAGCTTCAAGACCACGTACCGAAACGTGGATGTGCTGCTTATCGACGACATCCAGTTCCTGGCGGGTAAGGACCGGACCCAGGAGGAGTTCTTCCACACGTTCAACGCCCTGCACAACGCCAACAAGCAGGTGGTCATTACCTCCGACCAGCCTCCCAAGATGTTGGCAGGCTTCGAGGACCGGATGACCTCGCGTTTCGAGTGGGGCCTGCTGACGGACATCCAGCCGCCTGAACTGGAAACCCGCATTGCCATCCTCCGCAAGAAGGGCCTCAGCGAAGGACTGTCCGCGCCGGACGACGCCCTGGAGTACATCGCTTCCAAGATCTCCAGCAACATCCGGGAACTTGAAGGTGCCCTGATCCGCGTCACTGCCTTTGCGAGCCTGAACCGACAGCCGGTGGACGTGGCCCTCGCCGAGATGGTCCTCAAGGACCTCATCACGGACGACGGCGCCCAGGAGATCACGGCGAAGCAGATCCTGGACCAGACGGCTGACTACTTCAAGCTCAGCATGGAAGAGCTTTGCAGCAAGTCCCGTACCCGCACGCTTGTCACCGCCCGCCAGATCGCGATGTACCTCTGCCGCGAACTCACTGACATGTCCTTGCCGAAGATCGGACAGGAGCTCGGCGGACGAGACCACACCACGGTCATCCACGCCGACCGCAAGATCCGTGAGCTGATGGCCGAGCGTCGTGTGATTTACAACCAGGTCACGGAACTCACAAACCGCATCAAGCAGCAGCAGCGGGACTCCTGAATCCACATCCGGCCGCGCACTACATACCTTATTAACAGGTGCGTGTGGATAACCCTGTGGATACTTAAGGGGACAAGCGCGGTTAATGGGCTTAAAACCCTTAAGGCATCTGTGGATCGTTAAAAACCGGGTTGGGAGTTGTCCCCATCCACACCCTGTTTAAAACCCAGTTAACGCACAATCCGTGAACAGGGCTTAACCCCGGAACCGTGCGGCCAGATCCAGTTATCCACAGTTTCCACAGCAGTTATTAACACTACGAATCCCAAAAAATTGAAATCCCTCAAATAACAATCTCGTTCTGCGCCACACCGGTCTGCCGCCGGCAGACCAATCAACCCCATGAACGGCCAGCCTCCGGCTATCCACATACGAGGGGCGAGTGCTGCCGGGGATGGGTTAATCGCGGATCTTCCGGCTAAGCTGTCAGCAGCGCTCCCATCCTTGGGTCTGTTTGTAGTTCGCTTGAGTGCGGACCATGCAGGTTCCGGTATCGGACAGCAAAGGTTTGGCGGGTTCCAGGCAGGGATCCGCAGCTACTACTTGGCAGCAGCAATGAAAGGCGGCACCCTTCCGTGAAGTTCAGAGTCGACCGCGACGTCCTGGCAGAAGCCGTTACGTGGACCGCGCGGTCGTTGTCTCCGCGGCCGCCCGTACCTGTGCTTTCCGGCCTCCTCCTCAAAGCCGAGGCAGGAACGGTAAGCCTTTCGAGCTTCGACTACGAAACATCAGCCCGCCTTGAGATCCCGGCGGATATCACCGCGGAGGGCACCATTCTGGTGTCCGGCCGTCTCCTGGCAGACATTTGCCGCAGCCTCCCTTCAGCTCCCGTGGAAGTTGAAACCGACGGGAGCAAAGTCACCCTCACCTGCCGGCGCAGCAGTTTCCACCTGGCTACGATGCCTGAGGCGGAGTACCCGGCACTTCCGGCGTTGCCAACCATCAGCGGCACCTTGCCAGGTGACGCCTTCGCGCAGGCTGTTTCCCAGGTGATCATCGCTGCCAGCAAGGACGACACCCTGCCGATCCTCACCGGCGTGCGCATGGAAATCGAGGATGACATGATCACTCTCCTCGCTACGGACCGCTACCGCCTCGCCATGCGCGAAGTCCCGTGGAAGCCCGTAACTCCTGGCATTTCCACCAGCGCGCTGGTCAAGTCCAAGACGCTGAACGAGGTGGCAAAGACCCTCGGCGGCAGTGGGGACATCAACCTTGCACTCGCTGACGACGACAGCCGCCTGATCGGCTTCGAAAGTGGAGGCCGAACCACCACGTCCCTGCTCGTGGATGGCGACTACCCCAAAATCCGTTCGCTCTTCCCGGACTCCACACCCATCCACGCAACGGTCCAAACACAGGAACTCGTTGAAGCGGTTCGTCGTGTGTCGCTTGTGGCAGAACGCAACACACCCGTCCGCCTGGCCTTCAGCCAGGGTCTGCTGAACCTCGACGCCGGTACGGGCGAAGATGCGCAGGCGTCCGAAGAACTGGAAGCCCAGCTCTCCGGCGAGGACATCACGGTCGCCTTCAATCCGCACTACCTCGTTGAAGGCTTGAGCGTCATCGAGACGAAGTACGTTCGGTTCTCCTTCACCACCGCCCCCAAACCAGCCATGATCACGGCCCAGGCTGAGGCTGATGGCGAAGACCAGGATGACTACCGCTACCTCGTGATGCCGGTTCGCCTTCCAAACTAGCGATCCGCCACCTATCCACTAGCGCAGAAAAGAGTTCACCCCGTGCACATCGGACTGATCGGCCTTGGAAAAATGGGTTTCAACATGCGGGAACGCATGCGGAACGGTGGCATCGAAGTAACTGGATTCGACCGTAACCCCGACGTGACAGACGTCGCTTCCGTGGACGACCTGATCGCTGCCTTGCCCTCTCCGAAGCTCGTTTGGGTCATGGTTCCGTCAGGCGACATCACCGATGCCGTGATCACCGAACTCGGCGAAAAGCTCAGCCCGGGCGACTTGGTCATCGACGGCGGCAACTCACGTTTCACTGAGGACCAGAAACACGCTGCTGCACTCGCTGAAAAAGGCATCCGCTTCGCGGACTGCGGGGTTTCGGGCGGTGTTTGGGGCCTACAGAACGGTTACGGGCTCATGGCTGGCGGCGCTGAGGAAGACATCGAACTGGCCATGCCGGTCTTCGATGCCCTCCGCCCTGAAGGCGAACGAGCCGATAGCTTCGTCCACGTAGGCGGGGTTGGAGCCGGCCACTACGCCAAGATGGTTCACAACGGCATCGAGTACGGGCTCATGCAAGCCTATGCCGAGGGTTATGAATTGCTGGCGGCCAAGGACATCGTGAAGGATCTTCCAGGAACCTTCCGGGCCTGGCAAAAAGGAACCGTCGTGCGCTCCTGGCTTCTGGATCTCATGGTCAAAGCACTCGACGAGGATCCGGGACTGGCCTCGATCGATGACTACGTGGAAGACTCCGGCGAAGGCCGTTGGACTGTGGAAGAGGCAATTGCCAACGCTGTTCCGGCACCGGCCATCACAGCGGCCCTCTTTGCCCGGTTCTCTTCCCGCGAAGACAACTCACCGGCCATGAAGATGGTTTCAGCGTTGCGCCACCAGTTTGGCGGACACGCCACACGTCCGGCCAACTAGGCCGCAGGAGTCCAGCAGACGGCGTGTATCTTGAACATCTTTCGCTGACCGATTTCCGCAGCTACGCCCAGGTTGACCTGAAGCTCGGCCCCGGGGTTACTGTCCTGGTGGGTTCGAACGGGATCGGTAAGACCAACCTCATGGAAGCCATCGGATATTTGGCAACCCTGAGCTCGCATCGTGTCAGTACGGATGCCCCACTCCTTCGCTTCGGCGCCGAGCGCGCAATGATCAGGGCAAAGTTGGTGCGCGGCGAGCAGTCCACGGTTATCGAGGTGGAAATTAATGCAGGCCGGGCAAACCGCGGCCGGATAAATCGCGGAAACCCGGTGCGTGCCAGGGACATTTTGGGCATCTGCCAGACAGTCCTCTTTGCGCCTGAGGACTTGGCGCTGGTCAAGGGCGATCCCTCCAACCGCAGACGCTTCCTTGACGAGCTCCTGGTTAGCCTGATTCCGCGCCACGCGGCTACCCGCAGCGACTACGACAGAGTGTTGAAGCAACGCAACGCCCTGCTGAAATCGGCCCGGACGGGCAAATTTACTGCAGGCCATGAGGCCACGCTGGATGTTTGGGACCAGCACATGGCACGCGCCGGTGCTGAGCTTTTGCACGCACGGCTGGAACTGGTAGAGCGCCTGCGTCCGCATTTGAACAGTGCCTACGCGCAGCTCACTGACGGTTCCAAAGACGCCGGCGCGGTGTACCGCTCAACCATCCAGGGCGTACTGGACGACGACGGCGGGCCGGCCGATCGCCCAACGGAACCTTCGGCGTCGGGCGAGGACCTCAGGCTGTTGTCGGTTGACGAACTCACTGAGCGCTACGTCCAGGCTTTCGCCGCCTCCCGCAAGAAGGAACTGGAGCGGGGCATCTCCCTGGTGGGCCCGCACCGGGACGAATTGGAGCTCGTGCTTGGGCAAGCACCGGCCAAGGGCTACGCTTCACACGGTGAAACGTGGTCCATGTGCTTGTCGCTGCGCCTCGCTTCCTACTACGTCATGCTGGATGATGCGCGTACCGGCGGTACCGCGCCGATCCTCATTCTTGACGATGTCTTTGCAGAACTCGATGTCCAGCGCCGGCGTAAACTGGCAGCAATAGTGGCCGGTGCCGAACAGGTACTCGTCACGGCCGCCGTCATCGCCGATATTCCCGAGGAGCTGGCCGGGCGGCGTATAACCGTTGTTCCGGGAGGCATCGATGGCGAAGGATAGCCCCGACGGACTTCAACCCGGCCGCGATCCGGACGAAATCGATGCTGCCCAAGCCGCGCTGAACCGGATGCGGGAGGCCGCAGCGGCCCGAGGCGAAGTCAGGCAGCGGGCTCCCCGCCCCGGATCCGCGCCTAAACGCAAGGGCCTTCGCGACACCAGGGGTTTTACCCAGTTTCATGGGACCGGACGTGACCCGTTGGGCCTGGGGAAGGTCGTTGGCCGGTTGGTGGCAGAACGTGGTTGGACGTCGCCCGTGGCCGTTGGCTCGGTCATGGCCGAGTGGGAAACGTTGGTGGGCGCGGACATTTCTGCGCACTGCACGCCGGAGAGCTTTACTGACACCACACTTCATGTCCGTTGCGACTCCACGGCATGGGCAACCCAATTGCGATTGCTGAGTACAAGCCTGCTGGAGATGTTCCGGAATGAACTGGGGGAAGGCGTGGTGACCAGCATCCACGTGCTCGGTCCGTCTGCGCCAAGTTGGCGCAAAGGTGGGCGCAGCGTCAACGGTCGGGGACCCCGGGACACGTACGGCTAAACGGCGTGCAGGGCGTTTCAACGCCCCCGAGTCGTATAGGCCCCCATCAGGACCACCGTAGGGCCGTTTCAGATAGGGCCAGTGGCCTCCCATAGGCACATTCAGCTCTCGGCTGCCCCCGTATTTGCAAGGATTCCGGCATTTCCACGATAGAATTGGCGTAGATCACTGAGCGCCGGTGAAACGTCGTCGGGGTCCTGGAAACACTTTCGTGGGTTCCAGGGCCCTCTTCGTCGGAGTAATCGGCGCAATCAGTCACGTGCTCGTTGAAGGCCTCGGCTTGCCGAAGCCTTCAACGGGGAACGGCCGTCATCGAATACAGAGGAGTCGAAAGCGCCTGTGGCTAACGACAATGCAGAGACCTTGGCAGTAGAGCCCGAAGAGGACACTGTTCCTAAGCCTGACACGCCCGCGGAAACCCCCAGGGAGTATGGTGCCAGCGACATCACTGTCCTGGAGGGCCTTGAAGCGGTACGCAAGCGTCCCGGTATGTACATCGGTTCCACCGGTCCGCGCGGTTTGCACCACTTGGTCTATGAAGTGGTGGATAACTCTGTCGATGAAGCTCTGGCTGGATTCTGCACGCACATTGAAGTTACGCTCCGCGCAGACGGCGGTGTCCAGGTTGTTGACGACGGCCGCGGCATCCCTGTTGACATCCACCCCACCGAGGGCAAGCCCACCGTCGAAGTCGTGATGACCATCCTGCACGCTGGCGGTAAGTTTGGCGGCGGCGGTTACGCGGTTTCCGGTGGTCTTCACGGCGTGGGTATCTCTGTGGTGAACGCACTGTCCCGCCGGGTGAACACGGAAGTCCGGCGCCAGGGCCACGTCTGGCGCATGTCATTCGCAGACGGCGGCAAGCCCCAGGGCGAACTCGTCAAGGGAGAAGAGACGGACCAAACAGGGACGTCACAGACGTTCTACCCTGACGGCACCATCTTCGAGAGCACCGAATTCGACTTCGAGACGCTTCGTGCGCGCTTCCAGCAGATGGCCTTCCTCAACAAGGGCCTGCGGATCACCCTGACCGACGAACGTCCCGTAGCCCGGGAAGGTGAGGACGATCTGGATCTCGACGCCGTCGCCACCGAAGGTGAAGTTGCCGCCGAGCACCGCACAGTGGTCTACCAGTACCCGGACGGCTTGTTGGACTACGTCAAGCACCTGAACTCGAGCAAGAAGGTGGAGATCGTCCACGAGGACGTCATCGCGTTCGAAACCGAAGACACTGAGCGCCACATCGCCGTCGAGGTCGCCATGCAGTGGACAACCGCGTACTCCGAAAGTGTCCACACATACGCGAACACCATCAACACCCACGAGGGCGGAACCCACGAAGAAGGTTTCCGCGCTGCAATGACCTCGCTGATCAACCGTTACGCGCGGGAGAAAAGCATCATCAAGGAAAAAGAAGACAACCTTACCGGTGATGACATCCGTGAAGGTCTGACGGCCGTCATCTCGGTAAAGCTTTCCGAGCCGCAGTTTGAAGGCCAGACCAAGACCAAACTGGGCAATTCAGAGGTCAAGGGCTTCGTCCAGCGCGTTGTCACGGACCAGTTGGGCGACTGGTTGGAGCGCAACCCCGGTCCTGCCCGTGACGTCATCCGGAAGGCCATTTCCGCTGCGCAGGCACGTATGGCTGCCCGCAAGGCGCGCGATAATGCCCGCCGCAAGAGCCCGCTGGAATCCTTCGGCATGCCGGGCAAGTTGTCCGACTGCTCTTCCAAGGATCCTTCGCGTTGCGAGGTCTACCTGGTGGAGGGTGACTCCGCAGGTGGCTCGGCCAAGCGGGGACGCAACCCCGAAACTCAAGCCATCCTGCCGTTGCGGGGCAAGATCCTTAACGTTGAACGTGCTCGCCTGGACAAGGCACTCGGCAATGCCGAAGTCCAGTCCATGATTACAGCCTTCGGCACCGGCATTGGCGAAGATTTCGATATCGCCAAGCTGCGCTATCACAAGATCGTCCTGATGGCAGACGCCGATGTTGACGGCCAGCACATCACCACGCTGTTGATGACGCTCTTGTTCCGCTACATGCGCCCGCTGATTGAGAACGGGTACGTCTACCTTGCGCAGCCGCCGCTGTACCGCATCAAGTGGTCCAACGCCGCCCACGACTACGTCTTTAGCGATCGCGAACGGGACGACACCATCCGCAAGGGGGCGGCCATGAACAAGCGCCTTCCCAAGGACAACGGAATCCAGCGTTACAAGGGTCTTGGTGAAATGGACTACACCGAGTTGTGGGACACCACCATGGACCCGGACCGCCGCACTCTTTTGCAGGTCACCATGGACGATGCCCTGGCTGCCGATCAGACCTTCTCGGTACTGATGGGCGAGGACGTCGAATCGCGCCGTAACTTCATCCAGCAGAACGCCAAGGACGTCAGGTTCCTGGATATCTAGTGCCTTACAAGGCGTAGATATTCCAGAGCTGACATATACCTGAAACGGAAAACTTAGACTATGAGTGACGAAACTCCCGAAGTCCCGGCGGAACCCACCGTCGACGACCTCATCCTTGAAGGCGATGTGCTGACTGACCGCGTCGAGCAGGTGGACCTGCAGACTGAAATGCAGCGCTCCTACCTGGACTACGCCATGGCCGTTATCGTTGGGCGCGCGCTCCCGGACGTCCGCGACGGCCTCAAGCCGGTGCACCGCCGCGTTCTGTACGCGATGTTCGACGGCGGCTACCGTCCTGACCGTTCTTTCAACAAGTGCGCCCGTGTTGTGGGTGACGTCATGGGTACCTATCACCCTCACGGTGATATGGCTATCTACGACGCCCTGGTCCGCTTGATCCAGGACTGGACCATGCGTTACCCGCTGGCCCTGGGCCAGGGCAACTTCGGTTCCCCCGGCAACGACGGCGCTGCTGCTCCCCGTTATACCGAAACCAAGATGGCCCAACTGGCCATGGAAATGGTCCGCGACATCGACGAAGAAACCGTCGACTTCCAGGACAACTACGACGGCAAGAACCAGGAACCCACCATCCTGCCGGCGCGTTTCCCGAACCTGCTGGTGAATGGTTCCTCCGGTATCGCGGTGGGTATGGCCACCAACATTCCGCCGCACAACCTGCGCGAGGTTGCCGAAGGCGTGCAGTGGGCCCTCGACAACCCCACCGCTTCACGGGAGGAACTCCTTGAGGCGCTCCTGCAGCGGATCAAGGGACCGGACTTTCCCACGGGTGCCACCATCCTCGGTCACAAGGGCATCGAGGACGCCTACCGCACTGGCCGTGGCTCCATCACAATGCGCGCAGTGGTCAACGTGGAGGAACTCCAGGGCCGCACCTGCCTGGTGGTCACCGAACTGCCTTACCAGGCCAACCCGGACAACCTGGCCATCAAGATCGCCGAACTGGTCAAGGACGGCAAGATCCAAGGCATCGCGGACCTCCGCGATGAAACCTCGGGCCGTACCGGTCAGCGCCTCGTGATCGTGCTGAAGCGCGATGCTGTGGCCAAGGTCGTCCTGAACAACCTGTACAAGCACACGCAGCTTCAGGACAACTTCTCAGCGAACATGCTGGCAATCGTCGACGGCGTTCCCCGCACCTTGAGCCTGGACGCCTTCATCCGGCACTGGGTGACACACCAGATGGACGTCATCGCCCGCCGGACGCGTTACCGCTTGCGCAAGGCTGAGGAAGAAGCACACATCCTGCGTGCACTCCTTAAGGCGCTGGACATGCTTGATGAGGTTATCGCCCTCATTCGCGCGTCCAACACCACAGAGGCAGCCCGCGAGGGACTCATGGAGCTCCTGGAGATCGATGAACTCCAGGCCCGCGCAATCCTCGATATGCAGCTGCGCCGTTTGGCTGCCTTGGAACGCCAGAAGATCCAGGACCGTCACTCCGAACTCGAAGCCATGATCGAGGAGTACAACGCGATTTTGGCTTCGGAAGAGCGTCAACGCCAGATCATCAGCGAGGAACTTGCTGAGATTGTTGCAAAGCACGGCGATGACCGCCGGACGCACATTCTCATGGGCTTCGACGGGGACATGTCCATGGAGGACCTGATCCCTGAAGAGGAAATGGTCGTCACCATTACCCGTGGTGGTTACGTCAAGCGCACACGCAGTGACAACTACCGCTCGCAGCAGCGCGGCGGAAAGGGCATCAAGGGTGCCCAGTTGCGCGGCGACGACGTCGTGGAGCACTTCTTTGTGACCACCACGCACCACTGGCTGTTGTTCTTCACCAACCTGGGCCGGGTTTACCGTGCCAAGGCCTACGAACTGGCAGAAGCGGGACGCGACGCCAAGGGACAGCATGTAGCAAATCTGCTGGCATTCCAGCCCGATGAGCACATCGCACAGGTCCTGGATCTTCGCGATTACCAGCAAGCTCCCTACCTGGTGCTTGCAACAAAGAACGGTTTGGTCAAGAAGACCAGGCTTGAGGACTACGACACCAACCGCACCGCCGGTGTCATCGCCATCAACCTGCGCGACGGTGACGAACTCGTCTCCGCACAGCTGGTCAGTGAAACTGATGACCTCCTGCTGGTGTCGCGCAAGGGCCAGTCCATCCGCTTCACCGCCACGGACGATGCCCTACGTCCGATGGGCCGGGCAACGTCAGGTGTGACGGGTATGAAGTTCCGTGAAGATGACGAACTGTTGGCCGCTGATGTGGTTCAGGACGGCTCCTTCGTCTTCATCGTGACCGAGGGCGGCTATGCGAAGCGCACCGCCGTGGATGAGTACCGTCTGCAGGGCCGTGGCGGCCTTGGGATCAAGGTTGCCAAGCTCGCGGAGGATCGCGGTGACCTTGTGGGCGCCTTGATTGTGCAGGAAGAAGACGAAGTCCTGGTGGTCATGGAGGGCGGCAAGGTGGTCCGCTCTGCCGTGAGTGGCGTCCCGGCAAAGGGCCGTGACACCATGGGCGTCATCTTTGCCAAGCCCGACAAGAACGACCGCATTATTGAGGTCGCCCGCAACAGCGAACGCGGTTTGGAAGGCGAAGAGTCCGAGGACGGACAGGACGATGACGTAACGTTGGCTGCAGAAGACGGAGCCATTGAGGCGACCGTCACGTCAGAAACGGAAAACGACGTGGACCCGGATACAGAATCGGGCGCGGAGCTGAACGAAGACAACACCGGAGGTAACGAGTGAGTAATTCCGACTCATATCCCAAGCCGAGCACAGGTGTCCCCGGCGGACTCCGGCAGCCCTCGGGCAGCACGCAGGCAGGAGCGCCTGCAAGGCCCCAGCAACGCCCGGGAGCTGGCCCTGCCGGTGCCGGAGCTGCCGGAGCCCGGCCGGCAACTGCCACCAACTCGGCCCAGCGACCAGCAGGAGCTCCTGGACAACGCCCCGCTTCAGCCGGGCAGCGTCCCGCCGGAGTTCCCGGCCAGCGGCCTGCGCAGCCGGGGCAGCGTCCGGCTGGTGCCCCCGGTCAACGCCCTGCCCAGGGCGGCCCGGGACTTGTGAAGCCAGCCCCCAAGGCCAAGGTGCGTCGTGCGCGCCTGCTTGTCAGCAAGGTTGACCCGTGGTCGGTGTTGAAGATGGCGTTCCTGCTGTCCGTGGCACTGGGCATCGTCACCGTTGTCGCCGCGATCGTGCTGTGGACTGTGTTGGATCTCACAGGCATCTTCAACCAGGTGGACAGCCTGCTTGGAACCTTGGCCGGATCCGAAGGCAGTGGTTTCGAGCTGAAGAAAATCGCTTCACTTGGCCAGGTGGCTTCCTTTGCCACGATTATTGCCGTGGTGAATGTGGTTCTGCTGACCGCCCTGTCGATGCTCTCTGCCGTGCTCTATAACATTTCGGCAACGTTGGTTGGCGGCATCGGCGTCACCCTGACGGACGACTAGCAAAAAGCCGCGGATTTACGCCGAAAACGGTGGGATTCAGCGGCCGGAATGCCTCGATTTGAGATCGGGCCGGGATGTGCTGTACAGTCATATCTCGGCCCGATGAGGCATCGGGGCGTATAGCTCAGGCGGTTAGAGCGCTTCGCTGATAACGAAGAGGTCCCAGGTTCAAGTCCTGGTACGCCCACGGAACCTAACAGGTTCAGGTAACACTGAACCGGAATGAGGTGCTTGTGAAGAAGTTGCTGGTGGTAGTTGCAGCGGCGGTCGCAGGCGTCCTGGTCTATAAAAAGGCGCAGGAATCCGAAGCCCGGAAGGATCTCTGGAGCAAGTCAACCGACAAGGTCGACTAGCCACGGAGCCCGGTCTGGAACTGGCAAAAGCCGGTCCTGACATGGGGTATGATTGACGGGTTGCTTCTTATGGGGGCATGGCGCAATTGGTAGCGCACCTGCTTTGCAAGCAGGGGGTTCGGGGTTCGAGTCCCCGTGCCTCCACCATAAGAAAAGTCCCGGTCAGAAATGACCGGGACTTTTGCGTTTAACCCAGTTTGGCTTGAGCAACTCAGTTGACTGCGCAACCCAGTTTGGGGGCTGGAGCAAACTCAGTTGTCCTGAGCCACGGTGTTAAGGGCCCGCTCCAGGAATGCCTTCAGTTCACCATCCCCCAGCACAGGAGTCACCACCCCGAGCTCCAGTGTCGGCTGCGTCTTGGCTTCCGCCGCCGCCAACGCAGCCTGGACATTGCGGCGGGCTTCAGCCACGGCAGGGGAATCCCCTCGCTTGGCAGCCTCGAGCATGATCAGGGCCTCCTCCACACCCCGTCCGTAATTGGCCGCCGCCTTTGCCCAATGGGTGGCATCCTCCGCGAAGCCTGGCACCGCCATCCTCGGCAACAATTCCGATAGCTTCTGGAGCAGCTCAGCCCGCGCCTTCAGACCGCCCGAAGGCGACCTGCCGGCGTCGTAATCCGACCAGAACTGCCCCATGTCCCGCCGGAGCTCCGGAGCAGACGGAGTGAGCTTGTCGTCCTGCCAGTCTTGGTTGAGGTCCACGAAAGCCCTTACGGCTGCGCGGACCTCCGGATCCGGGCCCGAGACCTGTTGCAGGGCTGCGTCCATGGACTTGCCGGGCTTGTACGCTGGTCCGTTCCATGAGAGGTCGGCGTAGTTAAAGATGGCAGGGAGAGACAGATAGGGCTCAATCATTGGATTGGTCACGATTCCGCGGACTGATTTGTACAGATCCGGGTCCCGCCCAATGACCGGGGCCATGAAGAGGTGGTCCTGGGAAAAGTCGTTCACGGGGTAGTTATCCCAAATGACGAGGTCCCGTGGAGAACCCGGGGTCCCGTATGTCAGCCTGGCGGTTTCGGCTGAGTTGGCGCTGATCCTGTGGGAGACCACATCTTCACCGGTCCACTGGACAACGATCCCGGGGTTCAGGGACCGGCCAAGTTCCCGCTTGTAAGGATTGCTCCCGGAACCGTTGTAGAAGGTGGGAACCGTTTGCAGGGGTTCGATGTCCGGCTTTGTCGAAATGAACCGGTCATTGACGTCATTGAGGAATGAAGCCTGTGCTTTGGCCAGGTTGGCTTGACCTGCACCAAAGTCCTTGAGGTCCTCTGCGCACTGGACTTTGGTGGCAATGTCATCAAGCGGAATCACGAACGAACGGACACCGATCGAATACAAGGATTCAAGCTTGGCCACTGCAAAGTTGAGATCCGCCTCGGCGGAATAGCAACTATCGATGCCCGGGGACAGCGCGTAAGTAAAGCGGATGTGGTTGGCAGTGGCGGTATCCACCAGCTCCCGTAGTTGCTTGAGGTCCTCGTCCGAGTACAGTGCCCGCCACTTCTCCCGCAACAATGGATCAT
Organism: Arthrobacter sp. StoSoilA2; assembly: GCF_019977195.1. NCBI lineage: Bacteria > Bacillati > Actinomycetota > Actinomycetes > Micrococcales > Micrococcaceae > Arthrobacter > Arthrobacter sp. StoSoilA2. The sequence continues at coordinate 13,535 of NZ_AP024643.1, forward strand.
CCTTTGGGGAATAGATGTAGGTATTCATTTTCTGGCGTCCCGCAAATTTGAGGACATCCAGACGGGCCTGATGGGACCATGGCGTGCCGTAAAACCCTTCGATGACGCCACGGGTTCCCATAAGCGGCCAATCACTGACCCGGGCCGCCGACATGGCCCCATCCTTAAGCAACTGGCGCGCGGTTTGCACGGCATGGAAAACGCCGTCGGCATCCGTTCCGGCGAGTACCGCCATCGGAATCCCTGAAGTTTTTCCAGTGGCTATGGCGTAGCCTTCAGCTCGGCTGACTGCGTTCTGGATGTCCGCCGCGCTTTCCTTTCCCAGCTCTTTGAGTACCGGGCTTACTGTGGGATCCGCTGCGGTGCCAAGGAAGACGGCCGAACTGCCGGCCGCTGGGCTGTCCAGGGCTGTCACGGCTTCTGCGGTACCCCCGGCTCCTGTCACCAGGTCTTGGAGGGCAGCGATGGACGCTTGGTCTGTGCCGGGGGAAGCCACAATGTAAACGTGGCCGTTCAGAGGGATGGGATCTCCCCCTCCGGCCTGGAGATGTTGTGGGACGGGGAAGATACTTGGGATTTCGGTCTTGCCCGTACCTTGGCCACCGGACCGTTCCCGGGAAACCACCAACCAGCCCGTAACGACCAGGGCGACAGCCAGGGCCGCAACTGCGATCAGCAGCAGTACTGATCGTCTCCGTCTGGCTCCACGGACGGGCGTTGTGTTCAATCAGGTGTCCCCTTGGGAAAGCCGTCGCCGACTGTCTGGAATGTTGAATCAAGACAACCACACTGGCCGCGCCGCACATAGAGGGCGGGAGGGGTGCCGCACCAAACTAAGGTTGATCCGTGAATCTTCTCATTTCAGCGCTGGGAGTCCTTGGCGTGGCTTCGTCAGGACCATTGATCGCCGGCACCTTGGGTGCCACGTCAGTGACGGCGTTGGCGATCGCCTTCTGGCGGAACGCGATCGGAGCAGTCGTGATGGCGGCGCCGGTGGCAATCCGGGAGCCCAAACAGTTTGGGAAGATCAACCGCCGCGAGTTTGGCTGGTGCACGGTTGCCGCCGTCGCCCTGGCCTTTCACTTCGCTTGCTTCATCACGGCACTGCAGCTGACCTCGGTAGCTGCAGCCACTGCCTTGGTCTGCCTCCAGTCAGCATGGATCGCGGTCTTCCAGTTGTTCAGGGGCGCCCGCCATCGCTGGCCGGTCCTGGTGGGCTTGGGGATAGCCTTTGGCGGAGTCGTGGCCATTACCGGATTCGACATGGGCTCTTCACCGCAGGCCCTGCTGGGCGACGTCCTGGCGCTGGCTGGCGGAGCTTTGGCCGGCCTGTACACCCTGGCTGGCGGCAAGGCCCGCCAGTCCATGGGAACGGGCACGTACACCACGCTCTGCTATGGAATGTGTGCCGCGATTGTTGCTGTGCTGGCTTTGCTCAGTGGCCAACCGTTGGCAGGGTTCGACGCCGGAGGTTGGCTTGGGATTCTCGCCATCACCGTTTGTGCACAGCTGGTAGGACACACTGCGTTCAACCACCTGCTGGCCACAATGAGCCCCTTGCTGGTTTCCATGATCATCCTGTTGGAAATTCCCGGGGCAGCGATCCTTGCGGCCATCTTCCTGAACGAAACACTGCCAGCCGGGACATACGCCGGCCTTGTGCTGATTCTCATTGGACTTGCGGTGGTGGTCGCCGGCCAACGGCGCGACAAAGGCGAAGCAGACCGGCGGGAGGCCGAGCTGGGAACTGACTGAGCTTCCGCCGTCGGGCTTCTACTGCCCTGCGTGCTGTTGCCGGGCGGGAAGTTGCCATGCGTGCTGTTGCCGGAAGGAAGTTGTTGGACCAGGGCCTAAAGGCTGCTGCGTCGAATGCCCTGCGCCGCGTTGGCCGTATGAATGGCCCGCAGGAGTTTGGCGGGGAAGTAGACCGAGAAGAACACCACCATGGGCGCTTTCAGGGCCATCTTCTTCACGTTGTGCGCCTTGTACGTCCGGTCGAAGCGCGTGACGTAATAGCGGTAGTCGCGAGGAGAGTCCTCAAGGCGCCGGGCCGACATGCCGGACACCATTTGCGGGCAATACCGGACATGGAGATCGTGCTCGGCGAGGTGCAGTGAGAGGTCGATGTCCTCGTGCATCTCATCCTTTTCATCCAGGCATGTTTCGTCCCGGATGGTTTCCCATGCGGTACGACGGAGGGCCATGTTGGAACCGAACAGGAAGTGGTACTGGTGCTTGGCCAGGCGCAGCATCAGCTGGCGCATTTTGTCATCCGCTTTGAGCCCGAACCGGCGCATTGGCATGTCGTAATAGACAACAGGTCCGGTAGCCGCCTGGACGGACGGGTCCATGAAGGCCTTCTGGACTTGCTCAACCCAGTCAGGCTCGAGGACGGAATCGGCGTCGATGCGCCCTACGATTTCCCCGTTGGCGCTGTTGAGCCCAAAGTTGCGGGTGGGAATGAGTCCCTGCGTGGCGTCCTGCCGTAAAAGGATAATGGGGCTTTCCGGGTATTCCTGCTGCATCTGGCGCACTATCCTGGGGGTGCGGTCGGTGGAGAGATTGTCCACCACGATGATTTCTTCAGCAGGAACAGACTGGTAGATGGCCGCGATGAGGCACTGGCGAATGACGCTTTCCTCGTTATACGCCGGGATGACGATTGAAACCCCCGGAGGCACCGGGACTTCCTTGAGGGCACCCGCAACGGGTCTATCGGCTGACATCACTTCAAATCTAACACCCGGCAGAGCGTCCCCAGCGGACTGTTGGGTTACAAGCTGGCAAACACTGAAGGGATCCCGGGCTGGCCGGGATCCCTTCAGTGTTTGTATCAATGGCGGCCTCTATGAACCAGGCCAATCAGAACCCTAGAGCTGGGAGTCCTTGGACGTGGACGTGGTGTCGTCGTCCTTGTGGCCGCTTGCCGCAATGTTCCTGGTAGCGGTTTTGGCATCCGTAGCGACGTTGGACGTGGAATCCTTGCCCTTCTCGAACGCATCCTTGGTTGCCTGCTCCACTTCGGCAGCGGCTTCCTCGGGCGTAATGTCAGAAGTTTTGGATTCGGCCGGCACGGTTGCCGTCGCCGTAGCTGATGCTGCAGTGTCTGCGGGAGCCGGGGCCGGCGTTGGCGCAGGGGTTGGATTGACCGGGGCCGGCGTCTTCCAAGGATCCTCCACAGGCTTGGAGGCCTTCCACGCAGCAACACCGGCAGCAACCGCGGCCGCGATAACTGTGACAACCAGCCATCCGCGTTTCTTCGGCTTCTGCTGGACAGCCAACTGCTGGGAAACAGCCTTGCTGGTCTGGTCCGCCACTGCCTTGATCTGCTTGCCGGTGGCCTGAGCTTGCTCCTGCACGCTGTGGACCACACCCGAGTCCACCAGTTTTTGCGCAACGGCATCCACTTGGGCGGGCGCGTTCTCAAGGACGTGATGGACAACTACGGAAGCCTGGCCCAGCTGCTCGGACAGCTTGGGCAGGTACTCCTCAACTACCTTGTCCCGGGCGAGTCCAAGGGCCGGAGTTGCCTTATTAAGGGTCTCCTGGATCTTGGGTGTGGCGTCCTCCACAGCGTCATGGATCTTCGGCGCGAGGTGCGCCAGCCCATCCTGAAGCCGTGGCGTAACTGTTGCCACGCCGTCGGCGAGGTTGTGCGCCGCCGACTTCAGTCCCTCCTGGATCTTGGGGGAAGCGGTATCAATGCCGTGCTGAATACGGGGAACAGCCCAATTGACGGCTGCTTCCACACGGGGCGCCGCCCAGTCGCGGGCGTTATCCACACCAGCCGCAACGGAGTGTTCAAGGTCGCGGGCAATACGGTCTGATTTCTTCACAACTACCTCCCGATACACATGCTCGTTTGAAGCTAGCCTACGTGCCTTGAGGAACAGCGGCTATTCATCTGCAGGATTCTTCCCGGATTTCACCCAGCGCGGAACCGGCTTTACAGCCATGCCCCCGTTGACCCTGCATGAAAGAATGGGGCCATGACCATCGCAACCGCAAAAGCAACGATCCACACGAGCCTCGGCGACATCAAGGTTGACCTCTTCGGCAACCACGCCCCCAAGACGGTCGCCAACTTCATTGGCCTCGCTACGGGCGAAAAGTCCTGGACGCACCCGGAAACCGGCGAAGACAAGACCGGCACGCCCCTTTATGACGGCACCATCTTCCACCGCATCATCAAGGACTTCATGATCCAGGGTGGCGATCCCCTGGGCCGCGGCGTTGGCGGACCGGGCTACAAGTTCGACGACGAAATCCACCCCGAGCTGACCTTCAACGCCCCCTACAAACTGGCCATGGCCAACGCTGGTATCCAGATGGGCAAGGGCACCAACGGGTCACAGTTCTTCATCACTACGGTCAACACCGACTGGCTGTTCGGCAAGCACAGCATCTTCGGTGAAGTAGCTGACGAGGAATCCCGCAAGGTTGTTGACGCCATTGAGGGCGTCCGCACCGGCATGGGCGACCGCCCCGTTGAGGACGTCGTCATCAACAGCATCGACATCGAACAGCTCTAGCCTGCATTCATGAGCTACGGAATCCCGTCGGCAGAGCCGTCCGCCACCATCCCGGTGTGCCCACGGCACCCGGACAGGCCCTCCTACGTGCGCTGCCAGCGCTGCGGACGCCCCGCGTGCCCCGAGTGCCAGCGGGCGGCCGCCGTCGGGTTCCAATGTGTTGATTGCGTCAACGAACAAAAACGTACGACGCCGACCTACCGCTCTCCCTATGGCGGTGCCTTGGCAACCGGCCGGCCCTTGGTGACGTTTACGATCATCGGGTTGTGCGTGCTGGTTTACGTCCTTCAATGGATTGTTCCCGGCGACGCCGTATTCCAGAATTTTGCGTTCGCAAATTATGCAGCTGCCAGCGAGCCTTGGCGGATGCTTACGGCGGCCTTCCTTCATTCGCAAGGGTTCCTGCTGCACATCGTCCTGAACATGTACACGCTGTGGATTTTCGGACAAGCCCTTGAGCCTTTGCTCGGGCGGATCCGGTTCCTGGCCGTGTACCTGCTCTCCGCCGTTGGCGGATCCGTGGGCTACCTTTTGTTGACTCCCACCTTTCCCGTGGTTGGCGTGGTGGGAGCTTCAGGCGCCATTTTCGGCCTGTTCGGTGCCATGCTCGTAGTGCAGCGTCATCGCGGCGGCGAAACCAAACAACTTTGGGTCCTCATTGCGATCAATGGTGCCATTGGCTTCTTTGTACCCAGCATCGCCTGGCAAGCCCACTTGGGTGGCCTGATCACCGGCGGCCTCGCTGCCGCCGCTATTGCCTATGCCCCGCGGGACAAGAACCAGGCCCTGCTCCAAGCGGGCGGCCTCATCCTCGTGGCAGGCCTTCTGGCCGTGCTCGCGTGGTTCCGCATCACTGCAGGCTAGCTGCAACACTTCCCGCAACTGTGACCGGTTGCCGCAGAATCGTCCTGAGTTTCTCCGGTGCAGTGCGGCGAGCGTCGCTGAGGTAGATCTCGTGATGCTTCCCCGACATCGTCAGCGACTCGCCGGGAATAAAGCTGTTGTGCATTTCCGCGAGCACTGGACCCTCGTCATCGTAGGGCCCTATATGGAGGGTCTGGACGCTTAGCCCTTCATCGAGTGTTTCCAATCGAAGAGCGTCAATTGCCGGGCCTTGGCCCTTTTGGGCGACGATCTTACGTGCGTCCTCGAAGTGATCCTGGGTCATCCAGCCGGGAACCATATTCATCAAGGTCCAGTCCCAGCGTGACTTGTCCCTGGCGCTTGTAAACGTATCCATGTCCTCTGCCCACCAGAGCGCTTCCAAGGGCATCACGGTGTAATCGCGGCCCAGCTCCTGCTTGCTGAAGAACTTCATCTTGTAAGCGATCGGATAGATGGTGGCCAGCGCATCCCTATAGCACTGGGAGGTGTTTGGATCCCCATGGCCGTCGATCATGAGGAACTGCAGGGCCGGAACCGTCACCACGCAAAACCTGCCGTGCGAGGCGTTGTACGTTTCGATCTGCTTTTTAAGGTCGACTTTCATCGGCAAGTAATCCCACTCCCCTATTATCGGCGTTGGACGTTATCCACAGCTGTTGTCCACAGTGTGAGTAACTTACATCCGTGTAGTTAGCTTGTTAGGGGCCTGTGCGGCCTGTCAGAGCAGTAGATATCCCCGGAAAGGCATGGATTCATCCACATCTGTGGATAACTTTGTCCCCTAACCTGTCTCGTTTGTGGACAACCAAGCCCTTTCCAGGCGAGCTGTGGATAAAGCTGTTAATGGTGGTGTGGAGGGGTCTCTATCAACAGGCTTATCAACAATGTTAATAACTTACACGTGTGTAGTTCAGGACCGTTGCGGTTGCTTTTTTGGCGCAAGCGCGCGGATCAAGCGCGGGAAACCCACAAGTTTTCCCCACCTGTGGATAACTTGTGGGTAGGGGGTTGTTGTTAAGTGGGTAACTCCGCCGGGATGCAGGGTCGCGAAGAGGACCGGCGAGGGAGGACGGCCGGCTTCGGGACGATTTTGGGCTTCGGATCGTCAGCGAAAGCGCTAATGAGTAAATCCAGCAATGGTCCACTGATGAACGTTCAATGAAGATGCGGCCACTATCCACAGCGGGATGCACAGTGGGCATAACTCCCTCGTGTGGGTCCGGCGCCCAGGATCAGCACTGCGACGGGGATTCTGGGGAAAAGTACGTGGATGTCCACAGAACTTATCCACGCCTGTGGATAAAGTTACGCACTTCTGTGGAAAATGGCCGAGGGTGGCCTGTGGAAGGCCGAAGCGCTACTTCTGACCTTGCTCCAGCCAAACGCCCGACGTACCCCGCCTGTGGCTATCAACCAAGTGTGTGTCGATGATCCCTACGGCTTCCATGAGGGCATACATGGTGGTGGGGCCAACGAACGCAAAGCCCTTCTTACGGAGCGCCTTGGACAGCGCTATCGATTCGGGCGAAGTGGTGGGGATTTCTGCATAGGTTCGGGGGGCAGGCGTAGTATCCGGTTTGAAGGACCACACGAAGTCCACCAGCCCGCCCTCAGCCCTAAGGGCGATGGTGGCCTTGGCGTTGGTGATTGCCGCCTGGATCTTAAGGCGGTTCCTGACGATGCCGGCGTCCAGCATCAGCCGCTCGACATCCGCGTCCGTGAAAGCAGCGACGCTTTCAGGGTGGAAATCCAGGAAAGCCTTCCTGAAGGCTTCCCGTTTCCGAAGGATGGTTGCCCATGACAGGCCGGCTTGGAACGCCTCGAGACTGATGCGCTCATACATCCCTTGCTCGTCCCGGACCGGCATGCCCCACTCGTGATCGTAGTAAGCCTGCATCAGCGGATCCGAGGCAGCCCACAGTGGCCGCGCCAAGCCATCCTGGCCGATGATGATGCCGGTTTCTTCCGTGGTCATGAATGCTCCTCTGCGGCCGTCCCACGGACGCCAACCCTTGCTCTTGTCTCTAGGGACATTCTGCCCCCTGCCTGTGACATTTTTATCGCTGGGATCTGGCCCCTAGGACAACCCCGTGACACGCATGGTGATGTTGATTCGTCCGTGGGAGAGCCCACACCCTTCCGGGCAGGTTCCGGGGAGGACCTTTGGGATGCCGTGATACGAGAACCTCGAGGCTCCGCCGAAAACGAAAAGGTCTCCCGACCGGAGTTCGACGTCCGTATACGGCTTGGTGCGCGTCTGGGTGTTGCCGAAACGGAAGAGGCACGTCTCCCCGATGCTGAGCGACACTACCGGAGCATTGGAACGTTCATCCTTGTCCTGATGCATGCCCATGGTGGCCCCGCGATCGTAGAAGTTCACCAGTGCGGCATCGGGTGTGTAATTGCCGGCGAGTTCGGGGAGGGCCTCGTTGCCTTCCGGCCCGGGCAAGTAAGCATCGGCTACGGCCTTCCTGCCCAAGCGAACCATCCACTCCGGGAACTCGAGTACCGGCCTGCCGTTCACGTCCGTAGCTTCCCGCGTGTAACGGTAGGGCTGCCAATGCCAGCCCAGGCAAAGGGTCCGGACAGACATCCGGTGCCCTCCCGGCAACGTCGCTGCCCGCAGGGGCACCGGCCCGTGTGTCCATTCGCCAAAGCGTTGCACGATCCACCTCTGCTGCTCCAGGCTGAGCCAGCCCGGCACGTGCACGGCGCCTGGAGCTATCACCCGGGGGCCGGCGTCGTGGGTGTCAGGTTGGATAAGCGTCAACGGAAAAAGGGCGTCCTCGCTCATGCGGCAGCCTCAAGTGTGAGGAGCCTTCGTTTCGCCTCGGTTCCGCCAAGGTAACCGCCGAAAGTGCCGTCGGACTTCACCACGCGGTGGCAGGGAACGATCACCGGCAGCGGGTTCGTGGCGCAGGCGGTTCCAACGGCGCGCACAGCTTTGGCGCTTCCGGCGGCCTGGGCCACCTGTGCGTAACTCTCGGTCCTGCCGTAGGCAATGTGCGGCAAGTGGTGGAGGACATTGAGGCGGAACCCGCGTGCGAGCTGGAAATCCAAGGGAAGGTCGAAATCCTGACGGGTGCGGTTGAAGTACTCGTCCAATTGGCGGGCAGCGGCCTCAAGTTGTGAGGGTGCATGCAGGATGCGGGGACTCACCGTGCTGGCCAGCAATTGCAATACGGCCTCATGGTTCTCACGCTCGAACGCTACCCGCACAAGGCCATGTTCCGTAGCCGCCAAAAGGAGCTTGCCCACAGGTGAATCCACCACTGAGTATGCGATATCCAGGGAATGGCTTTCCTGGGCAGCGCGGACAAGTCTCGCGTGGAGGTTGGACAGGGCGGGTTCGATTCCGGCGTCGAGGGGCTTAAGGAGCACGGCAACCTCGGCGTGGTCCGGGAGTGATTCAAGAGTCATCGGATTTCTCCTTTCGCCGATGCTGGGACGGATGAGGTGGTCACGGACGTGGAATGAACCAGGAAAGCCCGCACGGATTCGGGCTCTTCGCGGAGCATGGCACGGAGGGCTTTCACACCGTCGGATCCAGCACGTCGTGCGGCATCCGGTGTCCCGCCAAGAAGTGACGCTATGTCCTGATATGGGAGGCCCGCCAAATAGTGGTAGGCCACTGCCTGGCGTTGTTTAGGTGGCAATCGCCCGACAGCGCTGAGCAGCTCCGCTTGGTTGTCACCAGGAATGCCAATTTTCGAGGGCCGCTCGGGTGGCTGATCGACAGGTAAGGGGCGGCGATTACTGGAACGGATGAGGTCGATGCATTTCCGATGCGCAATAGTGACGAGCCAGGCCTCAAGGTTGGCATCCTCAGGGAGGGCACCATAAGCCTGCAAAGCCGAAAGAAACGTTTCGGACCATGCGTCGTCAGCATCATGAAGGCCCACCACTGCACGGCACACCCGGAGCACAGTGCCGCCGTGTTCCTGGACGACTGCTTCGAACGGCCTCTTGTGGGCCGGGTGCGGGCGCTGCATCAGAAGAGCTTGCCCTCTTTCACGACGGCTGGCTCTTCGAGCTCAAGAAGGAAGCGCTTGTTGCGCAGGCCTCCCGCGTAGCCCGTGAGTTGCCCCTTGCGCCCCACCACGCGGTGGCACGGGATGATGATGCTAATGGGATTCCGCCCTACTGCGGATCCAACAGCCTGGGCCAGATGGGGGTCCCCCATCTCGAGAGCGAGTTCGCCGTAGCTAATGGTTTCCCCAAAAGGAATGTGTTGGAGCCGCTGCCAGACCTTCTCTTGGAAGGCATTGCCCCGGGCCTCAAAAGCGACGTCGAATTGAGTGCGCTTTCCTTCGAGATACTCATCGAGTTGGACACGGGTCTGCTCGAAGAGTGGCTCGTCGATACGTGCCGGGACTCCGAAGTAGTCCGGCGGAGGCATGTGCCAATGGCCCTCGTAAAAGATGCCCGTCAAAAACTCCCCGCGGGCAGTCAGCGTCAGCTGCCCCAGCGGGGAATCCATGGTGGTGTGCCTGGTGTTCATAACCTGTAGACGTTCGCGGGCACCGAAATGTGAGGTGTGGGATTCCTAGGCGCGCCAGCGCGTAGTCATGAGGAATCCGACGATGGCGATGCCGAACCCGGCAACGATGTTCCACGAAGCCCATTCCTGCACGGGGAACTTGCCCTCGGTGATGTAGAACGTGATGATCCAGATCAGCCCCAGGATCATCAGGCCGAACATGACCGGCTTGTACCAAACGGGATTCGGCTTGTACTGCTGTGCGGCGGAAGTCTGCTGGGCCTGACGGGCAGGCCGCTTGCGGGGCTTGGACTCGGGCACGGATCCTCCTTGGCTGTTCGATTGAAACCCGATGCTGCCGGCCTTGGTATCCTGCAGGAAGGAAAAATTCCAGCGGTCAACGGCCACGCGGTGCTCCGGGTTGTTACTAGCTGTCAAGTCTAGCCGCAACCGGGGTAGGCCAGCGCCGCCCGCGCCCTACATGAGGAGACCCTGTGGCGGACCAGCAGACGACGGCGGCTGCCGCCGTGCCGTCCGCCCGCCGGAACCAGGGGAAGCCTCCCCGCGACCGGCTCACAGCCTCGGCTGTTATGCGCACTATCAGCCAGGTACTGGGCGAGTTGCTCATTACCGCAGGCATTGTCCTCTTGCTTTTTGTGGGCTGGGAGCTGTGGTGGACCAACGTGGAGGCCGACGCCAAGCAGACCGAAGCCGTGAAGAGTTTTGCACAGGAATTTGCGGGGCCGGTAACGCCAGCCGCCAGCCAGGCCACGGACTACGGTCCGCCCGTCGTCGGGACAGCACCTGCCCATGGGAAAACCATCGGGATCATGTACATCCCGCGATTCGGTCCGGACTACACGCGGCCCATTATCGAAGGAACAGACCAGGATGTCCTGGACACGCTGGGCCTGGGACACTACGGAAACACCAGCATGCCTGGAGCCCTCGGCAATTTCGCCGTCGCGGGGCACCGGCAAACACACGGCGCTGTACTGGATAACATCCACACCCTGGTCCCCGGGGACAAGATTTACGTCCAGACGCCAGACGGCTATTACACCTATGTTTTCCGCAACAACCAGATTGTGTTGCCCAGCCAAACCGACGTCTTGATGCCGGTCCCCACCCAACCCGGAGTCACGCCCCGTGAAAGCATCCTGACCATGACCAGTTGCAACCCGCGCTTCGGATCCCAGGAACGCATCATCGCCTACTCCGTCCTTGAGGGTTGGCAACCGGCCTCAGCCGGACCGCCGTCGGAAATAGCCGCCCAAGTAGCCCAAGCCCAAGGAAAGGGGTAACGGATGTACGCCTGGATCTTTCGGAATTTGCCCGGCCCCTTGTGGGTGCGGATACTGACATCGGTGGCGCTTGTGGCCGTAGCCCTCGTCCTGATGGTGGAATTCCTCTTCCCGTGGTTCTCCCAATTCACTTCTTTGACCGACTCAACGATTGGTTTAGTGCAGCAGCCATGAGCTCAACAAAAATCCTCGTCGTGGACAACTACGACAGCTTCGTTTACACCCTGGTGGGCTACCTGCAGGAACTGGGCGCAGAGACAACCGTGGTCCGAAATGACGACGTGACACTCGCAGAAGCCAAGGAGCTTGCCGCTGCCCGTGATGGAGTCCTTATCTCTCCCGGTCCAGGAACGCCGGCAGAAGCCGGTGTTTGCATCGACCTCATCAAGTGGTGCGGCGAGGCCGCCAAGCCTATGTTCGGAGTGTGCCTTGGCCACCAGGCCCTTGCCGAAGCCTATGGGGGCGTTGTCACCCACGCTCCTGAGCTCATGCACGGGAAAACTTCGCCGGTGCAGCACGAAGGCAAGAGTGTCTTTGTCGGGCTTCCGTCGCCCGTAACGGCCACGCGCTACCACTCACTCGCCGCGGTTCGCGACTCGATCCCCGACGTCCTGGAGATCACGGCCGAGACCACGAACGGTGTGGTCATGGGCCTGCAGCACAAGACCGCTCCCCTCTGCGGTGTGCAGTTCCACCCGGAATCAGTCCTCACCGAAGGCGGCTACCAGATGCTGGGCAACTGGCTGGAGTCCCTCGGCATGACCGGAGCTGCCGAACGTGCTTCGAAGCTGAGTCCGCTGATCCAGCACTGACTTGTAGCGGCAGCTGAGGGGACGTGACCCGTTAGTCCTTCTTAGTGGGGGTCGGCTTGGGGTTGGAGGTATCTGTGGGCGTGGGTGGGGGCGTCGGAACCGGGGCCTTGGCTACCGTTACCGTCACTGTCTTGCCCTGATCCACTTCAGTATTGAAGGTTTCGCTTTGTGCCGTGACCTTGCCGGGGGTCACCTGGGAATTTTCCTGCTCCACCACGGCCATGACGAGGCCGTTCTCCTTCAGCAGCGCTTCGGCTTCCGACTGGGCAAGACCGATCAGTTGGGGCATCAGCACTTTGCCGGACGACACCTGCAGCTCAACGTTGGAAGCTGCGGCTATGGGCGCCCCGGGGGCGGGACCCGTGGTGATCACGAGTCCGATGGGAACCGTGGGGCTGTGCGTCCGCACGCTGGAGATGTTGCCCGTGATTCCCAGGCGCCGAAGGGTGTCGCGGGCGTCTGACTCGGTGCGGCCCACAATGTCGGCAGGGATAGTTACCGAGCTGGGACCGCTGGAGATGTTGAGGATGACCTCGGCGTTCTGTTCAAGCATGGAGCCAGCACTGGGTGAGGTGCCGATCGCCATGTCCTTGGCAACCTTGTCACTGGCCACGCGGGCAGTTTTGGGGACCAGCTTTGCGGAGTAGAGCTCTTGCAGCGCCTGGGACTCCGACATGTTGGTCACCGAGGGAACCGCCACCTTGGCCGGTGCCGCGGGGGGCGCGTTAACCAGGCTGTAGATCCAGAATCCGGCGCCTGCGAGAACAAGGATAGTGAAGATTGCCAGCGTCGCCGCCCAAGTGCGACGGCGGGACTTCTGGTGGGAGGTCCGCTCACGTTCGGGTGGGAGGTCCAAGGGAAGCGCTTCGTCCAGCGGTTCCTCAATGGGGTCCTGGGTCACGCCGTTGTAGTGCTCGACGTCAAGGAATCCAACGGCCGTGGCGCTCAAGAGCTGCGTTTCCGGGTCTTCGGACGAAATGAGGTCGTTGGGGTCGGTGGGTGCCTCGCTGGCGGGAAGCACGGGAACGGCGATGCCATTGCTCGCGGCCCTGAGTGCCCGCCGGAAGGCAGCCGCATCCTGGAATCGGTCCGACCGGCTCTTTTGCAGGGCCTTGGCAAGCACGGAATCCAAAGCCTCGGAAACCTCGGGGTTATGGACGCTGGGGAGGTCGGGCGTCTCCCGGACGTGCTGGTAGGCCACTGAAACCGGGCTGTCGCCTACGAATGGTGGCCGGCTGGTAAGCAGTTCGTACAGAAGGCAGCCCGCAGAGTAGAGATCGCTGCGGGCATCAACGGTCTCTCCCCGTGCTTGTTCGGGGGAAAGGTATTGTGCCGTTCCCACTACAGCCTGCGTCTGCGTCATGGTGGCAGCGGAGTCAGCCATGGCCCGGGCAATGCCAAAGTCCATGACCTTGACGTCCCCGGTATCCGCACAGACCATGACGTTGGCGGGTTTGATATCGCGGTGCACAATGCCCGCCCGATGGCTGTATTCCAGCGCCGCGAGGACGCCAAGGGTGTAGCCGATGGAGTCTTCAACACCGAGTTCGTGCGCTTTGATCATGTCCCGCAGCGTCCGTCCTGCGACGAACTCCATCACGATGTACGGGACACGCACGTCCTCACCCGGTCCGCCCGGGACAGAGTACTCGCCGGTATCGAAGATGGCCACGATGGAAGGGTGGTTCAGTGCTGCGACAGCCTGGGCCTCGCGTTTGAAGCGGGCCTGGAACTGGGGATCGCGGGCGAGGTCGGCACGCAGGACTTTGACTGCAATGGTGCGTCCCAGGAGCGTATCCGACCCACGGTAGACGTCTGCCATGCCGCCACGGCCGATAAGGTCACCGAGTTCGTAGCGACCATTGAGGATGCGCTGCGAAGAGACAGGTGTACTCTCCTCTCGGTGCGCTGGACCGGGCCGTGGCGTAGACATGGCGGCTACTTAGTTGCTCGGGCTGCCGGAGCCGCTGGGGCTGGCGCTCGGGGACGTCGGATTGCTCGGTACAAGCGACTTGGACAGGTGGTATGTGACTACCGAACCAGCCGCAACCTTTGTTCCAGGGGCCGGCTCGGACCGTACGAAGGTGCCTGGTTTCTGGCCGACGGCGCCATTGACGGGATCGCCCGGGACCCACCGCAGGTTCGCTGCTTCGATCAGTCCCCGCACCTCTTCCTCGCTGAGGCCGACCCCGATGCTGGGCACGGACACCATTTCCGGACCCTTGGAGTACTGGACAGTGATAACTTCCCCTGGATCCACGGGACCCGTGGGGTTAAGGTCAGTTACCGTGCCGGCGGGGGCAGTGTTGAACACTTCCTGCCCGTTGACCTGCAGGCCCAATCCAACAAGCTGGCTGCGGACAGTCTCAAACGGTTGTCCAAGATACTCCTCAGGGATCAGGTTGATCTTCTGGGGGGTGGACTGCGTCGGTGTCGGGGAGGGGGCCTGGGACGTCTGCGTTGGTGTGGCCGATTGCGACGTTGGACTTGCGCTCCGGCTTGCGCTTGCAGAGGTGGACTCGCCCGGACCGGGATTCGGGGAGAAGAAGCCCGACTGTGAAATCAGGAAACCAACCAGTGCGAAGAGCACCAGCAGGATCAGGGCAACGAGTGGCCAGGTCCAGGGGCTGCGCTTCTTACGCTCAGGCTCGACGTCGTCGTAGTTGTCATCATCGCTGTAGATGACTTCTTCTTCGTCGTTCAGCTGCCGCTCTGCCTCCAGCGCATTCGCCCGCGCCAAATGGTTGTCCGCGGAAGCGCCGGCGGCTCCAACAGCCGCACCGGCTGCACCTCCAACGGCGGCGGTTGCGCCGAGCACCGGAAGTGCGGAAGTCGACGTCGTGGAATGCTCCTTGCCAAACGGCGAGGTAACGACGCCGGTGGGGGCCGTAGCAGTATTGACCGGTGCCGTGATGGGTCCGGTAGCGGCTTCGAAGAGGAGCATACCCGGCACCGCGGCGTGGGCAGTGGTGATATCGCCGTTGCGGATAGCCTCGGCGGCCTCCGCCAGCTTGATGGCGTTGGCTGGACGGTTCTTTGGATCCTTGGCGAGCATCGACATCAGGAGGGCACGCACCGGCGTGGGCAGCGTCTCCGGAAGTGGTGGCGGAGCGTCGTTAACCTGTGCAAGGGCAATGGCGATCTGGGATTCACCGGAGAACGGACGGTGGCCGGTGAGGCATTCGTAGCCAATGACGCCCAGCGAGTAGATGTCAGACGAGCCGGTGGCAGTTTGTCCTGTTGCCTGCTCGGGAGCAAGGTACTGGGCGGTGCCCATGACCTGGCCGGTCTGGGTCAGCGGCACCTGGTCAGCCAGGCGGGCGATACCGAAGTCGGTGACCTTGACGCGGTTGTCCGGCGTGATCAGGAGGTTGCCCGGTTTGATGTCGCGGTGGACCAGGCCCTGGGCATGTGCCACTGCCAGTGCGCGCGCCGTCTGGGAGATGATCGAAAGGGTCATGTCAGGTGACAGGACCTGCTCGCGCTCAAGGATGCCGCTCAACGGGTGGCCGGGCACCAGTTCCATGACGAGGTACGCCGAGCCGGCTTCTTCGCCGTAATCGAAGACGTTGGCAATACCCACGTGGTTAAGGAGTGCTGTGTGGCGGGCTTCGGCGCGGAAGCGCTGGAGGAAGCCGGGGTCCCCGGTGTATTCCTCCTTGAGCACCTTGATGGCAACGATCCTGCCCAGGATCTGGTCCTTGGCCTTCCAGACCTCGCCCATGCCGCCAATCGCAATGCGACTGGTCAGCTGGAACCTGCCGCCGAGTGTGATTCCCGAAGTAGGTCTCACTTATTCAACACCGCCTCAAAAATCTTCTTTGCGTTCGGACTGGTTAGCTTGGCGCCTGTGAGCACATCCACACCTTCCATGACGATGGTGACGGCCACTTGCGGATCGTTCGCCGGGGCGAACCCGGTGAACCAAGAGTTGTTCAAACCTGAATCGCCGAGCTCGGCGGTACCCGTCTTACCGGCTACCTGGACCCCCGGGACAGCAGCGCCGCTGGCGATGCCGTTGGAGACCGCGCTGCTCATCCACTGGGTGATCTGGTTCGCGATGGGTTGGGTCGTGCTGGTGCGCAGGGCCTCTGGCTTGAACTCGCTGATCACCCGGAGGTCGGGCGCACGGACTGTCTTGACCAGGTTGGGCTTCATCTGCACACCACCGTTGGCAATTGCCGCAGTCATCAGGTTGATCTGGAGCGGGGTTGCCTTGACGTCGCGCTGCCCCACTGAGGACTGGGCAAGCTGGGCCTGGTCCAGGTCCTTCGGGAAGACGCTGATGGCCTGCTGGAGCTTGAGCTGCTCGCCGAAGGTGTCCCCGAAGCCGAACTTCTCTGCCTGATCCCGGATGGCGTCCTGGCCCAGGTCCAGCGCGATGCTCGCAAAGGGAGTGTTGCATGACTGTTCCAGGGCGAAAGAGAACGTTGCCGTTTCGCGGACGTTGCAGTTGCCGCCGGCGTAGTTGGGCAGGCTCGCACTGGATCCAGGCAAGGGCAGGCTGCTGGGGTTCGGCAGTTCGCTGTCCTTGTTGTACTTGCCGGAATTCAGGGCGGCCGCAGTGTCCACGAGCTTGAACACCGAGCCCGGGGACAACAAGTTACCCGTAGGCCCGCTGAGGTTCTGGTTCAAGTTGATGCCGGGAATCTTGTTCAGCTCGGCGTAGTTGGCCGCTGCGGCAGCGGTGTCGTGTGTAGCAATCAGGTTGGGGTCGTAGGACGGCTTGGAAACCATGGCAAGGATGGCGCCGGTTTTCGGGTTGGTCACAACGATCGAGCCACGCTGGCCCTCGGGGATGAGGTCGTAGGCAAGCTGCTGGATGGCGGGATCGAGCGTGAGTTCCACAGAGGCGCCCTTGGGCTCATTGCCAAGGAACATCTGGCTGACGCGGTCCAGGAACAGTTGGTCGGAGTTGCCGGCCAACTGGTCGCTGAGGGACTGTTCGAGCCCGGTGGAACCAAATCCCCTGGAGAAGTATCCCGTGATGCCCGCATAAAGTTCCGGCTGGGTGTACTTGCGTTGGAACGCGCAGGACTCGTTACCCGGAACGGACTCTGCAATCGGTTTACCGGCGACGATGATCGCCCCGCGGTCGTTGCAGAATGTTGCCAGGATTGCCCGCTGATTCCATGGATTGGCGTTGAGATCGTCAGCGCCAATGACCTGGACATAGCTGATGGCGCCGAAAATCAAGGCGAACATGGCGACGGCAGCCATCCACGAACTTCTAATTGCCTGGTTCATGGATGCTTCACCGCTTCCGTGGGCGCGCCCGGCGTGGGTACGGAAGCTGACTTGCGGGCGGCCGGGTTGGTGCTGCTTGCAGGAGGTTTATTCACCATCGGAGTGGTATCTATGGGCCCGCGGGCCGTGTTGGAGATCATGAGCAGGAGGCCGACGATTATCCAGTTGGCCAGGAGGGAGGATCCACCGGCGGCCAGGAATGGCGTGGTGAGGCCGGTCAGCGGAATAAGTCTGGTGACGCCGCCGATGACCACGAAGCACTGGAGCGCGATTGCGAAGGAGAGCCCGCACGCCAGCAACTTGCCGAACGCATCCCGGGTGCCGAGTGCGGCGCGGAAACCGCGGGTAAAAAGCAACAGGTAGAGCATCACGACAGCGAACAGGCCGATGAGGCCGAGTTCTTCGCCAATGAGTGCCACGATCATGTCGCTGTTGGCGAAGGGCACCAGGTCCGGCCGGCCTTGGCCAAGGCCTGTGCCCACAAGGCCGCCGTCAGCCATGCCGAACAGGCCTTGGACGATCTGCCCGCTGCCACCGGGTGACCTGCCAAAGACTTCGGGAGTGAACGCGTTGATCCAGCTATCGATCCTGAAGGCAACGTGCGAGAAGATCCTGGAAGCAATGAATCCGCCCCCAAGTATCAGGGCAAGGCCGATCACCACCCATGAGATGCGGCTCGTAGCGACGTAGATCATCACAATGAAGAGGCCGAAGAACAGGACTGACGATCCGAGGTCGCGCTGGAATACGAGGACGCCAATGCTCACCAACCAGGCAGTGATCATGGGACCCAGGTCCTTGAACCGCGGGAACTGCATGGGGCCGATTTTGCGTCCGGCCAGCAGGATGAGGTCCCGGTTGGAGGATAGATACCCGGCGAAGAATATTGCCAGGGTGATCTTGGCAATTTCGCCTGGCTGGAACGTCATCGGGCCGATCCTGATCCACACGCTCGCACCCAGTACTTCACCGGCAGAGATGCCCGGAACGAGCGGCAAAATCAGAAGGAAAGCACTCGCTGCCAAGGAAATGTAGGTAAACCGGCGCAAGATGCGGTGGTCCTTGAGGAACCAAATCACAGCGATGGATACCGCCATGGCAATGAGCGTCCAACGGAGCTGGTTATTACCGGTATCGTCCCCTGGACCGTCCATGCGGTGGATCAAAGCGAGTCCGAGCCCGTTGAGGGCAACAACGATCGGAAGTATTACTGGATCGGCATACTTAGCGCGTAACCTCAGGACTACGTGGAAGGCAAAGGCAGCGACAGCAAGCAGGCTTGATTGGAACCAGAAGTCGCTGTCGAGTCCACTTTCGGAATTGATGCTCACCAGAGCACTGGCGCCGATGCCAACGGCAAGCGCAAGCACGATAAGCACCAGCTCAACATTGCGGCGCGGTTTGGCCGCGGTCTCAGTCTGGATCATTTTGCCGCCTCACAGGGAGTCGGTACGGGCGAAGGCGTAGGGCTGGCAATGGCCGCTGTACTGGGAATTGGAACACTGGTTGTCGCTGACGGAGTCGGGGAAGGAGTGGTGCTGGGGCAGGTTCCCGACGTACTGCCGTAGTTCTTCAGGTTCTCCACAATACGTTGCGCATCATCAAGGTCTCCGGCAGGAACGGTCTGCCGAACACTCTGTTGACCATACTCGGGAAGGGACTCAACACGGAGGTCGGTGACAGCCTCGAGCCGGGACAACTGGATGGGGCCGAGCCGCTGCGAAATGCCGTTGAAGATTGCTACACGGGAATCGTACTCTCCAACGTAATAGCGGGTCTGCGTCCAGGCGTAGCCAAGCCATAGGCCCACCACGACGCCGAGCACAAGAACAGCTGCGACGGCGGGCATGAGCCAGCGGATGCGGCGTCGTGCCGGTTCTTCGACTTCCAGACGATCCTGTTCGGCTTTGTGGGTGAGCACAGTAGCCGCACGTCGAGCAACGGTACGCCCTGCCACAGTGGGGATGGATCCGGTCTCGGCCGCCGTAGCCGCAGCACCCACAAGCTCATGGGGGCGGCTGGCGAGTTCCTCGCGGAGGACCTCAGCGGAAAGATGCTCACCCAGATGCGGGTCAGTAGTGGTGGGCGGTTCTTTGGAGGTTCCGTCTTCGTCAGCGGACTCAGCCTTCTCCGCAGATGAGTCGCCCTCCGTAGCTGGGCCGCCCTCCGCCGTTGGGTCGACAGGGCTGGAGGATGAACCGGCGTCGGCAACCTTGCCATCATTGGGCGCAGTTGCCTTAAGCTCGCCCGGACTGGCGTCTGCTGGCTTGGTGGCGGAGGGACCTTCTGTCGGCTTGCCTGCAGCAGATGATTCCGACCCGTCCACCGCGGCAAGCGCCGCAGGAGGAACGACGTCGACGGCGGCCGTGTTGACGTCGTCGACGGTCTCCTCAACGATTTCCAGCACGACCACGGTGACGTTGTCCGGAGCGCCGGCTTCCAACGTGAGATTAACGAGGATTTCTGCGCATTCCCGCAGGTCCTTGGTTTCCCGGAATACCCGCTCCACCACGTGCCCTGCCACATAGTTGAGGCCATCCGAGCAGAGCAACCAGCGTTCGCCCGGTTCGACGTCGAGGGCATCCAAGTCCAGCTCAGGGCTGGCGTCGACGTCACCCAGGACGCGCATCAGGACGTTCTTGTGGGGATGTGTTTCGGCTTCTTCGGGGCGGAGCCGGCCTTCATCAATAAGGCGTTGAACGAACGTGTGGTCAATGCTGACTTGCTCGAACTTCTTGTTCCGCAGGCGGTAGGCCCGGGAATCGCCGATGTGGGCGAAATGGAGTTTGCGGCCCTCGAGGAGCAGGGCGGTGACGGTGGTGCCCATGCCGGAAAGCTTGGGATTCTGATGAACCAGCTCGGACAGCAGCGAATTGGCGGTCTGGATCTCATCGGCGAGGATCGTATCGGCGCCCTCGGGGTAGTCATCATGATCGAGGTGGATCATGTCCAGCACCGTGGAGGCCGAGGCGACGTCTCCGCCTGCATGTCCGCCCATTCCATCGGCAACGACTGCAAGATGGCGGCCCACATACGCGGAGTCGTCATTCTTGGAGCGGATCCGTCCGACGTCGGATCGCGCGGCGTAGCGCATGATGAGTGGGCGCTCCGTAGGCGTTTCCTTGCCTTCCGGGGTCTCGGGAGAGGCCATGGACTACGGCCTCAATTCAATAACCGTCTTGCCGATTCTCACGGGAACGCCAAGCTCCACCGGCAGGGCACGGGTGAGCTGCTGATCGGCCAGGTAGGTGCCGTTGGTGGACCCAAGGTCCTCAATGAACCAGCGGCTGCCCTGCGGGAACAAGCGTGCATGCCGGCCGGAAGCGTAGTCGTCTTCCAGGACCAGCGTGGCTTCCTGCGCGCGGCCCAACAGGATGGGGCTTGCCGCCAAGGGAAGTGTGGTGCCCTTGAGGGGGCCCTCAGTGACCACCAAATTGCGCGCATGCTGGATGGCGGGCGGCGGGGAAGCTGCCAATTCGGGGTGCTTGCGGACCTCGCGTGCTGTCGGGGCTCCGGTCACAGCCTTGCGGCCGATCTGGAAGTCGCGGCGCATGGTGGACACGATGCTGAAGATCAAGACCCACAGCAACAGCAGGAAACCGAAGCGAAGTGCCGTGATGGTCAGTTCGCTGATGTCGTTCACGCGTGGCCACCCAGGGTCTGGGGGAGGAGGCGGAAAATGATCTTGGTACGTCCCATCGTGATGGTTGAGCCGTCAGTGAGCTCCACGCTGCCGTCCACCTTGTGACCGTTGACGTAACTGCCATTGGTGGAACCAAGGTCAACGGCCCACGTAGTGCCGTTCTGGGTGCGGACCTCAAGGTGCTTCCTGGAAACTCCGGTGTCATCCACCAGGATGTCCGCTTCCGAAGAGCGGCCCAGCACGACCGACTGGGCATTGAGGGAATAGCGCTGGCCGGCAATGTCCAGGACAGGCTGGAGTCGGGTGGGCTGCCGGGCGGGTGCAGCTGGAACATTCGGCCGCGGGGCTTGTGGTGCGGCAGCGGCGTCGTCGGAGGATTTCTCGGTCCGGGAAGTTATTTCGAAGTGACCGGCGCGTTCCTCCTCATTTCGACGGAACGAAATCCGGACCGCGCCCTGGAGAGTGTAGCCCTGGCTGCGAACGTGCTGGATGACTACATCGCACAGTTCCTCAGCCAGTGGAGTCCCCCACTCCTGGGCACGTCCAAAATCTTCGTCGCTGAGGAGGACATCGAACACATTGGGGGCGAGAGTGCGCCCGGCTGCGATGGTGATGGACTTATTGTCCAGCTCGCGCCGTAGCTTGCTCGCGATTTCCACAGGCTCAACACGTGCCCGCGACCCCGTGGAGAAGACATTGCGGACAGCCTTTTCAATGCCGCGCTCGACTTTGTCCAGCAAACCCATGGTCCTTCTCCTTTCCTCGCCGCGGCACCCACTGTGCCTGGTTCAATACTCGGTGCTTCGACCCGTCCACGCACACAGCAAAGTGAGCGCCGAACGGCCCTTCCACTTCCCGATACTACTGGGAGTGTCTGGGAATGGCCTTAATCCACAACGCCTTACGACGCGGAAAAGTTCGATTCCGGCCCGTTCTGCCGGGGGAGCCAGGGGGTGAAATTTCCGTGCCGTTAAGCAAAAGTTGTATGGCTTGGGCACCTCCCAGCAGCGTTGCCCACAGCCCGGCAGCGACTCGATTGGTGTTTTGTCTGGAATGTCCGTTATGCTTGATCTCGCTGCTTTTGAAGGAAACGAAGCTGGGAGACCGGTGGAAGTCCTGAAAAAGAAGTTGCGCGCGAGTGGCGGAACGGCAGACGCGCTGGCTTCAGGTGCCAGTATCCGAAAGGGTGTGGGGGTTCAAATCCCCCCTCGCGCACGCAATTGAAAGAGCCCCGGTCTTAGGATCGGGGCTCTTTTGTTGTTTCCCCAACTCAGTCGCAGTAGTGCGCGTTTAGACGGCTCTAAACGCGCACTAATGCGACTCAGTTGGGCTGCGAAGCGGGAGGTCAGCCGCGCGGCGAACCCTTGAACCGGCGTCGTGAATTGCTCAGGTGAAGGCGCATCGCTGCGGCGGCAGCGGCTGGGTCGCGGTCGGCGATGGCTGCGTATATAGAGGAGTGCTCGTGGACCACTTGTTCGAACCGTTCCCGGGAGTCCTGCTCTTCACTGCCCAGGAGGCGCGTGCGTGGCATGGTGATCATTGTTTGACCCAGGGCGGTGATGCAGTCCGTATAAAAGGGATTGCCTGACGCTGCAGCAACGGCCCGGTGGAATTCGAAGTCAGCCTTCATGGAGTGGGCCGGGTGGCCCGAACTCGCGGTGAATTGCTCCAGTGCACCATGCACTGCCTTCAATTGATGGCCCGTGTGGTTCAGGGCCGCCAAGGCTGCTGCTTCGGTCTCGACGCCGATCCGGAAGTCGAGCATCTGCAGCCGCTCTTCCATGCTGGATACCGGACGGGTTCCGGGGGCCTGCGTAGGTCCGTCCGCCGGCGGGGTCAGTGCGAAACTGCCCCGTCCACGTTCAGTTTCGACAAGTCCTTCAGCCTGCAGGCGGGTCAGGGCGGAGCGGACCACTGTCCGGCTGACGCCGAATTCGCTGATGAGGGTGTTTTCGCTGGGGAGTTTCTCACCTGGCTGGATGACGCCGTCGACGATGCGGGTGCGAAGGTCGGCGGCGAGATCCGCAGTCAGGTTTCGGCTCATGGGTTCAAGATTACGCGCCGAATTCCACGGATTCGGTGGTCCAGGCGCGGGCCTGCCCGCTCAGCGTAACGCCCAGTCCGGGGCGGTCCGGAACGATCATCCGGCCATTTTTGGTCTCCAGGCGTTCCTCAAAGAGGGGATCCAGCCAATCGAAGTGCTCCACCCAGGGTTCCCGCGGATAGGCAGCGGCCAAGTGCAGGTGGATCTCCATGGCAAAGTGCGGAGCCAGGCCAAGACCGCGCTCATCCGCAAGCGCAGCGAGGCGCAGGAACTGGGATATGCCGCCAACGCGGGGTGCATCGGGCTGGATGATGTCACAACTGTTGGCGTTGATAAGGCCCTTGTGTTCCGCCACGGAGGCCAGCATCTCGCCCGTGGCGATGGGCGTATCCAAAACCTGGGCAAGGTGCGCGTGGCCCTCAAAATCGTAGGCGTCCAGCGGCTCTTCGATCCAAATGAGGTTGAATTCCTCAAGCTGGCGGCCCATGCGCAGGGCAGTCGCACGGTCCCACTGTTGGTTGGCGTCCACCATGAGCGGTACGTCCCAGCCGATGTGCTCGCGGACGCCGGCCACGCGACGGAGGTCTTCCTTGGAATCCGGGAGGCCAACCTTGATCTTGATGCCACCAATGCCTTCTTCAATGGACTGCGTTGCGCGTGCCTTGACCTCTTCCAACGTGGCGTTGAGGAAGCCGCCGGAGGTGTTGTAGGTCTGCACGGAGTCGCGATATGAGCCCAGCAGTTTGGTCAAGGGGAGTCCGGCGCGCTTGGCTTTGAGGTCGTAAAGCGCGATGTCGATGGCAGCCAGGGCCTGGGTTGCAACGCCCGAGCGGCCCACTGATGCTCCGGACCACAGAAGCTTGGTGTAGATCCTGCCGATGTCGTTGGGGTCCTCGCCAATGATGCCCTCGGCAACCTCCTTCGCGTGGGCGTACTGTGCGGGACCGCCGGCGCGTTTTGAGTAGCTGAACCCGATGCCGCTGTGGCCTTGCTCCGTGGTGATCTCGGCGAAGAGGAACACTACTTCGGTCATCGGCTTTTGGCGGCCCGTGAACACCTTGGCGTCGCTGATGGGCACGGTGAGGGGCAAACGGGCCGTTGACAGTTTGATGTGGCGAATGAGATCTACAGGGCTCATGGTTCTCCTAAGGTGCGGGCATCTTTGCCTGAAACTTAGGATACAAGTTATTAACTTGTAGTACAAGAAATTATGTTCCGCAAGCTCTGGCACGCCGTCAGGCCGGTGCCTAGACTGACAGCACAATCGGCGGAGCTCCCGCAGATGGCGGGGACGTGTTCCGCCGGAACCTGATCCAGGGAGCATCATGCGTCACTCAAACCACAGCACTGTCATCGCTCGGGGCAGATTCCTGCGCCGGGACCCGTCACAGCCCCGAACCAGGGCTGTGCGCCGCGTCTTCGCGGGCGTAGTCGCCCTTGTGCTCGCGGCCTTCTTCGGCCCCGCGCCGTTGGCCTCTGCCGCCCGGGCCACGGATTACCTCATCCCCCTGCCTGGAGCCTCATCGGCCGAAGGAATTGCCGCCGGCGCAGGAACGACGTTCTACGCCGGAGACTTTGGAAACGGAGACATCTTCCGCGGCGACGTCCGCCAGCAAACGGCGTCACTTTTCATCGACGTGCCTGATGGCCGGGCCGCTGTCGGGATGACCGCGGATGTGGGCAACAGCCTGTTGTTTGTCGCTGGGGGCGGGACCGGGCAAGCTTACGTCTACAACACAGATACACGCCAGACGGTCGCCGTGCTCCAACTGACCACCGGTCCAGCGTTTATCAACGACGTTGCTTTGACCCCTGAAGGCGCCTGGTTCACGAATTCCGTGGCCGCTGAACTGTACCTTGTTCCGGTTGGGCAGGACGGCGAACTCGGCAGTGTCCGGACACTTTCTCTGTCCGGTCCCGCGAATGACACGACGTCGCAGTTCAACCTCAACGGCATCGCAGCAACTCCGGACGGCGAGAGCCTCATCGTCGCCCATTCAGGAAACGGCGCCCTCTACACGGTCGACCCTGCAACGGGTGCAAGCGAAATAATCGAGGGCGTCAGCGTTCCCGCCGTCGATGGCATCGTAGTTAAGGGCAACCAGCTTTGGGCGGTGCAGAACATGCTCAACCAGGTCAGCAGGTTCGTGTTGGACGATGACCAGGAATCCGGGAAGCTGAAGGGCGTCATCACCAGTGGGCTCTTCAAGACTCCAACGACGGCGGCCCTGTTCGGTGACACGCTCGCCGTGGTGAACGCAAAGTTCTTCCAGCCGGGGTCCACAACGTTCGAGGTCGTGGTGGTTGGCGCCCGCTAGGCACGGGCGGAAGGGACCGCTGACGACCTCCTCAAAAACTACCCCCGCAGCGCGCCGAACCCGGTGATCAGCGCCTCAAGCCCCAAACTAAAAGCAACATCGGTCGGCCGTGGATGGCGCTCCAAGGCGAGTCTGTCCACGGCTGCCGTGAAGTTGGGCACCTGGTCCGCAAGCGAGCCGGCGTCGAAAATGTCCTCCGGCGCGGTGACGTCGTATGCGGCCCCGAAGACGAAGGCCTCCAACGCAACAATCGCCGAAATGATCTTCTCTTCCGGGAACCCGGCGTCGCGGAATCCGGCGGTCACGGCCTCGTACATCGCCAGGGTCTTCGGAGCGTTCGCCACCGGAAGTACGGCAATAACGGGGATCAGCGGCGTGTGCTGCGAAAACACATCCCGGTAGGACCATGCCCAGCGGCGCACGGCCACATCCCACGGCTCCACACCAAAAGCGGACACATCAACCATCGCGGCCAAGTGGTCCTCCACCAGCAAGAGCACGTCGTCCTTGGAGGCTACGTGGTTGTAGAGGGCGGATGGCGCCACGCCCAGCGAACGTGCCAGGGCTGCCATGGTGAGACCGTCGTAACCCTTGCTGCTGATTAACTCCAGGGCCGCCGTCGTGATGCCGTTCTGGTCCAGGATGCGTGCCATGGGCCGTCCGGCGCGCCGCCGCGCCTTGCTGGCGGAAGCTGGGGCAGCGCCCGGCTCGGGTTCGGGCGCGGGTGTGGGTGCGGGCATCGGAAGCCTTTCTGCTGCCTGTATCTCCAGCATTATTCCATCGGGTCTTCCCACTCGCGGACTTGGCAGCTATTATCAAATATAAATGAATGCCATTCATTTATTGGTCAGCCACCACGGACGGCCACGGAGAGGACATCATGCAGAATCTTGATCGCGACGTTGTGATCGTCGGTGCCGGACCGTCAGGGTTGACGGCGGCACGCGAACTGAAGAAGGCCGGACTCAGCGTCGCAGTGCTCGAAGCACGCGACCGCGTGGGCGGCCGCACCTGGACCGACACCATTGACGGCGCCATGCTGGAAATCGGCGGCCAGTGGGTTTCCCCGGACCAGACGGCCCTCATGGACCTGCTGGACGAGCTGGGACTGAAAATGTACCCGCGCTACCGCGACGGCGAGTCCGTCTACATCGGCGCAGACGGCAAGCGCGTCCAGTACACGGGTGACACCTTCCCCGTTAACGAGCACACCAAGGCCGAGATGGACAAGCTCGTTGCCATCCTGGACGGGCTCGCCGCGGAGATCGGTCCCACCGAGCCCTGGGCGCACCCCAAGGCCCGCGAACTGGACACCATCTCCTTCCACCACTGGCTCCGTCAGAACTCCAACGATGAAGAAGCGTGCAACAACATCGGCCTCTTCATCGCCGGCGGCATGCTGACCAAGCCTGCCCACGCCTTCTCTGCGCTGCAGGCCGTCCTCATGGCCGCTTCCGCTGGGTCCTTCACACACCTGACGGACGAGGACTTCATCCTGGACAAGCGCGTCATTGGTGGCATGCAGCAGGTTTCGCTGCTCCAGGCCGCCGAGCTGGGTTCCGACGTCGTGCTTAACAGCCCGGTTCGCACCATCAA
This sequence comes from Arthrobacter sp. StoSoilA2, assembly GCF_019977195.1. Taxonomy (NCBI): domain Bacteria; kingdom Bacillati; phylum Actinomycetota; class Actinomycetes; order Micrococcales; family Micrococcaceae; genus Arthrobacter; species Arthrobacter sp. StoSoilA2. The sequence continues at coordinate 40,396 of NZ_AP024643.1, forward strand.
CTGGGACGTCGACCGCGTGACGGTTGAGTCTGAGCGAGCCACGGTGAACGCGCGGTACGTCATCATGGCGGTGCCGCCAAACCTGTACTCGCGTGTTTCCTTCAACCCGCCGCTGCCGCGCCGCCAGCACCAGATGCACCAGCACCAGTCACTGGGCTTGGTCATCAAGGTTCACGCTGTTTACAGCACGCCGTTCTGGCGCGAAGAAGGCCTCTCGGGCACCGGTTTCAGCGCCGGCGCCTTGGTGCAGGAGGTCTACGACAACACCAACCACGGCGACTCCCGCGGCACGTTGGTGGGCTTCATTTCCGATGAAAAAGCCGACGCCGTGTTCGAGCTCAGCGCCGAAGACCGCAAGAAGGCCGTCCTCGAGTCCATCGCCGGCTTCCTCGGCGACAAGGCCCTCACCCCCGAGGTCTACTACGAGTCAGACTGGGGCTCCGAGGAATGGACCCGCGGCGCATACGCCTCCAGCTACGATCTCGGCGGCCTGCACCGCTACGGCAAGGACCAGCACGCCAACGTCGGACCGATCTACTGGTCCTCGTCGGACCTCGCCGCGGAGGGCTACCAGCATGTGGACGGCGCGGTCAGGATGGGCCAGGCAACCGCTGCCCGGATCGTCGAGGCCAACAAGTTGAGCGCGCTGCCGGTCGGCTAGGCAAAGCGCCTGGGACACGCGCCGAGATGGCACTTAACACCCATGTTCGCGCCTAGCATTGGTGTTAAGTGTCACCTCGGCGCGGGTTGTCCGGCCCTCGGCACCCCTGCCGCACGCTCCGCTTCGATGAGTGCTTGGGCCAGGCGCTCGACGGCGGCCTGGTAGTCAGTCCCGGGTGTCACCCGGCAGCGTTCAGCCTCCCGCATGGCGCGGGCAAGGGCAGCTGTCTCGGCCATCCTGACGTCCGTCATTGCCGGGAAATCTATTGCCTGCCCGGGATCGAGTTCGTAGCGCTGCCACTGCTGGAGGACGCTCGCGTGGCGTGCGGCAGTTTTGGCAATACCACGACGACGCCGGGGCTCGGCTGCGTGGAGACGGTCAACCTTGCGGCTGGTAGCCAGCGTTGCTGCTGCAGCGGTCATCCCGACGAAGACCATGATCAGTCCGGCCGGCGCCCATTCCACTGCGGGAACCAGGATGGCCGGAAGAATCACGACCAGGCCGGCGAAGAGATCCCAGAAGATCGTGTCCGGTTCCGGGCCGCGCCCATGCGTGAGTTTTCTGTGGAGGACGAACGTTGTTGCCGCTGTTGCGAGCACCAAGGCTAGGCCCCACAGGAGCATCATGGCGGGCATTGGACCACCTCCAGGCGAGTACGCGCTGCTGTGATTTCAGTATGCGCCAGAGTGTTCCCACGCTGCCACTCTCTGGGTCCAGGGGCGTAGCCTAGGGCCCATGAGACTGAAAATGTGCAGCATCCACGTCAAGGACCCCGCTACGGCCCATGCTTTCTATACGGAAACGTTGGGCTTCGAAACCCTGATGGCCATGCCCGAGCACAACCTCTTCATCATTAAGGATCCCGGCGCGGACAACAGCGCAGACAACAATTCCGTGGGACTCCTGCTGGAACCCAGCGACAACCCGATCGGCGCCAACTACATGAACGCAGTGCACGACGCCGGCCTCCCCGCCATCGTCTTCGGCGTACCGGATGTGCAGGCCGAGTATGAGCGCTTGGTTGCAGCCGGCGTGACGTTCAAGGGCGAGCCCTCCGAGGATCCTTCCGGCATCAGCGCAGTGTTCGACGACGGCTGCGGCAACTTCGTGCAGCTACACCAGGACTAATTAAACAGCTGTGGCCGGGACCAACTGGTCCCGGCCACAGCCAGCTCATACTATGCGTGATCGCGTTTTGACGTCTTCGGGGCATCGCGCTTGGCTGCTGCGTTGTCCTTGGCTTCCTTGGTGGCTGCCTTCTTCGCAGCCTCTTCCTTGACGCGCTGTGCTTCGGCGCGGACGGCGGCGTGCGTGGCGCGCTCCACAACCAGCCACTGTGGTGGAGCCTGCAGCAGCTCGGTGATTTCCGCCGTCGTGAGTGCTTCTTCGACGCCACCGCGGGCCAGGCCGCTGATGGAGACGTTCAGCTTCTGTGCCAGTACCGGGCGCGGGTGCGGGCCGTTGCGGCGGAGCTCGGCGAGCCACTCCGGCGGGTTGGCCTGGAGTTCGGCGAATTCTTCGCGGGAGATGGACGAATCCTGGAACTCCTGGGGTGTCGCGGGCAGGTAGATGCCGAGTTTCTTGGCAACGGTTGCCGGTTTCATGGACTGGGAGTTCGAGGACGTCATGCTTCAAGGGTATCTGGCCGGTACTGTGAGTGTGTGCCAGACGCTGAAGAATCCGCCCAAATAACCGAGCCCCCGAGCGAGCTTCGCTTCGCTTATGTTGCGGGTGTGACGCCTGGGAAATGGATCCGGCGGTGGGAAGAGCGGATGCCGGACGTCCCGTTGCACGCGTTCATGTCCGACGACGGTGCGCAGCTTTCAGTTTTGCGCGACGGTTCCGCTGACCTTAGCTTTGTTCGGCTGCCCGTGGACCGGGAAGGCCTGAACGTCATTCCCCTGTATGAAGAGCAGCCGGTGGTGGTCGCTCCCAAGGGACACGAGATCTCCGTGTTTGAAGAGGTGGCGCTGGAGGACCTGTCCGAGGAGAATTTCCTGGACGTGGAGGAAATGGGCGGGCCGGATATGGCCTTACAGGTGGTGGCTTCCGGAGCCGGGTTGGCCATCCTGCCCATGTCAGTGGCCCGGCACCTGAACAACAAGCAGACAGTGATGCGGCTTCTGACCGGCGCTCCTGGAACTCAGATTGGCCTCGCTTGGCTTGCGGGAACAGATAGCCCGGTGATTGAGGAATTCATTGGGATCGTGCGCGGCCGGACGGCGCAGAGTTCACGCCAGCCGTCGGCCCGGCAGGAGAAGCCGAAGAAGGCGCCCAAGCCGGATCGTCGTGGGAGCGGGGCCAAGAAGCCCGCCGTGGCGCAGCGCTACGCCCCGAATCCGGACAAGGGCCGTGGCAAGGGTTCGCGCAAGAAGGGCAAGCGCTGACGCTCCTGCCCGGTTGCTCCGCGATATTGCGGCCTGATTTTGCGTCCTGGAGCGCAGCAATCGGCGAAAATTCGCGGTGCGGACTGAGGCAAGTGGGAGGGAGCGCAGCGAATCCCGGCTATTCGCCGTGGATCGCGGCCTGTTGCTGCTCTGACCTGTTGAGGTAGGCGAGCAGAAGGTCCCCGGCGCGCTCCAGGTCGCCGGATTCGAGTGCCGAGCAGATCTGCTCGTTTTCCTTTAGCCAGTCGCTGTAGAAGTGCGCGTTCATGGTGGCCTTGTGGAAGTAAAGACGCATCTCAGCGAGCACTTGGGCCATGATCGAGTTCAGCCTCCCGCTTTCGGCCAAGGCAACGATGGCCCCGTGGAAATGCTGGTTGGCGCTGCCGAGGCCTTCGTTATCGTCTGCCGCTGCTGCGCGCTTTCCCTCCTCGACGGCGGCCCTCACCGCGGCGATGCGCTCTGGAGAGCCTCCGGCCCGGATGGAACTGACCTCGATGGCCCTGCGCACGGTGTAGACATCGTGAATGTCGCCGGCTTCCAACGTGGCCACATAGACGCCCCGGTTCGGTTGCCGCACCAGCAGGCGCTCGCTGGCCAGTTCGGCGAACGCTTCACGGACGGTGTTGCGCGAAACCCCCAGGTCCTCGGCGATGGTGGCTTCCGTGAGCTTGGCTCCGGGCACGAGGAAGCCCTCGGCCAGTTGGTAGCGCAGTTCTTCGGCAACCCTCTCGGCAACCGAAGGCACTCGGAGGCGCATGCGGGCGCCAGCGCCGTCGATGCCGGCTTTTCCCCGTGGTTCCTGATCTGCACTGGCCATGACACCAAAATTACACGATTGCCAAAAATTAGGATCGCTGGATTGTTGAACAATCCGGAAATCTGGTGCATCCTTGATGTAACGCACATCACGAGGCAGGAATCACACCATGGCAGTCATCGACCTGAACAGCGACGTCGGAGAGTCCTTCGGGCGTTGGACGCTGGGCGACGACGCAGCCATGTTCGAATCCGTTTCCAGTGCCAACGTTGCGTGCGGATTCCACGCTGGCGACCCCAGCGTTATTCGCAGCACCTGCAAAAAGGCGGCTGAGGCCGGCGTCGTGATTGGCGCCCACGTCGGCTACCGGGATCTTGCAGGATTCGGCCGTCGCTTCCTGGACGTTGATCCCATGGAGCTGGCAGACGACGTCGTTTACCAGATCGGGGCCCTGCAGGCGCTGGCTGCCACGACGGGTGCGGGCGTCCAGTACGTGAAGCCCCATGGCGGCCTCTACAACGCCATCGTCAAGCACACGGCGCAAGCAAAGGCCGTCGTCGACGCCGTGAAATCGGTTGACCCCAACCTTCCGATCCTCGGCCTTCCCGGTTCCGAAGTCCTGCGCCTCGCTGAGGAAGCCGGCCTTCGTGGCGTTGCCGAAGCGTTCGCGGACCGCGCCTACAACCCGGACGGAACCCTCGTCTCGCGCTCACAGCCAGGCGCCGTCCTGCACGACCCCGCCGAAGTGGCGGAACACGTTTTGCGGATGGCCACCGAACAGTCCGTCAGGACGATCGATGGTTCCATCCTGAAGATCCACGCAGAAAGCATCTGCGTGCATGGTGACTCACCGGGGGCCGTCGCGATGGCCACTGCAGTGAAGTCCGCTCTCGACGACGCCGGCGTCAGCATCGGCTCGTTCCTCTAGACCTGTTTGAACCAGGCCCCGCAGCAAACCCCTCATCCCCCGGAGGAAACCATGACCAGCACCAACGCAGCCAAGGCCGTGACAAGGAAGCCACCGGCCGGCGCCCTCAAGGCATACATAGCGAGCCTCACCGGCACGTCGCTTGAATATTATGACTTCGCTATCTACTCCGTGGCTTCGGCCCTCGTCTTTCCCAAGATCTTCTTCCCCGGCAACGACGAGTTCGTTGCACTGTTGCTCTCCTTCTCAGCTTTCGCGGTGGGCTACTTGGCCCGCCCGATCGGCGGCGTCATCTTCGGGCGTTTGGGCGACAAGATTGGCCGCAAGTACGTCCTGGTATTCACGCTGGTGCTTATCGGCGTCGCGACCGTACTCATAGGTGCGCTGCCCGATTACTCAGTCATCGGCGTGGCGGCGCCCACCATCCTGGTTCTTCTTCGCCTCGCCCAGGGCATCGGTGTAGGCGGCGAATGGGGCGGAGCGGTTCTGCTGTCCAGTGAATTCGGCGACCCCAACAAGCGTGGCTTCTGGTCCTCCGCTGCACAGATCGGCCCGCCTGCGGGCAACCTGATGGCCAATGGCGTCCTCGCCATCCTGGCTGCTTCACTCAGCAACGAGGCCTTCCTTTCCTGGGGCTGGCGCGTCGCCTTCCTGGCATCCGCACTCCTGGTGGTCTTTGGCCTGATCATCCGCCTCAAGCTCGAAGAAACCCCGGTCTTCAAGGCAATCCAGGCCCACGGCGAACGACCCAAAGCACCCATCAAAGAGGTCTTCACCACTGAACCCAAGGCCTTGGTTTCAGCAGCGCTCTCCCGGGTCTGCCCGGACGTCCTCTACGCGCTTTTCACCGTGTTTGTTGCGGTGTACGCCACCAAGCAACTTGGCATGACCACGGGTAATGTCCTGGCAGCCATCCTCATCGGATCCGCATTCCAGCTGTTCCTCATTCCGTTGGCCGGCGCTCTTACCGACCGCTTCAACCGCCGCCTTGTCTACGGCGTCACAGCGGCCGCCACAGCCGTCTATATTCCCCTGTTCTTCCTCATGATCCAGGGCAAGTCAGTGGTTATGTTGACCATCGGCACGGTGATCGGTTTGGCGCTGCACGCGTTCATGTATGGCCCGCAGGCCGCCTTCATCACTGAGCAGTTCCCAGCCCGCCTGCGCTATGCCGGCAGCTCCCTGGCCTACACCCTGGCCGGTGTGATTGGTGGAGCTGTTGCGCCCATCATCTTCACTGCCCTCTACGGCGCGGCATCCGGCGGCTGGTATTTGATCGCCGGGTACCTCGTCCTGACAGCCGTTGTCACGATCGTGGGTATGCTCCTGGGCCGGGATCCGAAGCCTGAAGAAGACCTTCGCCTGCTGCAGGAGTCGGCCGCCTAATTGGCGACGAAGCGGATGATGGAGACCGTGATGCAAACGACCACTGCGAAGCAAACGACCACCGCGAAGAGGGTCCGGTCCGTGCGACCCGTCGGCACACGTGCCGTCCTTGCGGAACTGGATGGGCTGCAGGACGTACTGGCCTTGCAGGACATGCTCTACAAGTCTCCGCTCCCTGGCCAGGTAGACGTCCTGGCAGCAGCCGAAACAGTTATGGTGGTTGGCGAATCCGCAGCGGCAACCCGGGCCATCGGCGCCCGGTTGCTCGAACTGGAACTCGTCGCGACGGACGTTACCGATTCCGGGCTGGTCGTCATCGATACCGTGTACGACGGCGATGACCTCGCCGATGTCGCGGAGCTCACCGGGCTGAGCGTGGAGGGCGTGATTGCGGCCCACACCGGCCAGATTTGGACTGTTGCCTTCGCTGGCTTCGCTCCCGGATTCGGCTACATGGTGGGCGAGAATGAAGTCCTCACGGTTCCCCGCCGCCCTTCACCCCGCACGGCTGTTCCCGCTGGATCCGTGGCCCTCGGCGGCCAGTACTCGGCTGTCTATCCCCGGCGCTCTCCCGGCGGTTGGCAGCTGATTGGCCGAACGGGAGCCCGGATGTGGGACCTCGACCGTCCGCAACCGGCCCTGGTTCGGCCCGGTGACAGGGTGCAGTACCGGGCTGTTCGGGAGGTTGTCACGGCCAGTGCGGCGCATCAAGCTGAACCCGACTCGGATCACCACACGGACTCCGGATTACGGGTACTCAACCCCGGCGCTCAAAGCCTTATCGAGGACCTTGGCCGCAGAGGCTACGGGGCTTTGGGGGTCTCGGCGGCCGGCGCGTTGGATCGGGCATCGCTCCGGCGGGCCAACCGTCTTGTCGGCAACAGTTCGTCGGCCGCAGCCATCGAAACCGTCAATGGCGGGCTTACGGTGGAGGCAATCGGCGACCAAGTGATTGCCGTGACAGGTGCGCCCACCACCCTAACGGTCCAGTCGCCGTCGTCGGTTGAATTCGAAGAATCTGACGGCGGCATCCAGGACGCAGTGCGCAGCGTTCCCATGGCTGCTCCATTCGCGTTGCTCGACGGCGAAGTCCTTACTGTTGGACCGCCCGAGGCCGGTTTCCGGAACTATGTTGCAATCCGCGGTGGCATAGCGGTTCCCGAAGTCCTGGGGAGTCGTTCGGCCGATACGATGTCGGGGATCGGACCTGCGCCATTGGTGGTCGGGCAGGAGCTCCCGGCGGGCGACGCCACGGCGTCTACTGCGGTTGGAAGCCCGGAGCTGCAACCGGAATTTCCGGGTGCCAATGTCACCGTTCTCGATGTGGTTCCCGGACCCCGTGCTGATTGGTTTGATCAGTCCGCCATCGAGTCCCTAACAAGCCAGGAATGGCTGGTCACACCACAATCCAACCGCGTGGGCATGCGACTGGACGGTACTCCTCTCCAGCGCGCCCGCGAGGGTGAACTTCCCAGTGAGGGGACCATGGCTGGTGCCCTCCAGATCCCGCCCGCCGGCCTCCCCGTGCTGTTCCTGGCCGACCACCCCATCACCGGTGGTTACCCCGTGATCGGCGTGGTTCGCGACGAACACCTTGACCTTGCCGGGCAGGTCCCCATTGGCGGACGGATCCGGTTCCGGATGGTCCCCGATTCCCCCGACTTCACCAAGACCCCAGAGAAGTGAGTATTTGATGCGAAAGGTCCTGATTGCGAACCGCGGAGAAATCGCTGTTCGAGTCGCCCGAGCCTGCGATGACGCCGGCATTTCGTCCGTGGCCGTCTATGCGGACATCGACGCCGACGCAATGCATGTGGGTGCCGCGGATGAGGCCTACAGCCTGGTCGGAAACAGCCCTGCTGAGACCTACCTCAACGTCGCGAAGCTGCTATCCGTTGCTGAACAGTCGGGTGCTGACGCCGTCCACCCCGGGTATGGCTTCCTGTCGGAAAACGCCGACTTCGCGCAAGCAGTTCTCGACGCCGGACTCGAGTGGATCGGTCCGTCACCGGAGTCGATCCGACAGTTGGGCAACAAGATCACAGCCCGCGAGATCGCTGTCCGTGCTGGTGCACCCCTTGTAGCCGGCAGCGACGGGCCGGTTGCCAATGCTGCTGAAGCCCGGGCTTTTGCCGAGGAACACGGACTGCCGGTGGCCATCAAGGCGGCCTTTGGCGGCGGTGGCCGCGGGCTCAAGGTTGTCCGCGAACTCGCCGAAGTGGAGGAGGCTTTCGACTCCGCAGTGCGCGAAGCCATCACAGCGTTCGGACGTGGGGAATGCTTCGTTGAACAGTACCTTGACAGGCCTCGGCACGTGGAAGCGCAGGTCATCGCGGATACCCACGGCAACGTCGTTGTGGTGGGTACGCGCGATTGCTCCCTTCAACGCCGTCACCAGAAGCTCGTGGAAGAGGCGCCTGCGCCGTTCCTCACCCAGTCCCAGCAGCAACAGATCTATGACGCAGCCAAAGCAATCGTCCGCGAGGCCGGCTACTACGGCGCCGGGACTGTCGAATTCCTCGTCTCCGCGGACGGGGCCGTGGCCTTCCTTGAGGTAAACACGCGCCTGCAGGTTGAGCACCCTATTACCGAGGAAACGGCTGGGATTGACCTCGTTCAGGAGCAGTTCCGTGTTGCAGCCGGCCTGCCCTTGAGCATTTCCGAGGATCCCATCGCACGGGGCCATTCCTTCGAGTTCCGCATCAACGCAGAGGACGTTGGCCGCGGATTCCTGCCTTCCCCGGGCACAGTGGCATCGTTCCAAGCGCCCACCGGCCCCGGCATTCGCCTGGACACCGGCGTCCGCGCGGGCTCGTTTATTGCACCGCAGTTCGATTCGCTCCTGGCCAAATTGATTGTTACTGGCGCCGACCGCCAGCAAGCGCTGCGCCGCGCACGCCGTGCACTTGCGGAAATGGAGATCACCGGACTGCCCACCGTGTTGCCATTCCACCGCGCCGTTGTGGAGTCCGATGACTTTACGCCCGTAGCCGGGCTGAATGTTCACACCCGGTGGATCGAGACGGACTTTGCAGATCAGATCCCCGTTGATCCCGAATACAACATGGTTGCCCCTGGCGGCGTGCGGCGCACCATCACCGTGGATGTCGACGGCAAGCGGCTCGCGGTGGGACTCCCGGCTGATCTGCTGGAGGGTTGGGCCCGGTCAGGGCAGGCACTTCCGTCAGGCTCGGTGGTCACGGGGTTGCAGGGTGACTACGTGGGAGCCTCCGATTCTGGGGTAGCCCCGCCAGCGGAATCAGCCCTGGTCTCCAGCATGGCCGGCACCGTGGTGAAGTGGCTCGTGGAGCCCGGCACCGAGGTTTCTGCAGGCGACCCGTTACTGGTAGTCGAGGCCATGAAGATGGAAACGCAGGTGGCAGCCCACCGTGCAGGCACGCTCTCCGAGGTGCTCTCGGCACCCGGCGGCGTGGTGACCGCGGGAGCCGTATTGGCGCACATCCAGTAGTCCGGCCGACTTAACCCCGACGGCGGTCCAGCCCTTTGCGGGGAGCCGGGCCGCCGTCGTCGTGCGCGTTTGGTCAGGAGGGCCGCTGGGACGTCGCTAACCTGCTATTCCGTGGTGAGTAGCAACGGATCAGCGGCCAAGCAACGAGGTTGTGGCTCCCAAAATGCTGTCCAACAGGGGGTTGCGGAACTTGCCCGAGGGGTCGTTGGTGGCGGCGAGGCTGCAGAAGTCCTCGAAGCGTGGGTAGAGAGTGGCGAAGTCGTACAGGCTTGGCGTGAAGAGCTTGCCCCAGTGTGGTCGCGCGCCGAAGGGACGCAGTGCTTCCTCAACTTCCGGGAGTACCGCTTCCACCTGGGCCTGCAGTGGCTTCCATGTGAAGTGGAGGGCCACGCTTTGTTGCCGGTAGAACGGGCTGAGCCAGAATTCGTCGGCCGCTACTGTACGGATTTCGGAGATGAACAGCAGGGGTGCCAGCTTGTCCGCGAGCTCTCGGACAGCTTGAAGAGCCGCAGGTGCATGCTCCAGGGGCAGGAGGAATTCGCTCTGGAGTTCCTCACCGTTGCTCGGCGTGAATTCGTGGCGGAAGTGCGGCAGGCGGTCCAGCCATTTGCCGGGCTCGTCCAGCTGACCCGTACAGTTTTCCGCCGACATCCCGGGCAGCGGGTGCAGAGCGGCAGTAGCCGCGCTTGCACCGAAGAGGTTGGGCAGGGCTGGCTCGGTATCCAGGGCTTTGAACCACACCTGCGGGATGGCGTCTCCGGTGTAGTCCGTGAAGAAGCTGACGCTGTAGGCGGCCGACGCGATGTTCACGAAATCGGCCAGCGCCCGGTCCCACGGCAGGCCCGTGAGCACGCGCTGCCGCATCTGGTAGCTCGGCCGGACGGCCAGTTCCAGTCCTGTGACGATCCCCAGGGCGCCGAGTCCCACAACGCTGGCGAGGAATTCGTTGTCGTCCGGCCTAAGCGTCACCAGCTCGCCATTTGCCCGCACCAGGTCAATGCTTTCGACGGCGCCAGCCAGGGAGAGATTGCCGACACCGCTGCCGTGCGTCCCGGTTTGGATGGCTCCCGCAACCGAGATGTGGGGGAGCGAAGCGAGGTTGTGGATGGCATAACCCTGTTCCTCGACTGCCCGGCAGAGTGCGCCATAGCTGATACCGCCGCTGACTTTGACGGTGCCCTTGCCGGGATCAAGTGAGATCTCCTGGGGCAATGCATCCAGGAGAAGGTGCATGCCATCGGTGTCTGCGACGTTGTTGAACGAGTGACGGGAACCAAGGGCCTTGATCCGCGGCGCGTTCGCCACAAGCCCGCGCAGCTGGTCCACGGAGGTGGGCCGCTGGACGTCTGCGGACGAATACTCAAGGTTTCCTGCCCAGTTCTTCATTGAATGATCTTCCCGGTTGGCTACTTGTTGGCTTCCGTAATTGTTAACGTTCACAACTAATTGCGTCAAGGGGTGTCCAACTGGTTGAAGCAGGTATAAGTCGGGCTGCGGGACGCGAGCCCGGGGACGCTAGTCCTTCAGCGGGCGGCGAGCCAGCCATGCCGCTACAATCGCGCCGGAGATGTTGTGCCACAGAGAGAAGACGGCGGAGGGCAGCGCGGCCAGTGGACTGAAGTGCGCCGTGGCAAGGGTCGCGGCCAAGCCGGAGTTCTGCATGCCAACCTCGAATGCCAGGGCGCGGCGGGCTTTGTCATCCAGGCGGCCCAGTTTACCGGCGAGATAACCCAGGCCCAGCCCAAAGCCATTGTGGAGGACGACTGCCAGGAACACGATGGCGCCGGCTGCAACGATCTTGCTGGCGCTGCCGGCCACGACGATAGCCACGATCAGTGAAATCACGACGGCGGACGCCCAGGGAAGTGCCGGCAGCACCTTCGCGACGAGCTTCGAGAGGAAGAGTCGGGCGAGCAGGCCTGCGATGACCGGAAGCAGCACGGTCTTCACGATATCCAGCACCATGGCGCCAGCATCAATGTGCAGGAACGAACCGGCCAGCAGGAGAGTCAGGGCAGGCGTGACGACGGGAGCGATCAACGTAGAAACCGAGGCGACAGCCACCGACAGTGCGACGTCGCCTTTGGCCAGGAACGCCATCACGTTGGACGCCGTACCGGACGGTGCGCAGCCCACAAGAATAAGGCCGACGGCGAGCTCGGGCGGAAGCTGAAGCAGGACGGCAATCAACCAGCCCGCGCCGGGCATGATCACATAGTGCGCCACGATGCCGAGTGCCACAGCCCAAGGACGCCGCGCCACAGAAGCGAAGTCGGGCGGCGTCAGCGTGAGGCCCATGCAGAACATGATGACGCCCAGCAAATAAGGAACGGCGACGCCCATGGGCTTGAAGAGTTCCGGAAGGAGGAATCCGAGGACGCCAGCCAGCACAACCAGGAGTGGGAAAACCGTCACGGCTATCCGCGCGATCCTGGCCTCTGCGGCGAGAGCCGGGTTGACGGGAGCCGCGGCCCCTGAAGTCACTGTCTGGGAATTCGTTGCCTCAAGCATTTATCCATGCTCACATTGGTCCGCGGGCAAGACCGAGTTCGTTACTTTCAACTGGGCATATATGTCAGATGACCGCTGTTTGGAAGGCGTCGGGTCAGTCGTTCAGCTTTCCCGCGAGCCGTTCGCGCATCCGAACGCTTGCCTCGTTCAGACCAATGAACTCCACCTCGCGGCCGTGATTCCGGTACTTCTCGGTGACGGAATCCAGTACCGCAATAGTTGATGCGTCCCAAAGGTGCGAGGCGTGAAGATCGATCACCACGCGATCTATGCCTTCCGAGGAATCTTTTGCGTAGTCGAACTGGGTGTACAGATCATTGGACGAAGCGAAGAAGAGCTCGCCATCCACCGTGTAGGTGGCCACGGTTTCCCCGTTGAGTTCCAGTTCCGTCCTCTCGACGGTAGCGAAGTGCGCCACCCGCCGCGCAAAGAGCACCATCGCGGTCAAGACGCCGACGCCGACACCCACCGCCAGATTGTGCGTCGCCACAACGGCGGCAACAGTGATCAGCATGACGGCGGTCTCCGATTTGGGCAGGCGCTTCAAGGTGGATGGCCGAACAGAGTGCCAGTTGAAGGTAATCAGGGAAACGAAGATCATCACGGCAACAAGGGCCGCCATGGGAATCATCCCCACAACGTCGCCCAGGACAACCACCAGGACCAGCAGGAAGACGCCCGCCAAAAAAGTGGAAAGCCGGCTCCGCGCGCCGGATCCTTTGACGTTGATCATGGTCTGTCCGATCACGGCGCAACCACCCAGCCCACCAAGGAAACCTGTGACGATGTTCGCCACTCCCTGGCCCCAGGAAACGCGGGTCTTATTTGATCGTGTGTCCGTGATGTCGTCCACGAGCTTGGCTGTCAGGAGTGATTCCAGCAGGCCAACAAGGGCCATGGACAGTGCGAAAGGCGCAATGATCCGGAACGTCTCCAGATCCAGCGGGACATTGGGCAGGAAGAACCCGGGCAGGCTGTGGGGGAGTTCGCCTTTGTCGCTAACCGTTGGAACGTCGATGTGCCCCAGAACGGTAACCAGGGTGATGACCACGATCGCCACGAGGGGTGCGGGAATGGCCGCGGTCAGGCGAGGCAGGCCAAAGACCATGCCGAGACCCACGGCAACAATCGGATAGACCATCCAAGGGACATTGAAGAGTTCGGGCATCTGCGAGATGAACACCAAAATTGCCAGTGCGTTCACGAAGCCGATCATCACCGACCGCGGAATGAAGCGCATGAGCCGGGTAACACCCAGGACAGCGAGGATGATCTGGAAGATACCCGCCAGGATGATCGTGGCGATCAGGTAGTCGAGTCCGTACTCCTTCATCACGGGAGCGATGACCAAGGCGACAGCCCCTGTCGCCGCAGAGATCATGGCTGGTCGACCACCAACAAGGGCCGTCACGACGCCCATGGTGAAGGACGCGAACAACCCGACCCTGGGATCGACGCCCGCAATGATCGAGAACGCGATGGCCTCCGGGATGAGCGCCAGTGCAACCACCAGTCCGGCCAGGGATTCCGTCAGCAGGCGGCGGGGCGAGCGGAAAGTCACCCGCAGTGACATGAGTTGCTCGGGAGTCATGGCGTCCTTACAGTGCAGTCTGGCGGTAACGCTCAATCTGCTTCAGACGCCGCTGGAGGCTATCGCGCCGCGGGTGCGGAACGACGTCGGGCGCCTCAGCGGTGAGGTCAATGTGTTCGGTTCCGTACTGCCACAGCAGGAGGTCATCCAGGAGGCGGTCGGGGCCCGGGGAGTAGCGGTGATCCAGGGCTTTGCGGACCTCCGTGATCCGGTTGGCGCTAAGGAGCCCCGCAAGTTCCACGGTTTTGGTGAGTCCGTGGGCGGCCAGGAGTTCGGCAGCCCACCCCCAGTCGTCATCAACTTTACGGTCAACGTGAGGCAGGAGCGTACGCCAGACGTCCCGGACGCGGTTGGGAGTCAGCGGGGAAGCACCCTCGCCGTGCAGGTCCCAATAGCTTCTGACCTCTTCGTACCGCTCATGGAGGTCCGCGAAGGCACTTTCCACGGTTTCCAACATGGCCGCAGTGGCTGTGAACTGGCGGTCGAAATGCGGGGTCCATGCACGCGGATCCTCCGCCTTGAACCGGATATCGTGCTCGATCTCGCTCCAGGCGTGCGCAAAGACCGTGCGGATCTGGCACTCGAAGAAGTAGCTGCCGTTGGCAGGCATGTCCGGGTTGAAGACATGCTGATACTCCTTGACGGCCTCATTCTGGATGGTTCGCAGGATGAGGTGCCGGCTGGAGTATCCGTACGTGCCCGATTCGATGGAACCGATGTCCTTCTCGCGGTCTCCACGGCAGTCGAAGAGCTGGCGCTGCCGCTTGATGATGTTGGCTACGGCTGCGTTCTCGGCAGGCAATTTGGTGATGACTCGGATGCCCACCATGTCATTCAAGGTGCGGAAAGGGTCCGGGAATTTGAGTACACGTGGGCCGCCCGGCTCCAGAGGATCATCCGTGCGTGAGATTTTTTCGCGGAACGATTCCACTGTTTTGGTCCGTCCGGTAACAAACAGGGGAGTGACCTCGGCGTCGTTGAGCATGTCCCTTAGGGTCAGCAGCACATCCCGCGTGACCCGCTTCAGGGCAGGGCGAACACGCTCATAGAGCGCCACGTTCGCGTCCACTGCATCGCGCTGGTCCTGGTCCAGGCTGTCCCAATTGCTTGCCATGCCCCCAGCTTACGGGGCGGGTCCGACACTGGCGCGGGCCACCCGCCGTCGGGGTGCCCTAGCCAAAGTTGCGGGACGTCACGATAGGCTCGGTACAAAGGAGGGCGCAATGTTGCGGCACAAGTACAGCTACGGCGAACACCCCAGTCAATGGGGCGAACTCTTCATACCTGAACCGAACAACGGAAACCATCGCGGCGCGTCAGCCGTCAAGGGTGGTGTCGCGGTGGTGATCCACGGCGGCTACTGGCGCTCACAGTACGGCGCCGAGCTCGGCGAGCCCCTGGCCCGCGACCTCGCGGCGCATGGAATTACCGCCTGGAACCTTGAATACCGGCGGGCCGGCAACGGCGGTGGTTGGCCCCATACATTCGAAGACATCCTGGCCGGCATTGACCATCTCGCCGAAATCGCCGGAAAGCACGAGCTCCACCTTGGCAAGGTAGTGGCCTTGGGCCACTCCGCCGGCGGTCACCTGGCTGTGTGGGCCGCCGGACGGCAGCGCCTCTCGGCCATCGGAACGCCCGACGCCGACCGTCAACTGGTGCGTGCACCGGAGGATAATGCCGTCCACCTGACGGGCGTCGTCAGTCAGTCCGGCTTGCTGAACCTGGCTGCCGCCGAAAAACTGAACCTCAGCAACGGTGCCGTCTGCAACCTCATGGGCGGCGATTCTGCCAGATACCCCAAAAGGCATAAATACGCGGACCCCATGAGTTCCCTGCCTATTGATGTTCCGGTTTTCGCCGTTCACGCTACCGACGACGAGGACGTTCCGGTCAGCCAGTCCGAGGCCTACGTCGCCGCGGCAACAGCAGCCGGCAGCGCAGCGCAATTGCTGCGTGTCCCCGGGGATCACTTCGATCTCATAGATCCAAAGGCCGTGGCTTACAAGAAATGCCGCGAATTGGTACAACGCCTGCTCTCCTGAATCACTGGTAGCGCCCACCCTTCCTCTGGCAGAGTGGTCCCATGCTGACTGTGATTGGCGAGGCCTTGGTTGACGTTGTGCAGCGCCCCAGCGGAATCGAGGCGCACGTTGGCGGCAGTCCGCTCAACGTAGCCGTTGGCTTGGCGCGTTTGGATCACCCCGTGCAGTTCATCGGGCGTTTTGGCCAGGACGCGTACGGCGATTCCGTTGCGGCGCACCTGCGGTCCAGTTCCGTGATGGTCCCCCTTCCGCCCGACGGCAAACCCACGAGCATAGCCACGGCAGTGATCGACGACGACGGCGCCGCCACCTACGCCTTCGATCTCACCTGGGATTTGCCGGGCCTCGGCGAGCGGTTGCCGCTCATGCTGCAGGGAGCCACCTTGCTGCATACGGGTTCAATAGCCACGGCTTTGGAGCCCGGTGCCGCGGACGTGCTTGCCGCCGTCGAGCATGCCCACCCGAGCAGCACCATCAGCTTCGATCCCAACTGCCGACCCAGCATCATTACCGATCGCGATTACGCACGGCGGCAGGCTGAACGCTTTGTGGTGCTCTCCGACGTCGTGAAGGCTTCCGACGAAGATCTTGAATGGCTCTATCCGGGCATTGATCCGCTGGAATCGGCACGCCGTTGGTTGTCACTGGGAGGTACGGAAGGACCCGCGCTGGTGGTGGTGACGCGGGGCGCGCGTGGTCCGTGGGGAATCACGGCCATCGGTGAGACCCAGGTCCCGGCGCCTAGCGTGACGGTGGTGGATACGGTTGGTGCCGGCGATTCGTTCATGGCGGGGCTGCTGTCAGCAATAGTGGACCGCGGGCTGGACGGTGCGCAAAACCGTGGGGCACTCAGAGCCATGCCGGCTGAAATACTCGCCGCCATCATGGATCATGCGACCCGTGCCGCCGCGGTCACGGTGTCCCGCGCCGGCGCCAATCCGCCCACACGGGCTGAGCTCAACCACCGGGCTGTTGCCAGCTAAAACTGTTGCCGGCCAGAACATTTGCCGGTGTAGTCCGGTTAAGAGGAGGTGCGAATGCAAGACCATGAATTGCAGGTTGCGAGCGAGTCGTTCAACGACGGCGATACCCTCGGCCCCGATCAGCGGAGCGGGATTCTGGGTGCGGGCGGCCAAGACATATCTCCCCAGCTGAGCTGGAGCGGAGCTCCGGACGGAACCAGGAGTTTCGCGGTCACCATGTGGGATCCCGACGCTCCCGGCCCCGGGGGCTACTGGCATTGGGCCGTACTTAATATTCCTCCTGAGGTATCAAGCCTTCCAGCCGGTTCCGGGGGCAAGGGCGGCCACGCGTTGCCTGCCGGTGCGTTCCAGTTGAAGAACGACGGCGGCCGCAGCGGCTATGTTGGGGCGGCGCCTCCCAGAGGGCATGGACCGCATCGTTACGTAGTGGCTGTACATGCGCTGGACGTTGAGGACCTGGGCATCGAAAAGGATTCCGAGGCGCGCATACTTGCCTCAGTCCTTCCTGCGCATACGTTGGCGCGCGGAACCATCACTGGCATGTTCGAGCGTTAGTTGCGGCATTTGGGTTCTCAACAGCCACGTAGACTGACATGATGCGCCTCGTAGCAAGTGATATTGACGGCACCATCCTCGGTCATGACGGCAAGATCAGTGATCGGACCGTCAAGGCATTCAAAGCATGCCGGGACGCCGGGGTGGAGCTTGTGTTCGTAACGGGCCGCCCGCCGCGTTGGCTATACCCGCTCCAGGAACAACTCGGGCACAGCGGTATCGTGATCTGTTCCAACGGCGCAGTGGTCTGGGATCTGGAAACCGAGAAGCCCATTTCTTCCTGCACATTGGATATCACCTCCATTTTTGAAGCGCGACGCATCATCAAGTCCCTGCGGCCGGATGCTTTGTTCGCCGTGGAAACGCTGACTGGTTTCCAACTGGAGCCGGGCTTCCTCGAGAACGAAACAAGCGAGCTGCTTGCGGAGTTCACCCCCGCACCGCTGGACCAGACGCTGACGGCGGATGACGCCGTCGTGAAGTTCCTCGCCATAACCCGCAAAGGCACCCCGGACGAATTCCTTGCCGAAGTTCAGCCTGCCGTGGCCCATCTGGTCAGCACGACGCACTCGGCACCGCGCACCGCAATGCTCGAGATGTCAGTGCCCGGCATCAACAAGGCCGTCACCCTCGCGAAGTACGCCGCGTCTCTGGGGATCGACGCCGCCGACGTCGTTGCGTTCGGGGATATGCCCAACGACATCGAGATGCTCCGCTGGGCCGGTCACGGCTACGCGATGGCCAGCGGGCACCCGGAAGCGATCCTCGCTGCGGGGCAGCAGGCGCCCCACTTCGACGACGACGGAGTGGCGCAGATCCTCGAGGCGAAACTTACGGAGCAAACGGTCTAGCTACTTCAAACACGAGGGATCCAGCACCGCACCGACTCGCGGTATCTGATGAACTCTGCACCAAACCGCTCTTCGAGATCGGCTTCCTCCAGCGGCCGGACGGCATAGTTCCACAGCAGTGAGCCGAGAACGGCGTAGGCGACTACCAGCCAGGACCCGAGGATGAGGCCAACCGCGGCACCTTGGGTAATGCCCGCAACAGCCATGGGATTGCGAATCCAGCGATACGGTCCGGCGATGACCAAGCGGTTGGGCATGGCTGAGGGCAACGGGGTGCCAGCTCCGAGCCAGGACATGGTCAGGGCGGAGGCCACGCCGAGCGCACTTGCGAACGTCAGAAGCAGCGCTCCGACGGGCGCGGCCATCTGCGGAAATGGCAGGGACACTTCCCATCGCTCTTCGAGGAACGTCAGGGCCAAGGGGATCACAGCCAGGAAAAATCCCCAGAAGAGGATCATTTGGCCGATCGTTGCTCCCACGTTTGTTGTGGTGCGACGGCCAGTGGCTGAGCGGAATGCGAAGGGCCCTTGGATGATCCAAGCCGTGGGTATCCCGCCCAGGAAGAGGATGCTGAGGGCGGCCAGGGAACAAGCGGCAGCGGCAATCATGATCAGAACGCCCGATCCTGCTTCAGTTGTCACCGTGGCGTAGACACCGAGGGCAATGGCGACGATTCCCGTCCAAGCAGTGGCCACCGCTGCGGCGGCCTTTAATCCGATTGCGGCAAGGGCGGAGGCGATGACGAAAAGTGGAATGTCAAAGGCCGCGACAACGACGGGATCGAGGCTACCGAGGGTTGCTTCCCGCACCACGGGTGACAGGAAGATGGCGATCCACCACGAAAGACCGGCGGCTGCCTGCACGGCAAAATAGCTTCGGCACAACAGCTGCAAGCCCGCTCTCTTGCCGTGGGGTGGCTGCGTCACGGGTGGCGTACACCCTGGCCAGCCAGCACGGCGCGGTAGCCCTCAACGTAAGTGGGGAAGGCGAACTCGAAGCCAGTTTCGCGAAGCCTCTGGTTGGAGCAGCGCTTGTCCCCGGGGCCGCCGTGTTGGTCTTCCGACGCCATTGGTGGTTCCGCGTTCCCCATTTCCAAAGCAAGAAACCGCATGACGTCGCCCATCTCGGCCGCGTGGTCGTCCACGCCTACGTAGACCGGATCCGGGTCCTGATCCATCGTGGTGAGGTGCACGATCATGGCCGCGGCGTCATCCCTGTGAACACGGTTGGTGTGCCGGGGCCGCGCCGGAATCACGGCTTGCCCTGACCGGACTTGGTCGATCAGTCGCGTTCGTCCCGGCCCGTAAATGCCGCCGAGCCGAAGGATGATGGGTTGAGTTCCCGTTCCCCGGGTGCGGGCAAGCAACATATTTTCAGCCTCCACCAGCACTTTGCCGCTGAAACGCGTGGGCTCGGTGGGTGTGGTCTCGTCCACCACCGCTCCGTCGGAGTCCTTATAGACGGCAGTGGAGGAGACGAACAAGATGCGTTCCGGTTCAACAGAATCACGATCCAAAGCGTCCAGAATATTTCGGAGGCCGTCTATGTACGCCGCCCGGTATGCTTCCTCGGTGGAAGAATCGGCGGCCACTGCGACCACGACAATGGTCACATCTGCCGGGATGACCGGGACTCCACGTGCGAGGTCCGCGCGAATGCCCTGGATCTCCGCGGGGAGCTTTTCCGGCGAGCGTCTGAGCCCGGTCACCTCATGGCCCAGGTCTGCGAAACGCAGTCCGGCTTCGGTTCCAAGGTCGCCGCATCCGGCAATCAATACAGTCATGCCACTAGTTTGGCAGCCCTGATGCTCCGCAAAGCTGTCACCAACTTCCCAGTCTCCATACAACCCGCGTTCAACTTGCGCCCGTAGGCTCTCAGCCACAGACACGTTTTGCTTGTTGGATGTAGGGGAATCATGGCCAAGCGTAGGATCAACGATTTCAACACCGCTCCGTTGCGGCGGATCGAGCCGGATCACCACTGGAGGTCACTCCGTCAGGGCGACCGCGTTAGCGTCACGCTGACGCCCGGGTACGAATCGGCTGGCATAGTGGACGCCGTTACCGGCGACGCAACGGCAGTTTGGGTGGAGCTCGACGGCGGTCGCGGCCGTACGCTGGTGCACGTCAGCGATGGGGTGGCCGTGGTCCCACTGGAGAAGGTGACGGTCACCGAGGAAGCGTAGGCGCCTATGCGCAATGGGCTACGCTTCGGGTGTGACGCTGCCATATTTCCTCCGCAAGGATGGCACTGTGGGCCCGGTGGCCTTTGCCCACCGGGGATTCTCCCCGCATGGGATGGAGAACTCCTTGACTGCGTTTAGGGCCGCGGTTGAGCTGGGCACTTTGCACCTTGAAACCGACGTACACACCACTTCAGACGGCGTCCTGCTCGTTTTCCACGATTCTTCCCTGGACCGGGTCACGGATTCATCCGGGCGGATCGCCGAATTAACGGCAGACGAGGTAGCCAAGGCCCGCATCGGCGGAGTGGAACCTGTGCCGACTTTTGACGAGCTCGTAGCTGCGTTTCCCGATGCCCGCCTGAACCTGGACGTGAAGGACTGGAATTCCGTTAAATCGATGGCCGAAGCTATCGAGAAGCACGGCATCCATGACCGGGTGTTGGTGACGAGTTTCTCCGACCGGCGTCGACGTGCAGTGTTGAAACTCCTCAGCCAGCGGACCGCTTCTTCGGCTGGAAGCACCCTGACGGCGCTTTTCGTACTTCTTGGATCCGTGCTGCCGGCGGGCCTGGCCCGCAAGGTGCTCAGCGGCGTCGACGCTTTCCAGGTGCCGGTCCGGTACGGCCGGTTTCCGGTGGTAACTGCCGGTTTTGTTCGTCGCGCGCACCGCGTGGGCGTGCAGGTTCACGTCTGGACCATCAACGATTCCGCGGAGATGGAACGACTTCTGGACCTTGGCGTTGACGGAATTGTGTCCGACCGGCTGGACTTGCTGAAGGACGTCATGGTGCGCCGGGGGCAGTGGGTTTAGCGGGACGCTTCGCGTCGAAGTGGCATTTGATGACAGTCCCAGGCTGCAACATTGTCATCAAATGCCATCTCGGCGGGCTTCGATGGCTGCCGTACGGACCTGGCTGGCCCGGATCCGCTCGAGATCGAACTTGGCTCCGCGATCGAAAGTGAAGATGCCATTCTTTTCCTGGAAGACATCCGTCAGCTGCGTATAGCAGTAACCAAACATGTCCGGGTTATCCAGGAGCACGCCACATAGTCCGTCGAAACGGGCGTAGAACTCCTCCTCGCTGCTGACGCGCTGGCCGTAACCCCACGACGTCGAAACATCCGTTCCGAGGCCCGCTTCTGGCGCTGCTTGGCGAGCCTCCGTTTCATTCCACCAAATGCCGCCGAATTCGGACACGAAATATGGCTGGCCAGCGTAAGGCACGGAGTATTCCTCACCCTGCGGATTCCGGTTTACAAACGGCTTCCCGTCCGAAAGGCCCTGCTGCTCAATCCGGAACTGCTCCGGATTCTGCTCGTAGGAATGGGAATCGTAAATGTCGGTTTCGCGGATGCGGTGGGAGTATCCGGATGCGTCGATGACAGGCCGTGTGGGGTCGGCCAATTTCGTGGCAAGGAACATGGCCTGCGTGACGTCATCCAATACCGTGAGCCGATCGTGCAGGATCTGGTGCGTTTCGTTGAGCGGGCACCATCCGATGATCGAGGGATGGTTGAAGTCGCGTTGAAGCACCTCAAGCCATTGGGCTACGAAACTCGCTGTTGGCTTCTGGTTCTGGCCAATGGTTCCTCCTCCGGAGACGCCCCAGTCGCCGAACTCGCCCCAGACCAGGTAACCGAGCCGGTCTGCGTGGTAGAGGAAGCGCTCTTCGAACACTTTCTGGTGGAGTCGTGCACCGTTGAATCCTGCCGCCATGGACAACTCGATGTCCTTGACCAACCCAGCGTCATCCGGCGAGGTCATGAGCGACTCCGGCCAATATCCCTGGTCCAGCACCAATCGCTGGAACACGGACTTGCCATTTAGACGAACCACTTTGCCGTCAAGGGCAACTGAACGAACGGCCGCGTAGCTGCTGACGCGGTCAACGACTGTTCCGGCAGCATCCCGGACTGTCACCTCAAGGTCGTAAAGGAAGGGGTCCTCAATGCACCAAGGGCGCAGAGATCCAGCGGGAATGCCCAGGCGCAATGTTGGCGTGAGATCCAAGTCGGCTCTGGCCGTAGATTCCACATTTGTACCGCCCTCATCGCTGAGGACAGCAGTCACCGTGTGCCCTGCGCGGTTCCGGCTGATCGGAACCTCAATCGTGATGCTGGAACCGGCCAGGTTCGGAGTCATTCGGAGGCGTTTGACGTGGACCTCCGGGACAGCTTCCATCCACACCGTCTGCCAGATTCCCGTGGTGCGGGTGTACTGGCAATGAGTGTTGTTGTACCAGGTTGCCTGCTTGCCCCGTGCCTGCATTTCGTGCCGCGAGTCACGTGCACGGACAACGATGACCGCTTCCGTGCCGGGCTCGGCCACTCCACCAAGATCGGCGGTGAAGGGGGTGAAACCACCCCTGTGGCGGGCCACTTCAATGCCGTTGACCCAGACAGTCGCGTCGTGGTCCACGGCGCCGAAGTGCAGGAGGACGTTCTGGCCGGCCCACTCCTGGGGGATGGTCACCGTACGTCGGTACCAAACAGCTTCCATGAAATCCACGTGCTCAATTCCGGAAAGAACCGATTCCGGGGCAAACGGCACCAGGATCTCACTGGTGAGCTCGCGCCTGGCGAGCCCGCGCTCCAAACCCGAGTCGCCGGCGTCGATCTCAAAACCCCAGGTTCCGTTGAGGTTCATCCAGTTCTCGCGGACCAGCTGGGGACGGGGATGCTCGGGCTTGGGAAGGGCTGGCATCATCTTGGGCTCTGTCAACGCATCTCCTTCGGAAGGGGAAGGGTTCAATTTCCAGTCAAGCGCATCACCGGAAAATGCGCACCCACCCGCCGGTGCACGTGAGATGGTGTTTCTACCACCAGCCGCCGCGCGAGGAGAATGACGTGACGAGTTACCGCTTGGCCATCATTGATGACTATCAGCAGGTTGCCAGTGACTACGCCCCTTGGGATTCGCTGCTCGACGACGGCGTGAAAGTCAGCGTTTTCAGCGCACCTTTCGTTTCCGAAGAGCAGGCTGTGGCAGCTTTGGCGCCGTTCGACATCATTGTGGCAATGCGCGAACGGACGCGTTTTCCGCGCCGGGTGCTCGAGTCATTGACCAACCTGAAACTGCTTGTGACCACGGGCATGGCCAATGCTGCGATCGACCTTGAGGCTGCGTCGGAGCGTGGCATCCTGGTGTGCGGAACGGGCGGTTCACCGGCAGCGGCACCGGAGATGACGTGGGCGTTGCTGCTCGCTTTTGCCCGCAACCTGGTTGTGGAGGAAAACTCGCTGAGGGCAGGCGACTGGCAGACCGCCGTCGGGTTTGAACTCGAAGGAAAGACGCTGGGAATCGTCGGCCTCGGCAAGATCGGGAAGCGGATTGCAGGCTACGCGAAGGCCTTTGGCATGGATGTTTTGGCGTGGAGCCAGAACCTGACGGCGGAGGCGGCTGAGGCTGCCGGTGCCCGAATGGTGGGCAAAGAGGAGCTGTTCCGGGAGTCCGACGTCGTGACCTTGCATCTGCGTTTGTCTGAGCGGACGGAAGGCATTGTTGGCGAGGAGGAATTGCGGCTGCTTGGACCTGAGGGCGTTCTGGTCAACACCGCACGAGGGCCGCTGGTGGACGAGGCAGCGCTGATCCGGGCGCTGGAAGAGGGCTGGATTCGTGGCGCCGCCATGGATGTCTTTGACGAGGAGCCCCTGCCCGCCGGACATGCCTTGCTTCATTCGTCGCGAACTGTGCTCTCGCCGCACATCGGATATGTGACGCACGAGAGCTACCGGCAGTTTTATGGCGGTGCATTCGAGGACGTCAAGGGGTGGCTCGAGGGTTCCCCCGTTCGCGCGCTAAACGAGTGACGCAATCTTCGTAACCGGCAACCGCTTTCCGGGCAAAGCTGGCAAGATGGACCCATGCGTATCCTCATCGCCCCGGATAAGTTCAAGGGATCCCTCACCGCCGCGGAAGCCGCATCAGCCATGGCCGAGGGCGCACTGCGCGTCTATCCGGACGCCGTAACCACCCAATTTCCCGTAGCTGACGGTGGTGAAGGCACACTCGATGCCGCTATCGCCGCCGGTTACGATGAGCGGAACCACGCCGTTGTGGGTCCAATTCTCAAGCCGGTCGGAGCTTCCTGGGCCATCCGCAAAGATTCTTTCGGCGGAGCCACAGCCGTCATCGAAACCGCCCAGGCTTCCGGCCTTGCATTCATGGAGCCCACCCCCGAGAATTCTTTGCGGGCCCACAGCTACGGCTGCGGACAGCTCATCGCTGCGGCGCTCGACGCCGGGGCCACCGAGATTGTGCTGGGACTTGGCGGTTCGGCAATGTCCGACGCCGGTAGTGGCGCCTTGCGTGCGCTGGGGCTCAAGCCCTTGGACGCTGCCGGGAATGTGGTGCCTCTTGGCGGAGGTTCGCTCGCCGACGTCGTTGCCCTGGATGTCTCCGGACTGGACCCGCGGCTTTCACAAGCAAAGTTCCGGATCGCCGTCGACGTCCAAAACCCGCTGTTCGGGCCGGAAGGTGCCGCTCATGTTTTCGGCCCCCAGAAGGGAGCCGACGAGGATGCTGTTGAAAGGCTCGACGCCGGCCTCCGCAACTGGGCATCGCTCCTTCGGGAAGCCACGGGCCGGGACGTCAACGTTCCGGGAGCCGGAGCGGCAGGCGGGTTCCCGGCGTCGTTCCTTGCCTTTACGGACTCGGCGCTTGAAGGCGGCTTCGCGCTGGTGGCCGGGCTGACCGGCTTGGCTTCGCACCTTAGCGAGGCGGACCTGGTGATTACGGGCGAGGGTTCCATGGATGAGCAGTCGCTCACCGGCAAGGCTCCAATCGCCTTGGCCGACGCCGCAAGCGTCCACGGAATACCCGTGGTGGCTGTGGCAGGCCGAATCACGGTGACGCCGGAGGATCTCGCCAAACACGGGATAGTAGCTGCGGCCCAGTTGTTGGACGTCGCACAGCGCAAGGATGGCGTTCCGGATGTCGCAGATGCCGTTGCCAACGCGGCCAAGTACGTTGCGTGGGCTACCAGCCAGGTGCTTGAGGGGGCGTAGCTCCTTCGTCGTCGGGCGGGACTACTGCCTGTAGCCTTCGACTTCGCTGATGGGACGCGGTTCGGCGTCGTCGGGATTCTCACCAGCACGCTTCTTGGCCCGGCGCTGGCGGAGCAGGTCCCAGCACTGGTCGAGTTGAGCCTCAAGCTGGGCCAGGCGGGCGCGGCTGCCGTCGCCGTCCACGTCGTCCTCAGTTCCCCCGCCCACCGCTGCATCACGCAGCCGGTGCTCCTCTTCCACGAGTGACTGAATCCGTTCCAGAAGATCCTGCTCGTCCATGGTTCGCGCTCCTCGGTTCACTTGGTAGTTGCTTATACCGAACGTAGCCCGGCTGGCGGGGTGCGTCTACGGGTGGCCAACGGCATACTTGGGACATGAAATTCACCACGACCATCGTCGGCGATGGCAACAAGGCCGGCATTGAGGTTCCCGAGGACGTAGTTAGTGCGCTTGATGCCGGCAAACGGCCCCCAGTGGTTGTGACCATCAACGGCCAGAGCTATCGCAGCAGCATCGCGGTGATGGGTGGGAAACACATGGTGGGTGTCAGTTCCGCGAACAGGGACCTGACCGGCGCGTCCGCTGGCGACACCGTGGACGTGGACCTGGAAGTGGACACGCAGCCACGTGTGATCGAGGTTCCGGACGATCTTGCTGCGGCCCTTGAGGCTGAGCCCGAGGCCAAGGCCTTCTATGGAACGCTGAACTACAGTGCCCAACGCCGGTACGTGGAACCAATTGGAGACGCCAAGACGGACGAGACCCGGGCTCGGCGGATCGCGAAGGTTGTTGCGGACTTGAAGGCCGGGAAGAAGTGAAATCAGCTTTGCGGTCCGGGGGATGAAGAGCGCCGGCGGCCGTCTCCTTGCCGGACTCGAGCTCCACCGCGACGCGGCCCAGCCCCTGCATCGGCAACTCTACGGGCAATTGCGCACCCAGATCCTGACAGGATCGCTGCCAAGCGGAACCCGCCTGCCCTCCACCCGCACGCTGGTGGCTGAGCTGGGAGTTTCCAGGATCACGGTGGTCTCGGCGTTCGAGCAACTCACCGCCGAGGGCTTCCTGCGCTCGCGCGCGGGCGACGGCACGTACGTCGACACCTTATGGAGTGACCACGCTCCGCGGCAGCCGTTGTCCCGGCCGCCGCTCTCCGAACGCGGAGCGGCCACCTCTTCACGTGGCGCCGGCCTGTCCGGGGAGGCGCCGCACGCCTGGGCGCCCACCGAGTCGGAATCATTCGTCGCCAGCCAGGTGGCGGCCTCGGCCTTCCCCGCGGCTACATGGAAGCGCCTCCTGGGGCGCCATGCCGGCAGCACAGAGCAGTTCATGAACGGGTACGGCGATCCGCATGGCCACCGTCCCTTGCGGGTAGCGATCGCGGACTACGTCAACGATGTCAGGGGTCTGGGGTGCACGCCGGAACAGGTCATCGTCACCTCTGGTGCCCAGCAGGCGTTCAATGTGCTCGCGGCGCTCCTCCTGGACGCCGGCGACACCGTCGTCGTCGAGGACCCAGGCCATATTTCCGGACGGCTCGCCTTCCAGTCCCAAGGCTGCCCGGTCCAGGGCGTCCCCATTGACGGGGAGGGGGCGGTCCTTCCGGACGAGTTCGACGGCGGGTCCCCGGCTCGTCTTGCCTGCCTGACTCCAGCGCGGCAGCATCCGCTCGGCACGGCAATGAGTCCGGCACGGCGGGCGGAGTGGATCGCCTGGGCGGAACGAAACGGAAGCTGGATCGTGGAGGATGACTGCGACAGCGAACTTCGCTACCGCGGTAAGGCTCTTCCGACGCTGTTCGGACTGGATCTGAGCAGGCACGTCATCACTGTGGGCTCGTTCAGCAAGGTACTCGCGCCATCCATCCGGCTCGGTTACTGCGTGTTGCCGGAGGATCTGGTGGAGCCATTTGCCTCCGTATCTTCCATCATTGGCCGGCCGCCCGCGACGGTCCTCCAGGCGGCCCTTACGGACTTCCTCTCAGAAGGGCATTTGCATGCGCATCTGCGCCGGACCCGGCGTCTGTATGCGGCTCGCCAGGACGCCCTGCTCGAAGCAATCGATCAGCGATTAAGCCACCGGATCCATGCAGAACGCGTGGATGCGGGCCTTCACGTCATGGCCTGGCTTCGGGAACCTTCGGACGATATCGAGGTGGCTCGAGGGCTCGCAGCGGGTGGCGTGTACACCTACCCCCTCGGCGAATACCGGGTAACCCGGCGCCTGCCACCGGCGCTGCTGATCGGGTTCGCGGGGACCGCTGAAGATCATATGGCTGAGGCGGCGGGCAGGATGGCCGCAGCGTGGGATCGATGGGAGAAGCTCGGCGTAACGCCCTGAATGGACTTAACGGCAGTGTCCATAATGGATCTTTTTCGGCGTCCATTACCCACGTACAAATGGTGTGTGACAATCCCCGCCGCCCCTCGCACGCCCCCCAAGGAGCCAACCATGCCCCCTGCCGACACTCGATTTCAGGAGCTCCTGAAACCTCGCCTCAATGAAGAGGAGATCGACTCCCTGCCGCAACTGACCGACGGGCTTGCCCGAACCCTGATCGACCGAATTGACGGTGCCCGACTGTTCGGCCATGCGTACGCTCTCTTGGGCAACCTGACTTATGGAAACTTTTCGCCCGACGACGTGCTCGACTTCGCGCATCGCCATGGCCTGGCTGGTGTGTGCATCCACGTCCTCGATGGCGAGGAGCGGAGCCTGGGCCGGATGAGCGATGACCGGTTGCGCCAGTTCGCGGACCGCGCCCGCAGCCTGCGTCTCAGTACCCACCTGGAGATCAGCACCACCGCGCGAGCGGACGTCGAGGAAGCAGTCCGCATTGCCGGGATCCTCGGCGTCGAGAATATCCGCGTCTACTCGCGCTTCGAAGGCGCACTCTCCGATGTCCTGACCCGGATAGAGGAGGACCTGCGTTGGCTCGCTGAGCTGGCTGACGAGTACGGCCTGCATTTCTCCTTTGAGCAGCACGAGGAGCTGCGATCTACCGAAATTGCCGGGCTGTTGCGCCGCATTTCGCACCCGCGACTTCACGCAATGTTCGATTTCGGGAACATGATCAACGCCTGTGAGAGGCCGATGGACGCCCTGTCAACGCTCGCACCGCACATTCTTCAGGCACACTTGAAGGGTGTTCACATTCTCCCCGAGGGGGACGGGTATGGCCACCGTGGTGTGCTCCAGGGAAGTCCGGACGACGACCTGCCCGGCGCGCGGATGCTCTTCGAGCTCTTGATGCTAGGCGAAGACGAGCCGCAGGTCATCGCCCTGGCTCTGGAGCAGGAGAACCTGTACTACGCGCCTGCATTCCGGCACGCGGGTGAGGGAGAGGACCCCTTCATCCCATACCGCGATTTCAGTACGACCGGAATCCCTGCCGGGTGGACCAAGGAGGAACTGCTCGCTGCCGAACCCGGCTGGGCCGACGACCAGGTGAAGTATGTGAAAGGCCTGCTCGCCTCATTGCGCGATATTGCTGTGTCGCAGCTGGAATCAAACAAGTCCCTGGAAGGTGCACGATGAGCGCGATAGCCCCCGGGAAGACCACGAAAAGCACCGACTGGAGCAAGTGGGTCCGCTTTGCCTTGCTCGTCATGGCCGGCGGCACGATCTATAAGCTCTCCAACCTCAAGGACGCGTTCTACGTTCCCATGCAGGAAGCCATGGGCCTCAGCCATACTGAGATCGGGACGCTGCTGAGCGTTAATTCGATCGTCGCAACAGCCCTTTTCGTCGTGGGCGGATACCTCGCGGACCGCTTCTCCACGCGGGTCCTCATCCCCCTCGGACTCGTTGGCTGCGGGGCGCTGGGTCTGTTCCTCAGCACCTTCCCCGGATTCAGCACGCTCCTGGTGGTCTTCGCGCTGCTCGCCGTGTGTTCCGACTGCCTGGTCTGGCCGGCGCTGCTGAAGAGCATCCGCCAGCTCGGTGGTTCCAAAGAACAGGGACGGCTCTTCGGCCTGCTCGAGGGCGGGCGCGGCGTAGTGGACACTGCAGTGGCCTTCTCCGCCCTGGGAATCTTCGTTTGGCTCGGTTCCGGGCTTGGTGGCTTCCGCGCCGCCATCGCCTTCTACGCAATCCTTGACATCGCCGTCGGTGTGCTTCTGTTCCTGCTGCTTCGCAACCAGACAAGTGAGAATCCAGCACCCAGGAAACAAAAGGCGGGTCTCGCTGAAATCTGGCGCGCGGCGAAGCTGCCCCAGCTCTGGTGGGTGAGCTTCACCGTGTTCATGGTGTACGTCGTCTACTGCGGACTCACGTATTTCATCCCGTATCTGACCTACGTCTACGGACTTCCCGTCGCGCTGGTCGGTGCTTACGGCATCATCAACCAGTACGGCCTGAAGATCCTCGGCGGCCCGATCGGCGGCGTCCTGGCGGACAAGGTGTTCAAGGGTGCCAGCCGGTACATCCGCTTGGCGTTCCTGAGCCTGATCCCGGTGGTAGGGGTTCTGCTGCTCCTTCCCGCAGATCCGGGGAGCCAGATTCCGGCGATGATCGTTACCCTGTTGTTCTCACTCATCATCTTCACCATGCGCGGCGTGTTCTGGGCCCCGATGGATGAGGTTGGAATCCCCGAGGAGACCAGCGGCACCGCCTTCGGGATCGCATGCCTCGTGGGTTATGCGCCGGGGATGTTCGCTTTCATCGTCTACGGCTCCATCCTGGATGCCAACCCTGGAGCCGCCGGTTACCACATTGTGTTCATCGTCCTTGCGGCGCTTGCCCTCGTGGGGGCGATCGTCTCAAGCGGACTCGTGAGGGCCGCGCGGGCCCGGCGTGCCGCCGTCGAGGTCCCTTCACTTTCCGAGACGCAAACAATTTCCTAAACACACACGACGACGGAGCCCCCGCCTGCCGCGGGGGTTCCGTCGTCTCGTTACAACAGCAGCAGATCAATCCCTTCGCAGGCTGTACGTGCTCACAACGTTGCCCTTGCTCGTGGCGTACTGGTCCTCGAGGACGAGCCTGTTCAGGGGGTCGCCGTCCTCGAAAAGCCGCCGTCCGCTGCCTGCCACCACGGGGTGTGTCATAAGCGTCAGCTCGTCCAGGATCCCTGCGAACAGCAGTTGGCGTACCACGGAGATGCTGCCGCAGACTGCGATCTCTCCGCCGTCACGCCCTTTCAGGTCAGTGATGAACTGCTCCAGCGGCCCATCGATGAGGTGCGAGTTTTCCCATTCGAGAGGCTCGGAGAGAGTGCGGGATGCGACGAACTTCTCCACGGGGTTGATGAAGGCGGCAAAGTCTTCGTCCTGCGACGCATTCGGCCAATATCCGGCCCACTCCTGGTAGCTGACGCGGCCCAGAACCACCGTATCCACGGTGTTGATCATCTTGGTCAGGCCCTTGCCCAGCTCGTCGTCGAAGCTGTCGAACTGGAACTTGAACGGGTCCTGAACTACGCCATCCACGGAGTGGAACAGGCCGGCGGTAACTTTTCGCATACGTGCCTCCAAAGGGTTGTCAGGCATCACGCTATGTTGTGACGTCGTGCTTGGGAAGCCCTCGGGAGTGTGGCGCTAAGCGGTTTGGCCAGCGTGCTGGCCCTCGGAGATTTCCTCTACTACCTTGCTGTTGAACGCCGGGAGGTCGTCCGGGTTCCGGCTGGTGACAAGGCCTTGGTCCACGACGACTTCTTCATCGGTCCAGTTGGCGCCTGCGTTCTTCAGGTCGGTTTGTAGCGTGTGGTACGAGGTGACGTTGCGGCCCTTGACCACGCCCGCATCGATCAGGATCCAGGGTCCGTGGCAGATGGAGGCCACTGGCTTGTGCTGCTCGAAGAAAGCCCGCGTGAAGTTCTGGGCATCCTTGTCCACGCGGAGGTGATCGGCGTTTACCACGCCGCCGGGGAGTACCAGGGCGTCAAAGTCCGATGCGTTGGCATCGGCTACTGCGAGATCGACGTCGAAGGTGTCACCCTTTTCCACGCCGTTGAATCCCTGCAGCTTTCCCTTTGAAAGTGCCACGAGCGTTGGCTGGCCGCCCGCGTCCTTCACGGCTTGCCAGGGGCTGGTGAGTTCAACCTGCTCCACGCCGTCCGTCAACAGAAATGCGACCTTCTTGCCTGTGATGGTGTGTTCTGACATTGTTCCTCCTCCATTGCGCGGCGGATTGCTTTTGAGCGCGGGCCGCCGCTGTGAGAGTTGTTTGTCTGACCTGTTCAAGCCTAGGGAAGGTCATTTTAGTAAGCAAGCTGAGTATTAATTTTGCCGCTGGAGCGATTGATTGATGATCGAATATCGATAGAATCATATTGTTGATCGATAAAGGAGACTCGATGGGAAAGCTGGCAATCCTTGCGCTGCGGGTTGTGATCGCGACGGTTTTGGCGGGCTCACTTTTCGTTCAAGTGTGGATGGTGCCCTTGTTCTCGGCCGACCTCGTTGAGGCCGGCGCCCCTGACGGTCCACGGATCGCGCTGTTGGTGATCGTGGTCCTGGGGATTCTCTGTGTGCAGGTTGTTGCCGTCTGCGTATGGCGTCTGCTCACGATGGTGCGCCGCGGAACGGTCTTTTCCCATGCGGCCTTCCGGTTCGTGGACGTCATCTTCGGGGCTGTTTCCGTTGCTGCTGTGTTGATGTTCGGCATCGCGGTGATCTTGGCTCCGGGCGATATTGCCCCCGGGATTGTGCTGTTGATTTGCGGGGCTGCGCTGATGATCGGCGGTGTGGCACTTCTCGTGCTGGTGCTGCGGGCGCTGCTTGCCCAGGCCGTTGACCGCGACGTCGAAGCTGCCCGCTTGCGCTCCGAGCTCGACGAGGTGATCTGATGCCCATCATCGTGGACATCGACGTCATGCTTGCCAAGCGGAAGATGCCCGTGGGCGTGCTTGCGGAGAAGGTTGGGATTACGCCGGCCAATCTCGCTGTGCTGAAGAACGGGCGGGCAAAGGCGGTGCGGTTTACCACCCT
This sequence comes from Arthrobacter sp. StoSoilA2, assembly GCF_019977195.1. Taxonomy (NCBI): domain Bacteria; kingdom Bacillati; phylum Actinomycetota; class Actinomycetes; order Micrococcales; family Micrococcaceae; genus Arthrobacter; species Arthrobacter sp. StoSoilA2. The sequence goes on from NZ_AP024643.1 coordinate 72,638, forward strand.
GGAAGCACTCTGCGAAGTCCTTGAATGCCAGCCGGGGGACTTGTTGCGGTGGGAGGCTGAGGTAGAGGAGGACGCCGGGGCGGCCTAACCCCCTATTTCTTCTTCCCGGTCCTCTTCGCCGCAGCGTTCATCGCGGACTTCACGGCAGGCGGCAGGCCCGCCGTCTCCATTTCCGGTTCAGCCACGGTCCCGCGCCAACGGGCCAGGCCCTTCATGCCGTGGTAAATCACCAGCGCCGCAGCAGACCCCAAAGCAATGCCCGTGAACTTCAGCTCGCCAATAGTCCACGTGTAATCCGCAATACCGATAATCAGGGCAACAGCGGCGGTCGTCAGGTTGATCGGATTGGAGAAGTTGACCTTGTTCTGGACCCAGATCTTCACGCCGAGCACGCCGATCATGCCGTACAGCATGGTCGCGGCGCCGCCGAGTACGCCGGGTGGGACGGTCGCGATCAGCTCGCCGAATTTCGGAGAGAAGCTCAGCAGGATGGCGAAGATACCGGCCACCCAGTAGGCCGCCGTCGAGTAGACCTTGGTGGCGGCCATGACGCCAATGTTTTCCGCGTAGGTTGTCGTACCGGAACCGCCGCCCAGGCCGGCAAGTACGGTCGCGGCGCCGTCAGCCATCAGCGCGCGGCCGGAGACGCCGTCGAGGTTTTGACCGGTCATCGCGGCCACCGACTTTACGTGGCCCACGTTCTCGGCCACCAGCACCAGCACCACCGGCACGAACAAGCCCACAACGCCGAGGTGGAATTCGGGCGTCTGGAACAGGGGCAGGCCCACCCACGCGGCCGCGTCCATCTTTTCGTAGCTGACCTCGCCGCGCATCATCGCCACGAGATAACCCACCACAACGCCCACCAGGATGCTTAGGCGCCCCAGGATTCCGCGGAAGAGGACGCTGACCAGGATGATCGTCACCAGGGTTACCAGCGCGGTGACCGGCGCGGCGTCGAAGTTGTTCTTCGCTGCAGGCGCGAGGTTCAGGCCGATCAACGCCACAATCGCACCGGTGACGATCGGCGGCATGAGCCGGTTGATCCATTCGGCACCAAACTTCTGGACGATCGCCCCAATAAGCGCCAGCACGACGCCGGCAAGCACCACGCCGCCCAGCGCGCCACTAACGCCGTACTGCTGCTGCGACGCCAGGATCGGTGCGATGAACGCGAAGCTCGAACCCAGGTAGCTGGGCACGCGGCCCTTGGTGATGATGAGGAAAAGCAGCGTGCCAAGGCCTGAGAAGAGCAAGGTGGTGGCGGGCGGCATGCCGGTAATGATCGGAACCAGGAACGTCGCGCCGAACATCGCCACGACGTGCTGCATGCCGATGCCAATAGTGAGGGGCCAGGCAAGCCGCTCATCGGGCGAGACTACGTGGCCGGGCCGGATGGACTTCCCGTTGCCGTGGAGCTTCCATTTGTTGCCGAGCATGCTCATGGCGGGGCCTTCCTCAGAAGAGTATTTGGGATTCGGTGCAACATTACCGCCATTGTGGGGCCAATAGCGGCGCCCTCCACACTGCGTTCAGGTTTACCGGGGGACCACCTGGAAGAGGAACTTTGTTTTGACCATCACCCAGAGTGTCGCGAGCAGGGCAATGTAGACGGCCGTGTTCAGCCAGAGATTTCCATCTCGCAGCGCCGGGATGTTGGCGATCGCCACGATGAAGAAGACGTGCATGATGAACACGTACAGGGTCGCTTGGCCCAGCGGAATGAAGAACCAGCCCACAGCGCGGAACAACGGCTTCCAGAAAGCGCTCAGCATTGAATACAAAGCGATGGTGATGAGGATGACGTTGAGCACGCGCCCTGGCCCAAGGTACGTGCGGCCGAAGAAGGAGTCGTAGATGTACCGGAACGTGCTTTCCGGGATAAGTGCGAGCCGAACATCCAACTGGTTGGTCAGATACGGACCGCTCCACGAGAACAACGCACATGCGGCTGCCAGGAAAATACAAACACCGAGGAGCAGGCGTTGCCGCGGAGCAGCGAACCACGCGATGATCTGATGCCGATAAAACCCGGCCGTCATCCCGACTACGAACAAGAGCTGCCAGACCAGAAAAGGGAACGAGTCCTCGAACTGCGAGGGAAGCAGCCGGAACCGGAAAATTGATCCGGCGACGTAGAGGCCCAGGCTGAGCGTGAGGACCAGCCAAGTGAAACCGCGGGACAGCGCCACTAGGATCAGAGGGCTGATCAGCAAGAGGATGACGTAAAGGCCCATGATGTTGAACTGCCAAGGGCCTACTTGCAACAGCAGCAGGGCGGGGATCAGGCCTTGCGGCACCGGGAACTGCAGCAACCCTTCCATGCCGGCATACAGGTCATAGGTTGTACCGGCGGCCGCTCGCCCGGCTGCGCCCGTTCCTTGATCGGTGAACGTGGTGACTGCCGCGGCGTTGATGAACGGAAGCAAACTCAGCACGTACACGATCAGGACCACAGCAAGGGCGGTGAAGTAGAGTTTCCCGGCGCGCTTGGATGTCCCGTCCACCACCTCTCCCAATTCGGCGGCGATCCTTGGCCCGTAGACCATGCCCAGGACAACACCCGAGAGCATGACGAACAATTCCGCGCCGGAAACAACTCCCAGGGTCTCTTGGCTGAGCACCTGGAACACGGAGTTGATGCCTACGTGGTTGACCACAACGAACACGATTGCCAGGCCCCTGAGCATGTCGATCCGCGCATCACGCTTACTGGTACCGCTGTAGGCCCATTTGCTGGCAAATGCCCGGGATGACAGCATCCACAAAGCCGCGACGGCCACCAATACAGAGCCGGCGGACGCCCACGCCGCCCATCCCTGGATGACAGTTCCAGTCTTCGGCTGAGGAACCTCGACACCCGGCACATCCACAAGGCCCTTCTCCGTGACAGGTCCTGTCGCGAGGCCCGAAGCATCCAAAGCAGTACGAAAGGGGGTCGATAGTGAGGATTCTGCGGTGACCCGCCAGTCAATGGGCACCTGTCCCTGACTGCGAACATCAGTAGTTTCGTTCCAGACCACAGCACGGACGTCGGCGTTTCGGGGCTCCCCAACCGCGGTGAAGACCTGTTGCCACCACGTCTGTTTCACGTCGAGCTCGGCGGCACCCCCCGCCCCTGGCGAGTAAAAGGCGCCGGTTTCAACAAGGATCGGTTTGCTCCGGGCTTCACCGAAGTTGGCATAGAAATCTTCGTTGCTGGTTCCAGCGCCGGAAGCGTGCAGTGCGTCGTTGAATTCGCCCGTTGCGGGGACGGTGTTGCTGGCTGTTCCGGCGCCCGTCGAGTCGTGATAAACGGACAGGCCGGCCCAGTCAACGGCCTCGTCGCCGGGATAGTACGGCGAAAACGCGGAGTCGTCCCGATCCCAAATCCCGTTTCCGCTGGTGTCCACTGAGCCCAGCGGAACGCCCTTGGGAGGAGTAGATGTTGCATCCCGGAACGGGTAGTCCCTTTCCGCGGTAGGCGACCAAACCATCACAGGATCAGTCAGGCTGGCCCGCAGTGCTGAAGCTACTGTGCCAAACGCCGCCCGGTATGCCTCAGGTTCCTGCCCCCAACGAACCCACGGGGCGTTCATGTCCGGCGCGAAGCGGACGAAGACTTTCCCCCGGAAGCCCGCCGCCGCCGTCGTGACTTGACGTCCAAAATCTGTGGCGACCTCCTCACTGATGTCCTTCAAATCGATCCCGGGCTGGACCGTGAGCAGTGCATGGGAGCCTTGGTCTGCGACTTGTGAGAAGTACGCCTTCAGGTAGGCGCGGCCGCCTTCATCCATGGGAAGGGCTACGTTCTGCCCGTACAGGGCCGCGGGGTCACCCAATCTTTGGGCGAAGTCAGCTGCTGAGTCCTTGTCCCAGTTCAGCAGTGCTCCAAAGAACCGCGACCCGGAATCCTTGACGTCGGGCTGCTGGGCCGATGCCCAGGCCTGCGCGGTTGGCAGGATAAAAGTCAGGAGCAGCAGGACAAGAACAGCCGGCATCCGTCGAACGGCCGCGAGAGGGACGGTTGGCATGGGGACCCTTCAAGTCGTTCCTTCGGCTTGACGAGACGGCATGTCCCCCAAGCGATGCAGCGTGTATCCCTGATGCTACCCAGTGAATGACTGTGCGCAACGTCACGGGCCGTCATGGGAAGAGGACAAGGGAACTTGAAGTTGCAACCATGGAAAGCAGAAGTGCCCAGCCGCCCCCAAGGCAAGGGCCCAGCGAAAGGTTCACAAATGACGATCGCCCACGAAGAAGCAGTCATTGACGCCGCAGCAGTCGACGCCATTTTTGCCGAAGCCCGTACCGCGAACAGCTTTGCCGGTGAGGTCACCGACGAGCAGGCCCGCGCCATCTACGAGCTCACCAAGTTTGGCCCCACCGCCTTCAACTCCCAGCCCCTCCGCGTGACCTACGTCCGCTCGGACGAGGCCCGCGCCAAACTGGTTGACGCGCTCTCCAAGGGCAACCAGGCCAAAACCGCCTCGGCTCCGCTGGTCGCCATCCTGTCCTACGACACCGATTGGCAGGGTCAGTGGGACAAGTTCCTCCCCGCCTACGGCGCCCCCAAGGCCATGTACGACGCCGACCCCGCATTCGCGGCAACCACTGGCAACAACAACGCCCACTTGCAGGCTGGCTACTTCATTCTCGCCGTGCGCTCGCTCGGTTTTGCGGCCGGCCCGATGACCGGCGCTGATTTCGCTGCCATTGACGCCGAGTTCTTCCCTGCCGGCGACCAGAAGAGCTTCCTGGTGGTCAACATCGGCCAGCCCGGCCCGGACGCCTGGGGCGAAGCAAAGCCGAAGTTCGCCTACGAAGAGGTTGTTCGCACCGTTTAGTCTTTCCTGTTGTTCCGCCGATGCTCTCGCACGCCATGATGTGCGAGAGCATCGGCGTTTAATGGCCACGATGTGAGCGAGGATCCGGGGGTTTGGATGTTCTCTCACTTCCTGCGGCTTTTTCGGCATCCCTCTCGCAGATCCCGTCAGTTCTGACCCGCTGAGTGGCAAACTATGCCTATGCGGAACCTCATCTGGGTGGCATTTACGGAGCCCGTGCGGCCAGGGCTGGTGTTTCCGCGCAGCGACTGGCCGCTTCACATCACGTTGTTAAGGTTCGACGTCGGAACTGACGTGAGTGCCGACGTCGCCAGTGTCCTCGCTGACTTGGCCGAAGCACCCGTCCAGGGAGCGCTCGGAACGCCACTGATCATTGGCGAAGAAGCGGGCTTCGGCCACATGGGGTCGATTCCCGTGAGCTTGGTGGAACAAAACCCGCTGCTCCAGGGCCTGCACGAGGAACTTTTCGACGCCGTGGTCAGCGTGGGCGGGCGCATCGCTACGCCGAACTACGTCCTCGAACGATACCGGCCGCACATCTCGCATCACGACGGGAAGCGCCCAAAGCCGGGAGACGTCGTCGTGCTTGACCAGGTGGCACTGGTGGACATGGCGCCGGAAGGCAACCACACCATCCGACGCATCCTCAAGCTCTGGACGCAGGACGCCGCAGACGCTGAGGACTCGCAAACCGCCTAAGGGCGCGAATCAGAGGCTACGCAATTACCCCATCCACCAAAGCCTTGGCTTCCTCCTGCACCTTGGCCAGGTGATCTGCGCCCTTGAAGGACTCGGCGTAGATCTTGTAGACGTCCTCGGTGCCGGAGGGGCGGGCCGCAAACCATGCGTTCTCGGTAACAACCTTCAGGCCGCCGATTGAAGCTCCATTGCCGGGAGCTTCCGTGAGCTTGGCGGTGATGTCTTCGCCGGCAAGGGAAGTAGCGGTAACGTCCGCGGCGGAGAGCTTACCCAGCTTGGCCTTCTGCTCGCGCGTGGCAGCGGCATCGATTCGGGCGTAGACGGGTGCGCCGAACTGGTCCGTGAGTCCCTTGTACAGCTGCGACGGGGATTTACCCGTGACGGCCGTGATTTCCGAGGCCAGCAGGGCCAGCAGGATGCCGTCTTTGTCCGTGGTCCACACACTGCCGTCGCGCTTGTTAAAGGAGGCGCCGGCCGATTCCTCGCCACCGAACGCGCCCTCGCCGGAGAGCAGGCCCGGCACGAACCACTTGAAGCCGACGGGAACTTCAACCAGCTTGCGGCCGAGCCCTGCAGCTACGCGGTCGATGATCGAGGACGAAACCAGCGTCTTGCCGACCACGGATTCGGGATTCCAGCCGCTGCGGTTGCGATACAAGTAATCGATGGCGACGGCGAGGTAGTGGTTCGGGTTCATGAGTCCACCGTCCGGCGTGACGATGCCGTGGCGGTCGGCGTCGGCGTCGTTACCCGTGGCGACGTCGTAGGCGGCGGTACCATCCGCACCCAGTGACATGCGCTTGATGAGCGAGGCCATCGCGGAAGGCGAGGAGCAGTCCATGCGGATCTTCTCGTCCCAGTCCAGGGTCATGAAAGCCCACTGTGGGTCCACGGTGGGGTTCACGACCGTCAGGTTGAGCTGGTGGCGCTCACCGATCTCGCCCCAGTAATCAACGGACGCACCGCCCATGGGATCGGCGCCGATGCGGACACCGGCATTGCGGATGGCGTCAAGGTCCAGGACGGATGGGAGATCATCAACGTAGCTGCTGAGGAAGTCGAACTTTCCGGTGGTGTCCGCGTTCAAAGCATCATTCAACGGAATGCGCTTGACGCCGCGGAGGCCGTTCTCAAGGAGCTGGTTGGCGCGTTCGGCGATCCAACCTGTGGCGTCGGTGTCGGCCGGTCCGCCATGCGGGGGGTTGTACTTGAAACCACCGTCGCCGGGCGGGTTGTGGCTGGGGGTGACCACGATGCCGTCAGCCTGGGGTGTGCCCGGTGCGGCTTCGCGGTTGTACTTGAGGATTGCGTGGCTCAGCGCCGGCGTCGGGGTGTAACCGTGGCGGGCGTCCACCAGGACGGTCACGCCGTTGGCGGCCAGTACCTCCAGTGCGGAGTTCTGCGCGGGTTCGCTCAGGGCGTGGGTGTCGCGCCCGATGAATAGCGGCCCGGTGATGCCCTGGCGGCCGCGGTATTCAACGATTGCCTGCGTGATCGCGAGGATGTGCGGCTCGTTAAACGACGACTTCAAGCTGGATCCGCGGTGGCCCGACGTTCCAAACGCTACGCGTTGCGCGGGATCGCCCAAATCAGGGGTGACGTCGAAGTACGCGTCCAGCAGGGCTGTGATGTCAACAAGGTCCTGGGGAAGGGCAACTGTGCCCGCTCGGCTAGCCATGTCGTCCAGCATGCCAGACCACCGCGCCCCCTGACAGGAAATGTCCCGCGATCCGGCCCCTGTGACGCAGAATGGCGGCGATGTGGCGCCGGATGAGCCAAAGATTTACCTCGCGTTTACGAGCGGCGGCTTTAGTGGGAGGATTCCGCCCCGTCGCCCGTTCCGACACCCCGGGACGCATGCCCCGAGACTGGGCGGAACCGGAAAGCGGGTCGCCTTATGCGGCGCACGTGGCGGCGGTAGGGTGGGAAACAAGGACTTAGCGAGGGGGATTCCCATGTCAGATCAACCATCCAAGGGCAACGAGGACAAACCGGCGGGCTACGAACCGCCGCAGTACATCCCGCCGGCCGAATTCAGCGCGCCGGAGCAGACCTCACAGACTCAGCCGCTTCCGCCGTACGATCAGGGCGCCTACACGCAGAACGCCCAGGGCCAGGACGACTTCTACACGCAGCCGCTGCCGCCCACAAGCCAGGGCGGCGCCAGCCAGAGCCCCGCCAGCCAGAGCGGCGGCGGCCAGAGCGGCGCCAATCAGGGTGTATCCAGCCAGGGCTCGTACACGCCCGGTGATTACAGCCAGCCGGGCCCATCGCCGTATGGCCAGCCCCCCAGCCCCTATAACCAGAGCCAATACAACCAAGGCCAATACAACCAGAGCCCGTACAACCAAGCCCCGTACCAGCAGCAGCCCTATGGCCAGCAGAACCCTTACGGCCAGCCCGCGTATTACGCCATGCCCACGCAGCCCAAGGGCCTGAGCATCGCGAGCATGTGCTGCGGCATTGCCACATTTGTTGGCTTTGGGTTCTTCATCCTGCCGCAGATCGCCGCTGTGATCCTTGGCCATCTTGCCCTCAACCGCGAACCGGCGGGCAAGGGCATGGCGATTGCCGGCCTGATCATGGGTTACGTCGGCGTGGCGATCACGGTGGTCGTCTTGATCTTCTTCTTTGCTGCGATCGGGGCTTCCAGCAGGTATAACTACTAGGCAGCAGCTGCCGCTACCAAGCAAACGCGTACGACGGCGACCCTTACGTCAGGTGGGATTCCCACCGAAGGTAAGGGTCGTCGTCGTTGTTAAGCGCAAACTGGATCGGTCACCCGCCGCCAGCTACCGCACGCCGCCCATCAGCTTCTTGATAGCCGGGGATCCAGCAGCGAGTGCCATAGCCAACACCACAGCCACGCCGCCAATGCCCAGGAAGTACGGGAGTTCGTCGTCGGGGTTGTAGAGGCCGGCAAGGATGCCTGCCAGCGTGGTGCCCAGTGAGACGGACAGGAAGAACAGCGCCACCATTTGGGTGTGGAAAGCCTGCGGGGCGAGCTTGGTGCTCACGGACAGGCCAATGGGGGAGAGGAAGAGTTCTGCCAGTGTAAAGAGGAACAGGATTCCCACAAGCGCCAGCAGCGGGGTCTTGCCGTCGCCAGCCAGCGGGATGAAGCAGAGGAAGGCCAGCCCCATGATGAGCAGACCTGCAGAGAATTTCAGCGGGGAACTTGGCTGTTTGGTGCCCAGCTTGGTCCACAGGGCTGCCATGACGCCGGCGAAGATGATGATGAACACCGGGTTGATGGACTGGACCCAGGCCGCCGGCATTTCCCAGCCGAACAGGTTGCGATCCAGTTTCTCTTCGGAGTACACGGCAATGAAGGTGAACTGCTGCTGGAACAGGGCCCAGAAGGCGGCCGATGCGATGTACAGCGGGATGAACGCCAGCACGCGTTTGCGCTCCAGGCCTGTGACTTTGGCGCTGCGGAAGATCAGGAAAAGGTAGATCACTGAGGCACCGATGGCAGCGTAAGCCATGCTGCGAGCCAGGTTGTCGGCGTTAACCGTGCCCGTGCCGAGCAGTACTCCTATGATCACGAGGATGCCCAGGAAAATCAGCCCATACCGTGTGCGGTCAGCAGCCGGGAGCGGGTTGGGAACGCGGTGGGCTTCCTCGGGGAGCTTGCTGCGGCCCAGCGAGTAGATGACAAGGCCGATCGCCATGCCCACGGCTGCTGCGCCGAAGCCCCAGTGGAAGCCGTTGCTCTCCTGGAGCCAGCCTGTGACCAGGGGGCCGATGAGTCCGCCGATGTTGATGCCCATGTAGAAGATGGAGAAGCCGGCGTCGCGGCGCTCGTCCTTCTCGCCGTACAGGCTGCCAACCAGCGCGGTGGCATTGGCTTTCAGGCCGCCGGATCCGATGCCCACCAAAACAAGGCCGGCGATCAGTCCGGGAATACCGGGCAGGAGAGCCAGGGCAATGTGGCCCGCCATGATCATGAGGGCCGAGCCGAAGAGGACCTTTTCGGAACCGAAGATACGGTCTGCGAGCCATGCGCCCAGGATGGTGGACAGGTAGACGCCGCCGCCATAAGCGCCAACCAAGCCAGCGGCGAGGCCCTTGTCGATCGACAACCCGCCCTGCTCGGCGCTGAAGTACATGTAGTAAAGCAGGATGCCCTGCATGCCGTAGAAGGAGAATCGCTCCCACATCTCCACGGAGAAGAGGCTGGCCAGCATCTTTGGGTGGCCGAAGAATGACGTATCGCCCGATGGTTTTTGGGGCGTAGCCGTGGTTAGAGGTGTGCTCATTTCCTCAATGCTGGCATTGACTGCGGGCATTGTCACATCGATGGATGCCCGTGGCAACCACTTTCCATATGGTAGACAACCACCCAAGCCCGCTTACTGAAAGGCCTCCAAAACCGCCGCGAGCTGAAGAAGCTGCAGTTCAGAACCGGGTTTACCGATCACCTGGATGCCCATCGGAAGGCCGCTCGTTGTCACATTGACGGGGATGCTGATCGCCGGCAATCCACACACATTGACCATGGAGGACCAAGGCGCGTACTCGCATTGTCTTCTGTAATCCTCGTCTGCGTCGCCCGCCCATTCGCTGGGCCAGGGCTCACTGCTGTGGCCGCCGCCCGTGAACCAGCCGATCGGGCGTGGTGTCTGAGCCAGCGTGGGCATGAGGATGACGTCCCACTGCGCATATTGCGCGATCGTGTCGTGCTCGAACTGCCGCAGGAAAACGAGGGCCTCATTGACCTTCAACGCGCTGCGCTGCTGCGCACGACGACGGAACGTCCGGGTGAGCGGGGTCAGGAGCGCCTCGCGCTGGGGTGCTATCCGGGCGCTCCCGACGCCGGCAGTCCAGGCTGCGGTGAACGCCTCCGGGTAGCGGTTGTCGTAGCGGATCTCCGCTTCCGCGACGCGGTGGCCGGCCTCTTCAAGCAGCTTGATTCCCCGCGCAAGGCCGTCCAATGCTTCCTGTTCCACCTCGAAAGGGAAGACTCCGGCCCACGGGCTATCCAGGCTCACGCCCACTTTCAGTGGCGTTGGCGCTTGGCCAACGTTGGCGAGATAACCGCCGTCGGGCGCTTGTTCGCGGGGGACCAGCGCGTCCATCAGCAGGGCAGCGTCCGCCGCCGTACGTGCCAGCGGTCCGGCGACCACCAATTTAGCTGCGTCACCCGCGTTTGCTCCGGATGGCACCATGCCGCGCCCCGGCTTGAGCCCCACCAGGCCACAGGCGCCTGCCGGAATCCGAATGGAACCGCCGCCGTCCGTCCCGGGAGCGAAAGGAACCATGCCAGCCGCCACGGCCGCTGCGCTTCCGCCCGAAGACCCTCCGGAACTTCGGCTTAAGGAGTGGGGATTGCGCGACGGCGGTGCGATGCGGTTTTCGCTGTACGCGGTGAGCCCGAACTCCGGAACCTGGGTTTTGCCCAGCGAGATGACGCCTTGGCCCTTCAGGGTGGCTGCGAGGGCGCCATCCTCAGGTGCGGGTTTGTGCTCCAGGGCGGCGCTGCCGTGGGTGGTGGGAACGCCGGCTACGTCCGTGAGGTCTTTGAAAGCGAGGGGCATGCCGTGCAGGAGGGGCAACTCGGAAAGGCGGTGCGCGCGGGAGAGCTGCGCGTGCAGGTTGTCCGCCGTGCCGGCGTCGGCCATCGCTTGCTCTGCGGTAATGGTAATGAAGGCGCCCAAGTGCCTGTTGCGGGCCTCGATGACGGACAGGAAATGGCCGGTGGCGTCCCTTGCCGACAGCTCGCCGGTCGCGAGGGCATCCCGAAGCGCCACAGCGTTGAGGGCCTGCAGGGAAAGATCAACCAAGGAAACGAGACTCCAACCGTTCCTCCACAGCGATGGCGTCCACGCTCTCACCAGCACCTGCAGTGACCCGGAAAGCGGCCTTGTTCTTGACTTCGGACACCACCTCCACCAGCTCGGTGCCGTGGTAAACCAGCCCCACGCCGTCGTCCGTGCAATGCGCCTCTCCCAGCGTGCCGTTGGCCACGAGCTTGTGGATGGCAGGAGCGCGGCGGGGTTCGGAGTCATAGTGGACGCCGTTGGCGTAGGGAAGGAAGCCAAGCGCATTCGTAACCGGCTGCAATTCAGGGCCGAAGGAATCCGTCACGCCGCTCTTGAACCAACAGATGGAACCCGCGGAAACCCCGGCCAGGACCACGCCGCTTTCCCAGGCCTTCCGCAAAATGCCATCGAGGCCGTGTGCCCGCCATACGGCAAGCAGGTTGACCACCGAACCACCGTGGACCCACACCACGTCCTGCTCCAAAAGATGAGCTTCAGGGTCCTCAATATTGGGCATGGTGAAGAGATTGAGATGAGCGAAATCAAACCCGGCAATGCGGGCTGCCTGATCCATCTCTGCCGCCCACCAGCGTTGGTCACCTGATGCAGTACCGATGTGGGTCACGCGGGGTGCGCGCCCACTCACCCCGGACAGCTCCACGGCGTAGTGCATGAGGTGGTCGAACTCGATGCGGGTCCGGCTGCCAGGCTTGTAACCGCCGGATGTTGCGAGGATGGTGGGTTGGCCAGCCGCCATGGTCCTGCTCCTAACAGCCGATTCAACGGAGTCTCTGCGTCCCAGTCTTAGTGCCGCAACCGCGGGGCGCAAGCGACGTCCCGCTTCGCGGCTGCTGCGACTAGGCTGGATGATGATCTGAATCGATGGGAAGGAACCGCCATGAGCGACTTCGAAACCGTGCCTGTGGGCGATATTCCGGCTGATGCCAGCATCCTGGACGTTCGCGAGGACTATGAATGGGTTGCCGGACACGTTGAGGGCGCACGGCATATCCCTATGGACCAACTGCCGGCCCGCTTGGATGAACTTGATCCCGATGACGACCTCTTCGTCATCTGCCGTACCGGTGGCCGTTCCTTCCGCGTAGTCCAGTGGCTGGTGGGCCAGGGCTACTCTGCCGTGAACGTGGCCGGTGGGATGGACATGTGGTTCGAAGCCGGCCGGCCAATGGTGTCGGACAACGGTCTCAAGCCAGTGGTTCTCTAACCTTCGGCAGCCCGACCCGCGCATATAACCAGCAAGGAATATTCAATGTCAGCACCGACCTATACGTTCCTGGGCCCTGAGGGAACGTTCACGGAGACCGCCCTCATGCAGGTCCCTGGTGCCGCTGATGCCTCCCGCATTCCTTGCACCAACGTAAACACGGCCCTCGAGCGGGTTCGCAACGGTGAGGCGGACGCTGCCATGGTTCCCATCGAAAACTCGGTGGAGGGTGGCGTGACTGCGACCCTGGATGCCATTGCCACCGGCCCAGAGCTCCGGATCATCCGCGAGGCCCTGGTGCCTATCACGTTCGTGCTCGTGGCGAGGCCCGGCGTCGTGCTTGCCAACATAAAGCGCATCTCCACACACGGCCACGCATGGGCCCAATGCCGCCTCTGGGTGGAGGAAAATATTCCGAACGCGGATTACGTCCCCGGTTCCTCTACCGCGGCAGCGGCCATGGGCCTCCTGGAAGGAGACGCCCATTACGACGCCGCCATTTGCGCCCCGTTGATTGCGGGGGAGCAGCCTGGGCTTAACGTTCTGGCCGAAAACATCGGCGACAACCCGGATGCAGTCACCCGCTTTATCCTGGTGAGCCGTCCAGGTCCCTTGCCCGAACGCACGGGTGCGGATAAGACAACGGTTGTTGTCCCGCTGCCGGAGGACCACCCCGGTGCCCTCATGGAAATCCTTGACCAGTTCGCTTCGCGGGGGGTCAACCTGAGCCGGATCGAATCACGCCCCACCGGCCAGTACCTTGGCCACTACTTCTTCAGCATCGATGCCGACGGTCATGCGTCGGATTCCCGTGTTGCTGATGCCTTGGCGGGCCTCCACAGAATCAGCCCGGCAACCCGTTTCCTTGGCTCATACGCGCGCGCCGACAAGCAGGCTGCCGTGGTTGCCCCACATACTTCGGACGCTGCCTTTGCCTCCGCTCATGCGTGGGTCCAATCGATTCTTAAGGGCTAGGCTGCGCTGGGTCCAGCGCTAAATAATTGAACCTTCAACCCCTTTCGCGTTGATGCAACTGTGCGTATGCTTGCCTGATCCATAAACGATGGATGAATGCCCAAAAGAAGGGAGCGGTCATGTCTGTCCACCGGGATGACAAAGACGGCCAAGGCATGATCGTCAATCCCAAGCCTTCCGGCGAGAACAAGGACGACTGGGACGGCGACGAAGCTGACCGCGCGGATCGACTCCGTTTTGAAGAAGAACAAGCGATGATCCGTGAGCAGGCCGAGGCACGGGCCGCGGCGAAGGCGGCGGCCGAAGCAGCCGCAGCAAATGCGGCCCAACCCGAAAAGGGTGCAGTCTAGAGGGTTTGAGCTTTCGGTACCCGCACCAATAGCGAACCCGGCTGGACCTGGACGGTGACCTCCGTGGCCTCGCCCGCGGGGTCGCCGTCGAGTTGAGTCGCCATGGGTTCCTGGCTGCGGATGGTGACCTTGCCGGAGCGATAGAAATTCATCACCGGCAAATTCCGTTTGTGCTTGAACAGGATCTTCGCGTACATCGCGATCCATCCGAACGCGCTGCGCGGGCTCATGACGACGATGTCCAGCATGCCGTCGTCGATCATGGCTTCCGGAATGAAATCGATGCCGCCAGGAATCAGGCCGCAATTGGCGAAAAGCACACTCCGGATTTTCCGGGCCTGTTCCGGCTGGTCATCCATGGTGATGGTGACACGCTTGCGGCGGCCGGGCAGATGCCGGACTCCGGCCTCTGTATAGGCCAGCCAACCCACGGTCTTCTTCAGGTCTTCCTTGGTATCTCCCACAACCTCGGCGTCCAGGCCCATACCGGCGATCACAAGGAATGTATGGGTGGACGATTCTCCCGTAATGCCGTTGTCTATGGCCATGCTTGCGGTATCAATAAAGCGCTGGTGCCCAAAGAGGGCGATCTGGATGCAGTCGGCGATGTCGGTGACGTCCAGTTCGACGTTGCGGGCCAGAAGGTTGCCGGTGCCCAGCGGAATGAGGCCCATCGCCACGCCTTTATGCGCCAGCGACTCAGCCACCACACGCACTGTACCGTCGCCGCCGCACGCAAGAACGACGTCGGCCCCGTACTCCAGCGCTTGGCGCGACTGCCCGTAACCAGGGTCTTCCACAGTGGTTTCAAAGAACTTCGGGCTGTCCCAACCGGCGAGGTCGCAGGCGTCGATAATCGCTTGGCGGGCCTCGAGCGACTTGTTTTTCACCGGGTTGAGGATCACCGCAACCTTCTGGTGCCCTGGCTCCGGCTTGTGGGTGTCCTCCCGAACCGCGCTCCTGATGTGACGGGCTCTCAACCGGCGCACACCCCACCAACTGGAGACGGCAAACGCCACGCCCCCAGCGAGAATCACGTACAGGATCCAGTCGCTCATGGTGCTCCAACACTATCGTCCTGGGCGTGCACCGCAGATTCGATACTCTTGTGTGGTGATCGACGTAAAAGACCTCAGCGAAAATCCGGACAAGTTCCGTGCCAGCCAGCGCGCCCGTGGCGCCGACGAGTCTGTTGTGGACGCGATCATCTCCGCAGATTCCGATCGCCGTGCGGCGCTTATCCGCCATGAAACCCTCCGCGCCGAGCAGAACGCCTTCGGCAAGAAGGTTGCCCAGGCAAAGGGCGAGGAAAAGCAGGCCCTGCTGGCCGAGGTCAAGGAACTGGCCAACTCGGTGAAGGCCGCTTCCGCTGAAGCTGCTGCCGCCCAGGCCAAGCAGGAAGAGCTGCTCCGCGCCATCCCCAATCTGATCGTCGATGGCGTTCCCGAGGGCGGCGAGGACGACTACGTTGTGGTCAAGACGGTGGGCACGCCGCGCGAATTCACGGATTTCGAGCCGAAGGACCACTTGGAAATCGGCGAACTGATCGGCGCGATCGACATGGAACGCGGCGCCAAGGTCTCGGGCGCGCGCTTCTACTTCCTGCGTGGCGTGGGTGCCCGCTTGGAAATGGCGCTGCTGCAGATGGCCATGGACCAGGCGATCGAGGCTGGTTTCGTCCCGATGATCACCCCCACCTTGGTGCGTCCGGAGACCATGCAGGGCACCGGGTTCGATGTCAAGCACGACGCCGAGATCTACCGTCTCGCTGAAGACGACCTTTACCTTGTGGGAACCTCGGAGGTGGCCCTCGCCGGCTACCACGCGGACGAGATCCTGGACCTCTCTTCCGGTCCCATCCGCTACGCCGGCCAAAGCTCCTGCTACCGCCGCGAGGCCGGTTCGCACGGCAAGGACACCCGCGGCATCATCCGCGTACACCAGTTCAACAAAGTGGAGATGTTCATCTACACCACGGTTGAAGAAGCAGCCGCGGAACACGAACGCCTGCTCGCTTGGGAAGAGGAAATGCTGGCCAAGTGCGAGCTTCCCTACCGGGTGATCGACACAGCTGCGGGCGACCTCGGCATGTCCGCTGCCCGCAAGTTCGATTGCGAAGCCTGGGTTCCCACCCAAAATGCCTACCGTGAGCTCACGTCCACCTCCAACTGCACCACGTTCCAGGCCCGCCGCCTCAACATCCGCGAACGCGTGATCAACGAGGAAGGCGTCGCCAAGGGCACCCGTGCCGTGGCCACCCTGAACGGCACCCTGGCCACCACCCGCTGGATCGTGGCCCTGTTGGAGCACCACCAGAACCCGGACGGCTCGGTCAACGTTCCCAAGGCCCTGCAGAAGTACCTTGGCGGGCTTGAGGTTTTGCCGGTCCTGTAGGTTTCGGCGCGGAATTGATGGGGCGGCCCGGAGTGTTCACGCGGCGTTAATCCCTCGCTGTGTCCTCGGTCCTAGTGCGGTGTCAGAGGTGTCTGCTCTACTGGAACCATGACTATTTTGACTGACACTCCAGTTGCTGGCATCGATGACCAGCCAAATGACAACAACAAACTCATGATCGCATTGGACGTTGACGGTACGCTCGTGGACCACGATGGCCACATGTCCCCAGAGGTTAGGGCGGCCGCACAGGCGGTGGTCGCGAGCGGGCATGACGTCATGATCGCCACCGGCCGGTCGCTGAATGCCACCTTGCCCATCATCGGGCAAATCGGCTTGGAACGTGGCTACGCGGTGTGCTGCAACGGCGGCGTTACTCTCCGGCTGGATCCCACCCTTGAAACCGGCTATGAGATCATCCACAAGGCAACGTTCGATCCCGCTCCGGCGCTGAAGGCCCTGCGCGAACGCCTGCCCAACGCGAAGTACGCGCTGGAGGATGAAGACGGGAACTTCCTCTCCACGGAGCGTTTCCAGGATGCCAGCTTTGGCGTCGAGGCAATCGGCGTGGACTTCCAGACCATGTTGGAGGCCACGGCGGTACGCGTGGTGGTCTTCAGCAGCGACAACACTTCTGACGACTTCAATCACGCCATCCGCCACATCGGCCTTTCCGGCGTGACGTACTCGGTTGGCTGGACTGCGTGGCTGGACATTGCCGCGGAGGGCGTGACCAAGGCCAGTGCGCTTGAGGCCCTGCGCAAGAGGATCGGCACGGAACAGGCCAACACGGTGGCGGTGGGCGATGGCCGCAACGACATCGAGATGCTCACATGGGCCGGCAGGGGAGTGGCCATGGGCCAGGCTCCCGAGGAAGTGATCGCCGTTGCGGATGAGGTCACCGCGTCAGTATTCGACGACGGCGCCGCCCTGGTTCTGCGCAGCCTGCTGTAACAGCCGCACGGCTAAGCCCGGAGGCGGCGCGGGCTAGTCCACCCGCCCCCGCCAGGCACCGGTTTCGTGGCCGCGGTCCTCGATGAATTCCTTGAATTTGTCCAGGTCCGCGGCCACCTGCATTTCGTCGGCGGAGAGCGCGGCTCCGGCCTTCTCCACGAATCCTTCGGGCTCCCATTCGAGTGTCACGTTGACGCCGCAGTGCTGGGGTCCGAGGCTGTCGAAGCGGACTGTGCCGGCGTTGCGCGGTGCGTCGATGCTCTCCCACGCAATGACTGTGTCCGGAACTTGTTGGGTGATGCGGGCATCGTATTCGCGCCGGACTCCGCCGACCTTGGTTGAGAAGTGCAGCGTTGAATCGTTGATCTGGCGGACATTCTCCACGCCGCTCATGAACTCGGGAAACTTTTCGAACTGGGTCCACTGGTTGTAGGCGACCGAAACCGGTACCTCTACCTCGATGGCCTTCGTGACGGTTTGCATCAGTGACACCTCGCTGTGGATTGTTGTGGTTTTGGTGGGGGTTAAGTGAAATGGGTTTGAACAGGGCCGCCACCGGCTGAGTCGACAATTGCCTGTGCAACGTCCCGGAGCTTGACGTTCCGGTTACTGGAGGCCTTTTTGATGAGCTCAACCGCTTCAGCTTGGCTGCACCTGTTTTGGGCGATGATGATGCCTGTGGCTACGTCGATGACTGTCCGGGATGCCATGGCGGCACGAAGGTTGGCGGCGGTTTGGCTGTGCTGCGCAATCAGCACGGCCAGTTGCAGGCCCTTGGATGCCTGCTGAACATAATCGGTGGCCCGTTGAACGGCGGCCTGGTCGAAGCCGCTGGGGCGTTCGGAGTAGAGGTTCAAGCCTGCCCGTGCGGTGTCATCCGTGAGCGGGAAAGGAACGGCGAGGACAGAATGAACACCGTTCGCCAGGGCTAGCTCGTTGTACTCAGGCCAAGTGTTGTCTTTTTCGAAGTCCGGAACATGCACTAGTGTGCCTTCCCTGCAGCAATGGACACATGGGCCGTCGGCGTACTGGTACTGGAGTTCGTCGAGCATCTGCGCCCGTTCGCTGCTGCTTGCCACTGTGGCCGCGGCCCGATGCCGAAGCAGCGTGATGCCACAAAATACTTCGTTGTCAGGTTTGGTGAACATGGCCGCTGAGTGGCGTGCCAGCTCGGCCAGGAAGGCCTCCACGTCCGGTGTATCCAGAAGCAGGTCCTGGATTTCGGCTGCTACAAGATGCGGTTCGGTGAGTTGTTGGTTTTCCACGTGGATCTCCGATCCCTGGAGGAGGCTACCCTTCGAGCGTAGTCCTGAATACCCGTTGAAAGCTAATAGTAAGTGTGCTTCTCTTTTTAAGGAGTCTTGCCGTGGGCTCACCCACTCCAGCAGGTCTAAGGATTGAAGCCACATGCGACAAACCCGACCACACGACGTCCAAACCCGGCCTCCTGCGCCGGAAAGTACCATCCGTCAAAGCTTCCAGGACGGTTTGGTTTTGGACCATCTCAATCTCGCAAAATCGATTGCCGCCCGGTATTCCGCGCACACGCACGACCTCGACGACGTCCGGCAGGTTGCGTACATGGGCTTGATCAAAGCCGCACGGGGATTTGACGAAAGCAAAGGCGTCAGCTTCCCTGCATACGCCGCCCCGACCATCGCCGGTGAGGTCAAGAGGTATCTCCGCGATCACTGCTGGGTAGTGCGGCCACCGAGGCCCATCCAGGATGTGCGGCGCCAAGTGCTCGCCCGGACCGAGGAACTGACGCAAAGCCTGCAGAGGACTCCGACGCCCGAAGAAGTGGCGGCGGACCTTCGCCTGGAACCTTGCCAAGTCAGGGAAGCCTTGATGGCCGGCACCAGCAAACGGCCGGATTCCCTGGACGCCCCCGCTGCGGAGGGCCGCGACGGACTGCAAGCATGCGTTTCCGCTTTCGGATCTCCGACGGAGCGGTTGGAGGACGTGCTCGCCCTTCGAAACGCAATCCGGGGCCTGAGCGCGGAGGACAGGCACCTCCTCTATCGCCGCTACTACCGCGAGGAAACCCAGTCCACCATCGCGGAGGCACTGGGCATGTCCCAAATGCAGGTCTCGCGGCGGCTTTCCAAGATCCTGGTGTCCCTGCAGACACAGCTCCTGGACGAGGAAGCACGCCTCCAGGACGGAACGGCGCCTTAACAAGCGAAAGCAACAGCCGAAACCACCAAGAGCCCAGGAGTCAGCAGCCCAACCCTCCCACCGCATCCAACACATCACGGACGGTCACGGCAAGGAGCGCAGGATCGGGATCGGCGGCGAAAACGTCACCGCGGCGAAGTTCGACGGCGGTAAGCACCACGTGCGGTCCCGGCGGTGGACCCCATTCTTCAGGGGGAGCGGGGCCGAACAGGACCACGGAGGGCCGGGCATACGCGGACGCCAGGTGTGCGGCGCCGGTGTCCGCCGAAACGACGAGCCGGGCATCCGCAATGGTCGCCGCGAACTCTGCGAGGCCCTGCCGCCCGGCCAGCACGCCGCCGTCGAGGTTTGCTCCGTTGAGTTTTGCCAAGGCGGCGGTCTCCACTGCCCGCCCGCGCTCGGACGTGCCCCCGGTCAGCACGACGTCGTGCCCTGCCCGGGAGAGCTCGACGGCCACTTCGGCGAACCGCTCTATGGGCCAGAGCCTGCTGCCATACGCGGCGCCCACATGGATGACCGTGGCGCCAGGCCGGGGCGAGGGAATGCTCGGCCTGTTGAGCCGGTAATCCAAGGGATCGGCGTCGATGCCGTGCCAGTTCAGGAGGCGGGTCCAGCGTTCGCGTTCAGGGATGCCGGTTGTCCATTCAGGTCCGTCGAGCCCGGGAGCTTGGTACGCGAGCACCCGCCTTGCCCGAAGTTCATTGATGCGCTGCCGGCTTTCGGGTCCGTTTCCGTGCAGGTTAACGGCGATGTCGACGGCGCCCGGGGCGATGTTCAGTGGATCATCAAGGCCCGGCGTGGGGAGGTGGTCGATGCCGCCCACCAGTTCCAAGGCCTCCGCAATCCAGGCCGGTGCGGCGTACAAAATGCGGTGCTCGGGGAATGCCCGGCGCAGGCCGCGAAGCGCCGGAACGGCAACAAGCAGGTCCCCTAGTTTCAAGGCGCGCAAGGCCAGCAGCAGGGGTTGTCCGTTCATTTCGGCTGTGTCCATGGTGGCCTCCCGCTAGGAGTCTAGCGGCCAATGCAGGTGCTGGCTCCGCAGGGAAACTTCTCGTCGTCACGCTGTTTAGTGTCGGGAGAACTGGGGAACGTTGCGGGTATGGGAGGAACTGGAACGTTGAAAGCGGTCCTGTTTGACCGCGATGGAACGCTCGTCGTTGACGTGCCCTATAACGGCAACCCGCAACTGGTGCGGCCCATGGATTCTGCCCGTTCGGCTCTTGAGCAGGTACGCCGCGCGGGACTGGCGACAGGGGTGCTGAGCAACCAGTCGGGTGTTGCCCGTGGCCTGTTGACGTTGAATCAGGTCCACGCCGTGAACCGGCGCGTTGAGGAGCTTCTGGGCCCGTTCGATGTGTGGGAAATCTGCCCGCATGGCCCGGCCGATGGCTGTACCTGCCGTAAGCCCGCGCCGGGAATGATTCTCGCCGCATGCAGCACGTTGGGGCTGCACCCGTCCCAGGTGGCCTTCGTTGGGGACATCGGTGCCGACGTCGAAGCAGCGACGGCAGCCGGCTCGCGGTCCGTACTGGTGCCCACCCACGTCACGCGGTCCGAGGAAATTGAGGCGGCGGGGGTGGTCGCGGAGAACCTGTTGGCCGCCGTCGGGCTGTTGCTGGATGCCGCGACAGGCACGACAGGAGGGGAATTCCCGAAACCCGACGCCAGGCAGGATTCACCCGTATGAGCCGCGTCCTGGTAGCCCGACTGGACAGCATGGGCGATGTGCTCCTCGCTGGACCCGCCCTGCGTGCCGTGGCGAATGGAAGCAGGCCGGACGGCAGCAGACGCAACGACGTCGTCTTGCTCTGCGGCCCCGAGGGCGCCGGCGCGGCGGAGATGCTGCCCGGAGTCACCCAGGTCCACACGTGGCCGTGCCCATGGATCGTGAATCCGGCGCCGGCCGTGACGCCTGAGCTGACCAATAGCCTGATCGAGTTCGTCCGCAGCTCCAGGATTGAGGAAGCCGTGATCCTCACGTCCTTCCACCAGTCCCCGCTTCCGTTGGCACTGTTGCTGCGGCTGGCAGGCGTCAAGCGCATCACGGGCGCCTCCACTGACTACGCCGGCTCCCTGCTGGACGTCCGGTTGAAACCCGGGGAAGACTTCGCCGAGGACCAGCCCGAAGTTGTGCGGGCGCTGGGGATTGCGCAGGCAGCTGGCTTCCAGCTTCCCCGGGGCGACGACGGCAAGCTCCACATCAACCCGCTGGACGAACCCGGGGAGCTGGTGGACGAACTCACCCAAAAGGGCCCGTACATCGTGGTCCACCCGGGCGCGGCTGCTCCGGCGAGGGCGTGGCCTGCACTCCACCACGCAGCCACGGTGGAACTCCTTGAAGCGTATGGGCACCGGGTGGTGGTCACGGGAGGGCCGGGCGAAACATCGCTGACGGCAACCGTGGCAGGACCCTCGGCACACAATCTCGGCGGCACCACAGACTTGCGGACACTGGCAGCGGTACTCGCGGGCGCCGCCGTCGTGGTCACCGGCAACACGGGTCCCGCCCACTTGGCGGCAGCGGTCGGAACTCCGGTGGTGTGCCTGTTTTCCCCTGTGGTTCCTGCGATCCGCTGGGCGCCCTACGGCGTTCCGATGGAATTGCTCGGCGACCAGGAAGCAGCATGCAGGAACACGCGGGCACGCATCTGCCCGGTACCGGGGCACCCGTGCCTTAGCTCAGTTACCCCGGAACAAGTCCTTGAGGCGGTGGAACGGCTGTTGGGGGGAGTGTCCTCGCTCAGCACCCGAAGAAAGGTGTGGAAACCATGAGGATCCTGGTCTGGCATGTCCACGGAGGATGGATGGAGGCCTTCGTCAGGGGGCGGCACGAATACCTCCTTCCGGTAGAACCCGACGGCGGTGCGTGGGGTTTGGGGCGGGGCGGCAGGGAGTGGCCGGTCGCCGCGCAGGAGATTGACCTGGACACCGTTGATCCGGACAGCGTGGACGTGGTGGTCCTGCAACGTCCGGAGGAGATCGCCGCAGTTGCCCGGAAGCTGGGTCGAAGGCCCGGAGTGGACCTGCCTGCCGTCTACGTTGAACACAACACGCCCAAAGGCGATGTCCCGTTCACTCTCCATCCACTGGCCGATCAGCACGGTATCCCCGTGGTTCATGTGACGCACTTCAACCAGCTCTTCTGGGACACCGGATCCACGCCAACAGTGGTCATCGAGCACGGCATCCCGGATCCCGGCCGGCTTTATACCGGTGAACGCGAAGAGATGGGGGTGGTGGTCAACGAACCCGTCCGTCGCGGCCGGGTGACGGGCACGGACCTCCTCCCGGGCTTCGCCGGAGTAGGGCCCTTGCGGGTGTTCGGGATGGGGACGGAAGCCCTGCCCGAAGCGCTGAACCTGAAGGGGTTCGGCCTGAGCGAGGAGCGCCTGCGGATTTCCGGGGACGTACCCGCGCCCCGGCTGCATCAGGAACTCGCCCGCTGCCGGCTCTACCTGCATCCCCTCCGTTGGACATCCCTCGGGTTGGCCTTGCTCGAAGCCATGCACCTGGGAATGCCGGTCCTGGCACTGGCGACCACTGAGGCGACCCGGGCTATCCCGCCGGGAGCAGGTCTTGTTTCGAACAACGTGGACGAACTCCAACGGTTTGCGCGGTGCCTGCTGGACGAGCCCGGTGACGCCTATGCGATGGGGATGGTGGCCCGGGCCGCAGCCTTGGAACGCTATGGGCTCGGGAAATTCCATCAGGCCTGGGACGAACTCCTGGCGGATCTCCCCACGGCCCGCCCCTCGCCTGCCCATACCCGTCTTCCTGAAAAGCAGATCCCCGAACAGCAGGTCCCGAATAAACAGCTCCCCGACACGGAACGCCGCCCGCAACCCGGTTCGGAGTCCGTCAGCCATGACACAGAGAGGACGCACCCATGAAAATCTCCATGGTTTCCGAACACGCCAGTCCATTGGCCGCCTTGGGAGGTGTGGACGCCGGGGGGCAAAACGTCCATGTGGCGGCCCTTTCATCAAGTCTTGCCAGCCGTGGCCATCAAGTCACCGTGTACACGCGGCGGGATGACCCGGATCTTCCTGCAAAGGTGCAGGTCGCGCCGGGACTCACCGTCGTCAACGTTGACGCCGGCCCTGCCCGCCACATCCCCAAGGACGAGCTGCTTCCTTTCATGGGTGAGCTCGCCGACGGCATCTGCCGGGACTGGGCCGGCTCGGTCCCGGACGTTGTCCACGCGCATTTCTGGATGTCCGGACTGGCCGCGATCCAGGCTTCCAGGCGGGCCGGTGCCGCCGAGCCCATTGCGGTGGTCCAGACATTCCACGCACTGGGTTCGGTCAAGCGCAGGCACCAAGGTTCAGCGGACACCAGCCCACCCGCACGTGCATGGCTGGAACCGTGGGTAGGGCGCACGGCAGACTGGGTGATCGCCACCTGCCCTGACGAGGTCTTTGAGCTCAAAGCGCTGGGCATTGGCAGGTCGAGGATCTCCATCGCACCATGCGGGGTGGACCTCAACCTCTTCCCGGGCACTGGAGAACCAGAGAATAAGTCCCCCGCGCACCGCATCCTCAGTGTCGGCCGCCTGGTTCCCAGGAAGGGCGTGGATCTGGTGATCCAGGCACTGCCCCTCCTTGCTGAAGCCGGTTTCGACGACGTCGAGCTCCTCATCGTCGGAGGCTCCGGCGACGCCCTGAACCTGGAAGAGGATCCGGAAGCCCAGAGGCTTCGCGCCTTGACCAAGGAACTCGGCGTTGAGGACAAGGTCACCATGCGGGGACAGGTACCGCGCGACGCCATGCCCGGAATCTTCCGCAGCGCAGACGCCGTGGTCTGCACGCCGTGGTACGAACCGTTCGGCATCGTTCCCCTCGAAGCCATGGCCTGCGGGGTGCCCGTGGTGGCCGCGGCCGTCGGCGGACTCCGGGAGACCGTCGTCGACCAGAAAACCGGACTGCACGTACCGCCGCGGGACCCGGAAGCAATCGCCGACGCCGTGGGGCGGCTCCTCGCCGACCCCGCCTTGCGTGCCGAAATGGGCCGGGCCGGAAACCGCCGCGCCCGCTCGCGCTACTCCTGGGACCGCATCGCCGCGGACACCGAGAAAGCGTACCGGTCCGTCTTGGCCGCGGGGTTGTCCCGGCAAGCCGGAGAAGGCCTGGAACCACTGGAAGGAACAGCGCTGTGACTACAGAATCGACAGTTCCCAAGAGAATCACGCGGAACACGCAGCCCGTCCCGGATACCGTGCCCGCAGGCTGGAGCGGGTCTACAAGCTCAACAAACACCCGTGAACCACAGATCGCCTCAGAGGTCGCCGCACACCTGGACAACGTACTGCCAGCGCTCGAGTCCCTGCGCTCGCAGGCCGCCCGCCTTTCCGAATGGGGAACCGAGCTCGCCCACCGTCTTCTGTCCGGACAACGGCTGCTGGCCGCCGGCAATGGGGGATCAGCGGCCGAAGCCCAGCATCTCACCGCAGAACTCGTAGGCAGGTTCGACGCGGAACGCGCACCCTTCTCCGCAATTTCCCTGCACGCCGAAACCTCCGCCCTCACGGCACTGTCCAACGACTACGGCTACGAGGAAGTCTTCGCCCGCCAGGTCAGGGCACACGGCCGGGCAGGGGACGTCCTCATCCTGCTCTCCACGAGCGGGCGCAGCCCCAACCTCCTGTCCGCCGTTCGGGCAGCAGGAGAACGCGGCATCACCACGTGGGCGCTGACCGGCGCCGGGCCCAACCCCCTGGCCGAAGCCTGCGACCAAGCCATCACAGTGGACGCCATCGCCGCCAACGCCCAGGAAGGCCACCTCATTGCCGTCCACGCTGTATGCCGCGCCTTCGATGCTGAGGTCGCGAGGCGGACGGGGCCGCGCCCGGCCGGGGACGGAGCCCAGCCATGAAAGTGACAGTCGTAGGTGACGTCCTCCTGGACGTGGACATCAACGGCACCGCCACCCGGCTCAGCCCCGACGCGCCCGTACCCGTTGTGGACGTTGCCCATATCCGGCGTCGGGCAGGTGGCGCGGGCCTCGTGGCTACCCTGCTTGCACGCGACGGTCACGACGTCGCCCTGGTCACCGCGGTGTCCGACGACGACGGCGCCAGCCACCTCAGGCGCGCCCTGGCCGGTGTCACCATACTCACCGGAGCCCCGCTCGCCCCAACGCCCACCAAGACCCGCGTGCGTATTGGGACCCATCCCGTGGTCCGGTTCGATGAAGGATGCGCGCCTGCCCCTTCCCCGTCATGCACCGCGGAGATGCTCGCTGCCATTGCCTCCGCGGAAGCGGTTATCGTAGCCGACTACGGCCGCGGAATCACTGCAAACCCCGACATCCGCACTGCGCTCGCCAACTCCGCCCGCCACGTCCCGGTGGTGTGGGATCCGCACCCTGCCGGTTCGGAGCCGGTGCCGGGTATCGCCGTCGTGACGCCCAACCTCGCAGAGGCGCGGGCCAAGGCGGGCGGGCGGCATCCGTCCAAGAGCACTGCGGAGGACGCAGGGAAACATTTGCTGGATCGCTGGGGCAGCCGTGCCGTCCTGCTCACGACCGGCGAAGAGGGCGCGGTTTTGGTGGAAGGTGCGGGGCCGGGCAGGATCATCCCCGCCCCAAAGACAATCGTGGACGATCCTTGCGGCGCCGGAGACCGCCTGGCGGGGAGCCTTGCCGTGTATTTGGGCCTGGGACTCGCGCTGCCTGCTGCTGCGGCCAGGGCTGTCGAGGATGCCTCCGCGTTCCTCGCGAAGGGCGGAGCCTCGTCCCTGGCCATGGATACCAGTACCCCCGACGCAGTAAATGGCAGCCAGCCAGGCAGGGCAAAGGGGAGTCCCGTCGTCGAGCTTTTTGGCCGCTTTCCGGGCGTGGAACCGGGCATCCAAGGCCTGGAACCGGGAATCCAACTCGCGCGGACAATCCGCGCGGGTGGCGGGACGGTCGTGGCGACCGGCGGCTGCTTCGACCTCCTCCATGCCGGTCACGCACGCACGCTGGCCGCGGCCCGGGACATGGGGGACTGCCTCATCGTTTGCTTGAATTCCGATGAGTCCGTCCGGCGTCTGAAGGGCCCGCACCGGCCGATCGTCAGCATGGAGGACCGGGCAGAGCTCTTGCTCGCGTTGTCCTGCGTTGATGCCGTGGTGGTCTTCGACGAGGACACCCCCGAAGCCTGCCTGAGCCAACTCAGGCCCGATATTTGGGTCAAAGGCGGAGATTACGAACCCCATGAATTGCCGGAAGCCAGCCTCGTGGCTGCGTGGGGAGGGCGTTGCGTAACGGTGCCCTTCCATCCGGCCCGCTCCACCAGCGGCCTGGCTGAAGCACTCGCCAAAGTCAGCTGAACGCAAGTCTCATCCAAGAATCGACCACCGAAAGGAACCGTATGAACACGCAAACTCCCGGCCGCGTCATCGTCACCGGAGGCGGCTCCGGCCTCGGCGCTGCAATCGTCGATGCCATCCGCGACGCCGGAGGCACTCCCTTCGTCTTCGACCGCAACATCAGCAACGTATCCGGCGCGAAAGCCCTTGAAGTCGACGTCTCCAACCGTGAATCAGTTGAAGCGGCTGTGAAGGAGGCAGCCGAAAGCCTCGGCGGCCTGGATGGGGTGGTGACGGCCGCGGGCATCGACCGCTGTGGCAAACTGGCGGACGTTCCCGCAGCCGAGTGGGAAAAGGTGATTGGAGTGAATCTCCTGGGCACCGTTTCCGTGGTCCGTGCGGCGTTGCCCTATTTGAAGGAATCCCGGGGCCGGGCGATCACCATCGCATCAACCCTCGGGTTGCGTGCACTGCCGGATGCCACGGCGTACTGTGCCTCCAAGTTCGGCGTCATCGGATTCAGCCGGGCATTGGCAGCCGAAACCGGGGGAGTCATTGGTGTCACCACCATCATCCCGGGCGGCATGAAGACACACTTCTTTGATGACCGCGACGAACAATACAAGCCTCAGGACGACTCCAAACTCAACGATCCCGCGAATGTGGCGCAAGCCGTGGTGTTCGCGTTGTCGCAGCCGTTTGGCAGCGAGGTCCGCGAGCTCCTTATTTGCCCCGCAGAAGAAGGCTCGTGGCCATAAGGTCATGCACGTCCTGAACAACGTCGGCCACGGCGATACCCCTGATCAGGGTGTCGTCGTGGCCGCAGTGCTGTGCAGACCAGCCCACCTGGGTCACATCGGCCCCACACACCGGGCACTCGGTCACCCACGACATGTGGACGCGGTGCAGGCTCCGGCCCCGGGGCCCTGCGTTGAAGACGTTGCCCACCCAGAAGATCCCCACGGTTGGTGTTCCAAGGGCTTGCGCTAAATGCCGTGGACCGCTGTCGCTGGCAAGCATTACGGTGGCCGCATCCAGGAGCGCGGCGAGTTCGCCGATCTCCAGTTCGCCGGCAACTGAGCGCACGGCATCTTTGTGCTGGACTGTCAGTTGCCTTGCCGCGAGTTCTGCCACTTCCTGGGCCAGCGCCTTTTCGGAGCGGTCACCCACCACCAACACCTGCGCGCCTTCCTGCGCGATGATCGCCGCAGCTTCAGCAAAGTACGACGCCGGCCATCGCCGCCGCGGATCGGTGGCACCCGGGTGGAGCACCAGGAGGGGACGCCGTTGGTTGAGCAGGCTTTCGACGCTTTGTTGGTGTTCGGGCAGGGGCCGCAAGGGTGGAGAAATGATGGTTGGCACTCCCGCCAAGCCCGCTACCTCAAGCCATCGATCAGGCTCGTTTTGGTAGTAGATGTAATCGAGATTCCGTTCCAGGGGCTCGGCGTCCTTTGTTCGGGTGCCCACCGTGTGCCGCGCCCCCAGACGGAGCAGGAAAGGGTTGGAGTACCGGCCACCGCCATGCATTTGCAGCGCCAGGTCGAACTTGCGGGCGCGCATGGCTGAGCAGAATTCTTCCTGGGCAAGTCTGTCGTCGGTGTCGTCGTTTTGATCGCCGTCTTTGTGGTGGCGGTCGCGGACGCCTTTGGCGAACGGGAGAATTTCCACCTCGTCAATGGGCCCATCCGTCCCGGCCGCCAAAGCCGCATGGATCGGCGTGCCCAAGAGCGTGATCGCGGCTTCAGGATAGGCCGCTTTCAGGGCATAGAGCGCCGGGTATGCGTAAATCACATCGCCCAGGCCGCCACCCCTCAAGACCGCAATCCTTTCCACATCAGGGAACTTTTCCAGCACCGGGCCAACGCCCAAATTCGGTTGAACGGCCATCTGGACTTCCCTTCGTCAAAGGTGCTGGAAAACTACCGGACCCGGCGTGTGAACCGCGGGCTGCGGGGTACCTGAGGGGAGCAGGAACATGCCGCCTCTACCGGAAGGTACCCAATGGCACGCCTATCCAATCAAGAAGGTTTGGCCGAATGGCTGCCGCGCCGCCTGGCCGAAGAACGGCCCGTTGTGACAGTTGTCGGCGACGCAATCCTGGACGGTTGGTGGGATGGGCTGATTGAACGCTTTTGCCGCGAAGCTCCCGCCCCAGTGGTCCAGGTCAAGCGCCGCGACTTCGCCCCCGGAGGAGCGGCCAATACTGCCATGAACCTGGCGGCCCTTGGTGCGGACGTCAGGTTTGTCTCGTTGATCGGCCAGGATGCTGCGGGTCAGGAACTCCTTGGGAGACTCGCTGCTGCCGGCATCGACATATCCGGCGTGGTGCAGCAGCCCGGCATGGTCACCACCACCAAGTTCCGGATAAGCAGTGCCGGCCAAGTGATGCTTCGCCTGGACGACGCAGCCACCGACGTTCCCCCGGAGGGCCTCCAGGAGTTGGCGGCCGCCATCCCGGGAGCGCTCGCTGGTTCCAACGCCGTAGTGCTGTGCGATTACGAGGCCGGCGCTTTGGAGGGGCCGGTCCGCGACGCTCTGATGGATGCCCTTGGACCCACCCCTAGTCCTCAGACTGGTTCCCACCCTGACTTCAGCCACAGGCAAGGCCCCCTGCTGGTGGTCGATGCCCATCATCCTGCCCGGTGGGCCGAACTCAAGCCAGACCTTGCCACCCCGAACGCCCAGGAAGCTGCCGGGCTGCTCGGAACAGAGTTCCCCGGTGGCGCTGCACGTTGCCCCTTCGTGGAGGCCCACGCAGACCAGCTCCTTCGCGCCTCAGGCGCGGGCGCCGTCGTCGTGACTTTGGACCGTGATGGGACGCTGACGCTACGTTCCAGCGATCCGGAAGCAAGCGGAGACGATATGAACGGATCCCGCGCCACCCACCGAACCTGGGCCAGGCCCGAAGCCGAGAAGCAGGCCTCAGGTGCGGGCGACACGTTCGTTGCCGCGCTGACCTTGGCCCGGGCGGCCGGGCTGCCCCTGACTACCAGCGTTGACCTTGCCCAGGCCGCGGCTGACGTGGTGGTCCACCGGCCGGGCACCTCCGTCTGCACCACCGAGGAACTTGCCCGCCACCTGGGCGGGTTCGCCGATACTGCGTTGACTGCCGATGAATTGGCCAGGCAGGTGGAAGCGCACCGCAGGGAGGGCCGGAGGATCGTTCTGACCAATGGGTGCTTCGATGTCCTGCATCGCGGCCACACCCGCTATCTGAACCAAGCCAAGCAGCTGGGCGATGTCCTGGTGGTGGCCCTCAACAGCGATTCCTCGGTGCGGCAGCTGAAGGGACAGGACCGGCCCGTGAATCCGGAGGCGGACCGTGCCGCCGTGATCGCCGCGCTTAGCTGCGTGGATCACGTCACTGTTTTCGACACCCCGACTCCCATCCCGCTCATCGAGATGCTGCAGCCCGATGTGTACGCCAAAGGCGGTGACTACACGCCGGAAATGCTGGCCGAGACCGCGGCCGTGGAACGCTATGGCGGCACGGTGACGATTTTGGATTACGTTCCCGAACACTCTACGACGGCGGTGCTGGAGCGTATCCGGTCCACGGGGGAGAATCCCCATGCATGACGGGGAATTGCAGGAGGGGGAAGGGAGAGTCTCATGCGCATAGTCATCACGGGAGCCACGGGCAACGCAGGTACGGCATTGCTGAAGCGGTTGCAGGCTGCGCGTTCGGAAGAGGGCGCGGATCTTGACCTCGTCGGGATAGCGCGACGCGAACCTGACAAGAATGCGGCCCCTTACAACGCAATGGAGTGGCACACGCTTGACGTCGGCGACTATAAGGACCGGGAAGCACTGGAGAACGCGTTCACAGGTGCCGACGCCGTGGTCCATTTGGCCTGGCAGATCCAGCCAAACCACAATCGCGAACTTCTGCGCCGGACCAACGTGGCGGGAACGGCGCACGTACTTGGCGCCGCCCGCCAGGCCGCCGTGAAGCACGTCGTCTGTGCCTCGTCCGTTGGTGCCTATTCACCAGCCCCCAAGGATCAACGGACCAAGGAAAACTGGCCGGCAGGCGGTATCAGGCGATCCCATTACAGCGTGGACAAGGCAGCGCAAGAGCGGCTTCTGGATGGCTTTGCCAAGGAAAATCCGGACATCGTAGTGGCTCGGCTCCGCCCGGCACTGATCTTCAGCGCTGAGGCGGGCAGTGAAGTGGGCCGCTACTTCCTGGGGAGCGTTCTCCCACGGCTCATTCCCCGCAAGCCATGGTTGCCCATTCTCCCCATTCCCAATGAGCTGATATTTCAGGCCGTTCACGCCGACGATGTCGCCGATGCCTACTGGCGTGTGCTGGAACGTCAGGCAGAAGGCGCATTCAACATCGCCGCGGAGCCCGTGCTGGATCCCAACGCCCTCGCCTGGATCCTCAACGCCCGACGGCAGTTGCCCCTACCGCTCCCGGTGCTGCGCGCCGTCGTCGAGGTCAGTTGGCGATTGCGCTTGCAGGTAACCGACGGCGGCTGGGTGGACATGGCGGCGGGCGCACCCATCATGGACACAAGCCGTGCGCATAGTCTGCTTGGGTGGATGCCGCACCGCTCATCATTGGAGGCGCTGACGGAAGTGCTGGAGGGTCTCGGTGCCGGCAAGGGGCGGAAGGCCTCGCCACCGTTGACGCCACGCTGATTCCTGACGTTTGTGGTACTAGTCGGCAGGCGATACCACCGTGATGATCCTGCGCAAACTCATGGCCACTGACGCCGCCGCGTTCACCGAAGCCTGGCCAGCTGCAGCTTCCGTGACTGCATCCCCGAGCGCGGATACGCTCTCCTTCGCCTTTGCCAGGTGGCTCTTCAATTCCCCGGCATCCCCGCCCCGCCACTGATCAATCACGCGGGATACGGCCTCCAGCGCCTCGGACAGGTTGGTCAGGACGCTGTCCGGGATGACGGTTCCCGCGTCCTCCTCCCAGATCACGCTGGCCAGGACGTCGGTGATGTCCTGGACATGGAAGGTCAGCCGTTCCACTATCCGCAAACCAGCCAAATCACTTGGTAGCCGGCCAGCACGACGCCGGGACCTGGGGTTCGCTTTTGCGCTCAGTTCCGCTTCATGAACGGCAGTACGCACGGCTGCGGCCGTTGCTGAGAGTTCGCCGCTGCGGCTCGCCCAGGCTTCGTGGTTGGGCGGCCAGGATTCCTCCATCGCGCGCGCCATGTCCTTCAACTGTTGGGACAAAGCCCGTTGATGTCCGGCCAGGGCGGGATCGATTCCCTCAAGATGCAGCGGCGGAAACACCAGCCAGTTCACGGCGAAGCCAACGGCAACGCCCATGGCCATCTGCAGGACGTAGGCAAAGGAGAAGCCCTCCGCATTGGAATCCCCGAGGACGAGTACGAATAAAGCAGCCATGGGAACCCATTCGGAGGCGGTGCCCAGCCGGGGGAGGCCGCCGATGATCACGCCCAGTCCCACCACCACGGCAACGGCCAACGCAGTGGGCGCTGCCACCGTGGTCACCGCAAAAGCCATGCCTATACCCAAGGCCAAGCCCATGAGGCTCTGCAGGCCATGCCTGGCGGAGTCTGCCACCGTGGGATGCATGCTCACGAGGGCGCCGAGCGGTGCGTAGTAGGGGTAGGAGGCAGCAGGACCCGGCATGAAGGGTGCGAGATACCAAGCGACGCCTGCCGCCGCAGCAGTTTTGGCCGCAAACAGGAGTCGGTGACGGGTCACAGTTTTTCGGAGCGCGGGAATCAGCCGCCGCCTGGTGGGCTTGTGGCTCATTGATCCAAGGTAGGCGGGTCATACGCTGCGTGTCGAGCTGGGATTTCGATCAGTATGTGGCGATTGAACCACCGGCAAGCGGGTACACACCCATTGATAGTAACGATACTTACTATCCCGGCTGCTGTCCGCAGCCTGCCAACTGTGGAAAGAGAGCGACAATGACTGAGAGCCAATCGCCGCAGGACGGAAGCTTCGCGGCGCCACGGACTGGGGTCCCCGCCGGGACCGAGCCTTACACGGGAAGTTACCTGGACTCACCGGTCGAAACCGACACCACCGGCATGGAAACAGATGCCGGCGCCGGAACTACCGGTTACGGGAGCACTACCACGGGATCCGGAACGACGTCCGGCACGGGAAGCGTCGAATCGGCCAAGCACGAAGCCGCCGAAGTGGCCGGCACAGCCCGCGATGCTGCTGGCGGTGTGGTTGAAACAGCCAAGGCCGAAGCCGGAAACGTGGCGCAAGAGGTCAAAATGAACGCCCGGCAATTGCTGACGCAAACCAAGGGCGAGTTGACCGATCAGGCCGCTACCCAGCAACAGAGGGTCGCGGAGGGTTTGCGGTCCATCTCCGACGAGCTATCCACCATGGCCAATGCCAGCCAGGACGGCGGAGTCGCCACGGACCTGGTCCAGCAAGCGGCCCAGCGCTCCTCCTCGATTGCCCACTGGTTGGAAAACCGGGATCCGGGTTCACTCCTGGATGAGGTAAAGAGCTTTGCCCGGCGTAAGCCCGGCACCTTCTTGCTGCTGGCTGCCGGTGCCGGCGTCCTCGCCGGACGTTTGGGCCGGGGAATGGCGGACAACTCGCCCATGACGGGAACGGGCACCTCGGATACCACCACCCGGACCCCGCGCGCCCAGTACTACCCAACCCAGGGTGGCGCTGTGTCACCTCCGGCAGTTGATCTGCCAGGGCCCCAGACGACAACCGCTGGATACGGAACGACCGCTGCCGGGTATGGAACGACCGCTGCTGGAACGGGAGCTGGATACGGAACGACAGCTGCTGGAACGGGAGCTGGAACCGACACGGGATACGGCGCGGGCACCACGGGTGGCCTTGAAGGATCAACCATGCCCTACCCGGAAACCGATGCCGGTGGCGTGAAGGCCCAAGGAGATCCGCTCGCACGTCCCGATGATCCCAGCGATCCCGATGATCCCGTCTATGGAGGTCCCCGATGAGTAGTCCTGCCGACCTTCCTCCCACCGAAGCCCATCTCAAAGCCGAATCCGTACCCCTCGGCGAGTTGCTGAGCGACCTGACACGCGACGTCTCCACGTTGATGCGGCAGGAAGTTGAGCTGGCCAAGGTAGAGCTCAAGGAATCGGCCACCAAGGCCGGAAAGGGCGCAGGGATGATGGCCGGAGCCGCTTGGGCCGGGCATCTGACCGTGCTGTTCCTTTCCCTGGCTCTTTGGTGGGCCTTGGGTCAGCTCATAGGCCTGGGATGGTCCGCCGTTGTTGTGGCGGTCATCTGGGGCATAGTCGCAGCGGTGCTGGCCTCGATGGGGCGAAAGGAATTGAACGCCATCAAGGGCATGCCGCGCACCACCGAGACAGTCAAGGAAATACCTCCAACCTTCAAACCGAATACTGAGGAGACACGATGACGCAGAATCCCGACGCCCTGCGCGCCGACATCGAACAAACTCGCAGGCGGCTCAGTACCAACGTTGACGCCGTAGCTGACAAGGTCACGCCCTCGCACATCGTCAACCGGAGAGTAGACAGGATCAAGACGGCCGTGTTTGGCGCCCGCGACGATGTTCAGGACAGGGCGGGCCATGTTGCCCATCAGGCCCAGGACGCTGTTTCCGGTGTGGTCTCGGACATTGGCGACGCACCGCAGGTGATCACACGAAAAGCCCAAGGCAACCCCATTGCTGCCGGCTTGATCGCCTTCGGCGCAGGCCTGCTGGTTTCGGCCCTCATCCCACCGTCGGACAAGGAACGCGAGGCTGCGCAGGCAGTCAAGGAAGCAGCCCAGCCACTGACCGAGGAACTGGGCCACGCCGCCCAGGAGATGGCCGAACACCTCAAGGAGCCGGCGCAGGACGCGGTCCAGAACGTCAAAGACAGCGCCACGGAAGCTGCTGCCAACGTCAAGGACGAGGGCCAGGCGGCTGCTGCAGATGTGCAGGACCGCGCCGCGATGGCCAAGGACAACCTCGGCAACCAGTAATCGCGTTACCCACCCAACTGAGTCGCAGCAGATGCCGTTTTGAGGGCCCAAAAGGGCATTAACTGCGACTCAGTTGGGTTCGCGTTGCTGGCGCGCCGTGGGACCGCGAAAGTATGCGGGGTTGGCTCGCCAGGGCTCTGGCCTTCCGGGTAGATCATTGGACTGTCCGTCTCGGTGAACGCCGACCCAACTATGAGCAACCCTCTTAGGCCACGCTCCACCCTAGAGAAGCGATAGCCTCCAGCCAGACACCTCGTCCTGGGGTAACCAGTCCGCGCATATTAGTCTGACAACGGCGTCGTCAACGACACGCCGCCCCTCCCGAGGCCGAGACCCGGACCAAAAGGAAGCGACCCCGGAAACCAAACCGGGATCGCTTCCCCACGCCCGTTGACAAAACGAGCTACATATTAGTTGGGTTAGTGTGTGCGTCAGGGGACCATTCTTACCGTGCCGCCGATGGTTAGCACAGCTGATCCGGCGCGACCCCCGATGAGGACCCTGAAGGAAAGCTGATCTCCATAGGTAACTGTTTCATAGTTCCTGACGTTGCTCATGGTGCCGTGGAAGAAGTAGTTCGCAGGAACGGTGTGAGGTGCGTTCTTTCCTTGGAGGACGCCGGCTTTTTACCAAACAAGACCTGATTCACTGACGTTGCTAGTGATCTGGCCGGCAAGCATTCTTGAGATCTGATAGCTCCAATTTGCATTGTTGTAAAGGCAATTATTCCTGATCTGGAACGCGCCGTTTGTATCTGAGAACCGATAATTGCCCATCCTGCAGCTGATGTTCTGATTAGTCGTCGGACCGTACACGAGCGGCGGTGTAACGGCCCCTCGCGGCTCTATCAATTGCGTATCACCTAATGTGGACTTGACCTGACGGGCGGCATTCTCCGAGAGGGGCGCATCGAACTCGATCCTCAGAGTTGAGTCGGCGGCCGCATTGGTGTCATTGAAGATGACGACCTGTGAGACCGTAGTGTCGTCCGCCGAGGCGCTGGGCACGACTCCTAGAAGCAGCAGGAGCACTGCTGCGACCAATCCAAAGAATGTCTGCTTGAACTTAGTGCTTTGATAGCGCATATTTCCCCCAAACTAAGTGATTATCACCCATGTCACTCGAATCACCCGACGTAGTAGGTAACACCGCGCGGATGTAATCTAATGACAGAACACCCCGTTACGGCAGAAGTGTTCACAAGGGAGTGGCGCCAGGAGGTTTTTTATGACGGTCAAGATTGTCGAAATTATTAATCACGTCTTGCGCGACGTTGTCTCCAGCGGGTTTGAGCCGCCCCGCATTCAAGACGTGGATTGGTACGACGACCCGCGGGTGCTTTCAGTCATGATTTACAGCGCCCGTGATTCCACAGGACGAGGCATTTCAGTCTTGGCCGAACTTTCGCGCGCTGGTCAGCTTGCGTCCGTGGCCGATCAGATTCAGGAGTGGGTCATTGAAGAGAATAGAGCGACTTGCAGCAACTGGCCCCAGTGCCCTCAACACCCAAATAACCACCCCCTAACGCCCCGCGTGGTCAGTGATCAGGGTGTCTGGACCTGCCCGGCATCGAATAGGCCGGTCGCCGCAATCGGTGAGCTGTTTACAGGCAGCCCTAAGCCGGGGCTGTAGTCAGCTACCGCACTTCGAGGATCATCTGCAGCAGACGGGCCGCGGCGGGTCGGGCAGCGTGTTCCTCCACCCACTGTGCACGGGCTAGTGCTTTGCTGACCGCCTGCGTCGTGATGCCGAGTTCCTGTGCCACGGCCTTTTGCTGGCCACGCACTCCGGGGGTGAGGAGGTCCAGGACCCGCCACTCGGCCGCGCTCCGGTGCTGCACGATGTGTCCGAGGAGGCGCAGTACTGCTTCGGCTTCTGCCGCCAAAGCTGTGAAGGGACCATCAACGGCAACAGGGACACGTTCCTTCCCGTTGCGGAGGCGGTCAACAGCCCGCCGGGCATAGACAAGACCGTGCCCGGAAGCGTCCTTGACAAGGTTGGGAAGGGGCTCGTTGATGGGCCCCACTCCGATTCCTACATACCATTGGCCGGTCCGGAGGGCGATCAGTGCTGTGTCAACAGCTTGGTGGCCGGACTCGACGATGCCTTGCACCTCATCCTCAACCGAACGGTCGAAGTCGAGCCGTGCCGGAATATGCCGCAGGTCCTTGAGGAGCCCTGGCACGAGATCGCCGTCGCGGCGGCTGTCGCGTTGGTTGATGGTCAGAGTGAACATAGTGGATCACATGCTACCGGCTGGTAGCCGCTCTGCAAGGGCTTGTTTTCCTTAAAATTTTTCTGTCGAGGATGCCCGCTCTGCGGCCCCTACTTTGGGGTCCGGGACCGGCTGCCGGCCCTCCGCCACGCCGGATCGGCGATCAAGAGCAGCAAACTTCGGATCCCACGTATCGTCCGAGCTCCCGCTGAACGCCGCAAGAATCAGCATCACCACGAAGAACGGAAAGAAGGACCAGCAGATAGCGCGCCACCCGCCCAACCAGGCACCCGCCGTCGTGCCGTCCTTGATACGTACCGAGCGCATGCCCGCGGCAGCATCGCCGACGCTGCCCGCAGTACCCCAGATCATGCCGTAAACGAACAAACCAACGAACCAGAGAACAACGTAGAGCGTCAACCAGAAGCCGTCGTTGAAGGCCAGAAGTGAGCCACTGTTCATCATGGCATTGCGTGCAACTGCCACTATTGCAGCCAGGATGCCATAGCCTGCAAGGAACACGATCGCGTCAAGGACGCGACCCCAGAAGTGGGCCCCTCCGGATGCTTTCACGAAGTAGGCGCCGGTCCCGGGATGGCGGCGTACAGGGCGGCCGTTGAGGGCATCAACCAAGCCAGTAGCGGTCTGGGACTTCGAATTGCTCATGCGTCAGGCCAGCCCGGCCAGCCCGCCGAGGACGCGGGCAAGCGTCGGCGCGGATGTCTCTTTCAGCTCAAGGGAGACAGATTCGCCTTCCACCCGCGGAGTAAGCACGTGCACGCTGCTGGGGCCGGTGTAGACGGTGACAGTTGGAAAGTCGTTCGTATCAGAATTGAAGACCACCACGTTGCTGGCCGCCTGCGTATCGGCCAGGGCCGTTGCGGCATATTCTTCGAACCCGGCCTCAGAGTAAACAGTGGGATCGGTGTCGCGGTTGGCCGCTGTGTTCGGGTCAACGAATTCCGCCAGGCGCGGAGCCAACTGGTCCCGGGTGACAACAGTGAAGCCGTGCAGCCCGCCTTCATCCACTTCTTCCAGCAGCACGCCGTCGTCGTGGATGTAGCCGTAGAGCCAGCGCTTGCCGGTGGAAACGGTGCGTTCCACTGAGACCACGCTGCTGCCACTGCGACGCAGTGTCAGGGCGCCTGTGATTTCCTCCGTGGCGTGCAGACGGGTGGGTTCGGTCTCGCCTTCAAAGATCACAGGGTAGACGAGTTCCTTGGCGAGCAGCCCACGAAGGGCCACGGCGCACATCAGCTCCTTGCTGGCATCCTGCGAAGTGAGCCACGGAAGGGCCACGATTTGCTCGTGCTGGACGCCGTCCAAGGCAACAACCTCTTCATCTGTCAGCGTCGGCAAGGCCTTGCCGGTGGCGCTTGCCGAGGCCAGGACTTTCGCTGCAGCCTGTACGTCCCGCTCGGTCCAATTCATGGTGCTGGTGGTCATCCGAATATCCCTCCGACAAAGTTTCCGACTGACTTGGCGGCATTACCGACCCCGTCTGCCACCTTACTGCCTACATCCTTGGCGAAATTGCCTACTTCCCGGGCGCCGTCGGCGATATAACTCCCGGGGTTCCGGGCGAAGTTACTGATGGAATCCCAGTTGTCCGCCACCAGGTTGCCCAACGCCCAGGCGCCGGCAACGATGCCCGCGCCGATTACGATTGGCGCGCCAACGGGCCCCAGCAAAGCTGCGCCACCGGCAGTCATGAGCATGATGCTGCCCACCCCGCCCACTACGGACAGGCCGCCGGCTACCCGGTCTCCGGTACCGCGCCAGCCGTCGTGCTCCGGACTGATCATGTCGCTGATACCGCCAACAATGTTCAGCGGGGCCGCCAGGGCCCCGGCGACGCGCAGGCCTTTCGAGAACTTGCTGGCATCCTGGAACGCCTGGCTGTAGGGAATGTTGGCCTTCAGGTCCGTGATGACATCAGTGACCTTCTCGCCGCTGCGCAAAGCACTCAAAGCATCCCGCAGCACCGTACCGCCAGCCCGCCAATTGGTGAGTACCTCGCGGGTCTTGACCCATTCGGCATGTCCGAGCTTCCCGTACTTGTAGGCGGTCCAGAGCTGCGCGCCCAGTTCCTTGACGCCCGTTGCGGTGTCGTAGACATCCATCAGGACGCCCACCGACGTACCCGAACCGTCATTGTGGCTGGCAAATTCCTGCTGGTTGGCGTGCTTCTTGAGCTGGCTCGCGTTGTCCCTCAGCATGTTGGCGGCCTTCACCAGGCTCTGCCTGTGCTGGCTGTTCCAATCGCTCTTGAAGACCGTGGCGTCGCGGCCCTGCCACGCCGTTGCGGAGTTGATGGCGTTGGATAACTGCGCGCTCTGCAGATTGATGGCATCGGCAGCCTTGCCCATGACGCCGGCCAGACTGCGAAGCTGCGCAATGTCCGCGCCGTAGAACCCAGCCATGTGGTACCCCCTGTTACATGCGTCGTAAAGTCTCGTCCCAGCCTAGGCGGACCCCGAAGATGCCGCGATGGGGAGCAGTGCCCATCAAAGCAACGCGGGGTCACTTAGGGCCCATGTTTTAGCCAATAATGGGCCGTATCTGACCCCGCGTTGCTTAAAGCACGACGGCGGCTGGTGCCGTTCACAGGGAACAGCACCAGCCGCCGTCGTAAGTGTTGCTAGTGGCCTTCGGCCGAGAAGCGCTTGATGGAGGCTTCCAGCTCGGCT
The DNA here is from genome assembly GCF_019977195.1 of Arthrobacter sp. StoSoilA2. Taxonomy (NCBI): domain Bacteria; kingdom Bacillati; phylum Actinomycetota; class Actinomycetes; order Micrococcales; family Micrococcaceae; genus Arthrobacter; species Arthrobacter sp. StoSoilA2. The sequence continues at coordinate 112,139 of NZ_AP024643.1, forward strand.
TCGGCAGCGGCGCGGTCGCCCCAGCCTTCAGCCTTGACCCACTTGCCGGGCTCCAGGTCCTTGTAACGGGTAAAGAAGTGCTCGATTTCCTTGATCAGGAATTCGCTGACGTCGCTCACTTCCTGGATGTGGTCGAAGCGTGCATCCACCGGGACGCAGAGGACCTTGGCGTCTCCGCCGCCGTCGTCAGTCATGTTGAAAACACCGATGGGGCGGGACTCAACGATGACGCCGGGGTGGAGGTCGAAGTCCTGCAGGAGCACCAGTGCGTCCAGGGGGTCGCCGTCTTCGCCCAGCGTGTTCTCGAAGAAACCGTAGTGCGTGGGGTACTGCATGGAGGTGAAGAGGACGCGGTCCAGGCGGACGCGGCCGGTTTCGTGGTCAACTTCGTACTTGACGCGCGATCCCTTGGGGATCTCGATGGTCACGTCGTGCTTCATGGCGTGCTCCTTGACGGGTGTGGGTGGGGCGCGGCAGGCGAAAGTGCAGCCAGCGCCGCCGACTACTATTGAGGATATAGCGAGAGGCCCGGGTTTCTTGAACCGGCGGCGACATTTTCAGGACTGACAGGACCAAGCAACTTCCATGATGGGCGTTAAAAACGGGGGTGCCCGGAAGTGGGTGTCCACGGCGTGGGGGCGCTTGAAGTGGCCGATGCTGTTGACGTTGGTCCTGCTCTGCCTGGGGGCGATCGTGGTGGCCGGCATGGTGCCGGGACTCCTCACCGCACCCAAGCCGTCACCCTCCGCGCCATCATGGCAGCAGGAGCCGGACCGGCTGTCCGAGGCCAATGGCGTGCTTCCTTTGGACCCCGATGCCCCCGTGCCCGTCCCGGCTGAGCTTTCGCGCCTTGTGAATGACGCCCTGAAACCCGTCGGCGCCGGCAGCATTACGGGCATTGTCATGGACGCCTCCACAGGCACGGTCCTGTTCGACCGCGATGCCAACGCCAACCGAATCCCGGCGTCGAACATGAAGCTTTTGACCGCCGTCGCTGCCTTGAAGGCGCTCCGTCCCGAATCACGCTTTACCACCCGTGTGCTGGCCGGTAGTGAACCCTCGACCGTTGTGCTGACGGGGGGAGGGGACGTGCTGCTCGGCGGAGGCGCCTCGGATCCAGAGGCCGTGATGGGCCGGGCGGGACTTGCAACCCTGGCCTCCGATACTGCCGCTTCCTTGGCTACCGCCGGGGTCAAAGGGCCTGTGACCGTGCAGGTTGATGATTCGCTGTTCAGCGGCGCGCCCCTCAATCCTGCGTGGAGCCTGGACGACGTCGCGGCTGGCGAAACCGCCCCCTTGTTTTCCCTCGCCCTGAACTCCGGGCGCTACTCACCAACAGTCACCACCGGGCCGCGCCCCCAGGATTCGGCCGTCACCACCGCCCAGGCTTTCGCCGAACAATTGGTGGCTGCCGGCGTCCAGGTGAGTCCCGGCGTCGAACGTGGCAAGGGCGTCCCGGCCAAAGTGTTGGCTGCAGCTGAGTCCGCCACTGTGGGCGAGCAGGTGGACCTCATGCTGGAGACCTCGGACAACTTCCTGGCAGAGGCGCTTGGGCGGATGACCGCCATTGCGTCCGGACAGGAAGCAACGTACGACGGCGCCACTTCAGCCGTGCGCCAACGGCTGGGGGAGTTGGGAATCGCCACTGATCCCAAGCAGTTGCAGTTGGCCGATGTTTCCGGCCTTGCCTTGGAGAACCAGGTGTCTGCCCGCCAGTTTGCCGAGGTAGTCCGGGCCATTACCAGCGGACCGGACCTGAGCCTTCGGACCGCCCTGGACGGATTCCCGGTCGCGGGCCTGACGGGCACCCTGGATGACAGGTACGTGGATCCGAGCACAGCCCAGGGTGCGGGCCTTGTCCGCGCCAAAACGGGGACGCTGAACACTGTCATCGCGCTGAGCGGGTACGTGGTGGACGCTGATGGGCGCCTTTTGGTGTTCTCGTTCATCGGCAATGGGCTGGAACCGGGTGCGGCTGGAAACAAGGAGGCGATGGACCGTTCGGCATCGGTGCTCGCCTCGTGCGGCTGCCGCTAACCCCGCTGGGGAACAGTAAAATCCCGCCGCTCCGCGCGGAGCGAACTTAAGGGCCCTTTGTCAGGGTCATGTGGTGTGATGGACCGTATGGTGTCATCTGCCCGAGATTCGTCAGCAGGGGCCCCGTCCCTGATCAATTGGGACCTGGCCGCCTCGACGGCTGCCCGGCTTACCCCGCCCGGCCCGGCACTGAGCGCTGGGGAAATCGGCAAGGCGGTGGAGAACCTGCGCTTCAATGCCGATATCTCCGTGCCACATGTCCATGACATCACGGGGCTTGAAGCGGCCCGGGACCTGCGGGATTCGCACGTTCTCGTTGTGGACCGCGCCTCATGGTCCAAGGCCAACACCCAGAGCTTCTCCGTCATGCTCCAGCCTGTTCTGGCGAAAATGCTGGAGTCCCGCAACAGCCTGTCCCTGACACCCGCTGCCGCTGCGGCCAGCGGCGCCATCACCGGTAGCCAACTCGGCGCCATCCTTGCTTTCCTGTCCAGTAAAGTCCTGGGCCAATATGATCCGTTCGCGGCCTTGGCCCCCGAAGCCCACGTCCCTTCGGGCGGGCGGCTACTCCTTGTTGCGCCCAACATCATCTCCGTTGAACGCGAACTCAACGTGCACCCGGACGACTTCAGGCTCTGGGTATGCCTTCACGAGCAAACGCACCGGGTCCAGTTCGCGGCAGCACCGTGGCTGCGGGACCACATGCTCGGCGAAATCGAAAAGCTCAGCGGTCACCTTCTGGGCAACATGGATTCCCTGGTTGAGCGGGCAGCCGCCGTAGCCAAGTCCCTGAAGGACCGCGCTGCATCCGGGAACGTGCCAAGCCGGGGCGCAATTCTGGACCTGCTGCAGGATCCAGAGGAGAAGGCTTCCCTGTCCCACATCACTGCCGTCATGAGCCTCCTCGAAGGCCATGCCAACGTGGTGATGGATGCCGTGGACTCCAGCATCGTCCCGTCCGTTAAGACGATTCGCCAGCGCTTCAATGATCGCGGCAAGGACCGAGGCATCATCGAGAAGTTCATCCGGAACCTCCTCGGTCTCGACGCCAAGATGCGCCAGTACACAGACGGCGCAAAGTTCGTGCGCGAAGTTGTTGAGGTGGGCGGCATGGAAGGCTTCAACCGGGTGTGGAACTCGGCCGAAAACCTCCCCACCGAGGAAGAGATCCACAATTCCAGGATGTGGCTCGAGCGGATGGGGCTTTGAGCAGTTCCCCAAGCGCTGCATCCGTTTCCCCAGGCAAGGGCCGACGCCGGCCGGGCCGTTTGGCGCCCGTCGTCGGCAAGGCACGGAAGCAGGTGCAGAACGCCCTGGCCGCTGCGGGATACCCGCAACGTGTGCTCGTAGCCTGCAGCGGAGGGCCGGATTCACTTGCGCTCGCCGCGGTGGCTGGATACTTCGCCCGGCGCGGCCATGTGGACGGGCATCCCCTTTCCGTGGCCGGCGTGGTTGTCGACCACCAGCTCCAGGCTGGCTCGGCAGACGTAGCTTCCCGAACGGCAGCTGTCTTGAGGGAACTGGGCCTCTCACCTGTGGAAGTGCGCACGGTTGAGGTTGCGTCCACCGGCTTCGGACCCGAAGCTGCGGCCCGCGATGCCCGGCACGCGGCACTCGAAGCCGCAGCAGATGATCTTGGTTGCGATCGAATCCTCCTCGGCCACACCTTGGATGACCAAGCCGAACAGGTGCTCCTTGGCCTGGCCCGTGGCTCGGGTACCCGTTCTTTGGCGGGCATGAGGCCGGTCCGGGGACGCCTGCTCCGGCCCTTCCTGGGCCTGCGGCGCGAAGAGACCCTGGAAATCTGCGAGGTCGAGGAACTGCAGCCGTGGCATGATCCGAGCAACAGTGACTCTGCCTTCGCGCGCTCGCGAACACGGGTGGAGGTCATGCCGGTCCTCGAAGAAAAACTGGGGCCCGGCGTTGCTGAATCCTTGGCGCGGACAGCCGCAATCCTGCAGCACGACGCCGATTTCCTGGAGGATCTTGCAAACGAGACGTATCTCTCGCTCGTGCAGCGAACCGACGACGGCGCGTGGCTGCCAGAGGATGCCGTACGCGGACTTCCCGCAGCGCTGAGGTTCCGGGTCATCGCGAAGGCGGCTGCCGACGTCGGGGGCCAACAACCCGGGTACGGACGGCTCCAAGCCGCGGAAGCGCTGCTTCGCCGCAAAGGTTCTGCCGGCCCTGTGGAACTTCCTGGCCACGTGAGTGTTTACCGCCTGTCCCTCAGTGATTTGGAGCAGGAACGGGCTGGTGGTTCCGTTGCCTCGGCTGCTGCCGGGACGGGTGATTCGGCCACCGGCGGTCCCCGGGAGGCCGCACGCTGTGGGAAGCTAGTATTCCGGCATCAGAAATCGCCCCAACAGTAGCCGAACCCGAGCATCAAAACAGGAGCCATTGGTGGATTCAAACGACGTCCAGGCAGATCTCAAGCACGTTCTTTACACCAAAGAGCAAATCCAAACGCGCATCGCTGAACTGGCGGCGCAGATCGACAAGGACTACGAAGGCCGCGAACTGCTGATCGTCGGTGTCCTCAAGGGTGCCGTGATGGTCATGGCGGACCTGGCCCGTGCCTTGCACAGCCACGTCAGCATGGACTGGATGGCCGTTTCTTCCTACGGCTCCGGCACCCAGTCCTCGGGTGTTGTACGGATCCTCAAGGACCTCGATACCGACCTCATGGGCAAGGACGTGCTGATCGTGGAGGACATCATCGACTCCGGCCTGACACTGTCATGGCTCAAGTCCAACCTTGAATCCCGCGGTACGGCCAGCGTTGAGATCTGCACCGCTTTCCGTAAGCCGACCGCCGCCAAGGTGGAGATCGACGTCAAATACGTCGGCTACGACATCCCCAACGAATTCGTTGTGGGCTATGGCCTGGACTACGCCGAGAAGTACCGCAACCTGGACTTCGTGGGCACCCTGGCCCCGCACGTTTACGAGTAACCACCCTTACTTACGCCCTTCACCGGACCATAAGGACGTGGGAACCCGTTGACGAACAAAAGCATTGGCATCAAGGACGTAGCAGTTGCCGCCGGCGTGTCTGTCACCACTGTTTCCCACGTCCTGAATGACGTCGCTTACGCTCGCATCAGCGTGGAAACACGGGAAAAGGTCAAAGCCACGGCGGAACGTCTCGGCTACGGCCCAAACCGGCTGGCCCAGGCCCTGCGCACGCAACGGACCGGGATGCTGGGTCTCGTCAGTGAGGAAATCGCCACCACGCCACACGCAGGGCGGATTATCCTGGGTGCGGATGAGGCCGCCAGGGCGCGGGGCTACAACCTGATGATCATCAACACCTCAGGTGCAGCAAGTGACGAGTCCAGGCAGGCCGATGTCGAAGCCCTCCTGGAGCGGCGCGTGGATGGCATCCTGTACGCCACCATGTACCACCGCGAGGTCACCTTGCCGGAAAACCTGAGTTCGATTCCAGCGGTGCTCGTGGACTCCGAGAGCTTGGCCGGGAGCGTCGCTTCGGTAGTCCCCGATGAAGAGGGCGGGGCCAGGGTAGCCGTGCAAAGCCTGCTAGATGCCGGCCACCGCCGGATCGGTTTCCTGAACAACACCGACGACGTCCCGGCTACGCGTGACCGATTGCGTGGCTTCCGGAACGCCTTGGACGAAGCAGGGCTCGACGGCGCTGCCGCACCGGTGGAGTCCGAACTCTCGGAGGTGCTGGGCGGCTATGTTGCCGCCTTGCGGATGTTCAAGCGGAAGGACCGGCCCACGGGCTTGTTCTGCTACAACGACCGCATGGCCATGGGCGCCTACCGTGCAGCGGCTGAGTTGGGAATCAGCATTCCCAACGAACTGTCCGTGGTGGGTTTCGACGATCAGGAACTCATCGCGGCCAACCTCTACCCTGGCCTGACAACAGTGGCATTGCCCCACTACGAGATGGGCGCCTGGGCCACCGAACGGCTGATCGATGCCATCGAGGGCAAGGCAGACCTCGCCGTCCTGGCAGCGAAACCGACGATTCTGGAGTGTCCCCTCGTGACCCGGGAATCCATTACGAATCCCCAGCCAGGGCTGTCCTAGCGCGACGTAGGCGAGTATCCTGTGTACGCCCAGAGGGAACTTTTGAGCATTCCAGTGCGTGAATAACTGGGAACGGTGTATAGCTAGAAACTGAAGCAGCACCATTCGCGCGCAGAAGTTGCGCCTCGCAGCACTACCAGGAGGGACGGGGCGAAACCCCGATCAGATGAAAGCTAAGAGTTTCTTCAAGGGCCCGGGCATCTGGATTGTTGTCGTCGTCGGCTTGCTCCTGGTGGCATTCGCAACGCTGGCTCCGGGCGGTTCCACACGTATTGACACCAAGGACGGCCTGGAACTCCTCGCGCAAAGCGGCAAGGTGGAGCAGGCCAAGATTTTCGACGCCGAGAACCGCGTTGACTTGGTACTGAAAGACAACCTGAATATTGATGGCCAGGACAAAGGCAAGAACGTCCAGTTCTTCTACGTCACGGACCGTGGCCCGGACGTCGTCAAGGCTGTCACCAGCGCCAACCCCGACAAGGGCTTCACTGACCAGCCGATCGAGAACAACTGGTTCTCCGGACTGTTCTCCTTGCTCATCCCCGTGCTGTTGCTTGGTGTGCTGTTCTGGTTCCTGCTCTCCCGGATGCAGGGTGGCGGCTCCAAGGTGATGCAGTTCGGCAAGTCCAAGGCCAAGCTGGTCAACAAGGACATGCCGCAGGTGACCTTCTCCGACGTCGCAGGTGCTGACGAAGCCGTGGAAGAGCTCCAGGAAATCAAGGAATTCCTCCAGGAACCGGCAAAGTTCCAGGCCGTTGGCGCCAAGATCCCCAAGGGTGTGCTGCTGTACGGCCCTCCAGGCACTGGTAAGACGCTGCTGGCCCGCGCCGTTGCGGGCGAGGCAGGCGTTCCCTTCTTCTCCATCTCCGGCTCGGACTTCGTTGAAATGTTCGTGGGCGTTGGCGCTTCGCGTGTCCGCGACCTTTTCGAACAAGCCAAGGCGAGTTCCCCCGCCATCATCTTCGTGGACGAAATCGACGCCGTAGGCCGCCATCGTGGCGCAGGCATCGGTGGCGGCAACGATGAACGCGAACAGACTTTGAACCAACTCCTGGTGGAGATGGACGGCTTCGACGTCAAGACGAACGTCATCCTCATCGCAGCTACCAACCGTCCGGACGTGCTGGACCCCGCGCTCCTTCGCCCGGGCCGTTTCGACCGCCAGATCACCGTTGAGGCCCCGGATATGGTGGGCCGCGAGCAGATCCTGAACGTCCACGCCAAGGGCAAGCCGATGGCCCAGGGCATCGACCTCCGGGCTGTTGCCAAGAAGACCCCGGGGTACACCGGCGCCGACCTGGCCAACGTCCTCAACGAGGCCGCCTTGCTGACGGCGCGTTCAAACGCCAACCTGATTGATGACCGCGCACTGGACGAGGCAATCGACCGCGTCATGGCAGGCCCGCAGAAGCGCAGCCGTGTCATGAAGGAACTCGAACGCAAGATCACCGCGTACCACGAAGGTGGCCACGCGCTGGTTGCGGCCGCCTTGCGGAACTCAGCTCCGGTCACCAAGATCACCATCCTTCCCCGTGGCCGCGCCCTTGGGTACACCATGGTGATTCCCGAGGACGACAAGTACTCGGTTACCCGCAACGAGTTGCTGGACCAGATGGCCTACGCCATGGGTGGCCGTGTTGCTGAGGAAATCGTGTTCCATGACCCCTCCACCGGCGCGTCCAACGACATCGAGAAGGCCACGTCAACGGCCCGGAAGATGGTCACGCAGTACGGCATGAGCGAACGGGTTGGCGCAGTGAAGCTCGGCCAGGGCGGCGGCGAGCCGTTCCTTGGCCGCGACGCCGCGCAGGAGCGTAACTTCTCGGACCAGATCGCCTACGTTGTGGACGAGGAAGTGCGTCGCCTGATCGACCAGGCGCACGACGAGGCTTACGCCATCCTCACCGAGAACCGCGATGTCCTCGATCGGCTGGCACTGGAACTGCTTGAGCGCGAAACCCTCAACCAGGCCGAAATCGCCGAGATCTTCCACGACATCCGCAAGCGTGATTTCCGTGAGATCTGGCTGTCCAAGGAGTCCCGTCCTGTCCAGTCGATTCCGCCCGTAGAGTCGCGCGCCGAGAAAGCCGAGCGTGAGGCCCAGGAAGAGGCCAAGAAGGCCCGTCTGGACGAGCCGCTGGATGCCGTAGCCCCGCACTCCCAGGGCGTCAGCAGCCAGGAGTCATTCCAGTCACCGGGACCCGACGGCGGCAACGACTCTCCGCTTCACGGCTAAGCTTTCTGCTGTGACTCATTTCGACGACGACGACCTCGCCGCCGCCCACGGCTCAGCCACGGACGGCAAGCGGGGCAATAAAGTGGACCGCCCGCGCATTGAAGCAGCAGTACGTGAAATCCTGCTCGCCATTGGTGAAGACCCTGACCGCGGCGGCCTGCAGGACACGCCCAAGCGGGTTGCCAAGGCGTATGCGGAGGTCTTCGCGGGCCTTCACCAGCACCCGGCGGATGTCCTCTCAACCACGTTTGACCTCGACCATGAAGAGCTTGTCCTCGTGAAGGATATTCCCTTCTATTCGACGTGCGAACACCATCTGGTCCCGTTCCACGGTGTGGCCCATGTTGGTTATATTCCGTCACATGACGGCAAGGTGACAGGTCTGAGCAAGCTGGCCCGCTTGGTGGATATCTATGCGCGCCGGCCGCAGGTGCAGGAACGGCTCACCACGCAGATCGTCGAGGCACTGGTAAAGCACCTCAACCCCCGCGGGGCGATTGTCGTCGTCGAATGCGAACACATGTGCATGTCCATGCGCGGCATCCGCAAGCCCGGCGCCAAGACCGTCACCAGTGCGGTGCGCGGTCAGCTCCATGACCCGGCCACCCGCGCCGAGGCCATGAGCCTCATCATCGGAAGGTAAGCAATATATGGATTCCCTCGCTGCAGCACCCGGAACCGGCCCGGCCACAAGCCCCCTGCCGATTCTCCGCAAGCCGCGGCCTGCGGCCAGGTTCGAGGACCTGCCAACGGACCGCACGCTCGTCATGGGAATTCTCAATGTCACCCCGGATTCCTTTAGCGACGGCGGTACCCACCGTACGCCGGACACCGCAATCGCACTTGGCCTGCGTATGTTCTACGCCGGCGCGGACATCATCGACGTCGGTGGCGAGTCCACCCGCTCCGGCGCTGAACCCGTTTCCCCCGAAGAAGAGCAGCGCCGGGTCCTCCCCGTGATCCAGGCGCTGGTCAAGGCTGGCGCACTGGTGAGCATCGACACGATGCACACGTCAACGGCGGCTGCTGCGGTGGAAGCCGGCGCCGCGATCATCAACGACGTCTCAGGTTTGACCATCGAGCCGGACATGCCCGAACTCGTGGCGCGCACCAAGGTTCCGTATATCCTCACGCATCGTCGTGGCGATGCCCGCACCATGGACAGCCTCACCGAGTACAACGACGTCACGGAAGACGTCGTGGCCGAGCTCAGCGGTGTTCGCGACAAACTCTATGCAGCGGGCGTTGCTCCCGGGCAGATCATCGTTGATCCCGGGATTGGCTTCTCCAAGAACGAGGACCAGAACTGGGAAATCCTCAAGAACCTGGACAAGCTCTTCACGCTCGGCCACAAGGTCATGGTGGCTGCGTCGCGCAAGCGGTTCCTCGGCTCGCTCCTCACTGTTGCCGGCAAGTCTGCCGCACCGCTGGAGCGGGATGCCGCCACGGCAGCCATCACTGCCCTGAGCGCCGCGAAGGGCGCCTGGGCTGTCCGCGTCCACGACGTCGGTCCCAGCCTTGACGCCGTCAAGGTTGCCGCTCGAATCGCCCGCTGACCGGAGGCCCTTGTGGACAGGATCACGCTGACCGGTGTCACCGCCGTCGGCCATCACGGAGTGTTCGATTTCGAGCGCCGGGACGGCCAGCCGTTCGTCGTGGACGCCGTCCTTCATACTGACTTCAGCAAGGCTGCGGAGACGGATGACCTCCAGTACACCGCGCACTACGGCGAGGTGGCTGAGCTCATCACCTCGCACATTGAGGGCGAGCCGCTGAACCTGATTGAGGGTCTGGCCGTGAGGATCGCCGAAGGCATCCTCGCCAATTACAACGTGGCGGCGGTCGATGTCACCGTCCACAAGCCGAAGGCGCCCATCGAGGTTCCGTTTGGCGATGTCACCGTGAGTGTCCACAGGGAGCGGTCATGAACTCTGGATACACCAAAGCGATCCTGGCGCTCGGCAGCAACCTTGGTGAGCGGAACGACACCCTGTCCACAGCCGTCGCCGATCTCGTGGACCCACCGGAAGTAAGGCTCCTTGGAGTGTCGCCGGTGGTCCAGACCAAGGCGGTCGGCGGCCCGGAAGGCCAACCGGATTTCCTGAACATGGTCATGGCAGTCGAAACAACTCTCAGTCCCCTGGAGCTGCTGCAGCACTGCCACGACGTCGAGCAGAAGCACCACCGCACCCGTGAAGTGCGTTGGGGCCCGCGGACGCTGGATGTGGACATCATCGTTTTCGGTGATGTGGTCAGCGACGACCCCGTCCTGACCCTGCCTCATCCGAGGGCGGCCGAACGGGCCTTTGTCCTGTACCCGTGGTCGCTGCTGGAGCCGAACGCCCAACTGAACGGGCACAGCGTGGCAGAGTTGGCGGCCGCAGCTGATGACATGCCCGGCATCCGTCGCTTCGACGGCTACGGCGACGTCGCCGGTGTTCCTGCGACGGGAGCGGTGGAGTAGCAGTGAAGCCCATGCGCCCCGCGGTCCTGGTCATCATCGCCATCATCGCTGCCGCCATCGGTTGGCTGGCCACGGCGGCAACGAACCGCTTCAGCATGCCCACTCCCGTGCTTCCGGTCTCCGCACTGGTCACCATGGGCGTCATCGCCGTGCTCACCCTGATCATGGGAATCCGGGTGCTGCGGTGGCGCAACGGCAAGAAGAAGAACCTGCTCAACCCGATCCTGGCTGCCAGGACACTGATTCTTGCCCAGGCCTGCGCATATGCAGGGACGCTCCTTCTGGGCTGGCATGCTGGCATCTCCTTTGACCTTCTGCGAATCGGAACCTTGCGCAGTGGTGAAGGCATCCTGTGGAACGCCGTCCTGATGGGCGGTGGTGGCGTGGTGATGGTCGTCGTCGGCCTGGTGGTGGAGAGGTTCTGCCGGATCCCACCCGAAGACCTCGAAGGTGGCACTCCTGGACCGGAAACCCGCCGCGGGGAAGCAAAAGGCGAAGGCGAGTATGCATACCGAGGCGATTGACCCTCCCGGCGTCCAGTGGCTGCGGGTCTCCCCGAAGTACGTCACGGTCCGCTTGGTGGAATGGGCCATCGGAAACCTGGTGATGGTGGCCATCCTCAGCCTTCCCCTCGTGTTTGTGCAGCTGGGGTGGTGGCGTTGGCCTCCGCTGTGGCTCGCCATCACGGTACCTGCGGTGATGCTCGTCCTGGCGTTGTGGCGGCTCGTGCTGATTCCGCGCCAGGTCCGCGCAATCGGCTATGCGGAGCGCGATGACGATCTCCTCATCCGCCGCGGCATCTTTTTCCAGCGCACCATGGTGGTCCCGTATGGGCGCATGCAGTACGTGGATGTGTCTGTCGGTCCGGTGGAACGTGGACTGGGACTCTGTACTTTGAAGCTCCACACGGCGTCCGCCGGTACCAGCGCATACCTGCCCGGGCTTCCTGCCGGGGAAGGCGCACGGCTGCGTGAACAGCTCTCGGCACGTGGAGAAGCCAGGCTGGCCGGGCTGTGAGCCCGGACGGTAGCGCCACCGTAGGCCTCCCGGCTAAAGCCGACGACGGCGATTGGCGGCGCGTGCATCCAGCATCGCCGTTCGTGCGTGGCTGGGTGGCGCTTGCCGCCGTTGGATACTTTTTCGGTCGCGACGCCTTTGAACGGATACTGCAGGGGCGTGACATCCTCGATCCCAACCTCAATGGAAGGGTGCCCTGGCTGCTGGCCGGCGGGGGCATTGTGCTTCTCCTGACCGTGGGTGGATTCATCCTGAGTTGGTACTTCACGCGTTATCAGGTGGCCGGGGGCTATGTCCGGGTCAACACCGGTTTCGTGTTCAAGCAGCAGCGGCAGGCGCGGTTGGACCGTGTCCAGGCGATCGACATCGTGCAACCGCTCTTGGCGAGGATTTTTGGCCTCGCTGAACTCAAGTTTGAAGTCGCCGACGCCGGCGAGTCGGCCGTGCGGCTCGCTTACCTTCCGCTGGCCCAGGCCAAACAGCTGCGCGCCACTATCCTTGCCCGTGCCGCCGGAGTGGTGAGTGGACCGGAGACTCCACAGGAAATCCCAGAAGCGCCCGAGCACGTTGTCTTGTCCGTGCCACCTTCCCGGCTTATTGGCTCGCTCCTGCTCAGCGAGCAAACCGTGGGTATCCTGCTCGGTGCCGTGGCATCCATAGCCATCTCCGTGTATACCGAAAACAGCGCCATCTTCCTGGCGCTGATCCCGGCCGTGCTGGGCATTGGTGCTGCTTATTGGAGCTCATTCAACAAGGGCTACAACTTCACCGCAGCGATCTCCCCTGATGGGATCCGGCTGCGCTACGGGCTCCTGGACACCCAAGCCCAGACCTTGCCCCCGGGCCGGATCCAGGCGCTGAAAGTCACCCAGCCGCCCATCTGGAGGATCTTCGGCTGGTATCGGATGCAAGTCAACGTGGCCGGCTACGGCGGCGCTGCTGGCAATGAGAATGCTGCCCGGACCACGTTGCTACCGGTGGGCATGAAGCCGGACGTCATGCGGATGCTGTCCCTCGTGCTGCCGGACCCGGGTGTTGAGGATCCGGAACGGGTTTTCACGTCCGGGCTGGAGGGGTTGGCCGGGCTTACCTCCGGGGATGCTTTCGTTACCACTCCGCGCCGCGCCCGGCTTCTGGCCCCGCTGGGATGGCGGCGCAACGGGTTCCTGGCCACGCGAACGGCACTGTTGATTCGATCCGGCCGATGGTGGCGTACTTTGGTCCTGGTTCCCCATCAGCGCACTCAGTCCATGGCCCTGCAGCAAGGTCCGCTGGCGCGGCGTTTCGGTGTCGCGGACCTTGTCCTCCACACCACGGCGGGACCTGTGGTGCCACGCCTCTATCAGGCCGACGTGGAGGTGGCCGTGCAGTTATTCGACCAGCAGGCTGCCCGTGCCCGCGAGGCGAGAAAGCGGCAGACCAGCGAGCAATGGCTTGCGGAGGTAAGCGGCCAGGTTCCACCCCAACCACCAACACAATCTCTACCCCACGCACCAACTCAGGAGGACCCCCAGCATGGTTAGGCCAGGAAGACTCGGAGTCGGCATCATCGGCGCCGGCAAGGTGGGTGCCGTCCTTGGTGCCGCTTTGCGCGCGGCCGAGCACGCCGTCGTCGGGGTTTCTGCGGTATCCGAAGCGAGCCGCGAGCGGGCAGAGACGCTGCTTCCGGGAGTCCCGATCCTTGGGATCCAGGACATCGTGGAGCGCTCGGAACTGGTGCTCCTTGCCGTTCCTGACGATGCCCTCGGCGAACTTGTTGCTGGACTCGCGAAGCTCGGTGCGTGGCAACCGGGCCAACTGGTGGCCCACACGTCCGGCCGCTTCGGCGTCGGGATCCTGCAGCCGATCCGCACGGCCGGTGCAATTCCGCTGGCACTGCATCCTGCCATGACTTTCACCGGTATGAGCCTTGACCTGACCCGCCTGATGGATTGCACGTTCGGAATCACCGCCGACGCCGCTATGCTGCCAATTGCCCAGGCACTGGTTGTGGAGATGGGCGCCGAGCCGGTAGCGATTGCCGAAGCAGACCGCACCCTGTACCACGCGGCCCTCGCGCACAGTTCCAACCACATGGTGACGCTTGTTGCGCAGGCGTCACAGTTGCTGCGGGAAATTGGCGTCGAATCACCGGAGTCCATGCTGGGGCCATTGCTGCGGGCCACACTCGAGAACGCTCTTGCGAGCGGGGAATCCGCATTGACCGGCCCCGTCGCGCGCGGCGACGTAGGCACCGTTGCTGCGCACGCCCAGGCGCTGAAAGAATACGACGGCGGAGCGGGCGGCGACGTGCTCGCGGCCTACCAGGCCATGGCCCGGGCGACGGCCCGGCGTGCCGGAAACCGCGGACTGCTGCGTCCTGAACAATTGACTGACATTGGCGAGGCCTTGGGAACAGAGCCCACCGCGCCGGAAGGAATCTGAAAAGCATGGCCATCAAACTCGTGACCACCACGGCCGAACTGCGTACTGAAAGCGCACGGCTCCTGGCTTCAAAACGAGGAACTTCCCAGGGCCTGGTGCCGACCATGGGGGCCCTGCACTCAGGCCATGCCGCGTTGGCGAGGACCGCCGTGGCAGAGAACGACGTCGTGGTGGCCACCATTTTCGTAAACCCCCTCCAGTTCGGCGACGCCGTGGACCTCGACCGCTATCCCCGCACGCTTGAGGCCGATATGGCCATCCTTGATGCCGAAGGAGTGGACCTTGTCTTCGCGCCCGCCGTGGACGAGGTGTACCCCGGCGGGCAGCCGCTGGTCCGTGTCACGGCCGGTCCGCTGGGCGGGAAATGGGAAGGCGCCTCACGCCCGGGACACTTCGACGGTGCCCTGACCGTGGTAGCCAAGTTGCTGCACTACGGACTTCCAGGCGGGGCAGCTGCGGACGGTTCCATCCCCGTCTACCGTGCCTACTTTGGCCAGAAGGACGCCCAGCAACTTGCCCTCGTGAAGCGGATGGTCGTGGATCTGAACTTCCCAGTGGAGATCGTGCCCGTGCCAACCGTCCGTGATGACGACGGGCTGGCGCTTTCAAGCCGGAACCGCTTCCTCTCGGTCGAAGAACGCGGGGCAGCGCTGGTGCTCTCGCGGGCTCTGCGCCTCATCGAGTCCCGCGCGAACGCACATGAACCGCTGGACCTGGATTCCGCCGTCGCGCTTGTCCAGTCCCAGCCACTGGTGGAACTGGACTATTTCGACGTCGTGGATCCCGCCACCCTTGAGCCGCTGGCGGAGAACTGCAAGGAAACTCCGTTCCGCGGCGAAGGGCTGGCAATCATTGCCGCCAAGGTAGGTCCGGTGCGGTTGATAGACAACGTTCCGCTTAATTCCTGAGGTTGAATACCCAACGTTTGGATTTTCTGCTGACGGGAATCCCTTGGGCGTCTAGACTGTTCCTGTCTTTACCGGCACCGATCGCCGGACTCCAAGCCCAAACCTGAGGAATCCTCATGTCTACCGACGTCACGTCCGACGCCAACAGCGAGCCCGGTTCCGGCGCGTCCGCAAGTGCGCCCTCCACAGAGGAAGTACTCGCCCAGGCTCCTGTATCCGGGAAGATGTCCCGTGAATCCGTCACGGTCATTGTCACGCTGTTGGTTGCCACTTTTGTGGTGATCCTCAACGAAACCATCATGAACGTGGCGCTCCAGCGGCTGATGACCGATCTCAAGGTTGACGCGCCCACGGTCCAGTGGCTCGCCACCGGGTTCATGCTGACCATGGCGGTCGTCATTCCCACTACCGGGTTCATCCTGCAGCGATTGACCACCCGGGGCTCGTTCATGCTGGCGATGGGACTCTTCAGCGGTGGAACTCTGCTCGCCGCCCTGGCGCCCGGGTTTCCCGTGCTGCTCCTTGCGCGAATCGTCCAGGCCGGCGGCACGGCGATCATGCTGCCCTTGCTGATGACCACAATCCTCACCCTTGTCCCGATGTCCCGGCGCGGAGCCGTCATGGGCAACGTCAGCATCGCCATCTCGGTCGCTCCCGCAATGGGCCCCACCGTTTCAGGCATCATCCTGGACCACTTTTCGTGGCGCTTCATGTTTGTGTTCGTCCTCCCTGTAGCACTGGCTGCCTTGGCGATTGGTGCCAAGTACCTCACCAACGTGGGGGAGCGCGGGAAGACTGGTTTGGACTTCACTTCGGTGGTCCTCACGGTGCCTGCCTTCGGTGGCCTTGTCTATGGCCTCAGCCAGATTGGTGGAGCAAACGCCGGGGTGGTCCCGGTCGTCGCACTCGTAGTGGGACTCGTGTGCCTGGCGCTGTTCGTCTTCCGCCAGCTCAAACTGCAGAAGTCAGACTCGCCACTACTGGATCTCCGGGCCTTCAACTTCCGAATGTTCACAGTGTCCACGCTGCTGATGGTCGTGGCGATGATGGCCCTGTTCGGTGGAGTTATCCTGCTCCCGCTCTACCTGCAGAACACGCTGCACCTCCAACCGATGGAAACCGGCCTTGCCCTCCTGCCCGGCGGTTTGGCCATGGGTCTGTTGGGGCCCGTGATCGGGCGGATCTTCGACAAAGTGGGTCCGCTGCCCCTGACCGTATCCGGTTCAGTCCTCATGGTCCTGACCCTCTGGCAGTTCTCGCGGCTCGATCAGGCCAGCGCCCTCGGATGGGTCATTGCGCTGCACGTAACGTTGAGCCTCGGCCTGGCACTCCTCTTCACGCCGGCCTTCACCACTGGCCTGAACCCGCTGCCTCCGCACCTGTACTCCCACGGATCGGCCATCATGAGCACGGCCCAGCAAGTGGCCGGTGCCGCTGGCACTGCACTGCTCGTGTCCATCTTCGCCGTGGTGTCCGCAACGTCCGGCCTTGTAGCCGGCATGCAAGCCGCCTTCCTGGCGGCAACCATCATTGCCGGAGCTGCAGTGGTGCTCGGTTCGATGATGCGCAAGACCGAAGGCGCAGGCCACGGCGGCCACTGACCCTTGACCGGGCACTGAGTCTTGACCGGGCACTGACCCTTGACCGGGCACTGAGCCTTGACCGGGCACGGCCGGGCCGTTTGGGTGCAGGCCGTGGGGGGCTTCGGCTGTTTGGGGTTCGGCTGTTTGTCGGTTCATCCGCTGCGCGCGCTCGCGCGCCGCCTTCTTCGGATGTTCTCTCAGATAATCGGTGTTTTCGAGCGTCGTTCTCTCACGTCCTGACGCGTTTGGCGTGTCGTTCTCTCACGTCCTGACGTGTATTGCCGGTTGCTCTTGAGTTCATCGCCCGGTGGCTTGGCCGATATCGACCGCTGATGAGGCCCGACGGCGGATCCTTGGTGCCGCTTCAAAGAGCGGCTATTGCCGCTGCTTCTTCGTGTGACGGGCTTCACGAACAACGGTTTTGCGGTTATTGAGGTGTTTCTGGGCCGTTTCCCCAGTGTTTACGGGGATTTGGGCGGCGTCTGGGCGGATTTGTTCGGACGGTATGGCACGTGTAAAGTTATCTGAGTCGCCGCCGCTGATGCGGAAATAATGGTGACGAAATCCCCTTCAAATTACCGGTTTCCGGTGGTGCTTTTTGTGCCTCCGATCTGGCTTGGGGGCCTGAGTGCGGTTTGCTTCATGCGATCGAATCGGGTAAGTTTGAAAAGTTGCTCCGGAGCGATCCTGCGGCCCTGTAGGGGTTGTGGGTGGTGCCGGTAAGTGTCTGTTGTTTGAGAACTCAATAGTGTGCCAAGTTTGTTGATGCCGATTGTTTTTTTGATTGGTTGAAATTATATGCCGGATCGTCATGCACCCCCGTGTGTGGTGGTTTGGTTTTCAGCTGGTTTCGAATTTTGTGCAGCCGTGTTCGCCGTTATTTCCGGTGGGTGTGGTTGTGTCTGTTTGATTTTTTGTTTTCAACGGAGAGTTTGATCCTGGCTCAGGATGAACGCTGGCGGCGTGCTTAACACATGCAAGTCGAACGATGATCCCTGGCTTGCTGGGGGGATTAGTGGCGAACGGGTGAGTAACACGTGAGTAACCTGCCCTTGACTCTGGGATAAGCCTGGGAAACTGGGTCTAATACCGGATATGACCATCTGGCGCATGTCATGGTGGTGGAAAGCTTTTGTGGTTTTGGATGGACTCGCGGCCTATCAGCTTGTTGGTGGGGTAATGGCCTACCAAGGCGACGACGGGTAGCCGGCCTGAGAGGGTGACCGGCCACACTGGGACTGAGACACGGCCCAGACTCCTACGGGAGGCAGCAGTGGGGAATATTGCACAATGGGCGAAAGCCTGATGCAGCGACGCCGCGTGAGGGATGACGGCCTTCGGGTTGTAAACCTCTTTCAGTAGGGAAGAAGCGAAAGTGACGGTACCTGCAGAAGAAGCGCCGGCTAACTACGTGCCAGCAGCCGCGGTAATACGTAGGGCGCAAGCGTTATCCGGAATTATTGGGCGTAAAGAGCTCGTAGGCGGTTTGTCGCGTCTGCTGTGAAAGACCGGGGCTCAACTCCGGTTCTGCAGTGGGTACGGGCAGACTAGAGTGCAGTAGGGGAGACTGGAATTCCTGGTGTAGCGGTGAAATGCGCAGATATCAGGAGGAACACCGATGGCGAAGGCAGGTCTCTGGGCTGTAACTGACGCTGAGGAGCGAAAGCATGGGGAGCGAACAGGATTAGATACCCTGGTAGTCCATGCCGTAAACGTTGGGCACTAGGTGTGGGGGACATTCCACGTTTTCCGCGCCGTAGCTAACGCATTAAGTGCCCCGCCTGGGGAGTACGGCCGCAAGGCTAAAACTCAAAGGAATTGACGGGGGCCCGCACAAGCGGCGGAGCATGCGGATTAATTCGATGCAACGCGAAGAACCTTACCAAGGCTTGACATGAACCGGAAAGACCTGGAAACAGGTGCCCCGCTTGCGGTCGGTTTACAGGTGGTGCATGGTTGTCGTCAGCTCGTGTCGTGAGATGTTGGGTTAAGTCCCGCAACGAGCGCAACCCTCGTTCTATGTTGCCAGCGCGTTATGGCGGGGACTCATAGGAGACTGCCGGGGTCAACTCGGAGGAAGGTGGGGACGACGTCAAATCATCATGCCCCTTATGTCTTGGGCTTCACGCATGCTACAATGGCCGGTACAAAGGGTTGCGATACTGTGAGGTGGAGCTAATCCCAAAAAGCCGGTCTCAGTTCGGATTGGGGTCTGCAACTCGACCCCATGAAGTCGGAGTCGCTAGTAATCGCAGATCAGCAACGCTGCGGTGAATACGTTCCCGGGCCTTGTACACACCGCCCGTCAAGTCACGAAAGTTGGTAACACCCGAAGCCGGTGGCCTAACCCTTGTGGGGGGAGCCGTCGAAGGTGGGACCGGCGATTGGGACTAAGTCGTAACAAGGTAGCCGTACCGGAAGGTGCGGCTGGATCACCTCCTTTCTAAGGAGCTGCTAACAACCGTGTCTGGTTCCCGTGCATGCGGGGGCTGGTGGTTGTCAGTGTTGCCCATTGCGCAGGCGTATGTTCTGCGGTGGGTGCTCATGGGTGGAATATCAACGAATCAAACGTTTGTTTGGCATGGCCTGACCGGTTGTGTCCTGGTGTTAGTACGGCAGTGCGTGCCCCCTTGGGGGTGTGTGTTGTTGGGAACGTGCCGGGGCGTGGTTTGTGTGGGTTGTGTTTGGCGCACTGTTGGGTCCTGAGGCAACAGGACCTTTTTGCAGCAATGCAGGGGGACACAGTTCTGGTGTTTCTTTTGTTCCTGCTTCCGGTTCGTACCGGCACCCGTGTGGGTGTTGGGGGTCTGGTTGACGGGGTTGTTGTTTGAGAACTACATAGTGGACGCGAGCATCTAGGACACGCACATGTTTGTGTGTGTTCTTACAGCAATTTCTTATGAATGAACCTGGCCCTTTGTGGCCGTGGTTCTCTCGAATAGATGATGCATCGTGAACCGGTGGGCCCCTTTGTTGTGGGTTTGCTGGTTTGTGTGTGGTCAAGTTTTTAAGGGCACACGGTGGATGCCTTGGCATTAGGAGCCGAAGAAGGACGTAGGAATCTGCGATAAGCCTGGGGGAGTTGATAACCGAGCGTTGATCCCAGGATGTCCGAATGGGGAAACCCCGCACAACGCTTTTGGGTGATTGTGTGACCCGCATCTGAACACATAGGGTGCGTGGGGGGAACGCGGGGAAGTGAAACATCTCAGTACCCGCAGGAAGAGAAAACAAGAGTGATTCCGTTAGTAGTGGCGAGCGAACGCGGATCAGGCTAAACCGTTTCCATGTGTGATAGCCGGCGGGCGTTGCATGGGCGGGGTTGTGGGACTTTCCGTACTGGTTCTGCCGGACCGGTGGGGTGTGTAGTGCAGGCATAGGTGAACGGTCTTGAAAGGCCGGCCAGAGAGGGTGTGAGCCCCGTAACCGTAATGTTGTGTACCGCCTGGAGAGGATCCCAAGTAGCACGGGGCCCGAGAAATCCCGTGCGAATCTGTCAGGACCACCTGATAAGCCTAAATACTTCCTAATGACCGATAGCGGACCAGTACCGTGAGGGAAAGGTGAAAAGTACCCCGGGAGGGGAGTGAAACAGTACCTGAAACCGTGTGCTTACAATCCGTCGGAGCAGTCGTGAGTAATCACAAGTAACTGTGACGGCGTGCCTTTTGAAGAATGAGCCTGCGAGTTAGTGTTACGTCGCGAGGTTAACCCGTGTGGGGTAGCCGTAGCGAAAGCGAGTCTGAACAGGGCGAGTGTAGTGGCGTGATCTAGACCCGAAGCGGAGTGATCTACCCATGGCCAGGTTGAAGCGACGGTAAGACGTCGTGGAGGACCGAACCCACTTCAGTTGAAAATGGAGGGGATGAGCTGTGGGTAGGGGTGAAAGGCCAATCAAACTCCGTGATAGCTGGTTCTCCCCGAAATGCATTTAGGTGCAGCGTTGCGTGTTTCTTGCCGGAGGTAGAGCTACTGGATGGCCGATGGGCCCTACAAGGTTACTGACGTCAGCCAAACTCCGAATGCCGGTAAGTGAGAGCGCAGCAGTGAGACTGTGGGGGATAAGCTTCATAGTCGAGAGGGAAACAGCCCAGACCACCAACTAAGGCCCCTAAGCGTGTGCTAAGTGGGAAAGGATGTGGAGTTGCGAAGACAACCAGGAGGTTGGCTTAGAAGCAGCCATCCTTGAAAGAGTGCGTAATAGCTCACTGGTCAAGTGATTCCGCGCCGACAATGTAGCGGGGCTCAAGTACACCGCCGAAGTTGTGGATTTCACACGGTACCCTAGCCTTCGTGGTTCAGGGGTGTGGAGTGGTAGGGGAGCGTCGTGTGGGCAGTGAAGTCGCGGTGGAAACCAGCGGTGGAGCCTACACGAGTGAGAATGCAGGCATGAGTAGCGAAAGACGGGTGAGAAACCCGTCCGCCGAATGATCAAGGGTTCCAGGGTCAAGCTAATCTGCCCTGGGTAAGTCGGGACCTAAGGCGAGGCCGACAGGCGTAGTCGATGGACAACGGGTTGATATTCCCGTACCGGCGAAAAACCGCCCATGCCAAGCGGGGGATACTAACCGCCCGGAGCCTGCCCGCCCACCCTTGTGGTGTGTGGGTTTTGGCCGAGCGCGGGACCTGATCCCGGGAGGTAAGCGTATTAACAGGTGTGACGCAGGAAGGTAGCCGGGCCGGGCGATGGTTGCCCCGGTCCAAGGATGTAGGGTCAGGGATAGGCAAATCCGTTCCTGTGTGTTTCGAGCACGATCCTGAGATCTGATGGGACTCCCGTTCGGGGGGATCCGGTGATCCTATGCTGCCTAGAAAAGCATCGACGCGAGGTTTTAGCCGCCCGTACCCCAAACCGACACAGGTGATCAGGTAGAGAATACCAAGGCGATCGAGAGAATTATGGTTAAGGAACTCGGCAAAATGCCCCCGTAACTTCGGGAGAAGGGGGGCCTGCCCCGTGATGGAGACTTGCTCTCCGTGAGCGGGTGTGGGCCGCAGAGACCAGGGGGAAGCGACTGTTTACTAAAAACACAGGTCCGTGCGAAGTCGCAAGACGATGTATACGGACTGACTCCTGCCCGGTGCTGGAAGGTTAAGAGGACCGGTTAGCCCCTTGTGGGCGAAGCTGAGAATTTAAGCCCCAGTAAACGGCGGTGGTAACTATAACCATCCTAAGGTAGCGAAATTCCTTGTCGGGTAAGTTCCGACCTGCACGAATGGAGTAACGACTTCCCCGCTGTCTCAACCATAAACTCGGCGAAATTGCAGTACGAGTAAAGATGCTCGTTACGCGCAGCAGGACGGAAAGACCCCGAGACCTTTACTATAGTTTGGTATTGGTGTTCGGAGTGGCTTGTGTAGGATAGGTGGGAGACGTTGAAGCCCGGACGCCAGTTCGGGTGGAGTCATCGTTGAAATACCACTCTGGTCACTTTGGACATCTAACTTCGGCCCGTGATCCGGGTCAGGGACAGTGCCTGATGGGTAGTTTAACTGGGGCGGTTGCCTCCTAAAAAGTAACGGAGGCGCCCAAAGGTTCCCTCAGCCTGGTTGGCAATCAGGTGTCGAGTGTAAGTGCACAAGGGAGCTTGACTGTGAGAGAGACATCTCAAGCAGGGACGAAAGTCGGGACTAGTGATCCGGCGGTACATTGTGGAATGGCCGTCGCTCAACGGATAAAAGGTACCTCGGGGATAACAGGCTGATCTTGCCCAAGAGTCCATATCGACGGCATGGTTTGGCACCTCGATGTCGGCTCGTCGCATCCTGGGGCTGGAGTAGGTCCCAAGGGTTGGGCTGTTCGCCCATTAAAGCGGTACGCGAGCTGGGTTTAGAACGTCGTGAGACAGTTCGGTCCCTATCCGCTGCGCGCGCAGGAAATTTGAGAAGGGCTGTCCTTAGTACGAGAGGACCGGGACGGACGAACCTCTGGTGTGTCAGTTGTACTGCCAAGTGCACCGCTGATTAGCTACGTTCGGATGGGATAACCGCTGAAAGCATCTAAGCGGGAAGCTCGCTTCAAGATGAGATTTCCATACACAATACGTGTGAGAGGCCCCCAGCCAGACCACTGGGTTGATAGGCCGGATGTGGAAGCGAGGACCAAAGACTCGTGAAGCTGACCGGTACTAATAGGCCAACAACTTACACCACACACAACACACTGCACGCGTCCACTATGTGGTTCCCGAACAACAACCGTTCCAGGAACCAACAACTAAATACACAACACCACAGTTGTAACCACACAGTCTTCCCACCCCACACCCCAAAACCGGTGCGCGGGACGGGTAACAAGGTTACGGCGGTCATAGCGTGGGGGAAACGCCCGGTCCCATTCCGAACCCGGAAGCTAAGACCCACAGCGCCGATGGTACTGCACCCGGGAGGGTGTGGGAGAGTAGGACACCGCCGGACAAACATTAACGGGAAGCCCCGACCACCACGGTCGGGGCTTCCCCACTTTAACCACACCTAACAACCGAACCAGGCGCCTGCCAACCCTGAACCCAAGACAAAGGCCTCCATCATCATGGAGGCCTTCACTCGTTAACTGCCCCCAAATCATCGTAGTAGGGGCCCTCGGTAACACCACCCCAACCCAACGCCGCCCGCCCATTGCCGCAGGCCCATAGCCGGACCTCACGCGGGAGTCCTCCGGGATATTTAGGAATGGACGACGAGCCCGTTGCCGCCGATGCCGAAACTGACGTTCGACCGTCCGGCACTTCATGTCGCAGCGGCCGCATTCGCTGGCAGTGGTGGGGCTTTGGATTGGTAGGTGTGGCCGGTGGGGGTGCTGATTTCGAGGTGATGTCGGCTGCCGGGGATTGTTTTGGCGTTGCGGCCGGGGTTTTCTTTGGTGTGGTTGCAGGCTTCGCAGAGCCCTGCGCTGTTGGCGAGGCTGGTGGGTCCGCCGTTGTGCCACGGGATGGTGGCCCGCCATTCGTTCAGTTGTCCGGTTTCCAGGGCGGCCATGGTGCGGGGCATCTCGGACACGAGCGCCTTGGCGAGTCCGAGGAGGCGGGAACCACGGTTGGGTGATTCCCGCCGCGCCAGGGCGATCTGCGCGCCAACCCCCTGACCGAGATCCGGGGAGGGGACGCCGCTGGCGGTTTGTTCGCGGCGCTGGGCCAGGTCAAACGCGACCGCTGCCCGCGCCTGCAACGCCGCGATCGCTGATTTCGCGTCTTCCAGTCCGCGAATCTGATCGATCAACTCGTTGCTGTCCGCGCTGACCCGGAAAGAGTCCAGCACGGCCAGCAGCTCCTGAACCCCAGAGCCACCAGGCACAGGCAGGCCCGAAACCTCAGTAGCCTCAGCCCGCTCCAGAACGCCGTCCATGGAAATCACTCTTCCAGCACGACCAATGTCACATCAGACCTACATCCGCCTATGTGGATAAAGCTGGCAAGTGGCGGAATGCCATAAGGACCATGCGTCAGGTGCCCGTCGACGCGGGAGTGATTAGCCGCCCGTTGCCTTGGAAGCCTTTGCAGCCGCCTTGGCCGCTTGTTTGCTGGCGCGAACTTTGACCAAGGAGTCGGGGTCGACGATGTCGGCAACAGAGAGGTATGAACCCTCTTCGCCGTAGTGCCCCGCTGCTTCCCGCCATCCATTGGCTTGAAGGCCGCATTGCTTACCAAGCAGGGCCAGGAAGATTTTCGCTTTCTGCTCTCCGAATCCAGGCAATGCCTTAAGCCGGCGCAGTACCTCATCGCCGTCGGGATTGCCGCTGGTCCAGATTGCCGCAGCGTCTCCGTTCCAATCCCGGTGTACCGTTTCGGCCAGGGCTTGGACTCTGCCAGCCATGGAGCCTGGGAAACGATGCACGGCAGGGCGTTCCTTGAATACCTCCACGAAGCCTGCGGGGTCGTAGTCTGCGATCGTGCCAGGATCCAGTGACCCAAGGCGCGCACGGATCTTCTCTGGACCGGCAAATGCCGACTCCATGGTCACCTGTTGATCGAGCAACATTCCGGTCAGCAATGCGAAGGCATCGTCACTCAATAGCTGGTCGGCGGCGGCATCTCCTGTGATGTGCAGTTCCATGCGTCCCATCCTCCCACTAGTGCACACGGTCGTCATCGGAAGTGGTCACGTTGGCCAGGCTGATGAACGTGCGGAGTAGTGCTCGACGGCGGTGCTGGCGCGGGTTTTTGGGGGTGTGTTTGGGTGTGTTGGGGTGGATTTGCGTTGGGGGTGTGGGGCGTGTATTGTTTTCTGAGTCGCCGGGTGCGAAACGGAAAGCCGGAAGGTGTGTACGGTTCGGTAGGCGGCCAAAAATAACTCTTCTTTTCCAATGGCCCTGTTGGGTGTGCTGCTTTGTGGTGCGCTGTCCGGGGTGATGTTTTGGAGGGTCTGTTGTTTGAGAACTCAATAGTGTGCCAAGTTTGTTGATGCCGATTGTTTTTTGATTGGTTGAAATTATGGCCAGGCTGCTGCGCACCCCCGTGTGTGGTGGTTTGGTTTTCAGCTGGTTTCGAATTTTGTGCAGCCGTGTTCGCCGTTATTTCCGGTGGGTGTGGTTGTGTCTGTTTGATTTTTTGTTTTCAACGGAGAGTTTGATCCTGGCTCAGGATGAACGCTGGCGGCGTGCTTAACACATGCAAGTCGAACGATGATCCCTGGCTTGCTGGGGGGATTAGTGGCGAACGGGTGAGTAACACGTGAGTAACCTGCCCTTGACTCTGGGATAAGCCTGGGAAACTGGGTCTAATACCGGATATGACCATCTGGCGCATGTCATGGTGGTGGAAAGCTTTTGTGGTTTTGGATGGACTCGCGGCCTATCAGCTTGTTGGTGGGGTAATGGCCTACCAAGGCGACGACGGGTAGCCGGCCTGAGAGGGTGACCGGCCACACTGGGACTGAGACACGGCCCAGACTCCTACGGGAGGCAGCAGTGGGGAATATTGCACAATGGGCGAAAGCCTGATGCAGCGACGCCGCGTGAGGGATGACGGCCTTCGGGTTGTAAACCTCTTTCAGTAGGGAAGAAGCGAAAGTGACGGTACCTGCAGAAGAAGCGCCGGCTAACTACGTGCCAGCAGCCGCGGTAATACGTAGGGCGCAAGCGTTATCCGGAATTATTGGGCGTAAAGAGCTCGTAGGCGGTTTGTCGCGTCTGCTGTGAAAGACCGGGGCTCAACTCCGGTTCTGCAGTGGGTACGGGCAGACTAGAGTGCAGTAGGGGAGACTGGAATTCCTGGTGTAGCGGTGAAATGCGCAGATATCAGGAGGAACACCGATGGCGAAGGCAGGTCTCTGGGCTGTAACTGACGCTGAGGAGCGAAAGCATGGGGAGCGAACAGGATTAGATACCCTGGTAGTCCATGCCGTAAACGTTGGGCACTAGGTGTGGGGGACATTCCACGTTTTCCGCGCCGTAGCTAACGCATTAAGTGCCCCGCCTGGGGAGTACGGCCGCAAGGCTAAAACTCAAAGGAATTGACGGGGGCCCGCACAAGCGGCGGAGCATGCGGATTAATTCGATGCAACGCGAAGAACCTTACCAAGGCTTGACATGAACCGGAAAGACCTGGAAACAGGTGCCCCGCTTGCGGTCGGTTTACAGGTGGTGCATGGTTGTCGTCAGCTCGTGTCGTGAGATGTTGGGTTAAGTCCCGCAACGAGCGCAACCCTCGTTCTATGTTGCCAGCGCGTTATGGCGGGGACTCATAGGAGACTGCCGGGGTCAACTCGGAGGAAGGTGGGGACGACGTCAAATCATCATGCCCCTTATGTCTTGGGCTTCACGCATGCTACAATGGCCGGTACAAAGGGTTGCGATACTGTGAGGTGGAGCTAATCCCAAAAAGCCGGTCTCAGTTCGGATTGGGGTCTGCAACTCGACCCCATGAAGTCGGAGTCGCTAGTAATCGCAGATCAGCAACGCTGCGGTGAATACGTTCCCGGGCCTTGTACACACCGCCCGTCAAGTCACGAAAGTTGGTAACACCCGAAGCCGGTGGCCTAACCCTTGTGGGGGGAGCCGTCGAAGGTGGGACCGGCGATTGGGACTAAGTCGTAACAAGGTAGCCGTACCGGAAGGTGCGGCTGGATCACCTCCTTTCTAAGGAGCTGCTAACAACCGTGTCTGGTTCCCGTGCATGCGGGGGCTGGTGGTTGTCAGTGTTGCCCATTGAGCAGGCGTATGTTCTGCGGTGGGTGCTCATGGGTGGAATATCAACGAATCAAACGTTTGTTTGGCATGGCCTTACCGGTTGTGTCCTGGTGTTAGTACGGCAGTGCGTGCCCCTTTGGGGGTGTGTGGTGTTGGGAACGTGCCGGGGCGTGGTTTGTGTGGGTTGTGTTTGGCGCACTGTTGGGTCCTGAGGCAACAGGACCTTTTTGCAGCAATGCAGGGGGACACAGTTCTGGTGTTTCTTTTGTTCCTGCTTCCGGTTCGTACCGGCACCCGTGTGGGTGTTGGGGGTCTGGTTGACGGGGTTGTTGTTTGAGAACTACATAGTGGACGCGAGCATCTAGAACACGCATGGTGCCGGCTCTTCGGGGTTGGTGGGTGTGTGTTCTTACAGCAATTTCTTATGAATGAACCTGGCCCTTTGTGGCCGTGGTTCTCTCGAATAGATGATGCATCGTGAACCGGTGGGCCCCTTTGTTGTGGGTTTGCTGGTTTGTGTGTGGTCAAGTTTTTAAGGGCACACGGTGGATGCCTTGGCATTAGGAGCCGAAGAAGGACGTAGGAATCTGCGATAAGCCTGGGGGAGTTGATAACCGAGCGTTGATCCCAGGATGTCCGAATGGGGAAACCCCGCACAACGCTTTTGGGTGATTGTGTGACCCGCATCTGAACACATAGGGTGCGTGGGGGGAACGCGGGGAAGTGAAACATCTCAGTACCCGCAGGAAGAGAAAACAAGAGTGATTCCGTTAGTAGTGGCGAGCGAACGCGGATCAGGCTAAACCGTTTCCATGTGTGATAGCCGGCGGGCGTTGCATGGGCGGGGTTGTGGGACTTTCCGTACTGGTTCTGCCGGACCGGTGGGGTGTGTAGTGCAGGCATAGGTGAACGGTCTTGAAAGGCCGGCCAGAGAGGGTGTGAGCCCCGTAACCGTAATGTTGTGTACCGCCTGGAGAGGATCCCAAGTAGCACGGGGCCCGAGAAATCCCGTGCGAATCTGTCAGGACCACCTGATAAGCCTAAATACTTCCTAATGACCGATAGCGGACCAGTACCGTGAGGGAAAGGTGAAAAGTACCCCGGGAGGGGAGTGAAACAGTACCTGAAACCGTGTGCTTACAATCCGTCGGAGCAGTCGTGAGTAATCACAAGTAACTGTGACGGCGTGCCTTTTGAAGAATGAGCCTGCGAGTTAGTGTTACGTCGCGAGGTTAACCCGTGTGGGGTAGCCGTAGCGAAAGCGAGTCTGAACAGGGCGAGTGTAGTGGCGTGATCTAGACCCGAAGCGGAGTGATCTACCCATGGCCAGGTTGAAGCGACGGTAAGACGTCGTGGAGGACCGAACCCACTTCAGTTGAAAATGGAGGGGATGAGCTGTGGGTAGGGGTGAAAGGCCAATCAAACTCCGTGATAGCTGGTTCTCCCCGAAATGCATTTAGGTGCAGCGTTGCGTGTTTCTTGCCGGAGGTAGAGCTACTGGATGGCCGATGGGCCCTACAAGGTTACTGACGTCAGCCAAACTCCGAATGCCGGTAAGTGAGAGCGCAGCAGTGAGACTGTGGGGGATAAGCTTCATAGTCGAGAGGGAAACAGCCCAGACCACCAACTAAGGCCCCTAAGCGTGTGCTAAGTGGGAAAGGATGTGGAGTTGCGAAGACAACCAGGAGGTTGGCTTAGAAGCAGCCATCCTTGAAAGAGTGCGTAATAGCTCACTGGTCAAGTGATTCCGCGCCGACAATGTAGCGGGGCTCAAGTACACCGCCGAAGTTGTGGATTTCACACAGTACCCTAGCCTTCGTGGTTCAGGGGTGTGGAGTGGTAGGGGAGCGTCGTGTGGGCAGTGAAGTCGCGGTGGAAACCAGCGGTGGAGCCTACACGAGTGAGAATGCAGGCATGAGTAGCGAAAGACGGGTGAGAAACCCGTCCGCCGAATGATCAAGGGTTCCAGGGTCAAGCTAATCTGCCCTGGGTAAGTCGGGACCTAAGGCGAGGCCGACAGGCGTAGTCGATGGACAACGGGTTGATATTCCCGTACCGGCGAAAAACCGCCCATGCCAAGCGGGGGATACTAACCGCCCGGAGCCTGCCCGCCCACCCTTGTGGTGTGTGGGTTTTGGCCGAGCGCGGGACCTGATCCCGGGAGGTAAGCGTATTAACAGGTGTGACGCAGGAAGGTAGCCGGGCCGGGCGATGGTTGCCCCGGTCCAAGGATGTAGGGTCAGGGATAGGCAAATCCGTTCCTGTGTGTTTCGAGCACGATCCTGAGATCTGATGGGACTCCCGTTCGGGGGGATCCGGTGATCCTATGCTGCCTAGAAAAGCATCGACGCGAGGTTTTAGCCGCCCGTACCCCAAACCGACACAGGTGATCAGGTAGAGAATACCAAGGCGATCGAGAGAATTATGGTTAAGGAACTCGGCAAAATGCCCCCGTAACTTCGGGAGAAGGGGGGCCTGCCCCGTGATGGAGACTTGCTCTCCGTGAGCGGGTGTGGGCCGCAGAGACCAGGGGGAAGCGACTGTTTACTAAAAACACAGGTCCGTGCGAAGTCGCAAGACGATGTATACGGACTGACTCCTGCCCGGTGCTGGAAGGTTAAGAGGACCGGTTAGCCCCTTGTGGGCGAAGCTGAGAATTTAAGCCCCAGTAAACGGCGGTGGTAACTATAACCATCCTAAGGTAGCGAAATTCCTTGTCGGGTAAGTTCCGACCTGCACGAATGGAGTAACGACTTCCCCGCTGTCTCAACCATAAACTCGGCGAAATTGCAGTACGAGTAAAGATGCTCGTTACGCGCAGCAGGACGGAAAGACCCCGAGACCTTTACTATAGTTTGGTATTGGTGTTCGGAGTGGCTTGTGTAGGATAGGTGGGAGACGTTGAAGCCCGGACGCCAGTTCGGGTGGAGTCATCGTTGAAATACCACTCTGGTCACTTTGGACATCTAACTTCGGCCCGTGATCCGGGTCAGGGACAGTGCCTGATGGGTAGTTTAACTGGGGCGGTTGCCTCCTAAAAAGTAACGGAGGCGCCCAAAGGTTCCCTCAGCCTGGTTGGCAATCAGGTGTCGAGTGTAAGTGCACAAGGGAGCTTGACTGTGAGAGAGACATCTCAAGCAGGGACGAAAGTCGGGACTAGTGATCCGGCGGTACATTGTGGAATGGCCGTCGCTCAACGGATAAAAGGTACCTCGGGGATAACAGGCTGATCTTGCCCAAGAGTCCATATCGACGGCATGGTTTGGCACCTCGATGTCGGCTCGTCGCATCCTGGGGCTGGAGTAGGTCCCAAGGGTTGGGCTGTTCGCCCATTAAAGCGGTACGCGAGCTGGGTTTAGAACGTCGTGAGACAGTTCGGTCCCTATCCGCTGCGCGCGCAGGAAATTTGAGAAGGGCTGTCCTTAGTACGAGAGGACCGGGACGGACGAACCTCTGGTGTGTCAGTTGTACTGCCAAGTGCACCGCTGATTAGCTACGTTCGGATGGGATAACCGCTGAAAGCATCTAAGCGGGAAGCTCGCTTCAAGATGAGATTTCCATACACAATACGTGTGAGAGGCCCCCAGCCAGACCACTGGGTTGATAGGCCGGATGTGGAAGCGAGGACCAAAGACTCGTGAAGCTGACCGGTACTAATAGGCCAACAACTTACACCACACACAACACACTGCACGCGTCCACTATGTGGTTCCCGAACAACAACCGTTCCAGGAACCAACAACTGAATACACAACACCACAGTTGTAACCACACAGTCTTCCCACCCCACACCACAAACGGTGCGCGGGACGGGTAACAAGGTTACGGCGGTCATAGCGTGGGGGAAACGCCCGGTCCCATTCCGAACCCGGAAGCTAAGACCCACAGCGCCGATGGTACTGCACCCGGGAGGGTGTGGGAGAGTAGGACACCGCCGGACAAACATTAACGGGAAGCCCCGACCACCACGGTCGGGGCTTCCCCACTTTAACCACACAATTCACAGCCAGCGTGGGAACGCCCACGCGGATGTGAAACTCCCTAGCCCGAGAAGAACCCAGACAATTCTGCGATGAGCTTGTCGGGCGCTTTGTTGGGGCCATCGTGCCCGAACCCGGGGAGGATGGTGTAGCTCGAGCCGGATAGGACGTCGTGGATCTGGCCGCAGGCCACCCCGAAGTATGCGGGGCTTTTCTCGCCCACCACGATCAGCGTTTCAAGGGGCAGCTCCAGGAACGGCTCGGCGGGCATGTCCGCGGCTATCACAGCCTTGATTTCGCGGACTCCGCACGTCATCAGTTCCCGCATCTGCTTGCCCATGGGTGTTCCGGCGGTCAGCTTGGTGGCGAGCGTCAACATCGAGAGGGGCATGCGCGCGAAGGCCCCGCCGGTCTCTACTCCCTTGATGAGTACGGCGAGGCCGCGATCGTAGTCTCCTGCCGCCGTCGCGCGTTCATATTCCGGCGTCCAGTCGGCTTTGACGCTGTGGTTGACCGAGACGGCGGGATCGTAAACGGCGAGTCGCTCAACCGGTAAGGTGCGTGCCGCATGCAGTGCGACGGCGCCGCCGAAGCTGTGCCCGAATACGTCCGTGCTGGATGTGTGTTTCATGACTGAGTCAAGATCGCGGATGTCGGCTTCGAGGGTGTAGTCCTCCGGCTGCGGAGAGGATTCACCGCGTCCGCGGCGGTTAAAGGTGTGGACGGGCCGGCCAAGGGACTCGCTCAGTTTCTGCGCGAAACGTGTGTAGTCGGTGGCCGTGACCATTGAGGCAGGCACCACCACGATACCGGAGCCTGCAGCTGCCAGGTCACCGCCCGTAGTCAGTACCTCGAGGTGTCCGCCGTCCTTTGTGGTGATGATCTCGCGCGTCATGTCTTGAGCCTAACCGAGCCACCTGAACGCAGGCAGCATGCCGGACGCTATGTGGATAACAATCAGCTTCTGAAGTAGTCGGAGATGTCCATCACGAGTTCGTTCACGGCGGCTGGAACGGAACCGTGGAAGCCCTTTGGCGATATCTCGAGGGTGCTTCCGGGAACAGCGGCGTGCAAACGCGCTGCGGTCACCTTGTAGTACTGCGGGCTCTTCTTGCCCACCATGAAGTGGGTATTGGGAGGAAGGGCGGAGAAGTCACGCGGAGTTTCCGTGGCGTCGAAGGCAGCTTTGAGTTCTCCGACGCCGGATGGCATGAGTTCGCGGAACATCTTGTTGACTTTGGTTCGCGAAACCACGGCCATGAGGCCCACGAGCAGAGGTTCAGGGATCCGGGCCAGGGCACTTCCGGGATGCATTCCCCGCCTCATGCGGGCCAGTGCAAGGTTGATATTGCCCTTGTTCACGGAGTCTTCGAAACCGGCCATCCAATCCGTATCCATGCTTCCGTCGATGTTCACGGCGGCGTCGTAGACGGCGAGCCGGTCCGGTTGGTGGTGCGTGCCGGCAAACGCCTGCGCAGCGTTGAGGGCCACCGACCCGCCCAGGCTGTGGCCGAGGATGTTCCTTGCATCGGTAGCATCCATGATGGTGCGCACGTCCGCAATTTCCGTGACCATGGAGTAGTTGTGTGGTTGATCGCTTGAGTTGCCGCGGCCCCTGCGATCGTAGACGTCCACGGCCCACCCCTCGCCGAGGCCTTTCGCGAGGGCGATGGAAAAGGGCCGATAGATCAGGGCTGTGAGGAATGCGCCGCCGATCAGGACCACGCGGCGCTCCCCGGGTGCGTCTTCCGCGCCGTAGGTGTACAAGGCGAGCTTGCCGCCGTCGTGCGTTTTGATGGTGCGTTCCCTCACCGGCTTATCCTGGGACGCGCTGGCATCGGGGCGGTGCCTCCTGAAAGGAAGCGGGCGATTCGGGCTGCAAGCCGCCTGCCGGGCCGCAGGGGACCTTCATGGAACTGCAAGGGGACAATAGCGAAATCGATGGCTGGAACCGCTCCGGCAAGGATGCGGCCGGTTTCTGCGAAGTAGGACGGACTCCAGCCACCGCTAAGCATGAGTGTTGGGGTCGCGAGCGAGGTGAAATCGTGAAGATGCGCGTCGGCGTCCAGGACCGCGCGCATTTCGGCGACGGCGGTGGGCAACAGGGAGCGCATCTCCGAACCCAGCCGGGTCTGCGCTGAGAGGATGCTCAGCATCCGTAATGCCCCCATGGGCAGGTATGAGATGGGGCCGGCGGTTCCCAAACCCTGCACCAGATGGGCCCACGCGTGGTCCAGTTGGCCTGCGGTAACTGCGGCTTCCAATTCCGGACGCCACCGGCCATGGAGATTTCCTGATAACGAGACGGCAGCATCGTAGGTGACCAAGCGGTTGATCTCCGTGCTGCGAGCAGCCTGAAGGGCTACGAAACCGCCATAACTGTGCGCCACGACATCCTTTGAACCGGTACTGCGCATCACCCCCCGGAGGTCTGCGATCTCGGTGCCGGCGGAGTAGCCTGGCGGTTGTGGCGCCGAACGTCCGCGGCCCCGGCGGTTATAGCAATGGACAGGCCGTCCCAGCATGGTGCCCAAGGTCCGCGCGAACGGCCAGTACAGGGAATCGGTCACCAAAGTCCCATGGACCACGACGACGCCGGACGGTTCCGCAGGTGCGTGCGAACCGGGAATCGAGGCTTCCGACGCCGGCCGGAAGGTGTGCACCTCAAGCTGCCCGCCGCCGTCGTCCGTTTCAACTGTCCACGTCTCCACAGCCCGAGTCTATGTCCCGGAAATAGAGGCCCGTAATCACCGGTAAACTTAAGGACTGTGACTTCCGCAAACACCCCAGCCCTGAACACCTCCGCAGAGCCCATCGATGCCAGCGAGCAGATGCGTATCCGGATGGACAAGCGCGCCAAGCTGATCGAACGTGGCACAGAGGCCTATCCTGTGGGCGTTGAGCGGACGCATTCGTTGAGCGAGATCCGCGAAAAGTATGCGCATCTGGAAGCCGACGAAACCACTGGTGACATCGTAGGCGTCACCGGCCGCGTCGTGTTCGTACGAAACACCGGCAAGCTCTGCTTTGCCACCCTCCAGGAAGGTGGCGTTGACGGCAAGGGCGTTCGTCTCCAGGCGATGCTGAGCCTGGCCAATGTGGGCGAGGAAGGGCTGGCCGATTGGAAAGCCCTGGTTGACCTTGGCGACCACGTGTTCATCAAGGGTGAAGTCATTTCCTCCCGCCGTGGTGAACTCTCCGTCATGGCCGATTCCTGGTCCATGGCCTCCAAGGCCCTGCGCCCGCTCCCGGTCCTGCACGCGGAGCTTAACGAAGAAACCCGTGTTCGCCAGCGCTACGTGGACCTCATCGTCCGCGATGAAGCGCGCGAGATGGTCTACAAGCGTGCTGCCATCACGAGGTCTGTCCGCGACACCCTTGACCGCCACGGCTACGTCGAGGTGGAGACCCCCATCCTGCAGCTGGTCCACGGTGGTGCAACGGCCCGTCCGTTCGAGACGCACATGAACGCGTTCGATCAGAAGATGACCCTGCGCATCGCCACGGAACTCTTCCTGAAGCGCGCCGTAGTGGGTGGCATCGACCGTGTCTACGACATGGGCCGCGTGTTCCGGAACGAAGGCGTGGACTCCACGCACAGCCCCGAATTCACCACCCTTGAGTGCTACGAAGCCTGGGCTGACCAGTTCGTCATGGCCGAGCGCATGAAGGAAATCATCCTGAACGTCTCGGACGTGGTTGGCACCCGTACCATCCAGACGGATGCAGGCGAGATCAACCTCGACGGCGAATGGGCCTGGGTTGCGGTGTACCCGGGGCTTTCTGAAGCGGTTGGCGTTGAAGTCACTCCCGACACCACTGTGGATGAACTGCTGGCCATTGCTGCCAGGCACGAGATCAAGGTGGACCCGCAGTGGGACGCGGAGAAGATCGTGGTTGAGCTCTTTGGCGAGATTGTGGAACCCACGCTGCTGAACCCGACGTTCGTTTACAACTACCCTCCGTCCGCTCAACCGCTTGCGCGTCCGCATCGCGAAGACGGCCGGCTCATCGAGGCATGGGACCTGATTATCGGGGGCATGGAGCGTGGCACGGCCTTCTCCGAACTCATTGATCCCGTTATCCAGCGCGAACGGCTTACGGAGCAGTCACGCCGTTCTGCTGCCGGCGACGTAGAGGCCATGCAACTGGACGAAGACTTCCTTCGCGCCCTTGAATACGGTGCCCCACCCATGGGTGGTATCGGGCTCGGCATCGATCGCCTCGTCATGTTGTTCACTGGCGCAGGTATCCGCGAAACCATTCTGTTCCCTTTGCTGAAGCCTGAAGGACACTGATCATGGAATACATCGCAGTCCTGGCGCCATCGATCGTTGTTGGGTTGATCTTCTGGTTTGCCATGAAGTCGATCTTCAATGCGGACAAATCCGAGCGGCAGGCGGAAGCCCGGGCCCAAGCCGAGGCCAATTTGCGGAATTCCGGCCCTGAGGGTGAAGGCCCGGCAGCTAAATAGCCTGCAAATTGGGTGGCCTTAGCAGGAAACCCAAAAAGTGCCTTTGACGTGCGTGCTTGGCGTGAACGATAATCAGGAATAGGAACCCTCAAATTTCTGATTATCCAACCCTCCAAAAGAGAGGCTACTCATGGCACAGAAAGTTAAAATCATCCTCGTCGATGACCTGGATGAAGGGTCAGCGGACGAAACTGTCCGTTTCGGGCTGGACGGCGTTAGCTACGAGATGGACTTGTCCACGGCTAACGCAGAATCTCTGCGCAAAGCACTGGAGCCCTACGTAGCCAAGGCCAGGAAGACCTCTTCGGGCCGTGCAACACGTGGCCGTGCGACTGCAACCCGAAACCAGGATTCGGCACAGATCCGTCAATGGGCTCGTGACAACGGTTACACCGTAAACAGCCGCGGACGTATTCAGGCTGAAATTCAGGAAGCGTACCAGAAGGCCAATTCCTGATTCACCCGCCTTCAATGCCCCGGCAGCTTCTGCCGGGGCATTGGCTTTTTAAGCCCATAGTTTGTTGTCAGGCCTTCCGGGGGGTGCCTGAACCGGGCCTTGGAATATTCCGTGAATCGTTCCGGGGCCCACGGTTGGCATTATGCGACCTTTTGGAACCGGTCAAAACGACTGGTCAAAGCGCCCTGCTCAAAGTGACAGGTCAAAGCGCCCTGCTCAAAACGACTGGTCAAAGCGCCCTGCTCAAAACGACTGGTCAAAGCGCCCTCGCCAATGCGCCTCGTCAGCGGGCGGCAGGCGTTCTCCGGCCAACCGCTGTCCTGGATGGCTGACCACGTCCTCCCCGAGGCCGGCACGGGCGTGGGACAGGCGTTCCGCCGGGCAGGCCTCGGTGCCGCGAAGGGGGTGCCGGGTTTATTCCACTGGGCGTCATGTTTCCCCTGTGGCGAACACGCTCCAAAAGTCGGGCTTCGGCACGTAGCATCAAAGTACGTCGTAGCTAGGAGTGTGGCGAAATGTTTGAGAGATTTACGGACCGTGCCCGTCGCGTGGTTGTCCTTGCCCAAGAAGAGGCACGGATGCTCAACCACAATTACATTGGTACCGAGCACATCCTCTTGGGTCTGATCCACGAGGGTGAAGGCGTTGCCGCAAAGGCGCTTGAATCCCTGAGCATTTCGCTCGATGGCGTCCGCGAACAGGTGCAGGAGATCATCGGCCAGGGCCAGCAGGCTCCATCCGGGCACATCCCCTTCACCCCGCGCGCCAAGAAGGTGCTTGAGCTTTCGCTCCGCGAAGCACTGCAGCTCGGCCACAATTACATTGGTACCGAGCACATCCTGCTCGGCCTCATCCGCGAGGGCGAAGGCGTTGCTGCCCAGGTACTGGTCAAGCTTGGCGCGGACCTCAACAGGGTCCGCCAGCAGGTCATCCAGCTGCTTTCCGGCTACCAGGGCAAGGAAACCGCGGGTTCGGGTTCCAGCCAGGGCCAGCCGGAGGGAACCCCGGCAGGTTCGGTGGTTCTGGACCAGTTCGGACGCAACCTCACCCAGGCTGCCCGCGAGAACAAGCTCGATCCCGTGA
The DNA here is from genome assembly GCF_019977195.1 of Arthrobacter sp. StoSoilA2. Taxonomy (NCBI): domain Bacteria; kingdom Bacillati; phylum Actinomycetota; class Actinomycetes; order Micrococcales; family Micrococcaceae; genus Arthrobacter; species Arthrobacter sp. StoSoilA2. Next base: position 148,984 of record NZ_AP024643.1, read on the forward strand.
TCGGCCGCGAGCAGGAGATGGAACGCGTCATGCAGGTCCTCTCCCGCCGCACCAAGAACAACCCAGTGCTCATCGGTGAGCCCGGCGTCGGTAAGACGGCCGTCGTCGAGGGCCTTGCCCAGGCGATTGTCCGCGGCGACGTCCCGGAGACCATCAAGGACAAGCAGCTGTACACGCTGGACCTTGGTTCACTGGTTGCCGGCTCCCGTTACCGTGGTGACTTCGAAGAGCGCCTGAAGAAGGTCCTCAAGGAGATCCGCACGCGCGGCGACATCATCCTCTTCATTGACGAGATCCACACCCTCGTTGGTGCCGGTGCTGCTGAAGGCGCCATCGATGCTGCGTCCATTCTGAAGCCGATGCTTGCCCGTGGTGAACTCCAGACCATTGGTGCCACCACGCTGGATGAGTACCGCAAGCACATTGAGAAGGACGCTGCCCTTGAGCGCCGCTTCCAGCCGATCCAGGTCAAGGAGCCTTCCGTCGCTCATGCGATCGAGATCCTCAAGGGCCTGCGGGACCGCTACGAGGCACACCACCGCGTAACGATTACCGACGGCGCCCTCGCCTCAGCCGCGCAGCTGGCCGAACGCTACATCTCGGACCGCTTCCTGCCGGACAAGGCGATCGACCTCATCGATGAAGCCGGTGCACGCCTGCGTATCCGCCGCATGACCGCTCCGCCGGAGCTCAAGGCCATGGACGAGCGCATTGCCGACGTCAAGATGGAGAAGGAATCCGCCATCGACGCCCAGGACTTTGAGGGTGCCGCTTCGCTGCGCGACAAAGAGCAGAAGCTCATTGCCGAACGCGCTGAGAAGGAACGCAACTGGAAGTCCGGCGGCATGGATGACATCTCCGAGGTTGATGAAGACCTGATCGCCGAGGTCCTCGCGAACTCCACCGGCATTCCCGTCTTCAAGCTCACCGAGGAAGAGTCTTCGCGCCTCCTCAAGATGGAAGACGAACTGCACAAGCGCGTCGTCGGCCAGGACGAGGCCATCAAGGCCCTGTCGCAGGCTATCCGCCGCACACGTGCAGGCCTGAAGGACCCCAAGCGTCCCGGTGGCTCGTTCATCTTCGCCGGGCCTACGGGTGTCGGCAAGACCGAGCTCGCCAAGGCCCTTGCCGAGTTCCTGTTCGGTGAAGAGGATGCCCTCATCACGCTGGACATGTCCGAGTACTCCGAGAAGCACACGGTTTCGCGTCTCTTCGGTGCACCTCCGGGCTATGTCGGCTACGAAGAAGGCGGCCAGCTGACCGAGAAGGTTCGTCGCCGTCCATTCTCCGTGGTCCTGTTCGACGAAGTTGAGAAGGCCCACGCGGACCTCTTCAACTCGCTCCTGCAGATCCTGGAAGATGGCCGACTGACCGACTCCCAGGGCCGCGTGGTGGACTTCAAGAACACCGTGATCATCATGACCACCAACCTGGGTACCCGCGATATCTCAAAGAGCGTCGCTACGGGCTTCCAGTCCGGCACGGATACCCAGACTGGCTACAACCGGATGCGCGCCCGGGTCACGGAGGAGCTCAAGCAGCACTTCCGCCCCGAGTTCCTCAACCGTGTTGACGACGTCGTGGTGTTCCCGCAGCTCACCCAGGACGAGATCATCGAGATCGTGGACATGTTCGTTACCCGCCTGGAGCGCCGCCTCAAGGACAAGGACATGGGCATCGAGCTCACCACGGCAGCAAAGGTTCTTCTGGCCACCCGTGGCTACGATCCCGCAATGGGTGCCCGGCCGCTGCGCCGCACCATCCAGCGCGAGATCGAGGACCAGCTCTCCGAGAAGATCCTCTTCGGCGAATTGCACTCCGGTGACATCGTTGTGGTGGATGTGGACGGCGAAGGTGACGACGCCAAGTTCACGTTTGCAGGCAACGCCAAGCCGCGGATCCCGGAGATCGCTCCTACCGCATAAGGCGTACGCAACGTAAGCCAACTGCCCCGTCCATTCCGAAAGGAGTGGGCGGGGCATTTGCGTTGGTCCCCGCGTGCGTTGGTCCCCGGAGTTTTGGGTGCCGGTGTGCCCTTAGGGTGGCTATGGAGAGTCAAGAACTGCAATGGAGGGGTGCATGCGAGTATTGATGATTTGTCCGGGGACGCGCGGAGATGTCGCCCCCATGGCAGGGCTCGGCAGTCGTCTGCAAAAGCTGGGCTACGAGGTGTCCATCGCTGCCAACCCCGCGTACGCGCACCTCGTGGTCAGGTCCGGGTGTGAGTATCGTCCTCTTCCCGGCGACCTTGCCAGGATCATCAAGCGTGCTACACCGGGTGGAGCAAAGTCGTCCGGCGGCATGCTCACCACCTGGCGGGAGCTGAGCGAGTACATGGATCAAGCGGCCACCGGGACCCTGGCTGCGGTTGAGGCGGGTGCGGACGTCATCCTGGCTAATTCCGTGGCGCCATATGCCTACGACGTCGCTGAAGCGGTTGGAATTCCAGCGGTGGGCGCGCATCTGCAGCCGGTGGAACCCAGCGCAGACTACCCTCCTGTGCTGCTGGGGTCCGCCCGGAACCTGGGCGGGCTGGGCAACCGGATTATTGGCGAGCGGGTCCTGGCCGGACCTGCCCCCTATGATGCCCCGAGTGCAAGGCTTCGCCACGAGTTGGGCCTGCCGAAGCTGTCACGCCAAGCTGCCGAGCGACGTCGAGCCAGGGCGAGCAGCACGGTCCTCCATGGGATCAGCCCCACAGTTCTACCGCGACCGACGGACTGGCGCCCTGGGTTGGTCATGGCGGGGTACTGGTGGCCGGCGCCCGAGCCGGAATGGAGTCCGTCCGCGGAACTGGAGGACTTTCTATCCGCAGGGCCACCGCCGGTGTTCGTCGGGTTTGGAAGCAGCGCTGCGCTGGAGGCCGGTTTCGTTCTTGAGGCCATCAGGCGGGCGGGCGTCAGGGCGGTGCTGCAGGGTGCGGGGGACCTCTCGGACGATGATGCGATCGGCATCGGTGCGGTCCCGCACGAATGGTTGTTTCCGAGGATGGCGGCAGTCGCGCACCATGCGGGCTCCGGCACCACCGCTGCCGGCCTCCGCGCTGGTGTCCCCACGGTCTGCGTCCCGGTGTATACGGACCAACCGCTGTGGGCTGCCCGGGTTGCTGCCCTCGGCGCAGGGCCCCGGCCGGTTCCCTACAAGGGGCTCACCGTTGAGCGATTGGCGTACGCCATCCGGGAAGCTGTCAGCACCCCGTCCTACGCAGCCCGGGCAAAAGTCCTCGCTGCGCGGATCGGGAACGAAGACGGGACCGCCGCCGTGCTGCAGACGCTCCGCAACCTCCCAACTGGGTCGCAGTTAAGCGCGTTATGAGCCCCCATAACGCGCTTAAATGCGACCCAGTTGGGAGCGGCGGGCGAATATCTGAAAGTAGTGTTTCACTAAGAGTGAACTACCCTGTGATCCGCGACACAATGCGTGTTGAATCGGAGCATGGATTCCACTGACACCCCAAGCCCAGGCACGGCATCACCTGAAACTCCATTCCACGACATCGATCACTACCTCTCCATCCCCCGGGTCAGTGGTCTCACGCTCAGCCCGGACGGCAAGCGCCTGGTCACCACCGTTTCAACCCTCAATGGCAAAGGCACTGAGTTCGTCACCGCATTATGGGAGATGGACCCCACCGGTCAGGGCCATGCCCGTCGGATCACCCGGAGTGCCAAGGGTGAGGCCGGTGCCGCCTTCGCCGCGAACGGCGACCTCTACTTCACGTCCTCCCGCCCCGACCCCGAGAGCGCAGATCCCGACGCCGATCCGGTGAACGCATTGTGGTTGCTCCCCGCCGATGGCGGCGAGGCCCGGGTTGTGCACTCGCGCGCCGGCGGGATCAGTTCCGTTATGGCCGCAAAGAATGCGGATGCCATCTTCGTCAACGCCGAGGTTTTGGCAGGCTCCAGCAATGAGGAGAACGACGAGGAACGCCGCAAGGCCCGCAAAGACAACAAAGTGTCCGCCATCCTGCACAGTGGCTACCCGATCCGCTATTGGGACGCGGACCTGGGTCCTGCCGAACCGCGTTTGTTCGCCGTGGAGCCGGGCGAGGCGAAGGAGCACGGCAAGCCAACAACCATTGACGCGCCAACGCCGCTCAAACTGAGGAACCTGACGCCCGGCGTCGGAGGCTCGCTGCGGGAAGCCAAAACTGTGGTGAGTCCGGACGGCAAGACCATCTACACGAGCCTCACGAAAGCCCTCGCCAAGGCCAACAGCCGTGAGGTGCTGGCCGCCGTCGACGTTGCCACGGGAACAGTAAAGGTGCTTCTGGACCGCGAGGGAATGAGCTACTTCCCTGGTCCCGTCAGCCCGGACAACCGCACGCTGGTAGTGGAGAGTGAGAGTGACACCACGCCCACGCAGGCGCCGCAGATCAAGCTGCACCTGCTGGACGTATCAGGCAGCGAAACAACGGACCTGGAGCCGCTCGCGCACCAATGGGACCGCTGGGCAACTGCCTTGGCGTGGCTCCCGCAAGGCGATGCCATCCTGGTGAAAGCGGACGACGACGGCGCGTCGCCGCTTTTCCGGATCGACGTCGCCGACGGGCGGGTCACACGGGTAACGAAAGACGCTGCAGCGTATTCCGACGTCGTGGTTTCGCCGGACGGAACCACAGCCTACGCGCTGCGGAGCTCATACGAGTTTCCCCCTGAAGCTGTGCGGATCGACCTCGCTTCCGGAGAAGTGGTGAGGTTGCAGGCACCCACGGAACGGCCAAGGTACAAGGGACGCCTCGAACGCGTGGAAACGACGGCGGAGGATGGCTCCCGCGTGCCAGCGTACCTGGCGCTCCCTGAAGGGGCTTCCGATGACAAGCCGGCTCCCCTCCTGCTGTGGATCCACGGTGGACCGCTGGGCTCATGGAACGCCTGGACCTGGCGTTGGAATCCCTGGCTGCTGGTCGCAAAGGGCTATGCCGTGCTGCTGCCTGACCCTGCGCTGTCCACGGGTTATGGCCAGGAATTCATCCAGCGCGGCTGGGGCGAATGGGGCAAGAAGCCCTTCTCGGACCTCATGGCCATCACCGATGCCGTAGTTGCGCGCGCGGACATCGACGGGTCAAGGACTGCGGCGATGGGCGGGTCCTTCGGAGGCTACATGGCAAACTGGGTTGCCGGCCAGACCGACCGTTTCAAGGCCATCGTGACCCACGCGAGTTTGTGGGCCCTGGACCAGTTCGGCCCCACCACCGACGCCGCACAATACTGGCTGAAGGAAATGACGGTGGAGATGGCGATGGAGAACTCGCCACACCTCAACGTACGCAACATCAAGACGCCAATGCTCGTGATCCACGGAGACAAGGATTATCGCGTCCCGATCGGCGAGGGCTTGCGGCTTTGGTACGAACTGCTATCCTCGTCGCAGTTGCCCGCGGACGACAACGGCCAGAGCCCGCACCGGTTCCTCTACTTCCCCGACGAAAACCACTGGGTACTGCAGCCGCAGCACGCCAAGGTTTGGTACGGAGTCGTGGAGCACTTCCTGGCAAAGCAGGTGCTGGGCGAGGACGTGGCGCTGCCGGAGGAGTTGGGGATCTAGTGACCGGAACGGGCGGCGGCGGATCAGCCTGCGGACATACGGCTAATTCCGGTGGCGTAGGCATCGAGGACTTCGAATATCCCGCGGTGCTGCCACACGCGGTTGCGGCCGCGGCCTGACGCTTCCGTCAGTACGCCGCGGTCCGTCAGGGTATCGAGTGCCCGCAATGCCGCCATCTCGCCAAGTCCGAGCTCGGTCACAAGGTATTTCGTGTTCACTGCAGGCTGGCCGATCAGTGCGGGCAACACCCGCCAGGCCGCCGCGTCCGCGCGCAGTCCCGTCATCTTAGCGCGGGACTCCTCGAGTTGTGCGACAAGGTCGTCGACCAGCCGCGACCCCGTAGTTGCGGCGATCCGGCTCGCCATGGCGAACTCGCGGACGATCGGGCCGGCATCGCCCTCCCGAAATGCGCCCAGTGCTGCGAAGTAGCGTGCGGTATCCACCAGGAGGCCCGCGGAGATCGGCACGGCGGTTGAGTCCACCAGGCCCTTGTTACGGAGAACCGACTGCGCCAGTGCTCGCCCTGTCCGGCCGTTCCCGTCCGGGAAGGGGTGGATCGTTTCGAACTGGGCATGGCTGATCGCCACTTGGACGAGTACGGAGACATCATGGCGATCGATGAACTTAACCAGGTCCGTGATCGCACCGGGAATGCGGTCGTGGTGCGGAGCGACGAACTCGGCCACCCGTGGCCCTGCCTGACCCGGGCCGATCCATACCTGCTCGTCCCGGAAACGGCCGGCGCCGGCAGGATCGAAGCCGCGCTGGTGGAGCATCAGTGCCTTGTGCATTGCGAGGATGGACTCCTCGCTGATGTCGTCGGCCAGTTGGAGGGCCGCCTCCATGGCTCGAACGTTGCCGATGACGGTGAGGGCGTTGGATTTGCCGCCCTCGTCGATCTCGGCAAGAGCGAGCTGCTTGGCGGACGTCGTCAACTGTTCTATCTGCGAGCTGGAGGCAGACTCTGTGCGCAGCAGGATCGCCGTCATTGGCCCGAGCGCGGGATTCTCTCTACCAAGGAGCCGCTGCGCGTGCTTGTCGAACCCGACCAGCTGTCGAGTGGCGTCCTCGATATCGGCGGAATCTTCGCTGGAGATGATGGGAGTCCAGGCGGCTATCGGCGCCGTGACGGCCGCCTGGTAAGGACCGGTTTGGCGCTCCACCTCCGCGCGGGAGTACATCTCCGGCGCTCGCGGCTTCCAGTCGAAGGTCTCGAAGGAGACCGGATCGACCGGAATACCAACGCGCGGATGTGTTGCCATGCCCCCAGCTTACCAACATTTATCAAGCTAAGTGTTGGTAAGCGCTTCCAGTCCACCAGATAGGCGTCCTGAAGCGTGGCCGCCACGGCCCTTTGCCAACAGATGGACCCATAAATGTTGGTAACCCCCTCCTTCTCGGTCACGAATCCGCGGCCCCGTCCCACGTAGCTAGGATGGGGGAGTGAATTCGACCTTTAGCCTTCGTCCTGCCCGTACCAGTGATGTGGTGGCGATTAAGAGGCTGGTCGCGCCCTTGGCGGAGCAGCGGATTTTGATGGCCAAGGAAACTGTGGCGTACTACGAGAGCCTCCAGGAATTCCGGATTGCCGAATCCCAGGATGGCGACGTGATTGGCTGCGGCGCCCTGCACGTTATGTGGGAAGACCTGGCCGAGATTCGTACCCTCGCGGCTGCCGACACGTGGCGGGGGCGCGGTGTGGGGCACGTGCTGGTGGAGGATCTCCTTGAAAAGGCCAAGGAGCTTGGCGTTAGCCGCGTCTTCTGCCTGACGTTTGAGGTGGACTTCTTCAAGCGCCATGGCTTCGAGGTCATGGAGGACCAGTCGGCCGTGGACCCGCAGGTGTACTCGGAGCTGCTGCGCTCGCATGACGAAGGCGTGGCGGAATTCCTGGATCTGGCCCGCGTAAAGCCCAACACCCTGGGCAATACACGCATGATCAAGCACCTCTGAGAACCCACAACAAGACCCGACTGGTGCGGGGTTCAACCCTGCCCGGATTATGCGTGATTTAAACCCCTTCTCTTATCTAAAGTTGATGGATAAACTGATCGAGGCTTGCTGGGGAGCTTCCGCCATTCGGTCAATCGAGAGAAGATCATGCAGTCCCACGCGTCCTTTTCAGGTAATGCAAGCATTTCAGAACTCCAACTCAGCGTGCGCGGTCCCGTGTTCACGCCTGCCGATCCCGGCTTCCAATCCGAGGTAGCGGCCTTCAATCTCTCCACTGAACACAAGCCGGATCTTGCCTTCGGCGCCCTCGACGCAGAGGACGTTTCGGCGGCTATCAGATGGGCTGCGGAACGGGGAATGCCCGTAGCCGTCCAGTCCACCGGGCATGGTGCAACAAACGCGATAGAAGGCGGGATGCTCATCAGTACCCGCCGCATGCTGGAACTCAGCATCGACCCCCTTGAGAAGACTGCCAGGGTGGGTGCCGGTGTTCGATGGAAGGCTGTGGTTGAGCTTGCTGCAACCTTCGGTTTGATGGGCCTCTGTGGTTCAACCACTGACGTCGGCGTGGTGGGATACACCTTGGGCGGTGGCCTGCCCATCCTGGGCCGTAAGTACGGCTTCGCCTCGGATCATGTCATCGCTTTCGAGCTGGTCACATCGGATGGCACCCAGCTACGGGTTACCAAGGACGAGAATCCCGAGCTGTTCTTCCTCCTGCGAGGCGGCAAGGGCAACCTGGGCATTGTGACGGCCATGGAATTCCACCTCTTCCCAGCCGCCGATCTCTACGCAGGCGGCGTCTACTTCGACGGCGGGCACGCCCCGGAAGTCCTGGGGGCGTTTAGGGAATGGGTGCCATCGCTGCCTGCGGAGGCATCGGCGTCGTTGGCGTTTTTGCGTCTCCCGGAGATGGAGATGATTCCGGAGCCCTTGCGGGGAAAGTTTGTGATCCACCTCCGCTACGCCTACCAGGGTGACCTGGCTGCTGCGGCGGAGCTGCTGGAGCCCATGCGCCGAAGCGCGCCGTTCATGATGGACGCCACCGGCCCTTTGGAAGCAAGCCAATTCGACACGGTCCACCAGGATCCGGACCAGCCAGTCCCTGTTCGCGAGCGTGGCTTCCTGCTTGACCGTTTGGACGAAGAGGCGTCCGAGGCAATTCTGCGGCACTTCGGTCCGGGCGTTGAGAGTCCGGTGTTGCTGGCCGAACTACGGCTGCTGGGCGGCGCCCTTGCCAAGAGCGCGGAGGGCGAGGATATTGTGGGCGGCCGTGACGCGGCGTTCAGCTTCTACATGGTTGCCATTGCCGCGCCGCCCGTTGTCGAGGTGCTGCCGGCAGTTTTCGATGCCGTGCACGCAGATCTTCGTCCGGCTGCCAATGCAGGCACATTTGTAAACCTCCATGGGCACTTCGTGGATGCCGAGGACAGGGAGCGGGCATGGGGTCCCAGCGCACGGGAGCGGCTTAAGAAGGCGAAGGCGGAACTGGATCCGAAGAACATGTTCAGCTTTGGGCACGTAGTCGGGCTTCCCGTCGCGGAGCAGCCGGTGGTTATGGATCAGGCCGTGCTGCTCGACGACGTCGTCACGGCCGGCGGCGACGCCGTACTGAACAGTTGAGGGGGCGGACCGTGCAAGATCGTGTCACGTTTCCGGACTTTTCAGCTTTCCAGATAGACATCCCCCACGGCTCCTGGCCGAATGAATCCTTCTGGCCGGGGACAGCCCACTCCAACCCGGACCTGTACTCGGCATTTTGGCTCGATTTCCACGCCCGGGGCGAGGCGGAGATAAGTCCTCCAGCCACCAGCGCGGAGCCCGGGCATCACCCGGATCAAGCATGACATTCCGGCAGGGACGGGCCTTTGCGGCCGTCCCTGCCTGCCTTTTAATGGGTGTCGGCTAATAGGTGTGGGCGTCCTCGCGCCGCCGAGGCCTACCGTGTGCCCGGGCGCCGGTAGTAGGGTCAGAGCACCAGCCACAGCACGCCCAGGAGCATCCCATGAAAAAGCTCATCAATGATCCACGCGCCGTGGTGGACGAGTCCGTCGAAGGGTTCGGCATGGCCCATGCCGACATCGTGGACGTCCATCCCGAGCCCAAGTACGTCATCCGGAAAGGCGTACCCGTTGCGGGCAAAGTTGCCCTGGTATCCGGCGGGGGCAGCGGCCACGAGCCGCTGCACGCTGGTTTCGTGGGCCTCGGCATGCTCGACGCCGCGGTACCCGGTGCCGTCTTTACCTCGCCCACGCCCGACCAAATCATACCGGCGACCGTCGCCGTGGACTCAGGTGCCGGCGTCGTTCATATCGTCAAGAACTACACCGGGGACGTCCTGAACTTTGAGACTGCCGCGGAGATGGCACAGGTAGAAGGCGTGCACGTGCGTTCGGTGCTGGTCAACGACGATGTCGCCGTGGAGGACTCGCTGTATACGGCGGGCCGCCGTGGAGTGGGCGGGACGGTCCTCGTGGAGAAGATTGCCGGTGCCGCCGCTGAACGCGGAGACGGTCTTGAAGCCGTCGCCGCCATCGCGGAGCGGGTCGCTGCCAACGTGAGGACCATGGGAGTGGCGCTCTCCGGCTGCACGGTTCCGCACGCGGGTACGCCGAGCTTCGAGCTGGCCGAGGACGAGATCGAGATCGGTATCGGCATCCATGGCGAGCCTGGACGCCACAGGATCGCCATGGAAAGCGCCGACGCGATCACCGACCGTCTCTTGGAACCCGTGCTTGAGGATCTCGCCATCTCGTCCGGGGACAGGGTGCTGCTGTTCGTCAACGGCATGGGCGGCACGCCGCAGAGCGAGCTCTACATCGTCTACCGAAGGGCCGCCCAGGTGCTCGCGGAGCGCGGGGCATCCGTGGAACGCTCACTCGTGGGGAACTACGTGACTTCACTTGAAATGCAGGGGTGCTCGGTGTCCGTGCTGCGCCTGGACGACGAGCTGGTGCAGTTGTGGGATGCTCCCGTCCACACGGCTGCCCTCCGTTGGGGAGCGTGAGCATGAGCCTGGGCGTCGATTGGGCAGTGGACTGGCTGAAGCTTTCGGCGAAGGCTATGGCAGAACACCGAACGGAATTGATTGAACTGGACCGCGCAATCGGCGACTCTGACCACGGCGAGAACATGGACCGTGGATTCCAGGCCGTCCTGCAGAAGCTGGACGAGACGCCGCCGGAAACTGCGGGAGCTGCCCTCAAGGCGGCGGCGATGGCCTTGATGTCCAAGGTGGGCGGAGCTGCGGGGCCTCTGTATGGGACGGCATATCTGCGGGCGGCCACATCGCTCGGCGATTCCACTGACATCGACGCCGATGCTTTGGCTTCCGCGCTCGCGGCTGCCCGCGACGGCGTGGTGGCGCGCGGCAAAGCCGAAACAGGGGACAAGACCATGGTTGACGCGTGGACGCCCGCAGTTGAGGCGGCCAAAAACGCGGCGTCCGATGGCGGCGATGTACTCGCCGTCCTGCAGGCTGCTGCCGAGGCGGCCGAAGTAGGGGCCGTGGCTACCGATCCGTTGGTGGCCCGCAAGGGCCGCGCAAGTTACCTCGGGGAGCGGAGCGCGGGGCATCGTGATCCAGGAGCGGCCTCAACGGCGTTGCTCTTGCGCGCCGCGGCAGCAGCAGCGGCCGGCTCCGCAGGAAACACGGGAACCGACGCCGTATGACGGTTGGGATTGTGGTTGTCTCCCACAGCAGCAAGATCGCTGAGGGCGCTGTGGAACTCGCCGCCCAGATGGCGCCCGACGTCGAACTCGTCGCCGCCGGGGGCACTGACGACGAACGCATTGGCACCAGCCTCGAGAAGGTGCTTGCCGCCGTCGAGCAGTCACTGGTTGATGCCGGAGGAGAGGGCGTCGTGGTGCTGACTGATCTGGGCTCGGCAGTAATGACAGCTGAGTCTGCGATCGAGTTCGCCAGCGACCCCGACGCTATCTTGCTCGCCGACGCGCCTTTGGTTGAAGGGCTTGTGGCCGCGGCAGTCGCGGCGCAGGGCGGGGCGGGCGCCGAAGACGTGCGTAAGGCTGCCGAAGCGGTGGGATTCCGGGCTTCTGCCGGCACGGAAGCGCCGGACAGTCTTTCCGAGTCCCGGGAACCGGATGCTGCAGGCGACTTCGAGCTCATTAATCCCATGGGCATCCACGCGCGGCCTGCGGCCAAGATAGCCGGTGGACTGTCCGGCCTTGACGCCGAGGTGACAATCAACGACGTCGACGGGACGTCCATGATGGCGCTCATGGCGCTCGCCGCCGGCCAGGGTGCAACCCTGCGCGTGGAGGCCCGTGGCAAGGACGCCGCAAGGGCAGTTCAGTATGTCGGGCGGTTGGTGGGCGAAGGATTCGGGGAGATCTGACCCGCCTTCGTCCGGAGCAAATATTGCTAAGTACACTGATTAGTGATGTTGTAGAGGTACAGGTTCACTACAAGGAAGAGGTGCGGGCATGGGTGCTGACGACAAGATGGAGAACGCTGGCGAGAAGATCGCAGGCAAGGCCAAGGAAGCTGCCGGAAAGCTCACTGACAACGAGCGCCTGGAAGCCGAAGGCAAGGGCGAGCAGGTCAAGAGCGACCTCAAGGGCGCCGGCGAAAAGGTAAAGGACGCTTTCAAGCACGACTAGGAATTCGGGCAGGGCCGTTGCGGTTGCAGCGGCCCTGCCTTCCTTTGTGTTTGGCAGGGCAAACCCGCACGATCAGATGGAGGATTCTTTCGTGAATTTGCTGGTGAAATTGTTCGGCCTGGCAGTCAGCCTCGGAGCTGGAGTGCTGGCAAACAAGACGCTTGAAGGACTCTGGGAGAAAAAGACAGGCAAACCTGCCCCCAAGGACGGAACCAATCTGAACGATTCCTTGCCGGGAGTGCTCATGTTCGCTGTGGTTTCCGCGGGCGTTGGCGCCGTGGTTCACGTTCTTACCCAAAGGGGCACCAAGAGTGCGCTGGCCCGAATGAAGAAAACGGCAGACGAGGTTTAGCAAAATGGCAATAGCCCGATACCCGAGTGTTGCTATCGATTGTCCGGATGCGCCCGCCCTTGCCGCCTTTTACGGCGAACTGCTGGGCTGGGAGGTCAAAGGCGAAACTGATTGGTTCGAGATCCGTCCCAGCGATGGGAACAACTGCATTGCTTTCCAACAGGTCCAGTCGTATCACGCACCGGAATGGCCGGGGCAAACGGTACCCCAGCAGATGCACCTTGATCTGATGGTGGAAGATCTGGACAAGGGTGAGGAAGTGGCTCTTTCGTTGGGGGCAAGCAAGGCGGAGCACCAGCCGGGGACCACCTTCAGGGTGTTCCTTGACCCGGCCGGACATCCGTTCTGCCTGTGTCTTTCCTAACCCTGCTGGGCCGCCCACTCCTCGACTCGACGGTTGCTCTCCTCTTCGGAGAGATCTTCCACCCGCGTCATGATGGACCAGCGGACACCGAACGGATCGCGGATGCTGGCATATCGGTCCCCTGAAACGAACGTGGTGAGTGGTTCGCGAATGAGGGCGCCGGCTTGTTCCGCCCGTTGCACGAGTGCGTCTGCGTCCGGGCAGTAAAAGCCCAGGGAATAGCAGTCATCATCGCCGTCGGGCGCCGGGACCAAGTGGTATTCCGGGTTGGGTTCCCCTAGTTGAAGGTGGCCGTTTCCGAGGTCGAGTTCGGCATGGACCACAACGCCGCCCATCTCCGTGACGCCAACAACCCGTGCGCCGAAAACGTCCGTATAGAACGTGATCGCATCTTTGGCATTGGGTATGGCAAGGAACGGCGTGAGGCTGGTCAGCCCGTTGGGGACTCCGTGGGTGGTGTACTTTCCATGGGCGGCCGTGGTTGGCTCAGTGCTTGTAGTATCTGTCATGTCCTTGACGCTACGGGCCGGGCTGTCCCCGGCGCTTGGAAATTCGCGACAGACTTTGTTGGGGAGGAGGCTCGTGGACAGTTCCTTCAAGGGGATTCTTTACCCGGCACGGCTTCCCACTTTCAACCGTTTGGCGGCACCGGAGTCTGTTGCGGAGCTGGTCCAATGGTTCTGGATTCCTGAATGGGACATCGAGCCAGGCCGCATGTCCCGTCAACACCTGATCGCCTACCCCGCGTCCAATCTCGTTGTGCAGTTGGATGACGTGGTCTTCTCGGGTCCCACAACCCGGGCCGCTTATCGAGACTTGAATGGCCGTGGCTGGGCAGTGGGAGCGCTGTTGAGCCCTGCGGCTGTTCCGGTGTTCACCGACGATCCGGGCAGCTTGCGTGATGCCGAGGTGGTGTTGCCGTTTGAGGACCTTCACCGTTCAGTCGTACAGGCCATGAACGCTCCCGACGGCGGTGCCCGCCGCGGGCTGGCAGTGGACGCCTTTGCGTCGTGGCTGGGTGCCCTGAACTACTTCCCTTCCGAAGAGGCCTTACTGGCGAACCGGATGATGGACGTTATTGGGGCCGACCCGGACGTGACACGGATTGAGGACGTGGCGGCCCGGCTCGCTGTCTCGGGGCGGACGCTCCAGCGAATTGCCAGGAAATACATCGGGCTCAGCCCGTCGGCGCTCATACGTCGACGTCGACTGCAGGATGCCGCGGAGAGGGCACGTCTGGACCCTTCCGCTGATCTTGCGGGCATCGCGGCCGAACTTGGCTATGCCGATCACGCACATTTGACGAACGACTTCCAGAAGTACCTGGGGTTCACCCCGAGCACCTATCGGCGTGTGGTTGGCGGTTAGTCGTCGGCCGATCCCGGCTCGCTCAAATGCCGGTTGAACTCCGCCCCCGCGGCGTCCGGCATGACGTTGCTGCCGAGCCCCATGATGCGGGACTTCAAGGAGCCGCCAAGCACGTTTCCCTCACCTTTCATCTCTGTGGAGCTCATCGGTCATCCCTTTCGATTCGCTGTGGGGATTCCAGCGCGAAGCGCGCCCGGAGAAAGACTGTAACTGACAGGTTACTTAGTATTTTCGCATCCGGCGCCAATAGGGACAAAGCTGCTGGCTACACCGAAGCGGGCACCGGTGGTTCCGTAACCTCTTTGGTGGGTTCCGGCGTCGTGGTTTCCCCGCGGAAGGCGGCCAGCATCGCCTCACGATCGAATTGCCCCTCCCATTTGGACACCACAAACGTGGCAACGCAGTTGCCGAGCAGGTTGACCACGACGCGCATTGAGTCCATCAGCCTGTCGGCTCCGAGGAGCAATGCAACGCCCGCAACGGGGAAGATTCCCAAAGCGCCGGCGGTAGCGGAAAGGGCCAGGAAGGCCGAACCCGGAACGCCTGCCATCCCTTTGGAGGTCAACATCAGGATCCCGAGGGCGGCCAGCTGCTGGCCCAAATCGAGGTTATGCCCGAAGGCCTGGGCAAGGAACAGCAGCGAGATCGAAAGGTAGAGGGCGGCGCCGTCGAGGTTGAAAGAGTAGCCCGTGGGAACCACCAAGCCCGTGGTTGCGCGGGAGCAGCCTGCGTTGGTCAGCTTGGTCATGATCCGTGGCAGCACTGATTCTGTGGATGCCGTGCCCAGCGCCAGCATGAACTCTTCGCGGGAGTACTTGATGAACTGCCACAGTGGAACGCGTGGATACGCCCAGGCCACGATGAACAGCAATCCGATGAAGACCAGTGCCGAACCGTAGCACGCAGCCACCAGCAAGGCGTAGGTGCTCAACGAGCTGAGCCCGTACTGGCCGATGATGAATGCCATGGCCCCGAAGGCGCCTACAGGGGCAACACGCATCACCCAGGACATGATCTTGAAGAAGAGTTCGAGGGTGGTCTCCATGAGGTCGATGACGGGCTTGCACTTCTCCCGTCCCACCACCACGATGGCCGCCCCGAAGAAGACCGCGAAACACAGGACCTGCAGCAACGTGTTGGATGCGAAGGCTCCAACCACGCTGGTGGGAATGATGCCCAGCAGGAACTGTCCTGCATCCTTTGGTGGCGCCGTGGTGGTCTTGGCGTTGACGGCTTCTACTGACAGGGAGGTGGGATCGATGTTCAGGCCGGCTCCCGGCTGTACGATGTTGGCCACGAGCAGCCCGAACGCAAGGGCGAACAGTGTGGCGGCGGTGAAGTAGATGAGGGCTTTGACGCCCACCCGGCCAACGGACTTCACGTCGCCCACGGCCGAGATGCCGGTGACGATGACCAGGAATATCAGTGGCGCAATGATCATCTTGATGAGTTGGATAAAGCCATCGCCAAGGGGGCGAAGCGCGGACCCGACGCCCGGCCAGAAGTAGCCAATGGCGACCCCCAGCACCACAGCCACCAGGATCTGGAAAAACAGGGATCTATAGAGTGGCTTCTTGGCCGCTGGGCTCACAGCCATAGCGGGTGCGGGAATCTTCATGGGGGCGCCTATCTGTGCGGGGCCATGCAGGGTCACGGCCGGGGATCACACATGACGCTATGAGGGGCGTGTTTCGGAAATGCTAATTTCAAAGCCTTTTTGTGTTTAATATCGGAATCAAGATTTCACGATACGAAAATGCCTACTGCAGTTGAAGGGGTTGGCAGCCTTCCGCGAGCACCTCCGGCGGCTTTGGAGCGGGCTTATGGAGCGCATCAAGAAACAACCTGTAGGAGACCACCCCCGCACTTGCGGACCCGCTGGAGCAGCAGCATCGGTAAACGTGCGTCATCCAAGGACCGGGCAGGAGGGCTCGAAGCCACGAGTCGCACTCGGTCAACGAGAGCGGGGCTTGGATTCCACTGTCCCTGCGATGAGCAGCAATGGATACAGTGACACATGTTCCTGCTGGCGCCGGGCCCGTGGCGAACCATCCCCATTCCACGGCTTCGACGACGATCGTCACATTGACGGTCTCGTCCTCAAATGATGGGGTGGGGCTCATTCGATAGTGGCGTCGGCCGCGGTGGCGGGAGCCGCGTTGCGAGGACCCACTTAGTGCCTCGCGAAGTTCGTTCAGTTCCGTGCCATGTTTGTGGCGGATCCTCGCGCTGAGGTCCGCGACCAGGTTTCCTTCTGCTGCGGCAGGCGCCGGGGCGCCGACGGTGCGGGTGGGTGCCGTGACAGAAAACGTGTCACGAATGGGCTGCTCAGACCGGTGCACGACACCCCCAGGACTTTGACCATCAGGCAGGTTAGACGAGGATACCCGTCCAAAAATCAAATCGCTAGAGGAACCGTTCGATTATCCCTGCCTTAGCCCCGCCCCATCGAGCACCAGATTGGCGGTGATGAACCGACCGCACTGCTCGCCAAACGGGTAGTCGGCCTTGGGCGTGAACGTCAGCGTCCGAACAGGCAATGCGGTCCCGGATGGGGACGTGCCGGACACGGTTGCCTCGATGGGGGATTCCGTCAGGTTGGGCAGGAAGAGGTTGCCGTGCAGGGTGCCGTCCGGGGAGGACGTTGCCGAGCAAGCGCCCTCGGGTGCGCAGCCCTGATCTACGGAGATGCTTCCGGGAAACAGCTCCAGGTCCGCTTCTGTGCAGGCGCCGTCTTGGCACGCCTTCATGCGAATGGACTTAACCTCGTGCACGTAGCTGGCCTGAATGGTCAGGGACACCACCGGCGCCATCGCGATGGCTGGGCACGGGGGTGGCGATTCCGGATAGCAACCCGGAATCAGCGAGGTCATCGCCGCGAGGGTCCAAGCCAATCCGATCTTGCCCATGATTCAGCCTAAGCCGGGCCCGGGTTCCTGCACCCGGAGCCCAGGCAAAAGGCACCCGCATCGTTACGGCTCACACTGGCCCGTTGCCGAACCGACATCACGCCCCAATTGCCGCTTACGCTGGGAGCCGCAATCCGCCGTCGTGCATTTCCGCCAGGCCGTCGAGCAGCAGCCCGTCGAGTGCCCGTTCCAGCTGCTCGGGGGCTGAGTTGAGCCGGTGCAGTGCTGCCAGCGGAATCCCGACGCCGGACGGCGCGAACCCGAGGTCGGCAGGAGCCTGTTCAAACATTTCGCGCGGAACCGGGGCAGCAGCTTCGCGGAGGACGGCCATCACGGCGCCGCGGACTTGCCGGTCCGTGCCGTGCCAGGACTGACCCTTGGGCGTGTACGACGGCGGCGGCTCACCTGCCGCGAGCCAGGCGCAGCTTGAGCGCACAGGACACTCGACGCACTTAGGGGTGCGCGCCGTGCACACCATCGCACCCAGTTCCATGACGGAGGCGTTCCACCGCACGGACAGGTGCCGGTCTTCGGGCAGCAAGGCGTCGGCAAGGCGCATCTCGGCTGCGGTGAGCGTCGGAGCGGGCAGGGCGTGACCGGAGATGAGGCGCGCATGGACGCGGCGAATGTTGGTGTCCACCACTGTTTCGCGGCGCCCGAAAGCAAAGGCGGCGACGGCGGCAGCTGTGTAACTGCCGACGCCTGGCAGGCTCAAGAGCTCGGGATAGGTGTCCGGGACGTCGCCTCCGTGCTCGTCCCGGATTGCGACGGCGGCCGCGTGCAGTCGCAGCGCCCGGCGCGGATAACCCAGACGGCCCCAATGGCGCACGGCTTCCCCTGAAGGCTCGTCGGCAAGGTGGGCGGGAGTGGGCCAGCGTTCCATCCAGTCCCGCCAGACCGGCAGCACGCGCACCACCGGCGTCTGCTGGAGCATGACTTCGCTGACCAGGATCCCCCAGGCGCTGCAGTCAGGCTCGCGCCACGGAAGGTCCCTTGCGGTCTCGCCGAACCACTGGTCCAGGGCGCGATGGAGGCCATCGAGGTGGTGGGCACCGGGGTCCGTACCGTGGTTCGTACTGTGGTCCGTACCGGGAAGTGCCATGCGTCAGATCTCCCGGACTGTTGAAGTTTAGGCTTGCGCAGAAGCGCTGGAATTCTGCCCTCTACTGTAGTGGAAACCAGGACGGCAATCCTCGTGCGGTGCACGTCACACAGGGCGGGTTTGGCGTCCGGCGGCGTGGTGGTGGCGTGCAGCGGAGTGGGCCCGCCTAGCCTAGAAACATGGCCAATCAGGGTAAGAACCAGTCGTCCGCGCGCACATCAGCGCCGGCGAAGGGTGCTGCCCGCAGTTCAGGTGGTTCCGCCCGCCCTGGCACCCCGACGCCCAGGCGACGTCCAAGCCCGGCCGTCTACCGCCGTCGTCGGCAGTTTGTCTTCGGCGCTTTGCTGCTGGTGATCGCCCTCGTAGTGGCTGGCGTCGTGGCAATCACCGGCGCGCTCGCAAGTAAGTCCGAGCCGCAAGCTGTCAGCACACCGGAAGCGTCCCAGGTGCCCACGCAAGGGAATGCGCCCACAGCGGGCACTGCTTCCCCGTCCGCAAAGCCCACGCCCGTGTGCGACCTGAACCTGGTGACCGTCGCCGCGGCTACTGACAAGCCGGCCTACTCGGCTGAGGAGAAGCCGCTGCTCACCATGACCATCACCAATGGCGGGACGGCGCCTTGCGAGGTCAACGTTGGCACGTCGCAGATGGAGTACGTGGTGATGAGTGGCTCGGACAGGATCTTTTCCTCCAAGGATTGCCAGGCCGGAAGTGAAGACCTGGTCAAGACCATCCAGCCAGGCAAGAGCGAGACCGCCAATTTCCCCTGGCAACGCAACCGGACGCTGGAGGGCTGCGCTGCGATCGACGCCAAGCCCGGCGCGGGCGGCGCCTACTACACGTTCGAGGCCCGGCTGGGGAACAAGTCCAGCACCAAGGCAGTGTTTCAGCTGAACTAGCGGCCGGAGGAGAGTGGGCGGAAAGCGTCCGACGGCGGCAATCGGCTTCTAGAGGAAACGGTCCAGCAAGCTTGCTTCGGCCATGCGGCTCAGACCCTCGCGGACCGTGCGTGCGCGCTGATCGCCGATGCCGTCAACAGTCATGAGGTCATCGATGGTGGCTGCCATGAGGTTCTGCAAGCCGCCGAAGTAGTCCACCAGGCGATCGGCGACGGCCTTCGGCACGGACTTGAGGCCGGACAGTAGGCGGTAGCCGCGGGGCTGGACCACGGCGTCCAGCTGCTCAACGCCACCCGCGAAGCCGATGATTCCGGCAA
This sequence comes from Arthrobacter sp. StoSoilA2, assembly GCF_019977195.1. Classification (NCBI taxonomy): domain Bacteria; kingdom Bacillati; phylum Actinomycetota; class Actinomycetes; order Micrococcales; family Micrococcaceae; genus Arthrobacter; species Arthrobacter sp. StoSoilA2. Next base: position 168,418 of record NZ_AP024643.1, read on the forward strand.
TCCTGCTCAAGTCAATCAGTTCAGTGGGGCCGAGGTTGAGGAGCGCCTGGACGGCTTCTTCAATATCCTCGGGAGTGGCGTCGGGGTCTGCGTAGTCGCGGATGATGACATCGCTGCCCGGGCCGCGGCCCATGGTGAGCTCCTCCACCTGGAGGGACAGCAGGCGGCCGTCTTCGCCAAGTTCCAGAACGTACTGAGCGATTTCCTCGGAGATACGCCGAACCATTTCCTGGCGTTGCAGGGTGACGGCCACATCCCTGACCGTGACCAGTGCTTCAATCTCCAGTGCTGAAAGGGAACTGGTGACTTGGTCCAGTCTCGCGCTGTAACGCTCCAACGTTGCCAAGGCCTGGTTGGCCCGCGCGAGGACCTTCTCCGAGCCCTCCAGGACGTGCCGCAGGCCGTTCACGTACAGCGCGATGATCTGCATCGACTGGCTGACGGAAATAACGGGAACGCCGGTCTGGATGGCGACGCGCTCGGCTGTGCGGTGCCGGGTCCCGGATTCCTGGGTCTCGATGCTTGAGTCCGGAACGAGCTGCACAGCGGCACGGACGATGTTGCTGGCGTCCTTGTCGCAGATGATGGCGCCGTCCATCTTGGCGAGCTCACGCAGGCGCGTGGGCGAGAACTCGATGCCGATATCGAATCCGCCGGAACAGATGGAGTCGATGGTGCGGTCCGAGCCCAACACGATCAAGGCCCCGGTGCGTCCACGGAGGATGCGCTCCAAGCCGTCCCGTAGTGGAGTTCCGGGTGCGACTCTGGCCAGAGTCGCCTTGAGCGACTCTTCCGGGCTCCGGGCCATTGGGTTTCCCTTCGAAGGTGCAAGCCATGGCTCACAGACAAGCTGAATCCGGCATCTGCGGGCGCTTCGAAAAATGCCCTGATGACGACTAGCACCATGATATGGCTTCCGGGCACCGTTAACCGCACCAGCAAGCCCCAAAGTGGGTCATTTCGTTATGTGCGGGGATGGCTGGAAGGTGCGTTTTCTTGCCTCACCGGCAAGGGTTGTTTGGGCCTATTGGGCGGTTGACGTGCTTCGATATAACAAATTGGTGTAGATATTCTAGTAATCCACCTGCCGCTTCAGCTTGTTCCCGAGCCACAGCATCGCCAGGCTCACCAGGAGGAAGCCGACGGAAATCGCTGCGGCAAAAACCACCACACCGCCCCAGCCACCTGCCCGGGCGGGGTCGATGAACCAGTACGGGTACCACTTGACGAACGCTCCACGGATGAGGCTATAGACCAGGTAGCCCACCGGGTAGAGCAGCCAGTACCAGATATGGCGGGTAGTCAAGGTTGCCCGCGGTGGTTGGAACAGCCAGTCCACCACCATCACCACAGGGATCAGGTAGTGGACCACAAAGTTGACCCACGGAAGAAGGGAGCCAAGGTCCTCGCCGGCAAGCAAAGCGCCGAATACCAGTCCAACTACGGCCATGGCGATGGTCGCCGTGCCGCGGGTGGCGTCATCGATCTCACTGGGTCGTTTCCGGACCAGAACCCTGTATCCGCTGATGAGCAGCACCACGGCCGCGAAGATATTGGATAAGTTGGTGAAGTAGCTGAAGAAGTTCCAGACGTCGTACCCCATGCCTAAATGAACCGTCAGCTGCGTTCCCACTGCCACCAGGGTCAAAAGGCCAAAGAAAAAGCGTCCCCCAATAAGCACAGTTCTTTTGGTCATGGCCCAATCCTTGCCGAAACCGCAGCTCAGCGGGCTCCCGACACCCCGGCGGAATTACGTGATCAGCAGTTCCAGCGCTTCGGCCAGGTGGCCAACTTCCCGCACCGAGAAGCCGTCCGGGATGACACCGGCGCCCGCCGGGCTGGCAGGCACGATCGCATGCGTGAACCCTAGCCGGTGGGCTTCCTGGATGCGCTGGTTAATCCCGGGAACGGGACGTACTTCGCCAGCCAGGCCCACTTCGCCGAACGCAATGAGCCGTTGGGGTAGCGCCTTGCGGGACTTGGCCGATGCGACGGCCAACGCAACAGCCAAGTCTGTGGCCGGCTCCGTGAGTTTCACCCCGCCCACGGTTGCCACATACGAATCGTCCTTATGGAGCATGCAGCCGGCACGCTGCTGAAGCACTGCGAGCAACATGGCAACCCTGGAGCTTTCCAGCCCGCTGGTGGCACGCCGGGGCTGGGAATTGGCGCTCTCGGCGAGGAGCGACTGGACCTCAGCGAGCAAGGGCCTGCGACCCTCCATGGTCACTGTGATGCAGGTTCCGGAGACGGGCTCCCGGGTCCGCGAAACGAACAACCCGCTGGGATCGGCCAACCCCTCGATGCCGGCCTCGTTAAGATCAAAGCAACCGACGTCGTCCGTGGCGCCATAGCGGTTTTTTACGGCCCGCAACAGCCGCAGGCGCGAGTGGCGCTCGCCTTCGAACTGGCATACGACATCCACAAGGTGTTCCAGCAAACGCGGCCCTGCGATGGTGCCTTCCTTGGTCACATGGCCAACCAGCAACGTTGTCATGTTGCGTCGCTTGGCCGCAGAGATGATGGACGCCGCAACCTCGCGTACCTGCGAGACACCACCGGCGCTTCCTTCGACGTCGGCGCTGCTGAGCGTCTGCACAGAGTCCACGATCAGCAGCTTGGGCTCGAGCTTCTCCACTTGGCCCAATGCCTGCCCAAGATCGGTCTCGGCGGACAGATACAAAGTGTGCGCAACGGCGTCGATCCGCTCCGCCCGGAGCTTCACCTGTGCTGCGGATTCCTCGCCCGTAATGTACAGGACATCCTGCCCTGTGCGGGCAAATTTCGCGGCGACGTCCAGCAGCAGGGTGGACTTCCCGACGCCGGGTTCCCCAGCGAGCAGGATGACGGCACCGGGAACGAGCCCTCCTCCAAGGACGCGGTCCAACTCGTCCACACCCGTGGGCAGGAATGCCGCCGTTGTCCCATCCACCTCAGCGATCCGGCGGGCCGGCTCCAAAACTGTTGCGGCCGCCGTCGTACGCGCAACAGTGGCGCCGTACTCCTCAACGGTTCCCCACGCCTGGCACTCACCGCACCTGCCCACCCACTTGATGGCCGTCCAGCCGCATTCGGCGCATTTGTAGGCGGGTGTCTTGGATGCGCGGGAGGTCTTGGAAGCCATGGGTTCAAGGTTAGTCGCGGGGGCTGACAGTATTAGCCGCGAGATGGCATTTGATGCCAATGTTCAGCCGGCGGATTGTCATTAAATGCCATCTCGGCGGGAGCGGCCTACAGAGCCGGCAGCACGTCCCGGGCCTCGTCGGGTTCCAAACCGCTCGCTTCCAGCAAATCCACCATGAGGGGGCGGAACAACATCACCACGGTTTCGCCCTCAAGCTTCTGAACGTCCAGCATTTTGGGGTGCAGGCGCGAGGCGATGTCGGTCAGCTCGTTGCGTGCGTGACGCAGATGAACGCGGCGGGTTCCTTCGCTCTGCTCCGCCAGGCCGATGGTCAGTTCATCGATTGCGGCGGCAGTTTCCTGCAGCACCTCGGAAATGCTTTCAATTGCTTCGTCGGACAGCGCAGCATGGTTGATTGCGCTGGTGAGCCTGCGGGCAAAAACGCGGCTGTTACGGAGCGCGAGGTCGATGTATTCCAGCGAGTGCTCCAGGCTGGCTAGCTCGTCGCGGTGCCTCCGGTGCGCCGGGGCGAGCGTTGCAACTTCGCCGGACGCCCGCAGGGTCTGCCGCATCCGGTCCACCAGTGGCTGGCAGTTACGGCCGCGAATCAGCGCGTGCCAGGCGATGGTGGAGTCACTTTCGACCATGGCCTTGGCGCACTCGCGCAGCACTTCGGCGAGTTCGTGCAGGATTTTTTGGACATCCTTTCGCGGCTCCCGGCGCGGGTCCTTCGGCACCAAAATGGTCACCAGCAGAGCGAACACCCCACCCACCACCGCATCCAGGCTTCGCGTGAACGGCCCGCCGGCCGGCGCAGGCAGCAGCACCACCAGCAGCGACTGGAGCCCCAGCTGGGTGGTGAAAATAGTCCCGCTGTCCAGGAACCTGGCCAGCAGGATAGAGAAAAGAAGCACGACGGCGGCCTGCAGGATCCCAGCGCCCAGCCAGTGGAGCAGCAGGTCACCCACCACGATGCCGAGCGTGCAGCCCAGACCGACCTCAATAACACGGCGCAAGCGCGGATCACGGGAGAAGCCGAGCGCAATCAGCGAAGAAGTGGCCGCGAACAAGGGCCCCTGGTGACCCAGTACGTATTCCGCGAAAGCGTAGGCCCCCACTGCGCACACCGTCATTTGAATAGCGGGCGTCAGCGAGTTCCGGCTACGGACCAATCCCGTCCGGACTCTGGCACGCAGGAACCTCTTGCTTGCAGAAAATCCCTTCGCGGCAGCCATGTCCTCCAGTCTATTTGCCGAACGGCCGCCAAAGACGGGAACCCAGCCCCCACTCAAGGTGGCACGCGCCACATAACCCAATGGTCCGCCGTCGTTCACTTTGCGTTCACCTTCCACGTCAGATCCCGTTACCTGCGCTGTTTACCTTTCAGTAAAGGCACAAAAGGTCCATAGCTCACGCACGCCGAAATCTCCGTTCGGCCCGCATCAGAGAATCCCTGGAAGGGGTACATCCAAGTGAAGGCAACTCGCTTCGGCCGCAACGCGGCAATCGCGGTCATCGCAGCTGGCGCTCTCGCGCTCACCGCTTGCGGTTCAGACAACGCAACGGGCACCGCCGCTGGCACGCCGTCAGCAGCATCGGGCACCAAGGTCACCGGCACCCTCACCGGCATCGGCGCATCCTCCACCGGCGCAGCCATGGACGCCTGGAAGGCCGGCTTTGCCAGTGCAAACCAGGGCGCGACCGTGCAGTACTCCCCGGACGGTTCCGGCGCAGGCCGCAAGGCCATCATCGACGGCTCGGCACAGTTCGCCGGCTCGGACGCTTACCTGAAGGACGAAGAGCTCGAGAGCTCCAAGGCCAAGTGCGGCCCTGAAGGCGCCATCAACATCCCGGTGTACATCTCCCCGATCGCCGTCGCTTTCAACGTTCCGGGCGTCACTGACCTTAAGCTCGACGCCGCGACTGTCGCCAAGATTTTCCGCGGCGAAATCGCCAACTGGAATGACCCCGCAATCGCGGCCCTGAACGCCGGCGTTACCCTGCCGGACCTCAAGGTCACCCCGGTGAACCGCTCTGACGATTCCGGAACCACCACCAACTTCACCGACTACCTCGCAGCTGCTGCTCCCGAGGTCTGGACGGACAAGGCCGCAGGCATCTGGCCGGCAAGCCTGAAGGGCGAGAACGCCAAGGGCACCTCCGGCGTCGTCAAGACCGTCACCGACACCCCGGGCGCCGTGACCTACGCCGATGACTCCGCTGTCTCCGGCAAGCTGGGCACCGCATCCATCAAGGTCGGCGAGGAATTCGTCAAGATCTCCGCTGATGCTGCTTCCAAGGCCGTCGAAGCCGGCAAGCCCGTTGACGGCCGCGCCGCCAACGACGTTGCCATCAAGCTGGACCGCAAGACCACAGTCTCCGGCGCCTACCCGGTAGTGCTCGTTTCCTACCACGTCGTATGCACCACGTACGAGACCAAGGCAGTCGCTGACCTGGTCAAGGCCTTCGAAAGCTACGTAGTTTCAGACGAAGGACAGAAGACCGCCGCTGACGCTGCCAAGTCCGCACCGCTCTCCAAGACGCTGCAGGACAAGGCCAAGGCCGCCATCGAAACCATCAAGGCCAAGGCCTAGGGTTTCCGGCGGGTTTGCCTGAACCCGGCTAAACACTGAAGTTCCCTGTCCTGCGCGGAGTGGCTGAAAGGCCGTTCGCGCGGGATAGGGAACTTAGCCATGTAAGACCAGTTCACTGAGACTGAAGGATCGTGAAGTGACCACCAACTCCCTGACAACCTCCCAAGGCGCAGGACGCGCCGGGGACAAGGTTTTCTCCGGGGCCGCCATGGCCGCAGGGTGCCTGATTCTCGCGGTTCTCTTCGGAGTCGCCCTGTTCCTCGTGGTGCAGGCAATCCCTGCACTCGTCGCACCGCCTGCGGACATCCAGGGCGGCCACGGCTTCTTCGCCTACATCGCCCCGATCGTCGTGGGCACGCTCATCGCCGCCGTGATCGCGCTTGTCATCGCAACCCCCGTGGCAATCGGGGTGGCCCTGTTCATCTCGCACTACGCCCCGCGCCGGCTGGCTTCGGGGCTCGGCTACGTTGTGGACCTGCTGGCCGCCATCCCCTCCGTCGTCTACGGTGCGTGGGGCGCGGCTTTCCTGGCCAAGGAAATCTCCCCGGCCTACGACTGGCTCGCCAACAACCTCGGCTGGATCCCGATCTTCCAGGGACCGGCATCCGCCACCGGTAAGACCATCCTCACCGCCGGCATCGTCCTGTCCGTCATGGTCCTTCCCATCATCACCTCCCTGTCCCGCGAAATCTTCCTGCAGACCCCCAAGCTGCACGAAGAAGCTGCGCTCGCATTGGGAGCCACCCGCTGGGAAATGATCCGCATGGCGGTACTTCCGTTTGGTCGTCCGGGAATCGTGAGCGCCATCATGCTGGGCCTGGGCCGTGCCCTTGGCGAGACAATGGCGGTTGCACTGGTGCTGTCCTCGGGAGTCTTGACTGCAAGCCTCATCCAGTCCGGCAACCAGACCATCGCCGCCGAAATTGCGCTGAACTTCCCGGAAGCCAGCGGGCTCAAGGTCAATACGTTGATCGCCGCAGGCCTGGTGCTGTTCGTCATCACCCTTGGCGTGAACATGATTGCCCGCTGGATCATCACCAAGCACAAAGAATTCTCGGGAGCCAACTAAATGACCGCCACCGTAGTCCGCAAGCGCTCGGCGCTCACCAAGGGCCAACTGCCCAAGTTCGCTCCTTACATTGTCCTGGCCGTCGCCCTGATCGTGGGCGCAGCCATCCTGGCCCTTATCGGGTTCAACGCCTTTGGCTGGGGCCTTGTCTCCGCGGTCCTGTTCACCCTCGGCCTGGTGGCGTGGAGCGGAGCCGTCGAAGGCGCCCGCAAGGCCAAGGACAAGCTGGCCACGTGCTTGATTGTCGGGGCTTTCCTGATTGCCCTCCTGCCGTTGATCTCCGTCATCTGGACTGTGCTGGTGAACGGCATTCCCGGCCTGGTAACCCCTGGATTCCTTGGTACGTCCATGAACGGCGTCACCGGTGCCTTCGATAACAAGGCAGCCGAGGAAGGCGGCAAGGTCCTCGGCGGCATCTATCACGCGCTGCTGGGCACCCTCCAGATCACGCTCCTGGCCACCGTCATCTCCGTGCCGGTCGGCCTGCTCACCGCCATCTACCTGGTGGAATACGGCAACGACCGTCCCCTTGCCCGCGCCATTACGTTCTTCGTGGATGTCATGACCGGCATTCCCTCCATCGTTGCCGGCCTCTTCGCGGCAGCATTTTTCTTCGCGGTTGTTGGCCCCGGCACCAAGACCGGTGCGGTAGCCGCCGTCGCGCTTTCCGTACTGATGATCCCGGTTGTGGTCCGCTCCAGCGAGGAAATGCTCAAGATCGTCCCGAACGAGCTCCGCGAAGCCTCCTACGCGCTCGGCGTGCGTAAATGGCGCACCATCACCAAGGTGGTTATTCCGACAGCGATCTCCGGCATTGCGTCCGGTGTTACCTTGGCCATCGCCCGGGTTATCGGCGAGACCGCTCCCATCCTGGTCACTGCAGGCTTCGCGACCACTATCAACAACAACGTCTTTGGCGGATGGATGGCCTCGCTGCCCACGTTCATCTACACCCAGATCCTGAACCCGACTTCGCCGTCCAACCCTGGCCCCTCGGACCAGCGGGCATGGGGCGCTGCTTTGGTGCTGATCATCCTGGTGATGCTCCTGAACCTCGGAGCCCGCGTCATTGCCCGCCTGTTCGCTCCCAAAACGGGACGCTAGGCCGGGCCGGTTTTTCGGCCCCGGCCCCAACCAACACTTCCATAAACCCCCAAGGAATAAGGAACACCATGTCCAAGCGCATCGACGTCAAAGACTTGAATGTCTACTACGGCAGCTTCCTGGCTGTCGAGGACGTCAACATCAACATTGAAGCCAAGTCCGTCACGGCCTTCATTGGCCCGTCCGGTTGTGGCAAGTCCACCTTCCTCCGAACGCTGAACCGCATGCACGAGGTCCTTCCCGGTGCTCGCGTCGAGGGTGAGGTCCTGCTCGACGGCGACAACCTCTACGACCCCGGCGTTGACCCGGTGACCGTGCGCACGCAGGTCGGCATGGTTTTCCAGCGCCCCAACCCGTTCCCCACGATGTCGATCCGGGACAATGTCCTGGCCGGCGTGAAGCTGAACAACAAGAAGATCTCCAAGGGCGAAGCAGATGCCCTGGTGGAGAAGTCGTTGATTGGAGCGAACCTGTGGAATGAGGTCAAGGACCGCTTGGACAAGCCAGGTTCCGGCCTCTCGGGCGGCCAGCAGCAGCGCCTCTGCATTGCCCGTGCAATTGCTGTTGAGCCCCAGGTGATCCTCATGGACGAGCCTTGCTCGGCTCTGGACCCCATCTCCACGCTGGCGGTCGAGGACCTCATCAATGAGCTCAAGGACCAGTACACCGTGGTGATCGTTACCCACAACATGCAGCAGGCCGCACGTGTGTCCGACAAGACTGCGTTCTTCAACATCGCCGGCACCGGCAAGCCCGGCAAGCTCATCGAGTTCGCTGACACCACCAGCATCTTCAACAACCCCGCCCAGAAGGCCACGGAAGACTACGTCTCCGGCCGCTTCGGATAAGGGTCTGCAGATTCCGGCTTTGGGGGAGCCGGCAATGAACGACGGCGGCCGTCGCCTTGGGGGTACGGCCGCCGTCACTTTTTTGTACCCAAGTAAGTCGCAATTGCGCGCGTTTTGAGCCCTCAAAACGCGCTTAAGTGCGACTCAGACGGGTCAGAGGTCCGCCAGGGGTGAGAACGCCAACTCAAGGACGAAGGCCATTGCGGCCGTGACGAGCGGCGTGGCAACCCAAAACAGGAGAATCCTGCGAACAAGACGCCTGTTGGTGATGGCGAAGCGCTGGTTGGTGCCTGCTCCCAGTACGGATGCGGTCAGCGTATGGGTTGTGGATAGTGGTAGCTGCAGGCCGATGGCGCCAATGAAGAGCATCATGGAAGTCAGGGTTTGGGCCACAAACCCTCGCAGAGGGTCAACGCGGATCAACTTGTGACCCAGCGTGTGCGAGATCCTCCAGCCACCAAACATGGTGCCCGCTGTGAGCATGATCGCGGTCAGAACGAGGATCCACAGGGGCAATTCGCCCCCACTGGACAGTCCCGCCGCCACCAGTGCCAACAGGAGAACGGCCGCAGTGCGCTGCCCATCCTGGAGCCCATGGCCGAAAGCCACGGCCGCAGCAGAGACAGCTTGCGCCCGGCGGAAACGCCTGTTGATGACATTCGGCTGCGTATAGCGCGCAGCCCAGGTCACCGGCCAGACGAGCAAATAGGCAGCCACGAAAGCGATCACAGGTGACAGGACCAAGGGCAAAGCGACCTGGGTCAGGAGGACGTTGTCCACCCCGTTGATCGAGTGCCCGCCCACCAGCACGCTCGCAGCGCCTGCGCCGATCAATCCGCCCACGAGTGAGTTGGTGGAAGACAACGGGATGCCGCGCCACCATGCGTATACGCCCCAGATGATGGATGCGGCGAGGGCAGACGTCAGCATTGTTAGCCCGCCAATGCCGTTGGGCAGGATGATCCAGGACTGCGTAAACGCGAGGACGAAGCTGCCGCTGAGCATGGCGCCGATGAAGTTGAAAACAGCTGCCAGGAGGACCGCCACGGATGGCGTGAGGGCTCGTGTCCTCGTGGAAAGTGCTACGGCATTGGAGACATCACGGAAGCCGTTAAGGAAAGCGAATCCTGAAGCCAAACCCACCACGAGGACCAGGAATGCAACGATCACGTCATGATTCCTTGACGATGATGCTGCCTACCTGCGTGGCGATCTTACGCATGTCCTTGGTGACTTCCACCAACTGGTTGGCGATGTCCCTGTGCCGGGCGTACTGCGTCGATTTCATATCCTTCAGCATCTCGGCCACCCATGTGCGGTGGGTTCGCTCTGCACGTTTCGCCAGCCTGAGGATCTCAATCCAGTAGTCTTCGAGTTCGTCGAGGTCCTCAAGCTTTCGCATGGCGTCCACCGTCAGCTCGGCTTGGCGGCTGATGATCTCCAGTTGGTCGGCCGCGCGCTTGGGCAGGCGTTCCAGCTTGTAGAGCGCAACCAATTCGCCCGCGGCGTCGAGCTTCTCCATGGCCTCGTTGAGGTGCCGGGACAGCGTGTACATGTCCTCGCGGGGGAGCGGGTTCACGAAGCTGGTGCGCATGTGCGTCAGGAGCGCAAAGTGCAGGTCCAGGGATTTCGACTCGTGCTCGTGGAGTTCCTCGGTCAGGCGTGCGTGCTCACTGGCCTGGGCGCCGAGGATCTCTGAGAGCGTTCCGGTGGCGGCCACAATGACGCCTGCCATCTGCGCGAGCAGTACGAGCCCGGCAGGTTCCTGGGGGAAAAGGCGCAGCTTCATTTCGCTTCCGGGCCGGGGACGGATGGGCTGCGGGCCGCTTGACTTGACGCTTCCCGCTTCGGCCCCAACTTTACCTGTACGACGACGGCCACCGCTAAGTCTGCGGGTGTGGCAGCGGCTCACATTCAGGGGTGGCTAGCCCTGATCCGGGCCTGGGCATAAAAATGGTGCCGAACCGGATACGCCTCTCGGCGGTAGGCCGCTCGGAGCGGCTATAAGTTGAAGCCCGGGGGTTTCGCGGTTCGGCACCAGTTTCAGTGTTCTACGTCGGTGCGGCTAAGTCAACATTGACAGGCAAGGCCCGACGTGGGTAAATTCAGGGGTTTTTGGGCCCTAATCCAGCTCCCCCAAGCGCCATGCATTGGCTGCGTGCTCGAGGTCCTCGGCGGTCTTTACCAGCTGGTGCGAGTTGCGTGTGAGCTTGCTTGCATGGCTTTCATTGCTGTGCTCCGCCCCGTCCGCCAGGGTTGCCTGGCCGAGCGCCACAACCCGGCAGAACGCAGCGGAACGTTCCAGCGCGACGTCGAAATCGCCGTCGAACGCTCCGGACAAAATGGCATCTGCCATGGTCTTCATTTCGTCGGCTCCGGGTGGCTCCGCTGCCCCTGCAACCACGTTGGATACCTGGGCGGTGTCGCGGCCTGCCCTGAAGTAAACAGAAATGCGCTCGGGGTTCTGGATGGTGGCGGCGCGGAGGGCGTAGAGCCTCCACAAAGCACCGGGCAGGGAACGGGCGGGGCTTTCGGCCCACATCTCGGCGATGGCTTCGAGGCCCTGCTCGTCGGCCAGCTTCACCAGGCGACGGGTGACTTTGGGGTCGTCGCTGTCACGGCCACGTTTTACGAGCGCCTGGGCGGCCAGGTGGGCAGCCTCGGAGACGCGGGCGGGATCTGCCCCACCGGCGAACGGTTCGAAGTCGATGGGCGCGAAGGGCTTGGGCTTGTGGTGCCTGTTCGCTCCGCCGTACGCACGTGATCCTGGCTGTTCGCTCATGAGTTCACCGTACTCCTGTGCCCTGATGGGGTCGAGTAACGGTTTCTTTGGCTGCTTTCTTGCTGCCTGTGCGCCTTCCCGACCTACTTTGCCGCTGGAGGTGGGCCGACGCGCCGCTGCCGCCGCGCGCCGTCGTCGGCTCTTCGCTCAAAAGAGGTCACGACGCCGCGTTGCAGGCCCCGTTCCTCGACTGGCTTGACGTTGAGGTACAGTATTCATGGCTGTTTCAACAGCTGGAGGGGCCTTTAGCTCAGTTGGTAGAGCATCGGACTTTTAATCCGTGGGTCGTGGGTTCGATCCCCACAGGGCCCACCCTTTCTGCAGGCCGGAGACGTTGAGTCTCCGGCCTGTTTTTGTTCCCGGCGTGGGGTTCCGTGTTGAGCCCACGATGCCGGGCTTCCTAGGCGATTGCCTGTGATCCGTCCTGGAAGATCGGATACAGCGAAATAGGTGTGACCGTCTCCTCTGACGGAGCGTCGTGGAAAGGCTCTGGCGCCTTTGTTGCTGGCGTAGGAGCCGGTTGCCCGGCGGCGACGATTTCCAGTGATTCCATATCCAGCAGTCGTCGGCTCCCGGTTTCTGCATCCTGGAGCCAGAACAGATCGGTACCCGCGATTGTCTTGAGCACCGTGCCCCGGTGGTAAAGGCGGCCGTTGTGCCACGCCTCTATGTATTCGCCTGGGCTGAGAGCGTGTGGCTCCTCCTTGCTGCCCGGCAAGGTGCCAAAGGCCTGCGCCAGGCTGGCCTGCGTTTTCAGCGCCTGGAATAGATCCCTGTTTGCAGTGCTCATGTTTGCTCCCCTCAGCCGGCTGTTGCCATCTTTGGCCGGTTGGCCTTGTGGCTCCAGCCTTTCGCATTCATGTTGCAGGGGCGTTGCAGGCGGATGAGCGCTGTGTGACAGCTAGTGGGGATCGGCTTCGTCGCCTGGAGCGTCCCTGCCGGAACCCGTCCCTGGAGCCGGGTCGGAACCCGTCCCTGAACCCGGCCCGGAACCAGATTCGGAACCGTTCGAATCCGAGTTGGGAAGCTCGTCAGCGTATGGTGCGTGGGGACCGGGTTGGTTATTCAGGAGCTCGTTCGCCGCCATTGCCAGGAGGTCCCTTTCCAGTTCCGGAACGGACAGCATTCCCTGCAGGTACGCCTCCACTTCGTACTCACCCACGGACCCGCCGATGCTGAAGTACTGCAGCCACAGGGTGCCCGTGCTGATCCGCGCAGCGGAGAGGGCTTCCAGGAGCCTTCGGCGTTGCTCGGGTTCTTTACGTTCGAAGCCCATATCCGGCGGCCTTAGTTGTGGTCTGCCGGAATCCCGGCTACAAGCTCGGCGCTGACTTCCTGCAGGGTTCTGCTTTGGTCGCGGGCGTTCCCTATCAGTTGCTGCAGTGCCCGTTCGTGAGTGATCTTGTGGCGTTCCATCAATATCCCGCAGGCCCGGTTGACCAAATCGCGGCTGTGCAGGGCGGCCTGCAGTCCCTCACTGATGCGCTTGGGTGTCTCAGTGCTTTGAATGTGGGAAAGAAGGGTGGCAGCAGGGGAAGCGAAGAGCTCCATCAGCGTGACTGTGCCTGCATCAAAGACGGCAGGTTCCGGCGCGTAGATCTTAATAGCGCCAATGCTGCGTCCGTTTGCTATCAGGGGTGCGCTGACCACTGACCTGATGGGAAGGGAGCTGACGGCAGTACGCCATTCCGGCCAGCGCGTGTCCGTGCCTAGGTCTTCGATCAGCACGCTTTCTTCCGAGGCCCACGCTGTCAGGCAGGGACCCTGGCCCAGATCATATTGTAGGAAGTCCGCCTGCTCCACGATGTTGTCGGTGAATCCAGTGCTGGTCCTCCGTGCCTGCGAATCCAGGATGGAGACGCCTGCGCCAAGTGTGCCGGGTACGGACTCCTTGATGGCCAGCGACAGGCTTTGAACGGCTTGGTCAACCTTTTCCTCGGTCAACAGGAGGCCAAGAATCCGGCCGATGGCGCCCGAGAGTTCGTCCAGAGGAAGGTGCTTCTTGGTCATGATCTTCTTCCCGGCCGTTCAGGTCGGCTGGCCGACTGAAACAATCTTTGAATCGCTGGACTCCCGTGTTCCAAATCCAGCCTAATGGGTTTTGGACCAGAAAAACCGCATGTAGTCAGGCTGCTTCCTATTCCTCAAAAGGTGCTGAGATCCTCCGATCCCCGGCAATGTGGGCGATGATCCCCTGGGCCACTGCCCGGAGTTTGATGTTGCGGTGGCTGGACGCGCTGACGAGGATTTGGAAGGCCGCGTCCCGGCTGCAGCGGTTCTGCGCCATGATGATTCCGACGGCGGTGTCTATGGTCGTGCGGGATTCGAGAGCGGCGGTGAGGTTCTCGCGCGCGTCCCGCAACTGGGCGATCTTCAAGGCCAGATGGAGGGCTTTGGCCGCAGTTGCAGTAACGCGCTCTGCCGACAATAAGTCCTCGTGGGAGAAGCCATGGGGGCGCTCGGAGTAGAGATTCACCACGGCCTCCGCCGTGCTGTTCAATTCCATGGGAAAGGCCAGGATGGAGCCCACGTTGGAAGCCGCTGCGGCCCGCATGTACTCAGGCCAGCGATCTTCCTCATAAACGTTCGGGACGTGGCTGATCGTTCGTGTGCGAAGGGCCGATAGGCAAGGGCCATCGCCGAAACTGTTCTGGATCTCGTCCAGTTTGCGTGCCAGGGGATCGCTATCAGCCACGGCCACGGGTTTCTTCTGCCGAATGACGGTGACTCCGCAGGCAATCGTGTTTCCGTTCCTTGTGAGCTTCTGCGCGATCAACTCAGCGAGGTCCTGGAGGAATTCACGGATATCGGCATTTTCCACCAAGAGATCCTGCAGATGTTCAACGAAGTCCGTCTGATCCAGCCTGTCCTCATAATGACCAAGATAACTGGGAGGACTTGCGATGTGGCGCGATGGCTGGGTTTCAGTCATTACCGTTCCTTTGATATTCATCGGCACTATTGCCCGCCGGTTCTATCCGGCCGTCTGATGTGAGCTCCCTGAAAGCAGTATCTACGAGTTCCATCTGGCCTGGGGCAAGAACCAGAAGTCCGTTGAGGTAAGCGTCCAGCGCCAGCTCATCGGCATCCCCGCCAATCCCGAAATAGTAGATCCACAGACTGTTGAGGCTTACTGTTCCGTTTCGGAATCTATCGGCGGCGTGCATGCGCTGGTCATATTCATTGTCGTTTTCCGGTGCCCCCCAGGGTTCGGAGTTCATAGAGCCTACCTACCCTCCTTATCCTCGTGACCGGCCCGTTTCAGGATGTCTTCGGCAATTTCGTGCAGCCGCTTATCGCTGTTGCGCGACGCCAACTGTATGAGCCTGACGGCAGCGTCCCGGCTGCAACGGTTCTGCATCATGATGAGGGAAATAGCCGCATCCACTATCGCCCGCGATTCCAACGCGGAACGCAGGTGCACAGGATATGGATCCGGTGTGTGCAGGCGCAGGGCGAGCCGGAGAATCCTGGACAAGGATTCTGCGTGCTTCACAATGGATGCCACGGTCTCTGGATCGAACGTTCCTGCTTCGGTGGAGTAGCAGTTCAGCGCGGCCCTTGAGTCGTCGTCGGTAGGGATCGGAACCGCCAACATGGTCGTGATAGCTTCCTGCGAAACAGCGTCGGCGTAGTGCTGCCAGCGGACGTTGGCCTGAAGGTCCTCAACCAAGACGGTCTGCCGTTGCCGGAGCGCGCTAAGGCATGGGCCGTCGTCGAACTCGTACTGTTTCTCGTCCAGGCGCTGAGCCGCCTCTGTGCTGCTCGCCACCGTGGACGGGCCCGCGTCCCGTTCTACGGTAATGGCACACAGCATGGGGACATCCCCGCCCAACAAGGAAGCCGAAATAGTGGTCAAACCAAGGAGGAATTCCGTGAATCCGGGGCTCTCCAACAGCAGGTCCTGCAACTGTTCCGCTGTGGGTACTGCATCGTTCTGGGCCATTCGGCCTCATTCCAGGCAATGCCAGAGCGATTGACTCCGGCTGGCGGCAGTGCGCTCGAGTTCGCGCACAACCCGGATAGTTAACTCCGGACCATTTGCCACACCCGAAATCTCCTACTACCGACACTACGCCTGGGCCATCCGGCGCAACAGTGCCGCATGGTCTGCAACGATGTATTCCAGCAACCCGGCGAGCGGATGCGGGCCGTAGGACGTTACTGTTCTAAGAATGAATCACGCAGTCCCGGACGGAATCGTCACACCAGCCATCATGATCGACGTCGATATCCTCGACCGGAATATTCAACGCATGGCATCGAGCATGCTGAGCAGGGGACTGAGGCTCCGCCCGCATGTGAAGACACACAAGACCCTGGAGATCGCAGCCAAGCAGCTCGCGGCTGGAGCAGTTGGGCTGACGGTTGCGACGATCGGGGAAGCCGAAGTCTTCGCAGCCGGCGGCGCCACGGATATCTTCATCGCCTACCCGCTGTGGGTTGAGGCGCACCACGCTGAGCGGCTGCGGAAGCTTGCCAGGACGTGCAGCATCGCGGTGGGCACCGATTCAGCGGAAAGCGCGACGGCGATGGGACGCCAGTTGGGCGCCGACGCCAGAAGCATCGATGTCCTGATCGAAGTGGACAGCGGGCATCACCGCAGCGGGGTCCTGCCCGGAGAAGTGGTGGAGGTTGCGCGGGCGGCTTCGGCAAACGGCTTGAACATTGCGGGCGTCTTCACATTCCCCGGACACAGTTACAAACCGGGAATGCCAAGGGATGCAGCGAGTAACGAGAATGAGGCCCTTGGCCGTGCTTCTGCCGCATTGGAGCACGCCGGTTTTGAGGTCCGCACCGTCAGCGGCGGCTCTACGCCGACCGCATTGCTCGACGCCGAAACCCTGGCCACTGAGCTCCGCCCGGGCGTCTATGTTTTCGG
Organism: Arthrobacter sp. StoSoilA2; assembly: GCF_019977195.1. Lineage (NCBI taxonomy): Bacteria > Bacillati > Actinomycetota > Actinomycetes > Micrococcales > Micrococcaceae > Arthrobacter > Arthrobacter sp. StoSoilA2. The sequence goes on from NZ_AP024643.1 coordinate 184,821, forward strand.
AGACGCCCAACAGCTTGAACTCGAACGGTGCACGTGGGATGACATCGCGCTGACTGTCGCTGCGACTGTGGTCAGCCGCCACGAGTCCGACGGCGGGAATGTCCGGCGGGTGGTTGTGGACGCGGGCAGCAAGATCCTGGGCAGCGACCGCCCCGACTGGGCCACCGGATATGGGCGCCTGCCGGAATACCGGGAGGCCAGGATTACGGCGCTCTCCGAACACCACGCCACAGTTGTTTGGCCGGACTCTGAGGAGCTTCCGGCGCTAGGCACGCGGCTCAGGCTGATCCCCAACCACGTTTGCCTGGCCATGAACCTCGTGGACGAGGTCACTGTGGTTCGTGAGGGGGCAGTGGTGGACACATGGAAGGTCGCAGCGCGCGGCAAGAATAACTAGTTGGGGTATGGGGCTGTGACGGCGGGGAAATTTACCCGCCGTCACAGCAACTGTCGTGTCCCTTAGCCGATGGGAGTCGGCGGTTGTTTCCCTCCGAGCACGGCGAGCGTGTTATCCGCCGCGAGTACTGCCATGGCAGTGCGCGTTTCGACGGTGGCGGAGCCGAGGTGCGGCACCAGCGTCACGTTTTCCAGCTCCAGCAACCACGGATGCACCTTGGGTTCTTGTTCAAACACATCAAGGCCTGCGCCTGCGATCTGTCCTTCGCGGAGGGCCAGGGCGAGTGCGGATTCGTCGATGATGGGTCCGCGGGCCGTGTTGACGAGGTAGGCGGAGTCCTTCATTGTGCTGAGTTGCTCGGCGCCGATCAGGTGGTGCGTGCCCGGCCCGTACGGGCAGTGCAGTGAGACGACGTCGGAGATGGCAAGCAGTTCGTCGAGCTCCACCCGCCGTGCGCCGAGTTCTGCGGCGACGGCGGGGTCGATTTCGCTGCGGGACTGGTACACGATCTCCATGCCGAAGGCCTTGGCCCGGCGGGCTGTGGCTTGTCCGATGCCACCCATTCCGACGATGCCCAAGGTCTTGCCCTGCAGGCCGGACCCGAGCAGGAAGAACATGCCCCATTTCCATGGCTGACCGGCCCGGATGAGCCGTTCGCCCTCGCCGAGCCGACGGGTGGCCATGAGGATGAGTCCGAAAGCGATGTCGGCAGTGGCCTCGGTAAGCACGCCCGGGGTGTTGGTGGCGGTGATGCCGCGTTCCGTGCAGGCAGGGACGTCGATGTTGTCGTAACCCACGGCGACGTTGGAGACGACCTTCAGCTGCGGACCGGCGGCGTCGAGCAGTTCAGCGTCGATTCGTTCGGTGAGCAGGCTGACGATCGCGTCGGCTCCGGCAACGCGGCGGAGGAGTTCCTCGCGGCTGATTGATTCGGAGCCTTCCCACGCGTCAACGTCGTGGGAAGCGCGGAGCTTTTCGAGTGCCGGCTGGGGCACGCGTCCTGTGACGACTACGCGGCTCATGCTGCCTCGATCCATTCGCGCAGGCGGCCCAGGCCCTCACGGATGGCGTCCGCTTCGATGCCGGAGTAGGCCAGGCGGATGTACTGCCGTTCCTCGCCTGGCAGTCGCCGGCCGAAGTGTTCACGGGTGCAGAACGAAACGCCCGTCTTGTATAGGGCGTCGGAAGCGAAGTCGCCGACGGCGGTGTAGCCCAGCCGCTGCATGGCTTCGGTGACGTCGGGGAAAAGGTAGAACGTGGACTGGGGCACGGCCACGCTCATGCCGGGGATGGCATTGACAATTTCACACGCGGCGTCCCGGCGTTCCCTCAGGATGTCCAGCATCTGCTGCACCGGTTCCTGGGGGCCGCGGAGTGCTTCGATGCCGGCCCACTGCACGTAGTGCGTGGTGCACGATTCATCGTTGGTGTTCAGGGTGCTGAGCACCTGCGCGATCTCGCGCGGGGCCACAGCACAGCCAAGGCGTGAGCCGGTCATGGCGAACTTCTTGCTGAACGTGTACAGGATCACGGTGCGTTCGGCCATGCCCGGAAGGGAAGCAATCGAGCTGGAGACACCTTCGTAGCGGGTTTCGAAATACGCTTCGTCGGATAGGACCCAGAGGTCGTGCTCGATCGCGATTTGGGCGATGGCTTCACGTTCGGCCGCCGTGGACTCGGCAGAGATGGGGTTCTGCAGGTCGTTGTAGATGATCGCGGCCGTGTTCGGAGTGATGGACGCACGGACCTGGTCAAGGTCGATCGCGAAGCCCTTGCTCGTGGGCACGTAACGGTACGGGACGGCCGTCCCGCCGAGGTATTCGATCTGCGACTCGTAGATCGGGAAGCCGGGATTGGGGTAGAGCACTTCCTGGCCGGGGTTCATGACCGCCTGCAGGAACTTGGTGATCACTGGCTTGCCGCCGGTCATCACCACCACGTTCTCCGCAGAGAACTCCATGCCGCGCCGTGACCCTAGGTCCTCGGCCAGGGCTTCCCGGAGCTGGGGGATGCCAGGACCCGGGCAGTAGCCCGTGTACCCGTCGGCAATGGCCTTGTTCATGGCCTCAACGATGTGCGGGGCCGTCGGGATATTGATGTCGCCGAGGTGGAAGGGATACACCAGGTTTCCCTTCGACTTCCAAGCGGCAGCGGCCTGCGCGACGCTGAAAGCAGTTTCGGTGCCCAGGCGTTCGAGCCGGTGTGCGAGTTTCTGCATCTGCTGTTTAACTCCTCATCGAGCTGATCACGGTCTCACGTGAAGTACTCAACTAGTATATTAGTGATGTATTAGACTGTCTATGGATAAGCCGTCACTAAAACAGAGCGCGAAAACGACTCCCGCCGGACCGGCTGATCTGACACACTCAAGCCCATGCAGTCGTTGTTCGACGGACTCCTTCACGCCAGCCCGCTGGTGGTGATGTGCATCGTGTTCGCACTGGTCTTTGCCGAGGACGCGTTGTTTATCGGCTTCGTGATCCCAGGCGAAACGGCGGCCGTGGTGGGGGGAGTCTTTGCCAGCCGTGGTGACCTTCCGCTGTGGAGCATGATCATGATCGTCATCTCGGCAGCCATCCTGGGTGACACTGTGGGCTACGAGATCGGCAAGCACCTGGGTCCACGGATTATGGCCCTGAAACTCCTGGATAAGAGACGGGCCCAGCTGCAGAAAGCCGAGGATTTCCTCGCCCGACGTGGCGGCCTCGCCGTATTCCTCGGCCGCTTCACCGCCTTTTTCCGCGCCGTCATGCCAGCGCTCGCCGGGCTCAGCCGGATGCCCTACCGCCGCTTCGCCATCTGGAACTTCACCGGTGGCATCATCTGGGGTGCACTTTTCGTGACCCTGGGGTTCATCGCCGGGAACTCCTACGAAGAACTAGCCCATACAGTGGGGCGCGGTGCCGCAGTGGTGGTGGGCGTCGTCGTGGTTGTCATCCTCGGCGTGTGGCAGGTCCGAAAGCATCGAACGGCGGCAAAACCCACAGCTGACTGAGACCCTCTGGAAACGTGGCGGAAACGTCCAGTCCTTACGCTGATCACAAACTGTCCCTTCGTGTGCACCCAGGTAGCGGCTTTTGAGGAGAATCGATGCATCTTTTGCCCCGTGAGCAGGAAAAACTCATGATCGTGGTGGCTGCCGATCTGGCCAGGCGAAGGCAGGCGCGCGGATTGAAGCTGAACTACCCGGAAGCCATAGCGATCATCAGCTACGAGCTCATCGAGGGCGCGCGGGACGGCAAATCCGTCGCGGAGCTCATGAGTTACGGAACCACGTTGCTGAGCCGCGAAGACGTGATGGAAGGCGTGCCGGAGATGATCCACGACGTCCAAATCGAAGCCACCTTCCCGGATGGCACAAAACTCGTCACAGTCCACAACCCCATCCGATAGGAGCCACCCATGATCCCCGGTGAATACAGGCTCCGCCCCGAGCCCATCGCATGCAACAACGGCCGTGAGGCGATCGCCGTCGAGGTTGTCAATCGAGGCGACCGCCCAGTCCAGATCGGTTCGCACTACCACTTCGCGGAGGCCAACCGCGCCCTGGAGTTCGACCGTGAAGCCGCGTACGGCCGCCGCTTGGACATCCCGGCCGGCACAGCAGCCCGCTTTGAACCGGGCGACAAGAAGACCGTGCACCTGGTGGAGCTGGCAGGTTCCCGCGAAGTTTTCGGCCTGAGTAACGCCGTCAATGGAATGCTCGACGGCGGCACCCGCCCCGGCGGGACCGCTCGCCCGGGTGTTGCTATGGAAGGAGATGCGAAGTGAGCTTCGAGCTTCCCCGCCGGCAATACGCCGAGCTGTACGGCCCAACGACAGGTGACGCCATCCGCCTGGCGGACACGGAACTGTTCCTCGAAATTGAGAACGACTACACCGTCTACGGCGAAGAAGTGGTCTTCGGGGGCGGCAAAGTCATCCGCGACGGCATGGGCCAAAACGGCCAGGCGACGCGCTCCGAGGACATCCCAGACACTGTCATCACCAACGTCATCGTCCTGGACTACTCAGGGATCTACAAGGCCGACGTCGCCCTGAAGGACGGGCACATTTTCAAGATCGGCAAAGCCGGCAACCCGCAGATCATGGACGGCGTGGACATCGTGATCGGCGCCAGCACCGAGATCATCGCCGGGGAACGCAAAATCCTGACAGCCGGCGGCATCGACACACACATCCATTTCATTTCCCCCGAACAGGTTCCCACTGCACTCTGCAGCGGCGTGACCACAATGGTGGGCGGGGGCACGGGACCTGCGGAAGGAACCAAAGCCACCACCATCACGCCCGGATCCTGGCACATCGCGCGCATGCTCCAGGCTGCCGAAGGGCTCCCCATCAACATCGGCCTGCTTGGCAAAGGCCACGCGTCCGCCGTCGAGCCCCTCGCAGAGCAGATCCGCGCCGGTGCCGTAGGCCTGAAAGTCCATGAGGACTGGGGCTCCACCACGTCCTCCATAGACATGTCCCTGCGGGTGGCCGACGAATACGACATCCAGGTCGCCATCCACACAGACACCCTCAACGAATGCGGCTTCGTGGAAGACACCATCAACGCAATCGACGGCCGGGTCATCCACACCTTCCACACAGAGGGCGCCGGCGGCGGCCACGCCCCGGACATCATCAAGATCGCCGGGCTGCCCAACGTGCTACCCGCCTCCACCAACCCCACGCTGCCATACACCAAAAACACCATAGAAGAGCACCTGGACATGCTCATGGTCTGCCACCACCTCAACCCGGACATCCCGGAAGACGTGGCCTTCGCCGACTCCCGCATCCGTGCCGAAACCATCGCAGCCGAGGACGTCCTGCACGATCTCGGCATCTTCGCCATCACGTCCTCGGACTCCCAGGCAATGGGCCGCGTAGGCGAGGTGATCACCCGGACCTGGCAAGTGGCCGATGCCATGAAACGGCAGCGCGGCATGCTGAAGGACCCAACCGGCGCGCCGCACGGCTCAGCAGAAAGCGACAACTTCCGGCTCAAACGGTACATAGCCAAATACACCATCAACCCCGCCATCGCACAGGGCATGGCAGACGTCATTGGCTCCGTCGAAGAAGGAAAATTCGCGGACCTGGTGTTGTGGGACCCCGCCTTCTTCGGAGTGAAACCCGAGCTCGTCATCAAAGGCGGACAGATCGCCTACGCACTCATGGGCGACTCCAACGCCTCCATTCCCACGCCGCAGCCCCGCACCATGCGGCCCATGTTCGCCACCTACGGAAGAGCGCTCCAACACACGTCCATCACGTTCCTCTCCAAAGCCGCGATCGACGCCGGCGTGCCGGCCGAGCTTGGCCTCGAACGCCTCATCCGGCCCGTCACCGGCATCAGGAACCTGCGCAAAGCCGACCTCAAGTTCAACGGCGAAACCCCGGACATCGTCGTCGACCCCGAAACCTACAAGGTGACAGTTGACGGCGTCGAAGCCACCTGCGAACCCTCCGACGTGCTGCCCATGGCGCAGCGCTACCACCTCTTCTAGGACCCTCATGATCATCGAAAAAATCCTGGGCAACCTCCACGAACAGCCCGACGCCTACGCCGGCCGCCACAAAGAAAAAGTGATCCTGCCCAGCGCCCTGCTCGTCAAACGCATCCAACGCGTCACCACCGACCACGGCAAAGAACTCGGCATCCGGCTCCCCACCGGATCCGGCGACCTGCGCGACGGCGACATCCTCGCCGCCGACGACGCCAACCTCATCGTCATCTCCGTGCTGCCAACAGACGTCCTCGTCATAGCTCCGCGCAGCATCCACGAAATGGGGGTCGTCGCACACTCCCTCGGCAACCGGCATCTGCAGGCACAATTCTTCGACACCTCATCCGAATACGGGGCCGACGTCATGGTTTGCCAATATGACCACACGGTCGAGGACTACCTGAAGAGCGTCGGCGTCCCCTACGACAGGCAAGAGCGGGTCATGCCGGTGCCCTTCCGCCATGCTGAGCATTCGCACTAAGCGTGTGTCCGAAAGCGGTTGCGGCTGGGGCGCCGCCCCGAAATTTGGGCCGTGCCCGCTTCGCGATGCCCTCCACACCGCGGCCCAAAATTTCGGGTCGGCTCCGGCTCTTCACCTGACTTTTCGGGGTGGCTCATGACCTCATATCAGCTGGCTCTTCAGCAGTTGGTTGACTCTGCGTTGCCTACGGGGGCGTTTGCTCATTCTTTGGGGTTTGAGAGCTACATCCACCGTGGGCTTGTTGGTGATGAGGGGGCGTTCGGGGTTTGGCTTTCTGCTTTTGTTGGCCAGCAGTTGACTTATTCGGATGGGTTGGCCGTGCGGTTTTTGTATGAGGGGGTGGATGTTGGCTTGTTGGATTCTGTTCTTTCTTCGCAGCTGTTGGCTCGGGAGGTGCGGGAGGCTTCTTTGAAAATGGGTGGGCGGTTGCTCGAGATTGGCGGGGAGGTATTTCCGTCGGCTGAGTTGGATCGCTATCGGGATCTGGTTCGTGAGGGGAGCGCTGGGGGGCATCAACCGTTGGTTTTTGGGGTGATTGCTCGGTCACTGCAGGTTCCGTACGAGGAGGCTGTTTCTGCGTATTTGTTTGCCACCGTCACTTCCCTGACCCAGAACGCCGTGCGCGCCATACCGCTTGGGCAGAACGCAGGGCAGCGGGTACTTCGGCACGCGCACGACGCCGTCGCTGCCGCCGTCCGGGATATAGCACAACTGTGCTGGGACGACTTTGGGGCCGTCAGCCCCGGACTTGAAATTTCACAAATGCGGCACGAGCGCCAACGCGCCCGCATGTTCATGAGCTAACCCAGGAGGACACACATGTCAGAACCCATCAAAATCGGCGTTGGCGGACCGGTCGGCGCCGGCAAGACCCAGCTTGTGGAACGCATCACGCGCCACATGAGCCGCGACATTTCCATGGCCGCCATCACCAACGACATCTACACCATCGAAGACGCCAAAATCCTCGCAGCCAACGGCATCCTGCCCGAAGACCGCATCATCGGAGTCGAAACCGGCGGCTGCCCCCACACCGCCATCCGTGAAGACACCTCCATGAACACAGCAGCCATCGAAGAACTCAAAACCCGGCACCCCGACCTTCAAGTCATCTTCGTCGAATCCGGCGGCGACAACCTCTCAGCCACATTCAGCCCGGAACTCGTCGACTTCTCGATGTACATCATCGACGTAGCCCAAGGCGAAAAGATCCCCCGCAAAGCCGGCCAAGGCATGATCAAATCCGACCTCTTCATCATCAACAAAACGGACCTCGCGCCGTTTGTGGGGGCGGACCTCGCGGTAATGGAGCGGGACTCCAAGGAATTCCGCGGCAACAAACCCTTCTGCTTCACCAACCTGAAGACCGACGAAGGGTTGGACGCCGTCCTGGAGTGGATCCGCCGAGACGTCCTGATGCTCGACCTGGCGCAGTGAGTTTGTCCGGCAGGGGCGCGGCGAGTCCGGCGGCTTCGCCGGATTTTGGGCCGTGCCCGTCCCCAGCCGCTCCCAACTCTCGCAAGCTCGAGTCGGGGCCCTCGCGGCAGTGGGCCCCCCGCGTGGCCCACCATGCCGCGGCCCCCAAATCCGGCTCCGCCGCCTCAGCGTTTAGGACGCCGAGGGGCGAACTCCAACTGCGCGTCGCCGAGCGTGCTGGCCGATCCGTTGCCATCCATCAGTTTCATGAGGGCGCCTTGCGGGTTTTGCGGCCGCATTACTTGGATCGGAGTGGGCAGGTTTGCTACGTCATCGTGAATCCTGGCGGGGCGTATCTTGGGGCGGACTTGTTTGTTGTTGACGTGGAGGTCGAGGCTGGGGCGGAGCTGTTGTTGACTACGCAGTCTGCCACCAAGGTTTATCGGACTCCGGGCTCGTTTGCTGAGCAGCGGATGAGTGTGCGGCTGGGGGAGGGGGCGCGGTTGGAGTTCGTGCCCGACCAGTTGATTGCTTATCGGGAGGCGAGTTATCGGCAGAATTCGCGCATCAGCCTCCACCCGACGTCGAGCCTTGTCATGGCTGAGGTCATCACGCCAGGGTGGTCGCCGGACGGCGCATCCTTCAAGTACGAAGAACTGCGACTGCGGAACGAGATCTGGATCGAAGACGAAAACGGAGCGAAACTGCTGGCTCTCGACAACCTCCTGATTCTCCCACCCGTCAACGATGTGGCAGGCATGGGGTTCATGGAGGGCTTCAGTCACCTGGGGTCGTTGATCGTGGTGGATCAGAAAGTGGATCAGGAGCTTGCCGATGAGCTGCACGAGCTCACCCGCCACCTCGACGCCTACACGGGCGTTTCCCTGACCAAAAGTGTTGGCGGCACTACGGGGCTTGTGCTGAGATCCTTGTCAAACAGCACCGACGAACTCAATCATCTGCTGGGCTCTTGCACCGGCGTTCTCCGTAAACGCTGGCACGGGCAGGAGCCCTTGAACCTGAGGAAGTATTAATGACTGCGCTGACCGGGTTCGCCGCCATGTACCGGGACCGGGAGAAGTTGCCATTGCGCACCCGGCTGCTTTTCACGTTCGGCGCGGTCGCCGCCCTACACATTGCCGCCGTCGTGCTTTTGCTGCTGGGTTCGCTTTCACCGCAGGGTTTGGTGGCGGCCCAGCCGCTTGCGTTCGGCTTGGTGATTACCGCGTACGTGGCCGGAATCAAGCACAGCTACGACTGGGACCACATCGCTGCGATCGATAACTCAACGCGCAAGTTCGTCGCGCAGCACAAGGATCCGGTGAGCGTCGGCTTCGCATTCAGCCTGGGCCACAGTTCCGTGGTGATCCTGGCGGGGCTCCTCGTGGTGGCGGGCGCAACGTTGATAGGCCAATTCATGGAGGACGGCACGGCGGGCAACAAGGTGCTGGGCCTGATCGGAAGCGGAGTGTCCGGTTTGTTCCTCCTGGGGATGGGGCTCTTCAACGGTTCGGCATTCATGCGTGCCACGCAGGTGTACTGGAGCGTCAAGGCCGGTGCGGCGATCAGTGCAGAAGACCTCGAGGCCAAAGGATTTGTTGCCCGTTTGCTGGCCAAGCCCCTGTCAAAGGTGGAGCGGCCGCGGAACATCTACGTGATCGGTTTCCTCTTCGGGCTCGGCTTCGATACGGCCACCACCATCGGACTACTGGTTATCACCACGACGGCGTCAATCGCCGGAGTCTCACCGCTCGCCTTGATGGCGCTGCCGTTCGCGTTCGCCGCGGCCATGACATTGTGCGATTCCATCAACGGCGTGGCCATGATGAAAATGTACAACTCCGCCATCAACGACCCCCAGCGCAAGCTCGGCTTCAACGTGGTGATCACCGGAATTTCGGCTGTGTCGGCGCTGTTCATCTCCGTGATCACGCTCGGGGGATTCGTCAACGCGGCGTTTGAACTCGAAGACCCGCTGACTACGTGGCTTGGAGGGATCGACCTTGGCGACGCAGGCCTGTTCCTTGTGGGCCTGTTCCTGATCGCATGGGCTGTTTCCGCGTGGCGTGCCCGCTCAGCTCGAAGCGCGCGCTTGGAACCAGGACAGTTGGAGCCAGGGCTCAGGAGGCAGCCACCGCGTTGAAAAGCTCATTGGTGTCCACGCCAAGGTCCGGTGTGTCCAGGACATTCGTCAGGAACACGACGCACCGGTCCTGCTCCGGGAACATCCACCATTCCGTGCCCGACCACCCGGGGTGACCGTAGATCCCCTGGGCAAGCAGCTCGGATTCGTTGGCTGGCATCTGGAAACCAAGGCCGGTGTGCCGCAAGGGCTTGGGCCGGACACTGATGTGGGAAATCCCGGTGGTCCTTGGCCGGCGCATGGCCGCAAGCGTGGCGGGCCGCACGGCCTTGCCGGAATTGCGCAGCAACTCGGTGCCGAGATTGAGCAGATCCGTGGCGGTGCCGAACAGCCCGGCGCCGGGGTGCCTCTTCTTGTACATCCCCTCAACGTCCAGCCCCTGCTCTTCTGCGCCACGGACTGTGTGCGGATTGCAGTCCGTGTGGAACGTGAGGCCTTTCGCGCCGGTGTCGGTGGCCAATGAACTGAGCTGCTCTTCAAACGGGCGACCATCGGCCCATTCAGCCATCGCCGCGGCACCCTCAAAAGCCACATTGCAGTACTGGACCAGCGATCCCGCATAGAAGGCTTGCTCGGCCGTGGTGAGGTCTTCGCGGAGGGGCGTGCCGCCGTCGAGCTGTGTATCCATGATTCCCGAGCGGTGACTCAACAGGTGTTCGAGGGTCACCGTGTCCGTGCGGCCTGCGCCGAAGCCGGGGAGCGCGTCCGTCAATGAATTGACGAGCGACAATTTCCCCAGCTCAACCTGGCGCATCACCGTCAGTGCGCTGATGGGTTTCGTGACGGAGAACAGCGCAAAGTGGTCATCGGTGGTTGCCTTCCGGCCGTCGTCGTGCCCAAAGGCGACAACGTCGGAGATGCCGTGGCTCGATCCAATTCCCAGCACGGCCACCGGCACGCGCCCCTGATCCACCTGTTTGCGGGCCCAGTCTGCTGCGGGACCTGATTCCACCATGTGACTTCCACGCTTTCGCTCGGGTTCGGTGGGACGAATCTATCGAAAATTCTCCAAGCCGCGTGTAACCGTGGGACGTCGGCCGGAAACTATAGAAGTATCCTGCAGTTCAGGACACTACATTCAGGGGGAAAATCGTGCTTTCCGAGCGCGAACTGGCGTTTATCGCCATTCACAAAAACAGCTATCCATCCGTTTTCAGATTTGTCCGCCGCAGGGTGGAATCGGCGGAAATTGCCGAAGAAATCGCGGCGGACGTTTTCCGCGTCGTGTGGCAAAAATGGGACGACAACTCCCAACCCGATATTCCGTACTTGCTCACTGTTGCGCGCAATCTCGTCGGCAATGCCTACAGGAGCCGTGACCGCCAACAGGCACTGCAGGAAAAGCTACGCACGACGGCGGTGGAGCGTTTCGGGGACGACTCCGAGAACGTCGTGGTACAGGATGCCATGGCCCGGCTCCGCGAACAGGATCGGGACATCCTCCAGCTGGCGTATTGGGACGGTTTGGGTTCCACCGAAATCGCGCGCGTACTCAACTGCAGTGAATCCGCAGCGAAGGTCCGCTTGCACCGCGCACGCGGTGCTTTCCGGAAACAGATGCCTGCAGGTGTCGAAACGACTACACACAAGATGGGAGTCTGAGATGGACCAGATCAAGAGCCAGATTTCCTCGATCGACCCTCTTGCCCACGAACCAGAGGCCGAAATCAACGGCGAAGAAGCCTTGGCCCGTATGCTGACAGGTCCTCGGGTTTTCAGTGACACTGTGCCGGCTGGAGTCAGCTCGCTCCAAGAGCGCAGGAACCGGAAGGTCCGGATTGCCGGAGCGTTGTTGCTGGGAGCTGCCGCTGTCACTGCCGGTGTCCTCGTGGCGGCCAACTTCGGGCCAATAAGCTCAACGCCGGCGCCGGCCGTCACCGTCACCACCCCTGAGCCAACGCCAACGCCAACGCCAACGCCGAGCGTGTCCGCCACTCCTTCGCCAATGGCAACGCCAACAGCGACTCCGACGCCGGATGCCAGTCAGGCGCCGACCCCCACCGCACCAGCTGCCACCACCACTGCACCCGTGGCGCCGCCGGTCCAGGTGCCCACGATCCAGACATTCACCTTCCCTGACGGGCACGTCTCGTTCAGGTACCCCGCCGGTTGGACTGTTCGCCCGGAACAAGGTCCTTCCGACGGAGCTACCGTTCTGGACAGCACGGGCGCTGAAGTCGCCTTTATGAGCAGCGGTTTCTACGGCGACGGTACTGCCGGGCTGGTGGACCGGACAGTTCTGGACCGTGCCGTGGTTCCTGGAGTAACGGATACAGCAGGAAACCAGGTGGAATTCGGGTTCTCCTTGAACTACATCATGAACATCGACTACAACTCCGGTAGCGGAGGGATGCCCACGGCTAGTGGGCGTTCCGACTCTCCTCCGGTCTACGTCATGGACATCCGGCTGTCCTCCGAGCTTCAATCCGGGCAGACCTCATCCGGCACAAACCAGATCAGGATGCCCAACGGGTTCATGATCGCATACGTGAAATTTGATCTCGACAAGCAGCCCACGTTCGCCACCCCTGAAGCAGCGAAGGCGTGGATGGGTAGCGAACAATACTCACAGCTGAAGGCCATGCTCCTGAGCGTGAGCTACAACTAGGCCCATCTGAGTAGCAGCAGTGCGCGTTTTGAGCGCTCAAAACGCGCACTGCTGCTACCTACTTGGGCTAGCGGGTGGTGAGTAGATGGCTGGCGGGGTCGTACCGGAAGGTGACCGGTCCGCCGTCGTGCTTCAGGGCTATGTTGCTGCCGTTCGGGGCGCCGCCCAAACCGTAGTTCTCAGCCCAGGAGCCGTTGATCGCTGCCTTGAACTCGTAGCTACCCGCTGCCAGATCCGGCACGGAAAGCTTCCAGATGCCATCCACAGGGTCCAGGGCAAGCTGGGCCTGAGGGCAATCAGGCATCCAATCGCCGGCACAACCGAGCTCGGAGTTCAGGCTACCGGGAACGGATACAGCGGCGGGTTGCGGGCCGGCGGTCACGGCGCTGATCACGTTGGTTGCGTGGTCGTAGAGGAACGTGACGGCGCCACCTGAGTGCTGGAACACGATATTGGGGCCGTCCAGGACTCCGCCCACACCGTAGTTCTCGTCCCACGAGCCGTTGAGGGCAGCCTTGAATCCGTACGTCCCGGCCGGCAGGTTCGGGACGTTCAGCTGCCACAGACGGTGCGTCGGTTCGTAAGTCATCGATGCCTGCTCGCACGACGGCTGCCAGTCTTCCGTGCAACCGAGCTCGGTGTTGAGGCTGCCGGCCACGGTGACGGTTTCGGGCTGGGCCGGCTCGCCCACCACGCCGCTGCGCGGCTCACTCGCCGACGTGTGGCCGGCATTGTCCAGCACCACGGCACGGTACTCCACCGACGCGCCGGACTGCATCGCGGATACGTCGTGGAAGACCTGGTACGGCGCGTTATCGTCCGTGCCGATCGACTCCCATTCCCCGCCCGCGGTCCGCGCCTGGAAAGTGACTTCGTAGAACGAATTACCGTCGACGTCGGCCGTTACCTTCATGCGCGTAGCGTCACCAGCAGCGGTGACCGGCTTCTTGACGACGACGCCGGGTGCCGCCTTGGATTGTGCGAGTCGCCCCGCTGCTTGGTACACCACGGTGGAAAGCGGAGGAACTGAAACGGTCAATTTCGCCTGCGTGTTAGTCTTTACGTCGGCTGCAGCGTTGCCGTAAACGAGGTTGAACGGCTGCTTCGCCTCGTACGTGGGGATCTCCGCTGTTTGCGCACTCTCGCTGTTGTTCACGGCAACCACGTACTCACGTTGCTCTTTGGCGTCGATACGCGAGAAGGCGTAAATCCCCGGGGCGTCGGCGGCGTAGCGGTTCTGCTGCGCGCCGCTGCGGAGGGTGGGGTGCTCGGCGGTGAGTGCAGCAAGTTCGCTGATCTTCCTGTACAGCGGGTGCCCGGTATCGAAGTTGTCTGCTGCATGCGTCGCGCTTGTGCCCAGAAGGTCGTCATCAAGGTATTCCTGAACCTGGCTGGCGAACATGGATTGCCGTGAGTCCTGGTCCCCACCTGCCCCCGTGAATCCTTGCTCGTCGCCGTAGTAGACAACCGGGTTGCCGCGCGAGAAGTACATCAGCTCGTGGGCGAGTTCATCACGCTCGACGAGTTCGGCGTCTGACGCCCCGGCGTTGTCCTGGGCGATGAACGTGCCGATACGGCCCATGTCGTGATTCCCAAGGAAGGTGGGCAGTTGGTACACATTGGAGTCGGCGTCGGTGTACCAGTCATCTCCATTGAAGAACTCGGCCAAACCACTGGCCTTGCTGCTCTGGGAAGCGAAGCTGCGCGCAGCTCCCTGGAAACCGAAGTCGAGAACAGCCTGCATCTTGTTTCTGGTGGTGAACTTGGACGTGACGCTCTTGGAGGTATCGAAGACCTCGCCAAACATGAAGAATTCGTCCTTGCCCTGCTCCTTGGCGTAGCTCAGGACCTGCGGGCCAAACTGCTGCCAGAATTCATCGTTGACGTGCTTCATGGTGTCGATGCGGAAGCCGTCGATCCCGAAGTCGCGGATCCAACTCTTGTAGATATCAACAAATCCGTTGACCACGCGGGGATTCTCCGTGAACAGATCGTCCAAGCCGAAGAAGTCGCCGTAGAGCGCGTCCTCGCCGGAAAAGGTGGTGTTGCCACGGTTGTGATACAGCGTGGAGTCGTTGAGCCACGCGGGAACCTTGACGTCCTTCTCGGCTTCGGGGACCACCGGTGTGTAGGGGAAGGACGTTGATGGATCCAGTGCAGGAAAGTCCTGTGTGCCGGCATAGTCGTGGTCATCGAAGGCCTCGCCCGCTACCGTGCGGTACGGCTCTGTTTCCTTGGAAATGTACGGCACTGACTCGGACTCCTGATACTGGATCACGTCCGCCGTGTGGTTGGTGATGATGTCGAAATAGACCTTCATGCCGCGTGCATGGGCGGCATCGATCAGCGTCTTCAGTTCAGCATTCGTGCCCAGATGGGGATCGATCTGCGTGAAATCCGTGACCCAGTACCCGTGGTAACCCGCGGAGCTGTTCTCCACTGACCCGTCACCTTGGACGGCCTTGTTCTTGAAGCTCGGTGTAAGCCAGAGGGCATTCGTTCCCAAACCCTGGATGTAGTCCAGACGGTCCTGGAGGCCTTTCAGGTCACCACCGTTGTAGAAGCCCTTGCGGGAGGGGTCGTAGCCGGACACCATCGGATCCGCACCCAGCCCGCCGTCGTCGTTGGCTTTTGTGCCGTTATTGAAGCGGTCAGCCATGACGAAGTAGAAGTTCTGATCACTGACGCCGCCGCGGACTGAGTGTTGGCCGGCGGGATCAGGCGGCGTTTTCTTGGTGGTGGCGGCGCTCGCGGGAAGAACGGTGGAAGCCGTCACCACTGCGGTGGCGAGTACGACGGCGGGGACAATGGATCTATAGCTGCGAGATAGCAAGTGATGAAACCTTCCGCTAAGCGACTCTGCTGTGTGGCAACTCATAACTGTAAGCGCTTGCGCGGATTTGATCCATAGAAATAGATGTTTTTCTGAGAGTGAAGCGCTGTTACGGGTTCAATACTGGAAGCGCTTGCAGGACTATTAGTCCAGATTGAGCCAAAATCCTATTGTTCGCCTGCATGACACTGTGCGGAAATGCTATGCAATTGCCTATAACGAACCGTCCATGACTTGCATAGGGTTGAGGAGATCTGCTTCACACCAGGCCCTGCTTCACAGCATGCAGCGCCCTGAACTACCCAAGGATGAGTTTCAACGATGAAGAGCATCGCCCTCCTGCGCGAACGAGCCACCCGTGTCATGCCCACCGGTTCCCACTGCCCGGCCTCGGGTTTGTGGAGCCCGGACTCTGAGCCTGACGCCGTCCAGGTGTTCGCGGAAGGTCACGTCCTACCGGCGCACAACGGAGTGCCCACTGTCTGGCGGCGCCGGACCGCTGGCGACATCACAGCATGACCAGCTCCATCCTGAACCGGCCCAGCGACTACCGGCACGTGCCGGCAGCGCAGTGGACTGAGCTCAGCGTCGGCGATCGCGTCTGGATCTACGACGTCGCCTGGGGTGCCGGCACGGGCCGTGTCGACGACGTTTCCCACCATCAGGAACTGCTGTGGGTGGTCCTTGAACCCACGGGCCGCAAGCTGTTCTGCGGAACGGACGACGTCCAGGTCTGGGCGGCCTAACCCGCCGGAACCAGCACGCTCGGGGACCCTGTCGCCAGCCGGCCTACGGGTCCGTCGGGCAGGCCGGTTTCGGGGTCGAGCCTGAAAGTCAGGACGTCGTTGGACCCTTCATGGGCCACCAAGAGCCAGCCGTCGTGGACCAGGTGGTGCCGTGGCCAGTCGCCCCCGCTTGGCACATCGGCCAGGGGAGTGACGTCCGTGCCCTGGGCGCCCACCTTCAGGACGCAGATCCGGTTGGAGCCCCGGACGCCCACATAGACGAACCGACCGTCAGCGGACATTGCAATCTCCGCGGCGGAGTCGCCGTCGAACGCTTTATTGACACTGGCGGGAACCACGGCCGTGAGTTCGTAAACTCCCTGGGGTTCGGCCCTGACCGCTGCAACCTCAATCGAGTATTCCGTATCGATGAAAACCGTACCGCTGGGATGCCGCACCATATGACGCGGGCCGGAGTCCTTGGGCAGGATCACGTGGTGGTCGGGCAACAGACCCTGGCCCGGCTCGTACCGCCAAACCCTCACAAGATCGTGCCCGAGGTCCGTGGTCATCACGCGACCATCGGGAAGCATGAGGCTTGAATGTGCGCGGCTTGGACGCGGCTCATCGGTGGGTCCGGTTTGATGGGGGTCGACGGCGGCTTCCGCGCTGGTCCGCGAGGTGATGGCGCCGTCGTGGTCCAGTTCGTAGAGAATGACCTGGCCGTCACCCCAGCAGGTGACCACAATGAAACGCCCCTGTGGATCCGTCGCGACGTGGCAAGCAGCCTCCCCCGCCAGCCATGGTTCACCCATCTCTTCCAGCTCAGCGGTGCCGGTACGGCGGTACGCCCGTACCATCTTGCCTTCCTCGGCAACGGCATAGAGCACAGGGAGGGTTGGATGAATGGCGAGGAAGGACGGCGAGTTCGCCGCCGCAGCCAAGCCAAGCGAAGTAAGGTTCCCGTCCGCATCCACGGTGATGGCGCCGATACCTTCGCCATTTCCATTCCGGTCCGCAGTGTAGGACCCGGTCCAGATCAATGTTTCTGCGCCTGCTGCTTCCATATTCAGTTCCCCCACGTTTAGTGTTCCCGTCCCCTAGTGTCCCTGAACGTCCGAGTCGACGCCGGCATCAGGACCGGCGTCGAGGGTTTGTAGTCTTCTGAGGTCATCCTGGTCCAGCTCGAAGCCGAAGACGTCAAGGTTCTCCCGCATCCTTTGCGGGTTGGCGGTCTTCGGGATGGCAACCAGGCCCTGCTGGACATGCCAACGCAGGACCACCTGGCCGGGCGTCTTTCCATGCTTGTTGCCGATGCTCGCCAGAACCGGGGCATTCAGGAGGTCGCTGCTGGCGCCCAGTGGACTGTACGACTCCGTGACAATCCCGTGCTGCTCGTTGAACGCGATGGCAACAGGACGCGGGATGGCGGGATTGACCTGGATCTGGTTGACCGCTGGAACAACATCCGTTTCCCGGAACAGCCGGTCAAGGTGCGAAGGCTTGAAATTGGAAACGCCGATGGATCGTACCTTGCCCGAGGCCTGCAGTTCCTCGAACGTCTTCCACGTGGAAACGAACTCGCCGCGGCGGGGGAGCGGCCAATGGATCAGCAGCAGGTCAACATAGTCCAGCCCGAGTCGTTGCAGGGAGCCATCGAGCCCAGCGGTTGCCTTGCCCGAGCCTTGGAATCCGCCGTCGAGCTTGGTAGTGATGAAGAGCTCGCTCCGGTCCACACCGCAGGCACGGATACCATTACCGACTCCTTCCTCATTCCCATATTTGACCGCCGTATCAATGTGTCGGTAGCCGCAGGAAACAGCCTCCACCACGGCATCGGCAACCTGGGCATCATCCAGGGGCCACGTACCTAAGCCCAGTTGCGGGATCTTGTAGCCGTCGTTGAGTTCAATGAGCGGGGCAAGTGTCATGAGCATGATCTCCTCTTATGCTTGAATCTCGACCGGCGGGTCTCTTTGCTGTTCTACGCTGGCCACTGGCTGCTTGGCAACAGCTGCCGCCGCTATCACTCATCGAGCAGACCACTCATCTTGCCGTCCACTCATAGAGCCGATCGCTCAGTTCCATGAAGTCTTCCGCAACTACCTGCAGTCCGGGATGCTGATCGTGCCAGTCGATGATCTCCCTCGCACCGTCCGCGAAAGGGATGGTTGCCTGGTAATCCGGCACGAGTGCCTTGATCTTGGAGTTGTCGAACACCACGGAGTGCGAGCGGTCCCCCAAAAGGTTGGGGCCAAGCTCTTTGCTATGGGCGGCGATGGTCTCGGAGGAAACATGAAACAGCTCTGGCTCAGGAACCCCGGCCGCCCGGGCGAAGAGACGGTAGATCTGGTTCCATGGCAGGAACTCGTCGGAAGTAATGGTGTAGCTCTCACCGACAGCCTGTGGTCTTCCCAAGAGCCCAACGAAGGCCTTGGCGAAATCACGGCTGTGCGTCAGCGTCCACAGGGAGGTCCCATCCCCATGAACCAACACGGGCATTCGGGCGCGCATCCGGTGAATGTCAGTCCAACCGCCCACCAGCGCGATCTTGGTCCGGTCGTAGGTGTGCGACGGCCGGACCACAGTCACAGGGAAGTCCTGCTCGCGGTAAGCCTCAAACAACAACTCTTCACAGGCAATCTTGTCCTGCGAGTACTTCCAAAAGGGGTTCTTCAAAGGAGTCGATTCCCTGATGGGCAGGGTGCTGGGTGGCTTTTGGTACGCCGAGGCGGAACTAATGAAAACGTACTGGCCCGTTTTTCCCCGGAACATCTCCAAGCCGGCCCGCGCATGAGCCGGAGTGAACGAGATGAAGTCCGCTACGGCGTCGTACTCCTTTCCCCGAAGCACCTCCCGCACTGCCCCGCTGTCACGGATGTCTGCATGGAGCACCTCAGCGCCCTCGGGAACCGGCCGACCGGCTGACCGTCCCCTGTTGAGGATGGTCAGCCGGTGGCCCAGCGCAACGGCGCGGTCAGCCGCCGCCGCACTGATGACCCCGGTACCGCCGATGAACAGGATGTTCCGCGGCGAGACCGTGTCCGCTATTCCGGGACCGACGGGGAGGAGGCTGCTCACCAGGCGTAGTCCTCCGGGGCGGGGCGGTGTCCCGGGAAAATGTCATCCAGCCGTTTGAGGGCATCCTCGTTGAGGGTCACATCCAAGGCCCGGATTGCGGCGTCCAGCTGCTCCTGGGTGCGTGGCCCAACGATGGGCGCCGTCACGGCAGGCTGATGAAGAAGCCAAGCCAGGGCAACGTCCCCGGGCTTCTGCCCGAGTTCGTCCGCGAAATCCTCGTACTGACGGATCTGGTCCTCATGCTTGCGCAGCGTCTCCAGCGCACGGCCTTCCGTGCGGCGGACGCCCTGCTCCTCCTTCTTCAGCACGCCACCCAGCAGGCCGCCCTGCAGGGGAGACCACGGGATCAAGCCGAGCCCGTACTGCTGCGCCGCGGGGATGACTTCAAGCTCCAGCTCGCGCCGGAAGAGGTTATAGATGGACTGCTCGCTGACCAAGCCGGTGTAATTGCGCCTGCGAGCGGCTTCCTGGGCCTGGGCAATGTGCCAGCCGGCAAAGTTGCTGCTGCCCGAATACAGGATCTTGCCCTGCTGCACGGCCACCTCGATTGCCTGCCAAATCTCATCCCACGGTGTCTGGCGGTCGATGTGATGGAACTGGTAGATGTCGATGTAGTCCGTCTGCAACCGCTTCAAGCTGGCATCCAGGGCACGACGGATATTCAGGGCGGAGAGCTTGGACTCATTGGGGCGATCCGTCATGGTGCCGTACAGCTTGGTGGCCAGGACTGTCCGTTCCCGGCGCTCGCCGCCCTTTGCGAACCAGCGCCCGATGATTTCTTCGGTCCATCCCCGGTGGCCGGAACCGCCATAAACGTTGGCGGTATCGAAGAAGTTGATGCCGGAATCCAGTGCGGAATCCATGATGGAGTGCGCGGTGGCTTCGTCCGTCTGGGGACCGAAGTTCATGGTCCCGAGGCAGAGGCGTGAAACTTTCAGGCCGGAACGGCCAAGGTGGGTGTACTGCATGCTGTTGTGTCCTTTTGTTTAGAACTACGTTGTCTGTTTAGAACTGGGTAAAAGCCGCGACGGCGGGATCGGAACCTATGCGGGCTCCGGCCTCCAGGGCGGTGATGGCAGCCAGTTCGGATTGGGTAAGGGTGAGATCGGCGGCGCCGAGGTTTTCCCGCATCCTGGCAGAGTCGGCGGACTTGGGAATCACGATGGTTCCCTGCGCGAGGTGCCACGCCAGAATTACCTGTGCCGGAGTCGTTTCATGTGCAGCGGCCACCAAGGCCACTACCTCGGCGTTCAGGTCCTTGCCCTGTCCCAGCGGGCTATAGGCCTCCACGGCGATGCCGAGATCGCGGCACTTGTTTGCCAGATCGCCTTGCTGGTACGTGGGGTGCAGCTCGATCTGGTTTACGGCCGGCACTATGTCCGCTTCCCGCAGCAAGGTATCCAGATGGTCTGTGAGGAAGTTGGAGACGCCGATGGCCCGGATCTGCTTGTCCTGGTAGAGCTTCTCCATCTCCTTCCAAGCCTGGGTGTACAGCCCCTGCGAAGGTACGGGCCAGTGGATCAGGTACAGGTCCACTGCTTCCAGGCCAAGGGCATCGCGGCTGCGCTGGAAGGCGTCGTACGCCTCACCCTGCTCGCCGTTGCGAAGCTTGGTGGTGATGAAGAGGTCTTCCCTGGGAAGGCCCGAGGCGGCGATGGCAGCACCCACGCCTGCCTCGTTACGGTAGGCAGCTGCGGTATCGATGTGCCGGTACCCTGCCTCCAAGGCGTCTTCCACCACCTTCTGTGTTTCTTCCGGAGGCACCTGGAAAACACCGAATCCGAGCTGGGGAATGGTGACGCCGTTATTTAGGGTCAGCTCTGGCATGAGGTCTCCTTCGAGGTAGATATTTCTGGGCCGGGCCGCT
Source organism: Arthrobacter sp. StoSoilA2 (assembly GCF_019977195.1). Classification (NCBI taxonomy): domain Bacteria; kingdom Bacillati; phylum Actinomycetota; class Actinomycetes; order Micrococcales; family Micrococcaceae; genus Arthrobacter; species Arthrobacter sp. StoSoilA2. The sequence continues at coordinate 205,870 of NZ_AP024643.1, forward strand.
GCTTCCTGTGGGTTCGGCTGGTGCGCCGGTTGCCAGAAAGCGTTTTCGGGAGGCTCTGTACCGAGCCTATTCAGTTTTCGTCGCAGAGTCAGCAATCCAGACTGATCCTGTTTTTCCTAGGTCTGGTAGTCCTACCCAAAATGGTGGTCCTGCTCTGGTCCTGCCAGCTGCGATAACGGCAGAATGGACGGATGGGTCAAAGCGCCGAGTTCGGAAAATTCCTCAAAGTCATGCGTGCCCGCCTCTCGCCCGAGGACGCCGGGGCTCCGCAGTCCAACGGCTCCCGCAGGGTTCCGGGCCTCCGCCGTGAAGAGGTGGCGAGGCTCTCCGGCGTGAGCACGGACTACTACACACGCCTGGAGCAGGGCCGGAACATCCATCCGTCCAAGGCCGTCCTCGATTCCGTTGCACGGGCGTTGCGCCTGGACGCGGGGGAGCATGCGCACATGTTGGACCTGCTGGAGCACTGCGCCAGTTCGGCCGGTAATCCGGGCCCCGCCCAAAAGGTGCGCCCTGCCTTGCGGCAGCTGCTGGACGCCGTCGGGGATGTTCCCTCAATGGTCCTGGGGCGACGCGCTGACGTTTTGGCCGGAAACCGGATGGCGCATCTGCTGTTCACGGATTTCACAGCACTGCCCGCGGCCGAACGGAACCTGACCCGCTGGATCATTCTGGATCCTGCGGCCAAGGACCTGTTCAGGGACTGGAAAACCGTGGCCGCCGAGGCAGTGGGCGCCTTGCGGATGGACGTGGGCAGGCACCCCAACGATCCCCAGACCAACCAGCTCGTGGGCGAACTTGCCGTGCACAGCGAGCATTTCCGTCAATGGTGGGCGGGACACAGGGTGGCCACACGGTCTGCCGGGATTGTCCGCCTGCACCACCCTGTGGTGGGGGACCTTGAACTGAACTTTGAAACCCTGGGCCTCCCGGACGACCCCGACCAGCACCTGAGGGTCTATTCCGCGAAGGTGGGTTCGCCGTCGTCGGACGCCTTGACGCTGCTCAGCAGCTTTGGCGAGGTATCGGCGGCGACCATCCCGGCCCCCGAACCCGCCCGCCGGGATGACAGTTAATGCCAATGTTCGTCTGAAACATTGGCATTAACTGTCATCTCGCGGAGGAAGGGATCAGCGCTCCAAGCGGAAGCCAAGCTTGATGGTTACTTGCCAGTCGGCAATTGCGCCGTTCTCCAGGTGGCCGCGGATCTCCTTCACCTCGAACCAGTCGAGGTTACGCAACGTCTGGGCGGCAGCGGCGATGCCATTCCTGACGGCCGCATCGACGCCCTCGGAAGAAGTGCCAACAATTTCGGAAACGCTATATGTGTGGTCAGCCATGGTGCTCCTCATCATCGTCCCTGAATCTTGAAAATGCTGGCCCGCTCGGCAGGCCGTTCATGCAGACTAGCCCACGGACGTCCGTGCGGGCCAGAGGTCCGGCAGGCTCAGCTTTCGCGCCAGTCATTGCCCGTGATGTGCGATCCCGCATGCGGTCCCATTTGGAGCATTCCGCCGTCCACAGGCCACGAGGCGCCAGTGACGTAGCTGGAATCCGGAGAGGCCAGGAAAGCGATGACGGCCGCAATTTCGCGTGCGTCACCGGGACGGCCCAGCGGCACGCCAGGCCGCTCCTTCTGCCTTGGGTCCTCGTCCGTTTGCCCGGTCATGGGTGTTGCGATCTCGCCGGGAGCAACGTTGTTGGCAGTAATGCCGAACTCCGCGAGCTCCAGCGCCATGGTCTTGATGAGCCCGCCAAGGCCGTGTTTGGAGGCATCGTAGGCAGAGGCTCCGACCCGCGGCTGGAACTCGTGCACGCTGGTGACGGCGATGATGCGTCCGCCGCGGCCAGCGTTGACCATGCGTTTGGCAGCTGCCTGCATGGCCACGAAGGCGCCGTTGAGGTTGGTGTCCAAGGTGGACATCCAGGTGTCGTAATCCAGGTCCAGGAACTTGGTGCCATCGCCCGTTCCGGAGTTGTTGACGAACACGTCCAGGCCGCCGAGCTCCTCGGCCAGCTTGTCAATGTTGGCAGCGGTTTCGGAGACGTTCGTGGTGTCCAGATGGTGTACCACCGCCTTGCGGCCCAGACTGCGGACCTCTTCCGCAGTGTCCTCGGCACCCTGCTGGTCCGTGTGCCAGGTGATGCCGACATCCATGCCTGCCTTGGCCAGCGCAACCGCCGTGGCGCGTCCAATCCCTGAGTCAGATCCTGTGACGATGGCGGTTTGCGGGGAAAATGATGCCTCGCTCATGTCCTTGCCTTTCGGTCGCGTGATGGTTCCGATGACTTATCCCTACCCGGACACGCCGGATCGTAAACACGGAGGCTGGAAGATGCCGGTTCTTCCCGGATCCCGGCGGCGGATGGGGATGGAGTGTAGATTTTTAGCAGCACCACCAGTGAATTCCCACAACCAGGAGTACTCATGTCTGAAGTTATTGTCGTCGGCGTTGACAGCAGCGAAACGGCCAAGCGGGCAGCCGTGGCAGCAGCGAAGCTTGCCACAGCCCTTGGCGCCGAGTTGCATGTCATCAGCGGGTTCTCCGATGACCGCATTGAAGAATTTGGCAGCGGCAGCGACAGGATCACGGTTTCTTCGGCCGACTCCGCAGAATACGTGGCCCGCAAGGTCTCTGAGGAACTTGATGTTCCCAGCGGCAACATCAAATACTTCGCCGCCCGGGGTACGCCGGCCAACGCGCTTATCAACTACGCCGAGACCAACAACGCCTCGCTGATCGTGGTGGGAAACAAGCGGATGAAGGGCCTGGGCCGTGTCCTTGGCAGCATCGCCAACAGCGTGGCACACGGTGCTCCGTGCGACGTCTACATCGTGAACACGGACGTCGACTAAACCTGACTCAACGGGGGACAGGAGACGTACCAATGGGCTTCCATTGGTACGGTTGCTGTCCCCTGCCTGGGTTAAGCCTCCAGGACGTACGTCTTCAGGTCGTCCAGGGTTTGCTGCATGTGGGCGTCCATGGCCAGCCGGGCCTCATGCGGATTCCGCGACTCCAGGGCCGCCGCAATTTTCCGGTGATGGCCGATCGCGTGCTCCTGGATGTCAGCGAAAGCTGAGGTCTGCGTCCGCCGTGCCTCGAGTACGCGATGCAGCGGCTCGAACAGTACGGCCACGAACACGTTGCCCGACGCATGGAGGATGACATCGTGGAAAGCGAGATCGGCTTCCACGAAGGCGGCCACGTCATTGACCTCGTGTGCGGCCTGCATCTTTTCAACGTGCTCTTTGAGGGTGATCAGCTCGTTGTCGGAGATACGTTCCGCTGCGAGTTCGCAGGCGCCGGTCTCCAGCATCCGGCGTAGCTCAATGAGCTGGATGGCAGCGGCCGCGTCTTTTGTTCCTTCGGAAGCGGCACGCAGGACGGCCTCCAGGGATGCCCACTGGTTCAGTGGATTCACGAATGTTCCGCGGCCACGTTCCACGCTGAGTATCCGCTGTGCCTCGAGGGTTTTCATGGCTTCGCGCACGGTCATGCGGCTCACCTCGTGCCGGGCGCTGAGCTCCAGTTCGCCCGGAACAATTGTCCCGGGCGGAAACTCGCCTGCGATGATCCGGTCCAGCAGCTCATCAGCAACGACGCCCACCAGCGACTTGCGTGCCATGTATCCCCATTTCCTGTAATTCAGACCCTCCGGCACCTCATGGATGTTTTCCTCCAGGCGCGGATGGTTGTCAGACATCTTACGCTGGCGGTGGCCAGCTCGTTTTCCAAAATTCACACAAAGTCGTGGCGCATTCTTCCGGCTGCTCCCAGTGGACGCTGTGACCGGCGTCGGGAATGGCCTTCAGGGTGCGCGTCGGGCTTGCCGCCACGAACGACGTCATCTGCTCGATTGACCGCACGCGGTCGCCCGTTCCAGCGATGACCAGCAGCGGCGCCTGAACGCGGCTGGGCACTGAAGGTTCGACGCCGGTCATGGCGGCCCAGGCGCTCGCGGACAGAATCCGGAACGGCGTATCGAATCCTTTGCTCAGCAACTCCATGTCTTCCGGGGAGAGGTGCCCGTACCAGGCGTTCATGAGCTTCAGCTTGGTGCCCGCGTCGAAGTATCCCTGCTCCAGCTGTGACACCAGGAGGTTCTTGAAGGCCTCGTTTTGGGGTGCCGGAACCATTCCTACCAGCGTCACTGTTGCCACTAGTTCCGGATGGGTTGCCGCCAAGGTCAGTGAGACGCTGCCGCCCATCGAATGCCCCACCAGGTGCGCCGGCCCTTTCGTGCGGGCGCGGATCGCTGCTGCAACGGAAGCGGCGGCAGAGTCCAGCGTCCACTCGAAGTCCGGTGGCGTGTCCTCGCCGGGGTGATAGCCGGGGAGGTCGAGGATCCACACTTCGCGTCCGGCGTCGAGCAGTAGCTTTGCCAGCGGCTCCCAGTACGCCGATCCCGAAGCCCAGCCGTGGATGAGCACAACCGGGATCTGCCCGCCGGGGGAAGGCGAGGGGGTTCTCACGTCCACGAAGGGGAGTGGAATTGCGGTGCCGGCCATGACTCCAGACTAGTGACGCACGGCATCTTGCGCGGTGAAGAGCGCTGTGTCACACTGGCTATGAAATGTTAGATGTCTGACATCTTACATTCACTAAACCGCTACACAGATTTCCCACGATGGAGTGCACCGTGACCCTTGAAGCAGATGTTCTGGCCGCTTTCCCCGCGGAGGTCCAGATTCCGGCCCGGCTGGTTGCTGACGCCGTTGCGGCATCCTCGGCGACGTCCCCCCGCGTCCTGGTGGTCCTCGACGACGACCCCACGGGAACGCAGTCGGTCGCGGATCTCGCTGTCCTCACCCGTTGGGACGTCGCGGACTTCACCTGGGCCTTCAATCACATTCGCGAGAGCCAGACCAAGCCCGCCGTCTACGTCCTCACCAACACCCGCAGCTTGGACCCTGCAGAAGCAGCGGCGCGGAACGAGGAAATCGTCCGGAATGCGCTGGCAGCAGCGGCCGGGAAGATCAGCCTTGACTTCGTCAGCCGCAGCGACTCCACCCTGCGCGGCCACTACCCGCTCGAGCCGGACGTCATCGCCGCTACGGTCGCCGCCGAAACCGGTGAGGTCACCGACGGCGTCGTCATCGTTCCGGCATTCCCCGACGCCGGCAGGGTCACCATCGGAGGTGTGCACTACATGCGCGGCACCGGGGAAGAAACCGGCACCCTAACCCCGGTGTCCGAGACGGAATTCGCGAAGGACGCGTCCTTCGGTTTCGCCAACTCCGAGATGGCCAAGTATGTGGCGGAGAAGTCGAAGGGCCGGTTCCCGGCAAGCGATGTAATCGTCCTTGACCTCAACATCATCCGTGCCGGCGCATCGGCCCAGGACCCGGCCATTTCCGCGAAAGCCATCGCTGACGCCATTGATTCCGCTACCAACTCCACGCCGATCGTGGCCGACATCGTCACCGAAAACGACTTCCGTGCTCTGGCCCTGGGCCTAGAAGAAGCCGAACGACGCGGCAAGAAGCTCCTCTACCGCGTGGGCCCGCCGTTCGTCCGTGGCCGCATCGGCCAGGAAATCCGCACCGCACTCACCTCCGAAGAGGCCTACGCCGGCAACACTCCCTCCACAGCCGGCGGCCTGATCGTGGTTGGCTCGCACGTTGGCGTGACCACCCGCCAGCTCAACGCACTCACGGCAGAGCACAGCTCGGCGCGGATCATCGAGATCGACGTCGAGAAGCTCCTCGCAGCCGAAACCGAAGCGGAAGCCGACGCTTACATCGCAACCGTTGTGTCCGACGTCGTCGATGCCCTCCGCCAGGGCGACGTGATCGTCCACACCAGCCGCCTGCTCATCAAGACCGACGACGCCGCCGCGAGCCTGAAGATCGCGCGCACCGTCTCGGCCGCCGTCGTCAATGTAGTGAACCGGACGCTGAAAACCTTCCCGCCGCGGTTCGTCATCGCCAAGGGTGGCATCACGTCCTCGGATGTTGCGGCCCACGGACTGGAGATCCGGCACGCGATCGTCCGCGGACCGATGCTGCCGGGCATCGTCTCGCTCTGGGAACCGGTGGACGGCCCCGCGAAGGGCATCCCGTACATCGTGTTCGCAGGCAATGTGGGCGATGACCAGTCCCTCGCCCAGGTCACCCGCAAACTCAGCGCCACTTTCTAACCCATCCCCACTTGCCCCCTAACCTCGCAAGCTCGGCCAGGGAACCCGGCAAGCGTGGCCCCTATTTATTGGAGAACACCATGACCAGCAGCAACTACACCATCACCGTTCTGGGCCTCGGCGCCATGGGCCTGCCCATGGCCACCCGCCTCGCGTCCGAGTTGACCGTCCACGGTTTCGATATCGCCGAGCCCCGATTGGAGCTCGCTGCGGCAGCCGGCATCAAGACTTTTGCTTCTGCCCGCGAAGCCTCGCAGGACGCCGACGCGCTGCTCCTGGCCGTTCGCAATGGTGAGCAGCTCAACGATGTCCTGTTCGGCGAAAACGGCGTTGCCTCGGTTCTGAAGCCGGGCGCCGTCGTGATCCTTGGCAGCACGGTGGGCACCGAAGCCATCCCCGCCACGGTCGAAAAACTGGCCGGGTACGGCGTTTCACTCGTTGACGCGCCACTGTCCGGTGGACCGAAACGTGCCGGTGAAGGCGATCTGCTCATCGTCGTTGGTGCCGAGCCCGAGGCGCTGGAAAAGGCCCGCCCTGCGCTGGAACTGTTGGCCTCCACCCTGAGCATTGTTGGCGACAAGCCCGGCGACGGCCAAGCACTCAAAACCGTCAACCAGTTGCTCTGCGGCGTACACATCGCCGCAGCTGCAGAGGCCATGGCCCTTGCCGACGCTCTCGGCCTCGATCAGGCCAAGACTCTCGCCGCGCTGGAAGCCGGAGCTGCCGGTTCCTTCATGCTGTCCAACCGCGGCCCCCGCATCCTGGAGGCCTACACCGAGGACGGAGCCGAGGTCCTCAGCCGCCTGGACATCTTCGTCAAAGACATGGGCATCGTCGGCAAAGCCACCCGCGCTGCCGGCCTTGCCGCACCCGTTGCCGCCGCTGCAGAACAGCTTTACCTCCTCGGCCAGGCCCAAGGCCTCGCCGCCGCCGACGACTCCGCCGTCATCAAGGTTGTCGCGCCCACAAAGCGCACCAACTAACCCAATAAAAACCCGCGACGACGGCGGTCCCCCCTTCGCCGTCGTCGCCACCTCCCGCCGGTCTTCTCTAGACTGGTATGTCAAAGGAGACACCCCCAATGAATCCCCTCATCAACTCCTTGGTGGTCCGGGCTGCTGATGCCCCCGCCATCAAACCGGCTGTGGAACTGGGAACACCCCTGTTGCTAACTATCGCTGCTGCGGGCATTGCCCTGCTGCTGGTGCTGATTATCCGCTTCAAGATCCAGGCCTTCGTTGCCCTGTTGGCTGTCAGCATCCTGGTGGGCGTGGCAGCCCAGATTCCGCTCAGGGACATCTTCACAGTGGTGGCCAACGGCGTTGGCAGCACCATGGGCAAGGTTGCTTTGTTGATTGCCCTCGGCGCCATTCTTGGCCGCATGATCGAGGTATCCGGCGGCGTGCAGTCGCTGGCCACCCATTTCACTGAGAAGCTGGGCGCCAAGCGTGTTGCCATCGCCTTGACGGCCGTGGGCTTCCTCGTGGCGATTCCCGTGTTCTTCGAGGTGGGCGTCATCGTCCTCGTCCCGATTGTCTATGCCTTCGCCAAGATCGCGAACGTTCACCCCATCAAGTTCGGCCTGCCCATGGCCGGCATCATGCTGTCCATTCACGTGGCTGTCCCGCCGCACCCGGGAATCGTTGCAGGCGCCGGCGTCTTCGGCGCTGACATTGGCCTCATCACCCTGATCTCGCTGATCATCTGCGTGCCGCTTGGCTTCCTGTCCTACTGGGTTGCCAGCATCATGAACCGCAAGGACTACGAACTGCTTCCAGGCGTCAAGGCGCAGGTGGACGAATTCGGTTCCGAGTCCCTGGTCCACGTGGGCTCTGACGGTCCGGGCGCCCGCGCCATCGCCCCTCCGCGTCCCGGCCTGATCATGTTCCTGATCGCCGCTCCGATCGTCCAAATCCTCGTAGGCACGCTGGGGACGCTGACCATTGCCAAGGACAACTACTGGTACGGCGTGGCCGCGTTCATCGGCAACCCGTTCTTCGCGCTCCTCGTGGCGGTAGCCCTCTCCTTCTTCCTGCTGGCGGTCCGCCGCAACTGGTCACTCAAGGAAACCGGCGAGATCTTCGAAGGCGCCCTTCCTCCCATTGCTTCCATCCTCATGGTTGTCGCCGCGGGCGGCGTGTTCGGTGAAGTCCTCCGCACCTCCGGCATCGGCGCAGCCCTGTCCCACACCCTGGACAGCCTGGGCCTGCCGGTGATCGTTCTCGGCTTCGTTATCTCCCTTGCACTGCGCGCCGCCCAGGGCTCGGCCACCGTTGCCATTGTCACGACTACCGGCCTGCTCACTTCCGCAGTGATGGAAGGCGGCTACACGCCCGCCCAGATCGCCGTGATCGTGATCGCCATCGGATTCGGCGCGTTGGGGTTGTCCCACGTGACGGACGCAGGATTCTGGACCGTGATCCGGTACTACGGCCTTACTGTCACCGACGGCCTCAAGACCTGGACCGTCCTCACTACCATCCTGGGCCTGGCCGGCTTCGCGCTGACGTACGTTGCCTGGATCCTGGTGGGAGGCCTGGCCCACTAATGCGCGCCAAACTGGATCAGTTGGTCATTTCCGCGCTCGCTGACGGCTCTGCTGTTCCGGCCTTCACCTGCTACGACTTCACTACCGCGCTGGCCGTTGTTTCGGCGGCGGAGGAAGCCCGGCTCGGCGTGATCCTGCTCGTAGCTCCGAAGACGGCTTCCACCCCCAACGGGCTCAGGCTCATCGCGGCACTTCGCGGCCTCGCCGACGACGCCAGCATTCCCGTGTCCGTCCAACTGGACCACGCATCGGACCTGCAGGTCATCCGCGACTCCGTGGCTGCCGGTGCGGATGCCGTGCTGGCGGATGGTTCGTCCTTGCCGTTCGAGGACAACATCGCCTTGGTCCGCGAAGTCCGTGCCGCGCTGGATGCGCAAGGTGCGTCCGACGTCGTAATCGAGGCAGAGCTGGGTGGCCTGGCGGGCGACGAGGACAAGGCATTCGGTACCGAAGATTCAGCGCACGACGCCGGCACTTCAGCCGCCGGCCTCACTGATCCGGCGCAGGTGGCCGAGTTCGTTGTGCGGACCGGAGCGCAACTGCTCGCCGTTGCGGTGGGTAACGTCCACGGAAAGTACAAGGGTGAGCCCAACATCCGCTGGGATGTACTCCAGGAAGTTGCTGCACGGACGGAGGTTCCTTTGGTGCTGCACGGCGCCTCCGGAATCCCCGCTGAACAGCTTTCAAAGGCTCCTTCCATGCAGGTTGGCAAGGTGAACTTCAATACCGAGCTACGCACCGGAATCCTGGCGACCCTCGAAGCGGAAACCGCCGCCCACCGGGCCGACGGTGAGAACCTCCAAGGCTTGCTGGCGCGATGGAACGGTTCCGCGTGGTCCTTCGCAGGCGCGACACTCGCCATGCTGAGTGACTGACACAACCCCGCCCTCACGGGCGTCGTAACATGGGGAGGCTAGGATCAGACCATGATCCTGGCCTCCCTGATTTTCGCCCTGCTTGCGGCGTTGCTCCACGTGTACATCTTCACCATGGAATCCATCACGTGGACCAAGCCAGCTACATGGAAACGATTCAGCGTGACATCACAGGCCGACGCCGAAACCACCAAGCCACTTGCCTACAACCAGGGTTTCTACAACCTCTTCCTGGCCATCGGCGCGTTGATAGGCATCATCGCAGTGGCCATGGGCGCTCCGCAGGTGGGCTGGACCCTCGTCTTCAGCTGCTGCGGTTCCATGCTCCTTGCGGCACTGGTGCTCGCAGCGAGTGGCAAAAAGTACCTCCGCCCTGCGGTTCTCCAGGGGACAACACCGCTGCTCGCCGTCGTGCTTGGCGTGCTGGCTGTCCTTTAGGGCGCTGTTGCTTAGTGCTCCAGATGCTTAGTGCTCCGGCGGGCCGCTCTGCGCGGCGGCCTGGTCCATCCACACAACTTCCCAGTGGTGGCCGTCGAGGTCACGGAACGCCCTGCTGTACATAAACCCGAGGTCCTTGGGGTCGTACATCTCGGAACCTCCGGCCTCGACCGCCCTGGCGGCCAGGGCATCAACATCTTCGCGGCTGTCGGCAGAGATGGCAACAATTGCCCCGACCGAGTTCCGGGTGTCCGCGATGGGCTGATCGGTGAACTGACTGAATTTGTCGTGAGTCAGGAGCATCCGTCCAGAGCACCGTATGACCTTGTGGATAACGCTTACGAAGTCTCCCTCCATAGCGGCAGGGGCACCACGCTGCGACTGCGACCCGCTTCGTCAAGGACGTGGCCCAACCGCTTGAAGGTCCGCACCACCGCCTGCCTTGAGATGACTGCACTTCCTGGAGCCCGCTGGGCAAGTTCGCGTTCGTAGGCCTGGACCTCCAGATAGTCCCGGACCCACAAAGTGACCAGCAGGTTCTGTGCGCCAAGGACTTGGGCGCTCAACCGGCAATTGGGCAACGCCGCGAAGAAGCTGCCCACACCGTCAACGAACTCAGCTGGAACGTTCAGGACGAGCGTCACTTCCCTCAGCCCCTGCTGGGCGGAGCTGGACGCATCGCACCTCAGCGTCATGTAGCCGGTTGCCAGGAACCGTTCCACCCGCCGTCGGGCTGTTTGGGGCGAAACACGGCAGGCGGCACCCAGTTCCGCCCAGCTCGCCCTGCCATCCTTGGCGAGCTCCTCCAACAACGCTGCATCAAGCCGGTCCGGTGCGTAGGCCGACTGCTCGGGCAGGGGTTCCGCTGACACGAGCCTTGCGCGCGCGGGTTCCAGCGTGCCACTGCGCCATTCTGAGGCCTGCCGATACAACTTGGTGACGAAAACGACCTCACGATGCGTGACGCCGGGCAGCCTTGGAAAGGCGCCGGTGACGATATCCATCAACTCTTCATGGCTGGATGCAAAGCAGTCAATGAAGAGATCGTGCGCGCCTGTCACCAAAGAAACTGTGCCGAATGCAGGTTCGGAGCACAGCTGCTCAATCAATGCCTCGCTCTCGCTGGGCGAGGATGACAGATGGATGAAGGCGGACCACCCGGCACTGAGATAACGCTGTCCGGGTGCAGGTGTGATCCAAGCCTGGCCTTGGCCGGCGAGGGCGTTCCATCGCCTTGCCACCGTGGGCGCAGACAGCTCAAGGGCGTCGGCAATCCGGCTCCACTCTGCCCGCGGATTGATTTGGAGGGCATTCAGGATTTCGAGGTCCAGCTCGGAAATTATGGCTGATTCGTTCACTGATGTCTTCCTTGTGTCTATTTCAAACAATTTCCCAGCCAGTCTAGACGAGGGCAATATCGTCGTGACTCGCATCACTAATCGGCGGCACCCTCAACAGGCCAAGACCACAAGGAAGCACATGGGAAGCAAGACAGCACCAGCGGCGGCGTCAGTAACGACGCGCCGGTCCATTGCGGGAATGATCTTCGCAATGGCATTGATTGAATCACTGAGCGGGGTCACCCAGGGGTACTTGAACCCCATCCTCCCCGCGCTCGGACCCGTCTTCGAGATTGACGACCCCACCATCAACGGCATCTTCCTGATCTCCAACGTGAGCTTTGCAGTCCTCACTCCGATCATTTCAAGGCTTGGAGACAGCTACGGGTACAGGCTGGTGCTGCGCTGGTCCACAGGGGTTGTGACGGCAGGAGTCCTTCAGATGGCCTTGTGGCCCTCGCTGTGGACGGTGACGATCGGCGTGGTCATGCTTACGTGCGTGGTGGGCTTCATCCCCCTCATGATGGGCATCCTGCGCGTTAGCAGCCCTGGGCATACGCGCACTGGCGTGAGCGTCATGATCGGGATGCTCATGATCATGGTGGGAGCGGGCGGGCTTTTTGCCGGAATCGTTGGGGTCACCAGCCCGACGCTCGGTTTCTGGGTGGCGGTTCCTTTCGCGGTGGTCGCGTTCATTTCTTCCTTCTTACTGCCCGACGCCGGTGTGCCGACCCGCGAGGGCATCGCCCTTGGGCCGTTGCTGGCTTGCTCGCTCGGTCTCATTGGTTTTGTTGTGGCGGTCTCGATGGCGCCCGAATGGGGTTGGCTGGATGCCCGTACCTTGGCCGCTGGCCTGCTGGGAGCATCCCTGCTGGCCTACTGGGCCAAGCGTGATTACAGCGCAAACCAGGGTAAGCGCTTCATGGACCTGCGGATGCTGGCCATTCCGCGGATCCGCTCCATCTCACTGGCTACTTTCTTCTTTGGCTTCGCGTCCATCAGCTACTTCGGCACCAACGGGATATTCCTGCACTCCAATCCTGAAAAGACGGGTTACGGATTTGCCCTGAGCCCCCTGATGATCGCCATTGTCCTGGCCTTGGCTTCCGTGCTCTCCCTTTTGTCCTCGCTGCTCACGGCCCGGGCTTTGCGAAAGTTCGGTGAGCGGGCCACGCTCGTGTTTGCCGGTGTCTTGCTCGCAATCGGATTCCTGGTCATGATGCTTGCCCACAGTTCCCTCGCCGGCTATTGCCTGGGCTTTGCGATGTTCAACCTAAGCCTGGGAATGTACCAGGCCGGAACCCGCTCATTGTCCGTGGAAGGCGTCCCCTTGGAGGAAACTTCAACTGCTGCCGGGCTCAATGAGCTCGCATTGTCCGTCGGGATCGCGGTGGGCGCGGCCGTGGTGAAGCTGATCTCCTCCGCGTCCGTGGAGTCCGGGCATATTTCAGAGTCCGGGCTGCAGGGCATCTGGGGAGCCCTTGCTGTGGCCGCACTCGTCGCGGCGGCCGCAAGCGCCCGCTACCCAAAGCGCGAAAACGCCGGGGTGTCCGCATGACCGCCGCTGGACTTAACAGCCTAAGCCGCGGGGCCGCCGTCGTACGCGTATCCCAAAGCGACATCGAGGCCAGGCTGAAGGCTGCCACAGAGCGGTGGAAACCGGACCTGCTGGACCTCAGCCACGCCATCCACGCCGATCCTGAGCTCGGCGGGCAGGAGTTCCGTGCAGTCAAGCGGATCAGGCGGCTACTCCATGCGGCGGGCTTCCGCTTCGATGATCGCCAGCCACTACAACCCACCGCCTTTAGTGCGCGGCTGGGAACCGGAGACCTGGTTGTGGCGCTGTGCGTTGAGTACGACGCCTTGCCCGCCATTGGCCACGCATGCGGACACAACGTGAACGCGGCCAGCGCGATGGGAGCAGCGCTGGCCCTGGCGGCAGTCGCTGACGAACTCGGCATCACTGTCAAGGTGCTCGGAACGCCGGCGGAGGAGACCACCGGTGGGAAGGTCGATCTCATTGACGAAGGGTTCTTCGAGGACGTGTCCCTGGCAATGATGGCCCATGCCGCGGCAAAGGACGTGGTGGGCGGTTCGTCGCTGGCGATGTCCATGTGGGACGTGTTGTTCGAAGGCAGGCCGGCCCACGCAGCTGCCGCCCCGATGGAAGGAGCCAACGCCCTGGACGCACTTGTCGTCGCCCAGACGGCCGTTGCGCTGGCCAGGCAACAGCTCCCGATCGGGTCGATCATTTCGCTGATCGTCACCGAAGGCGGAAGCGCCGTTAACGTCATCCCCGAGCGCGCAAGGGCGAGCATTGAGATGCGGGCTCCGAGCATCGAAAAGCTGCGCATCATCCAGGACAAGGTGCGGCGCTGCCTCGAAGCAGGCGCCCACGCCAGCGGTTGCACCCTGGATGTCACGCCAGCGGGCAATGACTACGCCGAACTCCGACAAGACCCGTTCCTGTCGGATGCCTACCGGGCAGCCATGACGGCCATCGGACGGGACGTCGTCTTCAATTCCGAGCCAGTGGCCTCCACGGACATGGGCAACGTCTCCCAACTGGTGCCAACCATCCACCCCATGGTTGGCTACGACGTCCGTGGCGCAGCCCATCACACAGCAGAGTTCGCGGCCTTCGGCGCTTCGGCCGGCGCCGACAAGGCAGTACTTGACGGATCGTACGGCCTGGCCGCGGCAGCGTGCGCCGGTGCCTTGGACCCGGAGGAACGGGGGCGGTTACTGGCCAGGGCGCGCCACTAGCACCGGCCAACGCGGGCACCGCTGGTCCCCGTGGCACCCGGGGCGGACAATGGAGTCAACAAGCAGGAGCGTGTATTCGTGGGGAGGGCCATGCAGCGGGGAAAGCCGGTTCATCCAGGCGCCAGCCGAAGCACGGCTGTGCCGGCAGCTCCGGCTGCGCGGCTGGAACCGGGTGTGCCGCGTGAACCGGCTGTGCAGCGTGATCCGGTTGTGCAGCGTGAACCGGGTGTGCAGCGTGATCCAGCGATCGACCTCGTCCGCTTCATCTGCCTGCTCCTGGTGGTCGCGGCCCACTGCATGATGGTCAGTCCCGTCCTGCACAGGGATGGGAAAGTCACCACGGAAAACACCCTCATGGAGCAAAGCTGGTTCACGCCCGTGGTTTGGGTGCTCATGATCGTGCCGTTGTTCTTCGTCCTGGGCGGCGTCACCGGGTTGCAGTCGTGGCGACGCCTGCAAGCACGCGGCGGCACAGGCTTCGACTTCGCCCAGCTGAGACTGCTGCGTCTGGTCAGGCCAGCCATGGCCCTGCTCGCCATCATGTGGGCGGGGCTCTGGCTGGCTCTGCTCAGCGGCGTTGACCCCCAGGTGATCCAGTTGATGACCACCGGGGCTGCGATGCCACTCTGGTTCCTTGCTGCCTACCTCACGGCTCAGCTCAGCATCCCGCTCATGGCCCGGCTTCATCAACGTGCCCCGCTGCCCACGTTGGGCGTCCTCGTGGCGCTGATCATTACGGTCGACTCCCTCCGCGGCGCGCTCCCGGTTCTTGCCTTCGTCAACATGGTGTTTGTCTGGTGCGCAGTCCAGCAGCTCGGCTTCCTCATGGCGGACGGCTTTTTTGAGCATCGCAGCAGAACCTGGCTGGTAGGGGCGATCATAGTCAGCAACGTGTTGCTCGGGCTGGTGACCGGCGTGGCCGTATATCCGGGCAACATGGTGGTGAACATCAACCCACCCAACCTTTGCCTGCTCCTGCTGGCGATTTCACAGACTGCCACCCTCCAACTTCTGGGCAAAGGCATACGCTGGATCGCCTCTGTCCGCTGGGTCCAGGCGTCAATTGCGGTGGCGGGCCGCCGGTCCATGACCGTCTACCTCTGGCATCTTCCTCTCCTGGTGGGCATGTCCGGACTCCTCTTGCTCACCGACTTTCCCAAACCGGCCGACGGCACAGCGGAATGGTGGTGGGCGCGCATCCCCGTCTTCTTCGCCGTCGTAGCCCTGCTGCTGCCGGTCGTGCTGCTCCTCGGTCGCCTTGAGGACCGTCCGACGGCGGCCAGCCACGCGCGGGGTCCCTCGCGCACCGCTGTGGTGACGGCCGCCGTCGTGGTCTTTGTCCCCGTTGCGGATGCCGCGTTCAACGGCCTGACGCTGGCGCTCCTGGGCGGGGGAGCGGCATGCTTCGCGCTCGCGGTACTGCTGCTTGGCAGGGTCCCGACGCCGGTGCTGCCGCCACCAGGACCGGATGGGGCGCAAACACGCGGGGGAAAACGGTCCACATTGCCAGCGCCCGGTTTACGTGCCAATCTCGAATCATGACCGAGCACACTGAATCATTGGCAGACTCATTCCGCGCTGGCGTCACTACAGTGCGCAACGATAAGTTCCACCGCTACGAACTCCGCGTAGACGGTGAGTTGGCGGTGATGTCCCAATTCATCGATCGGCCCGGTCACATCGATTTCACGCATACCGAGACAAAACCTCAGTTCAAAGGCCAAGGGCTGGCCAAGGTGCTGGCCCACTTCGCCTTGGACGATGTGGTGGCGTCCGGCAAGCGCATCATTCCGCATTGCCCATACATCGCGGCATACCTGCAGAAGCATGAGGGCTACGAGCAGGACGTCGACTGGCCCGCCGAGAAACCTGTAGGCGAACCGGACAACGAGTAGGGTTCGCGGGCCATTTGGGTAGGGTTTCGCGGGCTATTTTGGCGCCTCCAGGGCGGCCTGATACTCGACGCCTCCCAACTGATTAGTGCACGTTTCCGTCGGATCGTGTCGTGGAATTTCCAAGTAATTTAACCCCGTAGTCCTAAGTACCCTGCGATTCAAGTCATCCCGGAATTTGCTGTCACACTGGGCCTATGGGGAGCGATTTTGATACTGGTTCCAGCAGCGGAACCATCACCGCTGGACCTGTCAGCGATCAGGAAATCATTGCGGCGGTCCGAGGAGGTGACAACGAGGCCTTTGACTCGTTGTACCGGCGGCATCTGGCTGCTGCGCAATACGTCGCACGGGCGAATACCGATAACCCGAGTGACGCCGACGACATCGTTGCCGAGGCCTTCGCATCAGTGTTCCAGGCCCTTAGCGGCGGCAAAGGACCACGGGAATTCTTTCGTGCCTACCTGCTGACGGTCGTGCAGCGGACAGCGCATGCGCGGAACCGGAAAGCAAGGCTCACCCAGTCCGCCCCTGACGACGCGATGTTGGATACCGCCGTCGTGGACGCCGACCCCGTCTTGAGGGAATTCGAATCCTCGGCTGTGGCGTCGGCATTCAGGTCCCTTCCCGAGCGCTGGCAAGCGGTGCTTTGGCATGTGGACATTGAGGGCATGAAGCCGGCTGCTGCTGCGCCGTTCATCGGTGTCAGCCCCAATGGAGTGTCCTCGTTGCTGATCCGGGCAAGGGAGGGGCTCCGCCAGGCGTATCTGCAAAACCACGTGGTGGTTGCCCCCGACGATGAGTGTTCGGAGTATTCCGGCCAGTTGGGCAAATATGCACGGAACGCCCTGAAAAGGACCTCACGTGAAAAGGTCAGTGCGCATCTGGAGACCTGCTCCAAGTGCACTGCGCTTCTCTTTGAACTCAACCACATCGAAGGTGCCATGCGGGCGGCTCTCTTCCCCCTGGTGACGGGCATCGTGCTGACTCCTGGCGCGCTTGCGGGATTGCTCGCGGCATCGAATCCGTCCGGCGTCACCGGGCAGAGCCCTGCCACAGTTCGATCCCCCGGGCACATATGGAAGGTTGCTGCGGCGATCGCTGCAGGCGTGGCGATTTTTGGTCTTGCCGCGTGGTTCGGGCAGCCTGATGTGGAGGTCAGCAACGCCGGTGATGCTCCAAGTGCCTCGGCATCACCCCCGGCGTCCAGTGCTGCAGCTGACTTGCCCACCGTCCCCTCCCCAGCTCCGACTGCGGTGCAATTGCCGCAACCTTTTGCACCCGTACAGGTTCCGCCGCTTCCGGTCACCGAGGAAATTGCCAGGCAACGGGCAGCAGTTGTCACGAACTCGGGGACGATGTCCTCAACCACCGAGGCGACGCCTCCAACGGCTGCCCCGTCACAGACGGTCGAGGCTTTCTTTGGCATGGAAGCCGGCAGCGGGTTACTCGATCGCGATGTCAGTGTTGGCTTTTCACTCATCGGAGATCGGGCGCCAGGCTCCGGTGAAGCAATCTTCAGCCTGCCGGAGAATGCCACGTTCATCCCGGGGAAATTCTCGGCACCGGCCGGATGGTCGTGCTCGGATCCCGCTGCGGACAATCGATTGATCCGCTGCACCACGGCGTCCATCGAGCCAGCCGGCCTTGCATTCGAGCTCGGCGTTTTCCTTCGGAATACAGAAGCGGGCAGCACACTGAACTATCAGTTCAGCGGCCAATACATCCTTACCAAGTCCTTCGCCAGTAGTTTTCACTAGTCGCGCTGCCTTTCGCCTGCCGCTCCCGGCGCCGGCCAGCTCGAATAGGGCCTCAATCTTTTTCTGTTTTCTCCGTCACGATTCCGCTTTAGCCAACACTAAGAGGCTGACAATATCTGTGCGCATCGGCTTCCTTGGAAGCGGAAGCACCAAGCGCAACTGCCTGGGTCTTGAGCCTGGGGCGCTTGGGGACGATGGAAAGACAAGCAACAGCCGTGAAGAATTCTCTCCTGGCCAGAACTTTGGTGATACTGCTGTCCACCCTGGCTGCTACCTCGGCGGTGGGAGGCCTTCAACCTGCCCCTGCGCAGGCGACAACGCCGTCAACGCCACCTATGCCTCCAACATCCTCGACGCCTGATGCTACCCAGCCCGGCATTGTGGTGTTCTCGGAGAATTTCGAGCACGGCAGCCCCAACTCCGCCCTTGGCGCGCAGTCTTATTCGGCTCCCGGGTCAAAGCAGTACATTGGCAGGGGCGGCCAGGCGTACACAGGTTCTCCAGGTTGGATCGACGCTGCCAGGTGCAATGGCATCATCCTGAGCTACCGGAATTCGAACACCCCCACATGGGCGCAGTCCGGAACTGCGGCCGAAGGCAAAAACAACAGATGTGCCGAGCTCGCGGATATTCGCAGCTATCAGTACATGCGCATGCTGGCCTTGGGCATGGGGCAACAATTCACCCCCGCCTCTCCCACCACTAATCACGTCAACGGCTCTTACACCGAATGCCCGTCTACCAGTTCCACCGGATCAGTGTGCGATGCCATCCCGTCCGGGCCCGCTGATGGGGTGATATTCAGGACCACCCGCCCAATCCCGGTGACAGCGGGCCACTATTACGCTTTTGGCCTCAACACCGCGTACATGAATTGCGGCCTGGCTGCGGGCGATCCGTCGTATCAGTTCGCCGCCGTTGACGGCGACGGGACAGCCACGCCGGTCGGGAACCCACTCAATGGGTGCCAAACCTGGGACGATCCCAACGTGGACTCGTTCCGGCAACAAGTCACCAGCGACGTCGGCGGAACCCCGGGAACCGTCACCAGGACCGTCAACGTCAACTCGATGACGTCGAACACGGCGATCCAGGCCAATGGCAATTCCCTGGGGCTTGAAATGTGGAATAACAACGGCACCACCAACGGGAACGATGGCGCCTTTGACGAAGTGCGCCTGCTTGACGTCACTCCAGAACTGAAGCAATCTTTCACTCCCGCGGTGGTGGGCCCCGGCGGGATTTCCACCCTCACGCTCACCGTCACCAATACCAGCGAACTCAACGCGAAGCATGACTGGTCCATCAACCAGGTGCTTCCTTCCGGACTGACGATCGCCGGGGATCCGAACATCGGGGGAACGTGCGTTCAGGTTCCCGGAACCAACCCATTCCTTCGCTCGGCAGATGCCGGCAGCGGAACGCTCTCGATTTCCGGCGGCGACCTCAGCCGGGGCCAGGCCTCGTGCACGGTGGTGGTGAATGTGACAGTTTCGGCCGAGGGCACGTATTCCAGCGCACCTACCGACATTGCAAGCAACTTGAACCCTCCGGCAGCGGCCTCCCTGGTGGTCCGGGCTCCCAGGATTACGCTGGGCAAGGCGCTGACCACCGCCCGCGCTGCGGTCTCCGACCAATTCACCATGGAGATCCGTGCGGGGTCTCCCACCGGTCCAGTGATAAATGCCACTACTCACTCCACTACCTCAGGATCTGTAGCAGGTATCGCAGCGGGCTCTGGTGTCACGGGTCAGACGACGGCCAACGCAGGCACTACCTACTACCTCACGGAAGCCGGCGGCATCCCGTCCAATTACCACCGGAACATCACCTGTACGGACACAGCTGGCCTGCAGCCGAATTTGCCCGCAGGAGCGGTGGTTGACCGACCCTTTGCGCTGACGCCCGTCGCCGGCGCAAACATCCAGTGCATTTTGACTGGCGCCGCTGCGCCCCTTCCCGGCCTCGGGTTTACCCACAGCGCTGATGCCTCCGCTGTCCACTCGCCAGCGCAGGCAGGGGATGTGATTCGCTACATCTTCAGGGCAACGAACAGTGGGAACGTGCTTCTGACTGATGTGGTCATCAACAACACTCTTGCCGGACTCCCGGAGCTGGCATATTCGTGGCCCGGGATCCCCGGCCAGCTGCTACCGGGTCAAACAGTGAGTGCTGTCGCTGCCTACAGCATCACCCAAACAGACCTCGACGCCGGTCGGGTCGCCAACTCCGCTGCGCTCGCCGGTGTTCCCGGCGCCGGCGGCCTCACGGCCTCGTTGCCTGTGACTACAGATACACCGTTGTCACCGGATGCACGCCTTGAGTTCTCCACCACCGCAGATGCCTCTGCGGTGGGTGATCCCGCAAAGGTGGGCCAGGTCATCACCTATCACTTCACGGCGAAGAACGCCGGAAACACCGCCCTCAAGAACGTCGCCATTGCGGATCACGCGCGAGGACCCAGGCCACTGGTCTACGCATGGCCCGGAGCCGCGGGTGAACTGCTGCCCGGCGAAACTGTGACGGCTTCCGCAAGCTACGAACTTACGTGGTGGGACGTCAAGGCAGGCAACGTCGCTAACTCGGCAACAGCTATGGGGACGTCTTCGGCAGGTGGGCTGGTAACAACGCATCCTGCCACAACCGCCGTGGCCTTCCCGCGAACAGGGCAGCAGGAGATCGAAAAGGCTTTCCTGCGGATAGCACCGCAACCAGGACACCAGGCCTCCTCGCGGCCCGATTCGAATCAGCCCGCTCCGAATCGGCCCGTTCCCAATCAGCCCGGCGGGTCGGTTCAGCCCGGCGGGTCCGTGATTACTTCCAATTCGTCAGCCGGGGCATTGGCCAACACGGGAGTCGCGTTCTCCATTCTGCCGGTCGCCGTCCTTATCCTTTCGGGTCTCGTCCTCTACCTGATGGGACGCCGCAAGACTGTCCGGAACCAGCCGTAGACCTAGGTAGTGGCGTGCTTCTTCTGCCACTGCGCGGCATGCCAGAACAGAAGGGCGGCCGTGACCAGAATGGCGCCTGGAAGGACGTAGGGCACCGACTGCAGGACCATGAAATTCACTTGGGATGGGGGACTTGTCGCCGTCGGACCGGTCATTGCCGCTACCGAGTCGAAAGCCCAGATGCAAAACCACGCCAACCCAGCGTCCAGCACCCAGAGGGCCGCGACGAACGGGTTCACGAGTACTCGGCGCCGTGCCCGTTCGGGGGCTTCAGGGGCATGCGGATTCACTGCCCGCACCGCATTCCCGTGTTCATCGATCTCGCGGAATCCGATCCGCTCGTGGATGTCGTCAGCCACTGGTCCCCCAACCGTAGAGTTTCTGTGCCGTTGACTCTACAGCCCTTGGCAAGAGCCGGGGTATTTTCCACGGCGTCAGCTTCCAATGAAAGTCAATGACGCTTCCCCTGTTCACAAAACGGCCAGAATACGTACGTTGGGCGAAATAGGTCACAAAAGTTTGACGAAAAGGCAAGCCTAAGTAAGGCTTGCCTTTGCTAACTAGCGCCCAATGATGGAAGGAAGCTGACGTGACGTCACCAAGTGTCGAAGAGCGGATCGCTCAGGAGCAGGACTTTGGCTCCAAGGTGGAACTGGCCCTCGCTGCCACAAACCAGCTGTTCAACGCTCGAAATTCACCCAGCTATGTGGCGCAGGTTCTTCAGGGAGTCAACGCTGTCTCCACCAAAGTCCAGCGAACGGCCCGTCCGTTCACCGGCGTCGCGCATGCAGAACTGAAGGCCCGGGTTGGTGCCGTCGACCTCGAACGTCCGCTGCCGGATACGGCTGCTGCCCTTGAGGAGCTTGACGGGCTCTACCTCAAGGACGCGATCTACTTCCACGATGCCCGTTATGCGGCACACCTGAATTGCCCGGTGGTCATTCCCGCGCTGGTTGGTGAAGCCGTGCTCTCGGCAGTGAATTCCTCCATGGACACGTGGGACCAGAGTGCCGGCGCCACCATGATCGAGCGGCGCCTCATCGATTGGACTGCCGGCCGTATTGGTTTTGACGCCGCGGCCGATGGTGTCTTCACCTCGGGTGGGAGCCAGTCCAACTTCCAGGCTCTGCTGATCGCCCGCAATCACGCCGTGGCCAGGCTGCGTGCCACGAACGGCGACGCGCGCCTGCCGCACCTGCTGGATCGACTCCGGATCTTCACCTCCGTTGACAGTCACTTCAGCATCCAGAAGTCTGCTTCCATGCTCGGGCTTGGCTTCGACGCGGTGATCTCCGTGCCCACCGCTGCCGACCACCGAATGGACCCCGCCGCACTTGCGGCTGCTCTGGCGGAAGCGCACGACGCCGGCCTGGTACCGATGGCGGTCGTGGCTACTGCTGGAACCACTGACTTCGGCTCGGTCGATCCTCTCTCCGAACTGGCGGCGTTGGTGCGCGCCTATAATTCCTGGCTGCACGTGGACGCTGCTTACGGTGGCGGCCTCATCGTTTCCGGCCGCTACCGCCACCTCCTGGACGGGATTCACGTGGCCGACTCCGTCACCGTCGACTTCCACAAAACCTTCTTCCAGCCCGTCAGCTCCAGCGCAGTCCTGGTCCGCAACGGCTCAATGATGCGCCACGTCACCTACTACGCCGACTACCTGAACCCGGAGAGCGCCGCGAAGGCCGAAATCCCCAACCAGGTGGACAAGAGCATCCAGACCACCCGGCGCTTCGACGCCCTCAAGCTCTGGCTCACCCTGCGCATCATGGGCGCCGACGCGATCGGCGCGTTGTTCGACGAAGCGATCGACCTTGCTGGCCGCGTTGGAGCCCTGTTGGTGGATGACGCCGAGTTCGAACTCGCCGCCGCACCCCAGTTGAGCACTTTGGTGTTCCGCTACCGCCCGGCCGTTAACGGCGTGATCTTGGACGAGGATGCCGCAGACGTCCTCAACCCGGCCATTCGCACAGCGATCTTTGCTTCGGGCGAAGCCGTTGTTGCAGGCACCAAGGTGGCCGATCGCCACTACCTTAAATTCACCCTCCTCAACGCCGAAGCCTCCCTGAGGGACATTCAGGAAATCATCGAACTTATCCGCCGGACGGGCGACAACCTGCTGGCGAGCACCATGGAGGCTGCAGCATGAGCACCCAAGACAACGGCAAGATTTACGACGTCGCCGGCATCGGCGTCGGGCCCTTCAATCTGGGCCTGGCCGCGCTGAGCGAGCCGGTGGACAACCTCCACTGCGTTTTCCTTGACCGCAGCAAGTCCTTCGACTGGCACCCCGGCATGATGCTGGAGCCGGCCCACCTGCAGGTACCGTTCATGGCGGACCTCGTCACTCTGGCCGATCCGACGTCGCCGTTTTCGTTCCTGAACTTCCTGAAGCAGACCGGACGCTTGTACCGCTTCTACATCCGTGAAAACTTCTACCCGCTGCGGGCGGAATACAACCAGTACTGCCAATGGGTGGCCGGCCAGCTTGAGTCGGTTCGTTTTAGCACGGATGTGCTGAATGTGGCGTACGACGACGGCGTGTACCGCCTTTTGGTGCAGGGTCCGGACGGCGCTGAGGTGCTTCGCGCCCGCAAATTGGTTCTGGGAACCGGCACCTCACCGTATATTCCGGACTCCTGTGCAGGGATTGTGGACGGCGGCGGACTTGTCCTTCACAACGCCGAGTACCTGTTGAGGAAGAGTGAGCTGCAGTCCAAGCGCAGCATCACCATCGTCGGTAGCGGCCAGAGTGCCGCGGAGCTTTACTACGAACTCCTTCAGGAAATCGACGTGTGCGGCTACCAGCTCAACTGGGTGACCCGCTCGGGCCGCTTCTTCCCGTTGGAGTACACCAAGCTGACGCTTGAGATGACCTCGCCCGAGTACGTGGACTACTTCCATTCGTTGCCGGGGGAGCAGCGTGACTCCCTGATCAAGAATCAGAAGAACCTCTACAAGGGCATCAACCCGGACCTGATCGACGACATTTACGACCTCCTATACACCAAGAGCCTCTCCGGCATGGTGGATACGCAACTGCACACGCACTCATCGCTAACAGCCGCTGAGTGGGACCCGGCCACGGGCACCCACACACTGCAGTTGCACCACGAGGAACACGGCCGCAATTACAGCCTCGAGTCCGAAGCCGTTGTTCTCGCCACCGGCTATACGTACAAGGAACCCGCCTTCCTGGCCGGCATCCCGGATCGGATCCGCCGCGATGCCAAGGGCCGCTTCGACGTCGAGCGCAACTATGGAACCGGCGTCGAACCCGGCGAAATCTTCGTCCAGAACGCCGAGCTTCACACCCACGGTTTCGTCACGCCGGACCTTGGCATGGCCGCTTACCGCAATTCCTGCATCCTGCGGGAAATCACCGGCCGCGAGGTCTACCCGATCGAGCGGAGCATCGCGTTCCAGCAGTTCGGCGCACCGGCTCCAGTTGCTTCAACAGTTCCGAACGCCGCGGGGGCTGCTGTATGAGCTTCACATTCCGGCCAGTCGACCCCATAGCGGACGCACCGGTCCTCCACAGCTGGGTAAGCCAGGAGTACGCACGCTTCTGGGGCATGGTTTCGGCCACCGAGCAGGACGTTGTGGAGGAGTACTCGCGGATCGCCGAATCGGGTCACCACCAGGCGTTACTGGGACTCGACGACGGCGTGCCCGCCTTCCTGATGGAGCGGTACCGTCCAGAGTCCTCGCCGTTGGCGGACGTCTACGAGGTCCAGAGCGGTGATGTGGGTATGCACCTCCTTGTGTCCCCACCAGGTGGCGACCCGCAGCCCGGTTACACCACGGCCGTCTTGCAGTCCGTCATGGCGGAACTGTTCGACCACCCCGCAACCCAGCGGGTCGTCGTGGAGCCTGACGCCCGCAACCACAAGATCCATGTGCTGAATGAGAAGGTGGGCTTCCGTCCGCACGGCCTGGTGACCCTTCCCGCCGTCGATCCTGCCGAAGACCATAAGCAGGGGCTTCTGAGCTTCTGCACGCGCGAGGATTTCCTCGCGACCCTGACCCCGATTCTGGCCGCGCCTGCCGCGGCGACCAGAGGAGATTCCCTGTGACCACTACCGCTGAAGCGACCCTCCACGAGGCAGCCGAACTTGTATCCCACCTGACTCCGGAGCGCTGGGCCGTCGCCAACAGGCACTTGATCCGAAAAGCCATCGCCGAGTTCTCCCACGAGCGGATCCTGGTGCCGGAGCTGATCTGTGAGGAGGGCGGCGGCGTCGGGCTCTACAAGGTGGTCAGCGACGACGCCACCGTTGAGTACCGCTTCCGTGCGCGGTTCTTGGCGCTTGAACACTGGTCCGTGGCT
Organism: Arthrobacter sp. StoSoilA2; assembly: GCF_019977195.1. Taxonomy (NCBI): domain Bacteria; kingdom Bacillati; phylum Actinomycetota; class Actinomycetes; order Micrococcales; family Micrococcaceae; genus Arthrobacter; species Arthrobacter sp. StoSoilA2. Next base: position 230,917 of record NZ_AP024643.1, read on the forward strand.
GTTGAGTCGATCGTCCGGCTGCGCGATGGTGCGGAGCTGCCGCTGGACGCCTTGGACTTCATCACCGAGTTCCACGAGGCACTGGCCATTCGCCAGGAGATGCTGCCCGTCTACCTCGAGGAAATCAGCAGCACACTGGCCAGCCACGCCTACAAGCAGGGCAAGCCTTTTAGCTCTGCCGAGTTGGCCGCGGGCATCACCCGCGGCGCGGACCGGGCGGCCGATTTTCAGGCGGTCGAGCACAGTATGGCTGAGGGGCATCCGTGCTTCGTTGCCAACAACGGCCGGCTGGGTTTCGGCATTGCCGATTATCATGCGTTCGCGCCGGAAACCGGTGCTGTGGTGAAGCTTCAGTGGATCGCTGTGCATCGGAGCAGAGCCGTCTTTACGTCCAGCGCAGGCTTGGATTACCGGACGCACTTTGAGGCCGAACTTGGACCTGCAACTCTGTCATGGTTCAAAGCGGAACTTGCCGCTTCCGGCCTTGATCCTGAGGACTACCTGCTCATGCCGGTGCACCCCTGGCAATGGGACAACAAGCTCACCGTGACGTTCGCGGCAGAAATCGCCCAGCGCCACATCGTAAACCTGGGCAGCGGCGAGGACTCCTACCAGGCGCAGCAGTCCATCCGTACGTTCTTCAACACCACCTCACCGGAGAAGGCGTACGTCAAAACGGCCATGTCCGTGCTGAACATGGGCTTCATGCGTGGTCTTTCTCCCCAGTACATGAAGGCAACGCCGGCGATCAACGATTGGCTGCATCAATTGATCGGCAATGACCAGGAGCTCCAGAACCGGGGCCTGGCCATGATCCGTGAAAGGGCGGCCATTGGATACCACAACCGCTATTACGAGGCTGCTTCGGCCAAGGGCTCGCCTTACCCGAAGATGCTCTCGGCTCTGTGGAGGGAAAGTCCCCTTCCGTTGCTTGAAGACGGCCAGCAGTTGGCCACCATGGCGTCCTTGTTGCACGTGGATCCCTCCGGTGCCTCGGTGGCCTCAGCCTTGATTCAGCGCTCCGGGTTGGCTCCGACGGATTGGCTGCGTCGCTACTTTGAGGCCTACCTCGTTCCGTTGATCCACTGTCTCTACGAGTATGAGCTCGCGTTCATGCCTCACGGCGAGAATGTCATCCTGATCCTGGAAGGCGGTGCACCCGTCCGCGCGATCATGAAGGATATCGCCGAGGAAATCGTGGTGATGGGAGACCGGCTCGAGTTGCCCGAGGAAGTCTCCCGCGTCAAGGCCGAGATTCCTGCCGAAGAAATGGTCCTCGCCATCTTCACCGACGTGTTCGACTGCATCTTCCGTTTCCTGGGGGCCATCCTTGTGGAGGACGGGACGCTGCGGGAAGACGAGTTCTGGGGGACTGCCGCTGCCGTGGTTCGTGAATATCAGGAACGCCATCCGGAACTAGCGGAGCAGTTCGCCATGCATGATCTGTTCGCTGCGGACTTCGAGTTGTCCTGCCTCAATCGGCTGCAGTTGCGGAACAACCAACAGATGCTCGATATCTCGGATCCCTCCGGGGGATTGCAGATGGCTGGCCGCCTGGCCAACCCCCTGGCAAAGTTCGCTTAGGCGGAAAATTGGCGGAGGCGCCACCGGGAAAGATTGCTTCATCCGGTGGCGCCTCCTCGTGACTGGCTGCCTGATCCGACCCCAGGCAGCAGCCACGCCTATGTAGTACTGGTTGCCGCTGAATCGTGTTGCGGAAAAGGACGCGGCTTCACAGCATTTCCTTATTCCGTGGCATTTCCTTTGTCAGGCTGCCCGTCTATATCGGAGGCCTGCGATTGCCCGCTCGCACTCAGCCGGCGAGGTGGGAAGATCCAGGAATTCCACGAGCGTGCGCCGCCCACCGCCCAGGTGTAGTGCGTCGATGCGTTGCAGACAGCGGAACAATGCCTCGTAACTCTCCCGCTTGCGGGTCATCATGGTGTGAATGCTTCCGCGATGGTAGGCCGCAGTGGCGTCGACCGCCGTTAATTCGCCTCGGCATATGTGTCCCATTTCGGCCAACATTTCCCAGTTAAGCAGCTTGCCGCCTTCAGACCAGCCGAGGTGCAGGGTTGCTATCGTGTGGCTTCTCCGCCGGGCGCTGCTGCCGAGCGATATTTCATGAATCAGCCGTTCGAAGTGCGCCATGGTGGCAAGCCCGGTAAAGACGTCGGTGCAGGAGAACGGCTCAAGACGTTCATTTTCCGTCGCCCAACCCTCGACGAGATCCCGCATGGAGTCGTCATCAGCAGGCACACCTGCCGCTTCAAAAAAGGCACTGAGGTCCTGCATGGTTTCGCGGACTCCAACGCCGTGATAGGCGCGGGACGCCCCAAGGTTTTTGGCAGACATTTGCAGCTCGCCGCCCTCCGCTTGGGCCCTTAGCATGTCCTCGACTTCAGGAACAAGCCAGTCACCGGGAAATAGCCATCCGGATTGCTCACTACGTTGGCGCCAGCGCCCACGGAGCTGTAAGGATCTGCTTTCGATTCTCAAGTGAGCGAGTTGATCTTCCATGTCCAATGAGTGCCGGGGATGTGGAAGTCGTGACGCAATTTGGTCCAAATACTGGACATTGGTCTCGCTCGGCATCGTTCCGTGCGCAGTCCGGGCCTTGGCCACCATCTTCCTGTGAGACCCCGAGAGCTGCCTCTCAAAAAGTTTTCGTTTTCTGCGACACGAATTTTTCCCACCCCGCACTCATTGACTGGAGATCCACCTTGAAGGACGCAAGTGGGAGGCCTCCGTTGCTTCAACGTTTTGCTCGTCGGCTGTGGGGTCGGCCGGTCACTGTTCTTTGGAAGGAACCCCTTGAAGTATCCGCTAGGGAAGATTACGGCGTTCGTTGCCGCGTTGATGGTGGTCCTCGGGGCACTTTCAGTGGTGGCGCTCGGCCTGACTGCACCGGCTCAGGCCTATGAGATAGCGACCAGCCCGGCGAACATCACTGGCGGTGACGCCACTTTGACGATGCCGGGGTCGGGCCTGACCGCGACCTACGACCAATCGGGGCTAACCGACCTCGTGGGCCGGACAACGATGGATAGTCGAGGCTATGTCGCGAGCGACTTTTCACCGGCAATCCCAGCCGGGTCGCCAGCTGTCGAATTCGCCACCAACGCAATCAACAATTGCGCAGCAACTGGTCCTTGTAGCGGCTTGGGGACTGTCACGATCGCGTTCAGCCAGCCAGTTAGGAATCCTGTGCTCAACGTTGCAGGAATCGGGGCCACCTCATGGCTTGATATTGGCAAAGACGGCACGATCGACCAACAGTCCGAATTCCACGTCGTGCTGGACATGGCAACGACAGGTTTGTCCATGACCCGGCTTTCCGGTGGAAACCTGGCGGTAGTGGGAAATACGATCACTGCCACTAACGACAACACTGGCATTCGCTGCGACACGAATGTTAACGGTGGCACGCCTCCTCAGCATGACGCAGAGGCTACGGCAGCGTGCGGCTCCGTCCGGATCAACGGCATTGTCACGTCCCTGACGTTCAACATCAGCGCCATCTTCACCCAAACCACCAGCACTATGCCGCCCAACACGATCAACGACCCACAGGACTCGGGCCATAACGCCGACAACTTTCTGATGGCGATGACCGTTCCGCAGGATTTCGGTGACGCGCCTGCTTCCTACGATCAAAACAATGCCGCAAGGGCTGTTCTTTCGGATGTGACCCTTGGGGCGAACGTGACTGAGGATAACGCTCAGGTCGCCAACGGCACCGCGTCGCCGAATGCGGGTGCGACGGCGGCCCAGGACCTGATGGACGACGGCGTGGCTCTGGCGCCCATGACGCAAGGTGCTACCAGCTACTCAACCACCGTGGCGATCAGCGGGGCCAGCAAAACCGGAACGACCTGTGGCTGGATTGACTTGAACAAGGACGGCCTGTTCAATAACACCGCGGAGCGCGCCTGCGCCACGTTCGCTGCGGGCGCCACGACCGCAACACTTACCTGGACAGTCCCTGCCGGGGTGGGTGCGGGGACGACGTATGCGCGGTTCCGGATCGGTTACACGACCGCCCAGGTCCAGGTCCCGATCGGTGCATCGGATTCCGGCGAGGTGGAAGACTACATCTTCACGATCGCTCCGGCGTCCGCTCCTGCGATCACGCTGGTGAAGACGGTGGACAAGACCACCCTGGTGGCCGGTGAGACCGCCACGTATACGTTCGTGGCGAAGAACACGGGCAATGTGACGCTGACCTCGGTGGTGATCACCGAAACCCTGTTCTCCGGAACGGGCACCATGTCGGCTTTGTCGTATGCCTGGCCTGGTCTTCCGGGGATCCTTTTGCCGGGGCAGTCCGTGACGGCGACCGCAACGTATGTGGTCACGGCCTCGGATGTGACCACGGGGTTGGTGACCAACACGGCGAAGGTCACCGGGAACCCGCCCCTGGGGTTGCCTGTTTCGGCAACCGATGATGCGCAGGTCACCGCGCCGGCTGCGTGGAAGATCAAGAAGAGCGCCACGGTCAACGGGTCCGTTCCCGCAAACCAGTCCGTGAGCCCTGGCCAGACCATCGTGTACACGGTGACGGCGTCCAGTATCAGCGGCACCATCACCGGGGTGGTGCTGAAGGACAACCTGGCAGAGGTCCTGGATGACGCGACGTTCGTGTCCGGGTCAGCGACCCTGGTCATCGGCACCGGAGCACCCGTACCGGTGCCCAACCCCGTACCGCCCTCCACGGTGCTGACCACGGCGGCGTTCACGCTGCCGGCCGGTCAGACGGCCACCCTGACGTACAGTGTGCTGGTCAAGGCCGGGGCGTGGAACGAACAACTCGTCAACGTCGTGACGGGCACCTCCACCACCACACCACCGCAGACCTGCGCACCCTCTTCCGGGGCGCCCGGCCCTGACTGCACCACCACCCATCACACCCCGGCGAAGGTCCTGATCGAGAAGATCGGCGAGTCCTCCGGCGGGACCTGGGTGCCGATGGCCGGCTCCACCTGGGCGGTGCACGTCGATAACGCCGGCACCCCCGGTGCCGTGCTGGCCAGCCCCGCCATCACCGCCGTGGCCGGGCAAACAGGCCGGTTCCAACTCGAAGGAATCCAGCCCGGAACGTACTGGCTTGAAGAAACCACCGCCCCGGCCGGCTTCAACCTCCTGGCCGAACCGGTGAAATTCACCATCGCCACCAACGGCACCGTGACCCTCGGACAAGGCTCTACGGGTCAAGGCTCCGCGGGTGGGGTGGTGACCAGTACCGACGCCGATGGTGACGGGATCTTCCTGCTCACGGTCCGGGACGTGCCGGCCCTGGAGCTGCCCGAGTCCGGCGGCATCGGCTGGTGGCCCTTCACTACCGCAGGATCGGCCCTGTTGCTGGCCGCCCTCGCACTGGCCCTGGCCGCCAACCGCCGCCGCGAGTCCGCTACTACCCGGCAGGAATCCACGACCACCCGGCACGAGTCCATTACCTAAAGAAGAGCCGGGACGAGCCGGTCACCACCTAAAGAAGAGTTCCCTCCTGGCCTTGTGCGTGTTGCGGGGCGGGGCGGTGCATGTCCATCTCCGAGTACCACCTGTAGGAAGAACCATCACGATGAAAGAGGAAAACACTGTGAGTAATCACCACACCGGGCGGCTTTGGAAGACCGCCGCCGCCACGATTGCCGGGGCGGTGTTGGCGATGTCCTTCTCCGTGGCCCCGGCTTCGGCTGCGCCCCTGGTTGACGGGGACACGACCGGTTCCATCACGGTCCATAAGTTCGAACGTCCCTCCACCCCGACGGGCCTGCCGAACAACGGCACGTCCGTGGACACGACCGGTCTGACACCGTTGGCCGGTATCGAGTTCACCATTGAGCAGGTCAACACCATTGACCTGTCCACCAACGCCGGCTGGGACGCCGCGCACAACCTCTCCAGCGTCTTCGCCCCGGCCGATCCCAACGGTTCGATCACCGGCGCCGGGTACACCCTGGGTGCTGCCCAGGTGAAGACCACCGACGCTGCCGGCACCGCAGCGTTCACCGCCTTGCCGGTGGGCCTGTACCTGGTGACGGAAACGAACTACCCGGCCGGTGTGACACCCTCGGCCCCGTTCCTGGTCTCCGTTCCGTTGACGGACCCGGATAACAACGACAACTGGATCTACGACGTCCACGTCTACCCGAAGAACTCCGTCGCCGGTGCTGAAAAGACCGTCACGGACGCCCCGGACGTGAAGCTCGGGGACCAGATCGACTTCACCATCACCGGTGACATCCCGAACGAAGCCGTCATCGATGGCTACAAGATCGTGGACGTCCTGGACCAGAAACTGACCTACATCGGCGCGTCCGCGACCCTCGCTGACGGCACACCCCTGACCGCGGGCACGGACTACACCGTGAACTTCGACGCCGCGAACAACACCGTCTCGGTCATCTTCACCCCCGCCGGTCTTGCCAAACTGGCAGCCCACACCGACACCCGCGTGCAGGTCATGGTCAACACCAAGGTCAACACCATCGGTGAAATCGAAAACGAAGCCCTCGTTTACCCCAACGCTGCCAGCTTCACCATCGCCCCGGGCCAGCCCGGCGGCCCGGTCGTCACACCCCCGGTCGTGACCAAGTGGGGCGAAATGACCCTGCAGAAGGTCAACGAGAACGGTGCAGCCCTTGCCGGTGCCGCGTTCTCCGTCTACACCAACGAAGCCGACGCGAAAGCCGGAACGAACCCGGTAGACCTCAACGGCCAGAGCGTCTTCACCGTCGCCGCGGACGGCACCCTGACGATCTCGGGCCTGCGCTACTCGGCCTGGGCCAACGGCGCAGCCGTGGCACCCGGAACCCCGGACTACCGCACCTACTACCTCGTGGAAACCACCGCCCCGGCAGGCTACGAACTGCTCGCCGAGCCGGTGTCCTTCCTGATCAACAGCACCACCACCGGCGTCGGGATCGACCTGCAAGTCAAGAACATCCCCTCCAACAGCGGCTTTGAACTGCCGCTGACCGGTGGCGTCGGAACCGGCATCCTCTACGCAGCAGGAGCCCTCCTCGTCGCCGGCGCAGCCCTGATGCTCGTCCGCAACCGCCGCACCAACAACAACTAACACCCACTGCAGGGCGCCGCTACCGCGGCCCCCGCAGCAACCCCAAGAGGGGAAGAACGCCAACCAGGCGCTCTTCCCCACTTGCATTCCCTTCTGCAGTCTCCATGACTGCTGCACTGTTCCAATCGACTCACCCCAGCTACAGGAATCTTGATGACACACGCCCCAACCCGCACCCGTCGTGGACTCCGGTATCTGACCGGACCCTGGAGCCGGCAACGGCTCCTGATCGTGGTGGTCGCGGTGATGGGCGTCGGGATCCTGCTTTATCCCACGGCGGCAGCCTGGTTCTCGGATCGCGTCCATGCCACCGAGATCAGCGGGTACGTGGACTCTGTCCAGACCATGAACCCTTCCGCGAAGAAGTCCCTCCTGGACCAGGCCCGGGAGTTCAATGAAGAACTGCCCTCAGGGCCCCTCCGGGACCCTTACTCCTTGAACGAAGCCGGCGAGCAAACCACCATTGGTGCCGGCTCCGAGGCGTACAAGAAGATGTTGGCTGTGGGGCCTGGAGGAATGATGGGCCGCATCAGCATTCCCTCCATCCACGCAGATTTGCCCATCTTCCACGGTACGGACGAGGACACTCTCTCCAAAGGTGCCGGCCACCTCTTCGGGTCCGCGCTGCCAGTGGGCGGCGAAGGCACTCATAGTGTCTTGAGTGCCCACTCAGGATTCGTCAATGCCACCCTTTTCGACGACTTGGACAAAGTTCATGAAGGCGATGTTTTCAGCATCAACGTGCTCGACGAGACCATCTACTACAAGGTCGACCAAATCCTCACGGTCCTGCCCGACCAAACCGAGGCCCTGCGCAAAGTCGAGGGCAAGGATTACCTCACACTCATTACCTGCACCCCCAAAGGCATCAACAGCCACAGACTCCTGGTTCGGGGCGAACGAACCACAGCCCCCACCAGCGCTGACGGACCCCGCACTCTGCCGTCCACTACAACAGACCCCGGATTCCCCTGGTGGATTCTCGGCATCACCGGTTCGATAGCCCTCGCCATCATCGCCACCAAGCCACGCAGGCGGCCCTCTGACGAAGAGCACGGGCCCTCTGGCGAAGAGCACTGGCTCTTTGACGAATAGACAGCAGCGCCGGGAGCGTTCAGCGCATAGTCTAGGCGCATGACGACTCGAGCCAATGAACTCACCGCCCTGGTCACCGGTGCCACGGCCGGGCTCGGTGCGGAATTCGCGCGCCAGCTCGCCGAAGCCGGACACCACCTCGTCCTGGTAGCCCGCGATGAAGAACGCCTCAAGGAAAAGGCTGAGGAGTTCGAACGCGACTTTAGTATCTCGGCGGAGGTTCTGTCCGCCGACCTGACTACCGACGTCGGGGTTTCCTTGGTGGCTGACCGCTTGCGGGACGCGGCGCGACCCGTGGATGTCCTGGTCAACAACGCCGGAATCGGACTCTTGAAGTCGTTCGAGCAGAACGATGTGGAGGAAGAAAGGCGGCACCTACGCCTTCACGTTCAGACACCGATGGAGCTGTGCCACGCGGCGCTGGAAGTCATGCTGGCACGTGGCAAGGGCCGGATCATCAACGTTGCCAGCGTCGCAGCCTTCGCCAACAGGGGCACCTACTCGGCGGCCAAAGCCTGGCAGGTGACGTTCAGCCGTTGGGCGAATATTGCATATGTGAAGTCCGGCGTGCAGGTCACAGCGGTGTGCCCTGGTTTCACGCACACAGAATTCCACGACCGCATGGGCATGGATAAGTCCGTGGCGCCGAGATTCCTGTGGCTCACCGCCGAGCGCGTGGTGCGGGAAGGGCTGGAGGACAACGCCGCGGGCAAGGCTGTTTCCATCCCGACGCGTCGATACAAAGTGGTTAGCTTCTTTGCGCGTATCTTGCCGGCGAAGCTTACCTCCGGCCCGCCGCGCCGGCCCCTGCAGCCCTAGGAGCCGCAACCACTGGTGCCCTGACCAGCACCGCTACCGCGATTCCAACCACCGCTCCGACAAACGTCTCGACGGCCCGCTCCATCACCAGCACACCCGGATCCATGGGCGACGCCAGTTGGGCGATGAGCAGGACCACGGGCGTGAAGAACACCATGGCCCAGCCGTAGTGCCGCGCCATGAACAGCTCAGTGGGGAACTGGCAAAGGACCACCACAATGGCCAGGACGATGGCAGCATGGCCGGGGAAATACTGCAGCGGTGACAACGGACTTGGGAAAAGTACGACGGCGACCACCGCCAACCCGAGGAACGTTCCCACGATGCGGTGGATGCCTCGGTGAACGCGGCTCGGGAGGTCCGCACCTGCCAAGGGTACGGCTGCTGCGGCCATGGCCCAATGCGGATGGCCGCTCCCACTCAGAACGCCACAAGCGCCGGCAGCACTGACAGCGAGAGTGTAGCGGGCCGCATGAACAAGGGCAGATTGCCGTAAGGGTCCGCGGAGGACGGGGACATCGCGGGCAGCGCCCGGCTCCCACCTTCGGTGCCGAAGCCAGCCAGCGAATCCGACCAGAATCGAGAACGCCGCCGAAGCTGCACCGATCAGCACCGCCGTCAGGAACGGAACGCTGGTGGGGACCGACGCGCACGCCCCCAGGGCGAGGATGCCGAAGAAAGGCCCGATCGGTTTAAGACGCACTGCGTCTGCATATAAGGAACCTGCGCCGGCAAAGAGCGTCGCCACCAGCACCAGCCACCAGGAATGGATGTGATTGACGGAAAGAAGCGTGCCGATCGTGAGCCCGCCAACCAGAACAAGTGCGGCTTGGGCTTGGTGTTTGAGCCGCAGTTGGTGGGTTTCGTTGCGTCCGTACATTCCGGTGAGCGCGCCGAACACCGCATACATCATGAGGTCCGGACGGCCCACGAGAATCAGGACCAGCCCCGGAACTGCGACACTGAGGGCCACCCGAACCGCCGACAGGCGGTCGTTGTTTGGCGGCCCCAGCCTGTGGAGCTCCCGGGCATGCGCCATGAATGCGGGCAGGGAAAACACCACCAATCATTCAAGGCTTATGGGTGAACTATCAGTATCGAAAAGTATCAGGAGGCCATGCTGGCCCGCCACAAGCCCGGTCACAACCCGTAGCAAGGCACTGGCAGTACCCCTTACGTCAGTGCCTCCCAAATGGCTTGGGAAGGTTGTTGACTGGATCAATCGAGTTATTCGAAGCAAAGGGAGGCATCATGCACACACGGACACTTGGGCAAGGCCTGGAGGTCTCCGCCATCGGGCTTGGCTGCATGGGCATGTCCCAAAGCTACGGCCCAAATCCGGGGGACCGGGCGGCGATGATCAAGGTGCTCCGCGAAGCAGTGGAGATCGGAATCAATTTCTTTGACACGGCCGAGGTGTACGGGCCGTTCGTCAACGAGGAACTCGTCGGCGAGGCGCTTGCTCCTATCAAGGACCAGGTAGTCATTGCCACGAAATTCGGCTGGCGGATCGAAGACGGCAAGTCCGTTGGGCTGGACAGTTCTCCTGAACGGATCAAACGTGTGGCGGACGAGTCGCTCCGCAGGCTTGGGGTGGAAACCCTGGACCTCTTTTATCAGCACCGTGTTGATCCCAACGTGCCCATCGAGGACGTCGCGGGAGCTGTGGGTGAGCTGGTCCAGGCCGGTAAAGTACGCCACTTCGGCCTGTCCGAGGCATCCGCCAGCACTATTCGCGCGGCCCACGCGGTCTTTCCCGTGACCGCTGTCCAGAGTGAATATTCGTTGTGGACACGGGATCCGGAACCGGAGGTGCTGCCCGCCCTCGCGGAACTCGGCATCGGCTTTGTCCCGTTCAGCCCACTCGGCAAGGGATTCCTCACGGGCACTGTGGATCCGTCCACCCAATTTTCGCCGGGTGACGTCCGAGGCACTATCCCTCGATTCACCGCAGAAAACCGGGCGGCCAACCAGGCACTGGTGGATCATGTGGCCGAACTCGCCGCCTCGAAAGGTGCATCACCCGGTCAGATCGCGCTGGCTTGGCTTCACGCGCAGCAGCCACGGATCGTCCCGATCCCGGGCACACGGCGTCGGGAACGACTTGATGAGAATGCTGACGCAACCAAGGTTGCGCTATCCGCTGATGAAGTTGCCGATCTGGATGCCATGGCCAGCCGGATCGGGGTGCAGGGCAACCGCTACAACGATCAACACATGGGCCTCGTGGGAAGGTGACAGCAACACTGAGCGCTGCCCGGCAGAGTCTGGGAAGATCAAGGTATGCCCGTAGCTTTCGTCTGCCGAACCCGCTCCGCCATGTCACCGCAGGAGTTGTTCGACCTCTCCCGAAACATCGACGCCCATGTGGGGTCGATGACCAAAAGCAGGGAAAAGGCCATAGGCGGCGTCACCACAGGCCTGATCTCCGAAGGCGAGCAGGTCACCTGGCAGGCGTGGCACCTCGGAGTCCGTTTCCGCATGACCAGCCGCATCACGCATATGGACGCACCGGCGTCGTTCACTGACGAGCAGGTGCGGGGCCCGTTCAAGTACCTCCGCCACACCCATGAGTTCCGGCAGGACGGCAGCGGGACGCTGATGGTGGACACCGTGGAGTTCGCTGCCCCGTTCGGGCCGCTGGGCCGCCTGCTGGAAAAGCTGGTTCTGGCCAGATACCTGCAGGACTTGATCGAAACCCGCAATGGGTTCCTCGTAGGACAGGCACCACCCGCACTGGATAAACGGTGATCCGGCTAGCTCGAACAGACGATCTCCCGCGTTTGCAGGACATCGAACGGGCTGCGGGGGAAGCCTTTCGGGGACTGGGCATGGATCAGATCGCGGACGACGAACCCTTCTCCTCGGACGAGATGAACGTCTACGTAGGTGCCGGGCGTGCCTGGGTGTGGGTTGATGGGCTGGACTACCCCTTGGCGTATCTATTGACGGACATTGTTGATGGCAACGCGCACGTGGAGCAAGTTAGCGTGCACCCGGATCAAGCGCATCAAGGACTCGGCCGCGAACTGCTGCATGCGGCAAGGGTGTGGGCAAGGGGGCATGGCATGCATCGCCAGACCCTGAGCACCTTTCGCGACGTGCCGTGGAATGCGCCGTACTACCGGAGGTTGGGGTTCCAAACGCTCGACGCCGGCAGCTGGGGTCCTGAGCTGGCCAGGCTCATGGAGCACGAAGCTGAGTTGGGGCTGACGCGTTGGCCTCGGGTCGCCATGTGGCGTCCTGTGGTTCCGCCGACGTAGCTACTATTCAGCCACCAACTCAACTTCATAACTGTCAGTGTTGATCAAATACGCCGCGTAGTGGTCCGGACCGCCGGCGTGCGGGTACTTCGACTCGAACATCTCGTACCACCCGGCGTCGGCACCGAGCGCGCGGATCCGGTCCACATTTTCCCGGGTGCCGGCATGGAAGGCCACATGATTGAGCCCGGGATCAGTGCGCCGGTGGGCCGTTCCGGTGATGGCATCCGTGCCTTCCACCACCACGTACGTGCCATTGAGCTTCCAGCTGTAGCCAGTGGGCCACTCCTGGAAAGGCTTGTAACCAAGCTCGCCTAAGAGCCAGCCCCACTCCTCCCGGGCTCGTTCAAGGTGCGGCACCCAGATCTCAAGGTGATGGATCGAACCCACAGTTGCGTCAGGCATGCGCCGAGTCTACGAGACTTGGCGTGGCAGCGTCAGGGATTCGACGGCGGCTTGAGCCGTACGCGGACAGCGGCGCCTGCACAGAGGATCACGGCGAGCCCGCCAACAGCGGTGGTCCACGTCATCGACTCTCCCAAAAGCAGGCTTGCCCACGCGATGGTCATGACCGGTTGGACCAGTTGGATCTGGCTGACCTGTGCCATGGGTCCGATCGCCAGGCCGTGGTACCAGGCGAAGAATCCGAGGAACATGCTCACAACTCCCAGGTAAGCGAAGGACAACCACTGAACTGGCGTAGCAGAGGGCGCTCCCGATCCCAGTGAAAGGACCGTCAGCAGCAGCATGACAGGAGAGGCGACAACCAGCGCCCACGAGATTGTCTGCCACGGGCCGAGTTCGCGCGCCAGCAGACCTCCTTCTGCATAGCCTATTGCTGCCGCAATCACGGCGCCGAGGAGCAGCAGGTCGGCCCAATGAAGCTGACCGAAACCGCCGGACTGAACCAGCGCGAAAACCAGCGCGGCGATAACACCTATGGCGGTCAGGACCCAGAACAGGAGCCGCGGACGTTCACGGCCCCGGATCACCGCTACCGTTGCCGTGGCCGCAGGCAGTAGCGCGATGACGATGGCTCCGTGGCTTGCGGTGGTGGATGTCAGTGCGAACGTTGTCAGCAAGGGGAAGCCCGCAACGATGCCACCGGCCACCACAATCAGTCGAACCCACTGGAAGCCCTGCGGAAAGCGTTGGCGGGTCAGGCCCAAGGCCAGTGCTGCAAGAATGGCCGCAACAACGGCCCTGCCTGCCCCAATGAACAGCGGAGATAGGCCTTCAACGGCAACCCGGGTGAAGGGCACCGTGAACGAGAATGCGACAACGCCAAGAAGGCCCCACCAGATGCCGGTCGACGTCCGCCTGGATACCACTGGCCTTGAAAGTGTAGTAGCGCTACTATTGTGACTCATGAATAACGATAGCAGTTCCCGGATTGTCTCGCGAGTAAAGGAATGGATCGCAGGGGCCGCGCCGGGAGCCAAACTGCCATCCACCCGTCAACTCGTGGCCGAATACCAGGCAAGTCCGGTGACGGTGCAGAAGGCGTTGAGGACCCTCACTGCCCAAGGCCTCATAGAAAGCCGCCCCGGCGTTGGCACCTTCGTGCGGGCATACCGCACCGCCAGGCCGTCCGATTATGGCTGGCAGACAGCGGCGCTCCGGGCCGCGCAAACGCCGCGCCTGCTTAATTCTGGCGCCATGCGCAGCGCTTCGAACGACGTCATCGCATTCCACTCCGGCTATCCGGACCGGGAACTCCTGCCGGAACGGCTCGTCCGGGCCGCGCTAACCAGGGCTGCCCGCGGGGACGCTGCGCTGTCGCGGCCACCCGCGCAGGGGCTTCCCGAACTGCAATCCTGGTTCGCCCACGAGCTCAGCACCTCAACGCCGGTTGGCGTCACGCCGCCCCAGCCGAGCGACGTCGTCGTGCTTCCCGGGAGCCAGAGCGGACTTAGCTCGATTTTTCGCGGGCTGGTGGGACACGGCCGGCCACTGCTGGTGGAGTCGCCCAGTTATTGGGGGGCGCTGCTGGCCGGTGGCCAAGCAGGCGTTCGGGTCATTCCGGTGCCGTCCGGTCCTGAGGGGCCGGATCCTGAGGAGCTGGGGAGGGCTTTCGAGGAGTCGGGAGCCCGGATGTTCTATGCCCAGCCCAACTTTGCCAACCCCACGGGTGCCCAATGGTCACCCGAGCGGTGCGAGGAGGTCCTCAGGATTGTGCGGCAGCACGGCGCCTTCCTTGTGGAGGACGACTGGGCCCATGACTTTGGCATCACCGCACAGTCCGTCCCGCTCGCCGCCCGGGACGATTCCGGCCACGTGGTGTACATCCGCTCGCTGACCAAAAGCGTCTCGCCGTCCATCCGCGTGGCAGCGATTATCGCCCGTGGGCCCGCGCGGGAACGCATCATGGGCGCGCAGGCCGCGGAGTCGATGTACGTCAGCGGGCTGCTCCAGGCTGCAGCGCTCGACGTCGTCACTCAGCCCGGCTGGCAAACGCACCTTCGAGGCCTGGGCCATCAGCTGCAGTCGCGCCGCGATCTGCTGGTCACCAGCCTCCGCGATCACGTGCCAGAGGCGCACCTCAGCCATCTGCCCAAAGGCGGCTTGAACCTGTGGCTGCGGATGCCGGACGGGTTCGACGTCGATCAGCTCACCAAGGATTGCGAAGCGGCCGGGGTCCTCATTGCCGCGGGAACGGAGTGGTTCCCTGCGGAGCCTGAAGGCCCGTACATACGGCTCAACTACGCCGGCCCCAATCCTGGCGGATTTCCGGAGGGCGCGCGGATTATTGGCATGGCTGTTAAGGGGTTGCTCGGATCCTGACCGATGCCGAGTCCCGTTGGCGGGCCGCTATTAAGTTGCCCGGCCGCTTTTACGTTGTTGGGCAACAACGCGGGAGCGGTCTGGGAACGGGGTTGGCGGCATGAACGCGTCCTAACAGCAGTAGCCACCAACCCAAGGAGAGCGCCTTGGCGTTGGTGGCTACTGCGGGCGGCGGGGCCGCGAACTATCGGAAAGCGCTGCTCAGAAGTTGCAGGCAAGTGTTCCCTAGGCGGGAGCCAGATCCTTGTCCCGGCGGCCGAACACGTCATCATCAATTGGCTGGCCGTCGAACGGCATCTCGTCCAGGTTGATGAGCGGGTTGGTGTCCTGTGTTGCTACGAGTTCGCGGGCCTCGGCCGTAGTGTCCACGCTGGGCATGGAGCCGGGCAGCGGACGTTGGGCTGATTCACGCAGGAAGTAGATGGCGATCGCACCCACGATGGACGTTGCCATCAAGTAGTAGGCAGGCATCATGTCGTCGCCGGTACCCTCAATGAGGCCCTGCACGATGAACGGGGTGGTTCCTCCGAAGATGGCCACCGAGAAGTTGTAGGCGATACCCATTCCGCCGTAGCGGCTGGACGTCGGGAACAGTGCCGGGAGGGCCGAGGCCAGGTTGGCGATGTAGAACGTCACAGGGAATGCGATCAGGGCAAGGCCTGCCAGTGTCGACCAGATATCGCCGATGCCGATCAGCATGAAGGCAGGAACGGAGAACACGATGGTGCTGCCCGCGCCGATCCACAGCACTGGACGGCGGCCGATGCGGTCGGACAACTTACCGGTAAGCGGGATACACAGTGCCATGATCACCAGGACCGGGATGGTCAACAGGGTGCCATGAACGGGATCGTAGCCCTTGGAATCCGTGAGGTATGTAGGCATGTATGAGGTCAGGGCGTAGCCAACAGTGTTGGCCGCCGCTGCGAGGATCATTGCCAGCACGATCTGGCGCCAGTAGGCCTTGATGATGCCAACCGGGCCCTTGGCGACGTTGGCATCTTGTGCCGCGGCGTCCTTGGCGATGGCTTCCTGGGCGTCCAAGGTGGCCTGGAACTGCGGGGATTCCTCGATCTTGCTACGGAAGTACACAGCGATCAGGCCGAGGGGGCCGGCGATCAGGAACGGAAGCCTCCAGCCCCATTCCTCCATGGCTGCCTGTCCGAGCGTGAGCTGCAGGACTGAAACCAGCGCGGCGCCGAGGGCGAAGCCGATGTAGCTGCCCATGTCCAGGAAGCTGGCGAAGAAGCCGCGGCGCTTGTCCGGGGCATATTCGCTCACGAAGGTTGTGGCTCCGGCGTATTCACCGCCGGTGGAGAAGCCCTGGACGAGCTTGAGGATTACCAGCAGCGCGGCGGCCCAGATGCCGATCTGCGCATAGCCGGGCAAAAGCCCGACGGCGAAAGTGCTTGCCGCCATCAGCATCAGTGTTGCTGCGAGCACCTTCTGGCGGCCCACTTTGTCGCCGAGCCAACCAAATACGACGCCGCCAAGCGGGCGGGCGATAAAGGTTGCGGCGAAGGTGCCGAGAAGGAAGAGTGTCTGGACGGACTTGTCCGCTTCCGGGAGGAAGACGGGGCCCATGGTGGTAATGAGGTAGCCGAACACGCCGACGTCGTACCATTCCATGGTGTTGCCGACGATCGTGCCGCCGAGTGCTTTCTTCAGCATCGGCTGGTCCACAACGTTCACGTCGGATTCCTTCAACCGGCGCTTCGTGCGGAGCTTCGTTTTCTTAACGTTCTTTACAGTGTTGGAAGCGGCCGGGGTGTGGGCTGCTTCCGTGTTTCCGATGACGTTCCTTGCGCCATCCGGAGAGACGATCTTGCTTTGGTCTATGGGCATTTGGGCTTCTCCTAGGGAGGTCATTTGCTTGCGACTTCTGCTGCCCCGCTCTGGGCAGGTGTTCAATTTTACGGGGTTTGCCGCCCAAACCCCAGTTGAGATCCGATTTTTGGGCCGTTTTGGGATGCAAATTGCCTAGCTGTGTTGCATCTCATTACCTGCTTTTGCCCTGCAACGGCGCGGAAGCCGGGCCATTTTTGCCCTCCCGGGCACGTTGTTACCAAATTGTTTAGCCAAGCCCACCAGATGAGGCGTAATGGGACGCAAAAGCTTACGGATTGCCTCCGGGCGCAGGAGCGGTTCCAAGCACCAGCGTTGCATCCAATTCCTTGTCAACGAGCACCCGTGCACCCAGCCCGCCCGCCTGCATGATCCTGGCAGTTTCGGACGCCTGGTCTTCCGAGGTTTCAATCAGGAGGCAACCTCCAGGCAACAACCACTCAGCAGCGTGCCGCGCAACCCGGCGCTGGACATCCAAACCGTCAGTACCGCCGTCGAGCGCCATCATCGGTTCGTGGAAGCGCGCCTCAGGCGGCATCATGCCGATGGAACCCGTGGGGACGTACGGCGCATTGGCGAGCACCACGTCCACACGTCCCCGGAGCTCGAGGGGGAGGGCGTCGTATAGATCGCCTTGGAAAACGCGCCCGCCACGGGGCTCCACGTTCTTGCGCGCGCAGCCCACCGCGGCCGGATCAATGTCAGCGGCGTACAGCTCGCAGCTCCCCAGAAGATCGCTGAGTGCCGCACCGATCGCCCCCGAGCCACAGCAAAGATCGACGACGACGCCACCCGGCGATGCGACTTTCGCCGCCTGGCGTACCAGGAACTCCGTGCGACGCCGTGGAACGAATACGCCGGGTTCAACAACCATGCGGCTCCCGCAGAAGTCCACCCAACCGAGGATGTGTTCCAAAGGCCTTCCCTTGACGCGCTGGTCCACCATGTAGTCCAAATGGTCCGGACTCGTGGCGGCCTCAATGAGGAGTTGCGCTTCCTCCTCCGCGAAGACGCATCCGGCATGGCGGAGGGTGGTGGCGACGGACATTCTCCAGGTCACGGGTGCCATGCTAGCCGAGGGGTTCACAAAAGCGGCGATTCTTGGTTAGGGTATGACGCATGGGAACACTGATTTTTGAGTAGACCGGCATCTGCCCGCAGCGGCACAGCCGAGTTTCACCTGACAAAAATCCACGCCTGTTGAGGCCCTGCCTCCATGCCGTTCCCGTTGTCGACGCTATTTTCTCGAACCGCAACGCCATGGTTTTGGTGCTTCTCCAGGACTCACACCTGAAGAGGAGTCCACTTTTATGACTGCCAATCCTTCCAAAAACAACACCCCTGAGCCCGCAGCATCGGGAAGTCCGAAGTCCGCCTCCGGCGGCATCAAGTCCAAACTGACCGATGCCCAGAAGGCAATGCTCGCCAGCAAATCCGGCGGCGGCGCTCCTGCTGGCTGGCAAAGCACGGGCAAGGGCCATAAGCCCACGTCCACCAGCGGCAAGCAGGCCAAGACGGAGAAGAAGGTCCGTTGGTGATTCCTGAATGCAGGTAAATCCTGCAGACAACCATCGACGGCCCACCTAGTATTGAAATTCCTTCGTTTCACTGTGGAAAGGAAGAACCATGACTGCAAAGCATCAAGGTGAAAACATCGATCCCGAGGTTGCCAGCCACTTGGTGGAGGCCATGGACATGGCTCCCATGCCTGAGCCGGCAACCATCGATGTAACCCTGGGTTTGGACCAGGAGCAGCACTGGCCGGACGGTAGCGGCAAACGCCGGCACCCGAAGGACCGCGACCAAGCCCACGGACGAGTGGGCCAGGGTGCAGCCGTGACGGCGATCCATCGGACCAGCCGCCCGCAGATGCCGCACTCCTCCTGACCGCAGCCACCTGAACACAGCCAGCCCAACTAGGTAGCAGCACAGCGCGTTTAGGGCTCTCAAAACGCGCTCAAGTGCGACCTAGTTGGGCGGGCTTACGTCTTCCGGGGACTTGTCAGGACGCCACCCACGCCACACGGGATGCCGTAGCCTGCCCGGGCCGGTCCATTCTCCGAAGGTCACTTCGGCCACCAGCTCCGGATCTACCCAACGGGCACCTGCAGCATCCTCGCGCGGGATATCGGCGAACGGGGAATCGGGTATCAGACGGGGCTCCAGTTTCTCCATGACATCCCTCAGCTGCCACTCCTTGAACCCGGTGCCCACCCGGCCCACGTAATGCAACTTCCCGCCCTGCGGAATGCCCAACAGCAACGAGCCAAAGGTTCCATTCCGGGCACCTGCGCCGGGTCGCCAGCCACCAACAACCACTTCCTGGCTCTGCTCCAGCTTGAGTTTGATCCACGAGCGGCTACGCCTGCCAACCACGTAGCGGCTATCTGCCTTCTTCGCCATTACCCCTTCCAAGCCGAGTTCAGCCGCGCTTGCCATGAGGTCGTCGACGTCGTGGTCCAACACAGCCGAAAGGTGAAGCGGGCAGCCCGCGCGCAAGCCCCCGGCAAACGCGGCAAGCCGCTCCCGGCGCTCACGGAAAGGAAGCCCGCTCAGATCCGTGCCGCCGTCGTACAACAAATCAAAGAGCATGAGCTGCACCGGGACCGAAGCGCGGGCTCGTTCGATGTCAGCGGTCTTCACCAGGTTCATCCGGAGCTGCAGACGGCCAAAATCAGGCCGCGAACCCTTTCCAAGTGCCACGATTTCACCGTCGGCCACGAAATCGCCGTCGGGCCAGCATGATCGGTCTGTTAGTTCGGGGTAGGTGGCAGTGAGATCGTTGCCGTTGCGACTCATGAGACGGATCCTGCCCTCGGTGCCGGTGATGATGGCGCGGATTCCGTCCCATTTCAGTTCGTACAGCCAGTCCTCGCCGCGAAGGTCGGCGACGGTGCCGGACGTGGCAAGCATGGGAGTGTAGTTCGGCATTGGCTGGGGAGCGGCTGGCCCCGATGCCGCGACGGGGGCGACCTCGTTGGGAGGACTGGCAGTGCCCTTCCGAAGCCGTCCTCCGGGTTGCTCCTTCATCAAGTGGATCAGCCAACGGTCGCCCGTATTGATCAGTGCCAGACGTTTGGTCCCGTGCAGTCCACCTCCTGGCTGGCCCGTTAGCGTTGCGATCACTTCCTTGCCGTCCCGCCATTTCTCGCACGTGTACTCGCCACGGTCCCAAATAGTCATGGTCCCTGCACCATATTCACCTTTGGGAATGACGCCAGCGAAGTCCGCGTATTCCATTGGATGGTCTTCCGTATGCACGGCAAGGTTGTTCCGGTCGGGCGTCTCCGGAACGCCGCGCGGCAAAGCCCACGACGCAAGGACGCCGTTGTGCTCCAGCCGCAGGTCAAGGTGGTAGCGGCGGGCATGGTGCTCCTGGATGACGAAGATGCCCCCGGGCGGTGCAGGGTCGCCGGGCTTCGGCTGGTCAGAGGATGATCCTCCCGGCCTCGCCGAGGCAGAAGCAGCCGACGACGCCGGGAACGGCTCCGGGGTCTTCTCCGGATCGCGCATCCCCACATATTTGGCGAGACGGTTCTCCACGGTCACCACGCGCTCGCGGGAACCGGCCGAACCGCTGCGGGTTGCCGAACCGCTGCGGGCTCCGGCGCCGTCGTCGTCATCCGTATACTCTCCGTGCGGCGGGAGGTGCCGTGACGAGATAGGGGCGAAGTGGTCCTTGCCGGTCCTGACCCGCTTCATCACCGCCGTGTAATCGAGATGGTCCAGGGTGCTCGAGGAGAGTTCGCGCCACGTGCGCGGCGCCGCGACCGTTGGGTGGGCTTTACCGCGGAGTGAGTAAGGGACGATGGTGGTCTTGTTCCCGCTGTTCTGGCTCCAGTCCACCAACACTTTGCCGTGGCGGAGGGATTTCTTCATGTCGCTGACCACCAGCTCGGGATGGTCGGACTCAAGGGCACGCGCCAGCTCATGGGCGAAGGCCGATACTTGCTCGGACTTCAGGGTCCCCTCCAGCCCGGTATACAGATGGATTCCTTTGCTGCCGCTGGTCACTGGCACCGGCTCCATGCCCATGTCCTGCAGGATGGAGCGGGCAAGTTTGGCCACTTCAACGCACTCAGGCAGGCCTGCGCCGGGACCGGGGTCAAGATCCAGGACGAAGCGGTCGGGCCGGAGCGGATTACCCTCGGCGTCAACCTGCCATTGCGGGACGTGGATCTCCAAGGATGCTATCTGTGCCATCCATGTAAGCGTGGCGAGGTTGTTGACCATGGGGTAGACGTTGGTGTGGTCCGAGTGCTGGATGGCCGTGCGGGGGATCCACTTGGGCGCGGAGTCTTCGAGGTTCTTCTGAAAGAACACCTGTCCGGGGTGCTCGGCAGTGCCCACCCCGTTGACCCAGCGCTTGCGTGTGACGGGCCTGTTGGCGGCGGCAGGAATGAGGAAAGGCGCGACTGCGGCATAGTATTCCAGGACTTCGGCCTTGGTTGTCCCGGTCTCGGGGTAGATGATCTTGCCCAGGTTGGTGAGGGTCAGCTCGTGGCCTTCCACGTTCACCCGCTCCTGTTGCTTGCCTGCCACCTCTTCTCCTCTGCTGTCTTGTGCTGTTGACTGGGTGCATGAGGGCCATATGGAAGGGATCTATCGCGTTCGGTCTGGTCAACGTACCAGTGAAGCTTTACAGCGCCACGGAGGACCACGATATTGGCCTTCACCAAGTCCACAATAAGGACGGGGGACGCATCCGGTACCAGCGGAAGTGTGAAATTTGCGGCGAAGTTGTTGCATACGAAGATATCGACAAGGCCTACGAAGAGGAAGGCCGCACAGTTGTTCTCACCGCGGCCGAATTGAAGTCCTTGCCGGAAGAGAACAGCCGCGAAATTGAGGTAGTGGAATTCATTCCTGCCGAGCAACTGGACCCGATCATGTACGAGCGCAGTTATTTCCTGGAGCCGGATTCCAAATCCCCCAAAGCCTATATGCTGCTGCGGCAGACACTTGAGGACACGGACAGGATTGCAATTGTCCAGTACGCCCTGCGGCAGAAGACACGGCTCGGAGCCTTGCGCGTACGCGGGGACGTACTCCTTCTGCAGGCCCTGCTCTGGGGCGATGAAGTACGGGAGGCCAAGTTCCCCTCGCTTGAGACGGACATCAAGATCTCCGATAAGGAACTGGAAATGTCCTCCGCCCTGGTGGATTCCATGGCCCACGACTTCGACCCCGAAGAATACACCGACGACTACCAGGTGCAGCTCCGAACGTTGATCGAGGCCAAGCTCGAAAAGGGCGAAGCACTGGATACGGAGGCCACGTTCGGCGTCACGGAAGGCGAAGGGGAAGGCGGCGACGTCATCGATCTCATGGAGGCGCTGAAACGGAGCTTGGACAAGAAACGCGGCAAGGAAAAAGCGGCCGACGACGACGCTGCCGCCAGCAAAACTGCCAGCAAGCCAAAGACGCGGGCCAAGAAAAAGGCGTGACCCGGCGTCGGGCTCCCAACTGGGTCGCATTTAAGCGCGTTTAGGGCGCCCTAAACGCGCACAACTGCGACCCAGATGGGTGCGTTTGCCTTAGCCTTTGACTGAACCCGCCGTGAGTCCCTGAACGATGAACTTACTGGCGAAGGCGAAGATCACCAGCGTTGGAACCACCGTCAGAACCGCAGCGGCCGACATGGAACCCCAGTCAATGTTGAAACTCGAGATAAAGCCGGCCAATGCCGTCGGAATGGTCTTGTTGCTGTCGCTGTTCATCAGGGTCACCGACAAGAACAATTCATTCCAGCAATTGACGAAGTTGAAGACGAAACTCGCTGCGATGCCGGGCAGCATCACGGGAACAATGACCTTGAAGAGTGCACTCAGCCTGGAGCAGCCGTCAATCATGGCGGCTTCCTCCAACGCGTCAGGAACATTCTCGAAAAAGCCACGGAGCATGATGGTGCAGAACGGAATGCAGATCGCGATATAGATCAGGATCAGCCCGGTCTTGGAATCCACGAGTCCGAAGTCGGTCATCATGAGGTAGAGGGGACCCAGGGCAATAAATCCGGGAATCATCTGCGTCACCAGGAACGCCCCCAGCACGGCACCGCGTCCGGAGAAATGGAACCGCGCCAGAACGTAAGCGGAGAGCAGCGAAATCAGTGTTGCCACCGAGGCGGCCACCAGCGCAACCACCAGGCTGTTGAGCATGTACTGGCCAAAGTCGGACTTCGTGAAGAGCCCGATGTAGTTGTCCAAGGACAATTGCCGCGGCCAGTAATCCAGTGGCAGCGAATAGATGGCCCCCGGCTCCTTCAGGGACGTCACCACGATCCAGTACAACGGGAAAACGGTGGCGACCAGGCACAACCCCAGGAAAACAACCTTGGAAATCCTGCCTGCGAGCGTCGGAGTGTTGATCATCGGGCTCCCTTTCGAAAGCAGACAGCCATGAGATAGAAGGCAGCGAACAGCATCAGGGTGAGCACCACGATCAAGCCGAGCGCGGACGCTTTTCCGTAGTCACCCTCCTGCGTAATTTTGATCATGTAGGTGGTGATGATGTGGGTTTGATCGGCCGGTCCACCGCCGGTCATGGCAAAGATGATGTCCGGAAAGTTGAAGATCCAGATCACCCGCAAAAGGATGGTAAGTGCCAAAGTAGTTGCGATGCTCGGCAGCGTGATACTTAAGAACGTCCTTACCTTTCCGGCGCCATCCAAGGCAGCGGCCTCGTACATTTCGTCGGACACCGACTGCAGGGCGGCGAGGATCATGATGGCAAAGAACGTGACGCCGTACCAGATGTTGGCAATGATGATTGCCGTCATGGCGAAGCCGGGATCGGACAGCCACGGAATGGGCGAGCTAATGAGCCCCGCCTTCATCAACAGGTCATTGACCACTCCAAATTCGGCGTTGAACATCCACCGGAAAAGCATGCCGATGAGGAAGCCGGATACAGCCCACGGGAAGAAGATCATCGCCTGGTAGGTTCCACGCATCCTGAACCGCCGCTTCAGGAACAGCGCCACCGCGAAACCAATCACCACTTGGGGAACCAGCGAGCCAACAACCCACACCACAGTGTTGCGGACGATTGTCCCGAATTCAGGAGCATCGAACAGGCTCTGGAAATTGGCAAAACCAACCCAGGATGTGTCCGAAAGGTCGTTCAGGTTCCAGTTCCGGAACGCCATCTGGCTCCCGGAGATCATGGGGTAGTACGTGAATACCCCTACGAACAAGGCGGCCGGTGCCAGGAAGGCCAGCAAGGTAAAAGCCGTACGGGCGCTGAACCGTCGTTTGGACAGAGTTCGATTACTGGGATCCGGCTTTTCGGTCTTCCGACCCAATGGTGGGGGTGTGGCCCGCTTGACGTCGAGACTCACCGGAAGCTATCCCTTCATCTTTTCGGTCCAATACGTGTCCCAGCTTGCCAGCAGCTCGGCCGTGGACATCTGCCCGGTGAGCACCCGCTGCAGTTCGCCGTCGGACTTCTTGATCCACTCCGTCCACCACGACACACTGCGGGGTTGGATCGCGGAGACGTACGTGTCCGGGTTCTCGGTCATCTTGACGTAGGCAGCCCAGGGACCGGTGCTGTAGAAGCTGTCCTGTGCTGCGGATTTCAGGATGGGGACGAGGCTGTTGTCCTTGCTGAAGGTGGTGGCGGCGTCTCCCTGCGCCAAGTACTTGATGAGCTTGACTGCCTCCGGCTTGGATTTTGACGACTCCGCGATACCCCAGCCAGCGGAGGCCACCGGCTGCACTGCTTTGCCGTCCGGGCCCACGAGCAGGGGAGCAACGCTCCACTGGTCTTCCTTGATGGACTGCGATTCCTTGACCGTGGCGATGACCTCCGGGTCCTGCAGCAGGAAGGCTGTGGAGCCGTTGCTGAAGCCCTGGACCATCTCCGGGTAGCCCCATGCCACGGACGACGGCGGTGATCCCTTCTTGAAGAGGTCGATGTAGAGGTCCATCGCCTCCTGGGCCTTGGGGGACGAGAAGATCGTTTTGCCACTCGTGAGCTTGAAGGCGTTCTCACGGTCGATCTCGTCAGCTACATAGGCCTCAATGATGGCCACGGCGTTGGAGTTTGCATTGGTGCCCCCGCGGAACGCATATCCGAACTTGTTCTCAGATGGCTTGTTCAGCGCTGCGGCCTGTTCCGCCATCTCTGACCAGCTGCTGGGAGGACCGTCGAACCCGGCGTCCTTGACGAGGTCGGAGCGGTAGAACAGGGAAAGACCGTAGAAGCCGTAAGGGATGTAGTAGGTTTTGCCGTTCTGCTTGGAGTACGTGACCGCGTTTTCCGTCAGGTTGTTCCAGCCATCCCAGCCGTCCAGGTCCTTGGTCATGTCATAGAGCCAATTGTTGGCTCCGAAGGATCCCACCGTGATGTCACGCGCTTCCACGACGTCGATCCCCTTGCCGGACTGGAGCATCTGTTGGATCTTCTGATCAGCCTGATCGGTGGGAGGCGAAATGAGGTCGACTTTGATGTCCGGGTTTTCACGCTCGAAGCCTGAAATCAGCTTCTTCAGGGTTTCTGTCCTGGTGGGATTGGTCAGGCTCTCCACCATCTTCAAGGTGACTTTGCCATCGGCAGCATTCTGGCCGCCGCCGCATCCGGCAAGTGCAAGAACAGCCGCCAGGCCTGCTGCAGCAGACGCCATTATTCTGGATTTCACGTGGGTCCTCCGTTGATTTGGTTGAGGTGGGCAATCCGTGCGCCGGTTGCGCGGCGCAAGTGGTGCTGTCTAGAGGGATCGGGCGAGCCGCACAAGTTCAGGTACGGCTTTCGCGGCGAAAATCTCGAAGTCCGTGGGCGAGTTATAGAGGTGGGCGGAAAGTCGCAGGAAGCCCTCACCGTCATAGGTGGTCACCGCTGTTTCGATGTCCAGCTCGTCCGAGATGAAAGCCCGCACAGTGTGCGAATCCTCGTGCGAAGTGGCAAGGCCATGCGGCAAGCGGATCAAGCGCAGCGGCCCAACCGGCATGCCGACATCTACTGTGTGGTCCTGCCCTGTGAAGTCGGCAAAGGCATGGCCAATAAGGGACTCGCCGTAGTCGCAGAGGGCATTGGCGTAGCTGCGAAAAGTTCCCCAGCCGTACCGTTGCGCGATGGTGTCGAACGACGTGCGTGCGGCCATCCAGGACGTAACATCCTGGGTTCCGACGTGGTCGAAGTTCTCCGGGAAGCTGTGGGGAAAGCCCCACGAGTCAATGAGCGGGGTTAGCTTGCTGGCGTGTGCACCACGGGCTACGAGGGCGGCCGTACCCCTCGGAGCGCAAGCAAACTTGTGCAGATTGCCAACCCAGAACCCGTCAAAGTCGGGCACGGGCGATTCCAGGATCCCCGGCGCATGCGCTCCGTCCACGAGCACGGGAATACCCATGGCAGATGCTGCCTCGGCGATGGCCTCTACGGGAAATGCCCGGGCTGTTGCCGAGGTGATTTGGTCCACCACGATGAGGGCCGTCTTGTTGCTGACTTCTGCCATGACAAGGGCGATTGCGGTCACGGCATCCGCATCCAGCGGCACTTCCGCGATTCGGACCCGAGCGCCGTGTCTACGGGCCACCCGGTGAGCCCCGTGCAGTACGGCTCCGTAGGCGTGGTTCGTCATCACGATTTCCGAGCCAGGTGCAAACTCCAGTGAGTTGTAAACGGCACTGACCCCGGCGCTGGCATTGTGGACCAGTGCCATATGCGCGGCATCGACTCCGAGGAATGCGGCAACTTCCGTACGCGCTGCCGCCACCGCGTTGTACTGCCCCATGAACCACGTACAAGGGTTTGCTTCCATGCGGGCCTTGAGCTCCAGCTGGAATTCCTGCGCCGCGCGAGGAACGGAACCGTATGAGCCGTGATTCAGGTGGACCTTGGTGGGAGTGAGGCTCCAGTCGGAGGAGGAAGGCTCGCCGTCCGGTGTCATCATGGGACGGGGAGCCGTGAGGTTGCTGGCTGTGTACACAGAGGCCTTCTTGCTTGGAGAGGCGGGACTGTCTGTAAGTTACCTCACACATTCCGCCAAGACAACAGACAACTTTCCAAAGACATAAGATGACTTTCCGCAAATCAGCGAGTCTAGGCACAAAACAGCCACCACTGGCAGCAAGAGATAAGATGTCTTGCGATGTGAAGTCTGACAAGATGTCATATCACTACGCACGTGCGCAGGTGCTGTAGCGTGGACCGGGTCTGGAGGAGGCGGCTAATTGAGTGCAGTAGAAACGGCCATGCAGGGCCTGCGAAACAAGATCGCCTCCGGCGAACTGCTGCCCGGGCAGAAATGCCCTCCCGAAGCGGAGCTGTGCGCCCAGCTTGGAGTCTCACGGAGCTCCCTGCGGGAAGCTGTCCGCGCCATGTCAGCACTCGGAATCATGGAGTCGCGGCACGGTTCAGGGACCTATATCTCCTCTTTGGAACCCACGGTCATCCTTCAGAACTTCGCGCTGCTGGTCGACTTGCTTCCTTTGGACGGCCTTTTGGAGCTCTTCGAGATCCGACGATTGATGGAGTCGCACGCTGCGTCCGCAGCCGCCGCAAATGCAACACCTGCCGCCTTGGCTACCCTGACGGCACTGGTGGCCGGCATGGAAAGCACGGACGACCCTTCCGAATATTCTGAACTGGATTCGCAGTTCCACGAGGAAATCTGCCGGGCAAGCGGTAACGCCACTCTGGCCGGCTTAGTGCGCCTTTTCCGTTCGCGTGGGGGGCACTTCCATATTTTCGACGGCGACGAGGGCACCACTGTGCGTGAGGGGAGCACGGCCGGCCACGCTGCGATCCTGGAGGCGATTGCCCAGCGAAACCCCACTTTGGCTGCGACTGCGATGGCAGCACACATTGCGCAGACTGAAACCTGGCTCAAAAGGTTACGGCCTGCCCCGCGGCTCACCGACTAATACGGCTCACCGACTAATGAGGAAGCAGCGTCGGCCGGTGATGATGAACGGCCTACACTGTTTTCTTGTTGAATCTCAGTGGTTCCGCAGCATTGAAATGATCTCGGACTTCTTCTTGCCGGAGTAGCCCTTGATTCCGAGTTCCTTGGCGCGGGACTTCAGTTTGTCCACAGTCCAATCGTCGTAGTCGCCGGACTTGCCTCCCTTGCGGCCTACTTCCTTGCGTCCCTGTTTGGCCGCAGCATTGGATACGCGGGCCGCTTTTTCCTTGGACGCGCCCTCGTCGCGGAGTTCTTCATATAGCTTCGGGTCCTTCAGACTCGAATTCTTCTTTCCAGGCATGGTGCTCTTCCTTTCGCGTATTGATGTGCCTTTTGCTCACGGTGCATTTCCGCTCTTGCCGTTCCCGTTTTGCAGGGCCCGCCGCTGCAGCCATATGGGCATGCCCACAACGAGTAGCAGCAGGACCAGGACGATGAAGCCACCGGCAATCAGGGCTGCTGTTCGGCCGGCGGTGACATCGAAGACCAGGGTGGCCGAACCCACAATCAGGATGGCTACGCCGCCCAAGGCCCATTTGGTGATGGCATCGGCACTGGAGACGAGAGTGGCTTTGAGTCCCCGGCGGAAGAGGCGGCGATGCACGCTGACCGGAAGAAGGATCAAAGCAGTTGTCAGGGCCGCTGCCATGACATTGAAGAGGTAGAGTCCGCGCTGCCACTCGTCCAGGTGCTCAAAGCGCGCTTGGAAGGGCAAGGTCAGCAGGAAGCCTCCCAGGATCTGGACGCCGGTCTGGAGCACCCGCAGTTCCTGGATCAGCTCCATCCAGTTGCGGTCCATCCGTTCTTCAACGGATTCATTCCTGCCGGTCCTGGGAACCTGCTCCGGCTCTACCATTCGTACACCTCCAGATAGGTATTGGTGGACGCCGACACTACACCGGACTACGGTCGAACTGTCAGCATTCCTCGAACAATTTTTGGGGCCTCAAAGGATTTCCAAGGAGGAAGAAATGAGTCAGGACGAACACCGCGTTGACCCTGAAGACGCTGCCGGCGGCTATGGCACACCAACGCCTGAGCAGGAACTGCCAGGACAGGGATCGGAGCGTGAAGCACCCGAGCGGCCATCGCCGGGTACGCCTCCCGGACCGGGGGAGCCACCTGAGGGCAGGCCCACTCCGGAAGACCCGGACACTTCTCCTGTTCCGGAGTCGCCGGACGAATTCCCTACTCCGCGGGATCCTGACGTGGCACCTCCTCCCAGTACGGGCGGGTAAAACACTGCGTTTCATGCGAACATGGCGGCTAAAGCGCCCGTTCCGGAGCCTGTATCCGGGTGCCGGATGCGCCGGAGGACTGCCCCTGCTTGCAGTTCGCCTGCAGTGGGACAGTCCTCACGTTCCGCGGTATTCATCGGCAGGCCGACCAAAGTCCTTGGCCGGTGCGGGTCATTGTCGCGGTGCGCGCTCTATACCGTGTGTCCCCTGCGGCCCGACATGAAGCTGAGCAACCAGCCGATAGCTGCGATAACGAGGAGGACCACGCCTACCCACAGCAGCCAGTTCAGGGCCTGCGAGAAGCCGCCCACCAAGAGAAGGACAATTGCAACTACACCAGCAATGATCAGAAGCGTGTTCATGGTCAGCACATTCCTTTCTGGGGGAATCCGCAAAGAATCTTTGGATTCCTGACTATGCATTCCTATTTACTTCTACGGTTACTTGGGAGCGTTCCACCGCCTCCAAGTACTTTTTATCGCTACCACTTCCGGCCCTCACCGAGGGGTGAAGTTCGCCAGATGTGAACAGCAACACTCTTCATTGTACTACTAAGCAACCTTATGAAAGAGTTATTGAAGTCGCCACTTGATGAATGACCCACATCGAAGGAATTCGACACCAGGGTTTTTCGCTTGCACCGACCGTCCAAGGAGAGGAAAACATGAAAGCGTCACAGCAGCTTGCAGACAACCTTCAAATCGTCCTGACAGACCTGATCGAGCTACAGCTCCAGGGCAAGCAGGCGCACTGGAACATCGTCGGTCCGAACTTCCGTGACCTCCACCTCCAGCTGGACGAACTCGTTGCGGCCACCCGTCAATTCGCGGATGACACCGCCGAACGGATGAGGGCCCTTCACGCCTTGCCCGATGGCCGGAGCGGGACCATCTCCGCCGGCACCCGCCTTGAAGAGTTCCCCGGCGGGCTGGTCAACACCAAGAACGCAGTCAAGCTGGTCACCGAGCGTGTGGAGCGGACCGTCCAGACCATGCGGGACGTCCATGACGAGGTGGACGAAGAAGATCCCACAACAGCGGACCTGCTGCACGAATTCATCGCCCGCCTGGAGCAGCTTGTATGGATGATCAACGCCGAGGTCATGAGCGCGGGAGCCGCAGTCACGGATCCCGACGAAGCCTAGCCCACCCCTGAATTCGATCACTGAAAATGCCAAGGCTTCGGCGAAGTGACCTTTCCAAGCCCGGTATTGAACGCCGCAGGGCCGGCAAAGGGTTCAGTTACAGGTATCCCGACGGGAGCCTGGTCAGCCAAGAGGATCGCCAGCGCATTAATGCGCTGGCGATCCCGCCTGCGTGGACCGAGGTGTGGATCAGTCCCGACATCAATGGACACATCCAGGCCACGGGTGTGGACGCGGCGGGTCGAAGCCAATACATCTACCACCCTCGGTGGCGCGAACGTAAAGACACCGAGAAGTTCCAGCGGGCCACGGAATTGGGCTCGGTGCTTCCTGGCGTGCGCAGGACTGTCACACTGCACTTGAAAGACACCTTGTCTCCCAGGCAGCAGACCCTGGCCGCAGCCGTGCGTCTCATGGATCTGGGCGCTCTCCGCGTGGGCTCTGAAAGCTACATGCGTCAGAACGGCTCCTACGGACTCACCACGCTCAGGTGCCGGCACGCGAGAATCAAGGACAATGCCGTGGGCCTGAAGTTCCCGGGCAAGAGCGGGCAGTGGTGGGACATCTCCATCCAGGATCCCGCGCTGGCAGCTTTCCTGGAGCCGCTGGCCCGCCGGCCCGGCAAGGAACGCTTGCTGGCCTACCGGTCCGATGGTTCATGGGTTTCGGTGGACGCTGCCATGATCAACGAGTACCTCCGCGGAATAGCCGGAGCGGCCTACACCTCCAAGGATTTCCGTACCTGGAAGGGGACCGCGGCGGCAGCCCTGTCCTTGTTGAAGTCCGAAGGCACCATGACGCGGCCCCAGGCTTTGGTGAAGGCCATGAAGGACGCTGCCCAGCTGCTTGGCAACACCCCCACCGTGGCGCGTACTTCCTACGTGGATCCCAGGATCGTGGAGGCCTATCTGTCCGGGGAATTGCAGGACGTGAAGCCCACTGAGGCTTCGATTGCAGCCTTCCTCATTGGGAAGCAGAGCCAGGGTATTCCGGTCCAGGACACAAAAAAGGCCTGAAGCCACCCAAATCCGGGGGTCTTCAGGCCTTTTCCGTGTCGCTGAGGGGTTTAGCGGTCCTACTCGGCGTCGTGGTCCGTTTCGAGGATCTTCACCAGGCTGTCCAGGGCTGCTTCTGCCCCTTCGCCTTCGGCACGCAGCACTACGACATCGCCGTGGGAGGCGCCCAGGCTCATGAGGGACAGGATGCTCGCTGCGTCCATGGCGTCATCGGCAGGCTCGCCTTCGCGGGCGATGGTGACCTCGAGGTCAAGGTCGCCTGCGGCTTCAGCGAAGATGGCTGCCGGGCGGGCGTGGAGGCCGACGCGGCTTGCGATGGTGGCGGTACGTTCAGGCATTGGTGCTCCTTTGATGTGGGTGGTTGTGGGGAAGTCTAGAGGCCGAGCTCGTTCAGGATGGGAAGCTGGGCCCGGACCGCGCTGCGTGCCGCGGCTGCGTTGGGGGCCGTCAAGGCAATCGCTGCCAGCTGTTGCGCCTGGGCAACAGTCACAGTGGCGAGCACGGTCGCGACGGCGGCAAGCGCCCGGGCACTCATCGACAGCGTCGCCACGCCAAGGCCAACGAGTACGACGGCGAGTGCCGGGTCCGCTGCTGCCTCACCGCAGACGCCAACCGGCTTGGCCGTGCCGCTTTCGCCGCTGACCTGCGCGGCGCCGTCGGCCGTTAGCTTGACCAACTGCAGGACTGCAGGCTGCCACGGATCGTTCAGGGTGGCGAGCGGCCCAAGCTGGCGGTCTGCTGCCATGGCGTACTGCGTGAGATCGTTGGTGCCAAGGGACGCGAAGCTCACTTCGCGCAGAACAGTGGCGGCGGTCAGCGCTGCCGACGGAACCTCCACCATGACACCAGGGGTTTTGAGCCCGGCGGCGGCGCAAAGCGTGGCGAACCGCGCGGCCTCGTCCGCCGTCGAGATCATGGGTGCCATGACCCAGACCTCGGCATTGTTGGCTGCTTCGGCGGCGGCGATGGCCTCGAGCTGCCGTTCGAGGACGCCGGGGGACGTGAGGTCCGTGCGGTATCCGCGGACACCGAGTGCGGGGTTCGGTTCGTCGGCGTTGGTGAGGAACGGCAGCGGCTTGTCCGCGCCCGCGTCCAGGGTCCTGACCACAACTTTCTTACCCGGGAAGGCTGCAAAAACGGCTCCGTAAGCCGCGATCTGTTCCTCCACAGTGGGTTCGTCGTCGCGGTCCAGGAAGCAGAATTCCGTCCGCAGAAGTCCAACGCCCTCGGCGCCGGCGTCGGCCGCTTTGACAGCATCCGCACCCGTGCCAACGTTTGCCAACAACGGCACCCGGAAACCGTCGGCCATGGTGTTGTTCCCGCTGAAGGCCGCCAGCGTGGAAGCCTGGGTGGCCCACGCCTTGGCAGCCAACCGCAGGTCTTCACCTGGCTCAACTGTGATGGTGCCTGCGGCGCCGTCCACATAGACCTCGGTGCCATCCGCAATCTCGTCCACACCCAGTGCGGCCACGACGGCGGGCAAGCCGAGAGCACGGGCAAGGATGGCTGTATGCGACTGCGGCCCGCCGCTGGAGGTAATCAGCGCGACTACCTTGGATGGGTCCAGTGTGGCAGTATCAGCAGGCGCCAGGTCCTCAGCCGCCAGGATGAAGGGGACATCGGAGGCCGGGATCCCCGGTGCCGGCAGGCCCCGGAGCTCAGACACTATGCGTGCCCGGACGTCGAGGACGTCCGCCACGCGCTCGGCCATGTACCCGCCCAGGCCCTTGAGGGTCTCAGCCACCGTTCCGCCAGCCTCCCAGATTGCACGTTCAGCAGTCCGTGCACCACCTGGAGCCTCAGGAGACAACAGCTTGATGGCCGATTTCACCAGCATGGGGTCGGCGGCCATCAAGGCCGTTGCTTCCAGTACTTCCTTGCCTTCTCCGTTGGCCGTAGCCGCGCGGGCCCTCAGTTCAGCCTGAACCGCCTTGGCAGCGTCCTTGATGCGCTGCCCCTGCGATTCAACCGTGACGTCGGCAGGAATGTTGACGTTCGGGTGCGGCTCCTGGATCGGTTTCGGCATCTGCTTTACCGGTGCCAGGACGCGCCCGGGAGCTACGCCTACGCCTGAGAAGGTCTGCATGTATCTGGTCCTCTGATTGCTTGGGTGCTGTTGGGCTGACGGATTATCTGCCGGCGCTTACACGCCTGCCGGGACTTACACGCCTGCTGGGACGGGAACTGCCTCGGCCTCAACCGGCTTGCGGACAGCCCAGCGCTTGAGGGCAATTACAAGGAGCGCGGTGATCACCACACCAACAGCGATCGACAGGAAGAACAACAGGAAGTTGTCGATTGCGAAGAACACGAAGATGCCACCGTGCGGAGCCTTGGACGTGACTGCGAAGGCCATGGACAGGGCACCGGTTACGGCGCCACCTACCATGCTGGCGGGGATGACGCGAAGCGGGTCAGCAGCTGCGAACGGGATGGCGCCCTCGGAGATGAAGGATGCACCCAGAAGCCAGGCGGCCTTTCCGTTCTCACGCTCAGCCAAGGAGAACAGCTTCTTGTCCAGCACGGTAGCCAGGGCCATGGCGAGCGGCGGAACCATGCCCGCTGCCATCACTGCGGCCATGATCTGCCACGGTGCCTGGTTTGCCACCGTTGCCGTGCCGAGGCCCGCAACAGCGAAGGAGTAGGCAACCTTGTTGACCGGACCACCAAGGTCGAAGCACATCATGAGGCCCAGGATGATGCCGAGGAGGATTGCGCCTGCGCCGGTGAGGCCCGATAGGCCGGTGTTGAGTGCCTTGGTCAGTGCCACGATCGGTGCGCCGAGGATAAGGAACATCAGGCCGGAGGCCACCAGGGAGGCAAGCAACGGAATGATGACCACAGGCATCAGGCCACGCAGCCAGCGGGGAACATCGAGCTTGCCGATCTGGAAGGCGATGTAGCCGGCCAGCAGACCACCAACAATAGCCCCGAGGAACCCTGCGCCCATGAACCCTGCCACCGCGCCAGCGACGAAGCCTGGTGCAATACCGGGGCGGTCGGCGATGGCAAAGGCAATATAGCCTGCCAACGCCGGCACCAGGAATTGAATGGACAGGTTGCCAATCTTGAACAAGACGGCCCCGAGGTAGGCGCCGAGAGGACCCCACGCATTGTCCGGGAACTCGGTAGGCAGGTTGAAGATGCTGTTGTCGACAACGATCTTGTCCGCAAAGCCGGTGATCAAGTATCCGCCCAAGAGGAATCCGAGTGCCATCAGCAGGCCGCCGCCCGCTACGAACGGGATCATGTACGAAACACCAGTGAGGAGTGCGCGCTTGAGCTTCTGGCCGATGTGCTCGCCCTTTTCCTCAGCAGCACGCTCGGCCTGCTCTTCGGCACCAAAGTGCGGGACGCGGCGTGCGTGCGGATCATCCGCAGCAGCCAACGCTTCCTGGACCATCCTGGTGGGTTCATCGATGCCGCGCTTGACCGGAGCGTTGATGACCGGCTTTCCGGCGAAGCGCTCCTTGCCGCGGACGTCCACGTCGACAGCGAAAATCACCGCGTCAGCAGCGGCAATGATGGCCGGATCCAGCGGCTTGGCCCCGGAGGAACCCTGCGTCTCAACCTGGAGATCCACGCCCATTTCCTGGGCAGCGGCAACGAGCGAGTCAGCAGCCATGTAGGTGTGGGCGATGCCGGTGGGGCACGCTGTAACGGCGACGATGCGCTTGGGTCCGGCAGCCGCCGTCGTGGTCGATGCGGCAGTGGCCCCAGCGGCAGCGGGTGCTGCAGCAGCTTCGGTGGCCGGAGCAGCTGCAGCTGCAGCGGGCTTGTCCGCCAAGGCCCCATCAACGAGGTCCACGATGTCCTGCTCAGTGGCTGCCGCGCGCAACGCTGCCGTGAAGTCCTTCTTGATGAGGGAGCGGGCCAGCTTGGAGAGCAACTTCAGGTGCTCCTGGTCAGCGCCGTCCGGGGCGGCAATGAAGAAGATGAGGTCCGCCGGGCCGTCCTTGGCGCCGAAGTCCACCTTGTGGGACAGGCGGGCCATGGCAAGGGCGGGCTCGGTGACTGCGGCCGAGCGGCAGTGCGGAATCGCTATGCCGCCGGGGACGCCGGTAGCGGTTTTCTGCTCGCGGGCGAAGGCATCGGTGAAGAGCCCTTCAACCTCGGTAGCACGGCCAGCAGCGGCGACTTTGCCGGCCAGGACGCGGATGACGTCGGCAGGGGAGTCGCCCAGGTTCTGGTCGAGGATGACCAATTGGGGTGTGATCAGCTGGGTCACTGTTAGTCCTTCTGGAGGGCCGTGATGGTTACGGCGTTGGGGGTTGTCTGGTGGACTGCAGGGACAGTGGAGCCCGGCAGCGAAGCAGCAGCGGCACCATGTGCCACGGCCTGACGAAGGCAGTCCTGGGCGGAACCGCCTTGGATAGCAGCCAGCAAGTAGCCGGCCAGTGCAGAATCCCCGGCGCCCACCGTGCTGACGGCCTGGATGGGAGGATGCGTGGCAAGCCACGCCCCATCAGCCGTCACCAGGATTGCGCCCTTGGATCCGAGTGTTGCCAGAACGGCGCCCACACCGCTTTCGACGACGGCGGCAGCAGCTTGGGCGGCTCGTGCCGGGTCGGCTTCCAGTTCCTCGGCGGTGGAGACAATGGCGAAGCCGGCAGCGGCAGCGAGCTCTGCGAGCTCTTCGGCGTTGGGCTTGAGGAGATCGGGTTTTCCTGCGGCATCGCCTTTCAAAGCTGCCGCAAGCGGAGCCCCGGAAGAGTCGATGGCGATGCCGGGGATGGCCGATCCATCAGTGTTCGACCGGAGTCGACGAGCGATTGTGGCGTAGAAATCCGCGGGCACTCCTGGTGGGAGCGAGCCTGCGAGAACCACCCAGCTGGCGCCACGGGAGCGCTCCAGCAGCAGCCCGATCAGGGCTTCCTGCTGTTCGTCGCTCAGCTCCGGGCCGGGTTCGTTGATCTTGGTGGTGACGCCATCCGGTTCGGTGAGGGTGACGTTGCTGCGTAGCGCCTGACCGATAGGCAGGGCAGCGAACGGCACGCCGGCGTCGTGCAGTCCGGAAAGTACCGGATCCGAGTCAGCGCCTGGAAGGACGGCAAGTGTTTCGAGGCCGGAAGCCACCAGGGCGCGGGAAACGTTGACGCCTTTTCCGCCCGACTCCTGGTGGACGGCGACGGCACGTTGTACCTCGCCGCGGGCCAGTGGTGCCGGAAGCTCCACCGTGCGGTCCAGGCTTGGGTTGGCCGTGAGTGTGACGATCATGCGATCACCACGTCAACGCCGGCTTCGGCCAGGGCTGCGCTGAGTTCAGCGGAGGGTTCACTGTCTGTAATCAAAGTGTCAACATCCTTCAGGGTGGCGAACTGGACCAATGTCTCGGCGTCCAGCTTGGAAGAATCGGCCAATGCCACAACGCGGCGGGCTGACTTGACGAAGGCGGCTTTTACCGCGGCTTCTTCAGGATCGGGCGTGCTGAGCCCGAAGGTGGCGTGGATGCCGTTTGCGCCGACGAAGGCGATATCAGGACGAAGCCTGAAAGCGGCCTCCACTGTGGACTGTCCGACGGCGGCCTGGGTCAGCCCGCGTACCCGGCCACCCAGGATCTGAAGGGCGATGCCCGCTGTGGAGGAAAGCTTGCCGGCAATGGGAATGGCGTGGGTGATGACCACGAGTTCCTCGTTGCCGTTGGCTGCAGGTGTGCGCTGGGCGAGCAGGTCTGCCAGGGTCTCGGTTGTGGAGCCTGCGTCCAGCAGGATGCTGCCCGTGGTGAGTTCCGGAATCAGGGCGAGCGCGGCAGCTGCGATGCGGTGTTTCTCGGATTGGCGCTGGATGGCGCGCTCCAGGATGCTTTCCTCGCGGGTACTCAAGCGGTCCGAGGGGACAGCCCCACCATGAACGCGGCGCAGGCTCCCCGAAACTTCGAGAGCTGCGAGATCACGGCGGATGGTTTCCGTGGTGATGCTGAAACGGTCGGCGAGGTCAGTGACGCTCACCCGTCCGCGCTCTGCGACGAGTGCGGAGATCAGTTGTTGGCGCTCTTCAGCGAACACTTACCCTCCATTGCGGTAAAGCCATTTGTCAGTGCAGCCCATCAGGTGACTGCTGTCACAACGATGTGGAATTGCTTGACTCTATCTTTGTTTGTGTTGGTAAGTCAATAGAAACCAACATAAACAAAGATCGGATGGGGGTTAGCTGTTCAGTAGGGCGTTGAGGCTGGCTGGCTTCGGGGCGCGCCAAAGTTCGGGCACGCCAAAGTTTCGGGCACGCGAAAGGGCATGCCACACTCCCTGTAGTGCGGCATGCCCTCCTTCGGGTCCTGACTGGGGGATTTGCCAGGATCCGGTCTATGGGGTTGGAAACCTCCTAAAGAGGCGGTTGTCCAGGCGGTTGTCCAGTATCTGGCCGCGCCGGTGGAGACGGCACTGTTGGCCCCGGCGTCGGGTCCGGGACCGGGGGAGGCCCTGGTTCCGGCAAGGGAACCGGCTCCGGTGTGGGTCCCGGTTCCCTGGTGGGATCTTTCCGGGTGGGATCCGGTCGCGAAGGGTCCGGCGGGAAGTCAGTCAAGGTCAAACGCCCCGTAGGTGCGTGGCACGCCGATGAAGTTCGCGCGCGACACTGGGCGAGTACCTGTTGATGTCCCACCCGGAGCCGGGGTAGTCGATCGGAAGATTGTCCGGGTCCGGCGGATCCGGAAGCTTGTGCTTTCTAACCGGCCTGTGATCAGTCCCGGTAACTGGAGACTCGTCCTTCTTTGAATCGGTCTGCATGTTTTCCCTTCCTGTTCCTCTACCTCTGTTAAAACTGGTTTCGTTGCTAGGGGCGTGATTACCGCATCTAGTCCGGGATTTCCATGCGGAAGCCGCACGGGCAGCGGAGGATGCGGGTATTGATGATGACCTCGTACATGCGTAGTTGGCCCCCAGGCTTCAGGACAAGCGGGGCCTGGATCCGCCGTAGCTCGCAACTACTGGTCCTCATGGGTTCCCCACAATGCAAGTACTGGCCCCCGAACTGCAGTACTCCCTGGGAAACCCCGGGGCGGTTCAGAACGACAGCCACTCTTTGTACCGTGGCGGTCTGGTCGTAGGAGTAATTGCAGGCGTGGCATTCGTAGGCCACATCTACCGTGTTGGGGGAGGGAGGATAGTGCGATTGGATCGAATCCACCACCAAATGTTGGTCAGTATTGCAGCGTGTACACCATAGGGGGTCGTCTGGTTGGTGGGCTTCGTCGGGAACTCTTGACTCGGGCTGGGCCGACATGGGATTTACCTCTGCATTGTTAATGCGGGGTGCCCGTCTGCATGAGCTGTAAAGCCTGTCCGCCAATGCGGACTCTAGCTAGATTGTGCACATAGGTGCACGGCAGATGCAAGGATTCTGGAGCTTGTTCTTCCGGGAGTGACGAGTTGGCTCCGGACGATCGTAAACTGAATCATGGACGAAATGCACGTTGATTTTGCGGTGCCGGACGATGTCCCAGCGCCGCCGGATACTGTCCCATCGCTTGACGATGTTTCGGTGCCTGAACAACTTCAGGACTTGGTGATCGACAGCGATGATGTAGCGGGATTCCTGCATGATCTTGCCGTCTTCTCCGCGGCCTCCGTTTCCGAAGCCGTAGGCCTGGACGTCCTGTGCGGCATCACTTTGAGCAGGCGACGCCGCACTGCAACCGTGGCCGGAAGTACCCATGAAGCGAGGCTGATCGATGAAGTTCAGCAAGCTTACGGCGATGGCCCCTGCCTGGAGGCCATGCGCACCCATGCCACAGTGCATGTGCCCGATACCTCCAAGGAGGAAAGGTGGTCCGAGTACTGCACTGTCATCGCGGAACGGGGGCACCTTTCGGCCCTTTGCGTCCCGCTGGAGTTGGATGAGGGGGCTACGGCAGCCCTGAACTTCTTCGCCCCGAAGGCCAATGTCTACGACGACGAGACAATCCGGAATTGTGAGTTGTACGCCAGCCAGGCCGAGCGTTCATTGAGGTTGGCCGTGAGGATCGGCGTCAAGCAGCAGCATGCCGAGGATCTTCAGGCGGCAATGCAGTCCAGGACAGTGATCGACTTGGCCTGCGGCATCATTATGGGCCAAAACCGCTGTAGCCAGGATGAGGCCTTCAGGATCCTCACCAAGGCTTCCAACGGTCGCAACCAAAAACTCAGGGACGTGGCTGAGCAGCTCATCAAGGCTGTGGCCGCCGAAGCTCCCGTAGCGCACTTTGAGCCCTAAGGGCTGTCGCTGGAGTTTTCATCCCACCGTTAGGACCTGTGACGGACCTTGCACACTTGTGACGCCCGCCACTGATGAACTACATTCATAGGTGGGTTAAGCAGATAGCCCTTGGAGACTCATGACCTGAAGCCATCCAAGATGGTCCAAGAACTGCACCTTAAGCTGTGGCCACAATCGGCCGGCTCGCCGCGTGCATCCATGCAGGCCTCCTCGAGGAGCAATCAGCTTCTCCCGACGCGATTCAATATGTTGTCGGAACCCACCTCGCGGTGGATACGTGCATAAAGGAGAATGGCAATGACGCTTGGATCCCCTATTCCCGCCCCTAAACCCATGGTTGGGGCGAAACCCGCAACTTTTGACACCGCCACACGGCCTTGGTGCACTGTTTGCAATACTGATTCGTACATTTTTGTTGAGACCGTCGTAGAAGCAGAACCAAACCAGTCCGAAATCGTTGAAGTCAGCTATACCTGCAGTGAGTGCGATACGTTTTACGCCCACCCCGTGCCCCTGGTTGAACTAGTACCGGAGATCCAAGCCGAATTCCTGTCTACGTCCGCATCCGGCCTGTGGTTCAGCTGCACGCATTGCGGCGAGCCCATGACGTTGGGACGCCCCTCGGAGAGCATCATCGAGCCACCCCGTAGCACCGACGACCCGGACGGCCCGAGCCTGTTCGAGGTCTATCTGCAAACGCAGGTGCTCCATTGCCGCTGCGGTTTCCAGATGGAGGTTCCGCGCCACGTGGGATAACCACGGCATCTAATTTCGTTACTGCGGGGAGGGTAGCTATGCGTACGTTTGGCGTCGAGGAAGAGTTGCTGATCGCAGATCCCGTTGACGGGATGCCGCTTCCGCTTGCTGCCGGCATTCTGGACATAGCTGCCCAACCCCACATGAACGCGGCAACTTATCCGGAAGCCGGGGATTCCCTCAAGTCCGAGTTCAAACAGGAACAGATCGAGGTGAATTCCCGGCCTTGCCGGACAGCAGCGGAGCTTCGCGACGAGATCCGCCTTGGCCGGGCATTGGCCGACTCGGCTGCGCGGACCTTGGGCGCCAGGGTGGCAGCCTTGGCCACACCCCCCGAATTCCATGCGACGCCCACCCTGGGCAATCAACGCTACGCAACCATGGGCACCGAGTTCGGCCTTATTTCGCGCGAGCAGCTAACCTGCGGATTCCACGTCCACGTGGCGATCGAATCGCCGGATGAAGGCGTGGGCGTCCTGGACAGGATGCGCCAATGGCTGCCTGTGCTCCTTGCATTGAGTGCCAATTCTCCGTTTTGGATGGGCTCCGACACAGGCTTTGCCAGTTACCGGACCCAAATTTGGAACAGGTGGCCCACGGCCGGGCCAATGGATGTCTTCGGTTCGGCAGAAGGCTACCGCGGGGTGCTCGCGAACCTCCTGGGCACAGGCGTCCCCTTGGACGAGGGCATGATCTACTTCGATGCCCGCCTTTCCAGAGGCCATCCCACTGTTGAACTCCGGATCGCCGACGTCTGCCTGTACGCCGAGGACGCACTCACCATCGCGGTGATTGCCCGGGCTTTGGTGGAGACTGCGGCGACACAATGGCGGAAGGGGGAGCCGCCGTCGGACGCTTTGACCAGCCTGTTGCGCATGGCCAACTGGCGGTCCAGCCGCTTTGGCATCAACGATCAACTGATCCACCCGACGGACCACCGGCCCTATCCTGCTGCGGATGTAGCGGGGGCCTTGTTGAGGCACGTCCGCGGGGCGCTGACTAAAACCGGGGACCTGGCCCTAGCACGGTCCGGCGTGGCGAAGATCCTGCGCCGCGGCACGGGTGAACGTCTTCAACGTCAGGCTTACAACCGGCGGCTCAGGCTCTCCGATGTCGTTTCCGCCGCCATCGCCTCGACGCACGAGTACGGCGAACGCTCAAGCGCTGGCCTGTTGAGCCACTGATTGGTGGCTGCGGAACCGGGAAAAGCACCCCACATTCCGCGGAAAGTACGAAGACCTGCGGAAAGCACGACGGCGGCAGGCCCGGTAAGTGCGCCGGGTACCCGCCGTCGTCGTACTGATACTGGGGCGTTAGCCCTGGTTGATGCGGATCATGTTCCCGGAGGGATCGCGGAAGGCGCAGTCGCGGGGACCCCAAGGCTGCACAATCGGCTCCTGGAGCACTTCGGCACCCGACGCGCGCAGCCTTTCAAACGTCGCGTCGAGATCGTCCGTGTTGAAGACGAGCATGGGCATGACGCCTTTGGTGAGCAGCTCCTGGATGGCGTCGCCATCAGCTTGGGAGCGGCCGGCGTGTGGAGGGGAAAGAACGAGTTCGAGGTCCGGCTGGGCATCGCTGCCCAGGGTGACCCAGCGCTGGCCGTCCGAGCCGACGTCGTTCCGGACTTCCAGGCCGAGGGCGTCGCGGTAGAAGGCGAGCGACTCATCGACATCGTTGACGGTGACGTGTGCGTACTTCAATGAAATGTTCATGTCTCACACGCTATTGCAGCTGTGAGACCGGCGCTTCTTCAATCCTGCTCAGGTTCTTACTGCCGTTTCTTTCAGGGCGCGTTTGCTGCTTCGCGATGCAGGTGGGCATCGCCTTCACTGCATGGTGCTCGCGCGAGCGGTATTCGCTGGGCGTTACGCCGACGATCTCCGTGAAGCGTGAACTGAAGGAGCCCAAGGATGTACAGCCCACCTCCATGCAAGCATCGGTAACGCTGGTTCCGGCCCGCAGCAGGGCCATGGCACGTTCGATGCGCCGGGTCATGAGGTAGTTGTAGGGAGATTCACCGTACGCGGCCTTGAACTGGCGGGAGAAATGCGCGGGGGACATGAGGGCGCCGGCCGCCATGGTGGGCACATCCAAAGGCCGCGCGTACTCGCGATCGATGAAATCGCGGGCGCGCCGCAGATGGGCCAGGTTGGCCAGTTCCTGCGGTGTCATGGGGCCAGTCTACTAGGCTCGTTCCATGGATTCAGTGGTCTGGTCGAAGCCCGAAAACCAGCGCGGGGGCACCCCGTTGCTGGTGATGATGCATGGCTACGGCACCAGCGAGCAGCGCATGGTGGACCTGTTTCCGTTTCTTCCCGCAGAATTCACCTGTGCGGCCCTTCGCGGCCCGAAGGAAATTGGCGACCACTACGGTTGGTTCCTCCTGGACTACTTCCTGACTAACGACTTCGCCGACGTCATCACTTCAACCAACTCCGTTTTCAACTGGATCAACACCGTGAAAGAGAACCACAGCAGCGTCAGCCTGCTCGGCTACTCGCAGGGAATGGCCATGGCCAGCACGCTCCTGCGGCTGCGGCCCCACGCTTTCAAGGCAACGGTTGGCCTGTCCGGGTTTGTCCTGGACAACGACCTCCTGGCGCTCAGCGAATCCTTCGATTCGCCTCCGCCGTTCTTTTGGGGCCGCGACAAGGCGGACCCGGTGATCAATGAAGACGCCATCGCCCACACTGAAGAGTGGTTGCACGCGAACGTTGCCCTGACGGCGCGGACGTACCCGGGAATGGGGCACAGGATCGAGCCTGCGGAGCTGGTGGATGTCAGCGCGTTCCTTCGGTACTACGTTTTGAACGGGCACTGAGGGTTTTGAACGGGCACTGAGGGTGAACGCGAGCTTAGGCGCAGGCTCCGGATTAGACGGCATCAGCCCCTCAGAATCAACCTTTCCGTGAGATTCGCGTCACAAATTCGCATTCGACCACACACTATTGAATGACAAAATTGTAAGCGCTTACACTTTTGGCTTGCGGCCGCCCCAATGTGGGAGCTCTCCCCGGGTGCAGTGCCGTCATCCCAACGTTTAATCGAGTATGGAAAGGGTTGAGGCCGTGTTGCATGGTTAGGACTCACAGGGTGACAATCCAGGACGTCGCAGTCCTCTCCGGATTGTCCATTTGTACGGTGTCCAGGGCTCTGAGGAATCTCCCCAACGTTTCCGAAAAGGCCCAACGGCAAGTGGCGGAAGCCGCAAACAAGCTGGGCTACAAAGCCTCGGCAGCAGCATCCAGACTGGCGGGTGGCAGCACGGGTTCCGTGGCCATCATCGCCCCCACCGCTACAGCCTGGTTCTTCGCGCAGGCGGTGGAAGCGGCAGAAGAGGTCTTCGGCGACAGCGGCTACGACACCGTCCTGATCAGCCTTCGCAACAAGACCAGCGTGCGTAAGCAGGTCTTCGGCGATATTGAACGGTTGGCGCAAAGGGTGGACGGGCTGCTCCTGCTCAATGTTGACCTCGACCCCGGGGAAGTGGAAGCCTTGGAGGCTTCCGGGCTGCCAGTCGCCAGCGTGGGCATGCGGAATGTTCCGTGGGACAATGTTGGTATCGATGACGAGCGCGCAGCTTGGCAGGCCACCCAACACCTGCTGGGGCTGGGCCATTGGGACTTGGCCGTTCTCTCGAGCAATGAACACTCCGTTGTGACTGAGACCCCACGGTTCCACGGCTTCAGGCGTGCACTGGATGAACACCACCTCACCGTCCACCCGGACCTTGTGGTGGCTGCCGGGCCAAGCATCGACGACGGCCGCCGGGCAATGACCGAACTCATCACCCGCGGCGCACGGCCCACTGCAGTGTTCGCCCATTGTGACGAAGCAGCGTTCGGCGCGCTGATGGCCTTGCGGGAGCATGGCCTGTCCGTGCCCAAGAACGTTTCCGTGATCGGAATCGATGACCACCCCATGAGCTGGTTCCTTGGACTGAGCACTGTGGCGCAACCCGTTGCCGACCAAGGTGCCTTCGCCGCGAACCTGCTGTGCGAACGACTTTTGAATACAGATCCCCCCAACCCACCCTCCAACCACCTGCTCGATACCAAGCTCATCGAACGCAAAACCACGCGCCACAAGCGCTGAACGGAACTATGCACATGACTGATCTTCGTAATGCCTGGACTGGTGCTTCGGCGCTCTTGTTCGACCTCGACGGCGTGCTGACGCCCACTGCCGTGGTACACGAGCAGGCCTGGCAGGAGCTGTTCGACTCCTACCTCGCCGATGCCGGGCACCCGCAGGGATACCAGGAAAGCGACTACTTCGATCACATCGATGGCAAGCCACGCTTCGACGGCGTCCGGGACTTCCTGACCTCGCGCGGCATCACGCTGCCGGAAGGTCCGCTGGATGATGCCGCCACGAACGAAACCGTGCAGGGCCTGGGAAACCGCAAGAACGCAATCTTCAACGAGATCGTGGACACCCGCGGCGTCGAGCCCTTCCCCGGCTCGGTCAAGTTCATCAACGCCGCGCTTGAGCTGGGACTCAAGGTCGCCGTCGTGTCCTCTTCGAGGAACGCCCCCGCCGTACTGAAGGCAGCTGGACTTGACCACCACTTCACGGTGGTCGTCGATGGCCAGGTGGCCGCCG
This sequence comes from Arthrobacter sp. StoSoilA2, assembly GCF_019977195.1. NCBI lineage: Bacteria > Bacillati > Actinomycetota > Actinomycetes > Micrococcales > Micrococcaceae > Arthrobacter > Arthrobacter sp. StoSoilA2. Next base: position 275,668 of record NZ_AP024643.1, read on the forward strand.
CCGTCGGACTTCCGGGCAAGCCTGACCCGGCCACGTTCACCTACGCTGCGTCCCTGCTGGACGTCCCCACCCAGGAATGCATCGTGGTGGAAGACGCCGTTTCCGGCGTGCAGGCCGGCAGCGCCGGCGACTTCCAGGCCGTCATCGGCGTGGACCGCGGCGCTGGCCGCCAAACACTGCTCGACGCCGGCGCCACCCTTGTGGTCGACGACCTCATCGATCTTCTCTGACCCTACTTTTCGAAGGACCTCTTTAGCCCATGGCACTCATCAGCTCTGATCGGCTGCGCTTTCCCTGCGAGCCTTGGAAGCTCGTGGAAAGTATCCACGTCCCCGGTGACGAGGGAACCCTGGAAACGCTGTTCGCCCTTGGCAACGGCCACCTTGGCGTCCGTGGCGCCCATTCCACGCGTGGCGACGGCGAACTTCCCGGCACGTTCATCAACGGCTTCCACGAAATCTGGGACATCAAGCATGCCGAGAATGCGTACGGCTTTGCGCGTACGGGCCAGCGGATTGTGTACGTCCCGGACGCCAACAATTTCACGGTATCAATCGATGGCGAGGCCCTGAGCCTGGCCGAATCCACGGTGCTGGACTATCACCGAAGTGTGGACTTCTCCACAGGCGTCTATGAGGAAACCACCACCTGGGCTTGCCGCTCCGGGGCTACGGTCACCACGGTGGAGCGCCGCGCTGTCGGGTTCGATTCGCGCGGATGTCTTGGTCTGGAACTGACCGTGAGCGCTGACCGCGACGTGTCCGCGGACATCGTTTCCGGCGTCGTAAACCGCCAGGACCAGCCTGTGGAGGACCACTCGGTCCATGACCCCAGGCGATCCGGCCGGCACGCCGGCCGTGTCCTGTTGCCGCTGCACCTCCAGGGTGCCGATGGCTCCTTGCGCCTGGCATGGGAGACCTCCGAATCCCGTCAGCGCATCGCGATGGCCGTGGATCACTGGATCTCCGCGGAAGGCCAGCCCTTCGAGACTGTCGTGGCCGAGGACGAATCGTCCGTCCGCTACGTCCTGGCCATCAACAGCGGTGAAGCGTTCCGTCTGGAGAAAACGGTCAGCTACGTCGTGGCCGGGCGCACCCTGACAGACGATGACGACGGTGGCGAGAGCCTGACGGCGGACGCCGAGGCAAACCTGGTGCCGTTCTCCGAAATCCTCGCGCAGAGCCAGGCCCACTACAGCCAGTACTGGACAACCGCGGACGTGGCAATCGGCGGCCAGCCCGAACTCCAGCAGGCCGTGCGGTGGGCCCTCTTCCAGCTGGCGCAGGCAACAGCCCGCGCCGGGGTCGCCGGCATTCCCGCGAAGGGCGTAAGTGGCTCCGGCTACGAGGGCCACTACTTCTGGGACCAGGAGGTCTACCTGCTCCCTTATCTGACGTACACCAATCCCGACGGTGCCCGGAAAGTGCTCGAATCACGGCACGCCATGCTTCCGGACGCACGTGTCCGCGCCAAGGAACTCAGCGTGGACGGAGCCCTGTTCCCGTGGCGCACCATCAATGGCCTGGAGGCGAGTGCCTACTACGCCGCCGGAACAGCGCAATTCCACATCGCAGCGGCCATCGCGTTTGCCGCCAACCGCTACGAGTGGGCCAGCGGCGACGCCACCTTCCGCGCCGACATCGGTGCCGACCTGCTCATTGAGACTGCACGCATGTGGGTCTCCCTGGGCTTCTTCGGAAAGGATGGCCTCTTCCACATCCACGGCGTCACCGGGCCCGATGAATACACCGCCGTGGTCAACGACAACCTCTACACCAACGTGATGGCGCGGTTTAACCTCCGTGCTGCGGCTGCCTTGGAACACGAGGGCATCGCTGACACGGAACGCTTGGTGTGGCGCCAAGCTGCCGAGCGCATGTCCCTCCCTTATGATCCCCACTTGGAGGTCTTCAGCCAGGACAACGACTTCATGACCCTGGAGCCATGGGATTGGAATACGCCCAAGTCCAAGTACCCTCTCCTGCTGAACTTCCACCCGTTGGTGATCTACCGGCACCAGGTCCTTAAACAGGCCGATACCGTTCTAGCCATGTTCCTCCAGTGGCAGGACTTCTCAGCCGAGGAAAAGCAGCGTGCCTTCGACTTCTATGATCCCATCACCACCGGCGACTCCACCCTGTCCGCCTGCGTGCAGGGCATCATGGCTGCCGAAGTTGGGTATGGCGACGTCGCACTGAAGCATTTCACCGAAGCCTTGTTCATTGACCTGGACAACTCACACGGCAACACGATCGATGGCGTCCACATCGCGTCCACCGGTGGAATTTGGAGCTCATTGGTCTGCGGTTTCGCCGGAATGCGTGACCAGGGCGAGGTACTGCGCTTCGATCCGCGGCTGCCCGTGGAGTGGGACGGCCTCTCCTTCCGGCTCAAGGTGCGTGGTCGCTTGCTGTCTGTGGAACTCATTCAGGGATCCATCGCGCTGGCGCTCGTTACCGGCTCAGGTTACAGCGATGAACCACTGCCGATTCGTGTTCGGGATCACGACGTCACCGTCAGCGCGGACACCATTACGGTGCCGCTGGAGACTGTACCCGTTCCGCCGCCGTCGATCTTTCCCAGCGTCTTCCCGACGGCAGGACTGCCAATCGTTCGGGCGTAGGCCGGCACGGCTCTTTGGGTCGGTTGCAGCATTAGCGGTTGTTCCCCAGTGGGAGCAACCGCTAATGCGGCTCAGTGAGGCGGGGGAAACGTCGATGTGTGGTCCTCGATGAGGCCACTCGCTGCGATTTCCCTCAGCGTGTAAATAGCCTTGGCTGCTGCGCCTTTGTCCCTATAAGTGACGGTCAGGGCGAGTTCGATCCCGTCGTCATCGACGAGGCGTACCCTGCAGTCGCCGCCAATGGCGTCAACGACTTCGAAATGCCCCGCCATTAAGCGGCACCCGGCTGCATTGCCTCTGCCGTATCTGTTTCGGCCCCCTGCGTGTTGGCCCCTTGCTGATGACCAAATGCGCGACGCCGATCCAACTCGTTGTTGATGAGCTCCAGAAGCGCTTGGGCCGGTTCGGACAAATGATGCGTATCAGCCGAGCCCAGCTGATCGCAATGGATGAGGACGTGGCGGATACGTTCAAGCTCGCGGGATGGAACCAAAGGCCAACGGTGGAACAGTTGCCGTACGGCTATCGCCCCGAGGAGGGCGTCGGGTTTGTTGGGCGCGACATGGTGCCCTGCTGCTCTTCTTCGAGCGACAGCAGCCGCGGAAGGCGCGACTCCATGTGCGAGGAGGATCTCGGATTTGAGGGAATTGGGGGCCATGCGGACCTCCCGAAATAGTGCGAGGGAAGCCGGCTGCGTGACTTTCAATCAAGCTTACAGAATGTGAGTTATGTCATGTCAATCATTACGTTATCTGCAACAGAGGCAGGATGGGTTCGGGCGTTGGTGCGGGCAGGCTGGCCATCCCAGCCTGAACTCCGGTTGGGATTGTTAGGCTGGAACGCATGAATCGCCGCCTTGCAACATTGTCCGCCGTGCCCCTCTTCCTCCTCCTCGCCGGCTGCGGCTCCGTGCAGGAAGCCGCCGGGAATGCTGCCAGCGATGCAGCCTCGAAGGTAGCCACTGCTGCTGCCGGGGAGGTCAACAAACAAATTTGTGCTGTGGTCCAGGACGGTTTGGTGAGTGTTGAGGACAAGCAGGTACTCAGTGGGCTGGTCACTGCTGCCCGCACCGCCGGTGTTCCGGCTGAAATCACGACTCCGCTGAATCAGATTGCTGAGGCTGGCGACGACGTCCCGGCTGATTCGGTCCAGGCATTGAAGGAAGCTTGTTCGGCATAGCCCTGGTTCGACATAGTCCTCATACCGGCATCCGCTCCGGTGTCAGTTCCAACTGGTGCGGTGCAGCACGTCGTTTTCCAGCCGCATCCCAGCCATGGAGAAGTGGGAGGCTGGCGAAGCTGGTGACCATGACGCTGTTTCGGGCGCCTCTGCCTGCACGGGTGAAGGAGGCGCCGGTGAAGTAGGTGCCGGTGAAGGCGGTGCTGGTGAAATTGCCGGAAAGCGCGTGTGGCCTGGCAGTGGTGGGGCTTTGGATTGGTAGGTGTGGCCGGTGGGGGTGCTGATTTCGAGGTGATGTCGGCTGCCGGGGATTGTTTTGGCGTTGCGGCCGGGGTTTTCTTTGGTGTGGTTGCAGGCTTCGCAGAGCCCGGCGCCGTTTTCCAGGCTGGTGGGTCCGCCGTTGTGCCAGGGGATGATGTGGTCGATGTGGCGTATGGGTGCGTCGCAGTAGGGTGTGCGGCAGGTGTCGTCCCGGGTTTGGATGAAGCGGCGCATCCCGGGTGGGAAGAGCCGGGCTTTGGAGTCCATGGCCAGCAGTTCACCGCTGGCGGGGGCTGTGTAGAGCCGGCGGAGGTAGACGTTGAACGCCTTATCTTCCGTGGACTCCGGGCTCACCTCTGATTGTGCTCCGGTGAGGAGGGTTCTGGCCCATCCGGCGGGGACGGTTCCGTAGCCTTGGAGCCGTGCTGGTTCGGTGTCGGCTTGGAAGAGGGTGCGGTCGGTCATGACGAGCTGGACATTGATGGCGCTGATGCCGCCGGGGGTGCCGGTGAGGCGTTGGACGAGGGTGTCGGCCATGACTTGTCCTCGGGTGCGGGTGTCTCCGCCGGCGCGTGCCGAGTCGGCGGCCCGGGTGAGGGCGGTGTAGGCGGCGACGCCTTGGGCGGCAGGGAGCAGGGCGGTGAGGATGGTCATGGTGTCCGGGGCTGGGCGGAGGCTGATGTGCCGTTCGGTCGCGGCGCGGGCCGCGCGTTGGGTGACAGTGCGTGGGTCGCGGCGGTAGGCGGCGGCTCGTGCGAGGGCGGTGATGGTCTTGTCTCCGGCGCCGTTGAAGGTTCCGGTGTCGGGGGCGAGTTCCTGATCTACGGCGGCGCGGTCTTCGATGGAGAGGCAGGCTGTTTCCTTCACGAGCAGGGTGGCCCGCCATTCGTTCAGTTGCCCGGTTTCCAGGGCGGCCATGGTTCGGGGCATCTCGGACACGAGGGCGTTGGCGAGTCCGAGGAGGCGGGAACCGCGGTTGGGTGATTCCCGCCGCGCGAGGGCGATCTGCGCGCCGACACCCTGACCGAGATCCGGGGAGGGGACGCCGGTGGCGGCTTGTTCGCGGCGCTGGGCCAGGTCAAACGCGACCGCTGCCCGCGCCTGCAACGCCGCGATCGCTGATTTCGCGTCTTCCAGGCCGCGAATCTGATCGATCAACTCGTTGCTGCCTGCACCGATTCGGAAAGAGCCCAGCACGGCCAGCAGCTCCTGAACCCCAGAGCCACCAGGCACAGGCAATGAAACAGGCACGCCCGAAACCGCCGTAGCTGTTTGGCTCTCTCCGTTCCGCTCCATACCCATACTTTGGCACCACTCCTTTTCGTTAGGGACCTGCCAACATGCCTATGTGGAAAACCCTCGAAATCTTGTTCAGGATCGTCCGAATCATGCCTCCCTGTGTTCACTCAGCGCAGTGAATTAGGATCAGATGCTAGGGAAACAAGCTTCACGCTTATCGAAGGATCATGGGATGGACGCAAACGGCCACGCTAAGGGCTATTGGTACGGCAAGGACCCCGGGCAGAAAGCCCTTGCCGTTGATGTCCTGAATGCCCTCCGGGTTTATCGTGTCTCGGAACAGGCCATGCGCAGGCGGACCCGTTCGGCCATGGGCATGGGTGAAAAGGACCTCTTGGCCTTGCGGTACCTTTTCGAAGCCGAAGCGGCGGGCAAGGTGATGAAACCCAAGGACCTGGGCGATCGCTTGGGCATAACGTCCGCGTCAATGACCACCCTGATCGATCGTTTGGTGGAATCCGGACACATCCGGCGGGAACCGCATCCGTCGGATCGTCGGGCCTTGATTCTGCGGCCTACAGCAGGTTCGGACCAGGAAGTCAGGCATACACTGGGCGGAATGCATCGCCGGATTTTGGACGTCGCAAGCGCGCTGAGCCCGGAAGAAGCACGTGTGGTGATGGACTTTCTTGAGCACATGCGCCAGGCCGTGGACACGATCGACGAAGACCCAACTGATGAACAACCCCAGGGCCCGGAATCTACCGCTTCATGACGTCAGGTTCCACTGCAGGATCAGTATCAGCGTGACCAGGAAACCCGATCCGTAGTTGAGCCAGATGAAACGGCGCCATGCAGTGTTGGTGCGTGCCGCCGTCATATCCGTGACGTTCCACCAGGGAGCGCAATTGGCGATATATGGGACGGCGATTGCCGCTGCGAGCGGCCCGGGCCACGGCGTGGCCAGCATGGCGAGACCCGCAACAAGCCAGAGTACGACGGCGAGCCGCACCGTTCGCCGGGCACCGAAGACTGTCGCTATGGAAGCGATATTTGCCTGCCGGTCCGGTTCGATGTCCTGGACGGCTCCAAACGCGTGAGCCGCCATGCCCCACAAGAAGAATGCGGCGAGCAGGATCAACAGTCCCGGCGTCATCTCGGCACCAGCCAACGTCAGAGCCACGACGGCGGGACTCACGAAGTGCGTACTCGACGTCAGTGAGTCCAGGACAGGACGTTCCTTGAATCGTAGTCCCGCCACGGAATAGGCGACCACGGCGAAGGCGCTCACAGCGATGCCCAGCCAAGTAGCAGGGCCACTCGCAACCGCCAGCACCACAAGGAATGGCACATTTGTGATGGCGGCGAGCCATAGCATTGGCCGGTGCAGCCTTGGTTGAAGCAGGGCGCCTTCAATGCCGCCTTTTCGAGGGTTTTGCAGGTCCGAGGCGTAGTCGAACACATCGTTGATCCCGTACATCGCCAGGTTGTAGGGGATGAGGAAATACAGCGTGCCGACCACCAGTACCCAGTTGACCTCTCGGGTGGTCAGGAACATCGCTGCAGCGAACGGATATGCCGTGTTGATCCAACTAATGGGCCGTGACGCGAGCAGGGCTTGGGGGATGAGACCTTTGAGGTTACTGCGCGGTGCCGCCTCCCGCCCCCGCGTCAACCAAACCCAGAGCCCGGGAAGAACCAGCACGCCCGCCAAGGGGTAGGCGAAGTCCTCTACCGGCGCCAGCCCGATCTTCAGGCCCAGAATGTGTGAGGCGTCGTAGTGGAAGAGCTCCATCCCGATCATCACGGAGTCGAATACAGCCGTCAGCACCGCCAGCGCCCCGAAGGCAAGGCCAGCCGCCTTCCAATGCTGCCTGGCTTCGTTGGAGTTCGCGCCCTTCCGGACACAAACCACGCCCACAACGGCCGCGGCCGCAACGAACACGAGCGAGAGCCACAGGTAAGTCACAGGTTCTTCTTCTGAAGTCGCCGATCCTCAAGCCGCTGATCTTCAAGCCGCTGATCTTCAAGCCGCCGACTCTCAAGCCGCCGGTCGCCCTCACGAGGCAGCATGGAGCGGGCAAGAATCCGCCGCGCTCCTGTATAAAGCACCATCGTGCACAGCACCAGGAACAGCAGGAACACAGGCTCTTCAAGGGGCAATTGCGGTCCGAGCATCACCCCGGTTGCGATTGCGCCCTCACCCCGCAGGAAGATTCCCAAACCGATTCCGGCCAGGTCCCAGCCGAGCAGGAACAAAACCCCGACGGCGGTCACGATCGCCGCAGCTCTGGCGTCGCGCCAGAAGAACAGTCGGAACCGGTGGTCCAGCAGCAGCATGCACATAGTGCCTATCAGCAGCACAGCAAGATAGACGATTCCCATCAGGGCAACCTGCCGGCGGTACGCTTCATGCGGCTGGGGTCGATAACGGTAGGCCCGGGGCTGTTGTCACCGCGAATCCTTTTCAGCACCAGTTCCGCACTGATGAGGCACATGGGCACGCCTACGCCTGGTGCGGTGGTGGCACCGGCGTAGAACAGCCCCGTCACCCGCTTGGAAGCATTCTGGGCACGGAACATCGCGCTCTGTCCCAGGGTGTGTGCCGGGCCGAGCATGCCCCCGCGCCAGGAGTTGTAGTCGCGGGAGAAATCTCCGGGTCCGATGGTCTGCCGGACCACGATCCGTTCACGGAGATCAGGAATGTTGGCCCATTCCGCGATCTGGTCGACGGCGGCGTCGGCAGTCCTCTCGATGAGGGAGTCGCCCGCGCCGTCCGGCCCGCCTGATCCGATCCCGGGGTCCGCGGGTATGGGGATCAGCACAAAGAGGTTCTCGTGCTCCGGCGGGGCAACGCCTGGGTCTGTGGCGCTGGGTTTGCAAACATAGATGGAAGCGGGATCCGGGATGCTGGGCTGATTGCCGAAGATCGACTGGAAGTTCGCTTGCCAGTCCCTGGTGAAGAACAAGGAGTGGTGCGGGAGTCCGGGCAACCGCCCCTTCACACCGAGCATCACCAGCACGGCACCAGGGCCGCTGGTTCGGCGCTGCCACCACGTGGCCGGATAACTCTGGTCCTCAGCGGCCAACAGGGCAGTTTCCGTATGGTGCAGATCCGCACCGGAAACCACGATGTCGGCAACGCTGAAATGCTCACTGCCGTGCTTCTCCCGCCAGCGGACGCCGGTCACCTCGCGTTTGGTGGTTCCAGGCAATCGACGACGGCGGCCCAAGCCGCCCAGATGCCCCTTGCCTCCGGCCCGGGCTGCTTCGCGGGTGGTGATCTGGACGACCTCCGCGCCGGTCTGGATGCGTACGCCAGCTTCACGTGCCAACGCTTCGAGACGCTCCACGAGCTGTGTGAAGCCCCCCATGGGGTACTGGACGCCGTCGCCAAGATCCAGTGCGCTCATCAAGTGGTACATGGCCGGCGCCTCAGCAGGATTGGTGCCCAGGAAGACGGCCGGGTAACCCAGGACCTGACGCAGCACAGGGTGGTGAAAACGCTGGGAGACAAACTTTTCCAGCGGAGTGAGCAGGAGGCGGGCCAGCTCCGGCAGGGCGCGCAGGATCTCGGGCTGCAGGAGTGATTGCAGCTTGGTGAAGGGGTTATAGAGGAAGAAGCGTTCAGCCATGTCGGAGGTGTGCTTTGCCGAAGCCAGATAGGTTGCGAGGCGCTGTGCGCTCCCTGGTTCAACCCGCTCGAACGTCCGCATGACTTGTTCACTGCCCAGTGGGATAGTGAGCGGATCCTGCCGCCCGTTGTCGTGCTTTGGTTCAGTGAACACACGGTAGGCGGGATTGAGTGTTTGAAGATCGAGCTGTTCCGCTGTGCTGGTTCCCAGCAGGCCGAAAAAGTGGTCAAAGACGCCAGGCATTAAGTACCACGACGGTCCGGTGTCGAAGCGAAAACCGTTCCGCTCCAACGTTCCGGCTCGCCCTCCCACGTGGTCGAGCCGCTCCAGAAGTTGCACTTCATGGCCTTCCCGCGCCAGGAGGGCGGCGGTGGCAAGCCCAGCAATGCCACCACCGATCACGACTGTCCGGGTCATTCGCGGCCGCATCATCATCGGGGCTCCAGCCAGGTTGCTGCGACTGCCCTGGCCGCGAGTCCTGCCTTGAAAACGTCAGGGACACGCACGCGGGACCGGTAGAGCTCGTCAATGTTTGTCTGTTCTATGCGGCGCGTCAGGGCAGCAAACAACGCCAGCGCACTTCTGACTGCGGCCCGGGCGTCATGCGGAAGAAGGGGAATGACGGCGTTGGCATCGTCCAATTGGGCGCGGATCGTCTTCACCCATTCCAGACGATCCCGGTCCTCAAGGTGGTCTGCCACACCCAGATAGTTGCGGCCCAGCCGGGCCGTGTCATCGGAGAGGTCGCGCAGGAAGTTGATGTTCTGGAAAGCAGCGCCCAACCTGCTGGCGCCATACCGCAAAGCCGCGGCATCGCCGTCGTTGATGTTCTCCCCGCGCATGAAGACGCGAAGGCACATCAGCCCAACCACCTCGGCGGAACCGTACACGTACCCCTGATGAGCCCCCGCATCAAATCGGAGAGGAACGGCGCGCGTTGGCGTGCGCTCGCCGAGGTCCGTGCGCATTGAGGCGAAAAAGGGGTCAATCAGGGACTCATCTATCCCCGCAGCCCGTGCCGTCTGGGCGAAGGCGTGGATGATGAGATCGCTGCTGTAGCCGATGTGGAGCGCCCGGTGGGTTTCATCGATGAAGTGGTCCAAGGCGTCGTTTTGCTGTTGGTGACTCAGGCCGGCTTCGGCAGTGACGCCGTCAACGAGTTCATCGGCCACACGCACCAAAGCGTAGATGTTGCGAACATGCTGGCGGTGGCGGGGTCCAAGGATCCGGGTTGCCAGCCCGAATGAGGTGGAATAGGCAGCAATGACCTGGTTTGCGGCGCGTTCGGCCGTCCGTGTGAAATGCCCAAAGGACGTGTCGACATCGACGCTCATGATTGCCGTCCTTCCAGTTGTGCGGCTAGATCGATCAAGACGTTGAGTGCGGTTTCGGGAATGTTTGCGGCATGACCTCGTAAAATTTCGTGGAAGTGTGCCAGTTGCTCCCGGATCAGGCCTTGGACGAAAGCCTCGGCCCCGCAGTCGCTGAGCTGCCGGCGTACGTGCTCCGCCTGCGGCCTGCTGAGTTCGGAACGACCAAACCATGGCTCAATCGCCGGCCAGGCGCTGGTCATCCGCGCATAAGCAATGATGGCTGTTTGTTTGCCTTCACGTAGATCGGAAAAGGGATCCTTGCCGTGCTGGCGCGGATCCCCGAAGGTGGACAGGAAGTCGTCCTGGAGTTGGAAGGCCAGCCCAAGATGGCGGCCCGCCGTGGCGAGGACCGATTCCATGGAAGCATCAGCGCCAGCCAAAGCGGCGGCCGCACGAAGCGGAAGTTCGAAGGTGTAGGTGGCGGTCTTGTATCCGCACATCATGAGGATTGTCTCGAGTTCGGGGGCGATGACGCCGTCGCCCAGGCCAACATCGAGTTGCTCTCCGGCCACCGTCTCGTTGATCGTGTGTTCAAGAAGATCGAGGAGCCGGAGACGCAGAGGATGGGGCAGGTCCGCTCTTGCGAAGGCCTGATGGGTGGCGGCCAACAACAGATCGCCCATCAGGATTCCGCCCGTGCGGGCCCAATGGAGTATTGCTTGTTCTCCGGGCTGGCTATCGGCGCGGGGTAGTCCGGCTTCCGTCAGGAGGGACCCGATCAGGTTTGGCCTGCCGCGGCGGACGAGGTCGCCGTCGATCACGTCATCATGCAGGAGGAAGGCGTAATGAAGGAGCTCGACGGCGGCCGCGATGCTGATGGCGGTCTGCCGGTTTGGATGATGATCCGAACGCATCCGGGGCACTTGCAGGGCGTCGTACATTTCCATCAGGAGCAGCGGGCGGACGAATTTCCCGCCGAGCACGTTCTCGCCGGCAAGGGCCCAAAGACGGGCAAAACGGGGACCATACGGGGCCGCTGCAAGGGCTCTGCCGGACATAAGTCCGCCCAGTTCGTCCTCGATGGCGGAGCAGAGATCGGTTCTGCCACGATCGGTCTTGATGCGCGCGGCACTGGACGTGACAGTCATGCTTGTGCTCCGAGCGCCAGGGCCTGGGCCTCGACGAGCTGGGGAAATTGCAGTGCCAGCCATGGGCTGAAGGCAGCAGGAGTCCTGTCCAAGGCTTCTGCAAGGAGTCCCGGCGACATCCAGGCGTAGTCAGACACTTCCAGCGGATTTGGCCGGAGCGTTCCCAGGACCCGGGCCACGTAGACAGGGCAAAGCTCATTCTCGACGATGCCCGAGGGGTCCACGGCGCGGTAACGGAAGTCAGGGAGAATCAACTCGATCCGCCTCACGTCCACTCCCAGTTCAAAGTGCGCGCGACGGAGAACAGCGTCCTCGGGGTCCTCGCCGGGAGCCGGATGCCCGCAAAAGCTGTTGGTCCACACCCCTGGCCACGTCTTCTTCTCGGGGGAGCGGCGTGTAAGGAGGAGCTCGCCGAGGTCATTGAGCAAGTAGCAGGAAAAGGCAAGATGCAGTGGAGTTTCCTGGGTGTGGACTGCTGCTTTGGAGGTTTCGCCGATGGGCCTGCCGGCGTCGTCGAGAAGGACGACCATTTCTGTCGCGTTCATTCTTTGCCTTCCTCCGGCGCCTCGAACGTGGAGATCCACTCTCCATTATTGCTAGACAAGCTAGCTAGAAGGCTACCATGTATGCAGTTAGGTGTAACATACTCAGAATGAACAGACCGGATGAAATCGAAGCCTCGGTTTCCACCGGCATGTATGACATGGACGTCAACGATCCCGGGCGCGAACTGGTAGACCGTGAGGGGCTATCCCGTGACGATGTCCGGCAGATCAGCCAGCTCATGGCCTCGCTTGAAAGGTTGCGTGACGCCGAACAGCGGCTCTCTGAGACCTCGCTGAAATTCATGAAGGTCAACCACTCGGATATGCGGGCCCTGCACTACCTGATCGTTAGCGCCAATAGTGGAGTCATTGCCACCCCCGGCGCCATTGCTGCACACCTGGGCATTTCGACGGCGTCCACCACCAAACTTCTCGACCGTCTGGAACGCGCGGGGCACATCGCAAGACAAGCGCACCCCACAGACAGGCGCGCCCTTGCCATCGCGATCACCCCTGAAACGCACGAGACGGCCATGCGGACCGTAGGGCGCCAGCAAGCCCGGCGTTTTCTGGCCGCCGCCCGCCTGACTGCAGAGGAGCGTGAAACCGTGATGCGCTTCCTGGATGACATGGCCAGGGAGCTTTCTGTGGGGGACGGTGCGGTTTAGTGCTTTAGGAATGGCCGGTGATAGTCAGTGTAATGAGCACTATGTTCAGCCCGACGATCAAAGTTGCACTCGTCCAGCCTGCTATCTTCAATGGCTTGGAGTCCGCATGGATGCCCATGACTTCCCGCTTGCCGGTGAGTCTTATGAGCGGGATCAGCGCGAAAGGAATACCAAAGCTCAGCAGGACCTGGCTCAGTACCAGGGCCAGGGTGGGCTCAACGCCTGCTCCCAGAACGATCAATGCCGGAATGAGGGTGATCACGCGGCGGGTCAGCAAGGGGATGCGTACTTTTAGCAGGCCGCCCATGATGGTTGCACCGGCATAGCAGCCTACCGATGTCGATGCGAGGCCGGAGGCCAACAAGCCGATTGCGAACACGACGCCGATAGCCGGACCAAGTGCCGACGTCACGGCCGCGTGGGCACCGGCAATCGTGTCTGTTCCCTCAATGCCCCGGAGGCTGGAGGCAGCCAGCAGGAGCATCGAAATGTTCACCACACCGGCAAGCAAAAGGGCGCCCACAACGTCAACGCGGGTTGCGCGGATCAGCCGCGTCCGCACCGCCGGGTTCTCTGAGAAGCCGTGGCGGTCCCGCGCCAAGGCCGAGTGCAGGTAGATTGCATGCGGCATCACTGTGGCACCGAGCATGCTTGCTGCCAACAGGACTGTATCGGTGCCCTCAAAGCGGGGGAGCAAACCGCCCAGTGCGCTTCCTGCGTCCGGAGGGTTGACGAACAGACCGGATACAAACCCGACGGCAATGATTCCCAGCAATACCAGGATCGCGTACTCGAAGGAGCGCTGGCCGCGGCGGGACTGCAGCGCCAAGAGCATCATTGATGCGACACCCACGATGAGACCACCGGCCAGTAGCGGAAGTCCGAACAAGAGGTTGAGGGCAACCGCGCCGCCGATTACCTCGGCCATGTCTGTGGCGCCGGCTACGATCTCGGCCTGCGCCCAGTAAAGGCGCCGGCGCCTGGTGCCAAGCCGCTTGCCGAGAATCTCCGGAAGGCTCATGCCGGTTGCGAGGCCGAGCTTCGCTGATTGGTACTGCACAAGGACTGCCATGGCGTTGGCTGCAACCAGCACCCACACCAGCAAATACCCGTAGTTGGCTCCGGCCGTCAGGTTTGCGGCCACATTGCCGGGATCGACGTAGGCGATCGCCGCCACGAACGCGGGGCCCAGGAGGAGTAGGCGCGACCAGACTTTCGTCGGTGCAGGTCGTCTTAGCAGGCTCGGGGCGGTCATTGATTCATCCTCATCATCGCGGAATTCTCTTTTGAGGATAGCCGAAAGTTAGGCGCACCGAAAAGTAGTTTTTAGGCGCTCCGTTTCGGAGGCCTCAGTACCTAGGCCTCAGCACAGGAAGTTTCCGAGGTCAGTACAGGAAGATGGGCAACCAGTCGCGGTTGTGCGCATGGACCAGCGCCAGGAACAGGACGAAATCGAAGAGCAGATGAACTGACACCACGTAAGTGAAGGACTTCGTCAGCTTGAACGTATAGCCCTGCAGCAGCGCGAACGGGAAGGTAAGGAGGGGACCCCACGCCTGGTAACCGATCTCCCACAGGAAGGACGAGAAGATCACAGCTTGCAGGAGGTTGGCCAACCAGTCGGGGAAGTGTTGGCGTAACAGCGTGAACGTGGTGCAGATGAAGAACAGTTCGTCCCAAATGCCCACGGAGTTCACTCCGAGGAAGAGGCGCCAGAAGATGGTGGGATCGGACGCGTCCGGCCAATTGTGGTAGACGCCCGTCCGAATGAGGTAGGCCGGGAGGATGAAGTACCCAAGCGCTACGACGCCCACCAGGTATAGCTTCGCGGCGAGCGGCCATGGACGGCCCGTGTTGACCGGAAATTTGATGATCTTTTCGTTGTACAGGTGACGGGATACAAGCCACGGAACCAGCACGGCCAAAGCAAGGGCGCCACCCATGAGTGCCATGTGTCCGATGCTGAGATCCGCGTTCAGGGGTACCAGGCTGATGATGACCATTCCGGCTGCTACCACTGCCAGGTGCCGCATCAGGCCGTGGTCGATGAATACAGCGGTGACAATGCTGGCCGCCACGAGTGCGTAACCGAGAAAGTCATTGCCCAGGGCGAAAAGTGGCACCCCGGACAGGGATAGTAGCCCCGCTGGCAAAAGCTTCCAGGTGAGCGCGGTCCGGGATTCCGTGGAAATCGACATCACATCTCTAGCATCCCAGTGCTGGCTGCCGCACGACACGGTTTTCCTGGACTGCATCAGGCCCCTAACTGGAACGCGGAGTTTCTCTGTAAGATTCGTGGCAGGGCCCATGCTTTTTCGGGTTCAGGTCATGTCTGGCTTAGCCAGCGGGGGATACTCATAAAGGAATATTCAATGGCTCAAGAAGCGGGCTCTTTTCCACCGGGCGGCGGTGCTGACCACCCATCAGCGGAGGACGTCGAGGCGTCCACCTCTGCCCGGGACATGACCATGCGCGAACAGGTGATGGACATCATCGATGCCATCCTCGGTGATTCCGATCCGAAGAGTGAAGGGCCCAGGAACAAGCTCCGCCAGCTCATGGAGGCTCGTCCGGATGATCCCCAGGGCGCTTTGCTGGAGCACCTGCTGGAAACACGGAAGGTTCCGGCCCCGGAGCCGGCGGTTCCGCTTCTACGGGAAGTTTCCAGTGTCCACCTTGAGTCCTCCGATGCGGCGCGCACGGTGACCGTTCCCGTCAGCCAGGAGGTTCGGGAAGACATCCAGGCAATACTGGCGGACAAGCTCTTGTTGACGGCCTTCCAGCCGGTCCATGCACTGCCTGACGGAAATGTGGTGGGCGTCGAAGCGTTGACCAGGTTTGTCGGTGAGGACGGCGCGGGCGCGGATGTCTGGTTCCGCGAGGCCGCGGAAGCGGGCCTGGGGACTGAATTGGAGATCGCAGCCCTTCACTGCGCGCTGACTGCAGCCAAGGACGTCCCCCATGACATGTATGTTGCCTTGAACCTCACTCCGGCGACCTCCCGTGACCCAAGGGTACGGAACCTGCTTGCTGCTGCGTCGCTGGCGCCGGAACGGATCATCGTGGAACTAACCGGCAGCCTGGAACCCTTGGAAGGCCAAACGCGCGACGACGGACTCGGCCAGTTGCGCTCGCTCGGCCTGCGTGTTGCTGTCAGCGCCTCCGGGGCAGGTTTCGTTTCCATGGACCTCCTGAGCGAGCTGAGCCCGGACATCATCAAACTCGACCGCCATCTCATTGAAGGTATCGAAGGCAGCGAGGGACAACGGATCCGTGCCAGGGCAGTGGTCGAGCTTGCCCGGGAAGTTGGAGCTGCGGTGGTTGCGGAGGGCATTGAAACTCCCTCAGAACTCAAGGAAGTCACGGCGTTAAAGGTGACTGCCGCCCAGGGATATTTGCTCGGACGCCCCTCGGTTCACCCCTTGGACTGGTCCGCCTGGAGCATCCGCGCGCAAGCTGAGGCCCAGCCGACGGGCTAGTTTCTTCAGGGTTCGCGATCACTGTTCGTGCGGATCCGTCCCCACATACGTCCCCGGCGGCATTCCGGCGCCAAAAACAGGCCCGGGATCCGGTCGCTTGGGGTGTCGGTTGTCCTCGGCCAGCCTTTGCGTGAGACGTTGAAGAACCCAGGGAACCAGATGTTCCCGCGCCCAGACGATGTCGTCCGCCCTCGCCTCCCGCCACGTGCGTGGAGGCAGGGCCTTAGGAACCATCGGCTCCAAAGTGTGCGGGACATTGAGCGTATCCAGCACCATCATGGCGATGGTGTGTTGGCCCAGCGGGGAGAAATGCAGCCGGTCCGGATCCCACATTTGCGGGTTGGTGAGCTGGCGCAACGCCCAGAGGTCGGCGATCACGGCGTCGTGGCGGGCGGCGATGATGCGCATGTTTTCGTTGAAGATGGCTACTTTGCCACGGGCATGTCCGAGTACCGGGGTTGCACCCCAGTCGGGGCCCGCGAACAGCAGGATTGTTGCGCCTGTGTCCGCCAGGACCTTCACGCCGGAATCAAGTTCGAGGGCCAGTTTGTCGGGATCGCTCCGGTGGAACAGCAGGTCATTTCCACCGGCGTTGAGCGTAATGAGATCCGGCTGCAGGTCAAGGGCCGGGCCCATCTGCTCTTCCAGGATCTGGTGGAGCAGCCGGCCGCGCACTGCAAGGTTGGCGTACGCGAAGTCCTCGTGGCCGGCGCTCAATTCTTCAGCGACCCTGTCTGCCCAGCCCCTCAGACCGCCGGGGCTGCCGGGCTCCGGATCGCCTACCCCTTCAGTAAAGGAATCGCCCATCGCCACGTAGCGGCTCCACGGGTGCAGGCGGGTCCCGAATCCGGCGGGACCACCCTGCGCCGGACTTCCATTCCGGCCACGACCGTCGGCGCTGGGCGCGTTCATTCCCCCATATTGCGCTCTCCCGCGGCGCAACGCCATGGGTTGTGCGGATCGGTAGTAAGTGTGCTTACCATGCAGGTTCGAGCCGGTTGCGTGGAAGGGCAAGGAATCATGCCGATGTGGCTGCAGGCGCTGATGTGGGGAACTGTTGCCGGAGGGGCGTTGGTCCTTGGATCCGGAATCGCCTGGCTATGGAAAGTCCCGCCAAAGGTTGTATCAACCATCATGGCCTTCGGCGCAGGCGTGCTGATTTCGGCACTCGCCTTCGAGCTCGTCGATGAGGCGGTGGAGGGCGGCGGCCTGTTGCCGACGATCGGAGGATTCCTTGCGGGGGCTGTGATCTTTGTCGGTTCGAACGTTCTCCTGAACCGTGCAGGCGCCAAGCACCGCAAGCGCTCCGGCGGACGGCAGCCCTCCGAGAAGGACTCGCCAGGCAGCGGCACGGCCATTGCGGTTGGCGCACTCATCGATGGCGTGCCCGAATCGGTGGTCCTCGGGCTTGGGCTTCTAGCTTCAGGCACCGTCAGTCCTGCCATGCTCGCCGCAGTTTTCATTTCCAATGTTCCTGAAGGACTGTCCAGCACAGCGGGGATGAAGAAAGCGGGGCGCAGCCGGGTCTATGTTTTTGGAACGTGGACCGGGATAGCCGTCTTCAGCGGGCTTGCCTCCCTGCTGGGATACACGGCGCTGGAAAACGCACCCGAGGCCCTGATCGCCTTCATCACCGCTATCGCCGCAGGCGGCATACTGGCCATGCTTGCCGACACGATGATTCCTGAGGCCTTCGAGGAACACCACAACCTGACCGGGTTGACTGCAGCTGTAGGCTTCCTCACCGCATTCACCATCCATCGCACGGGAGGTTGAGGGGGCGGCACGGGCGGGTGATAAGCCGCTAGGCAGAAGAACGACGGCGGGACGCACCTATGGCGCGTACCGCCGTCGTTCTTTCAGAAGCGGATGTGTACTGCGAAGCTGGCCTCGGGGTGGCCGGTGTAACGTGATGCGGCGTTGCGGGCAGCCTCCGGTATATCGATGAAGCTCCGGGCTGTAGTTGTGAGCCCCGGGTAGTCGTCGAATGCCAAGGTTAACCGGCCGTCAGCAGCGTGCTTGATATGCACCGTGATGACTGTTTTTGGTGTCTCCGGCGGAAGCCCGGCTGTGGTGAGCGAGTAGTAGGGCGTGGTTCTTCCGCGGATATCGGCGGGAACGTTTGCCCGGATGGATCCTTCTTCCTCCAGTTCGGAGAGGCGGGCCTTGACGGTATCTTTGCAGGCTGTGACGCCGTGGGTGATGTCTGATACTTTGCTTGCGCCATTGCGAGCAAGGTAGTTGAGGATTTGGCTTCTGGTGAGTTGGGTTCGGGTGGGGGCTTTGATGGAAGTCGTTGTCATGGCCGTGTCCAAGCGGTCGACTTTTTTGTCATCATTTCCTATGGTCAGGCACCCAAAGGGGCGCATTGAGGCGATGCGGATTCGTCGTTGAACCCGTCCGAATGGTGCGGTGGGCTGCCGTTCGACCCAGCGCTTTAGGGCGCCGGGACCGGTAGGACAGCCCCAAGCGATCCTTCTACGCCATGAAGGTGCCGCATCATGGCGATTCCGGCATCTTGAGCCGAGCCATTTTCGATGGCTTCAAAAATGGCCGCGTGCTCGAGGCCGGATTCCTTCCTCCGGTCCACTACCTGGTTCAAGGTGCTGGACTGGTTGGCCATGGCTTCCTCGATGTCGGAAAGCATCGATGCGAAGACGCCATTGCCACTGCTGCGGGCGATGATCGCATGGAATTCTGAATTGAGGATGACCCACTGTTCCAGATCATCTTCTTCATCCATGGCCCGCAGGATTTCCCGGAGTGATTCGACATCCTGCTGGCTGCGGTGTTCCGCGGCCAAGCTTGCGGCCGGCACTTCAATGTGAGGCCGTGCCTGCAGGAGTTCGCGCGCCGAGTATTTGCCCAGTTTCAGGTCCTGGCCAACTTTGTCGGCGATGACGAAAGTGCCCTTGCCCGTCCGGGTTACGGTCAGGCCCAAGGCGTTTGAAGACTTCAGGGCCTCGCGCACCATGGTCCTGCTGACGCCGAACTGCTGCGCCAACGTGGCTTCCGAATCCAGGCGCGAACCTACTGGAAGGCTGCCGTCTTCGATGGCAGCCCTCAGGGTGGCAAGCACCGCCTCGGCGGCACCGACCCTAACGACTTTGGTTTGTCCAGCAGTCCAGCTGTCCAACAGGCTGATCATGGAACGAATATGGCATGGCTCACAGAGCGGGGCAAGTTGTTACGCGGGGAGTTGCACTGCTTGACGGGAACTCCGGTTGGGTGCAGGAACCAGGAGGCGCGGGCGCTGCGACTGATCCAGCTGAAAGCTAGGGCAACTTTACGAACCTGCCGAGACTCTCCCACGTATGCGTCTGGTTGTTGAGGACCGTTGCAGCGGCACCGGACCCTTTGGCTTCCCTGAGGCCGTACTGGTATCCGGTAATCAAATATTCGTGGAGTTTTCCATCAGTGGAAGATTCCGGTAGGAGGAATGCCAGGTATTCCTTGCCCAACTCAACATCGATGTCGTCCATGATCTTTGCTTGAACGTACTTCGTGTCGCCTGGCTTCCCGCCGTGATTCAAGCCGAGTATCTTGTCCTTTTGTGCCTGATTGAGGCTGCTCCAGTAATCCTCGTAAGTTACGGTTCCGCCGGCGCGGGAATATGTTACTCGTGCACCTGGCTTGACGTCACCCTTGTAAACTTCGCGAATCGTCATCTTGCCAACGGTCTGCGGGAAGACACTTTGGTTCGAAATGGGGATGAATGTGCGTCCGCCGTCGATTGACTCGATATAAACGCGCGCAACGATCGGATAGTTGTTATATCCGTAAAGGGGATCCCCGGGATCCCAGAGAAAATCAATGTCTGTCACCGCCTCCTCAATTTGGTCAAGAGGGATATTGGCGTAGGCATCCTTGGGTTGCATTGATGCAGTCACCCCAGGCTGCTGATCTAATTCTTGCCCGCGCTTCGGCGCTTCGGACGCGCAAGCTGTGAGCCCGACCATTATCGCCAGTCCCGCACATGTCAATGATGGTCCAAGCTTGTTCATTATGCAGTTCTTCCCTTGGACTGTGGATGATAACCAGCAGGATTCAAAGCTTCCGTTATTACCCAACCTGCCATTACGGAGAACTCTGGCTTTCCTGGTAGTCGGCGAAGCCTAGACGTGCTGGCCGTGGGATCAGTCTCAAGGGTCTGCGTGATTATTGTCAATACTTTGATGAGGTTATCAATTGACCGTCTCGAGGGCGCGCTATTCCGATAGTTATATCTTCAGAAGGTGACAAATATTCTGCGTCACATTCTGATTATCACGCACACCTAATAGGTAGCAATGCGTGTTGCAAAATCGACGAAGCGCCAGTTCTGTCAAGCAACCTGGCCGCTGGTTTCCCAACAATGTCGCTAGTTGCCGTTCCCCATCAGCCGCTGCATCTGCTCACCTGCATCGCTGCCGGGCGCCGGTGTGTAGACAACGATGTGGAGATCCGGCCTGTCAGACGGAGAGACCTGGTGGTGCTCCAGCTGCAGTACGCCCACCGCCGGGTGATGGAAAAGCCGTTCCCGGGACTCGAAGCCCAGGATGTCGTAGCGGTCCCAGCTCTCCTGGAACTCCGGGCTGGCTTGCTTAAGCCGTTCAACTTGAAACTCAACATCGGGATCGCCAAGTCGCTGACCGGTCTCGGCGCGGAACTCGGCAAGGAACCGCTTGCTGGTCACGTCCCAATCGGGGAGAAGGTCACGGACGTACGGATCCGTGAACACGAGCCACAACAGGTTCCTATCGGAGGCGTCGAAGGTTCCAATGTTCGGGTACAGGGCCTCGTAGGCCTTGTTCCAGCCGGCAACGCCCCAGTCCGGCGAAAGTGCATAGGCCGGGTTGGGATCCAGGGCGTCCAGTAGCCGTTGCACGTGCGGGGGAGCATCAGCCGCAACGGGCCCCTTTGGCATGGCGGACGAATAGCCGCCTAAGGACAGAACGTAGCTGAGGCCTGTGTCGGATAGATGCAGCGTGCGGGCTACGGCCTCGAGCACCTGCCGGGAAGGGCTGATATCCCGGCCTTGCTCAAGCCAGGTGTACCAGGTGACGCTGACGCCGGACAAAAATGCGATCTCTTCCCGGCGGAGGCCGCGCTCCCGGCTCCGCCCCACTGGAGGAAGACCATAGTCTGAACGCAGGGCTTGGTTCCGGCGCGTCCTGAGGAAAAGTCCCAGCTCCTTGCGCCTCTCATCTTTCACCCGTCCAACACTATTACTCTGGTACTTTCACTACTAGTAGCAACACCGTCTTCCGCGCCATAGCGCACCAAAGCAGGATGGTATACATGCCTGCACTTCGCTCCAGAACAGTTACCCACGGCCGCAACATGGCCGGTGCCCGCGCACTGCTGCGCGCGTCCGGCGTCGCCAACACGGACATCGGTAAGCCGATCATCGCCGTCGCCAACAGCTTCACCGAGTTCGTTCCCGGCCACACCCACCTTGCTCCCGTGGGCCGGATCGTCTCCGATGCGATCCTCGCCGCCGGTGCAGTGCCGCGCGAATTCAACACCATCGCCGTGGACGACGGCATCGCCATGGGCCACTCGGGCATGCTCTACTCCCTGCCGTCCCGCGACCTGATCGCAGACTCCGTTGAGTACATGGTCAACGCCCACTGCGCCGACGCACTGGTCTGTATCTCCAACTGCGACAAGATCACCCCGGGCATGCTCATGGCTGCCCTGCGCCTGAATATCCCCGTGGTGTTTGTTTCCGGCGGTCCCATGGAGGCTGGCCGCGTGACACTCACAGACGGGTCCGTGCGCTCCCTGGACCTGGTGAACGCAATTGCCGACGCCGTGGACGAATCCATCTCCGATGAAGACATCAACCTCATTGAAGAAAACGCCTGCCCCACCTGCGGCTCCTGCTCGGGCATGTTCACGGCCAACTCCATGAACTGCCTCGCCGAGGCCATCGGCCTGGCCCTGCCCGGCAACGGCTCAGTGCTCGCGACCCACACCGCCCGCAAGGCGCTGTACGAGAAAGCCGGCGCCACAATCGTCGAGCTGGTGAAGCGCTATTACGACGGCGACGACGACTCCGTACTGCCGCGCTCCATCGCCACTGCCGAGGCTTTTGACAACGCGATGGCACTGGATATCTCCATGGGCGGCTCCACCAACACGATCCTGCACCTGCTGGCCGCGGCCCAGGAAGCGGGCGTGGACTACGGGCTGGCCGAGATGGACGCCAAGTCCCGCCAGGTGCCCTGCCTGGCCAAGGTGGCCCCGAACGTGGCCGGAGACAAGACCTACTACATGGAAGATGTGCACCGCGCCGGGGGCATCCCCGCACTGCTGGGTGAGCTGAACCGCGGTGGCCTCCTGCACAAGAACGTCCACTCCGTGCACTCCAACGATTTGGACGGCTGGCTGGACGACTGGGACATCCGCGGCGGCAAGGCCACCGAGGAGGCCCAGGCCCTGTGGCATGCAGCTCCCGGCGGCGTCCGCTCCTCCACAGCCTTCTCGCAGTCAAACCAGTGGACCTCCCTGGACACCGACGCTGAGGGCGGCTGCATCCGTTCCGTGGAGCACGCCTACTCCAAGGACGGCGGCCTGGCGGTGCTGCGCGGCAACGTAGCAGTGGATGGCGCTGTGGTGAAGACCGCAGGCGTGGACGAGTCCATCTGGACCTTCGAAGGCCCGGCAGTTGTGTGCGAGTCGCAGGACGAAGCCGTGGAAATGATCCTGAACAAGACGGTCAAGGAAGGCGACGTGGTGGTCATCCGCTACGAAGGCCCCAGGGGTGGCCCGGGCATGCAGGAAATGCTCTACCCGACGTCGTTCCTCAAGGGACGCGGCCTGGGCAAGAAGTGCGCCCTCATCACGGACGGCCGCTTCTCGGGCGGAACCTCCGGGCTTTCGATCGGACACATCTCCCCTGAGGCCGCCTCCGGCGGTGCCATCGCGCTGGTTGAGAACGGTGACATCATCAGTATCGACATCACAACGCGCTCCCTCCAGTTGCAGGTCTCCGACGAAATCCTCGCCGAACGCCGCGAAAAACTTGAAGTCAACGGCGGTTACAAGCCGAAGAACCGCGACCGCCAGGTGTCGCCTGCGCTGCGTGCCTACGCCGCCATGGCATTGTCGGCGGACAAGGGCGCCGTGCGCGACGTCTCTTTGGTGGAAAACCTCTAGGCTACGTTCCGGCCGGGTCCCGAAGCCGGGACCCGGCCTCCGCATAGCTGTCCAGAAGCTTCCGGGCGCGGCCGCCGTCGGCGCCTTCAGCTGCCAGCGCGGACCGCATGTCTTCCAGCTTCTTTCCCGCGGCAGGGAAGGGCGGAAGGAGCGGGATGTCCGGGTCAGTCAGGACCTCCAGGACTGCAGGGCGGTCCAGCGAGAACGCGTAATCCCACGCATCGCCGAGCTTGGCCGGGTCCTCCACCCGTATTCCGGCCAGGCCCAGCAGCTCCGCATAGTCGGCATAAGGAAAGTCCGGGATCTCCTGGCTGGCGTTGAACCGCGGTTCGGCTTCGTTTTCGCGCTGCTCCCAGGAGACCTCGGCAAGGTCGCGGTTGTTGAAAACGCACACCACGAACCGGGGATCGGACCAGTTGCGCCATCGATGCGCCACGGTGATCAACTCCGCAATGCCCAGCATCTGCATCCCCCCATCGCCGGCAAAGGCCACCAGGGGCCGGTCCGGGTAAGCAAGCTTGGCAGCCAGGCCGTAGGGAATCGCGCATCCCATGCTGGCGAGCGTGCCGCTGAGATGGGCCGGGACTCCCGGCGGGAGGGTCAGCTGGCGGGCGTACCAGTAAACGCAACTGCCGACGTCGATACTCAACTGTGCGTTGTCCGGAAGCCTGCCGTTGAGTTCGCGGACCACGAGTTCCGGGTTCACGGGATCTGCGGGTATGTTGGCGCGTTCCTCTGAAAGGTGACGCCAGGCGCGCACCTGCGTTTCGACGTCGGAACGCCACTTGGCCCTTGCGCTTTCCGGCTGGTTGGGCTGCTGATCGAGCCGCTGGGTGAGCTCGGCCAGCGACGCGCCCGCATCGCCCACCACTCCAACCTCCACGGGGTAGCGGTTGGCGATCTGCCGGCCATCAATGTCGATCTGGACAGCTGCGGCAGTACCGGGCTTTGGATAGAACTCCGTCCAGGGATCGTTGGAGCCGATAATCAGCAGCGTGTCGCAGTTGTCCAGGACGTAGGCGCTGGCAGAAGTGCCGAGGTGGCCCATGGTGCCGGCAGCGAAGGGCAGCGTCTCGTCGACGTACGGCTTTCCCAGCAGGCTGGTGGTGATGCCGGCCTGCAGCTTTTCGGCCAGCGCTTGGACCTCGGTCCGGGCACCCCGCGCTCCCTGGCCCACCAGGAACGCTACCCGCTCACCTTTGGAAAGGATCTCGACGGCGGCGATCAGGTCTTCCTCGCGTGGCATCACTCGTGCGGGGTGCCATACAGGGGCGGTGACAACGATTCCGTGCTCATGTTCGAGCTCGGGTGCCTCGGCTGACTGGATGTCGTGGGGGATGATCACGACGCAGGGGGACTTCGTCTCCAGTGCTGTGCGGAACGCGCGATCCAGGAGCATGGATGCCTGTTCGGGAGAGCTGGCGAGCTGTGCAAATTGTGCCGCAACGTCCTTGAACACGGTCAGCAGGTCGATTTCCTGCATGTAGCCCGAGCCCAGGACGGTGGTGCTTTGCTGGCCAATGATCGCCACCACTGGAACGCTGTCCATTTTGGCATCGTAGAGTCCGTTGAGCAGGTGGATGGCGCCCGGGCCTTGGGTCGAAGTCACCACCCCGACGCCGCCAGTGTATTTTCCGTGCCCCACGGCCATGAAGGCGGCTGCTTCTTCGTGCCTTGCCTGCACGAATTCCACCGCATCCTGGGCTCTGCGGAGCGCGCCCATGAAGCCGTTGATGCCGTCCCCGCTGTATCCGAAGACCCTGTCCACGCCCCACGCTTGAAGGCGTTCAACGATGAGATCCGAAACTGTCCGCTGGGCCACGCCGGAAATTCCCTTCGCTAGGTACTATCGTCAATTGTTGACAATTGCTACGCTTGGTTCACTACCTGAAACCGGGCTTCGCATCCGCTGAAAGCCCCTTGAGTGAAGGACCTCCCATGAAGAAGCGACGCCCCGCTACCCTGGCTCCAGAGCCCGTTGAAACATCGCGCACGGGGCACCACTGCCCCAAGACCGGATGGTGGTCTGTCGCGGGAGATCCACGGGCCACGCGCCTCATTATCAAGGGTGAGGTGATGCCCGCCCTGCACGGCACCCCGGCTCTCTGGATCATGCGCGAAGCAGCCGGCATCGTGGGCGAAACAGCCGCCCGTCCCGCAGCCGATTTGATGCCAACCTCATAGCAGTCAGCCCTTCTTCCGAAGGCCGGCCTGCTCCACAAGTTCGGTCAACCAGGGCCGGTGTCCTCTATGGAAGACCATCCCTTCCGGAAGCCCCTGCACGGTGGGAACGGAATCCGCGATATCGATGGTTACCCGGCCACCACCCATAGGCGCATTGGTGATATGCAGGTCCCCGTAGGACGCCGGCAGTTGGGGATCCATCCAGAACCCGCCACGGGACACATGGGCGTCGTATCTCATCAGGCTGGTGACCAACTGGATGGGCGAAGTGGCTGCCCACGCCTGCGGTGAGCACGCGGTGGGATACGGTACGGGCTCGCTGTATTGCTCCCGGCTGAAGCCGCAGAACAGCTCCGGCAGGCGACCCTCGGAGTAGTCGGCAGCTTCGAGCAGCGCCGTCGAAATTCGTTGGGCCTCTTCCACGAACCCGTAGCGCATCAGGCCGGCGGCAATCACGGCGTTATCGTGCGGCCAAACAGAACCATTGTGGTAGCTGGCCGGGTTGTATGCGCCCATGTCGGTTCCGAGGGTGCGCACTCCCCAGCCGCTGAACATCTCAGGAGACATCAGCCGTTCGGCCACGAGCGGCGCCTTGTCTTCGTCCACCAACCCCACCCAGAGGCAGTGGCCCATGTTCGACGCGCAAGCGTCAACCTGCCGTTTCCTGCCATCCAGAGCGATGGCGTAATAGCCGCGGTCGGGCATCCAGAATTGCTCGTTGAACCGGACTTTTAACTCCGCTGCCCGATCGGCTAGTTCCCGCGCCAAAGGTGCGTCTCCGGCGTCGTACGCTATCCACGCCCGGGCCATGTACGCGTCATAGACGTACGCCTGAACCTCGCAGAGAGCGATAGGCGGCTCCGCGAGGCGCCCATCCGCAAAATTGATGCCGTCCCACGAGTCCTTCCAGCCCTGGTTGATCAGCCCGCGGTCATTGAGCCGCTGATACTCGACGAATCCATCACCGTCCCTGTCGCCATAGTCCCGGATCCAGTCCAGGGCCCGGTCCGCGTTGGGCAGCAAGGCCGCAATGGTGTCCTTGGCGAACCCCCACCGGCTGACCGAACCCAGCAACACGACGAACAGCGGAGTGGCATCGATGCTGCCGTAGTAAACGGATTTGCCGCCGAGCGACAGACCGCTGGAGACGTCCAGCCTGACCTCGTGCAGGATCTTCCCGGGCTCTTCCTCGCTGATGGGATCCACCACCTTGCCCTGCCGGTCAGCAAGCGTTTGCAGAGTGCCCAGGGCGAGGGAAGGATCAACGGGCATGGCCATCTCCGAAGCCCAGAGGGAGTCGCGGCCAAACAGCGTCATGAACCACGGCGCTCCTGCTGCCACAACCACCCTGTCCGGGTGCGTGGGGTCTTCAATGCGTAGGGCGCCAAGATCGTCATAGCTGCGCCGCAGCGTCCTCTCGATGGAGTGGTTGCCCATGTGCAGCACGGGAATTTTGGCCACCCATTCCTGGCGACGCTGATCGCTGCGGGATAGTTCGCCGACGGCGGGACGCACCACAGGCGCCGCAGGCGCCCCTCCCTCGGTTCCGGGAGCAATGGTGACCACGGTGCTCCAGTGCCCGCGTGGAGGGATAGTGGTCCGGTGCCTGAGGCCTTCGCGGGTCGCCTCGGCAACATCGGAACTTACGACGACGGACTTCCGGACATCCTGCCAACGGGAGCGGATGGTCAGTGTGTTGTGTTGGTACACGCGGGACTCCTCCCACTGCCTCTGGACCCGCGCTTCCTTGACTTCGAAAACGTCCGCGAAGTCCGCGCCCACTGCAAATTCGACCAAACATTCCACGGGTTCCATCGAATGGTTGCGGACGGTCACATGCTCCACCATTCCCACGCCTACTTCCCGCAAGCGCTCCACGATCAGCGGCGTATCCGCATACCCGTCAGATCGTGTGACGCGCCCGGCAAAGGCTGCCCTGTAAGGCTCTTTTGTCTGGGCGGTCAGTGGCTCCAGCGACTGGCCGTTGATGGTGAGGACCCAATCGGACAGGACCCGGGTGTCCTGGAAAAACATGCCGTGGGGATGGTCCGGGTGAATGTCCCCATTGGGCAGGGAGATGCAGAAGGACGTGCCTTCCACCAAGGTGACAGTGCCGGCGCCGAGGGGTCCGGCTGCTGTATCCGCATTCCATCCAGCCACTGTAAGGCTCCTCTGAGAACCAAGGGCGGCCAGTCCCTGTACCGGGCTCCCGGCTGTCCTGCTACATCGTCACCTCGACGGTACTCTTGCCTGGCTGCCGGGGCTAGGGCCTTGATGGCTGTTGCTTTGCGCTGTGAATCCGGGGGCCGTCAGCCTTGGGAGGCGACCAGCAGATCGTAGTCATCGTCGATGTGGAAAAGCCGCCGTTCGCCGATGCGGTCTATGACCCAGATCGTTTGTCCGTCCGCAGTCCGGTCATCCACGGTTCCCCTGTGGTACTCAAAGCCGCGCAGGCTGAGGGAAACTACATCTCCGGCTTCCAGGGAGTTCCAGAGCGATATCCTCCGGCTTTGCGCGCTGCACGCGGCAGGAGTACTTTCCAGGCTGCTTTTCCAGATGAGTTTCATGGGGAGTGTTCTCCTTGGTGACGGGGCCGGCGTGGATGACAGGGCGTCGGGGTGAATATTTCTCCATTAAGCCTATCGTCGATTGTTGACAATTGCTAGGATGGAAACTGTGCTTTCCAAAGACGGCAGGCACGTTCAAGAGGGCGCAGTCCCAGAAGGAGAATCCATGATCAAGGCCACTGTCATGAGCGACGCAACAACGCAGGACCCGGGGGAGCACATCCCGAAAGCAACCACCAGCACACCTGGCCAGACTGAGGTCTCGTTCCGCCTGTGGGCCCGCGACGGCCACAAGACGGGCATCTGGGAGGTTACGCCGGGCGTGTTCAAGAGCACGCGCCCCGGTTACGACGAGATCTGCCAGATCCTCAGCGGCAAGGGGACCATCACTGAAGAAGACGGAACCAGCTTCGACATCGGCCCCGGAACGTTGTTCGTTACTCCGGCGGGATGGACGGGCACCTGGACCATCCACGAGACGCTGCGGAAGATGTGGGTTGTCACGGACGTTCCCGCAAACTAATTCCATAAAGGAAGGGCCCGGTTCACAATGAACCGGGCCCTTCCTTTATGGGGACTTTCCTAAGCGGTAATTCCCGTTGCTTCCGGGCTGGCAGTGAGGTCCTCTACGGCCTTCTGCATGTGGCGTTTGATAGCCTGCTGAAGTCCGTCCCGGTCACGCGCCTCAAGGAGGTCCAGGATCATCTGGTGTTCCTGCACCAGCGCGTCAATGCGGGGATACGCCACCTCCAGGCTCAAAATGCACATCCTGGATTCCGCGGCAAGAGTCTCATAGATACGTATGAGCCGCGTGTTTCCGGTGCCTGAAACGAAGGCGGTGTGAAACTGCATGTCGAGGCGCGCAATGGCCTGCCAGTCGGAGGCTGCAACCTGCTTGGCCATATTCCGGATGATGCCCTTGAGCTCCCGGCACGTGTCCGCCACGTGCTCCGGGTCCGAGTCCAACAGCGTGTTGGCAGCGGCCAACTCCACGGCTTCGCGAACGGCGTAGATCTCCTTGACGTCCTGCGTGGAAAGCTCAAGCACGAAGACGCCGCGGTTGCGCTTGCTCACGAGGATGCCCTCCTGGCATAGCCGCTGGAGTGCCTCGCGGAGCGGACCCCGCGAAGTGTTCAGCTGGCTGGCCAACGCAGACTCATTGACCTGCTGTCCAGGGCTGAACGCCCCTTGGACAATGAGCTCACGCAGCTGGTCAGCGATCAGCTGTGCCGTGGGCCGGCCTTCCAATACGAACATTCCCTCCGGTGCCGCCATTGACATCCCCTCATTCCATGCTTCGGCAATTTGAAACTGCTAGACCGCTATTGCGGTGTACTTGTACTCCAGGAATTCTTCGATTCCAATTTTCCCGCCCTCGCGTCCGAGTCCGGATTGCTTGACGCCGCCGAACGGTGCCGCGGGGTTGGAAACCAGGCCGGTGTTCAGTCCGACCATTCCAACTTCCAGTTCCGCAGAGAACCGCAGTGCCTTGTCCATGCTCTCCGTGAATACGTACCCCACCAGGCCCCACTCGGTATCGTTGGCCAGGCGGAGGACTTCGTCCTCACTGTCGAACGCGGTGATCGCGGCGACGGGGCCGAAGATTTCCGTGCTCATCAGTGCGGCGTCCATGGGCACGTCCACCAGGACGGTGGGGGTGTAGAAGTAGCCGGGGCCTTCCGGACGGCTTCCGCCGGTCAGCACACGCGCTCCCTTGGAGACCGCATCTGCAACGAGGCTTTCGACCTTTTCCAGGCCCTTCTGCTCGATGAGGGGCCCGACGTCGGTGCCAGTCACAGCGCCGTTGCCTACCTGCAATTCTGACATCTTTTTGGAGAACTTCTCGCCAAATTCCTCTACCACTGAACGGTGGACGAAGAAGCGGTTTGCTGCCGTGCAAGCCTCGCCCATGTTCCGCATCTTCGCCTTCATGGCACCGTCCACGGCTTTTTCGATGTCTGCATCGGCCAGGACGATGAACGGGGCGTTACCGCCCAGTTCCATGGAGGAGCGCATCACGTTGTCGGCCGCCTGCTTCAGCAGGACCTTGCCCACTTCGGTTGAACCGGTGAAGCTGATCTTGCGTGCGATGCCGCTGTCGGTCCAGGTCCGAACCACCGTGGAGGCGGTGGACGTCGTCACAACATTCAGCACGCCGTCGGGAAGACCGGCCTCCTTGAAGAGGGCGACCAAGGCCAGCGACGTCAGCGGCGTCAGCTCAGCAGGTTTGAACACCATGGTGCAGCCGGCAGCGACCGCGGGAGCGATCTTGCGGGCACCCATGGCAAGCGGGAAGTTCCACGGAGTGACCAGGACTGAGGGGCCAACCGGTTCCTTGGTGATGAGGATGCGGGTATTTCCATCAACGGAGGCCGCACTGTCACCACCAATACGGACAGCTTCTTCCGAGAACCAGCGGAGCATTTCGGCGCCGTAGGCCACCTCGCCCCTTGCTTCTGCCAACGGCTTGCCCATCTCCGCGGTCATGATGGCTGCGAGCCGGTCCGTGTTGGCAATGACCAGCTCAAAGGCGCGGCGGAGAATATCGCTTCGTTCGCGGGCCGTGGACTTTCCCCAGGCAGCCTGGGCACGTCCGGCTGCCTCGATGGCCAGGGCAGCGTCTTCAGGACCGCCGTCGGCAACGTGGGCAATCACTTCGTTCGTAGCAGGGTTCTCAACGGCGAAGGTGGCACCACTGGCTGCCTTCTGCCACGTTCCGTCAATGAACAGGTCCGTTGGGATGGTGGTGGGATCAAAGGAGGTGGTCATGGTCGCTCTTTCAGTGATCAGGGGGCTAGTGATCGGGGCTAGGAGGTGGCCGTCTTGAGCGCTTGCGTGAACTTGGACAGGCCTTGCTGAATTTCATCGCTGCTGACATTCAGGGCGGGGATGAGGCGAATGACGTTGCCATGCGGACCGCATGTGAGGAGCAGGAGCTCTTCCTTGATGGCAGCCTGTTGGACGGCGAGGGCAGTTGCCGCATCCGGGGTGTTGTCGGCGGCGGTGAATTCGACGCCCTGCATCAAGCCGCGGCCACGCACATTGCCGATTCCCGCGAATTCCGTTTTCAGGTTGTCCAGTCCTGCCCGCAGTTCGTCACCGCGCAGCAAGGCGTTCTCCACGAGGTTCTCCCGCCGGATCACACCCAAAGTTGCGACGCCGGCTGCTGCCGCGACTGCGTTTCCGCCATAGGTTCCACCCTGGGAACCAGGCCACGCCTTGCCCATCAAATCGGCGGAGGCGGCGATTGCGGAGATGGGGAAGCCACTGGCAAGACCCTTGGCGGTGATAACGACGTCGGGGCTTATTCCTGCCCAGTCGTGTCCCCAGAACTTGCCGGTGCGGCCGACCCCGGCCTGGACCTCGTCCAGAATGAGTATGATGCCGTGCTTGTCGGCGCGCTCACGCAGGCCTTGGAGGAATGCGACAGGCGTTGGGATGTACCCGCCATCACCCAGGACTGGCTCGATGATGAAGCCGGCGGTATCGCTGGGGGCGCTGATGGTCATCAGAAGGTGGTCGAGTTCCTTCAAGGCAAATTCGACGGCGGTGGCTTCGTCCCAGCCGTATCGGTACCAGTGCGGGAACGGGGCAACATGCACTCCGCCCATGATGGGGGAGAACCCGGAGCGGAACTTGGTTCCCGCGGTAGTTAAGGAGGCGGCCGCTACGGTGCGCCCGTGGAATCCACCTTGGAAGGAAATGATGTTGGGGCGACCGGTTGCCATACGGGCCAAACGGATGGACGCCTCGACTGCTTCGGAGCCGGAGGTTGCGTAGAAGACGCTGTCCAGGCCCTGGGGCAGGACGCCTCCCAGGAGTTCCGTGAGCTCCAGGAGGGGCTTGTGCATCACGGTGGTGTACTGGGCATGGACAATTTTGCCCACCTGTTCGCGGGCTGCGGCCACTACGTCCGGGTGGCAGTGGCCGGTGCTGGTGACGCCGATTCCGGTGGTGAAATCCAGGTATTTCTTGCCGTCTGTGGCGTGGATCCAACTACCGGACGCGTAGTCCACGACCACTGGAGTGGCCTGCTTCAGGATGGGGCTAAGTGTTGCCATGGCTTCATACTTTCTTAGTAACTGTAGATTGTCAACAATACGCGATTCGCGGGCCGTTAGCCCGCGAATCGTGTGGTGGTGCTTACTTTTTGAACCGCTGTGGGCGGACGAAGTCCAGCCCGTCGAAGCCGCCCTTGCCAAGTGCTTCGCTGGCAGCAATCTGGCCGTAGCCGGAAGCCATCTTGAAGCCGGCGCCAGAGAAGCCGGTGGCGGAGTAGATCCTGCCCGGCTCAGTAAAGAAGCCAAGGAGGGGTTGCGAATCCGAAGTGAACAGATCCGGGAAGGCATCCGAACGGACGATGCTGGGAACCAGGTCCGGGAAGAATTCCGTCACCGTCTCAATGGTTTCCGCAATCTCCGCCTTGGTCAGCTCCCTGGGCACTGAGTCCGCGGAGGGGGTTGGTGCACCGCGGCCATCGAGGGTGGCTTTCACGGTGACGCCGTCCACCGCGGGCGCCCCATACATGGAGCGTTCACCGGAAATCCTGATGAAGATGGGGAACTTCTCCGGGGTGAACCGGGTTGCGTCGCGGGCGACGAACCAGCTCAGGAAAATCCTGCGGGTATCCGTGTGCGCCTTCAGGTAATCGGGCATGAGCTGCCGGGACCACCCACCCGAGGCGATGATCACCCGTTCGAATGTCCAGGACTGTTCGCCGGAGGTGACCACAACGCCGTCGTTGGTTTCGGTGATGCTGCTGACAGGAGTATTGCTGAGGACCGTGGCCCCGTTGGCCTGTGCCGCTGCAACCGCTGCGGTAACTGCCCGATCCGTGCGGAGTGCGCCCCCGAAGGGATCGTAAACGGCGACATCGTCAGCCCGGAGATTGTGTTGCGGGTAGCGTTCGGCCATCTCCTCCCTGCTGAGGATCTGGTGGCTCGCTCCGTTGATGCGGGTGGTTTCCAGCAGCTTGGGAATGTATGGTCCATCAGCAGTACCGATGGAGAGTCCGCCGCAGCGGGTGAGGATGTCCTGTCCCGTTTCTGCTTCGAGCTCGGCCCACAGATCCCGGGAGCGTTCCAGGATGGGGTAGTAGTCCGGCCTTCCCCTGTAAAGCATCCGGAAAAGCCGGGTGTCGCCACCCACCGCACTTCTGCCATGGCCCGGGGCGTGTGCTTCAAAGCCGACCACGGAATCGGACAGTCGTGAGGCCTGCCAGAGCGCCATGCTTCCGATGCTGCCCAGGCCGATGACGGCGAGTTTTCCATCCATCGCTTACAGCACCTGCTTCAGGAAGGCCTGGGTGCGTGCTTCCTTGGGGTTCTTCAGGATCTCCCGGGCATCTCCACGTTCCACCACGTAGCCCTCATCCATGAAGATCAGGGAATCGGCCACTTCGCGGGCGAAGCCCATCTCGTGGGTGACTACCACCATGGTCATGCCCTTCTTGGCGAGGTCCTGCATGACACCGAGGACTTCCCCTACCTTTTCGGGGTCAAGGGCGCTGGTGGGTTCGTCGAACAGGATGATTTCCGGATCCATGGCCAAAGACCGGGCGATGGCGACCCGCTGCTGCTGCCCGCCGGAAAGCTCGGCCGGGTAGCGGTCACCGAAAGCGCCGAGGCCCACGCTGGTGAGCAGTTCCTGGGCGCGCTTGGAGGATTCCTTCTTGTCGGCACCCTTGACCAGGACCGGACCGGACATGACATTCTCGCGGGCAGTCATGTTCGGGAACAGGTTGAACTGCTGGAAGACCATGCCTACCCGTGTACGTTGCTGGGCAAGCTTCTTAGGGGGCAGCGCGTGGTAGGCGTGGTCGGTCTCGTAGTACCCGAAATCGTCGCCGTTGACTTTCAGGATTCCGGAGTCCACAGTCTCCAGGCCGTTGATGCAGCGCAACAGCGTGGACTTTCCGGAGCCGCTGGGTCCGATGATGCAGCAGATTTCACCGCTGGCGATATCGAGGTCGATATCGTGGAGAACGGTCTTGTGCCCAAAGGACTTACGAATTCGGCGGGCGTGGATTGTGCCGTCGGTGCTCATCGTGCGATGCCTTCCGGTGCGGTCAGGGTGACTTTCTTGGACTTGCGGGGTACCCGGGCGGAGGTGTGGGAGTACTTCTGTTCGAGCTTGGACTGCGGGTAGCTCAGCAGCAGCGTCATCACCAGGTACCACAGGCTCGCCACGATCAGCAGCGGGATGGTCTCGTAAGTACGTGCGTAGATGAGCTGGGCGCTCTGCAGAAGTTCCGCAACACCCAGGACACTGACCAGGGATGTTTCCTTGAACATTCCAATGACCTGGTTGCCGGTGGCCGGAATGATCGATGGCATGGCCTGGGGAATGATGATCTTGCGCATCTTCGTAGAGGCGCTCATTCCCAGGGAGTCCGCGGCTTCAATTTGTCCCTTGCCCACCGAGGAGAACCCTCCGCGGATGATTTCTGCCATGTACGCGGCTTCATTCAACGTCAAACCGACCAAGGCTGCGGTGATCGGACCCATGAGTGCATTCGTGTCGATTGCGGTGCCGATGTCGGTAAACGGGATCCCGATGGTGAGGTTCGGGTACAGGGCGGAGATGTTGAACCAGAAGATCAGCTGGACCAGGACCGGGGTACCGCGGAACAGGGTGATGAACGCCCCTGCTGTGGCCGCGATCGGCTTGACGCTCGAGGACCTCATAATCGCAATGACCAGGCCCAGGAGGGTACCCAGGGCCATGCTTGCGAGCGTAAGGAAGATGGTGAGCATCAGCCCGCGGAGGATCGATTCGTGGGTGAAATACTTGGCCACCACGTCCCACTTGAAGTTGGGGTTGGTGGAGACCGAGAAGAGGATGCCCGCGCCAAACAGGATGGAAACCACCCAGGCGACGTATTCAAAAGTGCTTCTGCGGCGAAGGCGGGGCTTGAGTGCCGGATCAATTCCGTTCATTGTCGGTTTGCTTCCGTTACTGATGGTTTGCACCATGGGAGCACCTCTCCTAGTTGAGTTTCGCATCCGTGATGGCTCCGGCATCGAGGCCCCAGGTGGAGAGGGACTTCTTGTATTCCGGGCTGTTCAGGACCGACTGGATGGCGGCCTGGAGGGCGGGAGTCAGGGCAGATCCCTTTTTGACACCGATTGCGGTGAGGTCGCTGGATCCGACGTTGATCTGGGGGGTCAGGATTGTGAACGATTTGGGCTGCTGCTTCTCGGCCCAGGCGAGGGAGGTTGTGTCGTAGAGGATGCCGTCGATCCGCTTGGATGCCAGCTGCGTCAGGGCTTCCTGGACGTTGGGCAGGGTCACGGCGTTGATCGCGGGCTGTCCCTTGGAAGTGCAGGTCTGCTCCGAGAGGGCCGGGAGTCGCTTGAGCTGGCCCGTCGAGCCCTGGGTAACGGCAATGTTCTTACCGCACAGTGTCTCGTTGCTGAGCTTCAGCGGGTTGCCTGCGGCCACGGCCACTGAGTTGCCGGCTTTGAAGTAGTCGATCATGTCCAGGACCTTCAACCGCTCAGCGGTCTTGGACATGGTGGTGGCGGTGAAGTCGTAGCGCCCGCCGTCCAGGCCGGGGACGATCGTGTCGAACTTGGTGTCCTGGAACTTCAGCTTCAGGCCGAGCTTCTTTGCCACCAGGCGGGCAATGTCCGGGTTCAGGCCGATCGGTGTCGAGTTGTCTTCAGCGAGGAACGTCGTCGGCGGGTAGTGCAGGTCCATGGCGACCGTCAGTTCACCCTTGTCCTTATAGGACGCCGGCAGGAGGCTTACGGCCTTTTCGTCGGGCTGGACGCCCTCGGAGATGTCTGTAGTGTTCGTGGTCTTGCTCGCGTCCGGGGAATCGCTGCTGTTGGCTGTTCCACCACAGGCGCTCAGGGCGAGTAGTACGGCAAGTCCTGCGGCTGCAGTCTGGGCCTTGTTACGAATCTTCATGGTGCTTCCCTTCGAGGGAGTCGGTCACTGGGGAGGGAGAAGTTCTAGGTTGCAATGTGATCCGGATCTCTCCGTCATCTAATGCAATGCAACCCCCTCAACAGTAGATTGTCAACAATTGACAGAAAGTTTTTTCAAGCTTCCTCTCTGTGAGAATGGTTCTAATTACGGCACTAGAAACTGTTGACAATTTACAATTTGGCGGCCTAGAGTCGAATCATCGGGCACGAACCTTCCAGCCCGCCAGGCACGATTTCGCGGTTCAGCTCGCCTCTTTCGATACCTCCACACACACGGGGCAAGCCCCCTTCCATCTCCCGAAAAGAACGGAAACCCCATGGCAGAGACCAACTTCCGGCCGAAGTACATCTCCTTCGATGTCTACGGCACGCTGATCAACTTCGACATCGATCCCACCACCCGGCGGCTGCTCGATGGACGCATCTCCGAAGAGCAGTGGCCTACGTTCAAGAAGCAGTTCCGTGGCTACCGCTTCGACGAGGTCCTGGGGGACTACAAGCCGTATGAGGCGATCCTGCAGGATTCCTTTGACCGGGTGTGCAAGCGCTGGGGCATTGGGCCCACCGAAGGTGCCGGCGCAGCGTTCGCTGACGCCGTCCGCGGTTGGGTTGCGCACGAGGATGTGCCGGCCCCGCTGAAGCTCATGGGCGACAACTACCAGTTGGTGGCGTTGTCCAACGCGGACGACAGTTTCCTGGATATCAGCATCCCGAAGCTGGGTGCAGAGTTCCACGCGGTCCTGACTGCCGAGCAGGCACAGGCCTACAAGCCGCGCTACCAGGCTTTCGAGTACATGCTCGATACCCTGAACGCCAAGCCGGAGGACTTCCTGCACGTCTCCTCGCACACCCGGTACGACATGCATCCGATGCATGACATGGGCTTCCGTAACCTCTGGATGCTGGACCGTGGCTACGACCCCATTGGCGGGGGCTACGACCTCACCACGGTTAAGTCCCTGGACGAGATCAACAAGCACCTCGGTCTCTAAACCGGCTTCGAAGCGAAAGGTCATACCGTGAAACTTGTTCCCTACTGGCTCGATACTGCAGAGCCTTCCGGCGATTACCGCCGCACTCCGGTCCCGGAGAACGTTGATGTTGCGATTATCGGTGCCGGCTTTACCGGGCTGTCAGCAGCCCTTGAATTCGCCAAGCAGGGCGCCAGTGTGGCCGTTTTCGAACGCCACACTGTTGGCTGGGGCGCTTCAGGCCGTAACGGGGGAATGGCTACGACCGGTTTGGCCATTGGCTTCAGCACGGCAGTCAAGCGCTACGGAGCTCCCCGTGCAGTTGAGATGTTCCGCGAATACAACGATGCCATCGAAACCATCGAGAAGCTGGTGCACGACAACGGCATCGACTGCGATTTCAAGCGTTTCGGCAAGCTCTCCCTGGCGTTCCACAAGTCCCACTACGATGGCTTCCTGAAGTCCCAGGAGCTGCTGGCAAACCTGGTCGATCACCACGTAAAGGTCATCCCCAAGTCAGAGATCCACAGCGAAATCGGCACGGACTTCTACCAAGGTGCCATGATGGATCCGCTGGGTGCCGGTCTTCACGTAGGGAAGTTCGTGCACGGCCTGGCAAAGGTGGCAATCGACAACGGCGCAGTCATTTGCGAGAACGCATCGGTCACCGAGCTGAACAAGGTCTCGGGCACAGTGCACGATGTCCACACCACCCGTGGCATTACCCGGGCCAAGCAGGTCCTGGTCGCCACCAGCGGCTACACCGGCAACATCACCCCGTGGCTGCAGCGCCGCGTGATCCCGGTTGGCAGTTTCATCATCTGCACGGAGCCTCTGTCCGAAGAAGTGGTGAACCGCATCCTGCCGAACAGGCGCCAGGCCTCTGACAGCAAGATGCTGACGTACTACTTCCGGATCACGCCGGACAACAGGCTGCTGTTCGGTGGCCGGGCCCGGTTCGCTTTGTCCAGCCCGGATTCGGACGTCAAGAGCGCCGAAATCCTGCACAAGGCCATGACTGAGCTCTTCCCGTACCTCTCCAAGGCCAAGGTGGACTACATCTGGGGCGGTCTGGTGGATCTATCCATGGACCAGATGGTCCATGCCGGCCAGCATGACGGCCTGTTCTACTCCCTCTGCTACAGCGGCCATGGCGTTCAAATGGCGGCCCACATGGGTAAGCGGATGGCCCACTACATGGCCGGCGACAAGTCGGCAAATGTGTGGGAAGACCTGAAGAACCCGCCGGTTCCGGGCCACTTCGGCCCGCCATGGTTCCTGCCGTTCATTGGCGGAGCCGCGAAGATCATCGACCGTATCAAGTAGACATTCCGCTAGCCAGGCAAGGTAAAGGTTCCCATGAGTTCATCAACAACCGTCGCTGGAGCGCGCCTAAAAACAGCTGAGGAAACGGCCTACAGGCGGGCAAGCGTTGCGGCGCTTCCCGGAGGCGCGTTCCTCGAAGGCCTTTGGGAGACCGCAGACAGGATCCTGGAAGTACGGGACCCTGAAGACGGCGTGCTGTTGGGCACTGTGTGTTCTTCAACCCCGCAGGATGTCCGCCGGGCGATTGCCCACATTCACCGCCACCTCCTGGACGATGAATGGCCTCTCCGGGAACGCCGCGAGGCCCTGGAACGGGCTGCAGTGCTCCTGGCTGAGCAGTCGGTACGGTTTTCGGAGATCATTGCCGCCGAGAGCAGCAAGACCATCAACGAGGCCGAGCGTGAAGTGCGCCGGTGCATCGAGACGTTGCGGCTTTCGGCGGCAGCGTCGAGCGAACTCGTGGGGGAAACTCTCGGCTTTGAGGACAGCATGGCGGGAGCCAACAAGATCGGCTGGTACAGCCGCAAGCCTGTTGGCATCATCGCTGCCATTACGCCCTTCAACGATCCGCTGAACCTTGTGGCACACAAGCTGGGCCCGGCGCTGATCGGAGGCAACGGCGTCGTACTTAAACCCTCAGGCCGCACGCCGCTGACCGGGCTGGCTTTCGTTCAGCTGTTGCTTGAGGCCGGTGTTCCGACAGGTCGCGTCGCCGCGATCGTGTCGGGACCCGGGGTGTCCGAAGCGATCGTGACCGACCCCCAGGTGGACCTCATCTCTTTCACCGGCGGGCCGGCCACGGCCGACCGCATTGCTGGCGCCGCGGGAGCAAAGAAGATCCTTTCGGAACTGGGCGGCAACAACGCTACGATCGTCTGCGCCGATGCTGAACCGGCAGCTGCTGCTGAGGCGATCGTCGCCGGGGCATTCGGTGTGGCCGGCCAGAACTGCCTGTCGGTCCAGCGCGTTTACGTCCACATTTCGCTGTTCGACGAAGTCCTTGAAAAGGTACTCACGGGGACCAGCGCGCTCCGCGTCGGAGCAAAGATGGACCGCAGCACCGATGTCGGCCCGCTCATCAGCGAAGCGGAGGCCCGGCGGGTTGAGGCATGGGTGGAGGAGGCCAAAGCGGCCGGCGCCACTGTCCGTGTGGGCGGTCAGCGCCACGGCGCCTTCTACCAGCCGACCGTTCTCACCGATGTGCCGGCAGACGCCCGCGTCATCATTGAGGAAGTGTTTGGCCCCGTGGTCAGCATCACGCCCTTCATCCAGATCTCCGACGCCATCCATGCGGCCAATGCCTCCGAATACGGGCTCCAGGCTGGTGTCTTCACAGAATCCATTGACCTGGCACTGGCAATTGCCGACAAGCTGCATGTCGGGGCGGTGGTCATCAACGAGACAAGCGACGTCCGGATCGATTCCATGCCCTTTGGCGGTTTCAAGAAGTCCGGGGTTGGCCGTGAAGGCGTCAAGCACGCAGTCCGCGAAATGACAGAGCCCAAGAGCACCATTATCAAACTGGCGGAGCCCGCCACCCGCTGGCAGCAGCTGACGGGCACCTCAGAACGGAACGCATCATGACTACCCACAAAATCGCGGTCATCGCCGGCGACGGTATCGGCAAGGAAGTCGTCCCTGCGGCCATCGAAACCCTTGAGCGAATCGCTGAGATCCACTCCATCAACCTGAAATTCACGCACTTCGACTGGGGATCTGACTACTACGCCCAGCACGGCCGCATGATGCCGGTGGACGGCCTGGACCAGCTCGCTCAGCATGACGCCATTTTCCTGGGTGCCGTGGGCTCCCCGGAGGTCTCCGATGCTGAATCGCTGTGGGGGTTGCTGATTCCCATCCGCCGCGAATTCCAGCAGTACATCAACCTGCGGCCGGTAAAAACGCTCGACGGCGTGAAGTCGCCCCTGGCGAACAAGGAACCGATCGATATCCTCATCGTGCGTGAAAACAATGAGGGGGAATACTCGGAGGTCGGTGGGCGCATGTACCGCGGGCTGCCCCACGAAACCGCTGTCCAGGAAACCATCTTCACCCGCCTGGGAGTGTCCCGGGCAGCGCACTACGCCGCCTCGCTCGCGTCCTCCCGCAGGGGCCACCTGACTTCGGCCACCAAGAGCAACGGCATCATCCACACCATGCCGTTCTGGGACGAGGTAGTGGAAGAAACCACCCGCCTCTACCCTGACGTAACGCTCACCAGCGAACTGGTGGACGCCTTGGCTGCGCACCTGGTCCTCAAACCCTGGACCCTGGACGTCATTGTCGCCTCCAACCTGCTGGGCGACATCCTCTCGGACCTGGGCAGCTCGGTCACCGGTTCCATCGGTGTGGCTCCCAGCGCGAACCTGAATCCCGACGGTGATTTCCCATCCCTCTTTGAGCCGGTGCACGGATCTGCTCCGGACATCGCAGGGAAGGGACTGGCAAACCCGGTGGGCCAGATGTGGTCCGGCGCGATGATGCTGCAGCACCTGGGCCACCCGGAAGCCGCTGAGCACCTGCAGCAGGCATTCGAGGCAGTGTTGCGCGAGGGCCTCGGGACCCGCGACGTGGGAGGCCCGTCGTCGACGTCGGAATTCACCGCCGCTGTTTTGGCCGCTATCGATGTGATTGATGTGGCTGGCTCGATCGAGGCCAGTGCGGCGACCAAGCCCGCAGGAGCACCGGCGTCGTCATGACGGTTACCCCTGGACGCAAGAGGCCTGTTGTCACGGCACTGTATCGGGAGGCTTTGCCGCCCCGGTTGGAGGAGATCGAAGCCCTGGCCGAGGTCCGGCTGACCAAGGCAGAGGGACTGGCTGAAGCGATGGACGGTGCGGATGTCCTGTACCAGTGGCATTCCTTTTCCCCTGCCTTGCGGGAGAACTGGGACGCAGCGTCATCGCTGAAGTGGGTCCATGTAACGGCAGCGGGCGTTAGCCAACTCCTGTTCGACGAGCTCATCCAGAGCGACGTGGTCTACACGAATTCCCGTGGAGTCCTGAGCCGTGCAATTGCCGAATTCACGCTGGGTTTCGTCCTGGACCTTGCCAAAGACTCGCAGGGCTCGTTCAAGCTTCAGCAGCAGCAGCGCTGGCAGCACAGGGTCACCCGTAAGATCCAGGGTCAACGCGCCCTGGTGGTGGGCACCGGTTCCATCGGGCGGGAAATTGCGTCCCTTTTCCGTGCAGTGGGCCTGCACGTCAGCGGCGCCGGGCGAAGCAGCCGTCCGGGAGATGAACTGTTCGACCACATCCATTCATCCCGGGACCTCGCCGGGATCGTCGGCGACGTCGACTACCTCGTCCTGGCAGCGCCACTGACCGGGGACACCAAGGGACTCGTGGGCGCTGACGTCCTTTCCGCCATGAAATCCACCGCGCACCTCATCAACGTGGGCCGGGGGGAACTGGTTGGGACCGACGCGCTGGTGGAAGCCCTGGCCTCCGGATCCATTGCCG
Organism: Arthrobacter sp. StoSoilA2; assembly: GCF_019977195.1. Classification (NCBI taxonomy): domain Bacteria; kingdom Bacillati; phylum Actinomycetota; class Actinomycetes; order Micrococcales; family Micrococcaceae; genus Arthrobacter; species Arthrobacter sp. StoSoilA2. The sequence continues at coordinate 317,344 of NZ_AP024643.1, forward strand.
GTGCAGCACTGGACGTAGTCCATCCCGAACCGCTTCCCGCCGGGCATCCTTTATGGAGCATGGACAACGTCATCATCACACCCCACATGAGCGGCGACACCGAGGACTACCTCGATGACCTGGGGCAATTGTTCGTGGACAACCTGCGACTCTTCAGTCAAGGCAAACCCCTGCTGAACATCGTGGACAAAAACCTTGGTTTCGTCCCGGTGTCCTGATCCTGTTTCCCGCCACCCAGCTTTATTTTCCTAAGGAACTTTGCCATGAGCACCTCAACGACGACGCTCACCCAAATCAACCACTTCATCAACGGCGCCGAGTCCACAGGTGAGGGGGAACAGACCAGGCCGGTGTTCAACCCGGCGACCGGGCAGGTCACGGCTGAGTTGCGCCTGGCGAACGAGGCTGACCTGAACACTGCGGTGGCTGCTGCGAAGAAGGCAGCGGAGTCCTGGGGGGATATTTCGCTGGCGAAGCGCACGGGCGTGTTGTTCAAGTTCCGTGAACTCGTCGCCGCGCACGTGGATGAGCTTGCTGAGTTGATCACGGCCGAGCACGGGAAGGTGATCTCCGATGCGAAGGGTGAGATCGGCCGCGGCCTGGAAGTGATCGAGTTCGCCTGTGGCATCCCGCAGCTGCTCAAGGGTGATTACTCGGACCAGGTCTCCACCGGAATCGATGTCTTCTCCTTCCGCGAACCCCTGGGTGTGGTTGCAGGGATTACGCCGTTCAACTTCCCCGTGATGGTGCCGCTGTGGATGGCCCCGATGGCCATCGCCACCGGCAACGCGTTCATCCTCAAACCCTCCGAGCGGGACCCGTCCGCTCCGATGCTGCTCGCGAGCCTGTGGAAACAGGCCGGCCTGCCCGATGGGGTGTTCCAGGTCCTGCACGGCGGCAAGGAAACCGTAGACGGCCTGCTGACCCACCCGGACGTGGACGGCATCTCCTTTGTGGGTTCGACCCCGATCGCCCAGTACGTCCATGAGACCGCCACCAAGCACGGCAAAAGGGTCCAGGCCCTGGGCGGGGCGAAGAACCACGCCATCGTGATGCCCGACGCGGACCTGGACAACGCAGCGGACCACCTCGCGGCTGCCGCTTTCGGTTCCGCGGGGGAGCGGTGCATGGCGATCTCCGTCGCCGTGGCTGTGGGGGACGCTGCGGATTTGCTGGTGAAGAAGGTCCAGGAACGTGCGTTGGCGGTGAAGGTCGGCAACGGTACCGAACCCGGCGCGGAGATGGGCCCGGTCATCACCCCCGCTTCCAAGGAACGCATCCTCAGGATCGTCACCGAAGCAGAAACCGCCGGTGCGGCGATGGTGGTGGACGGCCGTGACCTGGTGGTCCCCGGCCACGAAGACGGGTTCTGGGTCGGCCCCACCGTGATCGACCACGTCAAGACCGAAATGACCGCCTACACCGAGGAAATCTTCGGACCCGTGCTCGTGGTGGTCCGCGTCGCCGACCTCGAGGAAGGCATCGCGCTGATCAACGCCAACCCGTACGGCAACGGCACCGCGATCTTCACCTCCTCAGGCGCGAACGCCCGCAAGTTCCAGCGCTCGGTCACGGTCGGGATGGTGGGCATCAACGTGCCCCTGCCCGTCCCGGTGGCCTACCACTCCTTCGGCGGCTGGAAGAACTCCCTCTTCGGCGACAAGCACATCTACGGCCCCGAAGGCGTCTCCTTCTACACCCGCGGCAAAGTCATCACCTCCCGCTGGCCCGAACCCACCCACGCCTCCGGCGCCTCCTACAACTTCCCCTCCAACTAACAGCCGCGTTCCGGGGCCAACTGCCGAAAGAAGGATGACATGCCTACTACCGTGAAGGCCTATGTGGCCTCGTCTGCTGCCTCGGCACTCACCCCTGGCACTGTGAAGCGGCGCGATCCGGGCGATTTCGATGTGCTGATTTCCATCAAGTACACCGGAATCTGCCACTCCGACATCCACGCCGCGCGCGGAGACTGGGCCAGCAACTACCCCCTGGTGGTGGGCCACGAGATCGTCGGAGTGGTGGAAGCCGTCGGTCCAAAAGTCACCCGCCATGCCGTAGGGGACCGGGTGGGGGTGGGCTGTTTCGTTGATTCCTGCAGGGAATGCGTCAATTGCCGGGCAGGGGAGGAGCAGTACTGCCTGCAAGGTGCCACGAGCACCTACAACTCTTTCGGCCGTGACGGACAGCCCACCGCGGGTGGTTACAGCACAGGAATCGTCGTGGATGAGAACTACGTCCTCCGGATTCCCGATGGCCTGCCTCTCCAGGACGCGGCCCCGCTGTTGTGTGCGGGAATCACCATGTATGCGCCGCTGCGTAACTGGAAAGCCGGGCCAGGCAAGCGCGTGGCCATCATAGGTATGGGCGGTCTGGGCCATATGGGGGTGAAGATCGCCGCGGCCTTGGGAGCCGAAGTCACGGTACTCAGCCAATCGCTGAAGAAGCAGGAGGACGCCGTCAGGCTCGGCGCCACCAGCTACTACGCAACATCTGAACCCGCCACCTTCGAATACCTGAAGGGCCAGCTGGACCTGATCATCAACACCGTCTCCGCGGACATCGACGTGGATGCGTATCTGTCCTTGCTTGCCTTGGACGGCACCATGGTCCTCGTGGGCCTGCCCTCCAAACCCCCAAACCAGCGCGCGTGGTCTCTGGTGGAATTCCGACGCAACCTCAGCGGCTCAAGAATGGGCGGAATCCGCCAAACACAGGAAATGCTGGACTTCTGCGCCGCCCACGGCCTCGGAGCAGACGTGGAAGTCATACACGCAAACCAGATCAACGAAGCATTCGAACGCGTACTCGCCAGCGATGTCCGCTATCGCTTCGTCATCGACGCCACAACGTTCTGAGGCACCCTGCTGAAGGGCAAATTATTACGGACGCCAAGAACGCCATTTCGCGGAAATAAAGAGGTAAGGCTAACCTAAATAGTCTTCAATTTCCTCTGTGCTTCCCCGGGCACACTTATCAGGCGGTTCCATTGCGCAAACTCAGCCCATTCGCAGCCCTTGGTCTTGCGGCCCTCCTTGCCCTAACGGGTTGTGGCCTGAGCGGGGCCCAGACGGGTACCGCCGGGAAGATCGCGGATACCAACCAGCGCATTGTGGTGGACAACTTCCGTGCACCCGTTGCCAACTGGGCGCTGGAATCCGACTCCGCGTACATCCTGTCGCTGTCCGGGTGCCTGGAGACGCTGACCAAGTACGACTCCGCCGAGGGCAAAGTGGTTCCGTTCCTTGCAACCGAATGGAAGCAGGTCTCACCCCTTGAGTGGGACTTCACCCTTCGCCAGGGCGTTAAGTTCCAGGACGGAACCGACCTCACTGCCGAGTCGGTGGCTGAGGCCCTTAACGCCGTTCTCAAGGCCAAGGTCCCTGCCCGGGCATTCAACCCGGGCATTGTCAGCGGTGTCCAGGCCATGGATGCCAAAACAGTTCGTGTGACAACTCCTGCGGAGAGCCCGCTGGTGCCGTACCGGCTTGCCAGCGTCAACACCGGCATCCTGTCGCCGGCTGCTTACCAGGGCACCACCGTGGACCCCTTCGGTCACTGCACCGGGCCGTTCGTTCCCGTGTCCGAGAAGGCCAAGCAGTCCCTGACGCTGGACCGCAACAAGAACTACTGGGGCGGCGAGGTGCAACTCGCTGGAGCCGAAGTCCGCTTCATCACCAACGGCGCGACCCGCGCAGCCCAGGTCCAAACCGGGGAAGCTGACATCTCCCTTTCCATCCCTGCCTCGGGCCTCTCCACGCTTAAGAACGCGCCCGAGGTTTCTGTTCTCAAAGCCAACTCACCCCGCACGGCGACGCTCTACATGAACAACGGACGTGCTCCCTTCAACAACGTCGACTTCCGCAAGGCCCTGCGGTCTGCGCTGGATCTTGATGCCCTGGCGGCCAGCGTCTACGAGGGCGCAGCCCTCCCGGCAGCGGGACCATTCGCACCCTCCGAACCGTGGGCAACAGGCAAAGCAAGCGCGCCGAAGCAGAACATTGAGGAAGCAAAGAAGCTCCTCGCCGATGCTGGATACAGCGCGGACAGGCCCTTGGAGATCATTGCCATCGTCGAACGGTCGGAATTCGCCGACGTCGCCACCGTGATTCAGGACAACCTGAAGAGCATTGGTGTCCCAGTCACTATCCAGGCCAAGGAATACGCCTCCGCTGAGCCTGATGTTCTGGCCGGCAACTATGACATGATCCTCAGCCAACGAAACCGGCTGATAGATATCGCAGATCCGATCGGCTTCCTCACCGCGGATTACACGTGCAAGGGCAGCTACAACCTCAGCCACTTCTGCAACGAGGAGTACGACTCCACCATTGCCGAAGCGGCCCGGACGTCCAACACCGAGGAACGCTACAAGCTGTATGCCAAGGCCGGCCAGATCCTGGATGACCAGGCCGTGAACCTCTGGCTGGTGAACGAACAAGCAACTGATGCTATCCGCAGCAACGTCCTCTCCTACGTTCAGGACCCGCTGTCCCGTTACGTCCTGACAGCCCAGACCGCAAAGTCCGGCTCCTAGCAGCGAGCCGGACCAACGAACCAAACCCCGCATGATCATGTTCCTTGCGAAGCGGACGGCGACCCTCATGGCCGCCGTCCTGCTGTCGTCTTTCGCTGTTTTCCTCATCCCCTACGTCACCCCGGGCGATCCTGTCCGCAAGATCATCCGCTCACGGGTGGCCGGGGATGTTGTGGACGATTCCACCGTCCAGGCCCTCGGCCAAAGCCTGGGCCTCCACGATCCACTCCCTGTCCAGTACTTCCGATGGCTCGGAGATTTCTTCAGCGGCGACATGGGGCTATCGCACATCAGCCGGACGCCCGTTGTTGACCAGGTAATGCCCGCTCTCGGCATCACCCTCAGCCTGGTGATCGTGGCGCTGGGCATTGCGGTCGCGGTTTCGCTGCCGTTGGGGATCGTCGCAGGACTGAAGCAAGGTGGCAAAGCCGACAAACTGATCACCACCATTACCCAGTCCTTCATCGCCATGCCCGAATACTGGCTGGCACCGCTCCTGGTCCTGGTATTCGCCCTCAAACTGTCCTTGCTGCCGTCAGCTGGCTGGAACACCACATCCTCCATAGTCCTGCCGGCGGTAACCCTCGCCCTGCGACCCATCAGCTTCTTCACCTCAGCGGTGCGCTCCGGCATGATCGATGCCTTGGAAGCAGAGCACATACAAGCCGCCAGGGCCCGCGGTCTCAGTCACGCCCAGACCGTCATGCGGCACGTCATTCCCAACGGGTTGGTCCCGTTGTCCACTCTTTTCGCCGTATGGTTCGCCGGTCTCCTGGGAGGTTCGGTCATTGTGGAGGTCATTTTCGCGATTCCGGGCATGGGACGGCTCCTGTACGACGCCGTGGTGAACAGCGACATTCCCCTGGCGCAGGGCGGTGTTGTCGTGGTCGTTGCATTGGCCGTAGCAATCACCACCCTCGCGGACTTCCTCCATCGGATCCTCAGCCCTAAGGTGAGTGGCGCCCTTGCGTAACCTCTCAGCGGTAGACAAGGCCGCCGTCGTCGTTCTCGCCCTGGTGGTAGCCGCTGTAGCGGCCGCGCCCTGGCTGACGCCGTTCCCGCCGGACGACCAGGACCTTGCCGCGCGCCTTGCATCGCCTGGCGCCACTCATTGGCTGGGAACGGACCACCTTGGGCGGGACACCCTCAGCAGATTGCTCGACGGCGGCCGCTTCTCCTTGGTGGTGGCTGCACTGGCCACGGTGCTGACTGGACTCGTCGGCCTGGTGATCGGCGTGCTGAGTGCGCGCCGCAAAGGCTGGCTGGACGAGTTCTTTACCCGCACGAATGATGTCCTGCTCGCCTTGCCGGAGATGGTGGTGGCACTGTTTATCGTGGCTGCGATGGGTACCGGATTCTCATCGTTGCTCGTGGCGCTCACGGTCACGGGGTGGACGCCGTTCGCCCGGCTTGCGCGAACGCTTGCATTTGACGTCTCTGCACGCGGATTCGTTGAAGCGGCGCGCGTGGTGGGCTGTTCGCCGTCGTTCATTATTTTCCGCCACATCCTTCCGCACCTGGCAGCGCCGATGCTGGGACAGGCGACGCTGCGGTTCGGGCAGCTCCTGATCAGCGTCGGAGCGTTGTCCTACCTTGGGCTGGGCGTCCAACCGCCGCAATCCGACTGGGGCTCCATGGTGGCAGCGGCCCAACCGTACGCTGAACGGGCTCCGTGGGGGATCATCGCCCCCGGACTTGCCATCTTCCTGGTGGCTCTCTGCGTCACCCTGATCGGCCAACGGGCCTCCCGCCGGGCAGCGGACCCCGTGGATGTCCTTGTAGTGGAGGGCCAGCATGCCTGATCTCATCATCGAGGACCTGACCGTCCGCAGCGCGGCCGCACAGCCTCATGTCCTGCCAGGGCCACCAATCCTGTCCGGCGTCAGCCTGACGGTCCGGCCGGGCGAGTTTGTTGCCCTCGTGGGAGGCTCGGGCTCGGGAAAGACGATGACCGCCAAGTCCGTCCTGCAGTTGCTGCCGGAGCCGCTGCGGATTGAATCGGGCTCCATCCGGCTGGGCCCGCTGGATGTAACGCAGGCGCCTGAAGCAGAGCTAAACCGTATCCGCGGGGGGCGACTGGGCATGCTGTTCCAGCAGCCCAAGAGGATGTTCAACCCGAACAAGACCATCCGCAAGCACCTCAAGGAACCCCTGAAGCTGCACGGTGGCCTGGGTGGCAAACCGGCGGACCGGAAGGTACTTGAGCTGCTCGCCGAAGTGGGTTTCGAAGATCCGGAATGGGGCGCGCGGGCCTACCCGCACCAGCTGTCCGGTGGGATGGCACAACGGGCAATGACCGCGATGGCGTTGGCCGGCCAACCCGAAATCCTGCTGGCAGACGAGCCCACCTCCGCCCTGGACAAGGTGCTGGAAAGCCAGATCCTGGAATTGCTGGACCGTGAGCGCAGGCAGCGTGGGCTCGGCATTCTCTACATCACGCACAACCTGGCTTCCGTGGCAGCCTTTGCGGACCGGGTCCTGGTGATGGACGCCGGGAAAATCGTGGAATCCGGCACCACGGAAGCAGTTCTAGGCAGCCCCAAAACTGCCTACACACGGAAGCTCTTGGACGCATCAAACCTGTTGCCCATCAGCATCACGGACGTCACCCCGGAGGGCCGTAGCGTGCTGACCCTGACGAACGTCGTCAAACGCTTCGGGGCCCGGAAGCGCTTCGGCCGCGGCAACGTGGACCGCCCAGCTTTGAACTCCGTTTCGCTCGACCTCAAACGGGGCGAGATCCTAGGTGTGCTCGGCCAATCCGGGTCCGGGAAAAGCACCCTCGCAAGGGCAATCGTCGGGCTCGAAGGGATCAGCGGCGGCAGCATCACCCGTACCCTGGCGGCAGGCGAGGCCAGTCCGCCAACCGCCGTGCAGCTGGTTTTCCAGGAACCCCACGATTCCTTCGACCCCCGAATGACGCTCCGCGCCAGCCTTGAGGCTCCCCTCCGCCGCAACATGGGGCTCTCGTCCGCCGAGCGGTCACAGCGCCTTCACGACGCCATGAAGGAAGTGGAACTGGAACCGTGCCTACTGGACAGGCGCCCTGGACAATGCTCCGGTGGGCAACTGCAGCGTGTCACGATTGCCCGGGCGCTCCTGTTGGAACCAGAGATTCTCATCTGCGACGAAGCCACCTCGGCGCTGGACGCACTAACCCAGCGAACCATTCTTGACCTGCTGCAACGCCTGCACCGGGACCGTGGATTGTCATTGATGATCATCACCCACGACATGGACGTCGTGCGGCACATGTGCCAACGCGTGGCCGTGCTCTTCCAGGGCCGCCTGGTGGAACTTACCGACACCCACAAGTTCTTCGCCGAGCCCCAGCACGAGCACAGCCGGGATCTGGTGTCCGCGGCGATACCGTGCCGGGGACTGCACCTTAAGAAGATGCGCGCGGCGAGCTAGGAAAAGATGCGCGCGGCGAGCTAGCACTCATCACGCGTACAGCCCCGTCAGCAGTTCCACAATCCGTTCGCGCTCCTGAGGTGGATCCTTCGTGGACCACGCGAGGTACACGGGCACGGGCGCAACGTCACGGACCGGCCGATAAATGATGCCCCGACGTCGATACTGGTGGGCCGTGGACTCGGCAGTCATCCCGCGCGCCGCCCCGCTGCCAATCGTCGTCAGCCAATCGTCCACATCATTAATGGGCACGATGTCCGGCCGCGCCTCCTCGGGCCATAGCTCAAGCGTTGTGCTTCCCGTCCGCAAGTCCATGGCCACGGGTCGCTGGGCTACCTGCGCCAGGGTCACAGAACGCCGTGAGGCCAGCGGATCGTCCGAGGACATGGCACAGTACCGCTTCTCCTCACCAATCCGGACATGTTCGACGCCGGCCGCATCCGGAAGGCGTCGAAGGATAGCGAAGTCGGTGGTTCCATCTGCCAAGCCGCCGGTAGGGGAATTGGAGTGCAGGAGCTGCAGCTCCACACCAGGTATTACGACCGCCCATCGGCGCTGGAACTCCATGGTGTGCGCGCCTAAAGCGGACCACGCGTAGCCGATCCGGACCTTTCCAGTACCGGACCGGGCCTCCCTTTCGAGGTCGCCCAGAAGTGAGAGGATCCGCCGCGCCTTGGCCACGACGCGCTCGCCGGACGGGGTTAAGCCGACGCTGCGGGTGGTCCGTTCCAGCAGCCGTACCCCGAGAACTTGTTCGAGCCCGGAGATGTTGCGTGAAACGGCAGCTTGGGACATTCCCAGTTCAATAGCTGCGTCTGTGAATGTACCCTCCTCGACTACTGCCAGAAGGCACCGCAATTGCCTCACCTCGACGTCCATACCGCCCATCCTATTCATGCGCCCACCGCATAAATAGCATCGTCCATGCATTTAGCGGATACGTTGCCCGAGCGCAGAATTTCACCATGATCGATACGAGGGCAATTGGAGTAAAGCCGTCCCGGAAGGCCGGGGGTGCGGCGACGCTCCTGGCCAGCGCACTTTCCAACCAACTTGGCGCCGCAACGGCATCATTCGCCTTTCCGGTCATGGGACCTGTAGGTGTGGTGGCGGTGCGCCAGCTCGTGGCGGCTGCAGTTCTCTTGCCTATCGTCAGGCCGCGGTTGAGGGAATTGCGCTGGCGGCAATGGTGGCCCGTCCTTCTGCTCGCAGTCTCGTTCGGCACCATGAATCTCGGCCTGTATGCGTCCATCCAACGGATCGGCCTTGGACTTGCCGTCACCCTTGAGTTCCTTGGGCCCCTGGCTGTGGCCTTGATCAGCTCGCGACGAAAAAGCAGTGCGGTCTGCGCTGTGGTCGCTGCATTCGGCGTCCTGGCCATCACCCGGCCCGAGGCATCCATGGACGTCGTAGGGATCGGCTTGGGGCTCATCGCCGCTTGCAGCTGGGCCGCCTACATCCTCCTGAACCGGACTGTCGGCCAAAGAGTGCAGGGCATCCAGGGCACAGCAGCCGCAACAGGAGTGTCGGCGACGCTGTTCCTGCCTGTCGCCGTCGTGGTTTTCATCAGTCAACCACTGGACGGCCTGGCCGTTCTCTGCGCCGTGGCGGCCGGAATCTTCGCATCCGTGCTGCCTTACGTGGCTGATCTGATCGCGCTTAGGCGGGTCCCCGCGAACATGTTCGGCGTGCTCATGAGCATCAACCCTGTGTTTGCCGCGGTCATTGGCGCCGTGATCCTGCACCAGGACCTGGCCGCGGGGCAGTGGGTGGGAATCGGGCTGATCGTCGCCGCCAATGCCGGGGTGCTGCTGCTGCGGGAGCAGGACCCAACTGAGTCGCATTAGAGCGCGTTTAGAGCCGTCTAAACGCGCTCAGCTGCGACTCAGTTGGGAGAGAACGCGGCGCGGAAGGCTGCCAACGCTGCGTCCCCCGCCTGGATTCCCTGGCCGCCGATTGCATTGGCCTCCATGCCAATCACGCCCGCGTACCCGGCGTCGCGGAGTGCTTTGGCGATGGCCGGGTAGTTGATCTCGCCGGTCCCTGGTTCGAAACGGCCCGGCACGTCGGCAACCTGGATCTCGCCAGTAAATGGCTGGGCTGAGCGCACCAGCTCAATAAGGTTCCCTTCACCGAGCTGCGCGTGGTAGAGGTCCAGCATCATCTTCACGTTGGGATGGTTGACGGCCTCGACCAAGGCGTGTGTGTCCTTGGCGCGTGCCAGCGGAATGCCGGGGTGGTCCAGGATAGTGTTCAGGTTTTCCAGGGCAAACACGATGCCGTGCCTTTGGCCCAGTTCAGCCAGCTGTTCCAAGGTTCGCAGGCCGGTCAGCCACATCTCACCGGTTGACCGCTGGAGCGGGCGGACAGCCCGTCCGCCTTCACCGAGTTCGCCAGGGTGAACCACCATGCGTTCAACGCCCAGCTCCAGTGCCGTGGGGATCAGCTTCTCTGCGGAGGCCAGGACTTCATGCGCAGTGGCAGGATCAATAACGCTGCCGCCGAAGTAGCCGCTCATGGAGGAGAACGTGGCGCCGGTTGCTGCGAGGGCCGGGATGTCCTGGCCGCGGGTGTCCCAAAGCTCCACCTCGAAACCTTGATCGTGAATGCGGCGTATCCGATCGATTAATGGCAGCTCGCCGTAGACCATCTCCGCGCAGACAGCCAAGCGGAAGCTCATGCTCCGTGCCCCACGGCCTGAAGCTGTGCGGTCGGGTGCGTTTCGGCTGGACGAAGGTCCGCAATCGAGGAAACATCCACGGGAAGCCCCGTCCGGGCTGACGTGAAAGCGGCCAGGGCAACCGCCAAGGCGTTGCGCGCATCCACGCCGCCGGGGGCAGCTACAGCGGCGGGCGGGTTTGTCGGCGTCGTGCGTTCACTTGCTCGCCCGCGGCGTGCTGCGACGTCGTCCGCGAAGTGGGCCAGCTCTGCCGTATAGGCATCGTGGAAGAGATCGATGTTCAGGCGCGTGGTGTCCGAGCCGATGCCCGCGGCTGTGTAGCGGGTGGCGTTGGTGGCCTGTGGGCTGCCTGCGGTGACCATGCCGGCAGAGCCGAACACTTCGCCGCGGACGTCGTAACCGTACAGGGCGTTGAAGTTGGCTTCGGCTACAGCGATGGCGCCGTTGCTGTACGTGACAGTGACGACCGCAGTGTCCAGGAGGCCGCCGGCCTTGGCCTCGGGAGCAATCAAAGCATCTGCGACTGCATGGACTTTCACGGGGACGGCGCCCGGATTCAGCCAGTTCAGGGTGTCGAAATCGTGGATCAGGGTTTCCAGGAAGATGGTGCCGGGGGCGATCCTCTCCGGGTTGCTGATGCCGGCTTCGGTGCCGGGATCGCGGGTGAGGGAGCGGAGCAGCTGCGGGACTCCGACTGCGCCGTCGTCGATCAGCTTCCGGGCGGCGGCGAAATCCGTGGAGTAGCGGCGGTTGAAACCGAAACGGAGCACGACGCCGGCACTTGCCGCCGCTTCAATGGCGGAGTCGAGTTCGGCGATGGTCCGTCCGCCGGGCTTCTCGCAGAACACGTCCTTACCGGCTTTGGCGGCAGCGGTTATCAGTTCGGAATGGAACCGCAGGGGAGTGGCGATAAGTACGGCGTCCACATCGGGATCGGCGAGGACGTCGGCAACATCGGTGCTGATTTTGGTGACGCCGAGGCGGCTTGCCAACGTTTCCAGGGCTGGCAGGACCGGATCAGCAATGGCTTCCAACCGGGTGTTGGGAATCCTCCGGGCGATGGATTCGGCATGGAATTTGCCGATCCAGCCGGCGCCGATTACAGCGATGCGGACAGGTCGGTCCTCGATGACCGGGTGCTGAAGATACGTCATTGTTGTTCCTCGATTCACGCGTCTAGATCGTTCTAGTGAACCAATGGTTGCATGTTCGGGGCGCTGTCGTCTAGATCGTTCTAGATGCCTCTTGTGCCTGGTTGGATGGCATCGTTCCGCCGGGCACGTGGATGGGGAAGATGACGCCCGAAGGCCAGCCTGATGAGCGGGGTCAGCAAAAGGAGCAGCAGGACGCTGCCAACGCCAACAATGCCAGTGAGGAAAACCAGGCCGGCCATGAACAGGAGGTGGATGTCGGTGGTATCGGCAAGCGGTAGGACGGCCGATATTGCCGATACCTGGTTGAGGGTGTTCATGTGTGGCTCCTGACGCGCATGGGTTGCTCGTTCGAACACTTTTTAAGTGCGCTGAGGAGAAGAAAAATGTCGCTGTTGCGGCAACACGTTCAGGGCCACCTGGGTGGATATTGCGGGCGCTAAGGAAGTACGCGCGTTTCCAGGCTATCCCTGCAGCCGCTGCCGGAACTGCCGGGGAGTCTCGCCCACGTCCTTGAGGAAGTGCCGGTTGAAGTTGGACAGATTGGTGAAACCCACCTCGTAGCAGATCTCTGAGATGGCTTTGTCCGTGCGCTCCAGAAGACTCCGCGCGTGCGCCAGCCTAAGCTTCCGCACAAGGTCGCTGAAGTTCTGGCCGGTGGCGCGTTTGAAATACTTGGAGAACGTGGGTTCGGCCATTCCCACCATTGCGGCGGCTTCGGACATGCTGACGCTGCCGGCGTGGTTGCTGAAAACGTACTCCAGGACGATGTCCACCACGGCCTGGGCCTGGCCGTCCAATTGGGGGCGGAACCATTCATCGGCCAGGTAATTCCGTTCGTTCCGGGGTGCCCTGGTGAGGATCGCAAAGAGCGCCAGCAAATGATGGAGCCGCTCCAGTCCGTGGGAACGGCCCATCGCCTCGATGGACGCAGCCGCCGACACTGCGGTGGCTCCAACGAACTCAATGCCGCGTGCTGACTGTTCCAACAAGGGCTTTACCTCGGCAAGTTCGGGGACCACGGTGGCGGCCTGATCCACCCACTTTCCGTCGAACTGGATCACGGCATCGCGGTTCTTGAGCAACTCTCCTGGCTCCAGGTCGCTGACCCAGTCGTGGGGGAGCCCGGAGCCAACCAGTGCGACGTGGCCCGCCTCGAAAGTGCCGATGTGGTCTCCCACGATGAATTTTCCTGTTCCCTTGCGGATGAGGTGGATCTCATATTCGGGGTGGTAATTCCACCGCGCAACCGGGCTGGGATAGTCGTGTTGATGCCACCGCACAGAGTGGTTCGGGTCCTCGGGAATAACCTCCCTGTTGGCGCGCATCCCCAGCAGGCGTTGGGCAAGCCGCGCGGCTGCGCCGTCGTTCGGTTCCGCGGAGCTCACGATGCTCTCCAATGCTGATGGGGAAAATAAGTATCAGTATGCGTCATCCAGGACGCTAGTTGTGCCCCACCCCACACGCCTAATGTTGAGGAACACAACGAGGCACCCCGGCTTTGCGGGTTGAATGCCTCGCTCAGGCTCTTACTCCAACGCAGCAGTCGGAGTGGGAAGACTGCGCATCCCCTGAAGAACGAAGGAGTCCTCAATGCGCCCAAAAACACGTGTGGCAGCCCTTGGAGCGGGCGCCCTGTGCATCGCGCTTTCCGCCACGGCGTGCGCCGGAGCGGGCGGAGCGGGGGCAGGTGACCAGAACAGCATCAATGTGCTGATGGTCAACAACCCGCAGATGGAAGACCTGCAGAGGCTCACTGCGGACAACTTCACCAAGAAAACCGGTATCCGGGTCAACTACACGGTTCTGCCCGAGAACGATGTCCGGGCCAAGATCAGCCAGGAATTCTCCAGCCAAGCCGGTCAATACGATGTTGCCTCGTTGTCCAACTACGAGATTCCGTTCTACTCAGCCAACGGCTGGCTGGCCCCGCTGGACGACGTCGCCAAGGATCCCGACTTCAACCAGGCAGACATCCTTCCGGCCTACACGGCCTCCCTCACCGGCACAGACGGCAAACTTTACGGCGAACCGTTTTACGGCGAGTCTTCATTCCTGATGTACCGCAAGGATGTCTTCGACGCCAAGGGCCTCACCATGCCGGAGAAGCCCACTTGGGATGAAGTGGCCGATCTTGCGGCCAAGGTAGACGGTGCCGAGCCGGGCATGAAGGGCATCTGCCTGCGTGGCCAGCCCGGCTGGGGACAAGTTTTCGCACCGCTGACGACGGTTGTCAACACTTTCGGCGGCACTTGGTTCGACAAAGACTGGAACGCACAGGTCGACTCTCCCGAATTCACGGAAGCAACAGATTTCTACACCAAACTGGTCCGCGAGCACGGTGAAGCCGGCGCCGCACAGGCAGGGTTCACGGAATGCCTGAACAACCTGACCCAGAGCAAAGTGGCCATGTGGTACGACGCCACCTCGGCCGCTGGCGCCCTCGAAGCCGACGCCTCGCCGGTCAAGGGCAAGATAGGTTACGCCCAGGCCCCCGTGAAAAAGACCAACTCCTCCGGCTGGTTGTGGACGTGGTCGTGGGCCATGCAGGCGGCCTCGAAGAAACAGGATTCCGCCGAAAAGTTCATCGCCTGGGCCAGCTCCAAGGAATACGAAGAACTCGTGGCCTCCAAGCTTGGTTGGGCGAAGGTTCCCTCCGGCAAGCGCATCTCCACCTACGAGAACGCCGACTTCCAGAACGCGGCTCCGTTCTTCAAGGCTGAACGCTTTGCTATTGAAAATGCAGATCCGAAGAACCCCGGTATTCAGGAACGGCCCGCCGTCGGAATTCAATTTGTGGGCATCCCGGAGTTCGCAGCACTTGGCACCAACGTCTCGCAAGGCGTCAGTTCCGCCATCGCCGGGCAAGGCAGCGTGACCGACGCTCTGGCCAAGGGCCAGCAAGCCGCGCAAAAAGTCGGCGACAAGTACAAGAAGCAATAACGGAACCGCAGGAGAACATCATGACTACCGCAACGGCGCGCATCTCCCGCCCGGGACATGCCACAGACAGAACATCACGAAACCAAGCATCGCGGGAACGCGCCCTGGCTTGGGCCCGGCGGGCTCCTCTGCTCCCGGCGCTGGTCTTCCTCATCATCGTCACCCAGCTCCCGTTCGTGGTGACCCTGATCATCTCGTTCCTGAACTGGAACAGCCTGAGCCCTGACAAGACAGCCTTCGCCGGCCTGGAGAACTACATCACGGTCCTCACCGATCCGGACCTTCGCCAGGCGATCCTGACCACCATCATCCTCACCGTCTCCGTGGTGCTCCTCAGCCTGGTGATCGGTCTCGGCCTTGCCCTTCTGCTGGACAAGAAGTTCATCGGCCGCGGCTTGGCACGGACCTTGCTGATCGCGCCGTTCCTGGTGGTGCCGGTCGCCGCAGCCCTGATCTGGAAGCACGCCCTGCTTAACCCCGCATATGGGCTCATCAACGGCATACTGACCTGGATCTGGTCCCTGTTCGGCAGCCAGACCCCGCCGCAACTGGACCTGTTGTCCCAGGCGCCGCTGATGGCCGTCATCGTGTCCCTGGTCTGGCAGTGGACCCCTTTCATGATGCTTATCCTCCTGGCGGGCCTGCAATCACGGCCCATGGACACCGTGGAAGCAGCCCAAATGGACGGCGCCACGCCGTGGGCTATCTTCCGGCACCTGACCCTGCCCCATCTTCGCCAGTATCTGGAGCTCGGTGGCCTGCTCGGCGCGATCTACATCGTGCAGAACTTCGACGCCGTCTTCACCCTGACCGCGGGCGGACTCGGCACAGCCAACCTGCCGTACGCGATCTACCAGACGTTCTACTTCGCAAACGAATACGGCCTGGCTTCAGCGGCGGGCGTGGTGGTGGTCATCGGAACCATCATTGTGGCCACGTTCGCACTCCGCACTGTCTTTTCGCTCTTCAAGAAGGAGGCAGCACGATGAGCACGCTCACTCCTGCCAAAGCCCACACCGCTTCCGCCCACAGCAGTTCGCAAACCGGTATCCGCCGTCGAGGCAAATCCCGTATGGACCCCACCAGCAACAACACCGCGGCCGGCCTTGCCGCCTGGCTCCTGGCGTTGTTGTTCGCCGCACCGGTCCTGTGGATGATACTGACCTCGTTCCACTCCGAAACCGATGCCGCTACCAACCCGCCCTCCATCGCGGCGAACCTCACCCTGGGCGCCTACAGGGAGTTCTTCGGAGACACGTCCGGGGTCAGCCCGTGGCCGTCGCTGATCAACTCCGCTACGGCCTCTGTCTTCTCCACTGTCCTGGTCCTGATCCTTGCCATTCCGGCCGCTTATGCGCTCTCCATCAGGCCCGTGAAGAAGTGGACGGACGTCATGTTCTTCTTCCTCTCCACGAAGATGATGCCCGTAGTAGCTGCAATCCTGCCGCTGTACCTCTTCGCCAGGACGGTCGGGGCCCTGGACAACATCTGGTTCCTGATCCTGATGTATACGTCCATGAACCTGCCCATCGCGGTGTGGATGATGCGCTCGTTCCTTGCCGAGGTTCCAGTGGAAATGCTGGAAGCAGCCCAGATCGACGGCGCCAACCTCATCCTCACGCTCCGCAAGGTCATAGCACCTGTAGCCATGCCCGGCATCGCAGCCACCGCGCTGATCTGCTTCATCTTCAGCTGGAACGAACTGCTCCTGGCGCGTGTGCTCACCGGCGTAGTGGCTGGCACTGCCCCCGTCTTCCTGACCGGCTTCGTATCAGGCCAGGGCCTCTTCCTCGCAAAGGTGTGTGCCGCCGCCGTCGTAATTTCCCTCCCGGTACTGTTCGCTGGCTTCGCCGCCCAGGACAAGCTCGTTCAAGGCCTTTCACTCGGTGCAGTGAAGTAACCAACTCCAAAGGAACCCACCATGACAACCTCAACGTCCCAGACCCCTCGGCTCGGACATCCCGAACTTCCCGCGACCATGCGTGCGTCCGTCCTGCAAAGCCAAGGCGAAATGACCATGGAGACGCTGCCCATTCCACACCTTGAGGCCGACCAGGTCCTGGTCCAGGTTTCGGCGGTTGGAGTTTGTGGAAGCGACGTCCATTACTACGAGCACGGGCGGATCGGCGACTTCGTAGTGGATCATCCTCTGATTCTCGGCCACGAACTCGCGGGGCGGATTGCCGCCGTCGGAAGTTCCGTTGATCCCGCCCGCATAGGTGCGAGGGTGGCGGTCGAACCTCAACGCCCGTGCCGAACGTGCAAGCAGTGCAAGGCCGGCCGCTACAATCTCTGCCCGGAGATGGAGTTCTATGCCACCCCGCCGGTGGACGGCGCCTTCGCCGAGTACGTCACCATCCAGGGCGACTTCGCCTACGACATCCCGGACAACGTCAGCGATGAAGCAGCCGCCCTGATCGAACCGCTCTCCGTAGGGCTTTGGGCCTGCGAGCGAGCGGAAATCAAGCCCGGCAGCCGGGTCCTGATCGCCGGTGCAGGCCCCATCGGGATCATCGCCGCCCAAGCCGCGCGTGCCTTCGGCGCGAGTGAAATCTGCATCACGGACATCGCTGAGGACCGGCTGGCTTTCGCCCTGGAACACGGCGCGACACACGCATTGAACGCGAAGACGGACAGCGTGGAAGGGCTCGACGTCGATGCCTTCATTGACGCTTCCGGCGCACCACAGGCGGTCCGTTCCGGGATTAAGGCCGTGGGACCTGCGGGCCGCGTGATCCTGGTGGGGCTCGGCGCGGACGACGTCGAACTGCCTGTTTCCTACATTCAGAATCGCGAGATCTGGATCTCCGGCGTCTTCCGATACACCAACACGTGGCCCCTGGCCATCCAGTTGCTGGCCGACGGCAAAGTGGACCTGGACATCCTGGTCACGGGCAGGTTCAGCCTGGCTGAATCCGAGGTAGCGCTAATGGCCGGCAAGCAGCCCGGCCAGCTCAAAGCCGTGGTCTACCCGGGCCGGTAGCGCTGGGTTCCAAAACTTTTTATGTAAACCCCGCGTCACGTTTCCGCGGGCCAAAGCACATATCCAGTGCCCAAGTCGTTGTACCGCGTAATGTGCCGTTGCCCTTTTCGGCGCATGTCCGCGGACAACGCTGAGTTGGCAGTGATGGATGTGGTGGGTTCTGGGGCCCACCCGGGGCGCCGTCACTGCGATACCGGGCTAGTGCGGTCGGTCGTCTGAGTCGCGACCGGCCGCATGTCCGGGGGCAGGATTCGTTTGCGCCGTTTGTGTCTTAGATCGTTCTATAGACTGGCTGCGGGCGAAGGAGGGCCACGATGGGAAAGCGTCCCACACTGATGGACGTCGCTGAAGCGGCAGGGGTTTCCCGTGCGCTCGTTTCCATCGTGATGCGGGACGCTCCTGGAGCCTCTGAAGCCACGCGGCTTAAAGTCCAGCAAGCGGCCAAGGAACTCGGCTACCGTCCCGATAGCCGTGCGCGTCTTCTCCGCAGCAGCAGGACGAGGCTGCTGGGTGTCAGCTTTTCCACGTCGCACCCGTTCCACGCCGAAATCGTCGATGCCGCTTACGCCGGAGCAACTGAGCGCGGCTACGATATCGCGCTAAGCGCAGTGGCCAACGGCCGGCCGGAATCGCGTGCCGTCGAGTCTCTGCTGGACCTGGGTTGTGAAGCCCTGATCATGATTTCTCCAGCGCTGGGGGAGGACGAGCTGGCCGGTTATGCCACAAGGCTCCCTGTGGTCAGCCTGCTCCGCGACGACGTCGGCGAATCCCTGGACTCGGTCAGCAGCGATGACGACGCCGGTATCCGCATCGCAGTGGAATATCTCACCTCGCTGGGGCATCAGAGAATTGCCCACGTAGACGGCGGGGACGCTGTTTCGAGTCCACAACGCCGCGACGCATTCCGGGCAGAGATGGCTGGCCGGGGGCTGGAAGCCCGGGTGATTCCCGGTGGCGCCACCGAAGAAGACGGCCTCCGGGCTGGTCGGGAGCTTCTGGAGGACCTGCCCACCGCCGTCCTTGCCTTCAACGATCGCTGCGCACTGGGCATCTGGGAAAGCTTCCGGGCAGCTGGGCTCAGCGTCCCTGAGGATGTGTCCGTCCTCGGTTACGACGACAGCCAGTTCGCCCGCCTTAGCTACGTCCAGTTGTCCTCGGTGAGCCAGGACGCTCCGCTCCTGGCGCGGGCCGCCGTCGACCGTGCCATCGATCGGCTGGAAGGCTCGACGCCGCCGGCGCACCTTGTGCGGACACCGCACCTCGTTATCCGCAACACGACCGGGCCCGCCCCAAAATAGCGGCGGCCGGCTCGGTGGGTTCGGGACTAGCGCACGCCAAGGGCCAGCCGCCCCTGAAAGCGGCCAGCGGTAAGTGAGGGAGGAGCCGGAGTTATGAAGCGCCCGACGGTGGGGCGTCGTCGTCGAAATCGGGCCCCTCGGCAGCATCCTGGCTGTGGATGCCGGTATCGTGCGAAACCCAGCCTTCCGTCTCTCCCTCTGCAGGAGCGTCGGTGTGGTGCCGGATGATGTGCTGTGTCTTGTCGTTTGCGTTCATTACGGATACTCCCTGTCCGTGCTTGGACTGCTTCCGTGAGTGCACTCAAGTCTACGCCGGCCCGGCTCTCTTGAGAGGTCCGCCCTGCGCTGAATCCTCGCCCGGAAACGCGCAGAACAGGCCTCTCAACGGGCCATACGAAGCTACGGGTGGCATAGGCTGAACGCAGTAGTTCTCCGCGAAACGACTAACTGCCATGCAGAGGTGAAGATGCCCAAGCGCCCCAACCCGGCGGTGAAAATCGCCCAAGAGACAGCCCACAACGCAGTATTCGACGCCCAAGGCAACACCAAGCCGGGTGTGCACAATGTCTTGCTGCGCGCCGTCGAAATCCAGC
The DNA here is from genome assembly GCF_019977195.1 of Arthrobacter sp. StoSoilA2. Taxonomy (NCBI): domain Bacteria; kingdom Bacillati; phylum Actinomycetota; class Actinomycetes; order Micrococcales; family Micrococcaceae; genus Arthrobacter; species Arthrobacter sp. StoSoilA2. Next base: position 336,943 of record NZ_AP024643.1, read on the forward strand.
GGCCACTAGTCCTGGCAAACCTGCGCAGAATGCAGCGCAGGCATCCAAAGGCAACGCCCGCGCAGCTTGCCGCGAAACTGGAGCGCGACTACCTGGCCGCCATCACAGGCGGGGGAGCTGCCGTGGGGGCCACCGCCGTCGTGCCTGGTATCGGAACCGCAGCTTCGCTGGGACTCTCTGCCCTTGCCACCGTCGGGTTCCTGGAGACCACCGCGCTTTATGCATCAACACTGGCGGAGCTCCACGGCATCCGGCTGACGGACCCGGAACGGGCAAGGACGATGGTCATGGCCATCATGCTCGGCGAGGAAGGCACGTCTCTGCTGGGTGCCCTCAGCGGCCAGTCCCTTGGACGAGGCAAGGGCGTGACCAATGCCTGGGGCACGACACTCACCAAGAAGATTCCCGGCAGTGGCTTCGGCGTCATTCGCGATGCCATCCAGCGCGCGTTCCTGAAGAACCTCCTGAAGCGGCAAGGCTCCGCGTTCCTGGGACGAGCCCTGCCGTTTGGCGTTGGTGCCGTGGTGGGTGGTGCCGGAAACCTGATGATGGGCCGCGCCGTCGTCGCAACTGCCAAGGAAGCCTTTGGTCCGCTGCCCGATACGATCCCCGGCGAACTGCTGGCAGGCGCACCCACCAACGAGACCAACAACAATCTGACGCTGGAAGGCGGTAACAGTGGACCTCAACGCTGATCTGGGGGAGTCGTTCGGCTCCTGGACCATGGGCGACGACGCCTCGATGTTCCGCATCGTGAGCAGCGCCAACGTGGCCTGCGGTTTCCACGCAGGAGACCCACTGACCATGCTGGACAGCTGCCGTGCCGCGTTCGAACTGGACGTTCGCGTCGGCGCGCATGTGGGGTATCGGGACCTGGCCGGCTTTGGACGGCGCTCGCTGGACATGACCTTCGACGAACTGTTCGGCGATGTCCTGTACCAACTCGGCGCCCTGGACGGGATGGCCCATGCCGTGGGGGCTTCCGTGGATTACGTCAAACCGCACGGTGCCCTGTACAACAGGATCGTCCACGATCCCGACCAAGCTGAGGCCGTGGTCGCTGCAGTCCACGCCTACGATCCCGGGCTGCCGGTGCTGGGATTGCCGGACTCGGCCTGGCTGAAGCTGGCCGAGGAATCCGGACACCCGGTCTTCCGGGAAGCATTCGTGGACAGGGCCTACCTTCCTGACGGCACACTGGTCCCGCGGTCCGAGGAAGGCGCAGTGCTGCACGACCCCGCAGCCGTAGTCGCCCAGGCCGTTCGGCTGGCGACGCGTAAAGAAGTGGTGGCCGTGGACGGAACCATTGTCCCGGTCAGCGCCGATTCCCTCTGCATCCATGGCGATACTCCTGGGGCTGTGAACATGGCCGCCGCCGTTCGGGCAGGCTTGGAGGAAGCAGGCGTGGAAATTGATGCGTTCGCCTAGTTTGTCCTGGAACGTGCCATGAGCAAGAGGTACTTGAGGAGGTTTTAATGGGTGCCGTTGCTGTTGATCCGGGCCCCTTGACCCTGGCTCTTTCACCTGACCAGGCCTTGGACCGCGCTTCCCTGCACCTTGCCAACGCAATGCTGGGCAACCCTGACTCTGCGGGCGGCCTGGAGATACTTTTGGGTGGTCTCCGGCTCCGGTTCGTCACGGCCTCGGCCTTGGCCATCACGGGCGCGGAAGGCGTGGTCAAGCTCAACGGCTCCGAGCTGCCGTTCAACAAGGCTGTCCGCGTCAGCCCGGGGGCGGTATTGGAGTTTGGGCCGGCGCTGTTCGGGATCCGGTACTACCTGGCCGTTCAGGGTGGCATCGAACCCCAGACGGAACCCCTTCGCGCCGCCGGCTCGCTTACTTTCGGACGCGCCCACGGCCACAATATTTCGACGGAGAACCACGCCCCGCGTCGGGCCCTGGATCCCGAACGTCCGGTGGTGGCCCGAGTGGAGCGGGGTCCACAAGCCGAAAATTACGACGCCGGTACCTGGCTTCGGTTGACCAGCGAACCATGGATCCTCTCGCCGGAATCGGACCGGGTAGGTGCCCGGTTGGTGGGGCGCCCACTCGGGCCCGCCGGTGCGACGGCGGTGGCGGGCGCCACTGGGCCGGCCACGACTCCAGCACCCCAGGCACAACCGTTGCTTTCAGGCTCGGTCCTGTTGCCGCCGTCGGGCTTTCCCGTCATTGCGCTCGCCGGCCACCCGCCGACGAGCAAGTCCCCCGTGATCGCAGTTGTTCGCGACGAAGACCTGGACCTGCTGGGCCAAGCGCGGCCGGGACAGATGGTTCATTTGCTCGGGTGACGTGAGAAGGTCGCCGATCGTTTTTCTCAGTGGCGGTCGATTGTGAGAATCGGATGGCTCGATTTTCTCATAAACAGCGAATCGTGAGAAAATGGGCTGGTCGATCTTCTCAAGGAGAGCCATGCGCAGTGAACGCGACGAAGAGTTTGGCGGCCTTGCTTGGCCGTCAATCAGCCACGAAGAGCATCCCTGGGCAGCGGACGCTGAGCCGGGAACGTCCAGGCGTCAACGGCTCTTGGCACGCGGCCCCTACGAAGCTGCCATCCCGGCAGAAATTGCCCGCCTCGATCCTCAGGTTGATTCCCGCACCCAGTCGCTTGTTGAGGCAGCCACTGTGGAAATGGTCCGGTTCGACGCCGAGCTGGGACAGGAATCTGCGCCGTTCGCAGCGTTGCTGCTCCGAAGTGAGTCCGCATCGAGTTCCCAGATCGAGAACCTTACGGCCGGTGCGCGGAAGATCCTGCTGGCGCAATTAGGCGACCGCTCGAGTCCTGACGCTGCACTGATTGCGTCCAATGTGGATGCCATGGAGGCCGCAATTGCCTTGTCTGAAGACCTCAGCGTCCAGAATATCGGAGCCATGCATCACACCCTGCTGGCTTCCTCCGACCAAGTCATAGCTGGGGAATACCGGACCAGCCAAGTTTGGATCCAGGGCAACTCACCCCACTCAGCGGAGTTCGTGCCGCCCCATCACGGTCGTGTTATGGCAGCCATGGAGGACCTGGTCGAGTTCATGCGCCGAGACGACATCCCCGCTCTGACTCAAGCTGCCTTGGCACACGCACAGTTCGAAACCATCCACCCTTTTGCGGACGGCAACGGCCGCACGGGCAGGGCGATCGTCAGCGCCTTGCTCCGCGCTAAAGGGGTAACGGAAAAGGTAACCATCCCCGTTTCTTCAGGGCTGCTGACCAATACCCGGCTCTACTTCGACTCCTTGGGTGACTACCGTCAGGGAACAATCCTGCCCATCATTGAGCGTTTTGCCGAGTCTTCCATGCTCGCCGTGGAAAATGGCCGGTTGCTGGCGGAGGACATCCGGACTGCACAGAAGGAGTTCGTCGCAAAGATCGGATCTGCTCAGGAATCCGTGCTTAAAGTCCTTGAGCTGTTGCCCCGCGAGCCCGCAATCACCGCTGAGATGGCAGCCGATTACGCCAAGGTCTCGCAGGCAACGGCGTACAGGGCAGTGCAACGGCTGGAAGCGGCTGGGGTGCTGACTCCCGCCGGGAAAGTGCGTGGGGTCAGCGTATGGCTGGCACGTGACATCATCGCAGCGCTGGACGACTTCGCTGCACGGTCTGGCCGCCGCGTCCGCCGCTGACGGCCTTAGCCGAACAGCAGGTGCGCCACCGTGAAGATCGCGAGCCCGGCCAGGGCACCCACGACGGTTCCGTTGATACGGATGTACTGGAGGTCCTTGCCCACTTGCAGCTCGATCTTCTGGGACGTTTCCTCGGCATCCCATCGAGCGACCGTGTCTGAGATGACGCCTGCGATGTCCGATCGGTAGGTGTTCACGAGGTAGCCCGCAGCGTCGCCAATCCAGGCGTTGATCTTGCCGGCGAGCTCGGCGTCGTTGACCAGCCGCGAACCGAAGTCCCGGACGGCGCTCTTGAACCGCTGGCTGAGTTCGCTGTCGGGATCGTCGACGGCGGTGAGCAGCGCATTCTTGACCGTTCCCCAGGTGCGCGAGGCCAATTCCCGGACTTCAGGATCACCTAGGATCTGGGCCTTGATGGTCTCGGCGCGCTCGATCATGGCAGGATCATGTTGCAGGTCCTGCGCCAGGTCGGTCAGATAAGCGTCGATCGATTTGCGAACTTGATGGTTCTGGTCATTTTGCACCGCGCGTACGAACTTCAGGAGTTCGACGTACACCTTGTCGCTCACCAGCCCATCCACGAACGTCGGCACCCACACTGGCGAGCGGTCCGAAACCAGCCTGTTGACCGTTGCATGGTTGGCATCCATCCAATCGGCGGCACGATCCACCAGCAGGTCCACCAGCTTGTGGTGATGCCCGTCAGCGAAGATCCGTTCCGCCATCCGGCCCACGGGCGGTCCCCACGGCGGGGTGAGCAGGTGCTTGCGGACCATGCCCTCAATAACTGCTTGCACGTCGTCGTCGTTCAGCACGGTGAACGCGCCGCGGATCATCGCGCCGCCTTCCTTGGCCACACGTTCGGCGCCTCCCGGCCCGGATAGCCAACGGCCCGCCTTGCGGGCAATGTCAATGCTCGCCAACTTGTCCTGCACAACTTCCTGTGACAGGAAGTTGCTCTCCACGAACTCACTCAGCGATTCGCCGATCTGGTCTTTTCGGCGGGGAATGATGGCTGTATGCGGGATCTTCAAGCCCATGGGGTACTTGAACAGCGCCGTGACCGCGAACCAGTCAGCCAAAGCACCGACCATGCCACCCTCGGCCGCAGCCCTGACATACTCAAGCCATGGGTACTGCTTCTGGAAAGCGAACGCCAGCATGAACACAATGGCCATGCCTATCAACAGCGCCAGGGCCAGTCGTTTCATGCGGCGCAGAGCCGCTGCCTTTTCCTCGTCACCAGCAGAACGGCCGACGACGGCGGACCCCTGTTGAGTGGCTCCGGAAGCTGTCGCTTGGGCTGGCTGGGCTTGGTTGGTGAGGTCTTCGGCCGGGATTTGTTCAGAGTTCACCTGCATTAGCCCAGCGTAGCCCCGTGCGTGCAGCCGCGTGGGCTACCGTGGCTGCATGACTAGCGACGATTTGGCCCCTCGCCGGCCCAAGGTCTACGCACACCGCGGCGCCAGTGCTGCGTTCGCGGAACACACCCGTGCGGCCTACCTCAAGGCGATTGCTGACGGAGCTGATGGCGTTGAGTGCGACGTCCACTTGACCCGGGACCAGCACGTGGTCCTTCTGCATGATGCCAACCTGGACCGCACTTCCACCGGCACCGGCCCGGTCTCGGAGAAGACCCTTGAGGAACTCCGGGCCTTGGACTTCTCCTCCTGGAAGGGCGCCCGGATACCGGATGCCTACGGCGGGATCGCTGATCAATTCCTTACCCTGCCGGAACTGCTGGACATTCTGCGTGGCGCGCGGCGCGAGATAGGTTTGGCGATCGAGCTCAAGCACCCCAGCCCCTACCAGCTCAACCTTGAGGACAGGGTTCTGGACGTGCTGCTCAGTGAGGGATGGATACCCGGGGAGTCCCGGCTTGAGAACATGCAGGTCTCTTTCATGAGCTTCGATTCCGACTCGATCCAACACCTGCTGAAGAAGGTCCCAGCCCAGTACATTTGCCAGTTGGTGGACAACTTTTCGGTGCAGGAGCTTCGGCAAGAGCTGGGCCTGGGTCCGATCACGGCAGGTGCGGTGGCCAACGTCATGAAGGCAACCCAGTTGGAGGCTGAACGCATCCTTGATCACGGCGAGGTAGGGATTGCCGGGCCAGGCATCGACTACGTGCGGGAACATGCCCGCAACGTCCAACGCTGGCTGGAATCCGGCAGGGTATTCAGGGTCTGGACCGTGGACTCGGAGAAGGACGTAGCTCTGTGCCAGGGGCTGGGCATCCATGAGATCACCACGAACAAACCCGCGCAGGTCCTGGCCCAGCTTCAGGTCCCAAGCAGATAACACCGAACTTTGGGCCCCACCGCGCTTGTGATTGAGTGGTCTCATGTCATTTCGCTGGTCAGCCCGTGCCACCCAAACCACTTCCGCAATCGGTCTGAGCGCACTTCTCCTGGCGAGTGCCATGAAGCATTTCCGCACACCTGGGTTCTACTACCCGGTTGTGCCTGATTACCTGTGCCGCAGCGACGAGCCGGGGAGCCAGCCAAATGGTCCACTGGCTCTTATGTCCCGTGAGGAATGGGTCGCTTCCAGCGGCCTGCTCGAGGCGACTGCCGCCGTCGGGCTCCTCATCCCGGCCACCCGCAAAGTGGCTGCGGACGCCACGACAGCGATGTTTACCGTATTCCTAGCAGGGCATATTGATGCCCTCCGCCGTGCCGTTGGTCCCAACGGCACGCCCAGCCAGCGACGCATCCACACGCTGAGATTGCCTCTTCAGGTTCCGCTCATCCTGTGGTCCTGGAGCCTGCGGAAGTGAGTGGAGGTCCAGCAGTTCCCTTGAAACTCAAGGACTCGCCAGCTTTCAAGATTGCCCTGTCGCTGAGCATTGCCACAGGCCTCTATGGCGTGTCCTTTGGTGCGCTTTCCGTGGCGTCAGGTTTCGATTTCTGGCAAACAATGGTGCTGAGTCTTTTGCTGTTCAGTGGAGGTTCCCAGTTCGCGTTCATCGGCGTAGTGGCGGGTGGGGGATCCGGGGTAGCAGCGATGACGGCCAGCGCTTTGCTGGGGCTGCGCAACGGAATATATGGCATGCAGATCAATGCCATGCTGCGTCCACATGGATGGCGGCGATATATCTCGGCCCACCTGACGATTGACGAGTCAACAGCGACGGCGTCCGGCCAGTCGGATCTCGACGAGCAACGCCGCGGATTTTGGACTGCCGGCATCGGAATATTCATTCTCTGGAATATCTTTACTGCCATTGGTGCGCTGGCCGGCGACGCCATGGGCGATCCCAAACAGTGGGGCTTGGACGGTGCTGCCGTTGCTGCGTTCCTGGCATTGCTGTGGCCCCGCCTGAAGGGACGCGAACCCTGGGCCATAGCCGCGGCGTGTGCACTTGCGACGATTCTCGCCGTGCCGTTTGTTCCCTCGGGAGTTCCCATTTTGGTTGCTGCGCTGGTGGCCGGTGTGATCGGTTGGTTCAGCCACGCACGGATGGATGAAGGACTTGAGCCGGACGTCGACCCGTACGCGCGCAAGCAGGGACACGGAGATAACCACACTGCCGGCAGGGGGAACGAATGAACCTCTGGCTCTGGATCCTCATCGCCTGTGCGCTTGCGTACCTGACCAAGCTGGTGGGCTATTTTGTCCCGGCCAAGCTGCTGCAGAGCCCGAGGATTATGCACATCGCAGGCACCATGACCATTGGGCTGCTGGCGTCCCTGACAGTGGTCAACGCCCTCGCTTCAGGACAGGGGCTCGTTTTGGACGCACGCATTGGCGCACTGGCGGCAGCCGCCGTCGCTCTTTGGCTTCGCGCGCCGTTCCTGGTGGTGGTTATCTCGGGTGCTGCCGCAGCGGCACTCCTGAGGTTGCTCGGCTGGGGCTAGCTGCTAGACGTCGTCGGTGAGCGTGACGCCCGGGATGGGTGATTGTTCCGGGAGCGGGCGGGAGGGACGTTCTGTCCGGATAGCGTCTTCAATGAGCGCCACAGGACGCTTCCAGGCTTCGGACCCGGGTTCCATGGTGTCCACGGCGCCGATCAGCATGGCAAGGAGCCGGACCATATCCTCGATGGTGATATCGCGGCGCAGCGAACCCTGACCCTGACCGCGCTCCAGGAGCGTGGCCATGGAGCCGATAAGGCCGCCGGTAATGCCCATGAGGAGTCCGCGTCGGCCCGCGACGGCGTCGAGCAGGTTGGCGTCTTCGCTTGCCACCCCCATGACGGCATCGATGACGTTGATGAGACCCTCGGCGGCGTCCATGCCTTCGAGGGACGCATCCGCGACGGGATCTACATGCTGGCGAAGTTGGCGGGACAGGGCCGCAAGTACCAATTGTTCTTTATCGGAGAAGTTGCGGAACAGCGTAGCCGGACCTACTCCTGCCGTGGCGGCGATGGTCTGCAGGGGAACTTCGGGGCCGTGTTCCCGGAAGCACTGCCGGGCTGCGGTGATGATTTTGTCCACATTTCGGGCAGCGTCGGCCCTGAGGGGCTTGCGTTCAGAGGGCTGTTCCATGCTTGTCAGGGTAGCAACGGACAGGGGTTGAGCCTTTGTTACGCGGGAGTAGGCCGTTATGTGACAAACCAGTACGTGAAACACTGGATTTCATGTTGCTTGCATTCTCAGTCGCCCCTTCAGGCCAGCCCGCTTCCGCCACCAACGGCGGACCCACCCCCGACGCCTCCGTGCACGATGCCGTGGCCGCCGCGGTCAAGATCGTCCGCGAGTCCGGATTGCCGAACCAGACGGACTCCATGTTCACCACCATCGAAGGCGAATGGGACGAGGTTTTTGACGTCGTTAAGCGGGCGACGGAGGCTGTGGGGCGGTTTGGCAGCCGCGTCTCCTTGGTGATCAAAGCGGACATCCGGCCCGGTTACAGCGGTGAACTGACCGGCAAGGTAGAGCGTCTGGAAGAGGCTATTTCCACCACGGATTAGCTCTTTCCCCTGTCAGTGACCAGTGCAAGACTGGGGGCCATGATTGAACACGTGGCTGAACCCGGTTGGATTGACGTCGAGCATTACCTGACTGACGTCGTCGTGCGTCCTGATCCTGCCCACAAGCGCGCCCTGGCATCTGCAGTCGAGGCGGGCATGCCACAGATAGAAGTGGCGCCGAATGCCGGCAAGCTGCTCAAGATGCTCGTGCAGGTGTCCGGAGCCAGGCACGTCCTGGAGATTGGTACGTTGGCCGGTTTCAGCAGTATCTGGATGGCCCAGGGACTTCCCGACGACGGCCGGCTGGTGACGTGCGAGTACCTCCAAAAGCATGCTGACGTCGCACGGGCGAACGTGGACGCGGCCGGGGTGGGGCACAAGGTGGACATCAGGGTAGGTGCCGCATTGGACACGCTGCCCACATTGGTGGGCGAGGAATCGTTCGATTTTGTGTTCATCGACGCGGACAAGGAGAACGACCCCAATTATCTTGACTGGGCCATCCGTCTTGGCCATCCCGGCACGGTAATCGTGATCGACAACGTCATCTGGGACGGCTCCATCCTGGAGCCTGCGCGGGACGAGGTGAACGCGCCGGGAATCGTCAAGGCCTTGGAAATGCTTGGCCAGGACCCACGTCTTGATTCCACGGCCATCCAGACTGTGGGCAGCAAGGGCTGGGACGGTTTCGCCATCGCCAGGGTGCGGTAGCCGATGGATTTCACGCTGCGCCCGGCAACTGTTGAGGACGCCGAAGCCATGACCATCATGCATGTCCAGTCCTGGCGGGAGAGTTATGGGCATTTGCTGCCGCCGGAATTCTTCGCGAAGCAGGAAGCTGCCCTGCCGGAGAGGATCGAGCGGTACAGGGCCTTGATCGCGGCGGGCCATCCGCGAATGCTGGCCCATGATCCCGATGGTGAATTGGTAGGAATCGCGGCTTCAGGACCGGGCAGGGATGAGGATAGCCCCTGTGACGTAGAGCTGTTCATGCTGTACACACTGCAGCGGGTCCATGGCCGCGGCGTAGGCCAGGCGCTGGTGGACGAGCTCTTGGGTGATGGTCCGGCCTATCTGTGGGTCCTCGATGATAATCCGCGGGCCCAGGCCTTCTACCGTCGCAACGGCTTCGTGCCCGATGGCAAGCGGCAGCTGTGCGATCCCTCGTGGTACTTACTGCCGGAACATCGGATGGTGCGTCCCGCCGTCGGGCTTTAAGGTTGGGACTCCTTGCCTTCAGGCGTGTTCATGATGGCGCGGCCTGGGGCGCCTGGCTGCCCGTGGCCTGGGCAGGAGATGCCGTAGCCGTCCTTGGCGTGCGCCGGGTGCGGGTTGCGTGGTGCCGGGGTGTTCGTCCTCGGGCGGTTCCTCCAGGAGGCTGGGCGGTTTGGGCACCCGGGCAATCAGTAGGCAGACCACGGTCAGCCAGGCGAACGCGACCGTAAACACCTCCACCCAAACCGATCCCAAAGCTTCCATGAAGAGATCCTATGGCCCAATGACGCTAAGTGGTAAGCATCCTTATTAAATGCTTCGATGGAACGCGATGATGCGCGACTCCACTAGGCTGGAGCCATGACTCAGGCAGGGCGGTTTTAGTGGCGAAATCCGGTAAATCCAGCAAGGCAAGCAAGTCCGGCCGGGCGGGAAGGTCGACGGCGGGAGTCATTGAGCTGCCTGGTGGCACCCGTCCTGACGGTCCGGTAGCAGGCGTCTATTACATTGACACCGGCGACTGCGAACTGCTTCCCGATCCTGACAACAACAACGGCTGGCTCCTGAAGATCAACGGCGTGCTGAGCTCGCACATTGACCTCGCCGATCCACTGTTCCTTGACTTCGAATACATGCGCTGGATTGCTGCCCTGGTGGAATCGAGGTGGCCGCGGGAGACAAAGCCAAAGCTGCGGGCCCTGCACCTGGGCGGGGGAGCCTGCTCCATGGCCCGATACTTCAACGCGGCGTACCCGGATGCGCGGCAGGTGGTGGTGGAGCTCGATCGAAAGCTCGCCGACTACGTCCGTGGCTGGTTCGAACTCCCCAGGGCGCCCTTGCTCCGGATCCGCGTCGGTGAAGCGCGTGCAGTGACCGAGTCCCTGACCCCTGGTACGCGGGACCTCATCATCAGGGACGTCTTCGCCGGAGCTTTCACGCCACGCGCCCTCACCACCCGCGAATTCAACGACCACGCCGACGCCGTCCTGGCCCCCGATGGCTTGTACGTGGTCAATTCGGGCGACGCCCCGGATCTGAAGAATGCACGCGCTGATGCTGCCACCATCGCCGACACTTTTGAGCACACCATGATCATCGCCGACCCCGCCATGCTCAAGGGCCGCCGCTACGGGAACATGATCATGGCCGGCAGCCACGTGCCATTCGGCGACGACCCAACCCTTGCCCGCAAGCTCTTGGGCGGGGCCGTCCCTGCACACATATGGAACGACGCCCAAGTGCGGGCCTTTGCCGCCGGGACGCCGGTTCGGCATGACCCGCCGGCAGCTTCACCCGAGTAGCTCCTCCCGGCGGCGCTCCGTCTCCTCGCGCAGGGCCTGGACGACGGCGGCCACTGCGGGGCGGCGCATGGAGTCCGGGCGGAGGACCATCCAGTAGGGGAGCAGCTCCGCGAAGTCAGACGGCAGGAGCCGCACCAAATCTGCGTGACGATCGGCCATGAAGCAAGGCAGGAAGCCCACGCCCGCGCCGGCTCTCGTCGCCTCCACATGCACGAACACGTTGGTGGAGCTCAACCCATCGCGCATGGACGGCACGAGTCTTCTTGGTGCGTCCAGATCGTCCACTTGGAGCATGGAGTCCACGAAGTAGACCAGCTGATGCTGAGTGAGTTCCTCGATGCTCCGGGGCGTGCCGTTGTCCGCCAAGTATGTGCGGGAGGCGTACATTCCCAGGCGATACTCGCCGAGCCTTATTGCTTCTGCCCGGTGGACCTGCGGCGTCCCCACCACCACCTCGATGTCCAGGCCGGAGCGTTGCTGAAGCGCCCTGCGGGTGATGGTGACGATCTCAACGCTGAGCCCCGGGTGGTCGCGCCGAAGGCGGGCTACTGCCGGGGCGGCGATGTAGGCGCTGAAACCATCGGTTGCGGTCATGCGTACGACGCCGGTAATGGGGTCGGGTGCGCCATCGCTGGGTCCCAGCGCGCCCACCGCAGTTTCAATGCGTTCGGCGACCAGTACCGCCTCCGCCCCCAACTCCGTCACTTCCCACCCACCCGCGGCGCGGGCGAGGACGCGGCCGCCGAGGGCCTTCTCAAGGGCCGCTATCCTGCGCGAAACGGTGGTGTGGTTCAAGCCCAGGGCTTGTGCCGCCGTCGTGAATTTTCCCGAGCGTGAAACGGCGAGAAGTATCAGGAGATCATCCGGATTGGGATTCATATCTGCAATTTTGCACACACTTGGTGCCTCTTTGGTCATTGAGGACGGATGAATCTGCAGTAATACTCAGTGGAGCATTTCGTGTTGTGGATCACAGCATGCATCAGGGCACTGTCAAAAGGGTCAACGAGGACACTGAGGAGATGGATATGAGCGTAGAGCAGCGCTCCACATCAAAGGCCGGGAACGAATCCGGCAAGGGCTCCGGCCTTAAGAAGATCGTCGCTGCGTCCATGGTGGGCACAGTGGTGGAGTGGTACGAGTTCTTTCTCTACGCCACCGCCGCGACACTGGTTTTCGGCAAGTACTTCTTCCCGAGCACCGGCAACGAACTTGACGGCATCATCCAGGCGTTCCTGACCTACGCGGTTGGCTTCGTGGCCCGCCCGCTGGGCGGAATCGTCTTCGGCCAGATCGGTGACAAGCTCGGCCGCAAGCCCACGCTCCAGCTGACCATTGTGATCGTGGGCGTCTCGACGTTCCTCATGGGCTGCCTCCCCGGCTTCGCCGAGCTGGGCTACTGGGCACCGGCCATGCTGGTGGCGCTCCGCTTCATCCAGGGCTTCGCGCTCGGTGGCGAGTGGGGAGGTGCTGTGCTCCTGGTAGCTGAACACAGCCCCAACAAGTCGCGCGGCTTCTGGTCATCCTGGCCGCAGGCAGCAGTTCCCGTGGGCAACCTCCTGGCTACCCTGGTCCTGTTCATCATGTCCACCACCCTCAGCAGCGAGGCATTCCTCGGTTGGGGCTGGCGGGTCGCATTCTGGCTGTCCGCAGTGATCGTCTTCGTCGGCTACTACATCCGCACCCACGTCACCGAAGCACCCATCTTCCTCGAGGCCAAGGCGCAGGTGGAGGAATCGAAGGCCATCAGCTACGGCGTCGGCGAAGTCATCCGCAAATACCCCAAGGGCATCCTGCAGGCCATGGGACTCCGCTTCGCAGAGAACATCATGTACTACCTCGTGGTCAGCTTCGCGATCGTCTACCTCAAGAGCGTCCACAAGTACGACACCTCATCACTCCTCCTGGCATTGCTCATTGCGCACGTGATCCACTTCCTGGTCATCCCGCAGGTCGGGCGGCTCGTGGACGCCTGGGGTCGCAAGCCCGTGTACCTGGCGGGAGCGATCGCCGGCGCAACCTGGCCGTTCTTCGCGTTCCCCATGTTCGATACCAAAAACGCCGTCGTCATCGTGTTGGCCGTGACCATCGGCCTGTGCCTGCACGCCTTTATGTACGCAGGGCAGCCCGCAATCATGTCCGAGCTCTTCCCCACCCGCATGCGCTACTCCGGCGTTTCGCTCGGCTCGCAGGTTACATCGATCTTCGCTGGCTCGCTGGCCCCGCTGCTGGCAACGCAATGGCTCAAGGACACCGGCTCCTGGCTCCCCACCGCGATCTATCTCGTCGTCGCCTGCGCTATCACCGTCGTCGCAGTCGTTTCGCTGAAGGAAACCAAGGGCATCGCGCTCCAGGACGTGGACGAAGCCGACGCCGTTCGGCACGGACTGGCTACTTCAGCTGCCGGCACCGCAGCGAAAGGCTGATTCCATGGACAACTCCTTGAACGGACGCAAAGCACTGGTCACCGGCGGTGCCAGCGGAATCGGGGCGGCCTGCGCCCGGGCGCTCGCCGCACGCGGGGCGAAAGTAGTAGTGGCCGACGTCGATGCCTCCGGAGCTGCGGCCCTCGCCGACGAACTGGGCGGTACGGCGTGGACGGTGGACCTGCTGGACGTCGAGGCGCTGGCTGCCCTCAGCCTCGACTGCGACATCCTGGTCAACAACGCCGGAATCCAGAAAGTAGCACCGATCGAGGAGTTCGAACCTGCTGAATTCAGGCGGATACTCGCACTGATGCTGGAGGCCCCGTTCCTCCTCATCCGTGCCGCGCTCCCGCACATGTATGCCAACGGGTTCGGCCGGATCATCAACATCTCCTCGGTTCACGGGCTCCGGGCTTCGGCCTACAAGAGCGCCTACGTCTCCGCAAAGCATGGGCTGGAGGGCCTCAGCAAGGTCACTGCTTTGGAGGGCGGCGAGCACGGAGTGACGTCCAACTGCATCAACCCCGGATACGTCCGCACGCCCTTGGTGGAACGCCAGATCGCCGATCAAGCCCGGCTCCACGGCATCCCTGAATCAGAGGTCCTGGCGAAAGTGATGCTGACGGAGTCGGCCGTAAAGCGGCTGGTGGAGGTTGAGGAAGTGGCGTCGTTGGCAGCCTGGATGGCCTCGGACGACGCCGGCATGGTCACTGGCGCGAGCTACACGATGGACGGCGGGTGGTCGGCGAGGTAGCTGGTCCGCGAGGTGACAGTTAATGCCAATGTTCTGCGCGAACATTGGCATTAACTGTCACTTGGGCGCGGGGTTCCTAGACGGTTTCGTCCACGAGCTCCGCACGTCGCAGGCCGCCACCGCGGACCCATAGCTTGTAAGCGACGAACAGCAGCACGAGCCATGTGCCGCCGACGTAGAGTGCAACCCGCGTGTCCTCGAAGACCCCGAGGATCACGATCACCATGGCCATGAACGCCATGGTCAGGATGGAGGCTGCCGGCCACAGGGGCGAACCGAATTCCGACGCGGCAAGCCCCTTGCGCTTGATCTCCCGCTTCATGGCAACGTGCGAACCAAGGATCATCACCCAGACCCACACAGTGGCAAACGTGGCTATCGAGGCGATCAGCACGAACACGTCTTCCGGGATCACAGCGTTCAACACGACGCCCACAAGGAGGATGCCGCCCATCATCACCACGGTCATCCAGGGGACGCCGTGCCGGGAGATCTTGCCGAAGCTCTTCGGAGCATGACCTTGCTGGGCAAGGCCGAACAGGATGCGGCCGGCCCCGAAGATGTCGCTGTTGATCGCTGACAGCGCGGCAGTGATGACCACGGCATTGAGGATGTGCGGTGCAGCAGGGATGCCCAGGCCGTCGAAGATCTGCACGAACGGGCTACCGCTGCTGCCGATTTCGTTCCACGGGAAGATGCTCATCAACACGCCCAGGGTCAGGACGTAGAACAACAGGACGCGGACCGGCACAGTGTTGACTGCCTGCGGAATGACCTTCTTGGGGTCGGCTGCTTCGCCAGCGGTAATGCCGATTGTCTCGATCCCGCCGAAGGCAAACATCACGACGGCGAACGCGGCCAGGAGCCCTTCGAAACCGTTCGGGAACAAACCGCCGTGATGAACCAGGTTCCCCAACCCCGGTGCCACACCGCCGCCGTCGCCCGTCTGGAAGCCGAAGACGACGATTGCCGCGCCTCCGACGATCATGGCGATGATGGCCACCACCTTTATCAGCGAGAACCAGAACTCCAGTTCACCGAAGACCTTCACGCTCAACAGGTTCATGGCACCCAGGAAGAGAATGATCGCGAGGACCCAGATCCAGCGGTCCACCTGCGGGAACCAGAAGCCCATGTAGATGCTGAAGGCAGTGACATCGGCGATTGCGACAATGGCCATCTCGAACACATACGTCCAGCCGGTCACGAAGCCGGCGAACGGTCCAAGGTACTTGCTCGCGTATTGGCCGAACGAGCCGGACACGGGGTGCCGGACGGCCATTTCGCCGAGCGCACGCATCACCATGAAGACGGCTGCGCCGCCGACGATGTAGGCCAGAAGGACGGCCGGGCCGGCTTTCTGTATGGCGGACGCGGAACCGTAGAACAGTCCTGTGCCGATTGCGGATCCGAGTGCCATGAAGCGGATGTGGCGGACGTTGAGGCCACGGCTCAGTGCCGTACCGGCGGCTTGGAGGACGGTGTCCTTCGAAGCCAGCGTGGTTTGTTGCATGGTAAAACCTTCTCGTCTTTGGGAGGGGATCGCTAACCAGCACATCACTTTTGGCGGCCTTGTGATTGGCCTCACGGGGGTTTGGTGTCTTTGATCGCAGACAGTGCGACAGGAGTCACAGCCTCGCTCCGGGCCGGGCCAGCTCCCTTCCTTCACAGGGACGCTGATCCTGCGTAACGTCGGCTCCATGGACCCTGTCATCCAGACCGTCGATCTCCATAAGAACTTCGGCCGGGTCAAGGCATTGGACGGCCTCGACCTCGAAGTCCCTGCGGGGCAAGTCCACGGCTTCCTCGGCCCCAACGGTGCAGGGAAGTCCACCACGCTGCGTATTCTCCTGGGCCTGGCACGGGCCTCGTCGGGCAGTGCAAGCGTCCTCGGAATGCACCCATGGGCAGACGCCGTCAAACTGCATCGGCGTGTTGCCAGCGTCCCGGGCGACGTCAGCATCTGGCCGAATCTCTCAGGGGGAGAGACCATCGATTTCCTTTCCCGGCTTCGTGACGGCGGGACGGATCGGGCGGAGTATCGACGCCGAAAGGAGCGTTTGTGTCAGCTCTTCGACTTTGACCCCACCAAGAAGGGCCGTGCCTACTCGAAGGGAAACCGCCAGAAAGTTGCGCTCATCGCAGCCCTGGTTGCCGACGCCGAGGTCTACCTTCTGGACGAGCCGACAAGCGGTCTGGATCCCCTGATGGAGGCCGTCTTTACCCGCGAGATTCGCAGGCTCGTCGGTGAGAAGGGAGCTACTGTCCTCCTTTCCAGCCACATCCTCTCCGAGGTGGAACAGCTGGCCGACAGTGTGAGCATCATCCGCGCAGGCCGAATAGTGGACGGCGGGACGCTTGACTCCCTGCGTCACCTGACGCGTACCGGGATCTCTTTCGCGCAGGACCAGGTGGATCTCGGGGCCCTCCAAAGCCTTTCCCAGGTCCACGACCTCACGGTGGCCGCAGGGCGGGTCAAGTTCAGCGCCGATTCGGATCGTGTCCACGAGGTCCTGCCGATTCTTGGCCGTCTGGGTGTGCAGGGCCTCCTGGTCGCTCCACCGTCGCTTGAAGAGTTGTTCCTCCGGCACTATGGCGTTGCCCTTCCATCCCAAACAGAAGAAGTGAAGGCCGACGGCGGCACTCACCATCGGCGGCGTCGGCCGCCCGCCAAGACGGGCCTCTAAGATGAACCGCTTCGTGGATCTGTATTGGCAACGACTCCGCCGCGATCGTTGGCAGCTCCTGAGCTGGGTTGCTTCCATCGGTGCACTCGCCTATTTCGCCACAACAGCGGTGGCGTCGGCATATGGTGACGATGCTTCCCGCGCCGAGATCCTGCATATTGCCACGGCCACCCCGGCTATCTTGATACTCCGCGGCTTCGTCCGCGGCCCTGCCCTGGACGCGTTTACGTTTTTCCAGATCTTCGCCTTCCTGGGTGTCCTTGCCGGTTTGATGAATACCTTCCTGGCGGTGCGGCATACGCGCGCCGAAGAGGAAGCGGGCCGTGCCGAGCTCGTCGCCTCCACGGCTGCGGGACGTTGGATGCCGCTTGCGGCGACCATGACTCATGGGCTCGCTGCAAACGTACTGGTGGCCGCAGCCGTCACGTTCGGCTTTGTGGCCGGCGGGCTCGATGCCGCGGGCTCGCTGGTTGCCGGTCTTGCGGCCGGAGCCATTGGATTGGCTTTTCTCACGGTCGGATTGCTCGCGTCCGAGTTCATGAGCACCTCGCGTGGGGCAAACGGAGCGGCGGCAGGGCTAGTGGTTGCCGCCTATCTTTTGCGTGGTTTCGGGGACGCGACCGGCGAGGTCAGCCAGGACGGCCTCACTGTCACGGCAGCTTGGCCGAGCTGGGTTTCGCCCATCGGTTGGGGACAACAGACTTTTGCCTACACCGGAAACCGATTGTGGCCCCTGCTGCTTCCGCTGGGCCTTGGCGTCGCATGCGCCTCGCTTACCGCCGTCGTCATGTCCAGGCGCGATGTTGGCGCAAGCGTGCTGGCTGGACGTCGTGGCCGGACGGACGCCCGCCGCTCACTCCGCGGACCCTTCGCCCTGGCACTACGACTCCAGCAGGGCGCTATCGTCAGCTGGTGCATTGGCGGGTTCATCGCAGGGCTGCTCACCGGCGCCCTCGGCGCTGCCATCCAGCAGGTCAGCATCACGAATTCCTCCGTCACAGCGATCCTTAGGGCCATGATCGAGGCGCAAGGCACATCCATGACGCAGCTGGTCATCGCTGTCCTCTTTGAAATTGGTGGCATCCTGGCGGCGGCCTGCGGACTCCAGGCCGTTCTGCGATTGCGGCAGGAAGAAGTGGCGGGCACAGCCGAGCTGGTGCTTTCGGAACCGCTGGGGCGGATTCGTTGGTTTGGCAGCTTCCTCGGCCTTGGTGCGGCCTCGGTGGTGCTCGTTATGGTGTTCGCGGCATTCGGTGCCTGGTATTCCTTGCTGGTCTCCGGTGAATCAGTTGTTGAAGTGGGCAACGTATGGGAAACCGCCGGGGCTCAAATCCCGGCTGCCCTGCTCTACCTGGCGTTGCCCGCGGCGGTTTTTGTGACCTTTCCGCGGGCTACTGTTCCGGCGGGCTGGGCGTTGCTGGCGTTGGGCGTGGTGCTGGGGGTCTACGGCGGAATGCTTGGCTTCGACAAGTCGCTCAGGGACCTGTCTCCGTTTACGCACTCGCCAGTGGTTACCACCAGCGGAACCGATTGGAGCGGCGGCTTTTGGATGCTCGGGATTGGCGCGGCGCTTGTGGTGTTCGCGTTCGTTGCCGTACGGCGTCGAGAGGTTGGCACTGCCTGAACCGCCCTCAAGCAGAGGACAATAGTTAAGTCTGGTATTTCAGACACCGTAGTGGAAGTGCGGGCTGGCGCCGCGCCGCTTAAGAGGGCACGCTTGAGTACGGGATACCGGACACGTCGGGCCGGGAGAGGCTGGACGGTGTCCCCTTCAGCAGTCTTGAGCAGTGAGGAACCATGACAACCACGCCACTGGCACCAGGCAAGGCCACGTCCAAGGTCCCTGCCGCCGAAAATACGCTTCGCATCCTGAAACTTCTGGCCTCGCGCCGGGGGCCGATGGCGGCGTCGAACATTGCGACGGCGCTCGGCCTGCCCCGCTCCAGCGTCTACCACCTGCTCGGCGTCATGGAGGCCAACGGCTTCGTCCTGCATCTGCACGAAGAGCAGCGCTATGGACTCGGCATCAGCGCCTTCGAGCTCAGCTCGGCCTATTCGCGGCAGGAGCCCTTGTCGCGTCTCGGCCGGCCCATGCTGGCCTCGCTCGTGGACGCGATCGGCGAAAGCGCGCACCTCGCCGTGCTTCACGGCCGCGACGTCCTTTACATCGTGGAGGAACGTGCCAAGAACCGCCCAAGCCTGGTGACCGACGTCGGAGTCCGCCTGCCCAGCCACCTCACCGCGTCGGGCCGTGCGATCCTGGCGGCCCTGCCAAAGTCACAGGTTCGCGCCCTGTACCCGAACGCCGCCGCCTTCACATCGCGCCACGAGGTCGAATTCCCGATCATGAAGTACTCCGCCTTGTCCTCCCATCTGGACCAGGTGCGGCAGCGTGGCTACGCCACGGAAAACGGCGAGATCACGCCTGGATTCGGCTCTATCGCCGCCGCTGTGACTGACCATGTGGGATGGCCGACGGCGGCAGTCGCCGTTACGTTCCTGGAGGACAAAGTGCCGGCTGAGCAATGGCCGGTACTGGCTGCGCGCATCCGCAAGGCTGCCGACGAATTGTCGGTGCGCATTCACGGACGACCGGCTGGCTAGGCCCTTCGCATAGTCGATCCGCCCTAGTCGCCACGCGGCTTCGGTTCGCCGGGCTTCAGCGTGCCCGGTTCCGTGGCCTCGCGCTCGACGAGTCTGCGGAAGGTCTCCAGCTCACCGCGGAAGCTGCCCCGGTAGGATCCCATGGCGAAAATCCGCCCGAAGATCGCCGCGATGAATCCCCGGGTTACGAACTCCTGGTGGATGCGCGTGCCGCCTGCCTCGGGAGCAAACCTCACATCCGACTCGCCCTTGAGGATCGCGTTGCCGAACCGTGTGCGGATGTGCCAAGGCCGTTCGACGGCGAGGATCTCCGTGGGGCTGGCCATCCGTCCGAACCACACCGTGTAGCGGCTGCCGACCTGGTCGACCGAGCCGGTGCGATCGGTCACGCGGGTGACTCCGCCGATCCATTCCTGGAACCGGTCCGGATCCGTCCAGGTCGCGAAAACCCGCTCCGGCGGAGCCGCAACCAAGGTAGTCACTCGGAACGTTGCCATGGGTCCAGCATGCGCTCCTTCTCGCGCGAATGCGAGGGCTGGCCGTACTTCATCAGGACGCTTGGGCGGAGGAACGGCGAAGTGCGGCATGCGTCTGTAATCCCGGACAGCACCAGTTGAAAAGCCATTCCTGGGGCCTCGTAAAGGGGCTTTAGTAGAAGCAGAAGAACTTTCCACTACACACTTCCCAAAGACGAAGGAGTCATCATGGCACCCGCCGATTTCACTACTGGTGCCCGTCCGGTTAAGGCCGCGCGGGGTACTGAGCTTACTGCCAAGTCGTGGCAGACCGAGGCGCCGTTGCGCATGTTGATGAACAACCTGGATCCGGAGGTTGCTGAGCGTCCGGATGATTTGGTGGTGTACGGCGGTACTGGCCGTGCGGTGCGTTCCTGGGCTGCCTTTGATGCGATTACCCGCACCCTGGAGACGATGGAGAAGGACGAAACCCTCCTGGTGCAGTCGGGCAAGCCGGTGGGTGTGTTCCGTACCCATGAGTGGGCTCCCCGTGTCCTGCTGGCGAACTCGAACCTGGTGGGGGACTGGGCAACGTGGCCTGAATTCCGCCGCCTCGAGGCTGAGGGTTTGATGATGTACGGGCAGATGACTGCCGGGTCCTGGATTTACATCGGCACGCAGGGCATCCTGCAGGGCACGTATGAGACATTCGCCGCGGTGGGGAACAAGCTCGCCGCGGAGGGACGCCACCCGGCCCCCGCCGCCGAGGGCTCGTCCGAGGGCCCGTTGGCCGGCACCCTGACCCTGACCGGTGGGTGTGGTGGCATGGGTGGTGCGCAGCCGCTGGCGGTGACGTTGAATGATGGTGCGTGCCTGATCGTGGATGTGGACGAGACCCGTTTGCGTCGCCGGGCGGGCAAGCGGTACCTGGACGAGGTTGAAACGGACCTGGACGCGGCGATCGCGAAGGTCCAGGCCGCGAAGGCCGAGCGCCGTGGCTGGTCGGTGGGGTATGTGGGCAACGCCGCTGAGGTGTTCCCGGAACTGCTCCGCCGCCACAAGGCCGGGGACGTGACCTTCGATGTGGTCACCGACCAGACATCCGCGCATGACCCGTTGTCGTACCTGCCGGAGGGCATCACCGTGGCGGAGTGGCACACGGAGGCTGAGGCTGATCCGGAAGGGTTCACGAAGAAGGCCCAGGCCTCGATGGCCCGGCAGGTGCAGGCGATGGTGGAGTTCCAGGACGCCGGGGCTGAGGTGTTTGATTACGGCAACTCGATCCGTGATGAGGCACGCAAGGGCGGCTATGAGCGGGCGTTCGAGTTCCCCGGGTTCGTCCCGGCGTACATCCGTCCGTTGTTCTGCGAGGGCCTGGGCCCGTTCCGCTGGGTCGCCCTGTCCGGGGACCCGGAAGACATTAGGGTCACGGACGAGGCGATCAAGGAGTTGTTCCCGGAGAACAAGCACCTGCACAAGTGGATCGATGCGGCCCAGGAGCGGGTGGAGTTCGAGGGGTTGCCGGCGCGTATTTGCTGGCTCGGGTACGGCGAACGTGCCAAGGCCGGCCTGCTGTTCAACCAGTTGGTGGCCGAGGGCAAGGTCAAGGCCCCGATCGTGATCGGCCGTGACCACCTGGACTCCGGTTCGGTGGCGTCCCCGTACCGGGAGACCGAGTCCATGGCCGACGGGTCCGACGCGATTGCTGACTGGCCGTTGCTGAACGCCCTGATCAACACCTCCTCGGGTGCTACCTGGGTTTCGATCCACCACGGTGGCGGGGTGGGGATCGGCCGGTCCCTGCACGCCGGGCAGGTTTCCGTCGCTGACGGCACCGACCTGGCCGCGGAGAAGCTCGAGCGGCTCCTGACCAACGACCCCGGCATGGGCGTCATCCGCCACGTCGACGCCGGCTACGACCGCGCCGTCGAAGTCGCCAACGAACGCGGCGTCCGCATCCCCATGAACGAGAAGTAAGAACATGACCATCACATCGAACGAACAGCTCACCGTTACCCTCGGTTCCAGTGGCGTGACCCCGGAAGACGTCGTCGCCGTCGCACGCCACGACGCCAAGGTGACCATTTCCCAGGAGGCCCTGGATAACGTTGCCAAGGTCCGGGCACACATCGACAGCCTCGCCACCAGCGATGTCCCCGCTTATGGGATCTCCACGGGCTTCGGTGCGCTGGCCAACCGCCACATCCCCAACGACCTCCGCACGCAGCTGCAGAAGTCGCTGATCCGCAGCCACGCAGCGGGCATGGGCCCGGCGGTCGAACGCGAAGTGGTCCGCGGCATCATGTTCCTCCGCGCCAAGACCCTGGCATCCGGCCGCACGGGTGTCCGTCCCGTGGTCCTGCAGACCATGGTGGACGTCCTCAATGCAGGCATTACCCCGCTGGTCCGCGAGTTCGGTTCGCTCGGTTGCTCCGGCGACCTCGCGCCGCTGTCCCACTGCGCACTGGTCCTGATGGGCGAAGGCGAAGCAACCGGTCCCGACGGCGAACTCTATGGTGTGCCCGGTAAGCAGACGGTCGCTGAGCTGCTCGCACAGCACGGCATCGAACCGGTCACGCTGGCGGAAAAGGAGGGCCTGGCCCTCGTCAATGGCACCGAAGGCATGCTCGGCATGCTCCTGATGGCCATCGCCGACATCCGTTTGTTGCTCGCGACGGCGGACGTCACCGCCGCGCTCAGCGTTGAGGCGCTGCTGGGCACCGACCAGGTGTTCCTGCCGGAGCTCCACGCTGCCCTGCGTCCGCACCCCGGCCAGGCTGCCAGCGCGGACAACATGCTGCGCGTGCTGTCCAACTCGCCCATCGTCGCATCCCACCGGATCAACGACACCAAGGTCCAGGACGCCTACTCGCTGCGTTGTGCCCCTCAGGTTGCCGGTGCTGTCCGCGACACCGTGGACCACGCCGCACTGGTGGCTTCCCGTGAACTTGCCGCTGCGATCGACAACCCGGTTGTCCTGCCGGACGGCCGCGTCACGTCCAACGGCAACTTCCACGGTGCGCCCGTGGCCTATGTCCTGGACTTCCTGGCGATCGCCGTCGCGGACCTCAGCTCCATCGCAGAGCGCCGCACGGACCGCATGCTGGACCCGGCCCGCTCGCACGGACTCCCGGCGTTCCTCGCCGGCGACCCTGGCGTCGATTCCGGCCTCATGATCGCCCAGTACACGCAGGCCGGGCTCGTTTCGGACAACAAGCGCCTGGCCGTGCCGGCATCGGTGGACTCCATCCCGAGCTCCGCCATGCAGGAAGACCACGTGTCCATGGGCTGGCATGCTGCCCGGAAGCTTCGCAAGGCCGTGGAGAATCTCCGCCGCGTCCTGGCCGTGGAGCTGGTCACCAGCGCCCGCGCCATCGACATGCGCACGCAGATGTCCGACGGCGAACTGACCCCGGGCCCGGCCGGCACGGCTGTGCTTGAGGTGCTTCGTGAAGTGGTCCAGGGACCGGGAACCGATAGGTTCCTGTCGCCCGAACTCGAAGCGGCTGACCGCCTGGTTGGCTCCGGTGCGGTCCGTGCGGCCGCCGAATCCGCCGTCGGGGTTTTGGCCTGACGTCGAATAAAACGCTCATTTGATGGGCAAATTTGTCACGTCCCGGAAATTGTTCGCAACGCAATCTCCGGGGCGTGACAAATGTAGTAGAACTTATGGTGTACGTCACGTCCACGTCAACGACGCCGTGGGCTTGACGGTCAACCGTTCATAACTCAATACACAACAGCGAACATCCACAAAGGGGTAGAAGTTCAATGAAGGCACGTGGAGCAGTCCTCTCCAGACGAAACGCACACTCGGTTACGGTTTCGGACTGGAGGCAACTCAAGGTTGGCGAGCGCGTGGAGGTAGTCAAGTACGCGCACGTGATCGCGGCAGGGCTGATCGAGGAAGTCTCCGGCAGCGGAAATGTGGTGTGGCTTGAGCACTCAGGGCCGGGCGTCACCGAGGAAGGCAAGGAACTGTTCATGAAGTCCGACGGCGTGACTCTCCGCCGGGCGTAATGAAGCAAAAAGCCGGGGCTTGGGCCCCGGCTTTTTGCTTTTCTACTACAACTGCAATTACTACTATTACGCAGCGAGCACTTCGTGGGTTTGGCCGAAGGGAACGGATTCGTCCAGGGCCACTGTGTAGGTGCCGGGCTCGTGCCGGGTCACCAGAATGCCGCAGTTGGCATCTGCTGCTGCGTTCTTGATCAAAGCATCCACGGCGCGTTCAAGGCCGTCGTGGATCTCGTCTGCCTTGGAGAAGGACAGGCGAATTTCGCGTTCTGCAGTCATTGCAGCGGTCATTTGGGTGCCTCCTATTACTTGCCGCATGCGAGGGCGACCCGTCAATCATAGGACGTTTGACGCTAAATTTGTAAGATGACCGGCAGTATTGGTGACCGACGCCTCATCTCCGGACCATGGCGCGAAGCAGCTTTACCGCGACGGAGAGCGCTGCAATGTCCACGGGACCGGGCTTGATGGCCTCCTTGATGGTCTCCTGGACGCGTGCCAGTTGTTCGATGTTTCCACGTTCCCAGTCCATGATTCGCTCCACTGGGTCTGACGTCGTGGGAGTCGCCGCACCAGAGATCCGGGGCGTGTGCCGCACTACCGCTTTGGTCATGTCCGCGAGCACCAGGTACATGTCATCCCGCAAAGCCGCACGTGCAAGCGACTCCCAGTGAGTGTCCCGGGGAAGCATGGTGATGTGCTGCAGGAGGGGGATGGCCGAGATCCTTTCGAAGACGGCGAAGTACACCTCAGCCACGGCGTCAACGGGTTCCTGGAGTTCCTCGGCGATCGCGGAAATATCCAGCAAGCCGTAACTGACCAGCAGTTCCGAAGCCCGGACACCCAAAGCGTGGGGAATGCCCACTGAATCGGTGTAGGCCAGGCGCTCCTGCGAGTAGGCGAGGTTGATGCCGTGCAGGAAGCGCGTGAAGTTGGCCCGCATTACGGACATGGGCCGTTCGAGCCGTGCCAGGGCGTCATCAATGGGCTTGTCGCGGAAATCGTGGGTCACGTACCAGCGGACGGACCGGTCCAGCAACCGCCGCATGTCCAGGGCAACGGCTGCTCCATGCTCGCGGGGAGTGCTCGGCGGCAATTGGGCGATGGCGCCTGTGACGGCGTCAAAGTCCCAGATTTGCCGCATCACTACGAACGCCCGGGCCACCGCGGAGGCAGAAACCGTGGTTTCCTCCATCGCGCGGAAGGCGAACGCTATGCCGCCCATGTTGATCATGTCGTTGGCCACTACCGTGGCAACGATTTCCCGGCGCAGGGGATGCGTGGAGAGGTGTTCGCCGAACCGTTCCGAGACTTGCTTGGGGAAATAGCCGCGAAGGGTTTGAGAAAACCAAGGATCATCCGACAAACCGCCCTCTGTGAGTTCGCGGGCGAGTTCGATCTTGGCGTAGGCGGCCAAAACGGCGAGTTCCGGAGTGGTTAGTCCCTTGCCCGTGAGGACCCGTGCTTGAAGTTCGGCGTTGCTGGGAAGATATTCGAGTTCCCTGTCCAGATCTGTGACTGACTCGAGCCAATCCATGGTCCGTTCAAAGCTGGGGCTCCATTCCAGCGCCAATTGCTTGTCATTGAGGAGCAGGACGTTCTGGTCATCGTTGGTTTTCAGGACGAGCCGTCCAACCTCGTCTTGGAGCGAGTGCAGGAATCCGGTTCTCTCTGCCGCAGACATCCTGCCTGCGGAGATCATGCGGTCAAGGAAGATCTTTATATTCACTTCATGGTCCGAACAATCCACGCCGGCTGAATTATCGATCGCGTCGGTATTGACCAGGACGCCTGCCAAAGCTGCTTCGATCCGGCCGCGCTGGGTTACTCCAAGATTGCCGCCCTCGGCAATGATGTGCGCGCGCAGATCCCCGGCATTGACCCGGATGGCGTCGTTTGATTTATCTCCCACATCGGCATTGGACTCGGTGGATGCCTTGATATAGGTACCGATTCCGCCGTTGTACAGGAGGTCCACAGGGGCAGTGAGGACTGCGCGGAGAAGCTCAGGCGGGCTCATCGCCAGCTGGCCATTCGCATCCGTGCCTTCAGCCAACCCCAGGGCGAGCCGGACTTGTTCCGTGATCAGGATGGATTTTTCCGTCCGGGCAAAGATTCCGCCGCCTTCGCTCAGCTTGGTGCGGTCATAATCGGCCCAGGAGGAGCGTGGCAGTTTGAAGAGCCGTTCCCGCTCGGCGTAGGAGACCTCGGGGTTCGGCGTAGGGTCAAGGAAAATGTGCCGGTGATCAAAGGCGGCTACGAGCTTGATGTGGTGGGAGAGGAGCATGCCGTTGCCAAAGACGTCTCCGCTCATGTCTCCGATGCCAACCACCGTGAAATCCTCGGCACGGCAATCCACCAGGAGTTCACTGAAATGGTGCCGCACGGATTCCCAAGCACCCCGGGCCGTGATCCCCATCTGCTTGTGGTCATAACCCACTGAGCCTCCGGAAGCGAAGGCGTCACCCAACCAGAAGCCGTACTCCCCGGCAACGGCGTTGGCAATGTCGGAGAAGGTTGCTGTTCCCTTGTCAGCGGCCACAACGAGGTAGTAGTCGTCGCCATCGTGCCGCACCACCCGCGGTGGCGCGAGTACGCGGCCGCTGCTTCCGCCGTCGGGATCCGGCACCAGGTTGTCGGTGATATCCAGCAACCCGCGGATGAATGTCCGGTAGCTTTCCTGACCTTCCGCGAACCAGGCAGCACGGTCCTCTGCCGGGTCCGGGAGCCGTTTGGGGAAGAACCCGCCTTTGGCTCCGGTGGGAACAATCACGGCATTCTTGACCGTCTGGGCTTTGACGAGCCCCAGGATTTCCGTCCTGAAGTCTTCCCTCCTGTCCGACCACCGAAGGCCACCGCGGGCTATCGGACCGAAACGCAGATGGACGCCTTCAACGCGCGGCGAATAGACCCAGATCTCGAATTTCGGGCGGGGCGCAGGGGCAGCCGGGATGCTGGCGGGGTTGAGCTTGAAGCTGATGAAGGGCTTGTTGAGATAGAAGTTCGTGCGGAGCGTGGCATCCACCAGGCTCGCCAGGGAACGCAGCAACCTGTCGGCGTCCAGGACAGGGACGGCGTCGATGGCCTCCATCAGGTTCGTCCGGGCTCTATGAACGGCCTGGGTCCTGTGGCTGAGTTCGCTGCTTCCCTCTTCGAACAGATCGCCCCTGGCCGGCTTTGGCTCGCCATGACCGGAATTGAGGAGTTCCGGTTCAAACAAGTCCGGAGCGAAGCGGTCAGGATTGAATTTTGCCTCGAACAATTCAAGCAAGGCATGCGTGGCCAGGGCGTTCCCGCGGAGTGTGTCAGCGATGAAACCATAGGAGTTGGTGCTCCCGAGTTGGCGGAGGTACTTGGCATACGCGCGCAGGATGGCAACCCGCCACCAGTCGATACCCTCCTTGATGACCAACGCGTCCAAAGCGTCTGACTCGGCGTCACCGCGCATCGCGGCACAGAACGCGTCGGCCAGCAGATCCCCCGTGGCTACAGGGTCAAGCCCGCGCGGATACTTCAGGCCGAGGTCGTAAAGGAAGAACTGCCGCCCGTCGGCACGATGAACGTCGAAAGGCCGCTGGTCCAGGACCTTCAAGCCCAGGTTATGGAAGAAAGGAAGGATCTCGGTCAGGCTCTGCGGGCGCGTTAAGTAGAGCCGGATCCGGGCATCCTCACTGAGGACTGCCGTACCGGGACGTTGGTAAACGGTGAGGAGGGGATCTGCTTCGTCCACAGAACCCGGCTCTGCCGGAAAACTTTCGAACCTGGCAATATCCTCAACTGCGTCCTCCACCTCATAATCGGCCTTGTAGCTGGCCGGAAACGCGGCTGCCCACTGCCTGGACAACCTGGCCGCCTCTTCCCGCGGATACCTCGTTTGGAGGGCCTCGTCCAGGCCTTGCGCCCAGGACCTCGTAGCGGCGATGATCCTCTGCTCGAGGGCTGCCGCGTCCACCACCGCCGGAGCACCTTCGTGCCGTGAGGGGTCCTGTGGCAAAAGGATCCGGAAGAACACGCGAGCCATGGCGGATTCGCCCAACCGAAGCTCGAACTCTATGGCATCCGAGCCAAATGCCTCGCGCAACTCGCGCTCGATGTTGAGCCTGACGGCCGTGCTGTACCTGTACCTGGGGAGGAAAACCAGTGCTGTCATGAACCTGCCGAAGGAGTCAGGACGAAGAAAGAGCCGGGTGCTATGGCGTTCCTGGAGCCGGAGGATCTCGCGCGCACGGATGGCCAGCTGCCCGGCATCAACATGGAACAGTTCGTCCCGCGGATACGCCTCCAACACCGCAAGGAGCTCCTTGGCGTGATGTGACGACGCCGGGTAGCCGAAGGCCCGCAGCACTTCCTGCACTGTGTCCCGGATGACCGGGATCTGCTGGGCCGGGCGGGCTGTTGAACTGGGGGAGAAGAGGCCAACAAAAGTGCACGCGCTGGTGTTGGTGCCGTTCCCGTCCGCTGTGGCAATGCTGATCTCGTCGAGGTAGGCACGGCGAAGAACCGTTGAGCGAAGCGTGGATTTGGTGAGTGTAAGCACCTGGCCGGAAACCTCGCCCGGCGCCGCAGGACCGGCCGCATCACGGAGGAGTCCGAGCCCGCGGCGCCCGCGGAATCCCAGGAACACAAAGTTCCCGTCGTCCAGCCACCGCAGCAGCTCCTGCGCTTCACCCGCCGTCCGGTCTTTTGCCGCAGACCCCTCCAGTGCACCGATTTCGTGCAGCAGTTCCTCGTGGATGGCATCGGCGTCCTCGGCCGCTGCCCGGACATCACCCAGGACCTTGTTCAACCTGCCCACCAGCAGCTCCGCGCTCGCGTTGTCCGGAATCCGGGGGATCTCGATCGCTATCCACGCCTCCGTGAGCCGTCCGCCGTCGTTCCCGTCCGTCGAAGGTGCCGGCGTCGCCCGCGCATGATCTTCGGAACGTTCGACGCCGGTGGGCAGCCCCGCGCGGTGGGGTCCCCTGTGGATATCGATCAGGCGGTGGGTGGCGGGGTCCCGCGTGACGCTGAAAGTCGGGTGGACCAGAAGCCGGATGGAAGCGGTGTCACGAGAGATCTCGGCCGTGACGGAGGGAACGAGATAGGGCATGTCGTCCGTGACGATTGCCACCAGGCTGGTATCTGTTTCGTTCAGGACCCCGATGACTGCTTGTCCAGTCTCACGGCGTTCTGCCAACGAGCGGTGATAGCGGGCCCGTTCCAACAACGTTTCAGTTGTGTAGCTGCGGACGTCGTCGTCCGTGACGTGCTCGTAGTAGTCGGTCAGGAATCCGTCCGCCGGCTCCGTAATTGGTGCCATGTCGCTGCGCCTCCGCTGCGCAAAGGAGCGGCCGTGCTGCTGCGGTCGGCAAAGTCCATGCGCCTCATTTCATGATCGCTTAAATCCCGCGAGATGACAGTTGATGACGGTGTTTGGGCAAGACATTGGCATTAACTGCCATCTCGCGGAGGCCCGGCTACCGAAAAGCTACGGAACGTTGCCCTTGGTCTGGCCAGCCTCGAAACGCCCGCGGCCACCACGAGGGTGAGAATGGCGGCAGCTGCGTGGGTGTAGAGCATCAGGTCACCAGCATGCAGTTCCCCTGAAGCCGGCTGACCGTCCACAGGAACCGCCACGGGTTGCTGGGGCTGCCCGTGCAGATGGTCAAGGAACCCGACCCCGGAAAATGAACCCCCCAAAGCCTCGAAACCGAAGAACAGCAATTGCTGTGCCACGCCGGACAGCAGCAGCAACAGGATGGGCCCATGGATCCAGCGGGCAACCAGCTGAGCGGCCAAGGCCGAGAGGGCAACGAAGCCCAGAAGAACGGGCATCGCCGGGGCGCCCCCACCGGAAACGACGTGTGCGGCAAGGCCCAAAGCGACCGCAACGGGTCCTGCCACCCAGGCCCACTTGTCCTGCACAGGAGTTGCGCCCATCGCCGTCCTTCCCTTCCCCTCAGGCTAAACGCAGGACAGGGACCGGGAACAGGCCTCTATGCCAACAGCGTGTTTACCAGCCTTGCTGCCACTTTCGCAGTTCGTCCATCAATATCGAACTCCGGGTTCAATTCGGCAACGTCCAGGTGCAACAGCGTCCCGCTTGCCGCTACTTGACGGCAAACGGCACTGATCACGGACAGCGGCACCCCAAACGCGGCGGGGGCACTGACGCCGGGCGCCACCGAAGCAGGCAGGACGTCCAGGTCGATCGTCAAGTACAGCACATCGATTCCAGCCACGAAATCGGCTACGAACGTCTCGACGCGCTCCGCGGAACAGTCCTCGTCCAGCAAGTACTTCACGCCCAGGCGGTCAGCGGTGTCAAAGAGCGTGCGCGTGTTGTTGGGCTCCGAGATTCCGACGACGGCGTACCTCAGTTCGCGTCCGGCGGCGGTTTCTTCCTGCGCCATCTGCAGGAATGGAGTCCCGGAGCTCGGGGTCGGCTCGTCGCGCAGGTCAAAGTGGGCATCCAGGTTCAAGACACCCAAGCGCTTTCCGCTGCGCACCGCATTGGATCCGGCAACGCCAAGGTAGCTGGCAAATGCCGTCTCGTGGCCGCCGCCCAGCATCACGGTGAGGTTTCCGGCGTCGAGCAGTTCCGAGACGGCGCGTCCGGCGCGCTGCTGGCCTTCTTCCAGTGAGTCGTCCTCCACAACCACGTCGCCGGCGTCGAACACGTCACGGTCCAGGTGGAAAGCCAGCGGAGCCAGCGCCGAGCGGATGGCGGCCGGAGCCGCGGAGGCACCCGCACGGCCCTTGTTGCGCCGCACTCCGGCGTCGCTGCAGAAACCCAGCACGACGGCGGGACGCGAGGCGCCGGGAATGGCCGGGGAAGTAAGGGGCTGGACGACCTGCCACCAGCGGCGATGTTCGTCGCCGTCGCCGTCAAAGCGGCCGGTCCATGGTGTGGGAAGGACGTCTACGGAAGGGTTGGTGCTGGTGTTTGGAGCCATGCTTTAAGCACACCCCACCAGCGGGCCAAAAAACAGCTGCAGCGTGCTGCAGTGTCCGGGATGCCGGACATCGCTACTTGACGCCCAACAACTCCTCCACAGTTCCGATGCCAAAGAACAGCAGGAACGCAGCCGCCACTGCCCACATCAGGGGGTGGACTTCACGGGCACGGCCCTGGAAAGTGCGGATCAGGACGTAGGAGATGAAGCCTGCGCCCAGGCCGTTGGCAATGGAGTACGTGAATGGCATCAGGGCGATAGTCAGGAAGGCGGGAATGCCAACGCCCCAGTCCTGCCAGTCGATCTTGCCAACCTGGGACACCATCATGAAGCCCACCACCACAAGCGCAGGAGCCACGGCTTCGAACGGGACCAGGTTGATGAGCGGCGTGAAGAACATGGCCACCAGGAAGAGCAGGCCCGTGACAATGGAGGCGAGACCGGTGCGGGCGCCCTCGCCAATGCCCGCGCCCGATTCAACGAAGATCTGGTTGGACGAAACGGAGGCTCCGCCACCGACGATTGCGCCCAGGGCATCAACCTGCAGGACGCGGTCCACATTGGGAATGTTGCCGTCTTCGTCCACGGTTCCTGCCTCGTTGGCCAGGCCCACCATAGTGCCCATGGCGTCGAAGAAGATGCTGAGGAGGATCACGAACGCCAACAGCGCAGCAGCCACGAAACCGAGGTGTTCAAAAGCTCCGAAGGGGTTGGCTTTGCCGATCAGGGAGAGGTCCGGGGCGCCCCATTCGGAAAGCGTCGGCGCCACCAGTGACCAGCCACGCGGGTTGACGTTCTTACCGTCGAAGCTGGGACCAATGTGAAGCGTGAATTCGAGGATGGCGGCCAGGGCGGTGGACACCACGATGCCGATCAGGATTGCCCCGCGGACCTTTCGCACCACCAACGCAATGGTCAGGACCAGGCCGACAGCGAACACCAACGTCGGCCAGCCCATCAGCTTGCCATCCACGCCAAGGCCCAGCGGGACCGTGGTGCCGGCGGCATCCGGGATGCGTCGGACAAAACCAGCGTTGACCAGCCCGATCAAGGCGATGAACAGGCCAATGCCCACCACGATTGCCGTCTTGAGCGCTTCCGGGACGGCCCTGAAAACGGCGGTGCGGAATCCGGTGAGTACCAGGATGAGCATGGTGACACCCGAAAGCACCACCAGCCCCATCATGTCCGGCCAGGTCAGTTCCGGGTGGGAGGCAACCGTTACGGCGACGAATGCGTTCACTCCCAGGCCCGTTGCCACGGCGAAGGGGTGCTTCGCCCAGGCGCCCATGAGGATCGTGAGGATGCCCGCAACGAAGGCAGTGGTTGCCGCTACGGCCGTGAAGCCGAGCGATGCTCCGCTCGAGTCTGCCCCGGAGAGGATCAGCGGGTTCAGCACCACGATGTAGCTCATGGCGAAGAAGGTCGCGAAGCCGCCGCGGATTTCCCGCGAGTATGTGGACCCGCGCTCGGAGATCTTGAAGTAGCGGTCGATTGCAGAACCTTGTTTAAGCATGAAGGTCTCCGGGGATCGGGGGAGTTTGCTCTCAAATCCTATGCCCGCCAATGTGGGGTGCTGGAACGGTTCGCCTAGTCTGTAAGGAAGCCAACACTAGGAGAAACCGCCCCATGCGTACCATCCGCCCGCTTCTGGCCGCCGTCGTAGCCGCTCTTGCTTTCGCTTCCGCGTTGCTGCTTGGAGCTGCTCCGGCCTCCGCGCACGACGTCGCCGAATCAACAACTCCGGCCAACGGTGCCCGGGTGGCTGAAGTGCCGGCGTCGGTATCCATCACGTTCAACAACCAGCCACTGGCCATCGGTTCCGGCGTGACCGTCACCGCCGGGGGCGAAAACTGGGCAGATGGCGCAGTGGAAATCATCGACAACAGGGCTGTCCAGAAGCTGCGTCAGGGCGCTCCAGCCGGCGAATACACCGTGGTGTGGCGTGTGGTCAGTTCAGACTCCCACCCGATCGAGGGAAACTTCAAGTTCACAGTTTCCGGCACAAGCACGACGACGGCGAGCGGCTCGGCAGGTGCCTCCTCCCCGGCTTCGGCGGCTGTTCCGACGGCGGGCACAGCGGCCCCCGGTACGGAAAATACTCAGGCGGCTCCGGCAGCTTCCCAGCCCTTCCCCTGGAGCATCATTGGCCTCGCTGTGGTGGCGATCGGTCTCGTGATCTTCCTCGCTGTTACAGCCCGGAAGAAGCTAGCGGCCCCCAACGACCCGGATGGCGAAAATTCCCCGGAATAGCGGGGTTTTCTACATACTTGCGAAGATCTCGAAACGGTTACTGCGACACGCCAAAAACGAACTGCTCGTTACGTAAATGTGACTTTGGGGTGATCTTCCCGTACGGTTGTACCTGTGCCTGTTCCACGTAACGGGCATTCCGGTCTGATTGCCTAGCTCTGCCGCAGTCCGGAATCCGTTCGCAGACAAACCTACGGCAGAGACGGGGAACCCATTTTGGCCCGCTTTCAGAGCGCGCCTTGGGGTGAAGTCACGAAGCTTCCGCTGCACAGCGGGGGATAGTGGCCGGGTGACTCCCATCCGAATCCGACAGCTAACCTCGCAGGCATCGGGAGAGGCTCTTTCATGTCTTCACGCATTCTTCGCGGCCGTCGTAAGGCGGACAGCGTACGTCCTAATCCGTTCATCTCCATCTCCAAGGCTGTTGCCAGCAACGCATCCGGCGCAGGTCGCCAAGCCGCTGTCATCGCAGCAGCTTCAGGCCTGGTCCTCACGGGCTCCATCGCTGCCCACGCAGCAGAGACCCCTGTTCAGCGCGACTCCAGCCCTGCAACTGTCGCCGAGACCGTCACCGAGGGTCCCACCAAGGTTGTTACGGCCGCATCGACGGCCACCATCAACTTCGAGCGCCCCGCGGTTGCTTCCGTAGCGGCTCCCGTCATTGAAAAGCCGGCTCCTGTTGCTCCGGCTCCGGCGGCCAAGAAGGCTCCCGCAACTGCTACCGTCCAGGCCGCTGCAACCACTACGGCTACCGCCCCCGTGGCATCCGCGCCTGCTGCAGCTCCGGCTGTTGGTGGCATCAACGCTGCCATGGTCGCCTCGGCTTACGCCCAGATCGGCATCATGCAGGATTGCACCGCGATGGTGGAACGGGCCCTCGGCTCCGCAGGTATCCCGGTTGGCGACCTCGCACCCATGCAGTTCCTGAACTACGGCAAGGTTGTCAGCGACCCCCAGCCCGGTGACATGATCGTCCAGTCCGGCCACGTAGCCATCTACATCGGCAACGGCCAGGCTATCAGCGGTGGCATCAACGGCAACCAGACGGGCATCCACCCGATCAGCTGGCTCACCGCAACCGGCCCCATCACGTACGTACGCGCTGGCGCCTAAGCTTCACGCTCCAACTCAGAGGCCGGTGCTTTCGAGGACAAATGTCTTCGGAGGCGCCGGCCTTTTGGGTTAATTTTTGTTCTTTTTAGGAACATGCTTTGGTTGGCTCGATCGTTTCAAGGCCAGGGTTCTCTGCCAGGTATCTACGCGCAGGGTTCCAGGTAAAGGCTCCAGGTCAGGTTCTACGCGAGGGCGATGCCCGGCCCGGCGGGGAGGGCCACCTTGGATGAGATCGCTTGCCCCACTGCCTTGGCTTGCCGTAGTACTTCCTTGGGCGTGGGTGTAATAAGTTCCCCAACGCCCACCAAGTGCATCCCGACTGCACGCATGGCTGCCACGAGGTTCTGGCCTATGGCGATTCCCAGATCGGCAAGCATTCGGCGCAGCTGGCTCTGGGCGCAGCGCGTCACCACGATGTGGTCTGCCAGGAGAACCCCGCTGGCTGTATGCACGGCCCATTGACGTGGGGTGGATTCAAGGGGGCCATAGACGCTCATCCCAGCCCTCAGACTGCCCGTGGTCAGGCTTGCGACGGGTCCGTATCCAAGCTGCAACGACGAGTCGCCACCCAGGAAGTCCAGCCGGACAGCGCGTGTGGTGGTGCGGACATCCAAGTGATGGCTGGCGGCGTAGTTGCGCAAATGGCGCAGGATCTCGTTGCGCTCCTGCATTGCCGCGGGGTCTGCTGCGTCGCAGCGCTGGAGCATTCCCGTGTGGACCGCTGGTCCGGTGGTCGATAAAGAACCAAAGCCATCCAGCACGATGGAACCGACGCCGTAGCGGCTGAGCTCGCTGGCAACAGCCAGGCCGGAGAGGCCGGTGCCGATCACCACGGTGGTAGTCCGTTCCGTGACGGAATCAGGAGTGAGTGACACTGCTTGGGTTCCTCCTTGACGTGTGTGCCTTTCGGCAGCGCGCTGGATCGCGTCCGAGTTCCCCAAGCGGCCGCAAATAAATGGCCGGGTTGTGTCCTGGGACACCTTTGCCGGCCATTCGGTGACTCGAACACTACCGAACTTTTTCTGCCATGGATAGCCTCGGCGACAGCGTGTTTTGGATGTTCATCCGCAGCGCAACCCGGCGCGTGGTGAGCGTGCCGGAAACCGAGCCCGGACCGTTATCCACATAGCCCAAAGTCGCCTTGATTCGGCATTGCCAACCGAGAATAGTGGGCATTGGAAGGAGAACCCCGAGGGTTTCTTCGGCCCCGGCTATTGGTTGCGCGCCAGCAAAGGATCACCGGTATGGAGAACCTCTGGCAGAATGGCCGGAACATCAAGCAGTAGGTGGAGAGGCGGGCCCCATGGACCAGCACGGCAGACACATTGAAGAACCACGGGACGGCGGGGACCAGGCTGTGGCGCCTGGTGGAATCGTCGTCGGAGTGGACGGTTCCGAGCATGGTCAATGCGCCCTTGTATGGGCTGCGCGTGAGGCGGAACGGCGCCAACTTCCCCTGCATATAGTCACGGCTTATTCGGTGCCCATCTTCGCAGCGTCCGGCCTCGACGGCGGATACGCCACCGTGGACGATTCCGTGATCCGCGAGGGCGCGGAAGCAATCGTCAAGCAAGCCATGGATAAGGTCTCAAGCTACAACATTGACGTCGATGCGTCAGTGGAGAATGGGGATGCCGCGGGTGTCCTCCTTGACCTCTCTGCGAACGCTGCACTCCTCGTGTTTGGCAGCCGTGGCCGTGGTGGCTTTGTCGGGCGTCTCCTGGGCTCGGTCAGCAGCGCCTTGCCGGCCCACGCAAAATGCCCCACCGTAACGGTCCCGCTGTATTGCGCCGATCGTTTGGGCGAGAACACCGAGGACAAGCACATCAAGGCTGAGCACGCCAAGGCCGGGCCGCGAACGGTGGAAAACGTCGTCGCCGTGGGTGTGGACGGTTCGGAGCAGGCCCGCGTCGCCGTTCTCGAGGCAGCCGAACAAGCCCAGCGGATGGGGGCCAAACTCCGCGTCATCTGCGCAGTCCCGCAGTACAGCGGCTCCTTGGCCTGGGTGCCGGCACCGTTGGATCGCGATGCCCTGTTCGCGGATATCAAAGTCCAATTGGATGCAGGCGTCGCCTGGCTCCGCAGCCACTTCCCGCAGCTGCCCGTGGAAACGGACCTTAGGGACGGCTCACCAGTGGACGTGTTGGTTGAGGCCAGCCGGGGCGTGGAGCTGGTTGTCCTGGGTACGCGGGGCCGGGGTGGTTTCGCGGGCATGCTCCTTGGTTCCACCTCTGATGGCGTGCTCCATCACGCCAAGGGGCCGGTCCTCGTTGTTCCGGACCGCGAGGATCCGCGGCTTGCAGACCGGCCCAAATTCGGACCCATGCTCGGCGCGGCTTAGGGCCATGGCGCGAACCGTCCATGGATAACCAGCAGCCCGGGAAGCATAGGCAGGAAGACAGCGCGGGCCCGGATGTAAACGGGCAAGTCTTCATTCGGGATATTGCGGACATCCGGGCGGACATGCTCCCCGAGGTAGGCGGCAAGGCCGCCAATCTCGGCGAGCTGAATGCCGCCCGACTTCCTGTGCCGCCGGGCTTTTGCCTTACAACGTCGGCCTACCGGTACGCCCTTTCTGCGATTGGAATGGAGGAGATCTTCGCACTTCTGCAGGAGGCCGGAGCTTCGGACCTTGACGAACTGAATAGGCTCGCCGCCCGGGCAAGATCCTTGGTGCTCGACGCCGGAGTTCCCACCGACGTCGCTGAGTCGGTACGGGCGGCGTATCGGAGGTTGGGAGACGCTGCCCCCGTCGCAGTGAGGTCCTCAGCCACGGCCGAGGACTTGCCCTTCGCGAGTTTCGCCGGGCAGCAGGACACTTTCCTGAACGTAGTGGGAGCAGACGCAGTTCTGGACGCCGTAAGCCGCTGTTGGGCATCGCTCTGGACGGACCGGGCAGTGAGCTACCGGACAACCAACGGTATTGACCATGCCACGGTGACGCTGGCCGTCGTTGTCCAGGAGATGGTGGATTCCGCGACGGCCGGTGTGATGTTCACGGCCAACCCGGTGACGGGTCGGCGCCGTGAAGCTGTGATCGATGCCAGCCCTGGTCTGGGAGAAGCCGTAGTGTCAGGCGCCGTTAATCCCGATCAGTACGTAGTTGATATGCAGACCAACTCCATCCTGAAGCGGTCGCTGGGTGACCGGCAGGTAGAAATCAGATCGCTTGCCGGCGGTGGCACCGAACGAATTGAGCGGGCCGGTCAGGCCGCGGCAACCGAGAATCACGCCGTGCAGCCGTGCCTCGGCGATGACCAGATCCACGCGCTGGCCGAGTTGGGAAGGCGCGTCGAGGCCCACTATGGAGCCCCGCAGGATACGGAATGGGCGATCGATTCGTCCGGGAAACTGTGGCTCACGCAGGCAAGGCCCATTACTACCCTCTATCCGCTGACCTCGCGGGTGCCGGCGACTCCCGTTGAGCACGCGTTCCTGAACTTCAGCCTCGCCCAAGGCCTCACCAGGCCTCTGACGCCCATGGGCTTGGCGGGTATCCGCCTGATAGCTTCCAGCGTTGCCCGCAGGGCGGCTTTCGATGTCCCCGATCCACGCTCGGGACCATCGCCCTACTATGAGGCGGGGCAGAGGATCTTCTTCGACTTCACATCCGTGCTGCGCAGCAAGGTGGGCCGGGTCATTGTGCCGCGCATCTTTGACATCATGGAGGCCCGTTCTGCGGCGGTGATTCGTGGCCTCTTCGATGACCCGCGGTTCGCCGTCACCATCAAAACTCCGATAAAACTCATCAGGCACGTTGCGCCTGTTGCTGCTAAATACCGTGTCCCTGAGTCGGTAGTCCGGGCTCTTTTCCGTCCCGACGCCGCAATGAAGCGCCAAGAGCAGCTTGAGGCAGAGCTCCATCAGGCCCTCCGGGTGCCGGAGGGCGTCAGCGCCCACCAGCGAATTGCCCACGTGCAGCGAATCCTTGGGGAGGAAGTATTCGCAACGGTTCCCCAAGTGCTGCCCCTTCCCGTTCTGGGCTTTGCGATGCTTGGACTCGTCCGGAAGTTGTTGGGCGGGCAAGCCTCCTGGGACCAGCTCCAAACAGTCATCCGTGGGCTACCCAACAATGTCACCACCGAGATGGACCTTGCGCTGTGGCAGCTTGCCAAGGAGATCAGGGAAGATCCGGAGGCCTTGGCCTTCCTGAGTTACCCCACACTCGACGAACTCGTTCAGCAGTACAAGGACAGAGCACTACCATCAGTTGCGCAATCCGGGCTTGAAGCTTTCCTCCGCACCTACGGGCACAGGGCTGTGGCTGAGATCGACCTCGGCATGCCCCGATGGTCGGACGACCCAACCCACATACTCGGCGTCGTGGTCAACTATCTGCGGCTCGAGCACACGGCGGACGCACCCGACCAGCAGTTCGGGAAAGCTGCCCGGGAGGCAGATGAACAGGTTGCCAGATTGGTTGCGCGGGCAAGGGCCAAGAGTCCGCTCCATGCCAAGCTGGTCCGTGCGGCGTTGGACCGTACCCGCAGGTTTGCCGGGATGAGGGAGCTGCCCAAATACAACCTCGTCCTCGGCTTGGCTTCGGCAAGGGAACAACTCTCGCTGGTCGGAGCAGAACTGGCAGAGGCAGGGCGGATTGAAAACGCGGAGGATATCTTCTTCCTGGACCTCAACGAAGTAGAGACTGCTCTGGCTGGCAGCAAGCTCCATCAACTCGTGGCAGATCGCCGCGCAGAATACGCACAGGAACTGAGGCGTCGGCATATTCCGCGGGTACTGCTCTCAGACGGGACAGAACCTGAAGCCACTGCCGCAGCTGGCAGAACCCCGGCTTCTCCCGGAGCGCTCTCCGGCAGTCCGGCGTCGGCGGGCGTCATCACAGCCCCGGCGCGGGTCATCCTGGACCCGGTTGGCGCTCATCTGGAACCTGGGGAAATCCTCGTGGCGCCCTCCACCGACCCCGGCTGGACACCCTTGTTCCTCACCGCCGG
Organism: Arthrobacter sp. StoSoilA2; assembly: GCF_019977195.1. Lineage (NCBI taxonomy): Bacteria > Bacillati > Actinomycetota > Actinomycetes > Micrococcales > Micrococcaceae > Arthrobacter > Arthrobacter sp. StoSoilA2. The sequence continues at coordinate 376,188 of NZ_AP024643.1, forward strand.
CGGCCTAGTTATGGAAATGGGCGGTCCCAACTCCCACGGCGCCGTGGTGGCCCGCGAATACGGCATACCTGCGGTGGTGGGCGTGCCCGACGCGACCCTGCGGATCAGCTCAGGCCAGATCATCACGGTGGATGGAGCAGCAGGAACGGTAACTGCGACGCCAAGTGACGCGCCCGGCTAGGCGTGCTGGTGTGACTCGTGCTCGGAGTGGCTGACAGGTTCCAGCTGGAAGGTACAGTGCTCGGTGTCGAAATGGCGCCCCAAGCAGGATCCAAGTTGGTCCAGGATGCTGTCTGCCCCGCTGGCGTTAAGGACCTCGTCTTCCACAACAACATGGGCGGAGAACACGGGCACCCCGGATGTGATGGTCCAGATGTGGATGTCGTGGGCCTCCACTACCCCGTCCACGGCAAGGATGTGCTCGCGGATCATGTTCACGTCCACGCCCTTGGGGGTAGCTTCCAGAAGTACGTCCACAACATCGCGGAGCAGGTGCCAGGCGCGGGGGATGATCATGAGGGCGATCAGGACAGAAGCAATGGGGTCAGCGGCAGTGAAGCCCGTGGTCATGATGACGATGGCCGCCGCGATAACGGCAATCGATCCGAGAAGATCGCCAAGGACCTCAAGATATGCCCCCCGGACGTTGAGGCTTTCCTTTTGGGCCCCCTGCAGGATCATCAGGGAAATGAGGTTGGCCAGGGCGCCCAGGATCGCCGCCCACAGCATGACGTCCGTGTGGATTTCCGGCGACTCCCCAAAGCGGCGGATGGCCTCGATCATGATGACGACTGCGATGACGATGAGTACAAGGGCGTTGGCCAAGGCCGCCAGCACCTCGGCCCGTTGATATCCGTAAGTCCGTTGATCGCTCGCCGGGCGGGTAGCAATCCAGGCCGCCATCAATGCGATGAACACGCCTGCGGCGTCGGACAGCATGTGGCCTGCATCGGCCAGCAGCGCAAGCGAGCCAGAGATGAGCGCGCCAACCACCTGGATGCCCACCACACCCAAGGTGATGGCCAGGACTGCAATAAGCCGTTTGCGATGCTTGCCGGTTGCGGTTACTCCGTGGGAGTGGTTGTGATCGTGCCCCATGCTTACAAGGCTAGCCCCAGCCGAGCTCATGGAGGCGGTCGTCGTCAATTCCGAAGTGGTGGGCGATCTCGTGGATCACCGTCACGGCCACTTCGTCGATGACTTCCTCGCGGGTGGCGCAGATGTCCAGGATGGGCTGGCGGAAAATAGTGATCCGATCCGGCAGGGAGCCCGCTTCCCACCAGGAGTCGCGTTCGGTCAACGGCACGCCCTCGTACAAACCAAGTAGTACGGTGTCCGGATCTTCATCCGGGCGTGGGGTGTAGTCGTCCTCGATGAAGATTGCCACGTTGTCCATGGCGCTTGCAGCTTTGGGTGGGATCAGCTGCAAGGCGTCGCTCACGGCTTCTTCGAACTCCTCCGCCGACATTTCGAACGGCGCGGCAGGGAAATCCGCGTCAACTCCGGCTAATCCAGCGCCCTCGGTGGAGGCATGCTCGATCGGGCTATGCACTGCTTTCCGCTCCGGAAGCGGCGAGGAGGGGAGATCGCCGTCGGGAACGATGGGCAGGCCGGGAGGGAGATTCGCGGACATGATCCGACTCTAGTCCCAACAAGGAACATTGACGCCCTGGAGCTGGTACGCGCTGGTGCACCGTCCCCAGGTCATGCTGAACTGTTCGAATGCGAGCTCGTCGAACGGCAATCCGTAGGCCAGCCCCGCATCTCACCAACGAACGAACAGGAACCGCATGACCGCCACGCCTACCTCCGCACCTGAGCCCCTCGACGTCGTCGTGGTAGGTGAGGCGCTCATCGACATCGTGGAGTCGTCCGATGGGCAGATCGAATATCCCGGAGGCTCGCCGGCCAACGTTGCTTATGGGCTCGGCCGCCTGGATGTAAAGGCCGGCCTGCTGACCGCCATCGGACGGGACCAGCGGGGCGACGCCATTGCCTCACACCTTCAGGGCGCGGGCGTCGTACTGCTGCCCGGATCAAAGTCCTTGGGCAAGACGGCGACGGCGACCGCCCGGATCGATGCCGACGGTTCGGCTGAGTACACGTTCGAAATTGATTGGGCACTTGCTCCGCTTGCGCTGCCGTATGCACCCAGAATCCTGCATACGGGTTCGATCGCCACGTTCCTTGAACCTGGGGCCAGCGTTGTCCGGAGCCTGCTGGAGCAGGCGCAGGGCGGCTGCATGATTACCTACGATCCCAACATCCGTGCTGACCTCCTTGGCAGCCACCACGAGGCACTTTCCTTGTTCGAAGAATTGGTGCCATTGACGGACGTCGTGAAAATGAGCGCCCACGACGCCCGTTGGCTGTACCCGGGCAAGGATTTGGAGGACACCGCGAGTCACCTCCTGGACCTTGGCACTGTACTTGCGGTAGTGACCCGGGGCTCCAGCGGTTCGCTCATGGCCACCCGGCACATGCAACTCACAGTTCCCGCCATTCCATCGAACGTGGCCGACACCATCGGCGCCGGGGATTCATATATGTCGGCGCTCATTATGGGCCTGCTCCTGCGTGGCAGCGACGGTCTGGCGCCTACGGTCCTGGAGCGGATCGGAACCACGGCATCCATGGCAGCATCCATTACCGTTGGCCGTCCGGGCGCCAATCCACCCACGCACCGGGAGCTCCTTGCGGGTATGGCCCGCTAGTCACTTTGCCGTTCGCCGGGCAGCCATTGCCGTTCGCCGGGTCAGGCCCACGCCGATCAAGCACACCACGCCACCGATCAGTCCCCAGATGGTTGGGACTTCCTGAAGCACAGCCCAAGAGATGAGGATGGTGGTGCCGGGGACCAGGTACGTCGTGGCGGCGAGTTTTCCGGCCGAGATCAAGGACAGTGCGTACGCCCATGTGGTGAAGGCGATGGCCGTAGGGAAGATGCCCAGGTAGACCAAGCCGAGTGTGGCCGGCAGCGGCGCCGACTGGACCTCGCTGATCAGTTGGCCCGTCCACGGCAGGCAGCACACGGTGCCTACCATGATGCCGAACCAGGTCGCCTGGCCGGCTGTGAATTTCCGGAGCACCGGCTTCTGCAGGATCGCGCTGACGGAGGCGAGTACGGCGGCAAGCAAGCACAACAACACCCCGGCGACATCCGCCGTCGAACGCTGTCCCGAACCGAGGGCGATCATCGCCACGCCACCGAACGCAACGGCGCTGCCGATCAGAAGCCACCGTGGGAAGCCTTCCTTGAGGACTACTCCGGCGAGGACTGCAATGAGGATCGGCGAGACGTTGATCAGCATGGCGCTGGTACCGGCGTCGAGCATGTGCTCCGCAGCGTTCAGCGCCACGTTGTAACCGCCGAACCACATCACCCCGTACGCCACGATGGGCAGCCATTCCTTGCCCCGTGGCCAGACTTTCAGGGTGGGCAGCACCACGATTCCAAGTACGACGGCGGCAACCGCCAACCGTCCGAGCGTCAAGGAACCGGGGGAGAAGCTCGGGCCCACAGCGCGGATGCCGACGAACGCTGAAGCCCAAAGGACTACGGTGACGACGACGGCGGCGATGCCAAGTTTGCTGATGGGAGCTGCAGGCGCGGGGGTGTTGCGCGGTTGCATGCCCGGGGACGGCTGGCCAGGTTCGGCCGGGGTGGTGGTTGTCATAGAGCCAATCTAGTGCCGGGGAGGTTGGCGGGGCTGGCGGTTTTCGGACGCGTCACGGCAAGAAACTGCCAATGTTTGACGCCGCGTGGGTTGCGGGGTTAGTTTATCGATGTTCGATATTAACGAATTTCGATAACCACTGGGGGGAAACTGTGGGTCCAAAAAGAAGGATCGTGGATTCGCTGGCGCGCGTGAGTGTGCTGTCAAGAGTGGATTCGGTCGTCCTCATTGTCGTCTCGGTGGCGGTCGCCATTGCCGCTTCGCTTTCAACAGTCTCGACGATCATCAGTAATGGCGACGGAGAGGTGGTCCTGCGGCTGCCCCTTGACCCTTCCACCCGGGAGTCGGAAGCGCTGGATCTCGGTGCCGTAGCCCGCGTCTCGGAAGTGCAGGCAACCGTCCCCGTCCTCCCTGTATATGAGGCTTCACTCCTGGGTTGGTCGGCAGCCATGAATCTGGTGGCCGTCCTCTGCGTCGTTTCGCTCCTGGTTCTGCTGGCCTATCGGCTTACGAGCAGGGTGCTGTTCGGCCCGCGCACTGCCGTCATCGTTGGGTCCGTCGGCATGCTCCTGGCAATCTCGGGAAGCGCCGCCCAGATTCTGGATTCCACCGCTAAGAGTCGGCTGGCCGAACAGCTTGGAGCCATGCCGGCGAGGGTCGGGGAAACGTTGGTCTACATTTCCGGGTTCGACCCGGCACCTTTGGTGGCTGGCGGGGTGCTCGTGTTGCTGGGGGGCGTGTTCCAATTCGGGCGACGCCTACAGGGCGACACCGAAGGCCTTGTCTGATGCCAGCCGAAGAGACGATCGCCATCCACTGCAGGCTGGATGAGTTGCTGGAGCTCCGCGGCATGACGCTGACGGAGCTCAGCCGTCGAGTTGGGGTGAGCCTCGTCAACCTGTCCGTCCTCAAAAATGACCGGGCGAAGGCCATTCGATTCTCCACGCTGACAGCCATCTGCGAGGCGCTTGATTGCCAGGTCGGTGACCTCCTCGAGCACGTCCCGTAGTCGCTATTGCATAGTCGCGCAGACCTCGATTTGGGAATATCGCCATCTATGCTCTAAAGTTTTAGAGTCCAGTTCGGACGGGTGAGAACCGAAAAGAACGCATAAAGTGTTGTTTTTCCTCGCATAATCCGAATTGAGTTCAGGCCCCCATCGTCTAGCGGCCTAGGACACCGCCCTTTCACGGCGGCGGCACGGGTTCGAATCCCGTTGGGGGTACGCAAGGCAAGTGGTAAATCGGATGAAAAAAGTCTGGTAAGCTAGAAGCCTTGAAAAAAACGCGGTAGAGATACTGCAAACGCAAGGCCCTGTAGCGCAGTTGGTTAGCGCGCCGCCCTGTCACGGCGGAGGTCGCGGGTTCAAGTCCCGTCAGGGTCGCTCTGAGCGCCGGAAGTAATTTCGGTTCTCAAGGTGACTTGTCACCTAGGCTCTGTAGCTCAGTTGGTAGAGCGTTCGACTGAAAATCGAAAGGTCACCGGATCGACGCCGGTCGGAGCCACCACTGGGAAGCATCAGTTCTTCGGAACTGGTGCTTTTCTTCTTTAACGCATCGCCGCTTCCGGGGGTTGTTGCTTTGTGATCTTCACGTCACCCAAGTTGATCCAAGGAATTTGGGTGTCCGCAGCCATGTCGGGTGCGTAAGCGTAGGCACCCCCAACGATGCCTACGCTTACGCCGCCGGGGCTTACGATTTCAGCTTCGGTTTCACATCCTTGTTGTAAATGCCTTCCAACGTTCCCTTCAGCTCGGTCAGCGTTGCTTGCACATCGGCCTTTTCATTCATGATCCTGGTGGCTGCCTTGGCCAGCTCCTGGTCTCCGCCGGGAAGGAACGTTCGGGCAAAGTCCTGGGTGCGGGTCTCTTTGAGCTGGTCTACGACAGTTTGGAATTCCGGTGTCTGGGCAACAATCGCCGAGATATCTGCCGCCTCGGCCACAGGTAGGTAGCCGGTTGCGGCAGACAGAGTGGACGTGCTCTGCGCGTTCGTCATGAACGTGACGAACTTGGCTGCTGCAAGCTGCCGTTCGGGCGACGTTTTGCTGGCGATCACCAAACCGGAACCGCCAGTGGGACAAACCTGCGACGCCGCGGCCGAACCGCCCGGCAAGAATCCGACGTCGATCCTCATGTTTGCTTCTTTCGCAGCCTTTAGGGTGGCGGCGAGGTCGGCGGACGAGCTGATCGTGGCGCTGATTGCACCGGCTTGAAGGTCGGTAATGGCGTTCTTGGAGGAGACCCCGGCCCAGCCATTCTTCACAATGGAGTCCTGCACCCACTGCATCGCGGCGACAGATTGGCTTGAATTTGCCGTAATCTCCCACTCCTTGGACCAGCCGCCGCCTTGGCCCCACAGGACGTTTTGCAGGGTCCAGCCGGCATAACCTGCTATCGCCGGGTACTGGTAGGCGTTTTGGTATCCGGAAGCTGAAGCATTCGCCGACTTGATCCTGGGTGCCCACTCGGCGAACTCTTCCCAGGTTTTTGGCGCCCGCTCGGGAACTCCGGCCGCCTTGAAGTGGTCCTTATTGAAGTAGAACAACGGGGTTGAACGGGCGTAGGGGACTGCCCACAGCTGATCAGAATATTCGTAATCTGCGATCAAACCGGACTTGTAGTCGGAGGAGCTGACATTGACGGCTTTGAGAAGCGCATTAATCGGAAGGATGGCACCTGAAACCGCGTAGCGGAACCACCACACGTCCGACGCCACGACCACGTCCGGTACTTCGCTCCCGGCCTGGGAGGTTTGGAACTTTTGCGCCACTTCCTCGTAGTTTGAGCCTCCGGTGATGAGGTTGACTTTGATATCCGGATTGGCCGCTTGGAAGGCCTCTATCAGCTTCTGCTCCGTATCCCGGGACTTACCGGGATGGCTGGACATGAAACTGATGCTTGGGGCAGGTTTGATCTTGGACCAATCCTCCGGGGAGAGCGCCTTTGCGGATGTGCTTCCGGCATCAGTCGAGGGACCGCCACAGGCTGCAAGCGCGACGGCGGTGACTGAAGCACCAGCCAAGCCGAGGAAATGCTTCCGGGAAAGTGTTTTTGACATAGGGGAAGTGCCTTTCTAGTGATCGAGGTGCCCAAGCAACCTCGAAGGGTGGAGTTTTAGCCTGTAACCGAGCCCTGAGTGAGCCCGGAGACGATGTATCGCTGCAGTGCGGCAAAGATGAGCAAGATCGGTAGAAGGACGATCACCGCGCCGGCCATGAGCATGCCCCAGTTCTGGGTGCTGCCATCGCTGTTAACCAGCTGCGTTAGACCCACAGGAAGGGTCATCATGTCTGGATGGTCGGTGACGATCAGTGGCCAGATGTACTCGTTCCATTCAGAAACGATTGTCACCAAAGCCACGGTCGCGATGCTCGGCACGGACACAGGGACAACGATCTTCCAGAGCTTGCGCCAGTGGCCCGCTCCGTCGATTTCCGCCGATTCCAGGATTGCCGGCGGCAGTGTGAGGAAATGCTGCCGGAGGAGGAAAGTGCCAAACGCCGTTCCCAGGCCTGGAAGGATAATTCCCCAATACGTGTTGAGCCCTCCCATGCCTGCGATCAAAACGTAGTTGGGAAGCACGGAAACCTGCGGCGGGACCATCAGCGCAACCAGAATCAGGAGGAAGATCACCCTCTTGAAGGGGAAACGGACAAACACGAGTGCGTAGGCCGTGAAGACTGCAAGTACGCACTTAATGGTGGATCCGATGACCGTGACGATCACGCTGTTGAGGAAGAATCGCGCGAAGGGCACGGTGGATGCTGCGTCTGCGTAGTTCTGAAAGCTGGGGCTCTTCGGCAGCCAGGTCAGGTTTGTTGTCACGATCTCGCCGGGCGCTTTGAGGGAAGACAACATCATCCATAGGAGGGGCACGAAGACAACCATGGTTGCCAGCAGAAGGGGGACGTAACCCCCGGCAATCGTCTTGCCAAGGTTTTGCCAGGAGAACGGGCGGTCACGACGTGGTGTGGCTTCAACGGTGTTGGTGCTCATGAGTAGTGAACCTTTCGCTCCACGAAGCGCAACTGCACGGCCGTCATGACGAGCAAGCCGGCGAACAGCACAACCGAGATGGCCGCGGAGTATCCGGCCCGGTTGTAGGAGCCGAATGCCTGAAGGTAGGAGTCAAAGATCAGCGTGCTGGTTCCGTTGCCGGATGGAGTCATGATGCGGATGATGTCGAACGCCTGCAGGGAGCTCAGCAGTGAGGTGATCAGGAGGAAGAAGGTGGTGGGGGAAAGAAGGGGAAGCACCACCGACGTGAAGCGCCGCAGGCTACTTGCACCATCCAACGCGGCAGCCTCCAGGAGCTGGGTGGGAATGGATTGCAGACCTGCCAGATACACCACTGCGCAATAGCCGAGGTTCTTCCACACGTACACGATGATGACCATGAGCAGCGCGAGCTTAGGATCGTTGACCCACTGGGGACTCGCCTGGCCAACTGTGCGGAGCATCCATGAAAGGACGCCGTACGTCGGATCGAAAATGAACAACCACACCAAGCCGACGCCGACGCCGGAAAGGACATAGGGCGCGAAAACCACTGCCCGGGCGAATGTTGTGCCCTTCAGCCTCTGGTTAAGAGCCAACGCCACCAGCAGGCCCAGCATCATCGCACCGCCAACGGTGGTGATCGTAAATATGGCTGTTACGCCCAGCACGCTTGAAGCGTCGGGGGAGGTAAAGAACTCCACATAATTACCCAGCCCGACGCTCGTTGCTGTGGCTGCCCCGAGCGTCCAGTCGAGGGTGGAATAGTAGAAGTTGGTGACCAGCGGACGGTATGTAAAGAGGAGGATGAGCAGGACATTGGGTGCCGCAAAAGCGGCAAAAACCCATGCGTCCCTGCGTGTTCTCCGGTTCCACCGTCGGTTCTTCGGGGTGCTTATTGGCGGTCTGTGGACCGGCGCCCTGCTGGTTTGCGCATTACTTGTACCTAATCTGCCCATGGAAAACCCTCACGTTGACCCCCTCGTCATCGCTGTCCGGGCGACTTAGCACTTGCAAAAAAGCATTTGTTTCATATTTGACCTGACAACCTAACTTCAGGTCATGGTCAACCTACACACAAAGATGGCTGATCACAAGACCAGATTCTGCGACGGTGGAAATAGGCTTCCCTGGCGTGTTACTGGGTATTTTCAGCCACAAATACTGGCTGAAAATACCATGCTAATACGTCCTTACAAAGTTCCTCGACCAACTTGCACGAATGTGCAGAAGCGTTGACTGGTACGTTCCATGGCTTGAAGAATTAGCGGGAGGACCGGCTCGCGTCGTGCCTACCTTGGGCTGCTTTTGCATGGAACATCCGTATCGGACTGGATCTTCCACAAAGAGGACAGAAGAAGGGGGTTGATAACCGAATCGGAGCAGTAAGTGATCTTCAGCGCGGATACACAGTGGTGGCAGATGTGTCTGGCCTTGGCCGCAGCACTCGTCCTATCCACAGCCATAGGTTTTGAACGCCAGAGCAGGAACAAGTCTGCGGGCATGAGAACCCATGCCATGGTTGGACTTGGAGCCGCACTGTTCATGGTGGTGAGCAAATATGGCTTTAGCGACGTCCTGACGGTGGACCTGGTGAGGCTGGATCCCTCCCGCCTGGCGGCTCAAGTGGTTTCCGGCATTGGCTTCATAGGGGCGGGGCTGGTGTTCGTGCGGCGGAACCAAGTCCGCGGATTGACGACAGCAGCCTCCATCTGGGTTACAGCAGCAGTCGGAACGTCCGCCGGGGCAGGCCTCCTGCTTCCCGCGGTATTCGTCACCGCAGCCCACTTCGTCATCGTCTATGTCTATCCCGTGGTGACTGCGAAGCTCCGCTTTGGTTTGCCAAGCCAGTGGATGTTGAAAGTTACCTATATGGACGGTGTCGGAGCCCTGAGGGACGTGCTTCGAACGTGCACCGAGCAAGGTTTCCGTGTTCAAGGTTTCGCTACGACGCGGGGTTCGGCCGAGTCCAAGGGCGTGATGGACCGGTTGATGACTGCTACCGAAACCGCCGCCACAGCTGACCTCATTGAGATAGAGCTGGAGATTGAAGGCACCATGGCAGCGTCGGACATCGTGGCCCAACTGTCCCAGCTCACTACCGTTATTGAAGTTTCCGTCGTGGACGAATCGGAATAGGAAGATCAATGATCGAAATTCAGGGCCACCGGGGCGTTCTTGCCACACGGCACGGCAATACGTTGGCGAGCTTCGTCGAGGCACTTCGCCTTGGCGTTGATGCGATAGAAGTCGATGTCTGGCTCACGTCTGACATGCAACTGGTATTGAGGCACGACGCCGTCATCGGAACCGCCGACATCAGGTTGGAAAGCATGCTTCAGGCTGTAGTTGAGAAGCACCCGGCGACGAATACCGACGTCGATCCTGAAACGCGTGCGCCCTCGCTGTCCGAGACCCTTGCATTGTTGCGATTCGCCAATGCCGCCGACGTCGTTCTGGACATTGAGGTCAAAACTGACGGTGCGGCCTGGGACCAGTATGCCCACGGAATAGTGACTGAATTGTCCAGGCTGCTCAAGGCTCACCAGGGTGAACAGGCCTTGCGCGTCCGCAGCTTCGATCCCCAAATCATTCGGGCACTGTCAGGAATGTTGCCTGGAGTTCCGCTGGTGGCGCTGAGCAGGGAGAGCCCCGTCCGGTCGGTAGGCCTCTATCCTTCTGCCGTTGAGGAATTTGTGATGGCTGCTTTGGCAACCGGCGCTTCCGCCATTGCGCCCGCCTTTGAAATTCTCGACGCCGGATTGGTCGCCGAGGCTCATGGCGCCTGCCTCAAGGTATTCCCTTGGACTCTGGCGACAAGCGATGAAATCAGCGCAGCCGTCCAACTCGGAGTCGATGGGATCTGCGTCAACGATGTAGCCCTGGCCCGGCAAGTCCTGGGCGAATTGGGCGAGCCTCTTGCCCCGTCCCGCGTCATCGCGTTGCCATTGCTGCACACGGTTTCCCCGCTGGACACGTGGTTCTCCTGATCCCCTTGCCTGTGATCCTCTTGGGTGCTGTGGTTTCCTGACCTTCTTTGCGGGTCAAGGCTGCTGTTTTCCGGCGATCTGGCTCCCTTTTAGTCTCAATGAGGGTCGGGAAGCGACGGGCCCCGTCATTTTTCGGCGTTGGGGCAGCCCCAGGATGTGGGGTTTTCCTGGCAGGTGTCGGCGACGAGTGCTTTTTCTGTTTTCCAGACCTGGATGGTTTTTGGTGGGGTGGTCAGGTCCAGGGTTCCGTTGATGGGTAGTGGTGGGCCGTTGTTTACGGAGTAGGTGCCGGTGAAGCTGGTGGTGATGGTGGCGGGGTAGTTCCCTGTTGCCGTGTAGCTGTGGCTGGTGCGGGTGTCGTTGAGGAGCCAGTCGGCTTCGGGGATCGAATAGCCGGCTGCGGGGGTGGGGCCGAGGCTGGTGCCGTCGCCGAAGGTGTAGGTGAAGCTGGCCGGGGTTGCTCTCAGGTGGACGGTTTGGCCGAGGATGGTGATGTTGAAGGCTTGTTCGGTGGTGGTGGTGTAGAAGTTTGTTGGTCCGCCTTTGAGGGTGTGGGGGAAGGGTTGGGCTTGGAGGGTTCCCGGGTTGACGGGGAGTTGGCGGAAGTCGTTCAGGATCCGGGCTGCGATGTTGGCCAGGACGTTTTCGGGTTGGGCGTCGTACAGGCAGGTGGGTCCGCTGACGGGGATCCAGTTGGTCCAGCCGGGGTTGGTGATGGACTTGGGGGCTTGTTTCCAGATCACCGGTGTTCCTTCTTCGCCGCCCGGTGTTGTGGCAGGGCAGCTTAAGGCCAGGCAACCGGGGTCGACGGTGTCGGGACCGTCTGCCCGGCAGTGGGTATCTGCCATGTACTGGTTAGGATCTGTTGTTGGGAAAATCGCGCTGCCGAGCACTGGCACACTTTTGCCAGTGTCAGCATCGACTACCAGCCTGCTTCCGACGTCGACTGTTCCGGTTTCGTTGTTAGCACCCGTCCAAGAATCTGAGTCTGCATGTGCCGGCACTGCGGCCGCCAGCCCAAACATCCCAGCAATGATCATGATGAATGACGTCCTCGAGAAGATGGCAACGGAACTAACCGATAAGACCAAGATCTGCCACCGTCCATCCGTTAGGTCCGAAAGAAGCAGATAAACCGAATGCCGAGTTGGTGGCCTTCTCAAAAGCGCGCCCAGTTGTTCCGTCGGCGTTGAAATAGTCAGCCCGCTGCTGAATCACTTGCACTTTTGCCTGTTGGCCAACTACGTTATCCGTCCACAGCGGCTCAACCACGGGAACTGTGATCTTTCCGCCCGCGAGCCAGCGTCCATCGACATTGCTATCGTCGATCCCTTCTTGAATCCGATTACAAGCGCGGCAGTCTGGAGCTGTGAGCCTTTTCCAACTTGAGCTATCGCCGGTCTCTATCGCGTAGTTCTGCTGGGCGTACCAATACCGGATAAACGCCTCCAGTCCCTCCTTCGAGTTCTCCTTAGCCAGCTCGGGCATAACGGGCACGGGCACATTCTGCGCTTTGCCCTTCGCATCCGCGGGCTTGTAGACGCCGGAGGGAGCGGTGGTCGCGGAAGGACCATCGGCAGAAGGTGAGCCGGACGCGCCAGAGGTGGGGGACGCCGTCGTCGGGCCTGTTTCTGAAGATGGTTTGCTCGGTGGGCAGCCGCCCTGGCAGCCGGTGAGCAGCAGCGAAAGCCCGAGCGCAGCAGCTGCCACGCGGACGATGAGAACAGTAAAAGAGGCAAACGAAAGACGTGTCATGACAGGCTCCCCAGCGGCTGTTTGGTGATGTGTCGGCCAGTCTAGGTGGCGCGGGCTTCAAGGACCCCCTCGAAGAGAACTTCCTGTGGATAACTCAGCCTCTGTTCACTGCCTCCCGCCGGGCGTATTCTTGCCCTCGCCGGTTCGTCATCGCACGCAATCCAATGGGGGACACCATGATCGAAACCACAGGCTCCAGCACGTCCAGGCTTCCTGGAAGGAATCGCAGGAAAGGTGCCGGCCGGCGAGGTACAAGCCCGCTGCTGATCGGGTGTCTTCTCTCCGGGACCTTGGCGCTCAGTGCCTGCTCTTTCCCGCTGCCGGTTGCACAGCCCACGCCCATTGCGTCGTCGAACGCCCCAACAGCCAGCGCCCCACAATCCAGTGCTGAGCCGTCCGCGGAGATCAGTGCAAGCCCGGACGCGACCACAGGCACAGGCGGCGTCTATGGCGAGTTCGCTTCCTTGTCTGAAGCGTGCATCTCCGTCAGTGCCGCCATGCTGAGCGTGACCATCCTTCCGTTGGCGGCCTTGGTGGGCGGCGACCCGGAAGATATCAAGAAGGCCAAGGAAGAACTGTCGCAAATGCAGGGCAAGGTGCCTGACGAACTGAAGCCGAGCTTTGAGAAGCTGAGGGCGTATACGGAGTCCGCCGGAACGGATTTCCGCAAGTACGGGGAGCCTGAATTCGAGGAACTTATGAAGCCGATCCAGGACTGGATGGATAAGAACTGCAAGTAGCCGCCGCGCACACTCGCTTCTCTCACAAAGCGTCGGAGCTAGACGCTAGGGTGGTACTCAAGAGAAGGGGAGTGCTTCGATGTCAGATCAGAACTTGCAGATCGACCCTGCGCCTGAGGGCGAGGTCCTCGGTACCGGACGCACCATCATCTCCGAGGCGGCAGTGGCAAAAGTAGCCGGCATCGCTGCACGCGCGGTTCCAGGTGTCTACTCCCTGGGCTCAGGTCCATCCCGCGCGCTTGGCGCAATCCGTGACGCTGTTGGCAGTTCGGACCATGCCGCGGGTGTTCGCGCCGAAGTCGGCGAGACCCAGGTGGCGGTGGACATCAACCTTGTGGCTGTCTATGGGCACCCCTTGCACAGCGTCGCCAACCAGGTCCGCGCTGCTGTTTACCGGGCTGTTGAGGAGCTCGTCGGGCTGCAGGTCATCGAGGTCAACATCGAGATCAACGATGTCTATGTGGCCCCGCCACCCAAGCCCAAAACCGTCGTGGTCGAAAGGGAGGCTCTGCAATGAGCATGACCGTTGTGGGAATCGCGATCGGCGCCTTCGTGGCGTTCATGTCCTTCCAATTCGGGCTGTGGGGCTTCCTTATCTCCCTGCTCTTCATGGGCATAGGCGCCCTCCTGGGCCGTGCAGCTGAAGGCAAGCTTGATCTTCGCAGCGTCCTGGACGCCATTACGGGCCGGCGCTCTTCGTCATGAGCGTGGCTGGGGCTGTGGAACCTACCACCAGCCTGGCCGGACATAACCGGATCAGTACCCAGGCTTTGACATCGCTGGCACAGGCCGCTGCCGCCGAGGCTCTCGGCGTGGAACCCAGCGACATCCGCGCAGATTGGTCGGACGACGACGGCCTGCTGGCTTTGTCCATCGTGGCACCTATCAGCATCCCCGCGTTGAGTGAAGTACTGCGCAATCCGGAGCGTGTCCAGGGCTTCGGCGGCTCCATCTGGGACCGTGCTGTGGCCGCAAAGGCAACCGTGTTGGAGCGTGTGACCCGGCTCAGTGGTTTCCGCATAAGCAGAGTGGATATCAGGATTAGTGGAGCCCACGTTTCAGAGGGAGGCCGCGTCCGGTGACACAGGACCAGCAAACAATCATTGAACCTTCTGACGCTGGCTCCGGAGCCAGCCCCATCGCCGGCGAGGACCCGGCAATGAGCCGTGTCCTGCGCAGGGAAACGCACTCGTCCCGGGCAGGAGCAGCCACCATCGCCGCCGTGCTGGTGATCATTCTCTGCGTCCTCGCGCTTCTGGAATCTGCGCTCCGCGCCATCGGCCAACCGCCATGGCTTATTGACCCAAGCACGGCAGCGGAGCGAATCATCGCACTTCCGGCGGGCATGCCGCCTCTTCTGCTTGGCGCCAGCGGTGCTGTCATTGCCATGGTCGGACTCTTTTTCCTCCTTCACGCTGTTTTACCAGGCAGACGGGCCCGGCATTTGCTGCGGGACCCACGCACCGCCGTCGTCGTTGATGACGAAGTGCTGGCCTCGGCACTTGCTCGTCGTGCGCGGACTGCCGCCAACGTGACACCGGAACAGGTCATGGTGATTGTGTCCAGGCAGTCAGTGGTGGTCAACGTCCGGCCCACCTCCGGCAGCAGGGTCAGCGAGGAAGCCGTCCTACAAGCAGTGCAGTCCGAACTCGATGAAATGTCCCCCTTTCCCATGCCCACTGTTCGGGTGAACCTCTCTACGTCGGGGGTGGTCGGCGCATGAACGAAACACCGCGTGCCCTCAACCGGGTGCTTCTCTTCATCATTGGCGTGAAACTCCTGGCCGTTGGGCTGCTTCTTCTCCTGCTGGCGACTGTTCCGGCCGTAGCAACGTGGTGGCACGGCTGGGCCGCGGACATGTGGGCCCGTGCCGAGGATGCATTCCAGCGAACCCGGTTCCCCGGCCGTGAGGAAAGTTGGCTGTGGATTGTGGCCGGTGTGGTTTTGGTGGCCATCATTATTGCGATGGTCGCCTGGGTGTCGCAACAGGGTAAAGGCCGGGCCAACCTTCTGGTGGCCAGCGACGATGAGAGCCATGTGGACGGTGAGGTCCAGATCGGTGGCGGCGTCGCGGAACAGGCGCTCCGGGCAGCTTTGGCAGATCGGCCGGACCTCGCCGGCGCGTCTGTGGCCACGTATGAGGTCAAAGGCCAGCCCGGATTAAGGGTGCGCATCCAGCCCCGGCAGGGCGTGGCACCGCACCTCCTTGCCGCCGAAATTTCACGGCTGGTCGAAGCCCTGGACCTGGTGATCGGCAAGAAGACGCCCGTATTGGTCCATATGGCATCAGGGGCCCGTGCGAAATTTACAAAAGCTGAACGGGTTCGCTGACTGTCCTGGCTAATTTTGCCGAATATTTCACTCCGGGTGTTTTGCGTTGCGTAACCCGCGTGGATGCCAATAGTTTGAAAGTAGAGGGGGAAAACTCCCTGATGCGATTGATTGCTTTGCAGGGTAAATACCGGGAGTGATCAGCGTTCAACCGTCACGAAGGAGAGCACCATGAGTGAAGAAACCACGGGATCGGAAGCAGTGGAAGGCGCTGCGGGCAAGGCCAAGGATGTAGCTGGCGAGGCACTTGAAAATGCGAAGGAATTTGCCGGCGAGGCCGCTGAAAATGTCAAGGAGTTTGCTGGAGCGGCTGCAGAAAACGTCAAAGAATTCGCAGGCGATGCAGCAGAAAACGTCAAGGAATTTTTCGCCGGTGACGTGAGTGAGAATGCTAAGGAACTTGCTGGTGACGTTGCCGGGAAATCCAGGGAAATCGCCGGAGATGTTACCGAAAACGTGAAGGGTCTCGGCTCCAAGATCGCAGGCCTGTTCAAGGGCGGGAAGTAGCCCTAACCGCATGGTGCGGGGATGGCAGTTCAGGAACGTGGTGGACCGCACCTTATGAGCTGTCATCCCGCCTTGCGGCTCATCGGCGAACCCGCACATCCACGCCTAGTAGGCTGAGTTTCACACGCGATGGACGGGAGGCTCCAGTGGTCGGGAAAACTGCGACTGGTACGACTGCAACTGGGACGACGCTGGCCGGCGTGATGGCCGAGCTGGCCGCGCTGGAAGACCCGAGGTCGCGCGAGGTGAACGAAAAACACGGTGACGATCACGGTGTGAACCTCAGTAAATTGCGCGCGATTGCGAAGCGGTTGAAGATACAGCCGGAGCTTTCGCGCGAGCTTTGGGAGACCGATGACACCGCGGCGAAGCTGCTGGCACTGCTGATTTGCCGGCCTAAGTCGTACGGATCCGAAGATCTGGACACCATGCTGCGCGAGGCCCGAACACCCAAAGTCCATGACTGGCTCGTGAACTACGTGGTCAAGAAGAATCCGCACGCCGAAGAGCTGCGACTGGCCTGGTTTGCGGACAAGGATCCCTTGGTGGCGAGTGCCGGTTGGGCGCTGACCTCGGAGCGCGTCGTCAAGGATCCGGCCGGCCTGGACCTTACCGGGCTGCTGGATGCCATCGAGGAGGGGATGAAGGACGCCCCGGACCGCCTGCAGTGGGCGATGAACACCTGTCTTGCCCAGATCGGCATCGAACACCCGGAGTATCGCGCCCGCGCCTTGAGTATTGGTGAGCGCTTGGAGGTTCTGAAGGATTACCCAACTCCGCCCAACTGCACCTCTCCGTTCGCGCCTGCCTGGATCAACGAGATGGTGCGCCGGCAGCAACTGTCAGCAACCAGCTAGCCCCTGTTGCGGTGCATCATCCGGTACGTCAGTTCCGCGAGGAGTTCCTCGTCTGAAAGATGCGAGGCCCGGGCTATAGGGGCTGCCGGTACCATGACGCGAGGCCCCGGGGACTGCCGTGGCTCGTCGCTGCTGCGCATGTCGTCCGGAGTGATTTGGTCCGGAGCGAAGCTGGATTTTCCCTTGAGGACTTCAGACATGGATCCAGCGCGCCACCCCAGGGCGTGCTCGAGCTTGCGCTGATTGATTTCCTGGGTGCGGCGCGTACCGGATTCCAGCGTCCGTACAGTCTTGATTGCCGTCCCAGCCTGCTTGGCCAACTGCACCTGGCTCAGCCCCTGGGCCAGCCGTTCTTCTTTGATCAGGCGGCCGATAGTCTGGAGTGCTTCAAGTTCATCCACACTTCCCACTGTTGCATAGGCAATACTGGGCAAACAAATCTCATGACGTGCGTGTTGGACCCGCGACTTCCTCGTGCCCGTGGGGTGGCGGCCGCTGCAGGCGGCGGATTCAAGACGTCGACGACGGCGCCCGGCGATCGCTGCGGTGCAGTTCCGGCGCGATGCAAAGGTTACTTTGTATCGTTGTGGTTACGGTCGGTGTAAGCGCTTGCATTTCTATGGACAACCTCGCTAGTGTGAGGGCCACCACATCAATCGCGCCACGATTTTCTTGTACTCAGCGAGGAGTCTTCAGCATGAAAAAAACCAAGTACCTGCTCCCGGTCGCAGCGGCCGGCGTTCTGGCACTTACCATGTCCGCATGTAGCGGAAACAGCGGCGGCGGCGGAAGCACCGCGTCGGACGACTGTTCCGCATACGAAACCTACGGCAAGCACGACGGCAAGACAGTCTCCGTGTACTCCACGATCGTCGACGTCGAAGCGACAAACCTCGAGGAATCCTGGGCACAGTTCGAAAAGTGCACGGGCATTACGGTCAAGTACGAGGGCAGCAAGGAGTTCGAGACCCAGATCGGTGTCCGGGCCCAGTCCGGTACGGCCCCTGACGTAGCGATCTTCCCCCAGCCCGGTCTTCTGGCCACGCAGGCCAAGGCCGGTTACCTGAAGCCCGCTCCCAAGACTGTGTCCGATCTTGTGGACAAGAATTGGTCCGCAGACTGGAAGAAGTACGGCACGGTGGACGGCACGTTCTACGCCGCCCCTATGCTTGCGAACGTCAAGGGATACGTCTGGTACTCGCCCAAGACCTTCAAGGACAAGGGTTGGCAGGTCCCCAAGACGTGGGACGAAATGATGGACCTGACCAAGAAGATCGCCGACGACAAGACCATGAAGCCATGGTGTGCCGGATTTGAATCGGGCGAAGCCACGGGTTGGCCGGGTACCGACTGGATCGAGGACGTTGTCCTGCGTGCCGAAGGCCCGGAAGTCTATGACAAGTGGATCACGCACCAGATTCCGTTCAATGACCCCAAGATCGTCAACTCCTTCAACAAGGTTGGCGACATCCTCCTCAACCCGGATTACGTCAACGGCGGCTTCGGTGACCCACGCTCGATCTTGAGCACCGCGTTTGCCCAGGCTGGCCAGCCGGTTCTGGACGGACAGTGCGCCATGCACCACCAGGCATCGTTCCAGGCAGCCAACTGGCCTGCCGGTACCAACGTGGCCGAAGACGGCGACGTCTGGGCATTCATGACGCCTCCGGTGGATGAATCCAAGGGCACTGCCATCACCGGTGGTGGCGAGTCGGTTGCCGCTTACAAGGACACCCCTGAGGTCCAGGCATACCTGGCATTCATGGCTAGTGCGGACTTCGCCAACAACCGCGTGAAGCTCGGCGGCGCCATCAGTGCAAACAAGGGCCTTGCCCCGAACAACGCACAGTCGGCCCTGGACAAGCAGTCCATCAAGCTCCTTCAGGATCCCAAGACCGTCTTCCGTTTTGACGGTTCGGACCTGATGCCGAGCGCCGTGGGTTCCAACTCGTTCTGGAAGGGCATCGTTGCCTGGATCAATGGCAGCTCCGCCCAGCAGGTAACTGACAGCATCGAGTCCAGCTGGCCCAAGGGCTAACTCCGAAAGCGCTGCCTCCCCTGCCTGGTTTGCCCAGTCGGGGAGGCAGCGTTTTTCCCGGAACCTAGTGATTCACTCACGCCCCGGAGGTTGGGTATGGAATTTATCGGAGGAAAACTCCTTCAAGTAGTGATCGCCCTCGCGATCTTTGCCGCTATTATCGGCATCCTCATGCTGGTGGTGGACAGAGCACCGAAATCAGTCAAGGACAAAGTTACGGTGGCAGGATTCCTGGCTCCCGCCGGAATCCTGATGCTGGTGGGCCTCGTGTACCCAGCGGTGCGCACGTCAATGTTGGCCTTCACGGACGCCAGTGGCCAAGGCAACGGATTCGACAACTTTGTTTGGATGTTTACCCAGCCTGAGGCTTTGACCACGCTGCGTAACACCATTATCTGGACCGTTCTGGTCCCCTTGTTGTCAACCTCTTTCGGCTTGGCCTACGCCGTCTTTATCGATAAGGCCCGCGGAGAGCGGGTTCTGAAGTCCCTGGTCTTCATGCCGATGGCCATCTCCTTTGTAGGCGCCGGTATCATCTGGAAGCTCGTGTACGACTACCGCGGCCCCGGCATCGAACAGACTGGTGTGATCAACTTCATCCGTGACGCGTTGGGAATGAACCCCAAGCAGTTCCTCCTCGACGCCCCGGAAAACACGGTGTTCCTGATCATCGTGATGGTCTGGATCCAAACCGGCTTCGCCATGGTGATTCTCTCCGCGGCCATCAAGGGTGTCCCCGTGGAACTCATCGAGGCGGCCCGCTTGGATGGGGCCAACGCCTGGCAGCAGTTCCGCAACGTGACGGTCCCGGGTATCCGTGGGGCGCTGGTGGTGGTCCTGACTACTATTACGATCGCCACGTTGAAGGTATTCGACATTGTTCGAACCATGACGGCCGGTAACTACGACACGTCGGTTGTGGCCAACGAAATGTACACGCAGGCCTTCCGTGCCGGTGAGCCGGGACGAGGTGCCGCATTGGCCCTGATCCTGTTCCTCATGGTGCTGCCCATCGTCGTGTACAACGCTCGAGTCCTTCGCAAGCAAAGGGAGATCCATTGACAGCCACGCCAGCCCCGAAAGAGGCGTCCAAGGCCGCCACCCGGCAGCGTCCTGGATCGGACCCCACGGAGGACGCCCAGCCGATGATGCGCAGGGTCAAGACCAAGCTCACTTCCAAGTGGGCCACAGCGGCAGCGATCATCATCGCCGTCGTATGGTCTGTCCCGACTTTTGGCCTCTTTGTTACCTCATTCAGGCCCGCAGCCAAGCAAGTAGGCCCCCGCTCAAACGGCTGGTGGAATGCCTTCCTTGACTGGGACTTCACCTTCAAGAACTATGTGGATGTCCTTACCCCGGCGGGCTCGCAGTCCGCCAACCTTTCCCAGTACTTCATCAACTCCGTGGCGATCGTCATTCCAGTCACCATCTTTGTGCTGGTATTGGCGTCCATGGCCGCCTATGTTTTCGCATGGGGGAAGTTCAAGGGCCGCGACGCACTCTTCATTTTCGTTTTTGCCCTGCAGATCATCCCGCTCCAGATGGCACTGATTCCGCTCCTGCAACTCTTCACGCAAACCCTGCATTTGCCTGCGGGTTCGTATGCGCAGCTGTGGATTGCCCACACCATGTTCGGCCTTCCCCTGGGTATTTTCCTCCTCCACAACTTCATCTCCGAGATCCCGGGTGAGGTTATCGAGGCGGCAAGGGTGGACGGTGCGGGACACAGCACCATTTTCTGGCGGATCATCCTGCCGCTTTCCGTTCCGGCCCTGGCTTCTCTGGCGATCTTCCAGTTCCTGTGGGTCTGGAACGACCTCCTGGTTGCGCTGGTGTTCTCCGGCGGAACGGCCGACGTAGCACCTATCACCCAGCGTCTGGCCGAGATTTCCGGCACGCGCGGTGCCAGGGACTACTTGAACCCGGCCGCGGCCTTCGTGTCGATCATCATCCCGCTTCTGGTGTTCTTCGGCCTGCAGCGGTACTTCGTCCGGGGCCTGCTGTCCGGCGGTCTCAAGGGCTAGACAATTGCAGCGTTGGTTACGCAGCGGAACGACTCCGCTGCGTAACCAAGGCCTGCACAAAATAGACTGATTCTTCGCCATGAGACAGAGAACGGCGAAGTGAAGGCAGCCGGAGAGGGGGGCCTGTGACACGAACAACGGGTAGGTCCCAGCGCGGTGGTCATACAGGCGTCAGCATCGAGGACGTCGCAGCAGCAGCGGGAGTGTCCACGGCTACCGTTTCCAGGGCCGTCAGGGGACTGCCACGGGTTTCGCCGGCAACCCGTGAAAAGATCCTGGAAGTGGCGGCGTCGCTGGGTTATGTGGCGTCGTCGTCGGCGTCGGGTCTGGCCACCGGGCGTACGCGCACCATCGGAGTCCTGGCGCCCTTCGTCAGCCGTTGGTTCTTCTCCAAGGCAATCGAAGGCGCGGACAGGGAACTGCACTCACGCAAGTACAACCTCTCCCTGTTCAACCTTGGCGGCCATGGCAGCAATCGCGAGCGGCTCTTCAGCTCCACCATGGTTTACAAACAGATCGACGCCCTGCTGGTGCTGTGTATGGCGCTCAGCGAGGACGAACTGGAACACCTCCACAAGATCGACATCCCGTTGGTGGTTGTTGGCGGGCACGTTGAGGATTGTGCCTACATCGGTATCAACGATTACGACGCCGCAACCACCGCCGTGCGGCACCTGCTGGACCTCGGACACAAGGACATTGCCCTGCTCCATGGCGATGACGAGACAGACCTGAACTTCGACGTTCCCCGCGTCCGGATCCGCGCCTTCCAGGACGTCATGACCGACGCCGGTTTGGAAGTCCGTCCCGAGTGGGACGAATGGGGTGACTTCACGGTTGCCAGCGGGCAGCAGGCATTCAACCGCCTCTGGAGCCAGCCCGGACGCAAGCCTACGGCCATTTTCTGTTCCTCCGATGAAATGGCCATGGGGGTCATCTTCGAAGCCACGCGACACGGCGTTCGAGTGCCCGCGGACCTCTCAGTCATCGGAATCGACGACCACGACTTCTCCGAAGCCCTGGGCCTGACAACGGTGGGTCAACGGCCGGACGACCAAGCCGAACTGGGCACCAAGATGCTTTTGGACGAACTCGATGGCATCGCCGGTGCCGTTCATTCAGAGGTAGCGCCGCACCAATTGATTGTGCGGGAGACAACAGCGCCGCCGTGCCGGTGATGACAGCCTACGAGGCCCGCGCCAACTGCCGGATGGGGATCCAGCGCGAGGCTAGCCGGCGATAAGCTGCCGCTGCGCCCGTCATATCTCCCTCGGCAAGGCACTCGATCCCGAGGCGAACATCCATGGGGGATTCGTCCGGGTACACCTTGTCCGCCACAGCTCCGTAATCCAACTCCACCATGGACTGGACATGGAACAACTCCAGCCACTCGGTGAGCTGCGTGAGATCGTCCAGCATGTCCAGGTCCGGGGCTGCCAAAGCCAGATGGGCTACGGCAAAGCGTGCCCTGTCCAGGGCCTCCGTCAACGGCGTCCACACCCGGACAGTGAGGATGTGCCCGTCCGACTCCACCACATCCTTGCGGTCAGACTCAGCGAAAAGCGAGAACCAACTAAAAGGGATACCCCAGGTGGAGGCCCGGGTGTGGACCCGCTTGGCTTCCTCCCCGGCGTTGATGCGATCGATCCGCGCTTGGTGCTTGTCCCGCTGCGAAACCGGAATCAGCAGATCGGCCAGCGGGCTGTGCACACCATCCATGAGGGCATTCGCTGCCAACCCGGCGCGAATCACCAGTTGGCTGGGGCAGTAAAGCAGCCGTCCGGCGTCGTGGGCGTCCTTATCCTGGGCCGCCGCGCCGGTGGCGGCATCTGTGGAACTGTCCGCCGCAGTGTGCCGCCCGCCAGGGACGCGCGTCATTCGCACCAGATCAGTCCGGCCGGTGGGGAAGGGGTCCCCGCCCGTCCGGGTGATGCGGCCCAGTGAGGCTTGGAGCTCAGCGTTTTCGACGGCGGCCCGGGACCGGATCTTGCTGCTGTCCGCCACGAGCTGGCGCTGCTGCTCCGGCGGAAACGCCTCAAGGGGCTCGTAGATGCGCAGGGACGAAGAGAACGGCAGTCCTGCCTGGCCCCTATACAGGTTTCCAGTCATCTCCAGCCGGCCCCTTTCGTCCATTAGCGGTGATTAGTCTGCAAGCTCCACGATCACGGGAGCATGGTCGGAAGCGCCCTTGCCCTTACGTTCCTCGCGGTCGATGGAGGCACCGGTGACCCGGGCAGCAAGCGCCGGGGAAGCCAGGCAGAAGTCGATGCGCATGCCTTCCTTCTTGGGGAAGCGCAGCTGCGTGTAGTCCCAGTACGTGTAGACGCCAGGGCCGGGTGTGTAGGGGCGAACGACGTCGGTGTAACCGGCAGCTTCGAAGGCGTGGAATGCGGCGCGCTCCGGCTCGCTGACGTGCGTGAAGTTGTTGTTACGGAACAGTTCGATGTCCCAGACGTCGTCATCGAACGGTGCAATGTTCCAGTCGCCCATGAGCGCCACCTGGGCGGTGGGCTCGGTCTTGAGCCACTCCGCGGCGTTGCCTTGAAGGACGTCAAGCCACTTGAGTTTGTACGGCATGTGTTCGTCGTCCAGGGAGCGGCCATTGGGAACATACAGGCTCCAAATGCGGATGCCGCCGCAGGTGGCGGCAATAGCGCGGGCTTCCTGCGCGGGATCCTTGCCGGCCTTGCCGAACATCGGCTGGTCCAGGAAAGTGCGTTCTACATCCTCCAGCCCAACGCGGGACGCAATGGCGACGCCGTTCCACTGGTTCACGCCGAAGTGCGCAACCTCGTAGCCCATGCGCTCAAAGAGCTCCCACGGGAAGTTATCGTCCTTGCACTTGGTCTCCTGGATGGCCAGGACATCACAGTCGCTGCGCTCAAGCCACGCTTCCACGCGGTCGGCACGGGCACGGAGGGAGTTCACATTCCAGGTAGCTATCTTCACAGCCACTAACTTACCGAACTTAGCGCCGAGCGCATCCCCTCATGAAGGATTGAGCGTGACAGGCCGATTAGTGGGCGTACATGAAGGCAGACGAGGCGCCCCTGCGCATCTTGATGCCGCAAACGATCAACAACAGCCCCGCAACAGCGGAGAATGCTGCCAGCAAACCCACCACGCCCAGGAAGCCGAGACCGGGGTTGATCAGGACGAAGAGTCCAAAAAGTGCAGTCACAAGACCCGTCAGCAGCCAGACCCCCCAGCCATTAACGGAGTTCCTTGCAGCAAAGGCGAAGACGATTTCGGAAAGCCCCAGGACCAAGGCCCAGAGCCCAATCAGGATGCCAAGTGCTGCAGCTGTGATTCCCGGCCATGCAACCGCCACCAAACCCGCGGCGATGGAGATGAAGCCGCCCACCATCGTCCAGCCGGAATGGCGTGAAGGGTCATAAAAGTAGTGGGCTACGTTGGTGAGGCCGTCCACGATTGCGAAGATTCCGAACACGACAACCAGCCCGAAGACCGTGGCTACCGGCAAAGATGCCACGAGGAAGGCAAAGAGTACGGCCAGAATTCCGCGGACCAGCAGGGCGGTTCCGGAATGTTTGAACATCTTGCGTGCCGAAGCGTCGGACATAGTGCCAGCTTAATGGAAGGCGGGCTGTGGATATATAGCAATGAGCCTTGAATCGCCAGGCGCGGCCTGCCTACCGCATGCCCTCACGACGGATGGCCGTTGCGATGGCCGCCGCCCGCGTCTCCACGCCGAGTTTGGCGTAGATGTGGGCCAGATGGGTTTTGACGGTTGCTTCCGAAATGAAGAGGCGTTTGCCAAGATCGCGGTTGCTGAGGCCCTCCGTCAGGAGGCTCAGGAGCTCTGCCTCCCGGGGTGTGAGGATTTCGTCCGGGTTCCGCAGCTGTTGGAAAAGCCGGGACGCAACGGGCGCGCTCATCACGCTTTTGCCCTGCACGGCGCCTCTCACAGCTGCAAAGATCTCTTCCGGTGCAGCGTCCTTGAGCAGGTACCCCATTGCGCCGGCGTCCACCGCACGGACGATGTCGGCGTCGGAATCGTAGGTGGTGAAGACGATCACCGCTTGGCGGGGGTTGCGCTGCCGCAACTGTTTGATGGCCTCGATGCCGTCCATTCCCGCACCCATCGCAAGGTCCATGAGAACCACTGCGGGTGAGTGCTGTTGAGCCGCTTCCAACGCTTCCTCACCGGATGCCGCTTCGCCGACGACGACGATATCCGCCTGGGTGCCCAACAGCGCCTTCAGCCCGCTCCGGACCACCGTATGGTCGTCCACAAGGAGCACGGAAATGGTAGTCACAGGGACTCCTTCGATGAATCTTCGGGCCAGGTATCTTCGGCCGGGGTATCTTCGGGCAGAGCCGGCAATGGCAGCTGGGCCGCGATGATCGTACCTTCACCCGGGGTGCTCTCCACGGACAATTCTCCGCCTAGTTGCTCAATGCGTTGCCGCATGGCGCGCAGGCCGTATCCTCCCGATTCCGACGGCGGAGGTACCGCTCCTGGATCAAAGCCGCGGCCGTCGTCGAACACGTCCAGGGTGATCGCATCCGGCAGGTACCCAAGAGTCACGCTGGCGTTGTCCGCGTGGGCATGAAGTTTGATGTTGGCCACGGCGCTCTGGGCCACGCGGAGCAGGGCGTGCCGGACCTCGGCCGGGATGGGACGGGTCTCGCCGGTGACCTGCACGCGGACGTGGTCCAGATACGTCCGGGCGGCGCGTTCCAAGGCCTCGTGAAGGGGCGCAGTCTCCAGGCCAGGTGCCGAGAGCTCGTGCACCAGGCTCCGGGTGTCGGCAAGATTTCCGCGGAGGAGGCTGGTTGCTTTGCTGACCTCGTGATGCGCCGCAGGATCAGGCCAGGAACGTTGGGCTGCCTCCAAGTGGAGCAAGCCGCTCGCGAGGCCCTGGGTGATGGTGTCGTGGATTTCACGTGAAACACGCTCGCGCTCCGCCGCGATTCCTGCCGTCCGTTCACTCGCCGCCAGCTGTTCCTGAGCTTGGGATACGTCTTCGAAGAGCATTCGCTGGAGGGCACTGTCGCGCTCGATCTTGTCGTAAACCAGCGTCAACAGCGCGCCGGCAGCGAGCGGTCCCAGCAGCATGGCGACGTCCGTCCATCCGCTCATACGGAAAAGCCCGACGGCGGTGGCCGCCGCCGTCGCGCCACCAGCCAGATACGCGGTCCACCCTCGGAACGCGGTGCGGCTGAGGAAGAAAATGGCGAATGAACACCACGCGAAGCTGGGTGCCGCGATCACCAGAGCCGACCAAACCCCCACCAAGGCAAACATCCACAGCTTGCGGTTCAGGGTTTGTTGGCTCTGCCCAGGCTGGCGGTGACCGGTGAGGTGGCGGTGTTGGGTGGGCTGGCGGTGTTGGGCCAGCAACGCTGTCACGACGTACAGAGCACACACGGCGACCGCCAAGGCCACAGTCCACAGGTTGTCCGCGGGGGAGTGGCGCATGACGTAGCGGACAGCAGAGGCGACCATCAGCACGGCAAAGCCCAGGTGCACCACCGCATCGATGCGGGTATCGATCCGGCTTGGCTCGGGCCGGCTTGGCTCTAGCCGGGTGCTTGGATCCGGCCGCTGAGGGGCTGCTGGCATTGGATGGGTCCCTGTTTCCGTTCCGGTCGGTAGTAGGCGCTCTTTCCATGCTAGATCCCGTGTGATTGCTGGTCTCTCCACCTTTTGGCTGATACGGCTGGCGGAAAGGCTGACCTTGGAACCGGCTCACGGCCGATGCCTGCCCGGAGCTGCCCCGGAAGCATGGGATATGTACCCGAAATTGCCGATGCGTGCCACGAGGAGAACTCCATGAAGAAGTCCAACAAGATGATTGCTGCCGCCGCTGCTGGAGCGCTGTTGCTCACAGGCGGGGTTACCGCAGTAGCCAATGCCGTGGCCCCCGCGGCCGCGCCTGTTACCGCACCTGCCGCGCCGGTAGCTGCCGAAGTCCAGCCTGCTCCGGAGAATGTGGTTGCCCAGAACCGAATCACTGTGGGTGCTTCGAGTGCGGCCGTAAATGCGGCGCTTGCCAAGTGCCAGGCGGACAAGCTTCCGTTCGTGACCGTCGCACTGGTAGATCGCTTCGGTACGGTCCAGGCCCTTCTCCGCGGCGACAACGCCGCCGAGCACACCATCGAAGCCGCCAAGCAGAAGGCCTACACGGCGGCTGCCTTTGGTGCCCCCACCAGCGAACTGGCCAAGCGCATCAACGGCACCGGACCGTCCATCGCGGACCTTCCCGGCACGCTTTTCCTGGCTGGCGGTGTCCCGTTGAAGGTCAACGGCGTATCCGTGGCTGGCATCGGCGTCGGCGGTGCTCCCGACGGCGCCTTGGACGAGGCGTGCGCGACTGCTGGTGCCGAGGCCTTGGCCATAGCTGCGAAGTAGCCTCGAAGGTATGGGTTCCCCTAAGGCGCGTGGGCTGACTGCGGGTTCGGCAATCGGCGCAGGTTTGCTGGTCGCCGGACTTCTGGCTGGCTGCGCGCCGTCCTCGCCTGTTGACTCACAGACGTCCGGTTCGCAAACAGCGAGTACGACGGCGGCCGCCTCACCTGACAGCCCGGCACCTACCCAAGTGACACCGTCGAGTGTCAGTCCTGTCCCGGCGTCGTCCGTTGCCTTGCCGCCCAAGCTGTCACCGGAGGCCCAAAGGGAAACCGACCGGCTCCTGATCCTCGCCGCGAAGGCCAACGATCCCGTGCGGGTCCGCGAGCTTATCGCCGCTGGCGGCAACGTCAATGCCAAGGACGACATCCAGGACTCGGCGTTCCTTTACGCGGGGGCGGAAGGCTTCAACGAGGTGCTGCAACTGACGTTGGCGGCCGGGGCAGACGTCGACAGCATCAACCGATATGGCGGCACAGCCCTGATTCCGGCGAGCGAGCATGGGCACACCGAAACTGTGCGGATCCTCATCGCCGCGGGCGTGCCTGTGAACCACGTGAACAACCTGGGCTGGACGGCCATGCAGGAAGCCATCCTGCTCAACAACGGCGGGCCGAACCAGCAAGACGTGGTCCGGCAGCTGCTGGCCGCGGGAGCTGATCCGGATATCCGTGATCCCCAAGGCCGAACCGCCCTGCAGAACGCAGAGCGGCTCGGGTTCACGGAGATCGCGGCTCTGATCCGGAACCGCTGAACGCCCCCGACCGCCCCCGCCGGCCCAACTAGGTCGCATTAGTGCGCGTTTTGACGACTCTAAACGCGCACTAATGCGACTCAGATGGGCTAAAGGGACTCGAGGATGCTGACGTAGTTGGCGATGCCCACTCCGCCCATGTTTTGGACGGCACCCCGCCGGGCATTGGGAAGCTGCATGTCGCCGGCGGTCCCCGTGAGCTGCATGGCCGCAATGACATGCTGCGACACGCCAGTTGCGCCCACAGGATGCCCCTTCGCCTTAAGGCCTCCAGATACGTTTACGGGAAGTTTGCCGTCCCTGTATACCCAGCCCTCCTGAACAGCGCGCGAGCCCTCGCCGCGGGGAGTCAGGCCCATGGCCTCGTACATGATGAGCTCGGCGATGGTGAAGCAGTCGTGGACTTCGGCGAAGTCCAGTCCATCGATGCCCACGCCCGCCATGCCCAGCGCGCGCTCCCACGATGCTCGGGTGGCGGCGAATTCGGTGGGATCGCGCTTCTCCGCGGGGAAGAAATCGTTCGCATGACCGAAGCCAGCCAAGCGCACAGGCGACGTCGCGCCGGCGGTTGCCGACGTTGAAATCACGACGGCGGCCGCACCGTCCGAGACCGGCGAACAGTCCGTGCGGCGCAAGGGGTCCGCGACCATCGGGTTCTTGTCCGAGATGGTGCGGCAGAATTCCTCCCCAAAGTCCCGGTGCATCTGGGCGTAGGGATTGTCCATTCCGTTGTGGTGGTTCTTGGCTGCAATGGAACCGAGGACATCGCCCAGGCCCCCGGGGTAGTTGGCGGCGTCAATGCCCGTGCCGTACCGCTTCCCGTAGTGCTTCGCCACCTCGGCGAACAACCCCGTGAACCCTGTAGTGGAGGCCTTGCCCGCCATCTCGTACGACGCACCAAGCAAAGCCGCCCCCACAACGTCCGCTCCGGCGTCGGTCATCTTTTCCGCGCCGATCACCAAGACATTGCGGGCAGTTCCAGCGAGCACAGCCTTCACGCCTTGCTGGAACGCCGCGGAACCGGAGGCGCAAGCGTTCTCCGTGCGCGTTGCAGGGACATTGGCCAGGTCTGCGGAGAGCTGGAGGGCCAAGGACGACGTGAAACCCAGCGGCTGCATGCCTGAGTTGAACTGGCCGAGGTAGATCTCGTCGATGTCCTTCGGTTCCAGCCCCGAGTTACGGATGGCTTCCCCGGCTACATGGACGATCAGGGACTCCAAAGTCTCGTCCGTGAGTTTGCCAAACTTGCTGTGGCCCCACCCGGTGAGCAGGATGTCCTTGCCGAACTGGTCTTTCAGGCTCATGCGTTTACTCCTTCGAGGGTGCTTTCTTCCTCAGACTCGAGCGCAACAGCGAACTCGGCTTCGGTCTTACTGCGTATCTCTTCCACGGTGACGCCCGGGGCGAGGCGGGTCAGCAGAAGTCGCGTGCCGCCGTCGTGGTTTTCCGGGTCCGGCGCTATGTCGAAGACGGCGAGGTCCGTGATGATCCGGTCAACGCACTTGAGCCCCGTGAGCGGCAGTGTGCATTCGGTAACGATCTTGGCCGAGCCGTCCTTGGCGTTGTGCTCGGTGAGGACCACCACCCGCGGCGTCCCGGCCACCAGGTCCATCGCGCCGCCCATGCCCTTGACCATCTTGCCGGGGATGGTCCAGTTGGCGAGGTCGCCGCCGCCGGACACCTGCATCGCGCCCAGGATGGCCACCTTTACATGCCCGCCACGGATCATGCCGAACGAGGTAGCGGAATCGAAGATGCTGCCTCCCGGGGTGATGGTCACGGTCTGCTTGCCGGCGTTGATGAGGTCGGCGTCTTCCTCGCCCTCGTACGGAAACGGGCCCATTCCGAGCAGGCCGTTCTCGCTCTGGAGGACAACCCGCACGCCATCGGGCAGGTTATTGGCAACCAGCGTGGGGATGCCGATGCCGAGGTTGACGTAGTCGCCGTCGTTCAATTCTTCGGCCGCAATGGCGGCCATCTGGTCTCGTGTCCAAGCCATGATTGTGCTCCTTGTTCCTTAAACCGTTAGCGCTTCTTTAGACCGTTACCGCTTCTAGAGGGCTAGCGCTTCGCGCCGGGGGCGGACTGTGCGCTGTTCGATGTCCTTAACGCGTGCGCTGGCCTGCACCAGTCGCTGGACGTAGACGCCTGGAGTGACGATGTGATTGGGGTCGAGCCCGCCGGGCTGCACAATGACCTCCGCCTCAGCGATGGTGACGGCGCCGGCCGTTGCCACCACCGGGTTGAAGTTCCTCGCCGTGTAGCGGTAGATCAGGTTTCCATCCGTGTCCGCGGTGTGCGCATGAACCAGCGCGACGTCGGCGGTGATGGCGCGCTCGCGGACGTAAGTCACGCCGTCGAACTCCTCCAACGGCTTGCCCTCGGCAACAAGCGTGCCCACGCCGGTCCGCGTGTAGAAGGCAGGGATGCCGGCGCCGCCCGCACGGAGGCGTTCGGCAAGGGTGCCTTGGGGAGTGAACTCGACGTCGAGCTTGCCTGCGAGGTACTGCTCGGCGAAAAGCTTGTTCTCGCCGACGTAGGAAGCGATGACCTTCCTGACCTGGCCTGCCTCGATCAGCACACCGAGCCCCTTGCCATCCACCCCCATGTTGTTGGAGACGATGGTGAGGTCCTTGGCGCCCGACTCACGGACGGCATCGATCAGGTCGGCGGGGATGCCACTCAGGCCAAAACCCCCGACGGCGATCGTCAGGCCGTCTGCCATCAAGTCTTGGAGCGCTTGGGTTGCGCTGGCGTGAATCTTCGACATGGGAGCTCCTCTTTGAGTGTTCGTGGTGGACGTATCCACGTTGTGGACTCGTGACCTGTAGAGGAGCCTAGGTGTCATCCCACCCAGGGTCAACGACCAGACTGCTTGGCTACTCACGGTGTGGACTGTAGGCTCAATGGTGTCCATATTGTGGATGAATCTTCAAAGGAGCACCTGTGCCGGAACAGAAATCCACGCAAAACCCAGTCCAGGGCGCCCAGGTCGTAGGCCGGGTTGCCCTGCTGCTGAGGCTTGTTGGGCGCAAACCCGAGGGGACATCGTTGGCCGGGTTGGTTCGGGAATCAGGGCTGACGCGGCCAACAGTGCACCGGCTGCTGACGTCCCTTGCCGCGGAGGGTTTGCTGGAGCACGATTCAGCCGCCGGGAAGTGGGTTCTGGGGCCGGAGATCTTCCTCCTTGGATCGGTGGCGGCGGCACGCTTCCCCATGGAGGATATTGCCCGGCCCAGCCTGCGCCGGCTCGCCGCGGAGACTGGCGAGAGCGCGTTCTTCTCCATCCGTCGCGGCAACGAAACCGTCTGCGTGTTGCGCGAGGAAGGCTCGTTCCCGGTGAGATCCTTCGTGCTGCATGAAGGCGTACGTTTTCCATTGGGAGTTGCGTCGGCAGGAACGGCCATCATGGCTTTCCTGCCCGCCGATGAGCAGGAAACCCTGCTGAAGGACTGGCCCGCGCACGCTGGCGACTTTGCCGTGGGACACCCGGCCGACGTGGTTCGGGGGAACCTTGAGCGCACCCGGCTCACGGGCTACTCGGTAAATCCGGGGCTGATCCTTGAAGGAAGCTGGGGGATGGGCGCGGCCGTTTTTGACCAGCAGGGGCGCCCCGCATGGGCCCTTTCCTTGACGGGGATCGAACCCCGGTTCCGTCCGGATCGACAGGAATTCCTCGGCAAATTGCTGCTCGAGGAAGCTCATCGAATGACCGCGAAACTGCAAGGCTGACCCAACTGAGTCGCATTTGTGCGCGTTTTGACGGCTCTAAACGTGCTCTAATGCGACTCAGTTGGGTCAGCGCAGGTCCAGGCGCATGAGTACCCTGGGGAAACCGTTGAGGACGGACGTTGTCTCTGCGACCTTTGTGAAGCCGGCTTTCTCGAACAGTCTGCGGGTCCCCACGTACGCCATGGTCAAGTCCACCTTGCTGCCCTTGTTGTCCACGGGATAGCCCTCAATGGCTGGCGCGCCGTACTCGCGGGCCATCTCGATGGCACCCTCCAGCAGATGATGGGAGATGCCCTTGCCTCGATGCCCGGGCCGCACCCTGATGCACCAGACAGACCAGACGGCGGCGTCGTCCACATGTGGAATCTTCCGGTTCGTTGCGAAGCTGGTGTCGGCCCGGGGGTGAACGGCAGCCCACCCAACTACTTCGCCGCCGTCGTAAGCGAGAACGCCTGGCGGCGGATCCTCCGCCACCAGCTTTTCCACGAACTTTCCCCGTTCCTCGCGCTGGAGCGCAAGATTTTGTTTCGAGGGAATCCGGTAGCTCAGGCACCAGCACACGTTGGCGTCCGGACGTTTGGGGCCGACGATGGTTTTCACGTCCTCGAATACCGTTGCCGGGCGAACCTCGATTGCCATGCCGCCCATCCTGTCACCGCCGCCCAACTCTTCGCTAGACTGGCGGACGTGATGACCGGATCGGGCACCTGCCCTGCACGGATTGGCTACCCGGCCGAGCTCTGACGCCCTCTGTCAGCCAGAGCGATGGTGTCCCGCGCGCTCCTCCCTGTGGGTCGATGAATTTCAGCCCATCGATTTTAAACCCATTTCCAGGAGTCATGCATGCCCGCACATTTCAACCACACCATCATCGCGTCCATCGATCGCGCCGTCTCGGCCGGGTTCTACAGGTCCATCCTCGAAGCGGACGAAGCACCCGGTTGGGGACCCTTCACCAACCTGACCTTGGCTGGCGGCGTAATGCTCCAATTCGCTGAGCCCCCGGTCGAGATCCAGATGCAGCATTATGCCTTCCTCGTTGACGACCAGCATTTTGACCGTGCCTACCAGCGGCTGGTGAGTGCCGGCGTCGAGCATTGGGCGGATCCTCAGATGACCCGTCCAGGCGAGACCAATACGGAGCACGGTGGCCGCGGTGTCTATTTCAAGGACCCCTCTGGCCACGCGCTGGAGCTGATCACGAAGCCGTATTTCTAACGATGAAGCGGAAGCTGGATAGGGGGCCGCGGCGTGGAGGGCATCGCGAAGCGGGCACGGCCCCCTATCAAGCTTCCACCTTCGAGGCGCACCCTATCCGAACGTGAAGGAGTACGCCTGGATGCCCTGCGGGACCTTGACCTCGAGCTTGCCCTCGCGGATTTCGGGGTCGTCCACGATCTGATGTAGCGTGGGCGTCCCTGAGACCGCCACGGACGTGGTCTTGCCATCGCGGACAACATCGATCATGCCTTCACCACTGACCACGATGTACACCTGTTTGGCGTGGTAGTTCAGGGCAATAGAGGAGCCGGCGCCGGCAGGAGTTATGGATTGTGTTCCGAGATCCCACGAACCTTTCAAGGAAAAGCTGTCACCGGGCTGGTCTGCCGGTACTGTATACAGCCCAACCCCGGCTTTATAGGGTTCCGTGCCCGCATAGTTGACCTTCTTGGTGGTGCCCAAGTACGTCTCCGGAGTGGTGGCACCTGCTACCGGGCCGTCGTCGGACGCTTCAATGGGCGCGGGGAGCGCCGCTGAAGGGTTGGCCTCTTGCAGGAGTTTGCGGATCAGTTTCTCAGTGGTCTGGTAGCCGCCCTCGCCGAATTTGATGTGCCGGACTGTTCCCTCGGAGTCGATCAGGTAGTGGGCCGGCCAGTAACGGTTGCGGTAGTTGGTCCACGTGGACAGCGTGTTGTCGATGGCTACGGGGTATGTGATGCCCAGGTCCATCGCGCCGGACATGACGTTGCGGGTCTCTTTCTCGAACGCGTACTCGGGGGAGTGGATCCCGATGATTTCCAAGCCGGAGTCCTTGTACTTGCTGTACCAGTCCGTGAGGTGCGGAACGGAGCGCTGGCAGTTGATGCAGGAGTAGGCCCAGAAATCCACCAGGACCACCTTGCCCTTAAGGTCCTTCAAGTTCACGGCCTGGCCGCCAGGGGTGTTGAACCATTCCTGGATGCCCTTGATATCCGGCGCTATGCCGCACGATTCGAGCTCGGTGGCACCGTTGCTGCACTTGTCCAGTTCACGGTTTTGGTCATTTACCAGTCCACCAAGATCGAGGGCCTTCTTCACGGCCTCGTTGTCCTGAACCTGTTCTTGGAGTGTGGAGGTGTAGTCGGGCACTAGTTTCTGCAGGAGCTGGGGAAGGTTGAACACCAACCCGATTGCCAGGGCGATCATCATGATGCCACCGGCTATGCGGATCTTGCGCTGGTTCTTGCGAAACGCCTTGACCCGCTCTGCGACGCGACGCCCAGCCAGCGCGAACACCAACAGCGGAACGGCCGCCCCCACGGCAAATGTCAACGTGAGGACGATAGTTTCGGGGCCCACTTGTCCCGTGGCACCGGCCACGGCAATGGCGGCAAGCACTGGTCCTGCACAGGGGACATAGACGACGCCGAGCGCCAGTCCCAGCACCAGCCCACCGTTCTCAGTACCAACCTTTCGCTGCGGGATCCAGGAGAACGGCTTCTCCAGGATGTGCTGGAAGCGATCGAAAATCAGGCCGCAACCAATCAGCACCAGCACCACCAGCCCGATCCATCGAAGCAGG
Source organism: Arthrobacter sp. StoSoilA2 (assembly GCF_019977195.1). NCBI lineage: Bacteria > Bacillati > Actinomycetota > Actinomycetes > Micrococcales > Micrococcaceae > Arthrobacter > Arthrobacter sp. StoSoilA2. The sequence continues at coordinate 410,748 of NZ_AP024643.1, forward strand.
TCCTGCGGCAGGTTCACCAGGGTCAGCAGGAACGAACCAACCAGCGTAAAGGTGCTGAAGCTGATGACCAGGCCCAGGATCACCAGGTACGGGCGCAGGCCCGCCCGCCGTCGCTGCCTGGACCGGGTCTTAAGATCGACGGCGGATGGCGGCACCTCTGTTACCGCGGAGCTGGTTGGAGAGCCTTTGCGTGCACCCTGAACACCTCCGGAAAGAAAGATGACGGGCAGGACGGGCAGGATGCAGGGCGAGATACCTGTAATCAACCCGCCCAACAGGCCGATAAGTGCTAGTTGCAGCATTGCGTCTCCCAACGTTCGCCGGACCGGCCCTTAAGGGTGCCGACTCCGGATATCTGTAGGCAGTTCGGAGCCGCAGCCGCGATGGCTTGGTTTAAAAACTTTTTCAATCCGCACCCATCCACGCCGGTGCGACCTCCGAATAGCTGGTGAGGCACAAACCGCCGGCAACGCAGATGCAGCGCCGGGGAGCCAGTGCCCACACCCAATGGACCCAATGCCCTGGTTCCACGAACAAGGAGAATGACATGTTGTCCACAAAGCGCCCCGCCCTCGCCTTCGTTGGCCTCACTGCCGCCGCCCTTCTCGGACTCACCGCTTGTGGTGGTTCAAGCAGTTCCAGCACACCTTCGTCGTCGTCCGCCGCCCCGGAGATGACGTCCGCGGCACCGTCGCCGTCGGCTTCATCCATGACCAGTGCCGCCATGGATCCCGCGCGTGATCTTGTTGGCCCCGGCTGTGCCGGTTACGCCGCACAGGTTCCGGATGGTGCCGGTTCGGTAGTGGGAATGGCCCAGGACCCGGTGGCCGTTGCCGCTTCGAACAACCCGCTGCTTAAGACCCTCACTGCCGCTGTTTCCGGCAAGCTCAACCCGAAAGTGGATCTGGTCTCCACCTTGAACGGCAGTGAATTCACAGTCTTTGCACCTGTTGACGATGCTTTCGCAAAGATCGACCCCGCCACGATTGAAACGCTCAAGACGGACGATGCCCTGCTGAGCAAGATCCTCACCTACCACGTAGTCCCAGGCCAGCTGACTCCGGACCAGGTGGTCGGAACGCACAAGACGGTCCAGGGTGGCGAGGTGACGGTTGGCGGTAGCAAAGATGCCCTCACAGTTGACGGAGCCAACGTGATTTGTGGCGGCGTCCACACGGCCAACGCAACGGTTTACCTGATCGACTCCGTGCTGATGCCCAAGTAACCCGATGCCCAAGTAACCCGCCAGTCCGCAAACAAAAAGCAGGCGCCGGAATCTGTACTGCTCAGATTCCGGCGCCTGCTGTTTTGGGTCTGGAAATGAATGGTCAGCGCTTGCCCAGGTCGCTATCGACGTAGGAGCCCTGGACCGTGGCGGTGGTTCCACAAGTGCAACCACCGTCAACCTGGAGCTTGACCGTTACGGGTTTCGTTGCATCCAGGGTGAAGCTCACGGTGTCCCCGGAATCGCTGGAGACACGCAGGGTGCTTTGGTGTTCATGGGTTTGCGACATGGCGGGATACCTTACTTGTCGGTCGGCTGGGTGCGGGGAGGCTGAACCGTGGGGATGGTTCCGGTCGGAGTTCCCCCGGGACAGTCGGAATCCGGGCAGTCTTCCGCACACTCGTGCCTCGTGACCAGATCGAATTGAACGCCCCGATGTTGTTCCACGCCCGTACGAATCGCACGTTCAACTACGGATGTCGCCAAGCGCTTCCGCAGTGACAGAGGATCACGGCGCAGATCCTTCGTCAGGGCGAAACAGAGCAGCAGCATGACAATGACGAACGGCAGGGCGGCAACAATCGTGACTCTTTGGAGCCCGGCCAATGCCTCGGATGGTTCGTCGCCGCCGGCCAGGAGCATAACCGCTGCTACTGCACCGGTAAGGCTTCCCCAGAAGATCACTACTCCGCGGCGGGGATGTTCGGCTCCGTTGGAGCTGAGCGACCCCATGACGATGGAGGCTGCGTCGGCACCAGTGATGAAGAAGATTGCCACCAGCACCATGGCCAGCACGATCACTGCTGCGGTGGCCCAGCCGGGCATGCCCAGGTTCTTGACGAGATCGAAGAGTGCGCCGTCGAAATTGACGGAAGGCACGCCGTTGGTCATGGTCACCAGGCCGGGTGTGCCGGCCTTGTCAGCTTCCTGCTGGACATGGAAGGCAGCTCCACCGAAGATACCGAACCAGATAACGCTGACGATGCTTGGCACCAGCAGGACGCCGGTGACGAACTGGCGGATGGTCCGGCCGCGGCTGATGCGCGCAATGAACATGCCGACGAAGGGCGTCCAGGAGATCCACCAGGCCCAGTAGAAAATGGTCCAACTGGTCATCCAGCTACGCAATGCTTCGTCCCCGACCGCTTCGGTCCGGGACGACATTTCTGCCAGGTCCCTGGCGTAGTCGCCGATTGCGGAAGGGATCAGGTTGAGGATGAACAGGGTAGGGCCGGCAACAAAGACGATGATTGCCAGGACGACTGCCAGCACCATGTTGATGTTGGAAAGCCACTGGATACCACGGCTGATTCCGGAGACTGCTGATGCGACGAAGCAGAAGGTGAGGATGGCCACGATGACCACGAGTACCGGGGTGCCGATCTCGCCCACCCAGCCGTTGGAGGTCATGCCGCTGCCGATCTGAAGGGCGCCAAGGCCCAGGGAAGCGGCGGTACCGAACAGCGTGGCAAAGATGGCCAGGATGTTGATGAATTTCCCGAGGGGGCCTTCCACCATCCTGATGCCGAACAGCGATGTGAACGCTGCGGAGACCAGCTGCCTGCGGCCCAGGCGGTAGGTGCCGTATGCCATGGCAATGCCCACCACTGCGTACATGGCCCATGGGTGCAGGGTCCAGTGGAAGATCGAGGTGGCCATGGCAGTCTGAATGGCAGCAGGGGTGCGGCCGTCCACAGTGCCTGGTGGTGGCGAGATGTAGTGGTAGAGCGGTTCAGCCACGCCATAGAACATGAGCCCGATGCCCATGCCGGCGGCGAACATCATCGCTACCCAGGAGACAGTACGGAATTCCGGCTTCTCGCCGTCCTTGCCCAGTGGGATGTTGCCGAACTTGCCCAGCGCGAGCCAGAGGACGAAGACGACGAACAAAGAGGCAAGAACCATGAAGAGCCAGCCGGTGTATTCCATGACCCAGTTCAGGGCGCCTTTGGAAGATTCGGAAAGGCTGTCCCGGCCGACGAAGCCCCAGACCACGAAGGCGACGGCGATGGCGCCCGTGATTCCGAAGGTGACTTTGTCCAGCGTAAGTTTGCGGTTCCGGCGGGCGCTGACTGCCTGCTCGGTCCTGGCATGGCGCAGTTCTTCCAGGATCTGTGCGTATTCCTCAGTATCCGGGAGTGCTTCTGCGCCTTCGCCCTCATCGTCGAGGACTGCGGGGTTGGTTTCATCTGGGGAGACGCTGATGACGTCTCCAGGGTTCTCCAGACGGTTTGTCTTACGTGATGAGGGAGTGTCAGCCAGGTTATCGTTGGCGGGCAATTCCTCGGGAGTTAAAGGCTTTAAATCGCTATTTATAGCCATGAGCGGGTCCTTTGCTCGGCGAGTCATGGGCTTGGGTTTATACATGGCCCTGGAGGGTGGGGCCGGATGGAAGGTTGGGGGCTTCCTCCGGTTGGATGACCATGATGGTTGGAGCAGTATCGAGCCGCAGCGCCTCCCCGGGAGCGGGTTCACCAGTGGGGCAGGCCTTGCGCATGTGCACCTCTTTTAGTCGGGGAACGGGTTTCTGGTCGCTTTGGCTGAATCGCCTTCGTGCGTTTCGCAAGAATCAACAGTTCTCGCGCTAAGCAACAGAGTGCGCCCCGTCACGGGGCAATGTCAAGGTGTTTCTGTTCCATTTCGCGGCACCTTGACAGCGCCGCCGACATGCGCAGTCTGTTGCATATCGTGCCTACTGTTGCGTAACAAGCGATTTTCCCACCCAAAAATGGGCATGCTGATGCCAGCGGTTTGAAGCGTCGAGAAGCGGCCTGGCAGCGCCTAGCGGCGTCGGTAGCCCATTTTGGCGCTGATGGTGAAGCCAGCCTCACGGAGGGCGTCTATGAGCCCTGGGTGCTCCTCCGGGGCAAAGCGGAAGGCGGGGCCGGAGATACTCACCGCAGCGATGACATTGCCCATGTGGTTAAAGATGGGCACGGCTACCGCCGTCAGGCCGATCTCGAACTCTTCATGCACGACTGCGTAGCCGTTCCGTGCGACGTCGAGCAGCTGCTTCTCCAGCTCCGCGCGATTGGTGATGGTGCGGGGTGTGCGGGCAGGCAGGCCGACTGTCTTGAGGACCTGGTTCCGCTCATCGGCCGTCAGCGCGGCCAAAAGCACTTTGCCGCTGGACGTCGCATGCAGCGGGGTCAGGCTGCCCACCCAGTCGTAGGTGGCAAGCGTTGAGGGGCCCATGGCCTGATCCACGTTGACTGCGTAGTTGGACCGAAGCACGGCAAGGTTGACCGTTTCCTTGTACTCACCCGCAAGTGCTTCCAGTACTTCCCTGGCCTCGTGCACGACGCTCAGCCTGCCGGGGATGGAGGTCGCCAGCCGAAGGATTCCGAAGCCCAGCTGGTACTTGCCCCTCTCGCTGTTCTGCCGGACAAGCTCGCGGTTTACCAGCGAGCCCACAAGCCTGGACACCGTGGATTTATGGACGCCCATTTCGTCAGCGATTTCACTGACGCCGGCATCCCCTTCGCGTGCAAGGATTTCCAGGATTTGCAGCGCGCGGTCCACTGATTGGACGCCGCCGCCTTGGGCGTCTGCGTCCTTCTCGATGTCTGGATTGTTGCGTGGGGCCATGATGCCTCGTGTCGTTGTCCCAAGCAGGCGGCCGGGGCTGTAAAGCCCTGCCCGGCATGCTCCTCGTCTTTTCCTCATCCTAGTCCGACACGGACACGGGCCTTGAAACACGCGGGGAGTTTGTGCACAGCAAACGCACCCTATCGGCATCAACAGGGCTTTAGCTGCGTGCAAACGCGGAAAACGGGCGGTCAGAGCCCGGCGTAGACCTCCTCACGTGCTGCTTTGCGGGGGCGGATCAATCTGTCGCGTCCGGCGTAGACGTTGAGGCTGTGACCACGGCTGAAGCCAACCAGGGTCACGCCGGTCTCAGTAGCGAGGTCCGCGGCAAGGCTGGAGGGTGCGCTCACGGCTGACAGGACGGGGATGCCGGCGAGGGCAGCCTTCTGGACCAGCTCGAACGATGCACGTCCTGAAACCTGCAGGACCAAGCCCGTCAGGGGCAGCAGATCCTGGCGCAGTGCCCAGCCCACTACTTTGTCCACGGCGTTGTGGCGGCCCACGTCCTCCCGCAAACAGAGGAGCTCGGGGGTGGCGCCGTCCACCCTGAAGAGCCCGGCGGCGTGGACGCCACCGGTCCTGTCGAACACCGCCTGGGCTTCCCGGAGGCGCTCAGGCAGTTCGGCCAGGATGTCGACGGGAACCCGCAGCGGGTCCTGGGAGGGATCGAAATGAAGGGTCTTGCGGACGGCTTCGATGGAGTCCGTTCCACAGATGCCGCACGAGCTGGAGGTGTAGACGTGCCGCATGGTGTCCGGCATCTGCACGTCGGAGCGAAGCTGGGCCTCCACAACGTTGAAGGTTTGCGTTCCGTCCTTCTCGCCGGCACAAAAACGCAGGGAGATCAGCTCGGACTGGCTGCGGATGATGCCCTCGGACACCAGGAATCCGGCTACGAGGTCAAAGTCGTCTCCTGGAGTCCTCATGGTCACGGCGAAGGAGCGGCCGCCGATCCTGATTTCCAAGGGCTCCTCGGCGGCGAGGACGTCTTCCTTGAACCGCACCGGATATTCGGTACCTGTCCCGTCCAGATGGAAGCGGTGTATCTTCCGGCGCTGTGTCATCCGTGCCATGGTGCGTACCTTCCTGACAGGTTGGGGAAATCTGTGGTTGCTTGCGCCTGTGTCCAGGCGCTTGTCCAGGCGCTTGTCCAGGCGCTGGTCCAGCCGCTGGTCCAGGGCAGCGGCATGACCGGGACGGGTTCGCCTGCTTCAACTCCGCCAGGGGGAACGGCCATGAAACCGTCGGCCCAAGCCAGCCCGCGCATCATGCCAGGACCCGTGTGGGAAGCAGGAAAAGCGAGCCCGTGGACGAAGGTGCAGGGGATGAGTTGTGTCCGGCCAGGACCCGGATCGACGTCCGCCCCGGACGTGAGGTGGCCAGCTGTGCGGAAAGGCCTGTTTTGGAGGGCAGCGAGCAGTGGTTCGCCGATGGTCATGAGGGCCATCATTGCGGCCAGGGGGTTGCCTGGGAGGCCGATGATGAAGCGGCCGTCCGGGAGTTCAGCCAATACTGCAGGATGACCGGGGCGCATAGCGACGCCGTCGAGCAGTAGGCGCCCACCGAGCGCGGCCACTGCGGCGCGGAAGTGGTCAGTTCCGGATTTGCCGGTGCCGCCGGTGGTGATCGTGACATCCGGGTGTCCGCCTCCGGGCGGAGAGTCAAGTGCGGACAGCCACTCTTCGTATGAGTCGCCGATCCGTTGCTGGCCGCCTGGAATTCCGCCCAGCTGGGAAATCACTGCGCCGAGTTGCGGGCCGAAGGTGTCGCGAACCTGCCCCGCTGCCGGCACACCCGAGGTCACCACTTCGGAGCCGGTAAGCACGACGGCGACCCGCGGCTTGCGTTGCACCTGCAGTTCGTCGTGGCCTGCTACGGCAGCAAGGGCAATGTGGGCAGGATTAAGGAGTGTGCCGGAGGGCACGAGGACGTCGCCGGCCCGGGCTTCTTCACCGGCTGGCCGTATATGCCGGCCGGGGAGCGTCTCGCCGGGTTTCGCGTCGGGTCTCAGTGAGAGCTGCAGCCCGTATCCGGCGTCGAAGGCGTGTCCGCTCTCCTTCTGAAGTACCGCCACGGCACCTTCCGGAACCAGGCCACCGGTGGCAATAACGCTGGCTTGTCCCGGTGCCAGCGGCAGCCCCGGCGTCGTGATCTCCCACGGTCCTCCGCCATGAATGGCCCAGCCATCCATGGCAGAGGACGCGTAGTGCGGAAGGTCCTGGCACGCCGTCACATCAGTGGTCAGCACGTTTCCGATCGCGTCTGCCAGTGGTACAGACGCTGACGCAAGCGGAACAGCGCAATCGAAGGCCATCTGCCTGGCTTGGGACCACGTTGGGGCAGGCATCCGCTCGCAGGGCACGTGGGATGTTGGCGAAGTGCCGCAGAGAATTTCCTGCGCGAGCATGATGCCCCCTTCCTGGTGTTTGCGTGCTAAGCCTTCACGTAGCCGTTCGGGTTCAGTACGAACTTTGTTGCCGCACCGGCGTCGAACTCGGCGTAGCCGCGGGGAGCGTCCTCGAGGGGGATGGCTTGGGCATTGACTGCCTTGGCGATCTGGACCTTGTCGTGGAGGATGGCCATCATCAATTGGCGGTTGTACTTCATCACCGGGCACTGGCCCGTGGTGAAGGACAGGGACTTTGCCCAGCCGGTGCCCAGTGAGAGCGAGAGGGAGCCGTGCTTGGCTGCTTCATCGATTCCGCCCGGATCGCCCGTGACGTAGAGGCCCGGGATACCAAGGGAGCCGCCGGCTGCGGTGATGTCCATAAGGGAGTTCAGCACGGTGGCTGGAGCCTCGTGCGAGGCGTCCCTTCCGTGGCCCCGGGCTTCGAAACCAACCGCGTCCACGCCGCAATCCACTTCCGGCACTCCGAGGATCTGCGCGATCTGCTCCTTCGGGTCACCGTTGGAGACGTTGACGGTTTCACAGCCGAACGAGCGCGCCTGTGCCAGCCGGTCTTCGTTCATGTCGCCCACAATCACGACGGCGGCGCCAAGCAACTGGGCGCCGACGGCGGCAGCCAGACCCACAGGGCCGGCACCGGCGACGTACACCGTGGACCCTACGCCCACGCCGGCCGTAACGGCGCCGTGGAAGCCTGTGGGGAAGATGTCCGAGAGCATGGTCAGGTCCATGATCTTTTCCAGGGCCTGGTCGCGGTCCGGGAAGCGCAGCAGGTTCCAGTCGGCATAGGGAACCAGCACGTATTCGGCCTGTCCGCCTACCCAGCCGCCCATATCCACATAGCCGTAAGCGCTGCCCGGGCGGTCAGGGTTGACGTTGAGGCAGATCCCGGTCTTTTGCTCTTTGCAGTTCCGGCACCGGCCGCAGGAAATGTTGAACGGCACCGAGACGATGTCGCCCACCTTGATGAACTCGACGTCGGGACCCACCTCCACCACTTCGCCGGTGATTTCGTGGCCGAGGACCAGGTCCTGCGGGGCTGTGGTGCGGCCGCGGACCATGTGCTGGTCGGAACCGCAGATGTTGGTTGTCACCGTGCGGAGGATCGCGCCATGCGGTACCTTCCGGCCGACGTTGGCCGGGTTGACGCCCGGTCCGTCCTTGAGTTCGAACGTCGGGTAGTCAGTGTTGATGATTTCGACGACACCGGGTTCCTTGTAGGCGACTGCTCGGTTTCCAGACATGGACACTCCTTGGGCATGTGGTGATACGGAAAATGAATGCTGCCCAATTGCCCGAGAGCGGTGCTTCGATGAGGAAATACCTCCCCAGGTTTCAGGCCACCGAAGCACCATTCACGGACAATTGGACAGTTTTTTTCTTTGCTTACGGCCGGGCCGCGCCCTGAAGCTCTACTGCTGCTCCTGCGGACGCCACGGTGTGGTCGTTCTCTACCGTGCTGCCACTGACGCCGATCGCCCCGATTACAGTGCCGTCCTCCCCTCGCAGGGGGATGCCACCCGGGAACGTAATGAGTCCGCCGTTGGAGACCTCGATGTTGTACAACGGTCCCCCCGGCTGCGAAAGCTCGCCGATTGCGCCCGTGGGCATGTCGAAGTAGCGGGCGGTGCGTGCCTTCTTGATGGAGATGTCGATGCTGCCGAGCCACGCCCCGTCCATGCGGGTGAAGGCCTTGAGGTTGCCGCCGGCGTCCACCACGGCGATGTTCATTGCTGTTTCGGTTCCGCGCGCGGCGTCGCGCGCCGCAGCTAGTACAGCATCTGCTTGGACTTGGGTGATATCAGACATTGTTTCTCCATTGATAGATGTCTTCATGAGGGCAAATTGCTCTTGGTGGGCGCGGGCTCCGGCGCCTGGTCTCCTAATATCTTTGATCCAATAGGAAAGATATATCAGTCACATACTATGGCATGTATCACACTGTGTCCAGACTCATTCAGGCCCGTTCGAGCCGGACGATGACGGACTTGGACGTCGGCGTCCCACTGGTATCGGCAACAGAGTCCAGCGGTACAAGGACGTTGGTTTCCGGGTAATACGCAGCGGCACACCCCTTGGGGGTGGAGTACGAAACGATGCGGAAGTCTTCTGCGCGGCGTTCAGTTCCCTGGAATTCTGAAATCAGGTGGACCATCTCGCCATCAGCAAATCCCAGCTCCGCGATATCGGACTCGTTGATGAGGACCACCCTCCGCCCACCATGGATGCCGCGGTAGCGGTCGTCCTTGCCGTAGATTGTGGTGTTGTACTGGTCGTGTGACCGCAGCGTTTGGAGCACCAGCCTGCCGGGCGGGACCTTGATGTATTCAAGCTCGTTGCCTGTGAAGTGTGCTTTGCCTGAAGCGGTATCGAACTTCCGGGCATCGCGCGGCGGGTGCGGCAGCACGAAGCCGCCCGGGTGCTGGATCCGCTCTTCGAAGTTCTCAAAGCCATCGAAGACGGCCTCGATGTGTTTGCGGATCAGCGAGTAGTCATCACGCATCGACAGCCATGCGGCCTTGGGGGCGTTGGGCAGGCGCACGGCGCCGTCGGTGAAGAGCCGGTGGGCAAGATTGCACACAATGGCAACTTCCGAGTGGAGGTGCTCGCTCGCAGGCTTGAGGCGTCCCCGGGATGCATGGACCGCGCTCATGGAGTCTTCCACGGTAACCCTCTGGTCACCGGTCCGCTGCGTGTCCTTCTCCGTGCGTCCAAGTGTTGGGAGAATCAAAGCCCGCTTACCCGTGGACAGATGCGAGTGGTTCAGCTTTGTGGAGATCTGGACACTCAACCGTGTGTTGGCGAGCGCTTGTTCGGTAACCTCCGAGTCAGGGGCGGCACGAACAAAGTTTCCACCCATCCCCATGAAGAAGCGGACCTTTCCGTCCCTCATGGCGCGGATGGCGGCAACAGTGTCATAGCCGTGCTCCCGTGGTGACAGGAACTCGAACTCGTTGTCCAGCCGGTCATGGAACTTTTCCGGCATCTTCTCGAAGATGCCCATGGTGCGGTCGCCCTGGACGTTTGAGTGGCCACGCACCGGGCAAACTCCGGCGCCGGGCTTGCCGATGTTCCCCTGAAGCAGCAGGACGTTAACGACGTCGCGGAGGGTAGGTACTGAGTGTTTGTGCTGGGTCAATCCCATGGCCCAGCAGACGATGGTGGCGTTCGAGGCCAGGAGCCGTTCGCCTGTGGAGTGGATCTGCTCCAGGGTGAGGCCTGTTGCTTCCACGATGTCGTCCCACTCCACCTTTTCCAGGAAGCGCAGGTATTCGTCGATGCCCACGGTGTGGTCCTCGATGAACCTGTGGTCAAGGACGGTTTCCAGGCCCGGGGTATTGCGGCCCGCGGCTTCGGCTTCCAGGAGGTATTTACCGAGGCCCTGGAAGAGGGCTTGATCGCCGCCGGCACGGATTTGCAGGAAGTCATCCGTCAGCTGGGTTCCCACCACCATGCCTGCTACGTGTTGGGGGTTTTCAAAGTGCAGGAGTCCGGCTTCGGGAAGTGGATTGACGGACACGATGACCGCGCCGTTCTTCTTGGCCTTCTCCAGGGCGCTGAGCATGCGCGGATGGTTGGTGCCTGGGTTCTGCCCGGCTACGAAGATGAGTGATGCCGTCTCCAGGTCGGTCAGGCTGACCGAACCCTTGCCGATTCCGATGGTTTCCACCAGCGCGGAGCCTGAGGACTCGTGGCACATGTTGGAGCAGTCCGGCAGGTTGTTCGTGCCAAGGCCGCGCACCAGGAGTTGGTAGACGAAGGCAGCCTCGTTGGAGGTTCGGCCGGATGTATAGAAGACTGCCTGATCGGGATGGTCCATGCCCCGGAGTTCCTCGGCCATGAGGTCATAGGCCTTGTCCCATTCGATGGGCGTGTAGTGGGTGGCGCCTTCATCGAGGAACATAGGGTGGGTCAGCCGGCCCTGCTGGCCGAGCCAGTAGTCATCGCGGGTCTTCAGTTCAGCAACGGAGTGCTGGGCAAAGAACTCTGGCGTGACACGGCGCCGGGTGGCTTCCTCGGCGACGGCCTTGGCCCCGTTCTCGCAGAACTCTGCCGCGTTGCGCTTCTCGTGTTCCGGCCAAGCGCAGCCCATGCAGTCGAATCCATCGATCTGGTTGACTGCCAGCAGCGTTTGTACGCTTCGCACCGGGCCCATTTGTTCCAGGGAGATTTTCAGTGCGTTGGCAACGGCTGGAATGCCGACAGCCTTTGTCTTGGGTTTGGTGACGGTCAGCTTTGACTCGTCGATGTTTTCACGTGGGGCTTTGGAAGCCATGCGATCTTCCCTTCAAATCTGGGTGGGCGGCTGAGGTCGTTGAAGCTGTAGACGTGGATGCCGGCAAACAGCGGATGGCCGTCGAGGGCCTGATGAACTTCCCGGATCAGCCCGGAGCTGTCATAGCGCATGACGTCACCACCGCGCAGGAGTGCCTTGGCCATTCCTGTGCCGCGGGCCAGCTTGAGTGAGCGTCCCACACCCAATCGCGCACCCATGGCCAGCAGCTTCTGCACGGACACCGGCCCGGGGACGCCCACCCAGACTGGAAGCCGTGATCCGGCCCGGTGCAACTCCTGCAGGTATGAGCTGATGGATTCCGCCGAAAAGCACATTTGCGTGACCATGGACGACGCCAGGGGTGACTTGCCGGCCAGGCTGCTCCGCAACTGTTCTGCGCTCAGTTGAGGGTGGCCTTCCGGGTAGCCGGCGATGCCAAGGGAGAAATCTTCCGGGAAGGCCTTGATGTCCTCCATCAGCTGGCCGCTCCAGGAATAAGGGCCGGCAGGTACGCTGCGGTCTCCGGCAATGAGGAAAAGTTCCCGGACGCCCTCGTCATGCAATTGACGTAGGAACAGGTGCAGCTCTGCCTGGCTGGCGATGCTCCGGGCTGCCAGGTGCGGGACGACGTGGTAGCCCAGCCGGGCAAGTTCAATCGACGCAGCGACCGTCCTGGCCGGACCGTGATGCGGCAGGCAGGTCACGCTGATCATCCCCGGCGCCTCGTAGGCGGGAGGCAGTTGCCGGGCAAGGTCAGCGGAGGGACTAACCTCCAAGCGGATCGGCGTTTCCATGGCTATCCAGCGGTTCCAGAAACCAGGGCCGTCTTCTCCAGCAGCCGTGCTTGTGCCCGGGCAGCTTCAGCGGTGTGGAGGAGCAGCAACGCGGTGGTCACTGAGCCCACCCCGCCGGGTACCGGCGTCAGGGCAGCCGCCACACCAGTGACACTGGCCTCGTCCACGTCTCCCACCAGGGAACCGTCGGGAAGGACGTTCGTTCCGACGTCGATCACTACCGACGCCGGCGAAACGTGGCTGCCCGTCAGCAGCCCGGTCCGCCCTGCGGCTACAACCACGACGTCGGCGGGCCGGGTATAGCGCTCAAGCGCCCCTGATTTGGAGTGGCAGATGGTGACGGTGGCGTCCTTTTCGAGCAGCAGCAGGGACAGCGGCTTTCCCACCACAGCGGAACGCCCGACGACGGCGACGCTCCGTCCTGCGAGCGGAACCTGGAAATGCTCAAGCAGTTCCACCACGGCCTGTGCGGTTGCAGGGGCGAAGGCGGGCTGACCCACGGCCAGGCGGCCCAGGCTGAGCGGGTTGGCGCCGTCAATGTCCTTTTCCGGAGCGATCAGCCCCACGAGAGCGTCTGTTCGAACACCCGCGGGCAACGGGGTTTGAAGAATAATGCCGTTGACCGATTGCTCAGCGCTGAGGTCTTTCAACACGCTCGCCAGCACCTGTTCCGTGGCATCATGCCCAAGGTCCAGGATCCGGCAACCTATTCCGGCGCGCTCCGCGGCGCGCTCAATGGAGCGGACGTACCAGTGCGTGGACTCGTCGTCCGTTGCCACCACCACGGCCAGTGAAGGGCGCTGGCCCTCATATTCAAGGAGGCGGGCCTCATCCTGTGCACGCTGCTGGATGAGGGCGGCCAGTCCCTTTCCGGAAAGCACTTCAGTACTCACGCGAGGATCCTTTCGCGTACGCGCTTGACGAGGGAATCAGCTGCGAGGACCACTTTTTCCTCAAGGCCGTCGGTCTGTTCTGCCAAGCGCGAGCGGGCTTCGCCATCCTTGATGGCCACTACGTTGATGTCGATGTTGACACGTGCGGTTGTGGCTGCGGCACGGGCAGCATCTGCTGCTGCCGCGACGTCGCTGATGACATTGGGGTTGGCCATGTCAAAGAGTTCCGTGGCGAGTTCCACCACCTCACCGGCCAGGTTGATCAGCTGGGCAGGTGTGTGTGCCGCCTGGACCAGGGCATCCTGGATGCCGGCAGCGCGCGCGGCCTTGAGTTCCCCGGTCCCGGACGGGAGTTTGTACGAATCAATTACTCGTTGGAAGGCGTGCTCATCGGCGTCTGCGAGGCGCAGCGCTTCAACAATTAAATGGTCCGCAGCGCTGGTGATGCGGGCAACGGGTTCTGCATGCTGCGCATACTTTTCACCCGTGGTGTACCTGGCCACCATGGCCACCAAGGCGGCGCCCTGGGCGGCGTGAAGGGCGGCGGCGGCACCTCCGCCGGGGGTGGGCTGCCGCGAAGCGAGCCTGGCAAGGTAGTCGTTGATGGTTTCTGAACTGATCATGTGTCTTCCTGGGCTGGTTGACGAAGTAAGGCCGGGCTGAAGTAGAACGGGTAAGACAGCGGCCCGGACCCCGTTGCGAGGGGATGAGTCCGGGCCGCTGGCCAACTGAAGCGTCCGCCAGGCCTTAGCCGCGGAGCCTGCTCATGGTGGGGTCGTACAGCGGGTCCTGGGTGACTGTCGCCTGGATACGGCGTCCGAAGTATTCGATCTCTACGGAATCACCAATCGAAACAGCGGCAGGAAGGTACGCGTACGCAATTGGCTTCTTCACCGAGTAGCCGTAGGCGGCGCTGGTGACGTAGCCGACCGCTTGGTCCTTGTAGAACACAGGCTCCTTGCCCAGCACCAGGCTGCGGCCGTCGTCGACCGTCAAGCAGCGCAAGCGCCGTGCCGAGCTTTCCTCAGTGCGTCCCTCAAGGGCGGCCTTGCCGACGAAGTTCTCCTTGGCCATCTTTACGGCGAAGCCGAGGCCTGCTTCGAAGGGGTCGTGCTCCGTGGTCATGTCGCTGCCCCACGAGCGGTAGCCCTTTTCGAGGCGCAGTGCGCTAAAGGCGGCGCGTCCTGCGGCAATGACGCCGAACGGCTGGCCGGCCTTCCAGAGCGCATCCCACAGGCGCTGGCCGTTGTCCGCGCTGGTGTAAAGCTCCCAGCCCAGTTCACCAACGTAGGAAAGCCGCATGGCGGTAACGGTGACGCCGCCGATGGTGACCTGCTTGGAGCGGAAGTACTTCAGGCCGTCATTAGTGAAGTCGTCGCTGCTGGCGTTGCTCATGAGGTCGCGGGCCAGCGGACCCCACAGGCCGATGCAGCAAGTGCCACCGGTGGTGTCCCGAACCTGGACCCAATCGCCGGCGCTGCCGTTTTCAGTCTGGTGACGGGCCGCGCGCTCAAAGTAAGCGGTGTCAATGTTGCCATTGGCACCCAACTGGAACGTGTCCTCACTCAGGCGGGCCACGGTGATATCGCTTCGGATTCCACCGGCCTCATCCAGGAGCAGCGTGTAGGTGACCGCGCCGGGCTTCTTGGCCAGATCACCCGTGGTCAGTTCCTGCAGCAACTTCAGGGCACCGGGACCGGATACCTCAAGGCGCTTGAGGGGAGTCATGTCATACATGGCAACTGCGGTACGGGTCTTCCACGCCTCGGCGGCAGCAATCGGCGAGCTGAACATTCCGGACCAGGCGTCGCGGGCAGGCGGCTGCCACTCGTCAGGCATTTCCTTCAAAAGTTCAGCGTTGGCCTCGAACCAGTACGGGCGCTCCCATCCGCCACCCTCAAGGAAGTAGCCACCCAACTGCTTGTGCCGGGCATGGAAGGGGCTGACGCGAAGGTTGCGGGGGGAGAGCTTGGGCTGGAGCGGGTGCAGGACATCGTAGATTTCCACGAAGTTCTGCTGCGAAGTTTCGCTGACGTATTCAGGCGTCAGCTGGACTTCTTCGAAGCGGTGGATGTCGCAGTCTCCAAGGTCGATCTGCGACTTGCCGTCAACCAGTACCTCGGCAACGGCGCGGGCGATGCCGGCAGAGTGGGTGACCCACACGGCCTCGGCAACGAAGAAGCCGTCAACTTCCTTGGATTCGCCCACCAGGGAGCCGCCGTCCGGGGTGAAGGAGAAGATGCCGTTGAAGCCATCCTCGATCTCACTTTCGCGCAGTGCCGGCAGGATCTGCTTGGTTGCTTCCCACGCGGGGAGGAAGTCCTCAAGGGTGAAGTCAAGGCGCGAAGGCATGTTGTGTTCGCTGATGCTGCTGGGCTCGTAGCTGCCCAGCTCGTCAAGATCCACAGGCATGGGGCGGTGTGCGTAGGAGCCGATTCCGTAGCGCTCGCCGTGCTCGCGGTAATAGAGATCCTGGTCCTGGTGGCGGAGGATGGGCAGCTGGGCGCCGTTGGGTAGTTCGTTCTTGCCCTTCTGGGCGGGAACCGGCGTCGTTTTTACATATTGGTGGGCCAGCGGGAGGAGCGGTACGGACATACCGATCATCTCGCCGATTTTCGCACCCCAGAAGCCGGCGCAGGAAACCACAATGTCGGCGGGGATGACGCCATCGGCGGTCTGGACGCCCGTGACGCGTCGGCCGGACTGCTCAATTCCCGTGACTTCGGTGTTGCCGAGGTACTTGACTCCGGCAGCTTCGGTCCGCTTGATCAGCAGCTGGACCGCGCGGGCGGCCAAGGCCAGGCCATCGGTGGGAACGTGAAGGCCACCAAGGATGTCTTCCTCGTTGATCAGGGGGTAGAGCTCCTTGCATTCCTCGCGGGAGAGGATCTTGCCGTCGATGCCCCACGACTGTGCGTAACCGAGCTTGCGCTTCAGGTCAGCCAGGCGGGTCTCTGTAGTCGCGACTTCCAGGCCTCCCACCTGGTTGAAGCAGCTCTGGCCATCTTCGGTGAGTGAGAGCAGCTTTTCCACCGTGTACTTGGCGAACAGTGCCATGGACTTGGAAGGGTTCGTCTGGAAGACCAGGCCCGGTGCGTGGGACGTGGACCCTCCGGGCATGTTCAGCGGCCCCTGGTCCAGGACGGTGATGTTGTTCCAACCGCGGCTGACCAGTTCGTCGGCGAGGTTGGTGCCGACAATCCCAGCGCCGATGATGACAATGCGAGGCGTCGATGTCATGAAAGTTTCTCCTGCTGAAGTTCGTGTGTGTGGACGGTGGGGAGGGAGTCTTACCGGAAGACGACTGTGCTGGTCTGGTCCAGCAGCACGCGGTGTTCGCAGTGCCAGCGGACAGCCCTGGACAGTGCCAGTGCTTCAGCATCCTGGCCCACCGTTGAGAGCGCGTTGGGGCCGTAGCTGTGGTCCACGCGGATGACTTCCTGCTCGATGATCGGGCCCTCGTCGAGGTCTGCCGTGACATAGTGCGCGGTTGCTCCAACAAGCTTCACGCCACGATCATAGGCCTGGTGGTAGGGGCGGGCGCCCTTGAATCCAGGCAGGAACGAGTGGTGGATATTGATGGCCCGGCCCTCGAGGGAGCGGCACAGGTTATCGGAGAGTACCTGCATGTAGCGGGCAAGCACCACCAGGTCAGCCTTGTACTCATCCACGAGTTCCAGGAGCTTCTGCTCCGCCTCGGCCTTGGTGTCCGGCGTAACCGGGATGTGGATGAAGGGCAGTCCGGCTGCCTCGGCCATGGCGCGGTGGGTCTCGTGGTTGGAAACAACAGCTACGAGGTCTCCGCCCAGGCTGCCGCCGCGCCAGCGGAAGATGAGATCGTTAAGACAGTGTCCAAACTTGGACACCATGACCAGCACGCGCTTCTTGGTCTGGTCATGGAAGCTGAATTTCATGTCGAAGCGGTCAGCGATTGCACTGAACTCTTCCTCAAGCCGGTCCGCCGAGTATTCGGGGGAGCCGGAAAAGGCGGTGCGAAGGTGCAGCGTCTGGCGGATGCCGTCGTCGAACTGCTGGTGTTCGTCAATGTTGAAGCCGCGCTCAAACAGGAAGGTTGTGACCGCCTGCACGATTCCGGCGCGTTCGACGCACGACAATGTGAGTACGAACTTCTGAGCCTGCTCGTCATTGAGCGCTGCTGGCTGGGGCAGGATGCTTGTTGGTGAGTCTGTCGCCACGAGGGTCATGTCTCCTCCTTTAGATATATTCTTGAGTCCCGTACTGATATATTAGGATTGGGAATCAGCGTATACTGGTCTCAAGGACAGGTCAATAGGTTTTCGGGAACTGCGGAAAGGGCTGGCACTGTGGCATTTGGAACTCTGGCAATCTCGGACGATACCAGCAGGAAATCCTTGGCCGACGTCGCGTATGAGCGTTTGCGCGACCGGCTCCTGATGCTGGACATCAAGCCCGGGGATCTCCTCAATGATGACCAGTTGGCGAAGGACCTCGGGATTGGGCGCACCCCCGTGCGCGAAGCCTTGAAGCGGTTGGAACTGGACCGCCTGGTGGTCACTTATCCGCGCCGGGGCACCTTTGCCACCCGCGTGGACGTGACTGACCTGGCCTTTATCTCAGAGATCCGCACCCAACTGGAACCACTGGCCGCGGCACGCGCGGCGCGCGTGGCTTCTGCGGCTACGAGGCAGCATCTGCGGGACGTCATGAAGGCCGTGGAGGACTTCGATGTTGCCGGCGCCTCCGTAGTGGAGACCCTGCGCCTGGATGCCAGCGTCCACCAAGGCATCTACGCGGCCGCGGCGAATCCACATCTCGAGGATGTCCTGATCCGCTATGACAACCTGGCCACCCGAATTTGGTGCATGGTCCTGGATCGGCTACCGGACCTTGAGCATCACGTCCGCGAACACCTGGACCTCTTGCGCGCGGTCATCGATGGTGATGAGGAGAAGGCCGCAGAGCTTGCAAAGGCGCACGTCACGGGCTTTGAGCACGCCGTCCGCACGGCACTTTTCGCAGCATAGGAATTTGCCTGGCGCGATCCGGGATTGACTCCCGGCTTCGGCGATTGCATACTGAACTCTAACTAATATATCACCCGGATATCAGGTGTTCTCCTGGCTCTTGGCCGGGCGTGCAGTTCCGGGAGCTTGTGATGAATCGCAGGCTTCAGTCCCTTGGAGTATCACGTGACCTTTACACCACGCCCGTTCGAACACATCACGCTCACTGGCTCGGGCCGCGTCAAGCGGGGCATGGCGGAGATGCTCAAGGGCGGCGTCATCATGGACGTCGTTAACGTCGAGCAGGCCCGTATCGCCGAGGACGCCGGTGCCGTCGCCGTCATGGCGCTCGAGCGTGTCCCCGCCGATATCCGCGCCCAGGGTGGCGTGTCCCGCATGTCCGATCCCGACATGATCGATCAGATCATCGCCGCCGTGTCCATCCCGGTCATGGCCAAGGCCCGCATCGGCCACTTCGTCGAAGCCCAGGTCCTGCAGTCCCTTGGCGTGGACTACATCGACGAGTCCGAGGTCCTGACCCCGGCCGACTACATCAACCACATCGACAAGTGGAACTTCACCGTTCCCTTCGTCTGTGGCGCCACCAACCTCGGTGAGGCCCTGCGCCGCATCAACGAGGGCGCGGCGATGATCCGTTCCAAGGGCGAAGCCGGCACCGGCGATGTTTCCAACGCCACAGGCCACATGCGCAAGATCCGTTCCGAGATCGCCAAGCTCGCAGCCCTCCCCGAGGACGAGCTCTATGTCGCGGCCAAGGAACTGCAGGCCCCGTACGAACTGGTCAAGGAAGTGGCCGCCACCGGCAAGCTTCCCGTTGTCCTGTTCACCGCCGGTGGCATCGCGACCCCGGCCGACGCTGCCATGATGATGCAGCTCGGCGCCGACGGTGTGTTCGTTGGCTCCGGCATTTTCAAGTCCGGCAACCCTGCCGAGCGCGCTGCCGCCGTCGTGAAGGCCACCGCCTACTATGACGATCCCGATGTGATTGCCAAAGTCTCCCGCGGCCTGGGCGAAGCCATGGTTGGCATCAACGTCGACGAAATCCCGCAGCCCCACCGCCTGGCAGAACGCGGCTGGTGACGTGCGATGTTGGGGGCGAAACCGGACAGGACAATTACCGGGCGCGGCCTGCGCAAGGACTGGGCACAGTTAACAGGCCATACTGTGGAGGTCTGGCTCTCGGACGACCTTGTCATGACAGGCGTGGTTGAGCAGGCGTCCGACGACGACTCCGTCCTTTGGATCGCAGCTGCCGGGGCATCTACAAGGAGGCTGTTCGATAAGTCAACCGGTTATCAGGTGTGGGTGTGATGATTGTCGTCCGTGCCTGATCCAAACTACTGCCAGTTCTCCGCGACCCGAGAAAGGAACCGATCGTGGTTCACAAAGTAAAAGCTGTCATCGCCAAGGAAAAGAACGCTCCCGTCACGTTGGAGACCATCCTGGTGCCGGATCCAGGGCCGGGTGAGGCGTTGGTGGATATCCTCACCTGCGGTGTGTGCCACACCGATCTGCACTACCAGCAGGGTGGCATCTCGGACGATTTCCCGTTCCTTCTGGGCCACGAGGCCACAGGCGTGGTCAGCGCGGTCGGCCCGGATGTCATGGATGTTGCCCCCGGAGACAGGGTCATCCTGAACTGGCGTGCGGTGTGCGGTCAATGTCGTGCCTGCGCCAAGGGCCAGCCGCAGTACTGCTTCAACACCCACAACGCTACGCAGAAGATGACGCTGGAGGACGGCACTGAGCTTTCGCCCGCACTGGGAATCGGCGCCTTCGCCGAGAAGACCCTCGTGGCTGCGGGTCAATGCACCAAGGTAGATGATTCGGTGGATCCCGCCGCAGTGGGTCTGCTGGGATGCGGCGTGATGGCCGGCATCGGTGCGGCCATCAATACCGGTGAGGTCAAGCGTGGTGAGTCCGTGGCCGTCATCGGGTGCGGCGGCGTGGGCATTGCCGCGATCGCCGGCGCCAAGTTGGCCGGTGCCACCACCATCATTGCCGTGGATATCGATGCCAACAAGGTGGACATGGCCAAGTCCCTGGGAGCCACCCACGGAGTGAACTCCAGCATCGAAGATCCGGTAGAAGCTATCCGGGCCCTGACGGGAGGCAACGGCGCAGACCTGGTGATTGACGCCGTCGGACGTCCCGAGACGTACAAGCAGGCTTTCTATGCCCGCGACCTCGCAGGCCGCGTTGTCCTGGTTGGCGTTCCTTCGCCCACCGCCACACTGGAGTTGCCGCTGCTGGATGTCTTCGGCCGCGGCGGTTCCTTGAAGTCCTCCTGGTACGGCGACTGCCTGCCTTCGCGCGACTTCCCGATGCTGGTGGAGCACTACAAGCAAGGCAACCTGAACCTGGACGCCTTCGTGACCGAACGCATCACGATCGACCAGGTGGAGGAAGCCTTCGCCCGGATGCAGGAGGGCAAAGTCCTTCGCTCCGTAGTGGAAATCGAACCGGCGGTGGCGCTCTGATGGCCGTCACCGTAGAGAACCGGGTCACCTCCGGAACGTTTTCGCTCGACGGCGGCACCTGGGACGTGGACAACAACGTCTGGATTGTTGGGGATGAGCAGGAATGCGTCATCATCGATGCCCCGCACGATGCCCAGGCCATCATCGAGCAGGTGCAGGGCCGAAAAGTCCTGGCCATCCTGCTGACCCACGCCCACAACGACCATATTGGGGCCGTTCGGGAGGTTGCTGACGCCGTTCAAGCGCCCATCTACCTGCATCCCGAGGACCTGGTGTTGTGGGAGCAGGTCTATCCGGACACCACGCCGGACAAGTACCTCAGCGACGGCGACGTTTTCACGGTCGCTGGAGCTGAATTGCGGGCCATCCACACGCCCGGCCACTCGCCCGGGTCCACGTGCTTCCTGCTGGAGGAACAGGACACGGTCTTCACCGGAGACACCCTGTTTAACGGTGGTCCGGGAGCAACCGGGCGGTCCTACAGCGATTACCCCACCATCCTGGCATCCATCCGGGAACGCCTCCTGACCCTGCCCGCCCACACGGTGGTGCGTACCGGGCACGGGGACAACACCACCATCGGAGCCGAGCGCGGGACGCTGGCCCTCCTAAAGCAGGACTAAGCGGCCGACTACCGGAGTCCCGCACTGTGCGCCAAGGCGATGGCCTCAGTGCGGGACCGGACGTCGAGCTTCCGGAAGAGATTCCGGATATGAAATTTCACAGTATTTTCGCTGACATTGAGTTCAGCGGCGATTGCCCGGTTACGTTGGCCGGCCGCCAGTAATTGCAGGACTTCCAGCTCCCTCGCCGCAAGGCCCCAAGCCGCGACATCCCCTGCCGGAGCTGATGGTGCATCCAACGGCAACACAACCGAGATGTCGGCTCCCCAGCCCTGCATGACGTCCAGGCTCATCCTGCCGTTAACGGCTTGCACGCGTTGGCGCAGGCGTTCGATATTGGGAGCCTCGGGGGATAGGTCGCCCCTGCCATCGTCACGGACGTTGATGAGCAGGTTCTCGCCGTCGCAGTCCCACTGAGCCCGGACACGATGCACGTCAGGTTGCTCGGCGATGGCCAGGACCAGGCCTCGAACCACGGCGCGGGCGGCGTGGGCTACTTCCCCTGGCAACGCCCTGCCGTTCGCAGGCGGTTCGATGAATTGGATATCGATGTTGCTGAAGTGCATCAGCGGCCGGAGGTCCTCGCGAAGCCTTTCGAACGCCGTGCTGACCGGCTCCTCCACAAGATCACTGGTGCGGTCGTTCAAGGTCCGCAGGCTGATCAGGGCCTTGACGGTCATGTCTGTGACGGCTGTACGGGCCGCGTGGTCGTCCATGGAGTTGGACCTCAACGCCGCGAGCACGGTTTCCAATGTGGTGGAGTGCTGATCCACCAACTCGGCAGTTACGCGGATCCGCTCCGCTGATGCGGCGCGGGATTCCAGAAGGTACGACGGCGGCGCGTCAGAGACTTTCTCCTGGATACGGGCCGCAGTGAGCCGCCAGAGGTAGGAGAGGACACGCCCGGCATCTTCTGCCTGGCCTTCCAGAGGATCGGTGAGGACCAGGAGGGCGTTGCTGGGCGCATAGCCCAAGGCCAATACCTCCCGCTCTTTCCCGGCGACAACAGCCTTGCCCCGCCAGGGGCCACCGCCTGGAATCACGGCCCTTACACGGTCCAGTTCCGGGATGGAAACCCTGCTGACAATGCTTTCCTCGCCCGCCTTCTTTTGCGGCCGGCCCGTGCAGTCCTCGGTAAAGATCACCAGGGCGCTGCATTTGATGAAGGGTGCAAGGGCGCCACGCAGGCTCTCTGCAATACGCATCAGGGGTGCTTGCGTGATATCTGCGATGGCGTCCAGAAGTTGCCACGGAAGGGCCCCGCCATCCGGGCGGCGTTTGGTCTCTGCCAGCTGGGTCATGGATGCAGCCTAAACGAAGAGGAGCCACGTTAACTACCCAAAAGGGTGGTATGAACTGCTCGTTTTCGGCGTTCCCCCTACCCGAACTGCCCGGAAGACTTGTCTATAGGCCCGAAAGGCTTGAGCACCTATCCACGAAGGAGTGAATGTGAACGTCACCGCAGAAACAGCAACTGCCACGAGCGCGGACGTAGCCGGCAATGTATCCCTGATCCTGGGCGAAGTCGCTGACACTACCTCCGGCATTGACTACGCCCAGTTGGCCCATCTTGCGGACAGGATCAAGGGTGCCGGACGTGTGTTCCTTGCAGGAGCAGGGCGCAGCGGCCTGGTCCTCAGGATGGCGGCCATGAGGCTGATGCACCTCGGCCTGACCGTCCATGTCGCCGGTGACACCACCACGCCAGCCATCAGTTCCGGAGACCTCCTGGTGGTTGCATCCGGTTCAGGTACGACGTCCGGTGTGGTCAAAGCCGCCCAGACCGCACTTGAAGCAGGTGCACAGGTTGCAGCCATCACCACCAATGCAGACTCGCCCCTGGCCGGGCTGGCCGACGCTTTGGTGATCATCCCGGCGGCCCAAAAGACGGACCACGGTTCAAACATTTCGCGCCAGTACTCCGGCAGCCTTTTCGAGCAGGCGCTGTTCCTCGCCACGGAGTCGGTTTTCCAGACCCTCTGGGACGCCGCCGACGAACCCGCTGAACAGCTCTGGCTGCGTCACGCCAACCTCGAGTAAGCCCAACTAAGTAGCAGCAGACGCCGTTATGAACGCTCAAAAGGGGCTCTGCTGCTACCTACTTGGGACCGCACCAACTCAACACAACCCACAAAGAAAGTAAGAACACTATGAAACTCCAAGTCGCACTTGACCTCCTCACCACCGAGGCAGCCCTGGACCTGGCCGGCAAAGTCGCCGAGCACGTTGACATCATCGAACTGGGCACGCCGCTGATCAAGGCAGAGGGCCTCTCCGCAGTGACCGCGATCAAGGAAGCACACCCCACCAAGATCGTCTTCGCCGACATGAAGACCATGGACGCTGGCGAACTCGAAGCCGACATCGCCTTCAAGGCCGGCGCCGACCTCGTCTCAGTGCTCGGAACGGCAGACGACTCCACCATTGCAGGCGCCGTCAAGGCAGCCCAGACGCACAACAAGGGCATCGTGGTTGACCTGATCGGCGTTGCCGACAAGGTCACCCGTGCGAAGGAAGCCCGCGCTCTCGGGGCCAAGTTCATCGAATTCCACGCTGGCCTGGACGAGCAAGCCCAGCCTGGCTTCGATCTTCGCGGACTCCTTAACGCCGGTGAAGAAGCCCGTGTACCGTTCTCGGTTGCAGGCGGCGTCAACCTCTCCACCATCCAGGCCGTGCAGTTGGCCGGTGCCGACGTAGCCGTGGCCGGTAGCGCCATCTACAGCGCCCTTGATCCGGAACTGGCCGCCAAGGAACTCAAAGCAGCCATCCAGTAAGGCCTGTTGCCCACTCACTGACCCCGCTTGAAGCCGCCCGGGAAGTATCCTTTGAAAGGGACTTTCCGGGCGGCTCGCTTTTTTGGGCCCCACATGGGCCCCACATGGGCCCCACTTTTCCGGCCCTCAGTTTTGTCGGACCTCAGGTTTCCGGGCCCCGTAGGTGTGCTTGTTCCAGTAGCTCCGTGAGCCAAGGCCGCTGCGCATGGCGGAACGTCAAGCCATCCGGCAGGCCTTGGACCGTGGGCTTCGATCCGACAATGTCGATGGTGATGCGGTCGCTTCCCATGGGGGCGTTGCCGATGTGGAGGTCTCCGAAGGACGACGGCAAAACAGGATCCAGCCAGACGCCGCCCAACGATATGTGGGCGTCGTAGCGCATGAGGCCCATCACCAGCTGAATGGGCGTTGTGGCAGCCCATGCCTGGGGTGAGCAGGCGGTTGGATACGGAACTGGTTCGCTGAATTGTTTCCGGTCGAATCCGCAGAAGAGTTCCGGGAGCCGGCCGCCTGAATACTCGGCGGCTTCCAGCAAGGCTGTGGCAATCCGTTGTGCTTCCTCCACAAATCCGTATCGCAGCAGTCCTTGGACAATCAGCGCATTGTCGTGCGGCCAGACTGAGCCGTTGTGGTAACTGGCCGGGTTGTAGGCGCCCATGTTGCTTGCCAACGTCCGGATTCCCCAACCACTGAACATCTCCGGGGACATCAGGTGCTCCACAACAGAGGGGGCCTTGTCCTCATCCATCAAGCCAAACCACATGGTGTGGCCCATGTTGGAGGCGCATGCGTCCACAGGCCGCTTGTCGCGGTCCAATGCAACGGCATAATAGCCCTTGTCCGGAAGCCAAAACTCTTCGTTGAACTTCTGCTTGAGGCGATCAGCGCGTTCCTGAAGTTCGGCAGCCAAGGTGAGGTCGCCGGCGTCGTACGCCATCCAGGCCCGGGACGTATAGGCGCCGTGCACGTACGCCTGGACTTCGCATAGCGCCAGGGGCGGTTCAGCGAGGGTGCCATCGGCAAAGTTGATGCCGTCCCAGGAGTCCTTCCATCCTTGGTTGATGAGCCCGTGCTCGTTGGGCCGCGCGTACTCCACGAAGCCATCGCCGTCCCGGTCGCCGTAATCACGGATCCACTCAAGGGCGCGGTCGGCGTTCGGCAGGAGGGCGGCGATAGTGTCCTTAGAGAATCCCCAGCGGCTGACCGATCCCAGGACAACCACGAAGAGTGGGGTTGCATCAACGCTGCCGTAGTACGCGGACTTTCCGCCGAGAGCGAGGCCGCTGGAGACGTCGAGCCTCACCTCGTGGAGGATCTTGCCCGGTTCTTCCTCACTGACCGGATCCACCACCGTTCCCTGGCGGTCGGCCAACGTTCGCAGCGTGCCCAAGGCCAGTGACGGGTCCACCGGCAGGGCCATTTCCGAAGCCCACAGCGAGTCGCGGCCAAACAACGTCATGAACCACGGCGCGCCGGCAGCAACCACCACCCTGTCCGGATGTTCCGGGTCCTGGATCCGGAGGGCGCCCAGGTCCTCATAGCTGCGGCGGAGCGTGCTCTCGATGGAGTGGTTGCTGATTTGCAAGGCAGGGATCCTGGCTACCCACTCCTGCCTGCGCCTGTCGCTGGGGGAGAGCTCACCCTGGGCTGGATGGGTGAACGGCACCGGCGTGCCGGCTCCATCAACGGTGGGCACCACGCTCACGCGGGTACTCCAGCTCCCAAAAGGGGGAATTTTCGCGGTGAAGCCCAACGCCTTTGCTCCGGCACCCGCACCTTCAGCCTGGATGACGACGCTTTTTCGGAAACCCTCCCATTTGCCGCGAATTTCCAGTGAATTGCCTTCAGGAAGCCGGGTCTCGGTCCAGTGGCGGGTAATCCTGGCCTCCTTCACCTCAAAAAGGTCCGCGAAGTCAGACTCGACCGTCAACAGGATCCGGCAATCCGCCGCTTTGGTGGAGTAGTTCCGGACTGTGATCTTCTCCAGGATTCCGGCCCCGACCTCGCGCAGCCGCTCCACCAGCAGCGGACTGTCCGCGTATCCATCGGAACGGGGCACCCGGGAGGCAAAGAGCGCCCGGTAAGGTTCCTTGGTCTCCGCGGCCAGTGGCTCAAGTGGTTGTCCGTTGACCGTCAGTTCCCACTTGGAGAGGATCCGGGTGTCCAGATGGAAGACACCCTGCGGTAGCTCAGGGCGGATGTCTCCGTTGGCGGCAGAAATGCAGAATGACGAGCCTTCCACCAGAGTGACCGTGCCGGAACCAAGGGGCCCGGCGGCAGTATCGGCATTCCATCCAGCCACGTCTGTGCCTCCAATCAGCGGAACAGTCAATCAGCCACAGTGCCCACGCAAACCGTTGCCTGGCTCGCCCGAGGGGCCGGTGTGCAGCCGCATGTGTGGACGTATCCGAAGCTACGCCGATGCGGCGGTGGGCACCAGAGGGTTGAAGGTTCGTTTGACGGTGTCGCCGCAGAGAATGCATCCAGAGTTAACCTACTTTCCGGTACAGGCGAACCCCAGGAGGACTATAGTGGGTGAACAGGACATTCGCTGATGCAGCCCGGCGGCCCGTTTTTACTTCCGCCACCGGAGGCCCCGCAATGACCGACACCCAAATCAGTAGTTTCCTCAGTGACTGTGTGGTGTTTGACGACGACACCGAGCAGGGTCTGGATTTCGACACCCTCTACGGCCTCTACATCAGTTGGTGCGTCCTCGGACGCAAAGTGCCCATTCCCGATTCCGCTTTCAGGACCGCCCTTGAACTTGAAGGCTTGCGCGCCAGGAAGAATCATGGCCAGCGCATCTACTCCGGCCTGAACATGGTGGGTCCCGCAGCCAGGGACTACGTGATGAACAGTGTCCCCGTCTGGAGTGAAACCGACACCAGCGCCCCCGAATTCAGCCAAATAAATGAGGACTCGGTTCCCTCATTGAGGTAACCCCCTGAGTTCCGGGTTAGTTGTTCAGCTGATGCCCTTAGGATGCCTTCCCAGGGGCATCAGCTGTATGCCGATTCGGAAGAGGGTAGTAATTTGAGGCCATCCATCGTCTGGTTCCGCGACGACCTGAGGGTCAGGGACAACCCCGCCTTGCGTGCCGCCGTCGATGATGGCGCGGCGGTGGCACTCTACGTCCTGGACGAAGAATCGCCCGGCATCCGGCCGCACGGCGGTGCCGCACGCTGGTGGCTCCACCACTCGTTGGCCGCGCTGAAGGACAATCTCGCGGCGCTCGGAATACCGCTGTTGTTGCGTCGGGGACCGGCTGCCGCGGTTGTTCAGGAGATCACGACGGCGGTCGGCGCCGGCGCGCTGTTCTGGAACCGCCGGTACGGCCCCGCTGAGCGGATGGTGGACGCCGGGATCAAGACGTGGGCTCGTGAGGCCGGCATGCATGTGGAGAGTTTTCAAGCGTCCCTGCTTCATGAGCCGTGGGAAGTCACCACCAAGACCGGCGGGCAGTACAAGGTTTTCACTCCTTTTTGGCGGACCGTTTCAGCGCAGGACTTCCGGGACCCGTTGGCTGTGCCGGCGTCCGGCCACGGCTACGCGGGCGAACTGACAGGCTGTGATTCGTTGGAATCGTGGCACCTGTTGCCTACCAACCCTGACTGGTCCACAGGGTTGGGGGAGGCATGGACGCCGGGATCTGCTGCCGGACACCAGCGGCTTAGGCAATTCGTGGCGGACGGACTCGCAAATTACAGCGAAGGCCGTAATCGACCGGACGTCGATGGCAGCAGTTGTCTTTCGCCATACCTGCGTTGGGGTGAGCTCAGCCCGTTCGAGGTGTGGCATGCCCTGGCTTCCAATAGCTCGGAAAGCAGAGGTATTTTCGCCTCCGAACTCGGCTGGCGTGAGTTCTGTTGGCACCAGTACTTCCATAACCCGGACCTGGCCACAGCGAACCTGCGCAAAGAGTTCGACCACTTCCCGTGGGCTTGGCCGGATGGCGATGGCTCCCGCCCCGCGAATGCTCAAGAAGGTCACGAGTCTGCAGCAGAGGAGCTTCGGGCCTGGCAGCAGGGCCGCACGGGTTTCCCCTTGGTGGACGCCGGGCAGCGGCAACTCTGGCAGACAGGGTGGATGCACAACCGGGTGAGGATGGTCGCGGCCAGCTTCCTGGTGAAGAACCTGGGCATACATTGGCAACTCGGCGAGCAGTGGTTCTGGGACACCTTGGTGGACGCTGACCCGGCATCCAACCCTGCGAATTGGCAGTGGGTGGCGGGCTCAGGGGCGGACGCTTCGCCGTTTTTCAGGATCTTCAATCCGCAGGCGCAACGCACCAAATTCGATCCCCAGGGCAAGTACATAGCCCGCTGGATCGAGGAGTTCGGCACACCGGATTACCCGGAGGAAATCGTGGATCTCAAGACCACCCGGCAGGATGCGCTGGACGCCTACAAGGGACTCAAAGAGGTGCACTAGCTACTGTGCGCTGTTGGACAGGGTCCGAAAAACCGCCTCTGGAAATTAGTAGGAAGTCCGAGTATATTCGGTTCAGAGATGACCTGGCTCACAGTCGCTGAGGCGTTCCTGCCGATTACTGGAACCAGCCGCACGGCAGTCATTCACGATGCAAAGGAGCATTCCACCATGGTGCGCGAGCTTTCACACTACGTAGACGGCCAGAGGATCGACGGCACGTCCGGACGGTTCAGCGATGTCTTCGATCCCTGCACGGGCGAAGTGCAGGCGCGGCTTCCGCTGGCCAGCGCGGACGAGGTCCGCAACGCGATTGCAAATGCCGAGAAGGGCCAGCTCGAATGGGCGGCGATGAACCCGCAACGCCGGGGACGCATCCTGCTGAAGTTTGTTGACTTGGTCAACGAGAACATTGACGAGCTCGCAAAGCTCCTGTCCTCCGAACACGGCAAAACGTTCGCCGACGCCAAGGGAGACATCCAGCGCGGCATCGAGGTAGTCGAATTCTCCGCAGGGGCGCCGCACCTGCTCAAGGGCGAGTTCTCGGACAACGCGGGGCAGGGCATTGACGTGCACTCTCTGCGCCAACCGCTTGGCGTGGTTGCCGGTATTACGCCGTTCAACTTCCCAGCCATGATCCCCCTCTGGAAGTCGGGCCCCGCGCTCGCAGCCGGCAACGCTTTCATCCTCAAGCCCTCCGAACGGGATCCCTCCGTTCCGTTGCGGCTTGCCGAGCTGTACAGCGAAGCCGGTGTTCCCAACGGCGTTTTCAACGTGATCAACGGTGATAAAGAAGCCGTCGACGCCCTGCTTGAGGATCCGCGCGTCAAGGCCATTGGCTTCGTTGGTTCCACGCCGATCGCCCAGTACATCTACGCCACCGCGGCTGCGCACGGCAAGCGCGCACAATGCTTCGGCGGGGCAAAGAACCACATGGTGATCATGCCCGACGCAGACCTGGACATGGCCGCCGACGCCCTGATTGGCGCGGGCTACGGTTCCGCCGGTGAACGTTGCATGGCGATTTCCGTTGCGGTTCCCGTTGGCCAGCAGACTGCCGATGCCCTGGTGGCCAAGCTGACCGAGCGCGTCAAACACCTCAAAGTCGGCCACAGCCTGGACAAGGACTCGGACTTCGGGCCTGTGGTTGCTGCCTCCGCGAAGGAAAGAATCGAAGGCTACATCCAGTCCGGCGTTGACGAAGGCGCAACCCTGGTCACCGATGGCCGTGGACTCACAGTGGAAGGCTACGACGGCGGCTTCTGGGTTGGTCCCACGCTCTTCGACAACGTCACCAAGGACATGAAGATCTACAAGGAAGAGATCTTCGGCCCCGTCCTCAGCGTGCTGCGCGCGGCTGACTACGACGAAGCGCTAAGGCTCTGCAGTGAGCACGAGTTTGGCAACGGCGTCGCAATTTTCACCCGCGACGGCGACTCCGCCCGCGACTTCGCCAGCCGCGTCGAAGTGGGCATGGTGGGCATCAACGTCCCCATTCCTGTACCGATCGCGTACTACACCTTCGGCGGCTGGAAGGCATCCGGTTTCGGCGACCTCAACCAGCACGGCGCCGACGCCTTCCGCTTCTACACCAAGACCAAGACGGTGACGTCGCGGTGGCCTTCCGGCATTCGACAGGGCGCCAGCTTCATCATGCCGGCAGGTAGCTGATGGGGGCTTTGGACACAGACGAAGTTCTCTTTGAGCGCCGCGGCCATCTTGGCATCGTAACGCTCAACCGGCCCCGGGCAGTCAACGCCCTCAGCGCGGGAATGGTGAAAGCCATGCTCCAGCAGTTGGCTGCCTGGGCTGACGACGACGCCGTAGCAACCGTCCTGGTGCGCGGCGCTGGCGACCGCGGGCTATGCGCCGGCGGAGACATTGTTGCCATCTACAAGGACATGCTGCACGGCGGAACGGAAACGGCGGAGTTCTGGGCCGACGAGTACCGGCTGAACTCGCTCATTGCCCGTTACCCCAAGCCCTATGTCGCCTTCATGGACGGGTTGGTGCTGGGCGGCGGCGTGGGGGTTTCGGCGCACGGCTCGGTGCGCATTGTTACTGAGCGGACGCGCACCGGCATGCCCGAGACCACCATTGGATTCGTACCCGACGTCGGCGGCACCTTTTTGTTGTCGCGCTCGCCGGGGGAGACGGGAACCCACGCCGCGCTGACGGGCGCCCACCTCTCCGGGGCCGATGCCTTGTTCCTCGGCCTCGCGGATCACTTTATGCCGTCCGAAAACCTCGCCGCGCTGGCAGAGGCGCTGGAGAGCTCGACGGCGGAGGCCGCCGTCGGGCGTTTTGCCCAAGCGGCGCCGGACTCGGCCATCGCTGGCCAGCGGGAGTGGATCGATGCCGCCTATGCCCATGATGATGCGGAGGAGATCGTACGGAGTTTGCGCTCGCTGGGGGAGTCTTCGCCCGAGGCAGCTTCTGCGGCCGACACCATTGAGGCGAAGTCGCCCACATCTGTGAAGGTCACTTTGGCATCCTTGCGGCGTGTTCCGGGGATGTCGCTGGAGGAAGCGCTGGACCAGGAATACCGGGTGGGACTGCGCTGCCTGGCCGGGCCTGATTTCCGGGAGGGGATCCGTGCACAGGTAGTGGACAAGGACCGGAACCCGCAGTGGAAGCCTCCCACTTTGGCTGAGGTGCGCGAGTCCGACGTCGAGGGCTACTTTGCGCCGCTCGGCGACCGCGAGCTGGGGCTCGCCGCCTTGGGCGCTGACGCCACATGACCGCCGGGTTGTGCAGCCCGCATGTCCAGCCAGTTTGTTAGCCAGTTGAAGGAGACGACATGACAGAGAACGCAGCATCGGCAACGGGACTCATAGCTTTCCTCGGACTTGGCCATATGGGCGGGCCCATGGCGGCCAACCTGATCAAAGCCGGACACGATGTGATCGGTTATGACCCTGTGCCGGCCGCCGTCGAGGCCGCCAAAGCCCACGGAATTCCCATGGCATCCACGGCGCACGAAGCCGTGGACGGCGCGGCCGTGGTGTTGACAATGTTGCCCAGCGGCAAGCACGTGTTGGATGCGTATCGCGGGGTTGACGGGCCCGGGCTGCTGTCAGTAGCCGCGCCGGATACCTTGTTCCTGGATTGTTCCACCATCAACGTTGACGAGGCCCGGGAGGCGGCCGTCATTGCCGTTGACGCAGGCCACCGTTCCGTGGATGCGCCGGTTTCCGGTGGCGTGGTGGGTGCCGAGGCCGGCACCCTGACTTTCATGGTGGGCGCTTTGCCTGAAGATTTTGAGACCGTCAAACCCATCCTGGAACTCATGGGCAAGAGGATCGTGCATTGCGGAGACCACGGTGCAGGGCAAGCAGCCAAGGTCTGCAACAACATGATCCTGGGCGTTTCCATGATTGCCGTGGCAGAGGCCTTCGTACTCGGGGAGAAACTTGGACTCACGCACCAGGCACTGTTCGACGTCGCTTCCAACGCCTCCGGACAGTGCTGGGCCCTGACCACCAACTGTCCTGTTCCCGGTCCTGTCCCCACCAGCCCCGCCAACCGCGACTACCAGCCCGGTTTTGCGGGGGCACTGATGGCCAAGGATCTTCGGCTGGCCGTCAATGCGTTGGAAAGCACTGGAGTTGCAGCGGAAATGGGACCGTTGGCATCCCGGATCTACGATGCCTACGCCGCGGGCGAGGGTGCCGGACGTGACTTCTCAGGCATCATCACGGACATACGCGACAAGTCTGTGTGAGAGATTCTGTACATGACGACGTTGAGTGAGAGGGAGAGCATGACGGAGCAGTACGGGAACATCCTGGTGGAACGTCGGGGCCGCGTGGGCTTGGTGACGTTGAACCGGCCGGAAGCGTTGAATGCGCTGAATACAGCACTCATGAACGAACTTGTGGACGCAGTCACCGCAATGGACACCGATCCTGGCATCGGCGCCGTGGTCATCACGGGATCCGCCAAGGCGTTCGCGGCAGGCGCCGACATTAAGGAGATGTCCTCCAAGAGCTACATGGAAATGTATGCGGCGGACTGGTTCCGCCGCTGGGAGGACCTCACGCGGCTCCGGATCCCCGTCATTGCTGCCGTCTCCGGCTTTGCCCTGGGTGGTGGCTGCGAACTGGCGATGATGGCGGACTTCATCATTGCCGGGGACAACGCCAAGTTCGGCCAACCGGAAATCAACCTGGGTGTCATCCCCGGCATGGGCGGCTCCCAGCGGCTCACCCGTGCCGTTGGGAAGGCCAAGGCGATGGACATGGTCCTGACAGGCCGTTTCATGGACGCCGAGGAAGCTGAACGCTCAGGCCTTGTGTCCAGGATTGTCCCCGCAGCTGAAGTCATTGACGAGGCTGTGAAAGCCGCCGAGGTCATCGCTTCCAAGTCCAAGCCCGCGGCCATGGTGGCCAAGGAAGCCGTCAATGCCGCCTTTGAAATGGGTCTGGCCCAGGGAGTGCTCTTCGAACGGCGGGTGTTCCACTCGCTGTTCGCCACCGAGGACCAGAAGGAGGGCATGGCCGCATTCAGCGAGAAGCGGGAGCCGGAGTTCAAGCACCTTTAGGAGTTTCTTTACGTTGCGGGGCCTGCTCTGCGCTTCAAATCCGACGCGAAGCGCGCAGAGTGAGCCCCGCAACGCAGTTATGGCATGCGCGAGGATAGACTCTTTGGCACCGACAAATGGGGAGAGAACATGTCAACGGAGATCGTTCAAACCGGCCAAACGGAAGCATCCGTCCAACCGATCAACCGCCAAGCCATCGTGGCAGCAGCGATGGCAGTGCTGGCCCTCGTGGGTCTGTTCTTCGCCGGGATGGCCGTCATCGCGGTCTTCGTTGTGGGCGCAGGCCACGTCGCCCTCAACCAGATCCAGCAACGTGGAGAACGCGGACGGCCCTTCGCGATTGCAGCCTTGGTTGTCGGTTACGGTATTGCCGCCCTGGCCCTCGTGTCGGCTCTCATCTTTTCGTTTTCGGTGACCCGCCAGTAGGACGCAGGTCACCATACTTTCCTCGTCACGATCCCGCCCCGGAGCGGTCCTATATAAGGACAAACAGGGCGATGACTGAGGAACGAAAATGACGTGGCAATTCTGCGATAACCACCACTGCCCGGACAGCTGGCACTGGACCGACCTGGACGACATCGCTGTGGCGTGCTCCTACGCGCGCGATCAGGTTGAGCAGGAGGGGGCTGTGGTCTCATATTTCGCCCTCAGCTCTGCGTTCGCATCCCACATTCACTAACTCTTTTCGCGCCACGCCACTGCAGTTGCCATCTCTTACATAGGGACAGCCACTTGTTGCTCTCTAAGCAGGGACGGATGACGGGGCGCCTGACGGGACAAGGGCGGCGTCAAAGAACGCGAGCTCCAAACGCACAGCCTCGCGGAACGTCTCCGTAACGCGGTCGCGAACTTCCGGATCTACAGGCTCGACGGCGTTGAACTCCTCCCGTAGCCACGTCACCCAGGCGTTGTACTCGGGATTATTGTGGAGGCGGATCCACTCCGAGTGCTTTGGCGCGGCTGGCCGCAGTTCAGGATCTCGGGCCCGCGCGGCCCAGTCCCCGTAAAGCCACTCGGCAACAAGGAGGACAGCCAGGATGTCCGGATAGGAGCGGGTAGCCAGGGCGCTGCGCATGAGTGAATCAAAGTCCCGGGTCACGGCTCCCAAAACAGGCCCGACCCGGTCAGCGTCCGCAACGTCCAGTTCATCGAAGCAGTCCTGGAAGTACGTGTTCTCGTCCGATGCGAATGCTCCCAGGACCCGCGCGAACACCAACCGTGAGGACAACGATGGAGCAGACGCCACAGCCTGCCCGAGGAGCGCTATGAAGGCATCGCAGAACTGGTAGTCCTGCACAAGGTAGCGCCGAAGGTCGTCGTCGGAAAGACTCCCGCCGAGCAACTGATCCACAAACGGATGGTTGATTGCGGCGTCCCAATTGTTGATGCAGTCCTTCTTGAGTTCTTCGGCAAAGCCCACGTGTTTCCTCCTGAAGTGTCAGGACTGCACGCTAGCAGCCGACGGTGGTGGTTACGGCTGAATGACGCGGCGCGACAGGCGTCGCCCACACGGCTCAAAGGCCAGAGGGGGTAGTGCTCCAATTCTTAGCGTCTGCCCATAATCCGATTCCTAAGCCATGGCTCGCTTCCAAAAGGGGTACCGGGCGCTCATGTAGCCTTGGCGGAAAGATGCCGTTCAGGCGGAAGGTCTGCGACAGGTCTTCAAGGGGGAAATATGATCGCAAACGGTTTCAAGCGTGTCGCACGGCGGAGTGCCATGGCTGCGCTTCTCGTGATCGGTTTGGCAAGCAGCGGCGGTGTCCCGGCGACGGCGGCAGGCGCCCAACCGCTCCACCATATTGATATGGACGGAGTTGTGTCCATGGTGGGAATGCCGTTCGTGGGATCAGAGCTGAGGATGGGTGCGCCGGGGGAATTCTCGGGCTGCGACAAGACCGGGGCAGCGCCGGATGGTTACACGATTGAATGGCTGAGCAACGGCACACCCCTTCCGGCGGAACGCCAAGTGGAACCCCTAAAAATTCTGCCGGAAGACCGCGGGAACCGCCTCTCCTTCAACGTCTACGCGACGACTCCGGAGAAGCAACAGTGCGGCGACTCCCTAAGGGGCGATGAGAACACGCTGCTGCACAGCAAGGAGACAGAGCCCATTGCGGCGTCCAACCGGGCCATGGGCTGGACCGGGCGGGGAAACTTCGAGCTGTTGGGCCGTACGGACACCGGGGAACTGGTCCTGTATCCCCGGACCTACACTTACACCCTCGGATCGTGCGACGCCGGAGTGTGCCCCAGCTACGAAACGTCGCACTGGGACCAGCCCAGGCTCGTGGGCACCGGATGGAACATCTTCAACATCGTTTTCTCACCTGGCGATTTCGATGGGGACGGCAACAACGACATCCTTGCTCGCGACGCGGAGGGAGACCTCTACCAATACCCGGGCGATGGACACGGAGGCTGGCTGGACAGATCTGTCGTCGGTACGGGCTGGAACATGTTCGACACGTTCGTGGGTCCGGGTGACTTTGACGGGGACGGCAACAACGATGTCCTCGCCCGCGATGCACGGGGCGATCTCCACTTGTACCCCGGCGACGGTGAAGGCGGCTGGAAGCAGGCGGTCGTTGTGGGCACCGGCTGGCAGGTCTTCGACAAGATCATTGCCTCCGGCGACCTAAGCGGCGACGGTGCCGTAGACATCCTCGGACGTGACCACGCCGGCTACATGCACCACTACAGATCAGACGGCCAAGGAGGCTGGCAAGGGGCTAATACCTGGGGTCCCGGCTGGGAGGTCATGTCGGAAATCATCGGCGCCGGCAGCTTCACCCACAACCTGGGCGAGGCAATACATTGGGGGCACACGGTGACACGGAACGACACCATCGCCATCAACCCGGACGGAGACCTGCTCAAGTACACCGGCTTCGTTCCCACCGCCGAAACCATCGGCACCGGCTGGGACATCTTCCGCTCCTTGATCTAATAGCCCACTCGAAAGGGATGCCCGAGAGAAATGGCTCGCCGTCCTAACCGTCATCCCGAGCCCGCACCCGTCCGGTAATTAGTCCGGTCAGCAAGCCCATCAGTATGGGGAAGGTGGTCCCGGGAGCCCATGAAGCCGTGTCGGAAACGGGCGCCTTCGGACAGCACGACGCCGGCCGGACAGTCAGACTGACCATCCGGCCGGCGTCGTTATTTCCTGGGCGGTGTGCCGCCCCTCAGCAGACTATCCGGCTCCTTTCCGCGTGCATCGGGTCCGGCCAGTTGCCGACCAAGTCGGGCCAAAAGCCGATACGTTGGCTGGCGGATGCCTTTGCGTGATTGCGGACAGGGACCTGGATTTTGCGAAGCATGGGTGCCTCCTGACTGATGTCTTATGCCTGCGTCGGTTGGCGCAGGTGGTGGTGCCTGCCAAAGCAGGAGCCACCGCATCAGTCAGGTCGGGACCCGGGATCGAACGAGGGTTGTGGTGATGCCGTTCGCTGCGGGTCCGTCACTGGACCGGCTCTCGGAGGCGGCAGCGGTGCGAGGACCTCCGGGATGTCGGACGCCCCGGGGGCCGACGTGTTTGAGCCACCCGCTCCCGATGCGCCTGCGGTGCTTGGCGCCGGTACCGGATAAAGCGGTGCGCCGGGAACCGGGCTGCCGGGTGCGAGCATCGCGGCGGGCGGAACCCCTGCTGGATCAAAGGTCGGTATGGGCTGCGGGAGGCTCGGGCCTCCGAGCACGGGCGCCGCTGCCTGCGTGGTTTGGAGTACGACGGCGAGTGGCAGCGTTGGAGCGCCTGACGGTGAGATTGGGGCGTCCGGGGAGGTCGATACCTCAGGCGGGGTTACGCCGTCGAGCGGGTTCGGTGTGGTCGCTGGCGTTGGAGGAAACAGAGGGTCGGCAAGCCCGGGCAAGTCCGGCACATCGGGTAAGCCAGGCACTTCCGGCAGCACGGGCACCGCGGGCACGGGAAGTACGTCTGAAACTTCGGGCAGGAGCTCCAGGACTCCCTCCACCACAGGAAGTTTCTGTACCTCGGGAAGCTGGCCGACGACCGGAACCTGGGGGGCACCTAGTACTTGGGGGACGGTTACCGTCGGGAGCGCGGGAGCCGTGGGAGCCTCAGGCAGCGCGGGAGCCTCAGACAGCACGGGAGCTGCGGAAGCCTCGGCCAGCGGATCAAGATCGGGAGCCGCTGGGTCCACAGAATCGGCCAACGATGTGACCGAGGGCGCCTGCAGAGTCTGCGTTAGCGGCGTGGTGCTGCTCGGTAGCGGAGGTATGACGGGAAGGATATCCGCGGCGGCTGCTGAAGGGCCTGTCAACCACAGCATCCATGCAGACGAGGCAAGCATGGCAAGGAGGAAAGGGCGCAGAAGTATGCTGCGGCGTTGTCCCGGGTTCTTGGCCAAACGCTCCACCCCCCACTGCGGCAATGGAGCTTTAGGATACGCCCGGCGGCGCATCCGGGTACAGAAGGTGGCAGCTGGTAATCCATGTGGCCGTGGAAATTGCAGTTCAAAATCGCGTTATTGCCGTTCCGTTTCGGGAACTTCGAGCGGACGATGGTCTTGGATGACCCTTCTTCGGTGAAATGAGGCAACGATGAGAACCAGGCCTGCCCGGCTGAAGTACGTCGCCGGCTTCAACATAGACACGGTGGCCGCGGCGGCGGGTGAGGATCCAAACACTCTGCGCCTGGAGAATCTTGATACCGACCTTCTTCCGCCTCCGTTGGCGATCGAAGCTACCCGCGCGGCCGTTGGCCTGGACTCGGCCAACTCATACCTCCCTTTCACGGGCCAGTTGGCCGCCAAAGAGGCAGTGGCGGCCCATGTGGCGTCCCGCAGCGGCGTCAAGTACGATCCGGAAACCGAAATCATCCTGACTGCCAGCGACGGAGACTGCCTTCTGGACGCACTGCTGGCCCTGACCGACCCTGGCGATGAAATAGTGCTCACTGACCCCACGTACGCGGGCATGCTCAACAGGGTTTATCTGGCAGGAGGCGTGCCGCGGTTGGTGGCGATGACAGCCGGGGATGGAACCTGGCGGTTGGACATCGATGCGTTGGAAGCGGCAGTCACACCCGGAACGAGGGCCGTCTTCCTCCAGAATCCGTCGTTTCCCGCCGGCTACAGGCTCAATGACGAGGAATGGCAGGCCATTACCAGGCTATGCGTGGAGAAGGACCTGTGGCTGATCTATTGGTCGTTTATGGAGGGAGTCGTCTACGACGGTTTGCCGGTTGTGAGCCCGGTGTCCTATCCGGGGATGCGGGACCGCACCGTCATTGTTGGCACACCCTCGATCGAGCAGCGGATGATCGGCTGGAGGATCGGGTGGATCGTCGCCCCCGCCGCGGTGATACCGGACCTCGCGATGGTTCACATCTACAACGGCATCACCCCCGGAGGCATCGCCCAAGCCGGGCTGATAGCTGCCCTGGGCGGGGCCGATGACGGACTGGCTCAATGCATTGAAGAGTGGCAACGCCGGCGTGATGCCCTTACCGCATCCCTGGAAGGCTTTGCCATGATCCCGGCTGCCGGAGGTTGGTCGCAGATCCTGGACACCACGGAGCATGGGGTGAATCCATCGGACCTTTCCCGAGTGCTTTTAGGGCATGGTGTAGCCGCCACTGCCATGACTGGCTGGGGCGGCGACGTAGCTGGCCGTCATCTGCGTCTTGTTTTTAGCAACGAACCTGTTGAACGGATCGAACTTCTCGGTGACCGTTTCAGGGCGGCGGTGCGTGGGGCGGGCGGACGCATCCCGTAGAACGCCGGGCGTCAGTTGATGGACGTGGGACCGGAGGGGCTGAATCCGGACCCCCTGGGTTTCACTCAGCTGGCATGAAGAGCGCCGAAAGGATCACTCCTCTGTAAAGTCCCCGGCATCCCTGCGGAAGGTCCCCAGGACGCGGATAAGGTGATCGACGTCGTCGGCCCCGAAGCCTGACTTGCCGAAAACCTCGGAATTGAGTGCCGCCGTCGCCTTCTTGGCGAGGGTGCGGCCCTCGGCAGTGAGCTCGATCAGGGTGGTGCGGCCGTCGGTGGGGTGCGGGGAGCGGGCCACCAGGCCGGCCTTTTCGAGACGGTCGACGGCGTTGGTCACCGAGGTGGGGTGCACCTGCAGCAGCGCGCTCGCCTTGTTCATGGGGAGTGCGCCGCTGCGGGCGAAACTCAGCAGCGCGAGGAGTTCGTAGCGTGCGAAGGTCAGGCCGAACGGTTTGAGGACCGTCTCGATGCGTGCAAGCAGGATCTGCTGGGTGCGCATGATCGCGGTGATGGCTGCCATGGGCGCGGCGACATCGCCCCAACCGTGCCGTTCCCAGTTGCGTTGGGCGTCGGCGATGGGGTCGCGGGGGAGTGGGGTGCCCATGGGCCTCCTTCGTTGCTCGGGTGGCTAGTCTTTCAGATTCGGGAACTCTTCCTCGGTGTATTCCAGGCCGAGGCCTGCCGGCAACGGTCCGCTTCCGTGCCGCGCCACTTCCGTGCCGCGAAGTTCCACACGCCTGATCTTGCCTGAAATGGTCTTGGGCAGTTCGCCGAATTCGAGACGCCGTATCCGTTTGAAGGGCGCCAGGTGCTCGCGACAGTATCGCAGGATGTCCTCGGCAACGGCGGGTCCGGGTTCGTAGCCGGCGGCGAGCACCACAAACGCTTTCGGCACCGACAGCTTCACCGGGTCAGGCGAAGGTACGACGGCGGCCTCCGCCACGGCGGGGTGTTCGATCAGTACGCTTTCGAGTTCGAAGGGGGACAAGCGGTAGTCGGAGGATTTGAAGACGTCGTCGTCCCGGCCCACATAGGTGATGACCCCGTCGGCGTCCCGGCTGGCCATATCGCCGGTGTGGTAGTAGCCGTCGCGGAACGCTTCTGCTGTTTTCGCTTCGTCACCGAAGTAGCTTTTCATGAGCCCCACGGGCCGGGGGTCCAAGCGCAGGCAGAGTTCGCCGTCGTCGGCTTCCTTGCCGGTGAGCGGATCGACCAGGACGACGTCGTATCCGGGCAGCGGCCGGCCCATGGAACCGATCTTCACCGGCTGTGCCGGCGTGTTCGCGATCTGGACGGTGGATTCGGTCTGGCCGAAACCGTCGCGGATGGTGACGCCCCACGCTTCCTCCACCTGGCCGATGACTTCCGCATTCAGCGGTTCGCCGGCGGACACCACCTTCCGGGGCGGCGAGGCCAGCTGAGTGAGGTCCGCCTGGATGAGCATGCGCCAGACGGTGGGCGGCGCGCAGAAGCTCGTGACTCCTTCGCGGCCCATTTGGTCCATGAGGGCGGCCGCATTGAAGCGTTCGTAGTTGTAGATGAAGACACAGGCCTCGGCGATCCAGGGTGTGAAGACGTTGGACCAGGCGTGCTTGGCCCAGCCGGGGGAGGCGACATTGAGGTGCACGTCGCCGGGTTCAAGGCCGATCCAGTACATCGTGGAAAGGTGGCCCACGGGGTAGGAGGTGTGGGTGTGCTCCACGAGCTTGGCCCTCGAAGTGGTGCCGGACGTGAAGTAGAGGAGCAGTGTCTCGTCCGCTTTGGTGGGGGCGTCGGGCGTGAAGTCCGTGCCGGCGTCGTACGAATCCGCGTACTGCAGCGCCTGGTCGTTGGCGTGGTCCGCGCCGACCTCGATGAGCGTGTAATCGCCCGCCACGTCCGCGAACTTCCCAATGTTGGCGCTACCCACGGCCACCCAGTTGGCCCCGCCCCGTTCTACGCGGTCTTGGAGATCCCGGGCGCCCATGAGGGTGGTGGTGGGGATCATGACGATGCCCAGCTTGATGCCGGCAAGCATGAGCTCCCAAAGCTCCACCTGGTTGCCAAGCATGATGATCATGTGGTCCCCGCGTTTGACGCCCTCGCTGCGCAGCCACTTGGCGAGTTGGGAGGACCGTCGCGAAAGGTCCGCAAATGTGCGACGTGTGGAACTGCCGTCCTGCTCCACGATGACCAGTGCCGGTTTGTTTCCCCGTTCCGGATCCGCAGCGATCTGGTCGAACCAATCGAGGGCGAAGTTGAATTCGTCAAAACGTGGCCATTCGAATTCCCTGTGGGCCTGCCTGTAATCCTCGCGCAGTTCCAGCAGCCGGTCACGGGCCGCACGGAAGTCTTCTGTGACTGTCATAGTCCGCCTTTCGCTGGGGGATTAGTGCCTCGGCGCCGTCGCCGGAGCACCCCGCCTAGTGGTCCACATCACCTTGCAATATACTAGGACATCCAAGGGTTTGGAAGAGCCTGCGTTGGACATGACGAAGGGGTCAAATGCTCGACGAAAAAGCAGCTGCCGGCACCGTTACCAGCGGCGAACCGACACGGAAAGTCCTCCCTCCTTATCCGGAGGCGGACCTGATGCATGTAGTGGACCTGCTTCCTGCGGGGGAGCAGGAGCGGTACGCGGAGGTGCGGGAGTTCCTCCAAACGCGGATCCGCGCTGCCAGCATCGAATATTGGAACCGCGAAGAGTTCCCGTTCGGGCTCCTGGCCGAGATGGCAAAATACGGGCTCGGCGGGCTGCAGACCGACGGCTCCTCCAAACTGTTCAAGGGCCTCATGTACACCGAGATTGCCCGGGCAGACGTGTCGCTGTCCGCGCTCGTGGGGATCCATAACGAACTCATCGTCGGCATGATCCATGAACTCGGCTCTCCCGAACAAAAGCGGAAGTGGCTGCCCGGGCTGGAAGCCTTCACACAGTTGGGCGCCTTCGCCCTCACGGAACCGGACCACGGTTCGGACATCGCCGGAGGACTCTCGACGACGGCGCGGCGCGACGGCGGCGAATGGGTCATCAACGGTGCCAAGCGCTGGATCGGAGCGGGGACAATCGCCGACTTCGCCTTGGTGTGGGCCCGTGACGTGTCTGATCACCAGATCAAGGGCTTCATTGTGGAGACGGACCGGCCAGGATACTCGGCCACCAAGATCACCAACAAGATCGGCCTCCGCATCATGCAGAATGCGGACATCACGCTGGACGACGTCCGGATTCCTGCGGATAACCTGCTGCCCGGCGCCACGGCATTCTCCCGGGCCAATGATCTGCTGCGGGACTCGCGGGCCTGGGTGGGGTGGCAGGCTGCGGGCATCCAATTGGCGGCCTTCGATATTGCCAGGTCCTACGCCCTGGAACGTAAGCAGTTCGGCAAGGAATTGGCCCGGTTCCAGCTCATCCAGCAGCAACTCGCGGACATTTTGGGCAACGCCAATGCCTCCCTGTCCTTGATGGTGGAACTGGCCCGCATCCAGCAGGCGGGGAAGCTGGAAATGGTGCAGGCCGCGATGTGCAAGGCGACCACAACGCGTTTGGCGCGCTCGTCCGTGGCTATGGGCCGGTCCCTGATGGGTGGGAACGGCATCACCACGGATTACGAGATGGGAAAGCTCTTCGGCGACGCCGAAATCCTGTACACCTACGAGGGCAGCTACGAGATCAACTCCATGATCGTGGCCAGGGCCGTCACGGGAAAGTCGGCGTTCGTCTAGAACGACACTGAGGGCATCTCTTCGCTCGTGGAACGCAAGCGAAGAGATGCCCTCATTGTCAGACTGCTATCAACTTTGGGTTAGGACCTGGACAGGTTCGGGGGAATTTGGCTCGGCGGAGTTTGGCTCGGCGGAGTTTGGCTGCGCGGAGGCTGGTTCGGGAGAGGGGGCCGCAGCGGCGTGCTCGGCCAAAACCCCTGTCCGATGCCTGATACGGAGGCGGTAAAGGAGCGTTCCGCCGATGATCACCGCAGCAACGAACATGACGCCGCCCCACTGCAGGTACCACTCGAAGGGCGGTACTGAGTTGTAGATCTCCGGCCGTGGCCAGATCAGGTTCACCGTCATCGCGCCGCCCCAGAGCACTGCCAGGATGTTCACGGGCAGGCCCCATTTGCCTAGGCTGAATCCCGGTTCTGATCCGTCGTCCTTCAGGGGCCACTTCTTAAGGAACCGGCGCCGCAGCATCGGAACGGTGACCAGCAGGTAGGAGAGGTAGATCAGGACGATGCTGATGCTGGAAAGAATGGTGAAGATGGCCGGCTGGGAGATGTTGACGATCAGCGGGATCACTGCCACTGCACCGATGACGATGGCGGCCACTGTGGGGGTTTTCCGCGTGGGGTGCACTTTGCTGAGCTGGCGGCTGAAGGGAAGGTTGTTGTCCCTGGCCATGGCGAACATCATGCGGATAGCTGCTGCATGCACGGCCAGTGTGCAGACCACTACGGCCACCACGATGCAAACCAGGAAGGCCTTGCCGAAGGGGCCTCCCAGCACCGAAAGAACGATGTACTGGAGTCCGCCATCTGCAGCTCCCAGCTTGGGATCGGACAGATCCGGCGCAGCCAGGATTCCGCCAAGGAGGAGCAGGCCTCCCAAGAGGAAGGACGCCGTAACGGCACGCAGGATAGCCTTGGGAGCCGTGCGCTTGGGGTCCTTGGTTTCCTCGCCCAGGGAGCTTGCGGTGTCGAACCCGTACATGACGTAGCCGGAGGCCATGGCGGCAATCATGAACACCCCGAAGAAGCCCAGGGGATGTTCTTCGCCGAATCCGGCAGTATCCAGGAGGACTTCCGGTCCCCGTACTGAGTGCCAAATCAGCGCCGCGATCAGCAGGACGGCCGCAACCAGCTCTACGAATACGCCCACGCTGTTGATCATGGTCATGAGTTTCACGCCGAAAGCGTTGATGAGTGTGGAAATGCCGATCATGATGCTGGCAAGGATGACCCCGTTGACGGCGAAGTCGTAAGGCCCGGTTCCATCGCCCACAAGCTGGAAGCCGCTCCAGATCTGCGGCAGGGTAATTTGAAGGGCCAAGGCAACTGATCCCAGCGCCATGATCGAGGAAAGCAGGAGCAACCAGCCCGCCAGCCAGGCCCATGTTCCGCTTGAGAGCCGTTTGGCCCAGTTGTAGACAGATCCAGCCACCGGGTAGCGGCCGGCCAGTTCCGCAAAGCACAGTGCCACCATCAGCTGGCCGACGAAGACGATGGGCCATGACCACGCATAGGCAGGCCCGGCCGTGGAAAAGCCGAAGTAAAAGAGTTGAAAAACGCCGGTGAGGATGGAGATGTAGCTGACGCCGGCGGCGAAGCTGGCGAACTTACCGATGCTGCGGTCAAGGGTTTGCGCGTAGCCAAACTCGTCCATGCCGCTTGCATCGCTCTTGCAGGGTCCTAATTTGCTGGGTTCTGACATTCGAACTCCTAACTCAGACGTGCACCGAATGGTGATGACCTGCGGCCGCCATTGGTCGCAGTCGAAATCAATAGGCCGGGCACCACTATGTGCCTCCGGCTGTTCCCCCATGGTTGTAACGGGGCTGGTTGGGCCTTCGATGTGGTCGAAGTCCAGGCCTGCCCGCCAAGCCGCAACCGTATAGGTGTGGC
Organism: Arthrobacter sp. StoSoilA2; assembly: GCF_019977195.1. Taxonomy (NCBI): domain Bacteria; kingdom Bacillati; phylum Actinomycetota; class Actinomycetes; order Micrococcales; family Micrococcaceae; genus Arthrobacter; species Arthrobacter sp. StoSoilA2. The sequence continues at coordinate 455,123 of NZ_AP024643.1, forward strand.
GTGGGTCATAAAAAGAGGTTAGTTCAGATTGAACAGGCGTTCAAGACTTGTCTATGAACAAATGTTCAAGATAATGCGGGCGCCCATTCAAGGCGTAAGTGCTCGCGGCGCCGAAACGTGGGCATGGAAAACGCCGGTGGGAGCGCTGAACGCACCCTCCACCGGTGCTTTCACTGGCAATCGCGTCTCAGGCGGGGGTCAAGCTGAAGTCCGCCTCCGCCGTCGTAGATTCAACCGTCCGGCTGGCTTTGATGAGGTCCGCGCAGCGCTCCCCGATCATCATGACGGTGATGTTGGGGTTGACGGTGACGTGTTCCGGCATGACGGAGGCGTCGGCAACCCGCAGGCCTGTAACGCCCTTGACCCGCAACTCGGGGTCCAGCGGTGACATGTCATCGTCCACGGGACCCATCCGGACAGTACCGACCGGGTGGTACACCGTGTTGTGCGTTTTGCGGATGTAGTCCTGCAGTTCCTCGTCCGTCTGTGCCTCGATGCCAGGGGAGAGCTCCCGGCCGGCCCATTCAGCCATGGCAGGCTGCGCAGCGATTTCCCGTGCCTTGCGGATGCCGGCAACCATGACCCGCATGTCGTGGCCCTCCGGATCCGTGAAGTAACGGGGGTCGACCATCGGCTTGTCGCGGAAGTCCCGGCTGCGCAGCCGGACGGTTCCGCGGGAACGGGCGTGGGTGACGTTCGGGGTGAGGCTGAAGCCATTTTCCGTGGTGGGGTAGCCGTGCCGAAGGGTGTTCATGTCGAACGGAACAGAGCCGTAATGCATCATCAGGTCCGGACGATCCAAGCCCTCTTCAGTGGGGGTGAAGATGCCAATCTCCCACCACTGGGTGGAGGTCTGCACCATGGGCTGCTTGGCCTCGAACTGCACCACGCCTTCCGGGTGGTCCTGGAGGTGCTCGCCGACGCCGGGGGAATCGACCACCACGTCGATGCCGTGTGCGGCCAGATGCGCGGCCGGGCCGATGCCGGACAGCATGAGGAGCTTGGGCGAGTCGATGGCTCCGGTTGAGAGGATCACCTCGCGATGCGCTGTGAGCCGGTGGGTCCGGCCGAAAGCCGAGTCAACGACGTCGACGCCGGTGCAGCGCTTGTCCGCGTCGAACACCAGTTGGCGCGCCCGCAGGCCGGTCAGCAGCGTGAAGTTTTCACGTTCGATGATGGGGTGGATGTAGGAGACGGAGCTGGAGGAACGCGTCCCGTCCGCACGGCGGTTGATCTGGAAGAAATTTGCCCCGTTGATCACAGTGCTGCCGTCATTGAACTTAGCGCGGGGGATGCCGGCCTGCTCGCAGGCATCAAGGAGCGCGACGCCGGTGGGATCCGCCGGGGGAACGTTCATCAGGTGCACGGGCCCCGAGTCGCCATGGTGGGGAGCGTCCGGGCCCGCATCCTCATTGGTTTCCAGCCGCTGGTACAACGGCCAGGCGGCCGCAGCGTTCCAGCCGGTGGCCCCGTACTTTGACTCCCACTCGTCCAGGTCTTCGCGCGGGGCCCAGAAAGCGATGCAGGAGTTGTGGCTGGAGCAGCCGCCCATGACCTTGGCGCGGGCGTGGCGCATGAAGGAGTTGCCGTTCTCCTGCGGTTCCACCGGGTAGTCCCAGTCATATCCCGACTCCAGCAGTTCCATCCAGCGGTCAAGCTGCAGAATCTCGGGGAGGCCGCGGTCATCCGGACCGGCTTCAACAAGTGCCACGGAAACGGAAGGATCCTCGCTCAGGCGTGCGGCTACAGCGGCCCCGGCCGAGCCGCCGCCAATGACGACGTAGTCGAACCCCTGGTCCTTGAGGTTCTCGATGTTCTCGGTGTGCATCTATTTCTCCTTGCTGCGGTCAGCGAACCAGCCGGTTACCTGCGGGTTGGTGTTCTGGTAGATGTGCTTTGCTTCCTGGTATTCAGCGAGGCCGGTGGGACCGAGCTCGCGGCCGACGCCGGACTGGCCGAAGCCGCCCCATTCGGCCTGCGGAAGGTAAGGGTGGTAGTCGTTGATCCAAACGGTGCCGTGCCGCAGACGGCCTGCTACCCGCTGCGCCTTGCCGGCGTCCTGGGTCCAGACGGCGCCGGCCAGTCCGTAAATGGTGTCGTTCGCGGTGGCTACGGCTTCGTCTTCGGTGCGGAAGGTCTCCACGGTCACAACCGGGCCGAACGCTTCGTCAACAACAACCGACATTCCCCGTTGGACGCGGTCCAGGATGGTCGGCTGGTAGTAGAAACCGGCGTCGTACTTCTCCCCTTCAGGCGCCGCACCGCCACAACGCAACCGCGCGCCTTCTTCAATGCCGCGCTGGACGTACTCGTGGACCTTGTCGCGGTGCTCTGCAGAGATGAGTGGTCCGGTTTCGGCGTCATCGTCGAAGGGGCCGCCGAGGCGGATGTCCTTTGCCCTGCGGACCAGCTCGTCGACGAAGCGCTCGGCGATGGATTCCTCCACAACCAACCGCGCCCCCGCAGAGCAGACCTGGCCTGAGTGCACAAACGCGCCATTCAACGCATTGTCGACGGCGGCGTCGAAGTCCGCGTCGGCAAACACGACGTTGGGGTTCTTGCCGCCAAGTTCCAGGGCGACCTTCTTGACGGTTCCGGCGGCCGCAGCTGCGATACGTTTGCCGGTTTCCAGGCCGCCGGTAAAGGAGACCAGGTCAATGTCGGGGTGTTCTGAAAGGGGTGCGCCCGCTTTGGCTCCGGGGCCTGTCAGGAGGTTGGCGACGCCGTCGGGCAGGCCAAGGTCCTTAAGCAACTGCATGGCAAGGATTGCCGTGGAAGGAGTCAGCTCGGCGGGCTTGAGGACGAAGGTGCAGCCAGCGGCCAACGCGGGAGCGATCTTCCATGCAGCCTGCAGCAGCGGGTAGTTCCACGGCGTGATCAAGCCGCAGACACCAACGGGCTCGTAGACGATTTTGCTGACGACGGCGTTGTCCCCAGCATCGACTATGCGGCCTGCCGACTGCCCGGCGAGCCTTCCGAAATATTCGAAGCAGGCAGCGATGTCATCGATGTCGATACGGCTTTCGATGATCCGCTTGCCCGTGTCCAGCGATTCAGCGCGGGCGAACTTCTCCCGGCGTTCGCGCAGTTCCGCCGCGACCTTCAGCAGAAATGCACCGCGATCGGGCGCCGGAACAGAGGACCAGACGCCGGAGTCAAAGGCTGCACGGGCTGCCGAGATGGCGCGCTCAGCATCTTCGCGGCCCGCCTCGGAGACCGTGGCGACCAGTTCGCCGTCGGCCGGGTTGTGGATCTGGCGCACGGCGCCGGACGCGGCCGGCTCCCACGCGCCGTTGATGAAAAGAGTGGATGCGGAATCGGAGAATGTGGCTTGGGTCATACGATGCAGATTAGTTCATCTTGAACATCTGTTCAAGAGTAGATATGAACAAATGTTCAAGATTTCGGGCTGCGCGTTCGCGTGGTGAGGGGGTGGTGTGGTTGCTATTCCGGGGGACAACGACGGCGCCCCTACCGTTGCCGGGAGGAGTGCCGTCGTGGTCCGGAAGCTATTCGCAGTATTCGATTCTTGGCTCTCCGGCACACGTTAAGCCGAAAGCGCGCAGCGGAATCAGCTGTCCCCGGCCCGTGCCGCCCTCTTCAACTCAGCGATCCTCAGCCGTAGGAAGATGACGGCCAAGACCAGGGCGTACACGGCCAGGGCGGCCACCGCGATCATGAAGACCGCGTACAGGATGCCCATAATTCCGAAGGCTGGACTTAAATTCATTGCTACCCCCAATAGTCGTTGAGCCCCCATGCTACGCAAACCACGAGCGATTTCCGTGCACCAGTGGTACTCGTACGGCGTCTGTCAGCCAAGCTCGGCTCGGCGAGCCTCGGCTCCGTACTCTGACCACCCGCCTGGGTAGAGGCGGCCGCGACCAAATCCTGCATACTCGAGAGCGAGAAGGTTGTGGCATGCCGTGACGCCTGATCCGCAGTAGGAGATGACGGCAGTCGCATCTTCGATCCCAACCTTCGCAAACGCTCGTCGGACCTCGGTGATCGGGCGCAGGCGTCCGTCAGGGTCTAGGTTCCCACGGCATGGGACGTTCACGGCGCCGGGGATGTGTCCGGCTTGGGGATCGGTGGGCAGTTGGAGGCTTCCGTCGAAGCGGTCGGCGTTTCGAGCGTCGACGATGATCCCGGCAGCCCCTGCCTTAATGTCCTCAAGCTGGGCGAGATGCTCCTTCGGCCACGGAGACGGCGTGAAAGTCGCGGGCGTCGGCTTGGCGGGCGTCGTCTCCAGCGCTTCTGTCCACGCGGCAATCCCGCCGTCGAGCAGCGCCGCCCGATGCCCGAGGGCGCGTAGCATCCATACGAGCCGTGCTGCGATGACTCCTCCCGCATCGTCATAGGCGACGACGGTGGTGGAGTCGCCGATTCCCAGGGAAGACATTCCCTGCGCGAACACTTCAGGGTCGGGAAGAGGGTTCAGGCCGCGTGGTCCCGAACTGCCCGACAGCCATGAATCCAGGTCCACGAACAGCGCGCCTGGAAGGTGCCCGCCGTCGTACGCTGCACGACCCGACGCGCCGTCGAGGTACCACCGAACATCAGCGGTGACAACGTTGGTTCGGTGTGCCTTGAGCCATGCGGCATCAACAAAGGGCGGAAGGTCCTCTTGGGTTGTCCGGCTATCGTCCATACAGTGCAGGCTAAAGGACGCGTCCATTATTCGAGCAAAAACGTCCCATTATATGGACGCTTGCCTAGGGGCCCGCGACCGTCGCCGCAGAATCCCCTCTACCTGTGTTCAACCATCGTTACCCCGCGAAGGGGCGAAAGCGATCTGCTCCGTGCGGGCAATACCTCGCTCGATAGCAGCCTTGTCTATGCCCAGGAGCGTGGTGAGCCACATGCCGTTTTGCACGACGACGATGTCTGCCGCGCGCTCCCTGCACTCATCAGCAGAAAGCCCGGGTCTGGCATTCCCTATGAGTGTGGCAAGCCCGACCAGATACCGGTCAAAAGCCGCCGCGTTGATCCGTGCAAAGTCCTCGTCAGCCTGGGCGAGGGCCCAGAGGTGGAGGCGGAGGGACAGGTACGGCGTAGTCAGGAGATCAGGGTCCGCAACGCGCCGAAGTGACTCCCGGAGTTGCTCCTCAGGGGTTGATGCCGGCTCCGGCTCCACGAGCATGAGGTCGTGCTCTTCGATCCGGTGCAGAACCGCGCGGATCAGGCTCGACTTGTCCTCGTAGTAGTAGTTCACGAGCCCAAGCGCCACGCCTGCTTCACGCGCCACGGCTCGCATATTGATGCCCGAAATGCCGTGGCGGGACAGGAGTTCCAGGGCCGCTTCGAGGATGCGTGTCTGCCTGTCAACCTGTTCGCTGGACTTTACGGTGCTTGTACCCATTCGGCCAGACTATTGCCAAACCCGAATTGGCGCATCCCGGCTGCCTACAGGTTTTCCTCCGCGTAAACCCGCAGGGCATCGCGAACGAACGTGGCTCCCGGCTCGCCGCCATAGTTCGCGGCAAATCGAGGATCAGCAACGTACATTTCACCGAGGCCGGTGACGTAGCCTTTCACGTCTCCACCGGGTGTGGCGGACGGTGTGCCTGGGATTCCGCGGAGCCATTCCACGTGGCGCCTTGCCAGTTCTTGTGCTTCAGCGCTATCCGGCGCGATGCCGGATGTGGCAGCGGAGATCCAGTCGCTACCCAGTTGGCGGGAGCGGTCCTTCCATTGCTGCTTTTCTTCGGCGCTCATGCCGCGCCACCAAGCGTCACTGGTGGCGTAAGCGTCCTTGCCCCAGCGTTCCTCCACCTCGTCCTTGTATTGAGTGTGGTCGAAGCCGTCAAACATGTCCTGTGCCATGTACTTTCCATCCCCTTTCAATGTGTCAATGGTTTGCCGCACCGACGCGATTTGCCGCGACAGGCGGTCCTGCTCTTGCCCAAGCCATTCCAGATGGCCGCTCAACGCCTTGACGGTGTCGGTCTCCCGGGCCAGCACGTCGGCAATCGCAGGCAAGCCCAGTCCAAGTTCCCGGAGCAGGAGGATCCGCTGGAGCTGCACCAAGGCCGGACCGTCGTAATAGCGGTAGCCGTTATGACCGGTCCGGCTTGGCTTGAGCAGCCCAATATCGTCGTAATGACGCAGCGTGCGGCTGGTGGTCCCTGCCATTTTGGCAATTTCCTGGATCGACCAGTCCATGTGTCCTCCGTCCGACCTTCGCGTTCCTGGCTTGTCCTTTGACAGTAATGGTTGACGTTACGTCAAGGTCAAGGGGGTGGATTGGAGGAATCAGTCGGCCAGGATCAGGTAGAGCGCGCGGCGGGTTTCATCGAGCTTTTCGATCGCCGCCCTGCGCTGTTCGTCGGTTGCCGCGGCGCGGAACTGGTGGACGACGCCCATCAGTTTCCCGATGCTTTGGTGGAACTCCTGCATGTTTCCGTCAGCCTCGGTGTTCCAGGCGTTGGCGAGTTCTTCTTCATGCTCTGCAACGTAGGCCCGGCCATCGTCCGTCAAAGTGAATTCCGTCCTGCGCCCCTCGCCCACGGCTGTGATGAGCTCTTCATCAACCAGCTGCTGCAGCGTGGGGTAGACGGACCCGGGGCTGGGACGCCAGGCTCCGGAGGTCTTCTCGGCGATGGTCTTGATCAGTCCATAGCCGTTGGAAGGAGCCTCGGCGAGCAGGGAAAGAATTGCAGCGCGGACGTCGCCTCGGTTACGACGGGGACCGCCCGGCCCGAACCCGCGGGGACCGAATCCGCCGGGGCCGAACCCGCCAGGTCCAAACCCGCCGGGACCAAATCCGCCAGGCCCGAATCCCGGGCCGAAGCCTGGCCCGCGGCCGGGTCCGCCGTGTCCTTGGGGACCCCGGCGCCCTTTGCCGCGATTGAAGCGGCCGCGTCCATGGCCATGTTCGGGAAGTCCGGAACCGTGTTCCGGGAACGAGCTTTCGTCGTGATTGTGGATGCCTTTCATAACAGCATCATCCTTTCGGTTAGTGGTTCGTCGAAGGAATATCGGCGATAGTTAACGATATATCGGTAACTATCGGAACGTCAATAGTCTTTTTGGGGATCGGGCATTCGGTTAGGACGGTTGGGATGTGAGCGAGCATCGGGTGGGGACGGTTGGGATGTGAGCGAGCATCGGGTGGGGACGGTTGGGATGTGAGCGAGCATCGGGTGGGGACGGTTGGGATGTGAGCGAGCATCGGGTTAGGACGGTTGGGATGTGAGCGAGCATCGGGTGGGGATGGTTGGGATGTGAGAGAACGTTAAAGTCCGACGGCGGGTGCGGACTTCACGTGAAGTCCGCACCCGCCGTCGGGGTTCTTTAGGCGTCGGGGTTCTTGGGAAAGCCTACGAAAGGGGAGTGACGTAAGCGCCCGAGATCCCGCCGTCCACCAGGAACGTGGATGCCGTGATGAAGGAAGCGTCGTCACTGGCGAGGAATGCGACAGCCGCGGCTAGCTCCTCCGGCTCCGCAAAGCGACCCAGGGGCACGTGCACCAACCGCCGGGCTGCCTTCTCGGGGTCCTTGGCGAAGAGTTCCTTCAGCAGGGGAGTGTTCACCGGGCCGGGGCAGAGGGCATTGATGCGGATGCCCTGACGGGCGAATTCGACGCCGAGTTCGCGGCTCATGGACAGCACGCCACCCTTGGAGGCGCTGTACGAAATCTGGGACGTTGCCGCTCCCATGACAGCCACGAACGACGCCGTGTTGATGATGGAGCCCTTGCCCTGCTCCTGCATGTACGGGATGGCGTACTTGCAGCAGTAGTAGACGGAGGTCAGGTTGACCTCCTGCACCCTGCGCCAGGCGTCGATTCCGGTGTCGAGGATGGAAGCGTCGTCGGCGGGGGAGATACCGGCGTTGTTGAAGGCGATATCCACGCTGCCGTAGCTCTCTTTGGTCTGGGCGTAGAGGTTGCGAACCTCTTCTTCGCTGGTGACGTCCACCTTGACGAACAGGCCGCCCACTTCATTGGCAGCGGCGATTCCGGACGTCGGTTCGATGTCGGCGATGACGACGTTGGCGCCCTCAGCGGCCATCCGGCGTGCTGTGGCCAGACCGATGCCACTGGCACCGCCGGTGATGACTGCGCTGCGGCCTGCGAGACGGTTCGAAACTACTGATTGCATTGGTGCTCTCCTTGGAAAAGTGGAAAAAGTTCAGGCGGACTGGGTGGAAATAAAGACGTTCTTGACTTCGCTGAAGGCATCCAGCGCGTCGGGGCCAAGCTCGCGGCCAAGGCCGGACTGCTTGAAGCCGCCAAAAGGCGTGGAGTATCGGACGGACGAGTGCGAATTCACGGAAAGATTGCCGGACTCGACGCCCCGGGCTACGCGCAATGCGCGGTCCACCTTGGACGTCCAGATCGAGCCGGACAGGCCGTACTCCGTGTTGTTGGCGATCCGGATGGCGTCTGCTTCGTCGTCGAACGGCACCACGGCAACAACCGGCCCGAAGATCTCGTCGGTGAATGACGGGGCTTTTACATCCGGAGTCAGTACAGTCGGCGGGAACCAGAAGCCCGGCCCTTCCGGCGCCTTCCCCTGGAAGGCGACCGGTGCGCCGTCGGGCACGAAACCGGAAACCGTCTCCAACTGCTGGGCGGAGATCAGCGGCCCCATTGTGGTGGCCGGATCTGCGGGGTCTCCGACACGCATGCCCAGGACCTCTGGTTCCAGCAGCTCGAGGAAGCGCTCATAGACGCTGCGCTGCACAAGGATCCTGGAACGTGCGCAGCAGTCCTGCCCGGCGTTGTCGAAAGCGCCACCGGGAGCGGCGGCCGCAGCCATCTCAAGGTCGGCGTCGTCGAAGATGATGTTGGCACTCTTGCCGCCCAGCTCAAGCGTCACGCGCTTCACCTGGTCCGCGCAGCCGGCCATGATCTGCTTTCCAACGCCTGTGGAGCCAGTGAACACCACCTTGCGGACCGCCGGATGGGTGACGAACCGCTGGCCCACCACGGAACCCTTGCCGGGAATCACCTGGAAGACGCCCTCAGGAAGCCCCGCTTCCAGCGCCAGTTCACCGAGGCGGATGGCGGTCAACGGCGTGACCTCCGCCGGCTTGAGGACCACTGTGTTGCCTGCGGCCAGTGCGGGGGCAAATCCCCACCCTGCAATGGGCATCGGGAAGTTCCACGGCACGATGATGCCAACTACCCCCAAGGGCTCGTGGAATGTCATGTTGACTCCACCGGCCACGGGAATTTGCCGTCCGAAATGACGTTCCGGAGCAGCCGAGTAGTAATTGAGGACGTCGCGGACGTTGCCCGCTTCCCATCGCGCGTTGCCAATGGTGTGGCCCGCGTTGCGCACCTCAAGTTGCGCGAGGTTCTCCAGGTCATTGTCGACGGCGGCAGCGAACCGTCGCAGCAGCAGCGCCCGGTCCGCGGGGGTAACTGCCCGCCACGTCTCGTAGGCGGCGGCTGCCTTGGCAATGGCTGCGTCCGTTTCTGCCGGGCCAGCCAAGGAAACAGTCTGGATGACCTCCTCGGTGGCCGGATTGATCACATCAAACACTGTTGCTGTCATGCGGGGGACATCGCTTTCATTGTTGCGGTCTGGTCTGAGCGGTAGCCGGCGGCAGCTTCCACGAACCCGCGGAACAGCCGGAGATCGTTGGGGTTCTGTTCCGGATGGAACTGAACACCCAGAACCCAGCCACCTTCGGTTGTTTCAACTGCCTGGACCAGCCCATCGGCGGAGCGGGCAGTCACACGCAGGGTGTCCGGCACCGAGTCCAGGGCCTGGTGGTGGTAACACGGGGAGGTGGCGGAGCCGCCCAGCAGGTGGTGGATGAGGCTGCCCGGGGTGGTGGTGAAGGATGCTTCTCCGTAAACCCCAGGTGCCGGCTGGCTCTTGCTGTCTGGAATGACGTCGGGGATGTGCTGGATCAAGGTCCCGCCCAGTACGACGTTGAGGAGCTGCGCTCCGCGGCAGATCGCGAACAGCGGGAGTTCGCGCTCAAGTGCGGCACGGATCAGGGCGGAATCGTGCGCGTCCCGCAGCGGCTGTGGCTTGGTGGCTGGGTGCGGCGGCTCGCCGTAGAGGGAAGGATCGACGTCGGGACCTCCCACCACGATCAAGCCGTCCACCAGGTCCAGCACGGATTCGTCGGTGCCCAGCGGAGGGAGCAGGATTGGTGTTGCTCCGGCTGCGACCACTGCCTCCACGTACGTTCCCGGGAGGATTGCCGCCGTCGTATTCCACACTCCCCAGGAGGCCTCCTGAAGGTAACTGGTGAGCGCGATCCTGGGCTTGTACGGTTGCCCGTAAGTTTCAGAGACGTTCGAAGCCACGGACCCGCTCCCAATCTGTGATGGCGCTGTCGTAAGCGGTGAGCTCAACGTTGGCGGCGTGGACGTAGTGGTCCACCACGTCGTCGCCGAAAGCCTTGCGGGCAATGCTGCTCTCGGCCAGGAGGTCCCGCGCGTCCCGCAATGTAGTGGGCAGCCGTTCCGCATCGGATTCGTAAGCGTTGCCCTTGGTGATTGCCGGCAACTGGAGATCGTTCTCGATGCCATGGACGACTGCGGCGATCATTGCAGCCACGGCGAGGTAGGGGTTCACGTCGCCGCCGCCCACGCGGTTCTCGGTGCGGAGGCCGCGGCCGTGACCCACCACGCGGAGAGCGCAGCTGCGGTTGTCCAGGCCCCAGGCGATCGCCGTCGGGGCGAAGCTGCCTTCCACGAATCTCTTGTAGGAATTGATGTTGGGTGCCAGGAAGTAGGCGAGTTCCCGCAGCGCCGCGAGTTGACCCGCAACGAAGCGTTCCATCAGCGGGCTGAAGCCGTGTTCGCCGTCGCCCGCCAGTACCGGGTTGCCGTCCAGGTCGGTGAGGCTGAAGTGGATGTGGCAGGAGTTGCCTTCACGCTCGTTGAACTTGGACATGAACGTGATGCTCTTGCCGTGCTGGTCGGCGATTTCCTTGGCGCCGTTCTTGTAGAACGTGTGCTTATCGCAGGCGGCGAGGGCTTCGTCGAAGCGGAACGTGATTTCCTGCTGGCCCAGGTTGCATTCGCCCTTGGACGACTCGACCACCAGGCCCGCGGCTTCCATGTTGTTGCGGATGGAGCGGATCACTGGTTCCAACCGGGCTGTGGCAAGGAGCGAGTAGTCCACGTTGTATTGCGTCGACGGCGCAAGGCCCGTGTAGTTCTTCTGCCAGGCCTGGTTGTATGAGTCATCGAACATCAGGAACTCAAGCTCGGTGCCAACGTGGGCCCGGTAGCCCAGCTTTTCGAGCCGTTCGATCTGCGCTTTCAGGATCTGCCGTGGTGATGCTGCCACGGGCGTCCGGTCCGTCCACAGGACATCGCATTGCACGATGGCTGTGCCTTCGAGCCAAGGAACCTTCCGGAGTGTTGAAACGTCCGGCAGCATCACCATGTCCCCGTAGCCGGTCTCCCAAGACGACATCGCGTAGCCGTCCACGGTTTGCATTTCAACATCCACGGCGAGCAGGTAGTTACAGCCCTCCGCGCCGTGATCCAGAACGTCTTCAAGGAAGGAACGTGCGCCGCAGCGCTTGCCTTGGAGGCGACCCAGCGCATCGGTGATGGCGACAATGACAGTATCGATCTCGCCGATTGCCACGGCTTCGCGCAGTTCGTCGACGGTGAGCTGCCGGTTCCGGCTGGACTCTTGGATGTGGGAATTCATGATGTCTCCGCAGTGTGGTTCTGTGAGTGGATGTCAGGTTCTGCTGGCTGCTACTTCAGCTCGGCCTCGGCCATGGCGAGTTGGGCGAACTCTTCTTCGGGTGCGCCAGCCACGATCCGGTGCCGGCTGTAGAGCCAGTAGTAAAGGAGGGCAGCGGCAAAAATCGCTGCCGTAATGGAAGCGGCAAAGACGTCGACGACGAACGTCGCCACGACTGCCACCGCGGACAGGACCAGGGCAATCGACGTCGTGACGATTCCACCCGGCGTTCTGTAACCGCGTTCCAGGTTGGGTTCCTTCTTGCGAAGGACGATGTGCGAGAGGTTCAGCAGGACGTAGGAAACCGTCGCGCCGAAGACTGCGATGTTGATGAGCAAGGCACCATCCTGGGTGATGGCCGCGAGGAGGAATCCAATGGTGCCCGGAACAATCAATGCCCAGTACGGGGTGCGCCGTTTGCCGGTGAGGGAGAGCCAGCGGGGGAGGTAGCCTGCCCGCGAGAGGGCAAACAGCTGGCGTGAATAGGCATAAATGATGGAGAAGAAGCTCGCCACCAGACCAGCCAGTCCGGCGTAATTAATGAACTCAGCCAGGAAAGTGTTGCCACCGTAGGCGATGCGTAGGGCTTCAGGCAGCGGGTTGTCGGATTCGCTCATGGCCTGGGAGCCAGCTGCACCGGGTACCAAAACCAGCATTAGCGCGCCGAAAATGACCAGGATGATGACGGCCACAATGATTCCCCGGGGCATGTCCCGCTTTGGATTCGACGTTTCCTCAGCCGCGAGGGGAACGCCCTCCACCGCAAGGAAGAACCAGATTCCGTAGACCAGCGCAGCCAGGATGCCGCTGATACCCATGGGCAGGAACGCGCTGGAGCCTGCGGATCCATCGGGAACAATATCGAACAGCCGGGCCGAATCGAACTTTGGAAGCAGGCCGACGACGGCGGCGGCCAGGGCGATGGTGGCCACCGCGGTGATGGCGAACATGATCTTGAGGGCTTCGCCGACTCCGCGGATGTGGATGCCGATGAAGATGACGTACGTGACCAGGTAGACCGGCCACGAGTTGGTGAGGCCGAACAGGCCGAGCGCCTCCACATAGCCGCCGATGAAGGTGGCAATAGCTGCCGGTGCCACCGCGTATTCGATCAGGACCGCCATGCCGGTGGCGAATCCACCCAGTGGTCCCAGGGCCCGGCGGGCGAACGCATAGCCGGCCCCCGCCGTCGGGAGCGTTGATGAGAGCTCAGCGAGCCCGAAAACCATGCAGGTGTACATCACGGCCATGAGAAGGAAAGCGATCAGCAGGCCGCCCCAGCCTCCTTGTGCCAGGCCCAGGTTCCAGCCGGCGAAATCGCCGGAGATCACGTAGGCCACTCCAAGTCCCGCGAGGAGAACCCATCCGGCGGCACCCCGTTTGAGGCGCCGGTGCTTCAAATACTCATCCTCGCCGCCGGGCGGCTGGTGCACTGTTTCCATGCGTGTTCCTATCGTCTGAGGAATGCTTCTGGGAAAAGTCGAGCGGGGGGATCAATCAGATCCTAAAGGACTGTTTTCAGTCCAAAGTGTGCTTCAAAGTCTGGAGCGTGATTCGCCACGAGTCAAGACTTTTCTGAAAAACCTGATGACTTGGATCACAATTCGAGGCGTGTTCAATGGTTTCTTTGATGACCTTTATTGCTCGGCGTGGGTAGCATGGAGGCAGCAGCGCCCTATGAATGGCCTCATTGGTTGGCGCAGCCCGCATTCCGTGGAAGGAGATGCCGTGCCGGACTCACCGTTTGGCCCGTCGTTCTCGATGCTGCGCCCAGTCAGGGGCGGCAACGCGTTCGAAGAGACCATCGAACACATCCTGCAGACCATCAAGCTGGGGATCTTCGCTCCGGCCGAGAAACTGCCGCCCGAACGCGAACTGGCCGAACAATTGGGAGTCTCCCGCGCCACCCTTCGCGACGCCTTGGGGGAGTTGCAAAGCGCCGGCTATCTGGAAGTCCAGCGCGGCCGGTACGGCGGAACATACGTTTCCACAACGGCAGTCCAGCGCCAGCCGGACCAAGGGCCGCTCGACCCCGCCGAAGTGGAGGACGTCCTGCTCTTCAGGTCCATCATCGAGCCTGCCGCCGCTGGTTTGGCCGCCAAAGCGGACCTCTCCGCAGCTGCCCGCCGGCACCTACAGGTCTGCCTCTCTGAAGTCAGCGCTTCCCCTGCCGTGGGCTACCGTCCGCGCGACGCCCGGTTTCACATCGCGATTGCCGAATTGTCCGGCTCCGCAAGCCTGGTAGGCGCCGTGGCCGAAACACGGTCCCGGCTCAACGAACTCCTGGACCGGATCCCCTTGCTCAGCACCAACCTGGAGCATGCCAACGAACAACACACCGAGATCGCCGAAGCGATCCTGCGCGGCGATGCCCCCGCCGCCGAGCGGGCCACCATCGAACACCTGGAAGGAACGGCTTCACTGCTGCGCGGCTTCCTCGCCTGATCCTCGCTCACATCCTGCGGCTTTTTGGCGGTCGTTCTCTCACGTCCTGCGGCTTTTTGGCGGTCGTTCTCTCACGTCGTGCGGCTTTTCAGTGATCGTTCTCTCACATCGTGCGACTTTTCACTGGACGTTCTCTCACATCCGAGGCCGCCCAGGTCGAATCAAAGGACGTCGAATCGCGTCGCAATATGGTTGAGCCTTTGTCATGCGGCTGACTAGTGTTGGACACATGCGCGAACTCCAGGCCAAGATCATCGAGGAAATGGGCGTCCAGCCCCGGATCAACCCCCAAGAGGAGGTCCGCAAACGGGTCACGTTCCTGAAGGAATACGTGAAAGCCACGGGCACAAACGGCTTTGTGCTGGGCATCTCCGGGGGGCTTGATTCCACTCTTGCCGGTCGCTTGGCACAGCTGGCAGTCGAGGAATTGGAAGCTGAAGGCGTTAACGCGAACTTTGTCGCGGTCAGGCTCCCCTACGGTATTCAGCACGACGAAGACGATGCCCAAGCCGCGTTGGACTTCATCAAGGCCAAAACCGAACGGACCTTCAACATCTCCCGCGCCGTGGACGGATTCGAGGAAGAGTTCGAGAAAACCACTGGCGCTGAAATCTCCGACTTTCACAAAGGCAACACCAAGGCCCGCGCACGCATGGTTGCCCAGTACGCAATCGCCGGCGAACACAACTACCTGGTGATCGGCACAGACCACGGCGCCGAGTCCGTCACGGGCTTCTTCACTAAATATGGCGACGGCGGTGCGGACATCCTGCCGCTGTTCGGTCTGAACAAACGCCAGAACCGCGAACTCCTGGCCGAGTTGGGCGCTTCCGCGCGACTTTGGCAGAAGGTGCCCACGGCTGACCTGCTGGACGACAAGCCGGGCCGTACCGATGAAGACGAGCTCGGAGTCACGTACGACCAAATCGACGACTACCTTGAAGGCCGCGAAGTTCCCGACGGCGTTGCGGAAATCATTGAGCAGAAGTACCTCCGCACACGCCACAAGCGCACAGTGCCGGTCACCATCTTCGACACGTGGTGGAAATAGCCCCGCATTTCCTCTCGCATATCCAATAGGTTTTTGGCGGTCGTTCTCTCACATCAAACGTGCTTTTGGCCGATGCGCTCGCACATAGCACCGGGCTTCGACGCGGAGCTCCCATCACGTAGTCCCAGGAAAACTTTACGGCCGCACCGCCCGACGTGGGACAAACGCGTTGAGTCCCGACGTGCAGGATGTGAGAGAACGTTGCCTGTGGGGCGGCAGGATGTGAGAGAACGTTGCCTGTGGGGCGGCAGGATGTGAGAGAACGTTGCCTGTGGGGCGGCAGGATGTGAGAGAACGTTGCCTGTGGGGCGGCAGGATGTGAGAGAACGTTGCCTGTGGGGCGGCAGGATGTGAGAGAACGTTGCCTGTGGGGCGGCAGGATGTGAGAGAACGTTGCCTGTGGGGCGGCAGGATGTGAGAGAACGTTCCCTAAAACCTCCGACCTAGCCGGAAGAGACCGGACCTGTGGAGCCGCGGACGGTGAGATGGGTGGGCATGACGGAGCGGCTGCGGTTGCCACCTCCAGCCAAGGGGTTCAGTTGGGCCAGCAGCATGGACACGGCCACCCGGCCGGCTTGCTCGATGGGTGAGCTCATGGTCGTCAGAGGTGGGTTGCAGAAGCCGGCACCAAAGATGTCGTCGCAACCCACGATGCTCATATCTTCGGGCACGCGCAGGCCGCGTTCGCGAAGCCGCTGCAACATGCCGATGGCTATGAGGTCGTTGAAGACAATGCAGGCAGTCACTCCACTGTGGACAGCGGCATCGGCAGCGGCAGCGCCGGACTGCGTCTTTGGAGCAAAAGGGCCGAGGCTACGAACGTCCACCCCACGGTCCTCGGCTGCTGCGGACAGCGAGGCCCAGCGCCGGGCGCTCGACTGCGAGACTACCGGCCCGGCTACGTAGGCCACGGATGTGTGCCCCAGGGAAATAAGGTGGTCCAGCGCCTGCGGCATGGCGGATGGAGTATCGATGATGACTGCAGGAACGCCGACGACGTCCCGGTTCACTGTGACCATGGGCATCTTGGCGGCAGCAGCGGCGAGGGACTCGTCATTCAAGCGGGAGGCTGCAACGATCACGCCGTCAGCGCTCTTGCGCAGCTGCTCCAGGGTGCTGGCCTCAACTTCATCGGATTCCTCGGTGTCCACGAGTAACTGTGTGTACCCTGCAGCCTTGAGTTGCAGCTGCGTTCCGCGGATGAGGTCGAAGTAGAACGGGTTGGTGATATCCGGCACCAGCACCCCAACTGCTCCGGTCCGGCCGGAGCTCAGTGCCTTTGCTTGGGAGTTCGGGGTGTAGTTAAGTTCGACGGCGGCAGCTTGGATCCGCTGTCGGGTGCGGATATTGACGCGGTCCGGGTTGGTGAGCGCCCGGGACACAGTAGATGCCGCGACTCCGCACAGGGCGGCAATGTCATGGATGGTGGCGGGCCGGTCTGATGCCACGGGTTGTGTCGCCATGGGTGTTCCTCTCTGAACAACGGGTCATCCGGCTGTGATTGCTGCCACACCGTTTATCAAGAATGCCACAGCATGGCAGATTGTGGCAATCGGTTGTCATGAGGATGCCAAGTTGGCTAAACTCAGGGAACAGCACCGCCTGTGAACTGTGTCACCGCACCCTTGCGGCGCCGCGAGGAACCAGCCGCCACAGGCACTATCTAGGAGATTTCGTGACTCAACCCAATGCCGTGTGGAGCCTGTCCGGTTTCGGCGATGAGATAGACCCCGATCCCGCAATCCAGGCCGCTGCACTCCTGGCCCTCGGCGCCAGCCATATCGAAGTCCGCAGCGCCTGGGACGTGAACGTGTCCGAGCTGGAAAAGGAAGCAGTGGAGCGGCTCAAGGGGATTTTTGACGAAAGAGGCCTCAAAGTCTCTGCCGTTGCCAGCCCCATAGGCAAGGTGGATGTCAGCCTTCCCGTGGAGCATGAGGTCAATCGGCTCCGCCAGATCATCTCAGCGGCCAAGGGCCTTGACACCAAGTACGTCCGGATCTTCTCCTTCTACCGCGCCGAAGGCCAGAGCCAGGAAGAAATCCGGGATGCCGTCATGGAACACATGAGGGCATTGGCTGCCGAGGCCGAAGCCAGTGGAATCGTCCTGCTCCACGAAAACGAAAAGGGCATCTACGGCGATACGCCCGAGAGGGTGCTGGACATCATGGAGACTGTGGCGTCCCCGGCGCTCCGGGTGGCGTGGGATAACGCCAATTTCGTACAGGTAGGCGTCAAGCCTTACACCGAGGGCTATGCGATGCTGCGTCCGTACCTTGAGTACTTGCAGGTAAAGGATGCCTTGGCCGATACGGGTGAGGTGGTTCCTGCCGGGCAGGGTGACGGCGAACTGGATGCCACCATTGCCGCACTCAAGGCCGACGGCTTCACAGGCTTCGCCTCCTTGGAGCCGCACCTCGCCAACGCCCACGAGCTGGGTGGGTACTCCGGACCCGTAGCCTTCGGCATTGCTGCGAGGGCTTTCGCGAGCCTGGCGGCCAGGAATGGCGTCGAACTGGCCTGACAGCCGGCTCGGCCGCAACGCACCAGCACCATCCTTCAAAGGAGCAGGAAATGCCTACAGCGGCAGTCATCGGTTGCGGTGACATCTCAACGATCCACTTTTCGGCGATCTCAACCATGGACGATGTCCAGTTGGTCGGTGTCTGCGATACCGATCCCGGGCGGTTGCAAGGGGCAGCAGGCGCCCACAACGTGCCGGGGTACACGGACTATCTGGACATGCTGGAGAAGGCGCGTCCCGACGTCGTGCATCTTTGTACCCCGCACCACCTCCATGCCTCGCTGGCAGCCGATTGCCTGGAGCGCGGCGTCAATGTGATCGTCGAGAAGCCTCTCGCGCACACGCTTGAAGAGGGGAAGCGGCTCATTCTTGCGGCTGAACGGAGCCAGGCCAAGATCGCCGTTTGCTTCCAGAACCGCTACAACGCGACGTCCCAGGCAATGCGGAAAATGCTCGACGGCGGTGGGCTGGGTAGGGTAATCGGCGCATCGGCCACTGTCATGTGGCACCGGAACGGCGACTACTACCGCGACCGGCCTTGGCGCGGCACCTGGCTGGAGGGTGGGGGTGGCCTGATGATGAACCAGGCAATCCATACTGTCGATTTGCTTCAATGGCTGGTTGGTGATGTTGCCAAGGTGGAAGGCCGGGCGTCGACGCGCTCCCTGGCTGGCGTGATTGAGGTGGAAGACACCGCGGAGTTTGTTGCCGAGCACGTAAACGGCGCGCGGAGTGTCTTCTATGCAACTTTGGCCAATGCGGTCAATGCGCCGGTCTCGTTGGACATCGTGACCGAAAAGGCGACGCTCAGCCTGCGCGGCGACCTCACGGTGACTTACGACGACGGCACCGTGGATGTCATCCCGGAGCGGGTGGCGGAAACGGGCGGCAGGTCCTATTGGGGCGTCTCGCATGAGTTGCTGATCAAGGACTTTTACACCGGGCTCGAGGATGAGGGGCCTTTCTGGATAAGTCCGGCAGAGGCGGCCAAGTCGCTCCGGATCGTCAAGGACATCTATGCGCAGAGCTATCCGGACCAGTTGGAGCTGGTGAGCTGAACCGCAGCCGGGTCTGCCGACGATTCCGGCCCGAAGTTTCCGGCCATTTTCGCCTCCAATTCAGGGAACCGAGTCCAACATCCTGGCAACTTGGCAACATTTTCAGAAACTTTTGACAATCGGTTGCCAAGCCGGGATTCCTTCCGTAATGTAAGTCCCACACCGATAAAAATGTGGTCCACGCCACAACCTTCGTTCTGATTCGCGTCAGGCCAAAGACTCATTAGGAGCCGACAATGAAGTTAGGTCCAAAGGCGGCAGCAGCCGCCCTCGTACTCAGCGCCTCCCTGGCGCTCACCGCATGTGGTGGCGGAGGAGCCGGAGCTGGTTCAAACGCCGGTGGCGGAAAATCCATCACGGCCTTGACGCTGGGCACGCTCCGTGACATCACTTCGTGGGATCCTGCCCAGGCTCACGTCGGCCACGCACTACAGCCGTACCAGGCAGCCTATGACTCCCTGATCCTGCGCGAACCGGACGGCAAGCTCAGCCCCATGCTGGCCACCGCCTGGAAGTACAACGACACCAATACCAAGCTCACCGTGGACCTCCGGAAGGACGTCACGTTCAGCGATGGCGCCAAGTTCGACGCCACAGCAGCCAAGGCCAACCTGGACCACTTCAAGAAGGCCAACGGCCCGCAGATGGCCCAGCTCGGATCGGTATCGGACATCGCCGTGGTGGACGAGGACACCATCGACATCAACCTCAGCGCTCCAGAGCCGGCATTGGAGTACTTCCTGAGCCAAGCCGCCGGCCTGATGGGCAGCCCCGCAGCGCTCGGCACTGATGCGATCAAGACCGTACCGGTTGGTTCAGGACCGTACGTGATGGACAAAGCGGCCTCGGTGAAAGATTCCCAGACGGTCTTCACCGCCCGCGAGGGATACTGGAACAAGGACCTGCAGAAGTACAAGAAGCTGACCCTGAAGATCCTCACCGATCCCACGGCCCGCACCAACGCCCTGGTTTCCGGCCAGATCGATGCCACGCTCCTGGATCCCAAGAACGGCAAGCAGGCAGAGGGTGCCAAGATGAAACTCGAAACCAACCAGGTTGACTGGTCCGGTTTGCTTCTTCTGGACCGGGACGGCACAAAGAACCCCGCACTTGCCAACGTCAAGGTCCGCCAGGCCATCAACTATGCATTCGACCGCAAGACCATTCTGGAACAGGTAATGCTGGGCCAAGGCACGCCTACTTCGCAGCCGTTCGGCAAGGAAAGCGGCGCCTGGACGGAGGAGCTGGAGAACTACTACAGCTACGATCCCGCCAAGGCCAAGCAACTGTTGAAGGACTCCGGCTTCGAGGGCAAGGTAACCCTTGACGTTCCCACTCTGCCCGGAGCTGAAACCCTTATCTCTGTCATGCAGCAACAGCTCGCGGACGTTGGAATCACCCTGAAACCGGGCGCTGCCATCACCAACACGTTCACCGCTGATGTCGCGGCACAGAAGTACCAGGCGCTCTTCTTCAACCTCTTCCAGGGTGAACCTACCGTTGCGATCGACCAGATCGTCTCCACCAAGGCGTTGTACAACCCCTTCAAGACCACCACACCTGAACTCGAGGCGAAGATCCAGGCTGTGCGCACCGGTGGCGAAGAGGCCGGCAAGCTGGCCCAGGAAGTCAACAAGTACGTTGTGGAACAGGCATGGTTCGCCCCGCTCTTCCGCGTGAACCAGATGTACTACCACAACGACAAAGTGAACGTCACCCCGCAAGTACAGCAGGCCGTTCCGTCCATCTATAACTACTCGCCCGCCAAGTAGGAACCCATGATCAAGTTCATTGCGAAAAGGCTGGGCAGCGGTCTGGTGGTGTTGTTCGTAGTCTCGGCGCTCACCTTCATCCTGCTGTACACCTCCAGCGGAAGCATCGCCCAAAATATCCTGGGTGACCAAGCCACACCTGAACAGGTGGCCATGAAGGAACAGGAGCTCGGTCTCGACCAGCCACTTGCAACGCGCTATTTCGCCTGGTTGGGCGATGCCTTGAGCGGAAACCTTGGAGCCTCCTGGTTCACCTCGGAGCCGGTGGCCAACTCCCTGGCCACCCGGATCCCGGTAACCATGACCATGGTTTTCGCCGCAATGATCCTGATCGCCATCTGCGCAGCCCTGATCGGCGTTGCTGCAGCGGTGAAGCGCGGCTGGGTGGACAGGGCAGTCCAGGTTGGCGCCATCATCGGCGACTCCATCCCCGGATACGTGATCGGCGTGTTCCTTGTGACCATCCTTGCCATCCAGCTGGGCCTCTTCCCGGCTACCAGCACTATCTCTCCCGAGGTGGGACCCGAGGCCTGGGTGTACTCGATGACCCTTCCGGTCATCGCCCTGCTCATCAATGGAGTGACCGGCGGGGCACAGCAAATCCGCAGTGCCGTGATCAAGCAGCTCGAGCGTGACTACGTGCGGACTTTGCGCAGCCGGGGCATTGGAGAACGTGAAATCCTGTTCAAGCACGTGCTCCGTAGCGCCGCTCCGGCAGGCCTCACAGTATTGAGCCTGCAACTCATCGGCATGCTGGGAGGCGTGGTGATCATCGAGCAGATCTTCGCCCTTCCAGGAATGGGTCCCCTCGCAGTTACCGCAACAGGCCAGTCCGATCTTCCTGTTGTCATGGGAGTGGTGATGTACACCGTGGTGGTGGTCATCGTGGTGAACCTCCTGGTGGACATTCTCAATGGTTGGCTCAACCCGAAAGTACGTGTGTCATGAGCGATTCCGTAGATTCAGCGGCAATTTCCGCAAGTCCCGACTCCATGGGTGTGGCAGCGAAGGCCCCCGATGGACAAAGCGGTACCGTGGTGCGTTCCGGAATGATGCGCCGCCTCCTCAGGAACCCCCTGGGTATCGCCTCGCTGGTGATCCTGGGAAGCATCGCGTTGCTGGCTATTTTCGCCCCGGTTTTGGCTCCGTTTGAGGAGAACTTCGCGAACATCACCAAGACCTTGGCACCGGCGGACTCCGTGAACATCCTGGGGACTGACAGTGCAGGCCGCGATACCTGGAGCCGCCTGCTCTTCGGCGCCCAGCTCACCCTCTTGTCCGCCCTGCTGTGCGCAGGCGTGGCGATCGCCATCGGACTTCCCGCAGGCCTGATCGCCGGCTACTACGCGGGCAAGTTCGAAGCGGTCTCCAACTGGGTGGTCAGCATCCTCATGAGCCTGCCCGGCCTGATCGTTCTGCTCACCATCCGCGCGGCGTTCGGTCCATCGGTGTGGATTTCCATGATCGCCTTCGGTGTCCTCATCAGCCCGTCCTACTTCCGGTTGACACGCACCGCGGTCCAGTCGGTCCGCAACGAGCTCTACGTGGATGCCGCACGTGTCTCCGGCCTTTCGGACCTGAGCATCATCGCGCGCCATATCTTCTCCGTGGTCCGCGCACCGATCATCATCCAGACCGCAGCAATCGCGGGCGTGGCCATCGCCATCCAGTCCGGCCTTGAATTCCTGGGCCTTGGTGATCCCACCAAAGCAACGTGGGGCGTCATGCTCTCGGAGGGCTTCAAGAACGTCTATCTCACGCCAACCCTGCTTCTCTGGCCGGCACTTGCCATGGCACTCACCATTGGTGGACTCGTCCTGCTTGGCAACGCTATCCGCGATGCCCTGGAAGACGGCGAAAAGATCAAGCACCGCAAGAAGAAGGTCGCCAAAGCCGAACGCAACGCTGCAGAACGCACGACGGCGGAACCCGCCAAGGCGCGCCAGTCACGCAAATCCGTGGCCGCCGTCGAGCTTGGAACCGAGCATCACCTGGTCAAGGTGACCAACCTCGGCGTCGGATATCCGCAGGCTGATGGTTCCATCAAGAAGGTGGTGGACGACGTCTCGTTCCACGTGGACCGCGGCGAGATCCTGGGCATTGTGGGCGAATCGGGTTCGGGCAAGTCCCAGACCGCGTTCTCCATCCTGGGCCTGCTCCCGGACAACGCCAGGATTGTGGGCGGCTCCATTCAGTTCGACGGCAGCTACACCGTGGCGCCGGGCGAGGACCGCGTCAGCCAGGAGCGGTTGTCCAAGCTGCGCGGCAGGAGGATTTCCTACATTCCGCAGGAACCGATGAGCAACCTGGACCCGGCCTTCACCATTGGCTACCAGCTGGTCACCCCCATGGTCCGTGTCTTGGGAATCTCGAAGTCAGAAGCCCGCCAGCGTGCCCTCAAACTGCTCACAGACGTCGGCATTGCCAACCCGGAACTGACCTTCAACGCCTACCCGCACGAGGTTTCCGGTGGCATGGCCCAGCGCGTGCTCATCGCCGGTGCCATCAGCTGCGAACCGGACCTGGTCATCGCTGACGAACCCACTACGGCGCTGGACGTCACCGTCCAGGCCGATGTGCTGGACCTGCTTCGCGAATTGCAGCAGCGTCTGAACATCGGTGTGATCCTTGTGACCCACAACTTCGGCGTCGTCGCCGACCTCTGCGACCGTGTTGTTGTCATGCAGAACGGGCGGCTTGTTGAAGAGGGAACCGTCCGGGATATCCTCCGAAACCCGAAAGAGCCATACACCCAGACCCTTCTTGGATCCATGCTCGAAGGAAAGACCCCCATGACGATGCTTGTATCACAGGACAAGGAGCCCGTCGCATGAGCCCCGCACAAAGCTCCCCGCTACTATCCGTGGACAACCTCGTGGTGGAGTACCCCAGCAAGCGGTTCAGGGCCAAGCCCTTCCGGGCCCTTACGGACATAAACATCAGCATTGGCCAAGGCGAGACCCTTGGCCTGGTGGGGGAGTCCGGATCGGGCAAGACCACCTTGGGCAGGGCTGTTCTGGGCCTGGCACCCGTCACGTCCGGAAAGGTGATTTTCGAAGGCAATGACATCAGCAACGCCTCGCGCAAGGAACGCCGGACGCTGAGCCGGGACCTTCAGGTGGTGTTCCAGGACCCCTACACTTCGCTGAACCCGGCGCTGGAAATTGGAGACATCCTGGCTGAACCGCTGGGCGTGCAGGGCATGGAACCTGCAGCGGCCAAGAAGCGCGTAAAGGAACTGCTGGACCAGGTGGGCCTGCCCTCGGACGCGATCCACCGGCTACCGCGTGAGTTCAGCGGCGGTCAGCGCCAGCGTGTTG
The DNA here is from genome assembly GCF_019977195.1 of Arthrobacter sp. StoSoilA2. NCBI lineage: Bacteria > Bacillati > Actinomycetota > Actinomycetes > Micrococcales > Micrococcaceae > Arthrobacter > Arthrobacter sp. StoSoilA2. Next base: position 478,965 of record NZ_AP024643.1, read on the forward strand.
CAATTGCGCGGGCGTTGGCACTGTCACCCAAACTCATTGTCTGCGACGAACCGGTCAGCGCATTGGACCTCTCCACCCAGGCCCGGGTGCTGGACCTCTTCCTGCAGATCCAAAGGGACACCGGGGTTTCGTACCTGTTCGTGTCCCACGACCTCGACGTCGTGCGGCACATCAGCCACCGCGTGGCCGTCATGTACCACGGTGAAATCGTGGAGCAAGGCCCCGCCGAGGTGGTCACCCGCGATCCTGAACACCCCTACACCCAGCGACTGTTGCTCGCCTCGCCCGTGCCGGATCCTGACCGCCAGGAACAGCGCCGGGCAGACCGCCACCGGCTGCTCGCAAACCAACTTAGCCAAATCGAACAGCAAGGTGCCGTGGCCTGAACAGCCCGGCATCCCATGACACATCCAGGGTCCGGAAGGGCCCGGAAACCCCGGAGGAAAAAGTGGCCACAATAGGCGTCCAAGCCATGATGCTGAAGGACAGTTTTGCTGACGTGGGAGCATTCGAAACGCTCCGCAAGGTCAGTGCGATCGGCTATAACGCCGTCGAGATTTCCCAGATCCCGATGACTCCGGAGAATGTGGGCGAGCTGGACCGGTCCCGCACGGAGCTGGGTATGGATATCGCCGCGCTTTCAGTCAATATTGAAGGCCGCAAGGGCATGCCGGTGGAGTCACTGGCAGAGAACTTCGACAAGATCGTGGACGATGCCAAGCGTCTGGATACCTCGCTGCTGCGCATCGGCATGCTTCCGTTCGGGGCGATGAAGTCCCTGGATTCGGTGGTGGAATTCGCCAAGCAAGCCAATGGCTACGCAGAGCGGCTGCAGGAGCACGGCATCGGCCTGTACTACCACAACCACCACATCGAATTCGCCAAGTTTGATGGCAGGTACATGCTGGACATCATCGCCGGGAACTCCCCTGCCATGGGTATGGAGATTGACGTCCACTGGGTGCAGCGCGGCGGCCTGGACCCGGTCCGCACCCTCCAAAAGTACGCCGGCAAGACTGCCATGGTGCACCTCAAGGACTACAGGATCGGTCAGATGCCGGAATCGTCCTTCGGGCTCCTGGAGAAGGGCGACTTTCCCGGATTCATGGCGGAATTCCGGAATGTGGTGCAGTTCGCTGAAGTGGGCGAAGGCAACCTGGACTTCCCATCCATCATTCCTGCCGCCCTGGCCGCTGGTGCCCAATATCTGCTTGTGGAGCAGGACGAACTGTACGGCCGGACCGTCTGGGACGCACTCCAGACCTCGCACGACAACCTGGTGGCCATGGGCCACGCCGACCTTTTCTAGATTTCAACACAGGAGATTGCATTTATGAGCAAGAAAGTACGCCTCGGCATCATCGGCCTGGGCCAGCAAGGCGGCGCCTACGCCAAGTTCATCACGGACGGCTTGGTCCCGAACATGGAGATCGGCGCCATTTGCGATGTCGATCCTGCCAAGAAGGAGCTTGCTGCCTCCCAATACCCGGACGTCCCGTTCTATGACGACTACATTGCGCTGCTGGAAAGCGGTGCCGTTGATGCTGTCATCACCTGCGTGCCGCACTTCCTGCACCCCGAGATGGGCATCGAATCACTCAAGCGCGACATTCATGCGCTGGTGGAGAAGCCAGCCGGGGTCTACACCAAGCAGGTCAAGGAGCTGAACGAGTTCGCCGCTTCCAAGCCCGAACTGACCTTCGGCATCATGTTCAACCAGCGCAACAACCCGCTCTACAAGAAGCTGAAGGAAATCGTCGACGGCGGCGAGATCGGCAAGATCCGCCGCACCAACTGGATCATCACCAACTGGTGGCGGCCGCAGGGCTATTACAACTCCAGCGAATGGCGGGCCACCTGGGGCGGCGAAGGTGGTGGCGTTCTGGTTAACCAGGCACCGCACCAGCTGGACCTCTGGCAGTGGATCTGTGGCGTCCCCCAGTCTGTCTACTCCAAGGTGGCGTATGGCTTCCGCCGCGATATCGCGGTCGAGGATGAAGTCACCGCTGTTGTGGACTATGGCGACGGCGCCACGGGCGTTTTCGTGACGGCCACCCACGACATCGTGGGAACCGACAGATTCGAAATCCTCGGTGACCAGGGCAAGATCGTGGTGGAGGACAGCAAGGTGGCCACAGTCACCCGGCTGGTCAAGCCGGAGCGGGAAATCAGTGATTCGATGGATACGGAGGGCGTCCGCAAGCTCTTTATGGGCCAGTTGAACCGCGACGAGTTGTACAGCAGCGAGGTCATCGAGTTCGAGTCTGCGTGGGGCGGCCAGCACGCCGGTGTCTTGGAGAACTTTGCGGCCAACATCCTTGACGGGACTCCTCTGCTTGCTCCGGGCTCGGACGGTATCAACGGCGTCCGCCTGGCCAACGCCATCCACCTCTCCAGCTGGACCGGCAAGGAAGTTTCGCTGGACTTCGACGAGGATGAATTCCTGCAGGAGCTCAACAAGCGCATCGCGGAAGAGGGCAAGTTCCCCGAGCGCCGCTAGAGGCTCGCCGGGATGTGAGGGAGTATCCGGACAGACCGTTTCTCTCTCACATCCCGACGGCTTTTTGGCGTTCCTCTCTCACATCCCACTGGGTTCTTAGCGTTCCTCTCTCACATCCCACTGGCTTTTTAGCGTTCCTCTCTCACATCCCACCGGCTTTTTAGCGTTCCTCTCTCACATCCCACCGGGTTTTTGGCATTCCTCGATGGCAACCGGCCGTTTTTGTTGCCAAGCGGTCTAGGATGAAGCGGTGACTGACGTGACGAGCACCGGAGCAGCAACTGCACCCACTAAGCGTGGCCGGGGGGAAAAGTCCTCCGCCACGATCTACGACATCGCCAAGCTCGCGGGCGTGAACCCGTCGACGGTGTCGCGTGCCCTCAGCAAGCCGGGTAGGGTCAGTGCCAAGACGCAGAAAATTATCGAGGACGCGGCTGCGCAGCTGAACTACCAGGTGAACCCGTTCGCCCGCGCGCTCCCCACTGGCCGCACGCAGACCATCGGTTTGATTGTCGCGGACATTACCAATCCCACCTTTTTCGACATCATCCGCGGTGCCGAAACCACCGGATCGGCCCGCGATTACACGCTGGTCCTGGCGGAATCCGCTGAGTCGCCAGAGACTGAAGTCACCGCGGCGCGCCGCCTGTTGAGCACGGTCGACGGACTGATCCTGGCGAGTCCCCGCATGGACGACGACCACATCCGGGACCTTTCAGCGGACAAGCCTGTGGTGGTCATTAACCGCAAGATCGACGGCGTCCCGTGCGTCGTTCCGGATGTGAACAAGGGCATCAGCGAGGCCGTGCGCAGCTTGGCAGCCAATGGGCACACCAATCTTGCCTACGTCGCCGGGCCTGCCCAGTCCTGGATGACGGGCCGCCGGTGGGAGGGCGTCAAAGCTGCCTGCGAGTGGTCCAAGCTGGGCGCCCTCCGTTTGGAATCGTCCAAACCAACCGTCGACGGCGGCAGGCAAGTTGCGCGCGACGTCCTGGAAAGCGGAGCTACTGCCGTCATCACCTACAACGACCTTTTGGCCATCGGCTTGATGCAGGAATTGCAGGCCGGCGGCATGCGCGTTCCGGACCAAATCAGCATCGTTGGCTTCGATGACATTTTCGGCGCAGACTTCACCACTCCCGCACTGACGACCGTGCGTTCACCCTTGGGGGAATGCGGCACGCGTGCCGTGACCATCCTGTTGGACATGCTGCAAGGCCACGATGCCCCCAGCGAAGCTGTGAGCGTGGAGACCGAGCTCGTTGTGCGGGGCTCCAGTGGAAGGCTGCTGAGCTAGTCCGCAGTGTTTAGGCAAATGATTGTTGCAACGAGTTGGCAATTTTTGGCAACCGGTTGACAAGATGGCAAGGTGAACCGCAAGATTGACCTATGTCACAGTCCATCGCAGCACACCCTGACAGGCTCCTGCCCGCAGATCCCGGCACGCGCAGCATCGCGCGCTCCTTGCTGGAGCGCGTCCAGGACCTGCCCATCATTTCTCCGCACGGCCACGTTGACGCCGCTGTCCTTGAACAGAACACGCCCTTCCCTGACCCTGCAGCGCTCCTGGTCAGCCCGGACCACTACGTCACCCGCCTGATCCACGCCAACGGTGTTCCGATGGATCAGTTGCTCACAGGTACAGCGTCCGCGCCTGATTCGCGGGAGATTTGGAGGCAGTTCGTCCAGGCCTGGCCGCTGTTTGAGGGCACTGCCTCCGGGTACTGGCTGCGCACCCAATTCCACGAAGTGTTCAAACTCGGCGCAGATCTCAGTGAGATGCCGGCTGACGCCAGCTATGAAGCGATCGCGGCGAAGCTGGTAGAGCCGGACTTCCGTCCTCGCCAGCTCTTCAAGGACTTCAACATTGAGGTCCTGGCCACCACGGATGATCCTCTGGACAACCTTGCCAGCCACAAGGCCCTCACCAATGACCCCAGCTTCAACGGCCGGGTGCTTCCAACGTTCCGCCCGGATGCTTATCTGAACGTGGCGCATCCCAGCTGGAACGCCAACGTTGATCGTCTGATCGAAACTGCCGCCGACGGCGCAACGGGCTATGCAGGCTACATCGCGGCCCTGGAAAACCGGCGTCGCTACTTTGTAGAGCATGGCGCAGTTTCGGCGGATCACGGCGTGCGCACGCCTGCCACGCTCAAACTGCAAAGCGCAGAAGCTGAAGCACTCTTTGAACGTGCCCGTGCCGGCAAGGCTACAGCCCAGGATCGTGACGCGTTCGAGGCCCACATGATGTACCAGATGGCACGCATGTCAGTGGCCGACGGATTGGTCATGACCATCCACCCTGGCTCGTACCGGAATCACCATGGCCCCACGTTCGAGTCCTTTGGTGCGGACACCGGCCACGATATTCCGTTCGCGGTTAACTACACCGAGGCCATCCGTCCGTTGCTGCAGGACTTTGGCACGGCCAAGGATTTCCACTTGGTGCTCTTCACACTCGATGAGACCGTTTTTTCCCGTGAACTCGCGCCGTTGGCCGGTTTCTATCCGTCTGTTTTCATCGGTGCGCCGTGGTGGTTCCTCGATGCTCCGGATGCCATGTTGCGCTTCCGTTCCGCAGTTACGGAAACCGCCGGTTTCTCGCGGTCCTCGGGCTTCATCGATGACACCCGCGCGTTCTGCTCAATTCCCGCACGGCACGACGCCTCCCGCAGGATTGAAGCTTCCTTCCTCGCGCGCCTTGTAGCCGAGCACCGCGTGACTGAAGCCCGCGCCCACGAGCTGATTCTCGACGTCGTCGATTCCTCGCCACGCAGGGTGTTCAAACTATGAGCGTCGATGGGCTCAGGCGATTGAACCGTGCGGTCAAGGCGGTTGAAAAGGCTCCCGTGCGCATTGTGCACCTGGGACTCGGGGCCTTTCACCGTTCGCACCAGGCCTGGTACACGCAGCATGCCGGTGACGCAGGGGACTGGGGCATCGCCTCGTTCACAGGGCGTCGTCCGGATGCCGCCAAGGTCCTTGCGGAACAGGACGGCCTCTTTACGTTGGTGGAACGATCCGATGCAGGGGATTCCTTTGAGGTTATAGGCAGCGTTGTAGAAGCCATCGACGGCGCCAACATTGAACGATTGGTTGAACTGGTCTCGGCACCGCAAACAGCGGTGATAACACTGACCATCACGGAAGCAGCCTACGCACACGGCGCGGATGACCTGCCGCGGTTGGTCGCGGGGGAGCAACCCACGACGCCGTTGGGCCGCTTGGTCCTTGGCCTCGCCGCCCGCAGGGAGGCCGACGCCGGACCCCTCGCTGTGGTTTCCTGCGACAACCTCTCTGACAATGGAAACGTGGCCCGTGCGGGCGTAGCGGAAATCGCCCTGGGCTTGGACCCCGGACTCGCCGCCTGGATCGACAACAACGTCAGCTTTGTCAGCACATCGGTGGACCGCATCACGCCCCGCACTACGGCTGACGATGTAGCGCTGGTCGGTGAGCAGTGCGGGTACCGGGACGAAGCCCCGGTGGTCACTGAACCTTTCCGCAACTGGGTGCTGAGCGGCCATTTCCCCCTCGGGCGTCCACGTTGGGAAGACGCTGGAGCGGTCTTCGTGGATGACATCGAACCCTACGAAAACCGCAAACTTTGGCTCCTCAATGGCGCGCATTCCATCCTGGCTTACGCAGGGCAGTTGCGCGGCCACACCACAGTGGCCCAGGCCCTGGGCGATGCGGTATGCCGTGAGGTGGTAGAGGAATTCTGGGACGAAGCCGCCAGGCACCTTTCCGGCGGGGAACTCCATATCCCTGAATACCGGGCTGCATTGCTTGAACGTTTTGGAAACTCCCGGATCGCACATCATCTGGCCCAGATTGCCATGGACGGCAGCACCAAGCTCCGGATGCGTGCACTGCCGGTTCTCCGTGCGGAGCGCGCCGCCGGGCGAAGCGGCACTGCTGCGGCGAGAATGATCGCGGTGTGGTCTGCCTACATCGCGGTGAATCCTGAGCTTCAGGATCCCAGGGCTTCAGGCATTGCGGCTGCGAATGAACTCTCCGAAGGTGCCCGGGTTGCGGCGTTGCTGCGGCTTTTGGATCCAGACCTTGCCGGTGAGCCAGGAGTCGTGGAGCTGATCCAGGAGCTGACCCCGGTTTGGGCCACTCACCGTGCCGGGACAGGAACTGCAGCCTAGGCTTCCCTTTTCCGAGGCTCGCGCGGTTGTCGCACTGGCAACCGATTGCCAAAAATGGCAAACAATTCTAGACTCGTATTCAGTATTTGTGGTGAATATCGCATTGAGGCGAGAAGGAACCCTTCAACCCAGCCCAATCCCGAAAGGAAAAGCTGTGAAAATCATTGCCGCTGAAGTCTTCGTGACCAGCCCCTCCCGGAACTTCGTCACTCTGCGCATCACCACCGAAGACGGGGTGACGGGCATTGGTGACGCGACGCTGAACGGCCGGGAACTCGCCGTCGCCGCCTATCTCAAGGAGCATGTTGCGCAGCTGTTGATCGGGAAGGATCCGCACCGGATCGAGGACACGTGGCAGTTCCTGTACCGCAGCTCGTACTGGCGCCGGGGCCCGGTGACCATGGCCGCGATCGCTGCCGTGGACATGGCGTTGTGGGACATCAAGGGCAAGGTGGCCGGCATGCCCGTCTACCAGTTGCTGGGTGGCGCATCCCGGAACGGGCTGCGCGCCTACGGGCATGCCTCGGGTTCGGACATTCCCTCGCTTTTTGACTCGGTCCGTGAGCATCTGGAACTCGGCTACAAGTCCATCCGAATCCAGACCGCGGTCCCGGGCATCAAGGCTGTGTACGGGGTTGCCGCCCAGGCCCAGGCGTCTGGCGAGCGGTACGACTACGAGCCCGCAGGCCGCGGGAACTTCCCGTTGGAGGAGGATTGGGACACCCGCGCGTACCTGCGCCACTTGCCCACGGTTTTCGAAGCCGTCCGGAATGAGTTCGGCCCGGAAATTCCGTTGCTCCACGATGGCCACCACCGCATGACGCCCATCCAGGCGGCCAAGCTTGGCAAGGCACTGGAACCGTACGACCTGTTCTGGTTGGAGGACTGCACACCGGCCGAGAACCAGGAAGGCCTGCGCCTGGTCCGCCAGCACACCACAACGCCGCTGGCCATCGGCGAAATCTTCAATACCGTGTGGGACTACCAGACCCTCATCAAGGAACAACTGATCGACTACGTCCGCGCGGCCTCCACACACTTTGGCGGTATCTCCCCGCTGAAGAAGGTCATGGACTTCGCCGCCCAGTACCAGATCAAGTCCGGCTTCCACGGCCCCACGGACATCTCCCCGGTGGGCTTCGCCGCCCAGTTGCACGTTGGCCTGGCCATCCACAACTACGGCATCCAGGAATACATGCAGCACTCGGACAAGACCAACGAAGTCTTCCAGCAGTCCATGACCTTCAAGGACGGTTACCTGCACCCCGGGGACGAGCCCGGCATCGGCGTCGAGTTCAACGAGGAAGCGGCCGCTGCGTTCCCGTACCAGCAGGCATACCTGCCGTACAACCGCCTCGTGGACGGCACGGTCCATGACTGGTAGGCCGGTTCCTTCGGCAGGCGACGCCCGGCACCACATCGTGGTGATGGGCGTGGCCGGCTGCGGCAAGAGCACCGTGGGCGCCGCCCTCGCTGAACGCCTCGGAGCTGAATTCCTCGACGGCGATTCGCTGCACCCGCAATCAAACATCGACAAGATGGCCTCGGGTACTCCGCTGAACGACGACGACCGGGCACCCTGGTTGGCCGAAATCGGCAGGCGCTTCACGGCGTCGAACTCTGCTCTTGTTATTGCCTGCAGCGCCCTCAAGCGCTCCTACCGGGACATCATCCGCAGCGGCGATCCATCCGTGGTGTTCGTGCACCTGTATGGCACGCGTGAGTTGCTGAATGAGCGCATGAACGCCCGACCCGGCCACTTCATGCCAGCCTCGCTCCTTGATTCACAATTAGCTACTTTGGAGCCCTTGCAGGACGACGAAGCGGGAATAGTCCTGGATATCGCCTTATCCGTGGAGGAGATCGTCGATGAAGTGACCCTGGCTTTGAGTGGACATGCTGAAGCGCCGTCCAGGCCATTCCTGGTGGACCTCAAAGCTGCTCCCTTCCATCTTGACGACGCAGCTGTCGCATGGGTGGAGAACACGATCGGCTCAATGACCCTCGAGGAGAAGGTCGGGCAGCTGTTCATCAACCACAACAACGATTACTCCCCGGAGTACCTCGACGGCGTGCTGGAGAAATTCCATGTGGGCGGCATGCGCTACCGGCCGGGTCCCTCGACGGCTGTCCAGGAACACATCCGTTACGCGCAGTCCAAAACCCGCATCCCGCTGCTCATCGCTTCCAACCCGGAGATGGGTGGCGCGGGCAGTTGCGACGACGGCACGTTCGTGGCCACGCACCTGCAGGCTGGTTCACACCCGGACAAGGCAATCGCCCGGCAAATGGGCCAGGTTGCCGGCGTCGAAACGGCTGCGCTGGGCTGTAACTGGGCGTTCGCGCCGATCGTGGACATCCACTACAACTGGCGGAACACGGTCATCTCCACCCGGGCGTTCGGCAATACGCCGGAGATTGTGGTGGAGCGTGCCAAGGAGTACTTCGACGGAATCAGCGAGTCACCAACTGTTTGCGCCGTGAAGCATTTCCCGGGCGACGGTATTGATGAACGCGACCAGCATGTAGTCACGTCCTACAACACGCTCGACTATGACCAGTGGAACGAGACGTACGGGCACGTGTACCGCGAAATGATCGGGCACGGCGTGCAGTCGATCATGGTAGGGCACATCGGTGCACCCGAGGTGTCCAGGCACTTCCGTCCCGGGCTGTCGGACTCCGAGGTGTTGCCGGCGACACTCGCTCCTGAACTGTTGCAGGACCTGCTGCGAGGCGAGCTCGGCTTCAACGGGCTGGTGCTCACGGACGCTTCGCTCATGGTCGGTTTGACGCAGGCAATGAAGCGGCGCGATTTGGTGCCTGCCACCATCGCGGCCGGCTGCGACATGTTCCTCTTCTTCCGCGATCCCGACGAGGACTTCCAATACATGGTGGACGGCTACAAATCCGGCGTCATCACGGAGGCCCGTCTCCACGATGCGTTGCGCAGGATCCTGGGGTTGAAGGCAACGCTGGGATTGCACCGGATTGAGCGTGACGATCTGGTGCCGTCCGCAGAAGCATTGGCCGTCATCGGCAGCGACGCGCACCGTGCAATTGCCGCAGACGTTGCGGACAAGACCGTCACGCTTGTCAAGGACACAGCCCGGAACCTGCCCATCACGCCTGAGACGCACAAACGCATCCGGCTCTATGGCATTTCGGGCGGGGCCGACTTTACCCGCGCAGATCCGCTGGCATATTTGGACACGGTCAAGGAGGAACTGGAATCCGCGGGTTTTGAAGTGCATATCTTCAAAACAGCGGAGCAGCGTGAAGCTGCGGGGGAGCCCGGCATGAACTTCATGAGGGTGCTCGCCGAGGAAGCAACGGGCGACTACGCGGAGAAGTACGACGCCGCATTCGTGTTTGCCAACGTCAAGGGCTTCGCGCAGGAGGCCGCAATACGGATCAAGTGGTCCTCGCCCATGGCTGCTGAAATTCCTTGGTACGCCACGGAAGTTCCCACTGTCTTTGTTTCCCTGAACCAGCCGAACCATCTGATCGATGTACCCATGGTCAAGACCGCCATTCACGCTCACGCAGGAACGCGCGAGGCCATCCGTGCCACCATCCTGAAAATCCAAGGTAAGTCCGAGTTCCAGGGGACGTTCAACGAGAACGTCTTCTGCGATTCGTTCGACACCCGGCTCTAGCTCCCCACTTTCGGCGGGGTCGTGCTCCTCCACGCCATCACGGTGGAGCCTGGAAGCCCGGCACTGCCCACAAGGCGGTGCCGGGCTCTTCCTTTCCCAGGGAACGCGAACGCGCGCCAATTGTGAACGCTAACAACGATTCAGTCAAGAATTTCCCGCACGGATTACTGCCGAGTAGCGTTATAACCAAATTGTGATCCAATCCACTTGACCGACGGTATTGTTAGCGTTCACAATGGCAGTCGTATCACCTTGAAGTGGCATGTGCCGCCCCCAGCACACAGGCCAACCCAGCTTCACCGTGCCGGACGCGCAGATGCTCCGGCTGCATCAGAGTTCGCGGCAAAGCTGCCGCGGAAGGAGAGCATCGTGAGATTAAAGAAACTCCTGGGCGCCGTAGCGGTTGTCCTTACCTTGACCGTGGGAGCCACGGGCTGCGGGAGCCGCGGAGGAGCTGCAGAATCCAGCAGCACCGCCAAGCCCAGCGATTCGCTGGTAGGCATTTCGATGCCGACCCAGACGTCCGAGCGTTGGATTGCCGATGGCGCCAACGTTGAGAAATCCTTGAAGGACCTTGGTTACAAGACTGACCTGCAGTTCGCCAACGATGACATCCCTACGCAGGTCTCCCAGATCGAGAACATGCTGACCAAGGGCGCCAAGGCACTGATCATCGCAGCAATTGACGGCACCACGCTGACCGACGTCCTGGCCAAGGCCAAGGAACAGAACGTTAAGGTCATCGCCTACGACCGCCTCATCAACGGAACACCGAACGTTGACTACTACACCACCTTCGACAACTACACCGTAGGTGTCCAGCAGGCTACGTCACTGCTCACCGGCCTTGGCCTGGTGGACGCAAGTGGCAAGAAGGTTGAAGGCAAGGGCCCGTTCAACGTGGAGCTCTTCGCCGGAAGCCCGGATGACAACAACGCCAACTTCTTCTGGACTGGCGCCATGGACACCCTCAAGCCGTACCTGGATGCAGGCACCTTGAAGGTTCCCAGCGGCCAGACCAAGTTCGAGCAGGCAGCCATCCTGCGCTGGCAGGCACCCGTTGCCCAGAAGCGCATGGAAGACATCCTGACCTCGGCTTACAGCTCCGGCACCAAGCTGGACGGTGTGCTCTCCCCGTATGACGGCCTGTCCATCGGCATCATCTCGGCCCTGACCAGCACGGGTGGCTACTCCACTGGAAAGCTGCCGGTAGTTACCGGCCAGGATGCCGAAAAGGGCTCCGTGAAGTCCATCATCGCCGGCGAGCAGTACTCCACGATCTTCAAGGACACCCGCCAGCTCGGAGCTCAGGCCGTGAAGATGGTTGACGCCGTGCTCAAGGGCAACGAGCCGGAAACGAACGACACCAAGACCTACAACAACAAGGTCAAGGTTGTTCCGGCCTTCCTCCTGAAGTCCGTCATCATCACCAAGGACAACTACAAGAAGGAACTCATCGACTCGGGCTACTACAAGGAATCCGACGTCAAGTAAGCACTTCCTTCGGGTTGTGGTCCCGCTGCCAGAGCGCTGCCAAGCGCTGCTAAAGCGCCACCAGAGCGCTGCCAAGCGGGGCGGGGCCACAACCCACCATGAGCCGGCCGAATCCCCGGCCAGGCCAAGTTCCAACCAGTCAGTGGGAATTGACGATGAACGTACCCATTCTTCAAATGCGAGGAATAACCAAGACCTTCCCCGGGGTCAAGGCCCTTCAGGATGTCACCCTGGATGTAAACCGCGGCGAAGTCCACGCCATCTGTGGAGAGAACGGCGCCGGGAAATCCACCCTGATGAAGGTGTTGTCCGGGGTCTACCCGCACAACTCCTTTGACGGCGACATCCTTTTTGAGAACGAACCCTGCGAATTCAACAGTATCTCGGACAGTGAGAAGCGCGGGATCGTGATCATCCACCAGGAGCTGGCTCTTAGCCCGTACCTTTCCATCGCTGAGAACATTTACCTCGGCAACGAGTTGGCAAACAACGGCTGGGTGGATTGGCGGAAAACCAACCTCGAAGCCGCCAAGCTGCTTGCCCGTGTAGGTCTGAGCGAAAACCCCGTCACACCCATCCAGCACATCAGTGTTGGCAAGCAGCAGCTCGTGGAGATTGCCAAGGCGCTCTCCAAAGAGGTGAAGCTGCTCATCCTGGATGAGCCCACGGCTGCACTGAACGATGAAGACTCGGACCACCTGCTGGACCTCATCCTGCACCTCAAGGGCCAGGGCGTCACCAGCATCATCATCAGCCACAAACTCAACGAGATCCGCAAGGTGGCTGACGCCGTCACTATCATCCGTGACGGCAAGTCCATTGAGACGCTGCGCCTGGACCAGGGCCAGATCACCCAGGAACGCATCATCCGCGGCATGGTGGGACGTGACCTTGAAAGCCTCTATCCGGACCGGACTCCGAATATCGGCGAGGAAGTCCTCCGCATTGAAGACTGGACGGTTCAGCATCCCCAGGACCACAGCCGCATCGTGGTGCACAACGCCAACCTGAATGTCCGCAAGGGCGAAGTGGTGGGCTTGGCAGGCCTTATGGGCGCGGGCCGCACCGAGTTGGCCATGAGCGTTTTCGGCCGGACGTACGGACGCGCCGTTTCGGGCAAGGTCTACAAGTACGGCGAAGAGATCAACACTTCCACGGTTTCCGACGCGATCGATCATGGCATTGCCTACGCCACCGAGGACCGCAAGCATTATGGCCTGAACCTGATCGAGGACATCAAGCGGAATATCTCCATGGCGGCGCTGAACAAGCTGGCTAAACGTGGCTGGGTTGATGGCAACAAAGAGACCACCGTCGCCAACCATTACCGCAAGAGCATGAACATCAAGGCGCCGTCCGTGGCAGCCATCACCGGCAAGCTCTCCGGCGGTAACCAGCAGAAAGTGGTGCTGAGCAAGTGGATGTTCTCGGATCCGGACGTGCTGATCCTGGACGAACCAACCCGGGGCATCGACGTCGGCGCCAAGTTCGAGATCTACACGATCATCAATGAGCTCGCAGCCGCCGGGAAAGCCGTGATCGTGATCTCCTCGGAGCTGCCTGAGCTCCTGGGCATTTGCGACAGGATCTACACGCTGTCCGCAGGGCACATCACCGGCGAGGTCCCCATCGCCGAGGCCACCCAGGAAACCCTCATGCACTTCATGACTCAAGAGAAGGAATAGCCAACATGTCCGCCCTACGAGAATCCCTTGGCTTCCTCACAAGCCGCCTCCGCCAGGTTGGCATCTTCGTCGCCCTGATCCTGATCGTTATCCTCTTCCAGGTCCTGACCAACGGCATCCTGCTTGAACCGCAGAACGTCAGCAACCTGGTGGTCCAGAACAGCTACATCCTGATCCTCGCCATTGGCATGGTGATGGTCATCATCGCCGGGCACATCGACCTCTCTGTCGGATCCATCGCCGGGTTCATCGGTGCCGTTGCCGGCGTGATGATCGTGCACTGGGGCTGGGCGTGGTGGCTGGCCATCCCGGCTTGCCTCCTGGTAGGTGCCTTGGTGGGTGCATGGCAGGGCTACTGGATTGCCTATGTGGGCATTCCAGCCTTCATCGTCACCCTGGCCGGCATGCTCATCTTCCGCGGCCTGACGCTCATCACCCTGAAGAACCAGCAGATCACCCCGTTCCCCAACGAGTTGCGGGCGCTCGGTGGAGGCTTCCTCCCCGATATCTCCGGAGGCACCTCCGTACTGGAATGGCTGACCGTCATCCTGGGCGTTGGCGGCACCGCAGCCATTCTCTTCCAAGCCATCAAGGAGCGCCGGGTCCGGCGCAAGTTCAACCTTGAGAACGAGCCGATGGCATGGTTTGCCGTCAAGAACGGCTTCATTGCCGTGCTGATGCTCATCATCACCTTCCTGCTGGCCAGCTACCGTGGAACGCCGATTGTGCTGATCGTGCTGGCAGTCCTGGTGATCCTGTACTCGGCATTGATGAACAACAGCATCTTCGGGCGCCACACCTACGCCATTGGTGGCAACCTGCATGCAGCAGAGCTCTCCGGCATCAAGACCAAGAAGGTAACCTTCCGGTTGTTCGTCAACATGGGCGTCCTCGCCGCGTTGGCTGGTTTGGTGTTCACAGCCCGACTGAACTCTGCCCAGCCTGCTGGCGGTACCGGCTTTGAACTGGACTCCATTGCTGCCGCCTTCATCGGTGGCGCGGCCGTCCAAGGCGGCATCGGTACCGTTGCGGGAGCAATGATCGGTGGCCTCATCATGGGCGTCCTGAACAACGGTATGTCCATCCTTGGTCTGGGAACCGATTACCAGCAGCTCATCAAGGGCCTGGTTCTCCTCCTTGCGGTCGGCTTCGACATCTTCAACAAGAACCGGACAGGTGCTGGTGGAGGATCCTCAATCAGCCGCCGCTTCAAGTGGAAGACCACGCCTCCGGCAACCGAAGCTACCAAACCTGCCAAGACTGAACCTGTGCGGGTAGACGCCAAGTAGCAAGAATCCCTGGGATTGGCCTGCATCCTGCTCCGAGCTGAGCTGTCCTGCTCAGAGTGAAGAGCCGGATGCGGGCCAATCCTGTCCAAGCCCCCCATACGAATCCATAAAGTGAGGTGCGGATGTCTCCCGGGGCAACACCGAGCAGGCCACCCGTCATGGGGGATGTAGCCAAGTTGGCCGGGGTCTCGCACCAGACTGTTTCCCGCGTCCTGAACAACCACCCCAATGTCAGCAGCAAGACCAAGGAACGCGTGGAATCGGCTATCGCCAGCCTTGGATACAGGCGCAACACGGCCGCACGCAGCTTGGTGACGCGGCGGTCCCGGACCATAGGCGTGCTCGCCTGCGAAACCGGCCAGTACGGACCTGCCAATACTTTGCTGGGAGTTGAACAGGCGGGCCGGGAAGCGGGCTACTTCGTCAGTATCGCCAACCTCCGCGAAGTAACAGGCGACAGCATCAACGACGCCATCGCCCATTTTCGCAACGAGTCAGTGGAGGGCGTGGTCATCCTCGTACCCCATCCGGATGTCCTGGCCGCCCTCCGTGACGTCATCGTCCCGTTTCCCATGGTGGCCGTGGGCGCCGGAACAGGGAACGAACTGATGGGTGCTTCACTGAACCAGCGTTTGGGAGCGCGGTTGGCGGTGGAACATCTCATCGGGCTCGGACACCGCCACATCGGACACATTTCCGGTCCGACGCACTGGATTGACGCGGCTGAGCGCATCAAGGGATGGCAGGAGGCACTCGGCAACGCCGGCTTGGAGGCCCACGTTCTTCTCCAAGGGGGATGGGATGCCGCCTCGGGATATGAAGCAGGCCTGGCGCTCATCGAACAGCGCAAGCTCGAGGATCAGCCAACTGTCACTGCTGTCTTTATCGCGAACGACCAAATGGCTGTGGGAGTCCTTCGCGCCCTCCAGGAAGCCGGGTTGCGGGTCCCTGAAGACATCAGTGTGGTGGGTTATGACGATCAACCTGAAGCTGCGTTCTTCCTGCCTCCGCTGACCACCATCAAGCAGGACTTTGAAGAACTCGGCCGCCGTTGCATGTCCGCGCTGCTCCAGCAGTTGGAAAGTGAAGCAGGCAACGAGGACCAGATCGTGAATCCCCGCCTGGTGATCCGCTCGACTACGGCGCCGCCAACTCCACCTGCTGCGTCGTAGCTAGATCCATGCCGGCGCGGCCGGCACTTCCCGCGTTGGGGCGCCAGGTCCGGCGGCTGTGATGCCGCTGTTGCCGCGGCCTGCAGCCCACGCGACGACGGCGGGAAGCGGGCCGGTGATGATCGTCGGGTCTTCAGCGGTGGTGTCGCCGAACGTAAGGCCCGTGCCGTTCCCGGCAGTGTCGTTGACCTTGATGAGAAGTCCGGTGTCGGTGCCGCGGATTTTCCACGCACCGGTGATGTCGCCGAGTAGACGTTCGAGGACCGAAGTGGGGATGTCGTTGAAGGTGGCGCCGTTGTCCAGGTCCACGGCGTGGACCCATACTTCGCGGGTGCGCATCCACGCTGTTTCGGATGCTGGCACGGTGCGGCCTTGGGCGGTGCGGACTTCGTGGGCCCAGTTCGCGTCCGGGAGGTCGCGCCATTCGACGGACAAGTGCACTGCGGAGTGGTCGAAGAGGTTCCGCAACGCGATCGGGGAAAGCGTGGCGCCGAAGTTTATTTCCTGGTTGCGGGCCTCGGGCGAGGCATACATCGGTGTTTCCACACTGATGGCTGCCCATTCCACGAGCCGGGCGATCGCACGGGCGTTGTAGCCCACATGTGCTACAACGTGGCGGCGGGACCAGCCGGCCAGCAGTGACGCGCCGTCGAGCTCTGAGTCGGTAAGTTCGTTGAGTTTCCGGGCAAAGAAGGCGGTTCCCCGCCGCGCCTGCAGGAGTTCTTCCTGCAGGCGCGGATCGGTGGCGAGATCGTGGCGGGCGACCATCAGGCTTCCTTGACCACGCGGTTGCTTAGCTGGCCGAGGCCCTCGATGGTGGTGACCAGCAGCTGGCCTTCCTGCAGGTACCGCTTGGGGTTCTGGGCGTGCCCGACGCCGCCGGGGGTCCCGGTGGCGATCACGTCGCCCGGGTTCAGCGTGATGATCGTAGAGATGTAGGAAACCAGGAATTCGGGGGTGAACACGAGGTCGCCGGTGGGAGTGCTTTGCTGGATCTCGCCATCCACGGCGGAAGTCATGAGCGGGCCGGCGGTGAATTCGTCCTTGGTGACGAGGGCAGGGCCGAACGGAGTGGAGTCCTCCCACGTCTTGCCCTGGAGCCACTGGATGGTGCGGAACTGGTAATCGCGCATGCTGATGTCGTTCAGGACCGCGTACCCGGCAATGTGGTCGGCTGCGTCCGCCTCGGTGATGCGCCGGCCCTTCTTGCCGATGATCACCGCGAGCTCGGCTTCCCAGTCCACGGTGTCCGATTCCTGCGGCAACGCCAGGTCATCGTTCGGGCCGATCAAGGATTCCTGGTACTTCGCGAACAGGGTGGGGTACTCGGGGATTTCCCGGCCCATTTCCTTGATGTGGTTCCGGTAGTTGTGGCCCACACAGATGATCTTCCCCGGTGCAGGCACGACGGCGGCGAGGTCGGCGCCGTCGAGCGCGTGCGTTGCGCCGTTGGCCGCCTTCGCAATGGTTTCCCATGCGGGGTCGGCCAGCAACGCGCCGACGTCGGCGAAGCCGGGAATCTCGGTGAGGGTGTCGCCGTCCTGGCGGACAGCTTTGGTGCCTTCAGCGGTGCGGAGGGTGAGGAGTCTCATTACTTGCGTCCTTCAGTGTAGCTGCGGTTGAAGTTCAGTCGTTCGAAGATGGGGGCGTCACTGAACCGGAAAAGATCAAACGAAGTTTGTGAAACAGCGTCGGCCTGCAGCGACCATTCCTGCCAGGACGGGACCACGAACAGGTCACCCTTGGCCAGCTGCTTGGTCTCGCCATTCAGGACAACGGTGCCGGTGCCCTCAAAGACCTGCCACACACTGGAACCAACCTCACGAAGCGGCTCGGTGGTGGCGCCGGCGCGGAGGCGGTGGAATTCGGCGCGGATGGTGGGCATGACATCCCCGCCGGTGGTGGGGTTTGAGTACCGGATGGCGGCGTGGCCCTGGGAGACGGTGGCCGGGTGGCCCTCGTCCTCCAACAACAACTGCTCACGGAGGGCTGCGTCGGTGTGTTCCCAGCGGTACGCGGCGATGGGGGAGTTGGTGGTGTCCTGCAGACCGGAGAGCGGACGGAGGCCTGGGTGGGCCCAGAGACGTTCAGAGCGCGAGATGTCCGGCGTGGCTTCGTCCGTGACGCGTTCGGTGCCGAACTCGAAGAACCCGGCGTCCGCGTAATGGACGAAGGGGATGTCCAGCCCATCGATCCATGCCATCGGCTGGTCGGTGTCGTTGTGGTGGCCGTGGAAGTTCCAGCCCGGGGTCAGCAGGAAGTCGCCGCGGCGCATCGCCACAGGATCGCCATTTACGACCGTCCAGACGCCTTCACCTTCGACGACGAACCGGAAGGCGTTCTGCGAATGCCGGTGCTCCGGGGCGGTCTCGCCGCCGCCCAGGTACTGGATCGCGGCCCACAGTGTCGGCGTCGCGTACGGCGTGCCGGCCAGGCCCGGGTTGGCCAGGGCAATGGCGCGGCGTTCCCCGCCGCGGCCAACGGGCACCAGGTCCCCGGCACGCGCAGCGAGGGGGTACAGATCATTCCAACGCCACACATGCGGGACGGCCTTCGGGGTTGGGACCATCGGCATCAGGTCACCGATCTCCGTCCACAACGGGATCAGGTTCTCCGACTCGAAGTCCTTGTACAGCTGCTCCAGCTGCGCCTGTTCCTCGGGGGTCGGCTCCGGCAGGGCGTGGCTGGCGGCCACAGATTCATGAGTCGTGTTCTCGGCGCTGATGGACACGTAGGCCTCCTCGATAGGGTCGAACAGTTTTGGCGTAGTTCGACCCTACGGATTACCGCCAGTGATCCCGAGGATATTCTGTTCTGCAGAATTCGTTATCCTGGTTCTGCCGGGTTGGCTGCGATGTCGATCTCCAGCTGTCGGCAGGTTTCCCGCAGGGCGGCGACCAAACCGGCGTCGAACACTTTGCGGAACCGGGTGGCAGGCGTGGCGACGGTTAGTGCCCCGACTACCTGCCCGCGCCGGTTGTGGAGTGCCATGCCGAGGGCGCTGACTCCTTCCTCCGTGCCCTCGAAATTGGCCGCGAAACCGTTGTTCCGGATGCTGTCCAGTTCGCGGATAAAGGCGGCATACTCTGCGTCCGGGATGGTGTCGCCGCCTATTTCGGCATTCTGGCTGCGGAAGAGTTGTTCGATCATCGGGGGTTCCAGTTCGGCGAGCATCGCTTTCCCGCCGGAGGTCTTGTCCGCCGGCATGACCGTCCCCTGACGGTCTCCGATACGCAGGACGTTGCTGCCCTCCACCGTTGCGAGGAAGCGGACCTTGGTGCCAACACGGACCATCAGGTTGACCGTCTCATCGAGCCGTGCGGACAGCAGTTCCATATGGGGCAGGGCCAAATCCCTCAGCAGCCTGGTCCAGCTGAGGCCGGCGGGGCCGACGCCCATGGCTGGTCCCGGGACATAGCGCCGGTTCTCGTCCTGCACCGCGAAGCCCCGGTAAACGAGCATTGCAAGGAGCCGGTGGGCAGTTGAGGGAGCCACCCCGAGCTCTGCTGCTGCGTCCTTGAGGCGGAGCGCGCCGCCGTCGCGGAGAAGCTGGAGGAGTTGCAGGGCGTTGTCTACCGCCTCAATGGAATACGTGGGCCGCTTCTGCACGGGCTTCCGGCTGGACTGGGTGGGGGGCTTGTTCTGCACAACAGAATTCTATGGTGCTTCGGTTGCTGTTCACCTGACAGTGGTGGGATGAATCACACACTTCCCGCTGCAGCGTCGCAACGGCCTACTGCCGACCTTGGCCGCATGGCCCCGCGCTTCTCCAGAGGCCCGGCACTCGCCGTGCTGGTCTGCTGGCTGCTGGTGGTCTTCGACGGCTACGACCTCATCGTCTACGGCACCGTGCAGTCCTCCCTGATTTCCGAAACCGGCTGGGGCCTCACCAAGGCAACAGCAGGGACCATCGGTTCCATGGCGTTCCTTGGCATGATGATCGGCGCCATCTTCGCGGGCCGCATGGCCGATTCGTGGGGCAGGCGCAAGACCATCCTCGGCTGTGCGATCGCCTTCTCGGTGTTCACCGTCCTCTGCGCCTTGGCACCCAACGCGGCTGTCTTCGGAACATTGCGACTCCTCGCCGGCATCGGTCTCGGCGGGCTGGTCCCGTCCGCCAACGCGTTGGTGGCTGAACTGGTCCCGGCCAAATGGCGCTCCACCATTGCCACACTGATGATGTCCGGCGTCCCGATCGGTGGATCCATCGCTGCGTTGGTGGGCATTCCCATGATTCCTGCCTTCGGGTGGCAGTCCATGTTCCTCGTGGCTGTGGTGGCCTTGGTGATCGTGGTGCCGCTCGGGCTGAGGTACCTTCCGGAGACGCTCGTATCCACCGGAACTGGCAGCAAGGACTCTCAAGAGCCCGCCGGCTTCGGCTCCCTGCTCCGCGCACCCTATCTGGGTGTCAGCATGCTCTTCGCCTTGGCTACCATCGCCACGTTGTTCGCCTGGTACGGGTTGGGTACGTGGTTGCCCAACCTCATGCAGTTGGCTGGCTACAACCTGGGGTCGGCGCTGACCTTCGCCCTAGCGCTGAACCTCGGCGCAGTCGCCGGCTCGGTCATCACCGCCTGGGCGGGCACACGCTTCGGTCCAATTCCGACGGCGATAGCGGCAGCCGCAGTAGCCGCCGTCGGGCTTTCGGTACTACTGGCCGGCCCGCCGGTCACGGTGGTGTACCTCGCTTTGGTGCTTGCCGGCGTCGGAACCCATGGCACGCAGTGCCTCATTATCGCTGCGGTGGCGAGCCACTATCCGGACCACTTGCGGGGGACAGCACTTGGCTGGGCCCTCGGCACCGGGCGCATTGGCGCAGTCGTTGCGCCGCAGGTGGGTGGCCTCCTGTTGGCCGCCGGTCTTGGCGTCAACTCCAACTTCCTCGCGTTCGCCGGTGCCGCCGCCATTGCAGCGGTCCTGTTGGCCGCCGTCAGATTCACCATCAAAACCAAAATCTCCCAAGGAGCAAGCAATGTCTGAATACACCACGTCCACCGATGTCCTGGTTGTGGGAGGGGGTATGGCCGGGCTGGCCGGAGCACTGGCCCTGCGTGAAAACGGTGCCAACGTCACGCTCGTGGAACGGGCGCCGGAGTTCGGTGAGGTAGGCGCGGGCTTGCAGATGGCCCCCAATGCCTCCCGCGTCCTGAAACGCTGGGGTTTGCTGGAGAAGGCGCTGGAGATCGGAGTCCAGCCCAAGCACCTGGTGTTCCGCGACGCAGTCACGGGCGAGGAACTAACGCGCCAGAGCCTGAGGGGCGGGTTTGAGGAGCGCTACGGCGCCCCATACGTGGTGATCCACCGAAGCGACCTTCACCGCGTGCTCCTCGAAGGATGTGAAGCGGCGGGCGTGAAGCTGGTCAACGATGTCATGGTGGACAGCGTTGAAACCGTAAACGGACGCGGTGTTGTCCACACCGCGGCTGGTGTGGACTATGAAGCAGACGTGGTGATCGGGGCCGATGGGCTCAAGTCAACGCTGCGGCCGCTCGTAGCAGCAGACCAGCCCGTTTCCTCCGCCTACGTTGCCTACCGCGGCACGGTGCCCATCACCGCGGAAACCCCCGCCACGGACCTGGAGGACGTGGTTGTCTACCTCGGCCCGGACTGCCACCTGGTGCAGTACCCCCTGCGCAAGGGCGAACTGCTCAATACCGTGGCCGTCTTCAAGTCGCCGTCGTTTGAGCGCGGTGAAGAACAGTACGGGGGAGTGGACGAACTCCAGGCCGCCTACAAGGACTGCGTCCCCGCCGTGCAAGCAGCGCTCGCCAACCTCGGCACGGGCATCCGCTGGCCCATGTACGATCGCGAACCGATAGAAAACTGGGTTGCCGGACGCATGGTCCTGATGGGCGACGCAGCGCACCCCATGCTCCAGTACCTCGCCCAGGGCGCCTGCCAAGCCCTCGAAGATGCGGCGGTGCTGCAGGACGTCAGCAACGGTACGGTCTTCACCGCCGACGGCGTCAACCCGGATGCGTGGGACGAGGCCATTCGCTCCTTCAACTCGGTCCGGGCCGCCCGAACCGCCCGGGTCCAGCGCACGGCACGGATCTGGGGAGAATCCTGGCACGTGTCCGGAGTGGCCCGCGTACTGCGGAACCTGCTGTTCAAGAGCCGCAAGGACAACGACTTCCAGTACAACGACTGGCTGTACGCAGGCAACGTCGACGGTAGCCCCGCCCTGGTCCCGGCGCCTTCCAGCCAGACGGACCGGATTCCCGCCTGAAATGCCGGATTCCCGCCTGAAATGCCGGGCCCGGTGCCTTACGTAGAATAGAAGCCATGACTTCCACCAGTACCCCCGCTGCAGACACTGCAACTGCCCGTGCCCGCCTTCTTGAACTCATCAAAGAATTGGCGGTGGTCCGCGGAAAAGTGATCCTCTCCAGCGGCAAGGAAGCTGACTACTACATCGACCTCCGCCGCATCACCCTGCACCACGAGGCCTCCAAGCTGGTGGGCCAGGTCATGTTGGCGATGATCGACGACGCCGGGATCCCGGTTGAGTGCGCTGGCGGACTCACCATGGGTGCCGACCCCGTAGGTACCGCTGTCATGCACGCCGCTGCAGACGCCGGCCGTGCCGTGGACGCTTTCGTTGTCCGCAAGGCCCAGAAGTCGTATGGCATGGGTCGCCAGGTGGAAGGTCCCTCGGTTGAGGGCCGCAACGTGGTTGTCCTCGAGGACACGTCCACCACCGGCGGCTCCGCACTGACCGCCGTCGAGGGCGTCCGTAAGGCCGGCGGCAATGTGGTTGCCGTCGCCGTCATCGTGGACCGTGACACCGGCGCCAAAGAGAAGATCGAAGCCGAAACCGGCGTGCCTTACCTCTTTGCCTTCGGCAAGGACGAACTGGGCCTCAACTAGGGAGTTTGTGTACGGGGGATGCCCCTAAAAGCGTATTTTAGGGGCAACAACCGTGCACGAACTACGGGGCTGTAAGGCAGTGCCCGCGAAGCCTATGCTAGCTGCGTGGACGTTCAAGTAGGGAAGCTCCAGGCTCCGCCGGAGGTGAACGAAAACCTCCCGGGCCGGGGCCCTGCCATGCCCGGATCCGGGCCAGAAGACGCTGCCGATCCCGCTGCCTGGGCCCGGATCCTGCCCCACGTTTCCCGGATAAAGCGAACATCGCGCCGTAACTTCCTCATCACTGCAGGGGTTTCGCTGGCGTTGGCGGGAGACATGCTGTTTACCCGTCGCGTGCAGGCCGAGCGGCGGGCCACAAAGATCCTCCGCGTCCCGGATTCCTACTCGGATCTCTACTTTCCCAAGGCCAGTTGGATCCTTTTTCCCGGATACAAAACCAGCTGGGAAGAGGCACAGTGGATCCTGAACTCACTGCGCCCTGCCCTTCACCAGCGCGGCCGCCTTGCCGCCGTCGGGTATTCCAACCTTGGCCTGGACGTTGATGAGATCGTCCGCGAACTCATTCTCCACGTGCGCGAGCTGGGGCTGGAGAAGCTGTATTTCTATGGCCACAGCTTCGGTGGGATGCTCGCCACGCAAGTTGCCGCCCGTCTGCTGGAGCTGCATGGTGTCCAGACCCAGCTGATAGTCCTCGATTCCAGTCCCTTCAGCCGCGCTGACGTGCTGGATAAGAGCTGGTTCGACGGCGTGGTGTTCCTTTATGAGAATGGCTTCCGCATCCCTTCAGTCCTGCGCGGCGGCTATGAACTGGGGGAGCGGGTGGCGCACAAGGACGAACGCACCTGGCGGCAGATCCTGGACCAAAGCCTGGAGCAGCTTTCGCCGATCGCCCCGTCCAGCGTGCTGATCCAGACGGAGTCCGCGTATATCTACCACTTCGATGGCTTGCGTTTAGCCGGCAAAATCGGCCCGGCCAAAATGGCATTCCTCGGCAACGCCAAGGACAACACGGTCAATTACGAGTCCGCGCGGGCGGGGTGGAGCAAGGTCTTCGCGGCGAACATGAAGCTCCCGGTGCTCAGCACGGAGGGGGCCCGGCCAGCGCACGCCAGCCCTCAATGGAGCGCCGACGTTTACCGGCCCCTGTTGGAGCGTGTCCAGAATGAGCTGGAGCCGCTGCCGCCTGCACCTGACGAGCCGTCGTACCAGGAGCCCAACGGACGGGTTATCCGGCCGGTCTAGGTTTTTGCTCGGAATTTTCCTGCTGGCCTCCGGCTCTCATTCAACCCGGCTCTCATTCAACCCCGCAGCGCTTCAACCTCGACGGCAGTGAGGCCCGCCTCGCGCAGGAAGCCGCGGGCGTCCCCGAACTCCCGTGCGAAGCCGACCAGGAAATGCCGGATTGCCGCCTCCGGGCTCTGCAGGATCATGAGGTCAGGGCTGAAATATTGCGCGGGTGTGGAGGGGACGTGGAGCCGCCACGTCTCGGCCATGACCTGCAGCAGGTTGGGAAGGTTGCGCGTGGTGGCCGTGTAATCCTTCACCACAGCCTCGTCCGATTCGCCCGCGGCCATGAGCGCGATCGCCGACACCACTCCGGTCCGGTCCTTGCCCAGCGAACAATGAACCAGCGTGCGCTTGCCTTCCGCGACAGGACGCAGGGCATCGGCAACCCACTCCGGCCGGACGCGGATCCAGCCCAGATACAGATTCCCCAGATCCTCGGGAGTCTCCACTGCCTGCAGAGATCCCGCCACGGCGTTCGGGTCCAGCGGATTATGGATGAGCTCGACTTTCAGGACAGTTTCCTTGCGGCGACCGTCGTCAGTCCACCCGCCACCGCCGTCGGGCTTGGTCGCGTTCGAAGGAGAGGATCCGTTCGGAACCAACCACGGAACCAAGGAACGCTCAAGCTCGCTGCGCAGGTCCATGATGGCCTGGATGCCGTGCTCCGCCAGGAACCCCGATGTCGCGGCAGCATCCAGGCCAAACGGCTGGCTCCCCCTCAGTATCCGGCCACCGGCCAGAGGACGGAGGTTGAGCACAGCCATGACGGGACTCCTTTGGCTTTAGATCTGGCTCTTGAGGTCGGCCACGGAGCTCAGGATCTGGTTGGGCCGGAACGGGAAGGACACGATTTCTTCGCGTTGGGTAATGCCACTGAGCACCAGGACGGTGTGAAGCCCGGCTTCCATTCCTGCCACGATATCGGTGTCCATGCGGTCGCCGATCATGGCCGTGGTCTCCGAGTGGGCGTCGATCTGGTTCATGGCCGAACGGAACATCATGGGATTCGGCTTGCCCACGATGTACGGTTCGCGGCCCGTTGCCTTGGTGATCATTGCAGCGATTGCGCCCGTTGCCGGCATGGGGCCGTCCTTGGAAGGGCCCGTGGCATCGGGGTTGGTTGCGATGAAACGCGCGCCGGCCAGGATGTGGCGGACAGCCATGGTGATCGCTTCGAAGGAGTAGGTGCGGGTTTCGCCGAGCACCACGAAGTCAGGTTCCGTGTCCGTGAGGATGAACCCGGCTTCGTGCAGGGCGGTAGTGAGGCCTGCCTCGCCGATGGTGTAGGCGCGGTTGCCGGAATCAGAAGACTGGACCTGGTCCTTGAGGAACTGGGCCGTGGCCAGCGCCGACGTCCAGATGTTCTCCTCCGGAACTTCCAGCCCGGAGGCGCGGAGGCGGGCTGCGAGGTCGCGCGGGGTGAAGATGGAATTGTTGGTCAGGACAAGGAAGCGCTTGGACGTATCCACCCATCGCTGGATGAGCTCGGCTGCACCGGGAATTGCCTGGTTTTCGTGAACCAGCACGCCGTCCATGTCCGTGAGCCAGCATTCGATTTCGTGGCCGTTCCGGTACACCGATGCGGACTGGTGGGGCGTGGATTCTTCTGCCATATTTGCCTCCGGCTGGGGTTGGTCATGCACTGCCTCCCAGTCTTTCATTATTCGAGCAGCTAAACATCCCAGGCATTCCTCTATGTGGGTAGTTCTACCCATGGGGAAAACCGCCGTGACTCGCCTGCTACTCGACGGACTGAACTACGCTTGTTCCGGTACAGGCGTGCCACCACCGTGGGTCGGGGGATCGACATGGTGGATTTTTTGTGTCGCCGCACGTCAGCAGGTCCCCAGCATTGGATCGACAACCGGATATCCCCGGATACGCCGGTACTCAACACGTTTGAAAGGGCCTGTCATGAGCAACAACAATGGAGTGCCGCAGCCTCCGTACAATCCCGACGGCGTGCCGCAGCCGCGCTACGAAACCGGCCAGGAGCAGTATCGGCAGTATCAGCCGGGCCAGACCCAGCCGATGTATCGGCCGGAAGCACAGGAGCCGCCTTCGGCTCAGTCCGTGGCGCCTGGGCAGGACGGCCAGACCCAGGCTCTCCCCACACAACCTGCAGTGACCCAGGTTTTCCCCGCGCAGCAATTCCCAACCGAGCAGGGCCACCCTGACGGCGAGTTCGCCGAAACGGTGCACCGCTACCCACAGACGCAGCAGGGTCAGACCGGTTTCCCGCCGCCGGGCAGTGGCTACCCTGGCCAGCCCGGATACCCGGACCAGCAAGCCAGCGGCCAGCCTGGCTACCCCGGTCAGCCCAGCTACCCCGGTCAGCCCGGCTACCCTGGTCAGCCCAGCGGACCCAGCCAGGGCCCGGGCGACCACAACAAGAAGGCTCTGTTCCTGATCCTCGGCGGGATCGCCGTCGTCGTGATTATTGCGCTGGTGGTCGTGTTCGCATGGTTGATTCCTTCGGTGACCAAACCTGTGGCCGTGGAGACGCCCGTGCCTTCCACCAGCGCCTCGGACGAAGCGTCCGACGCAGCGGCCGAGCCGTCCAACGAGCCTTCAGCCGACGCAACCGCCTCCTCGGAGATTCCGGAGGGTGCCATCCCGCTGCCCAGCGTGTGGGAAGACTTCGCCGGCCCAACCAATGTCCCCGCCGACGGCGACCCGCTGTTCAGCAAGTGGGTCACGGGCGAATCGTCCTTCCAGTACCTGGCCGAGTGGACCCACGACGAATCCTTCGGGATCACCAAGGACCCCACCACCGGTGAGGAGATCCAGAAGAAGGCCCAAGGCACGGTGGAGGCGGACGGCGACGGCATTGCCCTCGCTTACGCGTTCTTCGCCGAGTCCGACGAAGGCAAGTTCGGCAAGGATCCGAAAGAGATCAAGGCTGCGATCGAAGATATTGAGGCCCGCTACAAGGGCATGACGGCCACAGAGCTGCCCCAGAACCTGGTGGGCCACAAGTGCACCTCGGACTTCAAGACCTCGATGCCCGAGATCCGCGAATTCCGTCGTGGCGCCGCCGTGGTCATAGGCTTCACCTGCACCAATGCGCGTGGGGAAGAAATCCAGGCAGTCAACCTATTCTCGGTAACACCGTGGGGAACTCCGCAGATGCTGGGCGTTAGCGGGCACAAGACCTACTGGGATGCCCACCCTGGTCTGATGGAGCAGCTGGCCAACTCGTACCGCATCAACAAGTGGAAGATGGTCTAGGCGCCGGGCCAAAGAGGCGAAGAGGCAAAGAGGCGCCGGGCAAAGAGGCACCGAACGGGCAGGGCTAAAGTTGAGGGGTGACTGACCATCCCCCCAACACGGCCCTGCCCACTTCCGAGGTTCCCGCAGCGGACGGCGAGGCTGAAGCGAAACCGGAGGTCGGCGTCGGGCCGTGGGAAGGCGAGTGGCCGGTTGGCGAGCACTGGGATCCGGACCTGTTGAGGGATGGTGACCGCCGCAACGTGGTGGATCAATACAGGTACTGGAAGCACGAGGCGATCGTCGCGGACCTGGATTCCAAGCGGCACGAATTCCACATCGCGATCGAGAACTGGCAGCACGACCTCAATATCGGAACGGTTGTGCGCACAGCCAACGCGTTCCTCGCCAAAGAGGTCCACATCATTGGTCGACGCCGGTGGAACCGTCGCGGGGCCATGGTCACCGACCGCTACCAGCACGTCCGCCACCACCCCACTGTCGAGGACTTTGTCCAATGGGCGCAGGGGGAGGGGCTTGCCGTGATCGGCATCGATATCTTCCCGGATTCCGTGCCGCTGGAGACCTACGACCTCCCGGAGAAGTGCGTCCTTGTGTTTGGCCAGGAAGGCCCGGGCCTCACACCCGAGGTCCATGAGGCCGCTGTTGCTACGTTGTCCATTGAGCAGTTCGGCTCCACGCGTTCCATGAATGCTGCATCGGCTGCGGCGATCGCGATGCACGCGTGGGTTCGCCGGCACGTGTTCCAGCAGCCGGTCTCGTAGCCTCCCGCCGAGATGGCATTTGATGACAATCCAAGCGCCGCGGATTGTCATCAAATGCCATCTCGCGGAGCGCGTGGGTGGCCAGCCTGTGGATAACCTCCCGGAGGCCGCGCCGGGGAGCCAAAATGGGGCATGCGCAGGGCGACACTTCCGGAACATCTGACCACGGGTTCCTTCTCTGTGCGTGCATCGGACAAAGCCGGCGTTACGCGGTCCCGGACACGTGCCAAGGACTTATTGGTGGTTTCCCGGGGAGTCCGTATGCCGGCCGTGTCCGCCGCTTCCGGGTCATCCGCCTTGAGGGCTTACACGGACCTGGACGATTCCTCAATCCTGGTTTCCTTGTCCGCCGCCCGGATTTGGGGTGTCCCCCTGCCAGGCAACCGCAGCGGGGATTGGCGCATTCATCTGGCCCGGCGGAGGGGGTTCAGTTTTCCGCGGCGGGTCAACGTGGCCGGACACCTCCTCACGCTTCTTCCGGAAGAAGTGGTCGAGTACGACGGCGTCAGGCTCACCTCGCCGGCGCGGACGTGGTTGGACTTGGCCGCGCTGCTGCCCTTGGAGGACCTGGTTGTGGCCGGTGACCACCTTGTGTGTTCGCATGGCCCCGATTTCCCGGTGCCCAAGGAAGCGTTGTGCAGCATCGAGGATCTGACGGAGATCGTCCGCCGCCATCCAGGCATGCGTGGCGTACGGACGGCCCGCGCAGCACTGGAACTCATCCGGGTGGGGGCGGATTCTGCCCCGGAGACGCTGATGCGCCTGCGCTTGGTCAATGCGAACCTGCCGGAACCCACACTCAACCACGTTGTCCGCGATGCCCTTGGCCGGCCAGTGCTGTGGCCGGATGCCGCCTACCGCGAGTTCAAGGTCTCCCTTCAATACGACGGCCAACATCATGGCGGCGCGGACCAGCACCTTAGGGACATCGAGCGCCAGGAAAGGTCCCTCGCGCATGGCTGGCTGGAGGTCCGGATCTCCAAGCACGACCTCCAAGGCGACAGACCCGCCGTCGTGCATAAGGTACGCCGTGCATTGGAGAGCCGTGGCTGGCGCGCGAGATGACACTTAATGCCAATGTCAGCGCGCAGGATTGTCAATAAATGCCAACTCGGCGGAAGTGTTAAGAGCCCCAGTGACCCGAAACACGGCGTCCCGGCGGATATCGCTAGGATGGGAGCTAGCCGTAAGCGGTCTACTCCAGGGTTACCAACCCACAGACGAATTCAGCATAGGAGTCACCATGCCCATTGCAACCCCAGAGATTTACTCCGAGATGATCGACCGCGCAAAGGCTGGCGGATTCGCTTTCCCCGCGGTCAACGTGACGTCGTCGCAGACTCTGAACGCTGCGATCCGCGGTTTCGCCGAGGCCGAATCCGACGGCATCATCCAGGTTTCCACCGGTGGCGCAGCCTACTGGTCCGGCGCTTCGGTCAAGGACATGGTTGCCGGTTCCCTCGGTTTCGCCGCGTTCGCCCGCGAAGTTGCCAAGAACTACAACGTCAACATCGCCCTGCACACGGACCACTGCCCGCAGGACAAGCTCGCAGACTTCGTTCTTCCGCTGCTCTCGGCTTCCGAGGAAGCCGTCAAGGCCGGCAAGGACCCCATCTTCAACTCGCACATGTGGGACGGCTCGCACGAGACCCTCTCCGAGAACCTGCGCATCGGCCGCGAACTGCTTGAGCGCGCAGCTGCCGCGAAGATCATCCTCGAGGTCGAAATCGGCACCGTCGGTGGCGAAGAAGACGGCGTTGAGAACGAAATCAATGAGAAGCTCTACACCACCACCGAAGACGCTCTCGCTACCATCGAGGCCCTGGGTGCCGGCGAAAACGGCCGTTACCTGACCGCCCTGACCTTCGGCAACGTGCACGGCGTGTACAAGCCGGGCAACGTCAAGCTCCGCCCCGAGCTGCTCAAGCAGATCCAGTCCGAAGTTGGCGCCAAGATCGGCAAGGACAACCCGTTCGACCTCGTGTTCCACGGCGGCTCGGGCTCCACCGAGCAGGAAATTGCCGACGCCGTTTCCTACGGTGTGATCAAGATGAACATCGACACCGACACCCAGTACGCGTTCACCCGCCCGGTTGCCGGCCACATGTTCTCCAACTACGACGGCGTCCTGAAGGTCGACGGCGAAATGGGCAACAAGAAGACCTACGACCCCCGCGTCTGGGGCGCTTCCGCCGAAGCCGGCATGGCCGCGCGCATCGTTGAAGCAGCCCAGCAGCTCGGATCGGTCGGCAAGACTTTCTAATGTCCGACGAATTCCGGAAGAACCTGATGGGGCCGGAGCCCACGCTCCTGCCCGCCGAAACCGAGATTTACCAGCACCTGGCTCTCGGCAAGGAAGCGCTGGACCTCGTGGAGAAAAACCCCACGTCGTCTCTTCTGTGGGCAATCCTCGCTGAGGAAGCCTGGGCTGAGGGCCGCACCATCGACTCCTACGCTTACGCCCGCGTGGGCTATCACCGGGGACTGGACTCGCTGCGCCGCAACGGTTGGCGCGGCGTCGGACCGATCCCGTGGGAGCACGAGCCCAACCAGGGCTTCCTGCGGGCGCTCTACGCACTGGGTCGTGCCGCAGCTGCAATTGGTGAGGCCGAAGAGCCGGAGCGGATCGAGAAGTTCCTGAACGACTCAGACCCGAAGGCCAAGGCAGCGATCGAGGCCAGCTAACGCCTGCGCTACTTAAGCAAACGACGACGGCGGCCCTCACCAAAAAGGTGAGGGTCGCCGTCGTCGTTACCCCACCCAAGTAAGTCGCATTTGTGCGCGTTTACAGCTCTCTAAACGCGCACAAATGCGACTCAGTTGGGTGCGAAGCGCGGGCGGCCCAGAGGAACCACCAGCGGCGTGTGCGTGACGGGGACCTGCGCAGCATGCTGGTCGGCTAACGACTTCACCTTCCCAACACAAGCACCCCAACGACGACGGCGGCCCTCACCAAAAGGTGGGGGCCGCCGTCGTTAGTGCGTAGTGGGGCCTGCTTTGCGTGCCTGGGCGTGTCCCCAAGGCGCAGAGCGGGCCCGCAACGAAGGGGGAGACTAAGCCTTGCGCGGGATGCCCGTGCGCGCCATGGCCTCGGCGTAGGCGCCATGGATGGCGTCAAGGTATTCCTGCTGGCGGGCGGGTGTGCCTGCGAAGGAGCGGCCACCAAGGGAACGGACCTTGAAGGTCTTGAAGCCGCGGCGGGCGATGCTGGCAGGGGCGGCCTTCATCAGTTGGTCGGCAAGGCGGTGTGCCTCATTGCCGTGTGCCACAAGGGCTGAAGTGCGCGGCAGGATGGCGAGCAAGCGAAGGAGTGGCTTGAGGCCTTCGGTGATGTTGGCCGGCGTCAGCTTGCCCGGTTCCTCGTTGGGCTCGATCCAGGGGTACGCGTTCCACGGCATCATGAGTTCGGGGCGGAGACCCAACTGCCACTGCATGCCGAGCATCCGGGTGGTTGCTTCTTCGTCACCGGGGGTGATGAAACCCTCGCCGGTGTTGGTGCGCTGGTTGGAGAAAAGGCTGACGATGCGGCAGTCATCCATGCTGTGGGCGGGGTCGATGTAGAGGACCTCGCTGCCTGGCTTCTGTTCCTTCAGGGAATCGCACAGACCGTTGACCTCGGCGATGTGGGGTTCGTAGCGGCGGTTCCAGAGGAGTTCTTCGGGTGATTCAGTCGCCAGGTCTTGCATCAGGGGTTTGGTCTCCTAGGTGTTACTGCGCGCACCTTTCCAAGGGGCCGCGGGCATGCCGCTGCCGAACCTCAAAGGGTGCTGTTGGGGGCTAACTAACCTTACCGGACTATGAGCGCGGGAGCACCCCGTTTCGGCGCGCCCCCAAATGAGACGCGGCGTGTTGCCCGGCAGCGTGGCGAACGTCTCGACGACGGGAGGCGGATTCCGGGGCGTTGTCGAGCTTGAACATTAACCCATCTGTGCAGGTCAGGGTCGTTGACTTTGACCTGCACAGATGATGGGTTGGGGCTAATGGTTTTGGGGGACCCATTCTGGAACCTCCGACGCCAGGTACGAGTCTTCGATCGAGCATCATTCGCATCATCTACCTCGGGGGTAAACGTGGTTGCAACAACAGAAGCGTCACCAGAATCAGGGCAGCGTCCCGGCAAGGCTCCAAAAGTCCGCGCGATCCTGGCGGGTGGTTTGGTCCTCGGAATTGGTGCGGCGATCACATTGGCCGCGTGGAACGACTCCGAATTTGCCAAAGGCACGTTTACGGCGGGCGCCTTCAATCTTCAGGGCAGCACGGATGGAACGGCGTTTGGCGAGAATCCTGTGACGGGCCCGGCAACTCTTGGCTTTACGGCCAGCCCCACCAATCTCTCGCCCGGCGATGTGGTCACCGCACCATTCGCCGTCCGCTTGGATGCTGCGTCCAGCTACGACGCCACTGTCACTGTCTCAACCAAAGCATCCACCGGTTCCCTGGCTGGCCTGACATATTCCCTCACCCAATCAGATGACTTCGGCTGTACTGAACCCGTCACGGCAACTTTGGTGACGGCCGGCCAAACGTTGGGTACGACGCCGGGCAGCATCACTTTCGCGCTTGCGCAGGGAGCGGGCACGGACCCTGGGGCGCCAGTAAATCTATGCTTCACGATTACCGCCGATGCGGGCCTTGTCCAATCCCAAACCGGGACAACCACCTGGGAATTCGCCGCCCAATCGCAGTGATCCATGGGCTATCGACGAGCAAAGACCAAGCGCGGTGTGGTCCTTCTTCGCATCCGGGCACTGCTTGCGGGAGGCCTGGCATTGGGACTTGGCAGCTCCATGACCCTGGCTTCGTGGACGGACAGTGACTTCGCAAGCAGTTCATTCGGCGCAAGCGTCTTCCAGACTGAATCCAATGTCACCAGCCCTTATGACGCCTTGGGGACATGGAGCACCAACGACGTTTCACCCGGTGCCACTTTGGTGTTCAATGCCACCGCGATGAGCCCCGGCACGGTGTTCTATGCGCCGTTCGCCATCAGGACCAAAGCAAAGTCCGTGGCGGGGGAGGTGGTGCTCGGGATTCCAGTGGTGACCAGCAGCGGGACTGGAACTGCGGATCTGGGTGCGGCGCTGCGGTATCGGGTCGTGCGGTCAACCACGTGCCAGGCGTCCTCGTTCACTGGGAGCCCCGATTTCGTGGTGGGCAGCGACGGCGTCAAACCCTTGACCATGGGCCAGGCAGTCGGCGTCGTTAATCCGCTGGCGGCGGCCCCTGCGACCCTGCCGGGGGAAGCCACGCACTTCTGCTTTGAAGTGTCGCTTCCGGCGGGGGCAAACAATGCGCTGCAGGGCCAGACAGCAACCGCGACCTGGCAGTTTACTGCCACCTCAAGCTCATGAGCCGGCCTGGCCGGTTTGAGCGCCGCTTGCGGGAGACGCTGCTGAACCTGGCCGCCGCGGGCGGCGCCGTCTGCCTTATCGCAGTGGTTCTCGCGGTGGCGTTCAACATCACCCTGATCCTGTTTAAAACCGGCTCCATGTCTCCCACTATCCCTGCAGGTTCGCTGGCCGTGGTTCGCGAGATTCCGGCTGCCGAGCTCAAAACAGGTGACGTTGTTACGGTGGACCGGCCCGGAAAGCTGCCCATCACGCACAGGATCCAGAGCGTTGGGCCTGCGGAGGGAGCTGCCCGCACTATCACCATGAAAGGCGACGCCAACGCCGAGGCTGATCCGGCGCCCTACGTCGTGGAGCGGGTCCGGATTGT
Organism: Arthrobacter sp. StoSoilA2; assembly: GCF_019977195.1. Taxonomy (NCBI): domain Bacteria; kingdom Bacillati; phylum Actinomycetota; class Actinomycetes; order Micrococcales; family Micrococcaceae; genus Arthrobacter; species Arthrobacter sp. StoSoilA2. Next base: position 512,791 of record NZ_AP024643.1, read on the forward strand.
GCTCTGGTCCGTCCCCGGTCTGGCGTATCCCCTGGCTGCAGCGGCCAACCCGGTGGTGTTGGGCGCGACCACGGTCTGCGTAGCGGCGCTGGTGAGTTGGGTGCTGTGGCCTCGAAACGGATCCCGGCGCGGCCAGCGCCGCAAAAGAGGGCAACATGCTGCTGCCTAGGTTGGGGGCCCTTACCGGGCTGCTCGCTCTCTTGTTGTGTGCTGCCGTACCAGCCAACGCCCAGGAAGGACCTTCCGGTTGGTTGGAGCTCGACGCCGGTCCGACCGGGGAGGTGCACCGTCTCACCCCTGGTGGGACAGCGGATTGGGCGGTGGACGTGCATGCGCGGGGTGAGGGCGCCGGTTTGCTGGAAGTGTGGATCCAGCCGACCGAAACTGCAGGCCCGGATAGTGAATCCAGTGGACTCCGGGACTACCTCAGCGTGCAATTGCGCTCCTGTGAACAGCCATGGAACGGCGCCATGTGCGCGAGCGGTGAACGGAGCTTGCTAGAGGCCACGGGGGTGCATCTCGCCGAGGGCTTGAGGATCGACCTCATGAAGGATGGCAGCACCTGGTCCAACGGGTCGCACATCCTTGTGAGCGCGGCGCTCGCGGAGGACGTTCCCGCAGAGTTCCAAGGTGGCCGCACACAGATTGTGCTGGGCGTTCTTGGTTCGGGCGACGCGGCTGGAGATTCCGTCCCCGGTGCGGTCACCGCACGTCCGGGCGGGCCGCCGTCGTCCATTGGCTTGGCCGATACCGGTGCCAGGCTGGGTGGCGCAGCGATGCTGGGCCTGCTTGCGGTAGCCACAGGCTTCGCTCTTGCCCGCTTGCGGGGTGCTCAGGCATGAAGAAGCGGCCCGGTCGGCTCGGTTCCGTGGCAGTAGCCTTGTCCCTGCTGATCTTCCCGTCCCTGCTCATCTCCGCCTCAAGCCCGCCGCCCATGACCGATGCGTCCTGGCAGCGGAGCGAATTCGGCAGGGGCAGCTTTGGGACCATCACGATTCCCCCGGCTACGTTGAATGGGCCTTGCGAATATCACCCGACGCTCCTTGGCGCCGGCGCTTACGTCAGGGTCTTTTGGAAACCCCCGGCCACATACCCAAACCTGACGGACGCCGTCATTGATGTTCACCTGATCACGGCAGGATCCACCGTGACCACACTCCAGGGATATCCGGGAACTGCGAATACCACTGGCTCTTCAGCCGGCTACACCACGGACATTCCGGCCACACTCCTCGGCGGCATTCTTGGATTCAACACGCAGTTTCAAGTGGATATCTACATCTCAGCGGCCGGGTGGAAGTCCACGCCCGTGTCGGTCAGGGCCAATGCAGGCCTGGTTGCCGGCATCGGAGGATCCTGCACCAATCTCTGAATGGTCATCCCGGGTACTCCAAAACTTGGGCAAAACGTCCTCGGTAGGCTTCTTGACGCCAGAGTTTGAAGCCCCATCGGCTAAACTTGGCTGGTAAGAGCCCCGAAACTCTTGCGTACGCCGCCGCCCGCGGCAGGCTGCACCGGTAGGTCGGGGCATTCTCATGTACGGCGTCGAGTCCTGGCCATCCGGCTTGGTCTCGCCCGAAAGAATGGGGGAGGATCCCATGCCCGCTATCGTGATCGTCGGAGCCCAGTGGGGCGACGAAGGCAAAGGCAAAGCTACCGATCTGCTCGGTGGCCGTGTTGACTACGTGGTCAAGCCCAACGGCGGTAACAACGCCGGGCACACCGTGGTGGTTGGCGGTGAGAAGTATGAGCTGAAGCTCCTTCCCGCGGGCATTCTGAGCCCCAATGCCATTCCCATTATTGGCAATGGCTGTGTGGTGAACCTCGAGGCACTCTTCCAGGAAATTGACGGCCTTGAGGCCCGTGGCGCGGACACGTCCCGCCTGCGCGTTTCGGCCAACGCACACCTTGTTGCGCCGTACCACCAGGTCCTGGACAAGGTCACGGAGCGTTTCCTGGGCAGCCGTGCCATCGGCACCACGGGCCGTGGCATTGGGCCGGCTTACATGGACAAGGTTGCGCGCCTGGGCATCCGCGTCCAGGACGTGTTCGACGAATCCATCCTCCGCCAGAAGGTGGAAGGTTCGCTGCGACAGAAGAACGAACTCCTGGTCAAGGTCTACAACCGCCGCGACATCGTGGTGGATGAGATCGTTGAGTACTTCCTCTCCTTCGCTGAGCGCCTGCGCCCGCTGGTTATCGACAGCACGCTGGAGCTGAACAACGCGTTGGACGAGGGCAAGGTTGTACTCATGGAAGGTGGCCAGGCCACGTTCCTGGACGTTGACCACGGCACGTACCCGTTCGTCACCTCATCCAACCCGACGGCGGGCGGTGCTTCCGTTGGTTCGGGCATTGGTCCCACGCGGATTTCCCGTTCCATCGGCATTATCAAGGCCTACACCACACGCGTTGGTGCCGGCCCGTTCCCCACGGAACTGTTCGACGAGATGGGTGTGTACCTGCAGAAGACCGGCGGCGAGTTTGGTGTGAACACCGGCCGTCCACGTCGCTGTGGTTGGTACGACGCCGTGTTGGCCCGCCACGCTTCCCGCGTCAACGGCTTCACGGACTACTTCGTGACCAAGCTGGACGTCCTCACGGGCATCGAGCAGATCCCGGTTTGCGTTGCCTACGATGTTGACGGTGTTCGCCATGATGAAATGCCGATGACGCAGACCGAGTTCCACCACGCAGTTCCGATCTTCGAGTACTTCGACGGCTGGACCGAGGACATCACCGGCGCCCGCACGCTCGAAGACCTTCCGGAGAACGCCCGCAACTATGTGCTGGCCTTGGAAAAACTCTCCGGCACGCGCTTCTCGGCCATCGGCGTCGGCCCTGACCGGGACCAGACCATCGTGGTTCACGATCTGATCAACGACTGATTCTTACTGAATTTACGACGACGGCGGGTTACCCCTGGTTCCACGTTGGAGCCAGCGGATGGCCCGCCGTCGTTATTGCCAGCCCTCCGCTGATCGACGGAGGGCGTTCAGGTTCGTGCCCCGGGACTATTTCGGCGGCCCTCGCGGTTACGCCATTCGGGGCCGAAAGCTATGTTCGCGAACACGCCAGGATGACGACGGGACGGGATAAGTGACTACAGAAACTGCTGCCGACGGAGTCGGGTTCCGTTCGCGCCGGGGACCCATCCTCATTGCCCTAATGCTCTCGACCGGGCTGGTGGCCATTGATGCGACGATAGTTGCCACGGCGGTGCCGTCGATTGTGGATGACATCGGCGGGTTCACGTCTTTTCCCTGGCTCTTTTCGGCGTACCTGTTGGCGCAGGCCGTCTCCGTGCCCGTCTACGCCAAACTGTCTGACGTCTTAGGCCGCAAGCCGATCATCCTCAGCGGCATCGGCCTGTTCCTCCTGGGTTCCATCTTGTGCGGGCTGGCTTGGAGCATGCCCGCCCTCATCGCTTTCCGTGTGCTTCAGGGCCTGGGCGCCGGAGCCGTGCAGCCGGTGTCGATTACTATCGCCGGGGATATTTACACGCTCGCTGAGCGGGCGAAAGTCCAAGGCTACCTCGCGAGCGTCTGGGCCGTTTCTTCCGTGGTGGGACCGACGCTGGGTGGCATTTTTTCCTCGCTTGGCATCTGGCGCTGGATCTTCTTCATCAACATCCCGCTGTGTCTTCTGGCCGGATGGATGCTGGTCCGCACATTCCACGAGAACGTGGAGCGGACGAAACACCGGGTCGATTACCTGGGAGCAGGGCTCCTGACGGTCTCTCTAAGCCTGCTCATCCTGGGAGCGCTTGAGGGCGGCCAAGCCTGGCCTTGGAACTCCTCCATAAGCATCACGGTTTTTGCCGTCGGGGCCTTGGTGTTCATCGCCTTCCTCTTCGTGGAAAGGAAGGCGGCTGAGCCTGTCCTCCCACCGTGGGTTGTTTCCCGCCGGCTACTGGTGACGACGGCGTTGATCTCCTTTGGCGTCGGCGCAGCCATGCTTGGTCTCACCTCATACGTCCCAACGTTCCTTGAAGGAGCGCTGGCGACTTCCCCGGTGTTTGCCGGACTCGCTTTGGCAGCCTTGACGATCGGCTGGCCAATCAGCGCGTCCCAGGCTGGCCGGTTCTACCTCCGGATCGGGTTCCGAAGGACGGCTTTGATCGGTATTTCCGTGACGGTCGTCGGCGCTGCCGTGCTTGCCCTCACCGCCTCATCACCCAACGTGTTGTTGGTGGCCGTGGCCTGCTTCATTGTTGGCCTGGGGCTCGGGTTGGTCGCGACGCCGAGCCTGATCGCGGCGCAGTCGAGCGTTGAGTGGAACGAACGCGGGGTAGTTACCGGCACGAATCTTTTTGCCCGTTCCATCGGTAGTTCGATTGGTGTGGCCGTTTACGGTGCGATCGCCAATGCCATTTATGCAGGCGGCCCCAGCGGCGGCGCCGATCCGCAAACGACGGTGTCCGCTTCCACCGCTGTCTTCCTGGCCGTGCTGGTGAGTGCCGTGCTTACGGTCATTGCCGTCGTCGCGATGCCATCCAAGGCGGACAGTTCCATCACGGCCCAGGCAGCTGCCAAGACCGTCGTTGCGCCCTCGCAGGATTAGGACCGGCCGCTGGGCACCGTGTCTTCCGGGCTGACGAAGTCGGTGTGTTCGTGGATGACTTTCCATTCACCTTCCTCGCGTCGGAAGACGCTGGTGGCGCGAAGAGCGAACGGGCGGGGAGCGCTTCCGTCAATTGTGCCGGTGAAGCGGACTATGGCGGCGGTGTACGCCATGTCTCCCACGACGTCGAACGCCATAACGTCCAACGTGACGTCTTGGCCTCCTGCAAGCCGGGCTGCTACCCGCCGAAATGTCGGTTCCAGCTGGGTCCACCCTGTCGTGGAGACGCCCACTGCTCCAAACAGGCTTACTGGCTCCCGGTGGGACCACATTTCAATGCGGCGCGAGGGGTCCCCAGTGACAAGAGCGGCCTCCGCAGCATGCAGGGCAGGTTCAGCCCATGCAAGGAATTCCTCCCGGGGATCCATGGTTCCTCCTCCACAAGGGCGGGTTTCTCACAGCGTCCTCCCTCAGCAACGGCGAGTCAACGGAAACGGCCAGTCAACGGAAACGGACGGTCAACGGACGTGAAGCATCCGGCTTGGAACGCTCGACGGCGGCAGGCGGCGTTGCGCTGATGAGCGGCCGCCCGCCGTCGTACTCCCGCAAAGTCGGCGGCAGGTATTAATCCGGCCGGCTGTTGGCCGTCACAGTGGATCGCGCCAGGGCAGGCTTGGGGGTGGACTCGGACTTCAACAGCACCGCTTGGATGACGATGCCCACGGCAGCGAAGGCAGAGAGGGTCACTCCGTATGCCAGCAAAGTTGGCACGAGGCCCCACACGGGTGCGAGTTGGCCGGCGATGATAACTGGCAGACTGAAGGCAAGGTAGGCGGCCGCGTAAATGCTGGCGAATACGCCCGCGCGCTGATGCGGCTGAATGTGCGGTGCGATCAGCCGGATCTGTCCACCGAACGATCCGCCGAACCCAATTCCGCCCAGTACTGCCCCGATCCAGACCGCGGGCAGCCAGGTTGCATTGATTCCGAAGAGGACCGCCAGGATCCCGAGCAGAATGAAGGAGACCCCGGCCAGTGAGCTGTGTCGGGCGGGATGGCGGCCAAATGCAAAGGTTGCCACCGCCGCTGAGAACGGGCCAAGGAAAGCGGTGAAACCCGCCACCAGGCCACCGTCCAGCGCAAAGTGGAGCCGGAGCAGCACTGGCGAGAGGCCAAGGAAGAAGGCTGGAAACATCCACCCGGCGATGTGAAGGGGGAGGCCTGCGGCGAACTCTCGGCGTATTTTGCCGGGAATGCTCAGGCGCGGGGTGAGGGAACGGACTGCACCTGGGCGTTTCACTGCCGTTTCGGAGGTGAAGCTGACAAAGACGATGCCGAGGATCATTACGCCGGTGAGAATGGCGAAAATGAGCAGGTTGGCGTCCGCTGTGAACTGCACCGCGGCGCCCGTTACGAGGGCTCCAATGCCAAGACCACCAGCCACCGACGCGCCCGCAAGGCCGCCAGCGAGCTTCTTAAGGTGGGACGGTGCCTGCTCTGCGATGGCTGCGTTGAATGCGCCGGTCGCAATGCCGGTGGCGATTCCTTGGAGGGCCCGGGCGATGATTACCCAGGTAATGGTGGATGCAACCATGAAGGCGATCATGGCAATCAGCTCGGTGTAGAGCGCAATCAGCATGACGGGGCGCCTGCCAAGGTGATCCGAAAGTGAGCCTCCCACCAGCAGCGCTGCCAACAGGCCTATTGCGTAGATGGCGAAGGCAAGGCTAAGGGTGCCGGCCGAAAAGCCCCACTCCTGTTGGCGGAGCGAGAGCAATGGCGTGGGTGCCCCGGCCGCGAAAAAGAATGCGGCGAAGACCAACGCAAGCCCGGGGAAAGCCGTTTTGGCTGGAAAAGTGCGGGGCGGCCGCGTAGGGCGGGATGGTGAGAATGTACGGGACAAGTGAAGACTCCTTAGACAGAACGGTCTAATGCCAGTTAGACAGGTCTGTGCAATAAAGTCAATAAATTTTAGACAGATCTGTCTGATATGCTTTGTGTATGGCCTCCACCAAGCTTCCGGCTCGGCAGCGTCTCCTCGATGCCGCAGACAAGTTGTTTTATGCCGAGGGTGTCCACACCGTTGGCATTGACCGCCTCATCGAAGAGGCAGGCGTAGCCAAGGGCTCGCTCTTCTACAATTTTTCGGGCAAGGACGATCTCGTTGCCGCCTACTTGGAGGGCCGCGACCGTCAACGGCGAGAACGCATAGCCAGGCATCAGGTCGGGCTTGACGAGCCCACAGCGAAATTGCTGGCCATCTTTGACTCCCTTCACGAAGCGGTGACCTCGCCCGGGTACAAAGGTTGTCCGTTCGCCAATGCCAACGCAGAAGCCCTTCCGGGAAGCGTCGAGGCTGAAGCCCTGAAAACGTTCCGCGGTTGGCTTTCCGACGCAATCCTCTCGCTCTGCGAAGAGGCTCGGTTTGCCGATCCGGCAGATGTCGCAGCGCGCATCCGCCTGCTCTATGACGGGGCGGTCTCCAATTCGCACCTGGACGCCCAGCCGGGGGCTGTCCGGTTGGCCAAGGAGCTGGCTTCCATGGTTCTGGAAAACGCACCCCGCGCCCTCTGACTTTGGGCTCCGATAGGAATAGCCTCGCGGAGCAGGCAGTTGTCGCTAACCATGAAGGCAATTACCTATAGCGAGTATGGAACCCCGGACGTCCTGGAGCTGACTGATCAGCCGATGCCCAAAGTGGGTCCAGGCATGGTCTTGGTGAAGGTGAAGGCGGCGTCGGTAAATCCGGTCGACTGGAAGATCATGGCCGGCTACCTGGACTCCTTCATGGACCTTCAGTTCCCGGCCATTCCGGGCTGGGACGTGGCGGGCGTTGTGGAATCGGTGGGAATTGACGCCCCACAATTTCAGCCCGGGGATGAGGTCATTGCCTATGGCCGCAAGGACTACGTTCACGGCGGAAGTTTTGCTGAATACATTGCGCTCCCGGAGCGGCTTCTCGCCAGGAAGCCGGACTCCCTGGATTGGAACGAGTCGGCCGGACTTCCTTTGGCCGGGCTCACAGCTTTCCAGGTACTCAATCGTCTCGGGCTCAAAACAGGCGAGACGGTTTTGATCCATGGCGGTTCTGGCGGGGTCGGATCCCTCGGTGTTCAGATCGCCGCGGCGCTCGGCGCGAGGGTCATCGCGACAGCGTCCCCAAAGAACCACGACTTTCTCCGCTCGCTTGGCGCGGAACCTGTTGCGTACGGTGAAGGGCTTGTCGGGAGGGTGCGGGCCTTGCAGCCTGATGGTATTGATGTCGTGGCCGACTTTGTGGGTGGAAACCTCGAGGCGACCCTGAAGGTCCTGTCCGAAGGAGGCCGGCATGCATCCATTGCAGACAGTGAGGTGGAGGCGCATGGTGGAACCTGGATGTGGGTGAGTCCCGTCGGTGCCGAACTGCAGCAGCTCGCTGACCTGGTAGATGAACATGGGATCCGGGTAGAGGTGGCGGAGACGCTTCCCTTGGCCAAGGCTGCGGATGCCGTCCGGCTCAACATGGAGGGACATACACGCGGAAAGCTCGTAGTAAGAGTGGGGTCTTAGTCCGCGAGTTCAGTTTGATCCAAGCTTACTTATGTTCAATTCATACCTAAGTAGGTTATGCTCTTCCTATCCCACCTAGGAAAGAGCAAAGATGCTTCTTGAACGAGACCTCCTTCAAGCCACTGGCTTCCGCAATGTCCACGAAGGTGACCGCGTTACCGGATTTCAGTTCAGGGTGCGCATGCCTTCCTATCGCGGCATGGCCGCCTCCCTGATCGACGGCATCTCCGTCAGGGTAGGAAACCATGTGGACGTACCTGCCGAGGTTCCGCTCTGGACCCTGGGCGGGAAGACATACACCCTCGGTGAACTCTGGGCGAGCGAAGGGGTGCGCTGGCAGCTGGAAGAAGCCGCAACGGTGACTGTGCCCTTGGAGGGAGGCCTCCCGCAAGGGGTCCATGATGTGCACATCGAGTTGAAGCTCCGCATGTCCTACATCCCGATCGAGCATCAGCCAACTGTCCACCGCGCTTCCCGGCACATCACACTGGCGCCGGAAGGCGGCGGAGGCGGCGTGTTCCAATATGGCGTATCCCTCTACAGCTTCATGCATGACTACGGAACGGTCCTGGACCTTGAAACCGCCTTGGCGGCGGTGGCAGATACAGGCGCCACCGGCGTCGAGATTTTGGGGGAGGGCCATGTGCCCAACTATCCGGAGCCCACGGCCGCCTGGATTGACCAGTGGTTCGCCTTGCTGGAGAAGTACTCGCTCGAGCCGACCAATTACGGCTCGTGGATCGATACGCGGCTACACCCCGGCCGGCACATGACTGCCCAGGAGGGTGCCGCAGCGTTGCAGCGTGACCTCAGGCTGGCCAACCGTCTGGGCTTTGGTTTCGTCCGTCCCAAGATCGGAGTTGTCTCCAGCGACCTGATCCCGGACCCCATCTGGACCGGGTCCGTGGAGCGTTCCCTGGATCTTGCCCATGAACTGGGGGTGGTTATCTGCCCCGAAATCCACTCGCCTACGCCGATCAAGCACCCGGTGGTGGACGATTACATTGCCCTCATCGAACGCACGGGAACCAAGAACTTTGGCCTGTTGATCGACACTGGAATCTTCCAGGACCGGCCCATCCCGTTGCGGGAGGGTGAGACCAGGGAAACCAGGCCCGCCTTCCTCGACGGCATCGGAGTGGATCCGGCAGACTTTGCCGACGTCGCGCAGTACGTCGTGTTTGTCCAAGCCAAGTTCCACGACATCGATGAACACCTGGAAGACCAGCAGATTCCGTGGCGTCCCGTCCTCAAGGCCCTGAACGACGCTGGATACAACGGCTACTTGTCCAGCGAGTACGAGGGCGAGAGGACCCCCTGGCGCTCAATTGAGCAGGTTCGCCGCCAGCATTCGCTGATCCGCAAGATCGCATCAGAACTCGCCTGACCACCCCAAAGTAAGAGAAGAAACAAATGCCCAACGGACTGATTCAAGAAGACAGCTTGCGAGCCCACCCCGAAGGCCTCGCTTTGTCGCTGACCCTTCCCTGGTACCGGAGCCTCTGGCTCTCATCCGTCTCCACCCTGAAGCTGACAGTGGACGGTGAGGAGGTTCCGCAGCAGGACCTCTCCTTCGAGCTTGGCGGAAAGACGTACGCCCTGGCGGAACTTCCGGCGCAAGCTGAAACCCTGTGGTTCCTGCAGGAGCACCCGCGCCTTATTGCGCGTCGGCCGGTACCTGTGGAACTGGGGGAGCAGCACGCCATCCGAATCTTCGGTGAGCTGCGCCTTCCATACATGCAGATCGCGGCTGGACAGGACGGCGGGCCGGGTATGTACGTGCCCAACTTCGTCAGCCAGGCCCTTGAGCTGACGGTTGTGGACCGCGACGCACCCGTGCCTGAAACCACGACGCCGGTCACGCCACCGCCGCCGAAAGCGGACGAGGATCCGTTCTCCTTGGGGTTGACCCTCTACTCGGCGAGTGCGGAGTTCCGGGCAGGATGGTACGACTTCGATGGGTTGCTGAACAGGGTGGCGGAGCTCGGAATCGGACCCGGCATCGAAATTGTCGCTTCCCAGGTGCTGCCCACTTACCCCACAGTGAGCGATGACTTCGCCAAGTCCTGGCATGCAGCCTTCGACAAACACGGCTTTGACGCCAGCTCCTTCGGTGCCAACCTGGACATGGGCCGGCGTCGGGACCGCGATATGACCCCGGACGAAGAATACGAATTTACGGAGACGCTCTTCCGCGGGGCAAAGAAGCTGGGATTTCCGCTGGTCCGGATCCAGAGTGCCAAGCCGGAGCTGCTGCGCCGACTGCTCCCTCTTGCCGAACAATTGGAGCTCAAGCTGGCGTACGAGATTCATGCTCCCTTGGGTCCGAATTCCCCCGAGATCATGAAAGTCCGGGACGTTTACGACGAATTGGATTCTCCTTTGCTGGGCTTCGTGGCCGATTTCTCTTCCACCATGCACAGCATGTCTCCAACTTTGTTGCGGGCCGTTTCGCGGGCCGGACTGGATGAAGAAGCGCTGGAGCGCCTGCAGGCCATCTGGTCCACGGATGCCTCAATGCGGGAGCGCCAGGAAGAGTTCATCGGGTACCTCCGGAGCCGGTACTTTGATCCCGCCCGGCTCGGCTCCTTCGCGCACCTCGCTTTCAATATGCACGGACATGTCAGCCCGGGCGATTGGGCGGACATCATGCCCCAGATCATGCACGTGCACGCGAAGTTCTACGACATCGACGACGACGGCAACGAACCCGCCATCGATTACCCGGAACTCGTCCGCGTGTTTGTGGAAGGCGGGTACCGGGGCTATTGGTCCAGTGAATGGGAAGGGCATGCCTTCGCCGAGTTGGGTGAGGTGGATGCCTTACTGCTGGTTCGGAAGCAGCATGACCTCATCAGGCGCAGCATGCGTGCCGCGGTGGCCAAGGTCTGACGCACGAGCTCCCTGCAGCCCGGCCGGTTCTCCGGCCGGGCTCTACGCTTTGGGCTCGGTTTCGGCAGCGACGATCGCGGCGGCTTCTTCGAAGAGGCCGCGCATCCAAATGTGCTCGGAGTCGGCGTTGTGGACCGGATGCCACCACAGGGCGTTGACCAGCGGTGTTGCCGGAAACGGCAGCGGCAGGATCCGGACGCCGCCCAAGCGACGGGCAATGGGGGCAAGGGCTGCCTGGATGAGCCCGATCCTGTTTGTTCCTGCGACGAAGTGGGGGAGTGCCTGGAAACTCTCCACTACTACTTCCACGCGCGGCTCAATGCCCAACTGCTGAATTTGGCGCTCGGCGGACGTGAATGCTGAGCGCGACTGATAGGTCATGACCCACGGCAGGTTGGCGATGTTGTCCATGGAGACCTCCTCGCCCACTTCCTGGTTGGTTTCTGAAACTACGGCAAGCCAATCGTCGCGCCACAAATCCACGAACGGGAGGCCCGTGAGGATCCCGTGAGGAATCACCATGCCGTCTGCCGCCCTCAAGCGGTTGGCAGCGTCCTCGACCACCACGGGATTGTGAAGCATGAACCGGAAGCGGACTCCCGGGGCACGCTCTGCTGCGAGTTCCGAAACAACCCGTCCAACCGTGGTGAAACCGTAGTCCGATCCATAGATGGAAAACTCCCGCGCCGATTCATTGGGTTCCCAGCTGGCTTGGCTCTCGAAGACGCGGCGGGCGGCGTCGAGGGCCAATGTGGTGTGCTCGGCCAGCCTTAGGGCGAACGGGGTTAGCTCGTAGGTGTTCCCCCGGCGGGCAAGGATCGGATCGCCAAAGTGGTTCCTGAGGCGGGCCAATGAAGCACTCAAGGCTGGCTGGCTCAAATGCAGGCGCTCGGCCGCACGGGTCACGCTGCGTTCGGTAATGAGGGCATCCAGGGACGTCAGCAGGTTGAGGTCGAGCCTGGAAAGCAGGGCGTGGTCCGTCACGACGGCAATCCTTTGAGTCGGGGCCTTGGGAAACAGAAGGCGTAGCAGGACCAGTGTATCCACGGCCCTGATGACGTTTCCGCTGTGGACCTGGAGCGCCTCACAGAGATACGAGGGTCATGCCTTTACCCGAAACAGCCGTACTTATGTGCGGCATTCGAAATACTTATGTGTCTTTCTGGCAAATGCCGTGCATACTGATGAGTGACGGGGGTCACGGCGCTCCCGATAAGACAAAGAAGTCAGAAAGGCTGAAAATGACACAGCACCGCTTTCGAGGACTGAAGCTCGGCGTTCTCGTCATCCCAACCGCTGCTGCACTTGCACTGACAGGCTGCTCAGGCTCTACCACCGCCGGCAGCGCGGGAGGTTCCAAGGAGTTCTCCTTGACGTTCGCTACCTCCAACACCATTGAGAGCCCGTTCCAGAAGCTTGGCGAGCAGTACATGGCAGCGCACCCGGACGTGAAGATCACGTTCAATGCGCAGCCGAACGATTCCTACGACCAGACCGTCCGCACACAGTTGCAGGCCGGCAACGCCTCGGACGTCATTGTGACGTCGCCCGGATCGGGAACAGGCCGAAGCATCCTTCCGCTGGTCGATGCAAACTTCCTCGAACCCCTGGATGATTCGGCCAAGAAGTTGGTTCCAGTGGGCAGTGAAGCCTTGTTCGGCAAGGATGGCAAGGTCTACGGGCAGGCTGCCGAAATGACCGTCGTCGGGCTGGTGACCAATGAGACCGCAGCCAAGGCCTCCGGCGTCTCCGATTTCCCCAGCGACTTCTCGTCCTTGGAAAAGCAGTGCTCCTCGCTCAGTTCTTCCGGCAAGTCATTCTTTGCCCTGGCCGGCTCAGCCGCACCCAACACCGGCCTGATGGCCATGTCCCTGGCGGCCTCCCGGGTTTACGCTGAGGATCCCAAGTGGAACGAAAAGCGTGTGAGTAAGGAAACCACCTTCGCCGACTCCCAGGGCTGGAAGGACGCGCTGCAGGCCGTCGTCAAGCTCAACGAAGCAGGTTGCTTCCAGAAGGGCGCAGCGGGCGCCGGCTTCGACGCCATCACCAAGGGCCTCGCGAGTGGCTCTTCCCTTGCCGGCTTCATCCCTGCTCCTTCGTGGAAGCAGCTCAAGACGGCAGCGGCCAATTCCGACTTTGCAGTCCGCGCGCTTCCGTCCGAGCAGAGCTCCGACAAGGGCTTCGTTTACGCCAGCGCGAACTACTCCTTCTCCATCAATGCCGCTTCCAAGAACAAGGATGCTGCCAAGGCCTTCCTTGATTGGGCTGCCGAACCTGAGCAGACCAAGGCGTTCGCGGAGATTGATGGCGCACTTCCCGTTAGCGGTTTGGATAGCTACGACTACGCATCCGGCGCTTACAAGAACGTCGGGGACCTCATCAAGGACGGCAAGTACGGTCCGCTTCCCAACAGCCAGTGGCCGAACTCCTCTGTCTACGATGCCCTCGCAACGGGTGTTCAGGGTCTCCTGACAGGCCAGAAGTCGGTTGACCAGGTGCTGCAGGCCATGGATGCGGCCTGGGGCTAAGACCGGATAAGAACCCCACCGAAGTTCCGACGACTCAAAGGGACGAGCAAGGATTACCATGACTGCGACGATGCAATCGAAAACCGAAGCAGCTGACGCTTCCCGGCGAGGCAGGCGAAACCCGGGAGCGGCCCGAAAGGTCCGTTCCCGGGGTGGGTCCCTGCAGTTCGGCCACTGGTGGTGGGCGCTCCCCGGGATCGCCCTCGTCATCGCCATCCACTACGTAGCCACCGGAATTGGCGGCTACTTCGCCTTCACCAACTGGACCGGTATCGGCTCCTTCAAAGTGGTTGGCCTGGCAAACTTCGAGGCAATCTTCAAGGATCCGACCAAGCTCGGGGCCTTGCTGAATACCCTCTTCCTGGCCTTTTCCTCCGTATTTATCAGCAACGTTGCCGGCCTCTTCATCGCCCTGGGCCTGAACCGGGTAATAAAGACACGGTATGTACTGCGCACGTTGTTCTTCATGCCCGTGGTCCTCAGCCCGCTGGCAACGGCCTACATCTGGAAGTACATCTTCGATTTCGACGGTCCCATCAATGTCTTCCTCGCCTCGATCGGCGCTGGTGACCTGGCCAAGCCGTGGTTGGCGGACCCGCAATGGGCCATCTGGACAGTACTGATTGTCCTGGTCTGGGGCAGCACCGGTTTCGCCATGGTGATCTTCATGGCGGGCCTGGCGGGCGTTCCCGTGGAAATCGAGGAGGCCGCAGCCATCGACGGCGCCAACATGTGGCAGCGCTTCTGGAACGTCACCCTTCCAGCTATCCGTCCGGCCGTGGCCATCGCATCAACCCTGGGCATTGTTCAGGGGCTCCGGGTCTTCGACCCCATCATGGCACTCACCGGCGGAGGCCCGGCAGGCGCCACTGAAACCCTTGCCACGCAGGTCTACAAGCAGGCATTTGCGCTCGGCAACTTCGGCGGCGGCGCCGCCCTGGCCCTGGTGCTGGCCGTCATCATCCTGTTCTTCGCCGTAATCCAGCAGCGGCTGACGCGATCGAACCCCGAGGACTAACAATGTTCCGCTACACAAAACTCACCGTTCTCCGCGAAATCGGTCTGTGGGCATTGGCCCTCCTCTTTCTTTCCCCGTTCTACTTCCTGGTGACCACTGCACTGAAGTCCGATGGTGAGATCTACACGACCTCGCCGCTGGCACCGCCGTCGAGCCCTGACTTCAGCAACTTCACCGCCGTCCTGACTGCCCAGGGCAATTCAAATGTGGTGCTTGGCCTGGTGAACAGTGTCATCATCACCACTGGCAGCATCCTTGGCTTGATCGCCCTTGGGTCCATCACTGGGTACGTCATTTCACGGTCTACCCGCCGTTGGAGCAAGGGCGCCTACTACCTGTTCCTGATCGCCATCATCCTGCCAGGCCAGTTGGGGGCGGTTCCCCTGTACATGGGCGCCCGTTCCTTGGGTCTTACGGGCTCGGCCTGGGGCCTGATCGTCCTGTACACGGGCATGCTCCTGCCCCTGTCCATCTTCCTGTACTCCAACTTCTTCCGCGGCCTGGGTACGGATTACGAAGAAGCGGCCACCATTGACGGCGCCAGCAAAACGCAGGTGTTCTCCAAAGTAGTTTTCCCGATGATGGCTCCGGCCACGGGCACTGTGACCATCTTCGCCGGACTGATCGTGTGGAACGACTTCTTCACTTCGCTGATCTTCCTGGGCGGCTCCAGCAACCAGACGCTGCCTGTGGCGATGTACTACTTCATCGGCTCCCTGGTCTCGCAGTGGAACTCCATCTTCGCGATCGTGATCGTTTCCATGATTCCCATCCTCGCGTTGTTCCTCTTCGCCCAGAAGCGCTTCATCCAAGGCTTCTCCGGCGGCCTGAAGGGCTAACGGACGCCGTCCACCACCCCATGTTTTAGAAAACACCCCTTACTTCCAGGAGATAACCATGTTTAAACTTGCGCCGAATATCGACCTTTTGTTCGCTGAAGCAGGCGAAAGTGCCGCTGATCGTGTGCGTGCGGCGGCAGCGGCGGGATTCGATGCCGTTGAGATGTGGGGTCCAACGGGCAAGGACATCCCCGCGCTGAAGGCCGCATTGGAGGAGACCGGAGTGCAGCTCACCGCCCAGCTGGCGGAGCCGCGGATGCAGTTCATGATCCCTCCCAAAAACCACGAACCCTTCTACGAGGGGCTCGATGCCGGCGTCGAGGTTGCGCGCCAGCTTGGCTGCCCACGCATTGTGGTTGGAAGCGGAACAGGCTTTGGCGGCCGCAAGCGACAGGACCAACTCGATGAGCTCATCGAGATCTTCACCAAGGGCGTGAACCACATCCAGGGGTCCGGCATCACCTTGGTCCTGGAACCCGTCAACGTGCGCGTGGACCATCCCGGGGCCCTCCTGGACAGGACGTCGGAGGCAGTCTACATTGCGCGCGGCGTGAATTCGCCCGGGTTCGGAGTCCTGTACGACCTCTACCACTCCACCGTTGAAGGCGAGGATGTGGCCGCGGAACTGGCCAATGCGGGCGACCTCATCAAATACGTTCAAATCGCGGACGCCCCGGGCCGTGGCGAGCCGGGTTCCGGTTCGATCGATTGGAACGCGCGGCTGGGAGACCTGGAGGCCAGCGGTTACAGCGGGCCGATCGGACTCGAATACTACCCAACCATCGATTCCGCGAAGTCCGTCCGACGCATTCAGGAATTGGTGGCCGCCCGGTGAGTCAGCGGTCCTACCCCCCGGCGGTTGACGTTGTAATCGTCGGCAGCGGTCCTACGGCGTCCGCCTATGCGCGAATCCTGAGCGAGGAAGCGCCTGAGGCTACCATCGCAATGTTCGAGGTGGGCCCAACCGTCAGCAATCCTCCGGGCGCACATGTGAAGAACATCGCTGATGAGCATGTTCGCGCCGCCGCGCAGCTTGCTTCCGAAGGCCCGGGCGCGGGCGCGGCGACCGTGAACTCGCCAGGTGCCGTGAAGAGCGGCGAACGCAGGGCGCGGCCAGGAACCTACTTGCTCAGTGAGGGCTATGCCTTCCCCGGCGAGGACGGCATGCCCGTTGCCGCAATGTCCAGCAACGTCGGTGGCATGGGGGCGCACTGGACTGCGGCGTGCCCCCGCCCTTCCGGCAAGGAGCGCATCAGCTTCATTCAGGACATGGACGGATTGCTGGACGACGCCGAGCGTCTCCTGGGCGTCACCACCCACGCCTTTGACGGCGCTCCCTTCTCGGATCTCGTCCGCGGGCGGTTGGCGGCTGTGGTCGACGAGGGACGTGAGCCCGCCCTGCGCGTCCAGCCCATGCCCCTTGCGGTCCACCGCGAAGCCGACGGCCGACTCATGTGGTCAGGTGCCGACGTCGTCATGGGCGAGGCAACCCGGCAGAATCCGCGCTTTGAACTCTTCGACGAGTCGCTGGTCACCAAGGTAATGCTCGACGGCGGCAGGGTTGCGGGCGTCGAGGTCCAGGACCGCCGGACTGGCGGGAGCCATACGGTCGCGGCGCGCTTCGTGGTGGTTGCGGCGGATGCGCTGCGGACCCCCCAGCTGCTCTGGGCTTCGGGTATCCGGCCGAAGGCGCTGGGCCGCTACCTCAATGATCAACCGCAGGTGGTATTTGCCAGTCGACTGGAAGGCGTCACGGCCCCAGCGCAGGAGGAAGCTGCGCAGGAGGAAGCTGCGCAGGAGGAAGCGCCGCGGGAGGAAGCGCCGCCAGGCCGCGCCGGCCTCACGCAGCAAAGCGGCGTGGCCTGGGTTCCGTACACCGATGATGTCCCTTTCCACGGCCAGATTATGCAGTTGGATGCCTCGCCGGTGCCATTGGCTGACGACGATCCCGTGGTGCCCGGTTCGATCGTTGGCCTGGGGCTGTTTTGCGCTAAGGATCTACAGCGCGAGGATCGCGTGGCCTTTGATGATGACGTCCGGGACGCTTACGGAATGCCGGCCATGCGCATCCATTACCGCCTGACGGAGCGCGACCATGAGGTGATCGAGCGGGCAAAGGCGGAGATTGTGCGGCTTGGGAAGGCAGTGGGACGTCCCTTGGACGAACGTCCCTTCGCGCTGCCACCGGGCGCATCACTGCACTATCAGGGCTCGACGCGCATGGGCCGTGCAGACGACGGGGAAAGTGTTTGCTCTCCGGATAGCGAAGTCTGGGGAGCCGGGGGGCTTTTCGTTGCCGGCAACGGGGTTATTCCTACTGCGACGGCCTGTAATCCAACGCTGACCGCTGTGGCCCTTGCCGTGCGTGGAGCCCGCAAAATCGCAGAAGAGCTGGATAACTCTTTACTTATGTCAGAATCAGACAATAGAATTACTAAATAAGGAAGAAGTCGCTGCGGAGGCCTCAAGCCCCGCAGCAAGACAAGGAGATCCCATGATTGCCGACCGCATGATCGAGCAGGGAACGCTCACCACTGAAGGCGACCGAACCGCCGTCGAAGTCCGTATCCCGTGGTACCGGGCCCTGCCGGGTTCCTGCATTGCCGGGGCCGCGCTCACCATCGACGGTGTGGCCGCTCCCGAGGAGTCGTTGCGCTGGACCATGAACAACCGCACCTTCAGCTTTGGCGAGCTGGTGGAGGAGACGGATGAGTGGTGGTTTCCGCTGGATTCGGCAGTTCTGTCTGGCGAGCTGCCCCTGACAGATCCGGAGGCGGACCACGAAGTACGGGTGGACCTCAAGCTCTACATCCCCTACATCACCACTGACCACGGCGTGTTGCACATCGAAGAGAACGACACCAAGACCATGAAGGTAGGACGGCGATGACCGGCCTCGGCACTCCCATTCAGGGCGTTACCCTTTACAGCTTCACCCGCGCTTTCCATAGCCGGCAGTACGACCTTGACGGCCTGATCCGCAAGGTAGCTGCAGAGGGTTTTGGGCCAGGTCTTGAAATCATTGGATTCTCAAGCCTGCGGGGCTTCCCGGACCGGATCGATGACTCGTTCGTAGGCCGCTTCCGTGATCTCGTTTCCGAAGTGGAACTGCTTCCCACCTCACTGGCCGTCAACGTTGACACGGGCATCCGCAGGGACCGCCTCATGAACCACGACGAGCTTGTGGAGTACATGCGCAAGCAAATCGAGGTCGCCTCCAGGCTGGGCTTCCCGATCGCCCGCGTCCAAATCTCCCTCACGCCCGATGCCATGGAAAGCCTGTTGCCGGTGGCCGAAAAGTACGGTGTCACCCTGGCGCTTGAAGTCCATGCACACCAGCACGGTGCCCACGAACTGATCCTTGCGTTGCGCGACCGCTTCGACAAGTTGGGCTCCCCGCTCCTTGGCTTCACGGCCGACTGGGGTGCCACGGTCAGCGGCTTCGCGCCGTCGCTCCTTGAGGCCTACCGGCGCCGGGGCGCCTCCGAAGAGCTGCTCCAGCAGGTTGTGGCCATGTGGAACGGCTTCTACGCAGAAGGCCCACCCACCACCGAGAAGGCCCACGGCGAACGTTTCGGAGCCTTCATTGGCCTGGCCGCCCGCAACGGCCGTCCGGACCTGGGAATCGACTTCGCGATCAATGGAACCGGCCTCTTTGGCCCGGCCCCCATTGATACCTGGCTGGAAATCATGCCGTTCGTCCGCCACGTGCACGGCAAGTTCTTCGGCATAGACGAGAACGGTGAGGAACCTTCCGTTCCCGTCCGCGACCTCGTCCGCCTGCTCGTCGAGAACGGCTACTCCGGCGCGATTTCCAGCGAATACGAGGGGTGGCACTGGAACAACTGGCAGGACCCCTTCGAGATCATCCGTGGCGAACAGGCCATCCAGCGTTCAGCCGCTGCCAACGCCGGTTCGAGGATCATCACGGATCCTGCCGAAGCCCGCAGCATCCTCAACAGCCACCTCACCCAGCCGGTCCTCGGCTGATAAGAACGGATAACCACCATGTCTACAGGCATCGCAGGCTCGGGCATCGAGCTTGGCATCACCCTCTACTCACTGACCTCTGAATTTGCAGCAGGCCTTTACACTCCCGAGACGCTCATCAAGGCCGTGGCCGACGAAGGGCTCGGTCCCGGCGTCGAATTCAACATCGCGCAGATGCTGCGCACCTACCCTGATGTCGACGACGACTTCGTCAAGCTCTGGCGCGACAGCATGGACCGGTACGGGCTGACGCCCAGCGCTGTGGGAACCAACCTGGACATGGGCCGCCGCAAGGACCGGGACATGACTCCCGACGAGGAATTCGACTTCTTTGCGCGTCAGCTGAAGACCGCGAACACGCTCGGCTTCCACAGGATCGTCATCCGTTCGGCAGGCAAGGAACTGCTGCGCCGGCTGCTGCCCCTCGCTGAGAAGTACGACCAGAAGCTCGGCTACGAAATCCACGCACCCCAGGGTCCGAACGACCCCAAGATCCTCCAGATCCGGGAGATGTACGACGAACTCGGCAGCGACCGCCTTGGTTTCACGGCTGACTTCAGTTCGACCATGCACAGCCTGTCGCCCACGCTGTTCCGGACGCTCACGCAAATGGGGCTGCCGGAAGAGCACTTCGCAGTCATGCAGGACATCTGGCGAAAGCCGCTGCCGATGCAGGAACGCAACCAGGAATTCGAGGACTACCTCCGCTCCAACAACTTCGATCCCGCAAACCTGGGGCCGTTCACCCGCCTGGCGTTCAACATGCATGGCCTGGTGGCACCCGAGGAATGGTTGGACATCATGCCGCAAATGTTCCACGTGCACGCCAAGTTCTACGACATTGACGAGAACGGCAATGAGCCGGCCATGGACATTCCGCGCATCGTCCGCCAGTTCGTCAAGGGCGGCTACACAGGCTTCCTGTCCAGCGAATGGGAGGGCCACGCCTTTGCCGACCTCGGCGAATCGGACCCGATCGACCTCGTCAAGAAGCAGCACGCACTCATGCGGCGCGCCATTGAAGACTCCGTAGTACCGGCCTAGGGAGGCGTCCATGCCAGCAATCGATACTGACCTCAGCGCGGAGATCCAGCAGCTCCGGATGGAACTGCAGGAAGCCCGGCGCTTGGCACGCCGCGCGAACGACCGCGGCGAGATCGAGAACCTCTTCAACCGCTACATGTACCTGCACAACGCATTCCAGGACGAGCAGATCATTCCCCTGTGGGTAAAGCCGGGAACTCCCGGAATCCGCGCCAGGTACACCAACGCGGGCCAGTACACGGACTACGAAAGTGTCATCCGCTACCACCGGAACCGCCCGAATCCCGTAGGAAAGCTGATCCTGCACTACACCACAACCCCGGTCATCGAGGTCGCGGACGACGGCGAAACCGCCAAGGGCGTATGGATCATGACCGGCAACGAATCCGGGCTGACGGATCCCGAGGTGGCAAAGGAAAGTCCGGACTACATGTACTCGCCAGGCGAAGTACAAGGCAAGAAGGTCTGGGCCCATTGGGTCTGGTGCAAGTACGCCGTGGACTTCCTCCGCCAGGACGGTGAATGGAAGATCTGGAAGTTCCGCTGCTACGAACTCCTTCGGGCGCCCTTCGAAGAAAACTGGATCAGCTTCGCCGAGAAGAACCAGCACGCCTTCGCCCTGGACCTTATGTACTTCGGCGACGACGGCAAACCCGTTTTCATGCCGCCTGCGGACGAGCCGGTGCCAGCCGAGTACCACCCGTACAACCCATCGGCCAGGCAGACACTGGAGCCGCAGCCGCCCATACCCCACCCAACCTTCACCGAGACTTTTGAGTAAGGATCATCATGGCAACCCACAACTCCCTTTTCCAGGACGCTGACGTCCGCCGGCACCCCGAGGGTATCTCTGTCTCCGTGCAGTTGCCTTGGTACCGCAGCCTGTGGCTCTCCGCCGTCGACGACGTCGCAGCCACGGTCAACGGCGTGGAAATCCCCAAGTCTGCGCTGCGGTTCGAGCTGCAGGGACGCTCGTATTCAATCGAGGAACTCCCGGACCAGTGGGAGACCCTCTGGTTCGTCGCTGACAAGCCGGACATCATCATCCCACTGGACTGCGTGCCCGACTCAGGTGAGGAGATCGACGTCGAGGTTACCCTCACCCTGCGCCTGCTTTACATGCAGATCGCACCCATGCACTACGTGGGCAACCGCGTGGCGGTAGAGCGCAAGGTTGTGCTCGCATGACAAGCCTGCGGGTGGCCATGATCGGGTACGGGTTCATGGGAGCAGCCCACTCACAAGGCTGGCGAACGGCTCCCCGGGTTTTCGACCTTCCGGCAGACGCCGAGATGGCCGTGATCGTGGGCCGTGATGCCGCCGCCGTAGCAAAAGCCGCCAGTAAATGGGGCTGGGCCGAATCGGCAACGGACTGGCGCGAGGTCATCGCACGCGACGACATCGACGTCGTGGACATCGTGACGCCCGGCGATTCCCACGCGGAGATCGCCATTGCCGCGTTGGATGCAGGCAAGCACGTCCTGTGCGAGAAGCCCCTGGCCAACACCGTGGCCGAAGCCGAGGCGATGGCTGCGGCTGCTGACCGTGCCGCTGCGCGGGGTGTGAAGGCCATGGTGGGTTTCACGTACCGTCGGGTTCCGGCCGTGACGTTCCTGCGTCAGCTTATCGCCGAGGGCGTGGTGGGCCGGATCGCGCACGTCCGTGCCTCGTACCGCCAGGACTGGCTGGTGGATCCGGACATGCCGTTGGCATGGCGGCTCCAGAAAGAGCACGCGGGTTCCGGCGCGTTGGGGGACATCGGAGCCCACGCCATTGACTTGGTGGAGTTCGTCACCGGCATGGACGTGGAACAGGTATCCGGTGTGCTGGACACGATCGTCAAACAGAGGCCGCTGCTTGGCAGCGGATCGGGGCTCTCCGGAAAGGCCGCTGCCGGGTATGGGCAAGTCACCGTGGATGACATCGCCATCTTCACGGGCCGCTTGGCGTCCGGGGCGCTTGCCTCCTTCGAGGCCACGCGCTTTGCGACCGGGCGAAAGAATGCGCTCGCGATTGAGATTTCCGGGGACAAGGGTGCTTTGGCTTTCGACCTCGAAGACCTGAACAGCATCCAGTTCTACGATCGGACCGCCCCTGCCGACCAGCAGGGATTCCGGAAGATTCTGGTCACCGAGCCCGTGCACCCCTACGTGGCAGCCTGGTGGCCGGCCGGACACATGTTGGGCTACGAGCATGGCTTCTCCCATCAGGTCAAGGACCTGGTGGAGGGCATTGTCCGGAACACGGACCCGCACCCCACATTTGCCGATGGCCTGCGGGTCCAGCGTGTACTGGATGCAGTGGAACGCAGCTCCAACAACGATTCTGTATGGACCCGCGTCGCCGCCGACGTTCCGGTCCATTCGTAGGTTTCCAGGCGTAGGAAGGACGAAAGACATGGCACGATCAATCACCCTGTTCACTGGGCAGTGGGCGGATTTGCCGTTCGAAGAGGTCGCCCGGCTCGCTGGAGAGTGGGGCTATGACGGGCTTGAAATCGCGTGCTGGGGCGACCACCTTGACCCGTGGCGATGGGACGACGACGCCTACGTCCAGGACAAGCTCGACGTCCTGGAACGCAATGGCCTTAAGGCATGGACCATCGCCAACCACCTCAAGGGACAAGCGGTCTGCGACGATCCCATCGACCAGCGGCACCGGGAGATCCTCCCGGATGTCGTGTGGGGCGACGGTGATCCTGAAGGCGTGCGACGCCGTGCTGCCGAGGAAATGAAGAACACGGCCCGGCTGGCCGCCAAGCTTGGCGTCAAGACGGTCACGGGTTTTACGGGCTCGTCTATTTGGAAGTACGTGGCCATGTTCCCGCCGGCCAGTGAAAAGATGATCGACGCCGGATACCAGGACTTCGCGGACAGGTGGAACCCCATCCTGGACGTCTTCGACGAGGTGGGTGTTCGCTTCGCCCATGAAGTGCATCCGTCCGAGATCGCCTACGACTACTGGACCACGCAGAGGACCTTGGAGGCGATCGGCCACCGGGAGTCCTTCGGCCTGAACTGGGACCCGAGCCACATGGTCTGGCAGGACATCGACCCCGTCGGATTCCTTTGGGACTTCCGCGATCGCGTCTACCACGTGCACTGCAAGGACACGAAGAAGCGCCTCGGCAACGGCCGGAATGGCCGGCTGTCCTCGCACCTGCCCTGGGCCGATCCTCGTCGGGGTTGGGATTTCATCTCAACAGGCCACGGAGATGTTCCTTGGGAGGACGCCTTCCGGATGCTGAACGCGATTGATTACAAAGGCCCGTTGTCCGTCGAATGGGAAGACGCCGGAATGGATCGCCTGGTCGGTGCCCCCGAGGCGCTGGGCTTCGTCAGGAAGCTCTCCTCCTATGAGCCGTCCGCTGCGGCTTTCGACGCCGCTTTCAGCACCAAGTAAGGGACCCCTCTGTGGTCGCGTGTGTGGTCGCGCAGACGCAGGCAGGAGTGTGACCGTAAGGATCCGGTGCGCGTCACCTTGTTCAGCTAGTGGGAGACGTTCAGGGTGACGGTGGTTCCCTTGCCCGGCCTGCTTTCGAGGTTTATTTGTCCGCCGTGTGCTTCAACGATGGCTTTGCTGATTGATAGTCCCAGGCCGGCGCCCGGGATGGCGGTCTTCATGGCTTGGTCGGATCGGAAGAATTTGGTGAATGCCTGCCGTTGTTCTTCTGCAGTCATGCCGATGCCTTGGTCGCTGATCGAACAGATGAATCCGCCGTTCTGCCGTCTCAGGGAAACCGTGACTTCACTGCCGTGCGGTGAGAATTTGATGGCGTTCGAGAGCAGCTGCTCGATGGCCCTGGTGAACTGCCCGGGATCAACCTCAGCCTCGAGGTCGGCGTCGATGTTGTCATGGATGATGATGCCCTTGGCCGATGCTTCCTGCTGTGCGGATCGGGCCGCTGCATCCATCAAACGGGAGAGGTTGGCCGGCCGGCGACGGATCTCAAGGTCCTCGGACGCCACCAGCAGGAGGTCGTTTATCAGGGTCAGCAGGCGTTGGGCGTTTCGCTCGATCACCTGCAGGTACCCCGGGTTCGGGTCATTTCCCAGGAGCTCAAGGAAGCCGAGCATGGATGTCAGAGGGGTTCGAAGTTCGTGGGAGACGGTTGCTACGAACTTGTCCTTCGCTTCAAGCGCGGATACCAGCGTTGTGACGTCGGTGAAGGCCAGAACCGAACCCTTCAGCTGGCCATCGTCGTCATGAAATTGTCTTGCCGCGACCGAGAAGACCAGCTGCTCGTCTTCCTGGCCTACACGGATCAGCTTGTTGGTAAAACTGCGGCCGGACATGGCAAGCCCTACTGGGCTATCGGGCAGTTGAGTTGTGTCATCCGTAGCCGTGAACGGGTTGTGGCCAGGCATCCGTTGGGCAGCTTTCCGGTCCGCGCGCAGACGGTGATTCGTAAGTATGTCGTTGCCGCCGGCATCGATCGCCCACACGCCGACGTTCACCGTTTCCAGGACGGCATCAAGAAGTTGCTGATGATCCTGTGTGGCCTTGTGCAGGCGGACAAGCTCCCTGTCCTTCAGGTCTTGCATGTTCCTGTGTTTGACTACGACACCTGCCACCAGATGGGCTGTCACGGCGAACCCGGCCAGGATGACAGGAACAACAATCATCCGGATGAGTTCGGTTTGCTCCACTTCGTGTCCCAGCACGTACGGGGAGGCGATGATTCCGCAGAAGGGACCGGCGATAGCCAGGACAAGGCGTGTCCGGCTGGCGCTTAGGGAAAGCCAAATGACCGGGAACGCTATGAGCAGCGTTACGACACTCAGGACGGGGCCGCCGACCTCGCGGGTGAGTGCCAGGACGACGAAATCCACTAACGGTATGAGCACAAAAGTCCCGGGTGGAAGCCGGTTCCAGGGAACAGCAAGGCAGGCAACGAGCATCAGCAGATGAACCACCAGCATGAGCTGAAAGGCAGTGTCAGTCATCGTTTCGGGACTGAAAAGAATGGCGAAGACGACGATCAGGCCCATGGCCAGCGTCACCGGCAGTTGGCACAGGACGACGGCCCTGCGTCGGCCGATTCTGTCGAAGAAGTCATCCAATGGCATAAAAACGGACGTGTCCTGCATAATCGCTAGCCCTCTCCCCAGAAGCCGCCCACAAGTACAGGCTTGATGTCGATAGCCACAGCATAGTCAGGAGATGTAGCGGCGGAAGCGGAAGTGCAGGATTCAGCGTGTAAACCGCTGCTTCAACCCGATGGAACTGCATGGCTAGGTGGTTCCCCTTTCTTGCACTTATAAGTGCAAGTGGCTTAGTGTTAGGGAATATTAGGGAAAGTACGCCGAGGGAGGCGAAATGTCCGCCTTATTGGATCGGACCGAGAAAACCGTCGTAACCACGACTAAGCAGGAGAGCGAACAAGCGCGCCAGCTCACCGAAAGATTACGTTCTACCGCAAACCGGAAGTCAGTCAGATTTGCCGTAGAGGATACCTCGGGCGAGTCCGCACAGGTACCGCCGGAGCTTGCTGCTCTCCTTCGTAAGGTTGTCGAGGTGATCGGACGCGGTGGCACAGTAACCATCGGGACCCTGCCCAAGGAACTGACGACTACTACAGCCGCAAAGATGCTCGGCGTCTCGCGCCCCACGCTCATGCAGCTTGTGCGTAACAACGAATTGCCCTCCCACAAGGTTGGTTCGCATACGCGCATTCTCGCTGAGGATGTTCAGAAATACGTAGAAGCCAGGGCTAAAGTGCGCAGGCAAGGCCTTGATGAGCTTCGAGCATTCGAGGACGAGCTTGACCTGGAGGACTAAGCCGGAAGGGTGACCGTCGAGACTGTAGGGTTCAGTTATGAGCCCGGCGGTCACCATCGTCCTTCTGGACGCCAACATCCTCTACTCCAGAACCCTCCGTGATTGGATAGCCCTTCTTCAGATTGAAGCACCCGGCCTCTTCAGCGTGTCTTGGACGGAGGACATCATGGCTGAGACTCTCTACAACCTTCGTAAGAAGCATCCTTTATGGGCTGATGAGCAGATTGGCGGCATGCGCCGTCGGCTGGAGAAGACTTTCACCGGTGGGCAGATCGCCGGTTATGAGATCGACGCCACCTTGCACTATCCCGATGTTTGCGATGCCCACGTTCACGCAGCCGCCGTTCACGGTGCGGTCGATATTGTTGTCACTGCCAACGCAAAAGACTTTCCGGACAGCGACGATCTTCCATATGAGATCTACCATCCCGACGATTTCTTGGTCCTGGTAGATGACGGAGCGCCTACCGCCGTTCGATCAGTGACCGAGCAGCAGCTTGTCTACTTCCATGGAAGAGCTTCTGCTGGTGATGGTGTGGATCTGCCACATCGGCTCAAAAATGCTGATGCGCCGGAGTTTGCCACCCGCGTCCGGAAACATTTGCAGCGTATAGACATGAGCATTCTGAGTGCGTCGGATGCTGGTGAGGACTTAGTCAAAGCCCAAGGTCGCTAGAAGCACAGTTCTATATAGTTTCTGCCTCCTGTTCGTCCCCCCGCGGCTTCGGTCGGGATTGACCCTGTTGCGCAGCTGAACTCCCGTTGGCTTGCGTCCGAGCATAGACGACATGTGTCGGCCAGCGATACGCCCGCTGACGCTGACGGTTTGTGTGCGCTTCTGCCCTTCCGTCTCAGCGGTAGGTTCTACGTGGCCTTTTTCGAGCTCGCAGCAACGCCGGAACGACTGGAGTTCCGTGTCCGTTCAGGATTCGGCCAGTGTATTGAGGCTGGTCATGAGATCGCGGTTCGCAGTCAGGGCGGCGTTCGCGGTCGCGGCGGCCGCGCCTGTGCCCAAGGCGTCCTTGGCAAGCTCCAGATGCCGTCTGGTCATGACCGTGGGATCGTCCTGGAGCCATTCGTGACCTCCCCATTCGCTGGTGAGCGTGCCCGCAAAGCCTTCCTCACCCAGGAGCCGGCCGAGTTGCTGAAGCGGCCGGGACACCCGCCCGTCAGTATCCTGGAGGTCCCAGAATTTCAGGTGGAACGCGCCTACGAGCGGCAGGATTCCCTTGAGTTCCGATGCGTCACTGCGTCCAAAACGGATCACCAGGTTCATGAAGAGAGTGTGGATCGCGGGTGGAACCACATCTGAGCGCAGTGCCGTAACGACGGCGTCGTGGGTCGCCGGGTCTTTCCAATCGGTCTCCAGCCGTGCAAGTAGGTCCGCTGCCACACCGGCCTTTGCCAGTTCCTCTAGATAGGTCACCGGGAGCGCAGGCATCAACATGCTGATGTCCACCAGGACCCGGATCCGATCGTCGTCCAGGGACGAGATGTGGTCCAAGGCACGCAGCACCTGGGGATTCCGCGGGTGCTGTTGGCCTTGGATTTCCTCGAAGAGAACAAGATCGAGGTCGTGCAGCAGTGGTTGGACCAGTTTGAGCAGCTCCGGTCCGGCCTGTCCGATCGGAAGCCGGACCCCTGTTGCCCCCACGCGCTGGGCGGCTTTGAGTTGCGGTACCAGGAACTCCAGCCGCTGGGCGGTGGTGCGGCGTGCCGTCGTCGTCAAGTAGTCATCAAGACTGCAGCCGACGATGCTCACGCTGCCACCCGCTGCCTCCATGGCGCTGCGGAAGGCGCCGACTTCCTGGTCCTGTGGGGCAGGAAACGTCCGCCACAACAGCCCGGGTTCCAGTTCCACAACTGTGGCGATCCCTGCTTTGGCAATGCCGGTGACGATCTCGGCGCTGGTCCTTTCGGATGCGATGATTTCCGGCGTCCAGTTGAAGGCGCTGGCAGCCATCGTCCATCCCGAAGGTAAGAGGGTTTCCATGGGGAGCCTTTCCATATAAGTATCTTAATGACAAACTTATGTCACTTTCAGACAAAGGAGCATGTGATGTTGAAGAACGCCCTGCGCGAGGATGCCTTGAGCTTTGGTCCGGATGGATTTGAGCTTCGGTTGGGCCTTCCATGGATTCGTTCAATGCCGCTGTCCTCTATCCGGGGCCTTTCCGTCTCCGTGGATGGCTGGTCTCCGGCGGAAGGGGAGTTGCGGGTCAGGTTGGGTCAACGGGCCATCCCCGCGGATGCCTTGGCGGGAGAGTCTGGTTGGTGGTTCATTCAGGACCGCCTGGTGATCCTGTTCCCGGTCAACCGGTTCCGTGATCGCAGTGGCAACGTGCGGAAAGTGTCCGTGGACTTCGAATTGATCGTTCCGTACCTGCGTGGTGGGGCAGATGGGCCGCTGGTCCTGCCCTTCCACTTGGAAGCGATGTTGCAGGCCTCGCAGGTGGTCCCGCGGGGAGTCTCGCTCGACGTCGCCTAGAAAGCGGATTTACGGACGGGGTGTGCAGGCTGGCACACCCCGCCGTTTCATGTCACTTCTGCGTTGCAGGCTCTCCGGCCTCCACCCACTCCGTGAACATCTTGCGGACCATGGGTTCCAACGTTGTGGGCCACCAATCCCCGCCCTCCACAGCTTGTCCCAGGTCCTCGGGGGTTGGAACAGTGACTTCGCCTGTGGCCGCCCACTCCGCGCTGCGTGGGAAGAGTGCTCGGAAGGCGGGGTGGCTCATCGCCTGTACATTGTGGCCGATACCTATGGAGACGGAGCGGCCCGCACCGTATTCCACGGCCCACGCCACCGGATGCTCGTCGCCCATGCCCGGCATGCTCCGCCACTGCGCGGGCACCTGCGTGTAGCGCAATGGGTTGTCCCAGCCCTTGAGCAGGATGGTCTTCCTGACGCCTTCGGGCCATTTAAGTCCCACGTAAAGGTCGTCGTTGTAATGCGGGAACTCGCTGGGCCACCCTTCCGTGATGGGGTGCGCTTCTGCGGTGTGGATAAGAAAATCGTTGTTGGGTGCCCGGCGCGAGGTATCCTCGCGCATCACACCGCCCAGAAGGCGTTCATACTCGGGATCCCAGCCCACCCCGCCGGCCAGCGTCGGATGGTAGGCAATGAGGCCTTTGCCGCCAGCCACGAAATCGAACAGGGCTTGTTCTGCCGCCTGGCCGAACCGCTCCTCCGGCACGTCGCGCCAAGGATCATGGCGGCCGTAGTAGTTCAGCACGACGAGGTCGTAGGGCTTGAGGGTGCCGGCTGTTGCTCCGCGGAATTCTTCGGTGACACGCACCTCGAAACGGCCGGTTTCTTCCAATGCCGCCTTGAGCGCCGGGGTGATCTGACGCCAGTCGTGGTGGACATCGGTCATGCCGGTAATGATCAGCGTCTTAATGGTTGCGGGCATTCGTGGGACACTCCTTCGTGACTCGACTTATGATCCGAAGATACATGCTTAAGTCGGAATCAGGAAGAAGTTTTCCGCCGTAAGTTGCCTAGCTCAACGTCAGGGTTTTGATCGGGCCTGGCTTGCCTTGGGCAAACCAGCGCGGGAACGTGGCCTCAAAGAGTTGTTCGCGCGCCAGCTCAGCGCCGCCCCGCAGGGGTTCGCGTTCGTCGTTCACGGACAGAAGGATCCGCAGGTCCCTGGTGGCCAGTGGCAGGGACAGTTCGTAAACGCGTTGCCGCACTTCAGCGAGGTACACCTCGCCGGCGGATGCCATGGCCCCGCCGATCACAATGATCCCTGGGTTGAACATGTTGACCAGGGCTGCGATTGATTCACCCACAACCCGTGCCGAGCGCTGAAGCAGGCGCACTGCCAGCGCATCACCGCTGATGGCCGCCAGTGCGATGCCCTCGGGCGAGAGGGGCTGCCCCTTCTCGACGGATGTGGCAAGTGGGCCCGTGGCGCCTTCCTTGATGGCAAGTTCCGCATCACGGATCAATGCCCAGCCTCCGGCGACGGCTTCCAGACAGCCGACCTTTCCGCACCGGCAGAGTGCGTCCGAGTCCGGCACACGAACATGCCCGATGTCGCCGGCCGCACCGTTGGCGCCCCGGTGAATGCGTCCCTGCGATAGCAGTCCGGCGCCGATGCCCGATCCGATCTTGCAGTAGATGAGGTCGGCGTATGCGTCGCGCCTGCGCGCCCGTTCACCCAGGGCGAGCAGGTTGACGTCGTTGTCCACCCAGACCGGAGCGTCAAAGCGTTCCTCGAAGGGGGTGCGGATGTCCGAACCGTTCCAGCCGGGCATGATCGGCGGCGCCACCGGCTGTCCGCTCTCGAAGTCAACGGGGCCGGGAACGCCCACAACCACAGACCAGACAGGCAGTTCCACGGCGCTTCCAAGGAGGTCATCCAGGAGCTCCATGGCGGCCTTCAAGGTCTCCGCCGGTCCGCGTGCAATGTCCCACTCGCGGTGCCTCTGGTCGATGATGTCTCCGTCCAGCTCCGCGTAGCCCACCCTGATGTGCAGGGCGCCGAGGGCGCACACGATGATCCGTCCTTGCTCTGAGCGGAAGCGGAGCGTCCTGGGTGCGCGGCCTCCCGACGAAGCGCCGAACTCGCCGTCCCCGAGGAAGCCCATCTGGATCGCCTGGTCCACCCGTTGCGTCACCACGCCCCGGCCCAGGCCGGTAACGCGGCCAATTTCGGGACGGGTTGTTGCTTCCCCCGTGCGCACAAGGTTGACGATGCGGAGCAAGCTCGTGACTTCGTCTGTCTGCGCACCGAACCGGAGTGTGGAATCTGTGGTCATAACTCAAAATTGTCCCACAAGAAGGTCACTAATGTGCGGAATTTGGTGCACTATAGCCAGAACCGAATGAACTTAGGAATGATGCTGACAAAAGGAGTACGCGTCATGACATGGAAAGTGGGTTTCCTGGGCGCCGGGCCTGGCGTCGCGGCCCTTCATCTTCCAACGTTGGGCCGTTTGGACGATAAATTCCGGGTGGCTCACGTTGCGGATGCCGGCAGCGGGCGTGCACGAACACTGGCTGAACCCCTGCATGCCAGCTGGTCAGCCGGGGACGGGGAGCTGCTGGCCGACCCGGACGTCGAGGTTGTGGCTATCTGCAGTCCACCGGCGGAACATCAACGCCAGATCATGGCGGCGGTTGGGGCAGGCAAGAAAGCCATCTTCTGCGAAAAGCCTTTGGCCACCACCAAGGAGGCGGCGGAAGGTGTTGTGGCTGCCTGCCGCGCCGCCGGCACCGTCTTGATGGTCGGAACCAATCACGCCTACGATCCCGGGTGGCTGCTGGCACGTCACCTGCTTGAGGAGGAGCAGGAGGGGCCTGAGTCCATTGCAGTCACGCTGGCACTGCCGCCGAACGGCCGCTACCATCAGCTGGTCTCGGAGAATGGCTCCGCCCAGGCCCAGACGCAGGCCCATGCCCAGGCCCAGGCCCCGGCCCGGGAGCGGCCCGACACCGCAGATCCTGGCGTTGCCGCCCACATCGTGAAGCAGCTGCTGACCGGTCTTGCCGTCCACGACCTTCCTGCGGTCCGGCATTTCGCGCCGGATATAGAGGCCGTCCAGTACGCCCGGTTCGTTCCGCCGATCGGATTCGCGGTGGGGTACAAGGCAAACGGCGTCAACGTCCAGTTGGCTCTGACCATGCTGCCCGCGGGCCCGGATGTCCTCTGGAGGGTGACGTTTTCCTCGCCGGAGCAGCGGTTGGATCTTGAGTACCCGCCTCCTTTCGTCCATGCAGGCAGCGGCCGTGTCAGTGTGGCGCGGGCCGATGGGTCCAGGACGGAGTATCCGTCAGTGAAGCAGGATGGCTATGAGGCGGAGTGGCTGCACTTCGTGCACCTCCTCGAACGCACCATTGCTGTGGACTACGACCAGATCCTGGCAGATGCCCTGTACCCGCTGGGGCTGGCCGATGCGGTCTTCGCCGCGATGACCACAGGAGACGTGCAGTGAGTGGGGCTCGAGCCGTTGTGGCCACGGCGCGGAATTACCGGGCCGCCGTTGCGGAGCTTCGCGGGAGTGCACGTCACAGTGATCTCGTGCCGGGCGCCGTGGTGGTCATTCCGGGCGGAGGTCCGTGGTGGACATTGCTGTTGGAAGCGCAGGCAGCGGGAGCGGTGGCCGTCGTCGTCTCCAATCCTGGGCGCGTTCCTCCCGAGGCGGGGTCTGCGCTGTCGGCTGACGCTGTCACTCTTCCCGTGGTTGTGGAGAGGCCGTACGCGCGGGCGGACATCCTTGCCGATGCCCTCGGCGCGCGGGCCGGAAATGCTCCGACGATGGTGACGGTGGAATGCGCAGCGCCTGCCCTGGACCTGGGGGCGACCTTGCGTGACGGGTTGCGGTGGGCCGCTGTGCTGGCAGGAGGGCCGCTCAGTTACTGCGGCGGTGGGGACGGCACCTTCCTCCTCGAGGCAGCCGGCGTGTCCGGCTCGGTTCCTGTGACCGCCGGGGTGCGGCTGTTGACAGGGGATGCGCGTGATCCGCTGCTTCGGGTGATGGCCTTGGGGGAGGTCCGCTCGGAGATTGAGTCTGGAAGGGTTGGAGCGGGCGTTCGCCTTGAGACAGCCACCTTCAACGGGACAATCCGGGCTCCACTGCGGTACGAAACGCCGGCGCGCCTGGCACTCCGCAGGGCCTTGGATTCCTGCCGTTCGGGCGAGCGGCCCGACGATCTGGAACACCTCCTCAGCGATCACGACCTCGCTGCGCATCTCCTCGGACCGCATAAGTAACACTGATCTTCGGCATAGGTAATATCCTCTTCCCTGATGCGCTGCAGGGGCCAGAGACTTGATGTGGGCAGATTTACAGACCACTGAAAGGATCGAAGATGATCAAGCTTCTCTCCCACCTCTCCTACGTAGCAATTACCACTCCCGACGTCGAGGCCTCCGTTGACTTTTACGTCAACCAGGTGGGGCTCAAGGTTGTGGACCGCGTTGACGGCGCCGTCTACCTCCGGTGCTGGGGCGACTACTACCGCTACAGCGTGGTTGTTGTTCCGGGCGAAGAGCCGGCACTGGAAACCATGGCATGGCGGACGTCCAGCGCCGAAGCACTGGACGAAGCGGTGCGACGCATCGAAGCGGCAGGGGCTAAAGGCGAATGGACTGACATCCATGGCATTGGCCGTGGCTACCGCTTCGTGGGGCCGTGGGGCCACAGCATGACACTGCACTGGGACGTTACGCGATACCAGGGTGAGGGCCAGGATCTTTCCATCTACCCGGACCGCCCGGCGCGCCGCAGCAAGGTGGCGGGCGCACCCCGCCAGCTGGACCACGTGACCATCGCAACCAGTGACGTGGACGGGTTCGCCAAGTGGTACAACGATGTTCTTGGCTTCCGCATCATGGCCCGGACAGTCCTGGACGAGGCCCCCATCTCGGTGTTCTCCGTGCTGACCACCAACGAGAAGTCCCACGACCTCGGCGTGGTCCTGGACGGCTCCACGCGTGCTGGACGCATCAACCACTACGCCTTCTGGGTGGATACCCGCGAAGAACTCCTGATTGCCGCGGACACCCTGATGGAAAACGGCATTCCGATCGAATATGGCCCCTCCATCCATGGCATCGGCGAGCAGAACTTCCTCTACTACCGGGAGCCGTCAACCCTTCGCATCGAGCTCAATACGGGCGGCTACCGCAACTACGTTCCCGACTGGGAGCCGAACACGTGGACCCCGTCCATTGGTTCGAACAACATGTACCGGAACGGCGCCATGCCGATGTCCATGACGGAGTCCTTCCCTCCGGCAGACGGCCCCAGCGCCACCGAAGAGGGCGTTCCGGAGGAGATCAAGGAAGCCCTGTTCAACCCCTACGCCCGCCAGGGCCAGGGCTAGAACCTGACGGTTATCACCGGCATGGGCATCCATGCCGGTGATAACCGCTATAACCACAAACTGATTTACTTATGTCGAATTCCGACATTAAATGAAAGTGGACCGAGGACGGTCCACGAGGGGAGTTACGTTCATGACGACGACGTCAGGCCAGTTGGAAGCACCGTTCGCACTCGCGCGTTACCGGGCCGGGGACGAGGTACGGCCAGGGCTCATTGCCGGTGACCGGATCCGGCCGCTGGGTCCGCAGGAGCTGGGTGCCCCCGGTCTCAACGCCTTCCTGGCCACGCCTGACTGGGACCGCCTGGAAAAGCTTGCCGAAGGCGAGGGTCCCTGGCTTCCGCTGGAAAGCGTTGTTCTCACGGCTCCTGTGGAACCCAGGCAAGTGCTGCAAACGGGTGCCAACTACAGGACGCACGTGATCGACCTCGTCGTCGCGGGGTCGGACAAGAACGACCCCCGCACACCGGAGGAAGCCCGCGAATGGGCCGGCAAGATGATGGACGACCGCCAGGCAAACGGTGAGCCCTATTTCTTCATCGGCCTTCCTGCGTGTGTAGTTGGTGACGACGTGCCGCTGGTTCTCCCAAGCTACAGCGAGAAGCACGACTGGGAGTTGGAGCTGGCTGTGGTCATTGGAAAAGAGGCCTTCAGGGTTGGCCGCGAAGAAGCGATGCAGCACGTTGCCGGGTACACGGTGGTCAATGACATCACTACACGGGACCTGGTTTTCCGACGCGACATGAAGGAAATTGGCACGGACTGGTACCGCGGCAAGAACGCGCCTGGGTTCCTGCCGACAGGCCCGTTCCTTGTACCGGCGCAGTTCGTGGATCCTGCCAAGCTGAAGGTGCGGCTTGAACTCAATGGTGATGTCATGCAGGACGCAACTACCGATGACCTCCTCTTTGATATCCCGGCACTGGTCTCTGCCGCTTCGCAGAATATGCCGCTCCTGCCGGGGGACCTCCTGCTGACGGGAAGCCCGGCGGGCAACGGTGCCCACTGGGGAAGGCTGCTCCGGGACGGCGATGTCATGACAGGGATTATCCAGGGCCTTGGAACGCAGGTAGTGCGCTGCGTCGCCGAGCCAGTCGCCGGCCAAGCAGCAGGGCAAGCCTAGGGTGGGCGGGGCAATGAACCTGGATAATCCCGACCTGCTGGACCGCACCGACCCCGAAGGTGAAATCTCCCGCCGTGGCAAGGCCTACCGGAATTGGGGCCGCTGGGGCGAAGACGATGTCCTCGGCACGCTGAACTTCATCGACGCTGCCAAGCGGAAACAAGCGGCCGCATTGGTGCGGGACGGCGACGTCACCTCGCTATCGCAGCCCTTCGATATGGATGGGCCACAAAAAGGCTGGCGTCGCCGTACCAACCCGGTGCACACCATGCTGGACACCGGAACGGATGCCGAGCGGGGCACGCAGGGCTTTCCCCACGGATTGGGCGGCGCGGATGATGTCATTTCCATGCCGCTCCAGTGCTCCACCCAATGGGACGGACTAGGCCATATCTTTGACCACGGTGCCGCCTGGAACGGGCGAAGGGCCGGCGACGTCGTCACGAGCGACGGCGATCTTGTCACCGGAATCGAGCACGCGGCGGCAGCTCCTGTCTCCCGCGGTGTCCTGCTGGATCTAGGCCGTCACCTGCATCCGGAAACGGGCGAGCTGCCGGACGGCTACGCCATCTCCACGGCAGATCTGGAGTCCTGCATCGAAGCCCAGGGAGCCAGCAGTGTTGTTGGCACGGGCGACATCGTGCTGGTGAGGACAGGACAGTTGACCCGCGCGAAGCGGGATGGCTGGGGCGATTATGCCGGAGGCCCGGCGCCTGGACTTTCCTTGACGACGGCCGGCTGGCTGCACAGAACCGAGATCGCGGCCATCGCCACTGACACGTGGGGCTTCGAAGTCCGTCCGAATGAGTTTGATGTTCCGGCCTTCCAACCACTTCACCAGGTGGTCATTCCCAACACGGGACTCACGGTAGGTGAGTTGTGGGACCTGGACGGCCTCGCGGAGAAGTGTCGTGAACGCGGCCGCTACGAGTTCCTCCTGGTCGCGGCTCCTTTGCCGATTACAGGTGCCGTTGGTTCGCCCATCAATCCCATCGCGATCCTCTAATCAACCCGATAACAACCCAAGGGGTAATCATGACAGCAGTCCAGAAGGTAGCGATCGCCGGCAGCGGTGTTGCTGCCATGGCGGCCGCCATCCAGCTCGCAAAGGCGGGGGTCGCCGTCGACGTTTTTGAAGTAAAGCCGGAACTGAGTGCCCTGGGCTCGGGCATCACGCTGCAGGGCAATGCACTGCGCGTCTTCGACTCCCTGGGTGTCTGGGAAGACGTGCGTAAAAAGGGTATGGCTTTCGAAGGGCTGACCTTGCGGGCTCCCGGACCCGATGCGCCCGTCATCGCCCAACTCCCCGAGGTGAAGACCGGGGGACGGGACTACCCCGCGTGCATGGGAATGTACCGTCCCGACCTCGCCGGAATCCTGCTGAAGCACGCCGAAAAAGCCGGAGCGAAGGTCAACTTCGGAGCCAAGGTCACCGGATTTGATGTCCGTGATGACCAGAAGGTGGAGGTCTTCGTCAACGAGGCCCCTGCGGGTAGCTACGACCTCCTGATTGGTGCGGACGGAGTTAATTCCTCTGTTCGGGGACTCATGGGCATCGACACCGCCCCCGAAACCACTGGTATGGGCATCTGGCGTACCTTCGTCTCCCGCCCCAAGGAAGTGGAACACAGTGAGCTCTACTATGGCGGACCGGTATACATTGCCGGATACACGCCCACGGGCGAGGACACTATGTACGCGTTCCTGGTCGAGAAGGCGCAAGACCGTTTCGGGGTTTCTGATGAGGAAGCCGTAAACATCATGCGCGGGGAATCCATGGCCTACGGCGGCCCGTGGGCTTCCATCCGCGAAGATCTGGGTTCGGCTGCGAAAGTCAACTACACGTGGTTTACCAAGCACCTGGTCCCCGGCCGCTGGAACCGGGGCCCGGTGGTGATCATCGGCGATGCCGCCCACAGTTGCCCGCCCACCATCGCGCAGGGTGCAGCACAGGCGCTCGAAGACGCTGTGGTTTTGGCTGAATTGCTGATTGGCTCGGATGCCCTCAATGACAAGCTCTGGGACAGCTTCCACGAGCGTCGGGTTCCGCGCGTCCAGGCCGTGGTGGATGCATCCGTTCAGCTGGGCCAGTGGCAGATCGAGGGCAAGAAGGATGCAGACGCCCCGGGCTTGCTCTTCGGCATTGCGCAGAAAATGGCGGTGCCGGCATGACGATCGATGTTCACGCCCATGTGCTCCTGCCCTCTCTTCAGGCTGAGGTTGAACGGCGTGCCCCTGAGGCCTTCAAAGCGGCGGCGGACCTGGAGGCGCGACGCAACGGACCCGAAAGTCTCGCTGCTTCCGGACGCATGATCGGCGAACGGTTCCCACGGCTGACAGATGTGAAGGCCCGCCTGGCTGCCATGGATGCGCAAGGGGTGGACCATCAGTGGGTCAGTGCGTCCCCGAACCATTTCTATCCCTGGGCCGAAGAAGGTCTCGCCGTGTGGACCGCCACAGAGGCCAACCGCCTGGTTGCGGAGCACGTCGCCCAGGCACCGGAGCGGCTGACCGGCCTGGGTTTGGTGCCGCTGCAGCATCCGGAACGCATTGTGGAATGCGTGGATGACGCCATCCTCGGCAGGGCGCTTGCCGGCATCGAAATTTCCTCGTTTGCCGGCGACGTCGAGTTGTCCGATGAACGGCTGGAACCCTTCTGGTCGCGGGTGGAGGAGTTGGGTGTCGTGATCTTCCTGCACCCTTTCGGCTGCAGCCTGGATGAGCGCCTGGATAAGTTCTACTTGTCCAACACCGTGGGCCAGCCAGCCGAAAACGCTGTAGCACTTTCGCACGTGATCTTCTCGGGAGTACTGGACCGTCACCCCGGCCTGAAAATCCTCGCTGCCCACGGCGGTGGATATCTGCCAACGGCCATCGGCCGTTCCGACCACGCCTGGCGGGTACGTCCGGAAGCCCACGGTTGCAGTAATGAGCCATCAAGCTATTT
This sequence comes from Arthrobacter sp. StoSoilA2, assembly GCF_019977195.1. Taxonomy (NCBI): domain Bacteria; kingdom Bacillati; phylum Actinomycetota; class Actinomycetes; order Micrococcales; family Micrococcaceae; genus Arthrobacter; species Arthrobacter sp. StoSoilA2. The sequence continues at coordinate 550,901 of NZ_AP024643.1, forward strand.
GCGACGGATCTGGTTCGATACGGTGGTCCACGATCCATCGGCATTGCGCCACCTCGTGGAAGTCGCGGGGCCCTCCCAGGTCCTCATGGGTAGCGATTTCCCGTTCGATATGGGCCCGGAAGACCCTGTCGCCGAGGTCTGCGCCGCAGGGCTGCCGGATGATGTGATTGACAGGATCCTTTCCGGCAATGCCGAGGCATTGTTGGCGCAGCGGGTGCGGGCATGAAGATTGCGCGCTGGCAGGACGGCGCCGAAGTTGGCGAGGGCTTCATCATTGGGGACAAAGCAGTACCGTTTCCCAATGGCCTGCGGGTTGCCGAGGTCCTGGCCCGCGGTCTGGCGGGCGCCCGTGAACTGTTCGGTCGGGTGAACCACGACGGCGGACGGCCGCTGGGCGCTGTCCAGCTCCTTGCGCCGTTGGTTCCGGCGGCGATCAGGGATTTCGTTGCCTTCGAGGAACATGTTGAAGGCGTCAGTGCTTCCGTTGACGGCAAGAGCGAAGTGGTGCCTGAGTGGTACGAGGCGCCAACGTTCTATTTCACGAATCCCCACACGGTGTTGGGGCCTGGTGAGCCTGTCATTCCGCCGGTGACGCAGCGACTCGACTTCGAACTGGAGATCGCTGCCGTGCTGGGTGGTCCCGGAGGCGCCAACCTTTCGGGCGATGGGGCTGCCGAAGCTATTTTCGGCTACACAATCATGAACGACTGGTCCGCCAGGGACATCCAGTCCAGGGAAATGAAGGTCCGGCTGGGCCCTGCCAAGGGAAAGGACTTTGGCACCAGCCTTGGGCCGTGGATCGTCACGGCAGATGAGTTGGCACCGTACGTGGACGCTGATGGATTCCTGGCACTGAGGGCAGAGGTCTTCGTCAATACTGAACGGGTGGGGGAGGACCTGGTCTCCAATATGGGGTGGACCTTCCCCGAACTTGTCTCCTACGCCTCTAGGAACTCGAGGGTGGTTTTTGGCGATGTCCTGGGCTCCGGCACCGTGGGCAATGGCGGATGCCTTGGTGAACTGTGGGGTCGCCGCGGCGAACTTAACCCTGCACCGCTCACTGCTGGTGACGAAGTGCGCATGGTGGTGGAAGGCATTGGTGAGTTGACAGGTACGGTGGGTGCCGCCGTCGAGGGCCCTCTTGTGCCTCGAGCGAGGAACCGAAACCGCGCGCGCTCCAGAGTCTAAGAAGAACAATCTTTTGTTGCTTTTAGACCAAAGTGTGATCTAAAATGAAAGTGGCGTCGGGATCCCCACAGGGATCCGTTCTCGGCAGTGAGGATGCTGCCGAGGCACAAACCGTCGCGTCGACGGCCCGATCGTTCGGGCAGAAACCCCATGCCACTTTCTACTTTGAGACTTCGGTTCCTCGTCGCCTCCCTTCTGAGCGTGTCCTTCCTGGGGGCACTGGACCACACGGTGGTCTCAACTTCACTTGCCACCATCGCCGGGGAACTCGGCGCCCTGGAGCTTATGAGCTGGGTTGTGGTGGGATACACGCTCGCCAGTACCGTCCTGTTGCCCGTGCTGGGAAAACTCGGGGACGTGCTGGGGCCGCGACGCGTCTTTCTCGCTTCCCTGGTGATCTTCCTGCTCGCATCCCTGGCCTGCGGATTCGCCGATGACATCACCTGGCTGATTGCATCCCGGGTGATTCAGGGAATGAGTTCAGCCGGGCTGCAGCTCATGTCGCAGACCATTGTTGCCAAGGTGACCACACCACGTGAGCGTCCGCGATACCTGGCGGCCATCGGGGCGGCCTTTCCGATTGCGATCCTGGTAGGGCCCGTCCTCGGCGGAGCGATCACAGACTACTGGGGCTGGTCCTGGGTTTTCTGGATCAACATCCCGGTGGGCGTTGTTGCCTTGGTTTTGGCCTTTGTTGCGGTTCCCCCACTTGAGCGGGGCCAGATTCCGAGGCACTACGATGTGGCCGGTGCATGCGCCTTCACGCTGGGCCTGGTCTTCCTGGTCCTCGGCGTCACATGGACCGCCGAACGAAGCCTTGGTGTACAGGCCATCAGCGCCCTGGCCGTCAGTGTGGTGGCTTTGATGGCCTTCTTCATCATCGAGCGCCGCGCCCCCGAGCCAATCGTCCCTTTGCGGTTCTTCGCCAACAGGACCATAGCCGCCGGCACCGCGCTCTCGGCGATTATCGGCGTCGGGCTTTTCTCCATCACCGCGTACCTGCCCACCTATTTCCAGATGGCCTACCGGATCAGCGTCACAGTATCCGGGCTGGTGCCCATAGCCACGGTCCTGGGCATGCTGGTCAGCAACCTCCTCACCGGATGGCTTGCCAGCCGCACCGGCCGCTATCGGATCTTTCCCATTATCGGGACGTGCATGGGGGCGGCAGGGCTGTTTGTCATGGCATGGCTGCCGATCGGACTTCCCCTGTGGGTGCCGATGATCGTCATGGGCTTCGTTGGAATGGGGACCGGATCGTTCATGAGCCTCATTGTTGCGGTAGTTCAAAGCGCCGCACCGGCCAACCAGACCGGAAGCATCACAGCAACGGTCAACCTCGTGCGGCAGGTTGGCTCCACCGTAGCCACCGCCATTATTGGCGGAACCATTGGTTCAGGCGTCGCAGCGCTGCTCCCCGCAGGAATGGACGCCGCGAACCTCACGCCCCACGCCGTTCACCAGGCTCCGCCTGAAACCCAGGACGTTGTTGCGGGAATCTATGGGGCTGTGTTCTCTCCGATCTTCATCGCGCTCGCCGTTACCTATGCCATTGGCATCATCGCCGCCGTCCTGCTACCGCAAGGACGGTTGGCGGACGAACCACAAACCACCCGCCCAGAAGTCTCCGAAACCCTTTCGGCCTGACCTTGCACCAAGGAGAAACAATGTCCAAGAATCCGACCATTGCCATTGTTGGCAGCGGGCCGATCGGCTCAACGTACGCACGGTTGCTGGTTGAAGGCACCCCCGACGCCCACGTGATCATGTTTGAAGCCGGCCCGCAGTTGACCGGCCGGCCAGGCGAAAGCGTCCGCAACATTGCCGACCCCGATCAGAAGGCCATGGCACGGGAGATGTCGCAGGGGCCGCAGTCCGGCGCATTCCGGGAGTCGTTGGGTATTCCTGCCGGGACCGTGACTGAAGGCATGTTCACCGCCCGCCAAGGTACCCACCTCCTTGACTTCGGCGGACCGGGGTCGGCCCACGCCGAAACTTTCCCGGCCGCAGCGGCGGCGACCAACGTCGGTGGGCAGGGGGCGCACTGGACCTGCGCAACGCCGTCGCCGGCTTTCAGCGAGAAGATCCCGTTCATTGCCGACGACGAGTGGGAGAACCTCATCACCTCGGCGAAGGGCCTCCTCCATGTGCAGAGCGCAGCGTTCGCCGATTCGGGAGTCGGGGCCGCCATCCGGTCGCTCCTGGAAGAAGAGTTCGCCGGCGAGCTGCCGGAGGGTTATGGGGTGGGTACCCTGCCCGTCGCGGGCGATCCCCAGCCTGACGGTTCCATGCGATGGGCAGGTGCCGATGTTGTCCTCGGTCCACTCATCGATCCCGGGTCTCCGTTGTCCGGGCGCTTCGAACTCCGTGATCTCACCCTGGTACGCCGGGTGGAAACGGAGGGAAAACGGGCCACCGGTGTCACTGTGGAAAACCTTCGCACGGGAGAAACCACTTTTGTCCCGGCAGACGTAGTAGTGGTGGCCGCCGATGCTTTCCGGTCGCCGCAATTGCTGTGGGCTTCGGGCGTTCGGCCTGCCGCGCTGGGCCACTACCTCACGGAACATCCGGTGGTCATCTCAACAGTCGCCCTTGATCCGGAGAAGATGGAACGGTTTGCGAGCGAATCGGATCTGGAGGCCGAACTTGCCAGGCGCGCCCAGAACCCAGCCGATCCCGTGGCTGCCGTCAATCGGATCCCCTTCTCCGAACCGGAGCATCCCTTCTCCGTCCAGGTCATGTATTCCGAAACAACACCGTTCCCCATGGCCCCTGATGCTCCTTACGCACGGAACCGCTGGGGCTACGTCAACATGGGCTATGGCATGCGCAAGCACCCGCGTTTTGAGGACGGCGTGACTTTTGACGACAACGAGCTGGACTATCGCGGTTTCCCGAACATGACCATCAGCTACGCCCTCACCGAGAGGGAGCACGTTGAAATCGAAGATGCCACCGCACGGCTGCTCCGGGCGGGCAAGGCGCTGGGGGTCTTCGTAGCCGAACCGCGGCTCATGCCAAACGGCTCCAGCCTCCACTACCAGGGGACCATGCGTATGGGCGCATCCGACGACGGTACGTCCGTTGCGGACCCATGGTCACGTGTATGGGGCTACGGAAATCTGGTGGTCGGTGGGAACGCGCTGATTCCGACGGCTACTGCCATGAACCCGACGCTGATGAGCGTGGCCATCGCAGTGCGCGGCGCCCGGAAACTGGTGGAGGAGTTGGCCGCCCCAAGCTCGTCGGTCAACGAAGAGGTGGTCCATAGCAGGGCGTGACTGTGGCATTGGCCTGATCACATTCCGTGGACAGCCTGCCGGGGGAGGAGCATAATAGTTAGCGGAGCTAATTAGCACTGCTAACTATTATGCCAAACCTCAGGAGGCGTCTCCGCGTGAGCGCAGCTATCGACGACGGACCGGCGGAGATTCAAGCCGACGTCCTCGCCATTGATCTTCGAACCGCAGTGATGCGAACATCCCGCAGGCTGCGAATCGAAGCGACCGGCGAGGTGATTACCCCTGGGCAGTACACGGTGCTCGCCCACCTCAACTCCGGTTCGCAGACGTTACGGGAACTGGCCGAGCTGGAGCACGTCCAGGCGCCGTCGATGACCCGGATCGTGAACGCCCTGTCCGGGCAAGGCTTCGTGTCACGGCAGGCCAACCCCGAAGACGGCCGGCAGGTCCACATCAGCATTACTCCAGCGGGCCAGGAAGTCCTGGCCGAGGCCCGCAGCCAGCGGACTGCCTGGCTGGCGCAGCGCGTAGCAGGACTCAGTGCGGAGGATCGGCTGACGCTAAGCCGGGCCGCGCGCATCATGCAGGAGATGAGCGCCAAGTGAGTGCCATGTTCCGTGCCCTCGAGAGTCCCAATTACCGGCTTTGGGCTGGTGGTGCGCTGGTGTCCAACGTCGGCACCTGGATGCAGCGGGTGGCACAGGACTGGCTGGTCCTGACGGTCCTCACGAATCACTCCGGAACCGCAGTGGGCATCACCACGGCGCTGCAATTCCTGCCCATGCTCCTTCTTGGGCCGTATGCGGGCGTCCTGGCCGACCGCTACCGAAAGCGCGTGATCCTCCTCTGGACCCAGACGGCCATGGGAATCTGCGGGCTGATCGTTGGCCTTCTGGTGGTAACGGGCGTGGCCCAGTTGTGGCACGTCTACCTCGCCGCCCTTGCCTTGGGACTGGCTGCCGCAATCGATGGCCCGGCCCGTCAGGCGTTCGTGTCGGAACTTGTTGGCCCGGAGAAGCTCTCCAATGCCGTGGCGCTGAACTCTGCCTCCTTCAACAGCGCCAGGCTGACCGGCCCTGCCATCGCCGGAGTGCTCATTGCGTGGATCGGCACGGGTCCGGTGTTCCTTCTCAACGCAGCGAGCTTTGTGGCCGTCATCGTTTCCCTCTCCCGGGTTAAGGCCGCCGAGCTGGAGCCGGCAACGCCAGTGGCCCGCGGCAAGCACCAATTAACCGAAGGCCTGCAGTACGTGCGCCAACGCCCTGACCTGGTCCTCATTTTGCTGATGGTGGGGCTGTTGGGTGCCTTTGGCATGAACTTCCAGGTGACGAACTCCTTGATGTCCACGGCGGAGTTTGGCATGGGGCCGGAGGAGTTTGGTCTCCTTGGCTCCATCATGGCCGTGGGAACACTCGGGGGTGCTTTGCTGGCGGCCCGCAGGTCCGGCCCGAGGCTCCGTTTCATGCTCGGCGGCGCAATGAGCCTTGGCGCCTTCACCATCCTGGCGAGCATCTCGCCGACGTTCTGGATATATGCGGCAGTACTTGTTCCGGTAGGGCTGGCGTCCATCACGTTCCTGAACAGTTGCAACACCACTATCCAGTTGTCCGTGGAGCCGCAATTCCGTGGACGCGTCCTCGCCCTGTACTTGGCCATCCTGCAAGGCGGCACGGCAATCGGAGCACCCCTCATGGGCTGGATCGGCACGGAATTCGGAGCCCGCTGGGCTGTGGCATCCGGCGGGGTGGTAGTCCTTTTGACCGCCGTCGCTTGCGTGGTCCTGGTCAGCCGTCGCAGCCGGAAGACGCTCCGTGAACAGGTTCGCAGTGCATGGCTGCGGAGGCGGGCGACCCAAGCGTCGTCCAGCTAGCGGACCTCAAGCTGCCTCTTGTGAACCACGAGAGGCCGTTGGCTGTATCCAGATATCAGATCTGGTAGTAGTGCTCTTCGAGACCCTTGATGAGCAGTTCGGGCTCCCCGCTCATTGCCGCGTCGACCAGCAGGAGATGCCTGTCCGCCTGGCTGTCGGCGGTACCAACGCCGCGCCGCATTATCGGCACCATCATGACCGCGAGAAGCGACTCCAGACTCTGCCATGCCTCCACCAGTTTGGTCTTTGGCTGCTGATTCATCAGCGTTCCATGGAACTCACGGTCCAACCTCATGAGATCGTCTACGTCCTCCGGCAGACGAAGCCCCCGCATGCGCTCGGCGATGCGCCTTAGCTCTTTCTCAACCTCCACGGGCGGGGGAAGTACCGCGTGCATGGCCGCCCGCCCTTCGAGCGCTGCGAAGACTTCCCCGATCTCGGCGATGTCGCCATCGCTGAAGTATCGAACCCTATTACCCGAACCCGGCGAGAATTCGACCAGCCCGGTTGCGGCAAGGCGCGTCAGGGCCTCGCGGACTGTCCCGCGGCTTACAGACAGATCTTCGGCGAGCCTCTTTTCCACAAGATGCCGGCCGGGGTCGAGGGTCCCCAGGATGATTTCCCTCCTGATTCGGTGCGCCACTTGATCCACGAGTGTTGTTCGCTCCGCAACCCGAGGCGCAAGCGTTCTCGCGAGAGACGTCCTTGCTGGCTCAGAGGAAGGTTTACTCTCCATTGCGCTCACACCCCTATCGGCTAATGGCAGCCACCCGCACTTTGGAGTGGGCCTTGACACTAGATCACCAAACGATAGTATCAAACAATCATGTCGGACACGATTGTCGGACACTTCGGTCGGATAGGACACCCAAATGCATGGTGGCTTCGGAAGCCAAGAGCCCGTGATACGCGGCCACTTCCACATCCCTGCTCTCCCTGGCGGCGGTTTGGATGTGCCGTACATCGAGATCCATGGCCGGGAGACCGGGCCTCGGCTGACGGTTCTCGCAGGGGTCCATGGCTGTGAGTACGCGGCCATGGCTGCCCTGCGGGAGTTCGTTTCGGAGGTTAATCCTGCGGAACTGAGGGGGATCATCACCGCGGTTCCCGTGGTCAACGTCCCGGCTTACATGGGCCGAACGCCCTTCGTCGTTCCAGTGGATGGCAAGAATCTGAACAGGTGCTTTCCCGGCGACCCGAAGGGCAGCTTTTCGGACGTGCTGGCACACCATGTGTTCGAGCGCTTCATCCGGGGAGCCGACTACGTCATAGACCTGCATTCCGGAGATCTGCCGGAAGCTATTGAGCCGGTAGTTATCTACGACGAGTCACCCGTGAGTGAGGCTGCGCGGCGGATCGCGATGGCGTACGGGACCCAGCATGTGATCAGGCAGCCTTCCGACGCGAGGGTCACAACCGGCACCACGGGTTCTGCTGCCGCAGATGCCGGTGTTCCGGCGATCACCGCTGAGGCAGGAGGCAGCGGGATCATCGACCCCAAGGCTGTCGCCATTCATGTCATGGGCCTGCGGAATGTGGCTGCGACCCTGGGAATGCTCCCCTATGACGTAAAGCAGACCCGTGGCCAGACCGAGCACCAGCAAGGGTGGAGTTGGATTCACTCGCCGGTGGGTGGTTGGTGGCAACCGACCGTCGAACTTGGCAAGCCTGTCTCCAAGGGCGGGCTTCTTGGACAGGTCAGTGACCTTTTCGGCGACGTCATCCACGAAGTAAGGGCGAATCAAGCCGGGATACCCATGATCATCACCACGAGTCCCGCGATCGCCGCGGACGGACTCGTGATGGTCCTAACCCAGGAGGTTTAAGAAATGAGCACCACCAAGAAGAGAGTGGCCGTCATCGGGCTCGGAACCGCGGGCAGCATGTCTGCCTGGCGCCTGGCTTCACGGGGCGTAGATGTAGTCGGGTACGAGCAGTTCGGAATTGCCCATGACCGTAGCGCCCATGCGGGCGAATCCCGTATCTTCCGCACCGCCTACTTCGAAGACCCTGAATACGTGCCACTGCTTCGAACTGCCAAGGCACTCTGGCAACAACTCGAGGGTGAAACAGGCACCAATCTGCTCACACTTGCCGGCAATCTCATGCTGGGAGAGTCCTCATCGCAGATGGCCAACGTCAGCAACTCCATCGATAAGTTCGGGGTCGACGCCTCCATCATTCCGCTCGACGAGGCACGCACCCGCTGGCCGCACCATCCGTTCCACGAGGGGGACGCCGTTGTCCTTGACCGTGAAGCAGGTTATCTTCGCCCTGAGCTTGCGGTGCTGAAGGCCGCCTACCGGGCCAAGTCGCTGGGCGCCCAACTACGCACCTACACCCCGGTCGAAGGGGTGGAAGTCAAAAACGGCGGGGTCTGGGTCAGCGCCCATGGACGAAACGAGCGATACGACCACGTTGTAGTCACTACCGGCCCCTGGGCGGCGAAGCTGCTTCCGGAACTCGCGCCACTCCTGCAGGTTCGCAAGGCGGTATCAGCGTGGTTCGTCACGAAGGAACGCGGGGCATTTGATCCGGCCAACTTCCCATGCTTCATACGCACAACGCCTGAAGAGTTCTATGGACTGCCGGCGATGGACGGAAACGGGCTGAAACTAGGCCTGTCCGGCACCGTCAACCGTCTGGTGGCTGACCCCGACGCCCTCGACCGGACAGTCCCCGTCGACGAAATAACGGCATTCAGGCAACTCGTCGCCGATTCCTTCCCGGCACTCTATCCAGATCCTGTCCGGGTCGCCGCCTACATGGAGGGCTACACCCAGGACGGCCACGGGATCGTTGGGCGGCTTGGTAGTGAGGACCGCATTACCGTCCTCACAGGCCTGTCCGGGCATGGGTTCAAGCTTGCACCGGTGCTCGGCGAAATCGCCGCGGACTACGCCCTTCAAGGCGCCAGTGACAACACGATCCCGCTCATAAGCCCTGACCGGTTCCTTGCGGTCCAGACCTCGACGGCGAACCCGTGAGATGACGCAAGGCCCCGTCCCGTTCATTACCGCGTCCAGCGGGCACCACTGCACGCCTTTCCTGTAACCCCACCATCCCAACCCAAAGAAATTCCAAGGAAAACACGATGAAGACACAAAACAAGGTCCACGCCGCTGTGGCCGCACTGGCCCTCCTTATTGGCTTGAGCGCATGCGGCAACGCCGCCAGTAGTGAACCTTCGGCCAGCCCCACCGAACTGGGCCTGAGGGATATCTCGGAGGGTGTCCAGCCCGATCCGAAGGCTGTGAGCCTCCTGCCGAAGTCCTACAAGGACAAGGGCGAGCTCACGGTGGCCGCGGACCTGCACTACCCGCCGACCGTCTTCCTTGCCGAAGACAACAAAACCCCGATCGGCCTCAACCCGGACATCACCCGGCTTATTGCCAAGAAGCTTGGCGTAAAGGTGAAGTTCGAGGACACGAAGTTCGACACCATCATTCCGGGCCTTGACGGCGGACGCTTCGACTTCACGGTTTCGACCATGGCCAAGACCGAGGACCGGCTCAAGGTCGTGGACATGATCGACTACTTCAAGGCTGGCAGCTCCATCGGGGTGACCGCCGGAAACCCGCAGAAACTCACGAACGAGACCCTATGTGGGAAGAACATCGCCGTCACCCAGGGCTCCACCGGCCAACTGTTGCGCCTTCCGGCCCTGAACGAGATGACCTGCACCTCCAAGGGACAGCCCGCGATCAACGCTGTGACGCTGCCCAACATCCAGGAAGCCCTGGTACAGCTGCACTCCAAGCGGATCGACGGCATCCTCTACGACACCACGGCACTCGCCTGGGCACAGACGCAGCAGCCGGGCTCCTTCCAGATGCTTACCCCTCCCCTCAACGTCGGGGGAACCGGTATCACTGCAGTTGCGCTGAAGAAGGGCTCGCCGCTGACCCCGGCAATCCAGGCAGCAGTCCAATCGATCCTCGGGGACCCGGAGTACAAAGAGGCGCTCAAAACCTGGGGCCTCGAGTTTGGCGCCATCACCGACGCCAAGCTGAACTAGCAGGTGCCTGAATGACAACGGCAATCGACAAAGGAAACAAAGCTGCCATGGGAAGCATTGATGCAGCCCTCAAGCCACGGCTCCGGCTTCGGACCCGCTCCGAATATGCAGGGTGGATCCTGAGCATCCTCGTCGGCGTCGGGATTCTCACCTCCGTCCTGACAAACTCCAACTTCAAGTGGGAGATCGTTGGGAAGTACTTCTTCGCTGAGACGATCCTGCGCGGGCTCATGCTCACGATCTTCCTCACGGTTGCGAGCATGGCACTGGGAACCTTGCTCGGGCTTGCCCTTGCGATCATGCGGGCTTCGCATGTGAAGCCGGTCTCCATGACAGCCGGACTCTACATCACATTGTTCCGGGGTACCCCGGTCTTGGTGCAGCTGATCTTCTGGTTCAATATCTCCGCCCTTTACCCGAACCTGAGCATCGGGATCCCGTTCACTGACATCAGCACTGTCATCGACGTCAACACGATCATGGGCCCGATCACCGCAGCACTCGTGGGCCTTACCCTCAACCAGGCTGCCTACATGGCCGAGATCATCCGCGGCGGCTTCTCCGCGGTAGGCAAGGGCCAGCTCGAGGCCGCCGACTCGCTCGGAATGAGCGCATCCATGAGGATGCGCAAGGTCATCATCCCTCAGGCCATGCCGTCCATCATTCCGGCAACCGGCAATCAGTTCATCGGAATGTTCAAGGAAACGTCGCTGGTCAGCGTCCTCGGCGTGGCCGAGCTTTTGCAGAGCACCCAGTTGATCTACGCCCGCACTTTTGAGACCATCCCGCTGCTCATCGTGGCCAGCCTCTGGTACCTGGTCATGACCCTGCTGCTGAGCTACCCGCAGTCCAAGCTCGAACAGAAGTACTCCCGCGCAACCGCCCGGCTTCCCCGGAAGTCGAAACCCGCTGTCCTGACAGACCCGGAAGGTATCGCCCGATGAACACCGACGGCACTATCCTTGCCCAGAAAATCCGAAAGTCCTTTGGGCCCAAGACAGTCCTGAAGGACATCGACCTGGAGATCGCCAGCGGAGAGATCTGCTGCATCATCGGCCCCAGCGGGTCGGGAAAGTCCACTATCCTTCGCTGCATCAACGGTCTTGAGACCGTGGACTCCGGTGTCCTGAAGGTCAATGGCGAGGACTTCGGCTACTACGAAACCGATAAGGCCTACCACGCCCTGCCAGCGAAGAAGCTGGCCCAGCAGCGCACCAGGGTTGGCATGGTCTTCCAGTCCTTCAACCTGTTTCCGAACATGACCGCCCGGGAGAACGTCATGTCCGGACCGGTCCTGGTCAAGCGCGCGGACAAGAAGGAATCAGCCAAACGAGCCCAGGAACTATTGACAAGCGTCGGACTCGGCGCGTTTGGTGACCGATACCCGGCCGAGCTCTCCGGTGGGCAGCAGCAACGCGTCGCGATCGCCCGGTCCCTGGCCATGGACCCGGAGATCATGCTCTTTGATGAACCAACATCTGCACTGGACCCCGAAAAGGTCGGAGAAGTCCTGACAGTCATGAAAGAGCTGGCCAAGAAGGGCATGACCATGGTGGTGGTCACCCACGAGATGGGCTTCGCCCGCGAAGTGGCCGACTCCCTGATCTTCATGGACGACGGCTACGTCGTCGAACGCGGCGACGCCCGGGAAGTCCTCGCCAACCCGCAAGAGTCCCGCACCCAGTCCTTCCTCGAGAAAGTGCTCTGAAATGACAGATGGAAAATTGGCCGTCATCGGTCTCGGCACCATTGGCAGTATGGCCCTCTGGCAGGCCTCCCGGCTGTCCGATTCGGTGGTCGGCTTCGAAGCGCAGCTCCCTGCCCACGGACGCAGCGCCGTTGGCGGAGACACCCGCCTGTTCCGAATGCTCAACCTAAATCCGGGCTTCAACCCCATCCTGCACAGCTCCCAACGGCTCTGGGCCGAGCTTGAGGATGAAACCGGACAGGACATCCTTTTGCGCTGCGGTGGAATCTACATTGGCACGGCGAATGGCCCGTACATTCCACAGCTGCTCGAGTCGGCGCGGGTGACCGGAGTCGCGCACCAGATTCTCTCCCATGCCGAGATGGCCGAGCGGTACCCGCAGCACAACCTGCGTTCGGACGATATCGCTGTATTCGACCCCAACGGTGGCGCTCTAAGGACGGACCGGGCCGTCACGGCTGCGATCTCCGCAGCCGAGGCCAACGGTGCCACAGTACTCACCAACACCCCGGTAGACGGGATCCGGGAAACCGTAGACGGTGTTGTGGTGACCTCCGGGGACAAGTCCTGGACGTTCGAGAGTGTCATCGTCGCGTCCGGCGGCTGGTCACAGAAGCTCATGCCGGAGTCGCTCCAGGCACACACCCAACCCAACAGGGTCTTCCTCACGTGGTTCGTCGCGAAAAATCCCGCACTCTTCTCTCCAGAACGGTTCCCCGTCTTCGTGCGGCTCTCCGGAGACCGATCCATGTATGGTGCACCCGCAGTTGACGGGGTCACCGTCAAGGCAACGCTGAATTTCCGGCCAACGCCTACACGGAACCCGGATGCGGTTCCCAGGGAACTTACTCCGGCAGAGGTTGCGGAGACGACCGAAACGGTGGGTGAGTTCTTCCCCGGCCTGTATCCAAACATCGTCCGCTCGGATGCGTTCCCGGACCTCTTCACTACCGACCGAAACCCGCTGCTCGGGCGTTTGGACGCCGGTAGCCGGGTCTACTGCGCCACCGGGTTCTCCGGCGGGGGCTTCAAAATGGCCACGGGATATGGCGAGATCGCCGCCCGGGAGGCACTCGGATTACAGACGTTCGACGGCCTGGATTTCCTACGTCCGGAACGGTTCATGAGCGTCCACAGTATGCAGGTTTCCCCGGCCGGACAGTCCTCTTCCCACAGCTAGTGAAAGCGTTGATATGAGTCTTCCCTTTACCCCGGCTGATTCTCGCATCGGGCTGGTCGCCAATGGCGTGTCCGGCTCGCCATCTGACCGGTTGCGTGCTTTCGGCTTGAAATTGCCCAGCCTCGCTCACAACCCGTACTACCTTCAACACCGCTCGGTGGACTCCAGCATTTACATCTCAGGCCAACTGCCGTACAAAGACGGCGAACTTCTGGGCACCGGCATCGTCGGCCGCGAGGTTGAGCTTGAAACAGCCCAGGAGCTTGCCCGCCATGCAGCGCTCAACGCACTTGCTGCCGCCGTCCAAGCAGTAGGCGACCTGGACAAGGTCCGCATCGTGCAGATGCTCGTCTTTGTGGCCAGTACACCGGACTTCGGCCTGCAGTCGCAGGTCGCCAATGCAGCCAGTGACTTGCTCATCGGGGTGCTGGGTGAAAAGGGACGGCACGCCCGTACTGCGATCGGTGTTGCCGGCCTGCCGCGCAGGAGCCCGGTCGAGATCCAGATGGTCTGCACGGAGGCATAGGACATGAAGAATAAGGAACACAGCGTGAACCGCATTCAGCAAGCTCTAGGGACGCTCGTAGATCGGATCGATACGCCCTCACCAATCGTGCTGTCCGACGTGATGCAGGACAACATCGACCGGATGCAGGCGTTCGCAACCCAGCAGAACCTCGACGTCAGACCACACGTCAAAACCCATAACGAGTACCACGGCTTCCTTCCTCTGCCCGGGGACGGATTCCATCCCCGCGTCGGGAGCGTGCTACCCGTGGTGCCAAACCACGTCTGCCCGGTGGTGGTCAATTTCGAGGAGTACATCGTCACCGACAGCACCGGAGCACCACTGGAACGGTGGCCGGTGGACGCCCGCGGATTCCTCAATTAACCGCTGGGGGGAGGGGACTTTCGCCCCAACCCACATCGAACAATCAACCTCACGATGGAGTGACTGACTTGAGATTAGACAAAACCACTGCCGTGGTGACAGGAGCCAGCAGTGGAATCGGTGAGGCGGTGAGTTCGCACTTCCGTCGCGAAGGTGCCCGCCTGCTGCTCACCGGCCGCAGGGAGCACCTCGATACCGCGCACACCGATGACCTGTACGTCCCGGGGGACCTTAACGACGAAGCCTTTGTCGAAAGGCTCGCCCGGCAGGCCGCCGAAGCGTTCGGCACGGTCGACGTCGTCGTCATTAACCACGGCTTGCAAGTCACCGGCCCGCTGACGGAGATGGACCATGACGATGCGAAGAATGTGCTCCACAGCAACCTGCTCAGCGCCTTCCTGGTAATGAAGCACTTCGCACCACTGATGCCCGCGGCGGGAGGCTCCTTCGTCTTGGTCAGTTCACGGCTGGGCATGGTCGGAATGCCTGGCCAGGTCCTGTACTCCGCGGCCAAGGGCGGCCTGATCATGCTCGCCAAGGGCGCCGCGATCGAGTGGGCTCCACGGAACATCCGCGTCAACGTTGTCGCTCCGGGGCTAACCATTACTCCGGTCATCGAAGCATCAATCCAGCGCAGGCCCGACCCCGAGGCCTATCGCCGCCAGCGCGAGGGCCAAATTCCGCTCCAACGCCTCTCCACCCCCGAGGAGATCGCCGACGCCATCCTCTTCCTCGCATCCAAGGAAGCGTCCTACATCACCGGAGCGACGCTCCCGGTAGACGGCGGATACACCGCCTTCTAGGCCCCCCGCAGGGCCCGGCATCAGTCGGGCCCTGCGCCCCTTCCCAACAACGTCTGAAAGTGGAGCAATGCCCATGAGTACTGGAACGACTCTGAACCTCATTGAAACCCGGCTGCTAATCGGCGGGGAATGGATATCATCCGGCACAGGAGCCACGCTGCCGGTCATCAACCCCGCCACCGGCGAAACGGTGGCGCACGTTTCCGACGGCTCTATCCAAGACGGTGCGTTGGCACTGGATGCCGCCTGCGCTGCCCAGGATGCTTGGGCAGCAACACCGGCAAGGGACCGTGCCGACATCCTCGCCCGCACGTATCAGGGCATAGTCGCCCGCCGCGACGATTTCGCCCGCTTGATCGTGGACGAGATGGGCAAGCCCTGGGCCGAAGCCCAAGCCGAAGTAGACTACGGCGCAGGGTTCTTCCATTGGTTCGCAGAATCCGCCGGACGGATCCACACCGAAGGCCAGTTCGGCGTCGAACCTGGCTCCAACTACCACATGGCAGTGTCCAAACGCCCGGTCGGCCCCTCCCTGCTGATCACCCCGTGGAACTTCCCACTGGCCATGGGCGCCCGCAAGATCGCCCCGGCCTTGGCCGCTGGCTGCACCACCATCCTCAAGCCTGCCGCCCAAACCCCGCTTACCTCCCTGCTGCTTGCTCAAGTCCTCCAGGAAGCAGGTGTGCCCGCCGGTGTGGTGAACGTCGTCGTGACGAGCAACTCCCGCGATCTGATCAGCGCCATCATGAATGACGAACGGATCCGAAAAATCTCCTTCACCGGCTCCACCGAAGTCGGCCGGGTACTCCTGGCCCAAGCCGCGCAGAACGTCGTGAACACCTCCATGGAACTTGGCGGGAACGCACCACTGATCGTTTTCGACGACGCGGACCTCGATACTGCGATCGAAGGGGCCTACCTCGCCAAGCTCCGCAACGGTGGTCAGTCCTGCGTCGCAGCCAACCGGATCTATGTCCAGGCCGGCATCGCTCCCAAGTTCACCAAAGGCTTCACGGAGCGCCTCGCCGCCGTCAAGGTCGGCAACGGCCACGAACCCGGCACCGGTCTAGGGCCACTGATCGATCACAAGCAACGCGCCGCCGTCCACAATCTCGTCGTGGACGCCCTCGCCAAGGGCGCAACCTGCCTCACTGGGGGCCAGATCATCGACGGCCCTGGCTACTACTACCGGCCCACCGTCCTAACCAACATTCCCGCCGACGCCAGCATCAGGGAAGAAGAAATCTTCGGCCCCGTCGCAGCGATCTACACCTTCGACACCGAAGAAGAAGCCGTCGTGAAAGCGAATGCCACTCCCTACGGCCTGGCTTCGTACATCTTCACCCAGGACCTGACCAGGGCACTGCGCGTTGCGGACACGATTGATGCCGGCATGACAGGCATCAACCGTGGGCTCATCAGCAACCCGGCCGCACCGTTCGGCGGGACCAAACAATCAGGCCTCGGCCGTGAAGGGGGCATTGAAGGCCTTGAGGCCTACCAGGAAACCAAATACACCGGCATCCAACTCTGACCTGATCCGGGCCGCGTTGGGCGGAGAAACCCTGCTTCCGGCGAAGCCAAGGCTAGCGGGCCTCAAGGTCCTCAAGAGTCTTTCCCTTGGTGTCCGAAGACAACAGGGTGGCCAGCGCCGAGACGAGGCAGATGCCCAGAGTGGTCAGGCCGATGACCATGGGGATGTTCGCTGATCCGGGAGGAGCCATGGCAGTGAACAGGCTGGGGAAGAACGAGGCGATCATGAGGCCGATGTTTTGCGAGACTGCGAAGCCTGTCACCCGCATCCGCATGGGGAACTGCTCCTGGAAGAACGTGGCGAAGGTGGCGTTCCACATCTGGAACAGGATGCCCTGAACGATGACAACGCAGACGAAGATCAGCGGCAGGCTACCCTGTTCGATCGCCCACAGGTACACCATGGTCAGCAAGCCACCGGCTATGCCGCCTGCAACCATGAGTGTCCGCCGGCCAATCCGGTCCGACAGTGCCCCGAACAAAGGGATAGTCAGCACTGCGGCCACGTTTGCTGCCATGGTTACCCAGAGGAATTCGCTGCTTGAGAAGCCGTTGCCATAGCTCTTCTGGGTGGCGAACGATACGCCGAAGATCAGGGTGGCCATGCCGATGACGTTCGTGAACGTCATTGCAACGCAGCGGACCAGGACCCACGGGTGGGTGCGCAGGAGGTCTGCGAGGGGGAACCGGCGTTTGGTGCCGGGCTCTTCCGACTGCGCCAGGTATGCAGGCGGCTCCTGCACGCGGCGGCGGATAATGTAGCCGGCCAAAATCACGACGGCGCTGAGGAGGAAGGGCAGCCGCCAGCCCCAGGAATGGAACTGGTCATCCGGCAACAGGGCGGCGAGCGGAATGAGGACAGCCGTGGCGAGGATGGATCCCACCTGCGTGCCCTGAAGGCTGAAGCTCGCGAAGAAGCCGCGCCTGGCATCGGGGGAGTGCTCTACGATCATCGCGCTGGCACCGCCGAGTTCGCCAGCAACGGCGAAGCCCTGGATCAAGCGCAGGATTACCAGGAGGACGGGCGCCAGAAGCCCCACCTGGCCGTAGGTTGGCAGGAGTCCTACCGCGAAAGTAGCGAACCCCATGAGCAGCATTGCAAAGACCAGGACCTTCTTGCGCCCATGCCTGTCACCGTAAGCACCCAGGACTACTGCGCCAAGCGGGCGGGAGACGTATCCCACGGCATAGGTGGCCAGGGAAGCGATGATGCCTACGGTGGGGTTCTCCGTGGGGAAGAAGATCGTTGGGAAAAGCAGCGTCGCGGCCAGGGAATAGAGCGCGAAGTCGTAGTACTCCAGCGCGCTTCCGATCCAGCCGCTCATTGCGGCTTTCTTCGGGTCCTTCCGGCCGATGGCCTCGTCCTGGGTGGAAGGGGTATCCCTCCGGTGCGTGACGGTCATTCGCTGAACTCCTTTGTCGTCGTTGGCAAGGAACAAAAACTCTTCCAATCCAGGACTGAACAATGCGGTGCTCATTCAGCATGGTGAAGGTTACATGTGGATCGACTTGAGTCTTGAATCGATTCATTAATCATACGATGTGACCTGCGATACGTCAAAGGTCCCTGTGAGGGGAAACGCACGACGGCGGCAGGTCGCCACGGTTCCCAGGGAACCGCTGGTTCCTCGGAACCGAAAGGGCGACCAGCCGCCGTCGTGACTCAGCCGTTTGATCGAAGAGTCAGGCCATCGGGAGAATGACCGTGGTTACCGCGAAACAGGAAGTCTTGCGCTGGATGACATGTCCAGCCGTGCCTGCAGTTCCGAAACGGTGGGTGGGTTGGCTCCGGAGCGGCTGACCGTGATTGCTGCGGCCATCGAGGCAGTTCTTCCGATGGTTTCCAGTGCTCCCGGCGCAAATCCCTCTTCGCCCTCTGCCAAAAGGCCGAAGATGAGTGCGGACATATAGGAGTCGCCGGCGCCGATGGTGTCGGCAACCTCGGTTTTCACGGAAGGGATGCTGAGCTTCGCATTCTCCGTGGCGAGGAGGGCGCCGTCAGCGCCGAGGGTGATGACGGCAAGGCGCGCACCATGTGCGAGCAGGCGGGACGTGACCTCGTCCGGAGACGACGTTGGGTAGAGCCAGTGGGCATCTTCGTCGCTGAGCTTTACGACGTCCGTAAGCGGGAGCAGGTCCTCGAAGACTCTCTTCGCTTCAGCATGGCTACCAAGCAGGGCAGGGCGGATATTGGGGTCATACGTGACAAGGCACGACTTGTGTCCTTGCTCAAGAAGGGAGCGGACGGCGGAGGCTCCCGGGGTCAGGAACGTTGCGATGGATCCCGTGTGAAGGACTTTCGGGATCATGGCGGGCGCCACTGGAGCCAGCTCCCAGGCGATATCGAACTCGTAGCTGGCCGAGCCATCTGCGGCCAACGTGGCAGTAGCGGTGGCTGTGCGTTCAAGGGACGTTGAACCCGGAAGGAGCCGGACGCCTGCGCTCTGGAGGTGGTTGGTGATGGCGTTCCCGTGGTCGTCCTCGCCGATTGCTGTGAGCAACCCCGTGGATACGCCGAGCCGGCCGAGGCCATAGGCGACATTCGCCGGGGATCCTCCTGGATAGCTGATGGTTCCTTCCGGGGTATTAACGATGTCGATCAGGGCTTCGCCGATCACAACAACATCCAGCTGGTCTTGGGCGGAGGGGCCGGGGGGAGGCTTGTGCATCTCGGGTTCTTTCGTCGGTACCGGCTGGCTGGCCGGGTGTGGATCCGTCCGCGGACCTGTGGGCAGGTCCGCGGACGGAGAAGGGGGTTCCGCTGGAGCGGATTGTGCGGTGCTGGAACGGAAGGTGGGCGGTGCCCGTCAGGCTTTGGCCGCACCTGTCATGATGGCGACGGCGTCGGTCATGGTGTGGGATTGCGGGGTGATGGTGGCCGCGCATTTGCCCAGGCGCTGGATGTGGATGCGGTCGGCGACATCAAACACGTGGGGCATGTTGTGGCTGATCAGGATCACAGGCAGGCCACGGTCACGGAGGTCGCGGACCAGCTGCAGTACCTGGTTGGATTCACGAACCCCCAGTGCCGCCGTCGGTTCGTCAAGGACGACCACCTTGGATCCGAAGGCCGCGGCGCGGGCGACGGCGACTGCCTGGCGCTGGCCGCCGGAAAGGTTCTCCACCGGCACGGTGACGTCCTGCAGGGTGGAAATGCCCAGCCGGGTGAGTTCTTCCTTGGCCTTCCTGCGCATGCCCTTGGTGTCGAGGATCCGGAACAGGCTTCCCAGGGGCCCGGGAAGGCGTTCTTCACGGCCGAGGAACAGGTTCGAGGCGACATCCAGGGCCGGCGAGACGGCCAGGTTTTGGTAGACGGTTTCAATGCCGTGGAGCCGGGCGTCCTGTGGCCGTTTGAAGTGCACCTGCTGACCGGATACGAAGATTTCTCCTGTGTCCGGAACTTCGGCGCCGGTGAGGCATTTGATGAGCGTGGACTTGCCGGCACCGTTGTCGCCGATGATGGCCAGGACTTCGCCGGGGTAGAGGTCAAGGTTCACGCCGTCGAGGCCAACCACCCGGCCGAAGGTCTTCACGAGGTTCCTGGCTTTAAGGATGGGCTCGCGGGTTTCGGTCTGTGAGGCTGCAAATTCAGTCATGGTCATGACTTGACCTTTCGGATCCACTGATCGACGGACACGGCAATGATGATCAGGATGCCCACCGCGAGGGTCTGGTAGAGGACATCCAGGCCGGCCAGGGAGAGTCCGTTGCGGAAGACGCCGACGATCAGCGCCCCGAGCAGCGAACCCCAGATGGAGCCGCGGCCACCGAAGAGGCTGGTTCCGCCAATTACGACGGCGGTGATGGAGTCAAGGTTCAGGTCGACGCCGGCGTTGGGGCTTGCGGCGTTGGTACGGCCGATCTGGATCCATGCGCCGACGGCAAGGACTGCGCCCGCGGCAAGGTAGACGCTCATGAGGACGCGGTTGACGGGAATACCGGCCAGACGGGCTGCTTCCTTGTCATCGCCTACGGCGTAGACGTGCCGTCCCCAGGCGGTTTTGCCCAGGATGAAGGCGACGGCGATGTAGAGCAGGAGCATCATGACGACGCCGGTGGAGATGCGGACTGGCCCGATCGGGAAGGTGCTTCCCAGCCAGGTGAGTACGCCGGGCATGGCGGATCCGCGGACGGTGCTGCCGCCGGAGTAGAGCAGGGTCAGGGCGATGAAGATGTTCAGGGTTCCCAGCGTGACGATGAACGGCGGGAGCCGGAATCGTGTCACGAGGAAACCGTTCAGGGCGCCTGCACCAAGTCCCACGATCAACCCGGCGATGAGGGCCAGGGGACCTGGGACACCGCTGCCGACGGCCATCTGCGCGATCACCATCGAGGACAGGATCATGACCGCGCCGACGGAAAGGTCGATTCCGGCGGTCAGGATGATGAGGGTCTGGGCGATGGCCAGGGTTCCGACGACGGCGACCTGCTGGGTGATCAGGGAAAGGTTTTCCACCCGCAGGAAGCGGTCGTTGAGGAGTCCGAAGACCACCACCGCGATCAGCAGGACAATGGCCGGACTGAGGGCGGGGTAGCGGTGGAGGATGTTGCGGATTCTGCTGAGCGGCGTTTGGCGGTCAAGGAATTCCTCGGCCAGGTCAGCGTGCCCGGCGCTCGGGGGGCCGGCGGTCTGTTGCTGGGTCACTTTAGCTTGCTCCTGAACTTACTTGCCCCAGCAGATCTGGGAAGCGTCGGTGGTGGTGATGCTCTTCACGCCGTCCACGGGCTTGTCCGTGACGAGCTCCACTCCGGTGTTGAAGAAGTCCAGGCCTTCGGAGTTGGCGGGCTTCTTGCCGGTCTTCGCGAGGTCGACAATGGCCTTGACGCCAAGCTCGGCCATCTTCACCGGGTACTGCTGTGCCGTGGCGCCGATGACGCCGGACTTGACGTTGTTCACGCCTGAGCAGCCGCCGTCAACGGAGACGATCAGGGCGTCTTTTTCCTTGCCCGCGGATTTCAGTGCTTCGAAGGCACCGGCAGCTGCAGGCTCGTTGATCGTGTAGACGACGTTGATGTTGGGGTTCTTGGCCAGCAGGGTTTCCATGGCAGTACGTCCGCCGTCTTCGGCGCCCTGGGAAGCCTGACTGCCGACGATTTCGTACTCGCCGCCCTTGCCGCCGGTGTACTTGCCCGTTTTGGCTTCGTCGCCGTTCTTCTTCTTGTCGGCGGTGTCGATGCCCATGCCGGTCAGGAAGCCCTGGTCACGGTTATAGTCAACGGACACAACCTTGTCATCGAAGAGGTCCACAAGTGCGATCACAGCTTTCTTGCCCGCCAGCTGCTGGGCCGTCCACTTGCCGATCAGCTCACCAGCGGCGAAGTTGTCCGTGGCAAACGTGATGTCAGCGGCGTCGGCAGGGTCCGGCGGGGTATCCAAGGCAATGACGAACAAGCCTGCGTCCTTGGCCTTCTTCAAGGCATCCACCACGGACGGGCCGTTGGGGGTGATGAGAATTCCCTTATCGCCCTTGGAGATCGCGTTTTCGATGGCCTGGATCTGGGTGTCCTCGTCACCATCGGCCTTGCCTGCAGCAAGCTTCAGATCAACGCCGTCAGCTTCGGCAGCCTTCTTGGCGCCATCCTGCATCGACACAAAGAACGGATTGGACGTGGTCTTCACGATCAGCGAAACGCCGATCTTTTCATTGCTGCCCGCGCTGGACGAAGGCGAGGAGCCGCCGCCGCAGGCAGTCAGGCTTAGCGCGCCCAGCGTCAGTACTGCACCAGCGGCAAGAAGGCGGGTCTTTGCCGACCTCGAAGCTTTGGAACTCAACATTGAAACTCCTGTTTTTTGTGGCTGCTCATGGCGAGTGATTCCCCCATGACAACGTTGTCAGCTAACATGTAACCAAGCTCACACAATGCAGTCAAGTGTTAATTGAAGTTGAGGAGTGTTTCTTTGACAACGGTGTCTAATCGTTACCAATCCGATCCTGCGCGCAGGCCGCCCACGATGAAAAACGTCGCTGACCTTGCCGGGGTAGGCATCAAGACGGTCTCAAGGGTGGTCAACGACGAACCAGGCGTTTCGGAGGAAACCCGCCAGCGGGTCCTGCGGGCAACGGAGCAACTTCAATACCACCTGGACATCACCGCCGGCAGCCTGAAGCGATCCGGCCGCAAGACCCAATCCATCGGATTGTTGCTTCCGAGCGTGTCCAACCCCTTCAGCGGCGAGATCCACCGCGCCATGGAAGATGCCCTTGGAGAGCGGGGGATCGCAGTCTTCGCCTCCAGCCTGGATGACGATCCGAATCGCGAACGGAAGCTGATTTCGGCTTTCCTGGGGCGTCGGGTGGATGGACTTGTTCTCACTACCATCGCCAAGAGCCAGGCGTACATGATCCCCGAACACTCCCGGGACCTGCCGTTGGTGTTCATCGACCGCGAGCCCGTGGGTATCGAGGCGGATGCAGTAGTCACGGATAACGAAGTGGGCGCGGCGACGGCTGCTGCACATCTCATCCAGCATGGCCACACCAAGTTGGCCTATCTTGGGGACCGCACCGATATCCAGACCGCCGCGAAACGGCGGACAGGGTTCCTGAACGAGATCGGCAGCTCCGGCATTGCGACCTCCACGGTTGCGGTCCGCGAGAATCTTCACGACGAGGAAACGGCCCTCCGGGCTGCACAGGAACTGCTCACCTCAGAGAACCCTCCCACGGCGATATTCTCCAGTCAGAACCTTGTGACTTTCGGTGCCATGCGGGCACTGAAAACCCTCGGTATGCAGCATCAGGTCGCCTTGGTCGGATTTGACGACTTCACCCTGGCCGACATGATGGAGCCCGGAGTCACCGTCATTGCCCAGCACCCTGAACGGATCGGAAAGCTCGCTGCCGAGCGGATCCTTGCAAGGATCGACGGCGACAGCCGCCCGCCGCAGACGTATGTCGTCCCGACGGAACTCATTCCCAGGGGTTCGGGCGAAATATTGCCTCCGAACTAACCAACAACCATTCAATCGACCAAAGGACCGGACATGACGAAAACCTTGTACGCGGAATTCACCGTCAAGGAAGGCAGCGAAAACAGGGTCGCTGAAATGATGACAGAACTCGCAGGGCACGTCCGGCAAGAACCGGGCAACGTCACGTTCCTGCCCTACACGCGCGAAACCAATCCGCGGGAATATTTCGTGTTCGAGGTCTACCGCGACGAGGAAGCCTTCCAGGAACACATCACCGCAGAATACGGCCGAAAATTCAACGCCGAACTGGCCGAACATATTGAAGGCGACGGCTCCGTCCTTACTTGGCTCAACGCCGTATCGTAGCCTTCCGCCCGGGCATGCCAGACTGGACGCATGTTTCGCCGTCCTGAGAAACCGCGCATTTTGTCCACGAGCGACGACGCCCAGCCCCTTTCGCCCGGAATCGACAAGGGCCGTCATCTCGCGGTCAGGCTCGACGACGCGTGGCTGAGGTTCCAGACGCGCCTCGCCATCCGGCGGGGTCGGGTGGAAACGGTCATCCCGTACACCGGATACGGCACAACTTCCTGGGTCCGCGTGCTGGCACGGGTTGTCCGTAGTGACCCCCGGGACGCCGCCGGCCATGCCAACCCCTTGCAGGAGAGCATGCGCGGCTGGCGGAACTTCATCAGTGCACCCGTTGCACACGCCTCCGTACAGGTAACGATTGCCGGCACCGTCCACGACGTCGAAGCCGATCGTGGAGGCGTCGTCGATGTCCGCATTGAGGCAGCACTGGATCCTGGCTGGCACACGATCACCCTGCAATCGGGGAGTTCCGGAATCGTTGAGGCTCCGGTGGAAATCGTGGCGGATGACGCAGACTTCGGTGTGGTCTCCGATATTGACGACACCGTGATGGTGACAGCCCTTCCCCGGCCCTTCCTGGCAGCCTGGAATACTTTCGTGCTCAATGAGCATGCGAGGACACCAACGCCGGGAATGGCCGTCCTCTACGAGAGGATCGCCAGGACGGCGCCGACGGCCCCGGTGCTGTACCTGTCCACCGGGGCCTGGAATGTGGCGCCCACGTTGTCACGGTTCCTGTCCCGCAATCTCTACCCTGCAGGGCCGAAGCTCTTGACCGACTGGGGACCTACCCCGGACCGCTGGTTTCGCAGCGGCAGGGAGCACAAGCGCACATCCCTGGAACGCCTCGCAGAGGAGTTCCCCCACATCAAGTGGCTGCTTGTAGGCGACGACGGACAGCACGACGAAGCCATCTATTCCGAGTTTGCACATCACCACCCGCAGAACGTCAGGGCAATCGCCATCCGGCAGCTCTCAGTAGGTGAGGCGGTGCTCGCCGGCGGCAGGTCGAAGTCCGGGGGACAACCTACGCCGGGAATCCCTTGGATCTATGCTCCGGACGGTGCAGGGATGTCCGCGCAGCTGGAGGAACTTGGCATCATCCATAGCAGCGTGCGCTCAGCGGACGAGCCGGAGCAGGGCGACTGAACGGCGGCTGCGGGCCGGGACCCCGCAGGGCTGTTGGTGCGGCCACCACCAAGAGCAGAATGAACACATGGTCAATGCCTCGGTGTCTGAAGGCCTGGCTGCGGGTGATCACTTCCTCGCTGCTTCCGACTGGAATGCAGCGGCAGAGGCTTTCGAGTCCGTGCTGGCGATCCAGGATGATCCTGCAGCGCACGATGGTTTGGGACGCGCGCTGTGGTGGCTTCGCGACGTTGATCGCTCCATTGCGGAGCGCACAGCTGCTTACGCCGGTTTTCGTCGGCTGGGCCAGGACTCTCCGGCATTTCGTACGGCTCTGTGGTTAGCCCGCGAATACGCGGATGCCTTGGGTAGCGAGGCGGTCAGCCGGGGTTGGCTGGCACGGGCGGAGGGCCTTGCGTTCCGCTTGCCGGAAGGCGCCGAACGGGGCTGGATGGCGCTGACGCGCGGTTTGCTACGGGCCGACCCAGCCTCTGCGGGTGATGATGCCAGGATTGCGCTTGAGTTGGCGCGCAAGTGGAATGACCCGGACCTTGAGGCCGTGGCCCTCGCCCTCCAGGGCCTTGGGACGATAGCCTCCGGGAACGTGCTGGAAGGCATGACGCTGGTTGATGAGGCCATGGTCGTGGCAACCGCCGGGGAAGTTCACGATCAGATGATCTTCGGCGACGTGTGCTGCATTGTGACGCGCGCCAGCGAAGAAGCCTGCGATACATCTCGACTCAGCCAGTGGAATAAGACCGTCCTGCGCTTCATGCAAAGTACAGGCCATCCGGCCTTGCTGGAATTCTGCGGTACGTGTTGCGCGGAGATATTCCTTGCCGCCGGTGACATTGCGAGCGCCGAGGGCTGGCTCACCAGGACGCTGCATGAATTGGACCAAGGCGGTCATCGTGCACGTTGTGTGCACCCCGCTGCCAAGCTGGCGGAACTGCGACTCCTGCAGGGCCGGGTGGAGGAGGCAAGCCGATTGCTCGCTGGCTTCGAGGATCGGCCGGACGCCTTGCGCGCAACGGCAGCAGTCCGGCTTGCGCTGGGCGACACTGCAGTTGCCGCAGCGCTGCTGCATCGCCGGATCCACTACGTCGGAGGTGGGCTGCTCACGGTGCCGCTACTGGCGTTGCTGACCGAGGTCCAGCTGACACAAGGTGACGTCGGCCAAGCCCGAGCGACAGCCGAACGTCTTGATGAAGTCGCAGCCCGGACGCAATGGCCCCGGTCACTTGCGGCATCGCATCTCGCCGCTGGTCGCGTTGCAGCTGCCCTGGGGGACGTGGCCTCGGCACGTGAACGGCTGGACGCAGCAATTTCGATTTTTGCTGAGCTCAACATGCCCCTTGAGGCCGCGAGCGCCCATCTATCGCTGGCCGGAGCCCTGCGTGAGACGGACCCTGAAGTGGCTGTTCACGAGGCGGGAGCGGCACTCGCGGCGTTCGACGACGCGGGTGCCGGCGGCATGGCAGACAAGGCAGCAGCGCTTCTTCGCGCCCTTGGCGGCCCCGCCCGCACGGGGCCGAAGGCGCTGGGTTTGTTATCGCGGCGCGAACGCGAAGTGCTCAGCTTACTTGCCGAGGCCCTGACCAACAGCGAGATCGCTGATCGCCTGTTCATCAGCGCGAAGACCGCCGAGCACCACGTCAGCAGCATCCTCGCCAAGCTCCAAATGCGCAGCCGGGGCGAAGCGGCAGCATTCGTCCTGCGTCAATCCCCCAAAGAGTAGGGCCTTAAATAGGGGATGCTCCCCATCCTTTCCTGCCGCCGTCGCCGCATGCTTTGACTATCCGCAAAAAGCCAACGGGAGGTGCGGAATGAAGCAGCAACGAACAGCAGGCAACGTCCTCGATCGTGAAATCGCCGTGACAGTCCATCAACATGCCACTGTCCCGCCGGACATCGTTTTCGACGTCCTCGCTGATCTGCCCCATCACATGATCTGGGGAGGGGCCGAGGCATCCACGCTTCTGTCCATGCAGGCCCCTCCTGGGCAGGCAACCGCCGGAACGGAGTTTACTTCCACGGCTGAGGACCGAATCTGCCGGATGAGGGATTCGTCTGTGGTCACGGAAGCGCTTCGGCCCTGGATGTTTGAACGGGTCACTGAGTCCGCTCTGGAGTCAAAAAAGCATGGGACAAAGGCTGCTTGGCTCCTGGTCCACCGTTACGAAATTGAAGCGGCTGCGGAACAGAGCGACGTCACCTATACCTGCCGGCTGGTGCGGGCCAGTGGGCTGCCGGGTCTGTTGGCCATGTTTGGTTTTCCTGTTCTCAGGTCACTCGCTGTGCGTGAGTGGGCGCGGGCAAGCAGGGAAGGATTGGGCCGGCTCATCGCTGCGGCAGAAACCACGGCGCGGGCCTGAACCCGCGCTATCACAAAGAAGGAGCAAGGAAATGGCAAAGCTATCGATTGATGACCAGAGCGCCCGCGTTGAGCGCATGACCGGCTACGAGGGCCGATACCGGGAGGCCGACGGATACACCATCGCCTTTGAAACGTTCGAAGAGGGAGGCGACTTCACGCCGTTCTACAAGGGGCTGCCGGATGACCGGTGCCAAAGCCACCACTGGGGATACGTGGTCAAGGGCCGACTCGCCATGCACTTGCCTGATGGCGACGAGATCGTCGAAGCCGGCGAAGCGTACTACACGCCGCCCGGGCACACTGATGAGCTTGATCCAGGGACCATTCTGGTGGAGTTCAGTCCTACTGAGGAACTCGCCCGCACCTTGGCCGTCGTCGAGCAGAACCTGCAATCGGAAGTTGGCTAGGCCGGGCACGCTGGCAATGTCAACGTGCCAGCTCGGTTCGTTGCGAAGGTCCGCCACATATTGGAAGACCTCCTCCGGTGTGCGGGCTATGACAACGCTCTCTGCGGATTTGATCATGACTAGGTTGCGCCTTTCGCTTCCAACTTCTTCAGGCCCATTCGCAGGGAGCTTGCCACTGGCGCACCCCGGGTCACGACGATCATGAAGGTGGCCACTCGCCCCATCAAACTGGTGGGCCTGCGGTTCCACGTGATGTGAATGCGTGAACCGCCAGAGTCATTGGGTGTGATTCGCGCGCTCACGTAGCTTCCCGGCGCGCAGAAATTACTCTCCTGGACCGTCCACTTCACTTCGTCGGGGTTTGCCCAGTCGTAGTGTTCCTTGGCCCAGATCACGCCACCGGGGGCTTTGCTGCCTTCTCTGATGTCCGCGAAGGTCTCACCCACCTGGTAAACCTCGTACATGGGAGGGTAAATACCTGGCCAGATCTCCGGCCGACGCGGGCTAAAGTCCAGCAATGCCTCCCGTACCTTCCCCGGCGGGACGACGGTATCCAGATCCACTTCCACTTTTGGCATGTCAGCTTCCTCACCTGATGCTTCCAGTGTGGTCGTTTCTCTTGGGCGTGCAAGAGGTTTGGCAGGGGCTAGCCGCCCGTCTGGCTGAGCACCCCGACGTCCTTCGGCGAACCGACTGAGCCGCGGCGCACGAGTCGCGCCTCCAACGGCGGTCCAGCGGGCGAGGAAGATTTTCTGCCCTCAATCTGCCGGATCAACGCAGTGGCGGCAGCCATTCCCATGTCGTAGACGGGCTGCGCAATGACTGTGAGCGGGGGAGTGGTGAGACGGGTCCAAGCGAAATCGTCGTACATGATGAGGGACACATCCGAGGGGATGGAGAGGCCCGATTCCTGGATGGCCTCCACAACGCTCAAGGCGATGAGGCCGTCGGAGGCAATGATGGCAGTGGCAGCATCCGGCCCCTGGAGCAGGTCACGGGTGATTCGCATGATGGAGTCCGCGTCGCCGGCATTGAGCCGGACCAGGTCTACCGGCTGGCCGAGGCCTTCCTCCTCGAAGGCGCGGCGGATTCCCTCAAGGCGGTCCGAGATCTGCGAGGAATCCAGCGGCATCCCCGCCACGTAGGGCCCGTCTGTCCGAACGGTTGAGACGAACGCGATGCGTCGGTGGCCTGCTTCGATGAGGTATTTGGTGGACTCGTAGGAGATGGCGCCCATGTCCACGGCGAAGGTCTCGACGTCGAGTCCTTCGGCGGCGCGGTCCAGCAGGACCAAGGGCCGGCCAGAGTCGCGGACTTCCTTCAAATGTGAGGTTTCCACTGATGAAGCGGGAGCAACGATGAGCCCATCAACCCGCTTGTCCAGAAGCACTTGGACGGCGTCCACCTCGGCGGCCCGTTCTTCGTCGGTGTTGATGAGGATGACGTTGTAACCGCTCTTCTTCGCCGTGTCGGTGATGCCTCTGGTGGCCAGGCCGAAGTGCGGGTTTTCGATATCGCCCACCACTACGCCAATGGTGTTGGATTTGCCCGTGTTCATGCTGCGCGCAAGCTCATTTGGGCGATAGCCAAGCGCCTCGGCTGCGGCGAGGACCCGTTCCCGAACGTCCTCGCTGACGGCGCCATAGTTGCCCAGTGCGCGCGCGGCTTGGGCCTTGGAGACTTGGGCGGCTTTGGCGACGTCGGCAACTGTCACGTCCCGCCGTCGGGATCCGTCAGTACTCATGTTCACCTTTCCGAAGTGGTGTTGACGCGGCTTGTGACTTCCGCTACATTTTCAATCAATCGATGTGAGTCCGGTCTCAATCCTAAGGGCTGAGACCGGACTCAACAAGACCTCGCATCGAGTTAGACCCCAAAAGCGGCCCAGACAGCACCGCTGGCCCTCCCCACGATTGGATAACGCTGTGATCAAACTGAACTTCCGCCCGGCAGCGCTCGCAGCAGCAGCCTTGGCGGCCATCCTCGCCCTCTCCGGCTGTGGTGGATCCTCCGCCGGGACCTCGAGCTCGGCTGAGAACCCCTACGGCCTGATCGAACCCGGCACCATCCGCGTCGCGAGCCTGGGCGACTCGAAGCCCTACACGTTCACGGACAGCTCAGGCAACTTCACCGGCTTCGATGTGGAGCTCTTCAAGGACGTGGCCCACCGTGCCGGCGTGGACAAGGTTGTCTTCACCGGACAGGACTTCTCCGGCCTGCTCGCAGCAGTAGCCAATGGCCAGTTCGACGTCGGCGTCGCGGCCATTGGCATCACGGACAAGCGCAAGGAAACCGTTGACTTCTCCGACGGCTACCTGGCCGGCTACCTGACGGTCATCACCACCAAGACGTCAGGTATCAAGGACGTCAACGGCCTGTCCGGCAAGCGCCTGGGCGTCGTCCAGGGCACGCTCCAGGAAGCCTACGCGGTCAAGAACTTTACCTCCGCCCAGCTGGTTCGCTTCCCCGACAACAACACCGCAATCTCCGCCGTCAACAGCGGCGCAGTGGACGCCCACTTCCTGGACTACGAGGCAGCCAAGGCGTACCAGGAGCAGTTCGGACTGGTCAGTGCAGCTGACATCCCGTCCTTCGACGCCCCGGCAGGCTTTGCCATTGCCAAGAACAAGCCCGCCTTCAAGGAAGCCCTGAACAAGGGTCTTGCCGCGGCCATGGAAGACGGCACCTGGAAGAAGCTCTACCAGAAGTGGTTCCCGGGCTCGCCGATGCCCGAGCAGTACCTGCCCAAGGCCGAGCAGACCTCCAGCCCGTCACCAACGGCTGCAAAGTAACGCAACCGGAAACCCACCAACATTGCCGGGCGGGCCAAACCCCATAGCCCGCCCGGCAATCCGAAAACCAACAAACGTCTGAGAGCACTCAATGGATTGGCTCAATACCATCAGCCGCACGTTCTTCGATGTCGATTCAATGATCGAAGTACTGCCCCAACTCCTGGGAGTTGGACTCCTCAACACCCTGATCATCTCCATCGCAGCAACCATCCTCGGCGTAGTGATGGGCATGGTGGTGGCGGTCATGGGGATCTCGCGGTCAAAGTGGCTGCGTATCCCGGCGCGGGTCTACACAGACCTGTTCCGTGGACTGCCCGCGATCCTCACTATCCTCCTGATCGGGCAGGGCTTTGCCCGCTTCAGCCAGTCGGTGTTTGGACCCTCGCCATATCCCTTGGGAATCATCGCGTTAAGTCTGATCGCCAGCGCCTACATCGGAGAAATCTTCCGTGCAGGCATCCAGAGCGTGGACAAAGGCCAAGGCGAGGCATGCCGGGCCCTGGGCATGAGCTACTCCAAGTCCATGGCACTGGTAGTGGTGCCACAGGGCGTCCGCCGGGTGCTGCCTGCGCTGGTAAACCAGTTCATTGCGATCGTCAAAGACTCCTCATTGGTTTACTTCCTGGGCCTGCTGGTCAGCGAACGTGAACTGTTCCGTGTGGGCCAGGATGCCGCAGTACTCTCAGGCAATCTCTCGCCGCTGGTCATGGCAGGCATCTTCTACTTGGTGATCACCGTGCCACTGACCCACCTGGTCAACTACTTCGATAACAAGTTCCGCACCGGTCGCCGCCGTCCCACAGCCCCAACCAGCGGGCTGAAGGAAGTCAAGGAACTCGATGCGGCATCGCCGCTCATCACCGGGAGCAACACGTGAACCTCACAAGCAGCAGCAACACAGCCAGTGCCAGCACAAACAAAACCACCCCGGACATCGAAAAGTTCCACGGCTCCAGCCTGGAACTGCGGAACCTGACCATGGCCTATGGCGACGTCGAAGTACTCCGCAACGTCAGCCTGAATGTGGCTCCAGGCACCACCACGTGCATCATCGGTCCGTCCGGTTCCGGCAAGTCCACCCTCCTGCGGGGCGTCAACCGCCTGCACGAACCCAAGAGCGGGGACGTGCTTCTCGCAGGCGAAAGCGCCCTCAAGGTCAAGCCGGACATCCTCCGCGCCCGCATCGGCATGGTGTTCCAGCACTTCAACCTCTTCCCTGACCACACAGCCCTGGAAAATGTGGCGTTGGCTCTGTGGAGCGTCAAGGGAATGTCCAAGAAGGAGGCACGGGAACGCGCCCGGCGCCGGCTCGCCGAAGTGGGCCTCGCCGAACGCGCCGACCACCGGCCCCGCGATCTCTCCGGCGGTCAGCAGCAGCGCGTCGCCATCGCCCGGGCGCTTGCCATGGAACCCGAAGTCATGCTCTTCGACGAAGCCACCAGCGCGCTGGACCCGGAACTCGTCAAGGGTGTCCTGAACCTCATGGCAGGCCTCGGCCGCCGCGGCATGACCATGCTGGTGGTGACTCACGAGATGGGCTTTGCCCGCAAGGTTGCTGATCAAGTGGTCTTCATGGATGAGGGCGAAGTGGTGGAAGTGGGCACGCCCGCTGAGCTCTTCGACAACCCGCGCAGCGAACGCCTGCAGCGCTTCCTTTCGGAAGTCCTGTGATGGGCGGGAATCCTGTGATGGCCCAAGGAACAGCGGCACCGATCCGGACCGCCGTCGTCGGGTTTGGCGTCTCAGGCAAGGTCTTCCATGCCCCGCTGATTGCAGCGGATCCGAACTATTCACTGGACGTCATCGTGACGGCGGACCCGGAGCGCGCCCGCGAGGCCGCCCGCCTCTACCCACAAGCGAGGATACTGCCCACTCCGGAACACATGTTCGCGCTTGCCAGCGAGCTCGATCTTGTGGTGCTGGGAACGCCGCCGCTCACCCACCTCCAGCTTGGTGCCACGGCGATCGCCTGCGGCCTGAACGTTGTGGTGGACAAACCTTTCGTCACCAGCGTCGCCCACGGTGAGGAACTGGCCACACGCGCGTCCGACGCCGGTGTGCAGCTCACTGTCTTCCAGAACCGCCGGTGGGACGCCGACTTCCTGACGTTGCGCAAACTGCTGCAGGAAGGGGCGCTGGGTGAAGTACGGACTTTTGAGTCACGTTTTGAATGGTGGCGGCCTGAAGGCTTCGGAAACTGGCGCGATACATCAACCCTGGCCGAGGGCGGTGGCATCCTCCATGACCTCGGCGCCCACTTGATCGACCAAGCCATCCAGTTGTTTGGACCAGTGGAGGAAAGCTACGGCGAAACCGCAAACCATGGCCCCCACCCCGGCGCGGCAGACACGGAGGCCTTCGTCACCCTGCTCCACGAGTCAGGCGTTCGATCCCGGCTGTGGATGAACGGCATGGCGGCCCAGGTTGGCCCGCGGTTCCACGTCCTCGGATCAAAAGCCGGGTACACCAAGTGGGGTCTCGACAGCCAGGAACCCGCGCTCGCAGCCGGTGTTACGCCGTCGGAGGCTTCCTATGGCGTTGAACCCCAGGAGTCTTGGGGGCTTCTGGGAGTTGACGGTTCAGCCGCACCCGTACCTGCAGAAAAGGGCGCCTACCCGCAGTTCTACGCGGAACTGGCAGCTTGCCTCCGTGGCCAAGGGCGGCTTCCCGTAGCTCCGGCCGAGGCGCTGGAAACCCTCAAAATCATCGAAAGCATCCACGCCTTCGCCTAAGTGCAAGAGCGTCCCAAGCATCCACAAGCACGAAAGAAAGGGAGAACTATGTCCTCCACCAAGCACGTCGCCGTCATCGGCGGCGGCATCCTGGGCGTTTCCACCGCCGTTCACCTGCTCCGCGGGGGAGCTTCCGTGACGCTCCTGACCGAGCAGGGCCTGGCCAGCGAGGCCACCGGCCGTTCACTGTCCTGGCTTAATTCAGCCGGCGAAAGGTCCACCCCTTACCACCAGCTGCGGCTTGCCGGCGTAGACCGGTACCGGACACTGTTCGCGGCCGACCCCACCCGCGAGTGGCTGCAGTTCGGCGGAGGCCTCATGTGGAACGCTGCCGGCCAGCGTGACGTGACCGAAGAGCGCCATGCTTACGAACAGTCGATTGGCTACGACTCCAAACTTCTCGCCCCTGAAGAGATCGCATCGGTGACGCCCGGCATCGACGCCAGCGCTGTTCCCGAGAACGCCATTTTCAACCCGGGAGAGGGCTGGGTCAGCCTGCCGGACCTGGTCAACTTCCTGATGGAGGAGTTCCACAGCCTCGGCGGCCAGCTCGTCCTCAACGCGGGCAAAGTCCAGGTGACGCTCGACGGCGGCCGGGCCAACGGCGTCGAGACTGCTTCCGGCGAGACCTATCCAGCCGATGCCGTCCTCGTGGCATGCGGCGCAGCAACACCCGCCGTCGTGAAGCCGCTTGGTGTGGAAATCCCCAATGGTTCCCCGGTGTCCATGCTGGTGGTCACCAAGCCCGTGGAGCATCAGGTGAAGGCAGT
Organism: Arthrobacter sp. StoSoilA2; assembly: GCF_019977195.1. Taxonomy (NCBI): domain Bacteria; kingdom Bacillati; phylum Actinomycetota; class Actinomycetes; order Micrococcales; family Micrococcaceae; genus Arthrobacter; species Arthrobacter sp. StoSoilA2. The sequence goes on from NZ_AP024643.1 coordinate 584,829, forward strand.
GATGAATACGCCACGTGCCGCCGTCCGTCCCAACCCGGGTAACACTTTCGCCCTGGACCACGACTGGTACGAAGACCGGATCACCGAACACGCCGACGGCTCCTTCAGCATCCCGGACGAGGTTGTCCAGGAACTGGCCGACGAAGCTTCCAAGCTGATTGCAGGCAACCCGGAACTTAAGCCTGCGTCCTGGAAGATCGGCTACAAGCCCATCCCCGGCGACGGTGAGCCCGTCTTCGGTGAACTGGGCCAAGTGCCCGGCTGCTTTGTAGCGTTCACGCACTCGGGTGCCACATTGGGACTCATTGCAGGTGAACTGCTGTCCGGAGAGATCCTGACAGGCAGGAAGCACCCCATGCTGGCAACATTCCGGCCGGGCCGTTTCTCCTAGGGGTTACCCCTTCAATAAGCCGCATTAACAAGGGCCAACGGCCCCGATACGCCATCTGCATAAGCGTGTCGGGGCCGTTGGAGTTTGTGGGGGTGGTGCTGCTGGGGTGGTGCTACTTGGTGGTTTCGGTGCGTTGGGTGCCGGTGAAGGCGAAGGCGATGGTGCTGGTGGCGCCTTGGAAGGTGTCGTTCGCGGTGGTGGGGAACGCGGTGGTGACTTTGAGGTAGTCGGTTTTGGCCGGGGCCAGGGCGGTCAGGTTGTTCAGGACCTTGTTCGCGGTGATCACCGGGGCGGCGGCCATGACGGTGGTTTTGGTGCCGGTGCAGGTGTAGGGGGCTGCGGCGCCGGTCCAGGCGACGGAGCAGTTCTCGATGGTCAGCTGCAGGCCGTTGGTGACGTCGGTGGTGAGCAGTGAGGCGGTGGCGCCGGCGGAGGTGGTGAGGGTGACGTTGTTCAAGTCCGAGTTGCCGGTGTTGGCCAGGGTGACGAGCTTTTCGACTTTGTCTCCGGGCAGCAGGCCCGCGACGGGGACGTTGAGGGTGTTGTTCGCTCCGGTGCCCAGGGCGATGGTGACGGTGCCGGCGGTGACTTGCTGGCTGGCCGAGGTGGAGGAGGTGAACGCGCCGTAGGTTCCCATGCCGGCGACGGCGGCTGCGGTGCCGAGCAGTGCGACGGAAGCGAGGACCTTGCCGGAGGTGGTCTTGAGGCTGATGGCCATGGGAATCAGTGTCCTTTCGGGAGGCCACCGCTGCCGGCCGGCCGTTTCCTGTGCCGGCCCTGAGTGGCTGACAAGAACCACTGTGCCGGGCCCGGATCAAGAACCACTCCTGCAATCCATCAACACTTGCTCAGGAAAAGATCAATGAAGTGCAGTCCTGAATTCGAGCAGTTTCGAAGAAGCCCGGCGAACGGCGACGGACCTATCGTTGAAATATCCGAAAGATTTCCAGCAGCGAGAGGGGCCTGCCATGACGGAGACCGGAACTACCAAGTCCTACGACGGATTCTCCGAGGACGAACGCGCCGCCATGAAGGAGCGTGCGCAAGAACTCAAAAAGACCAGGAAGGCTTCCAAAGCCGACGGCGAGAGCGACGTCCTGGCAAAAATCGCCGAGATGCCACCGGCGGACAAGGCCATTGCGCAGCGACTCCATGCGCTCATCAGGGAGCACGCGCCGGAGCTTTCCCCTAAGACCTGGTACGGAATGCCGGCGTATGCCAAGGACGGGAAGAACATCGTTTTCTTCAAGAGCGCCGACAAGTTCAAGAGCAGGTATGCCACTCTCGGCTTCGAAGAGAGTGCGATGCTCGATGACGGCAACATGTGGCCAACATCGTATGCCCTGACTGAACTCACCCCGGAGCTTGAAACAACGATCGTCGAGCTCATCAAGAGGGCGGTCGGCTAGCGGAGCGGAACCGGCGACGACGGCGGCGGTCACCCTGGAAGGTGACGGCCGCCGTCGTACGTGTTCAGGTCCTGAACGGGCCTAACTTGGCGGCTGATCCGGTTGGTGTGTTGGATCCGGATGTGGCGGAACGGGACCAGGGTCCGGAACCGGAAGCGGCCCGGGCGTCGGATTTGGATCCGGAATAGGGCTGGGCGGGAACGGGGTAGTGGGATCCGGTGGTGGCTGGACCGGCCCCGGTTCCGGCGGGAACGGCTCAGGTTCGTGAGTCGGAGGAAGCGTCATCATCTCTCCTTTGGAACTCGGAATTGGTCCTTCCCAGACTAGTGATTATGTGTGCAGAGTCCAGAGCTCACTCGTGGCGTTGACGGGCCGCAAAAAGTTTTCAAAAAAGTTCGTACCTCGCGTAACCCTTTGGCGTACCCCGACGATTACGTCTTTGAAAGGGCCGGGCTGGAATTTGTCCCCCATCATGTTCCAGCCCGGTTCTTCTCTTTCCTGATGAGATTTTGAGGGACATGATGGGCCATCCTTGGGGTGGCCCGGTTGAGCAGATACCCTTGGTGGGTTGCCGTCGAGCCAAGGCGGACGACCCTGCTCCAAACCCGGACCTGCCGCCGATCGAAAGTCCCTTTACTGTGACCGACGCATTGACCGACGAAGCGCTTCACGCGCTCAAGGGCAATAACGCGGAATTGTTCAGCGCCGTCTACCAGGCGTACGCCGGACCGGTTCTCGGCTACCTGACCGCTAAAGGCGTGTCGGATCCCGAGGCCATCACACAGGACGTGTTCCTTGCTGTCCTGCCCCGATTGGATGAGATCCGGGGAGGAGCAGGCGGATTACGGACCTTTGTTTTTTCCGTGGCCCACGCCCGCATGGTAGATGAGCATCGGAAGCAAAGCAGGGCCCCGGAACACCACCAGTTCGAGCCGGAGCGCGATACCCGCGAATCGGGTTCTGCAGAATCAGAGGCCATGGGCCTCCTGGCCCCTCACGAGGTCATGAAGCTCCTGGATTACCTCGGGGACGACCAACGCGACGTGCTGGCCCTGCGGATCGTGGCAGGCCTGACCGTGGAGCAGGTGGCCGTCACCATGGGGAAATCCGCCGGCGCGGTGAAGCAACTGCAGCGCAGGGCTTTGATGACGCTCCGTGAGCATTCGGCAGTAAAGGAATACGTGTCCTCATGACATACAGGGATATGGAACGCGAAGGTATCGTCGACGAGCTCCTGCTCGACGCCGGGCCCACTGACGCGCCCGACCTTCGCCAGGCCCTGCTCTCCATGCGTTCCTTCGCGACCCTCCCGGCACCTGCCCCGAACGCGGCGCTGGCCGCGATGCTAGCCGGACCCCATGATGAAGTCAGCAAGCGCCGTTTGCGAAACAAGCACCGCACGGCTGTGGTGGGCGTTGCCGTGGTTGCGGCTATGGGGCTCGGCGTGAGTGGTGTGGCTGCGGCCAGTTCCGGTTTCACCCGCACACCCACCTTCGTTGATGAGCTGCTGGGCAATTTCGCTCCGAAACCTTCGGCCGCAGCGCCCGCGCCTGACGCTCCGAAGGTCAGCACCGAACCAGCGCCCTCAGTGGATCCCGCCGCCCTCCCGCCAGCCACCGAATCACCTGCGGTGCCGCAGGCTCCCGACGCTGCCGGGCCGTCAGGCCAGGCCTCTTTGCAGCCAGCGACTGGAGTCCGGCCAGCGCCTGGAGCGCAGGCAGAACCTGGGGCGCGGCCGGCCGACGTCGCGAACGTCCCGGCTTCTGGCGCGGGCGGCGAGTTGCCCCCTACGGGCCAAGCGAAGCCTGCGGAAGCAGAGCCTCGGGAGATAAGCCTTGACGAGGGAAAGCTTGGGCAGGCCGGGCTCCCCGACGTTGTTGAACCAACCGCCGCGCCGACTGCAACTGCCAAGCCCGCCCCGGCCCACGGTAATAAACCAAGCCAGACACTCCCATCGCTGGGTGGGAAGCCGTCTCACGAAGAGTTCCAGGCCTTTATGGAGAAGCTGAAGCAGTGGTTGAGGGGCGCGGGACACTAAGCTTGCCTCATGATGCATGTCAACGATCCGGCCGTAGTGGAACGATTGATGCGAACAAAAGGATGCTGGGCAATAGTAGGGCTTAGCAACAATGAGTGGCGCTCCGCATACGACGTCTCCCTGTACGTTCGGGACCGCATGGGCATGGAGATCATCCCCGTGAACCTCAAGGGCGAGGACGTCCATGGTGAAAAGGGATACAAGTCCCTTATGGATATTCCCGCGGAGAAACACCCCATTGACGTCGTTGACTGCTTCGTCAACTCCCAGCGGGTGGGCGCTGTTATTGATCAGGCAATTGCCATCGGTGCCAAGGCTGTGTGGCTGCAGCTGGGCGTTTTTGACGACGACGCCGTGCAGCGCGCCAGGGATGCGGGCCTGGACGTCGTGGTCAATTCCTGCCCGGCACGCGAAGGCTGGCATTACGGCCTGTAATCGCCGGGTCGAATCCTTTGCTAATCTGCAGCTGACTCATTCTTTTAGCCTTGGGGGACGGCCATGTGTGGCGACCATTCAGCGGTGCCCATTTCCATGCCAGTTTCCCAACCAGCCCGGCGGGCCGTTCTGGGGGTATTCGGTGCTTCGCTCGTTGCCGGTTTGAGTGCCTGCGCAGCACCCGAAACCACAACCGCGCAAAGCACAGTCCCTCAAAGCACAGCCCCGCAAAGCACGACGCCGGAGCTGCCGCACGGTTCCGCGTCGGCGTCGCCCGAGGTGGCGGGCCCGAACGGCGGGTTGTCGGTCGGGGGTGAGGTGCCGCCGTCGTCCAGTGCAGCCCCAACCCCAACGCCCGCCGCCACGAAACGGATCCGGCGGACGTTCATCCCCGATTACCAGCTTCCGCCGATTGTTGGCGGCCTTGCACCCGTGATCACCAAGATCGAGACCAAACACCCGGTAGTGTTCCTGACGATCGACGACGGCAATATCAAGACCCCGGAATCGGTCAAGCTCATGGCTGACTACGACTATCCGGCTTCGCTGTTCCTGACCAGGGACACCATCGCGGACAACCCCGCATTCTTCAACGCGTTCAAGGCGCAAGGCAGCCTGGTGGAGAACCACACCGTCACGCACAACATCAACATGGTGCGGCAGTGGGGGTACCAGCAGCAGCTGAACGACATCGTGGGCATGCAGGACTACGCGCTTCAGCATTATGGCCGGCGTCCCACGCTGTTCCGGCCCCCGGGCGGAGCCTACTCCAACGTCATGCGCCAGGCGGTTGCGGCCGCTGGAATGAAGGCGATCATCACGTGGGAGGCCAAGGCGAACGCCGGAAAAATGGACTACCAGGTGGGAAACTCCCTGCGTCCCGGCGACATCGTGCTGATGCATTTCCGTGCCGAGTTCGCCGCGGACCTCGCTGCCTTCCGTGCTGCGCAGTTGGCTGCGGGCCTGGAAGTGGTGCTGCTGGAGGACTTCCTGGGCGTGGCATAGGGCCGGGTAAGCTCACCTCCATGGACGTTTCCCAGCTCCGCCGGATCTGCCTGGGTTTTCCCGGTGCCTTTGAAGACTTCCCTTTCGGACCTGAAACCTCCGTGTTCAAGGTGCGGGCCGCCGTCGCGGGTGGAGCGCGGCACGAGGCCAAGATGTTCGCGCTTTCCGCCATGGATCCTGACAATTGGTCCGTGAGCCTTAAGTGCGAGCCCGCGTTGGCAGAGCAACTCCGCGCAGCGCATCCCGAGATCACGGGTGCCTGGCATATGAACAAGACCCATTGGAACGGCGTCCGACTGGATGGAGCCCTTCCCGATGACATGATCCGGGACATGGTGGAGGACTCCTATGACCTGGTGGTGGCTACGCTAAGCCGCAAGCAGCAGGAACAGCTCGGCTGGGCGCGGCTCGCCAACGGCACTGGTCTCTGAGGCCGGACTGCACCGGCTCTGACACGGCCCCGCACCCTCTCCCCACGCCGCTGACATGGGGCTAGATTGATAGTGCAAGCCAACGGGCGCAGCTGGGGCTGGTCAGGAGCGGGTTGATGCTGGATCAGGGAACTTTGGATCACTTATGGAACTTTGGCGACCCGGCAGCGTCCGAAGCCAGGTTTCGTGCAGCCATGCTGGAGGAAATCTACGACGCCGATGAGCGGGCCGAGCTTGCAACCCAGCTTGGTCGGGCCATCGGTCTGCAGGGCCGGTGGGAGGAAGCTGACGCACTCCTTGACGGGATCGACGGCGACGAACCCACTGTGGGCGTGCGGGTACTTTTGGAGCGGGGCCGGATTTTGAACGCCGGCGGGCACGCAGCGATGGCGGTGCCGCTGCTGGAGCAGGCGGCAGAGTTGGCTGACCACCTTGGTGAGGAATTCCTGGCTGTGGACGCACTGCACATGCTCTCCATTGCGGACACCGCCCACGCGGAAGCCTGGATGCGGAGCGCCCTGGAATACGCCTCCACGGCCCGTCATGAGCGAACTAAGCGATGGATGATTGCTTTGCACACAAGTCTTGGTTGGTTTCTGCACGGTAACGGGCGCTTCACCGAGGCCTTGGTGGAGTTCCAATTGGCCGAACAATGGGCGGAAAGACTGGGAACTGAGCGGCAAAAGCTGCTCGCGCGGGAAGCGATTACCGAGTGTGGGAAAGCCCTTGCGGAGGGTCCGTAGAAAGATCACGCTTTGACAAATGTTGATCGAAACTACCGAGAAATATTGATTTTCGATCATTCGTGGTGAAGTATGTCACACGAAGGTTGGCGCTGCAGAGTGGCCAACCCAGACTGTCCGACTTTCCGGCCGCCTGCCGCAACAGTCGACATTACGAGTCACTGGAGGGTTACGAAAATGAACGTTCAGCACCAGTCCCTTGGCCGCCGCGGATTCCTCCGCGGGGCACTCGCAGCTGCGGTGCTCGTCCCCATGGGGGGATCCATTGCGTCCTGCGCAGCAGGTGGTGGCGGTACCACTACCGGCCCCACGGGCACTGTTTCCGACACCAACCCCTTTGGCATGGCGGACAAGTCCACCGTTGACGCCGTGATCTTCAAGGGCGGCTATGGCATCGACTACGTGGAATTCGCCGGCAAGGCCTTCGAAAAGGCCCACTCGGGTTCCACCGCCAAGATTGCCCCGTCAACGGATATCGCGCAGGAGCTCCAGCCGCGCTTCGTTGGTGGCAACCCGCCGGACCTGATCGACAACTCCGGTGCCAAGGCCATTGGTTTCAGCACCATCCTTGCCCAGCTCGAGGACCTCACCAGCGTGGTGGAGGCCAAGAACCTCGAAGGCAAGGTCATCAAGGACACCCTCTACACCGGCGTGCTCGCTCCAGGGACCTTCGAGGGCAAGTTGGCGGCCCTGAACTATGTGCTCACTGTTTACGCCATGTGGTATTCGGACTCCCTGCTCAAGGCAAACGGCTGGACCGTTCCCAAGACCTGGGACGAAATGTACGCGCTCGGCGAGCAGGCCAAGGCCAAGGGCAAGTACCTGTTCCTCTGGGGCAAGGAAGCAGCCACGTATTACCAGGAAATGGCGATCGCCTCCGCTATCAAGGAAGGCGGCGACGAAGTTCGCTTGGCCCTGGAGAACCTCAAGGCAGACTGCTGGTCGCACCCGGCCATCCAGTCCGTCTTCACGGCCTTGGACAAGATCATCAAGGCGGGATACTTCAAGCCCGGCGGTTCCGGAACGCAGTTCACGGCAGCGCAGGCCCAGTGGAGCAATGCCCAGGAAGCGGTTTTCTACCCGTCCGGTTCGTGGATCGAAAACGAGATGAAGGACCAGACCAAGGCGGACTTCAAGATGACCGGCGCACCAGTGCCTTCAGTGAGCGCGAGCCCCAAAAAGCCGTACGCCTCGCTGCACAGCGCAGCCGGCGAGCCTTACGTCGTTCCCTCCCAAGGCAAGAACGTTGCCGGCGGCAAGGAATTGCTCCGCGTCATGCTCTCCAAGGAAGCTGCTACCAACTTCGCAAAGACCAAGCTCGCTCCCACCATCGTCAAGGACACCGTCCCGGCCGATGGCTTCGGTTCCACGGCGTTGGTCTCGCAGACAAAGCTGCTTAGCGATGCAGGCGAGAACATCTACACCTGGAACTTCATCGACCTCTACGGCACCAACAAGGACCAGCTCGTCGTCTGGAACACCTTCCTCGATGGCAAGTCGGACGTTGCGACGCTGACCTCCGCCCTCCAGAACATCACCGACAAGGTCCGCAACGACAGCTCGGTCAAGAAGATTGAAGTGAAGTGACCGTAGTGAAAACCAAGCAGAGCCGGAACGACGACGGCCTGGCCGCCGTCGTTCCGGCCATGGCCCCACCGGTTGTGGTGAGGCGCCGGCGCAAGCCGCTGACGTGGGACAAGGTCAGCTTCTTCGCGGTGTTCCTTGGCCTGCCGTTGGCGATCTATCTCTTGTTCGTGATCTGGCCGTTCATCCAGGCCTTCGGATATTCCTTGACGGACTGGTCGGGTTTTTCGCCCACACAGAACTTCATCGGCTTTGAGAACTACGCCAGGATCTTCTCGGACGACATCTTCATGAAGGCGATGGGGAACAACATTCTCCTGGTCATCGTGCTGCCTATCGTCACCATCATCCTGAGCCTGGTCCTCGCAACCATGGTCACCGTGGGCGGGAGCAGCAAGGGCCAGATCAAGGGGCTGCGAAATTCCAGCTTCTACCGCGTTGTTTCGTTCTTCCCATACACGATTCCTGCCATCGCGATCGGCATCATGTGGGGCCAGATTTATGATCCTTCCGGGGGTCTGCTCAACGGGATCCTGACCAGCATGGGCCTTGACCAGTTCAAGGACTTCGCGTGGCTGGGCGATAAGAACACAGCCATGACCGCAACCATGTTCGTGATTGTGTGGGGCTTCGTTGGCTTCTACATGGTCCTTTTCGTGGCCGGCATCAAGGGCATCCCTGCTGAGCTGTTCGAGGCCGCCAGGATCGATGGCGCAGGAAGGCTCCGCACCGCAGTGTCCATCACCATCCCCCTGATCAGGGACAACATCCAGACCGCCTACATCTACATGGGCATCCTGGCGCTCGATGCGTTCGTCTACATGGCGGCATTGAACTCCGGCGGTGGTCCGGACAACTCGACGCTCGTGATGGCACAGCAATTGTTCTTCACTGCTTTCAGCAAGGGCCAATTCGGCTTGGCCAGTGCCATGGGCGTCGTCCTGGCCGTGGCCACCCTGATCTTCTCCGGCCTGGTGTTCGTGGTTAACCGGCTCACTGGTGGCGACAAGGACGTGAGCATCTAATGACAACAAAAGTCTCAACCCCTGAAATGAAGTCGCTGCATTTCCAGCCGCGCAAACCCGCCACTACTCCCGGGGACAAACTGGTGGGCGCTGTTTCACACACTGCGCTGACCATTTGGTCGCTCATCGTGATCCTGCCGTTGTTGTGGACGTTCATGTCCTCCTTCAAGACATCCAGCGAGATCTTCGCCTCTCCGTTCGCTTTGCCCTCGCAGTGGCGGTTCGACAACTATGTGAAGGCCTGGAGTGAAGCCGGGATCGGGAGCTACTTCCTGAACTCCGTGGTTGTGGTGGGCTCGGCACTGGTGATCGTGATGGTGCTCGGTGCAATGTGCGCCTACGTCCTGGCAAGGTACACGTTCCCGGGTAGTCGGGCGATCTACTACCTCATGCTGGCCGGCCTGACGTTCCCGATCTTCCTTGCCATGGTCCCGCTGTTCTTCGTGCTGAAGAACATCGGACTGCTGAACACCCTGCCGGGCCTGATCATTGTGTACGTAGGGTTCGCCCTGCCGTTCACAGTGTTCTTCCTGTTCTCGTTCTTCAAGTCCCTGCCGCACGAAATCACTGAAGCAGCCGCACTTGACGGCGCAGGGGAGTGGCGGACCTTCTTCCAGGTCATGCTGCCGATGGCCAAGCCTGGCCTCGCCTCGGTTGCCATCTTCAACTTCCTGGGCCTGTGGAACCAGTTCCTCATCCCTGTATCCATCAATGCTGCAGGGCCGCGTGTTCTCTCGCAGGGCCTCGCGGCTTTCGCCGGCCAGATGGGGTACGCCGTGGACTTCGGGGCACTCTTCGCCGCAGTCACTGTCACAGTGGTTCCTGTGCTCATTGTCTACGTCATCTTCCAGCGTCAACTGCAGGGTTCGGTCTCGCAGGGCACCTCGAAATAGCACACGCCTGCCAAAAGCAACGCGGGGTCACTTACAGCCCATCCCAAGGGGATTTATGGGCCGTAAGTGACCCCGCGTTGCTTTAAGAGGGAGGTTAGAACATCCAGGGGATCTCCGCGTGGCCGAAGTCGGAGAACGAGCCGAAGCGGCCCGCCTTGAACGCGAGAACCTCGCCGTCCCGGTCCCGGCACGTGGTGACCTGGCCGAAGAAGACCTGGTGATCTCCGACGTCGTACTGCTGCACAACGGTGCAATCAGCCTGGGCGAGGGCGCCCTTGATGACGGGAAGTCCATTCTCGGTCATGTCGAATTCGCCGTCGCCGAAACGGTCGCCGCCCCGCACCGCAAAGCGTCGCGCCATCGACTCCTGCTTGGCCCCAAGGATCGAGACGGCGAACTTGCCACTCTCGATCAACGCCTCACCGGTCCGCGTGCCGAAGTTTAGCGAGATCATGAGGATAGGCGGTTCCAGGCTGATGGAGGTCAACGAGCTGATGGTCATTCCGTACAGCTTATCCTCGTGCTTGGTGGTGACCACGGCGACACCCGTGAGGAAGCGGCCCATTGCGCGGCGCATCCCCATGGCATCGGGAACAGTGAAGAGCGGTGCGAGGCTCATGTCAGTTGCTCCGCTCGGCTGGTACGGAATCCGTGTAGTACCGGACCTCGAACATCTTGGCCCCGGTCTCGGAAACCCACGGACCGTGTTCCATGCCCGGCGGGCGGGTGGCCCAATCGCCGGCTTTGAAGGTCTTGCCCAGGCGCTGGTCCACGAACGAGCCCTCGAAGATGAAGACCTCTTCCCAGAAATCGTGCGTCAGGACACCATTGGGTGAGGTGTCCGTCCCGGGTTCGAACTTGAGGATGCGCGTGACGCTGTCATTGTCCGAATCCCGGGCAAGGATGGCCTCCGACAAGCCCTCAATGTGCGGGTTGCAGGGCGCGAAATCCACCGAGGAGGTGGGGGTGAACTCGAATTCGGGCTTTGCCATGGCTATTCTCCTTCCAAGCCGTTGACGCCGCCGTCTACTGGGCCGTTGATGCCGTAAGAACCAAGGTACTTGTCCAGCTCGGCCACCAGGGCGTCGTAGCCGTAGTTCCGGTAGGTATAGGCACCGCGGACCACGAACGGGGCGCCCGCGTAGAACATTTCGTACTGCTGGTGGCGTCCGGCGAACTCGGAACCGATGATGTCCCAGGCCAACTTGAAGAGCTTCACGCGCTCTTCGCTGGCAACACCGGGGGACTGCACATAGCGTTCCATGTCCGGACGGGTCACACTGCTGGTCATGTCCGCGACGCTGGACGGCAGTTGCAGCACGCCACCACCAACCAGATCGCGAAGGATCGAAATCACCCGCGGGTAAGTCTCGGACTGAAGACCCATGGCCCCGTAAAGTGCGCTCTTCCCGGGAACCACCATGCCGGCGTCGTCAACCGTTGCCGTGTATTCGGCCGCAAGGACCGCCGATTCAACGGACTGGACGATCGCGGCGAGCTCGCCAAGCTTCTCCTGCACGCCGGGGATCTTGTCCGTGCCGTTCACCTGGGTGACCTTGCGTGCAACAGAAGCAATGAACTTCAGCTTGGTGGAGAACCGGATCTGGGCCTGCCAGTTTCCCAACGCGTGGGCACCGGTGTCGAAGAACTGGCGGCGAAGGGTTTCGATGTTCCGGTTGATGAAGACGCGGTCCCAGGGGATCAGGACGTCATCGAAGACCACAAGTGCGTCTGGCTCGTCGTAGTGGCTGGTCAGCGGGTAGTCGAAGTCGCTGGTGGCTGCCGGCGCGAACGGACGGCGGCAGTACAGCTTCAACCCGTCAGTCGCCACCGGAACGGCGAAGCTGACGGCAAAGTCCACGTCATCCGGACCCAGCGGCTTGATGCAGGTGACAAACACTTCGTCAGCAATCGCCGCGCCAGTGGCGAGCATCTGCGAACCCCGGACAATGATGCCTTCCTCGGTTTCACGCACGACGCCGACCTGCAGGTATTCGCCTTCCCAACCGGACGCAGTGGTTGCGCGGGAGACCTGCGGCGGAATGATCGCGTAGGAAAGGTACAGGTTTTCGGAAAGGATCTTCTTGTAGTAGCGCTCGACGTTGCCGGCGAAGTCGCGCTCGTCATTCTTGAACACGTCCGCGTGCGAGCCGAAGGCGGCGAAGAAGGTACCCACGTGGTCGGGGCTGCGGCCTACCCAGCCGTGGGTGTGCTTGGCCCACTTTTCAATGGCGTGACGGCGGAGGACGAGCTCTTCCTGGGTGCGCGGGGCAGCGAACGTGCGGTTCGCGGGTCCATTGATTTCTTCGGAGTGGAACTGCATGCCGTTGCCGGGATCGGCTGCGATGTCGAACAGCTCAGCCATGGTCCGGGCGACCTTCGCGAACGCCGGGTGTTCCAGGACGTTGCCGACTACCTCGCCATCGAGGATCACCGTCCGGCCATCGTTCAGGGACTTCAGGTATTGCTTTCCGGTTCTCATCGAAGTGAGCCTTTCTTGATTTTGTAGTTGTGTTCGATTCTCGTCCCATCCGGGAACGAGAGCTCTACTTTCCAGGAAGTTCCGTCAACGAACTTCCCCTTCAGCAGTGGCAACGTGCCACCCAGGCACATGAAGTCAGAGTCACCGATGTCCGTCCGCGCCAGGAGCTTTTCGACGACGTCCGCCGGCTTGCGCAGGCCCGCCAACGAACCCTCTTGGTACAGTTCGCCGTCCACCCAGGAGCGGGCGGTGCACTGGTCAAGGTCCAGGTCCTCGAGTGAAGGGACTTCGATGACCTCGGAAGCGATGGGCTTGGGGCATGCCCTCTTGGAATCGCCAATGTCCTGGGCTTCGATGTCCCTGTCCGTGTGGTCGGAACCGATGCCGAGGTAGTACTTTCCGTCGTGGCGAATATAGAGTGGCTCAATTTCGCCGGAGGTCAGGTTGTTGCTGGTGTCGTGTTCGCCTGATGTATCGAACAGGTGCGAGTCCATCCGGTAGAACATGGGCACTTCCGGCGGTGGAGCCACGCCAATGGCTGCCAGCTCGTCGATGTGATGCTGCACGGCCTTGGGATCCCGGCCGGTATAGCCGGCCACTACTGCGTGGAAGTCCGAGACCGTGATTGTCTTGTCCGTGCCCACCACCCTGAAGGTGAGTGGGACTTGCCGTGTTGTTTCCATTACGTCTCCTTGAATGCTGCCTGAATCGTGGTGTTTCGGCTTGGCCAAACGTCAAACGGCAAGGGCGTCGTAGGCCGCGAGCCGATCACCAATGACCGGGAACTCGGTGCGTATTGCCTTGACCTGATCGGGATCGATGTCCACCATGAGCACTGATTCCCCGGCGCCGGCTTCGGCGAGTACGTTGCCGGCCGGGTCCACCACCCGGCTGTGTCCTCCAAGCTCCACGCCTTCCTGGGTGCCTGCGGCGTTGCAGGCAATGACGAAGATTTGGTGTTCCAGCGCCCTGGCGGTTGTGAGCAGCCGCCAGTGTTCGCGACGCGCTGCGGGCCAGGCTGCAGGGACGATGACGATTTCCGCACCCCGGGTGCTCAGCTCCATCCACAAGCCTGGGAACCGGAGGTCATAGCAGGTGATCCCGGCCGTTGCTCCGAAGGGCAACTCCACCACAGGCAGGGAGGATCCGGCGGTGAGGAGGCTGGCTTCCTTGGACTTGTAACCAAAGACGTGGATCTTCCGGTACGTGTGCAGGATTTTCCCGTCCGGTCCCAGCAGGATGGACGTGTTGCTGAGCCGGCCGTCCCCGCCGGCCTCGATGATGCTCCCGACGTGAAGGTACACGCCAAGATCGGCGGCAACCCGTGAACACATGGACACCGTTGGACCAGAGAGGGTCTCGGCCAGGGCTTCGTACTCATCGAAGTGGAAGTATCCGGCACTCCATAGTTCGGGCAGGACGATCAGCTCGGCACCGTCGATGCCGCGAAGAATCGCTTCAACGCGATCTATCCGCTGCCCACGGGATTCAGAATCCGGACTGGCCACCTGGACGAGTGCGACTTTCATGGTTGTTTCCTTACTTTCGTGTTTCGAGTTGGCACTTCGCGCCAATGTTTTGGGCAAACACTGTTATGAAGTGCCATCTCGCGGGGGACTATTTCTGTTCGTCCAGGTCGCTGAGCCGCAGGCCCTTGGTTTCCTTGGCGAACATGACCGAGACCATGGAGATCAGGCCCATCGCTGCGAGGTAGATACCGATTGCGTAGCCAGTGCCGAAGGCGCTGTAGAGAGCCAGGGCAATGATGGGCGACAGGGATCCGGCGATCAGCGAGGCGAGGTTGTACGCAACCGAGGTGCCGCTGTACCGGACATCCGTGGGGAACAGCTCGGAGAAGAACGCACCGATCACGGCACTGTAGGCGGCGAAGATCAACAGACCGCCGACGGCGGCGGCAATAATGCCCCAGACTTGGCCTGTGTTCAGCAGTGCGAAGAACGCGAACGCCCAGATGACTGTGGCGATCGAAGCGCCGATCATGATCGGCTTCCGGCCCACTTTGTCCGCATAGAGCGCCAGGATGGGGATGGCGACGACGGCGACGCCCTGGCCGATCATGACGGCGGTGAGGCCTGTCTGCCGCTGCAAGCCCATGATTTGGGTGACGTAGGTGATGATGAACAGCGAGTAGATGTAGAAGCCTGCGTTTTCACCCATGCGGCTGCCGGTGGCGATGAGCAGTTGGCGCCAGTTGCGGCGGAACAGAACGGCCAGGGGCAATTTCCGTTCCTTGATGGCTTCTGCCTCGCGCTTCAGCTGTGCTTCCTTGAACAGCGGAGTCTCCTGAACGTAGAGACGCAGGACCAAGCCAATGATCACCAGGAGGGCGGACAGCCCGAAGGCAAGGCGCCAGCCCCAGGCGAGGAATTCACTTTCGGGCATGGTGGCGGCGAGGATTGCCAGCACACCTGCGGCCATGAGGTTGCCCAGCGGCGGACCCATGTTGGGCCAGGATGCCCAGAATGCACGCCGTGCGCTGTCATTGCTGTGCTCGGAAACGAGGAGAACGGCCCCGCCCCATTCGCCGCCCAGGGCGAATCCCTGGATCAGGCGCAACAGCAAGAGCAGCAACGGTGCTGCGACGCCGATGGCTGCATAAGAAGGGATGAACGCAATAAATGTGGTGGCTACGCCCATGAGCATGAGGCTGGCTACCAGGGTGGCACGACGGCCATGCTTATCGCCCAGGTGCCCCAGGACGACGGCGCCCAGCGGGCGGGCAAGGAAGCCGGCGGCGAATGTTCCCAGCGCCAGCATTGTTCCCACGAGGGGGTCACCGGTAGGGAAAAAGAGCTTGTTGAAAACCAATGCGGCGGCGGTGCCGTAGAGAAAGAAGTCGTACCATTCGACGGCCGTGCCGGCCAGGCTCGAAGCAGCGACCACGGGCAGGCTGGAGTGCTTCTGCTGCCTCAGTTCTGCTTTCTTCAAATCGGTCATTGTGGGGATCCTTTTGCGGTTGGGAGCGGCCGGGGCTTCCGGTGAAGCGAGGCCGGTCCCAGGAAATTGAGGGGTTCCAAATGGGTGAGCGGAGTCACTGAACATCACTGTAGACTAGTTGTATACAACCCGTCTATATTTGACGAAGAAGTTTTTTCGAGAGCGTCCGGGCCGGCCCTGAATGCAACTCGTATACTGGGCTTCGCGAGAAAGGCTCTCCATGATCCAGATGACTCCCACTGCTCAATCACAGCCCGAAGTGGCTTATCAGTGGATGAAAAGCTATATCGCTGCCCTGCCGCGGGATGAGGAGACCTTCCTCAATGAGGCGGTCCTCGCAAAATCCACCGGTACCTCGCGCACACCGGTCCGTGAGGCATTGTTGCGCCTCGAAGCCGAGGGGTTCGTCAAACGGATCCCACACAAAGGCGCCTACGTTCCGCCAATCTCGGACCCCGATGTCCGGGCGATCCTGCAGGCCCGCTCCGTGGTGGAGAAGTGGGCCGTCTCAGCCCTGGACAGCATGCCGGATGGGCAGATCGATGCGTTCCAACGCATCATCGACCAACAGCACGAAGCGAAGGAGAACCCCGCCCGGTTCATTGAGTTGGACACAGAATTCCACACGCTCATGGTGCGTGCGGGAGGAAATCCAATCCTGGCCGATTTCTATGCTTCCCTTCGGCAGCGCCAACTCAGGATTGGTGTCCGCGCTGTCACGCAGGGGACAGACCGTGCCGGGGACGTGCTCCGCGAGCATCAGCTGATTGTGGATGCCCTGCGCACGCGGAGCCTGGACGCCGCCCATCAAGCGATCGATGCCCACCTGGATTCAACGCGGCTGGCGGTCATCGGCTACTAACCCCTCGGTTTGTGTACGCCTAGTCTTCGCTGTGCAGCTCCCGTTGCCTTGCGCTCAGCAGCTCAAGCTCGGGCCGGGCAGCGACGAAGCGTTCAACGGCGTCGAGCACTTCCTTGAGGTGCGCGCGGTCAGGCGCCACGAGCGCCGCACCCAGCAAGGTCCGGCGATATTGGTCCTGCAGTCCGGTCTCGGCTGCGGACACTTCGAAGCGGCGTTTGAGTTCAGCAATGACGGGCCGCACGAGCGAGCGCTTCTCCTTGAGGCTATGGACATCGCCCAGGAGCACATCGAATTCAATCCATCCGATCCACATGGTTCATTATGGGCACGTCTCCGGCCCGGAATCCTGAGCCAATCTTGAGGAAATGCCGCACCGGGATTGATCCAGCCCGATCAGACTGGAACCAGAGCAGGGCCGGAAGCAGCTAAGGGGGCGGGCGGCATGAGCAAGAACCATACCTGGCGCGCACTCGCGGGCGTAACCGCCGTCGCTGTTTCCATGATGGCCGGTCCCACCGCAGCCCTTGCCGCATTCTCTGACACCAGGAATGCCACGCCGCAGTACTCGGCCATGCGTCTCCTTGCCCCGACCAGCGCGGACGTGGTGATGACCTGCTCGGCGAACGGTGCCAAGGTCGCAGTGGACGTGATTTCCTTCGCGGAAGTTCCTGGCGCGAACTATCACGAGATCAAGCTGTACAGCCCCTCCGGGACTTTGGAATTCACCGGCGACCTTAGTAAGAATGCCGGAAAGTCCTATAGGTCCGGAATTCAGCCCCTGGGCAGTTGGACCTACGAGATCCGCGGGTATTACAAGGTTCCCGGCTCGACCAACTCATGGAAAGGCTCCGCTTTGACAGGAACCCTGACATGTTAGAAATTGGCGTGGGACCAAGCGGCAGGAGCGAACAATGGTGCTCGACTCGTTTTCGGTGAGGATAGCCCTCGGAGTGGTCACCTTGACGCTCTTCGCGCTGTTCCTCGCCTCGTACCGGCGCACCCGGTCACCCTACGCGGGCTGGTGGAGCCTGGCCCTGCTGCAGTTCATGCTGGGAAACACCGCGTTCCTCCTGAACGGAACACCGGCCCAGCACTGGGCCAACCCTTCCGGCAACGTCCTGGTGGTGGCCGGAGCGTTCAGCGTCTGGGCGGGTGCCCGTACGCTGCGGGACCTTAAAGCGGCACCGTGGCAACTCGCCGTCGCTCCCGTCGTCACCGCGGTGGCCTCCGTGCAGGAAAGTCCCGGCTCCAACGTGTGGTCCGGCGGCTTCGTGTACCTGGCCATGATGACCCTGGGCATCGCACTGGCGGCCCGTGACTTGTGGTTCATCAAGGCGACCCACTCGCAAGTGCACAAAGCACTCTCCCTGGCCGCCGGACTTCTGGCGATCTACTACCTGGGCCGTTGGTTGGTCTACGCACTGGAAGGCCCCGACAGTGCAACATTCCGTCTCTATTTTGGTCCTGCGCCCTCGGGTCTGGTGTCCTTGGTGCTGCTGGTAACGGTGTCCTTCAGTATGACCACATTAAGCAGCGACCAACTGATCAAGGGCCTGAAGGAAAGGGCCACCAAGGACCACCTGACAGGTCTCCTCAACCGGGGAGCCTTCCTGGATCTCGCATCCACCGAACTCAAACGACTGCGCGCCAATGATTCCGGTGCCGCAATAGTCCTGGCTGACCTGGACCACTTCAAGCTGGTCAACGACGCCCACGGACACCGGGCAGGGGACGTCGCATTGAAGGCTTTCGCCGAAGCCTGCACGTCCTCGGTCAGGTCAACGGATCTCATCGGCCGGTATGGCGGCGAAGAATTTGTTCTCTTCCTTCCCGGAGCCACGCAGGAGCGGGCCCAAAGCATTGCGGTCGAGATCAGCCGCCGTATGGCTTCCACCGAGGTTCCGGAGGGCGTGTCCTTCCCCACCATCAGCTACGGAGTCACGGCAAGCACCCCCGCTGCCCCAGACCTCACCTCCATGATCGAGGTGGCAGACGCAGCCCTGTACAGCGCAAAAGCACAGGGAAGAAACCGGATTGTAGGAGCAGACCGCCTCCAGGCGGCCACTATCGCTGACGAGGCACGATCATGACAATCAATGAACTCACCACCCGGATCCAGATCCAGCACAACCAGGAACTGAGTGCCTTCCGGCACGACATCACCACTGCTCCGTACCAGGCTGGAACACCCGCAGCCTTGAACGTAGCCCGGCGTTCCGTGCGGATGCAACCCGTCCAGTCTGTAGGCGATGACAGCGCAAACCTGACCATCGTGGCCGACGTGGAGGGCCTTGCATGGTTCACCGCAGACAAGGGGCTCCTAGGCAGTTGCATTACGGTCTCCATCGCCGGCCACCGGCGAAACACCGGAACGCGTGTACCTCTTCCGCTGGCCGAATGCGATGCGTGGATCGAAGCCATCCTGGGAGGTTCCTGGATTACGCACGTGTACCGGGCCGGGACTCCCATTGAAGGAGACGGCAGGCTCGATGTCGCCTCGTACCGGCTCTTCCTCGACGAACGCCGCAACCCTGTTGCCAAACCGAAAGCCGTAGCTGACGACACCCTGCGTCGCATGGAAGCGTCGTGAACGCAGCCCAGCCCAGCACAACCCAACCCAGCCGCTCCTTCCCGGCTGATATTGACGCCCGGATCGCGAAACTGGAGCGGCACATCAGGGCGCTGATGGAGGAGCTCCACCAAGCACGCCACGAGCAGCGGCGCGAAGTCTTCACGGACGCCCTCACGGGGCTTGGCAACCGTGTGGCTTTGATGGATGCCTTCGTTGAAGCGCAGGAGGCTGCTGCCGGGGGTGCGCCCCCAGCCGCTCTCCTCCTCGTAACCCTGGATGGCTTCAAGGGACTCAAGAAGTCCGCTGGCTATGCTTCCGCGGACCAGATTCTGGTCACGGTCGGGATGCGGATCCGCTCGGCGGTCCGGGAGAACGACGTCGTTACCCGCCTGGGTGGCGACGAATTCGCTGTGCTGTTGCCCGCCACGCCGCAAAACCGGGCGGCCGCCGTCGGAAACCGTATCCTTGCGGCGCTGGAACCCAACATTGACCTCGGGAACAGCAGTGTCCGCTGTGGTGCCAGCATGGGCCTTCGGATTGCAGAGCCGCACCATAGCGTCGAGGACCTTCTCCAGGAGGCCGATATGGCGATGGAGGAATCCAAGAGCGAGGGCCGGAACAAGCTCAAGTTGTTCGATCCCTCCACGCTTCATGCCCGGCAACTCCAGCGCCAGATTGTGGGGGAGCTCCGGGAAGCCATCCGCTCGGACCAGCTGGTCCTCTTCTACCAGCCGATCGTTGAGCTGGCCACTGGCCGGATTGAGGGCACCGAGGCCTTGGTCCGCTGGAACCACCCTGTGCGTGGGCTGATCATGCCGGACCACTTCATCCCCGTTGCAGAGGCCACAGGGTTGATCGCAGAGTTGGGCCGGTGGGTGCTTCGAGCAGCCGTGGAGCAACTGCGTCAGTGGCGGGACAACCCGGCCACGGCACAGCACCATTTCACGATGCGAATCAATGTCTCCGCTGCGGACCTGCAAAGCCTGGAGTTCGTGGACGACGTGCGGGACGCACTGGTCAAAACGGGTCTGCCACCGGAATCACTGGTTCTGGAGCTCACGGAGAGCGCCGTCATCCAGAACAATGAGCTGGACCGTTACACCTTGGCGAGCCTGCACCGCCTGGGTGTTGGGCTGGAGATCGACGACTTCGGGACGGGCTACTCGTCCATGGGATATCTCCGAAAACTTCCGGTGGACCGCGTGAAAGTGGACCGGCAGTTCGTCCAAGGGCTCGGTAAGGATTCGACGCAACTTGGCTTCCTCGCCGCGATTCAACAGGTTATCCGCTCGTGCGGCCTTGAGGGCATCTGGGAGGGAGTCGAAACGGCGGAAGAGGCCGAAGCGCTTCGAAGCATCGGGTGCACGAGTGGCCAAGGCTATTACTTCGGCCGTCCCCTGCCCGGGCCGGAATTCACGGCCCAGCTCTCCCGGCAACAGACCTGGCCCGCTTAAACAGCAACGCGGGGTCACTTACGGCCCATCCCGAGGGGATTTATGGGCTGTAAGTGACCCCGCGTTGCTTGAG
Organism: Arthrobacter sp. StoSoilA2; assembly: GCF_019977195.1. NCBI lineage: Bacteria > Bacillati > Actinomycetota > Actinomycetes > Micrococcales > Micrococcaceae > Arthrobacter > Arthrobacter sp. StoSoilA2. The sequence continues at coordinate 605,184 of NZ_AP024643.1, forward strand.
CGAGGAGGCTTAGCCGAAGTACTTCGGCAAGGTGGCCTCGTGTGCTTCACGGAGAGCGTCCAAGGACAGCTCATCCACGCCGTTGATCTCCAGCCTTCCACCGGCAGCGTCAACCACGCCGATCCGGAGGTGGGCGAAGCCGCGGGCGGTGCACATGTCCTTGAAGCGGACTTCCTCGGAGCGTGGCACCGAGACGATTGCACGGGCCTGGGACTCTGAGAAGAGGGCGGTGAACAGGTCCACGCCGTCGCGCTCCATGAGTTCTTCCAGAGCGATGCGGGCACCGACGCCGTAACGCAGCGAGGACTCAACCAGTGCGGCAGCGAGGCCACCCTCGGAGAGGTCGTGTGCTGCATCCACCATGCCGTCGCGGGAAGCGTTGATCAGGATCTCGCCCAACGCACGCTCAGCTGCGAGGTCCACCTTCGGCGGCAGGCCACCGAGGTGTCCGCGGAGGTTGGACCATTCCGAACCGTCCAGCTCTGCTGCGGTGGTGCCGAGCAGGTAGATGGCCTGGCCGTCCTCGCGCCAGCCCGACGGCGTGCGGCGGGCGACGTCGTCGAGCTTGCCCAGGACTGCCACCACAGGGGAGGGGTGGATGGGCGTGGTGCCGGTCTGGTTGTACAGCGAGACGTTGCCGCCTGTCACCGGGATGCCGAGCTCCATGCAGGCGTCTGACAAACCACGGATGGCCTCGGCGAGCTGCCACATGACGTCCGGGTCCTCGGGGGAGCCGAAGTTCAGGCAGTCGCTGACGGCCATCGGAACAGCGCCGGAGGTGGCGACGTTGCGGTAGGCCTCAGCCAGAGCCAGCTGTGCACCCTGGTACGGCTCAAGGTAGGTGTAGCGGCCGTTGGCGTCGGTTGCCAGGGCAACGCCCAGGCCGGTTTCCTCGTCAACGCGGACCACTCCGGCGTCGTCAGGGAAAGCCATGGCGGTGTTGCCGCCCACGTAGCGGTCGTACTGGTTGGTGATCCAGTCCTTGCTGCACATGTTCGGCGAAGCGACCAGTTCAGTAACGGCAGCAGCCAGTTCCGACGGAGCGGAAGGACGGTTGGCGTCCTCAACGGAACCGGTGAAGGAGTTCGCCTGGACCGAGTCCTGCCATTCCGGGCGTGCGAACGGGCGGTCATAGACCGGGCCGTCGTGCGCAACGGTGCGGGGATCGACGTCGACGATTACTTCGCCTTCCCAAGTGATGATGAGGCGACCGGTATCGGTGACCTCACCCAACCAGGAGTACTCCACAGCCCACTTGTCCATCACAGCTTCGAACGCTTCGATGTTCTCCGGGGTGACCACGGCCATCATGCGTTCCTGCGACTCGGACATGAGGATCTCGCCCGGAGTCAGCGTGGGGTCGCGCAACAGGACGGAGGTCAGTTCAACCTCCATGCCACCGTCGCCGTTGGAGGCGAGCTCGGACGTGGCACAGGAAATACCTGCGGCGCCGAGGTCCTGGATGCCTTCAACCAGCGAGCCCTTGAAGAGCTCAAGGCAGCACTCGATGAGGACCTTCTCCGCGAAGGGGTCGCCCACCTGGACGGCGGGGCGCTTGGAGGGCTTGGTGTCATCGAAGGACTCCGAGGCCAGCACCGAAGCGCCGCCGATGCCGTCGCCACCCGTGCGGGCACCGAACAGAACAACCTTGTTGCCCTTGCCGGAGGCGTTGGCGAGGCGGATGTCCTCGTGGCGCATGACGCCCACCGCGAGTGCGTTCACCAGCGGGTTGCCCTGGTAGACGGAGTCGAAGACCATTTCGCCGCCGATGTTCGGCAGGCCGAGGCAGTTGCCGTAGCCGCCGATGCCTGCCACGGCACCGTGCATGACGCGGGCAGTGTCCGGGTGGTCGATCGCGCCGAAACGCAGCGGGTCCATTACGGCGACGGGGCGTGCGCCCATGGAGATGATGTCGCGGACGATGCCGCCGATGCCGGTAGCGGCACCCTGGTAAGGCTCAACGAACGACGGCGAGTTGTGGGACTCGATCTTGAACGTCACGGCCCAGCCGTCGCCCAGGTTGGTGACGCCGGCGTTCTCGCCGATGCCCACCAGCATGTCCTTCTTCATTTCCTCGGTGACCTTCTCGCCGAACTGGCGGAGGTGGTTCTTGGAGGACTTGTAGGAGCAGTGCTCGCTCCACATGACGGAGTACATGGCCAGTTCGGCGCCGGTGGGGCGGCGGCCCAGGACCTTGACGATCTCGTCGAATTCGTTCTTCTTCAGGCCCAGCTCGGCCCACGGGAGTTCCGTGTCCGGGGTCTTGGCAGCGTGCTCAACAGTATCGATGTTGAACTTCTTAGTGGTTTCCGTGGTCACTTGTCGCCTCCCACAATCTTGTTCAAAACGGAGGTGAAGAAGCCCAGGCCGTCAGTGTCGGAACCGCCGATTCCGTCAAGCGACTCGGGTCCGAAACCGACCTCGACCGCGTGCTCGGGGTGCGGCATGAGGCCAACTACGTTGCCGGCGGCGTTGGAGATGCCCGCGATGTCGCGGCGGGAGCCGTTCGGGTTGAAGCCAACGTAGCGGAACACCACGCGGCCCTCAGCCTCAAGGGCGTCAAGGGTCTTCTCGTCAGCGATGTACTGGCCGTCCTGGTTCTTCAGCGGCACAGTGATTTCCTGGCCGTTCTGGTAGTCCAGGGTCCAGGCAGTATTGGCGTTCTCCACGCGCAGCACCTGGTCCCGGCAGATGAACTTCAGGTGGTCGTTCTTGATCATGGAACCGGGCAGCAAGTGCGATTCGGTCAGGATCTGGAAGCCGTTGCAAATACCCAGCACGGGGAGCTTTGCGTCGGAGTTCGCGGCGTCGATGATCTTCGTCATCAGCGGCGCGAAACGCGAAATAGCGCCGGCGCGGAGGTAGTCACCATAGGAGAAACCACCGGGGATGATGACCGCATCAACATCTCCGAGTTCGGTGTCTGCATGCCAGAGCGGAACCGCCGTGGCGCCTGCAAGCCGCACTGCACGGGCGGCGTCGCGGTCGTCAAGGGTGCCGGGGAAGGTCACAACGCCGATCTTGGCGCCGGCGAGCCGGGGCTCGGCGGCGACGGCCACGGCCTCGCCAATCAGGGGGATCGAAGTCATATCAGGCCTCGACGACCTCGACGTTGACAACATCCTCGATCACCGGGTTGGACAGGAGGGTCTCAGCGGCCTCACGGGCCTGGGCCAGGATAGCGTCGGTCACCTCGCCGTCGACTGTCAGTTCGAAACGCTTGCCCTGACGGACTGCGCTGAAGCTGTTGAAGCCGAGGCGGGGCAATGCACCCACGATGGCTTTCCCCTGGGGGTCCAGAATCTCGGGCTTGGGCATGACGTCAACGACGATCCGGGGCATCCGGTAACTCCTGTGCGTGAGTTGGGTGAACCTTAAATAAGGCTGCCGCGGAGGTTGCCGTCTCACGCCGTTCAACTGGGTTTCTACAGCGTGGGGGCGCTCCGCGAGCTTGCACACCCATCTTACCGGGACCGGCGCGCATACCCTATTCAGCCGGATTCCGCGAGGAGCCCCCGCCGATCCCCACCAAATTGGGGGCAATGAAAGCCCGACGGCGGCACTCGCCGGGCGTGGCGCCCGTCACTAGGATTGTGGCATGGCGGAGAAACCGAGGTCGATGGTGCTGGGCGTCGTAGCCGCAGCTGTTTTTGCGGGTCTGGGACGAATGGTCATCCAAAAAATCAAGGCGGACAGGGCGGCGAGGGAACACCACGTGACAGCCCCGTTGGATAAGGAAACACGCGCGAAGATCAGCGACGCGCTCCGCGCTCCGAACAAGTAGCGGCATTAGCGCATGTACAAATGCGCTATTCCAGCGGGTTAAATCCGGCAAAGACGGCGTAGTTTGGGGACTACACGTGGGGCCAGGCCCCCGTTGGATCCGGATCCAACCAGGAGGAACAATGACCGAACACATTGCCGAAGTATCCGCCTGTAGCGTTGGCAGCTGCGGCTTCAACCACGACGGATGCACTGCTTTTGGAATCACCATTGGTGGAAGCCAGGACCATGCATCCTGCGCCACGTTCATCGACACCAACGCCATGGGTGGCCTTCCCAAGGTCCTCGCCCACGTGGGTGCTTGCCAGCGGTCCGAATGCATTCACAACAACAACCTCATGTGCGAAGCCCACGACGTCAAAGTTGGTCCGGGCCGCGAGGCTGCGGACTGCCTGACCTACGAGCACGCCTGACCTTACTCTCGCGAAGTGGGTCCGTCCTCCCGGGGGCGGGCCCACTTTTTCGTGGCCGCCCGCCCAACTAGGTAGCAGCTGAGCGCGTTTTGACGGCTCTAAACGCGCTCTAATGCGACTCAGTTGGGTCAGCGGCCCACGAGGTTGGTCAAGGCCCGGCCCTCCTGGAGCGCTGAAAGGTTGGCAAGGACAAGCTTGGCTGAGCCTTTGGGGCGGTTGCCTGCCACGTGCGGGGTAATGATCAGGTTTGGGGTGCTCCAGAGCTTGGAGTGTGCGGGCAGGGGCTCCTCCTTTGTGACGTCCAGTGCAGCCGCCCGGAGGCGACCCTCGTGCAGCGCGGCTACGAGGGCATCCTCATCGACGGTGGCCCCGCGGCCCACGTTCACGAAAATGGCGGACCCAGGCAGCGCGCGCAGGAGGTCGTCGTTCAGGGCGTTGGTGGTCTCGGGGGTGGCCGGGAGGATGGATACGAGGACGTCGGTGGTTCGAAGGACGTCCGCAAGTTCCCCTGCCGCAGCGACAGGGAAGCCGTAGCGCTCACCCCGCGAACCCGCAACGCCCGTGACGTTTGCGCCCAGGGCGGCCAGCATGGGAGCGAGTCGTCCTGCGATGGAGCCGAACCCCCAAATGGTGACGTTCGCGCCGTCGAGCGTGTAGAGCTGCTCCGTGTCTGGACTGGACTGCGCTGCGTTGTAGGCGCGGTCCCACGTCGCGGACTTCTGGGCCTCGAGGAGCTGATCGAGCCGACGCACAGTTGCCAGGATGAGGGCAAGGGCATGCTCGGCCACGGGGCCGTCGTGGAGTGATCGCCCCGAAGTAATGGCCACATTGTCCGCAAATCCTGCTGCCAGCACGGAATCCGGCCCTGCGGCGAGGGTCTGGACGAGTTTGAGCCGGCTCAAACGCTGGGCTGCGTCGGCCAGGTTCGCCGAGGTGTTCTGCCAAACAACCAGGACCTCGGCGTCCAGGTGCTCGTCCGGAATGGGCTGGTCGACGCGGTACACGAACACATGGTGGGCGGAGCCGGACAGGTCCAGGGTCACGGTATTGGGGACGAGGATTTTCACTGCAGCTCCATCGCTAGAAGGTAATGCCGGTACGTCCACGAGGTTAGCCCGACATGGGGCCGCGGGGCTTCCCCGGCTTCATCCCTAGCAATGTGACGACCAACACCATATGGTTGTAGGACGTTCGACGTGGCACGTAATACGAGGTATATCGCCGCATCGATTCGATCCCGCACCCGCGAGATGGCAGATAGCGCCAATGTTTGAGCCAAACATTGGCGCGAAATGCCATCTCGGCGCAGCTTCGAAAGGACACAAAATTGCTCGCACGCATCGCAGCCACTGGAGCCCTGAGCCTGGCCCTCCTGGCCAGCCTCGGTCTTCCGGCTACGGCAGCCCCGATTCCCCCGAACAACCCCACAGCCGCCCCTGGCAGTTTCGCCGAAGCAAATCTCGCCGCTGATCGCACGGCCGCGAACTTCTTCTACCGGATTCCTGCACTCACCTACTTGGGCAATAACGTGGTCCTGGCTGCATGGGATGGCCGTCCCGGCTCAGCCGCCGATGCTCCCAACCCGAACTCGATCGTGCAACGCCGCAGCACGGACGGCGGCCAGACGTGGGGCCCTGTGCAGGTCATTGCGGCCGGACACGTCGCCGACGCCAGCGGCCCCAAGTACGGTTACAGCGATCCCTCATACATTTACGACGCCGAGGCAGGCAAAGTCTTCGCCTTCTTCGTCTATTCCAAGGACCAAGGCTTCGGCGGCAGCCAGTTCGGCAACGACGACGCAGACCGGACCGTGATCTCCTCGGCGGTTATCGAGTCCTCTGATGGCGGCGTTACGTGGAGCCAGCCACGGCTCATCACCAATGTCACCAAGCCCGGGACCAGCAAGAGCAACCCCGTGGCTGGCGATGTACGTTCCAACTTCGCCTCTTCGGGCGAGGGCATCCAGCTCAAATACGGGCCACACAAGGGCCGCCTCATCCAGCAGTACGCCGGCGATGTCCGCCAGGCCGACGGCACCAACAAGATCCAGGCATACAGCGTCTACTCGGACGATCATGGCGTGACCTGGCACAAGGGTGCCAACGTGGGTGACCGCATGGACGAAAACAAAACCGTTGAACTCTCCGACGGCAGAGTCCTGCTGAACTCCCGCGACAACGCCAACCAGGGCTACCGCAAGGTGGCAATCTCCACGGATGGTGGTGCCACTTACGGTCCGGTCACCCAGGAGACTGAGCTGCCGGATCCAGCCAACAACGGGGCCATCGCCAGGATGTTCCCGAATGCGGAGCAGGGTTCGGCGGACGCCAGGAAGCTGATCTTCACCAACGCAAATTCCAAGACCGGCCGCGAGAACGTCTCTGCCCGGGTATCGTGCGACGACGGCGCCACCTGGCCGGGCGTCCGAACCATTCGTTCCGGCTTCTCCGCCTACTCCACGGTGACCCTCGTAGAGGACGGCAAGTTCGGCGTCCTCTACGAGGGCAACTACACGGACAACATGCCCTTCGCAAAGTTCGACGACGCCTGGCTGAACTATGTCTGCGCACCGCTTTCCGTCCCTGCCATCACCACCGCTCCCGGTGCAACCCAGCAAGTCGCCGTGACGGTGACCAACCAGGAGGCCACCACGATCTCCGGCGCCAACGCCACCGTCTACACGCCGAGCGGCTGGTCGGCCACCACGGTGCCGGTTCCCGACGTCGCGCCTGGTGCTTCGGTGACCGTCAACGTAGCGCTGACCGCTCCGGCGAACGCCAGCGGTCCGCAGAACCTTAACGCAGCATTTACGACGGCGGACGGCAGGGTTTCGCAGTTCAGTTTCACGGCGACGGTCCCGGCGGCCCCGCAAGTGGGGCTTACCATCACAGGCTCTGCGCCTGCGCGTGACGTTGTGGCCAGCCCGTATCAGGCTGGGGAGGCACTCAGCTACTCCTTCACTGTGAAGAGCACGTCCAACGTCACGGCAAACGCCGTACCTGTTTCGGGGAGCTTCGACTCCGGTTTCCTGCCACCGACTGCACCCAACTGCCGGTTCAACAACCTGGCGGCCGGAGCCAGCTATAACTGCACTACCGCCAAGCATGTGCTGACTGCCGAGGACATCGAGCGCGGCTACTTCGTGCCCGAGGCGAGCTTTACCATTACAGCCAGTTCGACGCCGTCGCTCACCAAAACGGTTCCGTTCACCGGCGCTGCGGTGGCCCTGCGCGACGGCCTGGTGGCAGCGGACATCAGCGGGGCGCGTACCGACGTCGGGCGTGACCTCGCAACCCAGCCCTACGCAGCAGGCGACCTTTTCCCTTACGCGTTCACGGTGAAAAACACGGGTCCGCTCGTGGAGAACGTGGTGCCCACCGCCGGCAACTTCAGCCCCTTCGTCCCTGAGGGGCCCGGCAATTGCCGTTACCTCACCCTGCCGGCCGGGCAGAGCTACCAGTGCGCCACGCCGCGCCACACCGTGACCGTTGAGGAAGCCGACCAGGGCTTCTTCGTGCCAACCACCAGCTGGCAGGTCGGCTCGGCGGGCCAGAGCACAAGGAACTACGGGATCGACGGCGGCGAGGTGGACTTGAAAGTCCGGGAACCGAAGCTTGAAGGAACGGTTTCCGCGGTCTGGGAAGACGCCGACGGTGACCGCTTCGCCAGCGCAGGCGATCCTGTGACGTACACCTACACCGTGGGCAACGCAGGCAATGTGGCGCTGACGGGCCTTGAGGCAACAGGGTCTGGAATCACTGAAACTGCCCTGCCCATTGGCGGCACGGCGACGGCCACGCGTGTCCATGTGCTTACCGCCGGGGACGTCGCAGCCGGAAGCCTCGCCGCCGTAACTTTCGATGTGACGGCGCACAACGGCACCAAGGAAGTGGCCGCCACTGCCGAAGGCGACGCGCTGGCCCTCAACGTCCAGCCCGCAAAGCCGGACACCGAGCCCGCACTGAGCATCCAGGACTTCGATGGCCAAACGGCGTCGTTTGATCTGGGCACGGGGGAGAAGTATCGCAATGGCCAGAAAGTGACTTTGAAGGGCTTGGAATACGGGCAGTGGTACTACGTATATCTGAACAAGCACAGTTACCGGCTCGGATGGATCTTTCCCACCACGGATAACACCGTGGAATTCATTCTTCCATCGGATGTAAATAACGGCCGCGACGATGTTGTGGTCCTGGATAAGGACGGTACGCAGGTCTCGTTTGATCGCCTGCAGGTGACGCCAAAGGGCTAGAGGCAGAGCCTGGGCAAAACAGCGGACCACAGAAAGTTTCCTGCGGTCCGCTGTTTGCCGTCATATGACCTGAATTTGGTGCGGCGACAAGACAAATTTCCCGAAATGTGCTGTATGTCATATTTTGCTCTCAGTCTGTACTCTGTGACTCGACTGGTTGCGCATTTTTGACAAGACCTGTCACGAACGCAGCGATTCAAATGTTGACAGACCCAGGCGATGGAGCCCGGGCCTCACTCAGTGAAAGGTGCCATCACTCGTGAAATCACAAGGAAAGAGCTTCGTCAGAAGCGGGGGGCTTCGAAAGGCAGCGGCTCTGGCCGTGGGCTTGCCATTGCTGCTCTCTTCCATGGCGTTGCCGGCCCAGGCAGCTCCCTCCCCGGAGACCGTGTCCGGGAATCCGGCAGGCGTGGCCAAGAAGAACCTTGACCCCAGCGCCTACAAGGACGGCCGCTACATGGTTGTCCTGGCAGAAAAGCCTGCGGCTACATACGACGGCGGTACGCCGGGTTTTGCGCCCACCAAGCCGGAAGAGGGCAAGAAGCTCGATTCCGGCAGCGTCGAGGTGAAGGAATACCAGGAACACCTGCAACAGGCGCAGCAGGACGTTGCGCAGCAGGAAAACGTCACCATCGAACGTGACTTCACCACCGCCGTCAACGGTTTCAGCGCCAACCTGACGGCAGAGCAGGCCATCAACCTCGCCAAGGACCCCAAGGTCCTGATGGTCGCACCGGACACTCAATACGCACCTGACTACTCCACCACCGATTTCCTGAAACTCAGCGGGCCCAACGGCACCTGGGCAACGCAATACGGTGGCCAGGAGAACGCCGGAAAGGGCACAGTTGTTGGTGTCATCGACACCGGATATACCCCCTCCAATCCCTTTTTCGCAGGCGATCCGGTCGGTCCGCTGGTCGGCGACCCCCAGGTGGGCGTCCCTTACCGGACCGCTGACGGCAAGATCGCGATGCTGAAGGCAGATGGCGATACGTTCGTCGGCGAATGCCAGCCCGGTACGGACACAGGCGCCAGCTACGACGGCAGTGCCTGCAACTCCAAAGTACTCAGCACCCACTACTTCGCGGATGGCTTCCTGGGAAGTGTTCCCCCGGAAAACCGTGCCCCCGAGGAAGTCATCTCGCCCGTAGACGTGGACAGCCACGGCACCCACACCGCAAGCACAGCGGCAGGTAACGGCAACGTCGACGCCGTGGTGGACGGCCGCAGCTTCGGTATCACCAGCGGCATCGCACCCGCCGCCAAACTCTCCATCTACAAGGTCTGCTGGGAAGACACAGATCCCACGACGGGCGGATGCTACGGCTCCGCATCTGTTGACGCAATCGAACAGGCCATCCTGGACGGCGTGGATGTGCTGAACTACTCCATCTCCGGTTCCACCACGACCACTACCGATCCCGTATCGCTGGCTTTCCTGTCTGCTGCGTCGGCCGGGATTTTCGTGGCAACCTCTGCCGGGAACTCCGGACCAACGGCCAGCACCGTCAATCACGGAGCACCCTGGTTGACCACTGTGGCTGCGACCTCTTTCTCGCAGGAACTGCAAGGCACCGTTGAATTCTCCGATGGCAGCAAATTCCGCGGAGCGAGCATCATGAACCACGAGGTGAGCGGGGCCGGCGTCGTGCTTTCCACCAACGCTGCAAGCGGTGAAGGCAACGCAGCGCTGTGTGCTCCCGGCTCGCTGGATCCGGCCAAGGTGACCGGCAAGGTTGTTGTCTGTGACCGTGGCGTGGTTGACCGCACCGCCAAGAGCGCGGAGATCCTTCGGGCCGGTGGCGTCGGAATGATCCTGGTGAACCTGGTGGAATCATCGTTGGACACGGACAAGCATGCTGTTCCAACAGTCCATGTGAATCCTCCAGCCACGCAGGCCATCAAGGACAAGGTGACGGCCAACCCCGCCATCACTGTGTCCCTGCTGGACCACGACACCACAGGCCTGCCCCTTGAGGCGCAGCCGCAGATCGCCGGATTCTCGTCCCGCGGTCCCTTGCTGGCAACGGATTCAGACCTTCTGAAGCCCGACGTATCAGCACCCGGCGTCGCTATCCTCGCCGGCGTTTCACCCATCGGAACCGGTGGAGACAACTTTGGATTCCTGTCGGGAACGTCCATGGCTTCCCCGCACGTGGCCGGTTTCGGCGCCCTGATCCTGGCCAAGAACCCGAAGTGGTCCCCGGCAACGGTGAAGTCGGCCATGATGACCACGGCCGGTCCGGTGAAGCTGGCCAACGGCGCCATCAACAAAGATGTCTTCGCCACCGGCGCAGGCCAGGTCGATCCCGCCAAGGTCCTCAGCCCCGGCTTGGTTTACGACGCCACCATCGAGGACTATCTCAAATTCGTTCAGGGCACGGGCATGGACCTCGGTATTGAGGGACTGGGCACAACGCAGCCGCGGGACATGAACGTCCCCTCGTTTGCGCTGGGCAACCTCGCCGGCAAGATCGAGGTCACGCGTACAGTTACCGCCCTGACGCCAGGCCTCTACCGCGCCTCCGTCAACGTTCCCGGTGTCAATGTCAAGGTCACCCCATCCGTGCTGAACTTTGGCGCTGCGGGTGAAAAGAAGACGTTCAAGGTGCAGTTCGAGAACAACAATGCAGCCTTGGGCAAGTTCGCCATGGGTTCACTCACCTGGCAGGGCGCAAACAAGACCGTCACCTCGCCCATTGCCGTCCGTCCGCAGTCAGTCATCGCGGATAAGGCCATGGCGTTCACGGGAACGGGCCCCAACGGCTCGGCGGCCATCAACATCGTCTCCGGCACCAATGCACCGGTGGGAGTCACGGTTGATGGGCTTTCCAAGGCGGATTCCTCAGCAATTGAACTGGTTCCGGGACCCTTTGCCGGTGAGACCAACGCCTCGAACTTCGTCAAGAAGGTGACGGTGGGGGAGAACAGCGCCTTGGCCAAGTTCTCCGTCATATCCTCGGACGAAGCCGCGGACTTCGACATGCTCGTCCTGACCCCGTCGGGCCAGCAGCTCCCGTCCGCGACCGCCTCGGCCAGCGAATCCGTCACCGTGGCCGATCCCGAGCCAGGCGACTACTACGTTTTCGCCAACCTTTACGCGAGCCCCAACAACCAGCCCACCAAGGCAACAGTTGATGCCGCGGTCCTGGGGGCCAACGAGGGCAACGCCACGGTGACGCCCAACCCGATCCGAGTCGCCAACGGCAAGGCCGGCACCATCTCGCTGAACTGGACCAACCTTACGCCGGGCTCCTACATTGGACGCCTGACGTTCGAGGGCACCAGCGAACCCAGCTTCGTCACGGTAGTGGTGGGTCCTGCCGGTGCCGCGGTTGTTCCGGATAACGAGAACCCAACGAAGGGAAAGCAGGACACGAAGATCCGCGCAGACGAGCCAACGCAAAGCAGTAACGCAAGCTAGCTCGTCGAAATCACAGCAGTGGCCGGTGGATGATTCCGCCGGCCACTGCTGTTTCGTCCGGGGTGTACCTAGATGGCGCCGGTTGACGCTCCCGCGCCGCCCAGGAGGGGCGCCATGGCCCGCCAGCGTGCGATCTCGCAGCCATCGGTCCGGCTGAGCTTGCTGTGGACCTTCCGCCCACGGAACCAACCTGTCACCAGGGCCACCTGCGGGCCCCCGTACTGTTGCGTGCAGATCCGGTCCGGACGCGGAACCGGGAAGAACACTTCCTCACCAAACTGCTCGACGGCGGCAAGGGCTGCCGCTGCGTCCGGCAGGTTCGAGTCGATCGAGCCCGGCTCCGGAGACAGAATGCCCTTCGCGGACCGCAGATAGAACTCAGTAGGCGCGGCGCCAGGTGCCTCTGTCAGCGTGACGGTGAGGTCGACGTCGTACTCGCTGCTGTCGGGAGAAAGCATGGTTACCTTTCGCTGGTGGCGGCGGGTGCTTGCGGCAAGAGTCCCGCGAGACGTTCCCTACAGAAGCGGTTCGATTGCCTGAAGCACGCGGGCCCGCAGCGTCTGGGATTCGGCTGCAAAAGCCCGCTGGTACTCAACGTACTCGGCCTTGCCCTGCGGTGTCTCGATCCTGATGGGCGGGTAGCCCCATTCTTCGAGGTCGTAAGGGGAAGCCTGCATGTCCATGGTCCGGATCCGCCACGAAAGTTCGAAGCAGTCCATCACCAGCTCGCTGGACAGCGCCGGAGTCAGTTTGTAGGCCCATTTGTACAGGTCCATGTTGGCGTGCAGGCAGCCCGGTTGTTCCATGGTGCGCTGGTTCCCACGTGTGGGAGTGAGCTCGTTGAGCGGGACGGCGTCCGGTGTGTAGAAGCGGAAGGCATCGAAGTGGGAACAGCGGATACGGTTCTGCTCCACCACGGTGTCAGTGCCCTCCGCGCCAAGCCGTAGTTTCAAGTATTCGTGCCGCAACTCGAATTTCTCCTGCCGGTACACCATGGCCCACTCATGGAGGCCGAAGCAGCCGAACTGGCCCGGGCGCTTCGCGGTGCCGCTGAGGATGATGCCAGCGAAACTGACGGCCTCGGCGCGTTGGGCCATGAAACTGTCCCTGTCAAAGGTGACGGCGGGCGTACCTGGCTGCAGTCCGACGGCGGCGAGGTCGCCGTCGTCGAGCACGCGGTAGAACTTCCAGCCGGCGCGCTCAAAGACGCGCTCGCCGCTCAGCACTACGCCGTGACCGGGATGCCAGCGCAGCAATTGACCGGGTTTCTGGGTGTAATACGTGAAGAGGAAGTCCTCCACGGGGTGTTTCTTTCCTGCCGACCGGCGGGCCAAATATGGGTCTGCGTAGCGTGCGACCCGCGCATGATGTGCTGCCTCCATCCCGAGCCACTGCTCTTGGGGGAGGTGCCGCGGCCTAAGCTGCTCCACCGCTGGAACCGATAATGGCGCTGGCCGCATCCCACAAGGCGATCTGGCATCCGTCGGTACGGCTGTAGGAGACATGGACTTCCACGCCGTCAACGGCGCCAGTCACCTTGGCAGTTTGCGGTCCGCCGTACTGCTGCGTGCACGCTTGGTCGGTCTTGATCGGGGCAGGGCCCAGGAGCGAAGGATTGTTCTTCAGTGCCGTGCAGGCCGCGTTCGCGGTGGGGTGTTTACTTTCGGCTGCCGGGGCGCCGTTTATGCAGACGAGCGTATAGTTCTGCGGTGCTGCATCGGCGGCCTCCAGCACGATGATGGATAGTTCAGCGTTTCCCTGTCCCGGCGTGGGCGTGGTTCCGGGCAAGCTGGGGTCCGGTGTTGTGTCTTCGGGGCCGAGCGTTGTGGGCACCTGGGTTGGCGTTGGGTTGGCTTGTGTGGCGCTCGGAGATGCGCCGCTTGGACTGACGGACGACGACGGCAAGGGGGCAGCGCTGCTCGACCCACCCGGGGCGGGGGTACCCGAGCAGCCGGCCAGGCCAGCGAGGGCCAGGACAGCAATGAGGGGCCGAACGGCTTGTAGGTGCCGGACGAAGTGGCGCGGGCGCATTGAATCTCCTTGGTTGCTGCCGTTTTATGCCGGAGCGGCAATGCTTTCGGGCTGGCTGATCCCTGCCCACACCTCATCGAGGGACAGCCCGAGGACGTCTGCTATCGCTGCGATGGTCTGGAATGCCGGGGTTGCCACACGTCCGGACTCGATCTTCCGGAGTGTCTCCGGCGAAACCTGGGCCTCGAGCGCAATTTCCAGCATGGAGCGCCCTCCTCGAGCGCGACGCAACATGGCGCCGAGACGCTGTCCGCGCTCGACCTCTTCAGCTGTGAGTGGCAATCTGACCATGGCTCCAATTCTAATACCGGGATAATATGGCCGGGATAGTTATTGGTTGAATGGGAGGGCGCCGCATGATCGAGATTCTGAACCGCACTGAACTGCATCGGGCGAAGGAGGCCGGAGCACTGGTTGCCGAGATCCTTCAGGCAATGAAAAGCCGCAGCGCAGTGGGCGTCAATCTTCTGGAGATCGATCAGTGGGCCCAGGCCATGATCGCGGAGGCGGGGGCCCAGTCGTGCTACGTAGACTATTCGCCCTCCTTTGGGCGCGGTCCTTTTGGGCACTACATCTGCACGTCCGTCAACGACGCCGTCCTCCACGGACTGCCTCATGACTACGCGCTTGCTGACGGCGACCTGGTGTCCCTGGACATCGCTGTTTCCAAGAATGGGGTCGCTGCAGACTCCGCTATCAGCTTCACGGTGGGCGAGTCAAAGCCCTTGGAGAGCTTGGCAATGATTGACGCAACTGAGCGGGCGTTGAGTGCAGGGATAGCAGCGGCCGGTCCTGGCGCCCGCATCGGTGATATCTCCCATGCCATAGGCTCGGTCCTCAGCGAAGCCGGATACCCGATCAATACCCAGTTCGGTGGTCACGGCATCGGATCGACGATGCATCAGGACCCGCACATCGCCAATACCGGGAGGCCGGGCCGTGGCTACAAATTGCGCCCGGGACTACTGCTGGCGCTGGAGCCATGGGTCATGGCGGACACCGCCGAGCTCGTTACCGATGACGACGGGTGGACGCTGAGAAGCGCAACAGGTTGCCGCACAGCCCACAGTGAGCACACGATAGCCATCACCGACGACGGGGCTGAGATTCTCACCTTGGCGCGCTGAGTGGGTCTCGAGTGCTGCTGCGCTGGTCTCAGGTGCCGCTGCGCTGGGTTGCCGCGATCAGGCCGGTCATAGCCTGGTGGAGTTCGGCCACCTCCTCGCGGCTGAGCTGCAGGAGCTCCCGGATTGCACCAGGAACCGCCGTTGCCTGATCCCGAAGTGCTGCTCCCTTTTCTGTCAGCTTGACGGCAAGCGCGCGCTCGTTGCCAGGCACGCGCTCGCGGGTAATCAGCTGTGCTTCCTCAAGTCGTCGCAGGAGTGGGGACAAGGTGGCGGGCTCGTGGAGGAGGCTGTCGCTAATGTCCTTTAGTGTCCTGGGGCTCCGTTCCCAGAGTGCAAGCATCACAAGGTACTGCGGATGCGTCAGCCCGAGCTGTTCGAGGATGGGCTTGTAAATGCCCACAACACTCCGCGAGGCAACCGTCAACGCGAAGCACAGTTGGCGTTCCAAAAGGAGGTCGTCAGTCTCGCTGGTCAGGCTTGCCTCATTGGTCAGGCTCGTCTCATCCGTCTGGGTCATGGCCGTCTTCCCCACTCAATTAGTTAGTGCACTAATTGTTAGCGTACTATGAACTTGTTGAACCGTCTAAAAGAGGAGTCGATCCGCGTGGCAAAGGAATCCTTTACCCAGAAATTCATGCGCGCTACGGGAAAGCTGAGGGTCATCTTTGGCCCGGCACACAGCAGCTCCATCGATCACGAAATGACCGAGGCCAACCGCAGGCTCCTGGCCCAACGCGAGGCGGAGACGCAGCAATGGGAAACCCTTCGCCGTCCGGACGGCAGTACGTATGTGGTTCCCCGTAATCCAGGCGACAAGTCGCTGCGCTAAGCCTTTTCGCCCGCCGCGATTCCGCGCCTTTTCCGGCCTGCGGGCGTAAAATTGGCGTACTGGTACGGCATGCGCCGTCCTGCCGCTTTTCTCTCTCCCGTTGAAAGGAGGTGGAAGAACATGGGACGCAAGTTGGAAAACTTTCAGCACGTGACCGAGCGGCTGCAGTCCGTATTCGGACCAGCAACCCATGGGGACACGGATGCCCCTGTTGTGCATAAACACGACGACTTCGAAACGGCTTCCGAGGAAGACTTGAAGACCTTCGACATTGAGACCGATTCCGAAGGCCATCACTACGCCGTCCGGAACAACGATCCAGGGCCAACTTCAACCGACTACAGCGTATGACCACCAGTAACTGTGACCATTCCTAACTGTGACAGGCAGTAACAACGGCACCCAAATACCGAAGGACCGGACCGCGAACTCCGGTCCTTCCTTGTGTAGGGCAGGCCTTAAGTAGGGTGGGCTTCCTGCCGGCCGGGCTTGCTTCCCGGGATCCTACCCACCCCTGTTGAGCCACTTATAAGCATGCTTATTATATGAGTGCATGGACATGTGATGGGCACGCATACGTTCTGGGAAAGGGGGCTGTCAATGAGCGCTCAAGATGATGCCGCAATGGCCCGGGGAGGCTCTGGACGGGCCGATCACCCGCAGCGACGGGTCGCGCCGGGCAATTCCCGGCCCACGCGAACAGCAGCAATCTGGGTGGCAGTAGCTGTGGGCCTGGTGGTGTTGGTCCTGTTGATCGTCTTCTTCGTCCAGAACCAGGACATGGTCACTGTTCGCTTCTTCGGATTGGAAGGCGCACTCGCCCTCGGCACCACGCTGTTCATCGCAGCTGTTGGAGGAGGCGTGCTGGTGGCGCTGGCCGGGGGTGCGCGGATTCTTCAGCTCAGGGTGAGCAATCACCGGCGCCAAAAGATGATCGGCGGACAAGGAGGCGGACTATGACGGACACTCCGCTGGAGGACGAGAAGTCGCCGGACCGGCCTGCTCCAGAGGATGGCAGGGAGGCTGCCGGTCTCCTTGGTGACGCTCTTTCCCCGGTGGTCGCACCTGAATACACGGACGAGGAGCGACTGTCCGAACCCGATAAGGAGGGCAGGCAGGAAGCGGGCGACAAGTAATTAAGTGCGGAAGGACCGGAGCATGTGCTCCGGTCCTTCCGCAATTAATCCCGACGGCGGCACTCCCTGACGATTCATGTTCCGCCGGGGTGGTGGTCGTCTTAGCCTTCGCAGTCAGTGCAGTAGGCGACGCCATCCTTTTCGCGGGCAATCTGCGAACGGTGGCGGACCAGGAAGCATGAGTTACAAGTGAACTCGTCGCTTGCCTGGGGGATGACCTGGATGATGAGTTCTTCAGCGACGATTTCGCCGCCGGGACCGTTGGCGTCCAGGCCGTCGGTTTCGTCGAGTTCAAGAACCACGCTCTTGGCCGTGGGGGCGCTGGCGGACTGGAGCGCCTGGAGGGACTGCTCCTGGTTCTCTTTTACATCGGTACGGAGTTCGTCGTAGTCGGCTGCCACTTTTTGATGCCTCTTCGTGTTAGGGGGTTACCGGGTATGCAACGTACAGCATGCCATGAAAATTCCATACCATACCCCAGATACGGCGCTTGTGGCGAAAACCACGTGCGTGGCGGCCCAAAAAGGCCGCCACGCCGCGCCAATTGCCCTCTATTATTACCGCACCTCGATGTCCAGAGTCTGGAAGCTGTCCGCAACATGGCGACCCACCAGCAGGCGGAAGCTTCCACGCTCGAACTGCCAGCCGCCGTCGTAATGCGCGAAAGCCTTTGCCGGGATGCGGACTTCAACGCTGTCAGTCCCCGCCGGAGCAAGGTGGGTTCCTGCGTAGCCTGCCAACCAACGGACCGGACGTTCCACAGCGGAACCGGTGCGCTCAAGGTAGACCTGAACCACTTCACGTCCCGTACGCGTGCCCGTGTTCTTCACCGGGACATGCACAACCACGTCGTTGCCGGCCGTGACCGACTGTGGTGCGTGGGCGGTGCCGAACTCGAAGGTCGTGTACCCGAGCCCGAAGCCGAAAGGCAGCGCCGGAGCGGGGCCCCCTTCGCCTTGCTGCTTGAGCCACGCACGGTAGCCAACATGAATTCCCTCGGAGTAGACCACCTTGCCGTCCACGGGAGTGGTGTTCAGGACCGGAACATCCTCCAAGGCTGCCGGCCACGTGGTGGGGAGCCGACCGCCAGGTTCCTCGGCGCCCAGCAGTATGTCTGCAATCGCGTTGCCGAACTCCTGGCCACCGAACCAGCCCAGCAGCACCGCGTTGACGTTCTTGAGCCACGGCATCACCACAGGTGAACCCGAATTCACCACCACCACCGTGCGTGGGTTGACGGCGGCGACGGCTTGTACGAGTTCGTTCTGGAACCCCGGAAGGTCCAGGTCCTTTCGGTCAAAGCCCTCGGATTCGATGGCCGCATTGGTTCCGACGACCACCACAGCTACATCTGAAGCCCGGGCGGCTTCCACCGCGGCGTCGATCTCCGCCTGAGGATCCGCCACCACGGTTTCTTCGCCCAGCAGGATTGCCGTGAACGGGATGATCTGTTCCTTGGGCAGGCGGTATTCGGCTTCGATACGCACCAGCTGGCCGGCTGCGGTCTCAACTGCGTGAACAGTCTTGGGCGGGTCGAAGAGCGCGGCACCCAGGACGTCGGTGTCGTCCTGGATTTCGTCGTTGAAGACTTCGGCTCCATCCAATGAGAGGCGGATGTGCCCTACTGTGCCCACTCCGAGGTGGTGGACACCTGCGGAATCGGCTGTCCAGTCGGTCTCCATCCGGATGATGGCGGCGCCTTCCGGGATGCCGATGCCGAACCAGATCAAGTGTGACGCCAGGCGGTCTTCGCCCGAGAGCTCCGTGTCGTCTTCTGCGAGGAACGTCACGCGGATCCCAGGGACATTGGAGACCGGATTGTGCAGTGAAGTCCGGGGGAACGCCTGAAGGCCCTCGGCCACCTTCGCGCCACGCGCATAGGTGACTTTGACGCCGTCGGGCAGTGCTTTGCGCAGCCCCTCCAAGGGCGAGACGGTGTACTTGGGCATCACCGTGGCGCTCCCGCCGCCTTGGGTGCGGGCCTCTTCAGCGTTATGGCCGATCACGGCCACGCTCTTGAGCGTCGCGGCGTCCAGCGGCAGGAGGCCGCCTTCGTTGCGGACCAGGACGGCGCCCCGGACGGCAACTTCACGCGCGACGGCGGCCCCGTCCAGTTTCGCGGGGAGCCCGGTGACAGCGGGTTCGAAGCCTTCGAGTGAGCCGACGCGGGCAGCGAGTCGCAGGATGCGGGTGACCTTTTCCAGAATGGCCTCGCGGCTGACGCGGCCGTCCTCGACGGCGGCCAGAAGTTTGGGACCCCAGTGGCCTACCGGTCCGGGCATTTCCAGATCCTGGTGCGCGTTTGCGGCATCAACGGAACGCACTCCCGTCCAGTCGGAAACCACCACGCCGTCGAAGCCCCATTCTGTGGAGAGCGGGGTTTCCAACAGCTTGTTTTCGCTCGCCGTGGTGCCGTTGATGGAGTTGTAGGAGCTCATGACCAGCCAGGCGCGGGCCTCCGTGATGGCGTCTTCGAACGCTGCCAGATAAAGCTCGCGCAACGGGCGTTCGTCCACCACGGAGTCCGAAGTGAAGCGTTCCGTCTCGGCCTCGTTGGCCAGGTAATGCTTGGGAGTCGCCCCTATGCCCATGGACTGCACGCCGGCAACGTATCCGGCGGCCATGGTTGCCGTGAGCCGCGGGTCCTCGCTCATGCACTCGAAATGACGGCCACCCAGGGGTGAACGATGAAGGTTGATGGTTGGGCCGAGTACGGCGTGGACGCCCTTGCGGCGGGCCTCCTGCCCGAGAACCTGGCCGTAACGGCGAGCGGTTTCTACGCTCCACGTGGCGGACAGGGCGGACGACGACGGCAGGGAGATTGAGTCGTGCCGCTCGTCGAAGTCTTCGCCGCGGACGCCTGCCGGACCATCGGACATGACGATGCGGCTGAGGCCGATTTCCGGGATGGCGTGGGTGGACCAGACGTCCGCTCCCGTCAGTAGTTGGATCTGCTGCTCCAGGGAGAGGCTCTGTGCGAGTTCCCGGATGCGCTCTTCGGCGTCCGGCGATCCGGTTTGCGGGGCCGTGACAGCGGCCGACAATGTGGGGTTCATTTTATTTGACTCCTTTGATGCGGATGACCAGGAGAGCGCCGATAGGTCTCATGGAGAGACTGTAGCGATAAAAATCGAGTGTGACTAGATTTTTAGACAATAAATCTAGGATGACTCGATTTTTGATGCGTGAAATAGACTGACTCAATGTCAACTTCCAAGGCCCGCGGGCAATACGCGAAGGGTGCGGAACGCCGCGAACAGATCATCCAAACGGCGACGGACGTCTTTGCGACCGAAGGTTTCGAAGGGACTGCTCTCAAGCGCGTGGCGGAACTCGTGGGGGTCAAGGAAGCCACCCTTTTCCACTACTTCAAGGGCAAGCAGGAACTCCTCACTGCAGTCCTGGCAGAGCGTGACCGGCGGTCCATGTCAGTGGTCGGCCAAGAGGAAGCGGGGCTTGGCCTCATGGCGCCGATCGCCGAGCGGAACCGGCACGAGCCAGGGCTGACCACCCTGTACGCTGTCGCGTCGGCCACAGCCAATGATCCCGGACATGACTCCCACGGCTACTTCAAAGAGCGTTACGAGGACTTGGTGCAAGGCCTTACTGAAGACATCGCCCGCCGGCAGCAAACCGGTGAAGTCCGGAGCGACGTTGACGCGGCCCTTCTCTCCAGGTTGGTTGTTGCGGCGTTCGATGGCCTGCAGTTGCAGTGGCTCTATGACAAAGACGTGGACATGGCCGATGGGCTAAGGCAGCTGATTGACGTCCTGCTGGCGCCGGTGCAGCGCGGCAAAGGTGAACGCGGCAACGGCTAACGCAAGGAAGGACCGGGGCGTCAGTGTACCGGATCGAAGGCGAGGGCGGCCGCGACCGGAGCATTTGGCCGCGGTTCCTCCGGAAGGTCAGGGCTGGCCCCGAGTCGCCGTATGATCTCCGGGGCCATCATTTCCTGCCATCGCAACTGCTTTTCGTAGTGCCTGGCGCGCAGTGACGGCGTGTCCGCGGAGCATCCGCAGATCCGGCTTGCGTTCAGCCGCTCGGCTGCGCCCTCCTCAGCGGCTCACGCGTGGCAGCAACGCGAACGCGCTCTCGGCAATCCGGGTCAAGCGGGCAGGGCTGTGGCCGTACGCACCGACGACATCTGTCCCGCGGATCACGGTTAGCACGAGGAATGCCAGATCTTCAGCATCGGCATCCGGGTCGATGTCTCCGTTGCGCTGCGCCGCGCGCACACACTCGGCCACCGCCGTCACGAGCATAGAGAAACATTCGGCAGCAATGCGCTGCACCTCGGCGTCTGAGGCACCGATCTCCAGAGCCATCTTGCCCGCGAAGCACGCAGCCGCCGCCCGGTCGGAAGCTGGGGGCACATCGTCGGCTAGAGGCACCCCGTGGACGGCGCGGAGTAGGTAGCTGTGGAGCCGTTCCAGTGCGCCGTCGTCCGTTCCGGCGAGAACCTTCGCCGGAACGTTTCCCAACCGGTTGAAGTATCCGGTCATCGCTTGCACCAGCACACCGTGTTTACCGTCGAAAGCGGCATAGAGACTGCCGCGGCCCAGCCCGGTGGCTGCGCTGATGTCGTCCACGCTCGTGCCGTTGTAGCCCGACTCGCGAAATTGCCGCTCGGCGGCATGGAGAACGTGGTCGCGGTCGAAGGTTCGTGGTCTCGCCATACATACAAGATAGAGCCGAAAGGTCGTAATTGACAAATCAGTACAGAACCGCCTAGCGTTGTTGACTGTTCAGTACATAAATGTCTGACTCCCCATATCTGGCGCGGCGAAGTCACGCCTATAGTCGAAGGAACCAACATGCAGACAGCTTCCCCGGTGGCCCTCGTGACGGGCGCTTCCTCAGGAATCGGGCGGGCAGCAGCGCGCGCCCTCGTGGACGCCGGCTTCTCAGTGGTCGGTACGAGCCGAAACGCGGCGAACGCCCGCCCGCTTGCCGGGGTGTCGTTCCTCGATCTCGATGTAGCCAGCGACGAATCGGTCCATTCCCTGGTCGAGAAGGTGATCGAACGGTTTGGTCGGATCGACGTCCTGGTCAACAACGCAGGCGTGGGCGCCGTCGGCGCCGGAGAGGAAAGCTCGATCAACCAGACCAAGGAGGTTTTCGACATCAACGTCTTCGGCTTGATGCGGATGACAAACGCCGTGCTGCCCCACATGCGGGCCAAGGGCAGTGGCCGTGTGGTCAACGTCTCCTCGGTACTCGGTCTGATCCCAGCCCCCTTCATGGCCATCTATGCCGCCACCAAGCATGCAGTCGAGGGCTACTCGGAGTCCGTCGACCACGAGCTTCGCGAGCACGGCGTCCGGGTGCTGCTGGTCGAGCCGGCCTTTACAAGCACGGGTTTCGAGGCGAGCAGCCTTGCACCGGACTCACCCCTGCCGGTCTACTCCGCACAGCGGGAGGTCTCCCGAGACGTACTGGCCACCGCCTTACGTACCGCCGATGACCCGGACGTTGTCGCAAAAGTGATCGTCGCTGCCGCCACGGACTCCAAGCCCACACCCAGGTACACCGCCGGCTCGATGGCCGGACGCGTCAGCGTCCTGCGCCGGTTCGTGCCCTCGCGCACCTTTGACAAACAGATCCGCAAGCTCAACCAAATGGCCGGCTGACGCCGAGGCCAGCACCAGCATCTCCCGTCCGACCCCTCTGAGGCAGGCTCACAACGCATGGACTTCGAACACGTCACTTTCGACTTGCCGCACGGCACTTTTCACGCTCTGCAGGGCGGTGACCCCACAGGTCAACCGACGATCTTCCTGCACGGATTCCCGGACCACCCGCCAACGGCGAAGGCGTTCCTCGCCGAGCTCGGCCGCCAGGGTCGCTACGTCCTCGCGCCCTGGCTTCGCGGTTACGCCCCGTCCCCGACCGCGGGTCCATTCGATTTCGCATCCTTGACCAGCGACGTGGTCGCACTGATCGACCAGTGGTCTCCCCAGCGCCAGGTGGACCTCATTGGCCACGACTGGGGTGCTCTGATCACGTACGACACCACCGTCACCGCGCCGGAGCGCATCAAACGCGCAGTCACGCTCGCTATCCCCCACCCCCTGACATTCATCGGCCGGCCCCGCCCCGCCCAGCTCCGCCGGAGCTGGTACATGGCCTTCTTCCAGCTTCCCGGAAGCGGCATGATCGCCCGAGCCCGCGACTTCGCCCTCATCGACCGACTCTGGCGTCAATGGTCACCAAACCTGACGCTCGACCCGGCTCTCCAAGCGGAGCTACACGAGCACCTCGGCGCGAGCTTTCCCGCACCCCTCAAGTACTACCGGGAGATGACCCGCCTGGGCATGCTGAAGGCTGCACGCCGCCTCTCCCACCCCATCACGGTGCCCCTGCTGCACATCCACGGCGCAGACGATGACTGCATCC
The DNA here is from genome assembly GCF_019977195.1 of Arthrobacter sp. StoSoilA2. Lineage (NCBI taxonomy): Bacteria > Bacillati > Actinomycetota > Actinomycetes > Micrococcales > Micrococcaceae > Arthrobacter > Arthrobacter sp. StoSoilA2. Next base: position 628,578 of record NZ_AP024643.1, read on the forward strand.
TCCCCCCGAACGTCGACGACCGGCATCGATACGCCGCTCCGCACGTGCGAGAGATCGTCCCCGACCTCGGCCACTTCCTGCACATCGAAGCCCCCGAAGCGATCGCGGAACGGATCACGACATGGGTGGCAAGTGGCTCACCCGACCCTCGCGGCGAAACCAACCCAATGGCCGTCCAGAACCCGAAAGGCTGACCAAACCATGACTGAGACGACTCCTCCATTCACGAGTGACGAACTGGCCGAGGGCACTATCGACACGGTGGTGATCGGAGGCGGCGCCGCAGGACTGAACGGCGCTCTGATCCTCGCCCGCTCCCGCCGCTCGGTCGTCGTGATCGACAGCGGCTACCCCCGCAACGCGCCAGCCGAAGCCGTGCACGGCCTCCTCGCCCTGGACGGCACCCCGCCGTCCGAGATCCTTCGACGAGGACGGGAGCACGTGCGCCACTACGGCGGACGCATCGTCCTCGGCGAGGTAGTCTCGGCCGAGCCTGCCGCCCCCTCAGCTGACGGGGATTTGCGGTTCACCATCACCCTCGCCGACGGCCGCAGCATCACCGCCCGCCGCATCCTCGTGGCCACCGGCCTCACCGACGTTCTGCCGGACGTGCCCGGGCTCGCCGAGCACTGGGGGAACAGCGTGCTGCACTGCCCGTACTGCCACGGCTGGGAGGTCCGCGACGAACCCATCGGTATCCTCGCCACCGGCCCGGTCTCCATCGCCCACGCGTATCTGTACCGTCAGCTGACCGCGGACCTGACCTACTTCACGCACGGCACCGACCTGGACGAGGACAACCGCGCCCGCTTCGCCGCCCGCGGCATCCGCGTCATCGACACCCCGGTCACCGAAGTCGTCAACGACGAGGACGGCGCCCTCGCCGGGGTGCGCCTCACCGACGGCCAGGTCATTGCCCGCCGCGTCATCGCAGTCCTCGCGCAGCTGCAGATCCGCGCCCAGGGCCTGGAAGGTCTGCACCTGCCCGTGCAGGACCTGCCGAACAAGGGCCGCAGTTTCGCCTCCGGCACGGCCGGCATCACCGAAGTGCCGGGTGTGTGGGTGGCCGGCAACGCCACCGATCTGACCGCCCAGGTCGGGGCCTCCGCCGCGGCCGGCGCACTGGCCGGGGCCGACATCAACAGAATGCTGGCCATAGCGGATACCGACGCGGCCCTGCACGCGGCTGGACCGATTCCGACACCTATGTCTGAACGCGCCGGCGTCGAAACCCACCATTGATCTGCAACACGTCGCCCGACCGGAGATCGCCACGCCGACCTGGATCCGCGCGTACTCCAGCCCCTTCCCGACCCGGCGCAGTCCCGCGGTGTCATCGCGCTTCCCCGACAGGGCCCTCAGCCCGGTCTTCCGCCGATGGACGCAATCGACGCCAGCGCGCACCTGAACCCATCCTCTGACTACAACTCACCCAACCTGATGGAGAACACACAAATGACGGAACGCAATCCCATTCTGATCACCGGCGCCGGCGGACAGGTCGGCGGCGTGAGCAGGTTGATGGTCGACATGCTGCTCGAACAGGGCCACCCGGTGCGCGCGTTCGTGCGACGGGACGACCAACGGGCCCAGTCGCTGCGCGAGGCCGGGGCCGACGTCTTCGTCGGCGACCTGCTCAAACCCGCGGATGTGGCCGCAGCGCTGAAGGGCGTCAAGCGCATTTACTTCAGCATGACCCCGCAGCCAAACTACGCTGACGCCCTCACTTTGATGGCCGCGGCGGCGCGAGCCCAGGGCAACATCGAGGCCTTCGTGCACTTGTCCAACTACGAGCAGTCATACATGACGCTCGAGAAGATGACCGCACCGGAAGAGGAGCGGCGTTCCTGGCTCGGCGGACTGGTCACGGACTGGTCACCGCAGCAGCGGGCGCACTGGATCTGCGAGCGGGTGCTGGAATGGTCCGGCCTCCCGACCATCAACGTGCGCTCGACCCTGTTCGCCGAAAACCCCCATCTGACCTGGATGCTGCTGGGCCCGCTGAGCAAGGGTGAGCTGCGCCTGCCCTTCGGCAACCAGCGGCTCGCACCCATTGCCGTTCACGACTTGGCAGAGGTGTCCGTGAAGATGCTGCTCGACCCCGCACCGCACATCTCGAAGTCCTACGAACTCACCGGCCCGGAGCTGAAGGACATGCACGGTTTCGCTGAGGACTACGCAGCCGCGCTGGGACGCCAGATCGTCTACATTCCTGAGGAGCTGGAGGCTTGGAATGAGACCTTCCTCGACGAGACCGTCCTGCAGGAGTCCTTGGGCGATCCGGCTACGGCCCGGCACGTGGCTGACCACCTGGGGATCCAGACCCGGCTGATCGCCAGCGGTCGGTACGACGTCCTCTCCGACCAGCTGGAAACCCTGCTCGGGCGCCCACCGCGGACCCTGCGATGGGCACTGCAGAACAACACCAACCTGCGCCAGCTGGCGTCTGTCCCGAGCCACTGAGCGCCCAATCCCATGGACAAGAACATGACAAAACGACAGCGGGCCCTGGTAGTCGGCCTCGGGATCAGCGGGACCGCCTCCGCGCTGCGACTTCATCGCGCGGGCTGGGACGTGGTGGTGCTGGAGAAGGCCCCCGACCGGCGCCGCGGCGGATACTTCATCGCCCTGTTCGGAACCGGGCTCGCCGCCGCCGAACGGCTGGGCATCGCCGATGCCGTGCCGAATCGCGTCGCTCCGGAAGCCGTGAGCTACGAAGTCGACCGCACGGACCGGCGCCGCCGCGGTCTAAGCTACGCCGATGTGTTCGGCGGATCTCGACTCGTACTGCGCGGCGACATCGAAGACGCGGCCTTCACCGCCCTGCCCGACGAAGTGGAGATCCGGTACTCGACCGTGCCGATCGCGCTGGACCAGTACATCGACGGGGTGGACGTAGAGATCCGCAACCTGACGACGGAGACGACGATCGTCGAACGGTTCGACCTGGTGGTGGGGGCAGACGGACTGCGCTCGACGGTGCGCCGGCTTGCGTTCGAACCCGAGCAGAGCCCGATCCGTCCACTGAACTACATGATCGCCGCGTACAGCCTGCCCGAGGCGGTACCCGGCTACCGTCAACAAGACGGACTGATCCTGGCCGAGCAGGGTCGATCAGCGTGGGTGTTCCCGTTCGCTGACCGTCCGCCGACGGTGCTGCTCTCCTACCGCACCGACGACGTGGACGCCGAGTTCACCCGGCCAGCCATCGACTCGCTGCGCGCCGCTTACGGCCCCGAGCCCACCGGCTCCACGCTCGGTTGGCTGCTCGACCAGTTCGAGAAGGCCCCCGATCACCTGTTCGACTCCGCCGAGCAGGTGCACCTCGACCACTGGCACCGCGGCCGAGTCGTGCTCGTCGGCGACGCCGCGTGGTGCCTGACCGTTTACTCCGGCATGGGGGCATCCACCGGCCTGGCCGGGGCCGACCTGCTCGGCACCATGCTCGAACGCCACCCGCACGACGTGCCACGGGCCCTTCAGGACTGGGAGGACCACCTGCGCCCGTTCGTCGACCACCACCTCGGCAGCGGTGTGAGCATGCGCAGTTTCTTCACCCCAGGCAACCGCGCCGAGTTGCTGCTTCGGTCCGCGATGATCCGCCTCGCCCGGTTGCCGATCGCCGGCCGCCTGCTCGCCAAGATGAGGACCAACAGCGCGGGCGTGCGGATGAAAAGTCTGGATATCGCCGCCGCTGCAGCGTGAGTGGAGTTCCTCGAATACGAGCGGGAGAACGAGGTCGTAATTGTGGTTGCTGCCGCGCCGTCTGGTCGCCGCTTCGGCAATCCCGTGTGGTTATACCGTCGAGCGTCAGGCAGGACCACCTAGAGAGACATATGCCCGCCGACAGCACCTGTTGATCACGGGCATACTGCCACCCAAAGAAGGCTCCGTCCCAAGTGGGGACGGAGCCTTCTCAGAAGAGCCGGTCGCTGACCGGTAAAGTGGCGGCCCTAGCGCCCGGTGCCGCCGTAAACGGTAGCTTCGGCATCGCCGTCGAGCTCGAAGGCGGCGTGGATGGCGCGGACGGCGTCGTCCAGCTTGTCAGCGCTGGTGACTACGGAGATGCGGATTTCCGAGGTGGAGATCATGTCGATGTTGATGCCGGCATCGGAGAGGGCCTTGAAGAACGTTGCCGAAACGCCGGGGTGTGAACGCATTCCCGCGCCGATCAGGGACAGCTTGCCAACGTGCTCGTTGTATTCGATGCTCTCGAAGCCGATTTGGCCTTCAGCTGCACGAAGGGCGGTCAGGGCGTCGGCGCCTTCGACGATTGGAAGCGTGAACGAGATATCAGTGCGGCCCGTGCCGTGGGTGGACACGTTCTGCACAATCATGTCGATGTTCGAGTGCGCGTCCGCGATCACCTGAAAGATCGCAGCGGCCTTGCCGGGGATGTCCGGCACGCCTACAACGGTGACCTTGGCTTCGGACCGGTCGTGTGCAACGCCGGAGATGATTGGCTGCTCCAAGGCAACTCCCTCTTGAATCGTGAACTTTTCATCGGCGCCCGGGATGACCCACGTGCCTTCGTGCTGGCTGAATGACGAACGGACGTGCAGCGGCACTCCGAAACGGCGGGCGTACTCCACGCACCGCAGGTGCAGGATCTTGGCGCCGGAAGCAGCAAGTTCCAGCATTTCCTCGCTGGAGATGCGGTCGATCTTCTGGGCCGACGACACAACACGGGGATCGGCCGTGTAGATACCGTCCACATCGGTGTAAATTTCGCACACATCGGCTTCGAGCGCTGCAGCCAAGGCAACAGCCGTGGTGTCCGAGCCGCCACGACCCAGCGTTGTGATCTCGTTGGTGCTGCGGCTCATGCCCTGGAAGCCCGCCACGATCGCAATGTGTCCTTTGTCCAGGGCGGTGCGGATGCGGTGCGGGTCCACATCAATAATCCGGGCCTTGCCGTGGATGCCGTCGGTAATCATGCCTGCCTGGGAGCCCGTGAAGGACTGGGCGGAGGCGCCAAACTTGTTGATGGCCATGGCAAGCAGTGCCATGGAAATTCGCTCTCCGGCGGAAAGGAGCATGTCCATTTCGCGGGCAGGAGCGGAGTCCGTGACCTGGCCCGCGAGGTCCAGGAGTTCATCTGTGGTGTCTCCCATGGCGGAAACAACAACCACAACCTCGTTGCCGGCCTTCTGCGCATCCACAACACGCTGAGCGACCCGCTTGATGCCATCAGCATCGGCAACCGAGGAACCGCCGAACTTCTGAACGATCAGCTGCTTGGTAATGGCAGCTCCGTCGGAGAGCTCTTCGATCTTCACTTCGGTAGTGGGCATAGTCATGCGCGCACCCTCACTGCATCAATAGGGTTCGAACGAGGCATGCCAAATTCGAAATTGGGACACGCCTGCGTAGCTTATTCGGCCAGTTTATCGCCGTGTTGTGTCCCCGCAGGAATTGTGACCACATGGCGGCCACGCAGTCAGTTTCGGCAGCAGGCCCCCGGGCGTACGATCCCTCTTATGAGCATTGCGTGGTGCCATGGCCAGGGTTCCTGAGCCACCGGACGATCCCGGGCCGGCGCGCAGCGAATCGGAATACGAAGTGATCGGCGGCGGCGTTATCGACGACCGGTTTCCGCGGCGTGACGGAACCGCGGGGAGTGAACACAGGCTGGACCACCAACCTGGGATCGCCGACATTCTCGGAGCCGCTGTGCGGGAGGCCTGGGATGACTGCCGCATGTCCTTGCAATCCTGGTGGTTCTGGTTGGCCTGCGCGTCCGGGCTCCTTCTGGCCTGGGCGACGGCCGCAGCTGTGGTGGCTTTCGGCGAAGCCAACGGATGGTTTGAATCCAGCCTCCCAAGCGCCACGTACATACTGATGGCCGGATTGATGGCAGTTGTTTCTGCTGTCCTCGGGGCAGTATGGGGCTTCCATCAAAAGGCTCGAACATTCCTTGGCGGGCTGTTCGCCGGAGTCTTCCGCGGGGCGGTCTTCGCGGTGCCGTCCGGCATCCTGCTTCTCACGGTGGGCACGGCCGTTGGCGGGCCGATCGCCTTGGCGGGTGCCGGCGTCGTGGTTGTTGTCCTTGAGATTGTGTTGTTTGGACTCATAGGCGCAGGTGCCCGCGCCTGCTCGGGCCGAACGGCGGCAGGTGTTGCCTTGGCTGCGGCGCTGGTGGCGTTCCTGTGCCTGGGCAATGTAGCGGCTACCATCGCGTTGATTCCATGGACGACTGTGATGGACCAGGCGTCGGTGCCCGTCAACGTGGAGCGGGACGACACCGGACGGATCACAGCATACGAGTGTGTTGGGCGTCTCCGGCCCGTGGAAGTGGCGCATACAGAGCGGGTGGCTTGGCTGGCAGCGTCCAATCCGATCCTGCTCTTCGGTAGCGTCGCCGCGGAGGCGCTCCCCAAGGAGCATGAACTGGCATGGGTGTTGTCCGGCTTGCAGTGGGCCGCCGATGGACCGGGCCGTGATTTTCCCTGTATCGGAGGGGAATCGAGTGATCAGCTGGCGCCTTCGGTGCCCGTCGCCCTCACTGGCCTCGTGATTCAGGCAGTGGTTGCTGCCTTGGTGCTCTTGCCGGGACGCTGGTTGTCCACGCGCCGCCTTACGTCAGCGCGTTCCGGCGGCCCTCAAACGCCCGGCCAAGCGTGACTTCGTCGGCGTACTCAAGGTCCCCACCCACTGGCAGGCCGGAAGCCAACCGCGTGACGGTGATCCCGATCGATTTGAGCATGCGGGCCAAATAGGTAGCAGTGGCCTCACCCTCAAGGTTGGGATCCGTAGCGATGATGATTTCCTGGATGGCGCCGTCGTTGAGGCGTGTGAGGAGCTCGCGGATCCGCAACTGCTCCGGGCCAATGCCCGCGATGGGATTGATAGCTCCGCCCAGCACGTGATACCGGCCACGGAACGAACGGGTGCGCTCCACAGCAAGAACGTCCTTGGACTCCTCAACCACGCAAATGACCGACGGATCCCGCCTCGGATCGCGACAGATGTTGCACATTTCCTGCTCGGTGACGTTGCCACACACCGTGCAGAACTTAACCCGTTCCTTCACCGTGGTGATGGCCGTAACGAGCCGCTTCATGTCCTCGGGATCGGCCTCAAGGATGTGGAACGCCAGGCGCTGTGCCGATTTCGGGCCCACACCGGGAAGCCGGCCGAGCTCGTCAATCAGCTCTTGAACTGCACCTTCGTACAAAATGTCCTCGTTTGTTTGGTATCGATGCTGTCATCAGCGGGGTTGCAGGGGAGAACCGTCCAAGGCGCGCTCTTCGATCAGCTTTCCGCCCAGAATACGCTCCACGGCAGCACGCCCAAAGACCCTCGATTCCTCGATGGTTTCGTCCTCCGGGCTGGGGATATCCTCCGGCGCCAACTCCGGCCTGGCTTGGGTCCGCACGGGCGCCTGCACCCGTCCGGCTTGGGCTTCGGGACTGTTGGTCAAGCGCTGGTACAGGCTCTGACGGGCCGAAGGACCGCTCGACGGCGCGCCCTCCTCAAGCGTCGCGACGGAGCCGCCCGCATGCTGGGTTTCCGTGGCTGTGGTGGGCCACGCGGCAGGCGCCGGGGCGGACGCCTGGACTGGCATGGTGCCGGGCCAACCCGACGCCGGAGAGACGTCCCAGCCCGACGCGCCGTTTTGCCCGCCGCTGGTCGGGTGGCCGTAGCTCGGGGCTGCCGAGGCTGCCGCCTCCGCCGGTATTTCAAGGGCTGTGCCGCCGTTCGCCGGGACCTGCGCCGCCGCCGGTTCGTAGTCGCGGACCTTCGACGCGCCCGTATCAGCCTCGATGGGAGTCTGTTGCTTGGCACCCACATTGGATTCGGTGCCCACCACCCATGTACCCGGCGCTTGTTCCACTGCCCTGGACCAAGGGTCGACGGAACCCACCGTTTCTGTGGATTTACCAGCTGTGTTGGCGGCCGATCGAGGTGCTTCCTGCGCAGGTGTTGGCTGCGATGGCGCTGACGGAATCCCCCGTGCAGGGGAAGCTGGTGCCTGCGAAGCAGGTGTCGGTGACGCCGGTGCCGGAGGGGTGTCCGGACCGGAAAATGCGCGGGACGGTTCCCAATCCATCGGAGGTTCTTCGTCCAACGGCGGCGCATCTTCGTCGAGGGGAGGCCCCCAATCATCGTCCGCGTAGGAGTAGTCCCCAGCCGGCGCCGTGGGTTCTGCGGGAGCCGCGGGCGCCGTGGGTTCGGGTGGAGCCGCCGGCGACGCCGGTGTCGTCGGTTCTGCGGGAGCCGGGGCATCCGCAATTGGCGCTGCTGCCTCCGGCCTGGCCGGAGCCGGCGCCGCTGCCGCGGGGGCAGCCGGTGCCAAGCCCCAGGCGGAGTCGACCGATGAAACAGCGCTAGGCACGTGCGCTGGCACCCGTTCCTGGGCTGGCACTGGTACCTGGACTGCTACTGGACCCGGGGCTGCCGACGGCGATGCGGCGCCAGGCGGCGCCGGAACCTCCCGGCTAGTAGGTGCTTTTGGGTTTGGCTCAGAGCTCGCTGAGCTGTTGCCGCCAGCCACTGCGACGATCTGGCAGTCGATGCCGATGGTCTTGTGGATTGCCTGGCGAAGGTTCTCGGAGTGATCCGCGCGCCCAAAGGCCCCAGCGAGGCCCGCGGTGGTGAAGGCGAGTGTCAGCACCTGGCCATCGAACTGGGCCACCTGGGCATTCGGTTCCACCAAGGCCCACGTGCTGCGCTTGATCTTGGTCAGCGTCTGCAGGACCTCCGGCCACGCGCGACGGAGGGCTTCGACGTCTCCGCCAGCGGCAGGAGCCGGCTGTGATGTCGGGGCCGGTTGGGAACCGGGTGCGGTCTGCGGGGCGGGTGCACTTTGCGGAGCCGGTTGTACGGCGGGAGGGGCCGTGGCAGCGGCTGGCTTCGTCGAGGGAGCATTCTGGACGGGACGCTGTGTAGGCGTCGGCTCGTCCACCGGCCAGTCGTTCGTTGAGACGCGCGGAGCGGAGAGTGGCTCCCGCGACACAGGTGTTGACGACGTTTCCTGCGCAGGTACTGGCGCTTGAACTGGTGCTGCAACGGGCGCCTGAACTGGTGCGGGTGCCTGAACTGGTGCGGCAACGGGCGCCTGTGGAGGGGCAGCCTGGGCAACTGACGCAGCCGCCGATGAAGAAGCTGTGGCGGAAGGCGCGCCAGAAGCGGCAACCGGGATCCCGGCGTCGCCGGCGTAATTCAGTCGACGCTCCACGCGATCGATCCGGGCCGCAATGCCGCGTTCTGTCTGCTCGGAGCTGGGCAGCAGGATACGCGCGCACAGAAGTTCCAAGTGCAGCCGGGGGGAGGTGGCTCCGGTCATTTCCGTGAGCGCCGTGTTGGTGACGTCCGCCGCGCGGGAGAGCTCCGCGGCACCCAGGTTGGTAGCCTGGTTGCGCATCCGGGCAATCTGGTCCTCGGGCACGCCCCGGAGGATGGCCTGTGCGCTTTCGGGCATTGCCTGGACGATGATGAGGTCCCGGAAGCGTTCCAGGAGGTCTTCCACGAATCGCCGGGGATCGTGCCCGGTCTGGATGACGCGGTCGACGGCGCGGAAGACCGTTGAAGCATCAGCGGCTGCGACGGCGTCCACGACGTCGTCCAGCAAGGAAGCGTGCGTGTAGCCGAGAAGGGCAACCGCGAGTTCGTAGTCCAGGCCGTTGGGTCCGGCGCCTGCCATGAGCTGGTCCAGCACGGACAAGGTATCGCGGACGGAACCGCCGCCGGCACGGATGACAAGCGAAAGCACGCCCGGAGCCACGGGAACGTTCTCCTGGTGGCACAGCAGCTCAAGGTACTTGATGAGAGGCTCGGGCGGCACCAACCGGAAGGGGTAGTGGTGCGTGCGCGAACGGATGGTGCCGATGACTTTGTCCGGCTCCGTGGTGGCAAAGATGAACTTGATGTGTTCCGGCGGCTCTTCGACGATCTTCAGGAGCGCATTGAAGCCAGCCGACGTGACCATGTGGGCTTCGTCGATGATGAAGATCTTGTAGCGGTCCCGCACCGGGGCGAACGTTGCGCGCTCGCGGAGATCGCGGGCGTCGTCCACGCCACCATGGCTGGCGGCGTCGATCTCGATGACGTCCAGTGAGCCGGAGCCGCCGCGCGCGAGTTCGATGCAGCTGGGGCACTTGCCGCAGGGCGTGTCGGTGGGGCCTTCGGCGCAGTTCAGGCAGCGTGCAAGGATGCGCGCGGACGTGGTCTTGCCGCAGCCGCGGGGGCCGGAGAAGAGGTAGGCGTGGTTCACGCGGTTCTTCCGCAGGGCCGTCATCAGGGGCTCGGTGACGTGTTCCTGCCCGATAACGTCCGCGAAAGAGTCCGGGCGATACCTTCGATACAGGGCAGTTGTAACAGTCACAAGTGAAACCTACCTATAGGGACTGACATTTTAAATAAGAGACCCCTCATGCACCCGCCAGAGCCCATCTACCCTTGCTACCTTCCGGTCCTGGGGGAGTTCAACAGGATGACGCCACATGAGGGGCCGTCGACAAGCTTACCTGAACTTGGTTATTGGTTCGAATCGGCGCAGGGGGCTGTGGAAAACGCTCGACGGCGGGTGGCTCCCGCCCGATTCCGGCGGGAGTTAAGGCAGGTAGTCCGGCGCGTCCTCCAGCCCGAAATATCGCTCCAGCGTGGTAATTCCCCTGGATTTCATATCTGTTGCGATCCCCACGCCGACGAACCGGAGATGCCACGGCTCATATTCATAGCCTGTGATGTCCTGCGCCCCGGCCGGGTACCTGATGATGAAGCCGTATTTCCAGCCGTCCGTGGCCGCGAAACGACCCACCGGTGTATCGGCGAAGCAAGCTTGCAGAGCACATACGCCGCTGGCGTTTCCGATGTCCATGGCCAGGCCGGTCTGGTGTTCGCTGTAACCGGCGCGTGCAGCCAAGGTATCTGCGGTCTCCTGGCCGTATTGCGCGACGTAGTCGGCATAGAGACTCTGTTGTTGCGAGTAGGAGCGGTATCCGCTGGTGGCCCGGATGTTGACCCCTGACGCTTTGGCTGCCTTCACGAACGAGTTGTATGCGGTTGCAGCCTCCGGGCGCAGCCGTTCAGTTGAAACCCGCGTAAGTGACGACGGGACATAGCTCGGCGGATTCAGCATCCGGTGTTTGTTAACCACAACCTGCAGACTGTTGGCCGAGTCGATGTCGTATGGGACCGCGACGGCAGCCTGCGGGGACAGGAGCCCCAAGGACAGCAGTGTCGCAGCGATCCCCAACCAGAATTGGCGCAGCTTCATGTGGTCCTCCAACTCATGTGCGTCCGGTCAAGTGTGTCCAGCGATGGGGTGACTGTACTCCCGGTCCGGAGTACCGACAATCTTGACTTTCAAGGCCTGTCAGCTCTTCAATCCAAGGACGCTTCTTCAGTCCAAAAGTGGTTCCCCGGGATTTAAGAATGGTCCGCTGCGGCGCCGGACATCGAAGACTTCCCACGCCTGGGGTATCAGATCGAACGCGACGTCGCACATGCGCCGGAGTTGTTCCATTCCTTCGGCCTGGAACGCATCGTCCTCGGCGAGGCTGCTTGCGACGTCGTAACCGCTTCTTTCGGCGGTTGTCCACTCCAGCCCGTGGGAGTAGCCGCTACAGAACTGCCAGGCATAGATCAGCCCGGGAGGCAGGCTGCTGCTCGAACGCAACTCTTTGAGGATCGCAGTCTCCGTGCGGTTCTTGGTGGCATACCCCCAGCTTCCATCGCCTTTCCGGCGAAACATTGGGGGCAGCCGCAAGGTTTCTGCCGATGAGTTCAACGCCCGGCGGAGCCCATCAAAGTAATCCGCCGCGACCTCGTGCGGTTCCGGATGGAACTCCCGAAGGTAGGAGTCCCAGAACGCGGCGGCGTTGAACACCTCCCGGGACACGAGTACCAGGCCCCGCCGGGCACGTTCGTCGGAGCTTTCCGGCAGAAGCGCCCACAGCACTGTTGCAGTGCACTCCATGATGGTGCGTACCAATGCATACGGTGCATGGGTCTGGGTGCGGAAGTAGATGTTCCCGTCGGGCGCCTCGATGAACAAGAGGCGGCGGAGCGCCTGCAGATTATCCATGGCGGCCACGAGGGACTGGGTCAGCAGGTGGCTGACGCTGCGGGAGGAACTGAAAAGGTCATCCAACTGGTGAAGGGGCGAACCGTTCTCGACGCCGCCAACGTCCATTCTTCGATCGCAGAGCGGCTCCAAGGCCTGGAGGCGTTCAAAGATTCTTTCCGCGGCCCGGCTTTCTTCGTCTGACCCGTCCAGCGAACCGGCAGAGTCGGGAGGTATTTGCCTATCGTCCACGGAGCGATCCTAGCTCTCCGGCAGATGCGGCGGGGAAGGTCGCCACCCGTTCACTGGCCACGTCATGAAAGCCGGCTCCTCGTAAGGGTGGGCCGCTCGCAGAGCCAGCACAACGGCGTCGAGCACGTCCTCCTCAACCACCCACTCAACCCGCGTTTCGGGCACCTGCTGGGGGCTTCCGACGTCGCCGATGAATGGCTGCGAGCCCGGCAGGGGAGTGAAATGGCCAGTGCCCGGCGAGGTGAAAGAGCAATGTGAGTAGTCGCCGATCCGTCCTGCACCAGCGTCCCCGATTGCCTTCAGGACGGCGGGAGTGTGGGTCTCGGGAACGTAAACAACCAGGGCGTGGAGCTGCGTCATGGGAACATCCTGTCAGTAACAACGGCTACAAAGCGGCCCACACCATTGCATATCTGCGGGTCACAGCGGACCATGGGTATGTACACCGATTGGGGCAATCTCAAGATTGTGAGCTGCGGGGCCTGGGGGCGAGGGGCCGGACCCGGCAGCTCAACGGTGATACCGCAAGAATGGGCGCGTTGGGGGCGTCCATTTTTCCGTTAAGGCGAACAACGCTTTTTGGACGTGCGGCGAGGGCGAAATGGTCCGATTACACGATGCCGAAATTCTCAGGTACAGTAGTATCTGCTTTCGATTCGGAAGCAAGGAGAATTCGCCTAGCGGCCTATGGCGCACGCCTGGAACGCGTGTTGGGTTAACGCCCTCGGGGGTTCAAATCCCCCATTCTCCGCGTTTGGCCCCGGTCCCCAGGACCGGGGCCTTTTGCGTTCCCGGAATCCGGCCCTCCAAGGAGTGGGCTGCGCTACAGTTGCCCAGCGGCCACGCGCTCCAGTACTTCGCGGCATGCAAGAATCGCGGGGTGGATCCGCCCGGCCGTCCTGGTGGACGTGAAGACGGTCCGCTGTGGCAGGCTGGGTAGGTCCAGTAGTTGGACTGGGCGGGTCCGACCTGTCCAGACGAGGTCCGGCATGAGGGCAACGGCGTTTCCCGATTCAATGAGGCGGATCTGCGCTTGGAGGTCGGCCGTTTCGTATCGGACGTCCGGTTCGAAGCCAGCGGACCGGCAGGCCTGTTCGGCCCAGTGCCGGGAGGCGGCGCCGCGGGGTTCCATGACCCAGGGCATGTCCGCGGTATCGGCGAGTGAGGCTACACGTTCCCCGCCCAGTCCTATCGGGGGAGTGGCCAGCCGGATGGCGTCGCTGGTCAGCGTTGCCCGGTCCAGCCCAGGATGATGGGGCGCGGCGTGTCCGGGATATTGCTCCGCGACCACGATGTCGAAGTCGCGTGCCCAGGTTTCATAGAGGGCCGTCTCGGGTTCGCGCTGGGTCATTTCCACGCGCACTTCCGGATACTCCTGGCGCATGATGCTGAGGAAGTCAGGCAGCAACGCGAGTGCAGCCGACTGGAACACGGCCAGCCGGACGGTTCCCGTGACTGTGGACAGGGAGGCCGCGAGCTCGGTTTCCGCCCGTTCCAGTGTCTCCAGGAGGGCGGCGGTGTGGGCAACCAGGATCTCCGCCTGAGGTGTCAGCTGCACCCGGCGGCCGGCCTTGCGGAGCAGTTCGACGCCCGCTTCCTTCTCCAGCAGGGTCAGTTGCTGGGACACGGAAGAGGGACTGTACTGCATGGCATCGGCCACCTCGGCGAGCGTTCCGCGGATCTTCAATTCGTGCAGCAAACGCAGCCTGCGGACGTCCAGCAAGGCGGCCTCCAAAGGATCGGAATGGGTAATGAATATTCGTCAGAAAAGATCGCTTTTCCTAACGTGATTGTAGATCCATACTGATGGAAACAAACAAACTTCTCCGTCCCAGAAGGAGCCCCAATGACCAGCACCCTCCCGGTTGCCGCCGCCCCGCGCACCCAGGATTCCGGGCAGTTCGATGCTTTGGCACAGGAAGCCATCGCGTTGGTCCGCCACTGGCTGACCGAAGCCAGCAAGATTCCCGTGGATGTGTCCGCCCAGCGCCTCGCCGGCGTCCTGAAGGATCCGAATGGCCTTGACTTCACGGTCGGATTCGTCGACGGCGTCATCCGCCCCGAGGACCTGTCCGTCGCCGCCCGGAAACTCGCCGAGCTGGCTCCCAAGGTTCCTGCGTTCCTTCCCTGGTACATGCGCAGCGCGGTCCGTGTTGGCGGCGTCATGGCTCCGATCATGCCCCAGGTGGTCATTCCGATCGCGCGCCGGGTGCTCCGTGAAATGGTGGGCCACCTGATCGTCGATGCCACGGATGCCAAGCTCGGTCCGGCCATCGCGAAGATCCGCCAGGACGGCGTGCACCTGAACGTGAACCTGTTGGGCGAGGCAGTCCTGGGTGAGCACGAAGCGCAGCGCCGCCTGGAAGGCACGCTGAAGCTCCTGGCCCGCGACGACGTTGACTACGTCTCCATCAAGGAATCTTCCACCGTGGCACCGCACTCCCCATGGGCCTTCGACGAAGCCGTCGATCACGTGGTGGAGAAGCTCACCCCGCTCTACCGCCTTGCCGCGTCCTTCCCCAAGCCCAAGTTCATCAACCTGGACATGGAGGAATACAAGGACCTCAGCATGACCATCGCGGTGTTCAAGCGCATCCTGGACATGCCGGAGTTCAAGAACCTCGAGGCCGGCATCGTCCTCCAGGCCTACCTCCCTGACGCCCTCGGTGCGATGCAGGAACTGCAGGAGTGGGCCGCTGCACGCCGCGCACAGGGTGGCGCGCCCATCAAGGTTCGCGTGGTCAAAGGTGCCAACCTGCCCATGGAACAGGTAGAAGCTTCCCTGCATGATTGGCCGCTGGCCACCTGGGGCAGCAAGCAGGACTCGGACACCAGCTACAAGAACGTCATCAACTACGCCCTCACTCCGGAGCACATCGACGCCGTCCGGATCGGCGTTGCGGGGCACAACCTCTTCGACGTCGCGTTTGCGTGGCTGCTGGCCAAGCAGCGTGGTGTCACCGAAGGCATCGAGTTCGAAATGCTGTTGGGCATGGCAACGGGCCAGGCCACGGCCGTTCGCAAGGATGTCGGCAGCCTCCTGCTGTACACACCGGTGGTCCACCCGGGCGAGTTCGACGTCGCCATCGCCTACCTGATCCGCCGCCTCGAAGAGGGCGCCAGCCAGGAAAACTTCATGTCCGCGGTCTTCGAACTCAGCGAGAATGAGGCTTTGTTCAAGCGCGAGCAGCAGCGCTTCCTGAACTCCCTGGCCAACATGAAGGACGAGGTCCCGGGTCCCAACCGCAAGCAGGACCGGCGCCTGCCAGCCGAGCCTGCCCCGCTGGAGGGCTTCCGCAACACTCCGGACACGGACCCGGCGCTGCCGGCAAACCGCGCCTGGGGCCGTGACATCCTCAAGCGCATCCCCGGCTCCACCGCGGGCAACAAGATCGTCGAATCCACCAAGGTTTCCGCCGCCGCCGATCTGGACCGCATCATCGCCACCGCCGTGGAGGCCGGCAAGGCCTGGGGTGCCCGGCCCGCTGCCGAGCGGGCAGCGATCCTGCACCGCGCCGGCGACGTCCTCGAAGCCCGCCGCGCAGAGTTGCTGGAGGTCATGGCTTCAGAAACCGGCAAGACCATTGACCAAGGCGACCCCGAGGTCAGCGAAGCGATCGACTTCGCGCACTACTACGCCGAGCGCGCCAAGGACCTGGAAAAGGTCGACGGCGCCACGTTCGTCCCAGCGAACCTCACCGTAGTGACACCGCCGTGGAACTTCCCGGTGGCGATCCCCGCAGGCTCGACGCTCGCGGCACTCGCCTCAGGTTCCGCCGTCGTGATCAAGCCGGCAAAGCAGGCCCGCCGCTCCGGTTCAGTCATGGTGGATGCGCTCTGGGAAGCCGGTGTGCCGCGTGAAGTCCTGGCCCTGGTCCAGCTTGAAGAGCGTGAACTCGGCACCCAGCTGGTCTCGCACCCGAGCGTGGACCGCGTGATCCTGACTGGCGGCTATGAAACCGCTGAGCTGTTCCGCTCCTTCCGCCAGGACCTGCCGCTGCTCGCGGAAACGTCCGGCAAGAACGCCATCATCGTCACCCCGAGCGCTGACCTGGACCTCGCAGCCAAGGACGTCGTGTACTCGGCCTTCGGCCACGCCGGCCAGAAGTGCTCCGCCGCGTCCCTGGTGATCCTGGTTGGCTCCGTGGCCAAGTCCAAGCGGTTCCACAACCAGCTCATCGACGCCGCCCGCTCCCTGACCGTCGGCTACCCGGAAAATGCCACCTCGCAGATGGGGCCGATCATCGAGCCGGCCAACGGCAAGCTCCTGAACGCCCTGACCACCCTGGGTGACGGCGAAACCTGGGCCATCAAGCCTGAGCCCCTGGACGAAACCGGCCGCCTCTGGTCCCCGGGCATCCGCTCTGGCGTCAAGCGTGGCTCGTACTTCCACCTCACCGAGTTCTTCGGACCGGTCCTTGGCGTGATGACCGCCGAGACCCTTGAGGAAGCCATCGCCATCCAGAACGAGATCGAGTACGGCCTCACGGCTGGCCTGCACTCCCTGGACTCCGCTGAAATGGGCATCTGGCTGGACACCATCCAGGCCGGAAACCTCTACGTCAACCGTGGTATCACCGGTGCGATCGTCCAGCGCCAGCCCTTCGGCGGCTGGAAGAAGTCGGCCGTTGGCGCCGGAACCAAGGCCGGCGGACCGAACTACCTCATCGGCCTGGGCAGCTGGCTCCCCGCCGAAGCCACGGCAAAGCGCGGCACCGTGCTCCAGGGGGCAGCCGCCCAGATCCTCACGGCTGCCAAGTCCGCTGACGTCACTGCCGAGGAACTCCACACCCTTCAGCAGGCACTCTTCAGCGACGCCGCCGCCTGGGAATCCGAGTTCGGCACCCGCAAGGATGTCTCCGCCCTCTCCGCAGAGCGCAACGTGTTCCGCTACCGTCCGATCCCGGTCACGGTCCGCCTGTCCGAAGGCGAGCGGCTCGCGGAACTGCTCCGCGTGGTAGCGGCCGGCGCAGTGGCGGGATTGACCCTCAAGGTGAGCTCCGCCGTCGTACTTCCCGACGCTGTGGTGAATGTGTTCGCGAACCTGGGCGTCAGCGTCCGGGTCGAGGACGACGCCGCGTGGCTGGCCCGTGCGGCAAAGTTCGACGCCGGCCGCATCCGCCTGATCGGTGGCGACTTCGCCGCGCTGAGCGCAGCC
The DNA here is from genome assembly GCF_019977195.1 of Arthrobacter sp. StoSoilA2. Taxonomy (NCBI): domain Bacteria; kingdom Bacillati; phylum Actinomycetota; class Actinomycetes; order Micrococcales; family Micrococcaceae; genus Arthrobacter; species Arthrobacter sp. StoSoilA2. The sequence goes on from NZ_AP024643.1 coordinate 645,998, forward strand.
ATGGGTGGCCGCCCGGATGTGGCCGTCTACCACGGTGCAGTGACCCAGGCCGGCCGCATCGAGATGCTGCCATTCCTGCGCGAGCAGGCCGTGTCCATCACCGCGCACCGCTTCGGCACCCCGAACCACCTCTCGGACCACCTGATCTAATCCCACCAAGACGGGCCGGAGTTGCACAAACAGCCAGGCAGGACGTCCATAACGACGTCCTGCCTGGCTGTCTTCGTTGACGCCTCAGGATTCCAGGACCAACAACTGTGCCTTGTCCGGGTCCCAGCCAACCCAAAGACTGTCCGTTGCCGACCGCGTGCCGGACTCCGGGCTCATCTCCCGCAGCATCAATTCATGGCCTCCAGCAGTGAGCCGATGACGGACGGTGGCGCCAAGGTTGGTGGACGATGTAATAACAGCTCCGCAGCCCCCATCCACAGGCGGCGTTGAACTGAGCTTCAGGTTTTCCGGGCGGATCGATACTGCGTAGTCCGCACCCATAGCGCCCTGGTCCCTCACGCGTGCGATTCCCAAACCACCCAAATCCACGGTGGCCTCCTTGCCGTTGCGCTCCAGTACTGTGCACGGAATCAGGTTGGTGTCGCCAAGGAAGCCGGCAACCCAGTCGGTAAGGGGGTGGTTGTAGACCTCGTCCGGCGGTCCTGATTGGACAATCCGGCCGTCTTTCATCACCACGATCCTGTCCGACATTGCCATTGCTTCTTCCTGGTCGTGGGTAACGAACAGTACGGAGATGCCCAGGCTCTTCTGAAGGGTTTTGATCTCCTCCTGCATCTGTTCGCGGAGCCGCTTGTCCAGCGCTGCCATGGGCTCGTCCAGGAGAAGTGCCGCGGGGTTGAACACCAGGGCCCGGGCGAGCGCAACGCGCTGCTGCTGGCCTCCGGACAGCTGCCGCGGCCTGCGGTCACCCAAGGCGCCAAGCCCCACACGCTTGAGTGCTTCGTTGGCCCGCTGGCGCCGTTCCGACGCCGGCACCTTTCTCATGCGGAGCGCGAATTCCACGTTTTCGAGGGCGGTCATGTGCGGGAAGAGGGCGTAATTCTGGAAAACGACGCCCAGGTTCCGGTCCCTTGGGGGGAGCGTGTCTACGGGCTGCCCGTCAATCATGACGGAGCCGGAGGTATGTTCTTCGAACCCGGCCACCATCATCATGGTGGTGGTTTTGCCCGATCCGCTGGGCCCGAGGAGGGTGACAAATTCGCCGGGCTGGACAGTCAGGTCCAACTGGTCGACTGCGACGAACCCACCATAGCTTTTGCGGACCTGCCTGAGCTCAAGAAGTCCCTTCGTTTGCGTGGCTGCGTCTGGAGGGGTGGCGGTGGAAGTCATTGATGTGGTCATCATTGTTCCTTTACGTTTGGGCGGACACTGCGAGGGGCACCATCCGGGAGATCGATCGGCGCTTGAGGACGAACATGACCTGCAGGAGCAGCCCGATGGTCGCAACTGTTACCAACAGCGCGGAGGAGACGGCGATCTTGGGAGTCAGGTTGAACTGGATGTCGGTGAACATCTTCACCGGCAAGGTGGTGGCGCTGGGGGACTGCATGAACAGCGACATCACGGTTTCATCGATCGATACCGAGAAGGCGAATAGCGCTCCGGAGACCAGGCCCGGGAGGATAACGGGGAGATATACATGCCGGAACACGGACAGCGTCCCCGCGCCGAGGCTTTGGGCCGACCGCACCAGGGCAGGGTTGAGCCCGGCAAGGCTGGCACGCGTTGTGAGGTACACGTAGGGCGTGGCGATGACGGCGTGCGCCAGGCCGATGGGAATGATGCTGCCCACCATGCCAACCGAGATGAAGAACTGGTAGAAGGCAAGGGCAAGCACCACGGTGGGCACGATCATGGGGGCCAGTATCAGTCCCATCACAGCCGACTTCCCGGGAAACGTGCGGCCATGAAGGGCGATGGCCGCCGTAGAACCAATAGCTACGCCGATCACCACGGCAATACCCGCTGACTGGAGACTGGCGGCCAATGCCGACGTCCATGCGGTGTCGGCGAAGAAGCCGGCCACCGCCGCGAAGGACAAACCTTCGGGTGGGAACGTGATGTAGCGGCTGTCATTGAGCGCCACGGGAACCACGATGAGGGTCGGAATCACCAGGAACAGGAAGACCGGCAAAGAAAGCAGGGGAATCAAACGGTGTTGTGGATTAGTTGTCTTCATGGTGGCCTCCGGCCTTGAGGACCCGCTGGTATATCGCCACGAGGATACTGACCAGCGCTGTAAGGATCACGGCCAGGGCTGCGGCGCCTGGGAAGTCGGTCAACTGCCGGGCGTAGTAGTCGATCTGGTTGGCGATCATCATGTCGCCTGGCCCACCCATGACCACCGGGGTGATGAAGAAGCCTGTGCTCATGATGAAGACCAGGAGGCCTGCTGCCGAGACGCCCGGAGTGCTAAGCGGAAGGGTGATGTGACGGAACACGGATCCTTCCCTGGCGCCGAGCGACCGTGCCGCGAGTCCAAGGCGGTCGTCGATGGACATCAGTGAAGAAAAGATCGGAAAGACGGCGTAGGGCAGCAGGCAGTGAACCATGCCGACGATCACCGCGAATCGGTTGTGGAGCAACTCGATGGGTGCGTCCGTCAGGCCAATGCCTTGCAGGAAGGCGTTGATGATGCCGTTGTCCTGCAGGAGCACCGCCCACGCGAAGTTCTTCACCAGGATGCCGGTCCAGAAGGGCAACAATACGACGGCGAAGAGGACTACCCGCAGGATGTTCCCGGAACGCCAGAGGACAAGGGCAATGACATAGCCAAGTCCAACGGTCACCAGGGTGGATGCCAGGCTGATGGTAAGCGTGTTCGCCAGCGAACGAAGTACCAGGGGATCCTCAAGTACCCGCTGATAGGCGTTGCCGGAAAAGCTTGAGCCAACCAGCTTCCCGAGCGGCGTGAGGAACAGTACGACGTCGAATGCAAGAACTGGCGCCAGCAGCAGCCACCATCCGCTCCTTCTCCGGCGCGGCTTCGCTTCGTCCGGCGTCGGAGTCCCGCGGCCTTTCGCCTGGATTCTTTGAGAAGTTATGGCGCTCATGTCAGCTGGCCTGCCACAGCTTGAACTGCTGCTCGGTCTTCTTCAGGTTCTGGGACCACCATTTGTCATCCCGGATGAGGATCTTGTCCGCAAGCAGTGGGCTGGTGGGAAGTGTGTCCGCCACTTCCTTGGGCAGCTTGGACAGCGCAGGCGTGTTCGCCAGGGTCAAGTTCGTAACCGTGTCGAAGGCAGCTCCGGCTTCGGCGTCGTTGGACATGAAGTTCATGAGTTTGAAAGCGGCTTCCTTGTTCTTTGCGCCCTTGGGGACCACAAAATAGTCGCCGGCCAATACGGCGTTCTCGGCGGAGAAGTTCAGTTTGGCCCCGTCCTTGCGCGCAGCGTTGACCCGGTTGTTGAAGCTCGTTGACAGTGCGACTTCTCCTGACGTGAGCTGCTGGATGGGTTCCTGGTTGGCCGAGTGATAAAGAAGACGATCTTTTCCGGGATGGTGGCCCAAGACCCGCAGAGCCCGGTCAACGTCAAGGGGGTACATCTTGTCGAACGGCACGCCGTCAGCCAGCAGCGCGGCTTCCAGCACGGAGCTGTCGGATAGCTGGTTGTAGACGGAGCGCTTGCCGTTGTACTTGTCCTGGTCGAAGAATTGCGCCCAATCCTTGGGCGCCTGCGCATCCGGAATGGCGTTCTGGTCCCATGCCATGACGAAAAGGAAGCTCAGGTACTTGATGCCGTACTCCGCCTTGGCGTAGCCGGGAAGACCCTTGTCGCTGATGATGTCGTAGTCGAACTTTTCCAGCAGTCCTTCGGCAACGGCCGTTTCATACTCCGGTGCTGTGATTTCCACCAGGTCCCACTGCACATCGCCGGACTGCACCTGCGCTTTGAGGGAAGCCAAGCTCGTGTTGGCCAAGAGAGTCGGTTGGATACCTGTCTGTTTCGAAAAGGGATCCAGGATGGTCTGCGTGAACTGGTCGTTGTAGGAACCACCGTAGGAAGTGACCGTGACGGTCTTGTTGGCGGCGGCACTTTCGGCTGGCTTGGAACTGCAGCCGGATAGTGCCAGTCCGGCAAACGGCGTCAGTGCCGCTGCCTTGAGGATCTGCCTGCGGTCAAAAACGTGGGAACGGAAATCTGTCATGGCTCGCATTGCCTCTCATGTACGCCAACGTCCAGGCTCGCTTCAAGGAGACGGGCCATGGGGGAGACGGGCGTGTGCTGGGGTTACATCGTGAAGAAGGCTCCCGAAGCTTGGGGGCGGCGGGTTGCGCACGCCCTTCATCAAAGCATTCGAAAGTCAGGTACACCGGCCGTCGTTCGGCCGTTTGGGGTGCCGTAACTGTAACTGTGAGGTTGCTCACTAGTCAACGGTTGTATTGCATTAAGAAACAATTGACCGAAAAAGAAGCCCGCGAGGGCGGGTCTCACACCGCATATCCCAGCCTTTGCAGCCGGCGCCGAGCTGCGAGTTCGCTGGGACCGTGTGAACCCAGGGCCAGCCGGACCATGGATAGAACAACACGGGCGGCGGTGATGGCAGGCAGTGGGATGGGACCCAAGCGGGCGGGTCGCAGATCCAACATGTTCCGGTACTTGGGTTCAAGGCTTGCGACGGCGGCAGCGAACAGGATCCGGTAGCCCGGCTGAAGCAGCGGGCTCAGGGGCGGACGGCGTATGAAGGCGATGGTTTCTGCCAGCCGCTCATCCGAGCGCAAGATCCCGGAGGCATACCAGGCTTCCAGTTCCTGGCGCACCTGGGCTTCGGTGACCGGTGGATCTTCCACTCCCATGAGCCGGCCAGCCTGGGCCCATTCGCGGACGTAGGCATCCGGGCCGCCGGGTATCGGGCGGCCCCAGATGTGGTTGGCCCTGAGGAAGGAATCCGCATACGTGACGTGGACCCAGCGGAGGAGTTCGGGATCATTGGCGGAATAGTTGCGGTGGGCGCCAGTTCCGTCCACGTAGCTTCCCCGGACATGTTCGTGGATCTTCCGGACACGGTAGGTTGCTGCCTCAGCGGCTTCCTTGGAGCCATACGTGACGGTGAAGATCCAGCGCACGGTACTGGCCAGCCGCCCCAGCGGATCTTCCTTGAAGCCGGAGTGCTCGTAAACACCCGCAAGCGCGCCGGGGTGCAAGGACTGCATCAGCAAGACCCGGATTCCGGCCACGATGGTGGCCATGGAGCCATGCACAGCCCAGACGGCCGAGCCGGGAAGGTGATATCCGGCGTCGTTCCCTTCTGCAAGGCGCGGCACCCACGCAGGTGGGGTTCCGGATGTTCCCGTGAACGTGCGTTGCAGGTCGTATCTGTACTCGGTGAGGTAATTCCTCATGCATCCCATGAGACCGCTCTTCGCGGAACCTGTACAGAGCAATTTGTGCACGGGTCCGGCCCCCATGGCAACGCCATGGGGGCCGGAGGGTTCGCGCGGACTAAACGCGGGCGCGGCGCCTTGACGGTGCTGCTGCCACCAGGAGGGCCGCGATGGCGACGGCGGCACTCAGGATCAGGCCCGGACGGTACTGTTCCAGCATGGCTTGGGCGCTGACGGTTCCAGCCGCCTGACCGTGGCCGCTCACCAATGCCGTGGTGACTGCCAGGACCAGTGCGGCTCCCACCTGCGTGCTGGTCTGGATCAAACCGGCAGCCAGGCCTTGCTCGGAGTCCTTGATGCCGGTTGTGGCCTGGACGTTGATGGACGGGAAGGCCAGGGCGAAGCCGATGCCCAGCAGGATCACCGAGGGCAGGATGTCCAGGGCGTAGTTGGGCGTGGTGCCCACCCGGAGGAACAGGACGTAGCCCAATCCAAGGGCCGTGAGACCGGTGAGGATCAGCTGCGTGGCGCCGAATTTCTCGATCAGCCGGTCGGCAAAGGGTGCGCTGGTGGCCACCAGCAGCCCGGCGGGCAGCAGGGCCAAAGCCATGCCCAAAGGCGTCCAACCGAGCACCGACTGCAGGAACATGGTGACGATGAACTGGAAGCTCAAGTAAGAACCGAAAAGCCCCACTGCGCTGAGGTTGGCCCTGGCCACCCAGCCTTCCTTGAGGATGCCGAAGCGGATCAGCGGGTGCTTCACCTTGTTCTCGATCACAGCGAAGGCTGCAAGCACGGCTGCAGAGATTGCGAATCCGGCGATAGTTGCCACAGATCCCCAGCCCTGCTCAGGTGCCGAAACCAACGTGTAGACGAGGCCGAGCATGCCCAGCGCGAGCGTCACCGCACCCCAGATGTCATGCCCGCTGTTTTCAGCAGACGGCTTGTCTTTCGGAATGAACTTCATGCCCAGCAGGACCACGGCGACGGCGATCGGCACGGACACCAGGAACGTCCACCGCCAGCTCAGGCTGGTCATCAGGCCTCCAACTACAAGGCCCAGCGAGAAGCCGCTGGCGCCGAACGTGGTGAAGATGGACAGGGCCTTGTTGCGCTCGCGGCCCTCGGCAAAGTTGGTAGTGATGATGGAGAAACCTGTTGGCGCGGTGAACGCTGCGGCGAGGCCCTTGACGAACCGGGTAGCGATCAGGATTGCGGGATCGTCCACCAGGCCACCCAGGAGTGAGGCTGCGGCGAACACTGCCAATGCGATGAGGAATATACGACGACGGCCCAACAGGTCCGCGAGCCGGCCGCCCAGGAGCAGGAGGCTTCCATACCCCAGGACGTAGGCGGACACGATCCACTGGAGCGAATCGGTTCCGAGGTTGAGTTCCTGTCCGATCGAAGGCAGGGCCACGCCAACCATGGAAACATCCAGCCCGTCCAGGGCGAGGACGGTGCACACAACCATCAGCAGGAGCCACTGGGCGCGCGTCCAACGGACGGCTGAAAGCACGGGTTCGGCGGATCTTTGAAGGGTGGTGGGTGATGTCATGCATCCAAGCTATATGACGCGTCATTGAATGACAAGGAATATGACGCGGAATATTATGACGTGGATTCTAAAGGCGGGATGGACTAGAATCAGGGCATGGCAACGACGCGTGATCGCCAGCTTGTTGAGCAGTGGCGCAGCATTCAGGACTCCTACTTCCGTACCGCAGGAGCCATTGACCGCGCCCTGGAAGCCAAGTTCGACATCGGCCTGAATGAATTCGAAATTCTGGACCTCGTCGCCGAAAGTACGGACGCCGCTTGCCGTATGAAGGCCTTGGGGGAGCGCACGCCGATGACCCAAAGCGCTGTGTCCAAGGTAGTGGACAGGCTCGAAAAAGCAGGCCTGGTCTCCCGCCAAACGTGTGCCGATGATCGTCGCTCCCTGTATCTGGAGCTCACAGACGCCGGCCGCGCCCTGCATGAATCTGCTGCGGTGGAACACCGTGCACTGCTCAAGGAAAACCTCGGGTAGGGAGTCATCCCCCAACCTCAAGATCACTTGAGCAAAAACTGAGGAAACCCTGCGCTTTACTGGGGCCGGAAAGCCTTTATTTTCATATTGATTCCCGCAACAATGGTGCTTGCACGCCAGGCTGGGGTTTGGTGCCGCTGGCTTTGGGGAGTGTTCTTGTGGGCAAGCATAGTGAATCTGACCGATATGTAGACTTGGTGCGCACCGACGGTTTTCGTCGAATGCTCATCGCCGGAATCCTGGCAGCCGTAGCCTTTTTCGCTTTTGGTTTCCAACCCCTAAATTCCGTTTCTACCGGCTCTGTGGATGGTTCTGTGGCGCAGGGCGTCGTTGGACCTTTCTCGCTTGGCAGCCTTGTGCCGCCCGAAGCCGAAACCACAGTGATCGACACCATGCCCGAGCCGCCGATCCAAGAGGCCGGCACGCCCATGGTTTACTTCGACCGCGCACTTGTCCGGACCGTGGCCAAGGACGGATCGTCCGGCCTGACCGTTGCTTCGTCCGGCTTGTCGCGTCCACCTGCCGGCAGTCTTTACGCACCGCTTGAAGTCTTGAATCCGAGTTCTCCATACGGCTACCGCTACAGCCCCATCACTGGGCTGCCCGGCGAGTTCCACTGGGGCCAGGATTATGCCGCCGCATGCGGAACGCGCGTCTACGCCGCCGACGCCGGGGTTGTCAGGGCCGTGGGTTGGCACCTTTGGGGTGGCGGCAACCGTGTTGAAATCGAACACGGCAACGGCCTGGTCACAACCTACAACCACCTTCAAGCGATTGGTGTGACGCAGGGCCAGTCCGTGCGCGTCGGAGAAGTCATCGCCGAGGTAGGGACCACCGGATGGTCCACTGGGTGCCACCTGCACTTTGAGACGATCGTGAACGGCTTGCACACCAACCCCAACGGCTGGATCTATCTGCCCCTCCGGCAGATCGATCCGCTGCAGAACATCACCATGGTGAACTACCAGCCTGGAGTTGGAACGGGCGTCTCTGCCTCGCCGCAGTGGGCCGTGCCGGTGTCGGATAGCACCAACCGGGCCGTCATCGGTGGCGACGACGAAGAGGCCGTTGCTCCGCCGGTGACCACACAGCCGAGCACGTCGAGCACTACGCCGCCCGCCACTTCGGGCACTACACCGCCTGCCACGCAAACGTCACCATCAACGCAGACGCCACCGACTACCTCGACGCCTACGCAGACTGTCACACCAACTCCCACGGCTACGGCAACGCCTACGGCTACTGCGACGCCAAGTCCGACGGCGACTTCCACACCGACGCCCACGGCAACATCCACAACGCCGACGTCCACCACAACGACGCCCGGCACGACGGCTACAGCACCCAGCACGTCGCCTGCGGTCCCCAACACGGCCACCGCACCCGCCGTCGTCGAGCCCGTGGCGCCCGTCGCTTCAGCGGCACCCGCTGATCCGGCTCCCGCTCCGGTAGCCCCTGCGCCGGAACCCGTGGCTGTTGCACCGGCACCCGTAGTGGTTGAGCCAGCGCCTGTGGTTGTCGCACCCGAGCCCGTAGTGGTTGCTCCCGCCCCGGTGGCGGTTACCCAAACCGTGGAGCCCGTGGCTCCCGTTCCAGCGGCTCCTGTTCCGGCGCCCAGCCCTGTGGCTGTGCTTCCATCAACGCCCCCGGCAGTGGTGCTTCCGCCTGGATATATCCTCGTTGGCCCGGACATGGTCCAGCGGCCGGACGGCGTAATCGTGCCGTTGTCTTCGCTCATCCTTCCCACGTCATAAGCCGGCGAGTGTAGGTACCCCTACGTTTCATGGCTTGGGCAGCTCCCCGTAAGCTCGATCGCGGCAATCCCGCCAGACGACGTCGTCAGGAAGCGATCACATGAGAACTCTTTACAGCATTCCCCTCACCTTCAACGATGGCTCTGAAGCAGACTTCGGACGCTTTGAAGGAAAAGCCGTCCTGGTGGTGAATGTAGCTTCCAAATGCGGCTACACCCGCCAGTACGCCGGCCTTGAGGAGCTCTACGGAAAGTACCGCGAGGAGGGCCTTGAAGTCCTTGGCGTCCCTTGCAACCAATTCGGTGGCCAGGAGCCCGGAGCCGACGAGGAAATCGCGGAATTCTGCGAACGCAACTTTGGCGTCTCGTTCCCGCTCACCAGCAAGGCCAACGTGCTTGGTAAAGAGCAGCATCCGCTATTCGCCGAGCTGACCCGGGACGAGTCCGGGCAGCCGGTCAAGGTCAAGTGGAACTTTGAGAAGTTCGTCATAAACCGTGACGGCGAGCTGGTTGCAAGGTTTCCCTCAAGCGTGGAACCTGACGCGCAGGAATTGGTTGACGCGCTTGAAAAGGCCTTGTCATAAGCATCAATACCTTCGAAGGGAGAAAGTAATTTTCCAACATTCCGCCGGCAGTTAGCCTGTTGTTGGCTTGTTGTCTGGTTGGATTGGCAGTACTGGAATGACACGGGGGACACCGTCTCCCACCAAACGCTAAGGCAGCTATGGAGCTCATCGAGGCCGAGTACCCCAAACCAGGTCATGTGCTTTTGCACTTGAGTGATCTTCACCTGGTGGCCGGTCCAGGCACGCTCCACGGTTCTGTGGACAGCGCTGCAAGGCTCCAGGAGATCTGCGATCAGATCATTGCCTCCAGGATCAAGCCAGAGGCCATCATTTTCACCGGAGACCTTGCGGACAAGGGCGAGTTCCAAGCCTACAAACGTCTCCGGGAAATGATTGAGCCGGTGTGCGATGCGCTCGGAGCGAAGGCCATTTGGGCGATGGGCAACCACGACAACCGCGCGAACTTCCGCTCGGCCTTCCTGGACGCCTCCGTAGCGAGCCGGCCGGAGGACCCTGTGGACCGCAGCTACTTCGTCAACGGGCTCCGGATCATTACCCTGGACACCACGGTCCCCGGATACCACTATGGCGAGTTGTCCGAATCGCAGCTTCAGTGGCTGGCAGCAGAGTTGGCCACCCCCGCCCCGGACGGCACTATCCTCGCCCTGCACCACCCGCCGGTCCCGTGCGTCCAGGACCTCGCAGTGTTGGTGGAGTTGCGCGGCCAAGCCGCCTTGGCCGCCGTCGTCCGCAATTCCGATGTCCGCACCATCCTGGCCGGTCACCTGCATTACTCCACGACGGCGGGCTTCGCCGGCATCCCGGTATCAGTCGCCTCGGCGACGTGCTACACGCAGGACCTTGGCGTGCGCGCCGGGGGACAGCGGGGCCGGGACGGTGCCCAGTCCTACAACATGGTCCACGTCTACGAACACACGATCGTGCATTCCGTGGTTCCCATGTCCGGCGGCGTAACTGTTGGCGAGCCGGTGGACGCTGCCGAGGTGCAGCGCCGCCTCTCGGAAGCCGGCATCCGGATTCCGAGCCGTTCGCGGCGGGTACCAGTCCCGGCGTCGCAGGAACTCGTCTCCCAGTCGAACAACCGGGACTGACCCAGGCTTTCTATTTCTCCCAGGGGGCTTTGACGGGGAAGTATTTCTCCAGGAAGTCGGTTACCAGCTCCGCACGTTCGTCCGCTTCAACCTCCGGGAAGCTGCCATCGTTGAGGCAGAAGAGATCCATGTGCCGTTTGGCCAGCAGCTTTGGAAGGTAGTGCAGTCCGGACCACTGCGTTGTATCGACGTAGCGGACCTTGGCGTTGGTCTGGGTCACGGCCTTGCCGGTGAGCAGCGCGTAGTAGTGGTAGAACGAGTTGGTTACTGAGATGTTGTCTGCAGCGCGGAAGCGGCTCGCCGCGGTCTTGGAGAACTCAGCCGGGAATTCGTGCTCCATCTGGGCCACCACGCTCCGGCGCAGGGGAGCGGCCGTGTGTTCCAGGTGCCTCGTGGTGATCCGTCCGAAGCGTTCCCACAGCAGCTTGCGGTTGACGCGTGCAGCGTTTTCGAAGCCACTGCGTTCGGCATCGTTCTCGCCGAGCCCAATCCGGGTGTCAGCCTCGATGAACTTGGTGATTCCGCCGGGCGTGAAGAACATGTCCGGGCCAACGGGCCTGCCGAAGAACATGTCGTCGTTGGAGTAGAGGAAGTGTTCGGACAATCCCTCGATATGGTGCAGCTGGCACTCCACTGCTTGCGAGTTGTGGGTGGGCAGTACTGACGGATCGGCGAAGAACTCTTCGCTGCGCACGATCGTGACCGAGGGGTGGTCGGCAAGCCATGCCGGTGTGGGCGAATCGGTGGCAATGAAGATCCGGCGCACCCACGGTGCGAACATGTGGACCGAGCGCAGTGCATACTTCAGCTCGTTGATCTGCCGGAAGCGTGCCTCATGGTCATCGCCCTCGCCGAGGACAGCCCCAGCCTGCTGGGCGCGTCTCCTGGCGATGTATTCGGGGTCGCTGCCATCCACCCACGAGAAGACGATGTCGATGTCGAAGTCGATGTCGCTGGCATGGTCCGCGAACATGTTCTCGATGGTCGGCCAAGTGAGGCCATGGCGCTGCACGGTACCGCGAACGGCGTCCTGGCGCAGCATGGTGCGCCGTGTCAGGGAATTCTCCACGGGGAGTTCAAGGTGGTCGCCTTCGAACCTCCACAGTTCCAACTGGACGCCGAGGGCAGGGCCGTACCAAAGGCCGCCGCCGAGTTCCACCCTGGGCCGGTACAGGCGGAAGATCCGTGCCTTCCGGTTGGCCGAGAGTTCGCCGTCTGCAACCAGGACCGAGGTTTTCTTCTTGGCATCGACAGTCATGGAGTAGAACGGCTCATTGCGGAAGGCAGCAACCAGTGCCTCGCGAACGTCCTTGCGCGACTCCCAGTCGACGGCGATGACCGGCCTTTCGTCGTTGCCACGCACCAGGATGAAGTCCACGCCGGCGGCGTCCAAAGCGGCGCGGATGGCCAGCAGGTCCGCAACCATTGCCTGTTGGGGCGTGAGGTCACCGTTAAGGAGGGCGTACCGCCCGCGGTGACGGACGACGTCGGACCTGTGCTTCAGGTGGGCAACGACGGCAGGTGAGACCGCCTCGGCGATCGCATCTTCCTCTACGGTGGGGCTGCCGTGGTAAATCGGATCGACCTGTGCTTGCGTGATGGCTTTTCTCCGTACTGTTGTGAGTCGTTTCTGGGGAATGCGGGAGTCTAGATGGCGAGGGCCTCGCGCCAGCTGCGCAGGAAGGCTCCGCCGGCGTCGTCGTGAATGACGTCGTCCGCCAGCTCGAGGTCGGCGGCGGTAAGAATGGTGTAAGGCTTCACCGGAACGCCGTCTGCGGGCCGGACGTCCACGTGCTTCACATCGTGGTCGTTGTGGTGAAGCCAGTCTGCCATGGCGTAGTCCGTACGGGAATCACCCACGGTGCGCCAGGAGAGCGGGGTGATTCCCTGGGCGGCCAACATTTCCACTGCCCGGCTGGCGCCAAGGTCCTTGCCCAAACGGACGGATTCGATGTCCGTGGAAATAATGGTGGGGTCCAGGCGGTAGTCCACTGTGTCATCGGACTCCGGGGCGTGGTGGTCCAGGATGGCTGCGTTGAGGCCGTGGCGGCCCATGATGTTCAGGGCGTCTGCGTCGAAGAGTTTTTGCTCGGCCAGGTAATCTTCGCTGGCCACGTCAAGGTGCTGCTCAACGGAGACCATGGCGCGCTTGGTCTCATCGAAGAACATGTGCGCGGAGTAGTCCTCGGCGACGAGCCTGCGGATGTCATCCCCGTAGGCCTTGGGCACGGCGAGCTCGTGGTCCACGTGGATGGGTCCGGGGCCGGCAGCTGTGTAGCTGAACCAGACGGCGCCCTTCTCGCAGATGGCGTGGATGATGGTACCGGCCGGCATGCCGGCCTCGATCATCGGCCCCATGACCTGTTCGCTGATGAACGCGTCCGAGCGGCCCGTGTTGAAGATGACGGGGATGCCGGCCGAAGCCAGCGCCACGAGGTCCGCGATGATATCCGGCTTGACGTCGCGCGTTACAGGGCTGGCGATGGGGCCGTCGACGTCCAGCAGCAGCGCGAGGGCTGGGGCCGTGTGGGCAGCGGTCCGGTCGGTACCTTGGAGCGATTGAGTCATGCCCCTATTCTGTCAGTCCCCGAGGTGTGCATCACAGCTATGACGCCTGACGTCGGATAGTCACCGTTTGGCCACAACCTGCGTGTGCCGGGGGTCACAAGTTCCGTTAGCGCAGCATCTTCCATAGGCTTGCAGGGTGATCTTCAAAGCTGTGGGCGAGGGACGCCCGTACCCTGACCATGGATATTCCGCGCCGCGTGACTGGGCTGCCCTTCCACCGCGGCCCGTTCGCCTCGATGAACTTGTTACCACCAAGCGCACCCTGGATCTGGAGGCATTGCTCGCAGAAGATTCAACATTTTTTGGGGATTTGTTCCCGCACGTGGTCCAGTACCAGGGCGTGCTGTACCTCGAAGATGGGCTCCATCGGGCAGTCCGTACCGCGCTCCACCAGAGGACGGCCATTCACGCACGCGTATTGGTAATCGATGGCTAGGCAGGGCAAGCGTCCCAAAGATGTGACGCAGTTGCACGGGCACCATGTGGTGACCGGACCTGAGCTTCGCGCCACGTTCGCCGAGGACGCCCGTGCCCAACGCAGCCGCTTCCGGCGCCGCGTCTTCCACGCCATTGTCCTTGTCCTGCTGGTAGGCGTCATAGCAGCCGGAGCAGTTGGTGCCTGGGCCATCATGAATGGTGTCATCAGGATTCCCACGGCGATCGCCAGCAAAGCGCCAACCAGCCTGTGCCCCACCACTACATTCGACTACGTGCCGAACGAAACCGTGAACATCAACGTCTTCAATGCCACCTCGCGGGCAGGGCTGGCCAATACTGTCGCCGACGAGTTCACAGCACGGGGGTACAAGGTCCTTTCCGTGGACAACAGCGACACCGCGTACTCGGGAATCGGGGTGGTGGTCTCGGGAGTCAAGGGCCAGGCAGCCGCATTCAACGTCCAGCGGAATTTGGCCGGAACGGATTACTTCCAGGACAACCGCGAAGACGAATCAGTGGACGTGGTCCTCACCCGGGGCTTTCAGGGCTTGGTTGAACCGCAACTCGTGGACCAGACTCCAGGCAAACTCAGCTGTCCGCGCGAGGACCTGAGAATCGCGGACAACTCCCGGTGGCCGATCATCCCCACCCGCCCCGCGCAGTAGGTCGCAGGCCTGGTAGTTATAGCGTCAGTGCATCCAGGCGGACGGGCTTGCCCGCTTCGTCGAACTGCGCTCCCGCACCCAGTTGGATGAATCGAACCGTTTGCGCTGTCTGGGGCTCGACGTCGGAGGCTGGGGCAGGCGGGGGAGTCCCGCCGTCGGGCGTTCGGTTGCGTCGTGCTGCACTGGCAGACAGTGTGCCGTGAATGAGCCGCGCCAACTGGGCGACATCAGTGTCCGGGAGGTAGCCCTGCTGGACGCCGTCAGTGAGGATGTCCTGGAGGAGGACGTTGAGCTCGCCCACGTGGTCCGCGAGCTTCGCGAACGAGGCCGGGGAAAGAACGGCGGCCATCGCTGGGCCTGGCGGTAGGTGGCGGCGGCTGAGGTCCTCCACCTGGGCGCGGACGTAGAGGGCCAGCCTGTCCACTGGGTTTTCAAGGGCTGCCAGCGAATCCCGAAGGTCCACGATGAAGCGCTCGGTTTCATCCAGCGCGTACGCGATGAGCAACTGCTCCATGTCTGCGTAGTAGTTGTAAACGGCGGTGCGGCCAACGCCTGCGTGGCGCGCGACGTCGGTCATGGTGAGGCCGGGCAGCCCGTGGGTGAAGAGGAGTTCACCGAAGGCGGTCAGAATACGGCGTTGGGTCTCGGCGCGTTGGGCAGCGTTCGTGGCGGCCGTGATCCTGGGCATATAGACACTTTACAGTGATGTGTCACCAAGTCCTGCCAGCTTGTGTACGTGTATCCCGAACCTGGGGGCTGGGTCTGAATGGACGGTAGGCGTGCCTACAGCTGTGCTGTAGGCACGCCTACCCAACCAGGAAAAGAATGATGGCTCCTAGCTCCTGCTCCAGGTCACCGCGCAGTCCAGGTGTCAGTGGGAGAAGTCTGCTGAGATCTCCGCGAGGGTGCGCCCCTTGGTCTCAGGCGCGAGCCATTGCGAGAGGGCTGCGCCGAGTAATGCGACGGCGGCGGCTACGACCATGGTTGCGCCCATGCCGATGTTGGCGATCGCCCAGGGCAGGGCGAAGGTGCCGAGTGCGGCTCCGATGCGGCTGAAGGACGCGGCGAAGCCCATGCCGACGCCACGCAGGTGGCCGGGGAATACCTCGGCCGGATAGACCTGGGTCATTGTGGTGTAGCCGGCATTGAAGAAGGAGAAGGCGAGAAACAGGACGAGCACGAGGATTGCTGGTGCGTCCGCCCAGACTCCGATGACCAGCAGGATGCCCGCGCAGAGCCACTGCCCGGGCACAGTGAGGATTCGGCGACCGAGCTTGTCAATCAAAAGAACGCTGGTAACAACGCCCGCGACCGCAAGTGCGGACAGGCCGACTCCACCGGCCCAGCCGCCGCCGAAGCCGAATTGGTTGAGCACCTCGTCGGCGAAGGTCGCGATTGCGAAGTACGGAGTGACCGCGCAGAACCAAAAACCTGCAGTGAAGACGGTGGCGCGCCAGTTCTGCCTCGAGAACAGCATTCCGAAGGAGGCGTTCTTGATTTTGGTCCCGCTCTTCGCGGCTTCGGCCTCCTGGATCATCCTCAGATCCATCTCTCCGGTGATGCTGTCGTGCATCTGGGGCGATTCGACGTATCTGCGTGCGATCGCGAGTGCTTCCTGATGCCGGCCCTTCGTAATAAGCCAGCTCGGCGATTCGGGGAGGCCCATGCGGGCGAGGAACAGGACGAGTGCGAGTATCGTGCTCGTGCCGAGTACCAGGCGCCAGGGGGTGCCGGCGTCGTGCAGGAGCGTGCCGATGATGAATGCCATCATGAAACCGACGTACCAGGCGACCAAGGTCAGCCCGAGCAATCGCCCGCGGAGCTTCGGAGGGGAGAACTCTGATAGCAACGGCCCACCGATTGAGTATTCGCCACCGATGGCGACGCCCATGAGGAACCGGATGGCGGCAAGCTGGATCACGGCCCCGTCCCCGGAGGTTATGAAGAACTGGGCTGCTGAGGCGAACAGGAACAGGCCCATGTCCACGAGGAACATGGGTTTGCGTCCGAACTTGTCAGTAGCCCAGCCGGCCAGCGGGGAGCCGACGAAGATACCAACCAACGGACCTGCGGCGATCATGCCCAGCGATAGTGCGTCGAGCTGGAGATCTGACCGCATGAGTCCGGTGACGGGGCCGATAATTCCGAGAATGTAGCCGTCGAGGAACATCCCGCCGATGAAGACCGCGACAAGCCGCACCATGAAGCGGCGTTTGAACTTGGAGCTGGTCTCTTTTGGTATGGGGGTGTCGACGGAGGCCGTCGTCCTGGTCGGATGGATCATTGAGATTTGTTCCCTTCTGGTTCAGCGCAGACCGCTGACGGCACCAGAGCGCCGTTGCTTAGATGCTCGGACAGCCGCAGCCCTTAGCGCCCGGTGGACGATACCGGCTGGCTCGATGCCAGCCGGTACGGCCGCAGGACGCGAGATGATTTCGGCGTCGTCATGTATCACTGCTCTTCGAGATGCATATGCCAAGGCCGTCGTTACCGGCACCCTCGCGCCGACCCATCGAGATCAAAACCTGGAATCGAGGTCGGCGACGTGTGACATATGACTCATATATCAGAAAACTCTAAGGGCGCGACCCGTCCCGGTCAAGAGCCTGAGAGGTTAATTCGTTGTATCCGTTAACTCACCGTGGTCTGCATGAATCCGGGGCAGGGTCCGGACCGCCGTCATACGAGTTGGGGGGGAGCGTAGCGGACCGCCTGCGGAGAATCTTTGCGGAGGACAGGGCCGTCATTGGGCCCCATTGACTGGGGTGGGTTCGGCGCGGCAGGCTGTGTTGACATCCAGGGCAAGGGGGAGCACGGTGAAGTACTCGCCGTACACGGTCACCGTGGTGGCTGTGCTCGGGTTCGCCCTCGCCTGGTGCCAGCCGGCCGCCGGGCCGCCCGCAGTGGGGTCGTCCGAATCCGTGCCAGGCCCGTCGTCGTCCGAGCTCGCGGCCATCATCCAGGCTGCGGTCGAGGATCGAAACGGCACAGTCCTCGACACTCCCCCCGCCCCGCGCCTTGCCGAGGGGCAGATGACGGCGGCCTACCGGTCCAAGCGCGACCGGGACCTCGAAGTGGTGGCTCGGTCAAAGGCCGGATTCAAGTCAATGGGCTTCTGGTACACGTCCTTTTCGACGAAGGTAACGGTGGAGTCGGTCGAGGTGACCGGTTCGGAGGCAAGCGTCCGGTTCAAGGAATTGACCGAGGAACACCAATCCTCGACAGCGAATGGGCCGACCAGCATCCCATCGGGCTACTCGCTGCCGCAGATCGCGGCATTCCGGATATCTGGGGACGGCTGGCAGCTGGACAGCATCGCCCCTACCGTGCATGGGGGCGGCCTACCGATGTCCGTCGTTGACGGATGAGAACTGCCCGCAGGCTGAACGCTGAGCGGGCGGCTGAAGGAGTGCCGCGTTTACCCGCACCAGTCATCCCCGAGCTGGCCATTTACGATGTGTGCTCATAGCAAATCGGTTGTGACCGTCGTTGGAACCCGCCCGTCCCCGGCGCATGAGGTATACGCAGACTCGCGTAACATCGTGTGAACCGGACACTAAATTCATGAGGGGGACTGTTGCGGGCAACGGTCAAGGATGTGGCGCGCCGCGCGGGAGTATCGCCGAAAACCGTCTCGAACGTCATGAACGGAATCGTGCCGGTCAGCGCTCCAACGCGGCTCAGGGTTGAGCAAGCAATGCAGGAGCTCGACTACGTGCCCAACCTTTCTGCGCGCGGACTCCGCAACGGCCGCTCGGGTGTAATCGCGCTGGCCTTGCCGGATCTGGCCACCCCGTTCTCGGCTGAGATAGCCCAGAACATTGTGGAAGTAGCCCATGAGCAGGGCTGGAGCGTCCAGATCGAGGAAACAGGTTCGGATCCGCAGCGCGAGCATGAGCTGATGACCCGAGCGCGCTCCAACCTCATTGACGGCCTGATTCTCAACCCTGTGGTGCTGGATGAAAGTGCCGTGAAGGTTGGGGTGGCTTTGCCTCCTGTGGTCCTGTTGGGCGAAGTGACCCAGGAGCTTGCGGACCGGGTTTACGTGGACAGTTTCGCGGCGGCGCGCGATATGACGCTTGCCCTGGCCAAGCCCGGACGCCGGCGCATCGCCGTGCTGGGTATCAACAAGACCAGGCAGTCTGCCACCTCGATCCAACGGAGACAGGGTTACGAGGCTGCGCTTGCGGAGTTGGGGATTCCGCTGGATGAATCCTTGCTGATCTCCTGCGGTCAATGGACTCCTGGCTCCGCCGCCGAATCCCTGATGCATTACCTGGAATCCAACCCGCTGCCTGAGGCGTTGTTCTGCTTCACGGATTCGCTGGCCATTGGCGCCCTCAATGCGCTGTGGAAAAAGGGCGTCCGTGTTCCTGACGATATAGCGGTGGCTGGTTTCGACGACGTCATGGATGGGCGCTACGCGGTTCCCTCCCTGACCACGGTGTCTTTCGATAAACGAACCATCGCCACCGAAGCCCTGCGCCTCCTCACCGAGCGAATGGCGGACAGGGGCCAGGGGCAACGTGTTGTCACCGTTGACTACAGCATTGTGGAGCGGGACAGCAGCCGCTGAAGAGGCCTTCAACATTAAACTGTTCGCGCTAACAATTTTCTCTTGCCTCCCCTATTACAACGATGTAATGTGAGAGCCGCGTCACCCCCGGGCCACCCTTTACCCGGCAGTGGGGATGCACCGAAGCCGGATTTTGCGCAGCAGTTGTGTCCTTTTCAGCCACCCTTCCAAAGGAGTTACGGGTGAAGCAGTTTGAATCATTGACCGGGAAACAGTTGACCCGGAGACAGTTATTGACTGGATCGGCCCTCCTCGGCGGCGGGCTTCTGGCCACCAGCCTCACAGGCTGTGGAGGCGCGGCCCAAGCCGGCGAAGTCAGGGAGATCGGCTTCTGGCATCTCTTGTCCGGCGGCGACGGTACCAAGATGCAAGCGATGATCGCCAATGCCAACCAAGCCAATCCCGGTTTCAAGGTGCACCCCACCGTGTTGGCATGGGGCCCGCCCTATTACACCAAGCTGGCCATGGCATCTGCCGGGGGCCGGCCTCCAGAGGTAGCCATTATGCACGCCAGCCGAGTTCCCGGATATGCCCCGGGCGGCCTCATTGAGCCCTGGGATCTGGGGCTGCTCGCGGAGAATGGCATCACGCCGGAGAACTTCGCGCCGCGCATCTGGGAAAAGGGCCAGCAAGACGGAAAGGTCTTCTCCCTGGCGCTGGACTCGCACCCGTTCATCATGTTCTATAACACGGACATAGCCGGCAAAGCGGGTCTCCTGGAAAGCAACGGCCTCTTGCAGGAGGTGAATTCACCGGACGCATTCAAGGCCATGGCACTGGAGATGCAAAAAGTCACCAAGGCCCACGGTCTTTCCCTTGGATACCTGAACCTCGGCGCGCAGATGTGGCGGCTGTTCTACACCCTGTACAAGCAGCACGGCGCGGAAATTGTGCTGACTCCCGGCCAACCCATGCAGGCTGATCGGGACGCTGCCATAGAGTCACTGGAATTCATGGCCTCCCTCTTTGATGACACCATCGCAGCCAAGGGCAATGACATCAATACCGGCATCGCAGAGTTTGTCCGGGGCGACTCGGGAATGCTCTTCAGCGGCGGCTGGGAACTACCCACCATGAAGAAAGCGAAACTGCCTGTCGACGCTGCCACCATCCCCACCCTTTACGGGACACCGGCTTCCTACGCCGACTCGCATTCCTTCGTCCTTCCGCGGCAACTCGTGGTGGATGAAGAGAAGCGTAAAGACGCATATAAGTTCGTCAGCGACATCCTCAAGGGTTCGCTGTTATGGGCTGAGGCAGGCCACATCCCGGCATACCAGCCTGTGGTTCAATCGCCGGCCTACGGGGAGCTCACGCCCCAGATCCACTACGCCAACGCGGCGGACATCATCAACTACGATCCCGAGGCCTGGTTCAGCGGATCCGGCTCGGACTGGCAAAACTATTTTGCCGAGTACATCCAGAACGTACTTCTGGGACGCACCAAAGCAGCTGAGGGGTGGGACGGCTTCGTGGCCCGCACCAACGACCTTCTATCCCGGCCCAATCCGGTCTGACCGGCACAGCACACCGAGCGACAAAGGAGTCCTTCATGAGTTCCTCTACACTGTCCCGGCAGACCAGCCAACCACGGACAACACGCAGCCCAGGCATCAAGGCCGGGCTATCTCTCCGAAGAAGCCGGGACACCCTGAACGGGTGGGCATTCGCAGCGCCCTTCCTGATTTTCTTCCTCGTATTCCTCATTTGGCCTATTCTGTACGGCTTTTACATGAGTCTCACGGGCAAATCCCTGACAGGCGCCAACGACACCCTCATCGGATTTTCCAACTACGCCGAAGCCTTTGCCGATGCCGGGATGTGGCGTTCACTGGGCAACACGTTGTACTTCACAGTCATCAGCACGGTTCCCCTGGTGCTGATTGCGTTGGTGATGGCGGCCCTCTTGAACATCGGCCTTCCAGCCCAGTGGCTGTGGCGGCTCTCCTACTTTGCGCCGTTCCTGCTGGCATCCACAGTTGTGTCGCTGTTCTTTGTCTGGATGTACAACCCGCAGCTCGGCCTGATCAACGATTTCCTGTCAAAGTTCGGCATAGCAAAAGTGGGGTGGCTCAACGATCCCAATGTGGCCATGTGGTCAATCGTGATCGCGACACTCTGGTGGACTGTTGGCTTCAACTTCCTGCTCTACCTGGCGGCAATGCAGAACATCCCCGTCCAGCACTATGAAGCAGCGTCATTGGACGGCGCAGGCGCTTGGCGGCAATTCTTCTCCATCACGATGCCGCAGCTCACGCCCACAACCGTGATGATTGTGTTGCTCCAGATCCTGGCTTCCCTGAAAGTCTTTGACCAGATTTACCAGATGACAGGCGGGGGTCCGGGCGGATCTACCCGTCCCGTGGTCCAGTACATCTTCGAAACCGGGTTCACCGGATACAGGCTGGGATATTCCGCAGCTATCTCCTACATCTTCTTCGGACTGATCGTGCTGGTTTCCGCGCTGCAGTTCGTCATCACCCGCCGCAGGAGCGTATAGCCATGGCAACCACCACCCTCACCCGTTCGACCCCAGCCAGCGGTAGCCGCCAAGTCATACGGCAGCCGCGCAAAAAGCTGACAGTGGGCAAGATCGCGGCAGTCACAGTGGCCGCCTTCATTGCGGTCCTCTGGCTGATTCCTTTCGCCTGGGCCACGGTTACTGCGTTCAAGTCCGAAGCGGATGCGTCAGCGTCCAAGGTCAGCTGGTTCCCGCCGTCGGGCTTTACCTTTGACGCTTTCGTCAATGTGTTCCAGGCAGGGAACATCCCGCTCTGGACGTGGAACTCGCTCTACACTTCCGCGGCCATCACGGCAATCACACTGGTGATCTCGGCTCTTATTGCTTACGCACTCTCCAGGATCGAGTTCAAAGGCAAGAAGGTCCTGATGGTCGTGATCATCGCAGCCATCATTGTCCCGCCACCCGTGCTGATGATTCCGCTCTTTTACCAAATGCTCGCGTTCAAAATGATCGATACCTCGTGGGCCATCATCCTGCCGCAGGTGATTCACCCCGCCATGGTGTTCGTACTCAAGAAGTTCTTCGACCAGATCCCGCATGAACTTGAAGAAGCGGCAGTGATGGACGGTGCCAGCCGTCTCCGGATCTTCGTGCAGATCATCCTGCCGTTGTCCCGGCCCATCCTGGCCGCCGTCGCGATCTTCGTGTTCATCGGTGCGTGGAACAACTTCCTGTGGCCGTTCATCTCCACCAACGACGACTCCCTGCTGACCCTCCCGGTGGGCCTGCAAACCATCAAGAGCGCCTACGGCGTCCAGTACGCGCAGAACATGGCGTCTGCCTTGCTGGCAGCTTTGCCGCTCATCGTTGTCTTCCTGTTCTTCCAACGCCAGATCATCAAGGGCGTCGCGACGACGGGACTCGCCGGAACCTGATCCGGAACCTTCGCCAACCAACTGTTTCAGAACACAACCAAGGAGATAAATGTCCCGCGCACGCATCACCCTCGATCGAGATTTCACCATCGGCGAGGTACCCAGGCGCCTCTTCGGCTCCTTCGTGGAGCACATGGGCCGCTGTGTCTACAGCGGCATCTACGAACCCGGCCACCCTGAGGCCGACGAGAACGGCTTCCGGCAGGACGTCCTGAAGCTGGTCAAGGAACTAGGTGCAACTGTCATCCGGTACCCAGGCGGCAACTTCGTCTCCGGCTATAACTGGGAAGACGGCATCGGCCCGCGCGAAACCCGGCCCCGCCGCCTGGACGGTGCCTGGCACACCGTGGAAACGAATGCTTTCGGCCTGCACGAGTTCGTGGACTGGTCCAAGCAGGCCGGCACGGAAATCATGGAAGCCATCAACCTGGGCACCAGGGGAGTGGATGCTGCCCGCGAGATCGTCGAGTACGCCAACCACCCTGGCGGCAGCTACTGGTCCGATCTCCGCGCCAAGAACGGCCACAAGGACCCGTTCGATATCAAGCTGTGGTGCCTGGGCAACGAAATGGACGGTCCTTGGCAGATCGGCCACAAGACCGCCGAGGAGTATGGGCGGCTTGCCCAGGAAGCGGCCAAGGCCATGCGGTTCGTGGACCCGGACATTGAATTGGTGGCCTGCGGCAGTTCCAACTCCCGGATGCCTACGTTCGGTGCCTGGGAGCAGACGGTCCTCACCCACACCTACGACGAAGTGGATTACGTTTCCCTCCACGCCTACTACTTCGAAGAAGAAGGCGACGTCGGCAGCTTCCTGGCGTCCGCCGTCGATACTGACTACTTCATCGAGTCAGTGATCGCCACCGCGGACGCCGTTCGGGCGAAGGGCAAGCACAAGAAGCACATCAGCCTGTCCTTCGACGAATGGAACGTCTGGTACCAGCGTGGGCGGGACACCGAGGACCAGTTGAGCAACATCGTCAAGGCCCCGTGGCGGGAGCACCCCCGCGTCATCGAGGACAAGTACAACGTGACGGATGCCGTGGTGGTGGGGACCCTGCTCAACTCGCTGCTCCGCCACGGCGACCGCGTCAAGATCGCCAACCAGGCGCAGCTTGTCAACGTGATCGCGCCGATCCTCTCGGAAGAGAACGGGCCGGCATGGAAGCAGACCATCTTCCACCCGTTCGCCCGGATGGCCGAGCTTGCCACGGGCCAGATCCTGCGGCTTTCCGTGGACTCGGACAAGTACGAGAATGCGCGGTTCGGCGGCACGGACCTTGTGGATGTCAGCGCCACGTGGAACGAGGAAACGGGGCGCGTTGCGCTGTTCTTCGCCAACCGTGGGCTGGAAGAAGCGGCCGACGTCGAGGCAGCCCTTCGAGGTTTCGACGCGCGCCAGGTGCTCCGCGCCGAAGTCCTGGAGATCCCCGAGGGCGGTGACAGGTTCACCATCAACACGCAGGACCAGCAGGGTCGGGTCGGCATGAAGCCGCTGGAAGGCGTCAAGGCGACTGGTTCGGAACTCCGGCTGACGCTGCCCGCATTGTCCTGGGCCGTCGTCGAGCTTGAGGTTGTGAAAAACTAGCCGCTTAGAAACAACGCGGGGTCACTTAGGGCCCATGTTGACAGCCAACATGGGCCCTAAGTGACCCCGCGTTGCGTTAAATGCTGCAGCCGTCCGGGCCGCAGGCTTCGGCGTCGGATGCGCCCACGGGGATCAGGGGATTGGCTTCCTGCCACGCCTGGTTCAGGGCCTCGCTGAAGAGCTCCGCCGGCTGGGCTCCGGAGATGCCGTACTTGCGGTCGATCACGAAGAACGGAACACCGGTGACGCCGATGGCGCGGGCTTCATTGATGTCCTCGTTGACGGCGTCCGAATATTTGTCGGTGGTGAACAGCACTGCGACCTCGTTGGGCGGCAGTTCCAGAGCGGCGCCAAGTTTCGTGAGGTATTCCTGGTTGCCGATGTCCTCACCGTGCTCAAAGTGATCGCTGAGCAACTGTTCCTTGGCGGCATCCTGGCGGCCATGGGCTGCGGCGAGGTGGATGAGGCGGTGGGCCGTGAAGCTGTTGGCAACTACTACCTTGTCGAAGTGATAGTCCAGGCCCTCGCCCTTGGCGGTCTCCGTGACGTGGGCGAACATTTGCTTGACCTGTTGCGGAGCCAGGCCCTTGCGTTTGCTCAGGTAGTCCAATTCCGTGCCGTCATAGTGCCCGGGGATTGAGGGATCCAGCTGGTAGCTCTTCCACTCGATGTCCACGGAATCACGGTGGGGGAACTGTGCCAGGGCAGTCTCAAAGCGGCGCTTGCCGATGTAGCACCAGGGACACGCGACGTCGGACCAGATCTCAATCTTCATGCTGTGGTCAACTTCGAGGGCCTTGCGCGCATTCCGGAAAAGTCTGTTATTTTCGTCACCCATTGCCGGGGCTGGCGTGCCCAGCCTAATGTGTGAAGCAGGTTATGCAGTCAGCCGGTGGGGCGCTCTTCGTCCCGAAGAATCGCGTGTGTCTGGGGCCGCGATGAACACGAGGTTGAACCCCGTGCGCGGGTTCGCATATTTGTGGAGGCCTTCAGCATGCGCGTTGGACTCATCGTTGGACCATGGTTCACAGTGCCCCCGGAACGGTATGGCGGCACGGAACGGGTTGTGGATGCCTTGGCCCGTGCCTTATCCGATGCAGGGCATGACGTACTCCTGGCGGCGGCGTCTGACAGCACCTGCCCCGTTCCGCTGCTGCGGGGCTTCGGGCCGAGCGAGCCTGAAGAGCTGGGGCTGACGCTCAGCGAGTTACACCACGTCATCAAGGCTTATGCCGGCATGAAGGACGTGGACATTATCCATGACCACACCCTTGCCGGACCTCTCTACGCCCACCGGCCGCCGGGTGTTCCCGTGGTGACCACCGTCCATGGCCCGCTGACACCGAGGTATGCAGGGCTCTACCGGGATATGGCCCAGGACACCGCGATCATTGGCATTTCGCATGATCAATGCAGCCGCATCTCCGACCTTCAAATATCGGCGGTCATTCACCATGGCCTGGATCTGTCCACCGTTTCCGTCGGCGACGGCGCCGGCGGATATGCATGCTTTGTCGGACGCATGTGCCCGGACAAGGGCTTGCTGGAGGCGGTGGCCGTTGCCCGTGAGGCCGGGGTGCCGCTCCGCATCGCTGCCAAGATGCATGCCAAGGATGAGCAGGATTACTTCCACGACGTCGTGGAGCCGGTCCTTGGTTCCCAGGAAGAATTCCTGGGCGAACTCTCAGACCCGGAGAAGTACGAACTGATGGGCGGAGCGATGGCCATGATCAACCCCATCCAATGGCATGAACCGTTCGGGCTGGTAATGATCGAGTCGTTGGCCACCGGAACACCAGTACTGTCCACGCCGATGGGCGCGGCACCGGAAATAGTCCGGCATGGCGTCACAGGATATCTCGCGCAGACCAATGAACTCGCAGGGTTTGTACAGGACGTGCAAGGGCTTAGCCGTGCGGAATGCCGGCGCACCGTGGATGAGTATTTCAACGCAGCACGGATGGCGGCGGACCATCTGGAGCTTTATGCCACGGTCATCGAAGAATTCAAGGCCGGAGCCCTTCCCGGCAACGGCAAGTTGCAAGACAATCAGAGGCAAGCCCCCATCAACCTGTGATCGATAAGCAGGACATTTCCCGAGGAAGGCTTCGTGGGCCATGACTGCTTGGAACGCTGATACGGAGGCAGGCGCTTCCGAGCTGGGTGCCGTGACCGTCGTCGAAGGTTCATCCTTTTGCATCTCCTCGCATTCCGGTGACATCCACGGCGGCGGCTCCCAGGGCACCTACTACCAGGACACCCGGATCGTCTCCCGCTGGATCCTGAGGATCAACGGAGCCCTCCGGGAGCCCCTGGTCACCACCAACCGCACCGCCTTCCAAGCCGAATACGTTGGCCGGGCGTGCTCCAGCGATGGTCGTTTCGACAGTCCCTTGGTGGTCCAGCACCACCGGCATGTGGGCGCTGGCCTGCGCGACGACCTCACTATCAGGAACTACTCGGGCCAGCCGGCGCCGTGCGAAATCGAGTTGCTCATCGACGCCGACCTCGCCGACCTTTTCGATGTCAAAGGTGGCCGGGCAAGCAGGGCAGGAGCCACCGAGAAAACGGCCCGCAAAAAGGAACTGCACATCGAGGCCGTGCACGCGAACGGGGAACGTCGCGGCGTGGCGTTCCGGGCTTCGGGAGCCAAAGCGAACCCGGAAGGACTGACATTCCACGTCACCATCCCGGCCCGCAGCCAATGGAGCACCAGCGTCATTGCCATTCCCCTGATCAATGGAAAGGGGCCGGACGAGCCGTTTACGGAAACCACGGCCCTGCACCACACGATTGGCGTCCGCCGGCATATGGCCTGGGCGGAGCACGTTCCCCGGATCGCCGTCACAGACAGGAATGTGGAGGAAGTCCTTGAACGAAGCCAGAGCGATCTTGGTTCGTTGCGGATCTTCGACCACGAGCACCCTGGGCGTGCCGCCGTCGCAGCAGGGGCGCCTTGGTTCATGGCGCTCTTTGGACGCGACTCGATCATGGCGTCCTACATGTCACTCATGGTGGACCCAGGACTCGCGGCCGGTTCGCTGCAAACACTGGCCGGGCTTCAAGGCAGCAAAGTGGATGTGGACTCCGAGGAAGAGCCCGGCCGCATGCCCCACGAGGTGAGGCTGGGAGTCACGGCCGGACTCTCCTTGGGGGGAACCGCCTACTACGGAACGATCGATGCAACGCCACTCTTCGTCATGCTGCTTGGCGAACTCAGCCGGTGGGGTCTGGGGACGGACATCATCGATTCCCTCCTTCCCCACGCAGACCGTGCTATCTCCTGGATGGAGAAATACGGCGACCGGGATGGCGACGGGTTCATCGAATACCAACGCCCCAACACCCACGGCCTGATCAATCAAGGGTGGAAGGACTCCTGGGACGGCATCAACTTCGCCGACGGCACGATCGCTGAAACACCCATCGCTCTATGTGAGGTCCAGGCTTACGCCTACGGAGCCTACGTTGGGCGTTCGCTGTTGGCGCGCGCCGCGGGCGATACCGCCGTCGAACGCCGTTGCGCGGACCGGGCGGAAGCGCTCAAAGAGGCATTCAACGAGTCCTTCTGGCTGCCGGACAAAGGCTATTTCGCCCTTGCCCTGGATAAGGACAAGAAACCCGTGGATTCCTGCACGTCCAACATGGGCCACTGTTTGTGGACGGGCATTGTGGACGAGGACAAAGCTGCACTTGTGGCCGAGCGGCTGATGTCACCTGAAATGTTCACGGGCTGGGGGATCCGCACCCTTGGTTCCGACATGGGTGCTTACAACCCCGTCAGCTACCACAACGGCTCGGTCTGGCCGCACGATACCGCAGTCGTGGCCACCGGACTCATGCGCTATGGCTTCGTGAAGGAAGCCAGCCGCGTGGCGAGCGGATTGTTCGACGCCGCGGAGCACTTCGGCGGTCAGCTTCCGGAACTTTTCTGCGGCTTTGACCGCTCGGACTTTCCGGAGCCGGTGCCCTACCCGACGGCGTGTTCCCCCCAGGCGTGGGCGGCTGCGGCCCCTATTCAGCTGGCTCGCATACTCCTGCGGTTCGACCCCGATTTCACCAGGAAAGTACTCCACCTGGCGCCTATCCTCCCGGACTCGTTTGGGGAGTTCAAGGCAGAAAACGTGCTGCTGGGGCGCTCGCGGATCACGATCCAGGCGTCCTCGGGAAACGGCACGGTGACGGGATTGCCAGCCGGCCTGCAGCTGCGCTCCGACCCCCGGCCGCCACTGGCTGGTGACTTGTTCGGCTAACTGCCCGGGTGCTGGGTATTGCCCGGCCGCTGGCTAGAACGGGTGCTGGCTAGAGCGTGTGCTCCATGACGAAGTCATGTTCCACGGTGTCGCCCAGTTTGAAGGACTTGGTGCCCACCCTCTGGAATCCGCTCTTTTCATAGAAGCGGATCGCCTTGGCGTTTTCACTGTTCACGCCAAGCCAGACTCCTGCCGCACCCCTTTCCGCGGCGTCCGCGACTGAGGCCTTCATGAGGCGGGATGCGGCTCCTTGGCCGTGGTGGTCCGGGTGGACGTAGCACTTGCTGAGTTCCGTGGAGGGGAGCGCCGAGAGCACAGAGGCTACATCCGGGTCGCTAGCAGGCTTGGCAATCAGCATGGTGTACCCGTTGAGCTGACCGTCGTCGTCGAGCACCAAAACTGTGATGTGCGGATCGGCGAGGTAATCCAGGAAGTTCGCCTCGGCTAGCGTCTTCTCGAGATGGGCCTGGATGTCAGCCGCTGAGGCGCCGGGCGGGCACGCCAGCGGGAAGGTGACGGCTGCAAGCTCGGCCAGCTTTCCGGCGTCGTCAGTTGTTGCTGTGCGGATGGTCTCGGCCACCTGGTCCCCCTTGGAGTTTGTGTATAGCTAATGCCCCTAAGAACGAATCTTAAGGGCATTAGCCGGCACAATCTTCTGGTTTACGTTTAGTCTGCTTTCACGGCGAGCACTGGACAGTCCGCCTCCAGCAGGATCCTCTGCGAGACACTGCCCATAATCAGCTTGCCAACCGGGCTGCGGCGGCGGAGGCCAATCACAATCAGCTCCGCGTTGTGCTCGTCGGCCGCATCCAGTACCTCAGCAGCGGCATCATGGCCACGGACGGGCTGCTTGATGATGTGCTCGATGCCTTGGAGGGCAAGGCGTTCCTCGATGGTCTGGATCTCCGGTTCCTGGGCGTACCTGTTATCCACCAGGGCGTCCCCTTTGGAAGAGTTGATCACCAACAGGGTGTCGTTGTTTTTCTTCGCTTCGGCAATGGCTTGGGTCAATGCGGCTTCGCCCTCGGGTGTGGGGACGTAGCCCACCACGATGGTCATGGCTTCTCCTTGTTGTGGTGGCTGTTGTGGTGGATCCGGGTACTGTTTTCGTCAGCTTGGATGGCGGCGTCCTCCTTGAGGAGCACTTCGCCGGGGTGGGCCGGGACCACGCTGGCTGGCACCGGACGGTTGCGGCGGACCAGCTTGAAGAGCAGCGGCCAGAGGATAACGATAGCCACGATGATGTAGACGACGACGGCGATCGGCTCGCTCCACAGCCCGGCGGGGTCACCGGCGAACAGCTGGAGAGTCCTGCGCAGCTGGCCTTCGATGCGCGGACCGAGGATGACGCCCAGGATCAGGGGCAATACAGGTAGCCCGAAGCGCCGCATCATGAATCCCAAGGCTCCGAGCACCAGCAGGATCACCAGGTCGAACGCCTGCAGGTTCACCGAGTAGGCGCCCAACGTTGCGAAGAAGAGAATGCCGGCGTAGAGGTAGGGCCTGGGAAGCTGCAGCAGTTTTGCCCACAGGGGTGCCAGTGGCAGGTTGATGAGCAGGAGCAGCAGGTTGCCGATGAAGAGGCTGGCGATGAGCGCCCACACCAAGGGACCTTGGCTGGAGAACAGCTGCGGGCCGGGCTGGATGCCGTACGAGGTGAACGCTGCGAGCATGACGGCAGCTGTGGCGTTGGTGGGCAATCCGAGGGCAAGCATTGGGGTCAGGGTTCCGGCGGCTGCAGCGTTATTGGCTGCTTCCGGGCCCGCGACGCCTTCGATGGCTCCCTTGCCAAACTCCTCCGGATGCTTTGTCAGCCGTTTCTCGGTGACATAGGAGAGGAACGTGGGGATCTCGGCACCACCGGCGGGAAGTGCACCAAACGGGAAGCCGAAGGCCGTGCCACGCAACCAGGGTTTCCAGGAGCGGGCCCAGTCCTTCTTGCCCATCCAGGGCCGTCCGACAGGAATGATGTGAAGCGGTGAACGCCGCAAGTGCGCGGCGACCCACAATGCTTCACCCACGGCGAAGATGGCCACTGCCACCACCACGATATCCAGGCCGTCGGCCAGCATCGGCTGGCCGAATGTCAGGCGGCGCTGGCCGGTAACGGAGTCAATGCCCACCAAACCGATGGCCAGCCCCAGTCCCAAGGAGGCAAAGCCCCTGAGCCGGGAGGAACCCAGGACCGCGGTGACGGCCAGCAAGGCGAGGATCATGATGGCGAAGTAACTCGGTGCGCCCAGGCTCACGGCGAACTGAACCACCAACGGTGCAAGTCCTGCCAGCAGCGCCGTACCGATGGTGCCGGCAATAAAGGAACCAATGGCCGCAGTCGCGAGCGCTTGGGCTGCCCGCCCGGCTTTCGCCATCTTGTTGCCTTCGATGGCCGTGACAACAGACGAAGACTCGCCGGGCGTGTTCAGCAGGATGGAGGTTGTTGAGCCGCCATACATGCCGCCGTAATAGATGCCGGCGAACATAATGAAGGCGCTGGTGGGCTCAAGGGCGGCCGTAACCGGAAGCAGCAGTGCCACAGTCATGGCCGGGCCGAGCCCTGGCAGAACGCCAACGGCCGTTCCCAGGAGCACGCCGATCATTGCGTACAGAAGGTTCAGGGGGGTGAGGGCGGTGGCGAAACCGTCCATCAAAGAGGACCAGACGTCCATCAGAGGATTCCTTCCAGGAGTCCGGCCGGCAGTGCAATGCCAAGGCCAAGGTAGAAGCCGTAGAAGGTGGCCAGGGCCAGCGCAACGGAGATGATGCCGTCGCGGACATAGTGCCGGCTGCCAAGTGCCAGCACGCTGCCCCAGAACAGGACAGTGCCGGAGATGACCCAGCCCGCCCAGTCGATGAGCAGGATATTCAGGATGAAGGCTCCTGCAAGGGGGAGCACGGTCTTCCAGTCGGCGGGGTGTGCGAGGTCAATGTCCTCGCCGCCTTCCACTTCTCCTTTGCCGCCACGCAGTACGTTGATGGCCAGCAAAATTGCGCAGACCACCAGAAGACCGGCAACGATGAAGGGAACCGCCTTGGGCCCTACGGGGTCCGACTTCGAATACGGGGTTACCAGGCCGTTGGCGTCAAGGAAGACAAGGACGCCTACCGCGCCGAGCAGGAGGGCTACCCCCAGCTCGGCGCGGCCTTTCAGGCCTGTTGCTATAGTGCTCACGCCAAGCCAAGCTTGGTGAGCACGTCCGCCACCCGCTTGTCCTGGTCCGTAAGGAACTTCTGGAACTCGTCACCGGTGATGAAGGCGTCGGTCCAGCTGTGGGTCTTCAGGGCCTCTTTCCAGCCAGCGGATTCGTGCATCTTCTCCAGGGCGGCAATCAGCGACTTCTTGTCATCCTCGCTGATGCCCGGAGGGGCCACCATTCCACGCCAGTTGGTGAAGACCAGATCGATGTTGGACTCCTTCAGGGTGGGAGCGTCAACACCTTCCAAACGCTTCTCGCCACTGGTGGCCAGGACGCGAACTTCACCGGACTTGATCTGCTGCAGGTACTCGCCTGCACCGGAAGCCGCGAATCCAAGCTTGTTGCCCAGGATGGCCGGAAGAAGATCTCCACCGCCGTCGTATGCGACGTAGTTGACCTTCGTGGCGTCAATTCCAACTGCGCCCGCCAACTGCATGGGCAGGAGGTGATCAGGACCACCAGGCGAGGAACCGCCACCCACGGAGATCGAGCCGGGATCTGCCTTCCAGGCCTTCACGAGGTCATCGATGGTCTTGTACGGGGAGTCCTTGCTGACCATGATGGCGCCGGGCTCTTCAATGAGCCGTGCCAGCGGGGTGGTTTCGGTCAGCTTCGACTCGGACTTGTTGGTGTAACTGGCACCCACAACGCCCAGGCCCATGAGCATGGCGAGGTCCCCGTTGCCCTTTTCGTTGACCACCCGGGCCAGGCCCACTGTGCCGCCTGCACCTGCGAGGTTGAAGACCTCCGTGTTGTTGGCGATCTTCTCGTCGTCGAGGACCTTGGCGGCGGCCCGTGCCGTGGTGTCGTAACCGCCACCGGGAGTATTGGGAACCATGATCTGGAGGCCGGTGATGGGTCCGGCTGCGGCGCCGGAGCTGGACGAAGCAGTGGAGCTCTTACCTGTGGCGCCGCAACCGGTAGCCATTAGGGCGATGCCGGCGGCAACGGCGGCGATTCGCAATGCGCGGATCTGGCGCATGGTGTTCCTCTTCTCAGTATGGAAATTCTGTGCAGGGCGCTCAGCGTTGTGCCCCGTGAATTGATGCTAGGTCCCGGCGTGACGGTGATCACTCTTGTGTTCGCAGTGATCTTTAAGTTCATTGCGTTCACGCCTTTGCCGTCTTATGGCACCCGGCCCCGAAGGTGCTCAGCGTGCTTAGGGTATAGTTCCGATACGCCAAGGCGGACTACTTTTGAAGCTGTTAGCGGCCCTTGCATAGTGGAATCACCAAAGGATCCAAACAGTGACTCGAAGAAGAGGAATGTCCCTGGCCGGGCAGTACCTTGTGCTGCAGTTGTTGATCGTCCTGGCGGTCCTGGTGGCTGTCGTAGCTATCTCCCTGGCCCAATCTGCCGCTGCATTCGAACGAACTGAAGGGCGCCGGGCCTTGTCCGCCGCGGAGGCCTTGGGCAACAACCCCACAGTGCGCGCCCTGTTGCCCACTGCCGAACCCCGAAACGGCTCCTCCCTCCCCGCCGTGGCCGAATCGATTCGGACTGTCTCCGGTTCCTCCCACGTGGCACTCGCTAAGTTGGACGGCACAGTGGTGACCTCCTCGGATCCCAGCCAGCTGGGCAAGCAGCTTCTGCTCGGTGACAGCAGGGTCAAGGAAGGCCGGGCATGGACCGGAGTCCTTGCCGGCAATGAAGGCAAAGTTCTCTCAGCACACGTACCAGTGCTCGACGACTCCGGAACCATGATCGGCATCGCCTCCATCAGCAGGAACTATCCGTCCGCCCTTGAACGGCTGGAAGACGTGGTGCCAAACCTCCTCACCTACCTGGGCGTTGCGAGTGTCCTGGGCGTGGCCGGCTCCCTCCTGCTCTCCCGCCGCGTCAAACGGCAAACCCTGGGAATGGAGCCCCGCGAGATCACCGGTCTCGTGGAAAACCGTGAAGCGATGCTGCAAGGCCTGAAGGAAGGGGTGGTTGCCCTTGATCCTCACGAGCGGATTACCGTGGCAAATGAGAGCGCCCGCCAGCTCCTGGGACTGCCCGCAGACTGTGTGGGCCGGAAACTAGCCTCACTTCACGTGGACCGTGCGCTGAAAGTGGTACTCACCCGGGAACAATCAGACCCGGACCAGTTGGTGCTCGTGGGGGACCGGTTGGTGGTCATGAACAGGGTGGCCCTCCGCTCCCGCGGGCGTGACATCGGATCGGTGACAACGCTCAGGGACCGCACCGAGTTGTCGTCCTTGGAACGTGAACTCGGTGCCACCAGAACGGTGACGGACACTTTGCGTGCCCAAGCCCACGAGTTCGCCAACCAACTCCACGTCATTTCCGGCCTGATCCAAATTGGCGAATACGATTCCGTGGTGCAGTTCGTCAACGGCGCCACCGTGGACCGGACCCGGCTCAACGACGAAGTGACCAGCCGCATCCAGGACCCTGCGCTCGCAGCCCTCCTGATAGCCAAAGCCAGTTTGGCCACCGAGCGCGGCGTGGAACTGCAGATCGACCCGCGGTCCGGACTCCCGCGCGTCAACGAGGAACTGTCCCGGGACCTCACCACCGTGGTGGGCAACCTGGTGGATAACGCGTTCGACGCCGTTACCGGGCTGGTTGGGGCGGCGGTGAGTGTGTTGGTGGTCAACTCAGCGTACGGTGTTTCAGTCACCGTCCGGGATAACGGTCCAGGTGTGCCCTCCGACGCCGCTGAGGACATTTTCCGGCAGGGCTTTTCCACGAAGGAGCCAGGACCTGGCGATGCCCGCGGTTTCGGCCTGGCGCTCTCGCGGGTGATCTGCCGTCGGTCCGGTGGTGACCTGACAGTAGCCAACGACCACGGGGCAGTATTCACCGCACGATTCAACAAGCACGATTCGGATTTCGAAGGGGCAGTGCCGTGATCAAAGTACTGATTGTCGATGACGATTTCATGGTGGCCAAGGTCCACGCCGGTTTCATCCAGCGGACGCCTGGGTTCGGCGTCGTGGGTGTAGCGCACACTGGCGCGCAGGCCATCCTTGAGACGCAGCGGCTCCAACCGGACCTTGTGCTGTTGGATATCCATCTCCCGGACATCAACGGGCTGGACCTGATGCATCAGCTCCGGGACGTTGCCCCGGACCTTGACGTGCTGGTGATCAGCGCGGCCCGTGAAACCGAGACGGTGCGCAAGGCACTGCGCGGCGGCATTGTCCATTACCTTATTAAGCCTTTTTCGCAGGCTGATCTTCAGGAGCGGCTGCAGCACTACCTGAATGCCTACCAAGGGTTGGACGCCTCCAAGGACGTGGCTGAGCAATCGGATGTGAACAGGGTGTTTGGGCTCAGCGTATCTGAGCGCACCCTGCCCAAGGGCTGCAGTGTAGAGACGCTTGAGTTGGTGGAAGCTGCGCTGAACTCCGCTCCCGGCGATGTCTCCGCTGCCGAAGTTGCCGAGCAATTGGGGACCTCCCGGGTGAGTGCCCGCCGTTACCTTGAGTACCTCCACGATGAAGGTGCGTTGGAAGTCAGGCTCAAGTACGGCGTCGGGCGTCCCGAAAGAAGGTATGTGCTGAAGGGGAAGTGACGAGCGCGGCCCCGGCAGCCTGGCCCAGGTGTCAATTGATAAACTGAATGCACGTCCACGATCAGGTTTCTGACAGAGGAGCGTGAGCACTATGCCCAAGACCGGCAAGAACGATCATGCCCGCAAAGACGAACTTCCATCCACTCTGCAGCGCTCGGAGCAGAAGGCCCGGGATACTTTCGCCAAGACCTACGACTCCGCCATGGAGACCTACGACAACGATGAGGGCCGTGCGGCCCGCACCGCCTTTGCGGCGGTGAAGCACAGCTACGAGAAAGTAGGCGACCACTGGGAGGCGAAGGAGGAACGGGGCCCTTCTGACCAGCGCGCGGCAGAAGGCATTGAATCAACGAAACCTACCGCCGGGGGAGTGGACGCCAACGCCTCCAAGGAACATCTCTATCAACGTGCCCGGGAACTGGACGTCAAGGGCCGTTCGAGAATGAGCAAGGACGAGCTGGTCGAAGCTCTGCAGAAAGCCAACGACGCCGCGACCCGGAAAGCGCGGGGCGGCTAGTCTTCGCCGCAGAATTGCTGGCTTACCATAGCCCTCCATCAGAATTCGGCCCGGAAACGGTCATCGCACCTCGTCATCCGGGCACCTCGTCATCCGGCGGCTTTCCACCCCAAGGCGGGCCCCAGGTTTCCTGCGATGTCGGTGAGGATCTGCACGTAGTCCTCATGTTCAAAGCTGAACGGCAGTGCGAAAGCTACCTCGTCGACTTCCCGGAACCCAGCATGGGCGTACAACTGCTCGGCGATTTCAGCGCTGGTCCCCAACATATCCGGGGCGAACAGCATGCCCTTCGGCCCTTGGGGCGCCCGCGTACGGGGAGTGCGTTCATCAACGTACCTCTGGTACTTCTCACGCTGGGCATCCGAAGCAGAATCGGTGGGGATCACCACCAAGCCCTGTGAGACCCGGGGAGTGTTTCCGGACGCTGCGGCTGCCTGCCGGTACGCACGGATCTGAGTCTGCTGGACCTTCGCAAAGTCCGGTTCCTGGTTCTCATCCGGGAAAATCACGCTGCTGGACAGAAGATTGAAGCCGTTTGCCCCGGCCCAGACGGCCGACTTCATGCTGCCCGCGCCGTACCAAAGGCGGCTTCGCAGCCCGGGAGAGTGTGGCTCCACCCGGTTGGAGAATTCCTCCACAACACCTTGCTTGCCCGAGAACTCCCGAACCTTTTCGCCGGAGACCAGGCGGGCAAAGCGCTCCACGCGGCCATAGGAGAAGTCCTCTGTTTCCGAGGAATCCGGGAACAGCTCATGCTTCACGGTGTCGTAGTGCATCGGTTCGCCGACGCTAAGCCCTGGATTGATCCGTCCCCCGGCGAGCAGATCCACAGTGGCCAGGTCCTCCGCGAGGCGCAAAGGATTTTCCCAACCCAGCGGGGTGACCGCGGTACCGAGCTCGATCCTGGACGTACGCTGGCTGGCGGCGGCCATCACCGCGACAGGGGAGGAGATCCCGAACTGCAAATGACGGTGCCTCAGCCACGCACTGTCGAACCCCAACTGCTCACCGAGCTCGATGATCTCCAACGTTGAACGGTGCCCTGCAGCCGGATCGGCGGGGTCGAAAAGGCCGATAGTGAGAAATCCAAGCTTGCGGAGGGGGAGTTCGGGGCTTGGCATGGACTTCCTTCGCGATCGATCGGCAGTTACTGCCCAGAATAGATCCCGGTACCGGAGACGACGGCGGGACGTTACCTTTTGTGATGGGCTCGCTGAGGGTGCGTGCGCGGCAGGCCTGCGAAGACCTTTAGACCCACAGGCGGAGCCCCGCCGGAAGTCATCGGCCGTTCCGGGCTTCTGGACGAGTTCGAGTAGGGGTTGGAGCTCGGCTCGGCGCCGGGTTTGAAATGCGGTAGCAGGCGATTGAATGTGCGGGGCCGGGTGTGGGCATGGTATCCCCTGGCGGCTCATATGAACTAAATCGCCGCAACCAGAGGCTAAGCGGTTGGGGACTCGAAGTCCACAGCCAGAATCGCCCGGGACAAGGTGACGGCACGGTCCGCCAACTCTTCAAGCTCGGCGTCGGTGCAGTCGCGGGGGGCCCAGCGGGTGGCGCCCTCAAGCAGGGTCATGACCACCCTGACATGCTCCTCGGCGTCGGGGCAGCCTATATCGCGTGCCGCGGCCACATACATCTGTTCATGGAGCGTGACCCAGTTATCGACTTGGGCGCGCAGCTCCTTGGGGAGAACTCCGGCCATCCTGTCTGTCGCAACCAGGAGGTCCCACAGGTTACTTTCCGGCAATCGCACCTGCCGCGTGAAGTGGAGTTTGACCATAGCGTCCCAAAATTCGTCCGCGTTGCGGGCCGGCTCTATGGCTTCGAGCAAGGCTACGCCGAAACGGTGGAAATGCCAGCGGAGCGATTCGGCAACGATTTCGTCCCTGCCGTCAGGGAAGTGCGAGTAGAGGCTGGGCGGCTTGATGTTGACGGCGTTGGCGATGGTCCGCATCGAGACGGAGTTGAAACCGTTGGCGATGGCGAGCTGCAGGAAGGCCTCAAGGATGTTCTGGCGGCCCGCCTTCTGTCCCGTCCAGTTCCATTCCTTCAGTTGCGATTCGAAGGCGCGGGAGGCGGCTTCGTAGGACTTCACGCTCATAATTCGCCATCCTAACACTCGTTAGGTAAATTGCCTTCAGCACTTCCCTAACGTCTGTTAGTTAGGTAGTCTGGAAGTGGCGCGGAGCACATGCACCCACCATCCCAATTCGTTTGAGCGGAGAGCAAGCAATGGTCACCGAAAACACGAGCCTGGGGGCCACTCGCAATAGCAACGTCATCCTCGGAAGCGGGCTTTCCGGAATGGTTGCCGCGTACATCGGCGCACGGGCGCTGGAGGACAACGCGTCACTGAACGAGAACTGGAGCGCACTGCAGGCATTCCGTCCAATTCTGCCGCGGCGGCACCCACGAAAGATCAAGCCAGGCGGCACCGGCCCGGCACTGGCATCCTGACCCGCATATACAAAGGGAGAACCTGCCCCAATGTCTGCAGAAGTACTGTCACCGTGGCCGAATGAAACCCCACGTGAAACCAACCGCGTCCGCGAGCTCTTCCTGATGCAACCCCACGCTGACCTCAGCGGTATCCGCCCCATCATCGCCCGCTCCTGGTACCGCAGCCGCGCTGCCGGCGTCGATGCATTCGCCGACCGCGGATTCTTTGACGAGGGACGGGTGGACGAGTACACCATCGCAGCGGCCGGCCCTCATTTGCAGAAACTGGATGAAGTGGCTGCCGACCTTGGCGGTTACGTCAACATCACGGCCCCGAACGGAGTGCTGGTCAAGGCCAATTTCCTGCGGGATGACGGGTTCCCCGCCGGGTACTCCCTGCTGGAGGAGAGCTGCGGAAGCAACGGCGAAGGCCTGGCATTGGAAGAAGGGCGTGGGGTCTGGCTGGCCCCGGAAGAACACTTCCGTGAGGACATGCGGGGCAACTGGTGTTTCGCATCTTTGGTTCGGGATCCGTTCCATAACCGCGTTCGGGCGGTCATCGGGCTGACGCTTCCTGCCAACCGGGTCAGCACCCTGGAACCTTCCTCCACGCTGCTCATGCTCGAAGGCGTTGCCTCACGGATCGAGCGCGACATTGAGGTGCGGACCTCGTCCAGGGAGCGGGCTCTCCTCAGCGAGTACCTCAGGATCTCGCGCCGCAGGGGCAACCGGGCCGTTATCGCCGTCGACGGCAAGAACTCGCTCCAGAACGCTTCGGCGACAGCGACGTTGGTGGACGGCGATTTCTCCATCGTCTCGGGCTACGCCAAAGCCGTGATGTCCTCCGGCCGGGAGATGAATTGTGAAGTCATGCTCGAGGGCCCGGGACATTCTACGTTGGAAATTTCACCGGTGACGCTGTCTGCTGCAAACGTCGGAGCCATTGTTGTTGTTCGACCCCACGCTCCCGCCAAAAGTCGCACCGTCGCTTCCGGCAGCGCCCCGCTCCTCCTGGCATCATCGCCGGAAGGGACCGCTGAACGATTGCTGAAGCACGTGGATGGCACCAGCACGGAGTTCAAACGCACACTCAACCTGGCGCGTAAAGCCGTAGACCAGGACAGGTCCGTGGTGATGATCGGTGAGCTGGGCAGCGGGAAGCTGCGTCTGGCCGGTGCCATTGCATCGCTGCGTGGTGGACAGATGGTTGTCGACGCCCGCAACGGAGACCTCAGGAACGCCACCTTTAACGATGTCCTGCACAGGGTGGCCACCGAGCTTCCCGCGACGCTGATCGTGGAGCATGCCGATGAGCTCTCCCAGAACGAAGCCAGTGAGATTGCCCGCAACCTTCGCGGCAACTCCGCAACCAGGATCATCTTCACCGTTACGCGTCCCACGGATGCGACGTTGCTGTTGTCCGAGGCATTCGATGTTCTCGAGATCTCAGTGGCACCCCTGCGCAACCGGCGGGAAGACATCCCGCAACTGGCCAACGCCATAGCGCAAGAGCTGGGGGAGCGGCGCCTGTCCCGGAGGCTCGTCACCACCCTCACCCACGCCGACTGGCCACGCAACATCGACCAGCTCCGCGCCGTCGTCTCCAACGCCGTCGAACGTGCGGAAGGCGCCGAGGTAACAGTGGACGACCTGCCACAAGGGTTCCACCGCGCCCTGACAAAGGGCAGGCTCTCCCGCCTTGAGGATGCAGAATTGAGCGAGCTGCGCACTGCGCTGCAGGAAGCAAAAGGTAACCGCAGCCTGGCAGCGGAGACCTTGCAGATCGGGCGCTCCACACTCTACCGGCGCATGGATTATTTCCGCAGCCGCGGCTTCGACCTCTGACGCCACGCAGGGAGCAGCAGCCGACCTCCAAAGGGGGCCGGCTGCTCCGCGCTGCCCAGGTGGCGAAAGGCCCGACGACGAGTGGCCCCTTGTGCTGCCCGGCTCTCCCCAGTCGGTGGAACACGGTGTCCCACTGTGGTGTCTCGATATGGCACGGACGGCCGCCCCGATATCGCGTTGTACTGGAAATCACCCGACACCGGCACCCGTCCCAAGGAGTGTCCGGCAGCGACCGAGGGTACGAACACGAACAGGACGACTGACTATGACCCGCGATGCCCAGGGAACCATTCTTGTGGCCCCCCACCATTTCCCGGACCTGGCCCGTGAGCACGCGCTCGCGGAGGAGTTCGGTTACACACTCAACCCCGCGGCAGACACCGACGCCTTCCGTGCAGGGCTTCCCGAAGCCGACATTGTGATGATCACGCCCTACGCCAAGCTCACTGCCGCCGACTTCCCGCTGATGGGCAAGTGCCGGGCAGTGATCAGGTACGGAATCGGCTACGACAACATCGACGTCGCCGCGGCAACTGAAGCGGGCATCCCGGTCTCTATCGTTCCCGGCACCGCGTCGGAGGAAGTCGCCTCCCATGCCTTCGCGATGGGCCTGGCGCTGGCGCGCCGGCTGCCTGCCGGAAACGACGCCATTGACAACCTTGGCTGGGCCGGAACCATCGGCTACGACACCCCTGTCCTGTCCGAGCTTGAGGTCGGCGTCCTGGGCATGGGCCGCATCGGGCAGCATGTGGCCCGCATGTACTCGGCTGTAGGAGCCCGCGTCCGTGCCTATGACCCCTTTGTCACGGAGAGTTTCGTGGAGATGACCGGGCTGCAAGACATCCTGGAGAATTCCGATGTCGTTTCCCTCCATCTGCCGCTGAACGATGAAACGGCGAACCTCATCTCCACCGACGCGCTCGCGAAAATGCGCAAAGGCACAGTGATCGTCAACGTGTCCCGCGGCGGCCTCATCGATGAAGCCGCGCTCGCCTCGGCGCTGACCTCGGGTCACATTGCAGGCGCCGGAATCGACACCTTCGCCCAGGAGCCGCTCGGGGCTGATCACCCCCTGCGCACGGCACCCAACGCCATCCTCACGCCGCACATCGCATGGCGTTCCAACCGGTCAACGGGTGCGCTGCAGGACGGTGCCGTAGAGCGGGTACGCCTCGCGCTGACCGGCCAGCCGCTCATCGACCTCGTGAACTGAGAAGACTCGTCACCTGAAAAGACTTGTGAATCAACAGACTGGAGAAACCCGACTTGGCTACCACCAACCATTTGGAAGACCTCGCTGCATTGCAGAACCCCGCAGAGGATCCGCACCTGCGCCGTGGGCCGCGCGGCTTCCCGCTGCTGCCGGGCGGCTATGGCCGGTCAACCTATTACACCGGCGCACCGAGCCCCTACGCCATCAAGGGCGAGGGCTACCGGGTGTGGGACGACCGCGGCCGTGAACTGATCGACGCGAACAACAACTTCACCTCCTTGATCCACGGCAACGCCCACCCGGAAATCACCGAAGCCGCCACCAAGGCCCTCACCACCGGTGCCAGCTGGGGCATCCCAAACCTCTACGAATGGGAACTCGCCGAACTCCTGCTCGGCCGCCTTCCCGAGCTGGACCAGGTCCGTTTCGCGAACTCGGGCACCGAAGCCGTCATGTCCGCGATCCGCATCGCCCGCGCCAGCACCGGCCGTGAGCGCGTCATCGTCACCAAGGGCGGTTACCACGGAACGTCAGAGGTAGCCCTGGTTCCGGGCGGACCCTCCTACCAGCGCGGCGTGACCCGCGGCGTGATCGACGACGTCACAGCGGTGCCGCTGAACGACGTCGAATTCCTGCGCCAAGCGGTTGAATCCGCTCCGGACGCCTACGCCGCCATCATCCTGGACCTGCTGCCCAACCGCGCCGGCCTCCTCACGATCAACGAGGAATTCGTCCGGACCGCCAGGGAACTCGCCACCCGCTACGGCATTGTGCTGATCATCGACGAGGTCATCAGCCTCCGCCTCGGCTACAACGGCTTCAGCGGTGAATACGGTGTTTCCCCGGACCTGCTGACCACGGGCAAGCTCATCGGCGGCGGATTCCCCGTCGGAGCGGTCTGCGGAAAGGCCGAGCTCATGGCCGAAGTGGACCCCACCCGCCCGGGCAGCCTGCCCCACGGCGGCACGTTCTCCGGCAACCCGGTCAGCATGGCCGCCGGATCCGTGGCCCTTCGCCTCTACACCGAAGATGAGGTCAAGCGCCTGAACCAGTTGGGCGACACCGCCCGCGAAACGGTCAACGCCAGGATCGCCGACGCCGGCTGGGAGATCCGTGGCAGCGGCTCGCTCCTCCGCGCGATTCCGGCCGGACTGGAGAAGGTGGACGAGCACACCCAGCACAAGCTGTGGTGGGCCTCCTACGAGCGCGGACTGCTGGGTTCTCCGGCCAACCTGCTGTCCCTGTCCACGCCTATGGACGAAAAGGTGGTCGACGACATCGCTGATCGCCTGGCCGACGCCGTACTGGCGGTCGCCTTGGACGCTCCCATCACGGAAGGCGCAAACTAACCATGAAGATCGTTTCCTACGAACATGAATCGGGTATCCGCGGCGGCGTCCTGATCGATGACACAGTCTATGACCTGGAACTGCTGCTGCAGGGTTCCAGCCAGGCAGTGCACGGAGCCACCACCACGGTCCGGGAATTCCTGGAACTCTACGGCGACCGGCTTCAGGCCGTCTCGGCCGAGGTCAGCGCATTGGCCGGCCAGGACCCGGAAGCCCACGTGGGTGCCCGGGCCGATATCCGGCTGACAACACCTGTGCCCAATCCCTCCAAGGTGCTCTGCATCGGCCTGAACTACAAAGACCACGTTGCCGAGACCGGCCGCGCGTTCCCGGAGTACCCGGACGTCTTCGCCAAGTTCGCCTCCACCATGGTTGGGC
The DNA here is from genome assembly GCF_019977195.1 of Arthrobacter sp. StoSoilA2. Lineage (NCBI taxonomy): Bacteria > Bacillati > Actinomycetota > Actinomycetes > Micrococcales > Micrococcaceae > Arthrobacter > Arthrobacter sp. StoSoilA2. The sequence continues at coordinate 688,744 of NZ_AP024643.1, forward strand.
CCGAGGACGAGATCGGCGGTGCGAAGGTCAGCGAGAACCTCGACTTTGAAGGTGAACTCGCTGTGGTGATCGGGCGCAAGGCCAGCGAAGTCCCCGAAGAAGAAGCATTGAACTACGTTGCCGGGCTTGCACCGCTGAACGATGTCACCGCCCGGGACCTGCAGTACCGCGGCACCCAGTGGCTGGCAGGCAAGGCCGTTGACGGGTCAACCCCGTGGGGCCCTGCACTGGTCACCTTGGACGAAGTGGGCGATCCCCAGAACCTGGACCTCGCCACCCGCGTGAACGGCATCGAAGTGCAGCGCTCCAACACGAGTTACCAGATCTTCCCGATCGCCCGCATCGTCTCCTATCTTTCAAGTTTCCTCACCCTGGAACCAGGCGACGTCATTGCCACGGGAACCCCGCAGGGCATCGGTGCCAAGCGGAACCCGCCTGTCTGGCTGGAACCGGGAGACACGGTGGAAATCGAGATCGACAAGGTTGGACTCCTCCGCAACACCGTTGGCAAACCCCAGCTCTAATCCCTTGCAAGCCCTACGAAAGTAATGAAGACCCATGAGTGAAGTACAGACACAACCAGGTGAGGCCCGGTACCGCATTGCCGTCGACACCGGCGGTACCTTTACCGACGTCGTGGTCGGTTCCAACAGCGGCGACATGGCGGTCGGCAAGGCGCTGACCACCTACGACCGCGTGTTCACCGGCTTCGAAGCGTCGGTCCGCCGCGCTGCCGAGTCCGTTGGCTGGAGCGGTGACGACGTGCTGCGCAACGCAGACGTTATTGTCTACGGCACAACCCACGCCACCAACGCAGTCCTGACAGGCAAAGTTGCCAAGACGGCGTTGCTGACCACGGACGGCTTTGCCGATACGCTTCTGCTCCGCGAAGGTGGACGTCGTGATGCCTTCGACTCGAAAGCTGCGTACCCGCCGCCCTACATTCCCCGCCACCTGACCTTCCAGATCACTGAACGCATCTCCTCCGAGGGCGACATCCTGGTGGAGCTGGATGAAAAGCAGGTCCGGCAAATCCTCGGCTCCTTCAAGGAACAGGGCATTGAAGCTGTGGCCGTTTCTTTCCTCTGGTCGATCATCAACGATGCCCACGAGAAGCGGGTTGCCGAGCTGATCCAGGAGATCCTGCCCGGCGTTCCGTACACGCTCTCCAACGCGGCAAACCCCACCATCCGTGAATACCGCCGCTCCTCGGCAGCCTCGATCGATGCTTCCCTGAAGCCATTGATGGCCGACCACCTGGGCAAGCTCCGCTCCGACCTCCAGAAGTACGGCTTCGCCGGCGACCTGCTGGTGGTTACCTCCGAGGGTGCCGTCCTCGACGTCGCCGATGTACTGGACCGCCCGGTACTGCTGCTGAACTCCGGCCCGTCCATGGCTCCACTGGTTGGCGCGGCGGCGGCTCCGGACCACGACACAGTGGTTGTCTGCGACATGGGCGGCACCACCTTCGATGTGTCCCTGGTCGAGAATGGCGTAGTCCGCCACACCCGTGAGGCCTGGCTGGGTGAGCCGTTCGTTGGGCACCTCACCGGCCTGTCCTCCGTGGCGGTGTCCAGCATCGGCGCGGGCGGCGGCAGCATCGCCTGGATCGACGGCGGTGGCCTCCTTCGCGTAGGCCCACAGAGTGCGCGCAGCACCCCCGGCCCGGCAGCCTACGGCCGCGGCGGCGAAGAGCCCACTGTCACCGACGCCTGTGTGGCCCTTGGCTATCTCGACACAGAAGGCTTTGAAGGTGGGTTCACCTTGAACCGCGAGGCCGCCATTAAGGCCATCGATACCCGCATTGCCGGTCCCTTGAAGATGGACACCCTTCAGGCCGCCCAAGCCATCCTTGATGTCTCCGCCAACCACATGGCTACCGCCATCCGCCAGTCTGCTCTCGAACAGGGCGTTGACCCCCGGGGTGCGCTCATTGTTGCTGGAGGTGGCGCAGGCGCCATGGTCGCAGCGATCATCGGCAGGCTCCTGGAAGCCGACACCGTCCTGATCCCGGCTACCGCCGGCGTCCTGGCCGCCTACGGCGCCCACCGCGCACCGATCGCTACCGAGTTCCTCTCGCCGCTGCACAACGACACCCGCAGTTTCGACGCCGGTTCGGCCTCCCGGGCAGTGGAGGACCTGACGGCCAAGGCTGAAGTCTTCGTGAAGCGGTTCGACGGCGTGGGCGAAGCACCCAAGGTCACCTACTTCGTGGACGCCCGTTACCCCGGGCAGGCCTGGGACCTCCGCGTCTACCTCGACGCCGCCCCGGACACCTCCGGCGATGCGGCAGGCATCATCGAGCGCGCCTTCCACGAGGAGCACGACCGCCGCAACGGCACCCACGATCCGGACAGCCGCGTGGAGATCATCACCTGGGGTGTCCGCGTGGAAATCCCCCGGTCGGAGCACGCCAAGTCCGAAAGCGAACTCAGCCGCACCGCGGAAATCCACCGCACGGACAGCATTGTTTTTGGCGGCAAACCCTTCAGCACCCAGCGCTACCGCGGCGTGACGCTCGCCCCACGCGACAAGATCGTAGGACCGGCCGTCATCGATCAGCCCACCACCACCATCGTCGTGCCGCCGGAGTGGGACGCCACGCTCGATGAACGATCCAACATCTACCTCACCCGTAAGGAGGCGTAACCGTGACCCGCGAATTCGATCCCGTAAAGCTCTCGGTCCTTGCCAACGCATTCGACGGCATTGTCCGCGAGATGACCAGCGGCCTGCTCCGCTCCGCCCGCTCATCCGTCATCAACACGGCCCGCGACTTCTCCTGTGCTGTGCTGACCGCGGACAACCAGTTGCTCGCTGCCGCCGAAGGTGTGCCCGTGCACGTCTTCGGTGCCGGCCCGCTGGGCGAGGACATGGTTGAGCTGCACAAAGACATCAAGGAAGGCGATGCGTTCCTGCACAACGACCCCTACATGGGTAATTCGCACGCTGCAGACCACGTGATCCTGGTACCCATCTTCATCCAGGGCCGCCACCTCTTCACCGCCGTGACCAAGGCCCACCAGGCCGACTGCGGCAACTCGCTTCCCACCACGTTCTTCGCCACCGCGCGGGACGTCTACGAGGAAGGCGCACTGATCTTCCCTTGCGTGCGGATCCAGCGCGACTACACGGACATCGACGACATCATCCGCATGTGCCGGTCCCGCATCCGTGTTCCCGACCAGTGGTACGGCGACTACCTGGCATCCGTTGGAGCCTCGCGCATCGCCGAGCGCCGCATCCACGAACTCGCTGCAAAGTTCGGCGTGGATGACCTGGTGGACTTCGTGGACGCCTGGTTCGACTACTCCGAGCGCCTGACGGCCGGCGCGATCGAGAAGCTGCCCGAATACGTCCTCCACGGCACCTCCACCCACGATCCCTTCCCCGGCACAGGCCCGGACGGCGTGCATTTGCAGGCAACCCTCGAGGTGAAGCCAAAGCAGGGCAAGGTTGTGATCGACCTCCGCGACAACCCGGACAACCTGCCTAACGGACTGAACCTCACCAAGGCAACGGCCACCGGCGCCGCGCTGGCCGGGATCCTTTCCGGCATCCCGGAGAACCTGCCGAGCAACGCCGGAACCTTCCGCCGCGTGGAGGTGCTGCTGCGTGACGGCTGCGCCGTGGGTGTTCCCAAGCACCCCTACTCCTGCTCGTCGGGCACCACCAACCTCGCGGACCGAGTGGTCAACATCGTCCAGGCCGCTTTCTCCCAGATCGACGACGGTTACGGCACCGCCGAGGGCGCAGCCGGCCAGGCGCCTGCCAAGTCGGTCATCTCCGGGACGGACGAACGCAACGGCAACCCCTACGTCAACCAGATCCTGGTAGGCGGCGTCGGTGGTCCGGCCACCCCGTACGTTGATGGTTGGCCCACCTACCAGCGACCCGTGTGCGGGGCCCTCCTGTACCACGACAGCGTGGAAGTGGACGAGCAGCGGTACCCGATCCTGGTCCACGAACGCACCCTCGTTGCCGACTCCGGCGGAGCCGGCCGCCAACGCGGTGGGCTCGCCACGCGCGTCACCATGGAACCCCGTGGCGAGAGCGTCACCCTCACCTACGGCATCGAAGGCAAAATCAACCCGCCCAAGGGTGTCCGTGGCGGTCACGACGGCGCCGAGCCGTCCACATGGGTGGAAGACCTCAAGACCGGCGAACGCCGCGAGATCCCGGTGGTCGGCCGCTACGACCTGCAGTCGGGAGAGAAGGTCGTCTCCATCACCCCCGGCGGTGGTGGCTACGGAGACCCGCTGGAACGCGATGTCCTGGCAGTGCTCGACGACTATCGCGAGTCACGCGTGACCCTCGAAGCCGCGGCCGCACACTACGGCGTGGTCATCACAGACGGCGCCGTCGACGAAGCAGCAACGGCCCAGACCCGCCAGGAACGCCTGGCCGGCTAGCACCGAGCTATCGCAACTAGCACCGGCCTATCGCAACTCATCCCGGGGCGAGGTATATTCCTCGCCCCGGGATGTTCCACCAATCATTAAACGGAGATTCACATGGAACCCATTCGAGTCGGCATCATCGGCGTCGGAAACGTCCTCAACCAATACCTGGACAAGATCGGCGTCCACCCCGACGTCCAGATCGTGGCGCTCGCGGACGTGAACCCCGAGGCAGTCAGGAAGCGCGCTGCCGAGTACGACGTTCCCAAGGCTCTCACCCCCGACGAGCTACTGGCAGATCAGGACGTAGAGTTGGTCCTCAACCTCACTCCGCCCAAGCTCCATGCACCGGTCACGCTACAGGCGATCGCTGCCGGCAAGCACGTCCTTTCCGAAAAACCCTTCGCAACCTCCCTTGAAGAAGCGAAGCAGATTCTGGACGCAGCACGGGAAGCCGGCGTCAAGGTAGGTTCCGCGCCCACCACGTTCCTGGGTTCCGGCATGCAGACCAGCCGCAAGCTCATTGACGACGGCTGGATTGGCGAGCCGGTAGCAGCCTTCGCCTCCTTCGCCTGCCGCGGCTATGAGCACTGGCACCCGAACGTGGACCCTTTCTACAGCCCCGGCGCAGGCCCCATGCTGGACATCGGACCGTACCTGATCACCAACCTTGTGAACTTCTTCGGCCCGGTGAAGCGGGTTTCCGCGACCACGCCCCGTTCGTCCGAAACTCGTCCCCGCCCGGGCAAAGAGGGTGAAGTCATCCAGATCCAGACCCCCACGCACGTCACGGGCACCCTCGACTTCGAGTCCGGCGCTGCTGCCACCGTGATCGTCAGCTGGGACATCTGGAACCACAACCTGCCGCACCTGGAGATCTACGGCACCGGCGGCTCCCTGGCCGCGCCGAACCCGGACCACTTCTCCGGCGCTCCAGTGCTGCGCCGCGGCGAGCCGGGCGACCTCGCGCTGGACATGACCCCGCCCGGCGGTGGCGACTGGCGCGAAACGCCCATCACCCACCGTGACGACGCCTACCGCGGCATCGGCCTGGCCGAATTCGGCTACGCCATCCGCAACGGCGTGGAGCCCCGGACGGGCGGCGACTTCGCCTACCACGTGCTGGAGGTCCTCCTCGCCTTCGAGGCATCCTCGGAGCAGGGCAAGCACATCGAAATCGAAAGCACCTGCGAGCGTCCCCGGCCGCTGCCCTCCGTGGGTCCACAGGAGCCTTACCGCTTCGACTAACTCAACAACTAAACAGCAGCCGACGGCGGTACCTACGTACCGCCGTCGGCTGCTGTTTTTGCGTGTCCGGGCAAAGGGGCTGCGTCCCAAACTGGGACACAACTTTGCCTCCCCGCGGTGAAAACCTGATGTTCGGGCGAATCGGTTTGCAAGTGCCGACGCACCTACGAATTTAGGAGAACGCATGACTAGCACAGCCGCTGCTGATCTCGGCACCGAGGTCAATATCGCAGCCGATAAAAAGGCCGTCCGCCGCCGCACTGTCGCACAAGCGATCGTCGAGTATTTGCAGGTCCAGTACAGCGAACTGGACGGCGAGAAACGGCGCCTGATCGCCGGCATGTACGGCATCTTCGGCCATGGCAACTCCGTGGGCCTGGCCCAAGGCATCGATGAATACGGCGTGGACTTCCCGCACTACCAAGGCAAGAACGAGCAATCCATGGTCCACGCGGCCATCGGCTTTGCCAAGGCTTCCAACCGTGCGGCCACCCTGGCCTGCACCGCTTCAGCCGGTCCGGGATCCACCAACATGGTCTCCGGTGCCGCGACGGCCACCACCAACCGACTCCCTGTGCTGCTGTTCCCCGCGGACATCATCAACAACCGGTTCGGCGACCCCGTGCTGCAGCAGATCGAGCACCCCGTTGAGCGCGACGTGTCCGCCAACGACTGCTTCCGTCCCGTCAGCCGCTATTTTGACCGGATCACCCACCCGGCCCAGCTGCTGTCCACCCTCCCCGAGGCCATGCGCGTCCTCACCGATCCTGTGGAAACGGGCGCCGTGGTGGTTTGCCTGCCGCAGGACATCCAGGGCGCCGAATTCGACTTCCCGGAGTCCTTCTTCACCCCGCGCGTCTGGCACATCCGCCGGCGTCCCGCCGTCGAGGATGAGCTCCGCGACGCCGCAGAAATCATCCGCAACGCCAAGCGTCCGCTGCTGATCGCCGGTGGCGGCGTCCGCTACTCCAAGGCACAGGAAGAACTGGCACTCTTCAGCGCCGAGTTCGGCATCCCGGTGTCCGAGACCTACGCCGGCAAGGGCAGCGGACCCATCACCGACCTTAACCTCGGGGCATTGGGTGTGACCGGAACTGTGGGCGCCAACGAGATCGCCGACGGTGCGGATGTTGTGGTCACCGTGGGCTCCCGCCTGCAGGACTTCATCACGGCCTCGCACTCGCTGTTCCAGAACCCGGACGTGAAGTTCGTGAACCTCAACGTGGGTTCGTTCGACGCCCACAAGATGGGCTCGTTCCCCGTCATCGGTGACGCCAGGCTTAACCTGGCCGCCCTGCGCGAGCGGCTCGCCGCCGTCGGGTACTCGACGTCGGACGAGTTCCGCAGCGACGTGGCGGACGCACGCAAGGCCACGCTGGAAGTTCGCAAGCACGATCTCCAGGATTTCGCCGGTGAACTGATGAGCCAGGCACAGGTAATCGACGTGCTCAACAGGCGCACCACCAACGAGGACGCCCTGATTTTGGGCTCCGGCGGCGTGGTTGAAGGCATCCACAAGGCGTGGGACCCGTCCAACGGCACGGAAATCCACTTCGAGTACGCCAACTCCTGCATGGGCCATGAGATCCCGGCTGGCCTCGGCTACCGTTTGGCCCGTCCCGATGCGCCGGGCGAGGTATATGTCCTGATCGGTGACGGTACCTACTTCATGCAGCCAACCGAACTGGTCACGGCTGTCCAGGAACGCAAGAAGATCATCACCATCGTCATCGACAACCGCGGACACCAGTGCATCTGGCCCCTCCAGGTTGCCAAGGGCGGTCCGGGCCGCGAATTCGGCACCCAGTACCGGGAACGCAGCAAAGAGTCCGGCCGACTGGACGGGGCCATCCTCGATTTCGACATCGCGGCCAACGCGGCCAGCATGGGTTGTGCTGCCTGGTCCACGACGACGATCGAGGAGTTCTCGGCCGCCCTCACCGAGGCGAAGGAAGTCGAAGGTCCTGCTGTGATCGTGGCCCGCGTGGAGCCGTGGCGCTATCTTTCCGGCAACGGCGCCTTCTGGGACGTTGGAGCTCCGATGACCTCGGAGAGACCCGACACCCTGGAGGGTATCGCCAAGCACCTCAAGGGCCGTGAGCGTCAGCGCTTCTACGCTGCCACCACCGCACCTGAAACGCGCTAAGCGCACCGGGCGGGACCGCTATATCCGGCGGTCCCGCCCGTGTCTTTTACGGGATTTATTGACCAAGGAGCATTCATCATGAGCGCATTTGCCGTTACTGATCCGGCCACCGGAACCATTCACGCCGAGTACCCCGCAGCCACCGACGCAGAAGTCGAGGCCGGACTCAGCGCAGCCCAGAAGACCTACCAGGACTGGTCACGCACCACTACGGTCGCCGAACGCGCGGCCATGGCCAAGCGCCTCGCGGACCTGTTCGTTGCCCGCAAGGACAAGCTTGCCGCCATCATCAACCGCGAAATGGGCAAGCCGCTCCAGCAGGCCGTAGGCGAAGCGGAGTTCTCCGGCTCCATCGCGGCAGCCTTTGCAGAACATGCAGAGGAATGGCTCGCGGACGAGGAACTCGAGGTTGCTGACGGGCTGAGGACCTTCTTCCGCTACCAGGGCCTCGGCGTGATCCTGGGCATCATGCCGTGGAACTACCCCTACTACCAGGTGGCACGGTTCGCGATCCCCAACATCATCCTGGGCAACACGGTGATCGTCCGCCACGCCAGCCAGTGCCCGGAGTCGGCGCTCGCCCTGGAGGAACTCTTCCGCGATGCAGGCTTCCCGGAGGGCGCCTACGTCAACCTCTTTGCCACGCACCAGCAGATCTCGGACATCATTGCCGATGACCGTGTGCAGGGTGTCTCGCTCACCGGTTCCGAGCAGGTGGGAGCGATCGTCGCTGAGCAGGCCGGACGCGCGTTGAAGAAGTGCGTCCTCGAGCTTGGTGGAGCCGACGTGTTCCTGGTTCTGGACACTGACGACGTGGACCTCGCGGTGAAGAAGGCCGTCATGGGCCGCATGGGCAACACGGGGCAGTCGTGCAACGGTTCCAAGAGGATCGTGGTGCTGGACAAGTACTTCGACGAGTTCTCGGAGAAGTTCAAGGCCGCCATTGCTGGCCAGTCCTACGAGAACGGCGATTTCGGCCCGATGTCCTCCGATTCAGCCACCAAGTTCCTGGCTTCCCAGGTGCAGGGTGCGCTGGACCAGGGCGCCGAAATCCTGGTGGGCAACAATGAGCCAAAGGGCAACGTGTTTACCCCGACGGTGATCACCAACATCACCCCGTCCATGGACGTCTACAGCGAGGAACTGTTCGGTCCCGTTGCACAGCTCTACAAGGTCAGCACCGACGATGAAGCGATCAAGCTCGCGAATTCCTCGCCGTATGGCCTTGGTTCCGTGGTGATTTGCGACGACATCGACCGCGCCGAGCGCGTCGGCAATCAGCTCGACGTCGGCATGGTGTTCGTAGGTGCCTACGACCTCAGCGGTGCGGACGTGCCGTTCGGCGGCATCAAGAAGTCCGGCTACGGCCGGGAACTGGGCAAGGTGGGCATGCTGGAGTTCGCCAACAAGAAGCTGTTCCGCTTCGCCAAGTAGTTTTCAACGCAGCAAAATCAGCGCAGCACAAAGGAGGCCGGATCATCGCGATCCGGCCTCCCTTGTTCAGTCTCAGGCTCCGTACGTGGTCTTCCCGGAGACTTCCGGAATCTCCACCCAGTCACCGGAACCGGCGCTCTTCAGCGAGGCATCCACCAGTTCGGATGCCGACCACCCGTCAGCCACCGAGGGGCCTAGCTGCTTACCTTCGGCCACGGACCGCAGGAAGAGCGCGGCCTCGATGGTCTTGAGGTCGTTGAAGCCAATGCCCGGACCGGGACCCGGCTGGAAGCGCCCGAATTCGCCGTAGGACGGCGGGGTCATGATGGTCCGGTATCCACTGCGGTCCGTGGCGAGTTCCAACTGGTTCATCCGTTCGAAGTTCCAGCGCAGCGAGCCCTCCGTGCCATACACCTCGATGATGTACTCGGCGTGCGGGCCAATGGCTACACGGGTGGATTCGAACATGCCGATCGCGCCGCCTTCAAAACGGGCCAGCATGGCGGTGTAGTCCTCGTTCTCCACTTCGCGGGTCACGTCCGAGGCCTTGCCCATGTCGAAGGAGTTGGAGGAGTTGCCGGCGGGCAACGGGCGATCCTTGATGAAGGTTTCGGTGACGGCGTTGAGCGACGTGATCCGGCCCACCAGGAACTGCGCCAGGTCGAAGCCGTGGCTCAGGACGTCGCCGAGGACTCCCGAACCGGCCCGAGCCTGCTCGTAACGCCACGTGAACACCTGCGTGGGGTCGGAGGCATAGCCGGTGAGCAGGCGGATCTGCACGTTGGTGATACGGCCGAGAGCGCCGGAGCGGATAAGCCGCCTGGCTTCTGCCACCGCAGGCGCATGCCGGTAATTGAAGCCCACCGAGGTGATCAGCCCAGCGGCTTCTGCGCCCTGGGCAATTTCGCGGGATTCCTGGGCGCTCCGGCCCATGGGCTTCTCGATCCAGAAATGCTTGCCGGCCTCGATGGTGGCCAAGGCAATTTCGTGGTGCAGGAAGTTCGGGGAACAGATCGAAACGACGTCAACGTCCGGGTTCTCGAGCACCTTGCGGTAGTCCGTGGCCGTTTCCTTGTAACCGAGCGCGTCCTCGGCGTGGTGACGGCCGGCGTCGTCGGGGTCTGCGGCGATCACAAGCTCAGGGTGGCGCGGCAGTTCAGGGAAGAACTGCTTGGTGGCGAGGTAGGCGCGGGAATGCAGGCGCCCCATCCACCCCACCGAGATGAGGCCAACGCCAATGCGGTTCTGGTCTTTCAAAGTGGACTCCTTAGTTTTGCCGCTCTCCGGCGGTGCTGTGCCGCACAGAAAGGCGGCATCTGCGCATCAGCCTATGGAGGCAAGGTGTTTGTGCTGTGTCTCAATCTGAGACATCCGGCGAGGGCCTACGGCTGTTTGAGTAGAACGTATAGTCCAGCAACGCCAACCAAGAGGAGCCCGTCGACGATGATGGACCGCAACAAACGGATTCGGACGGAACCCCTGCGGGTGCTCGTCACGGGCGCAACGTCCGGCGTCGGAGAAGCGACCGCAAAACTCTTCGCAGCGCGGGGCGCGCGGGTCGCACTCATAGGGCGTCGCGCCGGCGAGCTGCAACGGGTTGCGGACGCGATCGACGGCGTTGCGCACCGGGTGGTCGCCGACGTCGCTGACGCCGAATCAGTCCGGAACGGCGTCCGGGGAGCGATCCACTCCCTCGGTGGCCTCGACGTGGCCGTCAACGCCGCCGGGGTTGCCGGTTACGCGCCCCTGGAGGACCTGGACGAGCACCGCTGGAGCGAGGTGCTGGACACCAACCTCTCCGGCACGTTCTACGTCGCCCGGGAAGCGGGACTCCACCTGCGTAGAGCCGGGGGAGGAGCAATCGTCAATGTTGCCTCGGACCTAGCAACCATGGGAGTCGCCGGGCTGGCCCATTACTGCGCAGCCAAGGCCGGTGTGGTGGGGCTTACGAAGGCACTTGCTGTGGAGTTGGCTCCCCATGTCCGCGTCAATGCCGTTTGCCCTGGCCCGATTGATACGCCCATGCTGCGCTCGGGCCTGGACGCCGAGCCGGATCCCTTCCTGGCCCTGCAGCAGAAGCAAAGCACCGTGCCGCTGTGCCGGCTCGCTGATCCGGAGGAGGTGGCAGCAGCCATCTATTTCCTGGCGGTGGACGGCACTTTCGCCACCGGCACCAGCATGGCATTCGACGGCGGCACGTCGGCCGCGTAGCTGCCACACCCAATACCTCATATAGACAAACAAGCCAAGGAGTCTTGAAAGATATGTCCGAGTCGAATTACAACGATCTCCGCAGCGCACGATGGTTCGCGCCTCACGACCTCACCGGATTCGTGCACCGCACCGCCATCCAGGCTGAAGGTTTCTCACGCTTCGCCCTCAAAGACAAGCCAGTTATCGGCATCGCAAACTCTTGGTCGGAACTGGTCAACTGCAACATCCACTTCAAACTTCTGGCCGACGCCGTGAAGCGTGGTGTTCTCATGGCCGGCGGTTTGCCGCTGGAGTTCCCTACGATCTCCTTGGGCGAGAGCCTGATGAAGCCCTCGGCCATGCAGTTCCGGAACCTGATGGCCATGGACGTGGAAGAGTCCATCCGCGCCTACCCGCTGGATGCGATCGTGCTTCTGGGCGGCTGTGACAAAACCGTCCCGGCGCAGCTTATGGGTGCCGCCAGTGCGGATGTTCCCACCATCATGCTTACGGGCGGACCCCAGGAACCCGCCCATTTCCGGGGGAAACAGCTCGGGGTTGGCACTGACACCTGGAAGTACGCAGATGAGTTGCGTGCCGGCAAGATCACCGAGGCGGACTTCGACGAGCTTGAATCCGCCGCGAAACCTTCTGCCGGACACTGCAGTGAGATGGGCACTGCCTCCACTATGACGTCCCTCGTGGAGGCGTTGGGCATGTGCCTGCCGGGTACTGCCTCAATCCCTGCAGTGGACGCGCGCCGCGCTCAAGCAGCCGAGGCCACAGGACGCCGGGCAGTGGAAATGGCCCTGACGCAGGGGCCGAAACCCAGCGAAATATTGACCAAAGAGGCGTTTGATAACGCCATCACGCTCTTGATGGCTGTAGGTGGTTCCACCAATGCCGTGGTGCATCTCCTGGCGCTGGCGAGGCGCGTTGGTTACGAGCTGCCGTTGGATCGGTTCCACGAAATCTCGCAGCGCACGCCTCGCATCGTCAATGTTCGGCCATCGGGTGAGTACTTGGTGCAGCAGCTGTTCCAGGTAGGTGGCATCTCCACGGTACTTAAGGAGCTGGCGCCACTCCTGAACAAGGACGCCATTACCGTCACGGGTGAGTCCCTCGAAAAGGGCTACAAGACGGCACCGGAGCCGGACGGCGTTGTAGTCAGCACGCTCGAAGCACCCTTCGACGCTTCAGGTGGCATCGCCGTCGTCCGTGGATCCTTGGCACCCAATGGTGCCGTGATCAAGAGAAGCGCAGCCTCCAAGGACCTGCTGCAGCACAAGGGTTCGGCGGTGGTGTTCGAGGACATTTACGACCTCGGCCGCAGGATTGATGATCCAGATCTGGATATCACGGAAGACTCCGTACTGGTCTTGCGCAACAGTGGGCCCGTAGGAGCTCCCGGTATGCCCGAGTGGGGCATGCTTCCCATTCCGGAGAGGCTGCTGCGCCGGGGCATCCGGGACATTGTCCGGATCTCCGATGCGCGAATGAGTGGCACGGCCTTCGGCACCACAGTCCTGCATGTTTCGCCGGAGGCTGCGGTGGGCGGCCCGCTGGCCATTGTCCGGGACGGCGACCCGATAGTGCTGGACGTCGAGAACCAGCGCCTTGACCTCGATATTCCTGAGGAAGAGATCGAGGCCCGGCTCGCCGAGCTCAAGCTGCCCGAGCCGAAGTACCGCCGTGGCTACGGACGGCTTTTTATCGACCACGTCAACCAGGCACATGAAGGTTGCGACTTCGACTTCCTCAAGGGCCTGCCGGACGAGGAGCCCCAGCGGCTGCCCTACGGCCTGATGAGCGGTTGGCAGGGCGGCTGGTAGGCCGCGGCGACCACTAAGCACGGATGGTGGGGCCGTTCCCGTCTGGGGGCGGCCCCTTGAAAGGAGAAGGTGTGTCACGACCCAAAGTAATTGCAATTGTCCAGGAGGGCCGCCCGGTTCCTCCCGTGGAACGTCTGGAGACCGAAGCCGAAGTGTTGGTGGTCCGGACGGCGGATGAGTTCCGGGCAGCGCTGCCGGGAACGGAGATCCTGTTCCTCAACGATTTCCGGACCAAGCTCCTGCGCGAAGTGGGCCCCGGGGACTTGCGCTGGATCCACACCTCCAGCATTGGCGTGGACAGTCTCATGACCGAGGAGATCATCAACAGCGACATCGTGGTCAGCAACTCCCGTGGAGTGTGTGAACGCCCCATCGCTGAATGGGTCCTGGGCGTGCTGTTGATGTTCACCAAGGACCTGCGCCGCACCATCGAGTTGCAGCAGGCACGGACCTGGCAGCACCGCGAGACCGAACCCCTTTTGGGTCGCAAGGTACTGGTGGTCGGTCCGGGCCCGGTGGGGCGCGAAACCGTGCTGCTGTTGCGGGCAGCGGGCATGGACGTGACCGTCGTCGGCAGGTCTGCCCGTGAGGATTCCCAACTGGGCGCGATCGCCTCCTTTAACGAACTGGACGTGCTCCTCGGAGAAGCCCAGGACGTTGTGCTGACCGTGCCACTCACCGAGGAGACCCGCGGTCTGTTCAACGCTGCCCGCTTCGACAAAATGCGTCCGGGTGCACGCTTGGTCAATGTTGGCCGTGGAGCGGTTGTGGTGGAGCAGGACCTCCTTGATGCCATCGATGCAGGCCACTTGGGTGCAGCGGCCTTGGATGTCTTCGAGAACGAGCCGCTGGCGGCCGATAATCCGCTGTGGAGCCGCAACAATATCCTGGTCTCGCCCCACGCATCCGGAGACCTGATCGGATGGCGTGGCCGGGTTGTGGACTGCTTCGCGAGGAACCTTCAGCAGTGGAAAGCGGACCAGCCGCTGAACGACATTGTTGACCTGAAGAAGCTGGGTGGAACCGCCCCAAAACCTGTGTCTCAGGCTGGTACAGTACTCCCACAATCCGCGTCGGTAGTGTGATTCAGCACTCTAAAATTTCGCGACGAGGATTACATGTCTAGCTCAACAAAAGGGAAGCCGATAACGCCTACCCAGACCCAGGAACATAAGCTCAGCGGCAACATGGGGATCGGCGAGCTCGTGATGAACGTGCTTGCGTTCTCTTCCCCCCTGACCACCGTTGCGGGCACCTTGCCCGTGATGCTTCTTTTCAGTGGCCACACTGCTCCGGGGATTTATCTCCTGGTCACTCTGATGCTGCTGATTTTCTCGGTGGGGTTCGTCAAGATGAGCCGGAGCGTCGAAGCTCCCGGCGGCTTCTACTCCTTCGTCACGGCAGGGCTGGGCAAGCCGGCCGGCTTGGGCGGGGCGCTCCTGGCCTTGGTTGGGTATGTGTTCATCGGCTTCTTTGCTCCGTCACTGTTCGCCCTCACGCTGCAGAGCTTCGTGGTCAATACCCTGGGCGGTCCGGATATCCCGTGGTACTGGTACGGCCTGGGCATCATTGTCGTCACCACATTGCTGGCGTACAACCGGATCGATCTCTCCGCGAAGGTGCTGACGGTGGTCATGCTGCTCGAGTCGACCGTCGTCATCATCTTCGATGTCGCGGCGTTCGCCTCAGGTGACGTCTCACAAGGCGTCGGTTTTTCGATGCCGTGGATTACCGACGCCGGATTGGGCCTTGCGCTGCTGTTTGCCGTTGGGAACTTCTTCGGTTTCGAAGCAACGGTCATCTACCGCGACGAGGTCAAGAACCCGGACAGGACCATCCCCAGGGCAACCTACCTGGCCGTGGTGGGCATCGGCCTGTTCTACGCGGTGGCTGCGTGGGCTTACACCGCATTCCTGGGAGCGGACAACGTCCAGGAAGCGGCCAAGGCCAACACCGTGAACTTGTTCAACGACGGCGCCACGGTGCTGGTGGGCAAGATCTTCGCTGACATCGGCGTAGTCCTGCTCATCACTTCGATCCTGGCCTCAATGCTCTCGATCCAGAACATCGCGGCCCGTTACAGTTTCTCGCTGGCCGCTGATGGGGCACTCCCCAAGGCTTTGGGTCGGGTGCACCCGCGGCACAAGTCTCCCTACGTTTCAGCAGTAGGCGTTGGCTTGCTCTGGGCCGTAGCCACGGTGGTGTTCACTGTGGTGGGGGTTCCTCCTGAAGCCCTCTACCCGATCGCCAGCGGAAGCGGCACTTTCTCGGTCCTGCTCCTGATGTTCATCACGAGCTTCGCCGTCCTGGTTTACTTTGTCCGCCGCCGCAGTTTCGCTCCTGAATCTGTGTGGAAGACGATTGTGGCGCCCATCGTCAGCGTGATCTTCCTTGGCTTGATTACCTACCTGGCCATCGCGAATTATCCGGAACTGATCGGTGGATCGGCCGTTATGACTGCCATCTTCATGACCTTCACGTTCGCGCTGTTCTTCGGCGGGATTGTTTATGCCTACTTCCTGCGCTCAAAGCGTCCGGATGTTTATGCCAGATTGGGCCGGCAAAAGATCGACTAAAACATCACTTCAACATCTGGAGACCTGCAATGACGCAACAGATCAGAGTTGGCCTGTTCGGGACCGGCAGGATCGGTCAAGTGCATGCCATGAGCCTGGCAACCCTGGAAGAAGCGACGTTGGCCTGGGTGTGCGACCCCTTAATAGAGGGCGCCAAGCGAACAGCCGCCGAATACGGTGGGCGTGTGAGTGACGACCCGGAAGAGGTTTTTGCCTCCGGGGAGGTCGATGCCGTTATCGTGGCGTCTCCCACGGCCACTCACGTGGACCTCATTGAGCAGTCGATCGACGCCGGGATCCCGGTTCTGTGCGAGAAGCCCATCGACCTGGAAATTGCGCGGGTCGATGCACTCCGGGCCAAGGCGGCCGCTGCGGATATCCCGATCGCCCTGGGCTTCAACAAGCGCTTCGACAGGCACTTCGTGGAACTCAGGCGGCGTGTGGGGGCTGGCGAGATCGGAGTCTTGGAGCAACTGATCATCACCAGCCGCGATCCCGGGGAGCCGCCAGCGGCCTATCTGCCCCAGTCCGGCGGGATCTTCCGGGACATGACTATTCACGATCTGGACATGGCCCGCTACTTCATTCCGGACATCGTGGAGGTGTCGGCCACAGGCGCGAACGTCTTCAGTGACGGCATCCGGCAGGCGGGCGACTTCGATTCGACAGCGGTGACCTTGCGGGGTTCGAAAGATGAGCTTGTGACCATCTTCAACTCGCGGCATTCCGTGTATGGCTATGACCAGCGCATCGAGGCCTTCGGATCCGCGGGCTTGCTTCAGGTGGTCAACAAGAACGACAGCCTGGTCCGGCACTGGGGTGCCAGGACGGTGGAGGGGATGGGGCCGTACCAGAGCTTCTTCCTGGAGCGCTACGCGGAGGCGTACCGGCTTGAGGTGGCAGAGTTCCTGCGCGCTGTCCGCGGGCTTCCCTCGCGGAGTCCGAGCTTCGAGGACGGCCGTGCTGCCCTGATCCTGGCTGACGCGGCGGAGAAGTCCGCCCGGACACGTGCTGCGATAGCCGTGGAGCTGTCAGCGTAGCCCTTTGACTGCCCGGCCCGGGCACGGATTATTTCGCAACAATCCGTGCCGGGCCGGCTTTGTTTTTTAAGGGAAGTGAATTGTGTCCCGCGGCAACATTTCACGTCAGGTTGGTGTTTCAAAGTGGCACATCTCCCGCATTCTCCAATCCGCCAAAGTTCAAGTAAGTGAAACAGTGTGGCGAAGGTCACGCAGTTACGGGACTTTCTTCGAATTGCCCCGGATTCTGCAAAGTCAAACAACGTTGTTTGATGGCCCATCGCTAAAGGTGTTTCACCGGTTCATTTGCATGGCCCTATCAAACGAGGATGAGATGACCGACGCACCACCGGCGACAGCTCCACTGGTCGCCCTTAAGGACATACACAAGACATTCGGGGCGGTGTCCGCATTGCGCGGAGTCAGCATCGATGTCATGCCCGGCGAAACCTTCGCTCTTCTTGGAGACAACGCCGCCGGCAAATCCACGCTCATGAAAGTGCTGACGGGCGTCTACCAGCCCGACCGTGGCGTGATCGAGCTGGACGGAAAGAAAACCGAGTTTCCCACACCATCTGCATCCCGGGACCAAGGTGTCGAGATGGTCTACCAGGACTTCGCCCTGGCCGACAATCTCGATGTCCGGACCAACATCTTCCTGGGCCGCGAGCCCCAGAAGAACATCCTGGGTCCCCTGTTGAGGATCATCGACAGGAAGAAGATGGAGGCGGAAACCAAGCGCGTGCTGGAACGCCTGGACATCCCCATCAACCCGCGCCTCAAGGTCAAGCGACTCTCCGGCGGCCAGCGGCAGGCCGTGGCAATCGGCCGGGCATTGGCCTTCGATGCCCGCTTGATCATCATGGACGAGCCCACCGCAAACCTCTCGGTGGCCAAGGTGGACAAGCTTATTGAAGTAACCCAGCGGCTCAAGGACCTGGGCATCGCGGTCATCATCATTACGCACCGCCTGGACGAAGCGTTCGCTGTCGCGGACCGCTTCGCCGTCATGCGCCAGGGGCAGGTAGTGGGACGTTTCCGCGTGGGAGATGTCTCCGAAGCCCAAGTGGCCCACCTGATTTCGCACGGCACCTTGGACGACTACGTCGACACCGGCAGCGGCATCCCGGAGGCGCGCCGCAAAATCGGAAGCACATCAGCAATGGAAACCGTGGATGCACTGGCCGCGCGCGGTACTACCACCGGGAGCGACTCATGAGCATCACCATGGACAACATCAAAACCAAGCTGGGGCCAGCCGACCTCAAGGAAGGCATGACCGCCACCAAGGTCAAGCGATTCATTGGCGATTACGGAATCATCATCCTGTTCGTAGTGATCCTCGTCTTCCTCGCCGCGGCGGCACCGAACTTCCTGACCCTCAACAACATCGTGAACGTCGTCAGGCAGTCATCCATCATCGGACTGATCGCGCTGGGAATGACCTTCATCATGATCACGGCAGGTATCGACCTGTCCGTGGGCTCCGTCGTTGGCCTGGCCGGCATGACCTTCGCCCTGCTTGCCCCTGCCAGTGGAGGCGCCTTCTGGCTTCCGCTGATCGCCGGCCTGGGCGTCGGACTCCTGGTGGGCTTCCTCAGCGCAGCCATGGTGGTTTGGGGAGCCATCCTCCCCTTCCTTGCGACGTTGGCCACCATGGCCATAGCCCGTACGGCGGCACTGGTGATCACTGACGGGCAGGTTGTCTCCGGCCTGAGCGGACCGGCCGAGTGGCTGGGATCAGGTTTCCTCGGGCCCATTCCGGTTCCCGTGATCATCTTCCTGGTGGCTGCCATCATCTGCGAATTTGTGCTCAGCCGAACCAAGTTCGGCTCCCACGTCTACGCCGTAGGTGGCAACGAGGAATCGGCCAAGAAGGTTGGCATCTCAACCAGCCGCGTGCTGTTCACCGTTTACCTCATCGGCGGCGTCACTGCTGCCCTTGGCGGACTCGTCCTCACAGCCCGTCTGGACGGGGCCGCACCCGTGGCCGGTACCGGCTACGAACTCCAGGTGATTGCCGCCGTCGTCATTGGCGGAACGAGCCTCTTTGGCGGTGTCGGCACCATCCGCGGAACCGTCATCGGCGTACTCCTGCTGGGCGTGGTCATGAACGGCATGAACCTGCTGGGCGTTTCCTCCTACTTCCAGCAAGGCGTGCAGGGCGTGATCCTGGTACTCGCCGTCCTGCTGAACCGCTGGAAGTCCGACTGACCCAGCAACAAACAACGCATCACAACAATCTCCAAGCGCACAGACAAACCACTGAAAGGAACAACCATGAGTATGCGACGTAAGATCGCCGCGGCGGTCGCCATGATGGCAGCGGGGGCACTCACCCTCACCGGCTGCGCAGGAAGCAGCAACGCAACCAGCAGCGGCGGAGCGGCCAAGACCTACAACATCGGCGTTGTGGTCCTTGACCTGCAGGACCCGGACCTGGCCCACATGACGGACGCGATGAAGAAGACGGCGGATGAGAAGGGCGTCAAGCTCAACATCACCGACTCCAAAAAGGATGTCGGCAGCGAACTGAACCAGGTTGAGGACCTCCTCACCCGTCAAGTGGACGCAGTCATCATGCAGCCTCTGGATGGCGATGCCAGCCAGAACGCGGCCAAGAGGGTCATCGCAGCCAACATCCCGCTGTTCATCCTGTCCACCGAATTCGCGGAGGGATCGGACGTTGGGTACAAGAGCTACATCGGCGTCGACGACACCGTGGCCGGCCAGATGCAGGCCGAGTACCTCAACAAGCTGATGCCCAACGGCGGCAACCTCGTGTTCGCAGCAGGCGTATATGGCGCATCGTGGACCGACCGCCGCAAGTCCGGCTTCGACAAGACCATCAACAAGAACTTCAAGATCGTGGCTGAATTCCAGGCCAAGGGCAGCCGGGATGACGCCAAGCGCAACATGGAGGACACCCTCCAGCGCTTCCCGTCCGGCCAGATTGACGCCGTTGTGGCCAACAACGACGAGATGGCCATCGGCGCGGCTTCCGCAATTGCCGACGCAGGCCGCACGGCCGAGTTCAAGGCCGTAGTGGGCGTCGACGGCACCGAACCCGCGCTCCAGGACATCAAGGCCGGCACCATGTCCGCAACGGTCCGTCAGGACTCCGCGGGCCAGGGCGTCAAGGCCGTTGAGGTAGTGACCGACTTCCTAAACGGAGGAAACGTGGACAACCGCTACACACTGCCGTTCACGCTCATCACCAAGGACAACCTGTCTGAGTTCCTGAAGTAACCACTTCCGGACGACAGTACGGGCACAGCGGATCTCTCCGCTGTGCCCGTACTGTTTTGGCACACTCCGCCGGGTTCCAGCCTGCCTAGAATTCCAGCGGACCACTACGAATTGGAGAAGGCGAACATGCCCCATGGTGACGACGGAGACACGAAAGTAGAGCAGCTGCTTGTCGCGTTGCGCGAACAGGGCATCGAGGTGGATGACTCTCCGCGACGGCGCTCCGAGTACTCCTACGATGCGTCCAACTACCGTGTCCGGCCTGCCGCCGTCGTCTTTCCCGCAAGCGTCGACGACGTCAGGGCCATCTTGCGCGAATGTTCGGCATCCGGCGTTCCCATCACCCCGCGCGGCGGCGGAACGTCTATGGCGGGCAACGCGATCGGTGAATCGTTGGTGGTCGACCTTTCGCGAGGCTTGACCTCCGTAGGAGAGGTCGACGGCGGTACGGCGGCGGTCTGGGCGGACGCCGGCGTGGTCCTTGGCGAGCTGCGCTCCTACGCCGAGAAAGCGAGTGGCGGAGAGCTGACCTTCGCCCCGGACCCATCTTCGATGACGCGGGCCACGGTGGGCGGCTCCATCGGCAACGACGCCTGCGGCAACCACTCA
The DNA here is from genome assembly GCF_019977195.1 of Arthrobacter sp. StoSoilA2. NCBI lineage: Bacteria > Bacillati > Actinomycetota > Actinomycetes > Micrococcales > Micrococcaceae > Arthrobacter > Arthrobacter sp. StoSoilA2. The sequence goes on from NZ_AP024643.1 coordinate 709,450, forward strand.
GTGGCCTACGGACGAATGACACGGCATGTGCTGGAATTGGAGCTCGTCACGGCGGACGGCGCCCACCTGCATGCCGGACGGGACTTCCTGCGGGCCGTTGACGCAGTTGACCAGCACTCCGTCACCCGGGCGGAGGAAATTCTCGAAGGATTGAAGGCGTTGACCCAGGCCAACCTCGCCCCACTGCGGGTCGAACTGGGAAACATTCCCCGGCAGGTTTCCGGTTACCACTTGGGACACCTCCTGCCCGAGAACAACCTGGACATCGCCGGGGCCCTGGCAGGCAGCGAAGGCACGTGCGCCATTGTGGTGCGGGCAAAGGTGGGACTGGTCCCGAAGCCCCGCACCACGGCGCTCCTGTGTCTCGGATACGCGAATACCATCGACTCGGCCCGTGGTGTGATGACCATCCTCGCTGCCAAGCCGAGTGCCATCGAGGGGCTGGATGGATCGATCGTGGACATCATGCGCCACCGACGGGGTGCCGCCAGCGTCGACTCACTCCCGCAGGGCAAGGCCTTCCTGATGGTTGAGTTCCCCGGGGACACCATGGAACAGGCGGCCTCCGAGTGCGAACAGCTGCTGGAGAAACTCAAAGCAGACGGCCGGGTTGTGGACCACGCCCTTGTCACGGAGCCCCAGGAGCGCGCCAAACTCTGGCGGGTGCGGGAAGACGGTGCGGGACTCTCATCCCGGCGGATCGATGGTGTCCAGACCTGGCCCGGCTGGGAAGACTCGGCGGTCGCCCCGGAGCGTTTGGCCGACTACCTCGCGGAGTTGCTGCCCCTCGTGGAGAAATACGATTACACAGCCTTCATGTACGGGCATTTCGGTGCGGGCTGCGTGCACATGCGCCTGGACTATGACCTCCGAAGCGACACTGGCCGGGAGTCGTTTGAGAACTTCACCCGCGAAGCAGCGGCACTCGTGGTGGCCCACGGCGGCTCGCTTTCCGGGGAACACGGCGACGGCCGGGCACGCAGCGAACTGTTGGACGTGATGTATTCGCCCGCGATGGTGGACATCTTCAGGGCGTTTAAACACCTCTGGGATCCTGCCGGAATCTTGAACCCGGGAATCATCGTGGACCCCGAGCCCTTCGCTGCTTCGCTGGCTCTTGACGGCGTGCCCCAGCCGGGTCCTGCGCACGGTGAGCCGGCCGCGATGGCTGGTGCCGCCGTCGTACCTTCTTCAGCTGGCCGCAGCCTGCTGCCGGTGGTGAGCCCGTTCGTCGGCAATACGCATGCATGCATTGGTGTTGGGCGCTGCCGGGCAACCGCGGGCGGCTTCATGTGCCCCAGCTACCGAGCCACCAAAGACGAGAAAGACTCGACCCGCGGCCGTGCCCGCGTCCTGCAGGAACTGACGCGGACCAACGGCACCAGCCACGGAGGTTGGTCCAGTCCGGAAGTCAGGGAAGCCCTTGACCTGTGCCTGTCCTGCAAGGCTTGCTCGGCCGACTGTCCCACGGGCGTGGATATCGCTGAAGCCAAGTCGCAGCTGGTGGATGAGCACTACCGCGGCAAAATCCGGCCGTTCACGCACTATTCGATCGGTTGGCTGCCGCGGTGGCTGCCACTGTTGACGCGTATTGCGCCCATCGCCAACGCGGGGACCCGTTTCCGTCCGTTCCGTTGGGTGGGCGAAAAGTTGGGCGTCAGCGCACGACGACGGCTCCCGGCCTTCGCGGCGCCCGGCCTCATCCGGAGGCGGGTGGGCGAGGCAGGCTTCACCGACAAAGCCGACGTCCTGCTGTTCATCGACAGCTTCACCCGCGCCTTCCGGCCTGAAGTGGTCCCGGCAGCAGCTCGGGTGCTGCGGGACTCGGGCAGTTCCGTGGGTTGCACCCCGGACGCCTGTTGCGGGCTGACGTGGATCTCCACCGGCCAACGCGAGGGAGCACGACGGCGGCTGGCGAGGCTGATCAACAAACTCGATGACGGCACGGAGCGGGACATCGTGGTCCTGGAACCCAGCTGCGCGGCCACTATCCGTGACGAAGGTCCCAAGATGGTGGGCGGTGCTGCGGCCGGGCGCGTGGCTGCCCGGGTCCGATCGTTCTCCGTGGCTGTCGATGAGGCTATTAAACGTGGCTGGAAGCCGTCCGCCGTTCCGCCCAAAACCGCTGTCCTGCAAACACACTGCCATGAGCATGCAGTCTTCGGTTCAGGTGCTCAGAAACGCGTCTTGGAGGCGTGGGGAGTGCCCAACCTCGTCGAATCGTCGTCGTGCTGTGGAGTGGCCGGTAACTTTGGTTTCGAGGCCGAGCACTTCGATATGTCCATGAAGGTGGCGGAACACTCCATTGTCCCGGCGCTGGATTGTGGTGAGGGGCTGGTCCTCACGGATGGGTTCAGTTGTGCCATGCAGGTCTCGCAGATCGATCCGGAACGCTTCAGTAAGCACCTGGCAATTGCCTTGGATCCGCTGAGTGCGCGATGGACGGAGGATTAGGGTGGCATACGTCGGTATTTTCCTCATCCTGGTGGCGGCAGGGCTGCGCTTGGCGGGGAGGCATCTTGGCGCCTCACAGGAAGCGCATTCAACGGCCAGCTTCCGCGGGGTGCATGCGGTTCCTTTGGGAGCCGCCGCGTTCCTGGTGGCCGCAAGCGGCATTTTCATCTTCGCTGTGGGCATCAACCTGGAGTGATAAGCCCGTGTCCCAAACTGACACGGTTGGCACAGGCCCCCGGGACGGATGCTTGAAGGGACCCAATAGCCCCATTACTTTTTGAGAGTTGATCTCGATGATGAACAGGAAGCTCGCACAAGGACGGCACGTCGAATGGCTGCGGGCATCGGCACACTTCAACGAAACCGATCTTGGCGAACGGACTGACCTTCAGCTGAAGCGCTCGGGGAAACTCGTTCACCGACTCCTCCAGGACATGGCGGAAGGCCGCGACATCCGCGATGCCTCGCCGTGGCCGACACCGGGCGCCTAGCCCCCAAGCCGCGGTCCGTAGCGTTTGTTCCTGGCACTGGTCCAAGCGCTACGGCCCGCTTCCTTTCACGCCAGGAGGCAGAGTTGGCCAGTCTTGGATTGGCGGGCATGGCGGCTTCGTCCCAAACCGGGTACGGGACGTGGGAGGACTCCCCAGCCAGCTACGAGTTGCCCGTGGCATTTGGCGGTGCTGCAGGTCCGGACCTGGCGACAGCCTGCCTGCTGCTCGATATGCCGGCGCGAACTTTGATCAGGAGGCTTTGCCGGACCAAACACACCGTCAGGTCCTTCGCAGCGCCTGCGGCCTCTGCCGTGATCGAGGTTCCCTGGGGGAGGGACTGGCACCAAATGGCCTACGCGGGGCGGCGGATCAAAGCCGTGCCCCAAGGTTCCCTCACACTCTCGGCGGTTGGCGTGACTCTCACCAGCTGCGATGCGTACACGGATGATCTCGTGGTGGGCCGGGTCCGGGAGTGTTTTGCTGACTGCCTTATAGGGAGAGGCGACTCTGTGTGGCTAAGGTCTTCTCAACCTAACGACTGTTAGTTAGACTCATTCCGTTACGACCCTTCTTGAGGATGAAATGAGTCCATCTCCGCGTGAGCAGGCGAACGCTGCTGTACGGGAATTCCTGTCCAAACGCGACTGGTCGGCACAGACGCCCGCCAGGAAGCGGATCCTCGTGGCTTTCCTCCGGCTGGCCGCCACCAACGGTTACAACTCAGTGAGCATGCGGACGCTGGGCCGCGAACTTGGGCTGAAGGCGCCAAGTCTCTATTCGACTTTTCCGCAGGGCAGGGAGCAGATCGTGGGCGAATCGCTCCTCTGGTTCACCCACGGATTCGCCCGCGACCTTCTCAAAGCGGTGCAGGAAACCCCGTGCGCGGGTGACTACTGGGCAGCCCTTGTCCGTTTCCACGTCACCCAGCAATTGAGCCGGCCCGAGGCAGATCTCTGGAACCTACTGGTTGCCTCGGATAGGGTGGCGGGGTTCCTGGGTGATGACCTCCGTGAAGAGCTGGCCTTTTGGCAGATCCTGCACCAGGAGATGTACGCCGCTGCGGCCGAAGAAATGGGACTCGCGGTCACGCGGCAAGCCATCCAGGCTATTTTTACGCTGCTCGACGGCTCCGCGCGTTGGTCTGCATGGGATGGCAGCCAGGCTCAGCTTGAAAGCGTAGTGGACCACGGGGTGGCCCTGTCCCGTTCCTTGCTTGAAGTCGGCGCCGGGACCCGCGCCGGCGCGTAGCCGGCGTTGTCCCAACATGGCACACCACCCTTCTGTGCCCTGTCGATACTGTGATTCAGAACTCAATATTCGGTGATGAGGATTACATGAATAACACCACCCTTGACGCACCACAGGTGGCGCGTCAGACAAGTCAAAACCGGCTCAGCGGCAACATGGGAGTCGGAGAACTCGTCATGAACGTGCTGGCCTTTTCGTCACCCTTGGCCACGGTGGCCGGCACCCTTCCGGTCCTGCTGATGTTCAGCGGGCAGACAGCGCCTGCCATCTATCTGCTGGTTACGCTCATGCTGCTTATCTTCTCCGTGGGATTCGTCAAGATGAGCCGGAGTGTCCAAGGTGCTGGCGGTTTCTACTCCTTTGTCACGGCGGGCCTGGGCAAGCCGGCAGGTCTTGGTGGCGCCTTCCTCGCGCTGTTTGGGTACATCTTTATCGGCTTTTTCGCGCCATCATTCTTCGGGGTGACGCTTCAGGGGTTTGTGGTTAATACCCTCGGCGGGCCGGACATACCGTGGTACTGGTATGCGCTGGCCATTACGGCCGTAACCACCGTGCTGGCGTACAACCGCATCGACTTGTCGGCCAAGCTGCTCACTATCGTCATGCTGCTTGAAGTGGCAATCATCGTGGTGTTTGACGTCGTTTCGTTCTCGGCCAACGGACTAGGGGCAGTGCAGAGTGCAGGGTTCGCCCTGCCGTCCATCACCGACGCAACCCTTGGCCTGGCACTGCTTTTCGCCGTTGGCAACTTCTTCGGGTTCGAAGCCACCGTTATTTACCGGGACGAGGTCAAGAACCCGGACAAGACCATCTCTCGCGCCACGTATTTGGCCGTGGCAGGCATCGGCATCTTCTATGCAGTGGCAGCGTGGGCCTTCATCGCCTTCTTCGGTGCGGATAAGATCCAGGCCGAGGCTGAGAACAACACGGTGAATCTCTTCAATGATGCACTCGTCGGCCTCGCGGGCAGGATCTTTGCCGATATCGCCGTCATCCTGCTCATCACATCGGTGCTCGCGTGCATGCTGTCCATCCAGAACATCGCAGCCAGGTACAGCTTCGCCCTCGCTTCAGACCACGCGCTGCCCAGATTCCTGGGCAGGGTCCATCCGAAGCACAAGTCGCCGTACGTTTCGGCGTTGGCTGTGGGCCTCATTTGGGCTGCGGCCACCGTGCTCTTCACTGTTTTGGGTGTTGCACCGGAAGCCTTGTATCCCATAGCTAGTGGAAGCGGCACCTTCGCTGTGCTGCTCTTGATGTTCATCACCAGCTTCGCCGTTCTGGTGTACTTCATCCGCCGCCGTGGCTTGGCTCCGGAATCAATCTGGAAGACGGTCATCGCACCTATCATCAGCGTTCTGTTCCTTGGTGCCATCACCTTTCTGGCAATCGCCAACTACCCGGAACTCATCGGTGGATCGGCGGTCCTGACCGTCATCTTCATGACTTTCACCTTCGCGCTTTTCTTCGGCGGAATCGTCTACGCCTTCTTCCTGCGGACAAAGCGTCCCGACATCTACGCCCGCTTGGGGCGCCAGAGGATCGACTAAGCCGGAACGGGCGGGCCCGGCAGCGGCAAGAACTGATTGTGCAGCTTCGCCGAGCTTGCCCTAAACCGCCACCGTCTTCAGGTAACTCCGGATGCCATCAACCACCAGTTGGTGGTCCTCATCTGAGCTCAGCCCGGACACCGTGACAGCCCCGATTACTCCAGCCCCTCGCACCCGGATGGGGAACGAGCCGCCGGCGAGCGTGTAATCGTCATGGGCGAGCCAGCCACCTCCCAGAGGGCTGTGGGTGCGGGCTGAGAATTGTTCAGTCAGCAGGGCAGTGCTGTGCTCGAACCGCAGCACGGAGGCGGACTTCCGGCGGATCCACTCCTCCTGGTCGGCTGTGGCTCCGGGCAGGATGCAACGGAAGAGCACAAGGTTGTGCCGGCGGATGTCAATAGCCACTCCGAATTCCGAGGCGATCGCGTGGTTGGCGATCAGTGAGCCGAGCCGCCAGGCGTCGTGGTGGTCAAAGCTTGCGAACACCAGCTCTTCTTCCTGCTGGCGCAACTCCACAAGGCGGGCAGATTCAGTCATTTCTTTGCACCTTCTTCTGAAACAACGGTGTCGGCGTCGTAGCGGAGCCCGATCTGTCGGCGGATCTCGTCCATAGCCGCCATGATCGCCATGGTCTCACCCGGCGGCAGGATGCTTCCAGCAGACTCACCGGCACGAATAAGGCGTTCCATCTCAGCTGCCTGGAACTGCATTCCCCGGCTCTTCACGGGCTGGTCGTACCGCTCTGCAACAGTGCCATCAACCCCAAAGACAGTAAACGGAACCGGGTTGTACCAGGTGTGCTCGATGTCGATCCAGCCCTCTGTCCCGATGACCATGGCCCGGTTGGCGCTGGCGGCGTCGAGTTCACAGTCAACCAGGGCCTGCCGGCCACCAGAGTACTCAAAGATGGCTGCGGTCTGCCGGTCAACACCGGTCGCCGTCATGGAAGCGCTGGCGCGAATGGTTTCCGGAGCACCCAGGATGTCGAAGGCAAAGGAGATCGGGTAGATGCCCAGATCCAGCAGCGCCCCACCGCCAAGGGCGGGATCGTTCAACCGGTGCGCAGGGTCCTTGGGCAGGCTCTGGTTGTGGCTGGCCACTACCTTCCGGACCTCGCCGATGGCGCCTTCGTGGAGGAGTTCGCGGATGCGGACCATGTGCGGAAGGAAGCGGGTCCACATGGCTTCCAAGGCCACAAGGCCTTTGGATTCGGCCAGGTCCACGATCTCCTGGGCTTCGCGGGCATTCATCGTGAAGGCCTTCTCCACCAGTACATGCTTTCCGGCGTTCAGGGCCAAGAGCGCGTTGCCGTGATGGAACGGGTGCGGCGTAGCGATGTAGACCACGTCAACCATCGGGTCCGCCACCAAGTCCTCGTAGCTGCCGTGGGCGGTCATCACTCCATGCAGCTCAGCGAAGGCTTTGCTCGATTCCAATGAACGCGAGCCAACGGCCTGCACAGTAAAGCCGTTTTCGTTCAGATCGCGCGTCTGGAGACCGGCAATAAATCCTGTGCCGAGGATGCCCCAGCGGATCGTTCCATCGGAAGTGCCATTGCTGAGGGTCACGTGCTTAGTCCTTCGTCGAGTCAGAAAGCGGGTAGGCCACATACGCAAAACGCCGGGAGTCCGGCGACCAGCTGTTGACGTTGAGGGTACCTTGGCCGCCGAAAAGTGGCCATGAATGGAGGGCAGTGGTCCAGTCCTCGGTCGAAACGAGCACGACGGCGACCCTCAGGTCCGCGGGGTGTCCTACGGTTCCGCCGGGGAACCGGATGTAACTGGCGTACCGGCCATCGGGGGAGAGATGGGGAAACCAGTCCACTGATTCGGATTCGAGGAGCCGCTCGAAGCCAGTGCCGTCCACGCGAATCCGGGCGAGCTGCGCGTGGCCCTGCCTGGACGTAAAGGATTCTGTGTTCAGATAAAGCCATTTCCCGTCGGGCGAAAATTCAGGGCCGTCGCAGTGGGCTGAGCCGACATCAAAGCGGCCGACATCTACGCTGGCGGAAGCACCGCCGTCGGACGCTATGGTCATCAGCCTGCCTGGCTGTGTGAAGTCTCCAGCTTTGATGCCCACGTACGCCAACTGCGCACCGTCGGGGCTGACGCCATGGAGGAAATGGAAGAAGCCGTCGTCCTCGGTGATGCGCGTCGCCGGTCCGCCGGCCAGTAAAGCACGGTAGATGTGGCCGTCGTTCGCGGAGACAAAGATGCCCTGGCCGTCAGGTGCCAGGACGTGATCGTTGTTCAGGTCCGGGACGCCGGTGAGCAAGATCGGCTCCAAGGAGCCCGTGTTCAGATCAAGACGCCACAGCTTCCCATCCCCGTTGAAGATGAGTGAGCTTCCGTCCAGGGTCCAGTTGGGTGCTTCAAACAACACGTCGTCCGAGCTGTAGAGCAGCTCAGCCTGACCGTTGACCGACGCGATCCACACCTCGCAGCGCTGGCCGGATTGAAGGGTGCGGATCACGTCGGTCCTTTCTTATTCCTTGCTGCTGAAGGCGGCGTCGAAGGAGGTCTGGGAGGCGGGGAAGTCGTATTTCTTCAGGGCGGCGAGGGCTTCGGGGGCGCCGTGCAGGCGGTCCATTCCGGCGTCTTCCCATTCGACGGAAATGGGTCCGTCGTAGCCGATCGCGGCGAGGGCCCGGAAGGATGATTCCCAGGGCACGTCGCCGCGTCCGGCGGAGACGAAGTCCCAGCCCCGGCGGGGATCGCCCCACGGCAAATGGGAGCCCATCACGGTGTTCCGGCCAGTGGGCCGGAGCTTGGTGTCCTTGCAGTCCACATGGTAGATCCGGTCCTTGAAGTCCCAGATGAAGGAGACAGGGTCAATGCCTTGCCACATGAAGTGTGAGGGATCCCAGTTCAGGCCGAACGCGGGCCGGTGTCCGATCGCTTCGAGGGTCCGGACGGTGGTCCAGTAGTCGTAGGCGATCTCGGAGGGGTGCACTTCGTGGGCGAAGCGGACACCGCATTCATCGAAGACGTCCAGGATGGGGTTCCAGCGGTCGGCGAAGTCCTGGTAGCCGGCGTCGATGACCTTTTCGGGGACGGGCGGGAACATGGCCACGTACTGCCAGATGGAGGAACCGGTGAACCCGACGACGGTGTCCACTCCCAGCGCGCGAGCCAGGCGGGCGGTGTGTTTCATTTCTTCGGCGGCGCGTTGGCGGACGCCTTCGGGTTCGCCGTCACCCCACACGCGCGAGCCCACGATTGCTTCGTGGCGGAAGTCGATGGGGTCATCGCAGACGGCCTGGCCTTTGAGGTGGTTGGAGATGGCCCACACTTTGAGGTTGTACTTTTCCAGGATGGCGAGTTTGGATTCGACGTAGCCGGGTTCGTCCCAGCGCCAGGCGTCCAGGTGGTCTCCGGAGACCGCGATTTCCAGGCCGTCGTAGCCCCAGCCTGAGGCAAGGCGGGCGACTTCCTCGAAGGGGAGGTCGGCCCACTGGCCGGTGAACAGGGTGTACGGGCGGGGCATGTCAGGCTCCTTCAGTAGTGGTGCTGTTTGGCTTCGGGGAAAGTTGGATCAGTGAGCTTTTGGCTGCGGCGGATTCTTCGATCGCCGCGAGGACGTGCTGGACGTTCAGGCCTTCTTCGAACGACGGCGAGGGCTGGCTTCCGTCCCGAATGGCCAACAGGAAGTCCCGGATCTGGTGCGTGAAAGTGTGTTCCCAACCGATGATGTGACCCTGCGGCCACCATGCGCCCATGTAGGGGTGTTCGGGTTCGTTGACCAGGATCCGGCGGAAGCCCTGCTCCCGGACAGGGACCGTGGCATCAAGGAAGCCGAGCTCGTTCAGGTTCTCGAGGTCGAACAGGATGGTGCCTTTGTCGCCGTAGATTTCGAGCCTGAGGGAGTTCTTCTGGCCGGTCGCTACCCGGCTGACTTCCACCGAGGCGATTGCCCCGGAGGCGAGGGTCAGCGTGGCCCAGGCGGCGTCGTCGACCGTGACATCTTCCGGGCCATTTGGCCCGGGGCGGCGGTCCACGAAGGTGTGCAGGCGGCCCGTGACCTCGGTGACGGCGTCACCCAGGAGGAACAGGACTTGGTCGATGGCGTGCGAGGCGATGTCGCCCAGCGCCCCGGAGCCGGCGGTTTCCTTGCGGAGCCGCCAGGTCATGGGGGATTCGGCGTCGGAGAGCCAGTCCTGGAGGTAGGCGGCGCGGACGTGGCGGACCGTGCCGAGCCGGCCTTCGGCGATCAGTTCTTTCGCGAGCGCCAAAGCGGGGACCCGGCGGTAGTTGAAACCGATCATCGACTGCACGCCCTTCTCACGGGCGGCTGCGGCGGCAGTGGTCATGGCTTCTGCCTCGGCGATCGTGTTCGCCAGCGGCTTTTCCACGAGGACGTGCTTGCCGGCTTGGAGGGCAGCGATGGCGATTTCGGCGTGCATCCAGCCCGGGGCGCAGATATCGACGATGTGGATGTCGTCCCGGGCAATGACCGACCGCCAGTCGGTGGCGGACTCGGTCCAGCCGTACTTTGCTGCGGCTTCAGCGACGGCATCGGCGTCCCGGCCGACGAGGACTTTTTGTTCGATGGCCGGGACGTCGAAGAAGCTGGCCACGTTCCGCCACGCGTTCGAGTGGGCCTTTCCCATGAAGGCGTAGCCGATGGCGGCCACCCCCAATGTGCGGGTAGGTTGCGGGTTGCCCTGGCTCTGGTCAGTGTGGGCGGGGGTGCTCATGGTGTGGTTCCTCGTTACTTACGGAGTTGCGGTTGCCTGGAGAGTTGCGGTTTCCGGCGCCCAGTCCTCCGGGACTGGTTCGGAGGCGGGCGCGTTGCTGGTGACGTCCACGAAAGAGCCGGATTCCACGGATTCGGAAATCGAGACCATGGTGTCCAACACGTGGTAGGCCAGTTCGCCGGTGGCGCGGTGCGGGGCGCCTGAGCGGACGGCACGGGCCATGTCCAGCACGCCCAGGCCGCGGCCGTTGGCCGGTCCTGTGGAGGGAATGATCTCGGGCTCTTCTGCGCCGGGGCGCCAGAGCTTGAGGTCGCCGTCGAAATAGTTCGGGTCAGGCAGCGAGAGCGTGGCCTCCGAGCCGGTGATTTCCACGAAACCCATCCGCTGGCGCGGGGACTCGAAGGAGAACACGCTGTGCGAGGACGCGCCGCTTTCGAACTGCGCCATCGCGGAGACATGCGTGGGAACCTCGACGGCGAATTCCTCCCCGGCCTTCGGACCCGAACCAATGATCCGGGTCGCTTTGGCGGAGGAGCCGACGGCGGCCACCCTGCGGACCGAGCCGAAGGTCTGGATCAGTGCGGTGAGGTAATAAGGGCCCATGTCGAACAGCGGGCCCGCGCCGTGCTGGAACAAGAACGCCGGGTTCGGGTGCCAGGATTCAGGGCCCGGCGTCTGGAACGTGGTCATGCCCGTTAGCGGTGTGCCGATATCACCGCGCTCGATGATGCGGCGGGCGGTCTGCAGGCCGGCGCCGAGGAACGTGTCCGGGGCCGTGCCTAGGCGCATCCCCGCGGCGTCGGCGGCTTTGAGCAGGCCAAGTCCGGATTCACGGTCCAGCGAGAACGGCTTCTCGGTCCAGACATGCTTGCCGGCAGTGACCGCGGCCGTTGCAACCTCGACGTGCGCTGCCGGGATGGTCAGGTTCACGATGATTTCGACGTCGGGATGGTTCAGTGCCAGCTCCGGCGCGCCGAACTCGGCGATCCCGTATTCCTTGGCCCGTACTTCGGCAGCCTCTTCGAAGAGATCCGCGATCACCAGGACCTTCAAATCCGGGAAGGTGGTGAGGTTGTCAAGGTATTGCTTGCTGATGTTGCCCGCACCGATGACCGCGACACCGACGGGCCCTTTCCGGGTGGAGGGAGAGAAGCTCATGCCCCAGCCTCCTGGGAAATAGTTCCCTCGGCTGCCTGCGCGCTGGCTGCTGCGGTCAGGAATGCCAGGCTCTCGGTGATGCCCTCAAAAATATCGCCGGAGTAGTCATCGAACTCCACCACGCCAACTTCCAGCGATTTGGCTGCGGCGATGACGTCCAGCACCGGGATGGTGCCCTGGCCGGCGGGCTGCTGGGCCTTGGTTTCCGTGGTGGCCGGTCCGTCCTTGATGTGGATGAGTTTCACCCGGTCACCCAGACGAGTTAGGAGTTCAACGGGATCCTGGCCACCCACGGCAACCCAGTAGGTGTCCACTTCAAGGACTACCTCCGGGTCCAGCAGACCCTCGAAGTACTCCAAGGCAGTCTGGCCTTCGATGGTGGACTCCAGCTCCCACGCATGGTTGTGGTAACCCACGCGGATGCCGTATTCAGCGCCCTTCTTCGCAGCTGCGTTGAGTTTCGCCGCCGTGCCCTGGATAGTCCCGGCATCCTGCCAGTGCTCCGCCGGGAGGAAGGGATCAATCACGGTCGTGATGCCCAGTTCCTTGGCGGCGGCGAAGATCTCGTCCTGGTCCTGGCTCAAAAGCGGTGCGTGCCCGGAAGGAGCAGTAAGGCCGTTCTCCTTCAAGGCGGCCCCGAGTTCCTTGGCGGTGGCCACGAAGTTGTACGGTTCAACCTGCCTGAAGCCGATCTCGGCGACTCTCTTGATGGTTCCAGACAGGTCCTCTTGGATGGCGTTGCGAACCGTGTAGAGCTGGAGTGAATACGACATTTGCGTTCCTTTTTGATGATCGCCCGGTGTTGCCCTGTGTTGCCCGATATTGCTTGTACTGGCTGTTGGCTCTAATTAACAGTGAACCTACTTAACTGCTCCTGACGAGAGCCCTGCCACCAGATGTTTCTGGACCAGGATGAATCCGATCAAGACGGGCAGGCTGACCACAACCGAAGCAGCCATGAGTTGGTTCCAAAACACGTCCGATTCACTGGCGTAGGCCTTGAGCCCCAGGGACAGTGTTTTTGTGGCCTCGTTGGTGAGCACGGACGCGAACAAAACCTCGCCCCAAGCGGAGATGAATGAATACACGGCAACTGCGATGATGCCTGGCTTGGCCACAGGCAGGATCACACGGAACAGTGCTCCCATCCTGCCGGTGCCATCGATCATCGAAGCCTCTTCCAGTTCCTTTGGAATCGAGGCAAAGTAGCCGCTCAGCATCCAGATGGCGAAAGGCAATGTGAACGTCATGTAGGTGATGATCAGCCCGAGGTAGGAGCCCTGCAGCTGCAAGCCGGTCATGTTGCGGATCTGGGTGAAGATCAGGTACAGCGGCAGGAGGAACAGGATGCCGGGGAACATCTGGGTGGAGAGGACAGTCAGGCTGAAAGCGCGCTTCCCCTTGAACTGCAACCGGGCAATGGCGTAGGCGGCAAGGACGGCGACCGTCACTGAGCACGCTGTTGCGCAGACGGTGATGATGAGGCTGTTCTGGAAGTACTTGGCCAGCGGAACCGTGGTCCAGATGTCCAGGTACGGTGAGGCGGTGATTTCCCGGGGAATCCACTGGAAGAGCCCTGAGACATCCTTAAGGGGTTTCAAGGAAGTGGAGACCACCACGAAGAGTGGAACCGCCACCCAGAGCGACAGGATGGTCAGGACCACGTTCCTGAGGATCCGGAAGTTGCGTGTCTCAATCATTGTCGGCTCCCTTTGGCAGCACCATGCGGATGTAGAAAGCGGAGGCAATGAACAGCGCGATCAGCAGCAGCACGCTCATTGCGCCGCCGAGGCCGAAGTTCCAACTGCCGAAGGAGTTTTGGTAGATCAACGGGGAAATAAGCGTGGCTTCCTTGGGAGACGTAGCTCCGAACAGGACGAAGGGAACGTTGAACTGGTTGAACGTCCAGAGCGACATCACCATGAGCAGCACGCCGTTGGCCGGGCGGACCATGGGCAAGGTGATGCGACGGAACTGCTGCCAGAGCGTAGCGCCGTCAATGGCTGCTGCCTCGTAGACATCGGTGGGAACGTTTTGCAGGGCTGCCATCAGCATGAGGAAGGCGAACGGCCACAACTGCCAGACGTTGACTATCACCATGGCTCCGAAGGAGTTCTCGCCCAGCAGCCAGAAGGGGCGTTCGTCGCCGAAGAGGTGAAGCGTGTCCACCAGGATTTGGTTCACGGCACCATCGCGCTGATTGAACATGAAGGCCCAGGCGATGGTTCCTACGTAGGCCGGGAGTGCGTAAGGGACCAGGAAGAACGTGCGAAGAAGAGCACGTCCCCTGAAGTTGGAGGACAGGAAAACCGCGCCTGCCATGCCGAGGACCCAGGAGAAGCCGACCACCAGGATGGTGTAGCCCAGCGTGCGGCCAACCGTGCTGAAGAAGGCCTGGCCGATGGTGCTGTCCGGGTTTAGCCCGTTGATGAAGTTCTGGAGCCCCACGAACGGCGCGTTGAGCCAGTTGGTGAGGTTGAGCTGCGTCAGGGAGATGAACGCGATCCAGATCCCAAGGAGCATCGGGCCGATGTGGATCAGGAGTTCAAGGATCGCGGCCGGAAGGATCAGGCCATAGGGGAGGAATGAGCGACGCCTCTTACGTACAGGCGGTGTGCTTGCTGCCCGTGCTTGGCCGGGCTCGGGATCAACGGCAGGGGTGCTGCCTGCAGCGGCCGGGCCGCTGTCCAATGCTGAATGGGACATGGAAACTCCTTTGCCGGAGCGGGGACACCACTTTGTGGTGGCGTCCCCACTCACTGGGCCTGGTTACTGGGCCGCGGCCATCTGGTTGTTGGCGTCCTTGAGGGCCGCCCGGATGTCGTCTTCGGAAACAGTTCCCGTTGCCGCTTTGGCAAAGAGGTTCTTGATTGCCGTGCCGGTGAGGGTCTCCATCTGACCTTCTTTGGCGATCAGCGGCATGGGCAGGGAGTGGTTGGCCAGGGCGTCATTCTTGGCCTTGACTTCTTCGGTCTGGAAGGCGGCATCGCTCGACGCTGCGGTGACTACAGGCAGGGAGGAGTAGGCCTTGTTGAGGGCAATCTGTTCTTCGTCACTGGTCAGGAACGCGGCCAGCTTAATGGCATTTGCCTTGTTGTCGCTGTTCTTGAAGACACTGAGGTTGATACCGGCCACGTGGCTCTGGGTGCCACGGTCACCGGTAGCTCCGGCCGTCATCATGGGGATAGGGGCTACACCCCAGTCCTTGAAGTCGCGCGCAGCGAAGTTCTTCAGCGGGCTCTGGTCGAACATCATGGCGGCCTTGCCGTTGATGAGGTTGTCCACCTTCTGGCTGCCCTGGCTCAGTTCAGCGTCCGACGGCGACATCACCTTCTCCGTGGCCATCAGGTCTACGAACTGCTTGACACCCTCTACCTGGGGATCGCTGTCAAAGGTGGGCTTTCCGTCCTTATCGAACAAGGTGCCACCGTTTTGCAGGCCACGAACGAAGGCTTGGTGCGAGTTGGCGGAAACGGATGCTCCGGCGGCGGTGAAGCCCCACTGATCGGGCTTGCCGTCACCGTTGGTGTCCTTGGTGAGCTTCTTGGCATCAGCTACAAACTCGTCCCAGGTTGTGGGGGCCTTCTCGATCCCGGCTTCCTTGAACAGCTTGGTGTTGTAATACATGTTGTAGGCCAAACCGTAGAGCGGCACGGACGTGGGGGTCTTGCCCTCCGCGCCACCGGTGGACCAGCTGGTCTTCAGGAAGCGGTCTTTGCCGCCTACGGCCTCGAGCAGTTCACCTTCCACGGGCTCGAAAGCGCCCGTCTCCTGAAGGGTCACGGCCCACGTGTTGCCGATGTTCAGGACGTCCGGACCGTCGCCACTGGTAACGGCCGTAAGAATGCGGTTGTAGAGGTCGGTCCAGCTGATGACTTCCAGCTGTACCTTTACTCCGGTCTTTTCGGTAAAACGATCCAGCGTCGGCTTCAGCTTCGCTGCGGTGTCGTCCAGGCTGTTGCCCTGGTCCGACGCCCAGTAGGTGATGGTGTCGCTGCTTGCTTGTGGACTGCCGCCGCCACCGCAGGCGCTGAGACCCAGTGCCAAGGCTGCCGTCGCGGCAACCGCCGATAGGACTTTCAGGGGATTCTTCATGATGCTCCGGTTTTCTCGTCGTCGAGCTGGTGCTGGCTGAAACTAGGCTGAAAGCGTTGCTGCCGTGGGATCCCAATCCTCGGGCAGCGCGGGGACCTGTGCTGCGGAACTTTCCACATCCACGAAGGCCCGGTTGTCGATTGACTCCGCGATGGAGGCCATCGTGTCCAGGATGTGGAACGCAAGTTCACCCTGGGCGCGGTGTGGCCGGCCCTCACGGATGGCGCGTGCCATTTCCAGGACGCCCGCTCCACGGCTGGCAGTTGAGCCGACCGAAGGGACGGTTGTCCAATCGTCGGAGCCGAGGGCGCAAATCCTGATGTCGCCGTCGAAGTTGTTCGGGTCCGGCAACGCGATGGTGGCCTCCGAACCGGTGATCTCCACGAACCCTGCGCGCTTGAGCGGGGAATCGAAGCTGAAGATGCTCTGGGCAGATTCACCGTTCTCGAACTCCAGGATGGAGCTGACGTGGGTGGGGACCGTGACGTCGAACGTCTCGCCAGCCTTGGGACCCGAGCCGATCACGCGTGTTTCGCGGGACTTGGAACCGAAAGCGCCCACCTTGCGGATGCTGCCGAAGGTCTGCACAAGCGTGGTCAGGTAGTAAGGGCCGATGTCGAACAGAGGGCCCGCACCGTCCTGGAAGAGGAAGGCGGGATTCGGGTGCCAGGATTCCGGACCCGGCGACTGCATCAAGGTCAATGCTGTCAGTGGAGTGCCGATGTCGCCGCGTTCGATCATCCGGCGGGCAGTTTGGAGGCCGGCGCCGAGGAACGTGTCCGGGGCGCAACCCAGCCTGACGCCGGCTGCGTCGGCTGCCTTGAGCAGGCCCAAGCCACTTTCCCGGTCCAGGGAGAACGGCTTTTCGCTCCAGACGTGCTTGCCTGCGTTCACAGCCTGCGTGGCAACTTCCACGTGGGCAGCGGGGATGGTCAGGTTGATGACAATCTCCACCTCCGGGTGGCCGAGGACAGCATCAATGCCACCGTGCACGGGAATGCCGTACTCGTTGGCCCGGGTGGCTGCTGCCTCCTCGAACAAGTCGCCGATCGCCACAACGCGGACATCAGGGAAGCTTGTCAGGTTGTCGAGGTACTGCTTGCTGATGACACCTGCGCCGATGATGCCGACGCCCACCGGGCCTGAACCGACAGGGCTTGATGTCAGAGAACCGAAGGCGGCTCCTGCTGCGTGGCTCATGCGGACACCTTCCCGGCGTTGAGGTAGTTGTAGCTGTCTTCTACGGCATCGAACATGTCGCCCTGGAAGTCGTCCAGTTCCACGACTGCTGCTTCAAGTGAGCCGGCGGCGTTCAAGACGTCCCAGATAGGCATCTGGCCGGCACCAACGGCGAGCTGGCTCGACGGGTCCGAGGTCACGGGACCGTCCTTGACGTGAATGAACTTCACGCGGTCACCAAGCCGGGCCAGGAGTTCAGCGGGGTTCTGGCCTCCTACTGCTGCCCAATAGGTGTCGAGCTCCAGCACAACCTCAGGATCGAGGTGGTCGGCCAGGTGTTCGATCGCAGTTTTGCCATCGATGACGGATTCAACTTCCCACCAGTGGTTGTGATAACCGACGCGCACGCCGTACTCGGATCCCTTGGCAGCGGCCGCGTTGAGCTGTTCGGCGGTGGCCTTGATGTCCTCGATGGTGTTCCAGCGCTCGATCGGAACATGCGGGTCAATGACAGTTCCGATACCCAGCTGCTGCGCAGCGGCAAAGATTGCGTCCTGGTCATCGCTAAGCAACGGAGCGTGGCCGGACGGGGCGGTGAGGTTGTTCTCCGTCAAAGCCCGCTTCAGTTCTTCGGCCTTGGCAACAAAACGGTAGGGCTCAACCATCGTGAAGCCGATGTCGGCCAAGCGCTGGATGGTTCCCGCCAGATCCTCTTCAAGGGCCTTTCGGACCGTGTAGAGCTGGATCGAATATGACACTGTCTCTCCTCGTCGTTGTGGGTGGAGGCAAATCGATGCCGTTGATTTCCGGCATCCAAGGGGGTGATGTGCTGCTCCTCACAACCTAGGGGGACTTTTGCCGAGCGTCAAGCAAAAGTTGAAATATGGCCGACAAACTTCTGCTGCATGACACGCATAAGCAATCGTGCTTCACTAATGGCATGACCTCAGCACCCGGACACCAAGGCGGAAAAGACGCCCCCGCGCAGGACGCAGGTAACCTTTCACGTGCCGGGGACCTCTTCCAGCTCCTCCGGGACGGCCAAGCCCGGACCCGTGCTGAGCTTGCCCTCACCACAGGACTCGCCCGCTCCACCGTCGCTTCCCGCATCGACGCCCTGATCGGATCCGGTCTCGTGGGCCCTGCCGGTGAGGCAACATCCAGTGGCGGCAGGCCGCCGTCGCGCTTTGCCTTCAACCCCGCCGCGCGCGTAGTCCTGGCCGTCGACGTCGGAGCGACCCACGTGATTGTCGCCGTCACCGACCTCAGTGGAAGCGTCCTTGCCGAACGGCGCCTGTCACAGGAAGTCGCGGACGGCCCCGAGGTTGTGCTGGGCAAGGTCATCAGCGCGGGCCGCGAATTGCTCGCCGAAGCGGGACGGGAACCGGGCGACCTCGCAGGAATGGGTATCGGCCTTCCGGGCCCCGTGGAACACGCCACCGGACGGCCGGTCAAGCCGCCCATCATGCCCGGTTGGGACGGATTCGACGTCGTCCCTTACGTCCAGCGCTCACTGCCAGTACCCGTGCTGGTGGACAACGACGTCAACATCATGGCGCTCGGCGAACGGACAGCCTACTGGCCTGACCACGAGAATTTCCTGTTCATCAAAGTCGCCACCGGCATCGGCGCAGGGATCATCAGCAGCGGCCAGCTGCAACGCGGCGCCAACGGCACTGCAGGGGACCTTGGCCACGTGAGGGTGCCCCGCGGCGACGACGTCCTCTGCCGTTGTGGCAACTATGGATGCCTCGAAGCGCTCGCCTCAGGTCCCGCCGTCGCGCGCCAACTCAAGGCGCAAGGCCTCGAAGCCGCTACCGGTGCGGACGTTCTCCGGCTGGTAGCCGAAGGAAACTTGCAGGCCATCCAGGCGCTGCGGCAGGCGGGACGGGACGTCGGCGATGTGCTGGCCACAGTGGTCAACCTGCTCAATCCGTCCATGATCATCATCGGCGGCAGCGTGGGAGAGGCTGGCGAACACCTGGTTGCCGGCATTCGCGAGGTTGTGTACCGGCGCTCGCTGCCGTTGGCCACCACGCACCTGCGCATCGGCATTTCCATGGCCGGTGACCGCGCCGCAATTCTGGGCGCCAGCCAGATGGTGACGCAGTACGTGCTCTCACCGGCAGTGATTGAAGCCACGCTCCAAGCAGCTGGATAGACGCCGTTTGTGACCGGATGGCCGGTGGCGGCGTGATAGCAATGAAGGTGATGAAAACGTTTCCCGCCACCTTCCAGCGCACGCCATGAGCCAGTTCCTCGCCAAAGTTCCCCGGGGATGGTTGATCCTTGCCTGCATTGGGCTGATCGCGCTCAACATGCGTGGGCCGTTCGTAGCCGTGGCCCCCGTGGTGGATTCGCTGCAGGCCGACCTCGGATTCTCGCCAGTTGAACTGGGTCTGTTGACTGGTATCCCCGTGCTCTGCTTCTCGCTTGCCTCGCCGCTGGCATCGATGGCCGGCCGCAGGTTGGGTGCTGAATTCGCGGTGATGCTCACGCTGCTCGGCGTGCTGGCCGGCGTCGTGATCCGCTCCAGCGGCGGTGGTATTCCGGTGATGGTGGGGACGGTGATCATCGGTGTGGCTATTACGATCGGCAATATCGCCGTGCCGCTCATCATCCGGCGCGACTTTGCGCCGCGGCGGCAGGCAACCGCAATGGGCGTCTACACGGCGGCGCTGAACATCGGGTCCTTCCTTACCTCGGTGGCCACTGCGCCGCTTGCTGAACTGGTGGGCTGGCGGCTTTCCCTCGCGGCGAGTGCACTCCTGGCCTTGGCCGCAATCCTGTTTTGGGTGCCAACTGTTGGTGCGCGCCGGGCGTTTGTGCCAGCCGCGGTTCCGGCTGCTTCTCCCTCCGGGCCGGGGAAGGTTGCCGGCGTGGGCTGGCTAACCGCTGGCCTGACGCTTGGCTTCGCCGGCCAAGCGTTCTCCTACTACGGCGTCACCGCTTGGCTGCCAAGCTTCCTGTCCGACGAACTCGCCATGGGCGCCGCCGAGGCCGGTGCAGGCTCATCGCTGTTCCAGATCTTCGCGATTGTGGGCGGTCTGGGTGTACCGCTCCTGGCCCGCTTTGCCAGTACGACGACGGTCGCGGTCACCTTGAGTGCGTTGTGGCTGACCGTTCCCGTGGGCTTGCTCCTGGCGCCTGGTTTGTGGTGGATGTGGTCTTCCATGGGCGGCATTGCGCAGGGTGGCGGCATCACGGTTGTGTTCATCGCCATCATCAAGTTCGCCAAGGACCAGGCCTCGGCAGGGAGGATGTCCGCCGTCGTCCAAGGTGTGGGCTACCTGGTTGCAGCCTTGGCGCCAACCGTCATCGGGTACGTCCATGGAGTGTCTGAGGGCTGGACCGTGCCGCTGCTTTTGATCCTTGGTTCGGTGCTCGCGTTCTGTGTGTGCGTTACGTTGTCCGTGCGCTGGGTGGCCCGGCAGCGGTAGTTGAGTGCCGCCGTCGTGCCTTACCCAACTGAGTCGCAGTTAAGCGCGTTTTGAGCCATCAAAACGCGCTTAACTGCGACCTAGTTGGGTGGATACTCCGCTGCTGGGCTGCCTCCCCGACCATCGGGGTCACTTGTTGCGGAGAGTGCAGGCAGCCCAGCGTCGGGGCTCGGTGTGTCGCTCGACCTAGGGCTAGGCGGCGACGAGTTCCTCTTCCGTGGCCTCTTCACGGGCTTCGGTGAGGAAACGGGCGTAGGCCGGGATTGTCAGGAAGGTGGGGAATTCCTCGGCCAGGGTGACTTCTTCGAAGATGGCGCGGGCGTCTGCGAAGCGGTCTCCGTCGAAGCGTTCCAGTCGGGCGTATTCCTCCTCCAGCATGTCCTGGACCCATTCACGGCTGATGATGTCGCCGTGTTCGGTGATGGCGTGGGAGTGGATCCATTGCCAGAGCTGGGAGCGTGAGATCTCGGCGGTGGCGGCGTCTTCCATGAGGTTGTGGATGGCCACGGCTCCGTTGCCCCTGAGCCAGGACTCGATGTAGCGGATGCCTACCTCGATGTTCAGGCGAACCCCGCCCTCGGTGATGGTGCCCTCGGTGCTGGCGATGTCGATCAATGCACGGTCATCGGGAGTTACGTCCTCGCGGCTGCGGTCCAGCTGGTTCGGCTTGTCCCCGAGAACCTCGTCAAAGACTTCGCGGCAAACCGGCACCAGGTCCGGGTGGGCAACCCAGGAGCCGTCGAAGCCGTCGTTGGCTTCACGGGTCTTGTCGGCACGGACCTTCTCGAACGAGGCCTGGTTGGCGGCTTCGTCCTTGCGGTTCGGAACAGCTGCAGCCATGCCGCCGATGGCCATGGCACCGCGGCGGTGGCAGGCCCGGACGAGTTGTTCGGTGTAGGCGCGCATGAACGGTTGGGTCATGGTTACCTGGCCGCGGTCCGGGAGCACGAAGCGCGGGCCGCGGGTGCGGAAGTTCTTAATCAGGGAGAAGATGTAGTCCCAGCGTCCGGCGTTCAAACCGCTCGCGTGGTCACGGAGTTCGTACAGGATCTCTTCCATCTCGAACGCGGCCGTGATGGTTTCGATCAGCACGGTGGCCCGGATGGTGCCCTGCGGGATGCCGAGCAGGTCCTGTGCCAGGACGAAGATGTCGTTCCACAGGCGGGCTTCGAGGTGGTTCTCGATCTTGGGCAGGTAGAAGTACGGGCCCTTGCCCTGGGCGAGCAACCGGCGGGCGTTGTGGAAGAAGAAGAGCCCGAAGTCCACTACGCCGCCGGCGATTGGCTTGCCGTCGATGAGCATGTGCTTCTCGGGCAGGTGCCAGCCGCGGGGACGGACCACGATGGTGGGCAGGTCCCCTGCAGGCTTGAGCTTGTATTCCTTGCCCTCAGGCGACGTGAAGTCGATGCGCCGTTCCAGCGCGTCGGTCAGGTTCAGTTGGCCCTGGATGACGTTGCGCCACGTCGGTGTGGAGGAATCTTCCATGTCGGCCAGCCACACCTTCGCACCCGAGTTCAGGGCGTTGATGGTCATCTTCTTATCCACCGGTCCCGTGATCTCCACGCGGCGGTCCTCCAGGCCCGGAGCCGGGGGAGCGACGCGCCACGACGGGTCATTCCGGATGGCCTCGGTCTGCGGCAGGAACCGCGGATCCTGGCCACTGGAAATCTGGTTGCGGCGGGCATGCCGTGCCTGCATCAGCTCCTGACGACGATCAGCCGTAGCCCGGTGCAACTTGCCGATGAACTCAAGGGCGTCTGGCGTGAGGACCTCGTTCTGCCGGCAAATGGGCTGCGCGGTGATGGTGATGCCGTTGATAGTGAAGTTGTCGGTGAAGCTGTTCATGGGAGTGTCCTTTCAGGGACCCAACTGAGTCGCAGTAGATGCCGTTTTGGACGTTCATAACGGCATCTACTGCTACTTACTTGGGCAAGTTTTAGTGGAACTGGCCTTCTTCGGTGGATCCCACCAGGGCCAGGGTGGATGCGTTCGGGTTGAGCGCGGTGGCGATGTCGTCGAAGTAGCCGGTGCCGACTTCGCGCTGGTGCTTGGTGGCGGTGTAGCCGCGGGACTCGGAGGCGAATTCCTTCTCCTGGAGTTCGACGTAGGCGCTCATGCCTTCACGGGCGTAGCCGTGGGCGAGGTCGAACATCGAGTAGTTCAGGGCGTGGAAGCCGGCCAGGGTGATGAACTGGAACGTGAAGCCCATGGCACCGAGTTCGCGCTGGAACTTGGCAATGGTGGTGTCGTCCAGGTGCTTGCGCCAGTTGAAGGACGGGGAGCAGTTGTAGGAAAGCATCTGGTCCGGGAACTCGGCCTTGACCGACTCGGCGAACTTGCGTGCCAACTCCAGGTCCGGGGTGCCGGTCTCCATCCAAATGAGGTCGGAGTACGGCGCGTAGGCCTTGGCGCGGGCGATGCACGGTTCGATGCCGTTGCGGACCTTGTAGAAGCCCTCGGCGGTACGAACCGGCTGTCCCCCTTCGCGGAGGATGAATTCCTGGTCGCGCTCGTCGACGTCGGAGGTGATCAACGTTGCGGCTTCGGCGTCGGTGCGGGCGATGACGACGGTCGGGGTACCGGCGACGTCGGCTGCGAGGCGTGCTGCGTTGAGGGTCCGGATGTGCTGCTGGGTGGGGATCAGGACCTTGCCGCCGAGGTGGCCGCACTTCTTTTCGGAGGCCAGCTGATCTTCCCAGTGAACGCCCGAGGCGCCGGCGGTGATCATGGACTTCATGAGTTCGTAGGCGTTGAGCGGGCCACCGAAGCCGGCTTCGGCGTCGGCGACGATCGGAACCAACCAGTCCTCAACAGTCTTGACGCCCTCGGCATATTCGATCTGGTCTGCGCGAAGCAGGGCGTTGTTGATGCGGCGGACAACCTGGGGGACCGAGTTGGCCGGGTAGAGGGACTGGTCCGGGTACGTCTGGCCCGAGAGGTTGGCGTCCGCGGCAACCTGCCAGCCGGAAAGATAGATGGCACGGAGCCCGGCCTTGACCTGCTGCACAGCCTGGTTGCCGGTCAGGGCACCCAGGGCGTTGGTGTAGCCGCCGGTGGGAGCTTCCTCGGTGAGCTGCTTCCACAGCTTCTCGGATCCGCGGCGTGCCAGGGTGTGCTCTTCAGAGACGCGACCGCGGAGGCGGACGACGTCGGTGGCCGAGTAATCACGGGTGACGCCTTCCCAACGCGGGTTGGCGGACCACTCAAGCTCCAGCGCTGCTGCCTGCTGCTCTGCAGTCTGTGCGGACTCTGCTGGTTCAAATGATGCGGTCATTGCATGTCTCCTTGATGGTGCCCGGGCCGGCCTCCGCTGCGTCTTTGCGGCGTCGGCCGGCTTACCGGGGGTCTGTGTTTCTTTTCGTGAGACCTACTTTTCTGCACTTTCAATAGCCTTTCTAGGGGAAAACTATGGAAAGAAACGCAGTTCTTCGCGTATTCTCAAGAAATGTCGCCTGTGAGCTGGAACCGCGAAGTCGCGTCGCCGTCGTCGTCCCCTACGTCCCCCGAACTGGACGTCATCAGCCTTGGCCGCCGCGTGCGCCACTTGCGCAAGCAGGCCGGCCTGACGCTGGACGACTTGAGTGCCGCCGTCGGGACCGCGCCCAGCCAGTTGAGCCTGATCGAAAACGGCAAGCGCGAGCCCAAACTCGGGCTGCTGCAGTCGCTGGCAAGCTCGCTTAATGTGAGCATCGACCAGCTGCTCGGTGCCGAGCCGCCGAGCCGTCGAGCGGCCTTGGAGATCGAGCTGGAACGGTACCAGCGCGGACCCCTTTATGAGTCGCTGAACCTGCCCAAAATCCGCATCAGCTCGCGGCTTCCGCTGGATGTGCTGGAGTCGCAGGTTGGGCTGCTTCAGGAGCTCGAACGCAAACTTAACGAGCAGGTTGCGACGCCGGAAGAAGCCCGCCGCGCGAACGGCGAGTTGCGTGCCATGATGCGTGAGCGCGGCAACTATTTCCCCGAGTATGAGGCCGAGGCGCAGAAGGTCCTCAAAGGGGTCGGCTACACCACCGGGCCGCTGAGCCAGCACGTCATTGCGGACATCGCCGAGAACCTCGGATTCACCCTCCACCACGTAGGTGATTTGCCCCATTCCACGCGCTCCGTGACGGATTTGAAGAACCGCAGAATTTATCTAACGCAGAACCAGCGGCAGGATCACGACCCGCGTTCAGTGCTCCTGCAGGCGCTTGGCCACTACGTCCTGGGGCACGAGACTCCACGCAACTACGGCGATTTCCTGGCCCAGCGCGTGGCCACCAACTATTTCGCTGCTGCGCTGCTCCTGCCGGAGCATGCCACCGTTGAGTTCCTCCAAAAGGCCAAGGCCGCCAAGGAAATCGCCGTGGAAGACATCCGCGACGCCTTCGCTGTGTCCTATGAGACCGCTGCGCACCGCTTCACCAACCTGGCCACCAAGCACCTCGGCATCACCACACACTTCCAGAAGACCCACCAGAGCGGCATCATCTACAAGGCCTACGAGAACGACGGCGTGACCTTTCCACAGGACCACACGGGCGCCATCGAAGGTCAGCCGTCGTGCAAGGCCTGGACGTCGCGGGCAGTGTTCGACGTGCCGGACAAGTTCAGCGCATACAGCCAATACACGGACACGCCTTCGGGTACCTACTGGTGCACGGCCCGCACAGAGCGTTCGGCCAGTGGCGAATTCTCGCTGAGCATCGGCGTGCCGTACCAGCATGTGAAGTGGTTCCGTGGGCGCGAGACGACTGCCCGGGCAACCTCGACCTGCCCGGATCCGAACTGCTGCAAGCGGCCCCCGGCGTCCCTGGCCAACGAGTGGGCCGGCAATGCGTGGCCCTCCGCCCGCGCCCACTCACACTTGCTCGCCGCCATGCCGCCCGGCGCGTTCCCTGGCGTGGACGAGACCGAGGTGTACAGCTTCCTGGCGGCGCACTCGGCGCGCTAACCCGATGCTCGCTCACTTCCTAACTGCTTTTCCGTGATGCTCGCTCACCTCCTGACCGTTTTTCCGTGATGCTCGCTCACTTCCTGACCGTTTTTCCGTGATGCTCGCTCACATTCCGGCCACATTCGGCAATCCCTCTCTCAGATCGCGTGAGTTCCGAAGGCAAAGCGTGCAGCATGTGAGGAGAACACCAAATGGGGGGGATCGGCATGTATCGAGTTCGGAAAGTCGTCGCGGTAGTAGCGGCAGCGATGTTGGCGAGCGGTTCGGCGACAATCAGTGCCTGCGCGCCGCAACCAGCCGACGTCGGGCTCTTAAAGGCCGACGGCGTTACGCGGGTTTCGGTCCAAGCGGCGGAATACCCTGCCCAACGCGAGGCGCTGAATGCCTCTGCGCGCAAGCTCGGCGCGATACTGCTCGCGGACGGAGGGGATGCCGCGAACGGGAACGTTGTTTCGTCGCCCGCCAGCCTGTTGTTCGCGCTCGGCATGCTGCGAGCCGGAGCATCCGGTGAAACGGCCGCTGAGATGGATTCAGTCCTGGCGTTGCCCATCGAGGGTCGCGACGAAGCCATGAACGCCGTACTCGCGGCGCTGGAAAAGTATGACGGCGACCCCGGAAGCGTGGACGAGGACGACCCGCCACGCAAACCCGTCATGCACGCAGCCAACGGACTGTTCGTCGACAAGGGCATCCCCACCGGAAAGGACTTTCTGGCCACGCTCGCAAAGCACTATGGCACGGGTGTGTACCCGGTGTCCTTCCAGGATGAGGCGGCGACCAAACCTGCCATCGACCAGTGGGTAAGCATGAACACGGGCGGGAGGATCAAGGAAGCACCCGCAAAGTACGATCCCGATAACACCTTCAGTCTGCTCAACGCGCTCTACTTCGCCGCGGCTTGGCAGACGCCCTTCGATGCCAACGACACGTCGGAGGGGCCCTTCACCAAAGCCGGCGGAGAACAGATTTCCGTCCCCACCATGCACGCTGCCGTCAACATGGCCTACGCCGAAGGCACCGGGTGGAAAGCCGTGGACTTGCCTTACGCTGAAGGTTTCGTCATGCGGCTGGTACTGCCCGACGGCGGTACTCCGGGTTCCGAAAGTCCGGCTGCGGTTTCGCCGGAGGTGCTTTCGGACGCGGCAGCACGGTTGGGACGCGCGGCGCAGGACATGGTCCGGATCAGCCTGCCTAAGTGGGACCACAAAACCACGTTCGACCTGCGAAAGGTCTTCGAAACGCTCGGACTCAAGGAGACCCTCGCCACGGACACGGATTTCGATGTGATCCAACAGGGCATGAAACTGACGCAGGCGGCGCAAGCAGCCAACATTACCGTTGCCGAAAAGGGAACCATCGCATCCGCGGTGACCCAGATCAACGCCAAAGACTCCGCAGCCATGATTCCGGATCGTGAAATCGTCCTTGACCACCCGTTCCACTACGAGATTGTGCATGTGGAGACCGGTATGCCGTTGTTCACGGGTTGGGTTGCTGATCCACGCTGAGGGACGGGAAGTGAGAGAGCGATGGGGAAACGCTTCAGGAAGTGAGAGAGCGATGGGGGAAACGCGTCGGGAAGTGAGAGAGCGTTAAGCTAGCGAACCAGCCGTCCCACCAGCACTGCCGCAGCCTCAACGACGTCGTCCGCCTCCCGTTTGGACGAACTCAAGGCGACCTCGTTCCCGGCCAGAGTGACGATGTCGGTGATGACCGCGACCGTGAGCTTTCCCAGAGTGTCATCGCTGGCTCCCAGCAGCACGGAATTTTGCCGAACCCACTCGCGTCCACGTTCGCGCCGCAGTACCTCGAACCCAGGGGGAGTATCACCTTCTATGAAGACCCGCTCCAGGTCCCGGTGTTTCCAGGTGTAGTCGAAGTAGCTGCGGCTGCCCACGTTGAACAGGGCCAGCGGATCGTTCTCGCCTGACTTCCTGGCCTTTGCTACAGCCGCGGCGACGAGCCTTTCATGTTCGTTCTGATAGTCATCCCAGAGTGCCAGGAAGAGTTCGGTCTTGCCCCCGAAGTGGTGATACAGGCTGCCGACGCTTGACCCGGAACGGGCCACGACGTCCGAAACGCTGGCGTCGGTGAAGCCGTGCTCGCAGAAAACGTCCCTCGCCGCATCCAGGAGGTTTCGTCGGGTGGCGGCTGTCCGGGTCCATTGCCACGAGCCAGCATGGACTGCCGCGTTGGATGTTTTCCGAACCAAGGATGCTCCCTTCGCTGACAAGGACATTGCCGGAGTGTCGTCGGGCTTCTTTCTGGAATCGTACCTTCACCAATCTGAAACTTTAAGCAATCAAACCCCTTGACCGTCAATCAACTAAAGGAAACAATCTTAGAAGCTCGTTCTAGAAATATGTGTTGCGGTATGTATCCGAATGCTGCGATTTTTGACGTCAAACGCCTCGAAACCCGGGTGCCGTTTTTACCGTCGCGCTGCAACTGGTTGAATCGCTATGAGAGAGCGCCAACTGGTCGCACGCCAAACAAGCCAGAGAGGAACGCGGCCTGATGTCCGTTTCAAGCAAGTCGTCCGGGATCACGTCGAACAGGTGGTTCAAGCCCGTCGTCGTTACCGCCATAGCGTTGGTGGTGGCGCTGGTCCTGGTGCTCATCGCGCAGTGGCTGCGGACGCTGCAACCCGTCCAACAGTTCCTGGTGGACTTCCCTGGACATTCAGCGATCCCCGAAGGCACGCCCACAGGTTTCCCTGCCTGGCTCGGCTGGCAGCACTTCCTCAACATGTTCTTCCTGGTCCTGATCATCCGATCCGGCTGGCAGGTCCGCACCACCACGCGACCCGCCGCGAACTGGACCCGGAACAACAAAGGCTTCATCAAGACGAAGAATCCGCCCACAAAGATCAGCCTGGATCTCTGGTTCCATCTCACGCTGGATGCCTTGTGGGTGTTGAACGGCATCATTTTCATCGTCCTGCTGTTCGCGACCGGCCAATGGCTGCGGATCATCCCCACCGACTGGGACGTCTTCCCCAACGCTCTGTCTGCCGCCTTGCAGTACGCGTCGCTTAATTGGCCGGTTGAGAACGGCTGGAACAACTACAACAGCCTGCAGCTGCTGACGTACTTTGTCACCGTCTTCGTCGCCGCGCCGCTGGCAATCATCACCGGCCTCCGGATGTCCGGTGCGTGGCCGAAAAAGGCAGCG
Organism: Arthrobacter sp. StoSoilA2; assembly: GCF_019977195.1. Taxonomy (NCBI): domain Bacteria; kingdom Bacillati; phylum Actinomycetota; class Actinomycetes; order Micrococcales; family Micrococcaceae; genus Arthrobacter; species Arthrobacter sp. StoSoilA2. The sequence continues at coordinate 737,871 of NZ_AP024643.1, forward strand.
ATCAACAAGTTCTACCCCATCGAGCTCGCCCGCCAGATCCACTTCCCGGTGATGATCTACTTTGTGGCGTTCGTGATCGTCCACGTCACCTTGGTCCTGGCCACCGGGGCCCTGAACAACCTGAACCATATGTACGCCTCGAACAACGACTACAGCTGGTGGGGCTTCGGCATTTTCGCGGCCTCAATCGTCTTTACTGCGGCCGCCTGGTTCCTGGCCCGCCCGCTGTTCCTGCGTCCGATAGCCTCGCTCATGGGCAAGGTCTCGCGCTAGCGGGATCCGCCCTGCCACAGGGCATCAAACGGAGCACCCGACGCCACGCGGTTCGCAATACCAGCGGTAACGAACGCCTTCGCGGTGCGGGCAGCTTCCAACGGCGTGGCACCCTTGGCCAGTTCAGCCGTCACCGCCGCAGCCAGGGAGCAGCCGGCACCGGACACGGCCACATCGCCAACCTTCGGAGCGCGCAGGACTTCCAACGTTTCGCCGTCGTAGTAAACGTCGACGGCGTCCGGGCCTTCCAGCCGCACCCCACCTTTGGCGAGGACTGCTGCGCCGCTGATCTCGTGGATGCGAATGGCAGCGTCCTTCAGGCTTTCCTCATCGGTGATCTGAAGTCCGGACAGTGATTCGGCCTCGAAATGGTTTGGTGTCACGAACGTCGCCAGAGGCAGGATCTGCGCTTTCAAGGCTTGGTCGGTATCCAAGGCGTGGCCAGGCTCCTGTCCTTTGCAGATCAGGACCGGGTCAAGGACCACGTTCGCGAAAACGCCATCGGCCAACGCCCGCTCAACAGTGCCGATGGTTGCCGGGCTCCCGAGCATGCCGATCTTCACCGTATCCAGAACCGAAGGTGCGCCCGAAGCGGGACCATAGGCCGCCGTCGTCGCTTCCAATTGGTCCGCGATGACTTGCTGGTCAACCGGCACAAAGCGGTGGTTCCAATTGTCTTGGGGATCAAAGGAAACAATGCACGTGAGGTTCGCGATACCGAACACTCCCAGTTCCTGGAAGGTCTTGAGGTCGGCCTGCGCGCCGGCACCGCCGGTCGCTTCGGAGCCGGCGATGGTCAGTGCAATGGCAGGTGCAACGGCTGAAGTCATGTCTTACATCTTGCCATTTGCGCGGTGGTGCCCCGATTTTTGGGGCACGGCGGCAGCGCGCGCGTTAGCCGTGAAGTGTCCGATAGGCGGTTTCGGCCGCCGGGTGAAGGGGCACGCCCGCGGTGTTTATGAGCGTCTCAGGGCTGAGGAATTGCACTCCGGTGCTCGTCTTCGGGACCAGTTCCTGAGCCCGTTGCACCAGCAGTTTCACGGACTCTGAAACCAGGTGGTCGGCCAGGTCGCTGCGGCACAGGAGCAGGTTGGCCACACCCACGGTCCACGTTGCAGAGGCGTCCCTGTAGCTCTTGGCGGGGATCAGGACACGGTCGTAGAACACGCCGTACTGTTCGCGCATGGCCTTGATGTGCTCGGATAGGTCGATCAGGCGGAGTCCGATTTCATTGGCCGTGGATGCGATGGCGGCGGTTGGCACGCCGCCGGACCAGAAGAGGGCATCGATGGAGCCATCGCGCAACGCTGCCAAGCCTTGGTTCAGCCCGAGATTCACCTGCTTGAGACCCATTCCCGCCGGTGCTGCGGAGATGATGCGCGGCACGGTCAGTGACGTTCCCGAGCCCACCTCGCCAACACCGGCCGTCTTCCCGGCCAGATCGGCGAAGGAGCGGAGGCCGCTGTCCTCGCGCACGATGCAATGAACATAGTTTTGGTACACCTTTCCGAGCGCCACAAGATTCCCGCCAGGCTGAGGGGTCGCTGCAGCCTGGGCAGCTGCGTCGGCAAGCGCGACGGCGAACGTCGCCTCGCCGGACAACACGCGCCGGATGTTCTCCAGGCTTCCGCCAGTGGTCAGCGGCACGGCCGTTTCGGCTACACCCTCGCGTTGGAGCAACTCCGCGAACAAGGTTGCGAACTCCAGGTAAAAGCCACCTGGTTCACCCCCGGCGACCGTTAGCTTTTGCGGCTTCTCGTCAGGGGTGCAGGAGGTGGATACCGGCAGCAGTACGCCAGCCAAACCAGCCGACAGCCCGGCTCTAAGAACTGCCCTTCTTGGCATGATCCTGCTACTCATCCCGGCCACCCGGCGGGTGTTGGAACTCAAGACGGGCCGTCAGTCCGTGCGGTTCTCTTCCCTCAAGCACAAGCTCACCGTCGTTCGCATGCGCCAAACGGTCCACGATCGTCATGCCCAAGCCGTTCCCGGCGATCTTGCTGTGCTGCGGCGCCCGCCAAAACCGCGTTGTGGAGGCGGTGCGCTGCTCGGCGGAAAGCCCGGGACCGTCGTCGGAAATCTCGACGGCGACCCCTCCTGCTGTCTGATTCGTTGCCACCGTGATCCGGGCGCCAGGGGCGTACTTGATGGCGTTGGCCAGAAGCTCACCCACCATATGCGCCAATTCGTCCGGATTGCAGGCGAGGTGGAGCGGTTGCTCCGGCTGCGCCAGCGCGATCGTCGAACCCGCGCGTTCAGCAGCAGGCATCGCCCGCTCCACCTCGCCCTGCAGGACAGGGAAGGGGTCGATGACCGTGTGGTGTTTGTGCCCGGTTGCGCGATCTGCGCGGGCAGATCCCTCGAAAGCGCGGTGCTCGGCCGTAGCCAGCTTCAGCACGCCGTCGAGAATTGCCTCCACACGCTCAAGCTCAGCAACCACGCCGGCCGCGGCGGCTTTCTCGGGCTCCGACTTCAGCGCCAATTGCAGCAGATCGATCCGGAGCCGCAAAGCACCCACCGGGTTCCGTAGTTCGTGCGATGTGTCGGCGATCAGTTGGCGCTGCGAATCGATGCTCTCCGTGACGGTGTTGGCCATCGCGGTGAACGAACGACTCAGCTCCCGCAGCTCGGGCGGACCGGCGTCGGGAAGGTGGCTCGTCTTGCCCGTTGTCTCAAGTTCATGGACGGCGTTGCTCAGGCGATGGACCGGCCGCAGAACCCAGGCGGTGACGCGGGCCGCTGCCAGAAGCAGGAGCGCCCCGAGCGCCACTGCGGCAAGCCCGACGACGAGCCACCGCTCCCGCAATTTCTGCCGGGCCGCCTCGGGATTGACTTCAAGGACCGCCTCCCCAAGCACCTGGCTGGCTGTGCCGAAGGACCTAGAGATGACCTCCGTGCCGGATCCGAAGGGCCTGAGCGGGCTGAGCGTGGTGTCGCTGAGGTTCAAGCTCGCCCGGTTCAATGCCTCACGGACTTCGGCCCGGTCCTCACTAAGGCCGCCTGAACGTACTGTCTGCGGCTGCAGGCGGATCAGGATCCCCTCGCCGTAGAGCTCGGAATAGCGGTCCATTTCGCGTTGCAGCTGGGTGGTGTCATTGTCCAAAGACGCATCATTGGCAAGCTGGGCGAAGCGGTTCAATGACGTGACGCGGTTGATCTGGAGTTCCTGTGTGAGCTCCCTCCCGGCCGACGTCAGGATCACGCTGGACACGGTGACCACAATGAGCACTGCGATCACGCTCAGGATGGCCAGGACGCGGAGTTTCATCCCTGCTCCACGCGGTATCCCACGCCGCGGACGTTGATGATGAAACCGGGCAGCTGGAGTTTGGACCGGAGGCCGGTGAGGTGGACGTCGAGGGACCTCGAGTTGGCCACGAAGGCATCGCCCCAGAGGGCATCGAGGATCTGTTCCCGTGTCACTACTGATCCTGCATTCCTTGCCAGGAGGCTGAGAAGTTCGAACTCTGTTGCGGTCAGGGAGAGTTCCCTTTCGCCAACAGATGCGATCCTGCGGTCCAGGTCCACCCTGACGTCTCCCACCTGGATGCTGTGGGGTGCCGCATGCCCGCCACGGTGGGTCCGGCGCGTCACAGCTTCGATCCTTGCCAGCAATTCCACAAGCTTTACTGGCTTGACCAGATAGTCATCGGCACCGGAACGAAGCCCCAGGACCACGCTTCTTTCGTCGTCGCGCGCAGTGAGGATCAGAATGGGGACCTGCGTCACCTGTCGCAGCTTCCGTAGCACTTCCAGACCGTCCAAGTCCGGCAAACCGAGATCGAGCAGGATCACTTCGTGATGCCGATGCCCCAGGAGCGCGTCCTCGCCACGGGACACCCTTGTGGCTTTGTGGCCGGCGGATGCAACGGCAGCGCTCAAGGCGGACGCCATGGCGTCGTCATCCTCGACGATGAGCACGTGCACGGTCTGATCCTTATGGGCTTGTGGGCTGGTTCGCTACTAGAGCTTAACGTTGTGAGGCCCGCTCCGCGCCCTTCGGAGTGACCAAAGAGCGCAGAACGGGCCTCACAACCCAGCTGATTCAGGCGCGGGCGAGATCCTTCTTGTCCTCGTCGGCATCCCGCGAGCCAAGGTCCTTCGCGGCAAACGCGCTTCCCTGCTCGGCATCCAGGTGCGTGGCCTTCTTGTTCTTCAGCGCGAAGATGTACACCAGCAGCGAGATGAAGATCGCCGCAGTTACGTAGGTGAAGAACATGTCCACCTGCCCGGATTTCTGCAGGGCGGCACCAATCAGCGGAACCGTGCCACCGAACAGCGAGTTTGCGATCGCATATCCCAGGCCGACGCCCAGGGCACGGATCGATGCCGGGAACAGCTCGGCCTTCACCAGTGCGTTGATCGAGGTGTAGCCGCCAACCATGAGCAGGCCGCCGAGCATCAGGAGAAACGCAACGAACGGATCCTTGGTTCCGGACAATGTGGAGAGCAGCGGCCAAGTGAACAGCACACCGGTGACGCCGAACCAGATCAGCAACGGTTTGCGGCCGATCTTGTCGGAAATCAGGCCATAAACCGGCTGGAGCAGCATGAAGATGAACAAAGCCCAGAAGTTGATGACGGAGGTATCGGTCTTTGCGATGCCGGACGTATCGTTCATGAACTTCAGGATGAAGTTGGTGTACGTGTAGAACGCCACCGTGCCACCGAGCGTGATGCCAATGCAGATGAGCAGCGGCTTCCAGTGCTTGGTGAACAGGAGCTTCATGGTGCCCGGCTGTGCCTCGCCTTCAACCTTGACGTGCGCGGCGCGGAGCTGATCGGCGGAAAGGGTTTCTTCCATGGACCGGCGAAGCCAGAGGACAACCAACGCAGCCACGCCACCGATCGCGAAAGGAATCCGCCAGCCCCACGCGGTCAGGTCTTCCTTGTTCATGGTGTTCTGCAGGATCACCAACACCAGCAACGCCAGCATCTGCCCGCCGATGAGCGTCACGTACTGGAAGCTGGAGAAGAAACCGCGGCGCTTGGCAGTCGCGGCCTCGGACATGTAAGTGGCGCTGGTGCCGTATTCGCCGCCCACCGAGAAACCCTGCACAACACGGATAAACACCAGCAGGATCAGCGCCCAGAGGCCAATCACGTCCTGCGTCGGGAGGATTGCGATGGCGAACGATCCGGCCGACATCATGGTGACGCTGAGGGTCAGCGCAGCCTTGCGGCCCTTCCGGTCTGCATAGCGGCCGAAGAACCAGCTGCCGATCGGACGCATGAGGAACGACGTCGAGAAGACAGCCATCGCCTCAAGACCGGCCTGCAGATCGTCCGAGGAGTTGAAGAAGTGCGACTGGAAATAAGCCGCGAAAACCGTGTAGACGTAGAGATCAAACCACTCCACGAGGTTGCCCGCGGAGCCTTTAAGAATGTTGCTCACGGCCTTGCGTGTCTGTGCGGCCTCGCTGAGGGGCGCAGCTTGTTGGGTGCTCATCAATGAACCTTCCTGGACGGCCTGCGACAGCAGCCGTGTCTTGCATGAGTTCGTTCTGTCCATGAAGCTCGTGCTCATGGCGTCCTTGCGCATGGCTCTTCGTCGACTAAGAAAGGTCCTCCATGGGTGAAGAGGACATATTCCAAACTATTGGTGATGCACGGCACAACCAACGCCGGAACGGATTTCCTAACACTTCCTTAGGTTTTCAAAAGGCCTGGACGCACGACGGCGGTACCCGGCTTGCCGCCGTCGCAGGAGCCTTGTGTGCGGCCCACCTACACAAGCCGGTTGCTCTCTCACATCGTGCGGGGTTTTGGCGGTTCTTCTCTCACATCCTGCGGGTTTTTGGCGGTTCTTCTCTCACGTCCTGCGGGTTTTTGGCGGTTCTTCTCTCACGTCCGGGCGGGTTTTGGCGGTCGTTCTCTCAGATCCTGTCCCTTGCTGCGGACAAGAATGGGCCACGGGATTACTGTTCAGGCATGGGTACTTGGACCGCACTAAGGAGCGTGTTCGGCAACCTGCCCCTTCCTCCGGGACAGGTGACCGGTTTGATTGTCGACGTGGTCCTGAAGCGACGGTTCCCCTGGCCACTGCCAGGATCTGAAGCACTTCAAAAGATTGCGGGTTCTGGCCTGCTGGTGATCGGTGGAGGGCTGAATGCCTGGGCTTTGGCTGAGCGGGCCCGCCGTTCGGCGAGTCGCTTCGAGTTGGAGCGGCCGCAGGAATTGGTGACCAGCGGGCCATACGCACTAACCCGCCATCCAATGTATGTGGGGTGGTGGCTCATCCACTTGGGTGGGGGGATCCTCGCCGGTTCATCGTGGGTGCTCATGACTTTGCCGGCTGGAATCCTCGTGGAACACAAGGGCGTGCTCCGGGAAGAAGGCGAACTGTCGGAATATTTCCGTGAGTACGCCGAATACGCGACAAAGACTCCTCGCTACCTCGGATTCCAGCGTCGCCGCCCTGTGAACCGCTGACATCATCGTGTGATGTGACCGAGCGTTCCCCGGAAAGGGGGATTAGCTGAGTGAGGATCGGTGGAAGCGGGTCAGGATGTGAGTGAGGATCGGTGGAAGCGGGTCAGGATGTGAGTGGGGATCGGTGGGGTGGGACAATAAGACCGGTGTTGGGCCGGCGGCCCCACCAACCACAGTGCTAATACAGCCGGGTGCCTGAACCAACAGCGCCCGCGCGAACCACTACGAAATGGATGACCCATGCCCTCGCCTTCCGGCTCCAGCACCTTGAGCAAGCCTGCACCCCGCTTTGCCTCGATCGGCTCCCCGTACTTTGGCATCATGCTCGCCATCATGGCCGTGGTGCTGATCCTGTCCAATATCGGCGCATCCAAGGGCGTCGTGCTTGGTCCGATCATCACTGATGGCGGATTCTTCCTGTTCCCGCTGGCCTACATCCTGGGCGACGTCATGAGCGAGGTCTACGGCTTCAAAGTGGCCCGCAAGGCCATCATTACCTCGTTCGCCCTCTCCGTCTTCGCCTCGCTCTGCTACTGGGTGATCATCGTGCTTCCCGGTTTCACGGATGAGTATGGAACCGCCAAGCAGGCCGCTATCGAAGGCGCACTGGGACCGGTCCCGCAAATCGTGCTCGCTTCACTTCTGGCCTTCCTCGCCGGCCAGACCATCAACTCCTGGATCCTGGTAAAGATGAAGGAGCGCACGGGCGAAAAGACCCTGTGGGCCCGGCTCATGGGCTCCTCCGTGGTGGGTGAATTCGTGGACACTCTGATCTTCTGCAGCATCGCGGCCTCGGTCATCGGCATCACGGACTTTGGAATGTTCGCGAACTACGTCCTGGTGGGCTTCGTCTACAAGACCGCCGTCGAGTTCCTCTTTGTCCCGATCACAGTCCTGGTAGTTGGCTACATCAAGAAGCGCGAGCCGAGCTACGGGCCAGTCGCGGCCTAGTCCCGGGCCGAGATCGCCGGAACCGTGTGAGTTCGCCGGAAGTTTCCGCACGCTCACGCAGGCTTCCGGCGATCTCGACGCTACGAGTAGTACCGCCCCAGCGTCTCGGCCTTGAACTCGAAGAACTCCCCGGACTCGATGGCCAGCCGGGCGTCGTCCACCATCTTCACCACGAAGCGCTCGTTGTGGATCGAAATGAGAGTTGCCGAAAGCATTTCCTTGGCCTTGTACAGGTGGTGGATGTACGCGCGGGAGTAGTTCTGGCAGGCGTAGCAGTCACACCCCTCCTGCAGCGGCCCGAAATCGGCCTTGTAGCGGGCACCGGACAAGTTGAAGCGCCCGGACGGCGTGTAGAACGCGGAATTTCGGGCCACACGCGTGGGGGAGACACAGTCGAACGTGTCGGCACCGTTCTCGATAGCCGTGAAGATATCGTCCGGCTCGGAAATACCCAGCAGGTGCCGGGGCTTGTTCTCGGGAAGTTCCTCGTTGCACCACCGCACGATGGTGCCCAGGTTCTCCTTTTCCAACGCACCGCCGATCCCGTACCCGTCAAATGGCATGGCGCCGAGGTCCCGGCATGCTTTGCGGCGCAGGTCCTCATACTGGGCACCCTGGATCACACCGAACAGCGCCTGGTAGGGCTTCCCCACCCGGGAAACCGTCAAACGGGCATGCTCTTCCAAGCACCGCAGCGCCCATAGCCGGGTCCGCTCCAGCGACTCCTCCTGGTACGCCCGGGAGTTCTGCAGGGTTGTCAGTTCGTCGAACGCGAACATGATGTCCGCGCCGATTTGGTGCTGGACCTGCATGGAAATTTCGGGGGAGAAGCGGTGCCGGTCGCCGTTGAGGTGCGACTTGAACCACACGCCGTCGTCATCGATATGCGCCAGCCGTTCCTTGCCGGGCGCCACCGCGTCGTCGGGCCCGGAAGTGTCCACGTTCTTCATGTCGATGACCTTCTTGAAGCCCGAACCAAGACTCATCACCTGGAACCCGCCTGAATCCGTGAACGTCGGCCCGGACCAGTTCATGAAAGCACCCAGCCCGCCCGCGGCGTCGAGGATTTCGGGGCCTGGCTGCAGGTACAAATGGTAGGCGTTGGCCAGTACAGCCTGCGCGCCGAGTGCGGCAATCGACTCGGGCAGGACGGCTTTGACTGTGGCTTTGGTCCCGACGGCGATGAACGCGGGCGTCTGTATGGTTCCGTGCGGCGTGGTGATGGTTCCGGTCCGGCCCAGGAAGGTTCCGCCGTTGGCCTCGACCAAGGCGTCCGACGGCGAACACGTTTCAGTCAGCCGCTGGCCCACTGAAAAGGAGAACCCGGATTGTTGGGATGAAAGATCCGGCAAGGCAGGGGCGGGTGTGGACGGGGGCGACGAGGGCAGGAAAGCGGAAGCTGGCACGCTACCAAGTGTGCCAGCTTTACCGCGGGTAACCTGCGGAACCCGGCCTAGGAACTGTAGTTCTCAGCCTTCCACTTGTCCCAGGAGGACCTGATGTCCGCCAAGGTGTGGGCCCCCAAATCGTAGGTGGAGGCAATCACCATGGAACCGCCGTCGGGCCTTTTCTCGGGGATCGGCAGTTGCTCTGCAACGATCAGCAAACCATCGCCATGCTCGGCGTAGCTGTGCACCGTGAGGCCAACCTGGTGACGGCTCTTGAACCACACCCGGCCGGAGATCTCCTCGCCGGTTCCAAGTGTGAGGGAGTAGTCATCGCCGACCGGGGGGAGATCGCCCAGTCCCAGCTTTTGAATGGCCGGCCCACCACTTCCCGGAAGGGACACGAAGTGGGTTCGCCGTTGACCGTGTGGGTGTCTCTCAAGAGCGAAACGGAGTTGGTGCAGGAATGTGAGCCAGCCCTGGGTGATGTCCTCGTCCCATTCCGCCCACTCGGAATCGTGGTCCAGCGCGGCGCGCGTGACCTTCACTTCCGTGCCGCCGGAAACAGGGTGGAGCTCGAACTCGTCCCCGCCATGCACAGTCAACTTGGTGTGATCGGGATTTTCCACCACATCCGGGTGAAAGTAGATCTGCTTGATTTCGTCGGCGAGGTCATCGGCCTCCCATCCGTGCCATTGAGCCACCAGGGAGGGTTCGCGCAGCATTGTCCAAACCTGCTGCGCGTCGGCATTAACCACAACGCTCAGATTGTTCGTCATGGCCCCGAATCTACCGCCGTTCCCGTCTCTAAAACAGGTCTTGAAGTTTAGAAGTGCCGGGATTAGGCGGACGAATCAGGACACAGCTGGTTCAGGCGCGCACAGCATCCAGTTCGATGCCGATGCGCCGGCCCAGTTCCTCTTCTCCCAGGGTCTCCGATCCACCGTGGGCCCGCAGGAACAGCAGCGACTCGAGGCGCAGGAACCGCCATTCACGCTCGGCTTCATGATTGCCGTTATCGATCGCGCGGAAAATTTCCTTGTCGTACAGATTCGGTTCGTTAAGCGCGCGCTGGCGGACCTTGGCGGCGATGCGTGCCTTGAAGGGGTCTGTTTCCTCCGACTCGTGCGCGCGCAGCAATTTCTCGTACACGGCAGCTCGTTCGGTTTGTCCGCCTTCACGGCAGATGAAGCTGGAGAGCGCAAGCGCGCGTTCGATCGACGCCCAGCGGTCCGGGTTGCCGTCAAAGGGCAGCACGTTCAGGAGATCCGCGACCGCAAGGGCGTTGTCCGGATCGCGCAGCACGATGCAGAGATCGAACGCCAGGTTGCTGAGGTCCCGGAGGCAGCTGCCGGACTTGGTGTTGATGCCCTTCGCCAGCCTTTCGGCGAGCACCTGAACACCGTTCTTGCCCTTGTGATTGGCGACGGCGGCCCGCACCACAGCTTCAGGCGTCCCGTCCGGCCCGGGGATCAGCGCGAGTTCTTCGGGGGCCGGAGTGGTGACGGCTGGTGGCGTTTGTGGGCGTGGGGGGACGACGACGGCGGAGCCCGCGGCTGCTTGCACCTCGTCTTCAGTGGAGGTGCTGGAGTCCGCGTCGGCTTCGGATTCAGGCGGCAGGACGACTGCGGAGCCTGGCACGGCCGAGCCATCCGAAGCTCCGGCACCCACGGGCACGCTGGAGCCGGCAGCGATACGCGCGATGCCGCCGTCGACCGTTGTCACCACCAACAGCGCGGCAACGCCGTAATCATCGTCCTGGACCTCGATACTGGCGATTTCCTCTGCGGGCCCGTCTCCGGGAAGGAACACAAAGTCTCCGGGTTGCAGGTCCCCAGCCTGCTTTTCGCGGTATTGCTGTGAGGCTGGGCTGTGAGTCATCGGAAGTCCTTTGGTTCTCTTGCGGTCCGCCGTCCAGTCTACAAACTCCGGCCGCCGCCAGAGGCGGGACCCGCTAAAGGACGCCGCCTAACTACAGGAGCCGCCGAACTACAGCGGCGAACTACAGGACGATGCCCGAGAAAGCCAGCGCCTGGCGCACGAGGTTGCCGCGGCCGCCCTCGAACTCCTGCTGTACATCGTCACTCAGGACTTCCCGTGGCGTCATCCAGGTGAGTTCCAAGGCGTCCTGGCGCGGTTCGCATTCGCCTGTGACCGGGATGATGAACACAAGCGACACGGCGTGTTGGCGGTCGTCGGTGAATCCGGTCTGCGAAGGCGCGGGGAAGTATTCGGCCACGGTGAAGGGAACGGGGCTGATGGGCAGTTGCGGGAACGCGAGGGGGCCGAGGTCCTTTTCCATGTGCCGCAGCAGGGCTGCCCGGATGGTTTCACGGTAAAGGACGCGGCCGGAGACGAGGTAGCGAACCATGTTGCCGTCGGCGTCGCCCTGCAGGAGGGAGCCGACTTCATTGACGTACCCGAGCGGATCCAGGCGGACGGGGACTGCCTCCACGTAGACCATGGGAAGGCGGCCGCGGGCTTCGAAGAGGTCTTCGTCGGAAAGCCAGCCTGGATACGGGTCGGGTGTACGTACGCTCATGGTTAAGTTCTACCGCATCCCCGGCCGAAGTTCCTTGGCAGCGAGGCCGTGGCCGCGGGGTTACGCTCTTGGCGGCATTAGCCGGCCAGGATGGACTGGAGCGGCTCCCCGGATGCTATGCGTGCAAGGATGGCAGGCTCCGCCGCGTCCGATGCGAGCGCCTTCCCCAGAATGTCGCGTGCGGCTTCGGGCGCCAGGACGATCAGACCGTTGTCGTCGCCCAGGACCAGGTCACCTGGGTTGACCTCCACGCCTCCAACCAGCACCGGGACATTGACGGCGGAGCCGGTTCCGTACAGGCGTTTAGTGGTGAGGCACGACGTCCCGCGGGCGAATACGGGCAAGCCGGTCTGCCGCAGTTCCAGGACATCGGTCGCCACACCGTCAACCACGACGGCGGCCGCACCTTGGGCGAGTGCTGCGGCTGCGGTTACGGCCCCCACGGGCGCGTGTTGGTGGTCCCCGCACATGTCCACCACGAGGACGTCCCCGGGCTGCAGTGCGAGGAGCGCACGGTTCATGGCGATGGCGTCGTGGTCTGCGATCCGGACGGTGACGGCGGGTCCGGCGATCTTCACGTTTGCCAGCAAGGACTGGATGGTCGGGGAGACGAAGCCGTCTTCGAGGAAGTGGCCGATGGTGGGGTAGCTGACGGCTGTCAGGTCTTCAAGGAGTGTTGAACTCACGTGGGATCCTCTTCTTTCCGCGGAACAACGGCCACGCACTCGATTTCCAACGACACGCCCCACAGGCCCACGCACACGGTGGTCCGTGCAGGCTTGGCGGTGCCGAAGTACTCCACGTAAACGCGGTTGTATTCCGCGAGTTGGTCCTGGTTGGTCAGGTACGTGTTGACCTTGACCACGTGCTCAAGGCTGGATCCCGCGGCTTCCAACACTCCGGCGAGGTTTTCGATAGTCTGCCGGACCTGCCCTTCGAAGGTGTCCGGCTGATCGTCCAGGCCCGTGATCGCGGGGATCTGGCCCGAAGTGAACACGAAACCGTTGGCAATGACCGCCGGGGAGAAGGGCCCGACGGCGGGCGCCTGGCCGGGGATACCGGCCAGGCGCTCGATGGTGGTGACGGTCACCGCGTTGCCGCGGCTTCCGTGGAGCGGGCTTCAGCAGGTGCTTCGTCGACGGCGTCGATGTTGCCGTACCGTGTCTCGGTCAGCAGGAAGAGGGCAACCAGGGACAATCCGGCGGCGGCCATGATGTACCAGGCGATCGAGGAGCTTTGGTGTGTCATGCCCAGGAGCCACGTGGTGACGAACGGCGTGGCGGCACTGCCCAGCAGGCCGGACAGCATGTAGGCCACGGACAGGCCCGAGTAGCGGACCTTGGATCCAAAGAGCTCGGCAAGGAACGTGGCTATCGGTCCGTAGTTGGCGCAGAACGCGGTCATCATGGCGAGGTAGGCAACGAAGAGCAGTGCCACCGACTTGGTGTCCATCAGCCAGAACATCGGGAAGGCCAGGGCGGCCTCGGCAGCGACACCGGCGAAGATGATCGGTTTGCGGCCGTACTTGTCCGAAAGCCTGCCGAAGAACGGGATGAGGAAGAGTCCCAGGATGCAGGAAGCCAGAACCACCCAGAGCATGAGGCTCTCGGAGTGACCAAGTTCCTTCTTGCCGTAGGAGACGCCGGAGGCAACCAACAGGGTGAACGTGCTGCCCGTGGAAAGGGTGGCGATGCCGCCCAGGACCACCTGCTTCCAGTACTTGGCCATCAAAGCGGCGAACGGCATCTTGGCCTTGGCGCCAGCGGTCTTGACTGCCTGGAAGGACGGGGTTTCCTCAATGTTCAGGCGGATGTAGATGCCCACTGTGACCAGGAGGACGGAGGCGAGGAACGGGATACGCCAGCCCCATGAATACAGTGCTTCGGTGCTGACCGTGGAGGCCACGATCAGGAATGCGACATTGGCGATCAACGTACCGGCGGGCACGCCAACCTGCACCAGGGAACCGTAGAAACCACGGCGGGTGGGAGGTGCATGTTCAACCGTCATGAGCACCGCCCCGCCCCATTCGCCGCCGAGGGCCAGGCCCTGGATGACGCGGAGCAGAAGAAGCAGCAACGGGGCCATGATGCCGATGCTGTTGTAGTCAGGCAGCAGCCCGATGGCGAACGTTGCCGCTCCCATGGTCAGCAGCGAAACCAGGAGCATGGATTTGCGTCCCAGTCGGTCGCCGAAGTGACCAAAGATGATGGCGCCCACCATGCGGGCAATATAGGCGGAAGCGAAGGTGCCGAAGGCCAGCATGGTGCCGACGATTGGATCGAAGCTGGGGAAGAAGATCTTGTTGAAGACGAGGGCCGACGCTGTTCCGAAGACGAAAAGGTCGTACCACTCGACGGTGGTGCCAATAACGCTGGCAAGGGCAATCTTGCGCATCTTGGTCAGGTCCAACCTGGCTGTGGATGCGGAGGAAGTATCTACCGTGGGGGCCATCTGATTCTCCGGATGGGGTGCGGGGACGAATGTCCGGTGCAAAGTAGCTACAACTATGGTGTGTGCCCGATCACACCATCAATGGCATTACTTCCATCAAAACGCGGCTGGGAATGTGAAAACACACAGCGGAGCGATGCACCAACGCTCGGCATCAACTCCCGACGGCGGCACCTCCTCACTTAGGCCCACGCCACCACCAGCCGCGCCGTCTTCGCGGGAACGGCGAGGTCGATCCCGGTCAGCTCCTGAAAGCGGTTGAGTCGGTTGAGGATGGTGTTCCGGTGGCAGAAGAGTTGCTCGGACGTTACCGTGACGTTGCCGGTGGCCAGGTAGTTCCGGACCGTTTCCAGCAGGCGCTCGCGCTCGCCGCCCCGGCACTCCGCCAGGGCCTCTTCAAGTTCGGCGGCGAGGTCCAGGCCGGCGTCCTGCAGGTTTTGCTGGGCCAACCGGGCCCACGCGGAATCGGCTGACAACGGACCGGAATCCCGGGGTCGCAGCAAAGCGGCGAGGCTCTCGGCCGTGCGGGCGGCCGCGGGAAGGGAACGAAGGCCAAGGACTTCGGGAACGTAGCCGCACGGGACATTGACGACGCCGGGAGGCAGCTGTTGCGCGTCGGTTTCGGTTCCGTGCGCCTCGCTTCGGGATTCGGGACCACGTGTCCGCCGTGCAGGCAAGGCCCAGAAAACGTAGGTGTTGCCGCCGGATTCATGGAGGAACAAGCGTTGCCGGGTGTGCTGGCCTGATCCGAATTGGGATGCCGCTGCGCGCAGCCGTGCGCCTGGATCGCCGCTCGCGGCTACCAGTGCAAAGCGTGATTCGGGGTTGATACCCAAGGCCGAAGCAACCTGCGCGGAGGTCTCCTGGGACGGCGTGCTCTGGTTGAACAGGCGGGCAATGAACTCGCGTTGAATGCTCGATTCTTCCTGGGCCATCCTGACGCGTTCGGTCAGGTAGCTCGTGTGCGTGCGGGTGGCGAATTCATCTACGACGCGCCACACCTGATCCACGCGGGTAGCCAGCAGTGCGGCGTCCTCGGTGTGCGCGATCTCCAGCAGTTCAGCCCAGAGGATGCTGAAGTCCAGGCGGACAGCTGAGGTCAGGGACTCCGGCGGGATCCCGGCCCTGGCCCGCTTGGATCCGAGGTCGGAAGCGAAGTCGAGCAGGCCATCCTGGCTGTCGATACGCCCGTTCCTGAGGCCGCTGATCAGGCGCCGGAAGGTCTCGCGTGCGGTCTCCTGGATTTCCTGGACCGTCACCTGGCTTTCGCCGTACTCCGGGATCTCACGGACCCTGGTGGTGAAGGCCTGCGCCAGAGTGTCCAGCCGGCCTTCAAGCTGGTCCACCAGCTCAGTCCAACGAACGGCATGCCCCGAGGTTTCAGAATTGTGCATTCACACATTCTAGCGGCATGATTCCGTGGTGGATTGCTAGTCTTTTTGGGAAAAACTACTGGCACTATGGAACGAGTCACACAAAAATTGCCCGGGCATCCCCAACGTCCGGTCCCGTTCGCACTCATGGAGCAACAATGGCAAGCACCGTCAGCGGAGCCACGGACGCCAGTCCCACGGCAGTACGCATCGTCGATGAAAGCGTCACCAAGAAGGTGGCCCTGGCTGCCCTCGTGGGCACTGCGCTGGAATGGTACGACTTCTTCCTTTTCACCACAGCCGCTGCTTTGGTGTTCAACGCACAGTTCTTCGTATCCCAGGATCCCTTCGTCGCTGCCATGGGCTCCTTCGCCACACTCGCCGTTGGCTTCGTGGCCCGCCCGATCGGCGGCTTCATCTTCGGCGCCCTCGGTGACAAGGTGGGCCGCAAGAAGATCCTCATGGTCACGATCGTGGGCATTGGCATTGTCACCGGGCTCATCGGCCTGCTGCCGAACTACATGACCATCGGCCTGGCCGCCCCCATCCTGCTGGTTGCCTTGCGCATCGTCCAGGGCCTCGCCGTCGGTGGCGAGTGGAGCGGGGCGGTGATTATCGCCGTCGAAAATGCGCCGGTGGAAAAGCGTGCACGCTACGCCGCGCTTCCACAGATCGGTTCCCCGATCGGTACCATCCTGTCCTCCGGTGGCTTCTTCGGCATGCTGTTCCTGGTAGGCCAGACCAACTTTGACGCCTGGGGCTGGCGCATCCCCTTCATTGCCGCCATCCCGCTTCTGGCTATCTCGTTGTGGATCCGCAGCCGCCTCAGTGAATCCCCGGAATTTGAAGCCCTCATGGAGTCCGGCGAAACGGAACATGCTCCCATCCGCGGCGTCCTGAAGAACAGCTGGCGCCAGATCCTGGTGGGCATGTGCTCGGCACTGCTCGGCATCGGCGGTTTCTACCTCATCACCAGCTTCGTGGTCTTCTACGGCACCAAGGTCCTCAAGCTGCCCTCCGAACTCCTGCTCCTGGGAACCCTGCTGGCCGCAGCCCTCGAAATCGGCGCCCTGATCTGGGCAGGCCGCCTGGGTGAAAAGTTCGGCGCCAGCAAAGTCATCCTTTGGGGCGGTGTGGCCTCTGCACTTATTGCAGTTCCTGTCTTCCTGGCGATCGACTCCCGCAACCCCCTTCTGGTGGTCCTGGGCATGATGATCGGCGTCGCCGTCCTTTCCATCCCGTACGCAGTCTCCGGCACCGCGCTGACCGCGCTGTTCGCCACGAAGGTCCGCTACACCGGCGTCGCCATCACGTCCAACACGGCGGGTGTCATCTCCGGTTTCGTGCCGCTGATCGCCACCGCGCTTGTGGCAGCCAATAACTCCTTCTGGCCGGGCGCCATCATCCTGCTTGTCGTCTCGGCATTGACCGCGCTGTCCGGCCTGTTCCTCCCACGCCTTTCCATCGAAGAAGAAGGAATGAAGCATTGAGCACAACCACGGCTGGCCATCTGATTGTTGGCCAACTCGAACGGGCAGGCGTCAAGCGCGTCTACACCGTCCCGGGCGAGAGCTTCCTGGACGTCCTTGACGGCCTGCACGGCTCGCCGATCCAGAACGTGGTGGCCCGCCAGGAAGGCGGCGCGGGATTCATGGCACTCGCCGAAGGCCGCCTGACCGGGCTTCCCGGTGTAGCGATGGTGACCCGTGGACCGGGTGCTGCAAATGCCTTCATCGCCATCCACACAGCCCATCAGGACGCCACGCCGCTGATCCTGTTCGTTGGACTGATCCCGGTTGCCGACCGCGGCCGTGAGTCCTTCCAGGAGTTCGACATCAACGCCTGGTTCGGCAGCACCGCCAAGAAAGTCGTAACGCTCGACGACGCCGCTTCCGCCGCCCGCGTGGTGGACGACGCCATCTTCACGGCCCTCAGCGGACGCCCCGGCCCGGTAGTGATCGGCCTCCCGGAGGACGTGCTGGTGCACGTCGTCCCGGACGCCACGGTGGAGCCGCGCAAGGTTGCCCGTCCCGAGCCGGTTGCCGCGGACCTGGACGAGCTGAACCAAAAGCTCAGCACCGCACGCAAGCCGCTCGTCGTCGTCGGCGGCGAAGGCTGGACTCAGGAGTCCGGGGAGCAGTTGGCCGCGTGGGCAAGCCGCAACAGCGTCCCGGTGGTGGCCGACTTCCGTGCTTACGACGCCGTCCCGCACCGGAGCGACGCCTACGCCGGCTTCCTGGGGTACGGCCGCAGCGACGCCAACGCTGAACGCCTCGACGACGCCGACCTCCTCGTCTTTGTGGGTTGCGTCCGCGGCGACGTCCTCTCCGATGGCTACAAACGCGGACTCGACGCCGAGACCGTGGTGGTCAACGCCGACGCCAACCTCCTGGGCCACTTTGGCCGGGTGGACCAGCACATCATTGCCGACGTGACGGCATTCGCCAGCGCGCTGGCCGCCACGAACACCGCCGGCGAACGTGCGGAAGGCTGGTTTGCCAGCGCCCGCGCCGACCAGCTCGCGTTCTCCACGCCGCAGCCCGACGGCGGGATCGGCGTCGATCTGGGCGTCGCCATGGAGGTCCTCAAGAAGGAAATGGACGCCGACGCCGTCCTCACCTTCGGCGCCGGGAACCACGCCCTGTGGCCCGCACGCTACCTGGACCACAACTCGGCCGATTCGCTGGCCGCACCCCGCAACGGTGCCATGGGAATGGGAATCCCCGCAGCCGTGGCAGCATCCCTTGCATACCCCGGGCGCCAGGTCATCTCCGTTGCCGGCGATGGCTGCTTCATGATGAACGGCCAGGAAATCGCCACGGCCATGGGCTACGGTGCC
The DNA here is from genome assembly GCF_019977195.1 of Arthrobacter sp. StoSoilA2. Lineage (NCBI taxonomy): Bacteria > Bacillati > Actinomycetota > Actinomycetes > Micrococcales > Micrococcaceae > Arthrobacter > Arthrobacter sp. StoSoilA2. The sequence goes on from NZ_AP024643.1 coordinate 756,120, forward strand.
AAGTTCATCGTCCTGGTGGTGGACAACGGCATTTTCGCCACCATCCGCGAGCACCAGGAAGCGCACTACCCGGACCGCCCTTCGGGCACGCACATGACCAACCCGGACTTCGCCGCACTCGCCCGTTCTTACGGCGGTTACGGCGAGCGCGTGGACCGCACGGAAGACTTCGCAGCCGCATTCCGCCGGGCCGTCGATTCCGGTCTCCCGGCCCTGCTGCACCTGCCGCAGGACCCCACCACGCGTTCCCCCAAGACTTCAACAAACTGACCGGAGCCCTCACTGTGATCCAGCTTCAGAACATCATCAACGGCGAGTCTGTTGACGCCGCGGCCAGCCTGCCGTTCTTCGACCCCGCCACGGGCCAGCAGATCGGCAACGCGCCGGACAGCGACGCTGCCGCCGTCGACGCCGCCTTCCAAGCCGCTGCCGCAGCTTTCAAGAGCTACAAGCGCACGACGCCGGGTACGCGGCAGTCGCTGCTGTTGCAGTTGGCCGACCTCATCGAGGCGAATGTTGACCGGCTCCTCGAGGCCGAGGTTGCCTGCACCGGCAAACCTTCCGCCCTTACCAAGGAGCTCGAAATCCTGCGCGGCGCCGACCAGTTGCGCTTCTTCGCCGGAGCGTGCCGGGTGGTTTCCGGAACTGCCCAGACGGAGTACGTGGAAGGTTTCTCTTCGACGATCCGCCGCGAGCCCATTGGCGTGGTCGCGCAGATCACGCCGTGGAATTACCCGTTCATGATGGCCATCTGGAAGATTGGTCCGGCTCTTGCCGCGGGCAACACCCTGGTCCTTAAGCCTGCAGACACGACTCCTTGGTCCACTGTGATTCTGGGCGAACTGGCGCAGCAGGTCTACCCGGCCGGCGTTGTGAACGTCGTCTGTGGCGGGCGTGAAGCCGGCGCTGCGATGGTGGAGCACGACATCCCGGAGATGGTCTCCATCACCGGTTCCACCCGTGCCGGTGCGCAGGTCATGTCCGCTGCGGCCAAGACGCTCAAGGACGTCCATCTGGAGCTTGGCGGCAAGGCACCCGCAGTGGTGTTTGCCGACGTCGATATCCAGCGCACCGCCGGCGAGATCGCCTTGGCTGCTTTCTTCAATGCCGGGCAGGACTGCACCGCCGTGACTCGGGTGCTGGTCCACCAGGACATCCACACGGAGTTCGCGGCAGCACTGGCCGACGCTGCTTCGGCGCTGAAGGTGGGCGGTTCCGATGCGGATCTCGGCCCGCTCAACAGTGCCGCACAGCTGGAGCGTGTGGAGGGCTTCATGTCCCGCCTCCCGGCCAACGCCAGGGTCCTTTCCGGCGGCAAGCGCACCGGAACCGGCTTCCATTTTGAACCCACGGTCATCGACGGTGTGTTCCAGACTGACGAAGTGGTGTGCGACGAGATCTTCGGCCCCGTGTTGACGGTCCAGCCGTTCGCCACGGAGGAAGAAGCAATCGAACTCGCCAACGGCACCAAGTACGCCCTCGCGTCCAGCGTCTGGTCCGAGAACCATGGCGTGGTGACCCGTGTTTCCAACGAGCTTGATTTCGGTGCTGTGTGGATCAACTGCCATCAGGTGATTCCGGCCGAGGCCCCGCACGGTGGCTTCAAGCACTCGGGCACCGGCAAGGATCTGTCCGTGTACGGCCTTGAGGACTACACGCGCATCAAGTCCGTCACCACGTCCCACCGCTAGACACATCATGAAACTTGATCTCCTGCTGCGGAACGCAGACATCATCACGATGGATCCGGCCCGTCCTATAGCCAGTTCGCTGGGCATCTGGCAGGGACGCATCGTGGGCCTCGACGAGGACCTGGACGGGTTGGATGCCCGCGAGGTTTTGGACCTTGGCGGCGCCACCGTCACTCCCGGCTTCATCGATGCCCATTGCCACACGACGTGGTTCGGGCTGGGGCTCGCGGAACTGGACGTGTCCGGTGCCCGTGGTTTGGACGAGCTGTATGAGCTTCTCCGCGGTGCTGTGACCAGCGACGGGGCCGAAGATGAGTCCTGGCTTTTCGCCACCGGCTTCAGCCAGACCCAGCACGGCGGTTCCTTCCCGGACATCGCCGAGCTGGACCGCATCACGGGGGAGCGGCCGCTGTTCATGCGGCACAACTCCGGGCACATGGCCGTGGTCAACACTGCCGCGCTGCGGCTGGCAGGTGCCGAGTCGCCGTCGTTCCCCGATCCCGACGGCGGAGCGATAGTCCGCGACGCCGCGGGACGTCCCACCGGACTCGTCCAGGAGACGGCACAGGAACTGATCCAGCAGCTGATCCTGCCGTATTCGTTGGACGACATCGAGGACGCTCTTGAACGGGCCACCCTGTACTACGCTTCCGAGGGCATCACGAGTTTCACCGAAGCCGGGGTGGGCGGGGGCTGGATCGGGCACAGCCCGGCCGAGCTCGCCGCCTACCAGCGCGCTGCCGCCAACGGCCGGTTGCACGCCCGTGCACAGGTGATGCCGGTGTTGGATGTGCTGCACGGATTGGACGGGCATTCCTCGGACAGCCCTGGAGTTGCACCTGCGGGGCTGGACCTCGGGATCACCAGCGGATTCGGGAACGAGTACCTGTCACTTGGCCCCGCGAAGGTCTTCCTGGATGGATCGCTTTTGGGCGAAACCGCTGCCGTGAGCCATGAGTTCTGCAGCCACGGACACCGGGACAACACCGGCAACGTTGGCTACTTCCAGGCCGATCCCGCCCAGCTGCGCGAACGCATCGAGGCCGCCTACGCCGCGGGCTGGTCCATCGCGGCCCACGCCATCGGTGACCGGGCGATCGACCTCGCCGTGGACATCATCACGGATTGCCAGGCCATGTATGGGCCGCGTCGCCTGCCCAACAGGATCGAGCACGCCTCCATGACGCGTCCTGAGCAGTTGGCCAGGCTCGCGGACGCCGGAATCGCCGTGACGCCGCAGGCAAGTTTCTTCCGCGATGGCGGGGACGGGATGACCGCTTCCCTCGGACCGGACCGCTTGCCGTGGGCGTACCGTGCGGCCAGTTTCCTGGAAGCCGGCGTGACGCTTGCGGGAAGCTCGGACCGGCCGGTCGCCGACGGAAACGTTCTCCGCGGAATGCAGGCGTTCATCGACCGCCGGACCGAATCGGGGGCCGTTTTTGGAAACCTCGCGGAACGCCTCACCCCGCAGCAGGCACTGGCCGCCTACACCAGCGGCGCCGCGGCAGCCACTGGGACGCTTGCCGGAAAAGGGACCCTTGAGCCGGGCAAACTTGCCGACTTCGTTGTCCTATCCGCCTCGCCCTTGGACGCACCCAACATCAGCGAACTGCAGGTCCTGGCCACCGCCGTCGGAGGCCGCTTTACGTACGAATCAACCGACTTCCACGCCGAACTTTCCCCTGAAAGTTCCTTCGCGGCCCACCGTTAATAGGGGAGACCATGACAACCACCACACGTTTCACCGCCCAGGACACCGCCTTCGTGCAGGACTTCCGGACTATGAGCGCGTTCGGCGCCACGGAGAACGGCGGCGTGGACCGCCAAGCCGCGACCATTCCCGACGGCGAACAGCGGCGCTGGCTGGCAGGACTCCTGGAAGACCGCGGCTTCACAGTCAAGTTCGACCATGCCGGCAACCAGTGGGGCCTCTACGAGGCTGTACCCGGTGCGCCCTTCGTGGTGGTCGGTTCGCACATGGATTCACAGCCGACGGCGGGACGTTACGACGGCGCGTACGGCGTCCTCGCGGCTGCCCACGCCGCGTTCCGCTTGGCTGCGCGCTGGGAAGCCGGCGCCGCAGCGCCCAGGTTCAATCTCGCCGTCGTCAACTGGTTCAACGAGGAAGGCAGCCGCTTCAAGCCCTCCATGATGGGCTCGTCCGTCTACACGGGGAAGCTGGAACTGGAAGACGCGCTCAACACCAAGGACGCTGCCGGGATTACGGTGCGCGACGCCCTGGACGCTATCGGTTGCCGCGGAACCTTTGAAGGGCCGGAGGCTGCTTTCTGCGCCGAGATCCACATCGAGCAGGGCCGCAGCATGGAGCGCGAAGGCATCACAATCGGCCTTGTCAGTTCAAACTGGGCAGCGAACAAGTACGAGTTCGTGGTCCATGGCGAGCAGGCGCATACCGGTTCCACCGTGATTGCGGATCGCAAGGATGCCCTCCTGGGTGCTTCCATGCTGGTGGTCGCCGCGCGCGAACTCGCGGATCGTTTTCCCGGTGTACTCCACACGTCCGTGGGCCAGCTCAACGTCTACCCGAACTCGCCCGTAGTGGTGCCTTCCCGCGTGAACCTGCTCCTGGACCTGCGCAGCGCCGACGAAGCCGTCCTTGCCGAGGCCGACGCCCTTCTGCATGCCCGCATCACGGAAATCGAACGGCTAGCCAACGTCTCGGTGGAGAAGCACCACTCGCACTCCTGGGCCGTGACTCCGTACCAGCCCGAAGGAGTGGAGCTGGCCGCCAAAGTCGCCGCCGACCTGGGGCTGTCCAACAAAGAAGTCATGACCCTGGCCGGACACGACTCCACCAACATGAAGGACCTCGTCCCCACCGTGATGCTGTTCGTGCCCAGCGTGGACGGCATCTCCCACAACGAGCACGAATACACCACGGACGAAGACATCGTGGCCGGGCTCACCATGCTCACCGAGGTTGTCAGCCGGCTCTGTGATGGGGCATTGGCGGACTAAATTCCTGCCCCCCGCACGGAAGCACCCCCGCCGCAGTGGGGGTGCTTCCTGGTTTAGGTGAATGATGGCCTTGGATCGGCCGGGATATCCGCTCCTGTTACTGAGGGATGTTCACGTTGGCCGGGTGGTCGCCGACCTTCTTGTCGTCGTAGGCAGCGCCACCGAGGGCGCAAACCTGTGCGGCGGTGAAGCCTGCCGGGGCTGTACCCAGCGAGGTGAGGTCGACGCCGTCGACCGTTACTGTGCTCGGATACAGCGAGTTGTCCGCGGACTTGCAGACAAGCACGATAATCCTGAAGTCACGGGGATCGGTAAAGGTCAGACTGACGGTACCGCCAGCTCCAACTGTTGCCCGTTGGTCCGCCGCTGTGTCATAGCCCGCAGGCGTGGTGGTTTCAACAACCCAGTACTCACCAGCCAACACGTCCGTGAAGGAGCAGTTTCCGCTGGCATCCGTGGTGCAGGTGACTCCTGTAGTGGTGTCTTCCGCTCCACGCGTTTCAAGCGGGGCAGCGTTGTTGAACAGTGTGAAGACGGCACCGGCCAGCGATGCTCCGCTGCCTGTTCCGTCGTCCCTCTTGTGGACGTTGATGGTTCCCTTTGCCGTGTTGGTGTAGGTGCAGTCAACACTGCCCTGGAAGCCCAGGACGATGTTCACAGTTGCTCCGCTGCGGCTTGTGGACGTGCCTGTTCCGGATGAGGTGCATTGCAGGTCCGTCAGCGTCCAGCCCGAGGGCAAGGTGCTTTCAGTGACGCTATAGTTTCCCGCCGCCACCGAGGTGCCGTAGTCACGGGTTCCGCCGTTGCTCAGGCTGAAGGTCGACGGCGTCAGCCCACCAGTGGTGGTGTAGCCGAACGTTCCGTCGCCGCCTACGGTGACCTTATGGATCTTGATGGAACCGCACTTGCTGAAGTTCAGCGGCACAGGTGCAATGAAGTCCTTCAAAGCCGCAGTGAAGGAGTCGGAGGACCGGCTCTTCAGGTAGGCTCCGCTGAAGGTTTCGCATGAACCGGCCGGGATGATGCCGGCATCGGTCAGGTTGATGGCGGCCTCGCCGAAGGTGCGGGCAGAGAGGTTGCGGGGTGCATTCGGGGCGATCGGGTCAACTACCGTACCGGACGGTGGGTTGTTGGCAGGATCGTTGATGGATCCCTCGAAGTTGCCGGTCAAGGGCTGTACGGGACCCCAGCACGGAGTGCTGTTTGCGGAGTCGCAGAGGGACTTGGATCCGGTGGCGACCCACCGGTGGAAGCCCAGAGTCGGGCTTGTGCCGCCCTGCGAGAGGTCGTACTTGATCAGGACGTCACCAGCGGTCCGGACCGGAGTCACACCATTGGCCGAAACAGCGGTGCTCTTGTTGAACTCGAAGTCCATGTTGGTGGTGCCCGTAGGCTCCTGGACCCGTTCCCATGCCAAGTAGGCGTAGTCCTTGCCGTTGGATTCGGTCTTCAAATAGGCGTAGAAGCGGAGCAGATCGCTCTTGTTATTCGGGATGGAGCCGGTGACCACAGCCGGGACTTCTGTGTCCTCCTTGGTGCCCTGGCCGAACGAATTATCGTTCTGGCCCGTCGCCAGGTCGATTCCGCAACCTGAGATAGGAGCAACGCAACTGATGGGGGCAGTGGCCCAATCTTGCGTTTCGTCATTCAGGACCAGGTTTCCGTCGGCCGCGTCAAAGGGGCTTCCGGTGAGGTTGGCTTGGGCGGCAGTTGCTGAGAGGACCAAAGCCAGACAGGCTGCGGCTGCGCCGATCGAGGTGAGTTTCTTGTTTCTCATTAGGGTGCCTGATTTCTAGTGAAACCGTACGGCCCGGACGGGGTTATCCGGAGCCGCGACATTCCCCCGGGTTTTGGGCAGCCCGTTTGCTTAAGCTGCCTTCTGTGATGAGTTACCGCCCCGAGACCGTGGAGCGATGGCGCTGCCGGGCATACGTCGCCGGCTGCGAAGATGCGTGATGCATGCGGGTGGTAGTGATGGTTCAGGACGAATCGCCCTTTGCGGGCGTTCACGTTCTCGGCCCCAAACGCCGAAAATTTCGTCCCGGCTGAGCTTCGGGGCGCGCGTACTGCATTCCCCCATCCTTCCCAGCCATTTGATACTAGGCTCGGAGGGGGGCAAAGGCAACGACTTTTCGTGCCGCGCTTTCAGGCCCGCGGTCGTTCCACCACGATTGACGCCGGTGCCGAGCCGCCCACCGAATCCGGGTTGGCGACGTACAGGACACCCTCGCTGATCCGGGCCTCAACCCCTGCTCCATTGAGCCTGTGCAGCAGCGGTTCCAGATCGCCGTCGTATTCAAAAGAGAGATCGCCGGACTCCGCCGCCGGACCGTGGATCACGCGCAGGATCCCGCCGTTTTTGGCGGTGAACGTCGCCGATTCGTCATCCGACGTCCGCGGGCGGGCGCCGATGTTGCGGAGCTCCTGCGCGGAGTCGTCGACGCCGGGACTCACCCACGTAGCTACCACGGCAAGGGCCGGGTCGGCTTTGTCCGACGTCGCCCAGGTGCCATCCCCGGCGCGCCGGGCGGGGTCCGCCAGGAACGTGAAGCCATCCCGGGCAGTTATCTGCACGGTCTGCCCATGCGAGGCCTCGGTGACTTCTGCGATGGTCCCGTCCTCCTGTGTTCGCCGGGCGAACTCTTCCAGCACTCCAACCTCGACGCCAAAGATCGTGACGCCGTCCTGCGTTATGCCGCTCATCGCCTGCGTGTGTTCCACGCGGTGCAGCGCCAGCCGACCCGAGCCGGCATCGAACTCCAACCAGTCGCCATCCTTGACCGTGTTGACCAGGCCCAGTGCTTCCAGCAGTTCAGTCCACTGATGCGGGCGGGAGGTGAAGTGAATGGGGCGGGCTCGCAACATGGGTCCTCCTGGGCTGGCTTCACTGGCACTCCGGGTTCTGCTGGCACTCCGGCTTCTGGCCTCCAGCCTATGCCGTCCGGTTTGCCGCAGAATGAATCCATGCCCATTGAGCTCGAAGAATTGATCGTCAAGGACGCGGCCGCATGGCGGGCGTGGCTTGAAGAACATGCTGCCGACAGTCCTGGCGTGTGGCTGGTCCTTCACAAGAAGGGCGGGAACGTCACGGAGTTGGACTACGACGCCGCGTTGGACGAGGCGCTGTGTTTCGGCTGGATCGACGGCCAATCGAAAAGCCGCGACGCCGAAAGCTACTTCCAGCGCATGACACCCCGGGGCCGCCGGAGCATCTGGTCAGCGCGCAACGTCGGGCACATTACGCGCTTGGACCAGGAAGGAAGGATGACAGCAGCCGGGTGGGCCGCCGTCGACGCCGCCAAAGCCGATGGGCGCTGGGAAGCTGCGTATGCCGGACCCGCCGATTCTGTGGTTCCTGATGATCTCGCAGCTGCCATCGCTGCTGTTCCGGAGGCGCAGGCCATGTTCGACGTCCTGACGTCCCAGAACCGTTTCGCCCTCATCCACCGGACCAACCTTGTCAAAAGGGCAGACACGCGGGAGAGGAAAATCGCTGGTTTTGTGGAGATGCTTGCCCGGCACGAGGCCCCGTACCCGCAGAAGAAGCGCCCCGCTTCCGAGCCCAGGTAGTCAGGCTTCGGGCGCGAACGCCACGCCTTCGCCCACGACGCGAAGGCTGAGCTCCGTGCCGGGCTTGGTGATGGACGCGTTCCAGTGCCGGATGGTGATGATCTCGCCGCCGCCGGGGTAGCGGTGGCCATTTCCGGATAGGACGCCGTCCGCCGCGGTGTAAGCGGCGAGCCTTATTCGGACGGTCGTTTCGGGACCGAAGTAGTCCGTATCCACAACGACGCCCCGGATCGGGCCGTCGGGTGCGATGCGTATTTGCTCCGGGCGGAGCATGAGCTGCACTTTGCCCTGTGCTGGTGGCCGGCGGACAGGAATCCCGCCCAGGGAACACGTGGCCAGGGACCCTTCCATCCACGCGTCCAGGATCACGGCGTCGCCGAGGAATTCGGCCGTGGCGCGGTCTGCTGGGCGGGTGTAGACCACAAAGGGGTTGCCAATTTGTGCCAGCTTGCCTCCACGCATGATGGCTACCTGGTCGGCAAAGGAAAGGGCTTCCGCTTGGTCGTGCGTTACGAGGATGGTTGTAACGCCGGCCGCGTTGAGCACGTTGGCCACTGCCCGCCGGGTAGCTACCCGGAGTCCGGCGTCGAGTGCGGAGAACGGCTCGTCCAACAACATGAGCTCGGGTTCGCGGGCCAGGGCACGCGCCAGGGCGACGCGCTGTTGCTGCCCGCCGGACAACTGGTGCGGCCGCCGCTTTGCCATGGACGCATCCAGCGACACCATTTCGAGCAGCTCCTGGACGCGGGACGCTACAGCCCGCCGTCCGCCGTCGAGCTTTCCCGAATCCAGTCCAAAAGCGACGTTCTGTCCCACGGTCAAATGCGGGAAAAGAGCCCCATCCTGGGCGACGTATCCCACCTGGCGTTTGTGCGCAGGAAACCACACGCCATCGCCCGCAACCGTTGAGCCGTTCAGCGAAATAGTGCCGGTGTCTGGGTGCTCGAAACCTGCGATCAAGCGAAGCAGCGTAGTTTTGCCGGAGCCGGAAGGGCCAACGATGGCGGTCGTTCCGCCCTTGGCAACGGAAAGGTTGACGCCCTTCAACACAGCCTGGGAACCGAAATTCTTTGTGACCTCAGCGATGTCCAAGTGCGTGTTGGTGGTGGGCACAATGGATGGCGCCACGCGCGGTGACGGGAGCCTGGGGGGAGATTGTTCGGTCACTGTCCGGCAACTTTCTTGGACTGTTGGAAAAGAAGGTAGGTCATCGGGGCGGAAAGCACGATCATCAACAGCGCATAGGGCGCAGCGCCTGCGTAGTCGATCTCGCTGCTCTTGCTCCAGAACTCCGTTGCCAGGGTGCGGGTTCCATTGGGCGAGAGAAGGAGGGTGGCCGTGAGTTCGTTGACGATGGCCAGGAAGACCAGTGCAGCACCACCTGCCGCAGCCGGGGCCGTCAGCCGCAAGGTCACCCTGAAAAAGGACACCAGCGGAGCTTTGCCAAGGGATTGAGCGGCTTCATCGAGCTCTTTGGGTGCCTGGGCCAGCCCGGAGCGGATGTTGACCAGCGCCCGGGGAAGGAAGAGCAGGACATAGGCGGCCACCAGCACTCCGGCACTTTGGTAGATGCCGGGAACTGCGCGGATGCTGACGGTGACGAACGCGAGGCCCACAACGATTCCGGGCAGGGAGCTGGTCACGTAGTTGGACAGTTCAAGCATCTTGCTGAACCAGCTGGGATGACGAACTGCCAGGTAGGCCATGGGAAAAGCCACGATCGTGGTAACTGCGGCACCGGCAGCTCCGTACAGGAGGGTCTGCAGCAACGCGGGCAGGAATTCGTCGGCGGCCCAAACCTCGGCGCCTCCGGCAGAAAGCCAGCGCAGGACGAACCAGACAGGAAGCCCAAACGCCAGCCCTGTCAGGGCCAGCAAAGCGAGCTGCGCCGGAGCTTGGTATCCGCCCAGGGGAGCCCGCGTTGCTTTCGCTTGGGCGCCTGAACCAATCCGCGCGTAGCGGGCTGTGCCACGGCTCTTGACCTCGGCAAGGAGAAGAAGAAGGCAGAGGAAGACCAGGACACTGGCCAGCATGTTTCCGGCGGCACCGTTGAACGTCGACTGGAACTGGACCATGATCGCCGTCGTGAAGGTATCAAAGCGGATCATCGCGAAAGCGCCATACTCCGCAAGGAGGTGCAATGCCACCAGCAACCCACCACCGGTCATTGCGATACGAAGCTGCGGGAGCACTACCCGGAAGAACACGGCCCAGGACCCCAGGCCAAGCGACGCGGCGGATTGTTCGATCGCCGGATCCAACCGCCCCAGCGTCGCGGCTGCGGGAATGTAGACCAAAGGGAAATAGGACAGGGTGGCTATCAGTACGCCGGACCAGATGCCCTGCAGGGAAGGTACGGCCGATACCCATGCGTAGCTGTTCACGAAGGCGGGAATGGCGAGCGGAGCAGCCAGTGCCACGGCCCACCAGCGGCTTCCCCGTAGCTTGGTGCGCTCAACCAGCCATGCGCCGCCCACCCCAAGAATGAGGCACAACGGCACGGTCAGGACCGTCAACATGATGGTGTTCAACAGCAGTTCGCCAACCCGTGGGCGAACAATGAGTTCGACGGCGGTGTCCCAGCCTGTCGCTGCCGTCATGAAGATGACGTAACCCAGCGGCATCAGGGAAAACAGTGCAATCAACACTGCCAGCAACGACACCGTGGAAACGCCGAATGGCGGGCGAGGGCGCTTGCCCTTGCCCGCCGTCGTCGTGCTCCCTGCCGACTGGGGAATGTCGGGAGCCGATAGATCAGTGGTCACAGAACTACAGGAGTCCTGCCTTGGTCATCAGATCGGTGACCTTGGTGGAGTTCAGCTTGGCCGGGTCAACGGTGGGCGCCTGCAGGTCCTTGATCGGGACAAGCTTGTCATTGGCATCCACTTGCGAGGCGATGGCGTACTCGAACGAGGTACCGGTCTTGAGGACTTCCTGGCCCTTCTTGCCCGTGATGAACTTCAGGAACGCCTGGGCATCCGCTGCCTTCTTGGATGACTTCAGAACGCCGCCGCCGGAGACCGACAGGAACGCGCCCGGATCCTGGTTCTTGAAGAAGTACGGCGTGACGTTCTTGGAGTTCTCGCCGGTCTTGGCCTGGTCGCCATAGTAGTAATAGTGGTAGATCAGTGCGGCGTCCACTTCACCGGCGTTCACGGCCTTCATGGCCGTGCTGTTGCCCTTGTAGGCCTTGAAGTTTTCCTTCATGCCCTTGAGCCATTCTTCCGTGGCGGCTTCACCCTTGAGCTCAAGCAGTGCTGCGACGATCGCCTGGAAGTCAGCACCCGACGGTGAAGCGGCCCACTTGCCCTTCCACTCAGGGTTCGCCAAGTCCAGCATGGACTTGGGCAGCTTGTCTTCGCTGATCTTGTTCTTGTCGTAGACCAAGACGGTGGAGCGGGCGGCGATGCCGGTCCACTTGCCCGTGGAAGGCCGGAATTCGGCGGGAACCTGGTCCAACGTGGCCTTGTCGACGTCGGCAAAGAGTCCGGCGTTCTCCACCTGCGCCATTGCGGGGGAGTTCTCCGTCAGGAAGACGTCTGCCGGAGAAGCAGCACCCTCCTGGACGATCTGGTTGGACAGTTCGGTATCCGAGCCCTGCCGCATGGTGACCTTGATGCCTGTTTCCTTGGTGAAGGCATCCACCCATTCCTTCGTCAGGCTCTCATGCTGCGCGTTGTACACCGTGATGCCTTCGCCGGAAGCAGCAGCATCTGACGACGGCGAACCGGAGGCGGCGGGGGTGCCGGCGTTGGAACCGCAGGCCGTGAGGCCGAGGGCGGCGGAGGCGAGCAGGGCGATTCCCGCCAGCGCGTTTTTCGAGAGCTTCATGAGGGCTTCTTTCTGCGAACAAAGACACGGAGTGCCAAGTTTTGGGGCTTGGTCCGTACGAGCGGGAAGGTTTGGGGGAGCCCGCTGAGAAAAGCGTAGGTTAGGTAAACCTATGCTTCCAAAGCCTGGAGGGCTTATGTGATAAGGATCACAACAATTACGGAACTATTGCGTGCCGTAATTCCCGCGCTAAAGCTCCAGCGTGGCCGCAGCCTCCAGCGCCATCCATGCCTGCAGTTGGGTGGAGAGCTCGACGGCGGCCCCCGCCGGATACGTCTCCGTGGCCGGACGCAGTGGGCTGGAGGAGAAAACGACGATTGGTTCTTTGGGATCACCGCCGGACTCCCGGCGGCCATCCCAGAAGGCCCCGGCTGTGCTGAGAACGAGGACCCCGGCTGTTTCGCGGGTTGCTTCCGGCAGGCGCTGATCCCTGGCCGCGAGAGCCAGGTACCGGATCAGGATGCCGGTAAAGAGGCCCCCATCCCCGGTTCCATCGCCGTGGATTACCTGCGTCCCGGGAACGATGAGCTCCCTCGCAACGGCTTCCACCAAGTGGGCGGCACGCTCCAGGTTCTCCTGTCCGCCCAGTTCCAGAAGTGCCCCAAGGATTGGGCCTTGGTTGTAGGTGTAGACCGCGTCCTCAAGGACGATCTCCCCATTCCGTATGCGAAGTCCATCCAAATACAGGGCGCGTTGCGGGTGCAGGAGCTTGCTGTTCAGCCAGTTCACCAGGGCTTGAGCCCGCTCGCGGCGATCTGTTCTTGCGAAGTAGAGTGCCACGGGCGCCGTTGCGGGCGTGTTCTTGAAATCCCGCTTGGTACTCCAGAACGTTCCGCCGCCCAGGTCGTCCGTGGAAGCCGAATCGAATTGCAGCGTTAGCTTCCTGCGGACGTACGCATTTCGGCGGCGTCCTGGCTTCCGCGTCTCCTCGGCCAGTTGTTCCAATCGAAGGGTGGATAGTGCCAGCCAGGCCATGTCGTCGTAGTAATTGTTGACGAACCTGAAGAAGTTCCGGAGCCGGATGGTGGTGACCAGCCGGGAAGCGAGTCGTCCCGCGCTCGGGCGGGAGTCGCCGTCGAACCTTGTTTTGGTGGCCAGTTCGCGGCGTCCGGTGTCCACCAGGCAATCCACGTAGTGCGCCTGCCACCAGTAATGCCACGGGTTGAAAACGCTGCGGAAGCGCCGCGGGGGGATGCTGACGGCGCCGATGTGCGTACCCGGAAGGAAGAGCAGCCGTCGGCCGAAAGCGTGGGTCACGGACCGTGCGGCCTCGTCTGCGCGAATCGCCCACACTGCTGCCTCCGCTGTGGGTGGTTGCTGGCCGGTGGGGTTGCTTTCGGTGGGCATGGGAACAGCCTATCCGGGGCCCAGGGTGCGCTCGATCACAATTCCAGTTAACATGCATTAACGGATTTGAGTCTGCATCAAGGAGGATGGATGGACATCAAGGGCACGGTCGCGCTGGTCACCGGCGGGGCGTCAGGCTTGGGCGCGGCAACCGCCAAACGCTTGTTCGACGGCGGAGCGTCGGTGGTGCTGGTGGACTTGCCAAACTCTGCCGGGGAAGATTATGCGGCGGAGTTGAACGCCATTGGCTCGGCGGTTGGCCCGAATGCGGTAGGTTCCGCCAGCGGCGATGCGGGTCCGCGGGCCGTCTTCGCCCCCGCCGACGTAACCAACGAAGCCCAGGTCCAGGCCGCCGTCGACGCCGCTGCTTCACTGGGAACCCTGCGAATAGTCGTTAACTGCGCCGGCATCGCGACGCCGGGCAAGGTCCTGGGCCGCGAGGGTGTTCTGCCGCTCGAGACATTTAACAAAGTCATCCAGATCAACCTCGTCGGAACCTTCAACGTCATCCGTTTGGCAGCTGCGGCCATGGTGGAAAGCGAGCCGGTTTCCACTGAATTGGGCGGCCCCGAACGCGGAGTCATTATCAACACGGCGTCCGTCGCCGCTTTCGAAGGGCAGATCGGCCAGCCTGCCTATGCCGCGTCCAAAGGTGCGGTTGCGGCGATGACATTGCCCTTGGCGCGCGAGTTCGCCCGCTCGCTGATCCGGGTTGCCACTATTGCCCCCGGCATCTTCGAGACCCCAATGATGGCCGGATTGCCGCAGGCTGCCCAGGAGTCACTCGGCCAGCAGGTACCTCACCCTGCACGGCTTGGCCGCGCGGCCGAATACGCCAATCTAGCCGCACACATCGTCGAGAATGCGATGCTGAACGGCGAGACGATCCGGCTGGACGGCGCCATCCGCATGGGTCTGAAATGATGGGCGACTACAGCGGTGGGCCGACTACTGCGGCTTTGGTGGGTCAGGTACCAGCATCTGTGGCGGACCTGCCTACGGCTGACTTCTTCGACTTTGAATCTCTCCTAAGCGTCCAGGAACAGCGGAAACTCAACGAGCTCCGTTCCTTCCTTGCCTCCGAGATCGCCCCCTACGCAGGGCAGTGGTGGGACAAGGCCGAGTTCCCCGAACAGATCCTGCCCAAGCTCGCGGCCCTTCGCCTCAGTGCTCCGGCCCAGCGCGGTTACACACATTTGTTCGCCGGGCTGGTCATAGCCGAGATGACGCGCGTGGACACCTCCATCGCGACGTTCTTCATGGTCCACCACGATCTCTTCGTTGAGTCGCTCTACGACTTTGGCAGCGACGCCCAACAGGACAAATACCTCGACGACGCCTCGAACCTCCGCACTACAGGCGCCTTCGCGCTCACCGAACCAGAGCATGGGTCCGACGTCGCGGGCGGCATGCAGACCACAGCCCGGCGTGTGGAAAGAGCGGCGTCGGACGGCGGCGATTACTGGGTGATCAACGGCGCCAAGCGCTGGATCGGCAATGGGACGTTCTGCGACTACATGCTGGTGTGGGCCAAGGACGAAAGCGACGGCGCCGTTCGGGCATTCATCGTGGACGCCTCCTTGCCAGGCATCACCCGGAGCCGGATCGAGAACAAGATCGCGCTCCGAACTGTGCAGAACGCCGACATTCTCTTCGACGACGTCCACGTCGCGGAATCAGACCGTTTCGCCGGAATCAGCAGTTTCTCGGATACGAACCACCTCTTGCGTGGCTCACGGATCATGGTTGCCTGGCAGGCGGTCGGCCAGCAGTTGGCAGCCTTCGATGTCGCGCGGCAATATGCGGTGGAACGGCTGCAGTTCGGTAAACCCCTTGCCAGGTTCCAGCTGATCCAGCAGCACCTGGTAGATATGCTCGGCAACGCCGTGGCGAGCATGGGGATGATGGTGCGGATCGCCCAACTACAGGAGGGCATTTCCCGGGACGCGCAGGGTGTCCGGCACGGCGGTGCCGACATGGCCCAGGTGGCCCTGGCAAAGGCATACTGCAGTGCACGGATGCGTGAAAGCGTGGCCTTGGGCCGCTCCATCCTGGGCGGAAACGGCATCGTCACCGACTACAAAATCGCGAAGATCTTTGCCGACGCCGAGGCCATCTTCACCTATGAGGGCTCATACGAGATCAACTCGTTGATCGTGGGCCGTGCCGTAACGGGCGTCTCCGCCATCGTGTAGCCACTTTCGCTGTCCGGGCGCCCCGCGCTCTACTCCTGAGGGATCTTTTCGCCAGCCTCAACACGGACATCGATGGAATTTCCGCGGACCGGCATGGGGCAGGTGCCGTAAGGGGTAAAAGCGCTGGGATAGTTGATGGCGCGGTTGAAATCGATCACCACGGATCCATCCGGGCGTGGGCGGGGGATGAAAACCTTCCGCCATTCATCCGTGGTGTCGCCGTTGGTCTCATCGTGGAACGTCACGTTCAAGGCACCGAGTTTCTCTTCCTCGGCGTGGAGGCGAACTTCATGGGCAACGCCGGGAACCCGGAACACCACCTCCCCGACCGAACGATGGACGCCGTCCACCAAGGGGTTGGCCGTTCCAATGGGTACATCCACCGGCTGGTCATAGGGTTCGAACCGACCCTGAATCACCCAGTCCGGGTTGTAGTCGTAGGTGGGAACCCCAGCGAAGTCCGTAAAAACGGGCGAGCCCGCGTCCCTGGTCCGGATGGCATACTTATCCGCGCGCATCGCAAGCTCCACCACCACCTGCTTCCCGTCCTCGCCGCCGTACTGCACCCACATGAGGGACTCTTCATCCTGCAGGGTCGCCGTCACTGTGCCATCAACGCTTTCCCCGCTCTCAACGAGGGTCAGGCCATCCCCTCTGGTGGCCGTGAGGGTTGCAGTCGTGCCGTCCGTTGACCACAGCCCCGGAGCAAACTCAACTTCCGAGGGCTCCGACTCGAGCCACTGAAACGAGGTCAGCGTCAGCCAGCCGTGATCGGAGGCCAGTGCTGCGTTCCGAGACGCTCGGAACCGCTCCCAACGGGCAAGCTGGGCATCTGTTGCAGTGGTGGGCGAGCTCATGGTTCTCCTCGGCAGATGTGAGCCACGGTTGGCGGCTTTGCAGTCTCCTCAACTATGCGCCGCCGGTGTGCATTCCCGGAAGGGTGCGCTCCCGGAAGGGTGCGTTCCCGGAGGGCGCCGATGGGCCGTGCACCCAATGCACGGCCCATCGGTCGGTTGGTCAGTGCTGTCGACTTGCCGAACGCCGGGCGCCCAGGAAAGCGAGCAGCGATCCCAAGGCCAACAGCACGGCGGCTGCGAAGATGAGAGCCGGGCTTTGAGCGCCAGTCGAAGCAAGGGGTTCTGGCGCCGTAACTTCTGCGGGTTGAGTGGGCTCGTCGGTCGCTACAGGCACCGCGGTGCTTGTGCTCGGCCTGGGTGTTGCCGTGGCGCTGGGTGTGGGTGTTGCTGTGCTGGGTGTGGGTGCAGGTGTTGTTGTGCTGGGGCTCGGCGTCGGTGTTGCGGTGGCGCTGGGTGTGGGTGTTGCTGTGCTGGTGGTCGGCGTCGGCGTTGGCGTGGGTGTTGCCGTCGGCGTGGGTGTTGCGGTGGCGCTGGGTGTGGGTGTTGCCGTCGGCGTGGGTGTTGCGGTGGCGCTGGGTGTGGGTGTTGCTGTGCTGGTGGTCGGCGTCGGCGTCGGTGTTGCGGTGGCGCTGGGTGTGGGTGTTGCTGTGCTGGTGGTCGGCGTCGGCGTGGGTGTTGCTGTGCTGGTGGTCGGCGTCGGCGTGGGTGTTGCTGTGCTGGTGGTCGGGCTCGGTGACGGGGTTGCCGTCGGCGTGGGTGTTGCGGTGGCGCTGGGTGTGGGTGTTGCTGTGCTGGTGGTCGGCGTCGGCGTCGGCGTTGGCGTCGGCGTGGGCGTTCCGGTGCTGGGGGTCGGCGTGGGTGTTGCCGTGGGGCTTGCCGTTCCGTCGCCTGTTCCGTCAGCGTGGGTCCGCCGCGTTTCGGCGCCGACAGGGGTTTCTTCACCAGCAATGGTTACGGTTCCGCTGTTGGTGTACACGTTGAGCTTCCTGTCCGTCACTTTGGTGACGACGAACAGCTCCACCCGTTCACCCTTTGGCAGGCCCGTCCATCGCACCGTTGCTTCGTGGGGAGTGCACTCGACAGTTGCGGGGTATCGCTCGTTGTCCATTGGCTCGGTGATGTTTCCGGAGCTGCTGACAACTCTGCCGACGCGCGGAGTGATGTGGTCGCAATCGATTTCCATGCCAGCGGCGGGCGTGTCCGTCACAACGACGTCGTTTGATTCTGAAGGCATTGGAGGCATGTAAAAGATGGATTCAAGTTCAGTTTGCGGAGCGTCGGCCCACCACATCGACTTGCCCGCCGAAGTAGGGGGAGCGGGATCGCAGTCCTTGGTGCATGGACCGTCGACACGGACAGGCACACGTACCACTGTTGATCCCACGGTGAAGTTCAGTTCGGTCGTCTCGCCGGTGCCCGGCTGCACAGCATATTGCGTGCTGAAATTACACGTCCCGCCCACATTGTTGGGATGTTCCGCCACGAAGTCGGTCAACGTGAAGACCACTTGTCCGGCATCGTTGGCTGCCGCCTTGGCGACTGTTTCGCCGTCGGCGTTGTCAAGATCAAATGACGCGGCACCAAACCAGCGAAGTTCTGGTGGCAGCTGCAGGTTGAAGGTATCGCCCGGTTGCGAGTTGTCAGGGACGGACCACTGACAGGTCAGGTTTACTTGGTCCCATTGGCTCGTAACTACTGAATCCGTGCTGATGGTGACCACTGCACCCGGGATCACGGCAGCATTGGCTGGCCCTGCCGACCAGGCGAGCCCGAAGGCTGTCACCACGACGGCCAGTAGAGCGGCCACCAGGGATGCGGACTTTAGATGGAGCTGATTCTTCATGTGTTGGATAGTCCTTCGAATGCGGAAGCGTGTCTCGTCGCATGTGAGTGGCGGCTCGACGCTGTTCGTGACGGCACCAACAGGCTTCACTCACATTGCTTCGGGAATGTAATCCTGGGGCGCTGGTTCTGAAGGGGAATTTGCCAACGGGAAGAACTGCATGCGCGCGGGTCGGAGGGCTCCTTCACCCAGGCTTTCCATGGCAGTCCTGCACTCCATGAGTTGCCCAAGGTTGCCTGCTGAGAGGGGCAACAGCACATGGACAGCAGAGTTCTTGTACATCGCCGTAGCACCTGTCCCGCGCAGCTGCCGTTGAACAGTTTCTCCGAGCCGCGCCAGAAGGGTCCAGCAATGGCCGCGGCTCTCAAGAGGTTGGGGCAGTGACAGGACCGCTAGAGCGTAAGGGTGGGAACATGCCACCCCAAAAGTGGAGAGTTCGTGGATACGTCGCTGGAAATGGGCTTGCGTGGCCAGCCCCGTCTGAACGTCCGTGCACGAAATCGGCGGTGCAGATTCGGCGGCCTCTGCCCATCCTTCAGCCAAGGATTGGAGAGCCTCGATGTCCATGTTCCGGTCTGCTGCAAGGAAGAGGGCGCGGAAATCCGTCATGGTTTCACTGATACCAACGCCGTTCCGGGCTCGCGCCGCGCCCAAGGATCTTGCTGTAGGAGGTGGAACACTGGCCCGTGTAGCCAGCGACGTCACCACCGAGCGGACCTCGGGCAGGAACCAGTCTGCGGGGAACCGCCAACCATGCTGATAACTGGTGGTCTGCCATCTGCGCATCAACAGGTGTCGGGAAAATGTACATTCAGCGAATGATTTTGTCCGGAACGATGTCATATCCGACTAGTGCATCCGAGTTGGGATTCATGACGAAAACGGGCAGGAGGTTCTCTTTAATAAACGTTCTGTACAAATTCGCGTCATGACTTGCAAGGGATGCCCACTCCGTCTATATGGGCACGATTTTTCATGTTGTGGGGGTGCCTTAAATGGCATCCGGGACAGGTACCGACAACGCTTCCAGCGCAGGAGTTGAGAGCGATGGTCATCTTATCGGGTTGGTGCGCGGCGGTGACATGTCCGCATTCGATGAACTGTATGAACGCCATGTGTCTGTCGCGTCCACAGTGGCCCGGCGAAACGTGGACAATCCAAGTGATGCCGAGGATGTTGTGGCCGAGGCTTTCCAAGCCGTATTGCAGAGCCTCGTTGCGGGACGGGGGCCGGACAACTTCTTCAGGGCCTATCTGCTGTCCACTGTCACCCGCCTGTCACATCATCGGAACCGGAAGGCCGGGCGGTCGCTGCCCAGTAGCGACGACGCCATTCTTGACCGTACGATGCCGGAACCCGATGCCGTAGTCAAAGCCTTCGAATCCCATACGGTTGCAAAGGCATTTCGCGCCCTTCCAGAGCGGTGGCAGGCGGTGCTTTGGTATCTGGACGTGGAAAGAATGAAGCCAGCGGCGGTGGCACCACTCCTGGGTCTGTCCGCGAATGCCGTGTCAGCACTGGCGCTCCGGGCACGGGAAGGCCTGAGGCGGCAATACCTGCAAGCCCACGTGGCGGAAGCACTCGACAGTGACTGCGCTGGATTCGCATCGAAACTCGGTACATTCATTCGAGGAGGACTGTCAAGGATTGCTGAACGCAAGATGCGTCAACACCTTAATGGTTGCTCGAAATGCACCCTTGCCCTCTCGGAACTAAAGGACGTTCAGGGAACCATGAGGGCTGTGCTTATCCCGCTCGTGACCGGCATACCTCTCGCCACCTTGGCAGCTAAGGGTGCCGGACTGGGTGTCTTGGGAGGGCTGGTCCCCATCAAGGCGGCGATAGTGGTGCCGGCTATTGGGCAACCAGCGGTAATGGCCATGGTTGCGGTGGCAGGATTGGGCCTCGCTCTAGGCGCGGTGGGAATCGTTGGTCGCTTGACGCCGGATGTCCCCATGGAGCAGTTGGCCGTTGAAACGAGTTCCTCCCGTCAGGAATCTTTCATCGGGACCCCGGCTCCGGTGCCCACGTCGAATCCAAGCCCGGCGTTGCCCGGTTCGCCAGTTGCGGGTGAGCCGTCACCGTCGAACGTCGCGTCTGAACCGTCCGCCGCCGCGCCCGAACCCTTGGTCGCTGCCCCGGCACCTTCTGGCGTGGAATCCCAGCCGTCGCCTCAACAGTTTGTTCCATCGCCCGTCCCCGCCTCACCAGCTGCAACAGCCCTGCCCGCGTCACTTGTGGCGGTGACAGCGTCGGTGCGGATACCCAAGGACCGTGGTTCCGGCATGACGGCCATGGAGGTGGATTTTGGGATCGGCGGCTCACAGTCCCTGGGGCCGGCCAAAGCCGTGTTCTCAGTAGAAATGGATGCACGGATCCAGGAGAGTTCGCTGCTTGCTCCGGAAGGGTGGTCCTGCTCCATGGAGGGGCGGACAGCCGTCACCTGCATCACAGCTTCGGCACGGCGGAGCGATCTCCATTTTCAGGTTTCCGCCGAATCCAAGCGTAAAAAGGGCGCCGGTGTCCTGACATATTCCTTGAGTGGGAGTGGCCTCGCAGCGGGCGAATTTGTGCACAAATACTGACAGCAAATCACTGCCGGATGCAGCGTCACGAACCTATTCCGCCGGCCACTAACTGAGAGGCAATGCCCCGAGAGGGCAGCCGCTCTTTTGTCTGTGCAATTTAGGGGAAATATGAAAGCAACGTTGTTGGCCGTTGCAGGCTTGCTGGGCACGTTGGCGGCGGTTTGGGCTTTGGCCCCGATCGGTCAAAACTGGTTCGTCCGCAGGTTCAGCTCGCCGCATGGCCTCCGATGGGCCATGGCAAGTTTGGGCGCCCTGTTGCTGCTGTCACTGGTGGGATGCGCAATGGAGCCGGCGCACCGCCCGTGGCTTGAGATCGTAGTCCTTCTCGCAGGAGCCGGGTTGATTGTGGGCTTTCTTGTCGCGCCCGCCTTCAGGATTCATCATGGTGTGGCCTCGCAGCCCCGAAGGGTGCTGGCCATAGGAGCCCACCCTGACGATCTGGAATTGGCTTGCGGTGCCACCCTCGCCAAATTGGCCGATGCCGGCCATGAAGTCCGAACCATGGTGATGAGCTCGGGGGGAAAGGGTGGAGACAGTGCCATCCGTTTGACCGAAGCCGCGTCAGGCTCGGATTTCATGGGCGCCTCCAAAGTCCATGTCCACGACTTTACGGACACCAGCCTCGCCGAACATGGGGATGAAATGGTCCAGGCGATTGAGGTCGTGATGGGCGATTTTCGCCCCGACGTTGTGATTACCCATTCCCGTAACGATTACCACCAGGACCATCAGGCCGTACACAGTGCGACTATGCGGGCGGCCCGCCAGCACTCCTCCATCCTGTGCTTCGAGAGTCCTTCATCCACACGTCAGTTCGATCCCAGCGTCTTCGTGGATATCGCGGGGTATGTGGACGTAAAGATTCACGCCGTTGCCATGCACCGGAACCAAAAGGGCAAGCCTTACATGAGTGCAGAAAGAGTACGGAGCCTCGCAGCGTTCAGGGGCTCGCAAGTAAAGACGACATACGCAGAGGGTTTCGAACCTGTTCGGCTGCTTGGCTCTGCCGTAGGGGAGTTCTGATGGTTCGGGTACTCGTAACAGGCGTCGGAGGACCAGCTGGCTCCTCCTTGGCGCGCCAGCTAAGAGAACTGGGACATTGGGTCCTGGGCGTTGATATGCAAGCAGTGAACGGTTCCGCGGCTCACATGGTCTCCTTGGTATCGGCCTCCAGCTCTCCCGACTATCTCTGGGAACTGCGGGGACTCGCGGGCGTCCATGCCATCGATCTTGTGGTGCCCACCGTCAGCGATGAACTCGTCCTGGTTTCCGAAGCCAGGCAAGGCTTCGCTCCTAATGTCGAGGTCCTTATTGCGGACCCCGCACCCGTTCGAACCGCGAATGACAAATTCCTCACCATGGGGTGCCTTGCAAATGCAGGCGTCGCTGTCCCGGATTTCGGGCTGCCCGGCGATTTCGCCTCTGTCAATCAGGCGATGGCGCGGCTAGGGGGATCCCTGGTGGTCAAGCCTCGGATTTCGCGCGGCGGACGCGGGGTGCAGGTACTGGAAAAGGCTGCCGACGGCGGCCGGAACGCCGCCCACGTCTGGTCCTCCTTGGACGATTCCTGGATTGTGCAACGATTCGCGCCTGGAACGGAGTACGCGCCCGTGGTCCTCCACCACAGGCCTGAGCCGGGTCAGGACGATCTTGTGGTGGTGCTGGAGAAGACAGAACTCAAAGAGGGACGCGTGGGCAACGCCGTGTCCGTCAGGAGGATCGAGGGAGCCGGGAGTGCCGACGTTGCTCAATTGGCTGATTCAGCCGTGACCGCGCTCGGGTTGACAGGGCCCATCGACGTGGACGTGCGCCGCCTGCAGGACGGAAGCCCGGTGGTACTGGAGATCAACGCGAGGTTCGGTGCAAACAGTGCGTTCGCCCCCGAACTCCTGGAGAACGTCCTGGGCCGATATGTTGCCGGTCGATTGACCGGAAGGCGTGCGTGACACCTCTTGATGCTGCCCTGGCGTTTGTCCAGGTTGGAGGCGTGCTGATTCTCAGTTTCGGTGTGGTCAAAATCGTCTACGTTCCATTGGCCTTGTATTTCAACCGGCTTTACCGTTCCAACTCCGCCAGGCATCGCTATTCCGTCATCACTGACCGGCCCTTGGTCTCTGTGATCGTGCCCGGCTATAACGAGGCCGTGGTGATCACCAGTTGCGTCGAGTCGATACTTGCCAGCCGCTATTTACGCCTGGAAGTGATTCTGGTGGACGACGGTTCCACTGATTCCACCGCCAGCATCATGGCAGGGCTTGCAGATCAATATGATCGGGTCCGGTTTCTCTCCCAAACGAACGCAGGGAAGGGGGCTGCGCTCAACTATGGCATCGCCAAGGCCAAGGGAGACATCCTGATGTTTGTCGACGCCGACGGGATTTTTGCCCCCGACACCCTGATGCGCATGCTCGAGGGTTTTGATCACACCAAGGTAGGAGCGGTATGCGGCGACGACCGGCCGGTTAACCTGAATCGCGTTCAAACGATGATGCTTGCCGTCCTAAGCCACGTCGGGACAGGCCTGGTCCGCAGGGCCTTGTCCTTGCTGCATTGCCTGCCGATCGTCTCCGGGAACATAGGTGCCTTCCGCCGTGACGTAGTCCAGCTGGTAGGCGGTTTTCACGAGGACACGCTCGGTGAGGATCTTGAGCTCACTTGGCGTGTCTACAAGGCCGGCTACCGGGTGAGGTTCCAGCCCTCAGCCCTGGTCTATGCCGAGTCGCCGTCAACGATGGGCGGATTGTGGCGGCAGCGCGTGCGGTGGTCGCGGGGCTTGCTTCAGACGCTCCGGATGCATATCGGTATGCTGGGCCGGCGGCGTTACGGGCTGTTTGGCATGTTTCTTTTGTTCAACGCCATCACCATGGTGGTGATCCCTGTGCTGCAACTTGCCATCTTGGCTGTGCTGCCGTTCCTGTACCTCGCTGGTTCTGGTCCGGTACCCGGTGAAGTCCTCGCCATTCTTGGCTGGTTGGGACTGTTTGTGTCCCTGGCGCTAATTGTCTTCTCCATTGGCCTCAACCGTTCATGGAAGGACCTTCGTTTTCTATGGACGCTGCCCCTGTGGCCCCTGTATTCGGTATTCGTTGGCCTGGCTTTAGCCAGCGCAATCATCAAGGAGATCCGCGGCAGCCCTGCCGTCTGGAACAAGTTGCAACGGACGGGCGTCATTTCCATAACTGCCACAGAATCCGGCCCCCGCTACGAGGCAGGGGTATGAAGGCTTTCGGATCCAGGATGCTGTTTGCCAGGCTAAGTGCTGCCCTGGTGGGCTCCGTTCTCCTTGGCGTTGCATTGACGGGTGTCGCCGCGTGTGGAGCAGAAACGGAGGTTCGTCCGATGGACCGCATGGTGAATCTTGGGTTTGAGGACGTCGTCAACGAGGACCGTTTACCCCTTGTGGACCTGGCGGAACGATTGGAAGCCGTGGACGCCACCGCCGTATCGATCTCCGTGGGACGCACAGATTGGACGGCCTTTCCCTGGTCCGGCCAAGCCGGCTCGGCCTCTTATGAGGTTTCCCGCACTGGACGGGACTTCGTGGGGGAGGCGATCTCAGCATTGGCGAAAAGTGGGAAGGAACGGGATGTGATCCTCACGATCGATGTCCTGTTGGACCGTGCGCTGAGTGAGGACCCCTCCCTGGCCGGTCGGAATATCGCTGGTGAGCCATCCAAAGCCTTCGCCAGTGTGTCGTCCCTGCGGCACGGCAAGGCCGGCGCCCGCTTGGCTTCCTTGTCTGCCGCCGTCGCGAAGAAGTACCGGCCCACAGCGGTGAATCTCACGGAATTGATGTTCGATGATTTCACCTTTGGCAGTGATGACTTCGATGACTTCAAAGCCACCACCGGAGAAGATGACTGGCCCAGAAACCATGAAGGCGGGATCGACCAGTCGGATGCCCGGATCAGCACTTGGCGGAGCGAAGCCATGGCTGACATCGTGCGCAGGGTGGCAGCCGCCGTCGAACCCTATGGCGTCCGGCTGGAGATGGACGTGCGCTCGCCGCGGGAATCACCGTCGGCGGACCGCTCCGACAGCGGCCACGATTACGACCTCTTGCTAAAGCAGCTCGACCGGCTCCACGTTTGGGAGTACGTAGGACTTAATGCCGAGCGCTCGCCGCGGACGAAGGACCTCGCAGAAGCCCTGACCCGCCGCGCGGGCTCCCGCATGTCATTGTCTATCGGGCTCTGGTCCGATGACGGCACGATCTCCCCGGAAAGGTTCGAAACGGCTTTGCGTGAGGCTTCCCGGGGCGGGGCCACCTCGGTGTCCGTGACACCCGTAAGCCTCATGACCGACGCGCATTGGGAGGTCTTGCGGAAGGCTTGGGTCCGGTAATTACGGGCTGTCCGGCGCTCATCCCGGGGCGTACCCTGAGCGCATGGGCATGGAATCCGTGATGACGGCAGTAGTAAGCCCTGCACTGATTGTCGGGTCGGTTTGGGCTGGCACACGGCTGGTGCAGAAGGGTGTTTCCGCGAAGGGGGCAACGGGCACACTCGGGAGTGTCCTATCCATGATCGAGCCGGCCACTGGTGCGCCGACCAAAATGGAGGCCGCGGCAGCCCGCGAGGAAATGCGGCAGCGAAGGCACGAGAAATTGGTAGCCGGTCCGGGCACCGCAGAGGTCGGGCTATTCGCCGGGAAGGTGGTCCTGCCGCCGTCGGCCGACATGATAGGCAGGCAGCAATCCGGTGAGGCCAAAATCTGAGACGTATTCCCGAGGTCGAGTCTGGTGCGGGTAAGATCCCGTAGGAAACATTAGTAACCCGGCTCACAGTATCCAGCGCAGTGTACGAGCCAAAACCAGCCGAAGGTAAGTATTTATGGTTCACACTGCCCATCAAGACACCGATCTCGCTGCAGAACTGCGGGCTGATGTACGCCGGGTTTCCACCCTGTTGGGTGAGTCCCTGGTGCGACAACACGGCCCGGAATTGCTGCAGCTCGTGGAGCAGGTCCGCTTGCTGACCAAGGAATCCAAAGAGGCCGCGCGGGGCGGGGCGGACGCGACCGGTCCATGGAGCGCGCACGACGTCGTAGCCCAGGTCCGCGAGTTGCTCGCGTCCTTGCCTCTGGACCAGGCGACGGATCTGGTTCGCGCCTTCGCGTTCTATTTCCACCTCAGCAATGCGGCAGAGCAGGTCCACCGCGTCCGCGGGCTAAGGACCCGACAGGAGAAGGACGGCTGGCTTGCGAAGGCCGTTACGGAAATTGCCGGCCAGGCTGGGCCTCAGGTCCTTCAGGACGTTGTTAATGAGCTTGACGTGCGGCCCATTTTCACGGCACACCCCACGGAGGCTTCGCGACGCTCAGTGCTGGACAAGGTCCGCAAACTCTCCGACGTCCTGGCCCAGCCCACGGAAGAGGGAACCACTGCCCGACGCCGCCAGGATCGCCAGCTCTCGGAAATCATCGACCAAATGTGGCAGACCGATGAGCTTCGCCAGGTCCGGCCAACGCCTGTGGATGAAGCCCGTAACGCGATCTACTACCTGAACAGCATCCTCACCGATGCCATGCCGGAGATGCTGACAGACCTTTCCGAACTCCTTGCCGAGCACGGGGTGGTCCTGCCCGCCGCAAGCGCGCCGCTGCGTTTCGGTTCATGGATCGGTGGCGACCGCGATGGAAACCCCAACGTTACCGCGGCTGTTACGCGCGAGATCCTGCAGTTGCAGAACCAGAATGCGGTCCGGATCAGTATTGCGCTGATCGACGAGCTGATCTCGGTGCTGTCCAACTCCACCGCCCTGTTCGGGGCCGACCAGGAGTTGCTGGATTCGATCGAGGTGGACCTCAAGAACCTCCCCGGTCTGGATAAGCGCATCCTGGAGCTCAATGCCCAGGAGCCTTATCGACTCAAGCTCACGTGTATCAAGGCCAAGCTCATCAATACGGGCCGCCGCGTTTCCGCCTCGACTTATCATGAGCCCGGCCGGGACTACGCCACTACGAGTGAGCTGTTGGCCGAGTTCGGCCTGCTTGAGGCGTCGCTCCGGAACCACGCTGCGGGCCTTGTTGCCGATGGCGCCTTGGCACGTGTTCGCCGTGCGATCGCAGCCTTCGGCCTTCACCTGGCAACCTTGGACATCCGCGAACATGCCGATTACCACCACGATGCAGTCGGACAGCTCGTGGACCGTCTTGGTACCGAGAAGCCGTACGCCTCTCTGACCCGCGAGGAACGTTTCGAATTCCTCGGTGCCGAGCTGGCCTCACGCCGTCCGCTCTCCGGCCACCCGATCAAACTCGAAGGCACTGCGGACGGCACCTACGACGTCTTCCGGAGCATCCGCCAGGCCCTGCACACGTACGGTCCGGACGTCGTGGAAACATACATTATTTCCATGACCCGGGGCGCCGATGACGTCCTGGCGGCAGCTGTGCTGGCACGCGAGGCTGGTTTGATTGACCTCTTCGGGGCAAAGCCGCACGCCAAGATCGGCTTTGCTCCGCTGCTGGAAACCGTCGAGGAGCTCCGCGCGTCCGCTGAGATTGTGGATCAGTTGCTCTCCGATCCGTCCTACCGTGAACTGGTCCGGCTCCGCGGCGACGTCCAGGAAATCATGCTCGGATACTCCGATTCCAACAAGGAATCCGGTGTCATGACCAGCCAGTGGGAGATCCACAAGACCCAGCGGAAGCTGCGCGATGTGGCTGCCAAGCACGGTGTGAGGGTCCGCTTGTTCCACGGCCGTGGTGGTTCCGTAGGCCGTGGTGGTGGTCCGACGTACGACGCCATCATGGCCCAGCCCAACGGTGTCCTCGAGGGCGAAATTAAGTTCACGGAGCAGGGCGAGGTCATCTCGGACAAGTACTCACTTCCCGAGCTTGCCCGCGAGAACCTTGAGCTATCCCTGGCAGCAGTCATGCAGGGTTCTGCCTTGCACCGGACTCCGCGTACCTCCGAAGACGAGCGCGTGCGCTACGCGAACGTCATGGAAACAATTTCCGATGCTGCCTTTGCACGCTACCGGGCATTGATCGACGACGCCGATCTTCCGGCCTATTTCCTGGCCTCCACACCTGTGGAGCAGTTGGGTTCCTTGAACATCGGATCACGCCCTTCCAAGCGGCCCGATTCCGGAGCAGGCCTGGGTGGCCTCCGTGCGATCCCGTGGGTGTTCGGTTGGACGCAGTCCCGTCAGATCGTTCCCGGCTGGTTTGGCGTGGGCTCCGGCCTGAAGGCGGCACGGGAAGCCGGTGACGCTGATCAGCTGATGGAAATGATGGACCGCTGGCACTTCTTCCGTTCGGTGATTTCCAACGTCGAAATGACCTTGGCCAAGACCGACATGGAAATCGCGGGACACTACGTTTCCTCGTTGGTCCCGGAGGAATTGCACCGCCTGTTCCACATGATCCGGGACGAGTACGAGCTCACCGTGGCCGAAATCGAACGCCTCACTGGAGAGATTGAACTTCTGGACGCCCAGCCCACGCTGAAGCGGTCCCTGGAAATCCGTGACCAGTATCTGGATCCCATCAGTTACCTCCAAGTGGAGCTGCTGCGACGCGTCCGCGAGGAATCGGTGTCCGGCGCGGAAATTGATGAACGTCTCCAGCGCGCCATGCTGATCACCGTCAACGGAGTGGCAGCCGGCCTGCGTAACACCGGCTAGACGTTCTCTCACATCCTGCCGGTTTTTCAGGATCGCTCTCTCACATCCTGCCGGTTTTTCCGGATCGCTCTCTCCCCCTTCGAAATGTCGATGGGGCGGGGGAGCGTTCCGGCTTAAAGCACCTGTGCCTGAGCGTTAGGGTTGTTGGATGCCGTCGTTCCAGACCAAGTTGAAGATCACTGGCCTTAAGCCTGGCAACCCTCCCGAATCAGTCATGGCAGCGGCCATCGAAGCTTTGGAAACCCGCCATCATGTCGAATCGAACCAGCTCGATATCGTGGGAGGAGTCCCGCAGCTCAGCCTCCGCTTCATGGTTGACGCCCGCGATTACACGGGTGAGAACGACGAAGCCCTAACCTCGGCTGCCATGATGCGCGACGCCGTCGAACGCGTGGCGCTGACCGGGAGCCTTTACGTGCTGCGTCGTAGCCGCGGACGCTGGGCGCCGATTTAGGCTGGGGTCACTCCGGCTGCGGCAGGTCGCCGTCGAAGGGTTCATCCACTGGGGAACGGTTCCCGCGCCGCCGTGTCACGATCAACCCGACCACCACACCGATGACCAAGCCGACGCCCACCCCAATCAGTGAGCTGGCCCAGAACGGCAGTTTGGTTGCAGAGCCTGTGAAGTAGCCCAGGCCCACCTGCCAGACCGCCCACAGCACTGCGCCCAACCCGGCGCAGAGGCTGAAGCCGCGGGCCGAGACGTTGGCGATTCCAGCTGCGGACGAGGTTGCGAGCCTGCCGCCAGGGACGAACCGGGCGCCGATAATGGCGCCGTAGGTGGAGGATCGGCCTGCCTTGGCGATAGCCTCGTGGATTCCACGGTGGACTTTCCGGCCCCATCCCCAGCGATCAAGTACATGGCTCACCCGCCGCTTGAACAGCACGTAGACTGCCATGTCTCCGAGCCAGGACGCGAAGGCTGCGAGTAGGAGGATGAGCCAGAAATTGGCGTGGCCGTCGGCCGCCAGCGCACCGCCGGTGATGACCACCATTTCGGACGGGATCGGTGGGAAGATGGCGTCGCCCAGCACGATGGGAACGATCCACAAGTAAATTGCGGATCCCCACGTCTCGGGGGCGATGAAGTCCATTGGCACAAGGTACCGCACTTGCCGCCATGGCCGCTCGGCGGGAGACTGGCGCAATGCAGATCGAAATCATGCACGGGGACATCACCACGCGCGATGTAGATGCGATCGTCAACGCCGCCAACTCTTCACTGCTCGGTGGAGGGGGAGTGGACGGTGCGATACATCGGGCCGCCGGGCCGGAACTGCTGGAGGCCTGCCGCGAGGTCCGTCGCACCAAAGTGCCGGACGGTCTGGCTGTTGGCGCCGCCGTCGTGACTCCCGGATTCAGGCTCCCGGCGCGCTGGGTGATTCATACCGTAGGTCCCAACCGGCGTGCCGGCCAAACCGATCCTGCTCTGCTCGCCTCTTGCTTCCGGGAAAGCCTGAATGCGGCCGTGGAGTTGGGTGCACGGTCTATCGCTTTTCCCGCGATCAGCGCTGGAATCTTTGGTTGGGATGCCCGGGAGGTCGCGGAAGTAGCGTTCGACGCCGTGAGTTCGTTTTCATCTGCGTCTGCAGTTGATGCCGGGACGGCCAGCGGCCTTGAGTTGGTGGAGTTCGTCCTGTTTTCGGAGGATACGACGGCGGTCTTCCGGTCCGTGTTCAGCTAGTTGGGCGCGCGTCGAGTAATCAGGTGGGCGCGCATGCGGTGCAGTTGGGGCATGAGGCCGTAGATGACGATCGGGACAGCGATGGTGGCCAGGATGAAGGTGCGCAACACAGGAGCCAGGGTCCCGAGCCATTCGCCGAGCACCACATTGATCGCTACGAGGGTCGGGAACACAGCGAGCCAGATCATTAGCGCAAGTTGGTGCTTGTTTGGCGGCGGGACCTTTACGGGTGTGGTGGGGGTGGTGGGCTTTGTCATTGGTGCTCCTTAATTCTGTTGAGGGGGTTTGCCGGGTCAAAGACCCAGGTTGAAGGTGCGGACGGCGTTCCGGATGTCCTCATCTACGAGGTCGGCGTTGATGGCTATGGCCGAGGCGGAGCCTTCACCGGCAGCGGTAATGACCTGGGCTCGGGGGTTTGCAACATTGCCGGCGACCCATACGCCGGGAATGGTTGTTTGTCCGTGAACGTCCGTGACAGGCCAGCCGTTCTCGTCGATTTCGCAGCCGAGGCGAACGGGAAGCTCGTTGTTTGGGGCAAAGCTGGGCGGCACGAACAGTGCCTTGCGGGGGACAACGCGGCCGTCATCCATTTGGATTCCGGAGAGCTGGCCGTTCTCGACCAAGACGCGCTCCACTTTGCCTTCGACGATGCCGATGGATCTGGCGACCAGTTGGGAGCGCTGATCGACCGACAGAGTGTCAGCGGGCGTGAACAGCACTACGTCTTCACTCCACTGGCGGATGATCTGTGCGTAGCGGACTGTGTCCGGAGAGCCACCCAGGACGCCCAACGGTTGGTCACGTACCTCGTAGCCGTGGCAGTACGGGCAGTGCAATACGTCGCGGGCCCATCGCTCCCGAAGTCCCGGTATGTCCGGCAGCTCATCAGTGAGGCCCGTTGCGATCAGCAGGCGTCGGGCGGTAACCCGTTGGCCGTGTGCCAGCAGAACCGAGAACGCGGACTCTCCGCATTGCACGATCTCGCTCACCATGGCGTTCAGGATCTCGCCCCCATATTCCTTGACCTCGTTCCGTCCTGCTGCCAGAAACTCTCCAGGGGGCATGCCGTCACGGGACAGGAACCCTTGCATGTGGGCAGCGGGAGCGTTGCGCGGCTCCCCGGAGTCCACCACGAGAACGTTCCGGCGTGCCCGTGACAACACCAGTGCCGCGGACAGGCCGGCAGATCCCCCGCCGATAATGATTACGTCATAGTCGCTCATGTCTTCAAGGCTCCTTGGACTTCCCTACTTCGACAACAAACGTTGCTGTTTTCGGGAATCTGGCGTTGGATGGGGCCATGGATGACACTGCAACAGTGATCGCATCGGCGCTTGATCAGGTCGGCCCCAGGCTCAAACGATTGCGTAACCAGCGCAATGTGACCCTGACCAGCCTCGCTGCTACGACCGGTATTTCGAAAAGCACATTGTCCCGGCTGGAGACGGGGCAGCGACGCCCCAGTTTGGAACTGCTCCTTCCGCTGGCGCACGCCTACCACGTGCCCCTGGATGATCTGGTGGGCGCTCCGGACGTTGGAGATCCCCGGATACGCCTCAAACCACGGCAGGCAAACGGGCGGACAGTAGTTCCGCTGACGAGGCACCCTGGGGGAGTCCAGGCCTGGAAGATCGTCATCCCCAACTCGAAGATCGAACCTGAACTCAAGACCCATGAGGGATATGAGTGGCTCTATGTTCTCTCCGGCCGTATGCGGCTCGTTCTGGGTGACCATGACTTAACTCTTGGGCCCGGTGAGGTGGCCGAGTTCGACACCCGAGTGCCGCACTGGTTCGGCAGTACGGGCGATCAGTCTGCGGAAGTGCTGAGCCTCTTCGGGCAGCAGGGGGAACGGATGCATGTCCGTGCCAAGTCCAGCCGGGAGCAAGGGCGCTAGCCCAGGCGCAGATCAGATTGGGATAGTGCCCAGAGGCGGGGGGACTCAGTCGAGTGCTTCGCTGAGCTTCAGCCGGCTACGGTATTCCACGGGCTTGTTGGTGATCGGATCCACGAAGGTGATGCCGCGGGCCAACAACTGAAGTGGCTTGCTGTAATCGTCCGGGGCTTTGTCCAGCAGGTCCGGGTAGAAGGCGTCGTTGACAATGCCGAGACCGAGCGAGGCCATATGCACGCGGAGCTGGTGCGTCTTACCGGTGTGCGGCTCCAGTCGGTACAGCGCGCGCTGGTGAGTACCGGCGTCGAACGTTCTTGTCTGTTCGATGCGCGTTTCCGCGTTCGGCAGGCCATCGATAACTTCGGCGAGCAGATAGCTGCGGGACTTGGTCATGCGGTTGCGGACCACTGTGGGGAACTCGACGGCGGGATAGCCTGCGGCGGGCGTCGCGGCGGACACGCACTCGTATTCCTTTTGGACTTGTCGCTTCTCGAAGAGGACTTGGTATTTTCCGCGCGTCTCCGGGTTGGTGGAGAGCAGCAGGATGCCGGCGGTCATCCGGTCGAGGCGGTGCATGGGGATGAGATCCGGGAGATTCAGGAGGTTCCGGAGCCGGACCAGCGCGGATTCCTGGATGTACGTCCCGCCTGGAGTGGTGGGGAGGAAGTGTGGCTTGTCCACCACGAGGATGTGCTCGTCCTGGTGGAGGATGTTGATTTCCACGGGCAGCCGCGTTTCGGGCGGGAGCGTGCGGTAGTACCAAATGAAGGTGTGGTCTTCGAGTTTTGTCCCGCGGTCCAGGGGTATGCCGCCCTCGCCCACGATTTCGCCGGCATCGAACCGGTCCTCGATGCCCTGCGGATCAATGTGTCCCCAGCGATGCATCATGTAGTCCATCGCGGTGTCCCACGGCCCGTCATCCGGGAGGCGCAGGCGGGTCGCGTTTACGCCGTCGCGCACGGGAAGGGGGGATTGCATCACCGGACAATTCTACTGTGGCCCGACAACGCAGTCGCAGACCGACGATAAAAAAGTTCTTGACAATAAAATTTGTCGGTAGGCATACTTGAAGCATGTTGGACATCGAAGTGATTGAGGACGCAGCCGCGGCAGAGGCCTCGCTGGATCCGATCCGCACGCGCATTTTGCAGGAGCTCGCCGAGCCTGGGTCGGCCACTCAACTGGCCGCCAAGGTAGGGCTACCCCGGCAAAAGGTCAACTATCACCTCAAAGCCCTGGAGCGGCATGGCTTGGTGGAGCTTGTGGAAGAGCGCCGGAAAGGCAACGTCACCGAGCGCGTCCTCCAGGCGACGGCGGCCTCGTACCTGATCTCGCCCGTCGCGTTGGCGTCGGTCGCCCCGGATCCGCAGCGTTTCGCCGACAGGTTCTCCGCCTTCTGGCTCCTGGCGCTCGCCTCCCGCACTGTTCAGGAAATGGGCAAACTTATTTCGGGTGCGGCCGCGGCCAAGAAGAAGCTCGCGAGCTTCGCGATCGACGGCGAAATTACTTTCCGATCAGCGGCGGACCGCGCCGCTTTCGCTGAGGAACTCGGCGTAGCCGTCACGCGCCTCGTG
This sequence comes from Arthrobacter sp. StoSoilA2, assembly GCF_019977195.1. Lineage (NCBI taxonomy): Bacteria > Bacillati > Actinomycetota > Actinomycetes > Micrococcales > Micrococcaceae > Arthrobacter > Arthrobacter sp. StoSoilA2. Next base: position 789,804 of record NZ_AP024643.1, read on the forward strand.
GATAAATATCACGACGGCGGTGCTACCGCAGTGGCGGGCGGCGCACGAAAGCACCGGCTCGTCGTCGTACTTCATCCCACACTCAAGACGCAGTCAACGGAAAAATCAGCAGAAAAGGAACAAGGCAATGACTGACAACCGGAAATTCGAGATCGTGGCGGACACCGAACTGCCGGGCACTCCTGAGCGGGTGTGGCAGGCGGTCACCAAGGACACGGCGGCCTGGATGTTTCCCACGGACCAGTGGCCCGACGTGAAGACTGTAGAGGAATATCCCAACCATCTTGTGTCGCGGATGGAAGGTCCCAACGGTTGGTTCAACCAATTGGAGCATGTCCTGGAGCCTGTGGAGGGTGGCCGGGCAAAGCTCCACTATGTCCACAGCGGCATCTTTGACGACAACTGGGACGAACAGTACGACGGCGCCAGCAAGCACACGGAGTTCTACCTCCACACCCTGGGCCAGTATCTGCAGTACTTCGATGGGCAGCCCGTGGTCTTCACGGATATCCAGGCGCCTGCTTCGTCGCAGACTCCCGACGGATTTGTGCAACTGAAAAAGGCCTTGGCCGTGGACGGCGTGGAAGCCGGTACGCCATTTGAGGTGGACGTCGACGGCGTAGGCCGGCTGAGTGGCGAGGTGGACTTCTCCAACGAGAACTTCCTGGGCTTGCGCACCGCAGATACGCTCTTCCGATTCTTCGGTAGGAACGCTTTTGGTGCACCGGTAGGAATGACCGTGCATGAATTCGGTGGCTCGGGAGACTCCGAGCTGACGGCGAAGGCGTGGGGTGCGTTTCTGGAGAAGGTTTACGCGTAGGGGTTTCCCGCCCAACTGACTGGCAGTAGTTGTTGTTCCCAGCGCTGGGAACAACAACTACTGCCAGTCACTTTGCGTTTACGGGGCCCACGCGCGGGCGACACCGTCCAATGCTGCCTCGTAGATTCCCGCCCAATCCGTGCCATGGTTGTCCACTTGCGCCAGCTCCAGGCTGACCAAGCCGTGAACTTGCCCCCAAATCGACATGGCCACGGTAGCGGGGTCGTCTTGTCGGAGCCCTCCCGCTTGCTGCGCCTTGGTGACCGCCTCCACCAGGGGAAGCATGGAGGCTGAGGCGACCTCCGGCGTCGGGCTGCAATCAACATAGGCCGCCAGTGCGCCGCCGAACATCAGCCGGTAAAGGGCTGGATGCTGCAAGGCCCACTCGCGGTATGCGCTGCCCAGGCCGCGGAGTCCGTCTTTTGCCGCAGCCTGCTGGGACTCCCCAAAGGAGCGAAAACCGTCGTCGACGGCGGCCGTCAGGAGTTGCGCTTTCCCACCGAAGAGCGAGTAGATCGCAGAGGTGGACGTGTCTGCGGCTGTGGCAACATCGCGGAGAGTGACACGCGCGGGGCCTTCACGGTCCACAAGTTCGGCGGTCACTACAAGGAGCCGTTGCTGGACGTGCTGATCGTGAACTATGGGTCTTGCCATACGTCCAAGTGTTTCATAACATTGTTTCATAACAACGTTATGAAACCGGGAATCCCGAATTCCCCACCAAAGGAGTGACATGGCACAGGAGATCTTTCCCGGCCGTTTTACGGCGGACATCGGGCGCGAAACAGTGACCGTCTTCCTGATCGGGATGCGCGCCAACCGGTGGTGGAAGATGGGCAAGGTGGGGCGGGTGGCATCAGCCATGCCTACGATGATGCGACATCTGGCCGCCAATCCCGAGGCAGGGTTGCTCGGCAGCGAGCAGTGGTTTGGGCGCACCACCATCCTGCTCAGTTATTGGGAAAGTCCTGAGCATCTGAGGCGCTTTGCCGCGGACCGCGATTCGCCACACCTGGGGCCATGGCGGAAGTTCATGAAGGAAATTGCCGGCAGTGGCGACATCGGGGTCTGGCACGAGACGTACCAGGTACCGGCGTCGGGCATTGAAGTGGTGTACAACGGGATGCCGCTTTTTGGCCTGGCCAAGGCAACTTCCCATGTTCCCGTCGGCCCGGGCAGCAACACGGCGAAGCAGCGCATGGGCTCAGCTGCCCGGACCTCAACGGCGGGCGCCTAGGCGATTGCGACGGCGGCCGGCCGCTCGGTCTTCAGGGTCCGGCGGAGTTGGGGCGAGGCGTCGAGCTTCTGCTGGGCGGCATGCAGTCCACTGACGGCGAATTCGAGTTGCGCGGGCGGCAGGGTGTAGGGGACGCGCAGGTAATGCTCGAAAGCTCCGCCGACTCCGAAGCGTGGTCCGGCCGCCAACCGTAGCCCGAAATCCGGCGCCAGCACAGTGAGGGCGGTGCTGCAGGCGCTGGGCAGGCGGCACCAAACCGTGAGCCCGCCGCGGGGCCGTTCCACTTCCCATTCCGGCAGGTGTTCTGCAAGCAAGGCCAGCAGCGATTCCCGATTGTGCCGCAACTGGTCCAGGCGGGCGTCGAGCGGTTCCGCGAAGGACCTGACCAATCGTGCGGCGGCCAACTGCTCAACCACTGGTCCGCCCAGGTCCATGGTGGTCCTCGTCGCCACGAACCGGGTGATCATCTCCTCCTCCGCCCGGATCCAGCCCGTTCTGAGTCCCGCCCAGTGGGATTTGCTGAGCGAACCGATCGAAACCACGCTGGGATTGAAGGCGGACATCGGCGAGGTCCGGACGCCGTCGAGGTTCAACCCCCGCAACGTCTCGTCCACCACCAGAACCGTTCCGGCGGCAGCGGCCGCCCGGGCCAAGCGGCGGCGCTGCAGGTCCGACATGATGCGCCCGGTCGGGTTGTGGAAATCGGGCACAAGGTAGGCCATTGCGGGGCGCTGATGGTTCATTGTGGAGACCATCGCATCAACGTCCCAAGCAGGTGAGGCGTGGGGCGGTAACGGCACGGGAAGCACTTTGCAGCCGGCTGCCCGGATGGCGTCCAAGGCATTGGGATACGTGGGGTGTTCCACCAGAACCCTGTCCTGCTTTCCCACCAGCGTATGGAGAACGATGTTGAGGGCGTGCTGTGCGCCGGACGTCACCAGGATCTGATCCGGGGTGGTGGGCACACCTTCCGAGGCGTATTTCCCAGCGATCGCCTGACGCAATGCCTGAACTCCAAGGGCGTCGTACCCGAAGCCGGGGAGCAACGCAGGCAGTTCGGTGAGGGCGTCAGCGAATGCCCGGTGGACAACTTCGCCGGCGGCCGGAAGTGATGCGTAGGCCAGGTCCAGGAGTCCCTCGGGCGCGGCAAGGCCCGGAATGCTCACAGGTGCGGCGCGGTGAGGGATGCTCGTCCTGCCACGGCTGCCCTGGCCCGAGGTGAGAAAACCTTGCTCGCGCAGGCTCGCATAGGCCGCGGTGACAGTGGTGCGGCTTAGGCCGAGGGTCTGCGCCAGCGCCCGCTCGCTGGGGAGCGCGACGTCAAGCGGGATGCGCCCATCCATGACCAGCAGGCGCACGACGTCGGCCAGCTCCCGGTAGGCGGGCAGGGCGCCGTTGTTCCAAGAGCCCAGGAGACGGACGAGTGCGGTGGGATTCAGTGAGCCGGGCATGGGACCAGTATTCCAAACTGGCTATGGAATGCAAGGCCAGTTTTCCACGACCATGGTTACATGATGACCCGAAGAATCACACAACTCCTGATCGGCCTCGCGATGTACGGCATCTCCCTGGCCATGTTTATCCGCGCCGGGCTTGGCCTGGATCCCTGGGACGTCTTCCACCAGGGCCTTTCGGAAAAGACTGGCTTCAGCATTGGTGTTGTGGTGATCGCGGTCAGCTTCCTCGTCCTCCTCCTCTGGATCCCGCTGCGGCAAATGCCCGGGATCGGAACGCTGGCGAACGCAGTGCTGGTGGGGGTCTTCGCTGATCTGGGTCTGTGGCTCATCCCGGAGTTCTCACATCTGGGCGGGCAAATTGCCATGCTGGCCGGCGCCGTGATCCTCAACGGAATCGCCTCGGCTTGCTACATCGGAGCACGCCTCGGCCCGGGAGCCCGCGATGGCCTCATGACGGGACTGGTTCGCCGAACAGGCTGGTCCGTCCGCCTGGTCCGGACGGGAATTGAAGTAGTAGTCCTCGCCGTGGGCTTCCTGCTGGGTGGCTCCGTTGGTGTGGGTACGGTGGTTTACGCGCTGGCAATCGGCCCGATCGTGCAGGTGCTCCTGCCGAAGTTCATGGTGCCGGAGCCAGCTAAGACCTTGGAACCGGCCAAGGTCCCGGAAACGGCAAACGTCCCGGAAACGGCCAACGCGACCACCCACGCGGAAGCCGTGGAGGCCGCGCCGGCCGCGCCAGCTGCCTGACGAACGGCCAGCAGCTTGGTCGTCTGGAATCCGTCAGTCCTTGATGGCTCCAAGCGAAAGACCCGATTGCCAATAACGCTGGAGGCTGAGGAAGGCCGCGATCAGTGGAACGATCATCAGTAGTGAGCCGGTAATGACCAAATTCTGGATGAGCTCGCCATTCCCTGCCGTGGAGCCCAGCTTGTTCCACTGGTTAATTCCGATCGTTAGCGGGTACCAGGCTGGGTCCTTAAGCATGATGAGCGGCAGGAAGTAGTTGTTCCAGATTGAGACGAACGAGAAAAGCAGCACGGTGACTGTTGCGGGCGCAAGCAGGGGAAAAGCGATCTGCAGGAAGATGCGCAGTTCCCCGGCGCCGTCGATCCGCGCTGCCTCGATCAATCCGTTGGGCACGGCCTGATCGGAAAATACCCACATAAGGTACAGGCCAAAGGGGTTGATGAAGGAAGGGATCAGGACGGCCCACGGCGTGTTGGTTATTCCGAGCTGGGCAAAGAGCAGGAATTGCGGAATGGCAAGTGCTATGCCGGGAACAGAAATGGAACCGAGCACGATGAGAAGGAATACGCGTCTGCCCACGAAGTCGTGCTTCGCGAGCGCATAGCCTCCCAAGGCGGCAAGGAACGTCGACACCAGTGCGCCGGCTACAACGTAAAGAATGGTATTCAGCAGCCAACGCGAAAAGATGCCGTCCTGGAAGGTGAACACCTGGACGATGTTGTCCCACAACGCGAACCGTTCGCCGAAGCCCAGCCCGAATGAGGAAACGAAATCTCCCTGCGACTTGGTGGCATTTATCACGAGCCAAGCCATGGGAATGAGACAGTAAAGCGCGAACAGCCCGGTCACAAGGGTCAGGGACGTGCTCTTCCTCGGGTTGGCCAGCGTGTACAAAGTCTTCTGGCGCCGCAGGGGAGCTTGGGGCGTAGGTGTTGCCCGGTCTGTCACTGGTGCAATGGGGCTACTTGTTGAGGACATTTTTCATTCCCTTGATTTGAACCACGTACGCGATGGCAATGGTGAAGATTGCCATGACCAGGGCAAGTGCCGCGGCGTATCCCTGCTGTGAGCCGGTGAAAGCGAGGCTGTACGCGTACATGTTCGGTGTGTAGTAGGAGGTTATGCCGCTGTTGGACACGAGCGTTGCGAGAATATTTGGTTCGTTGAACAGCTGGAAGGTGCCAATAATCGAGAAAATGATCGTCACGATAAGTGAACTCCGCAGCGCCGGGAGCTTGATGTGCCGGATGATCTGGAACTCGTTTGCTCCATCGATTGCCGCGGCCTCGTAGAGCTCGCGGGGGACTGCCCGGAGAGCAGCATAGAAGATCAGCATGTTGTAGCCGGTGAATCCCCACGTCACCATGACACCAATTGAAACCATCGTTGTTTCGGGAGCGAATGGATTGAAGGATGTGCCTGCAGCCTTGTTGAGGCTTCCTATAAGTCCATACCGGATGCCGAGCATAAAGCCCCACATAAGAGTTGAGACGATGGCGGGGATGGCATAGGGCAGGAACACCACGATGCGGAAGAACCGGGAACCGTGGAGCCGAAGGGAATCGATGGCAAGCGCCAGGGCGATGGCGCTGAACAGCATGATGGGGACTTGGATGGCGGTAAAAAGAACGACTCGAATTACGCCGTCATAGAACTGGCTGTCCTGAAAAAGCTTTACGTAATTGTCGAACCAAATGAAGACTCTTCCTCCGATCAGCTTGTTCTGGAACAGGCTGATGTAGGCGGAATAACAGATCGGGACGATGAAGACGAAGAGGAACAGCACACTGAAGGGCGCAATGAAGAGCAGGCCCACTTTGCGGCGTTTAGGCTGTCTGAGGGATTGGCGAACGGGTACGTTGTCTGAAACCTTTATGCGGTTCGTGAGCGTTTGCCTGCTCATGGAGGAGTCCTTCTTTCATGTTTCATCTGCAGTAACGGCCGGTGGGTGCCGCGTGAAGGCTCACGCGGCACCGCACGCCGCTAACGGACAGAGAATCCTTGTTCGTTGCCGTACTCGATGCTGCGCTTCTTCCAGGTCTCCAGGACCTCCGCAAGAGTGCCTTGACGGCTGTCGTACAAGGGGGCGGCAACGTCCTCGTAGCTTGAGCGCGCCCATCCGAAGAACGGCGGATACTGCCAGCCGGTGGCCACGTTCTTGGATGCGTCTGCGAGGACCTGGTTGTATTTCTGGTCTCCGAAGAAGGGGTTTGTCTTGCTCAGGAAAGACTCACTGTTGAGGTTTGAGAGGTTGGGAACGAACGCTCCTGCGTCGATGCGCGGCTGGAGTCCGTCACCGTGGGTGAAGTACTCGAGGAATGCGTAGGCCGCTTCCTTGTTTTGCGCTGCCGCTGGAATGGCCATGGCGCTTCCGCCGTTTTCCCCGCCGGATTTTTCGCCGGCCTCCCACTGGGGGAGTGGGGCGACCCGGAAGTTTCCAGCTGCGTCGGGTGCGCGCTCAGGGAGGGTGGAGGTGAACCAGCCGCCGATGAGCTGCGTTGCAAGGGCGCCCTCGTTCAGTCCCCGGTTCCAGTCATCGGACCAGTTGGTTACCTTTGTGTTGACGAGGTCTTCATCGAGGAGCTTCTGCCAGAAGGCCACGGCGCGGCTGCTGCCCGCGTCGTTGAAGTCAATGGTCACCTCCGTCCCGTTCACTTTGAATGGGTGGCCGCCACCCTCCCACATCAGGGACATCAGCAGGAAGATGTCGGCAGAGTCATTGGTGATGTAGTGGTCCCCGCCGAGTGCCCGGACCTTCTTGGCGGCCTGATAGAACTCGTCCCAGGTTGTGGGAGGTGCAGGGACGCCTGCTTGTGCGAGGACTGATTGGTTGTAGAACATCGCAGCCGGGCCATAGTCAGACGGAAGAGCGTAGGGCTTGCCGTCGATGGTCACGTTGCCCCAGGCGGCATCGACATAATCAGAAGCGAGGTCCTGGGCGCCATACGGCGATAGATCAGTGAGCTTGCCGGGGATAGCGAAGAGGGGGAGCGAAAAGTACTCGAACATTGCAATGTCCGGCACCCCTGATCCGGCCTGAATAGCGTTGTCCAATGCTGTGTACTCATCGGTGGATGAACCGGCATTGACCACATTGACAGTGATGTTCGGATGGAGCTTTTCGAACCCTGTCACGGCTTCCTTGACAGTACCGTCCCAGCTCCAGACGGTGAGGGTGATGGGTTTGTCGGTAGGAACTCCGCTCTTGGCCGAAGCGTTTCCTCCGTCCGAGCAGCCGCTTAAGGCTACGACAGAGGCAATTATCGCCGCTGCCGCAAGAATCTTCTTTGGCATTTACATACTCCTTCGTATCGATGATTTTTGCCCGGGGAGCTCCGCCATGGGCCGGGGTGAACGTGTTGGGTACAACGTTGTACCTTAGATGCAAAAGCATCCATGGCACGTGTAGTTCGTGTGGTGTTCCACAGGCTCGGAGCTGTTCAGGGCTCAGTGCTCATGTGTCTTGCGGGTCGCGCAGAGGAGGTGAGCGTCTGTAGGTACAACGTTGAACCTCATGGTAGGTGGATGCTGCGAGAGCGTCAAGGAAAATCCGGAAGATTGCGTGAAGCTATGATCTAGGCATTGCCCTCGCAGGAGATGCTGCAGGGTAGGAAGGGCACTGAATGAACGCGAATCCGACTATTCATGATGTGGCCCGGGCAGCCGGAGTTTCGATCAAGACAGTATCGAATGTCCTCAACGACAACCCAAAGGTCGGCCCGGCCACCAGACTTAGGGTGCGGCAAATTGTGGATGAGATGGGCTATCGGCCCAATCTTTCGGCACGTGGTCTGCGTTCGGGAAAGACCGGAGTTATCGGCCTCGCGGTTCCCTCCCTTCGTGAGACCTATTTCGCCGAGTTGGCGGATTCTGTCATTCGTGCTGCTGCCAAGCGACGGCTGCGTGTCCTCATAGAGCAAACCAACGGGGATCGTGAGCTGGAGATTTCGATCCTCTCCGGCGGACAGATGCGTTTCACCGACGGATTGCTTTTTAGTCCCGCGGCAATCGGACAGCAGGACGTGGATGTCCTCACCACGGGCGATCCACTCGTCCTCCTCGGCGAACGTATTTTCGGAGGGCCGACCGACCACGTAACAATGCACAATACGTCGTCCGCCCGGGCTGCGGTGGAACACTTATTGGACATCGGGCGAACCAGAATCGCGCTCATCGGGGCTCCAGAGGCCATAGCCGATGACGCGAGTTCGGCGAGTCTGCGCGAGCGGGGCTACCGTCAAGCTTTGGAATCTGCAGGCATCCAGTATGACCCCCAACTCGTAGTGAGAGGTGGGACCTGGGTCCGGGAAACGGGCGTGGCCGCCATACGGCGTCTGATTGCCGACGGCACCGGATTCGACGCGATATTCGCCCTCAACGACACCCTTGCGCTCGGTGCCCTCCGCGCTCTTGCCCAGGCCGGCCTCCACGTACCCGACGATGTTGCCCTGATCGGATTCGATAACCTCGATGAGGGCCGGTTCTCCCTGCCCTCGCTCAGCAGCGTTGACCCTGGCAGGCTTGAGATCGCAGAGACGGCAGTGGATCTCTTGGTGAACCGAATTCAGGAAAGGGACGGGAAATCACCACCCAAGACGGTCAAAGCAGACTTCAAAATCGTCAAACGGGAATCAACAGGATTTAAGGGCGACGACAACCTCGTGGGCGGTGGGTAGCAACACGCCTACGGAAGTGGTTGGCATCTGGGACAGAAGTAGATGTCCCGCTCTTCGGTTCCATCCGGCGCTGCGAGGACGTCGCGACGAACAGGTGTTCCGCAGCGCCTGCATGGCTGCCGGGCCCTGCCATAAACCCAGTAGCCGGGCCTCATCGCCCGGGGCCCCAAGGTGGTCCGCAGGCCTGGACCCAGGTTCTCGCCCAGGAGCCGCTTCGCATCGTTGACTGTCGTGGCGAGGTCCGGCACTGAGCCCACAGGCAACGCGGGGTGGATTCCGGAAAGGAAGCACGCTTCGCAGCGATAGATGTTGCCGATCCCGGCAAGCTTCCGCTGATCGAGCAGTGCGTAGCCGATGGGGACGTCAGGTTCAGCTTGGAGCCGGCGGAGGGCTTCTTCTTCATCCCAGTCAGGGCCGAGTAGATCAGGCCCCAGATGCCCGACGATCCGATCTTCCTCGCTGGTTGGGACCACCTCAAGAATGCCCAACGAGAACCCGACCGCGTCAACGGAAGCCGTTCGCAGCACGCAACGCGCAGTGTGGCCTGGCTTCGTCCAGCGGCCTCCCGGCGGGTAGACCATCCAACTGCCTTCCATCTTGAGATGGGAATGGATGGTCAGCTCACGCGGTTTCCTGCTCGCTCCGGGCGCCTCGTCCGCAGGTCCCACCAGGCGCATGAGTAGGTGTTTGCCCCGGGGGACCACCTCGGTCATTGTCCAACCCGCTAGGTTCAGGGTGGCGAAACGCGGTACCCGGAAGTCTGAAGCTGTTATGACCTGCCCGGCCAAGGCCGCGTTAAGGCGCGAAGCTGCGCGCCAAATGGAGTCTCCCTCAGGCACGGATCCGCAGCCCCTTCGGGGTTGAGTAGGCTCCGGCAGCCGCAAGAGCAGCAGCAATCGGAGTGTCCAGGAGGTCGTGACCGTTGACCTTCTCCATGAAAAGCTTGTCCACTGCTCCGCGTCGCACCACGTCCACCAAAGCTTGGGCAGCCGCCGCAAGGACGGTGTCGTCGTGGCTGAAGGTGAGAAGAGTCTTACCGCCGCGCTCAACATAAAGGACCAACGCGCCGTCGACCATCACCACCAGCGCGCCGGTCTTCCGTCCGGGGCGGTGTCCGGAACCGGCGTCGACGGACAGCGCCGGCCACGGCAAGGCGGCACCGTAAGGGTTGGCCGGGTCCGTGGCTGCAAGTGCCAGTGCCGTGGGTTCTGCCTTGGTGATGCGCGCATCTTCGGTGAAGGAACGGAGCCTGTCCACCGTCGCTGGGACGGCGAATTGGGCCGCTCCCAGGTGCTCGATGAAGTAGCCGCGGCGGCAACGCCCGGCTTCCTCGAGACGGGCCAGAACTTTGTACATGAGGCCGAAACCGCCGATGATGTTCTCGGCCATGACCGAGCCCCGGGTGACGACGCCATAGCGGTCCAGCAGAAGCTCGGCGGTACCGCGAGCGTGGATGGTCGGGTCGAGTTCGGGGGAGGGGAGCGCGGACCAGCGTCCTACGGCCGATGGCGGGGCGGGAGCGGTGCCGGAGACGGAACCATAGCGCCCACCCGTAAGCCCGGGGGAGCCCAGTAGGCCCGTACCGTGGGAGCGCCCCAACCTGCTCATTCTCGGGGCACGGGCGCGAGGTGCCTTGGCCACCTGCCGGTGTGCTGTGCGCCCACCGGCGATCATGGCCCGCACGGGAGCAAAGGTGTCGCCCGTGACGCGGCCGGCCCACACCAGATCCCAGAGCGCCGAGACCACGGCATCATCGCTCAGCACAGAGTCCATTCCGCCTGCCACCTCGGTGAGTTGGCGGAAGAAGTAACCGCCACCTGCACCCAGGTAGTCAAGGAGCCGCTGTTGGGCGTCGCCGGGCTCGAAATCCGGGGCGGGATTGAGCGTCAGCTCGGCGGAGTCAGCCACATGGAGACTGATCCAACCGTCGTTACCCGGCAAGGCGCCAGCCCCGGACCACAACAACTCACCGGCCGCCATGAGCTCGTCCAACATGGCTGGTTTGTAGTCCGCCACGCGGCTCGCGAGCACCAATGGCTCCCATGCGGAAGCGGGAATGGGAACGCCTGAGAGTTGATCAACTGCCGTAATGATGCCATCGAGTCCGCGCAATGCCTGGCTTCGGGACTTCCCAGGTGCGGTCACGTTCTGCCATGCCGGCAGGAACCGCCCATAGGCGGCAGTGTCAACGGGCTCAACCTCTGCGCGCAAGGCGGCCAGAGAACGACGCCGGAGCTTCCGCAGGACCTCGGCATCACACCATTCGCTGGACGGCGGTGCCTCGGCGGACATGAGCTCGGAGTCCAGAGGCTCTAGTGGGGTGCTCTCCGTCGCCACGGCATGTGGCCGGAACTCGCCCTCCACGACACGGCCATCGGCAGCGAGCCGCTTCAGTGCGGTATTGACGACGGCGACGCCAAGTCCCAGCCTGGATGCGGCCTCGGCTGCTGTGAATGGTCCGTGCGTGCGCGCATACCGTGAGACGAGGTCGCCCAGGGGATCGTGGACGGGCTCAATGAAGGCGAGCGGCACGCCCATGGGCAGGGGGACACCAATGGCGTCGCGCAGCCGGGCGGCATCTTCCACTGCCGCGAAACGCTCGACGCCGCCGATCGTTACTTTTAGCGCCCGGTTGGCTTTCTGGAGTGCGGCAAGGTGTGAGCCGGCGTCCGGCCCTTCCTCAAGGCGCTCCGCCACTTCCTCAACACTGAGCGGACCAAGCAACCGGAGGAGGTCAGCAACGCCTTCCATTCCCCGCACGCGACGGTCCGGCACCAGCCGCTGCAGCTCGCGTTCCGTGGCATCAATGACCGCGGCGTCAAGAAGCTCGCGCAGTTCCACCCTGCCCAACAGCTCATTGAGCAGCGTGGAATCCAATGCGAGGGCTGCCGCCCGACGCTCCGCCAAGGGGGAGTCGCCCTCGTAAAGGAACTGTGCCACATAGCCAAACAGCAGGGACTTCGCGAAGGGTGATGGTTGCTGGGTGGTGGTCTCCACAATGCGCAGTTCGCGGCGTTCGACCGATGCCGCGATGTCCTTCAGGGCGGGCAGATCGTAAACATCCTGCAAGCATTCGCGGACGGTTTCGAGCACGATAGGGAAGGACGGGTACTTTCGGGCGACGTCCAGCAATTGGGCCGAGCGTTGACGCTGCTGCCAAAGGGGTTGGCGCTTGGCCGGGTTTTGACGGGGGAGCAGCAGGGCGCGGGCGGCGCACTCACGGAACCGCGAGGCGAACAACGCACTCCCGCCAACCTCGGCGGTGACGATCTGTTCGAGTTCCTCGGGATCGAACAGGAACAGTTCAGCACCGGGTGGCTCGTCCTCCATCATGGGCACGCGAAGAACGATGCCGTCATCGGCGGCCATGGCTGAACCATCCAAGCCGTACCGCTGCTGAAGGCGTTGTCCAACGGCCAAAGCCCACGGCGCGTGAACAGGCATTCCGAACGGGCTGTGGAGAACAACACGCCAGTCCCCGAGTTCGTCATGGAAACGTTCCACAACCAATGTTCGATCGCTGGGAACGATGTTTGTGGCCTGCTTCTGTTCTTCCAGATACTGCAGCAGATTGCCGGCCGCGAAGGCATCGAGCCCACTTGCCTGGCAGCGCTCCATGGCTGGTGCGGGGTCGGCCGCGGAAAGCTCGCGGATGAAGGCTCCCAAAGCGCGGCCGAGATCCACCGGACGGCCCAGCGAATCGCCCTTCCAGAAGGGGAGCTTTCCAGGCTGGCCGAAAGCAGGGGAAACCAATACGCGGTCGTGGGTGATGTCTTCGATTTTCCAGCTGGTGGCTCCGAGGGCAAAGATATCGCCTACCCGCGACTCGTAAACCATTTCTTCGTCGAGTTCGCCAACGCGGCGCCCACCTTTCGCGGCACGGGCGGAGGCGCTGGGGCCTTCACCATCGGCGTTGGCCGGGGATGAGGATCCTTCAACTTCCGTGCCGATGATGTACACGCCGAAAAGGCCTCTGTCAGGAATGGTGCCGCCCGAGGTGACCGCAAGTCGCTGTGCCCCCGGCCTGCCCTCAATGGTGCCTGCATGCCGGTCCCAGATAATGCGTGGCCGAAGTTCTGCAAATTCGTCGGACGGATACCGTCCGGCCAGGAGATCCAGCGTGGCCTCGAACGCGGACCGGGGCAGGCTGGCAAACGGCGCCGATCGGCGCACGGTGCTGAACCATTCCTCGACGTCGATGCTGCCCAGGGCCGTGGCGGCGACGGTTTGCTGGGCCAGGATGTCCAAGGGATTGGTGGGGATGCTGAGGCGCTCGATTTGGCCACTCAGCATCCGTTCCACTGTGACGGTGGTGTGAAGGAGGTCAGCCCGGTGCTTGGGGAACAACACGCCCTCGGAGATCTCGCCCACTTGGTGGCCGGCACGCCCTACTCGCTGTAGGCCGCTGGCTACCGAGGGCGGTGACTCGACCTGGATGACAAGGTCCACGGCTCCCATATCGATGCCAAGTTCCAGTGACGATGTGGCAACGACGCAGCGCAGCCTGCCCGACTTCAGGTCATCCTCGATCATTGCCCTCTGGTCCTTGGAAACCGAGCCGTGGTGGGCGCGTGCCAAGACAGGATCTGCTCCGCTGGTGCTGCCGGCCTGGGCCATCATATGCGCCGGCGTCGCAGTGGACACGGGAGCGGCCCCCGCGGACTGGGTGGCCGGCCCGGTGCCCCAGCTTCCCGAATCCTCAGCCTTGCCGGCAGCACCCCACTCACCGCCGGCCGCGGCCAACATTTGCCGCTCGGCATGGATCTCGTTCAATCTGGCGGTCAGCCGTTCGGCCAGGCGGCGTGAGTTGGCGAAGACGATGGTGGACTGCTTGGAAAGGACAAGATCGACAATCTGTTCCTCAACATGGGGCCAGATGGATGCCTGCGGCTGAAGCCCGGAAGCAGGGCCGGAGTCAAATGCGCCCGCGGCCCCTTGCAGGTCCGACATGTCCTCCACAGGCACAGTGACTGTGAGGTTCCAGTTCTTCTTGGACGGCGGAGCCACAATTTCCACAGGTGCCTGGCCGGCCAGGAACTGGGCCACGAGCTCACGCGGCTGCACCGTAGCAGAGAGGCCGATCCGCTGGGCAGGCTTCGGTAGAAGGGCATCCAGCCTTTCCAAGGACACCGCAAGATGGGCGCCCCGCTTGGTTCCAGCTACAGCATGCACTTCGTCGATGATGATGGTGTCTACTTCGCTCAACGTTTCCCGGGCACGGGACGTCAGCATCAAGAAAAGGGACTCCGGCGTAGTGATCAGGATGTCCGGCGGGTTCGATAACAGGGAGCGCCGATCTGCCGCCGTCGTATCTCCGGAGCGGACTCCGACTGTCACAAGAGGTGCCGGCAGTCCCAATCGTTTGGCGGTTTGCGTTATCCCGATGAGCGGTGAGCGAAGGTTCCGTTCCACGTCCACGCCCAGTGCTTTGAGTGGCGAAATGTAAAGGACGCGGGTCTTTGTTTTAGGACGTTTGGCGCGCCCCTTCCCGTCGGGGACGGATTCCAACCCCGGCAACGTGTCCGACGGCGTGGAATGCAACCTGTCCAAGGCCCAAAGGAAGGCGGCAAGAGTCTTGCCGGAACCAGTGGGGGCCACCACCAGGGCATGCGAGCCCGAAGAGATAGCGTTCCAGGCGCCATCCTGAGCGGGGGTGGGCGCGGAAAAAGCGCCAAGGAACCATTCCCTGGTTGCCTGGCTGAAACGGCCGATGGCGCCCGTGGACGCCTGCTGCTCCTGCATTCCTCCATCATGCCCCACGGCTCAGACAGAATAAGCCCGAGCCGTGGGTTGATGGTTAGACGGCCTGGAAGGCAGTGATGGTCAGTAGTTTGATGCCGGTGTTGCTGCAGGCATCGTGCTGCTCGGCAACGAACAGTGACGCGGTGTCATTTGGCGGGTAGATGCGGTAACCGGCAGCAGGCACCTTGGTGCAGTCGCCGTAGTTTCCAGCCTGGGTGTAGCGCAGTTCAGCCCACGCCGATTTGCCCGGGGCAAGCTCAATCTTGGTGACCGGCGTGGTGGTTTCGCGGGTAGCAGGCTCGCCGATAGGGGCACCGTTGGCGTCGGCCGTCAAAGAAACGCCTGCGAAACCCTCAAGGGTACAAGGCGTGGTTCCGGAGTTCGTCAGGATCAGTTTTTCGTAGATGCTTCCGGCAGCGCCGCCGCCAGTGGAATCAGTGGCGGCAGTCAGGGAATCGGCCTTGCATTGACCTTCGGCGGCGGGTGCTTCGGAGCTGACCGTTCCCGACGGTGAAGGCGAGTTGCTCGCGCTGGGGGAAGCCGACGTCGGAGATGCCGAAGATGAGGTGGGCGGGGCACTGCTGCTTCCTGCGGGGCTTGGGCTTGGCCCGCAAGCAGCAAGGAGCAGCAGCGAGGCTGCCGCCGTCGTTGTCACAAGTCCGGTTTTGATGCGCTGAGTCCACATGCGCACCAGCCTTGCGCCGGGTGTGACGCGAGTCAATTGAGCCACGGCACGGAAAGAGGATTGGCGTCCGGATCGTGATCTTTCCGGACGCCAATCCGCTAAAGGTTCGCCCTGTTACTTTGCGTCGACCTTGGCCGCTGCTGTCTTCGCTGACCGGCCGCGGAAGAACGCGGCGCCGCCCAGGCCCAAACCAGCGATACCGGCAACAAGGCCCGCCCAGCTGCGTGCCTGTGATCCGTCGTCGGTCACCGATGACGCCTGCTCCGTTGACACCGTGCCTGCTGCGTGGTGGTCACCTTCGGCTTCGGCCGGTGTGATGGTTACGGCCGGGGCCGGGGCCTTGAGCTCGTGCTCGTCCTGTCCCTCCTTCGGGATCTCCGACCAGTCAGTCTGGCCCTGCTCGCAGGTCTGCAGAGTGGGGAAATAGAGCGTCTTGCCAGCGGCGTCGGGCAGCTTGACCGAGAGAACCAAAGCATCACGAAGATGCGGGTCCAGCGGAGCCTTGGCTGTGTACACGATCTGGCTGGTCCGCTTCGTGATGGTGGTGCCATTGTCCAGCTTCTTCGGCTCCGCCAACGTCTCCGTAACTTTCTCGACGGTCCAGTTTGGGTTGACTGTGGGCTGGGCATCGGTCAGTTCCTCGGGCAACGAGATAGCGACTTTTGTTGTGCCGAACGTGTCGCAGCCGTGGGGGATACCGAACGTCAACAGGGCGTACGAGTTTGCGGCAGTCTTGTTCGGATCCGCCGATACGTGTGCGGATGCTCCGGCCAGGCCGGCCATCATCAAGGCAGCGGTTTCGCCGGCGGCAGCGGTCGCGGACAGGGTACGGCGGAGGGTGGACTTCTTCATGGGATTGCCTTTCAAGGGCGCCGGAGTTGGCGCCGGGTACGGGTTTATGGCCCGTCACCAAAGGCGTCTGCTTGGTGCGTTGCGCTGGTGCCGGGCGGAATCAGGGAAGAACGACGGCGGCGGGCGGGCCGCGGCGGCTGTCTTGCCTCAGGTTCCGCCAGGGGCGGGGCAGGAAAACGTCAGGTGCGCCGACGGCGATAGGGGAGGCGCCGGCGTCGGGCCTGAACAGCAGCGTGGGCAGCGCAACCAATGGACGCAGCCACGCCGCCAGCTGCCACAGTGCGTCCTCGCCCTTGGCCAGGATCACGGCAGAGCCGATCGTGGCCAGGATGTGGCCAGCCAACATCACGGCGCCCAGAGTTGAGTCCAGCTCATGGAGGTGGGGCGCCGCTGTGTAGAGCAAAGGATTCAGGGACTCGGCCGCGGCGTGGTGCGCATTTCCTTGGGCTGTTGCCGTCACTGGACTCAAAGCTGTGAAGGCTTCGTGGAGTACGAACTGGCTGGTTCCAAGCAAGGCTGTCATGGAGGCGACGTTGAGTTTGAAGCGCGTGGCCAGCGTCGCGGCCAATGCCGTCAAGGCGACAAGTGCCAACAGGACCGGGACAACGGGAAGTTCGCCGCCGCCGATCACATGGGCTCCGGCAGCAAGAAACACGATAACGAGCGAGATCGCGCCGGACCGCAAGGCATGGAAGGGTGCCCGGGGCTGCGATAAGCGCACGGAGTCCTCCCTAAATTGCCTGCCTGGATGCTGCTGTTGTCAGCGTCCTGATTCTATCGGGAGTTCGGAGTTGGACTGGCCTCGGATGGGTGCCTATGTGGATACTTTGACGCTTTGTGGCGATGCCGGCGCCTTAGGTGCGGACAAAGGTTGGTCGGGGTGGCTCCGGGATACGGCTGAGGTCCGCACCAGGACGGCGACGGCGGAGCTCAAGTTTCAGGCTTTCCTCGCCACGCGCCATGGCCCAGTGGTGGTTGGCCGAGAATGCAGGCTTCAGGAGCCAGCTCAGCCTGCGCAGGAGTGGCTTGGCGGCGCTGACCCGCCAGTCGTAGGTGATGACGACTTCAGGGCCGTCGGTTTCGAAAGTCCAGCGGCCAGTGCCGTTGAGGTCTCCCTCGGCTTTGAGTGCAAAGCCGTGCAGGGTAACGGGTTCGGTAACTGTGAGCCGCCAACGCAAGGTGTAAGGAAGCCAGCCCTTGGTGTGGAGGTCGAAGGATTTACCGGTGCCATCCGGGTTGCCCTCGTTTACCGGGGTGACTTGGAGATAGACGGCAGGCCACCACTGCTTGAGGGTACCGGCGTTGCCGAGGACATCCACCACTTCCTCACGTGTTCCGGGCACACGCCACACGGTGACGAACTCGTAGTCGGTGCTTTTGCTCGTCTTATTGGTCAACCCGGCCATTGCTGCCTCCGCAGTGGGTGTGGCTCCGAGGGTGTCTTGTGGCATCCGTGATTAATGTACTGCTGACACGGCGGCTGTTCCTACGAAAAGTCGCTGCTGGGCGGACCTGTATGGGTAGGACTCGGCAGGAAATAGCTGGACTGAAGTTCAGGTCAGGGCAAGCACCAACATCAATAAGATACTTAGTATCAAGCAAATTAGGTCTTGACCTTTAAGCACTAAGAAGATAAAAATGACGAAGTGCCAATAATCTTCACCACGTTCGGCACCTCGCCAGCCCCGCACTTGGGCCACGTTTGACGGCGAATTTGCATCTGTTGTTGGTAATTGAGAAGTCGCATGAGGGAGCCTCCAATGACGGAGGCCTATCTCTCGCCGTGGTTTGTCCAGCCGCCGATAACCGGTGATGCCCCAGCTTCGAAACTGGATTCGAAGCCCTCCCTACCTTAAGGATGTCCAATGGACACGACGAGCGAATTCAAGAAACAGGAAGAGGCAAAGCCGAAATGGTGGGTTCTGTTTCTTACATGCGCGGCTGTAGTGCTCGATGGCTATGACACGGTCGCGCTGGGTGTGTCCATACCTACGATTGCCAAGGACTGGGGGGTTCAGCCCTCGTTCTTCACTCCTGCCCTCTCGCTGACCAGCGCCGGAGTGGCTCTGGGATATCTCGCTGTGGGACGCCTCGTGGCCAGGCTGGGCACCCGGAACGTCATCCTTTCTGCAGTTGTGGTCTTCACTGTTGGTTCGCTGCTGACAGCGTGGTCGACTTCGATTGTGGAACTCACGATTCTGCGGTTCATAACGGGTCTGGGATTGGGTGCCGTTCTTCCAGCCGCTGTATCGCATGCAACCGCAGTCAATCCCGCACGCTTGCGTCAATCCATTGCAGTGGTCGTGATGACGGGCATCTCCTTCGGGGCACTCATTGCGGGTCTCACCGGCAGTGGCATTGTGGGCGCATTTGGGTGGGAATGGGTGTTCATTTTGGGTGCTATCGCCTCTGGCGTTCTCCTGCCATTCCTGTGGTTCGGGTTGTCAGGCAGCCAAGCGTCAGACCCGCTCCACGAAGCGCCCGAGGCCAAGCACCATGCGTCGGTTGCCCGCCTGTTCGATGCCTCTGTTCGAAGCAGGACGCTGCTCCTGTGGGCCTTTTCCTTCCTCATATTCGCCGTGTTCTACGTGTTCTCGTCGTGGTTGCCGACCCTGCTCACCAGTTACGGCTTCAGTGCCGGGCTAGCACCCTTGGGGTCAGCAGCTCTGGGCATCGGAAGCATCGTGGGTGCTGGCGTGCTGATTGTCGGATCGCGTCGATTCCGCATGACGTCCGTGCTGGCTGGAACCTCGGCCGTCGCCATTACGTTCCTTGTTGTTTCTGCGTTTCTCGGCCCCGACAAAACTCTGCTGCTGCTGGTCTTCGGTGGAGTCGGCCTGGGACTCCAGGCCGGAATGATCGGCGCTACGGCGCTGGCGGTCACACTGTATCCGCAAGCAACCGTGACGGCCGGCGTCGGATGGGCTGCTTCGCTGGGCCGACTCGGATCCGTGGTTGGGCCGATCTTCGGCGGGGTCCTCATTGGATTCGGCGTGGATACCAGCTTCATTGTTCTTTCAGTCTGCGTGCCTGTGATCATTGCTCTTGCCTTGGTGTTGGTTGTAGGGCGTATCACCGCATCAAGAGCCTCTACTCCGACACCAGCACACCAGGAGAAATCGTCCCTGGCTTCGCCCCGTACGTAGAGCACGCTGTCCCTTATGGCTAGCCGCCGTCTATCCGCCTGCAGACAGAGCCGATGACACGGATCTGCATCATGTTTGGGGGAGTGCGGCCACGTAATTAGTAGTCGGTGCTTTTGCTGGTTCGTTGTGCTGAATCCTACCGGGAGGTTGGCCTCGCCGCCTTAGCTTTCCGGGAGCGCCCCGATCTCGCTCGTGGTGACTATCAGGGCGACTCGCGGTGGCGGGTTAAGAATGCCGATGCCGTTGTTGCCGACACTAGGCTTGACGATTGTGTACATAGGTCATTTCGCCGCAGCTGCGGTCATTCTCGCAGTGGCGCCTGAAACGCCCGCCTTACCCATCGCCGTGGCAGTCGCGTGGCCAGACATTGTTTGGCCTGGATTGGTTTTCGCTGGCAAAGAGTCGGTCAAAGTGGACCGCAACAATCCGCTGCAATCCTGCGTCAAATTCACCTCCTACCCGTACTCGCATTCGCTGGTCCTCGGTGGTGCGCTCAGTATTGTGCCCGCAGCGCTGGCCGGGCTGATCTACCAGAGTGTTCTTGTAGGTGTTCTTTTTTGGGTCGGCGTCCTGTCTCACTGGCTTCTGGATGCGGTGGTCCACCTCCGGGACCTTCCAGTACTTGGCTGGGGACGGAATGATCGCCGCGTCGGCTTTGGCCTGTGGGCCCGGCCCCGACTGGCGTTCGTGCTGGAGTATGTGTTCTTTGCCGCGAGCGTCCTTTTGGTGGCGCCACCCTCGATGTTTGTAGGGCTGCTTGGCGGAGGGTTGCTGCTTCATTTGTTCAATATCAACTCGTTCTTCGGCTTTACCAAGAAGAACCCAGTGGGCACGCCCAAACGCTTCGCTTTGCTGGCACTGGTTGGCTACGTCATCGCGATCATCTGGTTCACGATGTCATGGCAGTAGCAGTTGCCTCGCGCGGGAAAGAGTTCCGTTCAAGCTGATGTGGGACTGCATCGAGGATTAGTCTTCTGGAATGGAATCCTGGCACTGTAACCGGCTAAGCGTGAGCCAGGCCGAACTTGTAGAAAGCTGGTTGCCAGGTGTTCGTCTCCTCAAGGATCTCTCCTGGAATCTCGTAGATACCGCAGTCCTTGAAGTAGCGAACAGGCACCATAAGTACATAGTCAAAGCTGCTGGGTCTTTGAATCACCACATAGGACGTGAGATAGAAGCCCACGAGACCTCGGTGAATGTGTGGGCCCGGCAGACCCGCGCGCCTAAGCTGCTTCAATCGGATCGTTCCATGAACATCTTGATGACCGAATATCTGGAGGGTTCCCTCGTGGAGGGAACCGAAGCTGAATATGAGGCTGAAACCTATCTGCAAGCCGGGTGCCTGCTGCGTGCGTTTCACGGGCAAGCGTCGCGGACTGACCCGGACTACGAGTCGGCAGCCACTTCCAAAGCGTTGTCGTGGCTGAGGACGCCCCACCGCATCGAAAGAGCTTTCGCTGAGAAAGTCCAGGCCATTCTCGGCGCATATCAGCCGAACCCTGTGGTGCTCGTCCCGACTCACGGTGACTGGCAACCACGCAACTGGCTGATGGACGGCACCGAGCTTAGGATCATCGACTTTGGCCGCTACGGATTCAGGCCAGCTGCAACTGACTTCTGTCGTCTGGCTGTGCAGCAGTGGCGGTCTCATCCTCATTTGGAGGCTGCCTTTTTTGAGGGGTACGGATCAGATCCCAGAGATCGTGAGCAGTGGGATGTTGCGCTCCTGCGCGAGGCTGTGGCTACCTCTGCATGGGCATACCAAGTTGGGGACGAAGGGTTTGAGCGACAGGGCCACAGGATGCTGAGTGACGCGCTGGCCAACTTTTAGATGTCCTCACTGCCTCGCTGCACCCGGCCAAAAAGGTCCCTCCTCCCTCATAAACAAAGGAAAGCAGGGCCTTTCTACGCGGCGGTGACGGTGGGATTTGAACCCATATGGACAGCCACGACACCGGGCCGAACACGGCCGGAATCCCCGGGGACTTAGCGGTGATCGGGTACATCCGCTCACATCTTCAAACACCCGTTCGCAGAGATTCCGTTACTGCTGCGTTACCGCTACGCCTGTTTTGCCCTGGTCAGAGTTTGTTCCTTTCCATGCGCGACGCCGGCGTGGAATCGCAACAGTGAATATTGCGGCGGCTATTGCAGGCCGAGTACCCTCGCGGCAAGAGCGTGTCGCTGGGGTGCGCTAGGAATTGGGGGGGGGCTACCGTGCGCCGTCTGGTCATGATCCTTTCTGCTGTAGTTGCCATGACGCTTACCCAGCCCGCGGTGGCTGCTCCTGCCCGCGCAGATGACTCCTGGCACAACTTCATTCAGCTGTGGTGGGACTGGGGTGTAGTTTATTCCGATCTGGTCACCATCACTGACGAGGGCCACGTAATCGTGTATGAGGGTAAGCCCGGTTGGGAAGGGCAGGGTCTGGGCCCCGGAAACACTGTCGTTTTGGACGCGGACGCCTTGGTTACGCCGGGGGACTGGGATGGAAACGCCCAAGCCGACTGGATGTTCCGCAGCAGCGACGGCGGCTTGTACTTACGCACCGGCATTGGCGGGGCCGACGCGGAACAAGTCGGTTGGGGCTGGGACGTGATGACAGCAATGGTTTCACCTGGAGATTGGAACGGTGACGGCGCCTCCGACGTTCTGGCCCGCGACGACGCGGGTGCGCTCTGGATGTATAGGGGCGACGGCTCTGGTGGATGGCTGCCCGGGCGCACCCAAGTCGGGTCGGGGTGGAACATCATGGCTTCCATCTTCAGTGGACGTGACTTCAATGCGGACGGGAAGCCGGACGTTCTCGCTGTGGATACGGGTGGTGCGATGTGGCTGTATCCGGGAAACGGGGCTGGCGGGTGGATGAGCCGCGTACAGGTTGGGTGGGGCTGGCAGAAGATGGATCTGATTGCCGCCCCCGGGGATTTTGACTATGACGGACATGCCGACGTCATCGCCCGCGATATCGCGGGTTCCATGTGGCTCTATCCTGGCAACGGGGCAGGCAGCTTTACGTGGACACGGCGGCTCCTGAACATCCCAACACCGGCACTCTTCGGCTGAACTGCGCGCCAGCCCGGTGGCGAGGGTTCTTCGCCCACTCGAACGAGCAGCTATCCTCCTGAGACGCCGGTCTTCATGCACGCCCCATGAGTCCATCATTGAGGCCATGCTGCCGGCTGAGGGGCGTAACGGGGCACCATCGGGACACTTGGACGCACCAGGTCGGTCATCCAAACGGCATGCCTCTGTCTAAATTTAGCTCGAAGCGCTGAAAAGCGTCGGGGGCGTCGTGGCTAGTACCAATACCGGCGCCCAGCCAAGATGGGGCGATTGAGCGCGCCGAGAATAAGCAGTATGAGGCCGATGGCCAGCACAATCCAGCCGATGGTGACGAGGATGCCGATATTGAGTAGCCAGCCGACGATCAGCAGAACAAGTCCCAGGATGATCATTTCTTTCCTTTCGCGTTGTCGAACAAACTAGTCATAAACTAAGCGCCCTTACTAAATCAAGATTACCCGCACCGGAAGGAAATGGGGATGCTGCTAAACCTGGCCGTGCCAACGAATCGCCATGACGTGCCGGGCAATGTGAACGGGGCAAGGGCCAGAACCAATGCACGCTGTGTCCATAGATGCAGAAAGGCCCCGCATCCCTCATAAACAAAGGGAAGCAGGGCCTTTCTACGTGGCGGTGACGGTGGGATTTGAACCCACGTTGGCTTTTACACCAAACAACATTTCGAGTGTTGCACCTTCGGCCGCTCGGACACGTCACCAACTGAAATAGGGTACCGGAGTTGGGGCCCGTTCCCCAAAACGAGCCCGAAGCGAGCCCTGGGACACGCGCCCGGGAAACGCCGGGAAGTGAACTCAACTTCCGCACGCACCGCCCCAGCGATAGATTCATAAGCATCATGACTATCTCGCGCGAACAAGAACACGAGGCCCAGGCATACTGGGTCACTGAGTCGGGACACGGTGAGTTGCGCCCGGAAGCCATACCAACTCCGGGTCCCAAAGAAGCCCTCGTCAGGACCCTGTACTCGGGCGTCAGCCGCGGCACGGAGCGCGTGGTGCATGAAGGGCGCGTTCCGGAGCGCGTTGCTGATCTGATGCACGCCCCTCATCAGGAGGGCGACTTCCCAGGGCCGGTCAAGTACGGCTACCTGTCCGTCGGCGTCGTAGAACAAGGCCCGGACAACTGGACCGGCAAAACCGTCTTCAGCCTGCACCCGCACCAGGATTTCTACGTGGTCCCCACGAGCCAGCTCACAGCCATCCCGGAAGGGGTGCCTGCCCGCCGTGCCGTGCTTACGGGCATCGTGGAAGTGGCCATCAATGCCCTTTGGGAAGCCGGGCCGAGGCTGGGAGACCGTGTCGCCGTCGTCGGGGGTGGCCTGGTGGGCGGTGTCCTGGCGACCATCCTCCGGAAGTATCCGCTGGGCCGCCTGCAACTCGTGGATGCAGATGCGGACAAGAGAAATCTCGCCGAAAAACTCAACATTGACTTCGCGCTCCCGGACGAGGCAGAGAACGATTGCGACATCGTTTTCCACTGTTCCGCATCCAACGAGGGTCTCAAACTGAGCCTTCAACTTGCCGGCGATGATTCCGACGTGATCGAGCTGTCGTGGTTCGCTGACAAGGAAGTCACCCTGCCGTTGGGCGAGGATTTTCACGCGCGCAGGCTCACCATCCGCTCCAGCCAGGTTGGGGCCGTGGCTCTGCCCAGGAGGCACAGGAGAACCAACGCCCAGCGCCTCCAACTCGCGGCGGCAACCCTGAAAGATCCGCTGTTCGATGCATTCCTCAGCAGCGAGTGTCAATTTCAGAATCTGCCTATCACCCTCGTTAAGTTGTTTGAACAGCCCGGCGGCTTTTGCCACGTGGTCGCCTATCCAAAGCCGGAGGAATAAGACATGTTCAGCCTGACCGTCCGACGCCACTTCATGATTGCCCACAGCCTTCCCCGCGAAGCGTTCGGCCCAGCGCAGGGCCTCCACGGTGCTACGTTCGTCGCCGAGGTGACCTTCCGCCGCCCCGATCTCAACGAGGACGCGATCGTCCTGGATATCGGTGCTGCAGGCGGCATTCTCGAGGAAATTCTTGACGACCTGAACTACAAGAACCTCGACGAACACCCCGCGTTCAAGGGCAAGTTGACCACCACGGAGGCGTTGGCCAAGCACATCGCCGACGCAGTTGCCGCACGCATCACGGACACCCCGGATGGACCAGCCCTCAACGGCATCGACGTCCTCCTTCGCGAGAATCCGGATGCGTGGGCAGGATATTCACTGGAGCTCCCGGCCAAGTAATGCACATCCGCTTCCTGGTGCCGGGAAACGTCCGGCACGGCTCCGGCGGGAACAAGTACAACGCCAAGCTCGCCGAGCAACTGACAGCCCTGGGCGTCGGGATAGAGACAGTCATCGTCGACGGCGATTGGCCGGTTGGGAGCGCGGCGGACCGGCAGCGGTTTGCCGGAATGCTCGACGGCGGCACCACAGTGATTGCCGATGGCTTGGTCGCCAGTGGGGCGCCGGATGAAGTGGCGGGCGCGGTGAGCGCCGGAACCAAGGTGTGGATCCTGTCCCACATGGCGCTCGCAGACCACCCGGACCATGAAGCCAGGGCCATGACCGCGGCCACGGGAGTGATCTGCCCGAGCGCCCATGCTGCTGCCGCACTGGAAAAAAGGCATGGCCTCAAAAACGTGGTGGTTGCCCATCCCGGAGTTGAAGCGGCTGAAACAGCAAAGGGTTCGAAACCCCCTCACATCATCGCCCTCGCCGCGTTGCTGCCCAACAAGAGCCAAACAGAACTGGTGGAAGCACTCGCCACGCTAATGGACCTCCCATGGACGGCCGCCCTGATCGGCACAGACCAGCCGGACCCGGCGTACGCGGCAGAGGTCAGGACCGCCGTCGAACGTTACAAACTCCAAAACCGCATCATGATGACTGGGGAGTTAACCGGCAAACCGTTGGAGGACCAATGGAGCACAGCCGATCTCAGCATCCTCATCTCGAAGTCCGAGGCGTTCGGGCTGGTAGTGACGGAGTCCCTGGCCCATGGCGTTCCGGTTGTTGTCCGGCAGGGGACTGGTGCCGTGGAAGCTCTCGGGAACACGGGAGCGGGGATGGTGCTTGACCTCACACAGCCCAACAACCTTGCCAGCACCCTCCGGAGATGGCTCACCGACCAAGAGCTCCAACAGCGCTGGCGCACGGCAGCACTCCAGGCGCGGTCCGACCTTCCCGGGTGGGACACCACAGCAGCAACCGTTCTGAAAGCCCTCGGCAGCGGCGAGGGTGCAGAATAGGGCCATGACGCCCAAGGTCCAGACCATACCTGCCGCAACAACCCTCACCCCGGAGCGTCTCCGGGCCTGGGCCTGGCACAAACAAGGACTCGACGGGTCACTCGCAGGAAAGACATCCGAGGAAGTCCTGGACCACGCCGGCTGGGCACGCTCCGTGGGCGGCGCCAATCCGTACCTGACACTGTTTGCGCGGGCCGGAATCAGCCGCGAACAGGTGGACCGCGCCGTCAAAGAACTGCGGATCCACGAACTGCCCACTGCCCGCGCCTGCACTTACGTCCTGGGCCAGGCCGACTTTGCCTGGGGCCTGCAGGTAGGCCGGGACGCCGCCATCGCCCCGTTCAAAGTGCTGGCCAGGATGGGTGTCGAACGCGGCGAGATCACGTTGTTGGAAGACGAGATTGAGCATGCCCTCAAAGAATCCAGTGATCCCCTGGATCCCAGACAGCTGAAGGACCAACTGGGCGATTCCGTCCGGAGCCTCGGGGAGGAAGGCAAGAAGAAGGGCGCCGCCACCACGCTGCCCACGGCCCTGGGCCTGCTCCAAGCCGACGGCCGCATTCGCCGGGTCCCCATCAACGGCCGCCTCGACCAGCAGCGCTACGCCTACACGAGCTGGGGCCTGCCGCCCAGCAAACTCGACGACGACGCCGCCCGCCGCCTCCTGCTCGAACGGTACTTGCGCTGGACTGGCGGAGCGACCCTCAAACAGAGCCAGTGGTTCACCGCGTTCACCGTAGCCCAGACCAAAGCTGCGCTCGCCGGCGTCGGGGCAGTAGAAGTGCCCACGGCAAGCGGTGACGTGCTGTGGATGCTGCCGGACGACGTCGAACGCTTGGCCGACTTCCAAGAGCCCGGAGACGAACAGATCCAGTTGCTTGCAGGCACGGATTCACTGGTCCTCCACAGGCGGAATTCGGCTGACATGTTCGCTGAGGAAGACAAAGGAAAGAAGGTCCTGGACACCACCCTTGCGCTTCAGGCCGACCTCCCGGATCACCCGGTTCTGGACCGGGGAAGGATCATCGGCCTGTGGCAGTACGATCCCGGCAAGGAACGCATCGCGGCCTGGACCTTCGCCAAGCCCACTGCCGTAGTCAGTAAGCGGATCGCCGAAATTGAAGCATGGATCCGCGAGGAACTTGGCGACTTCAGATCGTTCAGCCTGGACTCACCAGCGTCCCGCCAGTTGCGGATCGACGCACTCAACGAGGCCGCTGGCCTGTAACGCGCTCAGCCCGAAGAGGCATTCAGCCCGAACCATACGGCCGGGTGATTGCTTCGAGGAAGTGCCCGTCCGGGTCGCAGAAGTAGATCCCGCGGCCGCCGTCGTTGTGGTTGATCTGTTGCGCACGGGACCGTGCAGGGTCTGCCCAATAGGGAATGTGTTCGGCGGTGATCCGCAGAAAGATCGAATCGAACTCCTGCTCGCTGACCAGGAAGGCATAGTGCTGCGGCGCGATGGTTCCCGGGGCTTCGAGGAAGTCCAGTGTGACGCCGTTCTCCAGGGAAACAGTGACAAAGGACCACATAGGCTGTGGGGTGGGAAGCCCAAGGATGCGGGCCAGAAACGCAGCGGACGCCTGCTTGTCCTTGGCGTAGACGATGGTGTGGTTGAAAGCGATTGTCATGATTGGCTCCTCAGCATAGAGCTCAAGCGGGCGATCGGTGCTCCGCCGCCGGTACGCGGTGCGTAGCGAAGAAGTCCCGAAGGAGCGTGGCGCATTCTTCCTCACGCACGCCTGCGTAGACCTCCACCCAATGGTTGAGCCGGCGCTCGCGGAGGATATCGAACACGGAACCTGCGGCCCCGGCTTTCTCATCCCACGCGCCAAACACGACGCGGGGAATCCGTGCCAGGACAATTGCCCCGGCGCACATTGCACACGGTTCGAGGGTTACCACCAAGGTGCAGTCCTCCAGGCGCCATCCATCGCCCCCTTCGCCCAATTCGAGGGCGTGGCGTTGCAGGGCAGCCGCGGCTTCACGGATGGCGACGATCTCTGCGTGGGCGGTTGGGTCCCCGTGCGCTTCCCGTTCGTTGCGTCCGGAACCCAGCACACCGCCGTCGGGTCCTAAGACAACCGCGCCGATCGGCACGTCGTCCGTCTCCAGCGCCAGCCGGGCTTCGTCCAAGGCAAGGCCCATCCAAGCCATGTGTTCTGCGTGATACGGCTCGTTGGCGCTCATATCTCAATGATAGTTTTGGACGATGCGCACACTCGTCGTGGACCACCCGCTGGTCGCTCACAAGCTCACCGTTCTGCGGGATAAGAACACCCCTTCCCCGGTCTTCCGGCAGCTCACTGAAGAACTCGTCACCCTTCTGGCCTATGAGGCCACCCGGGAGGTCAAGACACAGCCAGTCGAAATCGAGACCCCTGTCACGAAGACCATTGGCACGGCGTTCACCAAGCCGACTCCACTGGTGGTTCCCATCCTGCGCGCAGGCCTGGGCATGCTGGAAGGCATGACCAAGCTGGTTCCCACCGCCGAGGTCGGCTTCCTGGGTATGGCCCGCGACGAAGAAACGCTGGACATCATCACCTACGCTGAGCGCCTCCCCGAGAACCTCACCGGACGTCAGATCTTTGTGCTGGACCCCATGCTTGCCACCGGTGGCACCCTGCGCGAGGCCATTAAGTTCCTTTTCAAGCGCGGCGCCTCGGACGTCACTTGCATCTGCCTGTTGGCAGCCCCTGAGGGCTTGGCCAAGCTGGAAGAGGAACTCAAGGATGCCAACGTGAAGGTAGTCCTCGCTTCGATCGACGAGAAGCTCAACGATAAGTCGTACATCGTTCCGGGCTTGGGCGACGCCGGCGACCGCCTCTACGGCGTGGCTGGCTGATCCGCACGCCCCCCCGAAGAATCATGTCAAGATGCCCGTCTGGGTTGATTCGTGGAATCATTTGGTTTTGCCCGGAGGGTTGGTTGGGGTTTGGCTGCGCGTTTGGCGGTGGTCAGGGTCAGGAGGTCGGCGCTGAGGGCCTGGATCTGGCGCTGGATGGCGGCCGGATTCAAGGGCTTGTTTTCACGACGCAGCCTTGTTTTCACGTCCCGTGAGACAGTGCCGGTATCGGCCAGGACACGTTGGTAGGGCGTCGCGGGCGCGTCGTAGGTTTTGGTGATCTTCGCCCCGGTCCGGACCTTCGCGAGGAGTTTCTGTTGCGGTCCGAAATGGTTCGTCAGCAGCCGCTGCAGCGCCCAGATCAGGTTCAAGAGTTCCAGTTCGGCGGCGGTGTCGTAGCGGTGGTAGCCGACGGTCTGGCGGACGATGTGCCAGTTCTTCTGTTCCACGTGCGCCCCGTCGTTCTTGTTCCCGGAGCGGGATCGGGTGAACGTTAGGCTCTCCTGTTCGCACCAGGCCAGCAGCTCCCAGTTGATGAACTCCGTGCCGTTATCGGAATCGATGCCAAGGATGGGGAACGGGAACGCGGCGGTCGCGTCTTTGATGGGCCGCAAAGCCTTCCGGGCATGGTCCCGGTGCCAGCCCGTCGTCGCGCACAACTCGTTCAGAACCTGTTTCTTCGCCGCCCGGTCCGAGCGGGCATAACGGGTGGCAATCGCCTTGGTGACAGCCCTGCGTTCACTCATCGAAAGCTCCATGGCTCACACTGCCGAAGCGGCGGACACCAGCCCCGGCGGACACGCCGCTACGCGGGCATTCTCAAATGATTCCTCGAATACCGCTACGCGGGCATCTTTGATGAGTCAACGCGGCCCCTACCGCTTTCCGGCGTGCCCGGTTAGCCTGTGGCGCATGGACTGGAAACTTGAACTGGTGTTTGTCCCTGTGTCCGACGTGGATCGCGCGAAGGACTTCTACGTCAACAAAGTTGGTTTCAACGCCGATTTCGATGAGCGTCCCATGGACGGCATCCGCTTTGTGCAGTTGACTCCGCCGGGTTCGGCTTGTTCCATCGCCATCGGCGAAGGGCTCAGCGATGCC
The DNA here is from genome assembly GCF_019977195.1 of Arthrobacter sp. StoSoilA2. Classification (NCBI taxonomy): domain Bacteria; kingdom Bacillati; phylum Actinomycetota; class Actinomycetes; order Micrococcales; family Micrococcaceae; genus Arthrobacter; species Arthrobacter sp. StoSoilA2. Next base: position 819,448 of record NZ_AP024643.1, read on the forward strand.
CCTCCGGGAACAGCGCCATCCCTGCAAATGGTGGTGAGCGATATCAACAAAGCGCACGAGCACCTCAAGGCCAATGGCGTCGAAGTCAGCGATATCGATGTCCAGGACTGGGGACACTTCGTCCACTTTGCGGACCCGGACGGCAATAAGTGGGCTGTGCAGTACATTCCGCACCGGCCCAACGGCTAGGTCACAGTTCGACGCCACCCCTGCATGGTGCGGCAGGATGGAGCCATGAGCCATCCTGCCGAACCAACCTCGCCTTCCGCACAAGCCGAACGATCGCCAACCCTGACCGTCCGTGCTGTCCTGTTCGACATGGACGGAACACTGGTTGACTCCACAGCGATCGTCGAGCAGGTGTGGCTGGAATTCGCGGAACGATACGGCCTGGATTACAACGAGATCCTGCGGACGTCCCACGGCGTGCAAGCAGGCGATACTGTGCGCCGGTATGCTCCAGCAGGAGCCGATCTTGAAGCCTTGACTGCCGAGCTCGGCCAGATGGAACGAACGCGGACCGACGGCGTGATTGCCCTCCCTGGCGCCGAAGCGCTGCTCGCTGCCTTGCCGGACGACGCCATTGCGCTCGTCACATCCGCGGACCGCATCCTTGCCGATATCCGGATGAAGGCCGCTGGCCTTTCCATGCCAACTACTGCGGTCACCGCCGAAGGCGTTACGCGCGGCAAGCCGCACCCGGAGGGGTACCTCAAAGCCGCAGCATTGCTGGGCGCGGAACCAGCCGACGTCGTGGTTTTTGAGGACGCCCCGGCAGGTATCGCAGCCGCCCGGGCCGCCGGGATGCGAACCGTGGTGGTCGGCGACGCCGGTGGCGAGCTTGAGCCGGGCATGTGGCGTATCCCCGACTACTCCGCAGTCACCGTCACTGCCGTGAAGGACGACGACGGCGGTCACCTCATCAGCTTCACGCTTTAGTCTGTTCGCCTCCGCTGTTCCAACCAGTGAAGCGGGAGTAGGCTGTGCGCATGTCTGCGTTGCCGGAGGCGTACGGTGCTGCACTGGAGCGGGCCATGGCGCACGCTACGGATTGGCTTGCATCGGTGCCCGGCCGTTCTGTCCGGCCCACGTCCGACGCCGACCAAGTCGCTTCGAGCCTTCTTTCGAGACTTCCCGATGAAGCAACGGACGCGGCTGACGTAGTAGATGAGCTCGCCGCATTGGCTGAGCCCGGGTTGATGGCAATCCAGTCCGGACGCTTCTACGGCTGGGTCATGGGCGGGACGTTGCCCGCTGCCATGGCTGCAGATTGGCTTGTCTCGGCATGGGACCAAAATGCCGGGCTCAGGTTTGCGACCCCGGCCGCCGCCGCGATCGAGGAATCCGCAGCGGCGTGGCTCCTGGAGTTATTGGATCTTCCGCGAGGGTCCGACGTCGGATTCACCACTGGCGCTACCACCGCCAACTTCGCCGGGCTGGCTGCCGGGCGTCAATACCTGATGGACGAGGCAGGGTGGGACCTCGCGGACCTGGGCCTGACCGGGGCGCCCCGGATCACCACGTTTGCAGGCCGCGAACGGCACGCCGCCGTGGACCTCGCCCTGCGGTACCTGGGGCTGGGAGCCTGCGTTCCCGTGGACACTGACGATCAAGGCAGGATCCTGCCGGAGGCACTCGCGGATGCCATGGATGAACAACCCGGCCCTTCCCTCGTGTGCCTGCAGGCAGGCAATCTGCATTCCGGAGCGTTCGATCCGATGTCCGAAGCCATTGCTGTAGCCCATGACCGCGAGGCCTGGGTGCATGTGGATGGCGCATTTGGATTGTGGGCTGCGGTCAGCCCACAACTGCGCGGGCGGCTGGCCGGAGTAGAGGCAGCCGATTCGTGGGCCACCGATGCCCACAAAACATTGAACGTCCCGTACGACTGTGGCTTGGCCATCGTCTCCCGGCCGGAAGCGCTGAGACGCGCCTTCAGCGTCCACACGAGCTACCTCATTGCAACGGAGACCGGACTGGGCGATCCGTTCGACAAAGTTCCGGAACTGTCCCGTAGGGCCCGGGGCATCCCGGTATGGGCTGCCCTCCGTCAGTTGGGCCGGTCCGGAGTCATTGCCATGGTGGACAGGCTTGCAGCAAACGCCCGCGCGTTGGCGGAAGGCCTCGCTGGTATCCCGGGCGTGGAAATTCTCAACGATGTCGTTTTCACGCAAGTATCGGTCGTCTTCGGAAGTGATGACCGCACACGCCGCGTTACTCAGCGGCTCATGGCCGAAGGCATTGTGTGGATGTCCGGTTCCTCGTGGCGCGGACGCGATATCCTGCGAATTTCGGTGAGTAACTGGTCCACGGACGCAGGTGACGTAGCTGCCTCCATCGCAGCCGTTCGAGGTGCGGCAGAGGCCGAACCGGAAGCATAGAGGCGTCCTGTTACAAGGCCGAGCGCGCCTTCTCCAGGTATGCCATCAACCCGCCCAGCTGCTCAGCGGTCCACGGCAGTCCCGCGCTGATGGCCTGGCTGTTTTCCTGCCAGGTTGCACGTGCTGCGGCTTTGGTGTCCTCACTGGAGTGGAACATGGAACCTATGCCGTCCCATGAGCGCACCCATTCCTGGACTGAGGGGTCCGTGACGGGCCTGTCGGCTTGGACGTGCGCCAGTCCTTCTTCCACAAGGGCAGCCCACTGCTTCTTGGCAGCTTCGACTTTTTCTGCGCCGAGTTCTTCCCGCTTGTCCGCGAGTTGCTGGCGTTGTTCGGCTGTGAAGTTGTTTTCGAGCACGGTAATCATCTCCAACGTTGACATGAATTGTTCAGGGGTGGGCATGGCGTGTCCGTCCATGCGTGACAACAGCTCGCCCAAACGGTTTTGGAGCGCTTGGAGTTGCCGGGCGTGCTCCTGCACATGGACCAGCTGCTGTTGGAGGAGGCCCCGAAGGGACTCCAGATCATCCTCGGGCGCTTGCAGCGCCTTGCCGATGGCCGCGAGCGGAAGCCCCAGCATCTGAAGCGATCTGATCCGGTATAGCCGGCGTAGGTCGCCCTCCGAATACCTGCGATGACCGGACGATGTCCTTTGGCTTGCGGACAGCAGCCCGATCTCGTCGTAGTGGTGGAGCGTCCGCACGCTGACACCACATGCTGTGGCCAGCTCACCGATGCTCCACGGCCCGGATCCTGTTGTTCCCGTCATGGGCACAACGCTAAGTCCTGACGCAACGTCAGGTGCAAGTGGGTGTGAAACCCGGAAGGCACATTTAACGCGAAAACCGCCCCGCCTCCCGCCCGGGCGCATCAGTACTGCTGCGAACGGCGGAAAGCGGGGCGGCAATCGGGCCCTGCATGGTTTGAGCCCGCTGGGGTGGGCTCAAGCCTGCTTATTGAGTCGGCTTAGTACCAGTTGTTGGCCAAGTGGAAGGCAAGGGCCGCCGAGGGGGAGCCGTAGCGTTCCTTGATGTAGTTCAGGCCCCACTTGATCTGGGTCTGGTAGTTGGTCAGCCAGTCATCGCCTGCGGTTGCCATCTTCGAAGCGGGCAATGACTGCACGATTCCGTAGGCACCACTGGAGGTGTTGGTCGCGGTGGTCCGCCAGTTGGATTCCTTCTCCCACAGTGTGTTCAGGGCAGTCATTTCACCCGGACCCCAGCCGTAGTTGGCGAGGATGCTGGCGGCGTATGCCTTGGCAGCGGCGGGATCGTCCACGGCCTTGGGAGTGGCGGCTGCGGCTGCGGCTGCAGCAGCGGCGGCATCGGCAGCCTGCTTGGCGGCTGCATCAGCGGCAGCCTTTTCGGCGGCGGCCTGTGCGGCAGCTGCCTGGTCGGCGGCGGCTTTCTCGGCCGCAGCCTTTTCGGCGGCGGCTTGTGCCGCAGCTGCCTGGTCTGCAGCGGCCCTGTCTGCAGCGCCCTTCTTGGCAGCAGCATCCAAGGACGCTGAGATTTCAGCTGTTTTGTTGCTGGCCTGGGCGGTAGCCTGCGTCTCGGACGCCCGGCTCGTTTCGGGGAGATTGAATGCGGCGTTTGCGGCCTGGCCAAGCGATGCGACGCCCAATGCTGCGGCAACGACTCCTGCAACAACGGACATTCGTTGCCCGGTCTTGCCGCGGCGTGCAGCGTTCTTCAGAACGGTTTGCGACTTCGTCAGGGGAGCGTTGTGATCGTCACGGTGACGCGCGGAAGGGCGCGTCTGATCGTTGAATTCAGACATGTGTGATTACCTCTCAGCGCCTGCGGAGTTAGCTGTCGGGTTCGGATGAGGTCATCCGGCCGCGCGCGTAGCTGCGGCTTCACCCCAAGGGCAAGGAAAGTACTGTGCCCGGAGACTCTGGGTCCCCCGTCTCTGCCTCGAATGAGAACGGAACTCCGGGAAGTGGCAGAGCTCGGCGCATCCCGGGTGTGGGCCAGTTAGGGGCGACCCACCCTTTCGAAGGTACAGGAGGTTTCGGCTTAAGTCACATTTGGGTAACAGAGATCACGTTCACGGCGAGTCATGTTGCCTGATTCGTTATATGCGTTCGTTCAAAGCTGCGGGGAGTCGGAGAGTGAACTCCGTGCGTCCCGGCTGGGACGTTACTTCCACACTGCCGCCATGCGCCTGGACGATGGATTCGACGATTGACAAGCCCAATCCGGAGGTCCCTTCCGACCCCGATCTCGCCGCGTCAGCCCGGGCAAAACGCGAGAAGATTCGCCCCTGGAAAGCAGTCGGAATACCAGGCCCGTTGTCCGTGACGGTGACCACCGCGCTACCGTCGGCGGAAAGCATGACGCCTGCGACCACCGTGGTACCTGGATCGGTGTGCTTGCGGGCGTTGGACAGCAGATTGGCCAGCACCTGATGCAGCTGGGTTGCGTCCCCGCGCACCGTAATGGGCTCGTCAGGGAGTTGTAGCTTCCAGATGTGGTCCGGTGCCATCACCTTTTCGTCGCTGACTGTCTCGATCACCAGCTGCGTCAGGTCCACATCCGTGACCTTCAACGGCTGGCCTTCATCCAGGCGCGCCAACAACAACAGGTCCTCCACAAGCGTGGTCATCCGTTCCGACTGGCTCTGGACCCGCGCCAGCGACTTCCTGCCGTCCTCCGTGAAGTTCTCCGTCATACGAAGCAGCTCGGTGTATCCACGGATGGCGGTCAGCGGTGTCCGAAGTTCGTGGGAGGCATCGGCAACGAACTGCCGGACCTTGGTTTCGCTCTCCTGACGGGCTTCCAGGGCCCTGGAAACGTTGTTGAGCATTTGGTTCAAAGCGTGGCCCACGCTGCCAACTTCAGTTCCAGGATGAGCGGCCGACGGCGGTACGCGCACCGCGAGTGCCACCTCACCGGCGTCGAGGGGAAGGCGCGATACTTTCGTTGCAACCTCCGAGAGTTGCTCCAGTGGCCGCATGGTCCGGCGGATGATGACGGTGCCGGCGAGGCCGATCAGCACCAGGCCGCCAAGTGAAACAAACACCATGGTCCATACCAGCGAGGCCTCGGCATTTTGCTTGTCAGCCAACGGCAGGCCTGTCGCAATCACATCGCCGTAGTTGGTCTCAACTGCCACCAGCCGATAGTCGCCGTTGGACAATGAACGGTCTACGGGCCGGTTGTCGCGGGGGAGCGATAGCAGGATCTGCTTGTCTTCTGCCGAGAGTGCGACGCGGCGACCGTTTGCGTTGAGGAAGCCCGAGTTGATGACCGTGGAACCATCGATCCTCGCGTTAAGTGTCCCGGCGCCTTGGCCACGGGCCTCCAGCGGATCCGGCCGACCGCTGGAGGGAAAGTTCGACGGCGGCCTGCCGAAGTCATTCGCGCGGCCTGATGCCTGCTCCAACTGCTTGTCGAGCTGTTTGTTGAAGTACATGTCCATGGAGGCGTAACTAACCACTCCAACTGCACCGCAAATCGCCACCAGCAATGCCATCGCCACCAGGACCAACCGCGTGCGCAGATGCCAGGTGGAGGGATTGAGCCAGTTCCGCTGGGTCTTGCGGGCTACTCCGGAAGAGGTGGACAAGATTCAGTCCGCAGGCTTGATGACGTAGCCAGCGCCACGGATGGTGTGGATCATTGGCGGGTGGTTGGCTTCGATTTTCTTGCGCAGGTAGGAAATGTACAGTTCCACGATGTTGGCCTGCCCGCCGAAGTCATAGTCCCAGACGCGGTCAAGGATCTGTGACTTGCTGACCACCCGCTTGGGGTTCTCCATGAGATAACGAAGAAGCTCAAACTGCGTTGCCGTGAGCTGGATGTCCTCGCCGGCGCGCGAAACCTCCCGTGTGTCCACGTTGAGGGTGAGATCACCCACTACCAGTTCCGCGGTATCCATGGCCGCAACGCCCGAGCGTTGTACGAGACGGTGCAGGCGCAGGAGAACCTCCTCCATGCTGAAGGGCTTGGTGACGTAGTCGTCCCCGCCGGCGGCCAGGCCAACGATGCGGTCCTGGACAGCGTCCTTGGCCGTGAGGAACAGTGCGGGCACTTCCGGCGCGAAGGCGCGGATCCGGTTGAGGACCTCGACGCCGTCGAATCCTGGAAGCATCACGTCCAGCACCAGCACGTCGGGGCGGAAGTCCTTGGCAAGCTTCACAGCTTCCGGTCCATCGGCTGCCACCGCTACGGACCAGCCTGCCATGCGAAGGCCCATGCTCATGAGCTCAGCGAGACTCGGTTCGTCGTCCACCACCAAGGCTCGGATGGGGGAGCCGTCCGGGTGGGAAAGCTGGGGAAGGTTGTTCGTCATGGAGTGCGGGGATGCCATGTGACAACTCTCCATTCTGCTGGTTTGTCGAAGCTTTGCCGGTCCTGTGAGGATGCTGTGAGGTCAACACTAGCCACGTGGGAGTTCAATGGCAGGCGTTGCGGGAGTGCTGCAGTGAATACTCGCCTTCTACGGCTTGTAGCAGATTTTGAGGGAAAAATTCGAGCTTGGAGCAGGTTGCGATTGGACAGCAAGTGTTTCAGATCTTGAGATTCCGTCCTTTTGCCCCTCATGGGAATCAGGGAGGTCATCATGCACTATCTGCCGAAGAAAATTCACGATAAGCCGAATATTTCTCATCGAGACCGAATGAAATGACGTTCATTTTCGGTGGGGGAAGAATTGTGATCTGCGGCACAATAGACCCTCTTGTCTCAAAATGTGGACGGTTTCACGCTTTGTTACTTGCGTGTTGCCATTGTTACGTTGCACACTTCCAATGTGAACAAGAACTCAACAGCACCTGCAGCCGCAGCAATCTGGTCCAGCACACCCGCTGGCGACGAGACCCGCTGTTGTCGAATGCAAGCCTAACTTTCCACCCCGAAGAAGTTTCAGGCATTCGCCCCCTAGCCCAGCGTTGGGCGCCCTTCCCCAAACTCATTGCGGGGACAACCAGCATTCGAAGCCGCGATGACGGCTATTCACTTTTGAGGTAATCACTCCATGTCAGTTGCATCCGGTTACGTCCACATCTCCGTCCGAAACGCCAACAAGGCCGCTTCCAACGCAGGCCTCCGCCCCGGCTTCGGCAACCGCCCCGGCTACGCCCCCGCCACCCAAGGCAACGGCCAGCAGGCTCCCGGCTACGTGCCCCAGGGCTACAACCCCAACTCCTACGGCCAGTTGCGGGCAGTTCCCACCAATGAGCCAGCACCCATGACGGCGCCTACTCCCGTCATTGCGCAGTCTGACCGCCTCCGTCCCGTTGCCAACGACAACGTGGCCCGCGGCTTCGTGCTCTACATGGGCATTGACGAAGAAACTGCAGCAGCGGCTGGCACCTCCATTGCCAAGCTCGCCCAGGAAATCCGGGCCTACGCCCAGTCCCTGGTCACCGGCGCTGAGAGCTACGCTGCAGTCGCCGTCGCACCCGCCGGGGCACCCGGCTCCGCGCTCGACGTCGTACGTTCCACCTTCGGTGACCCCACGGTCGCCGCCCGCCAGCGCACCGAGGCTTCACGCCCGGCACCGCAGCAGGAAGCCCGCCCCTCCGGCGTGTTGATCGACCTCGCCCGCCGCGAAGTCCACCTCGACGGTGAGTCGCTGAACCTGACGTTCAAGGAATTTGAGCTCCTCAACTACCTCGTCGAAAACGGCACCCGCACGGTTGGCCGCGACGAACTGCTTGAGGGCCTGTGGCGCAACGCCGAAGAAGTGCCCAACGAGCGCACCATCGACGTCCACATCCGCCGCCTCCGCTCCAAGCTGGGCCGCCTCGCCAACACCGTACGCACCGTGCGTGGCCAGGGCTACCGCTTCTACGAGCACCCTGAGGTCATCGTCTGGGCCGCTCCGGAATACTCGATCTAGCTATTGCTTCCGCGAAAGCGCCTGTCCTGTAAAGGGCGGGCGCTTTCGCTTTCGCGGGACGATCCCTCGGCGCCTGCTCGTACCTCACGCAACAACGGCGCTTTCGGGATGCCCCGCTGCGCTGCAGCGCCCCCGCTGCGCTGCAGCGCCCTCTCTTCGGTTGGACGCTTTCGAGCTTTCGGGGCCAGTGAGCATGTGCCTTCGCGGCGCTAAGGTTGTGGAATGAGTGACCATCACATCAGGCGCCTTGTGATCATGCGCCACGCCAAAGCGGATTGGCCCATGGGGGTCCCGGACCATGAACGTCCCCTCGAGGAACGCGGACACCGTGAAGCTCCGCTGGCTGGGCGATGGTTGCTCAAGCATGGGGTAGTTCCAGACTTCATTCTGTGCTCGTCTGCGCTGAGGACCCGCCAAACCTGCACGTGGGTGTGCGATGAGTTGGGGGACAAAGCCCCGACGCCCAAGCTCGAGGACGGCTTGTACGCTGCCTCGGCAAACCGGATGTTGACCGTGATCAACCATGTCCCGGACACTGTCACCACCTTGATGGTGATCTCGCACATGCCCGGTGTCCAGGACCTGGCCATGCATCTTGCTTCGCGCGACTCGGACCATGATGCCTACATGGATGCCGCCACACGGTTCCCAACCAGTGCTTTGACGGTGATGGAGACTGAGAAGCCATGGGCGGAGCTGGATGGGCAGGACGCTCGTCTGACGCACTTCAAGGTGCCGCGGCGCTGACTTTCCCGCCGGGCTGTGTGATCCCCCGGCGTCCTTAGGCCGCCAGATCCGCCACCTTTTGGGCGTCACTTATGTGGGCTTCCGAAAGTGAGCGGGCAGACGCTACGTCTCCGTCTGCAATTGCCCGGGCAATTTCTACGTGTTGTTCGGCGGCCTTGTGCGCCCAGTCATCCTTGCCGAGATTCGCTGCTGTAGAAACCGCAAGCCTGGCTATGGCCCGGCGATGCGCATCGGCCAGGAATTCGTTACCACTGGCTTCGACGATCAGGTCGTGGAACTGCCTGTTGATTCGCGTTGACTCCCGTACGTCACCGCTTTCAATGGCTTTCGCGAACCCCGTTGCTGCGTCGTTCAGCCGCGCGAACCAGGCAGGAGCGATCTGTCCATCGCGGGCCCGCGCGGCTGTCAGTTCGGCTGCGAATCCTTCAAGATTGCGTCGCAGATCAAACAGGCGGCGTTTGGCGTCGTGGTCCAAACCTGCAACTACTACGCCGCGAGCTGCGGGCGTGAGCAGGCCTTCGGCAAGCATGCGGCTCAGCGCTTCCCTTACGGGTGTGCGGCTGACTCCCAATTCCTCTGCTATCGATGCCTCCGGAAGGCGGTCCCCGGCGGTGTAGGTGCCGTCGAGAAATCTGGCCCACAGGACGTCGTAGGTTGAGCGTGCTGATCCTGTTCCTGCCGCGTCTGAACTCATGACCTAAGTATACAAGGCATGCGAAAACAGCTATTGCATTCATTGCATGCAATGCGTACGCTGAGTGTGGGAGGTGGTCATGGACATTGGGTCTGTAGCCCTTATGGCTTTGGCCGGCACAGCTGCCGGCGCAATAAACGCGGTTGCAGGTGGCGGGTCGCTGGTGACCTTTCCAACCCTGCTCGCGCTGGGCTACCCGCCCGTCGCGGCCAACGTCATCAACACGGTGGCAGCCTTCCCGGGTTATGTGGGTGGCGTTTGGGGCTATCGCAGGGAACTCAAAGGACAGGCCCGCAGGGTCGCGATCCTGGGAACCACCACCGTGGTTGGTGCCACAGTGGGATCAGCGCTCCTGCTGGTGGGACCGGAATCAACATTTGTTGCTGTGGTTCCGTGGCTGGTGCTTGCATCGACCCTGCTGCTGGCAGCGCAGCCCGTCTTGACCAGATGGGCAGTGGCACGCGTGGGTGGGGTTCAGAATTCAAGCGTGAGAGCTGAACGACTGCATGCCAGCAGTCTCGGTCAGTTGGGTGTGGCTACCTATGGTGGCTACTTCAACGCCGGACTGGGCATCATGATGCTCGGTGTTTTGGGCATTACCCTCGATGAGCGGCTTCCCCGGCTCAACGCACTCAAGAGTGTGCTGTCCGCCGTCGCGAGCGCTGTCTCCCTTGTCTTCTTCGGTATCTTCGCGACTGTCGCATGGCCCGCGGCATTTGTGATGGCCGCCGCTGGACTGCTCGGAGGATGGATCGGTGCCGTTCTGGGCCGACGCATTCCGGATGTCCTGCTGCGGCGTTGCGTAGTCATTTTTGGCCTTGTCATTTTCGTCGTTCTTTGGATGGATCATGCTTCCTCAACGCACTAGCTTGCTACTGCAAAATGCCTTTATTTTGTCCCTCGACCCGGACGTCCCCGATGGGATCACGGACATCCTGATCAGGGATGGCATTATCGAAAAACTCGGGCAGGGCCTCGCCCTCCCCAATGGAGTGGAACAGATAGACGGCACCGGAAACCTGGTGATGCCTGGTTTCGTAGACACACACTGGCATCTGTGGAATTCACTTCTGCGGGGAACGGTGGGGGATGGGCCCGGACGGGACTACTTCTCAGTCAAGCGTGGCCTCGCCCCCCACCTTAATGACGATGACTTCTACTGGTCCGCCAGGTTCGCCCTGGCAGAAGCAGTACAGAACGGAATCACCACCGTCCATAACTGGGACCACAACGTCCGCGGTGCGGGCGATATAGATGCGAACATCCAAGCGCATTTGGATTCGGGGTTGAGGGGCCGATTCTCCTATGGGCCAAGGGATTCCTCGGGTGCCGACGAAGTGATGGATTTCGACGGTCTGGACGATGCCATCAACAGATGGACTTCCGACCGCCTTGACGGGCGGATCCATTTCGGGGTGGCGTTGCGGGGACCCTATCGCACATCCACGGAGCTTGCTGCGCGGGAATGGAGCTGTGCCAGGGAACGCAACGTTCCCATCACCATGCATTGCGACCGCTGCATGCGGGAACCTGGTTGCCAGTCGTGTGGCCTGACCAGACTGGACCGTGAGGGATTGCTCGGACCGGACGTCCAGGTGGTTCACGCCGTGCACGCCAGCGCGGAGGACATTGAAGCCATTGCCCGGACAGGAACCAGGATTTCGGTGAGCCCACTTTCGGAAATGCGCACCATGGGCTTTCCGGTGGTCACGGAGTTCCTTGAAGCGGACGTTCTGACATCACTTTCTGTGGACACACTCGCCATGCCGGCAAACGCAGACGTACTTTCCAGCTTGCGGGCGTTGCTCTCCGTTGAGCACGCACGCACGAGACGGGCAACACTGACTCCTCGAATTGCCCTCGAGATGGCTACCATCCGTGCCGCCAAGGATCTTGGCATCGATGGGATCACAGGATCCATCAGACAGGGCAAACGGGCCGATCTGATCATCTTCGACAGGTCAAGTACCTCGCTTCTTCCAACGGGTGATCCTGCCGAAAGCCTCGTCTATCACGGAACTTCCGCGGCAATCCGCACCGTCATCAGCGATGGACGCGTTCTTCTTCGTGAAGGCGAACTGGTACAACAGACGGCCCGCCAAGCCATCGATACGGCCACAGAGCGGCGCGACGCCCTGGTCCAGCGCGCAACGGCAGCCGGAACCTGGGACCAATGGATCAGCAACAATCAGGAAGGCAATCAACGATGATAAGCCAAAACAACTCAACGGCCGTGCCCAAGGAACGGCCTCCGGCGTCAGCGGAGCGTGTCCAACGGCTCGGCAGCTCCGGAGCCATGCTCATGTTCCTGCTTATCCTCCTGGCCTACTCAGTCAATGCAATGGACCGCATGGTTTTCCCGGTCCTGCTGACAGAGGTCAGGACAGAATACGGGTTTGGGCTTCCCGAGGCCGGGCTTCAATCCACACTCTTCGCCTTGGGAATGGGACTTACGGGTATCCCGGCCGGTATGGCCTTGCGCCGCGTAAACCGGAAACACGTCCTGATCATGGGTACAGTCCTCTTCTCCATCGCCACGGTACTCACGGTGTTGAGCGCCGGTTTCTGGGACATGCTGCTGTGGCGGGTCCTCAGCGGTGTAGGTGAAGCCTTGCAGTTGGTGGCCATCCTTACTGTGGCAACACATGCCTTTCCCAGGCACCGTGGCATCGCGATCGGTTCAGTAAACGTCGCCTTCGCCACGGGCGCGCTGGTGGGCCCAAACCTCGGAGTCTTCCTCCACCAGGAGTTTGATTCCTGGCGTGCTCCGATGATTGCCTTCGGAGCCATCGGGATCGTAGCTGCGCTTCTGGTTGCGGTGTTCGTCCGCTCGTCATTCACGGAACGGCGCTCCGTCCAGGAGGCAACCCATTACGTAGGTGGGGCAACCAGCTTTTTCAGCCGTAATCCCCTGATCCTGGCGGTGATCACAGTGCTGTTCGGTCTCATAGATTTTGGCTACATAGGAATGTATGCCAGTTTCCTGATCGAGCACCTGCATTTCAAACAGGCTGATGCAGCTCTTGCCGTCGGGTTATCCGGACTTGCGGCTTTCGCCTCTCCCCTGGGGGGTTGGCTTGTTGATCGCCTGACTCCCAAAATTGCCATCACATCGTTGAGCGTCGCGCAGGCCGTCTGTGGTGCTGCATTGTTCGCAGGACCCGCAACCGTTGCGTGGCAGGCCGTATGGTCGTTCCTCTTTGGGCTGGTGGCCAGCTCCGGGCTCTACGTTGGGCTCGTCGCTTCCCTGGTCAAAAGCATGAATGAATCCCACTCATCCCGCGCTTCAGGCCTCTTCACAACGTGCATCTACACGGCAGCGGGCTTCGCCGGGTTGGCCTTCAGCCTTCTTGTCGGAAACACCGACTGGAGCACCGCCGGCCTGGTCCAGATCACAGGCCTGTCCGTGGCCTCCGGTCTGCTGGCTTTGGCCCTGCGAACGGCCGACTTCAGTCGGCTGGCCCCTTCGGCCACTATTCCGGACCCCGTAACCACCACTCAGGAGTAACCAATGCAAACACTTTGGAAAACAACCCAACCCGTTGTTCCCGTATCCGGTTCCGACCACGGCTTCCCCGTCCGCCGCATCTACTGCGTGGGGAGGAACTATGTGGACCACATTCGCGAGATGCGTGAAGGCGACGAACGCGACGATCCGTTCTTCTTCCAGAAGCCAACTGATTGCGTCGAACTGGACGGCGCGGCCATCGCCTACCCGCAATCAACCGATGACTTCCAGTTCGAGGGTGAACTGGTAGTGGCAGTGGGCAAGCGGCTTCGCAACAGCCAGCCAGAAGATACTTCCGATGCTGTGTTTGGCTACGCTGCTGGAATCGACCTGACCCGCAGGGACCTGCAAAGAAATTCAGTGTCCCAGGCGCGTCCTTGGGAGCCAGGTAAATCGTTTGACAGCTCGGCTCCTTGCGGCCCGATCCTTCCAGCGGCATCGGTGCAGGACCTGGAAACCGCAACCTTGGTTCTCACTGTCAATGGAAAGGAGCGTCAGCGAACGAGCCTGGGCCTGATGATCTGGTCCGTTCCGGAAATCCTTTCCCGGCTTAGCTCCCTGTACACCCTGGAACCGGGTGACTTGATTTACACGGGTACCCCAGCGGGCGTTTCGGCCATTGTTCCCGGCGACCAGGTCTCCGTGGAGATTACGGGCCTTCCACAACTGAGCATCGCAGTGACCGAGCAGGAGGAATCATGAAACCGAGCGAACGGATCGACTATGAGGCGATTGTTGATCGTCCAGTGCGACTTCTGCCGGACGGCAAGAAGGTAGCGGTCTGGGTGATAGTCAACATTGAGGAGTGGAATGACGATGAGGCGATGCCGCGCACTGTCCTGAGTCCTCCGGCCGGCGGCGTCCCCACGCCGGACGTGCCCAACTGGTGCTGGCATGAATATGGAAACAGGGTTGGTTTCTGGAGGCTCTTGAAGGCGCTCGATGAGTTCGGCATCCCGGTGGCATTGGCCGTCAACGGCAAGGCCGTAACGTCTTACCCGGCGATAACTGCGGCTGCAAAGGAACGCGGCTGGGAGTTCATTGGCCACGGCTATGGCCAGAAAAACATGCAGAAAGTGCCGGACGAGCGCGAAGATATCCGGCTGACCACCGACGCCATCCGCCAAGCCACCGGCAAGGCCCCGCGTGGCTGGCTGGGTCCTGGCCTGACGGAAACCTGGGAGACGCCGGACATCCTGGTGGAGGAGGGCTATGAGTACGTCTGTGACTGGGTATTGGATGACCAGCCTGTTGAACTCCGTACGCGGACAAGGCCCATCACCAGCATCCCTTACACGCAGGAGTGCAATGACGTGGCAATGATGCTGATCCAGCACCATCCCGCCCGTGAATATCTCCAGCGTGCCAAGGACCAGTTTGACCAGCTTGCCGAGGACTCGGCGGAATCGGCCAGGGTTATGGCGCTGGTCATCCACCCCTACATCATGGCCGCGCCGCACCGCCTGACCTACTTCAAGCAGGCGCTGGCGCATATCAGGGCCGATGCCAGGTCTGTGTTCATGACGGGGGAGCAGATTCTGGATTGGCACCAGCAAACGGCCGGTTACCCTGTTTCGGATGCCCTTCAGGCATCTTCCGCTCGATGAGCGGCGCGGGAGCGGAAGACACCGACCGCTCCCGCGCTCTGCCTAAGAAGACAAGCCATGGCGGGGTCTTATCCCGGCAACGGCAGCTCGTGTTCTGCCGCCACTTCGCGCAGCAGCCGGACGGCATGCCGGATATTGGGGCTGGCGGTCATGGTCTTCCGATACACGATTCCCACGGCTCGCTGCTGGATGGGGTTGACGACCGGCACTGCAACGACGCCGGGTGGCAGGGGTGGCCTGCCAAGCCGAGGCACCAGTGCTACGGCCACGGCCTGCTCCACCATCGCAATATGGGTGGAGAAATCGGGATCGTAGACACGGATATCGGGGACCCGCCCAAGCCCGGCGAAGATCTGGAGGAGGGCTTCGTTGCAGATGGCGCCGGCCGGCGTACTGACCCAGGTTTCGTCCAGCAGGTCTTCACGCTCGACGACGGTCCGTCCGGCAAGTTCGTGGCTGCTGTTAACGAGGACGTCGGCCTGGTCCAGGCAGAGGTCCTCGTGCACCAGGTTCTCAGGAATGACCAGCGGCACGGAGTTCCAGTTGTGCACTACCGCAAGCTCAGCCTCGCCTGAAGCAACCCGGTGCACGGCTTCACGCGGGTCCTCCGCCAGTACGCTGACTTCAAGTTCCGAATCCCTACCGATACGTCCGAGCATGGGCCCCACCAAGCCACGGCAGGCCGTTGAGAACGCCACCAGCCGCAGCAGCCCGGAAGGCTTCGCGGGATCGGCGAGGAGTGTTGCCTGGAGTTCCTCGAGTTCGCCCATTATTCGCCGTCCATAGCCGGCGAGGGCAAGGCCCCGTTCCGTAAGGAGTACACCGCGGCCATTGCGTTCCAGGACGGCCACTCCGGTTTGCTTCTCCAGCTTCTTTATCTGCTGGGAAACCGCCGAAGGACTGTAGCCCATCACGTCCGAGGCGGCCACGACAGATCCGTGCTGTTCCACAGCTACCAGGGCGCGCAGAGCTGAAATGTCGATCATGAAGTAAACCTACTTGATTTCATACAGAATTCAACGCTGGTGCTTAAACCATTCGAGATGCCACAGTGATTCTTGTGAACCTTCGCCACTCCGCCCTCGCCGTCCTCGTCGCTGTCCTTTGGGGCGTGAACTTTGTCGCGATAGACCTTGGCCTCCACGCCAACGGCCGCGATGTCCCGCCGTTGCTGTTCGTCGCCTTCCGATTCCTGCTGGTCGTTTTTCCGTTCATTCTGTTTATCCGCAAACCCGACGTGAGCTGGAAGGCGATCATCGGCGTCGGGCTTTTCATGAGCGCTGGTCAGTTTGGACTGCTGTACCTGGGCATGGCTCTGGGGATGCCGGCGGGCCTGGCCTCCCTCGTCTTGCAGGCGCAGGTGCTGTTCACAGTGCTGATCGCGGCCCGGTTCCTTGGCGAGAGGCCCAGCCGCAGGCAGATGCTGGGCGTTGTGCTCGGCCTCGCGGGTCTGGGCGTGGTCGCGGTGGGGCGCAGTGCCGTGGCTCCTATCCTGCCTCTCATGATTGTGCTGGCGGCGGCGTTATCCTGGGCGATCGGAAACGTGGTTGCGCGGCACTCGAAAGCGGCGTCGGGCCTTGGGTTGGTGGTCTGGTCCGGGGCCGTAGTGCCGCTCCCTTTGGCGGGATTGTCACTCGTAGTGGACGGCCCCAGCACAGTGTGGGCGACCATCACGGACCTCCAAATACCCACCATCCTGAGCGCCATCTACACGGCGGTTTTCGCCTCGCTTATCGGGTACGGCATCTGGAACCGGCTGTTGACGCTCTACCCGAGTTCCGACGTCGTGCCGTTCACGCTGCTGGTTCCAGTGGTCGGCATGACGGCTGCCTGGCTGGTCCTGAACGAAATCCCAACAGCGCCCGAAATTATGGGAGGGCTGATCCTGCTCGTCGGAGTCGCGACCGCCGTGCTCGGCGCCTCACGAAAACGTCCGGAAACTCCCGTTGTGAGGCCTGCTCTGCGCGTCTAATCGCCCGCGAAGCACGCAGAGCGGGCCCCGCAACGCAGGGGGCTAGCGCTTGGAAGCGGGCTTGCGCTGTGTGGAAACGCCCGACGCCGGACGCTTGGCTGCCGTCGAAGGCGTACGGGGTGTTGCGGGACGCTTCGCTGGAGAGGCTTTTGCGGCGCTCGAAGGACGTGCCGTCGACGTAGTTGGCCGTTTGGCAGGCGCGGCTGGACGTGAGCTGGCAGCTCGTTTGGTTGGCGTTGTGGCCCGCTTAGGCACTGGGGCGGGTTGCTTGGCCCTGCTGAAACCAAACGATGGCCAGACCGCCCCGAGGAACAGCACAGCCAGCGTCCCCACCCCAGCCACTGCGGCCAGGTAGAAGTAGATGTCTGAGTCCTCGGTGCTTACGGCACTCCCCATGGCGTTGGCGTCCTGGTTGAACGCGAGGCCCCACATGCGCAGGAATGCAATGCTGAAGCCGATGAACAGGCTGGTCCCGGCAGCGCCAAGGAGAACCACGAGGTATCGCCGCCGGTTGAAGACCTGCACTATCGATGCCAAATAGCAGGTCAGCACCGCTCCCAGGAACAAGTACAGAACCAGTTCCTCGAGGACCACGGCTGCGAGCACCAAGAGCCCGAGGGACACAAAAGCGGCTACCACCGCAAGCTTTCCGCTGTTCCCCATGTGACGCATGAGTCTAATCATCGCCGACCAGCGGGCCACGCCACGCCGTCGTAGATTGCAGTTGGATACCGTTCCCGGGGAAGACCTACTTCACGACGTACCCGTGCATGATGGTCATGACCGCGGCGACACTCTGTTCCCGGGTGCGCTCGGGGTTGTAGGTTTGTCGGTCGAGTCCCACCACGAAGATGGCCCCGAAAATGGCCGCCTCCAGGCTGCCGCGGACGATTGACTCGTCCACCTTGTATCCGGCGGCCACACGTTCCACCGCCGAACCGATCACGGCCAGGAGTTCGCCTCGTAGCTCCGCAAACACGGCACTCCACTCGCCTGGCGTCCGCCAGTTTTCGCTCACCCACAGCCGCGCGAAAGACGGGTACTCGTCCATGAACTCCATGGCCTGGCCGACCATGTTCTTCATGGCTTCGAGGGGATCGCTGGCTTGGCCTTCGATTGCCTGGAGACGGACCAGCATGATGTCCACGCCATGCCGCAGCAGCTGCGCGATGAGGTCCGATTTGCTGCCGAAGTTGTAGTAGACCGTCCCCTTGGACACGCCGGCCGCGGCCGCGATCTCATCCACGGTGACGCCTGCAGCGCCACGTTCGCCAATCAGCTCCATGGACGCTTCGAAGAGGCGCTGCTTGGTGGCGTTGGTGCGCCCGGGACGCAGCTTCTTTTCCGCGGTTCCTGCGGCGGGCCCCGGCTCTGAAGGGGCTGCCGGCTGGGTGCTGGTCATACTGCGATCTCCGGCTTCAGCGTCTTGAGGGTCCACATCTTGTGTTTGCGGACAGCGAGCGTGGACAGTGCCGCTCCCAGCAAAGTGTATCCAAGCAGGCCCAGGACCGTCGGCCAGATCATGCTGAGTTCGCCGCCGTAGATCAGATGCCGCATCCCGGTGACGACGTAGCCCATGGGCAGGACTTCGTGCACCACGTGAAGTGGCATGGGAGTGGTCTGCCAAGGGAACGTACCGCCCGAGGACACGAGCTGCAGAACCAGCAGGATCAGCACCACGAACTTGCCCGGGGTTCCCATGAGCGCGACGATGCCTTGGATGATCGCGCTGAACGCCATTACGGCGGCGAGCATGAACAGCCACATGCCCACGGGGTGGGCGGCGTTCAAGCCGAGGCCCAAATTCACCACGAGGGTCAGGATCGTGGCCTGCAGGACCGAGACAACGAAGAACGGAAGCCAGCCTCCGACGGCGATTTTCCATGCCGGGGCGTTCGACGCCAGCGCCCGCTGGGTGATAGGTCGCATGGCCTGTACCAGCATGAACACACCGATCCAGAGCGCCAGCGTCAGGAAGAAGGGTGCCAGGCCGGCGCCATAAGAACCTGCCTTGGCCTGCGATACGTTGTCCACCGCGACCGGATCTGCGATCACTTTGGAAACACTGCTCTTCTGTTCATCGTTCGGGTTCGGGATTTCCCCGGCACCCTTGGCAAGCTCTGTGGCCAGGGTATGTGAGCCATCGGAAGCCTTCACTGCGCCAGTGGCAAGCTGTCCGGCACCGTCGTTGAGTTGGTGGGCGCCGTCGTCGAGCTTTATGGCACCGTCCAGTGCGCTCTGCTGGCCGGCGGCCAGCGCGGAAACCCCGGTTTTCAGCTGCCCGGCTCCGGCCGCTGCCTGCGAAATCGCGTCCGTGAGAGCAGGCGTTGCGGCGGCGAGCTTCGATGCCCCTGCGCTCACCGCAGCTGAACCATCGGAGAGCTGTTGGATCTTGGCGGCGTCGCCCGCGATCTTGGCCTTTGCGTCCGTGACGGGGCTAGATGCGGCGGCCGCGTCGAAGTCCGCCAGGACCTTGTCTGCCTGCTCCTGCGTCAGTACGCCGGCGGTGACCAGACGGGTGTTGGATTCCACAACACGGTTGCGGAGGCCCTTGTCCGCGGCATCCAGCTGCCCGACGACGTCCTGGACCTTCGCATTCAGCTCGGCGTTCCCGGCGGCTACTTGCGCCGCACCGTCGGCAAGCTTTTGCGAATCCGCCGGGAGGGTAGCCGTTTTGTTCTTCAGCTCAGTGAGGCCCGAGCTCAGCTGACCGGCGCCGCTGTTGAGTTGCACAGCGCCGTCGCGCAGTTCGGTCTGCCCGGCGACCAGCTGATCGGCCCCGGTGACCAACTGCGTGGTTCCGTCATGCAGCCTTGCAGCGCCATCGCTGAGCTGACCCACTCCCGTGGCGAGTTCGGACGCTCCGTCCGCAGCTTTCACGATGGAGGAGTGGATGGTACCGAAGCCGGTGAGGAGTTGGTTGGCTGTTTCCTCGCCGACCTCCTTGGCGACCGTTGAATGAACTGCTGTGGTGAGTTTGTCCACGATGGTGCTCAGCAGGTAATTGTTGGCGTCGTTCGTGGTGACATGGAGCATCGCCTGGTTGGCGGCGTCGAAGCTGCCGGGGGAGACCAGGTTTGCGGAGAAGTCCTTGGGGATCCGCAGAGCGAAGGCGTATTCGCCGGTCCGAACACCAGCCTCTGCGGCTTCGGCGCTGGAAACCTGCTTCCAGTTGAAGACGTGGCCGTCTACCAGGCTGTCAGCAACCTTCTTGCCAGCCTGCAGCTCGGTGCCATCCTTGGACGTTGCCCCTGTGTCCTCAACCACCAAGGCGGCGTCGATCTGGTTCAGATTGCCGTACGGATCCCAATTGGCGTAGAGATACACCGCGCCGTAGAGCAGCGGCACCATGGTCAGGGCCAGGATGGTCAGCTTGGGCAGGAGCCCGCCGGTCATGCGCTTGAGTTCGGAGCGGGCGAGCCGCAGAACAGTCACTTTGCAGTCCTTTGAAGGTCTTTGAATTCGGGTTCGGATGCTTCGCCTTGAATCTCGCGGGCCGGGATTGGGCTCGTTGTCGCTTGCGCGTTCGTCGCCTGTGCCGGCTCGGACACTTCAACGGTTTCCGGTTCCTGCGGGTGGGCCACTGAGTTGCCAATTACGGCAGCAGGGCCAGCCCAGTTGTCCGGGAGGGCGCTGACGACGGCGACGACGGCAAGGGGCCGCCCGGCGTCGGACGCCAGTGCCTCAAGCCGGGGCAACCACGCCGCGGGATCGGCGCTGTGGCGATCGGGTGAATCGACCACCAGGAGGTCGGTAGC
Source organism: Arthrobacter sp. StoSoilA2 (assembly GCF_019977195.1). Taxonomy (NCBI): domain Bacteria; kingdom Bacillati; phylum Actinomycetota; class Actinomycetes; order Micrococcales; family Micrococcaceae; genus Arthrobacter; species Arthrobacter sp. StoSoilA2. The sequence continues at coordinate 839,962 of NZ_AP024643.1, forward strand.
TGGATCTGCCAAGGCGAGGGCGGTCAGGAGCTCGAGCCGGCGGGCGGCGGGAAGCTGTTCGATCCACAGGCCGGCAATGTCTTCGAAGCTGTTGATCTTCAGCCACGGTTTGCTGAGCAGCGCGCCACGGTAACGGCGGGGGATGAGGGAGAGGTCCTCTGTGACGAGGTCGCGAACGCTTAGATGCTGTTCAGGCTCATTGACGCCGGGCGAATCCACCAAGGCGCTCGCCAGCCGGATCTTCTTGGTCTTGCTGTTGTTGTCCCAACTGAGTACGCCGTTGCTGGGTTTCATGCGGCCACTGAGTGCCAAGGCCAAGGCGGTCCGCTGATCCTGGCCTTCGCCGGCCACGAGCAAGAGTTCGCCACGACGGGCCTGGAGTGACGTTGCCGGAAGGAGGTCATCCCGGCGGCCGTTGATCTGGAGTTGCTGTACGGACAGCACAATGAGCCTTTCGCAGAAATGGTGTCTGCTGAAAGTCTAACTGAACTGACCAGTCAGTTCAAATAAGCGCTAGAGGCCGTACTTCTCCAAAAGCCGCAACCACACCTCGCTGAGGGTGGGGTACGACGGCACAGCGTGCCACAACCTGTCCAAGGGGACTTCGCCTACGATCGCGATGGTGGCCGAGTGGAGCAGTTCAGCTACCCCCGGCCCGACGAACGTAGCGCCAAGGATGACTTTCCGGTCCTCGTCCACCACGATCTGCGCCCACCCTTTGTAATCGGCGGAATAGAGCTGGGATCCGGAGACATTGATGGGCAACTCCACTCCTGTGACGTGCTTGCCCTGGAGCAGGGCCTGCTCAAGGCTGGGACCCACCGAGGCCACTTCCGGATCTGTGAAGACGACGCTTGGAATGGCGTGCTCGTCGGCCGTGTGTGCCCACGCGCTCCAGGGGCGGGGCGTGCCCTGGAGCTTGCCATTTGCCCGGGCAACGATGGCATCGCCGGTAGCCCGGGCTTCGTACTTGCCCTGGTGCGTGAGCAACACATTGCCCGCGGCATCGCCTGCGGCGTACAGCCACAGTCCACTGGTGCCATCGCTTGCCGGGCCCTCCACCAGCCCACTGGCATCCGTGGTGAGCCGGAGCGGTTTTCCGTTCTGCGGTTCAACGCCCACATTTTCCAAGCCCAAATTGGCCAATGCCGGATGCCGGCCGGACGCGACCAGGAGTTTGTCAGCCGTAACGGTCCCGCCGTTGAACGTGACGGTGACCGAGCCGTCGTCGTTCTTTTCCACTTTGTCCACATCCGTGTGGAGGTGGACTGTTACGCCATCGGCGCGCAGCCCGGCCAGGACCAGTTCAGCTGCCTCTTCTGGATAGCTGCTCAGAAGGCGACCACGAGCAATAAGTGTCACCACCGAACCAAGGCGGGCAAAAGCCTGGGCCAATTCGACGCCGGCCACTCCACCTCCGAGCACCGCAAACCGCTGTGGGATGACTTTTGCCGCAGTGGCACCGCGGGTGGTCCAGAAGGGTACGTCCTTGAGGCCCTCGATATCCGGGATGGTAGGTGTGGAACCTGTGGCCACGACCACGGCATGGTGCGCCTTGAGCGCGTAGCTATTGCCGTCGAGCCCGTCCACCTGGACCTCGCGTGGTCCTGTGATGCGCCCGCGCCCACGGATCAGCTCGATGCCGGCGCTATCCAGCCATTCGACCTGGCTCCCGTCCTGCCAATTGTTCGTGAACCAGTCCCGGTGCTTCAGGGCCGACTTTGCGTCGATAACTCCAGTGACCGCTTCCGACGCTCCGGGAATTCCCTGCGCCGCGTGGAGCACGCTGCCTGGCCGGAGGAGCGCTTTGGAAGGAATGCACGCCCAATACGAGCATTCGCCGCCAACCAGTTCGCTTTCCACAACCACTGCCGTCAGTCCGCCACGAGCCACGCGGTCCGCGACATTTTCCCCGACGGCGCCCGCGCCGATCACAATTACGTCGAATTCACGGGAGTTTTCGGCAGCCATGGGAGAAGCCTACAACCGCTGCCGCCGCGTTGTGAGGCCCGTTCCGCGTGCTTCGCGGGGGTTTTGGGGCGCAGAGCAGGCCCAGCAACGCGGGGGCTGAGCCCTTAGGCGTGCATCGCGCCCTTGAACCAGCCCGTAATCGTGGCCGGATGCGTGATCGCGGTGCCCACAACCACTGCGAACGCGCCGGCATTGAGGGCCTGACATGCCTGGGTGGGGGTGTGGATGCGACCTTCGGCGATGAGCGGCTTGCCCAGTTCGGCAGAGGCGATCTGCTCCAGCAACTCCAGGTCCGGGCCGTCGGTCTTGGGGCGCTCGCCGGTGTAACCAGCCAACGTTGTGCCGATCAGGTCCGCGCCGGCTTCAACGGCTGCAACAGCATCGTCGAAGGAACCGCAGTCCGCCATGACCAGCGCGTGGGACTCGGCATGGATGCCGGCAACGGTCGCAGCCAGCGACAAACCGTCCGGGCGGGCCCGGCGTGTGCCATCAAGCGCGACAACATGTGCACCGGCACCAGCCACGGCAAGCGCGTGCCGGAGAGTGGGGGTGATGAAGACCCCATCATGCCCGTCCTTCCAGAGCCCGATGACGGGAACTTCGACGGCGGCACGCGCGAACTGTACGTCGGCTAACCCTTGGACGCGGATCGCCGCAGCACCGCCGATGACAGCCGAGGCCGCCACCTGGGCCGTGGTGCGGGGATCGCGCATGGGTTCGCCGGGATACGCCTGGCAGGAGACGATCAGCTGGGAACGGAGGGCTTTGATGCCTTCGGGGGTCAGGATCATGTTGTCTCTCTTCTAAAGGACGAGTTTCGCGGCACCAACGATGGCCGCGGTGTTGCCCAGGGTTGCCCGCAGCACGGGGACCTTGGCCAACGGTGCCAGTAATTCCTGGCGCAAAGCCGTCTCCATGGGCTTCCACCAAAGATCGGCGGCGTCGGCCAGTCCACCAGAAATCACCACGGTTTCAGGGTCAAGAATGTTGATGAGTCCGCCCACCGCTTGGCCTGCGGCGGCCGCGCCGAGACCAACGGCCCGCAACGCGGCGGCGCGCCCGTCAGCGGACACAGCGGCAGCACCGCCGTCGTGAGTTCCCGAAGCGGCCAGCGCAAACACGCCCCGCGTGTCCGCTGCCTCATGCGAGGAACCACCAAAGCGCAGGTACGACTCGTAGATGGCGGGCCCCGAAGCCACGGCCTCGACGTGTCCTGATCCACCACACACACAAGACAGCGGAACGCCGTCAAATACAGCCAGCGGCGACGCGAAGTGACCCACATGCCCGCCAACAAAGCGGTGTCCGAGAACAGGTTCGCCGTTCAGCACAAAGCTCCCGCCGACGCCGGTTCCGAACGCCACCATGAGCGAACTTGAGGAGCCGGCGGCCGCGCCAAGCCAGGCCTCACCGAGGGCGTGGGCGTGGACGTCGTTGACGGCCCGGACCGCCGAAAGAGGCAGGGAAAGCCGGGTGGACAGCCCTGAAACAAGCTCAGTCCCGGCCCAGCCATGAATCGCATCCGTGGCTGACACCACGGCCCCGGAAGAAGCATCGATGACCCCGGCGGAGCCGATGCCGACGCCGGAAACTGTAACTCCGGCGTCGGCAGCCCGCTCCACCAAGCCCGCGATCAGCGCCGCGGTGGCGTCGAGGATCGCTTCGCCACCGTCCCTGTTCAACGTCGGAATGGTCTCCGACATGAGCACTTCACCACGCTCGGAAACAACCCCGGCGGCAGTTTTGGTGCCGCCGAGGTCAACACCGACCACGTGGGTCATGGAAGGGGTCATGAAAATTTAGACCAGCCCGTTCCGTTCCAGGATTTCGCGAATCAACGCCGTTTCGGCATCGTTCAGGGACAGCATGGGCTCGCTCATGGTGTTGGACTCAATAACTCCCATGACCTGCAGCGCGGTCTTGAAAGCACCGAGACCTGCAGCGCCGCCGGAGACGCGACCGTTGGGGGTGTAGACGATCTCGAAGACGTCGGCCAGACGGTCCTGCTCCCTTGCTGCGAGAGCCCAGTCGCCCGTCTGGGCAGCGTCGAACAGGCGGTGGTAGCCGGCAGGATCAACGTTGCCGAGACCCGGAACCACGCCCTGCGCACCGCCCAGGAGGGCGCCGTCCACCACAACTTCGTGGCCAGTGAAGATAGCGAAGTTGGGAATGTCCTTGGCGGCGAGCAGCAGTTGGCGGAACGAAACGTCGTCGCCCGAGGAGTCCTTGACGCCGGCAATGACGCCGTCGCGGCCGAGGCGTACCAAGAGGTCCATGGGCAGCTTGAAGTGCGTGCGGACCGGGACGTCGTAAGCGAAGATCGGCTTCTCGATGGCGGCGTGGATGCTGCGGAAATGCGTCTCGGTTTCCGCCGCATTGCCGATGGCGTAGTACATGGACGTGACAACGATCGCGTCGGCACCTAGATCCACCACCTTCCGCGCTTCCTCGATCACCCGGTTGGTGGTCTGCTCGTTGGCGCCGACGATCAGCGGGACCGCTCCGGCGTTGGCGTCGGCGATGGTGGAGACCACCAGCTCACGCTCGGCGTTGGTGAGGTAGGGGACTTCTCCGGAGGAGCCGAGGACGAAAAGTCCGGACACACCGCCGTCGATCAGGTGCTTGGTGACGTTCTTCAGCGACGCGGTGTCGATGCTGCCGTCGGCGTGGCGGGGGGTGATGACCGGGGGGATGACGCCCTGGAACTGAGTGGACACAGAATTCTCCGTTGTTTGTAGCTTGTGAAGGGAAAAACTAGATGTGGAGCAGGCTCGGCGCGGCGCCCAGCAGCTTCTTGGTGTAGTCGTTGCTGGGGTTGTCGAAGACCTGGGTGGCTGTGCCTTGTTCGACGATCTTGCCGAAGTACATGACGCAGATACGGTCCGAGACGTAGCGGACGGTCTGGATGTCGTGCGAGATGAACACCATGCCGAGGTTCAGCTGGGTCTTCAGGTCAGACAACAGGTTCAGGACCTGCGCGCGGACCGAAACGTCCAGGGCCGACGTCGGCTCGTCAGCCACAATGATGTCAGGATCCAACGCCAGTGCACGGGCGATCGCCACACGCTGGCGCTGACCACCGGAAACCTGCGACGGCGTCACCTCGGCTGCCGAGTGCGGCAGGCCAACCAGCGCCAACAGTTCCTTGACCTTGGCAGCACGGCTGGCAGCGTTTCCGATGCCGTGGATCTGCAGGGGGTCGGTGAGGATGTCCTGGATGGTCATGCGCGGGTTGAGCGCCGTAGCCGGGTCCTGGAAGACGACCGAGACGGAGCGTCCAAACCGCTTTCGCATGGCGGCGTTGCGCTTGATTGCTGGCTTTCCGTGGAACAAGACCTGGCCCGACGTCGGCGGTTGAAGTCCCACAAGTACGGACGCGAGGGTGGACTTGCCACAGCCGGACTCACCAACGATGCCCACGGTTTCGCCGCGGCTGATGGTGAAGTCCACTCCGTCGACGGCTTTGACGATGTTGGGTCGGAAAAGTCCGCCGGTCCTTGCATGGTGGTAGACCTTGACGTCTTTGAGCTCGATGACCGGCTTGGAGCCTGAATCGCTCATTTTGCGTCCTCCTTCAGATGGCTCGCCCAGTAGTGGTCGGCGTCGTCACCGTTGGCGGTTGGAACGGTGGTGAGGACGAGCTTCTGGTTGGGGTCGGCGTCGGCCCTGAGTGAGCGGGCCGCGAAGCGGTCTCCCGCAGCAAAATCGCGCGGTGAAGGGACTGTGCCGGGGATCTGGTGCAGCCGGACGGCGTCGGCCTCGATGGAGAGGACGGCACCCAGCAAGCCGCGGGTGTACTCATGCTTGGGGTTCTGCAGGAGCTCGGAAGCCCGTGCGGATTCCACCACCTGGCCGGCGTACATGACGGTGATACGGTGGGCCAAGGAGGCCACCAACGCGAGGTCGTGACTGACGAATACCATGGCGAAACCAAGTTGCTCACGGAGTTCGTTGAGCAGATCCACCACCTGCTTTTGCACGGTGACATCCAAGGCCGTGGTGGGCTCATCGGCAACAACGATCTTCGGTGAGCGGGACAGGGCCATGGCGATCAGCACGCGCTGGCGTTGGCCGCCGGAGAGCTCATGGGGGTAGCTGGCAAGCGTCCTGGCGGGGTCCAGTTTCACCATTTCCAGCAGTTCAGAAGGTGTCTTTCGGCCACCACGTTTGGTGAGCTGCTCCAGCTGGTCCTTGATCTTCATGGATGGGTTCAGCGAGCTCAACGCGTCCTGGTAGACCATGGCAATCTGCTCGCCGCGCAGGCCCTCATAGGCCTTGGGGTTGCCGTGCTGCGTCTTCGCCTCGAGGAGTTCCTTGCCATCAAACAGGATGGAGCCGGTGACTTGTGCTGTCTTGGGCAGGAGGCCCATCACAGCGAGTGACGTGATCGACTTGCCACAACCGGACTCGCCCACCAGGCCCATGGTTTCGCCTTCGCGGACCGTGAAGGAGACGTTGTCCACGATTGCGGTCTCGCCGAAACGGCCCGGGAAGCGGATAGACAGGTTTTTCACTTCAAGGACATTGCGGGCTCCGGGGGAGACCTGCGGGAGGCGGTCCGTGCGCTTGGCTTCGATGGCTGCCAGCAGTTCCAGTTCGCGGTCCAGGAGGAGGTGGGGGTTGGCGGCGGCCAGCTTCACATCGGTGAGGACGGCGGAGCTGCCCCCATCAGAAGTGACGGTGTCGCCGAAAGCCGGCCGAACGCCGTCGAGCTCGTGTTCCTCCACCACTGACGGCTGGGCAACGGATGTAGCGACCTCGGAATCAACAGCGATAGCCGCGGCCGAGCCGTCGTCGTCCTTCACTGCCGGCGCGCGGCGCAGTTTCGGGTTCACCATGGCGTCGGTGAGGCCCTCGGCGAGGATGTTCAGGGACAGGACAGTCAGCAGAATTGTCAGGCCAGCGAACGTGGTGGCCCACCAGCCACCGGACAGGACCAGATTGCGGCCGTAGGAAATCACGTTGCCCCATGATGGCGCGGGGTCTTGAACGCCGGCCCCGAGGAAGGAGAGCGAGGCTTCCAGGATGATGGCGTCTGCCACCATCACTGTGGCGAACACCAGGACGGGAGCGGCGGTGTTGCGGACGATGTGCTTGACCAGGATGTAGAACCGGCCTGCACCGATCACGCGTTCGGCACGAACGTAGTCTTCGCCATATTGTGCAAGCACGTTGGCGCGGACCACGCGGGCCAGTTGGGGCGTGTAGATGATGGCGATTGCGATGATGATGGTCGGGACCGAGTTACCGAACGCGGCCAGCAAAACTGCGGCCAGTGCGATGCCCGGGAACGCCATGAGGATGTCCATGAGCCGCATGATGATCTCGTTGACCGACTTGCTGGAGGTCGCGGCGAAGGATCCGAGCAGTGCACCGGCGAGGATCGCCAGGCCAACCGCGCCAAGGCCGATCAGCAGCGACGACTGTGCCCCGAACAGGAGGCGCGAGAAGATGTCGCGTCCCAGGCGGTCGGTGCCGAAGAAGTGTTCGGCGCCGGGCGGGGTGGCCGGGATGAACGTCTCAAGGGGATCGTGCGGAGCGATGACCGGCGCGAGGACGGCCGCGAGCACAATCATGACGAGGAAGAGCAGGGCGATGCGGGAGCCCCAGGGCAGGGCCTTGAAGCGGATGCCCGGGGCACTTAGCCGTTCTGCGAGCTTGCTGCGCATGAGCTATACCGTCCTGATTCGGGGGTTGATGAGCAGGTAGAGAAGGTCCACCACGATGTTCACCAGAACAAAAGTGACCGAGATGGTGAGCACCACGCCCTGGACCAGGTTGACGTCCAGGTTGGTAATGCCGTTGAGGATCAGCTGGCCCATGCCGGGCAGGGCGAAGATCATTTCAATCACGACGGCGCCACCCAGCAGGTAGCCCACGCGGAGTCCCAGCACGGTCACCGGCGTGACGAGGGCATTGCGGAGAACATTCTTGGAAACCACTTCGCGATAGGGGACGCCGTTGCCGATGGCTGTGCGGACGTAGTCGCGGTCAAGCTCTTCAACCATGGAGGTCCGGACCACTCGGATCAGCGACGCTGACACGGGAATGCCAAGCGCCAAGGCCGGAAGGGCCATCGAGTTGAGCCAGCCGCCAAAGCCGGATTCCGGCGTCGCAATTCCGCCTGAGGGGAACATCGGGTTGCTGCCCAGGGCGAACCACTGGATGAGCAGGATGCCCAACCAGAACGACGGCGTGGCGATCGCGGCGATCGAGAAGACGCGGACCAATTGGTCCTGCCACTTGTCGCGGTAGAGGGCGCCGAGGATGCCGAATGCCAGGGAAAGAACAATCGCGATAATGACGCCCAGGAAGGTCAGCTGGAGCGTCAAAGGGAACGCAGAGCCGATCATGGAAGCCACCGACTTTGCCGGCGGGGTTGTGACGCCGAGGTCAAACTGCAGCAGCTTCCCAAGGAAACGGAAGTATTGCAGGACCAAGGGATCGTTCAGGCCATTTTCCTGGCGGTACTGCTGCTTGGCTTCTTCGCTGGCGCCGTCACCAAGGGCGGAACTGGCTTGGTCGCCGGGGGCGGCCTGCAGGACGAGGAAGACGAGCAACGTAATGCCCAGGATCATCAATGGCAATGCTGCAAGCCTGCGACCAAGCAGACGCAATATCGTGACCAATTTGTTCTCCGGTTGGTTGGGGGTGCTGCTGGCTGTGGGGCCTGCTCTGCGTACTATTTAGGGGATTTAGGCCGCAAAGCAGGCCTCGCAACTCAGGTTTCTAGGCGGTACGTCCGACGTCGATGAACGACAATCCGGTGGTGGGCAGAGGCTGGAAGCCCTTGAGTTTTTTCTCGTCCCAGGCGCTGGGGAGCTGGCGGTGGAGGACCGGGTAGAGGGGGACTTCGTCCGAGACCATGTCCACGATTTCGGCCACGATCTTCTTGGCGTTGTCGCCGGAGGCTTGCGATCCCTTGTTCATGAGTTCCTGCAACTTGGTGCGTTCCGGAGTGGTCCAGAAGGCGCGCTTCTCCATCCACGTGGCGCCGGAGTAGAACCAGCTCAGCAGCAGGTCCGCGTCGTTGCCGAACACGGACGGATCACCCGGAGCCGCAACGACGGTGTAGTCTCCCTTGCCCACGCGGTCGCTGTAAAGGGCACCGGACTGCAGGCTCTTCACGGTGACCTTGACGCCGGGGATCTTGTTCCAGGACTCCAGGATCAGGGGTGCAACGTCCTTCACCCACGCGGTGTCCGTGGTGAGGAGTTCGAATTCGAGGCTGCCAACGCCCGCCTGCTTGAGTAGGTCTTCGGCCTTCTTAGTGTCAAAACCATAGACGTTCCTGGCCTTGACATAGTCCGGGTGGCCCTCCTGGAAGTAGGAGCTTGCCGCCTTGGCGTTGCCGAACAGGGCCTTCTTGATGATGGCTTCCTTGTCCATGCCATAGTGCAGCGCCTGGCGGACCAGTTTGTTGTCGAAAGGGGCCTTTGCGCAGTTGAACATGAGGAACAGCAGGCCGAAGGACTGGACGGATTCCACCTTGACCTTGGACTTCAAGCCGTCGACGTCCAGGTACGGAACATCCTCGATGGCCTGGACGCGTCCGGATTGGACTGCGGTAACACGGGCGGCCGCGTCTGAAAGAAGGAGCCAGGTCATGCCCTTGGCCAACGCAGGCTTGGGGCCGTTGTAATCTGCGAACGCTTCGAAGACGATCTTGTCGTCCTTGACGGCGGAGACCAGTTTGTAAGGACCGGAGCCGATTGGCTTGGCGTCGAAGGCCTTCAGATCGCTGGCGAGTGCCTTGGGAACCACTTTGACCACCGAAATCCGGGGGCCGAAGCCAGGGAAGGCGTACTTGAGGGTGAATTCCACTGTCTTGGCATCCAAGGGCTTGACGTCCTGGATGAATGGGATGAACTGGGAAAACAGGGACTTGTTCGCCGGATCCATGACACGTGTAAAGGAGAAAGCGACGTCCTCGGTGGTGACGGGGGAGCCGTCATGGAACTTGGCACCATCGCGGATGGTCACCTGGTACGTGGTGTCGTTGATCTTCTTCGGATCCGATGCGGCCAGTGCGTTGTAGGGCTGGCGGGTTGCCGGGTGCAGCTCGATGAGGCCTTCGAAGATGTGGAGGTTGGCCGCCATCGGTGTGGCTCCCGAAGAGCTCAGCGGGTCAAAGCCTGTGGAGAGAGCGTAGGAGATGCCTGCCTCGATCATGAGGTCCTTGTTCACGGCTGCCGTGTTCGCCGCGTTCCCTGTTGTGGTGCTGGCAGCGCCGCCGCACGCAGAGAGGGTTGCCGTGAAGGCGGCTGCTGCACCAACTGCGCCGCTTAGCTTCAGGAAGTTCCGGCGGCTGGCGTCGTTGACCAGCGGCAGGCTGTTGATGGTCTTGCTCATAAGGGTGCCTCACCATTCGACTGTCGTGGGTTATCGGATGTAGGACGTCCGATGCTCGTATTGAAACTGTAAGGGTGGTCACAAGGGGACGTCAAGTGAGAAATGGATCACGGTGAGGCTGCCCGGGAAGCCGGGAACCGTCCGGTTCCTCGCCGCCAGGGCGCCTGAATGCGGAATTCTCAGGGAATTCCGAAGACATACCTATCAAGGAGGTGGGACATCCGATATTGTATGTTGCGAGTCACTCATTCTGCGGTGAGCATCAAGCTCGCCTCAATATTAACACCGCACTACTTCTGCGTCCGAGGTTCACAAGCCTCTGAGGGGAAGAGTGCATCGGCAAGGAGAGCGCCATGACAACTTCCGGTGTCGTTCCGCAAGCGCGGTTCAGTGCACAGGCCCGGCTGCGTGCATTGCAGTCGGACATTATGGAACTCATCCTTGAGCGCGAGCTCGAGGCGGGTGACCCGTTGCCCACGGAGAGTGAGCTTTCAGTCGCCCTCGGTGTAGGGCGCAATACGTTGCGTGAGTCCCTGAAAGTGCTGCAGGCCTTGGGGGTGATCGAGATCCGCCATGGCTTCGGGATGTTCGTGGCGCCCAGCAACTTCGATGCCTTGGCTGATGGCCTGACATTCCGGGGCCGGCTTTCCCTCCGGCACCAGGGGCTCGAAGCCTTGCAGCTGGTGGACGTGCGGCAGGCGTTGGAGTCCGGGCTGATCGGCTCCTCCATCGATGTGATGACCAAGGAGCAGCTGGCGTCCATCGAGGAATCGGTGAAGCAAATGGAAGAACTCGCCGCCGCCGGTGAGAACTTCGTGGCGGCCGACGCCGAATTCCACCGCCGACTATTCGAACCCCTTAACAACGAGCTGCTGATCAACCTGATGGGGGTCTTCTGGAAGGTATACCGGAAGATCCACGTAGAGATCGGCGCAGGTAACGAGGACCTGGCCAAGACGGCCGCCATCCATCGGAATATCTATGCCGCCGTTGCAGCGGGAGACAAGGTGCTCTCGGCCGAGCTGCTCAACCGTCACTTCGACGGCATCCGGCGCCGGATCGGCGAGGCAGTGGGGGAGTAAGCGTCCCCACATACGGCAAGGGCCGCCGTCGTACTTTTTCGGAAAGTACGACGGCGGCCCTTTGCGTTTCCTGCGTGGCTCACCTTCCCTGCCGCGTAACCCAACTGGGTCGCATTAGAGCGCGTTTTGAGCGGTCTAAACGCGCTTAACTGCTACGTAGTTGGGCCACGGCGGGCAAAACAAAAGACCCGCACCGGCGAACCGGTGCGGGTCTCTATCTGTGCGCCCAAAGGGATTCGAACCCCTGACCTTCTGTTCCGTAGACAGACGCTCTATCCAGCTGAGCTATGGGCGCATTTCGCGTGATTCTCGGCGGTCTGTTTCTCTGACCCCCTCGAACCTCAATAAACTTTACAGAAGTTCATGTGAAGTTCCAAATCGAAAAGCTGTAATCTACGCAACTAGACCGGTCTATGTGACCTTCCTCACTTAAAATGCCGTCCTCTGAAACTGAAACCCTGAATTCTAGGGGTTTTTCGTTTCGACTCCACTGGACATCTGACGTCTGACAACGGATTGGTCTGGTCCGCGACCCCTATCGTTTAGGACACACCACTGAACCCGAGGAAGGGAACCGCAATGGGCGATCTGGCGCGACTGCCGCTGCTTGAGAAGGCACCTACTACGCATGCACGCCTGCTGGCCTGGGTTGAGGAAGTAGCCGAGCTGACTCAGCCGGACCGCATCCACTGGGTTGACGGCAGCGAAGCAGAAAACAAGAAGCTGACCGACGAACTGGTTGAGGCCGGCACCCTGAAGAGGCTGAACCCGGAAACGTTCCCGAATTCCTTCGCGGCGTTCTCCGACCCCGCCGACGTTGCCCGTGTGGAAGAGCAGACCTTCATCTGCTCCGAGAACGAGCGCGACGCAGGGTTCACGAACAACTGGATGGCTCCGGCCGAAATGAAGCAGAAGCTGCGCGGACTGTTCGCCGGCTCCATGCGCGGCCGCACCATGTACGTCATTCCTTTTGTCATGGGCCACCTGGATGCAGAGGACCCGAAGTTCGGCGTTGAGATCACTGACTCCGCCTACGTTGTAGCTTCCATGCGGATCATGGCCCGCATCGGCTCGGACGTCCTGGACCGCATCACGCAGACCGATGCATTCTTTGTGCCGGCCCTCCACTCGCTGGGCGCACCCCTGGAACCCGGCCAGGCCGACGTCGCGTGGCCGTGCAACACCGACAAATGGATCGTCCACTTCCCCGAAGAGCGCTCCATCTGGTCCTTCGGTTCCGGCTACGGCGGAAACGCGCTGCTGGGCAAGAAGTGCTACGCACTGCGCATCGCCTCGGTGATGGCACGCGACGAGGGCTGGCTTGCCGAGCACATGCTCATCCTCAAGCTGACCTCTCCCGAGCAGAAGACCTACTACGTCTCCGCTGCCTTCCCGTCGGCTTGCGGCAAGACCAACCTCGCTTTGCTTGACCCCACCATCAAGGGCTGGAAGGTCGAGACCCTCGGCGACGACATCACCTGGATGCGCTTCGGCAAGGAAGGCGAGCTCCGCGCCGTCAACCCCGAAGCCGGCCTGTTCGGCGTCGCGCCGGGCACCGGTTGGGGCACCAACCCCAACGCCATGCGTGCCATCGCCAAGGGCAACAGCATCTTCACCAATGTTGCGCTGACCGATGACGGCGGCGTTTGGTGGGAAGGTATGACGGAGGAAACTCCGGCGCACCTGACCGACTGGCGCGGCGAGTCCTGGACTCCGGACTCCGACGCCCCGGCTGCACACCCGAACTCCCGTTTCTGCACGCCGATCGACCAGATCGACATGCTCGCCGAAGAGTACTTCAGCCCGGACGGCGTGGAGTTGTCCGCGATCCTGTTCGGCGGACGCCGTAAGACCACCATCCCGCTGGTCACCGAGGCCCGCGACTGGTCCAACGGTATCTTCATGGGTGCCACGCTTTCGTCGGAAACCACGGCCGCTGCAGCTGGCGCCGTCGGTGTTGTCCGCCGCGATCCCATGGCAATGCTGCCGTTCATCGGTTACGACGCAGGCGACTACCTGAACCACTGGGTGAACCTGTCCGCCAAGGCCAACCCGGAGCGCCTGCCCAAGATCTTCCTGGTCAACTGGTTCCGTCGCACTGCTGATGGTGGCTTCGCCTGGCCTGGTTTCGGTGACAACGCCCGCGTACTCAAGTGGGCAATCGAACGCCTCGAAGGCAAGGCGGACGCTGTGGAAACGCCGATCGGTTTCGTTCCGACCGGCGACTCCATCGACCTTGAAGGCCTGAACATGACGCCGGCCGAAGTCGAGGCGGCCGTCCGCGTTGACGCCGGCGAATGGGAAACGGAACTTGCATCCATCGAGGAATGGTTCGCCAACTTCGGCGAGTCTCTCCCCGCGGCGCTGCAGTCCGAGCTGGACGGCCTCAAGAGCCGTCTGGGCTAGACCTCTTAAGGACAACGGCGTTCTTAAGACGACGGCGGCCCGTCACCTTTTCATCAAAGGTGACGGGCCGCCGTCGTGCTTTCGGCGTCTTAGAGGGGTTTGGCGCCCCGCCTTAGTTCGCGAGCCAAACGTCGGGGCCGAAAACTTCGTAGTGGATACTGGTGGCCGGGATGCCGGCCTCGATCGCTTCGTCGCGAATCTTCTTCATGAAAGGCAACGGCCCGCAGAGGTACAAGGAAGCGTCCGCGGGCATGTCGATTTCCCTCAGGGACATGAAGCCTGCGTTGACGCGGTGCATTTCATTGCCGGGCTGCGGCGATTCGAGCCAGAGCTGCAGTTCGGCGTCAATGCTTGCGGCGTCTGCAGTCATTTGGCCGCTCAATGCCCAACTGTCCATGGAACGTTCGGCGTGCAGGACAAGAACCTGGCGATCAGTGCCGGCCTCGGCCAAGGAGCGCAGGATCGAGGCTGTCGGCGTGCACCCGATCCCCGCCGACGCGAGCACCACCGGTCCTTCGCCGTCGTTGAGGGTGATCTCGCCATAAGGGTTGGAGATTTCGAGCACATCGTTAGGTTCGACGGCGGTATGCAGGGCGGTGGATACCTCGCCGCCGTCGTTTAGCTTGGTGGTGAAGGTCCGGCTGGTCCCGGCGTCGCCTGACAGTGAATACTGCCGCACCTGGCGCAAGCCGTCAGGGAGTACGACCTTGACGCTCACATACTGGCCGGGAAGGGCCGGTGTTACCGGAGTGTCGTCGGCAGGTTCAAAGGTGAATGTCATGGCGTCTTTGCCAGCCGGTACTTTGGAAACCACGCGCCAAGGCATCCACATCTTATTGTTTGACTGGGAGGCGTAGAGGTCCTTCTCAAGCTTGATCAGGGCGTCTGCCATGAGCCAGTAGACCTCCGTCCAGGCCTCGGCGATTTCAGGTGTAATAACGTCCGACAAGTCGGCAGCGATTGCTGCGAAGAGGTGCTCGTAGACGACTCCGTACTGCTCTTCGGCGATGCCCAGTGAGGCGTGCTTGTGGGCGATCCGGGCCAGGACCTTTTCCGGGAGCGTGCCGGGGTTGTTCACCAGGTGGGTTGCGAAGGCGGCGATGCTCCCGGCGAGTGCTTGTTGCTGATCACCCGAGCGCTGGTTGGAGCGGCTGAACAGTCCATCGAGCAACTCAGGGTGCGCTGCAAAGAGGCGCTTGTAGAAGTCGGCGGTGATGTCACCAATACGCGAGCCAACCAGGGGAAGCGTGGCTTCAATAATCGGGCGGGATTTTTCCGAGAGCATGATTCTCCTGCGGGTAGGGGTCCGGTGGGTTATTCGAACCGTCACAATACAAGCATTTCGAATGCCTGTATTTACACCTCAATTTCTACTCCTTGTAGAAAAGATGCGCAAATCGGATCGCGATCCGGTCCGGACGCCGTCAGGGCAGGGTTGCGGGGGACCTGAATTCGGGTCGGAGGCCTATTGTTTGGAAGACCGGATTCATCTGCCGGGCATGAGGCAGGGACGAGATGACGACGGTGTCGAGCTCACGATAGAAGGCTTCGCGGGCCCGGTTCATTGCGTGGCGGAGACCGCACTCTGTGATGAGGGGGCAATCATGGGTGGGGGACTGGCATTCGGCGGGATCCTGCCGGCTGTCCAAGTGGCGAAGGAGCTGGCCAACCGTTGCTTGGCGTCCCGCTTCGTTCAGGCGCGATCCACCCAAGCGGCCTCGTTCCACATCAATCAATCCAAGGCTGCGCAATCGGACCATGGCCTTGCTGACATGGTTATACGGAGTGCCCACGGCATCGGCAACAGCCTGGGTAGTCAGCAACGTGCCCTCAGGGGCGGACGCCAACACCATGACGGCGCGGAGGCTCACATCTGCGAACGCGTTGATTTTCATGGGATCAGCTTACGTAGTCAGGTCTAGTCCACCCAGAGCGAGGGCTCGTGGGTGTCCGGCTCAAGGGCGCCGAATGAGAAACCGTCGGCTGTGTGGACGTAGGGGATGACTGCTGCCATGACCCCGCCATCCCGGTGCTCGGCGGTGCCGTGGATGCCATCCGAGCCATGCTCGGGCAGCGCGACATCACTTGCGATGGCCACGGCCCGATAATCGTTGCGACCCTGGCGAAGTAATTCCTGGACGTCCGTCAACATCGCTCCCGCGTCAATGTGGCCGTCCTCGTCCGGCTCGCCTGGAGAAACCATGACAATCCGCACCTCGCCTTCGTGTGAAAGCGTGATGCCAAAGGGGAGAAAGCCGCCGTTCTGCAGAATGTGCTCCTGGGCAGTCCCCAGTGCAGTCCCCAGAATCTCCCGGAGTTCACGCTCTTGGACAGTCCCGGTGGAATCGGCCTCGTCGATTGGCTGCTCGCTCATGTTTGCCTGTCCTTATGCCCTGACCAGTGCCAGGACGCGGTCGCGGATTTTTTCCATGGTGGGCAGGTCTTTGGCTTCGGCGTTCAGGCGCAGGAACGGCTCCGTGTTGGAGGGGCGCAGGTTGAACCACCAGCTGCCGTCCTTGGCGCTGAAGGTGCTGCCGTCCATGTGGTCTATTTCGACGTCATCATTCTGGAAATCGAGGCGGACCCGCTCGATGGCGCCTGCTTTGTCTTCGATCTCGGAGTTGATTTCCCCGGAGGAGACGTAGGGCTCGTACTGGCGCCCGAGTTCGGACAGCGGACCGTCCTGCTCGCCCAGGGCCGCCAGGACATGCATCGCGGCGAGCATACCGGTGTCCGCATTCCAGAAATCACGGAAATAGAAGTGTGCCGAGTGCTCCCCGCCGAATACTGCACCTTCTTCGGCCATCACGGCTTTGATGAAGGAATGCCCGACGCGGGTCCGGACTGCCCGGCCGCCGTCCTTGGCAACGAGTTCGGGAACGGCCTTCGAGGTGAGCAGGTTGTGGATGATCACCGGGGTCTGTTCCCCGGATGCCTGGGCTCGCGCGATCTCCCTGCGTGCCACCATGCCCGTGATCGCCGATGGGGAGACGGGCTCGCCCTTTTCGTCGACCACGAAGCAGCGGTCAGCGTCGCCGTCGAAGGCAAGGCCGATATCGGCGCCGTGCTTGATCACGGCGGCCTGGAGATCACGGAGGTTTTCTGGTTCCAGCGGGTTGGCCGGGTGGTTCGGGAACGAGCCGTCCAGTTCGAAGTAGAGCGGGATGATCTCGAACGGCAGGGCAGGGAGGAGTTTGTTGCCAAGCACAGCAGGGGTGGTCAGCCCGGCCATGCCATTGCCGGCGTCCACGACGATCTTCAATGGCCGGGAAGCGGAGAGATCCACCAGCTGGCGCAGGTATTGGGAATAGTCCTTCAGCACGTCCCGGACACCGATCTGCCCGCGCGTCGCTGCCGCGGGGATGGTGCCTTCGTTCAGGTAATGCTCGGCGAGGGCCTGGATCTCCTTCAGGCCACTCTCGGAGGAAATCGGTTGAGCCCCTGCCTTGGCCATTTTGATGCCGTTGTATTCGGCCGGGTTATGGCTGGCAGTGAACGTGGCACCGGCTGCGTTCAAGGCACCGCAGGCGTAGTAGAGCTCGTCAGTGGAGATCAAGTCCAGCAATTGGACGTTGGCGCCCCGGGTGGCAGCACCGTTCGCGAAGGCCTGGCTGAACTCCGGCGAGGACGGGCGCATGTCTCCGCCAACAAGGACGGTTTCACCTTCAAGACCCAAAACGTCGATGAAGGCAGCACCGACTGCCTCGACGATTTCAGCCGTGATGGATTCCCCCACGATGCCCCGGACGTCATACGCCTTGAAGGATGCCGAGAGGTCGAAGTTCTTGTTCTGCTCGCTAGTCACGGGCTCAATCCTACTGTGGCAGCGCAATTGAGCATGAACGGGGGAAGCTGCTATGTGGAAAAGCCGGTCCTGGCACACCGCTTTCCACATAGCCGGGGCCACCGGTTATGGCTGTCAGGGGCTGCTGGAATACTGGGTCCATGGCCAACAACTCCCAAAATGCCGCTGTTTCCGTGGAATCCCCTACCCGCCAGAGGGCTTTGGCTTGTCTTCGTGAGCTTGTGGGGCACCCCGAGGCAGAGTTCCATGACGGCCAGTTCGAGGCCATTGAGGCATTGGTGGACGCGGGGCGCCGTGCCTTGGTGGTCCAACGCACGGGTTGGGGAAAATCCGCCGTCTACTTCGTCTCCTCTTTGTTGCTGCGTCAGCGGGGTGCGGGTCCCACGCTGATCGTGTCTCCTCTGCTCGCGCTCATGCGGGACCAAGTAGCGGCCGCCGCACGGGCGGGAGTCCGGGCTGTGGCCATCAACTCAGCCAACGCGCTTGAGTGGGACACTGTCCTGGCCCAGTTGGCAGCTGACGAGGTGGACGTTCTCCTGGTGTCGCCGGAGCGCCTCACCAATCCCTCGTTCAGGGAGAACCAGTTGCCCGAGCTGATCCGCAGGACCGGATTGCTTGTTATCGACGAAGCCCACTGCATTTCGGATTGGGGCCACGACTTCCGGCCCGATTACCGGCGCATCGCGGATCTCATTGCCCAACTGCCCGATTCGGTTCCGGTCCTCGCCACCACGGCTACCGCCAACTCCCGCGTTGTCCACGATATCGAGGAACAACTCGGCGCCGGAGTGCTGACCATCCGGGGTGCGCTGGGCCGCGAGTCGCTGCGACTCGGGGTTCTGAACTTGTCCGACTCCCGCGATCGCCTGGGGTGGCTGCTGACGCACCTGGCGGACCTCCCCGGTAGCGGAATCATTTACGCGCTGACCGTCTCAGCCGCAGAGGATACTGCCCGGCTTCTTTCCGAGGCCGGACACAATGTCTTGTCCTATACCGGCCGGACTGATCCTGCCGATCGGGAGCGGGCAGAACAACTCCTCAAGGACAATCAAGTCAAGGCGCTTGTGGCCACCTCGGCGTTGGGGATGGGATTCGACAAACCGGACCTTGGCTTCGTCATTCACCTCGGGGCGCCGTCCTCGCCGGTCGCCTATTACCAGCAGGTTGGTCGAGCAGGCCGAGGTGCAGCCAACGCCGACGTCCTGTTGCTTCCGGGCTCCGAGGACCGCGAAATATGGCAGTATTTTGCCACCGCGTCCATGCCCTCAGCTGAAAAGGCCGACGCCGTCTTGAGGGTGCTTGGTGAGGCGAACGCGGCCATGTCCACGGTGGCGCTCGAAGCACGCGTGGACCTTCGGCGCACGCCTCTGGAACTCCTCCTTAAGGTCTTGGCCGTTGACGGGGCAGTTGAACGCGTAGGTGGCGGTTGGCGGGCTACTGGACGGCCATGGACCTACGATGCAGAGCGCTATGCCCGCATCGCGGAGGCCCGGGTGGATGAACAGGACTCCATGGTGATTTACCAGGACACTGCAGGTTGTCGCATGGAGTACATCACCTCTGTGCTCGACGACGAGACTGCCGCCCCTTGTGGCCGTTGTGACAACTGTGCTGGACGATGGTTCCCAGTGGACATTGCAGCGGCTGCCGTTGATGCAGCTGGCCAGACGCTCCGTCGCGCCGGGATCGTGGTGGAACCGCGGCTCCAGTGGCCCAGCGGAATGGACAGGCTGGGAGTGGGAGTCAAAGGCAAGATCAAGCCGGACGAAAGCATTTCCGAAGGCCGTGTGCTGGCAAGGCTGACGGACTTGGGCTGGGGTGGCGCGCTCCGCGAGCTCTTTGCCGCCGGGGCACCCGATAGGGCAGTGGACTCCGCGATGCTGCAGGCCTGCGTTCAGGTTCTGCGCGAATGGTCAGGGGCCGACGGCGGAACCGCCTGGAGCGGGGCGGGGCGCCCGGCGGCGGTCGTCAGCATTCCCTCAAGGAGCAAACCACAACTTGTGGATTCGCTGGCGCAGGGGATCGCGGGCATAGGGCGGATGCCGTACTTGGGTCAACTGCATCCAGAGCACGGCGGGCCCACAGGATCCCGTGGAGGCAACAGCGCTTACAGGCTCGCGGGAGTATGGGACCGTCTGGCGGTCGGACCGCAATTGGCAGAGGCACTGGCAGGCATTGGTGACCAACCTGTCCTCTTGGTAGACGACCTCATCGACAGCCGCTGGACACTGACTGTTGCGGCGAGGGCGCTCAGACGGTCCGGGGTAGGTGCGGTACTGCCGCTCGCCCTGGCACAGGCGGGGTAGGGCGCAGGCGGCGATTCGCTCAACCCGGGGCAGTGCTTCAAGGCGAGGAAGTGCGCTGAAAACCGTCATGTTGTGAACGCTCCCACGATGCCTCTATAGGATCGAGCAAATACGAGGATCGAGCAAACACGCGCGCCTGCTGCTGCAGGCGATTAGACAAGACTTGGACCGGACCATGAGCACAAAACCGAGCAACGCCGACGTCGAAGCGGCCAATGAAACCAGTTGGCGGCCGCGTTTGGCACTGCTGGTGGCGGCAACGTTCTTCATGGAGTTTCTTGACGGAACGATCCTCACCACGGCCATCCCCAGCATTGCGGCCGATTTCCGGGTGGCACCGGCTGACATCAACATCACGATGACTGCCTATTTGGTGACAGTGGCCATGGGGATCCCCTTGAGCAGTTGGCTTGCCGAGCGGTTTGGCGCCCGCAGGATATTCTGTCTGGCTATTTCGGTGTTCACTATTGCTTCCCTTTTCTGCGCAGTAAGCACCGACTTGACCATGCTGACGTTGAGTCGGGTGGCGCAGGGGGCAGGCGGCGCCATGATGGTTCCCGTGGGCACCCTGGTGGTTTTGCGGGGTACGCCCAAATCCGAACTTCTCCGTGCCACCGCCTACTTGGTATGGCCAGGCCTTCTTGCCCCCGTTTTGGCTCCCATGGTGGGGGGCGCCCTCACGACTTTCCTGTCGTGGCACTGGATCTTCATCATCAACGTCCCCCTCGGCCTGGCTGCCTTCATTGCGGCACTGAGGTTGGTTCCGCGGACTCAATTTGATGCCAACCGCCGTCTTGACTGGTTTGGCCTCTTGCTGACTACCTTGGGCGTGGGTTCCCTTGTGGTGGGGCTGGAAACGCTGGGCGGACACGCATCGAATCTGCTGGCTGTTGTGGTGGTGACTGCCGGCTTGGTTTCCCTCGCAGGTGCGGTCTGGTGGATGAGCAAAGCAAGGGTTCCGCTGTTCAACCTCAGCGTATTTGGCACCAGGACTTTCAGGGCGACATCCACGGGCGGTTTCATTTACCGGCTGACCATCAGCTCGGTTCCCTTCTTGCTGCCTCTCATGTTCCAGGATGGATTTGGGTGGGATCCCTTGAAGGCCGGGGTCATGGTAGCCGCAGTCTTCGTGGGCAACATCGGGATCAAGCCGGCCACCACACCCCTGATAAGGCGCTTCGGGTTCAAACCGGTGCTCGTCTTTGCATCGTTCGCGTCGGCCGTGACGTTTGCCTTGTGTGCGTTTCTGAATGCCCAAACACCAGAGCCCCTCATTTTCGCGTTGTTGCTGCTCAGCGGTGCCTTCCGATCCATAGGCTTCTCGGCCTACGCGTCCGTGCAGTATGCCGACATCGTCCCGGGGCAGCTGCCCTCGGCCAACGCTATCTCTGCGACCCTCGTACAGCTGGCAGCTGCGGCAGGGATCGCTGTGGGGGCCTTGTTCCTGAGGCTGTTCGAGTCAACGGATGTGCTCGGGGTTGACCAGGTAGCAGCCTATAAGGGGGCTTTCATAGCCATGGCTGTCCTCATGTTGGTCAGTACAGTGGACAGTCTGACCCTGCAGCGGCATGCCGGCGCGGAAGTCAGCCACGGGGCGAAGCGCAGCTAGACCGGCGCGGGCACAGGGCTTGGGGTAAAAGCCGGGTTAACGCAAAAGGTCCCGGTTCGAAAACCGGGACCAATTCGCGGAGACGGGGGGATTTGAACCCCCGGTGGAGTTGTGCCCCACACTTCATTAGCAGTGAAGCCCATTCGGCCGCTCTGGCACGTCTCCATTTGCTATTGCTAGCCCACCAAGGATACGCAGAACGTGCCGTCCAGTGCAAAACCGCCTTCAATCGGCTGCCCATTTCGAGGGCTGGCTACCTGCGGGGCCGTTCGCAGGGGCCTTACGTGCAGCGGGCCATCGAAACGGAACCTCAGTTGCTCCCGGCCAGCACACGCCACAGGAAGTGGTTGCTCCGGGCTTGGAGTGCGGCTGCCTGCCTGTTGTCCGAGGCGCCGGCATGCCCGCCTTCGAGTGCCTCATGGAACCAGACATTCGGGATACCCATCGCCTGCATCCGAGCTGCCATCTTTCGGGCTTGGACGGGGCCTACCCGATCATCCGACGTCGCAGTCCAAATGAAGGTTTCGGGGTATTCGACGCCGTCGTGAAGCAGGTGATAGGGGGAGAAGGTCCGGATGAACTGCCACTGCTCAGGCAAATCCGGGTCTCCGTACTCGGCGATCCATGAATATCCGGCAGAGAGTTTGGTGTAGCGGCGCATGTCCAGCAATGGCACGCCGCAGGACACTGCACCAAACAGTTCCGGGTACTGGGTCAGCATGTTGCCTACCAGCAGCCCACCATTTGAGCCGCCCACACAGCCGAGTCGACGGCGGCTGGTCACGCCGCGGGAGATGAGGTCCTGTGCCACGGCGGCGAAGTCTTCGTAGGCACGGTGCCGCTTTTCCTGCAGCGCTGCCCGGTGCCACGAGGGCCCGTATTCGCCGCCGCCACGGATGTTCGCCACAACGTACACACCGCCACGGGTGTGCGAGCCGGGACCGTCAGCCAAGGCAGCAGCCGAAGTGCGACGCTCCAGCCAAGCCCTGCCAATGGTGCCGCTGTAGGCGGGGGTGCGGGAAACTTCGAATCCGCCATAGCCTGAGAGCTGAGTAGGATTTTGTCCGTCCAGGACCAGGTCCTTGGATGCCACCTGGAAGTAGGGGACTTTGGTCCCATCCTCCGAGACAGCGAAATGCTGCTGGACCTCATAGTCGCCGTCATTGAAGAACGACGGCGATCGCTTCACCACGGCGTGCTGGCTGGTGACCCCGGCAGCTGCTCCGGCAACAGACGAACCCGTCGGCCCTGCAGTGAGGGTTCCGCGGGTGAGGGTAGTGGGCGTAGTGAAACCGGTGGCGACCAACCAGTAGTCATTTCCGGCTCCGGATTCATCTTCGTCGTCCACCGCGTAGGCATTGACGTCGTGAAGCGGCGGGCACGCGTCCAGGACGGTGGCAACCCAGCTGCTGTCGGAATCGACGCGGGAAGGGTCCAGCACCCTGATTTCGGAAGAGACGTCGCGCAGGAGGTTGAGCAGCAGATAGTCCTTGGTCCAACTCCACGACTGCAGCGACGTGTGGTCATCGGGGGTAAACAGCACCACAAATTGGCGCGATCCAGCCAGGTAGCCTTCGAGGTCAGCGGCCAGCAGGGAACCGGCCGCGTAGGTGACGCCGGAAACGTCCCAGTCCTTCTGCGGGCGGAGCATCAGCCATTCTCGGTGGGCGCTGATGTTCACGTCGGTGGGCACATCGATTTCAAGCCATGAGTCGTCGCGAAGCAGCCACGTCTTGCGGTTGTAGAAGTCGATGTAGTCTACGGCGAAGGTCCGTTCGAAGCCCGGGGTTGAGTCATGGGCCACGATGGCCAGCATGTGGTCTTCGGGGATGTCGAAGATCCGCTCTGCCTGGGCGAGGGATTGGCCGCGACGCAGCTTCACGCCGGTCCGGGCGTACGAGGAGGTGGTTGCAGGCAACCCTTCTGCCGTACTGGAGACAAGCAGTGTGTCCGCATCGAGCCAACTCACGTTGCCTTTTGCCGTGGGCAGATCGAATCCGCCGGCGGCAGGGTCAACAAAGGTGCGGGATTCGACGTCGAACTCGCGGTGACGGTTGGCGTCACCGCCGTCGGGGGACAGCGAAACCATCGCGAAGCGGTACGTGTCCCCGTCCGAAGGACGAAGGAACCCGGCCCCATGGAACACCCATTCGACGCCTTCTGCTGCGGCGAGGGCATCGATGTCCAGCAGCACGTCCCATTCGGGAGCCTCGGAGACGTAACTTTCCCAGGTAGTGCGGCGCCAAAGGCCCTTGGGGTGCTCCTGGTCCTTCCAGAAGTTGTAGTAGAAATCGCCGCGTTTGTTCACCATGGCGATCCGGTCAGTCGAATCCAGGACCTCCAGGATGCCGGCTTCAACCCCTGCGTAGTCTGCGTCCTCCAGCAAATCCTCGGTTCGCGCGTTCTGTTCCCGGACCCAGGCCAGCTGTTCTTCGCCGTGGATGTCCTCCAACCACACGTTCTCATCCGTGGGTTCGGGCGCGATGGTCGCAGCGTGGCGAGGCCCGGACTTGGTCTCCAGATCCGTGTCATTGTCAGGAAGGGGCGTCTGATCAGCTTCTGTGGTGGTCATCGCCCCATCCAAGCAACACTTTTCAACTGGAAGCAAGTCACGCAGAAGTTAGGCTTGAGCGTGGCTAAATCGCAAATCAATCGTGTTGCCCTTATTGGGGCCGGCCCCCGGGGCACGAGTGTCCTAGAGCGGCTGCTCGCGAATTGGGCTGCAGGGGCCACCAGCCGCGCGAACCGGACCGACACCGGGCAGCGCACACTGCACATCCACGTTGTGGATCCTTTCCCGCCAGCATCCGGCCATGTGTGGCAGCCGGAGCAGTCCAGGCTGTACCTGATGAACACACAGGCGTTCTATCCGACGCTCATCCCGGAAGACCCCAAACTTGCGCAGCCCCTCGCAGGCGGTTCGTTCGACCAGTGGCGCGCCGCCCGACGTCGTGATGGACAGGGGCTGAACGACGCCGAAAAGGCGGAGTTGGCCACCCTGGAGTCCCACGATTTTCCCAGCAGGGCGCTCTACGGACGTTACCTGCGGCAGACTTTGGCGGAGCTGCTTCAGCGAATGCCCGACGGCGTGGAGGTCACCTTCCATGAGACGACCGCCGTAGCGGCGCGCCCGGTCCCGGCAAGCCCAGGCATCGCAGGTGGGCAAGCGTTCGACGTCGAACTGGCCGACGGCACTACCCTCACCGTCGGCTCGGTGGTCCTCGCGCTGGGACACATCGAGTCACGTTTGAATCCGGAGCAGCGATCGTTCCAACGGGCAGCCGACGAGCACGGCCTCCTCTATTTCCCGCCTGCACCGCCAGCCGACGTCGACTGGCAGCGGGTACCGGACAACGAGCCCGTCCTGGTGCGTGGGATGGGACTGAATTTCTTCGATGTCATGGGCCAGCTGACTGAGGGCAGGGGAGGCAAGTTCGTCGAAGCCGGCGTACCGGGAGCCGGAGTTCTCGAGTACCGGCCCTCGGGCAGGGAACCCAGGATTATCGCAGCATCCCGGCGCGGAACCCCGTACCGGGCCAAGGCCGGTTTGGCAGGGTATTACCCCAGCAGCATCACCATGCGTTACCTGACCGAGGCAGCAGTGGACCGGTTCAGGGCAGCCGGTATCCAGCCCGGATTCGACCACGATCTTTGGCCGCTCCTGCACCGGGACGCCTTGTGGGCCTATTACTCCACCCTGGCAAGGTCGCAGCCTGCCGCCATCCGCGATGCAGCGCAGTTCCTCGCGGACCTTGAGGACGCGTTGCAGCCCCACGCGCACACCACCGCCAACTGGGAAAGCGACGTCGCCGCCTTGGTGGACAAGCACGTGCTTGCCTCCCGCCGACTGAATGTCCGCGGACTCGCTGCGCCCTTGGCAGGCCGAACGTTCGCGTCCCGCCGGGAACTGGATCTGGCGATAACGGCCTACCTGGACGACGACGCACGACGCTCCGCACTGGGCGAAGCGGATCCCGTGAAAATGGCAATCGGCGCACTGCACACCGGCAGGGCGATCCTGAAGTCCGTCGTGGCAGACGGTGGTATCACGGACGAATCGTGGGTCGCTGAACTGAGGGGATGGTTCGAAGCGTTCGTTGAAGGCCTTGCCAGCGGGGCCCCGGCACTGCGTTCGGAGCAGTTGGCTGCTCTGGCGCGTGCCGGCGTCGTGGGTTTCGTTGGACCCGACCCGAAGTTCAGTGTGGATAGGAGCGCCAAGGTTTTCCGGGCAGTCTCTCCATGGGTCCACGACGGGCCAGCGGAGGCACCCACGTTGATTGAAGCGATGTCGCCGGCCAACAGGGTGGGCATCAATATTTCTCCACTCCTGGAACAACTCATGGCAGAAGGCCTTGTGCGAACCAAAATCATGATGAGTGCCGAGGGCACGCCGGTGCAGACAACCGGACTGGATGTGGAACCGCACCCGTACCGGCCTGTGGCGTCCAACGGCTCTGTGACCCGGGGGATGTATGTTTTGGGCCTGCAATTGTCGGCGACCCAGTGGGGAACGGCCATTGCTGCCGAGGCGCGTCCAGCGACCGGGAAGGCTTATGCCAGTGGCCAGCGAACCCTGCGGGATGCTGACGAAATCGCCCGTAGCATTCTGGCCAGCTAGCTGCCTTTGTTTGCGGTGTGTCCAATGCTTCGCTAGTGTGTGAGCTGCATCACCGGCAAAGTGGTGCGCGCTTTTGATCTGCGGCGGGAGAGTCCTGCCGGTACATCCCGTCAGGCGCCGTAGGAGCAAACCCTCCCCAGGAATCTCTCAGGCCCATGTACCGCCGCGGCGAGGCAACTCTGGAAAGCAGTCCGGGCATCCGGGCTCACCGAAGGTGCAAGCAGGCCATCCCTGCGGAAACTCTCAGGTCCACCTACAGAGTGGGGAGGAACCCGAATCATCGTGGCACCCAGTGCCGCCTGAACAATGGAGTTCCTCTTGACGATTCAGCGCCCACCATCCTCGGTCCCGCATCCAGCAGGCTCACCACACCTCGAACCACACCTCGAACGGCAGCTCAGCAACCGGCACATCCAGCTGATCGCGATAGGCGGTGCAATTGGCACGGGCCTGTTCATGGGCTCGGGAAAGACCATTTCTGCCGCTGGTCCATCCGTCATTTTCGTGTACATGATCATCGGCTTCATGCTCTTCTTCGTCATGCGCGCCATGGGCGAGCTGCTCCTGAGCAACCTGAACTACAAATCCTTCAGCGACTTTGCAGCGGACCTGCTGGGTCCCTGGGCAGGGTTCTTCACCGGCTGGACCTACTGGTTCTGCTGGGTCATTACCGGCATCGCCGACGTCATCGCGATCGCCGGGTACTCCAAGGAGCTCTGGCCGTCCCTTCCACTCTGGGTGCCCGGATTGATCACCATCGGAATCCTGCTGCTTCTGAACCTGGCTACTGTGAAAGCATTCGGGGAGACCGAATTCTGGTTCGCCCTCATCAAGATCGTCGCCATCGCGGCACTGATCATCGTCGGTTTGTTCATGATTTTCAGCGGATTCCAGTCCGACGCCGGACCGGCCAGCTTCACCAACCTGTGGAGCCACGGTGGCTTCTTCCCCAACGAATTCATGGGCTTCGTCGCCGGTTTCCAGATCGCCGTCTTCGCTTTCGTCGGCATTGAACTGGTAGGCACCACGGCCGCCGAGGCCAAGGACCCGGAGAAGAACCTGCCCAAGGCCATCAACTCGATTCCGATCCGCGTGCTGCTCTTCTATGTGGGTGCCCTCATCATCCTGATGTCGGTCACCCCGTGGACCCAGTTCGCGGCCGGCCACAGCCCATTCATTGCGATGTTCACCCTGGCCGGCCTGGGCGCGGCGGCTACCATCGTCAACCTAGTGGTTCTCAGCTCTGCGATGTCCTCAGCCAACTCGGGTATCTACTCAACGTCCCGCATGGTTTACGGACTGGCCCAGGAAGGCGACGCGCCGGCTGTGTTTGGCGCGCTCTCAAGCCGCAAAGTACCCCGCAACGCCCTGTTCCTTTCCTGCGTCCTGCTGCTGTCCGGCGTCGTCCTCATGTATGCCGGCCAGGACATCGGCAAGGCGTTCGACATGGTGACCACCGTGTCTGCTGTCTGCTTCGTCTTCGTATGGTCCATCATCCTGGCCAGCTACCTTGCATTCCGCAAGCGGCGGCCACACCTGCATGATGCTTCGGCGTTCAAAATGCCAGGCGGCGTGGTGATGGTGTGGGTGGTTTTTGCGTTCTTTGCGTTCGTGCTTTGGACCCTGACCACGCAGCCGGACACTTTTGCTGCGCTCCTGGCCACGCCGCTGTGGTTCCTGATTCTGGGGGTGGCCTGGGTCATCCTGCGTCGCCGGCCAGCGCACCTGGTTCGCTTTAGGGAGTTCCAGGCGCAGCTTGAGAAGGACGCCAAGCACACGGAGGAACCCGAGCTCGCCAAGAAGTAGGCGAAAATCCAAAAAGGTAGCCCCTCACGAGTCATCCTCGTGAGGGGCTACCTTTTTGGCGGGTTATGCGAAGGGGCCGCCTAGCCCCTCAGACACTTCTGGTACTCCAACCAGGCCCACGCGTAGTGCAACCAGCCCACGGCGTCGTACCACTTGGACGGTTTGGTGGGCGGAGTGCATTGCGGGGGATTCGTGCCGCTCCCTGCAACCGTCACCAGGGCCTTTACCACGGCTCCGGACTCGACGGCGGTCAGCACCAATGTGCCACTGCCTGCAGCTGCCGCCGCGGGAACCTTGAGGTTCACTGTGGCAGTGCCTGCCGTTACCGGCACGGAGTCGAGCGTTATCGCCGCGCCCTTGCTGTCCACGAAGACGGCATTGAGAGTGTTGTTGGCCGGGCTGCCGATCGAGGTGAGGTTCAGCTTGGAGATAGCGAGTGCCATGGGCTCACCCGCTTTGACCTCTGCGGCGGTGGTGTTTACCACGGCAACTGACCGGCGCGCGAAGTCCGGAGACACGGGGTTGTGCTCACGGAGGTACTTGATCCAGGCATCGCGGTCCACCAACCCGGTGTCTTTCGTGTTGCTGCCTTCCTTGAAGATGCGGAAGTTGTCGCCGCCGGTAGCCAGGAAGCTGAACGTACCGATCCTGTACTGCTTGGCGGGGTCGATGACTGCGCCGCCTACCCAGATGCCGGTGATGCGGTCGCCTTCCGGGCGGGCGGCGTCGTAGGTGTAGTTGACGTTCCTGGAAAGTCCAAGCTGCTGGTACGGGCGGCTGGGAAGTGTTCCGTCAACGTTGGTCTGCCACTGCTGCTCAAGAAGGGTCTTGAACTGGGCGCCAGTGAGGGAGGTAGTCCACAGGTTGTTCACGAACGGCAGGACCGCGTTGGCCTCAGCGTAGGTGATGGTGCCGTCCGGGGCGTAGTAGAGCTCGTTACGCAGGCCGCCAGGGTTCACGACGCCGATCTCCGCCGCACCCAGTTCAGGCGCCTGGAGCGTGTCCACCAAGGAGTCCGCTACCAGGTTTCCGAGGGTGGATTCGTTCGCGCGGTCGTCCCGCTTGGGGGCGCCGCCAGCCGGATCCGGAGTGAAGGCGGTGGTGATATCAGCTGTCACTGCACCCACCGGCTGATTCCCGATCACGGCAGCATCGGCAAGAGCCTTGTCCACGATCGCCTTGACTGCGGCCACGCGAGGATAGGCGGCAACGAGGCTTTCCGAAGTGTCCGTGGTCCGATCCACCACGGCAGCCTTATAGCTCGTGACCGAATGCGTGGTGGTATCGATGGTGAGAGTAACGCTTCCCACGTTTTCGCCGTAGTTACCGGTCTGCACAATGGGACGGGTTTTGCCGGTGGGCTGGCCGTTGGCGTCCAGCAAGGGTGCGTCCCAGGCGTATTCCTTGTGGGTGTGCCCGGTGAAGATGGCGGCTACGTCTCGGGTGGTCTCGTTGACGAGCTTGGCGAACGGTCCACCGGCTGCGACTTCCTGCTCCAGGGTGGCACCCTCCGGTGTGCCCGATGCAGCGCCGTCGTGGTTTTCCACGATGATCAGATCGGCCAGGTCTTCTGCCTTGATCTTTGCGGCCACCCGGTTGATGGCTTCCACCGGATCACCGAACTCAAGATCCGTGATGCCGGCGGGAGTCACCAGTGACGGCACTTCCTGCGTGACTGTGCCGATGACAGCCACCCGGATGCCGTTCATCTCCAGGACCTTGTACTCCGGCAGGACCGGAGTCTTGGTGCCCGCCTGGTAAACGTTCGCGCCCAAGTAGGCAAACTTGGCGTTGGTACCATCGGCGATGACGCGGTCGCGCAGATCCTGCCACCCGCCGTCGAACTCGTGGTTGCCCACTGCCGAAGCCCGGAGTTCCAAGGCATTGAGGACGTCGATGGTCGGCTGGTCCTTGGCAACCGAGGACGCGAAGAGCGAAGCGCCGATGTTGTCTCCAGCAGAAATGAAGGCGGTTGCGCCGGGGGCGGCCTCGGCGCGGAGCTTCTCCACAGTGCCGGCGAAGAGGACAGTGTTGGAGTCGATCCGGCCGTGGAAGTCGTTGATGCCAAGGAACTGCAGGTCAACAGTGGCCGGCACAGCCGGTCCCAGGTTCATACCCACCACCACGGGGTCGTGATCGCTGGCGCGGAACTCGTCCCCGGCATAGTAGTTGGTCACATTGTTGTTATACCTGCTGTACTCCAGCGCCACGGACTCCACGGAGTTGATGTTCCAAATGTCGGTTCCCGTGACTATCCCGGCCGCTGCCGGGGAAGCAAGGATGTGGTCCAGCGAGCCCACCATGCCCCCGAAGAGGTAAGAGTGCTTGCCGGTACCAGCTTCAAGGTCCGCGTAGCCTGCGCCAGTGAGGACATTGATGGGGTCTTCCTTGGCATAGGCGTTGAAGTCGCCAATCAGGAAGACCTTGTCTGTGCCCTTGGTGGCTTGGAGGTCCCTGGAGAAGGCGAGGAGTGATTCAGCCTGCTTTGTGCGGGCAATGTTCGAGGCGCCCTGGCCCTTGTCCGTGTCATCCGGGGTTGCAGCGGAACCCTTGGACTTGAAGTGGTTCACGATAGCTATGAACTTCTTGTCCTCGTCCGCGCCGACTGGCTTGAAGACCTGCGCCAGCGGTTTGCGGGCGCTTGCAAAAGCCACGGTGTCGTTGTGGATGATTGACTCCCCGACCGGCTCGGCTACGGCCTTCTTGTAAATGAACGCGGTGCGGATCATATCCTCATCGCTGGGAGGGGGAGCGTTTGCGGGTGTCCGCACGTAGTCCCATACGCCCGGCGTCTTCACATTGAGGGCGTCCACCAGCTTGGACAAAGCGTCATCACGGTTCTTGCCGAACTGGGCGGAGTTCTCGATTTCCTCAAGGGATACGACGTCCGCACCTGCCTTGGTAATCGCAGCGACGATCTTGCCCTGCTGGCGCTGGAGGTTCTCAGCATTGGCAGCACCGCGGGCGTTGCAACCTTCCTTGACCGTGATCGGATTCTCGTCCCGGTCGGTGTAGAAAATGCAGCCGCTGAGCTGGTCGCCGGTAGTGGTGAAGTAGTTCAGCACATTGAAGGAGGCAAGCTTTAGGTTTCCGCCAACGTCAGCGGGGCCGTCGGGACGGGTTGTCGTGAAGCTTGCAGGCTGCACAGTCTCCGCATTCACGGGAGTCAGCGCCGTGAGGGGCTGGAACTTCCACGAATTATTGCCGTAGCCCAGGATCACGTCTGTCCGGAATTGCACCGGAGAGCCCACGCGGACGGGATCGGACGTGGTCAGGTATGGCAGTTGCTGGGCCTTCGTGGTGGCGTCCTTGAGGAAGTTGGTGGACGCGCCGTCGTCGAGCTTGATGGCACGGAGGGCGTTCTCGGCCACCACGTCGGCATATTCTGCTGAACCATAGGTAGCGACCGCCGTCGGCTGCACTAACGGCGATGTCCCGGCCGCGAGGCCGATTTCGCCATACTGGTTCAGCGAATAGTTATCCGTCACGGTGTACGGGCCTTGTGGGGCGACGAGCATGCCTTCAAGAGCTTCGCGCGCGGCCTCGTTGGCGGGCATCTGGAAGGCAGTGGGCTTTACCTCCGGCGCAGCTTCGCTCAGTTTCTGCAGGCCGGCAGCCTCAACCGTGAGCTGTGTCTGGTTGGCGAACTCGCTGACGACACCCGTGAGTTCCACGTAGTCGCCGGGCTGTACCGTACCCGCCGTCGTGGGGGAGTAGATGAACAAGGCGTCCGACGCCGTCCTGGCAGCCCCTGCGGCCTCCCCGCCGCTTCCGGGGGTTTGGACGTAGTAGCCGTTGAAACCTCCCGAAGCGTAAACGGCAGTTACTTCGCCACGGGTAGTTACCGTGCTGCCGACGAGCGGACTCGTGGCGCCGGTGCCTTGGATTTCGGCGATGGTCCTGGATCCTGGGTCCGGCTCGGGTTCCGCGGGCGGCGTCCCGCCGCCGGACGCCGTGGGCGTGATGGTGGCGCTCAAGCTGAAGTCGGCGGCATTGGAGTTGGTGTCAACACCGTTGCTCCGATTGAGGCTTTTGACGTCAGTGTTGCCCGAGGGGGCGGTTGCTGCCGACGTTTCGAAAGTGTTTGATGTGCCGTAGCCGAGGAGATCCGCTATGGCGGCATAGTCCGTCACTGAGCCAGCGGCCAGGGGAGAAACCGCGTTGGCTTGCTTCGCCAGGACCAGGGTGCCGGCGGTTCCAGCGGGATTCAAGGTTCCGGTTGCCTGCACATCCGGGCCGGGCAGGGCCGGCGCCGTGGAGGTGCTGCTGTTCGTGGCTCCTTGGATCAGGTAATAGCCCTTGGCGGGGATGCTGCCCGTGAGCGGAGTGATGCCCGTGGGCGCTCCCGTGCCGGTTGCCGAGCGGTACTGTAGCGACCACCCTGCCAGGCTGACCGGAGTGTCCGAGGAGTTGTAGAGCTCTACGAACTTGTTCTTGAAAGCAGAGCCGCTGCTGCCCCCGCTGAGGTAGGCCTCGTTGATGACCACAGCCGAGGTGCCCGGCGGCGCCGACGGATCGTCGGCCGCAATTGCGGGAACGGCTGTCAGCGGAGCCGAGAGCAAACCAATCGAAAGGGCTGCTCCAGCTGCTGTTTTCCAGTGTTTTTGGTGCATCCGCTCTAACTTTCATTAGGAGCCCTGTGGGGCTCTTTGGACTACGCCCGCTGTCTTGTGAAGTGGGCGATATGCCGGAAGTTACTCCGGGTAAACCTGGGTATCGGGCATAGCAGAACACGTCGGAATGAACAGGAAGTGGACCGGTGATGGATGGAGGGCGCGCGGATCCTGCCGGCCGCCTCGGGTCAGGAGGCAGCCGCAGGAACCGAACGTTCAGGGGTTTAGCTGGCCGACGCCATGTTCTGGATTACCTTGAAGACGGCGCCGGTAGGGTCCGACAACGTGGCCAACCGTCCAAAGGGGGTGTCTTCTGCCGCTTCCATGACGGTAGCGCCCAGAGCTGTGGCCTGTTCCACCGTGGCGTCAGTATTGTCCACTGCGAAGTACACGCTCCACATGGACGGAACCTGCTCCGGGAGGAAGCCGGCAGCGTCCATGATGCCGGCCTTGGCATCGTCACCAGCGCCCAACGTGGTGTAACGGAACTCCGGCGTATCGCTCATGACGGCAGTTTCCCAACCGAAGACGCTCTGGTAGAAGCTGACCGCTGACTCGTAGTCCTTCGCGAGTAGTTCGTGCCATGCCGGGGCGCCGGATTCGGCAGCGACCTCATAACCCTTCATTTCCCCGAACTGCCAGGCCCCGATTGCAGCTCCTGAAGAGTCGCCATACATGGCCATGATGCCCTGTTCAGGAACATCCATGGGCTCCAGGAGGACTTGGCCACCATGGGCGGCAGCTGCCTCCGTGGTGGCTTTGATGTCGTCCGTGCGCAGGTACGTCGACCACACGTCTGGCATGGCCCCCATGTCTGCCTGTTTCTGCATGATGCCCGCAACCAGGCGTCCATCCTTGGAAGCTGTGATGTAGCCGCCGTACTTCTCCTGGTCGCCCGTCTCGTAAGTCCAACCAAAGAGTGCGTTGTAGAAGGACTTGGCTTTGTCCGTATCGGATGTCATCAAATCAATCCAGCACGGTGCGCCAGAGGTGATGTCAGGCGTAGGCATATGTGAGGCTCCTGTGTTCGTTCCGCGGCCGAAGCTACGGCTGTTTGTCGGCGGTTGTGAGGACAAGCAGAACACTATGCGGGGGCTATGACAGTTTCAATGATTTTCTGGGTGTCAGTTCTCAGATCCCGAATGGGAGCCTGACTTCCGGGTTATAGGACAAAACGTGTGTATGGGAGGGGCTTGCATTCCAGTGATCGCGGGGGAAATCCGGGTTAGCTAAGCTTTTGAAGCTTAGGGTGGCTGGGGTGCTTGCATATCTCCGGAGTGTTTGATTTGTGGTCGCGGGCTGGTTCGGAACGGGAAAACAGCTGCCGGGAAGCAGCGGTACCGGTGCCTGGAGTGCGGGGCGAGCCGCTCGGGTGAACGTCCCGATGTGAGCCGCCGGGCTGAATTGGATGCGTTCCTGGGCTGGCTGCTGGGCACGTCAAATCAGTCCGCGGCAACCTCGTTCGGCACCGCCCGTTCCTTCCGGCGCCGAACAGGGTGGTGCTGGAACATCGCCCCGAAGATTCCGGCCACGGGCGAGGTCCATGACCAGGTCCAGGTCGACGGGATTTATGTGGGCTCGTGGTGCTGTTTGATCGCTGTGGCCGGGGATTACGTGCTGGGTTGGCAGTGGTGCGATACCGAGAAGAAGGCCGCGTGGGCTGCCCTGCTCGCACGGTTCCCCTTCCCCACCGTCGTGGTCACCGATGGTGGCTCCGGCATCGCAGCTGCCCTGTCCGAGTGCTGGAGTGAGACCGCGGTTCAGCGGTGCCTGGTCCACGTCCAACGCAACTTCCGCACCTACCTGACCGGCCGGCCCAGGACTGAGGCGGGCAAGGCGTTGCTGCGGCTCGGGCGCGCCCTGACGAGGATCACCACCGCGGCCGAAGCCGCCGCGTGGCTGGGCGGGCTCCATGACTGGCACCAGAGCTACGGGAACCTGGTCAAAGCCCGCACCTATCGCAACGGCAGCGCCATTGTGCCCGGGTGGGTCAGGGCGAATCAAACCTGGTGGTACACCCACGACAGGCTCCGTAAGGCCTACCGGCTGTTGGAACGGCTCAGCCAGGCCGGGACACTTTTCACCTACCTGCGCGCCGAGTTCGCCGGCCTCCAGATCGCCTCGACCACCAACCGCATTGAAGGCGGGACCAACGCCCAACTCCGGTTACTGCTGCGGGCCCACCGGGGCATGAGCGAAGAGCACCGCAAACGGGCGATCGAGTGGTACCTCTACCTCCACAGCGAACAGCCCCTGCCACCGGCGAAACTCATCAAAGCCCAGCACCACCACCCGGCCAAGACCGAAACCAGGACCCCAATCGAGCAGGCATCCGGGCCCGAGCTCTACAGCACCGGACTCAGCGCCGAGGAAGGCCTCTGGGACCGCAAAGGCTGGGCCGGACGCACATGACACACCCGGGATTTACACACGTTTTGTCCTATAACCCTGACTTCCGGCCCGGTTTTAAGCCAAAAATGCCCCGGGCTCGTGAACCCGGGGCATCTGCTGGCGGAAGGTAAGGGATTTGAACCCTTGGTACGGGGTTACCGCACACTGGTTTTCAAGACCAGCTCCTTAGGCCGCTCGGACAACCTTCCCTGCCTAGTAGTGTTTCATAGGGAGTTGGCTGTTCCAAAACATCACGTTCTCCAGTCCCTGCCCCGGGCCTGGATGTACAAGCAAGAAACCGGGAGTTCGTCATGAAAGCCGTCTATATTTCTGAACCAGGCGGACCCGAAGTCCTCGAAGTCCGCGACGTACCGGCTCCGGTGCCGGGCGAGGGCGAGGTACTGATCGACGTCGTGGCTGCCGGCCTCAACCGCGCCGACGTCCAGCAGCGCCGCGGCTTCTACCCACCGCCCCCAGGGGCTTCAGAGATTCCCGGGCTGGAGGTCTCCGGCCGCATTGCCGCCTTCGGGCCAGGTGTCACCAAAGCCTTCTCGGTGGGGGACAAAGTAGTGGCCCTGTTGTCCGGCGGGGGCTATGCCCAAAAGGTCGCCGTGCCCGCAGAGCAAGTACTGCGACTACCCGACGGCGTAGACCTGGTCACCGCTGCGGCACTGCCCGAGGTGGCGGCAACCGTCTACTCGAACCTCATCATGACGGCCCAGCTCCAACCGGGGGAGACCGTGCTCATCCACGGCGCTACCGGCGGCATTGGAACCATGGCCATTCAGCTCGCCAAAGCCTATGGGGCCAAGGTTGCCACCACCGCCGGCTCTGATGAAAAAGTTGGCACGGCAAAGGCCTTCCTCGGTGCCGATATCGCCATCAACTACAACGAAGAAGACTTCCCTGAAAGCCTCAAGGCACAAAACGGAGGCAAAGGCGCAGACGTGATCCTCGACGTCGTGGGCGCCAAGTACCTGCAACAGAACATCGAAGCGCTCGCCGACTATGGCCGGCTGATCGTCATTGGCCTGCAGGGCGGGACCAAAGCCGAAATCAACCTGGGACAGCTGCTCAGCAAGCGTGCTGCCGTCATCGGCACTGCCCTCCGGCCACGCCCGGTGGCCGAAAAGGGCATCATCATGTCCGCCGTGCGGGAGTCCGTGTGGCCCATGCTCGCCGACGGCCGCATCAAGCCCCTGGTGGCCAAATCATTTCCGCTGGACCATGTCCGCGAGGCACATGAATACTTTGATTCCGGAGAGCACGTAGGTAAGGTCCTCCTGCTCCTCTAACAACCATGGCAGCCCCGTTAATGCAGGACGTCCCCACCAATTCCCAGTAGCAAGGAGCCTCATGTCCATCCGGCACAGCCTGCTTGCCCTGCTTCAGGACCAGCCCCGGTATGGCTACGAGCTGCGTGTGGAATTCGAGGACCGTACGGGTGCTGCCTGGCCGCTGAACATCGGTCAGGTGTACACCACGCTGGACCGGCTTGAGCGCGATGGCCTTGTCAGCAAAGACGGCGACGACGGCGGTGGCCACGTCGTTTACAGCATCACTGACGCCGGGGTTGCCGAAGTTGCGGCCTGGTTTGAGGGAGCCGTGGACCGCGACAACCCGCCGCGGAATGAGATTGCCATTAAGCTAGCCTTGGCCGTGACGCTGCCCGGGGTGGATGCCTCGGCCGTGATCCAGTCCCAGCGGGAGGTTTCGGTTCGCGCGCTGCACGAACATACGCAAACACGGAAGGCTGTCTCGGCCAACCAGCGGTCCTCTGATACTGCATGGCTTTTGGTGCTCGATTCCCTGATCTTTCAAGCCGAGGCGGAAGTGCGGTGGCTGGATCTTTGCGAGGCCCGCATGGTCCAGTCGCAGGGCAACAGAGGGCTGAGTTAGTACGCCCGCCGCAGAGGTACTACCGCTTACCGCAAGACCATCGGGGTTCCTGTGTCACGCCCCACTTCTGTATGTCCTCTTTGTTAGCGTGCCCTGACTGTTCAGCGCACCCGCGGCCACAACCGCAGCAGTTCTCAAGGAGGAGACACGGGCATGACCCCTGACCATACAGAACCTGGCCAAACAGAACTTGATCGCACAGAGCTTGACCGCACAGAACTCGACCGAACAGGAGAAGTGAAGGGCGTCGATCCTGCGCTGCCTGCAACGGCCGTGGATGAATCCGTTCTGGATGCCGAGGACCGCAGGTGGACTCCGGCAAGGATCGGAATCTGGGTGGCGATTTCCCTGCTGGGGGCCGTGGCCTGGTTCATGCTGGCATTGGTCCGCGGCGAGACCGTCAACGCCATCTGGTTTGTTTTCGCAGCCGTGTGTACCTACCTGATCGGCTACCGCTTCTACTCCAAGGTCATTGAGCGATACCTCCTTAAGCCCAACGATCGGCGCGCCACGCCGGCCGAATACAAGGCCGACGGCAAGGATTATGTCCGCACTGACCGTAACGTCCTGTTTGGACACCACTTCGCGGCCATCGCCGGCGCTGGACCATTGGTGGGCCCGATCATTGCGGCCCAGATGGGCTATCTGCCCGGCACTATCTGGATCATCATCGGCGTCGTTCTTGCCGGCGCGGTGCAGGACTACCTGGTCATGTTCTTTTCGATGCGCCGCGGTGGCCGTTCCCTGGGTCAGATGGCCCGAGAGGAACTCGGTGTCATTGGTGGTACGGCGGCGCTCGTGGCAACGCTGCTCATCATGATCATCATCGTGGCCATTCTTGCCCTGGTGGTGGTCAACGCCCTGGGTGAGAGCCCGTGGGGCGTGTTCTCGGTGGGCATGACGATTCCCATCGCGCTGTTCATGGGCGTCTACCTGCGTTATCTTCGTCCGGGCAAGGTCATGGAAGTCTCCATCATCGGCTTCGTTCTGCTGATGGCAGCGATCATTGGTGGCGGTGCCGTGGCCGGCACCGAGTGGGGCTCTGCCTTCTTCCACCTGGACAAGGTCACTATCGCCTGGGGCCTCATCGTCTATGGTTTCATCGCGGCCATCCTGCCCGTGTGGCTGCTCCTTGCACCGCGTGACTACTTGTCGACGTTCATGAAGATCGGCGTGATCGTGATGCTCGCCGTCGCCATCATCGTGGTCCGCCCGGAAATCAGCGTCCCGGCCTTTAGCGAGTTCGCGGGACGTGAGAACGGCCCGGTCTTCTCGGGGGCGCTCTTCCCGTTCCTCTTCGTCACCATCGCCTGTGGTGCGTTGTCCGGTTTCCATGCGCTCATCTCCTCGGGAACCACGCCCAAATTGATCGAGAAGGAACGCCAGACCCGCTTCATCGGCTACGGCGGCATGTTGATGGAATCGTTCGTGGCCATCATGGCGCTGGTGGCTGCCATCTCGATCGATCGCGGCATCTACTTCGCCATGAACGCTCCACTGGCACTTACGGGTGGCACCGTGGAGTCGGCTGCGCAGTGGGTGAACAGTCTTGGACTGGCCAACGTCAACATCACTCCTGACCTTTTGGCCCAGACTGCCAAGGACGTGGGAGAAGAGAGCATCATCTCGCGTTCGGGTGGAGCGCCCACCTTGGCGGTCGGCCTGGCCCACATCATGCAGCAGTTCATTGGCGGGCCGGCAATGATGGCCTTCTGGTACCACTTCGCCATCATGTTCGAAGCCCTCTTCATCCTTACGGCAGTGGACGCCGGCACCCGGGTTGCCCGCTTTATGCTGCAGGACTCCATCGGTAACTTCGTGCCTAAGTTCAAGGATCCCGCATGGCGCCCTGGCGCTTGGCTGTGCACCGCCGTCATGGTGGGAGCCTGGGGTGCGGTACTTTTGCTGGGCGTTACGGATCCGCTGGGCGGCATCAATACGTTCTTCCCGTTGTTTGGCATCGCGAACCAGCTTCTGGCTGCGATTGCCCTGGCAGTGTGCATGGCCATTGCGGCCAAGCGAGGGGCTTTCCGTTACCTGTGGATCGTGGCTGTGCCCCTGGCTTTTGCCGCCGTCGTGACCGTCACGGCCAGCTTCCACAAGATCTTCTCGCCGGTTCCCGCAGTGGGCTACTTCGCCAACAACCAGGCGTTCGCGAAGGCCCTGGCAGATGGCAAGACGTCGTTCGGCACCGCCAAAACGGTGGAAGCCATGGAGGCGGTAGTGCGTAACACCATGATCCAGGGCGTGCTGTCCGTGATCTTCGTGACGCTGAGCATCATCGTGATCATCACCGCAGTGGTGGCAACGGCCAAAGCGTTCCGTGCCGGGGGCGGTAAGGACCACGAGGATCCGGCAGTGGCCTCCAAGGTCTTCGCCCCGGCCGGGCTGTTCCCGACCTCCGCAGAGAAGGAGTTGCTCGCCGATTGGAACGCCTTGCCGGCCGGGCAACGGACACAAAAGGCGGGGCATCACTAATGCACGCCGTCGTCAGGGGATTCCAGGGCTTTGCCGCCTACATGAGTTCGCTCATGGGTGCCGACGCTTACCGCAAATACCTGGACCACTTCATGTCCACGGGCCACTCCGGTCCCGCCATGACAGAACGTGAGTTCTGGCGGGACCGGATGGACCGGCAGGACA
Organism: Arthrobacter sp. StoSoilA2; assembly: GCF_019977195.1. Lineage (NCBI taxonomy): Bacteria > Bacillati > Actinomycetota > Actinomycetes > Micrococcales > Micrococcaceae > Arthrobacter > Arthrobacter sp. StoSoilA2. The sequence goes on from NZ_AP024643.1 coordinate 879,463, forward strand.
GCAATCCACAGGGCCGCTGCTGTTGACGTGTAGTTTCGCTACGAACGAAGTCCAAAATCCGGTCCTGGACCCAGGTTCCCGTGAACCGCATGAGAGTATGAACGGATGAGCGATCTGAACAACATTCAGCCCACGGATGAGGCTTCGGACGACACCCCTGTGGAAGGAACCACCTTGGACGAGGGCACCACCACGCCCACAGAAGAGCATTCGGGCAATGCGGTACCCGTCAAGGATTCCAAGCCCCGGGGCGCGAACCTCCAGGAACTTGTTGACGAGCCGGCCAAGGTAATGAGGATCGGTACCATGATCCGCCAACTCCTTGAAGAGGTGAAGAGCGCACCGCTGGACGACGCTGCCCGCGGCCGGCTCGCAGAGATTCACGAGCGCTCCATCAAGGAACTCGAGGACGGATTAGCGCCGGAGCTCATCGAAGAGTTGGAACGCATCAGTCTTCCCTTCCCCGATGAGAAGGCGCCATCGGATGCAGAGCTTCGCATCGCCCAAGCCCAGCTTGTGGGCTGGTTGGAGGGCCTCTTCCACGGCATTCAGGCTGCGGTCGCGGCTCAGCAGGCCGCAAAGGCACAGATGCAACTCCGTCAGCTTCCGCCAGGGACTGTCATTGCGCCCGGCATTGTCATCGGCGAAAACGGTCAACCGCAGCGCGCCGCTGCACCGGGTGCGCCTGGTGCGGCGCCCCAGGGCCGACCCGAAGATCCGGACCACGGCCCGGGCCAGTACCTCTGAGCTTGACCGTGGGTTTCTTTGGGGCCGTCCGGCAAGGGCGGAAGGACGATCTTGAGCTGGGTAAGGGGCTCTGGCGCCGCGCCCACGATCGCTTTCACCGCGGATTGGACCGGTACCATCAGGTCCTTGAGGGTGTCGACGACGACCAGCTTTACAACGAGCTCGTGGAGATCGCGAATGAGCTGGCCGAGTTGTCTCCTCGTGTGAGAACCATCTGCGTGGAAGCCCAAAAGAGGGCCCCGAGCGATGGCTTGGACGTTCCTGGTTCTCTAGCCGGTGTTCACCGCGCTCTTTCCAAGGCTGGGAATTCCTTGGCCACCACGGCCGAGGCAGCGGCCATGCTTCGGCTGGCCGTTGGCCCCGTCCCTGTGGGTGCATTGTCTGTCAGGCGCCGGGCGGAGTCAGTCTTCGAGCAGGTTGCCGACGCTGAACGCCAACTGCGGGCTCCAGAGGTTCAATAAAGCAAGCGTGTGCAAATACTGGCGCACGCCTATATTTACAGATTGCAAGCAGTTAAGCGGATAGCTGATCTCTGTAATATTTGGTGCCTCAGGCAACCCATTGCTGGCAGGATGACAAACATGACTTCGTCACCAACACTTACTTTCAACGACGGCAACACCATTCCCCAGCTCGGCTACGGGGTGTGGCAAGTTGAAGACGACGTAGCCGAAAAAGTTGTGCGCCAGGCGTTCGAAGCGGGCTTCCGCCACATCGACACCGCAAAGATTTACGGGAACGAGTCTGGAGTGGGCCGCGCCATTGCTTCCTCTGGCCTTTCCGCCGAAGAAATCTTCATCACCACCAAGCTCTGGAACGCCGATCAAGGCTACGAGTCCACGCTTGCCGCGTTCGAAGAATCCATGGACCGCCTGGGCATTGAGACATTGGATCTCTACCTCATCCACTGGCAGCAGCCCAAGCAGGACAAGTTCGTGGACACCTGGAAGGCCCTGATCGAACTCAAGAAGCGCGGCCGGGTCAAGTCCATCGGTGTTTCCAACTTCACCGTTGAGGGACTGCAGCGCATCATCGATGAAACCGGAGTTGTCCCGGCCATCAACCAGGTGGAACTGCACCCGTTCTTCAACCAGGCCGAACTGCGCGCCTTCAACGCCTCCAAGGGCATCCTGACGCAGGCTTGGTCACCGCTGGGACAAGGTGGGGAACTGTTGGAGAATGCCACGGTGGCCGAAATCGCAGCCAAGCATGGCGCCACCCCGGCCCAGGTAGTCATCGCCTGGCACTTGGCCATCGGCAACGTCGTGATCCCCAAGTCCGTTACGGAATCCCGTATCCAGGAGAACTTCGCCGCCTTGGGCGTGAAGCTGGACGACGCCGACGTCGAGGCCATCAATGGCTTGGACCGCGGTGCCGAAGGCCGCATCGGCCCCGACCCGGCAGTCTCCGACTTCGCCTAAACCCGAAGCCTAAGCACGTGCCCCGCCCCGACCTGGGGTGGGGCACTCGCCGTTAACGCCCGACGCCGGTACTCGCCACCGGGGCGAAGCGCCCCGAAGTCCGTGGTGAACCTTGAGTCCGTGGTGAAATTGAGCGACGCAAGGGACGGAGTTCGCATGGTGGTGTTTGACGCATTGGAACGGCAGATTGTCGCTGCCCTCCAACTGGATCCGCGCTGTCCTTGGCGCAAGATGGCGGCTGTGCTCGGTGAAGCTGAGCGGACGGTGGCCCGCCGGGGATCGCAGCTCTTGGAATCCGGGGCCGTCGCCGTGGTGGGGGTGCGCCCCAGGCCGACTGCAGTCCTCGTGGAAATGCGCTGCACCCCGGGAACAGTACGGGCGGCAGCCCAAGCACTCGCGCAGCGCACCGACACCACGTTCGTTTACACCACCACCGGCACCGGCGATTGCGTTGCCGAAATCCTCACCGAACCAAACCGCATGGGCGATGTCCTCTCCGATGAGTTGCCCTCAACCATCGGCCTGCGCGACTCCACCAGCTACCCTGTATTGCGCTACTTCCGGACGATCCGGGGCTGGCGGCCCGAGATCCTGACCACGGACAGGGCGGAAGCGCTTCGCTCGGGTTTGACGTCCGACTCAGGCATCCTGGAGCCCCTGCAGGAACTGAACCGCCAGGACACTGAACTGGTGGACGCGTTGTGTGCGGATGGGCGAATGAGTTTCGAGGCACTCGGGCGGCGGGTCGGCGTCTCCGAGGCTACTGCCAGGCGCCGCAGCGAGTGGCTTCTGGCCAACAACCAGGTCCAACTCCGGGCGGTGGTTGAACCCGCGTCCTTTGGGTTGGCAGTAGAGGCGTTGCTTTGGATCCGGGCTTCGCCGCAACACGTTGAGCAGCTCGGCAAAGGCCTGGCGGAGCTTCCCGTGGTTCGCTACGCAGCCGCGATCGCAGGCGACTACCAACTCGTTGCGGACGTGACCGTGGGGGACATGTCCTCCCTCTACCGCTTCATCACGGGCTCGGATTGGGCGCAGTATGCTTCAGGCGTCGACGTCTCCATCCTGCTTGATGCCCGTAAGCGCGGCGGACGGCTCATGCGGCCGTCGTCGTAAGGGTTGCAGTGCCCGTTGAAGCATTCGACCCGGCCTCAAGGACAGGAGCGACGGCGGCGTACCCCGTCTGCTGCTCGAAGGCGCGGCCCCACCGGAGCAGCTGCATATCCGTGTAGTGGTTGCTGGCGAGCTGGAGGCCAATGGGCAGGCCGGCGGAGCTGAACCCGGCGGGCACGCTGAGGACGGGCAAGCCTGTGGCGGATAACAGGCAGGCGGAGCGCATCCAGTCCAGGTAGGTTTCGGAGGCCGCGCCGGCTACCTCCAAGGGATACCGGAGCGTCGCATCAAAAGGCAGGACCTGGGCGCAGGGACTGGCGAAGAGATCGTAGCGCCCGAAGAACTCCTGCACGCTCTTTTCAAGGCGGGTCCGGGCCGCGGCGGTCTCGATGAGATCCCGGGCAGTCAAGGCCAAGCCCTTGTTCACATTCCAATGGACTTCCGGCTTGATGACATCCCCGGCTCGTTCCAGGATCGGGCCAAGCCCGGCGGCAAAGTCCATGGCCCGCGTGTTGCCGAATACCAGGTCGGCCTCGCTGAAATCCGGTGTGGCCTCTTCCACGATCGCTCCGAGCTTCTCGAAAACTGCCAGCTGCCGCTCAAGATGATCAAGAATTTCCGGCTCCACGGGTACGCCAATCCCGAAGTCCCGTGACCAGCCAATGCGCACTCCGCGCATGTCGGTCTCCAGCCCGGACCGGAATACCTGCGGATCAAGGCCTGCCGGATGGGGAACGCGGGGGTCCTTGCCGGCGGTCACGGACATGAACAGTGCAATGTCTTCCACGCTTCGGGCCATCGGCCCGGTCCGTCCCAGCCACGCGTACGCGTTGACGTCGGAGGGCATGGGGATTACCGCCGTCGACGGCCTGAAGCCAACCACATTGCAGAAGGAAGCCGGGATGCGAAGCGAACCGCCCATGTCGCTGCCGTCGCCGATGCTCTGGACGCGGGACGCGACGACGGCAGCTACTCCGCCGCTGCTGCCGCCCGCGCTCAGGGTGGGCGCGTAGGGGTTGGTGGTGGTGCCGAAGAGCTCGTTGAAGGTGTGGGAGCCCGCTCCGAACTCGGGGACATTGGATTTTCCGGTGCTGACCACCCCGGCCGCCTTCAAGCGCGCCACGATCAGGTCGTCGGCGTCGGGAATGAAGTCGCGCAAGGCGAGGGACCCCTGGGTGGTGCGCATCCCGGCGGTGTTGTTGGTGTCCTTATGCGTCATGGGGAGGCCGTGGAGGGGCGGGAGTTCGGCACCGGAGGCGGTGAGCTGGTCGGCCTGGTGTGCCAGGTTCTCCGCTCCCTCCGGGTCGAGTGTGACCACGGCGTTGATGACGGGGTTCACCTGGGCGATCCGCTCCAGATGGGCTGCCAGGGCTTCGCGTGCCGAGACCTTCTTGTCCCGGATGGCGGCGGCGAGTTCGACGGCGGACAGCTCGCCAATGGTGTCAGTCATGGTGCTCCTTTGCTGGGTGTTCTCTGCCTGAAAGTGTGCCCCGTCACATCAGGGTGCGGAAGTCGGAGCTTTCAAGGAGGCCTCGTTTGACTGTTTCGGCCAATCAAATGGCTGATTCCGTCAGCTATTGTGTCTGATCCGGCTCATAGCGGAAGGTGTTGCTAACCCACTGGCCGATCTGGTCGTTGGGCAAGGATTTGCCCTTAGCGCAGTACCTACCGGACAAGGACGTCGACCGGGGACTGGCGCCGGGCACCAACCGGAGGTTCCCCATGTATCAACCCCTGGCACTTCAATCCCTCGCACTCCAACCGTTCGCCGCGAACGGCTCAACCGACATCCTGTCCACCGCGAACAACCCCGTCCTGTGGATCTGCGTTGCCGGCGTCTTCGGCGTCATCATCATCCAGTCCCTCATTTTCATGAAGGCAGCCCGCCGCGCAGCTCCCTCCGTGAACATGAGCGCACAGGACATCAAGACGTCGTTCCGCTCCGGAGCCGTTTCGGCCATCGGACCCTCACTCGCCGTTTCACTCGTGGCCATTGCCCTGTTGGGGCTCTTTGGCGCGCCGGCTGTCCTGTCCAGGATTGGCCTGATCGGATCGGCCGCCTACGACGTATCCGCAGCCGGCATCGCCGCCGGTTCAATGGGAGCAAAACTCGGCGACGCCAGTTACACGCAGAGCGTCTTCGCGGTCGCGTTCTTCGCCATGAGCATCGGCGGCGCCATGTGGATGCTTGCCACCCTGATCCTGACCCCGCTGCTCCGCAAGGGCGACGCCAAGATCCGTTCCGTGAATCCGGCGGCCATGGCGATCGTCCCGGCAGCCGCCCTGATCGGCGCGTTCTCCTGCCTGGGACTCACCGAGCTGCCGAAATCCGGAATCCACGTCCTGTCCTTCGTTGTCTCGGCGGCGGTCATGGGTATTTGCCTGCTGTTGGCCAAGAAGCTCGGCAAGAGCTGGCTGCGCGAATGGGGACTGGGATTCTCAATCGTCATCGGCTTGGGCGCTGCCTACCTCGCCGTCGGTCCGGCCGTCGGTGCCTGAGCGCACGGCGCCAGCACCTGACCCCGACTCCCGCCCTGCAGCCAGACCACTGAGCACGAAAGGAACACCCCTCATGTCTTCCATTACTTCCGCTCCCGCTACCACGAATACCGCCATGGCGGACTTCAACCGCACCACGTCCCGCTGGGGACAGATCACCATGATCGGCGGATTGCTGATCTCCATCGCCGGGCCGCTGTATCTGGTCTTTGCCAGCGGCCTCGACATCGGCCCTGCCCAACTCTGGATCGCTTTCGCAGCCGTCGCCGCAACGTTCGGCATCATCTGGATCGTTGAGCCGCTCACGTACTTCCCGATCCTCGGGCCAGCCGCCATGTACCAGGCCTTCATGATCGGCAACATCTCCAACAAGCTCCTGCCGGCGGCCTTGATCGCCCAAACCAACATCGGCGCCAAGCCGGGCAGTAAGCGTGCGGAGCTTGCCGCCGTCGTCGCTATCTGCGGTGCTGCCGCAGTCCACCTGATCTCCCTCGCGATCTTCGTCGGGCTGCTGGGCAGCTGGCTGATCAGCGTCATTCCGCCGTCTGTACTTCTCGTGACCCGCCTGTATGTTCTGCCCACGGTTCTTGGTGCAGTCCTGGTGCAGGCCATCGTGTCCATGAAGCAGCCCCGCACCACGGTCTTCGCGCTGCTGGTCTCGGCGGTCGTCGTCTTCGTGGTGCTCCCCTTGCTGCCGTCGCTGGCCATGGTGTCCACCGCCATCGCCGTGCTGGGAACCATTCTGCTGGCGTGGTTCTTCCGCGGAAAGCAGGTCATGGAGGCCAAACCGATCCACATCGAGTAGCGGCCACGCCCGAAACAACTCCCGACTGACAAACAAGGAAGACAGGACCATGAGCCAAACAGCTACCGCACTTCAGCTCGACAGCGAACAGACAACCAAGCTCCACTCGTTGTACCGGCGCCTTCACGCGCATCCGGAACTGTCCATGCAGGAGTTCGCCACCGCCACACTGATCGAGGAGCAGTTGGACGCACTGGGCATTGAGCATTTCCGCTGCGGTGGCACAGGGGTGGCGGGAATCCTCAGGAACGGCGACGGTCCCGTGGTTGCCTTCCGTGCGGACTCCGATGGCCTGCCCATCGAGGAAGCCACCGGGCTGGATTACGCCAGCAAGGACACCGGAACGCTGCCGGACGGCACCTCGGTTCCGGTAATGCACGGCTGTGGCCACGACACGCACGTGGCCAGCCTGCTCGGTGCCGCCGAGGTGCTGGCAGGGAACCGGGATGCCTGGTCCGGGACCCTGGTCTTGATTTTCCAACCGGGGGAGGAGACCGCGGCAGGCGCACTTGCGATGCTCGACGACGGGCTGTGGGACAAGGCTCCCCGGCCGGAAGTGGTCTTCGGGCAGCATGTCATGCCGCGCCCTGTGCGAACGGTCGCCATTTCAAGCGGTCCCGTGGCGGCCATGGCCGATTCGCTCCGCGTCACGGTTCACGGCCAGCAGTCGCACGGCTCCCAGCCGCAGGATGCCATCGATCCAATCGTTATGGCCGCGCACATGGTCACCCGGCTCCAGGGGATTGTGTCCCGCGAGCTGGACCCGCGGAAGTCCGCCGTCGTAACGGTCGGTACCTTTCATGCCGGGCTCAAGGAGAACATCATCCCGGCGTCGGCGGAGTTCACTTTGAACATCCGCACGTTCGACGAGGACGTCCGCGGACTTGTCTTGTCCGCTGTCCGTCGCATCATCGAGGCCGAGGCTGCCGCATCCGGCGCGCCGAAGCCTGAGATCGAGGAGATGTACCGCTTCCCGCAATGCTTCAACGATCCCGACGCCGTTCCTGCCGTGATCGAGGCACTGCGCGCTCAGCTGGGGACTGAGTCGGTGGAAATCACCCCGCCGATGATGGGCAGCGAAGACTTCGGGCACCTGGGAACGGCGATCGGAGTGCCGTCCGTGTTCTGGATGTTCGGCGGAACTCCTGCAGCCGGGCACGAGGGCCCCGGTCCCATCCCCGTGAACCACTCGCCGTTCTTCGCCCCCGAGCTGGAAGGCTCCTTGGCCGGAGGCGTCTCGGCCGCCGTCGCCGTGCTGATGTCCCGGCTGGGCAACTGAGAATTTCAAGGACATTCCCATGACTTCAGCTCTGACAGATTCTTTGACCCAACCACAAAGCGCCACAGACGCACCGCCGTCGGTAAGCCCAAACCTGCAAGCAGCCCAGGGCCCGCTCGCCGGCAGGCTCGTGGTGGACCTCAGCCGGGCACTTGCCGGTCCGCACGCCGCCATGATGATGGGCGATCTTGGGGCGCGGGTCATCAAGATTGAAAACCCGGGTACGGGAGACGATACGCGCGGGTGGGGTCCACCGTTCGTGGGTCCGGAGGACGATCCGCAAGCCACGTACTTCCTGTCATGCAACCGCAACAAGGAATCCCTCACGCTGGACCTCAAGAGCGAGGACGGCCGGACCGTCCTCCGTCAACTGTTGGAGCGCGCCGACGTCGTGGTGGAAAACTTCCGGCCAGGGGTTCTGGAACGGCTCGGCTTCAGCACCGACGCCATGCACCGCATCAACCCGCGCTTGGTGATCCTCTCCATCACGGGTTTCGGCCATGACGGTCCTGAATCGCACCGCAGCGGTTATGACCAGATCCTGCAGGGCGAAGCCGGGCTCATGTCCCTCACCGGTTCCGGGCCCAATGATCCACAGCGGGTGGGTGTGCCGATCGCCGATCTCCTGTCCGGGATGTACGGTGCGTATGGCGTGGTGGCTGCTTTGTTGGAACGGGAGCATACGGGCCGCGGGCAAGTGGTGCGGACGTCGCTGCTTGCGTCCCTTTTGGGTGTCCACGCCTTCCAGGGCACCAAGGTCACCGTTGCCGGTGAAGCCCCGGAAGCGCAGGGAAACCATCACCCGTCCATTGCGCCGTACGGGCTCTTCCGCTGCCGGGGTGGCAGTGTCCAGATCAGCGTTGGGAGCGAGAAGCTGTGGGCGGCGTTTGCTGCCGCCTTTGGAATCGACCCCTACGCTCCTGGCCTGGCCACGAACGCGGACCGGGTCCGAAACCGCTCCCGTGTCATCGACGTTGTGGAGGCTGCCTTCGCCGATTACGACGCCGAGCCACTCCTCGCCAAGCTCAGCGACGCAGGCATTCCGGCCGGGAAAGTCCGGACACTCAAGGAAGTCTACGAGTGGCCGCAGCTTACCTCGCAAGGACTGCTGGTGGACGTCGAACACCCCGTTCTGGGGCCCGTCACTTTGCCGGGGCCTCCATTGCGCTTCTTCGACAACGCCGACGGCGCTGAGTCCACGCGCCGTGCCCACACTGCGCCGCCGCTGCTCAACCAGCACGGCGACGGAATCCGCGAATGGCTCGCCGCCGGGGAGGTGGGCTGAATGGCGACAACTGCCACCCGCCGTCGGCTTGGGGTCCGGGAGCTGCTGGAGGAAACGCTCGACGCCGGGACTTTCGTTTCGTGGGATCGTCCGGTTCGTGGCGCGCAGGGTTCCTCGGGTTCGGCTGATGCTGTGTCCGCTGACTACGCTGCCGACCTGGAAGCGGCGCACGAGAAGTCCGGCAGTGATGAGTCCGTCCTCACGGGCGAAGGCCGGATACGCAACCACCGCGTGGTGGTTGTCGCATCTGACTTTGCCTTCCTGGCCGGCTCGATCGGGCGAGACGCGGCGCAAAGGCTCGTAGCCGCCGTCGAACGTGCAACGGATCTGGGCCTCCCGCTCGTGGCCATGCCGGCGTCGGGCGGGACCCGCATGCAAGAGGGAACCAGTGCGTTCCTGGCCATGGTGGAGATTGTGGCGGCGGTCCAGGCGCATCGTTCGGCCGGGCTGCCCTATTTGGTGTATCTGCGGCATCCCACCACCGGGGGCGTCATGGCGTCGTGGGGTTCGTTGGGGCACGTCACCGCGGCTGAGCCGGGTGCGCTCCTGGGCTTTCTCGGCCCGCGCGTGTACGAAGCCCTGCATGGCGAGCAGTTCCCTTCAGGAGTGCAGACCGCCGAGAACCTGTTCGATCACGGCCTGGTGGACGCCGTGGTTCCCGCTGAAGGACTGCGCGATTACTTTGGGCGTGTTCTGGACCTGTTGCGTCCTAACGCTGCCGTGACCCCGATGGCTGCCTCCCTGCTCAGCGCGGACGCCCCAGCCACGTCCCGGGATGCTGGGGCTGCAGTGACCTCGGACGTAGGCGCGTGGGAGTCCGTGCTGCGCTCAAGGGATCCGCTCAGGCCGTCTCCGGGTGAGCTTCTCCGGGAGACCGCGGACGGTGTGGTGCTGCTGCGCGGTGCGGGCGATGGCGCCAAGGACCACGGAATGCTCGTGGCACTCGCCAGCTTTGGCGGGACCTCCTGTGTGGTGGTGGGGCATCACCGCACCAGCTCCGATGCAGCTGCTGTTGACAGACCCGTAGCGATGGGTCCCGCCTCCTTGAGGGACGCGCGGCGTGGCATGCGGCTCGCCCAGGAACTGAACCTGCCGCTCGTCACGATCATCGACACTGCAGGTGCCGCACTGTCGAAGGAAGCCGAAGAGGGTGGGCTGGCCACCGAAATTGCCCGGTCCCTCTATGACCTGTTGGGCCTCGGATCGCCAACGTTATCGGTCATGGTGGGCCAAGGTACCGGAGGAGGGGCACTGGCACTGCTGCCCGCCGACCGGACCATCGCTGCCCGGAACGCCTGGCTCGCACCGCTGCCGCCGGAGGGTGCCAGCGCCATCGTCCACAGAACCACGTCGCGTGCTCCGGAACTCGCGCAGGCCCAAGGCATCACGGCCGCCGCGCTCGCAGCCAGCGGAGTGGTAGACGTGGTGGTGGAGGAGAATCCCGACGCCGCGGAAGAACCCGTTGATTTCTGCCGCCGCATCGGTGACGTGATCGCCGTCGAGCTCCAAGGCCTTGCCCGGCGGGGTGCCCCCGGGCTCCAGCAGCGACGGGCAAAATATCGCGCGCTGGTGTCGTAGCGGCCGGAGCCCTGCCCGTTCCTTGGCCAGCGGGCAGGGCTTCAGCCTATCCTTGCGGGGCAGTCAGCAAGCCGGCCGGTTGAGCACGTCGCTGGACACGCGTTGTTTGAGCAGGGAACCTCCGGGACCCTTGAGTAGCTTCCGGTCCTTCACCATGATTGTTCCGCGGAGCACGGTCATGCTCGGCCACGCCGCAACTTTGTAGCCCTCCCAGGGTGTGTAGTCTGCCTCGTGAAGATCCGAGGCCGTAATTTGGCGTTCCGCACTGGTATCAAGGACTGCGAGGTCAGCGTCGCTGCCAATCGAGATAACGCCCTTCTGTGGATAGAGGCCAAGGATCTTCGCCGCATTCGCAGACGTTATATCGACGAAACGCGTCAGGTCCAGGCCACGCTTTGCGACGCCCTCGGTGTAGGCCACGGCCATCCGCATTTCCACCCCGGCATGGCCTCCGGTGGCGTCGAATATGGTCTTGCCACGCGTTTTGACGTCCAGATCGGTGCACACTCCATCAGTGGCCAGGGTGCTGAGCGAGCCATTGAGCAGCGATTCCCACATCGAGTCACGGTCATCCTCGGACTTCAGAGACGGGTACGTGTGATAAATCGCGCCGTTCTTCTGCCGGTAGTCGTCCGCTGTGAAATAGGCGTAGTGGGGAAGGATCTCTCCGTATACAGCCTGGCCACGTCCGCGGGCCTCGCGAATGGCGTCCACGCCTTCGCGCGCACTGACGTGCATCAGGTAGATGGGTGCACCTACGTGCTGGGCAAGCGTAATCGCCCGCTGAAATGAAAGTTTCTCGGACAGGTTGTTGTGTGCGTGATGCATGTACTCGATGCCGGTCTTGCCCTCCCGCTGCAACTTCTTGTAGGAGTACATGACGATGTCGTCGTCTTCGGCGTGCACAGCGAGCATCGCGCCGGCGGCAGCCGTTTGCTCCATCAGCCCCCACATGTTGCCCAAGTCAGTTTTCTGTTTCGGCCGCGTCGGCGTCGTATTCGTCATCCACACCTTGTAACTGCCGTGGCCGCCTGCCACGGCGTCAGGAATCTGCTCCAAAACCTCGAAGGGAATTTCGGGTTCCTTGAACGTGCCGTGCAGCGCGTAATCGGTGTAGGTAGAGCCGGCCCACTCGGCGGACTTCCGCGCGAACGATTCGGACAGTTCGTCACCGGGCTTCCAATGTGCGAAATCAACAAGCGTGGTGGTCCCGCCGTAAATGGCTCCCTCGCTGACGCGGTCCGGTCCGAAGCACATGATGCCGCTCTCGGCAGCGGTTGGAAGGACGGAATTCGTGTGGACGTGTGGGTCCACGCCGCCGGGCACCACGAGCTGACCCTTAAGGTCTACCGTCTCCCGGGCTTCGTCGGGTGCGCCCGCGCCCGGTGCCCGAAGCGAGACGATCTTGCCATCGGAAATACCAATATCCAGCTTGCTGGCTCCGGAGGGCGTGACGACCAACCCATTGGTCAGGAGGAGATCAAACATGGGGGACCTGCGCATTCGTAGTGTCGGGAGTTTCCAAGGAGAAGGGTTCAGTACTGAAATAGCGCGAGGCCAGCGTGACCTTGGCCGAGACACGGGCGTTGACCAGTTGTGAAACGGACACGTCCGCGGCCGCGCTCAGCAGCATCGCGGTCTTTTCGCGCGACCATTGCCTGTCGCTTTGGAGCAGTTCCAGCATGTCGTCCAAGGCGAGCCTTGCCGCCTCATCCAGGGTGTCGCCGTCGCCGATTGTTATGACCGAACCGCCGCTGAGGACCACTGGCCGCTGGATGCCGTCTGCAACTCGAATTGTGGACCCAGGAACAACCGTGCAGGAGAGCCGCACGCTGCCTTCGACCTCGACCGCGGTCAGCGAGCACTCGCCATCCCCCTGCGCCGCGTGCAGGTCGCCGGCGTACAGCATCGCCTCGGCTACTTGGACAGGGATCACGACGGCGGAACCTGCAGTTACGTCCTTGCAATCCATATTGCCGCCATGGATTCCTACGGTGCTGGAGTTCGGGCCGGCACCCACAGGTGCCACTCCGATCTTCCCCACCATGGGACGCACAGGAATGGTTGTGTCCTCATCGAACACAACATGGCCATTGGCGATCTCCACTACATGGCCTGCCCGTCCCAGGCCGTCGGTGAACCCGCCGCGTCCTGGCAGCGTCACCATCGCACCGCGATCGTGGATCCTGATTTCGTGGATGTCTATTCGCAAAATATCGCCGGGGTTCACTCGGCGAACGGCAACCGGACCAGTGACAGGGATGGACAGTTTCTCGTACTCCCCGGTCTCCTCGAAGAGGCCACCAGTGAGCAGGCTGCGCGCATCCAGCCAGAAATGCTCGCCCTGATCGACGGTAAGTTCTGGTTTGGCTGCGGACTCGAAGGATAGTGAGGCGTTGCCAAATCCGACGCGCGGCACTTCCTGCAGCGTCTGCGTTTCGTTCATGCGTGCCTCCATTCAGGACGGGTAGACGGGTATTGCCCAGTTCTGGTCTTGGGCGACCTGCCCGATCACGGCCCTACGGTAGAGGTCCTGGAGGCTGCGGGTGAGGTCTCCGGCTGTTCCGTCGCCGATAGTTGTGCGGTCAACCGAGGCAACGTGGTTTACTTCTGCGGCACTGCCGCAGACAAACACTTCCTCAGCTGAGTACAGCTCGGTGCGGTCGATGGGCCGGACGTCGACGTCGAGCCCCAGTTCCGTCCGGGCGAGGTGCAGGACACTGTCCCGGGTGATTCCTTCAAGAATGCTGTCGGTGACGGGGGGAGTGCACAGCCTCCCTTGGCGGACCATGAAGACGTTGTAACCGGCGCCTTCAGCCACATGTCCGCTTTCGGTAAGAAGCAGCGCGGCGTCATAGCCGTTTCGCTTGGCTTCCAACAGGGCCAGCCTCCCGTTCTGGTAATTGGCAATTGACTTGACCCTGGGCGGCATGGACCGATCGGAGAGGCGGGCCCAACTGCTGATTTGCACATCCAGGCCGGTTGCGCCGAAGTAGTTGCCCATGGGAATGGCTGCCATGAAGACAGTAGAGGGACCCGTGTCTTCCGGCTTTCCATCCTTGGAATCGACGAATACCTGCGCCCGCATATGGAGGTTGCCCCGCAGGTCGTTGGCGCGAATGAGTCCGAGCAGCTGGTCGCCGAGCTGGTCGATGTCCTGTGGGCCGTCGATTTCCACGACCCTCATGGAATCGATCAGTCGCTTCATATGGTCGGCCACCCGGAACGCGTACAGTTGCTGGTCGTCCTCGCTCCAATACGCGCGGAAGCCCTCAAAGACCCCGACGCCGTACTTCAGTGATGTGCTCAGCACATGAAGGCGGGCATCGGCATAGTCCACCAGCTCGCCGTCGTGGAGGAGGTACTTTACTGGCTGGCCGGGAGCTGGCTGCCTGGTGCCAATTGCGGCTGCTGCTTCTTGAAAGTCGTCCATGGTAGGTTCCGTTCCTCATCTATCTGTGCTGGCGGGCATGACAGCCAGCAGCTTCATCTCAAGCGGCACTTGCTCACTATATTGAAGTCCCTTCTCGGTGATGTCAATGGTTCCGACTGTCTTGTGGCCGCCTCCAGGGGCGCAAGTAGCCACGGAGGGGCAAGCGTGGCAGAATCCGCACTGCAGCTCCTCTAAGTGCGCCAATCCGGCGATTTTCCCAAAAAGGAGTGCAATTCGTCACACTTGGCGCTACAGTCAAATTCAATAAAGTGATGAGACTTTGATATGAGGCCCTCGCCCGTCAAGGTCCGAACAGGAGCTGAACATGTACCAGCCATCGGTCCGTAACCAGGACGATCTTCAATACATTGTGAGTGGGCTCAACGCGAGCACACCTAACAACTCCCTCTCAAACTCCCGGGGACTTCGTGAGGAGGCTCCATGAGCATTCAAGGGCTTCCGCGTACATCGCCCGGCCTCCGCGTCACGGGGTGGGCCCGCCGCGGCCAGAGCCTCCTGATGAACCGGTCGAGCACCATCATGGTCGCAATCGCGGTGACCATCATTGTGGGATTGCCGCTTATGGCCATGGTGGCTCCGCTGCCGCACGACCCATTGCGTCCGGATACGGACGCAATCGGTATTGCACCCAACGGCACCCATTGGTTTGGCACTGATGGAAATGGGATGGACATTTTCTCCCGCACCATCGAGGCTGCGAAGCTGGACCTTCCAGTTGCCCTCGCCGCCACGGCACTGTCGCTGGTAGTTGGCGTTCCTTTGGGCCTGTTCGCAACGAGCGGCAAGCTCGGCGATGCCATCATGCGCGTCATTGACGCATTTGCAGCCCTTCCGATCATTGTGATCGCGGTGGTCTCCATCAAGCTGATGGGTGGTGGGGCGACGGACGTGGTCCTTGCGATCGCTATTGTGGCTGCGCCCAGGTTTGTGCGACTTTCCCGCGCTGCGGCGCTGGCACTTCGGTCCGCGCGATATGTGGAGGCTGCCGCAGCGATTGGTTGTTCTCCGATCCGCATCGCCTTCAACCACATCTTCCGCAACGCATATGGCGTGGTCCTGGTGCAGGCAACGCTCACCGCTGCCAACGCGCTCGGAACCATTGCTGCATTGAACTTCCTGGGTGTAGGCGTGAAGCCGCCTACACCCACGTGGGGGGCAATGATCAACGATGGCGTCAGCATGCTGATTCGCGGGGAATGGTGGGCTGCTGCCTTTCCCACGCTTGCCATGCTCCTGGCGATTGGTTCCCTGAACGTGATCGCCGGGGGAATCGAAACCAAGATCGAGCGAGTGGAAAGGGCGCGATGATGACAGGACTTCACGTACAGGACCTCGTCACCGAGTTCCACTCCCGCGGCGGAATAACGCGGGCCCTGCACGGTATCTCCTTCGATGTCGGCGCCAACGAAGTCGTGGGCATCGTGGGTGAGTCGGGATCAGGGAAGTCCACTGTTGTGCGCTCGGTGATCAAGCTGCTGATGCCTCCCGGACGTGTCATGGAAGGTACTGCCGAATTCCACGGCCAGGATCTGATCCGTTTGCCGGAGCGGCAGATTCGCCATATCCGTGGCAAAGAGATCGGCTTCGTGGCGCAGAACCCCTTCAGCGCGTTGAATCCGGTGGTCCGCATCGAGAAGCAGTTCGCAAACATCGCCAAAGCCCACGGGCTGAGGGCAGACGCCGAATTACGTGGCCGGGCGCTCGACTTATTGGCCTCCTCCGGTGTCAACGAACCCGAACGGGTAATGCGTGGCTATGCGCACGAACTCAGCGGCGGTATGGCTCAGCGCGTCGTCATCGCCATGGCGCTGTACCTCAACCCACGTCTGGTTATTGCGGATGAACCGACCACGGCCCTGGACCTCACCGTGCAGCGCCAGGTACTGGACACGCTCACCCGGTTGACGAAAGGGAGTGGACGGTCGATGTTGATCGTCACGCATGACCTTGGAGTGGTGGCCAATTACTGCGATCGCGTCCTGGTGATGTACCGCGGCCGGATTGTTGAACATGGTCCCGTGTCTGAGGTTTTTGTCCATCCGAAGGATCCCTACACCGTGTCCTTGCTTGACTCAGTGGTGCAGCCGAAGGCCGCTGCGCCCGGCAAAGCAGAGCCGGAGGCCGAGAGGCCTGCCGGCACGCAGCCGAAAACTTCCGACACAACGAATCCCACCGTTCTCTCTCCATCCAGGAGTGCCTAACCATGCCCATCATCGAACTGAAGGATGTCAGGAAAACATTCCGAAGCCCCCAAGGGCAACTCGTCACTGCGGTGGACGGAGTCTCATTGGCCGTCGAACGGGGCGAAACCTTGGGAATCATTGGCGAGAGCGGCTCCGGCAAGTCCACACTGGGCCGCCTGATTCTCAGGCTCATTGAAGCCGATTCGGGCACGATCCTCCTGGAGGGCGAGGACATCCGGGACTTGTCGAAAGCGCAGCTAAGAAAACGACGCCGGCGCTGGCAGATTGTGTTCCAGGAGCCTTTCGCGTCCCTGAACCCGCGTTTGACGATCCGCCAAATCGTCGAAGAGCCGCTGATCGTTGCGAAGACATATGGCTCCCGGGCTGAACGTCTGCGCCGTGTCACGGACACGCTCGAAGAGGTGGGGTTGTCGCAGGATTTCCTCGGCAGGCGTCCCGCCAACCTCAGTGGTGGGCAACAGCAACGGGTGGGCATTGCCCGCTGCCTCGTCACTGACCCGACGCTGGTGGTCCTGGATGAACCGACGTCCTCACTGGACCTGACCATCCGGGCATCCATCCTGCGCATGTTGGCCAAGCTCCAGGTGGCCAGGGGCCTGACCTATGTCTTCGTTTCCCACGACATTGATACGGTCCGTCACTTTTGTACCAGCGTGGCTGTCATGCACCGCGGACGGTTCGTTGAAACAGGTTCCACGGATGACGTTCTTTCAAATCCCCAGGAGCCCTACACGCAGGCCCTGATGTCCGCGGCAATGCCTCCCATTCCCTACAACCCAGGAGCCAAGGAGGCCATGGCATGATCCGGTACATCCTCTCCCGTATTGTTATTGCCCTTTTACTCCTGTTGGGACTCATTACCCTGAGCTTTGGATTGGTTTCCCTGCTCCCCGGTAACCCGGCCGTGGCGCTATTGGGTGAGTACGCTACTGAAACCGATATCGCCCGGATCAATAGCCAGCTCGGTTTGGACAAGCCTTTTTGGGACCGCTACTTCGATTACATTGGCCGGACGTTGAGCGGAGATCTGGGAAATTCCTTCTTCACCGGAAGCTCGGTTTCCAGCGAGATCTGGACGCGGTTGCCCAACACGCTTGTCTATCTGGTGCCTGGGCTGGTGCTGGCCCTGCTCATTGGAATGGGAATGGGTACCCTTGCGGCCTACCGATATGGGCGCGTGGCAGACAAGGCATTCACTGCAGGGGTCTCCGTCCTCATGGCCATGCCGGAGTTTGTCCTGGCGCTCCTTCTTCTCTTTATCTTCTATCAGCAACTCCATCTGGCCCCCGCACCCTTGGGCATGCTTTCCAGCTCCGATATCCCGCCGCCTAAAGTCACGGGATCTTTGGCGCTGGATGCGATGCTCGCCGGGCAATGGGGGACGATGCAATCCATCCTCAGCAGGGCAGTGCTGCCGATTATCACCATGGGCTTGTTTTTTGCGGCTCCCTTTGGAAAGACCGTCAGGACCGGTCTCCTCCAAGTCCTCAACTCACCGCAGATCGAATTTGCGAGGGCCTGCGGACTGAAGCCGCTGCAGGTGTTCCGCTACGCCCTCAGCGACGTGAGGGGAGCCTTGATGACCTACATGGTGCTGTTGTTTGCCGCCGCGTTGAGCGGTGCGGCAATTGTGGAAAGTGTCTTCTCCTGGCCAGGTGTTGGTGGCTGGTCATTGGACGGGGTGCTTAAGGGCGACGTACCCGTCATACAGGGGTTTGTGCTGATCATGGGTGCTACCAGCCTCCTTGGTTATGTGCTGTTGGACACCCTGATTACGCTGCTGGATCCCAGGACACGCAACAACGTAAAAAGTGGCGTTAGGCGTACCTCGAAACCGGCCCCTGCTGCAGAGCCGGTCGTAGAGCCTGCCGTGCAGCAGGGTTAGGCGCCCAAAGAAAATCCTTGACAAACCCTCCAGATTCAATAGATTGAAGATATGTTCACTTCATTGCATGCAGACAAGTTGACGGTCCTTGGCGGGAACATCCCGCTCGACGGCCGCGTGAGCTGGGTTCCGCAAGGTGCAACAGGCTTCCAGCCGTCGAACGCCTACCTCCTGGCCGAAGGAACCTCCAGCCTTTTGGTTGATTCAGGTTTGGCTGTCCACAGCGAAGAGATCCTTGACGACCTGGCGGAGCTCATTGGTGAAGGCGGGGGAGTATCCATCTTCTTCACCCGAAGCGAGATGGACTGTGTGTCCAACCTCGAACGCATCGCCGGGCGGTTCGACATCGAGCGGCTCTTCACTGGCGGGGTGATCAACCCCTTCGATGCCTTCGATGACCTGAGCAGGATGGCACTGCGCGGGAGGCGCCACCAGATCGACGCGCACAGAACCGAAGAAGGTGACTCCCTGGCGAGGGCTGCCGAGATCCAGATAGCACCCGGCCGCGTGCTCCAGGTGGAATCGCCCCTCCTGCGCCTCCTTCCCACCTTCTGGGGTTGGGACCAGGAAACGGGCACGCTGTTCACCTCGGATACCTTCACGCACGGCGTTATGGACCGGCCCGACGGCCAGCGCATTATCGACTCCACAGTGGAGGACACCACCACGGTGGAACAGGTGGCCGGGCACCTGTATGCGAAGTACGAGTGGATCCCGCGCTCCACGTGCGAGCCCCTGAGGGAGTGGCTCCAGGACAAGTTCGACACCTTGGATCCAGAGATCATCGCACCCTCCCGCGGCTGCGTTCTCAAGGGCCGCGACGTGGTTCGCCGGCACCTCGATTTCATGCTCGACGCGCTAACCCCGCAGTTGGTTTAGGAGAGAATCATGGAAGAACAACTCGTAGAGACTATGAGTAGCGACCTCCCACGCAGCGTCGCGAAGGGCGTCACGTGGATGAGTTCCTGCCTCCCGTTCCACCTGGCCGACCGCGTGATCCACGGCCATAACTCCACCTACCTGGTCCAGGGCGAACACTCGTCCATCCTGGTCGATACCGGTAACCCGTCCAGTTGGCCGATCATTTCAAGCACTCTGGATGAGCTGCTGGATGGACGGGAGCTGTCCTACGTCTTCCCCACGCACCCTGAGCTTCCGCACACCGGAAACCTGCCAAGGCTCGTGGAGAAGTATCCGAACATTCAGGTGGTGGGTGACATCCGCGACTACCACTTGTTTTACCCGCAGATCGTTCCGAATCTCCACGCAAAGGTGCCCGGGGACAAGGTGGATCTTGGTGGGCAGGAGTTTGTGGTGGTGGAAGCCCTCATCCGGGACTTGCCCAACACCCAATGGGGATTCGCGCCTGGAGCCGGCGTGCTCTTCACCGCCGACGGTTTCTGTTACATGCACCGCCCCGAGCTCGACGACGAAGACCCGGTACACCTCCCGGGCGAATGCGGTTTGACCACCGGCGAACTGCAGGTTCCCATCGCCGTCGAGAATGCGGCCTTCTTCACCGGAAGTGCCCTCTATTGGGCACGCTTCGCAAATGACGCAGACGCAGTATATGACCGCGTCCTTCACCTTATTGATGAACTCGGCGTCACATCCGTGGCCCCAACCCACGGCAATTTCATTAGCAACATCCGCGATGTGGAGCCCATCATCCGGGCCGGCCACAAGCGGGCATACCGCTACGAGACTGCACAGCCGTAGCTTCCCCCCAATAAACGGAGCCACCTTCATGAAAAGTCTGCGTTTGCTCACCGGAGGCGCTGCAATAGCCCTCACCACAAGCCTTGTTGCCTGCGGGGGTCCAGCCCCGCAAACTGCAGCTACCAAATCCATTGAAAACGTTGTTGTTGCTGTGGGCGCCCTGCCTGACAGCCTGACGCCCGCACCGTGGGGCGGCAGCGCCTCCCACGTGGTGCTGAGTGGACTCGGCTCGCAACTCCTCGAATACAAGGTTGGAACAAGCGACGGAAAGTCTTGCCCCGCGCCGTCCACAGAGGTATCGGGCAGGCTGGCCGAAAGCGCCAAACCAAGCCCCGACGGAACGGGCGTGATAGTCACCCTTCGCAAGCTCACCAGCCAGTTTGGAAACACACTGTCGGCCGAGGATGTCCGATGGAGCTTCGACATCGGCATGAAGCGTCAGCCGGTCATGAAGGGGACGCTGAAGAGCAGCGGCTTCAACGTTGACAATCTGGTCAAGGTGATCGACGAGCGCACTTTCCAGTTGAACACCACGGGGCTTACCTCTTACACAGAAGAATCATTGCAAAACAACCTCTTCTACATCCACGACAGCACCGAGGCAAAGAAGCATGCCACGGCGGATGACCCCACCGCCAACGCGTGGCTTTCCAAGAACCTCGCCGACTACAGCGGCTGGAAGCTGGAAGAGTTTACTCCCGGAGCTTCCCTGACGGTGACGGCCGATCCTCAGTGGGAGGGCACTCGCGGAACGGTTAAGCGCGTGTCCGTCAAGGCTGTCCAGAGCACCGCTACCCGCAGCCAGTTGGTGGAAACCGGCGAAGTGCAGGTAGCCAATGGGTTTGAATACGACCAGTACAAGTCACTGGAGAAGTCTCCCGGCGTGACTGTCCTGAACTGCCCCAGCCAGACCCGCGACACCATGATGATCAACACGAAGACCGGTCCGCTTGCCGACCCCAAGGTTCGGCACGCAGTCTCCATGGCCATCGACCGCGAGGCGCTGATCAAGGGTGCGTACGCCGGCTTTGGTGAACCCGCAGGTTCGATCTTCCCCAATGTCGGGGACTCCCCGATCTACAAGTTCAACAAGGACGAGGCCAGGAAGCTGCTCACCGAAGCCGGATATGGCAATGGCTTCCCGATGACCCTTAGCTACAGCGTTACGCGTCCTGGACCCGTAGCCGCCAAGTCGGCGGTCCTGATCCAGTCCATGCTCAAGGAAGTCGGCATCGACGTCCAATTGCAGAATGTGGCCAGCTCCACCGACTTCTCGACGGCGCTCATCGATGGCCGGTACCAGGCGGTGCTGTACTCGGAGCCGATCGTCATTGCCGATCCCGCCTTCTACAGCTACGCGTTCTACGGCACGGCCGCTCCCAGCAACAGCACCGGGTGGTCCAACCCGGAGTTCGATAAGGCACGCAGCGAACTCGCAGCCACTCCGGACCAGGAAACGGAAAAGCGCGATGGCCTCCTGAAGAAGATGGCCGGGCTGGTGGACGAGGGCGCAGCCATTCTGTCGCTCGTTGAAACCAGGGGAGTGCTGGTTACCAGGGACGGTCTCACGGGTGCGGTTCCACTGACCAACGGCCAAATCTACTTCAATTCCCTGGGCCGCTAGGCCGCCGGTAGCTACGCGTGATGCCGGCCGGTCGCCGTCGAAACCCGGCCGGCATCACCCTACAGAAGGAAGACTTCGATGATTGAAATCTGCGGAAAGCAGGTCCGCGACACCCTGCAGGAGTTACTGGATCCGGCCACTACGGCCCTTGTGGTTATCGATATGCAGGAAGGAGCCGTCTACGCCGGCGGCGCCATCGGCGATTCCGGCCACGACCTGAGCATGATGCCTGCCGTGGCCAAGAACTGCGGCAGGGCAATTGAGTCTGCGCGGAAGAATGGCGTGCCGATCTTCCACATCCGGGTCGAAAACCTTCCCGACGGCGCCAGCTCGCCCGCCGCTTGGCTGCGGGCTTTGTACACGGCTGCCAACGGGCGGCCGATCGATCTTGGGAGGCTCAGCCTTAAGGGCGATCCGGCCACGGAATTCTGCGCCGAGTGCATGCCTGAAGAAGGCGAAGTCGTCATCACCAAGCGCCGCCCCAGCGCATTCGTGGGCACGGAATTGGCGCTCCTGCTACGGAGCCAGGGCATCGAATCAGTCGCTTTGGTAGGCGTCTCTACAGGCGGTTGCGTCGAGGCCACGCTGCGGGACGCGGTTCATAACGACTTCTATGCAGTCCTGATCGAGGACGCCGTGGGCGCCTACGACACCGTGATCCACGACGCTGCGCTGACTGTCATGAGGGCCCGCCACGATGTCTGCACGCTGGACCAAGCCATTGAGGTGTGGGATTCGGCCCGCGCCAGCTCCTGATTCGACCGACGGAACCACGGAGAGGAGAAGCCGTTGAATCCACGTACAGCCCAACGGGCGGCGGTCACCGGCCCCCACAGCCTCATCGGAGACCGCATTTATCGTTTGGGAGCAAATATCGTCCTGGATGAAAACGTCAGCTGGTGCCCGCCCGGTACCCGAACCACCCAAGCTGTCAATTGCTACCTCATTAAGGGAGACAACGGCTCGGTGCTGGTGGATACGGGTATCCGGCTTCATGAGGCAGACATCATCCGGCAGCTGGACTCTCTCCTGGAACAAGGGGAACCCCTGGTTGTGGTGCTGACACGAACGGAAATGGAATGTTGCCTGAACCTTCCGGCCCTCGAAGCACGGTTCAATGTCGAATCGGTCTGGTACACAGGGGGAATTACGGTGCCCAGGATGGCTGCATCACCGCAGCGCATCATGGTCAATCCTGGAACCTCCCGTGAAGTGGAGGTTATGGACGGCCTGACGTTGGAGTTCGTATCGCCGTTGATGCGGCTGCTGCCAACACTTTGGATCTTCGATCCAGTCTCCAAGGTGCTCCTGACCTCGGACGCATTCACGCATCGCTCCCCAGGCAGCTCCGTGGGGAGCTCCCCGGCGGCGGGACTGCATAAGTTCCAGTGGTTTGCCCAGGCGGATACGAGGGACATTGCGCGGGACGTTGAAGAAGTAATCCTTCGGCGGCAGGTTGAGGCGATCGGACCCGGGTACGGCGAACCCATCGTTGGCGCTAGCGAATCTGCCGCCGAGGCCGCCATCCTGGCCGAGGCGATCAGGAAGGTAGGTAGCCAGTGAGTGTCGAGGTTTCAGGCGGGGAGTCCACCAAAGGTCGCGTCATCGCAGAGGGTGTGCATTGGCTGGGCGGTTGCCTGTCCGCCAGCGCCGAGGGACAGGAAGTCCACTACCACGTCTCGTCTTATCTGGTGATGGGCTCCGAAGTATCCATCCTGGTGGACACGGGAGATCCCGCGCACAGGGATACGGTCCTGGCCGAACTGGAGAATGCCCTTGGAAGCAGATCGCTGGACTACGTCTTCCCGACGCATCCGGAAATCCCGCATGCTGGTAATCTTCCCGTTCTGTTGGAGCGTTATCCCTCGGCTGTCGTAGTTGGGGACGTTCGTGATTATGCACTCCATTTCCCCGAGTATGCAGACCGTCTGACGGCCAGACGTGCTGGGGAGTCGATTGATCTGGGGGACAGGGAGTTCCATTTCCTTCCGGCTTACATCCGTGACCTGGAGAACACTCTCTGGGGCTACGACTCCGGTGCGGGGATCATGTTTGTTTCCGATGGCTTTTCCTATATCCACGACATACCGGGACCGGATGAGGACGACGAACCCGTGCATCTGCCAGGGCAGTGCCGCTTGCTCTCCTCTGAGATGCCGGAACCGCCGTCCGTGGAGCAGGCGGCGTATGGCACGGGCCGTGCGCTGTACTGGACCAAATTCGTTGATGTCGGCAGAGCGTTCCGAAGCATCGAGGAATCCTTGGAAAACTACCCAGCCACCTTGATAGGGCCCGCCCACGGAAACGTCATTGATGACGTTCAGGGCATGCTCAAGACATCGCTGGCGGCCCACCGCAAGGTTTACGAAGGACGGCGGCTCTAAATGAACTCCCGTCACCATGAACAGCAAGGAGAGAGTCAATGCGGGACCTGATTGGATATGGGGAGAATCCCCCGATTGTCACTTGGCCTCACGGTGCCAAGGTTGCCGTCTCCTTGGTGCTGAACTACGAGGAAGGCGCTGAAAGTTCCATCGAAGCAGGAGATGAGCGGGACGAGGACGTTTCCATCTTTGGCGGATGGTCCTCTGACCCCTCGCGGCGCAGCCTTATGAAGGAGTCCTTCTTCGAATACGGCAGCCGCGTCGGCATTTGGCGATACCTGGGCATGTTCAGGGAGTACAACGTTCCAGCAACCGTTATGGCCTGTGGAGCTGCCCTTGAACGGAATCCGGACGCGGCCGTTGCTATTGTCCGGGATGGTCATGAGATCTGCGCCCACGGCTACAAGTGGCGCGGAACGGTGGGAATGGAGCCGGATGAAGAACGGCAGGAAATCCGGAAGTCCTTGGCCGCCGTCGAGGCCGTGTCCGGAGTGCGGCCGGTGGGTTGGTATGTCCGTGAGGGCATCACCGAGAACACCCGGACCATCCTGGCCGAGGAAGGCGTTCTTTACGATTCCAATTCCTACGCAGACGATCTTCCCTACTATGTGAAGGCCGGCACGCACAATCACTTGGTGGTGCCATACTCGGGTGACACGAACGATGCCCGCTTCTGGGGCAACGGGAGCCTGGGCACCGCGGAGGATTTCTTCAACGTGTTGAGGGACTCTCTGGACTGCCTGCTGATTGAAGGCGAAACCGTGCCCAAGATGATGTCAGTCGGGCTGCATTTGAGGATTGGCGGGCGGCCCAGCGTTGCCCACGGAGTGCGCCGTTTTCTTGAGTACGCCCTTGCCAAAGAGGGAGTCTGGTTCGCCACCCGTGAGGAGATTGCGCGGTGGTGGATGGAGCACCCGCCCGTGGAGGTAAACGCCAGACCGGCCGAGGCTGCTTTCGAGGGGGCGGCGTGATGGGAACCGGAGACGGGCAAACAGCCACAGTCAACATCGATCGGCTGGTGCACAACGTCCATGAGCAAGGCTTTACTGCCTTGGACAAGGTAGGACTCAACGGTCAGCGCGACCAAGGCCTGGTCAGCACACTCATCTCCCGGGACCTCAGCGGTTCAGATGATTTGTGCGTCAGCTGGGGCCGGATCCTTCCCGGCCAGCACCACCTGTGCCACCATCACCCGGACGCATCAGAGTTCTATGTTGTCGTCAGCGGGACCCCGATTGTCCATCTTGGCGACCTCACTTACCGGGCAAAACCGGGCGATGGCATTTATATCCCCCGCGGGACTACCCACGGACTCACCAACGACGGTTCAGAAAATGTGGATCTCGTGGTTGGTGTGAGCAAGCCTGCTGACTGGCAATTCGTTCCGGATGAGTGAAGTCTCCAGCGGACGCCAAGGCCAGATCCATTCGTCATCATCACTTTCAGGAGGACCACACGTGAACCAGGAACAGCCTCCGGCCCTGAAACGCAGCGTTGGCATCATCACCGCCGACCCCACCCCTACTTTGCTGGCACTCCTCGCGCATGCCGGGGTGGACTTCCTTGTCCTGGACGCTGAACAGACGGGGATTTCCGTCCGGCAATGCCGTGATGCAGTGCAACGGCTGGCTGGCTCCGGGGTGCACGTGGCAGTGCGGGTACCGGACTTGGAACCGAACACACTGGTGGCCTTCGCGAACACCGGGGTAGACGAGATAGTCCTTCCGCAGCTGCGCACGGTGGACCAACTCGAACGGGCTTACGAGGCTACGAGGTACGCCCCCGTGGGTTCACGTCCCCACCAAGTCACGCCCGCTTCGTCCTTTGGGTTGGACTATTCCTTCTCTCCCTTGTTGACCGTGTTGTTCGAGACAGCAGAAGCTGTGGAACGGGTCAAGGAGTTCGTTGACAGTGACGCATTTGCCGGAGGGTGGGTGGGTCCGACTGACCTGGGCACGGATCTCCGTCGACATGGAGAAGAGCGCCCCGAAGCCTTGCAGGAAGCCATCAAGCATGTGGTCGACATTGTTGCAGGGGCTGGCTACAGCATTGGAGTTCCTGCGCCCGCGATGTCCGCAGCGGCGACTGTTTTCAGCCGTGGCGCTGACCGTTGTGCCGTCTATTGGGAGAAAGAGGTTGCTTCCATGCTTACCGGTTACGCCGGGTTGCGGGCGGCGTGAGCAACCTTGCCAAGGACGCATCCGCCGTCGAAACCGTTGCCTTCAAAAAGGCATCCAAGCGAAATCATCTTCGATATACTGACGCAAAACCGAGGACTAATGAAGGAGTCGTCGTGGACGGTACAGACACAGCACAAGGCGAAGTAACCGAGTCCCTGGAACGCGACTTCTGGATTGCCCATCTCGGGGCCATGATCAAACAGCAGCGCCTCGGCCGTTTCACGGTGGAGGAGCTTGCTGAACGCGCAGGCGTCAGCGCGGGACTCATTAGCCAGATCGAGCGCGGAATCGGTAATCCTTCGTTCGCGACGCTGCTTCGCTTGGCCAATTCGCTGGACCTTCCGCTGGCAAGCATGTTCATGGACCCGAATGAGGGCCAGGACCACATGCTGGTACGCCGGGCCGATCGGCGACGCATCGAAATTCCTTCCCAGGGCATCATCATGGAGCTGATCGTTCCGGATTCGGAGCGCAAGCTGGGCGTCATCAGCATGACCATTCCAGCCAACTTCGAGGGCGCACACGTTCCGCACTCCCACGAGGGCGAGGAATGTGTCATCCTGCAGGCCGGCACTCTGGTGGCGACCATCGGTGGCCAGGATTTCGTGCTGGAAGCCGGCGACAGCCTGACGTACGACGCTTCCTTGCCACATTGGTGGAGCAACCAAACGAATTCGGCCGCAGTCATGCTCGCGATCTCCACGCCGCCCTCTCTCGGCAAAGCGCACTAAACGTGGGCGCTCCCGGCCCGAAGACCAGGCTTGGCATCCTGGTGCCGTCGAGCAATTCGAATGCGGAAACCCTCACAGCATCGATCCTTGCGGAACAGCCCGATCTTGGAGTGCACTACAGCCGCTTCCGTCTGCCTCCACGGCTTGATGATCCAGTTGACCTGGGCGTCCTCGGAGAGGCTCCTTCCCTGTTGAATGACGCCGAGCTGCAAGCCATCGCCTTCCACGGCACATCCGGTTCCTGGACGGGCATCGCAGGCGATCACGGACTTTGTGCCGGGCTTGAGTCCGTGTGCGGCGCGCCCGCAACCACCGCATCCGTGGCCGTCGTCGAGGCCCTTGCAGTCTTGAAGGCGACGCGCGTCGGCCTCGTTTTTCCAGGGCCCGGCACTATTGCTTCCCTGATTCAGGAGGAGTACGCGGCCCACGGCATTGACGTCACAGGTATTTCGGTTCCGGAGGTGGTGATGACCAACCCGGAAATAGCCCGACTGGACAAGTCCGGAGTCGTGGGCCTGATGAGGCCCGCCTTCACTGCGGACATGGATGCCGTGGTGTGCATCGGAACCAACCTTCGCTCGGGATACTTCGTCGCCGGCCTTGAGCAGGAGTTCGGCATTCCCGTAGTCGACAGTGCCATCGCGACTCTTTGGCATCTGCTCCGCATTGCCGGGGTGGCCCGGCCGATCCCGGGATGGGGAGCGCTCCTGGCTTTGGAGTAGAAGCGGCTGGCCCTGAATGGAAGTGGCCCGAGCTCAGCTTCCCGGAAGCCCTATGAGGTGCCCTGCAACGCCGGTGACCCGCCGCCGTCGTGTGTTCAGCAGTCGTCTGCTCCGCCCGCCGTAACGTCCAGCCAGGCATTGACGATGTCCATGCGTGTCGCGAACCAGGCATCCTTCTGGCGTGCGTGGGAGATGAATCGCTCGAGCGCCACTGCGTACCCCGGCCGTCCAATGAGCCGGGGGTGTAGTCCGACGCTCATCACGGAGGGGCCGCCGCGGGGATCTTCGAGCAGCATGTCCAATGCGGCGGTGAGGTGGTTGCCGAACGCTGTCGCGGTGGGGAATTGCTTGAACAGCCCGGAATCGTTGGTATCACCCGCGTACGGCAGGACTGGAAGGCGCGGATTTCCTTGGCCACTGCCCCAATGCGGCAGGTCGTCATTGAAACTGTTCGATTCGTACGCGAACCCGTTGGTAGCGAGAGCCTGGCGGGTCCCCGGTTTGAGGCCATCCCGCGAGTACCAACTCGTGGGGACGTGGCCTGTACTCTCCATAATCGCGTCCTTGGACGCGACAATCAGGCGGTGCTCCGCGTCGTCGTCGAGGTCTGTGTGCGTGTCCCACTGGTTCCCGTGATCTGCGATCTCATGACCGTCGCGGACCAACGCTGCAGCAATTAGAGGGTTGAGCTGCAACGCTGCGGCACAGCAGAAGGCGGTCGCTTGGACTCTGTGTTTCCGCAGGATCCTCAGCAAGCGCCAGATGCCAGCCCTGGAGCCGTATTCGAAGGCTGATTCCAGGGCGACGTTGCGTACTGCTGCTGGCTGGGCGGGAATCCAGTGTGCCGCCAGGTCGTCGGCCTTGTCGCCGCGGGCGATGCTGCGCTCGGCACCCTCTTCCACATTGATCACGAGGGAAACTGCCACCCTGGCATTGCCCGGCCAGCGGAACTCTGGCGGCGTTTCGCCATATCCGACGAAATCCCGCTGCGTGGGTGGCTGTGCCATTGGCTTCTCCATCTCGGGGGTTCCTGCGCCGCAGCGTTACGGCTATAGTGAAGCAAACTTCGATATGATGAAACTAGCCGAGAGGGGCCTGAATGTCTACGCTCATCCGTGGAGGCATCGTTATTACGGCGTCCGGCGACACAGTCACCGACGGCGGCGCGGTAGTCATCCGCGATGGCCGCATCGCGGATGTGCTCCACCGATGGGATGCAGGTCAGCCGTTTGACGGCGAAGTCATCGAGGCATCCGGGTGCGTGGTCATGCCAGGCCTGATCAATATCCACACCCACGGAGTGACCCCGGGCCCGCTGTTCCCGAGTGCGGCACCGGCGCTGCCTGCCGAGCGATGGATGGCGAATCTGGACAGGCACCTTTTGGCGGGAACCACCACAGTGCTCAGCCTCTGTGGTTTCGCCTCCATGGACGATGTCCGCGAAGCAGACAAAAGGCACGCCGTGCACGTCCGTGGTGCAACGACCCATCTACCCCATTGCTTGCGGGCCGCAGCTCTGGCGGACGGCCGGGGTCTTACAGTCGAGGCGGGCGAACTCACCGTTGAGGCGATACTCGACGACGGCGCTGTCGCCATCGGTGAGTTGGGCGGTGGACAAACCCTGGGCGGCGGAGGGCAGGACCTCGTCTACATCCCTGCGGCTATCCAAAAAGCCTCCAGCATTCGAGTCACTATTGATCAAGCCCGCCGCATCAAGGAAGCAGTCCTGGGCAGGTTCATCGACGTCCGCGCATTCGATCCGGCAGCCCTTGCGGGGGCGGCCCAGGACGCTGGCCTGGCGGACGCCTTCACAGCAACCCAGCTGGTGAAGCTCGTCAAGGACACGGTGATGCCGTCATTTGTCCCGGCCATCGAAGGAATTCGGGAGGGTGTCCGTGCGGCGTCGAAGTTTGGCGTGCCGGCCATCGTGCACAGCGCATCAGCAACCGCCAGCGTTCTAAGGGAACTGATGCCCGAGCTTGCTGGAACGGGAGCCACGGTGATTGCCGCGCACGCCAACCACCCGTCCCACACGCCGGCCGAGGCCTACGAACTGGCTGTCCTGGGCAGAAAAATGGGTTGGCCGGCTGAGGCTTCAGTGTTTGATCTCCTGCACCGCCGGCGAACGGTGACTACGCGCGAGCACTGGGACTTGCTGCTTCAGGAAACCGGCCTGATCTCAGTCATCGGGACCGACTATGGACACGACGGGGACCATGACGAGCTAATCTCTGCCGTCCAGGATATTGCGGCGCACGGACACCGATCCCTGGCGGGTGCCGTCGCCATGGCAACCTCTGCCGTGGCTGATCTGGTTCCGGGCATCGCACCCGGAAGCGGGCGGCTCGAGGCTGGGCGAGTCGGGGATGTAGTGGTCGCCAACGCCGGGGATTTCAGGGATGTACGTTTTGTTCTGGCAGACGGCGTCTGCGTGGTTCGCGATGGACGGCTCACCCCGGAGGCGCACCGATGAGTCAAGCATCCAACAAGGCGCTGCCGTTGAGCAGTCACCAACTGGCAATCGTCCATGAGCTGGTTGGAGCTTCGATTGCCCAGCAGGACCTTCCCGCGCTGGAGAGTGCCTACCGCGACTTCCGGACTGGGATGGATTCCCTGAAGGCTGCCTTTGAACAGCAAATCCTTTTGGAAAAGGAGACCGACGCAAAACGGGAGGTGAATCCTTGACGGAAGCGTGGGAACTGGGCATCGCGGAAGCAGCTGTACTCATCCGGCGTCGCCACTTGTCCGCTGTTGAACTGCTCGACGCTGTTCTGGATCGTGCCCGGGCCACAGAGGAGTATGCCCGGGCCTGGGCGCATATCGACGAACGCGGCGCACGTGAAGCGGCCCGCATCGCCGATGACCTGGCCATCGGGGGCCAATTCGCAGGCAGCCTTCACGGGATCCCCATCGGAATGAAGGACGTCATCGACGTCCAGGGGATGCCGACGGAGGCCGGCTCCGAAAGCCTCCGTGGGAATATCGCGCCGGACGACGCCGGAGTGGTACGCCGACTCCGTGAAAGCGGTGCCGTGATCCTCGGGAAGCTTCAAACACACGAGTTCGCCTTCGGACAAGGAACTCCACCGTCGCGAAACCCTTGGGGCCCTGACCGGTACGCAGGAGGCTCATCCGTTGGATCGGGCGTTGCCGTTGCTGTGGGCTCAATTCCCGGGGCGCTGGGCACTGATACCGGTGGCTCCGTCCGGAACCCGGCCGCCATCAACGGGCTGGTGGGGCTCAAGCCAAGCTACGGCGTCGCTTCTTCCACTGGCATCCTTCACGTAAGCCACACCATGGATCACGTGGGACCTATTGCCCGGAGCGTCGAAGACTGCGCGGCGCTTCTGGACGGCATGGTGGAGCCACAGGGCATGGCGCTGCTTGGCGGGCCAGTCTCAGCCCAAATCCGTGCCCCCCTTGTTCCGGTCAGGCTTGGGGTCGATCGCAGAATGTGGTCGGAATGGGGAGTTACCGCGGAAGTCACGGAGGCCGTGGAAGGAGCGCTTCGTGTATTCAGGGACCTTGGATTCGAGGTCGTGGAACTTCCGCTTCCCGAGCTTGACCTTGCCCTGCATGCCAGCGTCGCAATCTCTCTTTCCGAAGCTGCCCAACATCATCGCGTCCGGCTGGGCAGCGCGGCGGAACGATACTTGCCCGCCACCCGCATCATGATCGAAACAGGTGCGCTGGCTTCCGAGGAGGACCTTCACCTGGCGTGGCAGGTAAGGGCGCACCTCCGGTGGTTCTTGCCGCGCGCCATGGCACAGGCTGGAGTACATGGACTCGTGTCACCTACGCTGCCGACGATCGCCCCCTTGGCTCAGACGATGTCCTCTGAACTGACTGGTTCCCCCGGAGAGGACTCCCTTTCGGCTGCCCTTCGCATGCTCTCAGCTGCGAATCTGACCGGCATGCCTGGGGTGAGTATTCCCTGTGGCTTCTCAAACGGGCAGCCCGTTGGTCTGCACATCATGGGACCGGAACACGCCGATGCCAGGGTCCTCGCGATCGCCCAAGCCTATGAGCGCGCCACGCAATGGAAGGGGTTCGTGCCGGTCCATATGCTGCCACAAACTGTTGGGTAGGCATCTGCGCGTCAGGGAGTGCTTGGCCGATGACACCCAAATTCCCCACGGACCCTGAAACGGGCTGAGGACGCCTGGATTCCCGGGGCGTCAACCCATCGTTGTGGCGCGCACGAATATGGGTGTCGCCAGCCAAACCGCTAACCGGCGAAACCGAAAACCGCTGGGGCGCGAAACAAGCGAAAACACGAGAACCCCTGGAAATCCTTTGATTTCCAGGGGTTCTCTACCGAGCTTCCTATCAGAATCGAACTGATGACCTTTTCATTACGAGTGAAACGCTCTACCGACTGAGCTAAGGAAGCACCGCGTCCATCACCGGTTTCCCGGGCGATCACGCAAGACATAACTGTAATAGAGGCACCGCGCCCGGGTCAAAACGAGGGCGGTGGCGGCCGTTGCGGGGATGTTCACTTGCACGTCGGGCCGGGTTCAGGCGGCCTTTTCCCGGCCGCCGGAGGCTGGGAAATCAACGGTGGCGGTTATATCCAGCCACGCAAAACCAGCCGAAGGAGCCGCGCAATGACCGGGGACGCAATGACCAGGGATACCAGCCACACCCACACGCGGCTGCGGCTGGCTGTGGTGGACATGGTGGGAACCACCATTACCGACAATGGGCGCACGGAGCGGGCGTTGTCCCGGGCGTTGGCGGAGCATGGCGTAGAACCAGGCAGCACCCGCTTCGAGAGCATGCTCGGTTATGCACGTGACACCATGGGCTTCTCGAAAATGGCCGTCTTTGGGGACCTTTTTGGTGACCCTGGTGTTGCAGAGAGCGCGAACAAGGCCTTCGAGAGGGCTTATGACGAGCTGATTGAGGACGGTGGTATCCGCGCTATTCCCGGTGCGGAGGATGCCATTGTCTGGATGCGGGAGTCCGGCATGCAGGTCTGCCTTGCCACAGGCTTTGGCCGTCACACGCAGAACATGGTCCTTGAATCACTGGGCTGGATGGGTTTGGCGGACCTCAGTTTGTGTCCGGCAGATGCCGGACGGGGCCGCCCCTTCCCTGACATGATCCTGACGGCGTTGCTGGCTTTGGACCTGGACGATGTTCGTGAGGTGGCCGTCATCGGAGACACCAGCTCAGACATGCTCTCGGGGGTTCGCTCAGGTGCTTCGCTGATTACCGGAGTCCTCACAGGCTTCCACTCCGAGGCGACGCTGCGCGCAGCGGGCGCCACCGTCGTCGTGGATTCCATCAAGCAGCTGCCGCTCCTGCTGGAGAAACGGGAGGCCAGGCGCGTCTAGCACCCTTAGGTCACGGCAGGCCTAGCACTGGAGCCCGTCCTGCGGCAGCTTTCCGTCAACAAAGTAATCGTCGACGGCGGTGCTGACGCATGAGTTCGAGCGGCCGTAGGCTGTGTGCCCTTCGCCTTCCCACGTGACCAGAGAGGCATTTTCAAGCTGTTTGCGCAGCGACTGCGCCCACTCCAAGGGGGTGGCCGGGTCTCCCGTGGTGCCGATAACGACAATGGGGGCGGAGCCGGTGTAGTCCACGGGAGCAGGCGTGCGGGTGTTCTTGTAGGGCCAGTCCTTGCAGGTGACCCCGCCGTAGGCGAAGAATGCGCCGAAGGTCGGAGATTCCTGCTTGAGGCGGGTTTCCTCCGCCCTCATGCCAGCGGTATCAGTGACCATTGGGTAGTCGAGGCAGTTGATGGCCTGGAACGCGAATGCCGAGTTTGAACTGTACGTACCATTGGCTTCGCGGTCGGCCCCGAGATCGGCGATGCGCATCATCTGGGACACGTCGCCGGAGAATGCGCTGTCCAGGGCCTGGGTCAATGCCGGCCAGCTTTGGTTGTCATAGAGCGGGAGGAAGAGCCCGTTGACAAACTCGGTCCCGGTCACCAGCCTTCCGTCCTTGGCTGTTTGCGGGTTCTGGTCCACTGCGTTGATGAGATCCCTGATTTCCTGGATTCCATTATCAACGGAGCCGCTGAGGGGGCATTCCTTTTGACGAAGGCAGTCGTCCACGTAGGTGCGGAGGGCCTTTTCAAAGGCTCTTGCCTGCCCCGCAGTCAGTTCCTCGTTGCTGATGGACGGGTCCACGGCACCGTCAAGGACGAGGTGCCCGACGTTCTCCGGGAACAGCGAGGCGTAGGTGGAACCCAGGAAAGTACCGTAGGAATAGCCCAGGTAATTGAGCTTGGCATCGTTGACGACGGCACGCAGGACGTCCAGGTCCTTGGCAGCACTGACGGTATCAATGTGTTCGAGCACGGGTCCGGTCTTCTCGACGCACTTCTCAGCCAAGGACTTGTTGAAGGCCAATGCCGCCGCCAGGCCCTGGTCCGTTTCCTTCCGGAATACTTTCTCGCGCGCGGCGTCCCGTTCGGCATCCGACATGCAGGTGACCGGAGCGGACCGCTTGACGCCGCGGGGGTCGAAGCCCACCACGTCGAAGTTGGCCCGGAGCTTCTCGGTGAAGTGCGTGTTTCCCGCATCCTTGACGAAGTCGACACCGGAGCCGCCCGGACCTCCCGGATTGACCAGGATGGAACCCTTCTTGGTGCCCGTGCTGGGCAATTTGATGGCGGACAGCGTGATTTCGGCGGAGTCCGGATTGCCGTAGTCCAAGGGAACCTTCACTTCAGCGCACTGGAACCCATCCTCACATGAGCTCCATTTCACGGACTGCGAATAATACTTTTCGAGTCCCTTAGGCGCCGAGGCCGCAATGGACGGGTCAACAGTGCTGGTGCTCGGCTTCGCAGTAGGTGTTGGCAGGAAAGGCAACGAGCAGGCACTGAGCACCAGCAGGGAGGCAAGGGCCAAGCAGAGGGCCGCGAAACCCCGCAGCCTAGCACCCCCGCCCGCAGCAGGCTGGACAGACCGGTCCCTTGAACGGGCACCGGCGGGCCGGCGAAGTGCGGACTTCATGCATTCTCCTATTGCTGGATGAGGCTCGTCGCCATGGACTCGACCGCCAACAGCGGCGCAACATTGGTGGTGGTAATGCGGACACGGGCCTTGTTGATCGCGTCCATCCGGGCGAGGGTCGCTTCCGGGGTTGAGCGGGCGGCGTATTCTTCAAGATCGCTCTTGAGCTCAACGTTGACCAGCTCCACTGCGTTCCCCAATTGGATGATCAGGACGTCCCGGTAGAAGGACAACAGATCGGTCAGCGTGCGGTCCAGGGAGTCCGTGATGGAGCGCTTGGCACGGCGTTTTTGGTCGTCCTCAAGCTGCCTCACCTGACTCCGCATTGAGGGTGGCAGCGTGCCCGACTCTGGTGCGCCGAGGCTTGCCAAAAGCGCAATTTTCTCCGCCGCGTCGCGTTCATCATTGGAGCTGTTGGCTTCATCGGTAGCGATCTTGACGAGTTTCTCCGCCATCATCACCGCTGCCGTAACCCCACGGAGCCCCAGCGGGATGCGAACCGTTTCCAGACGGCGTTCGCGGGCATCAGCGTCCCGGGCGAGGCGGCGGGCAATCCCGATGTGGCTTTGTGCTGCTCGGGCAGCCCGGTCCGCGAGTTCAGGATCAATGCCGTCGCGCCTTACCAGCAATGCCGCGACGTCGGACGCTGGCGGAAGTCGCAGGCTGACGGGACGGCACCGCGAGCGGATGGTAACCAGTACGTCTGCCGGCGATGGGGCGCACAGCATCCAGATGGTACGCGGAGTTGGTTCCTCGATGGCCTTCAAGAGGACGTTGGTGGTTCGTTCCGCCATACGGTCCGCATCCTCAACGATGATGATCCGCCATCGGCCAGTGGCGGGCCGGTCACCGGCCTTTGAGACAAGTTCGCGGGCTTCGTCAATGGTGATGGTGACTTTTTCGGTTCGCACGAACGTGACATCCGAATGGGTCTCGCCCAGGATCGTGTGGCACGCCGCGCACTCGCCGCAGCCACGCAAAGTGACGTCGTCCTGCTCGCAGTTCAGCGCGGCAGCGAAGGCCTTGGCAGCATTGGAACGGCCCGATCCCGGAGGGCCCGTGAAGAGCCAGGCATGAGTGAGGCCGGTTTCGCCCTGCGCTGCCTGCTTGAGCTGGGCAACGACCGGCGCCTGGCCTTGGAGGTCGTCCCAAACGCTCACAGGTGGTTCCCGGAAACACGCTCGCCCAGCCCGCGCTCAGCCAGCAAGGATTCCACCCGTTCGAGGATCTGCGCGGCCAGCGTCGAAATGTCTGATTTGGCAGGCAAGACCAGGTAATCCGAGGGAGCAGCAGCGGCGAGATCAAGGAAGGCGTGGCGGATGGTGGAATGGAACGCGTCAGGCTCCGATTCCAAACGGTCCTCAGCAGCCGCACCGGCGGTGCGGCGTTCGCGGCCGTCGGAGGGCTCGACGTCGAGCAGTACAGTCAGGTCCGGATGCAGGCCTTCCGTGGCCCATTCGTTGAGGGACAAAACACCCTCTGCCCCGAGCCCGCGGCCAACACCTTGATAGGCAACGGACGAGTCAATGTAGCGGTCCGTGATGACCACACGACCGGCTGCAAGCGCCGGACGGATCACCTGGCTGGCGTGCGCTGCCCGGGCCGCCGCGAACATCAGGGCCTCTGTGCGGGCATCGATGGTGCCGTGGCCATGGTCCAGCACAAGGGAGCGCAGCTTTTCTCCGATGGGCGTGCCGCCGGGTTCGCGCGTGCGCACCACGGACAGGCCCCGCGATTCGAGGGCATCGCAGAGCCGGGCAGCCTGGGTGGACTTGCCCGCTCCATCTCCGCCCTCGAAAGCAATAAAAAGGCCGGGGCTCTGAATACTCACCTGTCTAGCCTACCGATCAGGGGCAAACCGTAACGGCTTTCATCCACAGGCTCGCCCACGACTACCCTGAAACCATGAGCCTTTCCGATCAGCGCGCAGCCGATTTGTCCCCGGAAACCGTTGTGGTGGCTGCGGGCCGCCCCGAGCGCAAACACGATGAACCGGTGAATCCGCCCATCGTCCTGTCCTCCACATACTTTGGAACCGGTTCTCTTGGCGACGGCGATCGCGGCTATGGCCGCTACGCCAACCCCACCTGGGACCCGTTCGAGGACGCCCTGGGCAAGCTGGAAGGCGCAAAGCTGCCCGGCTTGCTCTACGCATCCGGGCTCGCTGCAGTCAGCTCGGCTCTCTCCTTGGTACCAGCCGGTGG
Source organism: Arthrobacter sp. StoSoilA2 (assembly GCF_019977195.1). Taxonomy (NCBI): domain Bacteria; kingdom Bacillati; phylum Actinomycetota; class Actinomycetes; order Micrococcales; family Micrococcaceae; genus Arthrobacter; species Arthrobacter sp. StoSoilA2. The sequence goes on from NZ_AP024643.1 coordinate 916,268, forward strand.
AGTTGTAGTCATGCCATCGCACAGCTACTCAGGTTCCTTGGTGATGGCGACTGAACTCGCGGAGAAGGGCTTCCTGGAGCTCCGTCTCGTGGACATTGCGGACACGGACGCCGTGAAGGCGTTGATCAGCCCGGAAGAGGGCAAAGCCGCGGACCTGCTCTGGCTGGAAAGCCCCACCAACCCCATGCTTGGCATTGCCGACGTCCGGGCGCTCACCGACGCCGCCCACGCTGTGGGCGCGATCGTGGTCACGGACAACACTTTCTCCACTCCCTTGGTGCAGCAGCCGCTGAGCCTGGGCTCCGACGTCGTGCTGCACTCGGTGACCAAATACCTGGCCGGCCATTCCGACGTCGTACTGGGCGCCTTGGTGACCTCCAACCCGGAACTGCGGGCCACGCTCCTGCACCACCGCATCATCCACGGCGGCATCGCCGGGCCGTTCGAAGCGTGGCTGGCGCTGCGCGGACTGCGCACCCTCGCGCTGCGGATCGAGCGTTCGCAGGCCTCCGCGGCAGTGCTCGCCGAGCGCCTCAGCACCCATCCGAGGGTAGAGTCCATCCGTTATCCGGGCCTCCCCACGGATCCGGGGCATGAGCGCGCCAAGGACCAGATGAAGGGATTCGGTTCCATCCTGTGCATCCAGATCGCCGGTGACGAGTCCCGCAGCGGCGCTGACGCCGCCGACGAACTGGTCCGCGCGCTCCAGCTCTGGCTCCCGGCGACATCCTTGGGCGGGGTTGAGTCGCTGATCGAACGTCGACGCCGGCACACGGCTGAGCCGGTCAGTGTCCCCGAGAACCTGGTCCGTTTAAGCGTGGGGATCGAGAACGTGGAAGACCTCTGGTCCGACCTCGAGCAAGCGCTGAAGTCGCTGGACAGTTAGGCTAAGGGGCGTGGACGGAAAATTCTTGATCGCGATTGTCACCAACGCGGTCTACTTCATCCTTGGCTTGGTGGCCGTTGTCCTTGAGCTGTGGGCGTTTGTGGATTGTTTGCGCCACCGGCCGACGCTGTTCGTGGCCGCCTCCAAGCGCACCAAGACGTTCTGGTTGGCCCTCACCGGCGTTGCTTTTGCCATCGGCGCGTTGACCCTCTTGAGCGGTGGAAGCGGTCTCGGCCTGTTCGGCATTGCCGCAGTAACCGCATCCTGCGTCTACCTTGCTGACGTCCGTCCAGCAGTCCGCGAAGCAGGCAGCGGCGGCAACCGCAACGTCGGTCCCTACGGACCCTGGTAAACAACGCTACTTCGGCGCAACCGCGTCCCACGCCACCGTAACTTCACCCAGACGCCACCGCGACGGGCCATCCTGAAGCGGCCACCCGGCGTCGCGCAGTATGCGGCACATTCCCGTCCAGCGCTGCCGGTTGCCGAACGATGCCAGTGGCGCGACCTCCAGCCATGCCTTGTCCATGGCCCGCAGGAACGTATGGATGGGTTCGCCCGGCACATTCCGGTGGATCAGGGCTTTGGGCAGCCGCTCGGCCATTTCCGACGGCAGCTCAAAACTGCCGAACCGCACCGAGAAACCAAGGCTCAAGGGGCGGTCACGGTCCAAGGCCACCCACGTGACACACCGGCCGATCTCGTCGCAGGTGCCATCGATGAACAGGCCACCCGGAGCCAGACGGGACTGAACCAGGCTCCAGATCCCGGCCACGTCCGCCTCCTCATACTGACGGAGCACATTGAAGGCCCGCACAAGTATGGGGTCGCCGGGAACCGGCACTTCGAACCCACCTACGTGGAAGCTGAGCCCGGGGCGTTCCAGCGCCTTGGCCGTACGCACCCTCTCTGGCTCAATTTCGATCCCGCAGACGCGCACATCCGAACGGACGGCCTGCAGCCGTTCAAACAGTTCGACGGCGGTGGCCGGCGAGGCGCCATAGCCCAGGTCCACAACCAAGGGGTCGACGGCGGCGCGGAGCCGCCACGCCTGCGGACCGGCGAGCCACCGATCCAAACGGCGCATGCGGTTGGGGTTCGTGGTGCCGCGGGTGACGTTGCCAACAGGCTTCCCACTTCGACTTCGGGAAGTACTCACCCGTTCCGCTTTTTGCACCACGGCCCCACTTTATCCTGCAACGCGGGGTCCCTTACGGCCCATGCGGAGCGGCTTTATGGGCCGTAAGTGACCCCGCGTTGAGAAACGTAACGCCCGGCAAGGCACAGGACCCCTCGGCTAGGATGAAAACCATGACTTACAAGCTGATTCTGCTGCGCCACGGCCACAGCGACTGGAACGCCAAGAACCTGTTCACCGGTTGGGTGGACGTTGACCTGAACGACCAAGGCCGCGCCGAAGCAGTGCGCGGTGGGGAACTCCTGGTTGAGAACGACATCCTCCCGGACATCCTGTACACCTCGCTCTTGAAGCGGGCCATCAACACCGCCAACATTGCCCTGGACAAGGCCGACCGCGGCTGGATCCCGGTCAAGCGCGATTGGCGCCTCAACGAGCGCCACTACGGTGCGCTGCAGGGCAAGGACAAGGCCCAGACTCTCGCCGAGTTCGGCGAAGAGCAGTTCATGGAATGGCGCCGCAGCTACGACACCCCGCCGCCGCCCCTGTCGGACGACAGCGAATTCTCGCAGGCACACGACGTCCGCTACAAGGACCTCGGTGACGCCCTCCCGCGGACCGAATGCCTCAAGGACGTCCTGGTCCGCCTCCTCCCGTACTGGGAATCGGACATCAAGGAAGACCTCAAGGCCGGCAAGACCGTCCTGGTTACTGCGCACGGCAACTCCCTGCGCGCGCTGGTCAAGCACCTGGACGGCATCAGCGACGAGGCCATCGCAGGACTGAACATTCCCACGGGCATCCCGCTGGTGTATGAACTGGACGAGGACTTCCAGCCGATTAACCCGGGCGGCACGTACCTGGACCCCGAGGCGGCAGCAGATGCGATCCTGGCTGTAGCGAACCAGGGTAAGAAGTAGGCTCTACGCTACTGCCGCGGCGGCTGCCCGGTCGTTCCTCCCTTGGACGCAGCCTGCCCGCGGCACCAGCTACGTAGTGTGTTAACGACGGCGGCCGGTCACCCCAGGTGATCGGCCGCCGTTGCTGTTATGCAGGGAGTCGCTGTTTATGCAGGGACGGGCTTAGAAGCCCTCAGGCTGCCATTCGCCCGTGACGAGGTATGTAACCTTGCGGGCAACGGAAACGCCGTGGTCCGCGAAGCGCTCGAAGTAGCGGCTGGCCAGGGCCACATCCACCGTGGTGGAAGCAGTTTCGTTCCAACCAGGGGAAGCAATCGCCTTGAAGACGCTCAGGTGGAGGTCGTCCACGGCAATGTTGATCTTGAGGATGTCACGGGCCACCTCAAGGTTGCGGGTCTCGAGGAGTTCGGTGACCTTGGCCGTGATGTCGATGTCGTGCTGGGCCATCGCCTTGAAGGTCTGGGTCAGGGACGTCGGAATGACAGTGGAGGGGTAGCGCAGGCGGGCGAGTTGCGCCACGTGGCGGGCGAGGTCGCCCATGCGCTCCAGCGACGCACTCATACGGAGCGAACCAACAATCATGCGCAGGTCGCTGGCAACCGGGCCTTGCAGGGCCAGGATGTCGATGGCACGTTCGTCGAGGCTGTTCTGCAGGAAGTCGATGCGCGCGTCTGCCGCGATGACGTCCTGGGCAAGATCGACGTCGGCGCCTTCGAAGGCAGTGGTGGCCTTCGTGATTGCTTCGTGAACCAGTTTGGAAATCTCGACGAGGTCGTCACCGACCTGGGTGAGCTCCTCCTGAAAAACCTTGCGCACTAAGGCGTCCTTTCCTTGGAAATCCTGTCCCATGGTGGGGTACGGATTTCAAAAACCATTGGCAGTCCAACCACTAACTGTGTCAGGAGCCAGTGAACGGTTGCGCACCTTTAGATGAACGTTAGTTGAACCGCCCCCGTTTGGCACCGGATCAACACTTTGGCGTGATTCCAGAGCATAAGCTGGACATGTGGATCCGTTGCTTATAGGTGTCGTTGCAGGCCTGGTTGGCCTGTCGCTGGGCGTCTTTGGCATGCTCGCTTTCAGGATCAGCGAGCGGCAACGCAGGATCGTGGACCTCGATGTTACCGAACCCCTGCTTCCGGAAGGTGCAGCGGAAGTGCTTGCCGTCGTCGGGCGCGCGTTTGTGGTGGTCGATGCGATAGATGGCGTGGTCCGCGCGAGTCCGGCAGCGTACGCCTACGGCCTGGTTCGCGGCCACACGGTGGTTCATAAGCAGCTCTTGGACATGACTGCAAAGGTCCGCCGCGATGGCGTGATTCTGGAGCAACAATACGAACTTCCCCGGGGGCCCCTCGGCAAGGGCACCATCGTGGTCCAGGTGCGGGCAGCCATGCTCGGGTGGGAGTACATCCTGCTGCTCGCCGACGACCGAACCGAGATCACCCGCACCGAGGAGATCCGCAACGACTTCGTGGCCAACGTTTCCCACGAACTCAAGACGCCGGTGGGCGCTATTTCGCTCCTGGCCGAGGCATTGGAAGCCTCGCCTGACGACGAAGAAGCCGTGCGCCGCTTCGCCAAACGCATGCATAAGGAATCCGGACGCCTCGCGGCGCTGGTCCAGGACATCATTGAGCTTTCCCGGCTCCAGGGCGCAAATGTTGCCCAGCAAGGCCACACGGTGGACATCAACACTGTGATTACCGAGGCAGTGGACCGCTCGCAGCTCCCGGCCGAGAGTAAGAACATCCAGATTGTTGTAGGTGGCCATTCAGACTCCCTGGTGTTCGGTGACAGGGACCTGCTGGTCACCGCCCTGCGCAACCTGATCGACAACGCCATCCGCTACTCGCCGGAGAACACCCGCGTAGGCGTCGGAGTCCGGACGCGGGAGGGCGTCGTCGCTATTTCAGTCACGGACCAGGGCGAGGGCCTGACCCCCGAGGACCAGGAACGGGTCTTCGAACGCTTTTACCGGGTGGACGCTGCCCGCTCCCGGCATACCGGTGGCACCGGCCTGGGCCTCAGCATCGTCAAGCACGTTGTGTCCAACCATGGTGGCGAGGTCACAGTGTGGTCCCAGCCTGGTCAAGGTTCAACGTTCACCATCCGGTTGCCCGAGATGGAAGGCCAGGACGACGACGCCGGCCTCCCGGCGTCCGCTGCCACCGCGGCTCCGTCTCCTGAACTTCCGGCGGCGGGTGCCGCCGCCGGACCCCACCACACGACTCAGCAACCGCATCACGCGAATTAACCCGCGTCATGCGCATTAACCGCATCACGCGAATCAACCCGTCACGCTAATCAACAAGGGGGCGCCAGCGGCGCCCAAGAGCAAGGAGCCAGCGCTTGAGCAGGATTTTGATAGTGGAGGACGAAGAGTCCTTCAGCGACCCCCTGTCCTACCTTTTGGGCAAAGAGGGTTTCGACGTCGAGGTAGTGGACAACGGCACCGACGCCTTGGTGGAATTCGACCGGAATGGTGCCGACCTCGTCCTGCTGGATCTCCAACTGCCCGGAACACCGGGGACGGAAGTGTGCCGTCAACTGCGCCAACGTTCCAGTGTGCCGGTCATCATGTTGACCGCCAAGGACTCGGAGATCGACAAAGTTGTGGGCTTGGAGTTGGGTGCGGACGATTACGTCACCAAGCCATACTCCTCCCGCGAACTCGTGGCGCGCGTGCGCGCAGTGCTCCGCAGGCAGGGTGAGCCTGAAGAGCTGATCACCTCCACCGTGCAGGCCGGGCCCGTCCGGATGGATATCGAACGCCACGTGGTGAGCGTGAACGGCGAGCAGGTGTCACTGCCGTTGAAGGAATTTGAACTCCTAGAAATGCTGCTGCGCAATTCCGGACGTGTGCTCACCCGGGGCCAGCTCATTGACCGCGTGTGGGGTTCAGATTACGTGGGTGATACCAAGACGCTCGATGTCCACGTAAAGCGACTGCGTAGCAAGATTGAGCCGGATCCGTCCGCTCCAAGGTACTTGGTGACGGTGCGTGGACTGGGCTACAAGTTCGAGCCGTAAAGCTTCAAACAGCTGACCGTCGGCCAGCAGACAACGACAAAGGAAGGGTTCCGCCGCAGCGGAACCCTTCCTTTATTGTCGTTGCTTGCAGCGCGCGGCCTGCTAGTGGCCGGCAGCTGCAGATTCGGTGTGCGTCGGCGTCGGCGTTGCCGTGGAAGTGGAAGACGGAGTTGCCGAGGCGCTGGAGGAGGGCAGGTACTCCTTGTACTCCGGCAGCGTGCCGTCAACCACGGGAACGTTGATCGTTGCGGAGTCCGAACCGCTGCGAATGGTTACCGGGCTCAGTCCGCCGGGCCTGGTGCCTGCGGTGCTAAGGACCGCGGCGTCGGCTTCGTCGTTCAGGTACGTCTCCGAGTTGGCCTTGACCGGGATTTCCGTCTGGGCGCCATTGGCACCACTGATGGTCAGGGTGGCATCCGAGCTGGACTTGTTGAACACGGCGCCGATTACGCGGCCCGGCTGGTTCTCGCCTGAAGCGACGATCAGCATGTTGCGCAGCTCAAGCTGGCCGAGATCTGCTTTGACCCCGTCCGATGCTGAGTACTGGTGGGAAGTCTGCTGGGCGTTGACGAAGCCACAGCCGGTTACGGACAGAAGACCGACGCCGATTGCAGCCGCCGCAATTGCCAGCTTGCCGCGCTGGACAGGGTTCATCGCAGTAATGCGCACGACACCTACTCCTCAAGAGTCATTGGAACACTTTTCAGCCATAGCCTATCGGCAAAGCGGCCGAAATAAGGATTCGAGAAGGCATTGTGGCGAACGCGACCGGGAAGATCCGACGCGCTCCTTGCTTCCGTGAAGCATCTTTCCTGGCTCGCGTCAAGGGGTATCGCGAGCCCCTTTGGGGCCTATTTCCCTTTATTGGCGCGGCTGGACAGCCCGTCGGGTGCCAGTCGTATGCCTTAATCGTGATAGACTAGTCTGCGGGAAAGGGGAAAGTCCACATGGTTTTTGAGGTCGGCGAGACAGTAGTTTACCCTCACCACGGTGCAGCAAAAATTGAGGAAATCAAGATGCGCACCATCAAGGGCGAAGAGAAGATGTATCTCAAGCTCAAGGTGGCTCAGGGTGATCTGACCATTGAAGTTCCAGCAGAGAACGTTGACCTTGTTGGGGTCCGGGACGTAGTGGGCAAAGAAGGCTTGGAGCACGTATTTGACGTTCTCCGCGCCGAGTTCACTGAAGAGCCTACCAACTGGTCACGTCGTTACAAGGCAAACCTGGAGAAGCTTGCTTCGGGCGATGTCATCAAGGTGGCGGAGGTCGTTCGCGATCTTTGGCGTCGTGATCACGATCGCGGCCTTTCCGCAGGTGAGAAGCGCATGCTGGCCAAGGCGCGGCAGATTCTGATTTCAGAACTGGCCCTGGCTGAGAAGACAGACGAAGAGAAGGCAGCAAGCGTTCTCGACGAAGTCTTGGCTTCCTAAGAATTGATGCCCGGTGGTGCGAAAGCGCCGCCGGGTTTCTTTTTGCCACAAAGTACTCTTGTCACCATGAGTATTCCTTCCAAGCGCGCTGTTACGGCGGTAATCGTGGTGGCTGCCGGCTCGGGCGAGCGCCTCGGCTATGGCATGCCCAAAGCCAAAGTTCCGCTGGGTGGCGAAACCATCCTGATGCACGCCCTCCGTGGCGTAGTCGCTGCCGACGTCGCACGCCAGATCTGCGTCGCCGTGCCCAAGGGGGATGCGGAACTCCGCCAACTGATCGCCGCGTTCACGGTTGAACTGGTAGACGGTGGCCCTGAGGTGACAGTTGTCGACGGCGGCTCCACCCGTGCCGATTCCGTCCGCGCCGCTTTGGCTGCTTTGGAAGAGGGGACAGAAGCCGTCCTGGTCCATGACGCAGCCCGCGCATTGACCCCCGAGCGCGTATTCCAGCGCGTGGCCGATGCTTTGGCCTCCGGCGCCAAGGCCGTCATTCCAGCCATGCCTGTGGTGGACACCATCAAGACCGTCGCTGAGACCAACGGCCCGGACTCCTCCATCGCTCCGGAAGTTGTCACTGGAACAGCGCCCCGTGAACAGCTCAGGGCAGTCCAGACGCCCCAGGGTTTCGACCTCGCTACGTTGCGCCGCGCGCACGACGCCGCCGGGCTCTTCGATGACAAACAGGCCGCCGCAGTCACCGATGACGCCATGCTTGTTGAGCTTCTGGGCGTTCCGGTCCACGCCGTCCGCGGGGCCAGCCAGTCGCTGAAGATCACCACGCCCCTGGATCTCATCATTGCCGAGGGCCTCCTCGAGGGCCCCCTTGGAATGCGCTGGGTGGAAGGCTGATGGCCGCCCAGCAAGCTGCGGGCCTTGCCGGCAACGTGATACTTCCCCGAACCGGAATCGGCGTCGACGTGCACGCATTCGCGCCGGAGGACGATCCCCAGCCGCTCTGGTTGGGTGGCCTCTTTTGGGAAGGTGAGCAGGGGCTCTCCGGACATTCCGACGGCGATTGCGTCGCCCACGCGGCTGCCGACGCCCTGTTTTCCGCCTGTGGAATAGGTGACCTCGGCACCCACTTCGGAACGGACCGGCCCGAGTTCGCCGGCGCCTCCGGGGTCAAGCTGCTCGATGAGGCTGCACGGATAGTCAGGGCCGCAGGGTTCGAGATCGGCAATGTCGCCGTGCAGTTCGTAGCCAACCGCCCCAAGTTCGGCCCCCGCCGGGAAGAATCCCAAAAGGTCCTGAGCGAAGCTGCAAACGCGCCCGTCAGCGTCACAGCCACCACCAGCGATGGCTTGGGATTTACTGGCCGCGGCGAGGGAATTTCTGCGGTTGCCACCGCCCTCGTTTACCCCGTCAACGGAGCAATCCAGCCGGGTTCCACTGAAGGTGGGCTGAATGCTTAAGGTGCGTTCCGGCGTCGTGCGTTACGCCGCGCTGTTGTCCGCGGCCGTGACTTCTGCGCTCCTGCTCGGGGGCTGTGCAGGGACACCGAAGATGGATGTGAAGGCCAGTTGCGAGTTCCTCAACAACGACACCTTCAAGCCCGATGGCAACCAACAGCAGCAGTCCAAGCAGATCGCTGCCCACTATCACGAGATCGCAGACAAGCTGGCTCCGGAAATTGGCGATCCCATCAAGGAGATGGCCGCCATCATGGACAAAGCCGCGGCGTCGTCGCTCGGGGCGGCAACGCAGGAACAGCAACAGCAGCTGACCGTGCACTTCAACAAAATCGGCGAGTACTGCAAGTAGGCAAGTCATGGCGCGTCATCGGCTAATCTGGAGCGGTGACCCTGCGCTTCTATGACACCGCCTCCGCCGAAGTCCGCGACTTCGTTCCCCTCGAAGATGGCAAGGCCAGCGTGTACTACTGCGGGGCTACCGTTCAGGGGATGCCCCACGTAGGGCACGTCAGGTCCGCAATCGCGTTTGACCAACTGACGCGCTGGCTCGAATTCCGTGGGCACCGCGTCACGGTAGTGCGCAACGTCACGGACATCGACGACAAAATCCTGGCCAAGTCCGAGCAATCCTTCGGTCCCGACTGGGCCGCCGAGCCGACAGCGCGGAAGGACGAGGAGTGGTGGGCTCTGGCTTACCGCTACGAGCAGGAATTCGAGAACGCCTACGAATCCCTCGGCGTCCAGCGCCCGACGTACGAGCCACGAGCCACCGGGCACATCCCGGAAATGCATGCGCTGATCCAGCGGCTGATCGACCGCGGCCATGCCTACCCCGCCCTGGACGACTCCGGAGACGTGTACTTCGACGTGCGCTCCTGGAGCAAATACGGATCGCTGACGCGGCAGAACATTGATGACATGCAAGGCGCCCCCGACGCCGACCCTCGCGGCAAGAGGGATCCGCGCGACTTCGCGCTGTGGAAGGGTTACAAAGACGGCGAACCCGTCACTGCCAAATGGGAGTCCCCCTGGGGAGCCGGACGCCCAGGGTGGCACCTCGAATGCTCCGCCATGGTCACCAAATACCTGGGCACGCGCTTCGACATCCATGGTGGGGGATTGGACCTCCGATTCCCGCACCACGAAAACGAGATGGCCCAGTCCCAGGCCGCAGGCGATGAATTCGCCAATTTCTGGATGCACAACGGCATGGTCACCTACGAGGGCGAAAAGATGTCCAAGTCCATCGGCAATACGGTGAGTCCTGCCGAGATGCTTGACCTGGCCTCGCCCCGCGTGGTCCGGTACTACCTTGGCCAGGCCCACTACCGATCCGTACTGGACTATCGACCCACATCGCTGCAGGAAGCAGCGGCCGCCGTCGAACGCATTGATGGCTTTATCGCCAAAGCCGCCGCGAAGGTGGGGCAGCAACTCAGTGAGCCGAAGAGCTACGCCGAGGATGCGCAGGCCGCGATGCCGGCCGCCTTCATCGCGGCCATGGATGATGACCTCAACGTCCCGCAGGCGCTCGGCGTCCTGCACGAGACCGTTCGGGCCGGCAACACAGCCCTGGCTGCCGGGGACCTGGGCGCCGTAAAAGACGCTCTCTCCAGCGTCCACGCCATGACAAATGTCCTTGGCCTGGACGCCGTGAAACGGCCGGAGGCCGTGCAGAGCCGCGAACACGCGGCACTGGAAATTTTGGTGGAAGCGCAGCTTGAGGCCCGCGCCGCAGCCAGGGCCAACAAGGACTGGGCCGCGTCCGACGCCATCCGCGACACCCTCGCGGCCGCCGGAGTCGTCGTCGAAGATGGTGCGGAAGGCGCTACCTGGAGCCTGAAACGCGACTGACAAACCGCCGCCACCGCCGAATTGCATTGGGTCAGTAGACTGGAATGCAGACTCATTAATTTCAAGCAAGGTGGACAGAATGGCCAACCACGGTCGCCCGGGTGCAATCCGCAAGAGCAAGAAGGGCCCCTCCACGGGTACCGGAGGCCACGGTCGCAAGGCCCTCGAAGGCAAGGGGCCCACCCCCAAGGCCGAGGACCGGACCTACCACAAGGCGTACAAGAACAAGCAGCTTTCCGAGCGTTCAGCCGCCAAGCGCGGTCCTGCGCGCCCGGGAAGCGGCGCCCGCTCCGGCCCCAAGGGCCGCGCAACTGAAGAGCTGGTCACCGGCCGCAACTCGGTTGTGGAAGCGCTGCGCGCCGGCATCCCTGCAAAGGCCCTGCATGTTGCCATCCGCATCGAAATGGATGACCGCGTCAAAGAGTCCCTCAAGCTTGCGGCAGAGCGCGGCATCCCGCTTCTGGAAACCGGCAAGCCCGAACTGGACCGCATGACCGAGGACGCAGTCCACCAAGGTCTCGTCCTGCAGATCCCGCCGTACGAGTACGAGGACGCCTACGACCTCGCAGAGACCACCATCGCCAAGTGGAAGAAGGGGCACATCTCCAACGCCCCGATCTTCGTTGCACTCGACGGCATCACCGATCCCCGCAACCTCGGTGCGATCATCCGTTCCGTCTCCGCGTTCAGCGGCCACGGTGTCATCGTTCCCGAGCGCCGGTCCGTCGGCGTCACGGCCTCCGCTTGGAAGACCAGCGCCGGTGCCGCAGTCCGCGTACCCGTGGCCCGCGCGTCGAACCTCAACAACGCGCTCAAGCAGTTCAAGAACATGGGCATCTACGTGCTCGGCCTGGACGGCGACGGCGACGTCTCGCTGCCCGACCTCACCGTAGCCACCGAGCCCGTCTGCATCGTAGTCGGGTCCGAAGGCAAGGGCCTCAGCCGCCTCGTGCGCGAAAACTGCGACCAGATCGTCTCGATTCCGATCGACTCCGCCATGGAATCGCTCAACGCATCCATGGCCGTGGGCATCTCGCTGTACGAGGTCTCGAGGCAGCGCGCAAGCTAATCCGTCAAGGCGCCGCAAGCGCCATCCTCCGCGTGCTGCTCCTCCGTCGCTTTGACGCACGCTTCCGGATGCCCCTTGCGCCGCCCTTGGATGCTCTCTCACTTCCCGCGGGTTTTTGACGGATCTTCTCTCACTTCCTGCCCGTTTTCGGCCAACGCTCTCTCACTTCATGCTGGTGGGGGAGCGTTTGCTGTCCTCTGGAATGACGACGACGGCGGCATCCGGCCCGGGCGGTCCGGTCCCCTTTGACAAGGGGATGTGAGAGAAGATCGGCCAGAAGCCCGCTGGATGTGAGAGAAGATCGGCCAGAAGCCCGCTGGATGTGAGAGAAGATCAGAAGTCGCGGCGGTTGGCCAGGACCGGGAGCTTTTGGCGGGCTTCTTCCACCACGGCGGGGTCGAGGTCGGCGAAGAGGAGGCCGGGTTCGCCGTCGAGCGCTTCCACGACCTGCCCAAAGGGTGACACGACGGCGGAGTACCCGACGCCCGTGGGCGCGGCACCCTTGACCTCAACACCCTGCGTAGCAGGATCTCCTTGGCCGCAGGCAAGCACGAACGTCGTGGTGTCCACCGCCCGGGCGCGGGACAGGAGCTGCCATTGATCGGCCTTTCCCGGTCCGGCTCCCCACGATGCCGCCACGATGTTTACAACGGCTCCGCGCAACGCGTTGGCAGTGAACAATGCGGGGAAACGGATGTCGTAGCAGGTGGCCAAACCAAAGGTGACGCCGCCGACGTCGAACGTCACTGGGTCTGTTCCCGCCTCAACCGTGTCCGACTCAGCGAAGCCGAACGCGTCGAAGAGGTGGATCTTGTCGTAGCTGGTCTCTACTCCGGGGCCTGTGACCAGGAGGGTGTTCCGCACGCGGCGCGCGCCCGAATCTGAAGCTGAGCCAGGCGTGAACATGCCAGCCACGATCACCAACTGAAGTTCGTCAGCCAGCTCGCGCACCCGGCCCGCCCAGGGGCCGTCGAGAGGTTCGGCGATGTCCAGCAGGGAGTTGCCGAACGCGCGCATCATTGCCTCGGGAAAAACGACAAGCTCCGCGCCGCCGTCCTTGGCACGGTGGGCGTACTCCTCCAGAAGCCGCAGATTGTCAGCCAGGTCCCGGCCGGTGATGACTTGAGCGAGTGCAACGCGCACGATTGAACCTCCAGTTCTGTCCAGTCCCAGTATGGCAAGGCTGCCGCCAACACACAGCCGCGGCGACACATTCGGGGGAGCGGATACGGGTGTGCTGTTGCCCGGTCCAGAGCGTTCCAGCACGTGAGCGGCCCGGAACGAGGCCCGCGGCCGGTACGTGCCGGAAATTTGATGTGGTGGGCGCCGTCACACGGGCGGCCAACTCAGCACTCATCCTGTATGGAACTAAACTTGCAAGCAATGGTTATGCCTATTTTGGACCCAGCAGCCGCCCTGGATGCATCGCGCCCCAGGCCCCTCGGACTGAGCGAGCCCCAGCCCGATTTCTTTGATGCCGTCACGCAGCAGACAGACAACGTCAACGTCGCAGTGTTTGCTCCGGACCTGGAACGCGTTGAGGTCGCATACCAAGCGCCCGGTGATGGTTGGCGGGTTCACACCCTTCCCAATCTGGAGGACGGTGTGCACTTTGGCATCGTCAGCGGCATGCCGCCGGGCACGCGGTACGGATTCCGCGCTGCTCCACCCGAGGGCGGGCTGCCGATGTCGGTACCGGCACTGGATGTTGACGACGACGACGAACAGTCCCTGTTGCTGGATCCCTATGGTCGCGCCGTGGATCAGCGGGGCGAGTTCCTTACGAGCGTCCACATGGCAACGGATTTCGACTGGGGCGATGATGCGCCGCCGCGGACGCCGATGCGTACGTCCGTAATCTACGAAGCCCACGTCCGTGGCCAGACGATGCTTCACCCGGACATCCCGGAACACCTCCGCGGCACCTATGCCGGAATGGCACACCCAGTGATGATCCAGCACCTGACTGAGCTTGGAATCACTGCGGTGGAACTCCTGCCCATCCACTTCCACCTGGACGAGTCACACCTCCAGGACCTGGGCATGACGAACTATTGGGGATACAACACCGCGGCCTACTTTGCCCCTCACTCCGACTACGCCACAGAGGCCGCGCGGAACGCCGGTCCCCACGCTGTGCAGGACGAGCTGAAGGGCATGATCAAGTTGCTCCACGCCGCCGGCATCGAGGTCATCCTGGACGTGGTCTACAACCACACCGCGGAAGCCGGACCGGACGGGCCTGCGCTGAGCTTCCGCGGCCTCGCGGAGAAGCGCTACTACCGGCACGATGCGCATGGACGGTATCTGGATACCACCGGTTGCGGCAACACCCTGGACTTCAGTGATCCCGTGGTGGTGGACCTTGCCTTGGATTCACTGAGGTACTGGGTGAATGACTTCCACGTGGATGGCTTCCGCTTCGACCTCGCCGTGACCCTGTGCCGGGACGCGGGCAACCAATTCGACCCCAACCACCCCTTCCTGCAGGCCATTGCCGAGGATCCGGTCCTGTCAGAGGTCAAGCTCATCGCCGAGCCTTGGGACGTAGGTTACGGCGGCTGGCAGACAGGGCGGTTCCCGCCGGGGTGGTCAGATTGGAACGATCATTTCCGCGACGGCGTCCGGCGCTTCTGGCTGTCGGACCGCGCTGCCATTGAAGCCGGTGGCCAAGGCGGCTCAGTCGCGTCGCTGGCTGAGCTGATGGCGGGTTCGGCGAGCCTGTTCGCACCGTCCGGCCGAACGCGCCTGGCCTCGGTCAATTTCATCACGGCTCACGACGGCTTCACGCTCAAGGACTTGGTGAGCTACGACCGAAAGCACAACGAGGCCAACGGTGAGCAGAACCGCGACGGCCACGGAGACAACCGCAGCTACAACCATGGCTTCGAAGGCCGTAGCGAGGACGAAGAAATCGTAGCTGCCCGGGCGCTCTCCGTCCGGAACCTGATGGCCACCTTGTTGTTGTCCATCGGCGTCCCCATGATCACCGCTGGTGATGAGATCGGGCGCACGCAGCACGGTAACAACAATGCGTACTGCCAGGACAATCCCACGGCATGGCTGGACTGGAGCCGGACCCAGGAAGCCAACGCCATGTTCCAGACCACCAGGGAGCTTGTCAGGCTTCGCCGGTGGTTCCTGCGCCACCAGCCTGAGAGCTTCCCCGCCCACGCGAATGATTCCAGCCTGCAATGGTTCGACGACAAGGGAAAGCGCATGACGCCCGCGCGTTGGAATGATCCCAACGCGCGCTCCATTCAGCTCCTGATGGGTCATGAGGACAGCGAAATCCGGGGCCTGATCGTGGTGAACGGCAGCAACCAGGACGTAAAGATGGTGCTTCCCGAGATCCTGAGCGAAACCGGCATCGGCAAGCGTATGTTCGAACTCCGGTTCACAACGTCGGTGCTGCATGAACGCCGGAAGGGTGCGCTGGTGGCGTCGGGCGAGCGGGATATCCTGCAGGCCAACACCATCAACGTTTATCGCACCTAGGAGCCCCTGCATGAAACGGATCAGCAGCAAACTGCTGGCCTTCGGAGCTCTGGTGATTGCCGTCGTCGCGCTTGTGGCCGCAATGGTGGGCGGCGGCCCGCTGACCGCCCCTCAGGAAACGTCAAGCACGCAAACCACGACGGCGGAGCCTGGCTCCGCGTCATCGCCGCCGTCGGTGGCAAACCCCTCTGCGCTGCCCACCATCAACGCCTCGCAGCTTCCCAGGGAAGCGCAACAGACGCTTGCCTTGATTGCGAAAGGCAGGCCCTATCCCTATGACAGGGACGGCGTGAATTTCGGAAACTTCGAGGGACTCCTGCCCAAGAAGTCCAGCGGATTCTATAAGGAATACACGGTCCCAACACCCGGTGAGCCAGATCGCGGCGCTCGCCGAATCATTGTTGGCAAGGACACGGCCAAGTACTACACCGCTGACCATTACGATTCGTTCAAGTTCATCGTCGAAGGCAAGTAGGAGCCCATGAAGATCTATTCCGCAGACACCTGGACCATCGAAGAACTTCAGGAGCAGGTGGCAGACGCCGGTCGCAGGACCATCCTCGTCCCGCCGGCGACAACAAAATCGGGCGTCCTGGAGGTCTTTGGCCAGGTCCTGGACTTCCCGGAGTACTACGGCGTGAACCTGGACGCCCTCAACGACTCCCTGCATGACTTTGCCGACGCCCTGTCCGACGACGACGGCACTCCCGTCACGATGATCTGGCAAGTCCCGGCGGCCTACCGAACGGACCGTTCCTTCGGCGTGGTCTGCGAGATCCTCCAAGACGCGGAGCGCTACGCAGGCCGCGACCTCGCGGTGATTGCGGTCTTCGAAAACTAAATTTCATAAGTCGCAACGCCTCGCCGAATCAAACAACAAAGCCGGATGCCAGTTATCCGGAAGCGTGCGTCAAAGCGACGAAGGAGCAGCACTCGGAGGATGACTGACATCCGGCGGATGTCGTCTGGTTACGGACTAGGCGTTCGCGATCAACCCCAGTTCAGCTTTGGAAGCCAGCGCCGAATGCTTCGGGAACACACGGACGGTGTAGCCGAAGGACCCTGAGCGGTTGATGACCAGGTCGCCGTGGAAGAGGTGGCGTCCACCGCCGAGGTTCTCCAGGGAGTCCAGTTCCGCTACGACGATGTCCTCAAGCTCATCGGATTCCTCGGCACGGCCAAACGCCACCTCCACGGAGACGTCGTCGGGGGTCAGGTCGTGGAGCGCCACGTATGCGTTGACCTGCAGGGTGTCGCCGACCTGGGGTTCTTCGGACACTCCCACCGAGTCGACGTGTTCCACGACGACCTCGGGCCAGGCGCTGCGGACCTTGGAGGTCCAGGCCGCGAGTTCCTTGGCTTCCTTGAACGATTCAGCGGTGGCCCGACGCCCGGCTACTGCCGCGGGGCAGTACAGGTTGTTGACGTAGTCGTGCAGCATGCGTTCGGCTGAGACTGCCGGGCCCAGGTTCGCCAGGGTGTGCTTGATCATGGACACCCAGTGGGTGGGCACGGTTTCGCGGCTGGATTCGGAGGGTCCTGCTGCGCCGGCGCCTTGGGCCACGGTGGTCCCGTAGAAGCGCGGTGCCACTTGGGTTTCCAGCAGCTCATAGAGTGCGGAAGCTTCAATGTCGTCGCGCTCATCTGCGGATGCGCCGTTGTTGGCCGTGGGGATCGCCCACCCGTTTTCGCCGTCGTACATTTCGTCCCACCAGCCGTCCAGGACGGAGAGGTTGAGCGAGCCGTTGATGGCTGCCTTCATCCCGGATGTGCCGCAGGCTTCAAGCGGCCGAAGCGGGTTGTTGAGCCAGACGTCGCAGCCGGGGAAGAGGGTGCGGGCCATGGCGATGTCGTAGTTCGGGAGGAACACGATCCGGTGGCGAACCTCGGGGTCGTCGGTGAACCGGACAAGGTCCTGGATCATTTTCTTGCCGGCGTCGTCAGCGGGGTGCGATTTACCTGCGATGACCAGCTGGATGGGGTGCTTGGGGTCCAGCAGGAGGGCTTTCAGACGCGCGGGGTCGCGCAGCATCAGCGTAAGTCGCTTGTATGTGGGCACCCTTCGGGCGAAGCCGATGGTCAGGACGTCCGGATCCAGCACGCTGTCCGTCCAGCCAAGCTCGGCGTCGGCGGCACCACGTGTCTTCCATGAGGCGCGCAGCCTGCGCCGGACGTCTTCGACGAGTTGGGTGCGCAGTTCCTTGCGGAGCCCCCAAACGTCCTCGTCGCTGACGTTGTAGGCGAGGTCCCAACGGCCCAGGGCTTCGGCTTCTGCGCCGAACTGCTGCCGTGCAAGGGAGGATATCTTTGGGTCCACCCAGGTGGGAACGTGGACGCCGTTGGTCACGGAGGTGATGGGGATTTCGGAGTGGTCGAATCCTGGCCAGAGACCGGAGAACATTTCCCGCGAAACCACGCCGTGCAGCTTGGCTACGCCGTTGGCACGCTGCGCGAGGCGCAGGCCCATGACTGCCATGTTGAAGACGGAAGGGTTGCCGCCGTCGTAGTTTTCCCGGCCGAGTTCCAGGATCCGGTCCACGGGCACCGCAGGGGCGAGCCCGGCTTCGAAGAAGTGCTTGATCTGGAGGGTCTCGAAACGGTCGATTCCTGCCGGGACGGGGGTGTGCGTGGTGAAGACGGTGGATGCACGCCCCGCTGTGAGGGCTTCGTCCCAGGTGAGGGGATCGTTGGCGTCCGACATCGCTTCCTGGATGCGTTCGATTCCCAGGAATCCTGCATGGCCTTCGTTCGTGTGGAAGACCTCCGGCGCGGGCGTACCTGTCAGTTCCTGGTAGACGCGCAGGGCTTTGACGCCGCCCATGCCCAGCAGCAGTTCCTGCTGGAGCCGGTGATCGCCGCCACCGCCGTACAGGCGGTCGGTGATGCCGCGCGCGGCTTCGTCGTTGGAGGGGACGTTGGAGTCGAGCAGCAGCAGCGGAACGCGTCCGACGTCGGCACGCCAGACATGCGCGTGAAGCTCGCGGCCGTTGGGAAGCGGAAGCGAAATGTGCACCGGCTTGCCGGGGACGCCGTCCTTGGAGGGCTGGCGCAGAAGAGTCAGCGGCAGGCCGTCCGGGTCCAGTACCGGATACGTTTCCTGCTGCCAGGCGTCACGGGACAGCGACTGCTTGAAGTAGCCGGCCTGGTAAAGCAGCCCGACGCCGATCAACGGGACACCGAGGTCCGAGGCGGCTTTGAGGTGGTCACCAGCAAGGATGCCCAGTCCACCGGAGTACTGGGGCAGAACCTCCGTGATGCCGAATTCCGGCGAGAAGTAGGCGATGCAGGCCGGAGCTTCTTCACCAAGCCCCTGGTACCAGCGGGGCTCACTGAGGTAGCGGTCCAGATCGGCCGCAGCTTCCTGTACCCGGTTAACGACTTCGCCGTTGCTGGCGAGGTCCTGCAGCTGCTCCCTGCTGATGGACCCCAGGAGGGCGATGGGGTCATGCTGCGCGGCCTCCCAAAGAGCCGGGTTAAGGCTCGCAAAAAGTTCCCTGGTGGGCCGGTGCCAGGACCAGCGCAAGTTGGTCGCCAAGCGGGCCAACGGCCGGATGGGCTCAGGGAGGACGGTACGGACTGTAAATCTTCGAATTGCCTTCACGAGCGCCACACTAACGGACTCACATGGCAGTCGGAACTGGTTTGGGTTTCTTTTAGGTAAAAGTCATCTTGCGTCGCGAAGATGGCTCGTGTGCTTAGCATTCTTGGATTTTTGTCGCTAACGTCGTGGTTGTGACGAATACCTCGCGAACCATGACCGCTTTGAAATCCAAGACGAAAACGGACATCACCGCCGGACTTCGCTTCGGCCGGTTCCCCATCACGGCTGTCCAGCCGGTGGTTGAGGGTGGCCGGTTCCCCGCGAAGGCCCTTCCGGGTGAGGATCTCGCCATCGGTGCGACCGTCTTTCGTGAAGGACATGATCAACTCGGCGTCTCCGCCGTCCTGCTCGATCCCAAGGGCAAGGAGCGCCAGCGGGTCCGCATGGCGCCGGCCAAGGATGAGCGCTGGAAAGGCCTGGACCGCTGGGAGGGTTCGCTCTCGCCGTCCGGCACGGGTGCGTGGTCTTTCGTCATTGAGGCCTGGCATGACCGCTATGGAACGTGGCACCACAACGCTGAAGTGAAAGTGGGCGCCGGCATTGACGTCGAGTTAATGCTCGCCGAGGGTGCAGCCCTCCTTTCGGAGGCAGCAGAGGACGACGCCGGTCGCACCGCTGCGGAGAAGCGCACCCTGCGTGCCGCTTCAGTCGTCCTTGCCGACACCACCAAATCTGCCGAGGAACGCCTTGGTGCCGGTTTCAGCCCCGAGGTGCTGGCCGCCGTCGGACGCGTTCCGATCCGCGAGCTGGTGACGGTTTCGGAGCCGTTCCCGCTGCAGGTGGAACGTGACCTCGCGGGTCGTGGTTCCTGGTACGAGTTCTTCCCCCGCTCCGAGGGCGCGGTTTTGGATCACGCCACAGGTATCTGGACGTCGGGCAACTTCCGCACCGCGGCCAAGCGCCTGGAGGCGGTTGCCGAGATGGGCTTTGACGTTATCTACCTGCCGCCGATCCACCCGATCGGTTTCCAGCACCGCAAGGGACGCAACAACACGCTGACGCCGGGCCCGCAGGATCCGGGCTCGCCGTGGGCCATTGGTTCCAAAGACGGTGGCCATGACGCCATCCACCCGGATTTGGGCACTTTTGAAGATTTTGACGCTTTTGTTGCCCATGCCCGCGAGCTCGGACTCGAAGTTGCACTGGACCTGGCGTTGCAGGCGGCCCCTGACCACCCTTGGGTAACGTCCCACCCGGAATGGTTCACGACGCGTGTGGATGGGTCCATTGCTTATGCCGAAAACCCGCCGAAGAAATACCAGGATATTTACCCCCTGAACTTCGATAACGATCCGGAGGGCCTTTCCAAGGAAATCCTGAGGATCGTGCAGTTGTGGATCAGCCATGGCGTGAAGATTTTCCGCGTGGACAATCCGCACACAAAGCCTGTCTGGTTCTGGGAATGGTTGATTGGAAAGATCAACAAAAAGAATCCCGAGGTAGTTTTCCTGGCCGAGGCTTTCACGCGTCCACCCATGATGCATGCATTGGGCAGAGCAGGGTTCCAGCAGTCGTACACCTACTTCACGTGGCGGAATACCAAGACCGAGCTGGAGCAGTATTTCCATGAGGTCAGCCACGAGAGCGCGGCTTTCTTCCGGCCCAACTTCTTCGTGAACACGCCTGACATCCTCACGGAGTACCTCCAGTACGGTGGTCCCGCGGCCTTCCGCATCCGCGCTGTCCTTGCCGCGACGGCAAGCCCGCTCTGGGGCGTGTACGCCGGTTACGAGCTGTACGAACACGTGGCCCGGCCCGGGGCAGAAGAGTACATCGACAACGAAAAGTACGAGTACAAGGCCAGGGACTGGGAAGGCGCTGCCGCGTCCGGCCGCACGTTGGCTCCGTACATCACCAGGTTGAACACCATCCGCAAGGACCACCTTGCCCTGGGCGACCTGCAGAACCTGACTTTGCACAGCAGCACCGATGACGCAACCATCGTCTACTCCAAGCACAAGACCTTGCCGGACGGCACCAAGGACACGTTGATCATCGTTGTTAACGTGGATCCGCACAGCGCCCGCGAAAGCACGGTTTCCCTGGACCTGGCTGCCCTGCAGCTGGATCCCGCGGACTTCAACGAGGACGGCCGGTTCCTGGTGGATGACCTGATCAGCGGGCAAAGCTGGTGGTGGGGTGAACACAACTACGTCAGGCTCGACGCGCACGTGGAGCCCGCACACATCCTGAGCATCCGGAGGCAGCCTTAGTGAGTTTTTCTCCGCAAAACCCGAGCCAGTACTTCACTCCGAAGAACACCTTCGAGCTGAATGCCCCCGGTCTCCAGCATGATCCGCACTGGTACCGCAAGGCAGTCTTCTACGAAGTACTGGTGCGGGCCTTTGCGGATGCCAACGGGGATGGCTCCGGTGACTTCCACGGCTTGATCGAAAAACTGGACTACCTTCAATGGCTGGGCGTTGACTGCCTCTGGTTGCCGCCGTTCTTCCATTCCCCGTTGCGTGATGGCGGCTATGACATCGCCGACTACACCTCGGTGCTGGACGAGTTTGGCACGATCAGCGACTTTAAGCGCCTCGTGGCGGAGGCGCACGCCCGCGGCGTCAGGGTGATCATCGACCTCCCCCTGAACCACACCTCGGACCAGCACCCGTGGTTCCAGGAATCCCGGAAGGACCCCACGGGTCCCTACGGCGATTTCTACGTGTGGAGCGATACGGATGAGAAGTACCAGGATGCGCGCATCATCTTCGTGGACACGGAGGAATCCAACTGGACGTTCGATCCCATCCGGCGCCAGTTTTTCTGGCACCGCTTCTTCAGCCACCAGCCGGACCTGAACTTCGAGAACCCCAAAGTCGTCGAGGCACTCTATGACGTCATCCGGTTCTGGCTCGACCAGGGAATCGACGGTTTCCGCGCCGACGCCGTTCCGTACCTCTTTGAGGAGGAAGGCACCAACTGCGAGAACCTTCCAGCCACCCATGCCTTCCTCCAGGACCTGCGCAGGATGGTGGATGCCAACTACCCCGGACGCGTGATCATCGCCGAGGCCAACCAGCCGCCCCATGAGGTGGTGGAGTACTTCGGCACCGAGGAAGCCCCGGAATGCCACATGGCCTTCCACTTCCCGATCATGCCCCGGCTCTACTATGCCCTCCGGGACCAGAAGGCGGCTCCGATCATCCAGACCCTGCGGGAGACCCCGGAGATTCCCAAGGGTGCCCAGTGGGGGACCTTCCTACGAAACCACGATGAACTCACCTTGGAGATGGTCAGCGCGGACGACCGCGCTGCAATGCTTGGCTGGTACGCGCCGGACCCCAGGATGCGCGCCAATATTGGTATCCGGCGGAGGCTGGCTCCGCTGCTGGACAATTCCCGGGCTGAGATTGAGCTCATTAACGCTCTGTTGCTCTCCCTGCCAGGCAGCCCTTTCCTCTATTACGGGGACGAAATCGGCATGGGGGACAACATTTGGCTCGATGACCGCGATGCCG
The DNA here is from genome assembly GCF_019977195.1 of Arthrobacter sp. StoSoilA2. Taxonomy (NCBI): domain Bacteria; kingdom Bacillati; phylum Actinomycetota; class Actinomycetes; order Micrococcales; family Micrococcaceae; genus Arthrobacter; species Arthrobacter sp. StoSoilA2. The sequence goes on from NZ_AP024643.1 coordinate 938,570, forward strand.
TCCGCACACCCATGCAGTGGAACCCGGACAGGAACGCGGGTTTCTCGGGCGCGGACCCGGGCAAGCTGTACCTGCCGGTGATCCAGTCCCTCGTCTACAACTACAGCATGGCCAACGTTGAGGCAGAGGCCGCGCACTCAGGCTCCCTGCTGCGATGGACCCGGCAGATCCTTAGCGTGCGCAGGAACCACCCTGTGTTCGGTTTGGGAAGTTTCCGCCACATCGAAGCGGACCACGAGGCCGTCCTGGCCTATGTCCGGGAACTGCCCGCCGGCAATCCTGAAGGCGAGGACGCGGAGACTATCCTGTGCGTCTTCAACCTTTCGCAGCATCCGGTGGCCGCGACCCTTGATCTGCCGGAATATGCCGGCAGGGGCTTCCGCGACATTTTCGGTGGCCAACCATTCCCGGCCGTTGGGGACAACGGCCAACTAACAGTCATGCTGGGTAGCCACAACTTCTATTGGCTGCGGCTGCGCTCTGCGTTTTCCAACCCCTCATCGCCATTTACCCAGGCGATTCCCGTGGTGTCTACCAAAGGATGAGATGAAAAAGGGAACACTTAACCCCTCGATCGAAAGTCTTCTCCGGAGCTGGCTTCCCACTAAACGCTGGTTCCCGGTGAAGAGCCCCGACTTTGCGCTGGAGCGTGTGGGCGGCTTCACCCTCCCATACCCCGAAGGTAGCGCCGGTTTGCAGGTTGAACTGCTCGCCGTAACGTATCGGACAGCCGACGGCGGTCCCCGGACCGACGTCGTCCAGGTGCCGTTGAGCTTCAGGAGCCAGCCGTTGCCGGATGCTCCCACTGCCTTGCTAGGGGAGATCACGGACCCCGAACTGGGGCTCCGGCTCGTGTACGACGCCGTGTACGACACCGAGTTCATCACGGCGTGGCTGGACCTCATGCGCCGGGAGGCCACAGTGGGTGACGGCCTCGCCGCGGGCCATCTCACCCGCGGCCGTGTGGCCCTTCCGGAAGGACCCACTTCGGTCCGCGTGCTGTCCGGCGAGCAGTCCAACACGTCCGTCATCATTGACGACGGCGGTTCGACGGCGATCGTGAAGATCTTCCGTGTGTTGGCAGCCGGCAGGAATCCCGAGGTGGAGTTGGGCGCTGCGCTGACGGCAGCAGGGACAACCGAGGTGCCCGCAACGTTGGGTTGGATCACAGGTTCCTGGGATGGCCAGGACCCAGGCGGTTCGGCGACCGGCGAGCTCACGGTGGCCCATGAATTCCTGCTGGGGGGACTGGACGCCTGGAGGCTGGCAGTCGAGGCCGCTGCAGCCGGCGCTGATTTCACCAAAGAGGCCCACGAACTCGGTGCTGCAACAGCTACGGTCCACGCCAGGCTCGCGGAAACTTTCGGCACACTGGATGGACAGACGCAGGGCGCCGGCATCATTGCGACCCTGGCCCGGCGTGTCCGCCAGTCATGGGCAGAAGCGGCTTCCGCCGTCGGGCCTTATGAGGGCAACCTCGAAGAGCTGCTGGCCACGCTTCATCCCAGCGATGTGGGCCAGCTGCAACGCGTCCACGGCGACCTCCACCTTGGCCAGATCCTTAAGGTTCCCGGAAAGGCGGGGGCGCCGGGCAGGTGGGCCATCCTGGACTTCGAAGGCGAGCCCCTCCGGACCATTAACGAGCGCAACACTCCCGATCTCCCCTTGCGGGACGTCGTGGGAATGCTCCGTTCCTTCGACTACGCGGCAGGAGCCGCTGTCCGTGAGAACGCCGAAGCCAAGGTGCCCGCAACATGGGCGGATGACTGCTCCACCGCGTTCCTGGCCGGCTACAGCGAAGTCATGCCGGGAACCATTGACCGCCGCTCGCCGCTCTTTGTGGCATTGTGGCTGGACAAGGCCTTATATGAGGTGGTCTATGAGTTGCGGAACCGGCCGGACTGGCTGTCCATTCCGGTCAACGCATCACGGCAAATCCTCGACAACACGAGCCGCGGCAAGCACGCCGCGGCTACAGCGGAAGGTAATGAAATGACAGGCTCTGCACGCACCGAACGGCCCCGAGTTCCCCTGCATGTGGACTCCGAGACCTTGGCCCGCGTGGCAGCTGGAGCCCACCACGCACCACACTCCGTGCTCGGCGCCCACCTGGACGATCACGGCCACGTCACCATCCGGACCGTGAAGCACCTCGCCACGTCGGTAACGGTGGTGACGGAGGCCGGACGCACTGCCATGGAGCACGAGGCCAACGGCATTTGGGCCGCTGTCCTGGATCCGCTGCAACACGGCCATGTGCCGGACTACCGGCTGGAAGTGGTCTACGACGCCGAACCCGTCACCATTGATGACCCGTACCACTACCTGCCTACCGTGGGCGAGGTGGACCTGCACCTGATCGGCGAAGGCCGGCACGAGCGCCTCTGGGATGTCCTTGGCGCCCACGTCCAGCATTACCGCTCTTCGCTGAGTGAAGTAGACGGTGTTTCCTTTGCTGTCTGGGCCCCGAACGCCCAAGCGGTTCGGGTCAAGGGTGATTTCAACGGCTGGGATGGCCGTAGCCACGCAATGCGTTCCCTCGGCTCGTCCGGCGTCTGGGAAATCTTCATTCCCGGGGTTGTAGCAGGGGCGTGCTACAAATACGAGATCCTGACCCGCGGCGGCCACTGGGTTGAGAAGGCGGACCCCTTGGCCTTCGGCACGGAGGTTCCACCGCTGACGGCATCCCGCGTGGTGGACTCCAGCTACCGCTTCAAGGACGCGGAGTGGATGACTGCGCGCGCCGAAAAGGACCCGCACAACTCGCCCATGAGCGTTTACGAAGTCCATTTGGGATCCTGGCGCCTTGGCCTGGGCTACAAGGAGCTGGCCAAGGAACTGGTTGACTACGTGAAGTGGCTTGGTTTCACCCACGTGGAATTCATGCCCGTAGCAGAACACCCGTTCGGTGGCTCGTGGGGCTACCAGGTCACGTCCTACTTTGCGCCCACGTCCAGGTTCGGGCACCCGGACGAGTTCCGTTTCCTTGTGGACTCCCTGCACCAGGCAGGCATCGGTGTCCTGCTGGACTGGGTCCCTGCACACTTCCCCAAGGATTCCTGGGCGCTGGCCCGTTTTGACGGCGAGGCACTGTACGAGCACTCGGATCCCAATCTGGGCGAACACCCGGACTGGGGCACCCTCATATTCGACTTCGGACGCACCGAGGTACGCAACTTCCTGGTTGCCAACGCACTGTACTGGCTCGAAGAATTCCACATTGACGGACTCCGCGTTGACGCCGTGGCGTCCATGATCTATCTGGACTACTCGCGCGAGGAAGGACAGTGGCAACCCAACAAGTTCGGCGGCCGCGAGAACCTCGAAGCAATTTCCTTCATGCAGGAGGTCAACGCGACCGTCTACAAGACGCACCCCGGAGCCGTCACCATCGCAGAGGAATCCACTGCATTCCCAGGTGTAACGGCACCCACCAATCATGGCGGGCTCGGGTTTGGCCTCAAATGGAACATGGGCTGGATGCACGACTCCCTGAAGTACATCTCCGAAGACCCCATCAACCGCAGGTGGCACCACGGCACCATCACGTTCTCCATGGTCTACGCCTTCTCGGAGAACTTCCTCCTGCCCATCAGCCATGACGAAGTAGTCCACGGCAAGGGATCAATGCTTCGGAAGATGCCGGGTGACCGTTGGCAGCAACTGGCAAACCTTCGGGCCTTCTTCGCCTACCAGTGGGCACACCCCGGTAAGCAGCTCATTTTCATGGGCACCGAATTCGGCCAGGAAGCCGAGTGGTCGGAGCAGTACGGACTTGACTGGTTCCTGGCTGACATCCCGGCGCATCGTGGGCTCCAACTCCTGGTCCGCGACCTCAACGACCTATACAAGTCAACGCCTGCACTGCATGTACGCGATAACGAACCCGGTGGCTTCCAGTGGATCAACGGTGGAGACGCCGACCACAACGTGCTGACTTTCATTCGCTGGGACCACGACGGCAAGCCTTTGGTGTGCGCAGTCAATTTCTCGGGGGGCCCGCACAACGATTACATCCTGGGAGTGCCAGAAGCAGGGGAGTGGGTTGAAGTCCTGAATACGGACTCCGGGACCTACGGTGGTTCGGGTGTCATCAATGCCGGAACATTGAAGGCTGCGTCACCGGGGACTGACGGCCAGCCGGCAGCATTGACCGTGACTCTTCCACCGCTGGGAGCCTCGTGGTTCGCGTTGGCTGACTAGTTCCGTGGAACAGGGAGGGTCTGGTGCTTGCCGCTCCGGGCCCTCCTTCCGTGTGTTTCAGGGGTTTCAGAGGTGATGAAGGAGACCTCTGCCAGTGGGCTTTGCCATCTCGCTGGAGTAGGGGTATAGTTAGTACCCGCGCTGGTCCCCGAGTGGAGATCGCCAAGCCGACAAGATACCGCAAGGAAAAATCAAGTCATGCTTGCCGATTTGACTCCGAGAGGTCCAGCCGGTAAGTTTGAAAAGTTGCTCCGGAGCGATCCAGCGAAGGCTGGTGGTACTGCTTTGGAATAGTGACCTGTTGTTTGAGAACTCAATAGTGTGCCAAGTTTGTTGATGCCGATTGTTTTTTTGATTGGTTGAAATTATGGCCAGGCTGCTGCGCACCCCCGTGTGTGGTGGTTTGGTTTTCAGCTGGTTTCGAATTTTGTGCAGCCGTGTTCGCCGTTATTTCCGGTGGGTGTGGTTGTGTCTGTTTGATTTTTTGTTTTCAACGGAGAGTTTGATCCTGGCTCAGGATGAACGCTGGCGGCGTGCTTAACACATGCAAGTCGAACGATGATCCCTGGCTTGCTGGGGGGATTAGTGGCGAACGGGTGAGTAACACGTGAGTAACCTGCCCTTGACTCTGGGATAAGCCTGGGAAACTGGGTCTAATACCGGATATGACCATCTGGCGCATGTCATGGTGGTGGAAAGCTTTTGTGGTTTTGGATGGACTCGCGGCCTATCAGCTTGTTGGTGGGGTAATGGCCTACCAAGGCGACGACGGGTAGCCGGCCTGAGAGGGTGACCGGCCACACTGGGACTGAGACACGGCCCAGACTCCTACGGGAGGCAGCAGTGGGGAATATTGCACAATGGGCGAAAGCCTGATGCAGCGACGCCGCGTGAGGGATGACGGCCTTCGGGTTGTAAACCTCTTTCAGTAGGGAAGAAGCGAAAGTGACGGTACCTGCAGAAGAAGCGCCGGCTAACTACGTGCCAGCAGCCGCGGTAATACGTAGGGCGCAAGCGTTATCCGGAATTATTGGGCGTAAAGAGCTCGTAGGCGGTTTGTCGCGTCTGCTGTGAAAGACCGGGGCTCAACTCCGGTTCTGCAGTGGGTACGGGCAGACTAGAGTGCAGTAGGGGAGACTGGAATTCCTGGTGTAGCGGTGAAATGCGCAGATATCAGGAGGAACACCGATGGCGAAGGCAGGTCTCTGGGCTGTAACTGACGCTGAGGAGCGAAAGCATGGGGAGCGAACAGGATTAGATACCCTGGTAGTCCATGCCGTAAACGTTGGGCACTAGGTGTGGGGGACATTCCACGTTTTCCGCGCCGTAGCTAACGCATTAAGTGCCCCGCCTGGGGAGTACGGCCGCAAGGCTAAAACTCAAAGGAATTGACGGGGGCCCGCACAAGCGGCGGAGCATGCGGATTAATTCGATGCAACGCGAAGAACCTTACCAAGGCTTGACATGAACCGGAAAGACCTGGAAACAGGTGCCCCGCTTGCGGTCGGTTTACAGGTGGTGCATGGTTGTCGTCAGCTCGTGTCGTGAGATGTTGGGTTAAGTCCCGCAACGAGCGCAACCCTCGTTCTATGTTGCCAGCGCGTTATGGCGGGGACTCATAGGAGACTGCCGGGGTCAACTCGGAGGAAGGTGGGGACGACGTCAAATCATCATGCCCCTTATGTCTTGGGCTTCACGCATGCTACAATGGCCGGTACAAAGGGTTGCGATACTGTGAGGTGGAGCTAATCCCAAAAAGCCGGTCTCAGTTCGGATTGGGGTCTGCAACTCGACCCCATGAAGTCGGAGTCGCTAGTAATCGCAGATCAGCAACGCTGCGGTGAATACGTTCCCGGGCCTTGTACACACCGCCCGTCAAGTCACGAAAGTTGGTAACACCCGAAGCCGGTGGCCTAACCCTTGTGGGGGGAGCCGTCGAAGGTGGGACCGGCGATTGGGACTAAGTCGTAACAAGGTAGCCGTACCGGAAGGTGCGGCTGGATCACCTCCTTTCTAAGGAGCTGCTAACAACCGTGTCTGGTTCCCGTGCATGCGGGGGCTGGTGGTTGTCAGTGTTGCCCATTGCGCAGGCGTATGTTCTGCGGTGGGTGCTCATGGGTGGAATATCAACGAATCAAACGTTTGTTTGGCATGGCCTGACCGGTTGTGTCCTGGTGTTAGTACGGCAGTGCGTGCCCCCTTGGGGGTGTGTGTTGTTGGGAACGTGCCGGGGCGTGGTTTGTGTGGGTTGTGTTTGGCGCACTGTTGGGTCCTGAGGCAACAGGACCTTTTTGCAGCAATGCAGGGGGACACAGTTCTGGTGTTTCTTTTGTTCCTGCTTCCGGTTCGTACCGGCACCCTGTGTGGGTGTTGGGGGTCTGGTTGACGGGGTTGTTGTTTGAGAACTACATAGTGGACGCGAGCATCTAGAACACGCACATGTTTGTGTGTGTTCTTACAGCAATTTCTTATGAATGAACCTGGCCCTTTGTGGCCGTGGTTCTCTCGAATAGATGATGCATCGTGAACCGGTGGGCCCCTTTGTTGTGGGTTTGCTGGTTTGTGTGTGGTCAAGTTTTTAAGGGCACACGGTGGATGCCTTGGCATTAGGAGCCGAAGAAGGACGTAGGAATCTGCGATAAGCCTGGGGGAGTTGATAACCGAGCGTTGATCCCAGGATGTCCGAATGGGGAAACCCCGCACAACGCTTTTGGGTGATTGTGTGACCCGCATCTGAACACATAGGGTGCGTGGGGGGAACGCGGGGAAGTGAAACATCTCAGTACCCGCAGGAAGAGAAAACAAGAGTGATTCCGTTAGTAGTGGCGAGCGAACGCGGATCAGGCTAAACCGTTTCCATGTGTGATAGCCGGCGGGCGTTGCATGGGCGGGGTTGTGGGACTTTCCGTACTGGTTCTGCCGGACCGGTGAGGTGAGGTGCAGGCATAGGTGAACGGTCTTGAAAGGCCGGCCAGAGAGGGTGTGAGCCCCGTAACCGTAATGTTGTGTACCGCCTGGAGAGGATCCCAAGTAGCACGGGGCCCGAGAAATCCCGTGCGAATCTGTCAGGACCACCTGATAAGCCTAAATACTTCCTAATGACCGATAGCGGACCAGTACCGTGAGGGAAAGGTGAAAAGTACCCCGGGAGGGGAGTGAAACAGTACCTGAAACCGTGTGCTTACAATCCGTCGGAGCAGTCGTGAGTAATCACAAGTAACTGTGACGGCGTGCCTTTTGAAGAATGAGCCTGCGAGTTAGTGTTACGTCGCGAGGTTAACCCGTGTGGGGTAGCCGTAGCGAAAGCGAGTCTGAACAGGGCGAGTGTAGTGGCGTGATCTAGACCCGAAGCGGAGTGATCTACCCATGGCCAGGTTGAAGCGACGGTAAGACGTCGTGGAGGACCGAACCCACTTCAGTTGAAAATGGAGGGGATGAGCTGTGGGTAGGGGTGAAAGGCCAATCAAACTCCGTGATAGCTGGTTCTCCCCGAAATGCATTTAGGTGCAGCGTTGCGTGTTTCTTGCCGGAGGTAGAGCTACTGGATGGCCGATGGGCCCTACAAGGTTACTGACGTCAGCCAAACTCCGAATGCCGGTAAGTGAGAGCGCAGCAGTGAGACTGTGGGGGATAAGCTTCATAGTCGAGAGGGAAACAGCCCAGACCACCAACTAAGGCCCCTAAGCGTGTGCTAAGTGGGAAAGGATGTGGAGTTGCGAAGACAACCAGGAGGTTGGCTTAGAAGCAGCCATCCTTGAAAGAGTGCGTAATAGCTCACTGGTCAAGTGATTCCGCGCCGACAATGTAGCGGGGCTCAAGTACACCGCCGAAGTTGTGGATTTCACACGGTACCCTAGCCTTCGTGGTTCAGGGGTGTGGAGTGGTAGGGGAGCGTCGTGTGGGCAGTGAAGTCGCGGTGGAAACCAGCGGTGGAGCCTACACGAGTGAGAATGCAGGCATGAGTAGCGAAAGACGGGTGAGAAACCCGTCCGCCGAATGATCAAGGGTTCCAGGGTCAAGCTAATCTGCCCTGGGTAAGTCGGGACCTAAGGCGAGGCCGACAGGCGTAGTCGATGGACAACGGGTTGATATTCCCGTACCGGCGAAAAACCGCCCATGCCAAGCGGGGGATACTAACCGCCCGGAGCCTGCCCGCCCACCCTTGTGGTGTGTGGGTTTTGGCCGAGCGCGGGACCTGATCCCGGGAGGTAAGCGTATTAACAGGTGTGACGCAGGAAGGTAGCCGGGCCGGGCGATGGTTGCCCCGGTCCAAGGATGTAGGGTCAGGGATAGGCAAATCCGTTCCTGTGTGTTTCGAGCACGATCCTGAGATCTGATGGGACTCCCGTTCGGGGGGATCCGGTGATCCTATGCTGCCTAGAAAAGCATCGACGCGAGGTTTTAGCCGCCCGTACCCCAAACCGACACAGGTGATCAGGTAGAGAATACCAAGGCGATCGAGAGAATTATGGTTAAGGAACTCGGCAAAATGCCCCCGTAACTTCGGGAGAAGGGGGGCCTGCCCCGTGATGGAGACTTGCTCTCCGTGAGCGGGTGTGGGCCGCAGAGACCAGGGGGAAGCGACTGTTTACTAAAAACACAGGTCCGTGCGAAGTCGCAAGACGATGTATACGGACTGACTCCTGCCCGGTGCTGGAAGGTTAAGAGGACCGGTTAGCCCCTTGTGGGCGAAGCTGAGAATTTAAGCCCCAGTAAACGGCGGTGGTAACTATAACCATCCTAAGGTAGCGAAATTCCTTGTCGGGTAAGTTCCGACCTGCACGAATGGAGTAACGACTTCCCCGCTGTCTCAACCATAAACTCGGCGAAATTGCAGTACGAGTAAAGATGCTCGTTACGCGCAGCAGGACGGAAAGACCCCGAGACCTTTACTATAGTTTGGTATTGGTGTTCGGAGTGGCTTGTGTAGGATAGGTGGGAGACGTTGAAGCCCGGACGCCAGTTCGGGTGGAGTCATCGTTGAAATACCACTCTGGTCACTTTGGACATCTAACTTCGGCCCGTGATCCGGGTCAGGGACAGTGCCTGATGGGTAGTTTAACTGGGGCGGTTGCCTCCTAAAAAGTAACGGAGGCGCCCAAAGGTTCCCTCAGCCTGGTTGGCAATCAGGTGTCGAGTGTAAGTGCACAAGGGAGCTTGACTGTGAGAGAGACATCTCAAGCAGGGACGAAAGTCGGGACTAGTGATCCGGCGGTACATTGTGGAATGGCCGTCGCTCAACGGATAAAAGGTACCTCGGGGATAACAGGCTGATCTTGCCCAAGAGTCCATATCGACGGCATGGTTTGGCACCTCGATGTCGGCTCGTCGCATCCTGGGGCTGGAGTAGGTCCCAAGGGTTGGGCTGTTCGCCCATTAAAGCGGTACGCGAGCTGGGTTTAGAACGTCGTGAGACAGTTCGGTCCCTATCCGCTGCGCGCGCAGGAAATTTGAGAAGGGCTGTCCTTAGTACGAGAGGACCGGGACGGACGAACCTCTGGTGTGTCAGTTGTACTGCCAAGTGCACCGCTGATTAGCTACGTTCGGATGGGATAACCGCTGAAAGCATCTAAGCGGGAAGCTCGCTTCAAGATGAGATTTCCATACACAATACGTGTGAGAGGCCCCCAGCCAGACCACTGGGTTGATAGGCCGGATGTGGAAGCGAGGACCAAAGACTCGTGAAGCTGACCGGTACTAATAGGCCAACAACTTACACCACACACAACACACTGCACGCGTCCACTATGTGGTTCCCGAACAACAACCGTTCCAGGAACCAACAACTGAATACACAACACCACAGTTGTAACCACACAGTCTTCCCACCCCACACCCCAAAACCGGTGCGCGGGACGGGTAACAAGGTTACGGCGGTCATAGCGTGGGGGAAACGCCCGGTCCCATTCCGAACCCGGAAGCTAAGACCCACAGCGCCGATGGTACTGCACCCGGGAGGGTGTGGGAGAGTAGGACACCGCCGGACACACATTAGGTAGAGACCCCCAACCCACACAGGGTTGGGGGTCTCCCGCATTAAAGCGACTGCATTCAAACGAGAAAAAACAGACCAACTCAAGACAAGCCCCGACCACCACAGCCGGGGCTTGACCCATTTAACCCGTGTTTAGCTATGCCCCGTGTTTAGCCGTTCCAGAACCCATCGAGTTGCTCCGCCAGTGTTCGGCCTTGGTCGTAACCGGCATGCGCAGCTGCCGGACGTAACGACAGGTCCATTGCATTGGCTCCGAACATGTGCTCGGAGCTGCCCTCCGGGAAGATTGTTTCGACCCGGCTGCCGCCGGCACGTAATTCGTCGACCTGCGCGGCGAGATGCAGGCCCCACTCCAGCGGAGTCCGTGTTCTGCCCCCAAATGGTGACAGCACCAGGACGCGTGCGTATACCGAAGCCAGGTCCGCATTCTCGGCGTTGGATCGGTAACCGCCGTCAATGTATCGGCTGTCACCGATGCTGTAGGCGAACCCACTGGCGCAACTGGCGGCTACAGCATCCACCAGTTCCACTCCGCTGTGACGATCGAACTGGACCGGCTGACCCGTTACGGCGTCCACGGCAGTGATGAGCACTGTTCGCTGGGGCCATTGCAAACTTGGGAGTCGGGAGGCAACTGTTGCACGCCACTGTCTTTGCCTTGATTCGTCCGCACTAGCAGGCAGCTCGAGCGCTGCAGCGCCCATCTTGCGACGCATATCGGCAGGATCCTTCGACGCCTCAATGATCTTTTGTGTTCGTTCCAATTGATCCACCACACGCCGCACTGGACCGGACCGGACTGGACTGGATTGTGCTGGACCGGACTGTGCTGGACCGGACTGTGCTGGACTGGGCTGTGCTGGACCGGACTGTGCTGGCCAGGACTGCGGCGGCCGTGGCTGGGGTGGCGCGGCAAGGATAGCTGTATACAGTTCTGACGGGCTCGCGCCAGCTATCTGTGCCGCTGCGGTGGAGCCAGCCGATGTGCCCACCGTCAAGTCGGCCGTGGTCACATCCAAGCCGGCATCCAACATTCCTGCGATGACGCCGATCAGCCACGCATTGCCCGTGGATCCACCGCCACCAAGCACCAGCGCTCGTCCGGCTGTTTGCCCGGGAATCGTGGCGGGTGTTTCCCGCGGCTGGTCCTGGGCAGACCGTGGCTGCCCGGAAGTGGTGGTCGAGGTGCCGGGCAGGGTTGAAAAAGGTGTTGTGTTCATGGGAGTCGCCTTTCGCGAATTGCCTCTGTGGCGCTCCCGTTGGCGACTAGCTGAGTCGCGAGATCGTGTCCTGCGGGGGAGCACCCATTTCGGATACTGCGTTCATGGGTCTCACCTCCTGTTGATAGATCACGATCAACGGGACTCTAACACCGCGCTGACAAGCTGCGCAACAAAGCCATGCTCCAGCAGCCGGGGTGGACATGGTTGCCGGGGGAAATGCGCGTTTCGGCCCCGGTAGAGTTGGTGGTCATGGACAGTATTTTCAGTCATCCCGAGCCGGAGCCTGAGCCCTCGTCACAGGACACCAACGACCTCGAACCCCTGGTGGTGACAGTGGTGGTGCCAACCAGCGTTTCACATGCCTTTTTGGGTTTTACGGACCATCCCCATCTGTGGTGGCCGCTTGAGGAGGAGAGTGTGTTCGGCGCGGGATCACACGTGGAATTCGAGGAGAACCTGATCCTGGAGACGGCCGAGGACGGGCGCACTTCGGTTTGGGGAACCATCGATGACTGGCAGCCGCCGTTGTCCTTCCATGCAAGCTGGTATCCGGCGAGCACGCCCCTCTGGTCCACGGAATTGAGGGTCTCGTTCAGGGCGGTTGAGGGTGGCACGGAGGTGCGGTTGGTTCATGACGGTTGGGAAGGTGCAGAGGATCCTGCTGCCAGCCGGGCATCGTATGCGGAAGGTTGGCCTCGCGTCCTGGAACGCTATGTACGGTTCATGGGCGGGACAGTTGCCTAGGGTCAGGCGACTTCGTGCTGAGGATTGGTCACTCCTGAAGAAAGTCCGGCTGGAAATGCTGACGGACACGCCCATGGCTTATGTCGAAAGCCTGGAGGCAGCGCGACGGCAAACGGATGCGCAGTGGCAGGAGCGGACTGCCGCCATGGCCGGCGATTCCAGCGTGACGTTGGTGGCTGACGGCGGCGTGGATGGAAGTCCGTTCTGTGCACTGATGAGGGTTGTCGTGAAACATCCTCAAGACCCGCAGAAGCCCCTTCAGGCCATGCTGATAAGTGTCTACGTTGCCCCCGAACATCGAGGTTTGGGGTTGGCTGATGAACTCCTTCACGAGGCGTGCGAGGCTGCCCGGGTCGATTTGGGTGCCAAGGTCTTGGAGTTGGGCGTCCACGAGGACAATACTAGGGCGCTGGCTTTCTACCGGCGGCACGGTTTCAACACGACAGGGGACAGTCGGCCGTATCCGCAGGACACGTCCAAACGGGAACTGGTCATGGAAAAGGTCCTGGAGCAGTAGCCGTTGGTTGAGGCGGGAGCCCGGTTTCCGGGATGAGCGCCAGCCTAGGTAGCGTCGCTCCTGGGCACGGCCGTGCTCGAACGAACCACGAGCCTGGTGGGGTGTTCAGTATCGGACGGTTCAAGGACCAGGCCATTGTTGATGGCGCCCAGTAAGGTGCGTACGGCCAGTGCTCCTTGCCCCTTCGCGTCCTGGTCGATGGTGGTGAGGCCCATGACCTTGCCGAGGTCGTGTCCGTCGATGCCGATGACCGAGAGGTCCTCTGGAATCCGCAGGCCGAAGTCACGCGCAGCAAGAATGGTGCCGATGGCCATCTCGTCTGATGCCGCGAACACCGCTGTTGGTCGCTCTGGTGCGCCTCCCAGCAATTGTCGGGCAGCGGCGTAAGCGCCTTCGATAGTGAAGTCGGCGGAAACGATCCATTCGGGCCGAACCTGGCAGCCGGCGTCGTTCATTGCTTTCTCGAAACCTCCGCGCCGTGTCCCCGGAAGCTGGAAGTCCTGCTCGTATGCTTCTTCGCCGGTCATGTGGGCGATCTTGGTGTGACCCAGGCCGATCAGGTGGTTGGTGGCTTGCTGTGCAATCGCAGAATCATCGATCCGGATGGTGGACGCCCCCGGAAGGGGGCCGCCGATTCCAACGATCGGCCGGTGCACGGCGAGGAGCTGCTGCATCTCGTCCTCGCTGAGCTCCAGGGAGACTGCAATGACCGCGTCCACGCGCTTGCGCAGCAGGAAGTCGTTGAACACACTGTGCCGGTGTTGAGGGTCTTCCCCGATGTTGTAGAGCGTGAGGTCGTATCCGGCACTCAGGAGCGCCGCGGAGGCACCCTCGATCACCGCTGAATAGAACCAGCGGTGGACCGAGGGCACCACCAGGCCAACGTTGTGGGTGCGGCCGGAAGCCAGGCTCGAGGCGTGATAGGAGAGCACGAAGCCAAGCTCGGCTGCGGCTGCACGTGCCCGTTCCCGGCTGGCGGGGGAGACGTTGCCTTTGCCACTGAGCGCGCGTGAAACCGTGGCAACGGAGAGTCCCGATCTCTCGGCTACGTCCTTGATGCCGGTCATGCTGCTCCTCGGTGGGAAAGTTAGCTGGTTGTGAGCCAGATGCTCTCCCCCGAGCTTAGTAGATCGGTGCCGTGCAGATCGGAGCCCATGGGATGGGCGCCGGCTGCTGCCGAACTGCGAAGTATTACCTTGCCGTCGGGAAGCGGCAGGGGCTGGTTACCCACGTTCATGATCACCAGGGTGTCGCCGTTGAGGTAGGCGAGCGAGGAGTCGGTGCAGTAGTCCTCCACCCATGCCAGGGAACCCTGGCCCAACCGACGTTCGGCGCGTTGGGCGAGCATTTCCCGGTAAAGGCTAAGGTGCGACGCCGGATCCTCCTGTTGCTTGTCCCTCGCCAATGCGGCCCAGGACTCTGGTTGCGGCAGCCAGGGTTCCTGGTCATCGCCGAAACCGGCATGCAACTCCGACGAACGCCAGGGCAACGGTACGCGGCAGCCGTCCCGGCCTATCCTTTCTCCGCCGGTCCGGGCGAAGGTTGGGTCCTGACGCATGCTTCCGGGAATGCTTGTGGAGTCAGGCAGCCCAAGCTCTTCCCCTTGGTACAGGTAGGCAGCACCGGGGAGGCCAAGCATGAACATGGTGGCCGCGGCAGCCCGGCGTCGTCCGAGTTCTTCATTGGGCTGTACGTCGTCGGGACCGATGCCGTCGCCGTCGCGGGGACCGGGGCCCTCGTAACCGAAGCGGGAGGCGTGCCGGACGACGTCGTGGTTGGACAGTACCCATGTGCTGGGAGCGCCAACCGCGTCCAGTGAGACCAGCGAATCGGTGATGATGTGGCGCAGGCGGTTCACGTCCAGGCCGGCGTGCAGGTACGGGAAGTTGAAGGCCTGGTGCATTTCGTCGGGCCGGACCCACTGTGCCAGCCGTGGAAGGGGATCGACGTTGGCTTCGGCGCAGAGGATCCGGTCGGGGCCATATTCCTCCAGGATGGAGCGCCAGCGCCGGTAGATATCGTGCAAGGCGGGTTGGCCGAACATGGGGGCATCGTGGCCGGGGTAGCCATCGGAGCTGTTGCCATCCGCGCGTCCGCCCCAGTTGGGCAGGCCGGCGGCCTTCACCAGCGCGTGGGCCACGTCAACCCTGAAACCGGAAATGCCGCGGTCCAGCCAGAAGCGGAGGACCCGCTCAAACTCGGCGTGCACGGCATCGTTGTCCCAGTTGAAATCCGGCTGGGAGGAATCAAAGAGGTGCAGGTACCACTGTCCGGGCTGGCCATCCGGTTCCATGATCCGGGTCCAGGCGGGGCCGCCAAAATGGGACTGCCAGTTGTTGGGAGGTTCGTTTCCGTCAGGTCCTTGGCCGTCCCGGAAGATAAACATGTCCCGCTCGCGGCTGTTGGCCGGAGCCGCGAGTGCGGCTTGGAAGGCGGCGTGTTGGTCGGAGCAGTGGTTGGGAACAAGATCTGCAATGACCCGCAGGTGCAGGCGGTTGGCTTCGTAGATGAGGGCATCGAAGTCCGCGAGGCTGCCGAACAGCGGATCGACATCGCAATAGTCGCTGACGTCATAACCTGCGTCCCGCTGCGGTGAGCGGTAGAAGGGCGAGAGCCAGACGGCATCAACGCCCAGTTCGGCGAGCTGGGAGAGTTCGCGGGTGATACCGGCGAGGTCACCGATTCCGTCGCCATTGAGGTCCCGGAAGGATCGCGGATAAATCTGGTAAATGACTGCGGAGCGCCACCATCCGTGGGCCCGGGAGGCCTCGTGGACGGGGGTCAATGCAGTGAAAGCTGCAGAGGGCGCGGACGCCTCAACTGGAAGCAATGAATCAACAGACATGAACACATCGTAGAAGACCAGGCATCAGATTGGAAACGCTTTCAGTCAAAATTATCCTTACGTGACAGTGCTGTGGGCCGCCGGGGTTTACCAATCACCGTTTTGGCATGTACTGTTTGGAAGCGCTTGCAGTTGTGAGCCACATCACCGACGTTGCCTCTGGGCGAGAGCCCCGTCGTCGAAGCACATAAGGAAAGGGACACCAATGAAGGTGCACAACACCCTCGCGACTCAGACCACCCGCCGCGTTTTCGCTACCGGCGCGATCTCCGTGGTCGCAGCCCTGGCCCTGAGCGCCTGTGGCGGCAGCGCCTCCACCGCCCCTAGCTCGGAAGCCACGAAGCAGGACCTCAAGGCAGCCGGCGCCGGCACCATCACCATGTGGGTAGACGCCGAACGGTCGCCGGCGTTGAAGGACATCACCGAAAAGTTCAAGTCCGACACCGGCATCGAAGTCAAGCTCGTAGTGAAGGATTTCGCTGCCGTCCGCGATGACTTCATCACTCAGGTTCCTACCGGCCAAGGCCCGGATCTGATCGTTGGACCGCATGACTGGATTGGAAAGTTTGTTCAAAATGGTGTGATCGCACCGGTGGAACTGGGCGACAAAGCCAGCCAGTTCCAGGATTCGTCCATCAAGGCCATGACCTACAACGGCGCCGTCTATGGCGTACCGTACGCGATCGAGAATATTGCCCTCCTGCGCAACTCCAGCATCGTGGACAGCAAGGCGAGCACCTTGGATGAGGTAGTGGCCAACGGCAAGAAGGCCGTTGCAGAAGGCAAAGCCACGTTCCCGTTCCTGGTGGGCATGGATCCCAAACAGGGCGATCCGTACCACCTGTACCCGCTGCAGTCATCCATGGGTTCGCAGGTTTTCGGTAAGAACGCCGACGGCGGTTACGATGCCAAGCAGCTGCTCATTGGTGACGCTGCCGGCGTCGAATTCGCCAGGAAGCTGGCCGCTTGGGGCGATGCCGGCGAGAAAATCATCAACTCCAACATCACGGGCGACATCGCTAAGGAGAAGTTCCTTGCCGGAGAATCTCCTTACTTCCTGACGGGCCCGTGGAACGTGCCGGATGTTCAGAAGAAGGGCATCAAGTTCGCAGTTGATGAGCTGCCCACGGCCGGTGGCGAGGCAGCGCAGCCATTCATCGGCGTCAACGGCTTCTTCATCAGCGCCAAGAGTGCCAACGCCCTGGCCACCAATGAGTTCGTCACCAACTACCTCACCTCAGAGTCCGCCCAGGACTCCATGTACACGGCCGGCGGTCGCCCGCCGGCGCTCAAGGCATCCTTTGAGAAGGCAGCCAGCGATCCCGTAGTTGAGGCCTTCGGCAAGATCGGCGCCACCGGCGTGCCCATGCCGGCCATCCCCGAAATGAGCGCCGTCTGGGCCGACTGGGGCGCCACGGAACTGGCCATCATCAAGGGCCAGGGCGATCCCGCTGAAGCGTGGACCAAGATGGCCGCGAGCATCAAGTCCAAGATCGGCGGCTGACGCCGCAACCGGTGATTCCACCGGTCTGCCCGGGGCCGGACGGTGCCTGCCGTCCGACCCCGGACCCACCGTCCGGCCCATGCCAGCCGCAAACTGCTTTACTCCAAGGATCAAAGATGCCAGAGCCAGATCTCCACGAACTGCCAGCCAGTCCAGCCAGTACGACGCCGGTGCAGCCGCCTCGCGGTGCTCCCCACCAGAAGGCTCCCCACCAGATGGCTCCCCACCAGAAGGCTCCCCACCAGAAGGCTGCACGCCGGAAAATAGGGAACGTCCGCGGGGGCCCCGACTCCATCAAGGGCACCATCCTAAAGATCGTCCTGTTGGGCGTGGTGGATGCCTTTGCCGTGTACGTGCTGATGATGCTGTTCCTGAGCCAATCATGGGCCGCGCTCGCTGTCTCCTCGCTGGTGGTCCTGGCGATTAACTGGTTCTATTTGCGCGGGGGCGGGCTTCCGGCGAAGTATCTGGCTCCTGGTGTGCTGTTCCTGCTGGTGTTCCAGGTCCTGGTGGTGTTCTTCAGCGGGTATATCGCCTTCACCAACTATGGCGACGGGCATAACAGCACCAAGGAAGACGCCATCGCGGCCATCCAGCTGACTGCCCAGAAGCGCGTCCCGGATTCGCCCACATACAAGGCGGCCGTGCTGACCAAGGGCGATACGTTCTACCTCTTGTTTACGGACCCCTCCGGCAAAGCTCAGATAGGCAGCACCGAGGCGCCGCTCACTGACGTCTCCGGGGCGGGAAAGGATGCCACCGGCAAGGCCAACTCCCTTCCCGGTTACGAAACACTGAAATTCCAGGAGATCGTGGCCAACCAGCAGGAAATCCTGAAGATTACCGTTCCCGTCTCAGAGAACCCCGCTGATGGAACCCTGCGCACGGCCGATGGCAGCACCGCCTACCAGTTCAAGCCGGCGCTGAGCTACGACGCCGCCACCGATACCTTCACTGACAGCGAGACCGGTACGGCCTACCGCGACAACGGCAAGGGCGCCTTCGCGGACGCTGACGGAGAGACGTTGGCCACCGGCTGGAAGATCGACGTAGGCATGGAGAACTTCGCCCGGGCCTTCACCGATCCGAGCCTCCGTGGTCCACTCCTGGGCGTCATTCTCTGGACTTTCACCTTCTCCGTAGCCTCCGTTGCCTTGACGTTCGCCATGGGGCTGTTCCTGGCCACCACCTTCAACCGTGAGGATCTGCGCGGCAAAAAGGTTTACCGGATCCTGATGATTTTGCCCTACGCATTCCCGGCATTCCTGTCCGGGTTGGTGTGGTCGGGCATCCTCAACCCCGAGTTCGGGTGGCTCAACCAGACATTGCTGGGCGGGGCGAACATTGGCTGGCTCACGGACCCTGTCCTGGCAAAGATCAGCGTGCTGGTGGTCAATGTGTGGCTCGGATTCCCGTACATGTTCCTGGTATGCACCGGGGCACTCCAATCCTTGCCAACAGAAATTGACGAGGCTGCCCGCATGGACGGAGCATCCCCATGGCGGGTGTTCCGCTCCATCAAGCTGCCGCTGCTGCTGGTCTCGGTGGCACCGCTGCTGATCTCCTCCTTTGCGTTCAACTTCAACAACTTCAATGTCATTTACATGTTGACCGGTGGCGGCCCGCGCTTTGCAGACACCGATCGCGATATCGGAGCCACGGACATCCTGATCACGCTGGTCTACAAGGTGGCGTTCGGCCAAGGCACAGGGCGCGACTACGGACTGGCAAGCGCGCTCGCCATCATCATCTTCATCATCGTGGCCACGATTTCGGCCATTAGCTTCAAGCAGACCAAAGCACTCGAGGACGTGAACTAATGAGCGAGGCACAGGTACGCACGCTCCCCACCATTGAACAGGCGCACGACGGCGGTCCCGCATCGCTGGTGCCAAAGCGGCGTCCCTTTGGGGTTTGGTTCAAAGACAAAGGCTGGCGGCACGCCGTCGGTATCGTCACCACCATCTTCGCCGTGTTCCCGCTGCTCTATGTTTTGTCGGCGGCACTGGACTCCAACGGCACCCTGGTAGGCTCCAACGGTTTGTTCTCCAGATTCGATACCGGCAACTTCACTGCGCTCTTCAGCGATCCAAGCCGTCCCTTCGGCCGCTGGTTCCTCAATACCCTGGTGGTGGGCCTGGTGACTTCCGCCGCCACGGTCTTCCTGGGGGCGATGGCCGCGTACGCGTTCTCCCGCATGCGCTTCAAAGGCCGACGTGTGGGACTGTTGACCCTGCTCCTGCTGCAGATGTTCCCGCAACTGCTGGCCGTCGTCGCGATCTTCCTCCTCCTCAGCGGTATCTCGCAGGTGATCCCCGCCCTGGGCCTTGGCAGCCAACTAGGGCTCATCATGGTGTACCTCGGTGGCGCGCTGGGCGTGAACACGTACCTCATGTACGGCTTTTTCAACACGGTCCCGCAGTCCCTGGACGAAGCTGCCAAGATCGATGGCGCCAGCCACGTCCAGATCTTCTTCGGCATCATCCTGCGCCTGGTCACTCCCATCCTGGCGGTTGTTGGACTCCTGGCATTCATCGGTATCTCCAGTGAATTCGTGATCGCCAGCGTTGTCCTGACCGATCCTGATAGCCAGACACTCGCCGTCGGGCTCTATTCCTACGTGGCACAGCAGCGTTCGGAGAATTGGGGCGTCTTCGCTGCTGGGGCCGTCATCGCGGCTATCCCGGTCATGGCTCTGTTCCTCTTCCTGCAGAAGTACATCGTCAGCGGCCTTACCGCTGGCTCAGTGAAAGGATGACCATGTCGCTTGCCGTTCCACATCACGACGGATCCGCTCTTTATGTTTCGAGCCATACTCCCGGTCGGATTTCATTGGGCGAGGTTGTTCGGCTTCGCCTGCGGGTTCCGCAGGAGTGGGGTTCCGCGTCCCGCGTTTGGGTCCGTTCCGTGCAGGACGGCGAGCCGCGGTACGACGCCGCAATCCGGCTCGGCAGCATCGATGGCTGGGTCTGGTGGGAAACGGCGATGCTGGTGGCCAATCCTGTGGCGAAATACCGGTTCCTGCTGGAAATCGAGATCAGCAGCGCGAGTGGGCGGCACTATAGGAACCTCAACGCCCAAGGGCTTTTCAACAGAGACGTTGCTGATTCAGCGGACTTCCGCCTCACCACATTTGCCCCCGCACCGCAGTGGCTGCATCAGTCCACCATGTACCAGGTGTTTCCGGACCGTTTCGCCCGCTCTGCCCAAGCCGATGCGCACCCCCTCCCGGACTGGGCTGTGGGCAGCTCCTGGGATGAAGCAGTGGTGGCAACCGGGCGGGAAACGCCCATTCAGTTCTACGGTGGTGACCTGCCCGGAATCACGGGGAAACTGGACCATCTCCAGGAACTGGGCATCGACGTTCTCTACCTGACGCCCTTCTTCCCGGCCCGTTCCAACCACCGCTACGACGCCTCCACCTTCAACTCCGTGGACCCGCTCCTTGGCGGGAACCAAGCGCTGGTGGAGTTGGTGGAGGCGGCGCATTCCCGGGGCATTCGTGTGATGGGTGACCTTACCGCCAACCACACGGGCGATGCACACGACTGGTTCGTGAAGGCTCTCGCCGATCCCGGCTCGGAGGAAGCGGGTTACTACTACTTCAGCGAGGACCATTCGACGTACGAGTCGTGGTGGGGTGTGCCGTCGCTGCCGAAACTTAACTGGTCTTCGGACGCCCTCCGGCGGCGTTTCGTGACGGACGAGGATTCGGTGGTTGCCCGGTGGCTCAAGCCGCCCTTCAACCTGGACGGCTGGAGGATAGACGTCGGCAATATGACCGGACGCCTTGGCTCCGTGGATCTGAATCACGAGGTTGCCCGGCTCATCGCCGAGCGGGTCCGTGAGATCAACCCGGATGCAGCTTTGTTGGCCGAGTCCACATCCGACGCCGCGCCGGACTTCACGGGTGAGCACTGGCACGGTGCCATGACCTACTCCAACCTCACCCGGCCACTGTGGTCCTGGCTTGCGGGGGATGCACCGCACGTAAACTTCTTCGGGTCGCCCCAGGCAGGACCCAACAAGATCGAGGCCGAAGCCTTCCTGGCCACCCATCTGGACCTCACTGCGGGATTTAGCTGGGGTGTGCGAAATAACACGATGAATGCGCTCAACACACACGACACCGCACGCGCAGCGACAGTAATGCTCGACGGCGGCCAGGAAGTTGGCGCGCTGCTCACCTTCACCCTGCCGGGCGTTCCTGTCCTGTTCGCGGGAGACGAGTTCGGCCTTGAAGGCTTCAACGGCGAGGACTCCAGGACGCCCATGCCGTGGGGCTGGCAGGAAGGAAAATCCGGCCGCCACCCCGTCAAGGATCTGCGCTCCTTCTACTCGGCTCTGGGGCAGCTCAGGAGTGGGCTGCCCGCACTCACCGAAGGCGGGCTCCGCTGGATTCATGCGGAGGCGGACGCCGTGGTATTCGTGCGTGAGACCACCGATTCTGCAGTCCTGGTCATGGCCGTCCGCGACTCCGCCCGGGTCCGCCTGGATAAGGCGGTTTTTTCCAAGCTGCAACTCGAATCGCTTTCCGACGCACCCCTGCACAGCTTTGGGAACATCACGACGAGCCGGGGGAGTGAGGGCGACGTACTGCTATGCGCGGACGGCATTTCTGCTGGTATCTGGTCCCTGCCCGGAACCTGCGTTCCTACGGTGGTCGGTGGCGCTGATTAGACTGGGAGCACTGAAAACTCTGCGAAGACTGCCGATTTGGCGTGTCCGCGGAGCTCATGTGTGAAGGGACCACCTTGTCGGACGAAACGGCTATGGCCGGAACAACAGAGGAAAGCATCAAAGGCCGCACTGTCGGCCGCCCGGAAGCCGTGCAAACGGACGCCGGCCACAGTGCCAGGCAGCGCGCGTTCTTGGAGAGCCTTGCCGGCGGACTCCGGGCCGGCCAGATCGCCGAAGACGAAGCCACCCGAAAGGTCTATTCCGTAGATCAAGGACCCTTGCTGGAACGGCATTTGCCGCTCGCCGTCGTCTGGGCCGAATCCGTGGAAGACGTCCAAAACATCGTCCGCAGTTGCGCAGCCTACCAGGTGCCAATCGTCGCGCGTGGTGCCGGAACGGGTGTTTCGGGAGGCGCACACGCCACCCAAGGCTGCATCGTGCTCAGCCTGGAACGTATGAACCGCATCCTGGACCTCAACCCCGACGACGAGACCGCCGTCGTCGAACCTGGCGTCATCAACGCCGAACTCAATGCCGCAGCCGCCGAACACGGGCTCATGTATGCGCCGGATCCGGCCAGCTACAAGATGTCCACCATCGGCGGCAACGTAGCCACCAACGCAGGTGGACTGCGCTGTGCAAAATACGGGGTGACACGGGATTCTGTGCTGGCCCTGGACGTTGTCCTGGCCGACGGTTCACTGCTCCACACCGGGCACCAAACGTTCAAGGGCGTTGCCGGATACGACCTCACGGCACTCCTGGTCGGCTCCGAAGGGACACTCGGAATCGTCGTGGGCGTGACGGTCCGCCTGAAGTACCTGCCACGCGAAATCCACACCATCGCCGCGTTCTACCAGGACTTCCGCAGCGCCGCCGCAGGCGTCCTGGCAGTAGGCAAAGCCCGGGTCCAGCCAGCCATCATGGAGCTCCTGGACAACGGAACACTCATCCAGCTCGATGAGATGAACGGCTCAGACCTGCAAACCCGCGGAAAATCCCTGCTGCTGATCCAAACAGACGGTTTTGGGGCAGCCGCGGAAGCCGACGTCGTCCGGCAAGTACTCGCCGAAGGCGGAGCCAAAGTCACCACCGAAGCCAGCGAAGAAGCCGAAATGCTCGTCGAACTACGCCGCAACAGCCGCGGCGTAGAAATGGACGACGAATTCAGGGTAGGCGAGGACATCGCTGTTCCACGCTCCAGGCTGGTGGACTTCGTGGCTGAACTCGAAGCCATGGCCGACCGCTTCCAGGTCCGCCTCAAAGTGGTGGCCCACGCTGGAGACGGAAACCTCCACCCCACGTTCTGGATGGACCGGGTAGACCCCGCTACAGACGCCGACGCCCTGGTACGCCTCAACGCTGCCCTTGATGAATCGATCCGGGTCGGCCTCGAAATGGGTGGCACGATTACCGGTGAGCACGGTGTGGGGCAGTACAAGCTCCGATGGCTCGGACTGGAGCAACCTGAGCCGGTGCGGGAACTGCAGCGGCGGATCAAGGAGTTGTTCGATCCTGCGGGGATTCTTAATCCGGGGAAGGCTATTTAGGGGTCTTTCGTCCGGCGGTGGTGGGCCGTGCGACGGGCCGGGTGTCAGGCCGGTTTGGCGGGGGTAGCGGGCCCGTATGGCGGGGAAGCGGGCCGCAGGGCCGAAACGCTCTGCGCGCTCGGTCGTTCCTCCCTTAGACGCGCGCTGCCGCGTTCCGGCCCTGCGGCCCTTTTGTTTCGCTCGCCACGCGCGCTGCCGCGTTTCGGCTCTGCGGCCCTGTCGTTCGGCTCGCCACGCGCGCTGCCCGCGTTCCAGCCCTGCGGCCATTTCGTTTCGCTCGCCACGCGCGCTGCCCGCGTTCCGGCGCTGCGGCCCTTTTTGCCACCCCATCTTCTTTCGGAACTGGTATTCCAAATAGTGATCCCTCATTTTCGCGTCGCATATATCGGGCGGTAATTGGTGGGTTTACTTTGAGCCGCGCTCCTCGTAGTCTTATTTGGTATACCAAATTTGCTATGAGGAGAATTGCGTGCGCGAGAAGCGTTTGGGGCTGGGTGGGCGGCGTTCTCGGGTGTCCCGTGTTGTGGTGTTGTTGGCTTTGGTGCTGGTTTCCGTCAATCTTCGGCCTGCCATCACCACCATTGCCGGTGTGATGAACCAGGTCCCCGGGGCGTTTCACTTGGATCCGGCTATGCTCCCTGTTTTGGGTACGTTGCCGGTCCTGGCCTTCGGTGTTTCCGGCCCGATTGGGCCGTGGCTTGCCCGGCGGTTTGGAACGGGGCCTGCCGTGGCGCTTGCACTGTTGGTACTCGCTGCCGCGTTGATCGTCAGGGTCCTTGTACCCCCGCTCCTCCTGCCCGGCACGTTCCTTGCAGGCATGGCAATCATGACGGCCAGTGTGCTGGTTCCGCAGATCGTCAAGGCGAACCACGGCTCCGGCTGGTGGACAGGGCTGTGCACCATGGGCTTTGGGCTTGGAGCAGCGCTCGGCGCAGGTTTGGTCCAGCCCCTTGCCCAGGCTTTCGGCGGGAGCCTCGCCTGGGCGCTGGCGGTGTGGGCCGTCCCGGCACTGTTGGGAGCATGCCTCATCCAACGCTCTGGAAGACGGTCGACGCCGGCGGGCACCTCCACTCGCAAAGCGGGGTCAGCGGCAGGCGCCGTTTCGCCGCTGACGCAGGGCGCGCCGTCGTTCTCTATATTCCCGGCGCCCGTCAGCCCGGCGCCAGTCAGCCCGTCGGAAGTCACGCCGCTGCAAGTCACACCGCTGCGTAAGCAGCGCACAGCCTGGGCTGTCACGGCCTTCTTTGGACTTCAGGCCATGCTCTACTTCGCGATCACGTCATGGCTGGCGGTTTATCTCGTCTCCAAGGGGCTGTCATCGGCGGACGCTGCTGCGTTGCTGGCATGGTTCAGCCTTGCGGGGCTCCCCGCGAGCCTGCTGGCTCCTGTGCTGGCCGGTCGTCCTGCCATCCTGCGGATCATGGCACCCGGCCTGGGACTGGCCGTTGCCCTGGCACTTTTAGGAGTCCTCGCGGCGCCGTCCGCCCTGCAGTTCGTGATGGTGGGGATCCTGGGAGTCGTCCAGAGCGCCGGGTTCGGCCTGGCGATGGCTTTGGTAGTGATCCGCTCCTCAGGTCCGCAGACAGCGGGAAAGCTCTCGGCCATGAGCCAAGGGCTGGGGTTCGCCCTTGCCTCGCTCGGTCCACTCGTCGCCGGGCTGCTCCATACCTGGACCGGAGGCTGGGAAGTGACGTTCTGGGCACTCGCGGCCCAAGCGGTGGTTCTGGCCGCTGCAGGCTTCCTGGCCATACGTGGGCCCGTAGTGAATGTTGAGCCGGTAAGCCGTAATGCATCCCCCAACGGACTATTCACCCTCGCGCGCGGGGGTGAATAGTCCATCAGGCGGGGTTCGACCACTGTCGGCCGGCTATGCTCCGGCGTATCCTCTGCGATATGACCAACTCAACGTCTGCCGACAACACCCCCCGCACTCCCGCCACTGAAGTCCTGGAGACCAACGAATGCTGGGAACTCCTCCGTGGAGTTTCAGTGGGCCGGCTTGCCGTGTGGGTGGACAACCACCCGGACATCTTTCCGGTGAATTACAAAGTGGACCACGGGACCATGGTCTTCCGCACGGGGGAGGGCACCAAGCTTCATGCAGCCCTTGGTGATGCTCCTGTTGCGATCGAGGCTGACGGTGTCGATGCGCAAACCGGAGTGGCCTGGAGCGTCGTGGTCAAGGGGCAGGCTTCCGCCGTGAAGCTGACGCAGGACGTGCTGGATACCATCGGCCTGCTGCTGTTTCCGTGGGAGGCCGGGCAAAAGGACCAGTTCATACGCATTGTTCCATCGGACGTTTCCGGGCGTCGTTTCAAGGTGACGCCTCCTGCAACCTGGTGGACGCCGCTGGATGATGCGCCCACAGCCAGGGGCGAGTAGCGCTTAACGCCGGAACCCGCTCCTGTCCGTCACTCAGACCGTTGTAGGGTCGGGAGCTCGGACACGAGCGGGTTCCGTAGCAGTTAGAGCAGTTCCAGTTGGTCGGCCACCACCTTGCCGGCGTGGATCACCGTGCGGTCCTTGCCACGGTCCATGACTGTGGAAGCCACAGTCTCGCCGTCCACCAGAAGCAGCTCGGCCGAATCTCCGACGTCGACGCCGGGACGGTGGGCAGTGTCCTTCAGCCTGGTAGCGCTGGGGTCAAGGATGCTCGCCCCACCGATGGTGGCGATCGCCAGGCAATGCTCGATTAACTCGTCCTTGCGGAAGCCATGGGTGAATGCGAGCTGCCAGGTGCGGTCCAGCATGTCCGTGTTGCCATAGGGGGACCAGTAGTCCCGCTGTCCGTCCTCGCCCAATCCATAACGCACCCCGGCCTCTGTCAGGAGCGGTATGGGCAGTTGGCCTGCGGCAGCGGGGGCAACCGAAGCCATGGATACGTCAAGTTCCGCGAAGGCATCAATGAGCCTGCGCGTTGTGGCCTCGTTTACGCTGCCCAGTTCGTAGGCGTGGGACATGGTGACCTTGCCCTGCATACCCAGCGCCCGCGTGCGTTCCAACACGAGGTCGGTGCTGAAGACGCCCAGCTCGCCGGGCTCATGGAGGTGGATGTCGATTGGCACCTGGTACTTCTCAGCCAGGCCGAACACGATGTCCAGGTGTTTCGCCGGATCCCGGTCCAAGGTGCACGGATCAATCCCGCCCATGACGTTGGCACCCGCCTTCAGCGCCTCCTCCATGAGCCCCACCGTCCCCTCTTCAAGCAACAATCCAGCCTGCGGGAACGCGATGATATCCACGGAAGCCTGACCGGCGAACTTCTCCTTGGCAGCAGCAACGGCGTCGAAACGCTCCAGCCGGCAGTCCACATCCACCTGCGCATAAGAACGAACACGCGTCGTGCCACGGGCGATCATCCGGCCCAGGGTGTCATTGACGCGGTCCTGCAGGGGGACTTCGGCGTTGCGCCAGTTGAGGCGGTCGTTCATCATCATGGTCCACACCCCCGGGCCACCGGTGTGCTCGCGGAACGGCAGGCCGATCCGGGTAGAGTCCAGGTGCACGTGGACGTCGGAGAAGGACGGCAGCAGGAGGCGTCCACGGCCTTCCACAACGGTCACGCCATCTGGAACGACGCGCTCAGGGTCATGGGGTTCGACGGCGGTGATCTTGCCGCCTGCTTCGCCCGCCGCAAGGGTGACGTCGCTGAGCGCGTTCCCCCAAGGACGGACGGCGCGGATCAGGGTGTTCAATGTTTGCTCCTTTGCTGGTGAATCTATGTCCTGCGTCTATTGCACGCCTGCCATGGCTGCCGCGGCCATACCTGTGTGGTGGCAGGCTGGCGCGGCGGGCTGGGCAGGTGTGGGAATCTGGTCGATGCAGCGTTGGCGCTGTTCCTCGGGAAGAGTGCCGATCAGAGGGCACCGCGTCCGGAAGACGCAGCCGCTGGGCGGATTGGCCGGTGACGGGAGGTCTCCCCGGAGACGGATTTTCAATTGCTCGCGTGCTGCCCGGGGATCCGGCAGGGGCACTGCAGAGAGCAGGGCCTTGGTGTACGGGTGCAGCGGGTTCTGGAAGAGCTCATCCCGGGGCCCCTGTTCCACGATCTTGCCCAGGTACATCACGGCAACGTCATGGGAAATGTGCCGGACCACGGAGAGGTCGTGGGCAATGAAGATGTAGGAAACGCCGGTGTCGCGCTGGATCTGTTGCAGGAGGTTCACTACCTGCGCCTGCACGGAGACGTCCAGCGCGGAGACGGGCTCGTCGCAAACAATTACCGACGGGTTGAGGGAGATGGCCCGGGCAATTCCGACGCGTTGCCGCTGCCCACCGGAGAACTCGTGCGGGAACCGGTTGTAGTGCTCAGGTTTGAGCCCCACTTGGTCAAGGAGTTCCTTGACCCGGTTCTTCAGGCCGCCCTGCGGATTGATCTTCTGCGCCACCATGGGAGCTGCAATCGCTGTGCCCACTGTCTGCCTCGGGTTCAGGGAGGCGAAGGGGTCCTGGAAGATCATCTGGACCTTGCGCCGGAAGTTGTACAGGTCCTTGCCGCGCAGCTGGCTGATATCGGTGCCATCCACCATGATCCGCCCGCCCGTCGGGTCCATAAGCCGTGCCACCATGCGTCCCGTGGTCGACTTGCCACAACCGGACTCACCCACGAGTCCCAAAGTCTGGCCTCGAGCGAGACTGAAGGAGACGCCGTCGACCGCTTTGACCGATCGCTTGGGAGCCCCTGGCAGGAGGCCGCCCTTGAGCGGAAAGTGCTTCTGGAGGTTCTCCACCTGGAGAATTGGTTGATGTTCCATGGCGGGTCCTAACGCGAATTCCGGATGGTAATAATCTGCGGCCCGCTCAGGTGGCAGCGCTTGCCATGCCCGTCGTCCACCGTAAACTCAGGCCTCTGCTTGGCGCAGACGCCGTCGCCCACCAGCTCGGCGTACTGGCACCTGGCGCTGAAGATGCAGCCTTTGGGCAGGTCAAGGAGCGACGGCGGCTGGCCGGGTATGGGGTTCAGCTGGCTCGCGGAGCCGTTCAGGGTAGGCATCGAATTGAGCAGGCCCAAAGTGTAGGGGTGCCGGGTGTCGTAGAAGATCTCGTCCACGGGACCCGATTCGACACACTGGCCGCCATACATCACCAGGACGTCGTCGCAGATTTCGGCCACGACGCCGAGGTCGTGCGTGATGAGGATGAGCGCGGAATTGGTTTCCTCCTGCAGCTCTGACATGAGGTCCAGGATCTGGGCCTGCACTGTTACGTCCAACGCGGTGGTAGGTTCGTCAGCGATCAGCAGTTCCGGTTCACAGATCAGTGCCATGGCGATCATGGCCCTTTGGCGCATGCCGCCGGAGAAATGGTGCGGGTATTCATCGAAGCGCTGCTCGGGACTGGGGATACCCACCCTTCCCAGCATGTCGACGGCGGCTCTCCGGGCCTGCTTTTTGCTCGCCTTGTTATGGACGAGGTAGGCCTCGGCGATCTGGTGTCCCACGGTATAGAAGGGGTGGAGCGCCGAAAGAGGATCCTGGAAGATCATGCCGATGTTGCGGCCACGGAGTTGGCGCATGGCGGATTCGGGCAGCGTGACAAGGTCCTTGCCCTGGAACATTGCCTGTCCGGTGACGTGGGCCGAGGTGCCCTTAAGGAGGCCCATGAGGGCTTGGCTGGTGACGGATTTTCCTGAGCCGGACTCGCCCACGATGCCAAGGGTCTTGCCGCGCTCCAGGGTGAAGTCCATCCCGTTAACGGCGGAGACCAGACCGTCATCCGTGGGGAACTTCACGGAGAGGTTTCGGACGTCCAGGAAGGGGGCGGTGGCCGTGGCGCCCGCTGGGCGGCGGGCAGGGGATGACGTCAGTGGTGTGTGGGTCATTGGAGCCTCACTCGGGGATCGATGGCGGCGTAGGCGAGGTCCACCAGAACATTGGCGACGATGACGAAGAACGCGGCCAGCATGGTGATGGCCATGGTGACCGGCAGGTCACCCGAGATTGCGGCGTGCACGGCAGTGAATCCCAGGCCGGGGACGGAGAAAATCTGCTCGGTAAGGACGGCGCCTCCCAAGAGCAAGCCGATGTCCATGCCAAGCATGGTGGCAACAGGTGTGATCCCGGCACGGACGCCGTGCTTGAACGTGACGGTCCGGGGGGCCAGGCCCTTGGCGCGGGCAGTGCGGATGAAGTCCTCGCCGAATGTTTCGATCATGTTGGTCCGGGTGACGCGGATGTAGGAGGCGCTGAACAGGACGGCCAACGCAATCCATGGCAGCAGGTAGTTCGCCACCCACGCGCCCGGCCCGTGTGGACCAAAGGGGCTATTGATCTCGTTGGTCGTGAACGGCAGTAGGTGCAGCTGGTTGACGAAGAGAAGCAGCAGGAAAAGGCCCGTCACCGGGATGGGCAGCGATACGCCCACCGAGGCCGCGCCGACGATGAACTTGTCCACGGGCGAGCCCTTGCGCAGCGCAGCGAGCAGGCCCAAGCCGACGCCGGTAATGGTCCACAGGATGAGGGCCCCAATGGCCATGGAGAACGTGTACGGGAGCGAGCGGGCGATGATGTCCGCAACGCTCTCATTGGTCTGGAAAGACTTGCCCAAGCATGGCCATTCACAGAGCGTCTGTGCTCCGGGCGCACCAATCATGCGGGGTGAGAAAAGGCCGCGCATGTAGTCGATGTACTGGATAAAGAAGGGCTGGTCCATGCCCAGGGCAACGCGGGCCTCGGCCACGCGTTCGGGAGTGCATTCCTGTCCGCAGGCGGCGGCCGCCGGGTCCGAGGGGCCAAGCTGGAAGAGCGTGAAAGTGATGAAACTGACTGCGGCGAGCAGCAGGACCAACGATCCGGTCCTGCGAAGAATGAAAGTCATCATTGTGGTGGTTGCGGGGCCGCCTGCTGGAGCAGGCGGCCCCGCTTCTCCTTCTGGACTATGCCGATGTGTTGTCGAAGCCCGGTTAGTGCTCGACGCCGACGATCGAGAGGTCGATGCCGCCGAAGAAGTAGCCCACCTGGGCGTTACGGACGTTGGATCCCACCACGCTGTTGGTGTGGCTACGGATGAGCGGGACGATGGGATACGTCTTCAGGGCCGTACCGAACGCCTCGGACCACTTCTTGCCCAGCTCTTCAGAAGTACCGTCCGTGTTGCGCAGGTCAAACATCGTCTTGGAAACTACGGGATCGAAGTAGCGGGAGGTGTTGGAGAAGCCGTAGCTGGTTCCTTCGTTGTTCGGTCCCAGCAATGGGTCCGCTGAGGTACGGACGGAAGCCGGATCGGCACCGCCGCACCAACCCGAGCGGCCCATGTCAGGAAGCTGTTCGCTGGCGAGGACCGAGTAGTAGTTCGGCGCGGGGATGGCCACCAGCTCAACATCGATGCCCAGGGCCTTCAGGTTTTGCTGGACTACGGTGCCGGTGTTCTTGAAGGCATCGCGATTGTTGGCGTAGCCGTATGTGAGGGACTTGGGGTAGTCCTTGCCTTCAAGGAGCTTCTTGGCTTCCTCCAGCTTGGGCTTGCCGGCAGGATCCAGCTCCAGCTCAGTCTCGACGTAACCACGCATCTTGGAGTTCAGCGGGCTCTGGGTGATCTCGCCAAAGCGTCGTCCACCGTACTGCACCAGGATGGATTGGCGGTCCAAGGCCAGGGCGATTGCCTTGCGGACGTCCGGGTCCTTGATCTTTTCCGTGTTCAGGCTGAGGACATCGTTGCAGCCCAGAAGGCCGGATGCGACGCGATCCTTTACCTTGGCATCGGCCAGCTTGGCGGAATCCGAGGTCTGGAGAGCGCCGTTGGAATCGAGGGTGATGGCATTTGGATCCGAGTCAGCCAACAGCTGCTGGCTGATGGTGGCTTGCGAGGTAGAGAGGGAGAAGCTGAACGTGTCCGGAAGGGCAGTGCGGTTGGAGTCCGTAGCGGGATCCCAGTGCGGGTTGCGGACCAACTTCAATGACTTGCCACGGTTGTACGACTCCACCATGTACGGCCCCGAAGACACCGGGTGGTTGGTGTAGTCCAGCTTGGTGTCCTTGGCCTTCGGGACCGGGGCTGTATTGGAACGGGATGCCAGGGCCGGGAACTCCGCGAAAGGCTTCTTCAAGTGGAAGATGATGGTGCGGTCATCCGGCGTTTCCACCGCCTTGAGCACAGCGGAAGGATCCTTGTACGGCCCCTTGTACCCGCCGGCGTCGAGCGCTGAATTCAACTCCTGCGGCGCCTGGGTGAAGACATCCTGTGCGAAGGTGCGTTCCACGCCGTACTTGATATCGGCGGAGGTGATGGGTGTGCCGTCCTCAAACTTCACGCCTTCCTTGAGCGTGAACGTCCAGCTGAGGCCATCGTCGGAGACTTTGCCGGTGTCCGTCGCGAGGTCGGGGACCACTGTTGGTGGTTGGCCCGCGGTTTCCTTGGCCATGGTGAGGGTCCGGTAGTACAGCTGGCCCACATTGGCGGTCTGGACGTAGTTGCTGTTGCCGGGATCCAGGGTCTGGAAGTCCGAGGACATCAGGACGTTGAGGTTGCCGCCCTTGGTGTTGAAGCCGGACTTCACCACCACTGGTGCCAACTCCGTGACCGATTCTGCGGACTTGGTGTTGCCGGGCTGGTTCTGGCCAGCGGCGCAGCCTGTTGCGGCCATGGCAATCAGCACGGAAAGCGCCACTGCTCTCGTGGGGGTTTTCATGATGCTCCTCTTGAAGGGGTTGGGTGGAGGGAGATGTTGGAAGTTAGTGGCGGGAAGCCTTGGGGTCCAGCGCGTCCCGGACGGCGTCGCCCAGGAGGTTGAACGCCAGGACGGTGACGATGAGCATGACGCCAGGCACGGCCAGGAACCATGGAACGCTGAGGTACCAGTTGCCGGATTGCGCGGCGTTCAGCATCTGGCCCCACGACGGTGTGGGGTCCTTGACGCCGACGCCCAGGAAGGAGAGGGCTGCTTCAGCAGAAATGTTGGTGGGGATCAACATGGTGGCGTACACCAGGACGACTCCCATGACGTTGGGGATGATCTGGCGGAACAAGACACTCAGGTGGGAGGCCCCGAAGGAACGGGCCGCTTCGACGAATTCGCGCTCGCGGAGGCTCAGCACCTGGCCTCGGACGATTCGGGCCAGATAAGCCCAGCCGAAGAATCCGAGGATGATCACCAGCGAGGCCATGGGCAGGAAGCTGCCTTCACCCAGCGGCGTGTCCCGGAGGCGCGACTGCAGGATGGGCGTCAGTGAGAGCACTAGTAGAAGGTGCGGAAAGGCAAGGAACAGATCCATGATGCGGCTGATGATGGCATCGGTCTTGCCACCGAAGTAGCCAGCGGCTGCACCGAGCACTGTTCCCAGAACTACGGAAACGGCAGTGGACAGCAGTGCGATTGTGAGGGAAACCTGGCCACCGTAGGCAAGCCGGGCGAACAGGTCGCGGCCCAGGCCGGGTTCGACGCCCAACCAGTGCTCGGCCGATGGATACATGTAGCCGGGGAGCGGCAGGCCAGGCGTCTGGAAGTCGTCCAATACTTCGGGGCTGGTGTTGGACGTGAAGGGGTCATTGCCGGACATCGCGCTGAGTACGGGGGCAAGGATGGCGAACAGCATGATGGCCACCACGACGCACAGGCTCAGGAGTGCGATCTTGCTCCGCCGGATCCTCATCCACGCCGTGGCGAGCAGCGAGCGCGCCTCGGCGGTGGCTGCTTTGCCCTCTGGCGAGGTTGCCGGAGTGGGCGGCGGACTGCCGGTATTCGGTTCGATGGACTGTAGCTGGGTCAACGGTTGTGCTCGTTTCATGATCCAGGGAGCTGACTCCGCGATTCTTGTATACCAAACTAGATTAGATCAGGAGTGATGCGATGTAAATCACAAATAATGTACTGTTTGGAATACCAGATAGCTATTTTGTTCGAGCAAAGGAGTGCACGTGCCCATCAAGGCAACTGCCCGCTACGTCCTGGGGCACAACAACGGGCAACACGTGCTGCTCGAGGATGCCTGCGTCGTCTACAGCGGCGACACCATTGAATACGTCGGGCACAACTACACAGGTCCCGTAGACGAGGAACTCAACCTCGGTGACGCACTGCTGATGCCAGGCCTGATCGACCTCGATGCCCTGACCGACATCGACCACCTCATCCTCGACAGCTGGGCAGGGCCGGAGCAGGCAAAGGGACACCAATGGTCCGAGGACTACTTCCGCAACGCCCGGGCCGACGTCTTTACCGCCGAGGAACGCCAACAGATCCGTGAGTACGCCCTCATCCAACTGGTCCTGCACGGCATCACCACCTACATGCCCATTGCGTCGGAGGTCCATTCCGAGTGGGCGGAGTCTTTCGAGGAACTCGTGGGTATGGCGGAGAGCAGCCGACGGCTGGGCTTGCGTGGCTACCTTGGGCCCGCATACCGCTCGGGCGTGAATGTCGTGTTGGAGAACGGCCAACGCTCGGTCATGTTCGACGTCGACCGCGGCCGTGAGGGGCTCGCGGACGCCTTGCGCTTCATTGACCATGCGACGGAGCTGAACGACCCGCTAATCAGCGGCGTCCTGCTCCCGTGCCGCATCGAGACCCTGGACATCGAACTGCTCAAAGCCACGGCGGCCGCTTCGGAAGAGCGGGACGTCCTGGTTCGCCTGCACTCCCTCCAGGGACTCGTGGAAAGGAAGCTCATCCTGGACCGGCATGGAGTCACGCCCCTGGAGCTCCTGGACCAAGTGGGCATGCTCAACGAACGTTTGCTGATCCCGCATGCCACCTACACTGACCGCAACCCAGCCGTGTTCGGAGAGGACCGCGGCGACCTCGCCCGGCTGGCAGACAGCGGCGCCAGCATTATCCACTGCCCGCTGACATCCATGCGCTATGGCAGCACCTTGGATTCCTTCAACGCATACAAGGCAGCAGGCATCAATATCTCCCTGGGTACCGACTCCTTCCCGCCGGACCTGGTCCGGGGCATCGACGCGGGCGTGCAGCTGGGCAAGATCCTGGCAGGCAACAACGACGCCGGCGACCTCGCCGGATACTTCGACGCCGCCACCCTCGGAGGAGCCCGGGCACTGCGACGAACCGATCTGGGCCGGTTGGAGCCCGGGGCCCAGGCAGACATGGTGGCCTTCTCCCTGGGAGACATCCGGGACGGGGTTCACGAAGACCCGCTAAGGACACTCACGCTCAACGGAACAGCCCGCCAGGCAGTGCTTTCAGTGGTGGCCGGCCGGACCATCATGGCCGATGGTCTCATGGAGGGAGTGGACCTGGATTACTGGCGGTCGAAGGCGCAGGAACTCTTCATCAGGATGCGCAACGCCTACACACTCAGGGATGCCCTGAACCGCCCCTCCGACGAGCTGTTTCCACCCGTGTATGCTCGGTTGGAACGCTGACCGGCGCCGGCCGGCGAATGGAGCGGACGCTGGCATGAAGGGAAGTTTGACAGTGGCTGAGGCGATGCCGGAAACCGGAAATGGCCGCGATGACGAAGCCCGTGCGGAGCACGTCTACCAACTTGTGTTGGAGGGAATCGTCACGGGCACCTTCGCACAGGGTGGGCGCTTGCGTGAACGGGAACTCTCCGAGATGTACGGCGTCTCCCGGATCCCCGTCCGCGAAGCCATTCAACGCCTGGAGAAGGATGGCTTCGTGGCCACCTTCCCGCGCCGCGGCGCCGTGGTCCGGCAACTCACGCTCACGGACGTCAA
Organism: Arthrobacter sp. StoSoilA2; assembly: GCF_019977195.1. Classification (NCBI taxonomy): domain Bacteria; kingdom Bacillati; phylum Actinomycetota; class Actinomycetes; order Micrococcales; family Micrococcaceae; genus Arthrobacter; species Arthrobacter sp. StoSoilA2. Next base: position 973,465 of record NZ_AP024643.1, read on the forward strand.
CGAGCTCTTCGACGTTCGCCTTTGCTTGGAAACGTTCGCCGCGAGGATGGCTGCCACCCGCGTTGCCGAAGGCCATTCAAGCGGCCGGCTCGAGGAACTGATGGAATCCTCCAACGCCGCCATCGACGAGGATCGCGCAGACGACGTCGCGTTGATCAGTGCCGAGCTCCACGCCGAGATCGTCCGTCTCTCCGGCAACAGGCTGCTCATCGAGTCCGTGCAGCCGCTCTTTGGCCGCATGCGCTGGATCTTCGGACTGGCCCACAACCGCAGCAATGAGCTCCAACGGGACGAACACAAAGAGCTCTGCAACGCCATCCTGAAAGGCCGGCCGGACCTGGCGTACTCGCTGGCGTACACGCACATTGAACTCGGCAGGGAACCTGTACTGGCTGGCCTCGCGGAAACCCTGGAACCCTAAATTAGTCGTCCGCGTCCGGGTATTCGTCCACTTCGTCGTACCGGCCTGACTCCTCCACCTCAACCTCAAGGATCTTGAGCATCTCGGTGTCCGGGTTCAACATGATGGCGGCCTCATCCCTGCGGTGCTGCAGCACAGTGTCCAGATAGGACTGCACAGTCTCAGCCAGCGGGATGTAGCGGTCCTGCTTCTGGCTCATGTACCAGCGGTGCTCCAGGACCTCGTGCACCACTTCAGCCGGTTCCAGCTTGCCGGCAAGGTGCCTGGGGATGGACCGCACGATCGGCTCGAAGATCTGGCTGACCCATGCGTGGGCGCTGATTTCCTCATCCAGTTCAGGGTTGTTGTCTGCCCTGAACTGGTCCATATCGTTCAGCAGCCGCCGGGCCTGGTTCTCCTGGGCATCCAACCCGGTAAGCCGCAGCAAGCGCCTTTGGTGATGGCCGGCGTCGACGACTTTTGGCTGCAGCTGGATGGTTGAACCGTCCGCCGTGGTCTTGATCGCATATTCCTCGACGTCGAAGCCGAGCTCATTGAGCCGGCGGATGCGGGCGCCCACGCGCCAGCGCTCGCCGAGTTCGAAGGATTCCTTCTCCGTCAACTCAGCCCATAGCCTGCGGTAACTGTCCATGATGAGTTCACTGGTAGCCACGGGATCGACCTTTTCCTCGATGAGCCCGCCATCCAGGAGGTCCATCAGTTCGCCGGCGATGTTGACGCGGGCAATCTCGAGATCGTACTCGCGCTGGCCCATGGACAGGTCCGGGTAAAGCTCGCCGGTTTCGGCATCCACAAGGTACGCAGCGAACGCGCCCGCGTCACGACGGAACAGCGTGTTGGAAAGCGAGACATCTCCCCAATAGAAGCCAATGAGGTGCAGGCGGACAAGCAGCAACGCCTGGGCGTCGATGAGACGCGTTAACGTGTCCTTCCGGAGCATCTGCGAGAAAAGCGCCCGGTACGGCATGGAGAACTTCAGATGCCGCGTGACCAGCACCGGGTTCAGCGGCTTGCCGTCCGCGGTGGTCCGGCCAGTGATGACAGCAACCGGCTCCACGCAAGGAACGTCCAGCCGGGCCAGCTTGCGGAGCATGTGGTACTCATGGCGGGCCACGTGCTCCGAGGTTTCCTTGATGGCAATGACCGATCCACCCAAGTGCGCGAAACGCACGATGTGCCGGGAAATACCGCGGGGGAGGGCGGCGAGGTTCTCGGCCGGCCAGTCCTCAAGGGCAATGTGCCACGGCAGGTCCAACAACTCCGGATCCGCCGCGGCGGCAGTGATGTTAAGGGAACCGATAACGCTGGCCGGTGGTGCTGTGTCCTGCGCGCTGGCCGCCTCAGTCCGGGGGAGCTTGCCGATCTGCCCGTAGTCGGTCGGTTCGTCGTGCCACTGGGCTCCGTTTTGCTCGCTCATGCCTCAATTGTTCCGTACTCGCCGGTGTTGGCGTTCATTGCTGGGGGAAAGGGAGATTCGGGCATCGCGGACCACTGGACGTCCGGTGCTGCCTGGAAGGTGACGCCCTGCCTTGTGAGGCGCTCACCCAAGGCGCCAAGCCGACGTCGGAAGTCACCAAGGTCCCGCGCGTCCTGGGCCGACCACGCCACTTCCGCCAGGGAAACTGCCCTGGGGTACATGAGCCAGTAGGCCTGTTGGTTGTTCCGGACCGTCTCCGTCCACAACGGGCCTTCGACGCCCAGGATCCTGTCATCTTGCACGCCCCCTTGGGCGGGATTCCAGTCGTAGTACTCGGCCCACGTGAAAGGCCCACCGTCCACCCACTCAAGGCCGACGGGACTCGTTGCTTCATACTTCTGGTCCAGGTACGTGTTTGCCGCAGGGGACATGATCATCAAGGACCCCGTGGACTCTGCCTTCTGAACCAAAGGGGGGAGGTCGCCGAACCAATACTGCACGACGTCGCCCTCACGGAGGTCCACGGCGGCGTACTCGTTCCAACCCACCACTTTCTTGCCGGTCTCGGCGGCGATGCGGGCGAACTCCTGCGTCATGCTGACGTAATGCTCGTGATCCGTTACCAACGCTTCGTCACCCCCGATGTGCAGGTAGGGGCCGATCGTCATGGCCGCCATTTGTTCAAGGACTTCCCTGACGAACTCATACGTCACAGGAAGGGCTGCATCCAGCGTCGACCAGCCCACTGCTGCCGAGGTACTCATGCTTGCCGCATGGCCGTCCGGGTTGAGCTGCGGTATGGCTGCAAGGGCCGCATTGACGTGGCCTGGCAGATCGATTTCCGGGACCACCAGCACGTTCCTGGCAGCGGCGTATTCCTGGATCTCCCGGAGGTCCTGCTGGGTATAGAACCCCTCCCGGCCGCGGACTGGTGCGGCTGTGGGGAACTCCACCGCGCCTGCTCCGCCGATTTCCGTGAGCTTGCCATAATCCAGGCCCGATGGATTTTCCTCCGGCGTTCGGATCTCAATACGCCATGCCTGGTCATCCGTAAGGTGCAGATGCAGGGCATTGAGCTTGAACTGGGTCATGACATCTATCTGCTCCTTCACCTCTTCAACGGTGAAAAAGTTCCGGGCGACGTCGAGCATGAGTCCGCGATAGGCGAACCTGGGCGCGTCCTTAATCACGACGGCGGGAATCACCCAGGTGCCGCCGGTCGCGTCGTACGAATCCGTGCTGTTCGAATCCGTGTTGTTCGTATCGTCCGCACCGGTGAGGGAGTGTTCAATAGCAGGCGGGAACAACTGGCGGAGCGTTTGGACTGCGTTGAAGAGGCCAGCGGGGGTTGTTGCCGCGAGGCGTGCACCGGCATCGGTGACAGTCAGCTGATAAGCTTCCGGACCGCCGTCGAGCGTTTCCACGAACTCCAGGGCGATGTCTCCGGCGTCGGCTGTCCCGACGACGGGAAGAGCGAAACCTGTGCCGCGGCGAAGCAGCACCGCCAGCTGCTCCGCGACCGGGACGGCTGCCTCGCTTGCCGCGATCCGGGCCGTAGGGGCAAGCGTGAAGCCCTGACCGTCCGATGGCGCGACGTGTACGGGCCGGGGGATCAGGTTGTCCGTGGTGTTCATGCCGTTCTTTCTGCGGAAAGGTTAACGCGAGAGCGGCCCGACCGGAAGGGGTCGGGCCGCTGTCACAGTGCGGATACTTCTGGTGGCTGGGCCCACGCCGGCAGGGTTCCCTGGCCGAAGCGGAGCGAGGTTAGGGTGCCGGTGGGGATTAGTCGCCCAGGCGCAGGCCTGTCTTGGTGTCGAACAGGTGCACGTGGCCGGACTGCGGACGAACGAAGATGGACTCGCCCTTCATCGGGGGGCGGCGGCCGTCAACGCGGGCAACGATGTCGTGGCTCTTGCCATCCAGGATGGTGTGGCCGTAGACATAGGCATCGGCGCCGAGTTCTTCGACGACGTCAACCTCAACCTGAAGGCCTTCGCCGTTGCCGACCGTCTCGAGGTCTTCCGGACGTGAACCAACAGTAACCGTCTGTCCGTGTGCCTCTTCGAGGACGTCGCGCTTGACCGGGTAAACCGTGCCACCGAACTGGACGCCGCCGTCGACGACCGGCAGTTCCAGCAGGTTCATGGCGGGGGAGCCGATGAAGCCTGCAACGAAGACGTTCTGCGGGCGGTCGTAAAGGTTGCGCGGGGTGTCAACCTGCTGGAGCAGGCCGTCCTTGAGGACTGCGACGCGGTCACCCATGGTCATTGCCTCGACTTGGTCGTGCGTCACGTAAACCGTGGTGACGCCGAGGCGGCGGGTCAGGGACGCGATCTGCGTACGGGTCTGGACACGGAGCTTGGCGTCAAGGTTGGAAAGGGGCTCGTCCATGAGGAAGACCTGGGGATTACGGACGATTGCACGGCCCATGGCAACACGCTGGCGCTGACCACCGGAGAGTGCCTTCGGCTTGCGGTCCAGGTACTGCTCGAGGTCAAGAAGCTTGGCGGCTTCGCGAACACGCTCGGCGCGCTCTTCCTTGGAGACGCCTGCAATCTTCAGCGCGAAGCCCATGTTGTCCGCAACAGTCATGTGCGGGTAGAGAGCGTAGTTCTGGAAGACCATTGCGATGTCGCGGTCCTTCGGCGGAACATCCGTGACGTCGCGGTCACCGATCAGAATGCGGCCGGCGTTCACATCCTCGAGACCTGCGAGCATGCGCAGGGAGGTGGACTTACCGCAACCGGAGGGTCCAACGAGGACCAGGAATTCGCCATCTGCGATGTCGATGTTGAGTTTGTCGACGGCGGGCTTGTCTGTGCCCGGGTACAGACGCGTAGCGTTATCAAAAGTAACTGTAGCCACAGTTATCAATCCCTTCACCGGCAGGTACGTGCCGGACGATCCGTTGTGAATGGTTCATTTTCTTCAGTTGAACTCCCCGGCCATTGGCCGGGGAGGATCGTGTGACGTCGCACGGTACTGTGCGTCACATCACGTTCAAGAGTATGTCAGACTTTTGGATTTACTGCGCAAATGTTACGAACGTCACATGTGACGTTGGTCCCGCTCATGCTTTCCAGTGACGGGCTCATGCTTGCGCAGTGACTCGGCGGCGCTCCCGCAGGAGTGCTTCCAGCAGTTCCGCAACCTGCACCGGGGCTTCCACCCGGTACTCGGCCTGGGTGAAATCCAAGCCCACCTTGATGCCGACGTCGTCGCCCATCAGCCGGCCCAAGGCATCCTCATCGGTCACATCGTCGCCGGCGAACAGAATGGCCGTGGCGCCGGTCGCTTGACGGAGGAACTCCACTGCCTCGCCCTTGGAAGCCTTGACAACGGAGGTCTCCAGCACGCGTTTGCCCGTCTTTACGTACACGCCAGGATGTTCGCGCAGAACCCGCATGGCGGCCTCGACTGCATCTTCCGCAACGTCGTCGTCGGCAAGCCGTGTGTGAAGGACGACTCCGGCGGGTTTGTCCTCGAGCAACGTCCCTGGCGCGATATCGACGATGCCGGCCAGGACGTCGCGTACCGAAGCGAGCCGTGCACGTTGTTCATCATCCAACTCCAGGCCCACGGACCCTTCGCCCAGCCATACCTCCGCGCCGTGGCTGCCAATCAGCAACGTGTTCACAGGAGGCGAGGCGACCAGGCGCAAACTGTCCAGGGCGCGCCCGGAGATGAGTGCCGTCGTCGTGCGCGGCAGTTCAGCCAGGGCTTCCAAAGCCGCAGCCGATCGCGGAAGGGGCCGGGCGTCACCAGCATGGTCCACGATTGGGGAGAGGGTGCCGTCGAAATCCAAGGCCACCAGGAGTTGGTCCGTGCCAGCGATACGCCGGATGGCGTCCAATAGTTCCGGGGACAAAGACAGGGGCGTCTGCTCAGCTGTCATCGCGCACCACCTTCTCCTCGAGGGCGGCCAGGAACTCCGCCGACCAATGATCGACGTCGTGGTCCAGGATCTGCTTCCGCATCAGCTTCATGCGGCGGCGGGCTTCCTTGGGGGAGAGGTTAACGGCCCGGAGAATGGCCGATTTAAGGCCATCGATGTCGTGCGGGTTGATCAGCAGCGCCTGCTTCAATTGGTCGGCAGCGCCGGCGAACTCACTCAGGACCAGCGCGCCGTCGTCCTCGGAACGGGCCGTCACGTATTCCTTGGCCACCAGGTTCATGCCGTCGCGCAGCGCCGTCACCAGCATGACGTCCGCGGCGAGGTACAGCGCCACCATTTCCTCAACGGGGTAGCTGTGGTGCAGGTAGCGGACTGCTGTGTTCTGGATGGTGTCGTAGGTGCCATTGATATGGCCGACGGTGCCCTCGATTTCTTCGCGCAGAAGCCGGTACTGCTCCACGCGTTCCCGGCTGGGGCTCGCTACCTGTATCAGGGTGGCGTCCTCCACCTTGATGCTGCCCTCACGCAGGAGTTCCTCGAAGGCCTTCAGGCGGTGGCCGATGCCCTTGGTGTAGTCCAGGCGGTCCACGCCAAGAAGGATGGTCTTCGGGTTGCCCAGGTCCTTGCGGATCTGCTTGGCCCTCTCGATGATGTCCGGCCTCCCGGCCAACTCGCGGATCTGGTCCACATCGATGGAAATAGGGAAGGCCTGCGCCCGGGCAATGTGGGTGACCTCGCCGTCCGGGCCCTTGACATGCACTTGCTGCTGCTTGACGCTGGCGCCCAGGAAGCGGCGGGCAGAGCGCATGAAGTTGCCGGCATCGCTGGGACGCTGGAAGCCCAGCAGGTCCGCACCCAGCAGGCCATCAATGATCTCGCGGCGCCACGGCAGCTGGGCGAAGATCTCCGGAGGCGGGAAGGGAATGTGGTTGAAGAAGCCGATTTTCAGGTCCGGCCGTGCCTCGCGGAGCATGCGGGGAACCAACTGGAGCTGGTAGTCCTGGACCCACACCGTTGCGCCGTCGGCGGCATGGCGGATGACGGCGTCGGCGAACTTCTTATTTACCTGGCGGTACGAATCCCACCACGTGCGGTGGAATTCCGGCGGGGCGATGACATCGTGGTACAGCGGCCAGATGGTCGCATTGGAGAAGCCCTCGTAGTACAGCTCGACATCGTGGCTGCTCAACTGGACCGGGACAAGATCCATCGCTTCGTGGCTGAAAGGGCGCACGGTTTCATCCGGGGCGCCATGCCAGCCCACCCACGCGCCGTCGGACTTTGTCATCATCGGTGCAAGCGCGGTAACCAGGCCGCCGGGTGAGCGTCGCCAGCCCCCGCCACCATCGCCGTTGCCATCGCTGCTGCAGCGATCGACGGGCAGGCGGTTGGACACCACCATGAAGTCGAACTTGCTCGCCGTTGGCTTCCTGGTGGGAGAGGCCCTAACGCCGTCTTCCGTCTTGAGTTTTTCGCTTGCCAAATCCTGCATTACTGCTCCCTGGGGTTGCTGTGACTCACCTCCCAGCCTACCGGCGGAATCATAGAGGGCGGTTGATCGTTCAACGACCGGGTCATTGCGTGCGCGCCGAATCTTCAAGTTTGCTCCCGTAAACTGACCCCGTTGCCCTAGCTATGCACTACCGACGTCGAGTAATCCGAGGAACTGATGAGCCCCGCAAACGAACCCCGCCTCTCCAAGGCTGAACGCACCGCCCAGGCACGGGAGAAAGCGCGCGAAATCCGCGAAGCGCAGCTGAAAAAGGAAAAGCGCAACAAACTCCTGATCGGCTGGGGCATTGTGGTCGCCGTTGTCGCGATCCTTGCCGTCATCGCGTTGGTAGTGACCACCAGCATCCAGCAAAGCGCGCCGATCGCCGATCAGGGTCCCACTCCCGCGAATGGCAATGTGCACGGCGGCGTAACATTGCTGGCCAACTCCGACGTCGTAAAGTCCGATGCCTCGTCCGTGAACGTGGCAGACGTCCCTTCGGCTCCGGCAACCAAGCCCGCCACGATCACTGTTCCCGGTGGTGAGCCCGAGGCCGGCAAGCCCGTCAAGGTGATCGCCTACATCGACTTCATCTGCCCGGTTTGCAAGCGGTTTGAGACAACCTACGGGGAGTCGCTCACCAAACTACGCAACGAAGGCAAGATTTCCCTCGAGTACCGTCCCCTTGGCTTCCTGGACCAGCAATCCACCACCAACTACTCCTCACGCGCCGCAAATGCCGCAGCGTGCGTGGTGAACTCTTCGCCTGAGAAGTACGCCGACTTCTTCAACCTCCTCTTCGAACGCCAGCCTTCCGAAGGCAGCGCCGGTATCTCGGACAACGACCTCAAGGCCATGGCCAAGGAGGTAGGTGCAGCGAACATCGACTCCTGCGTGGACAGCAAGCAATACCGGCCCTACGTAAAGGTGGCTACGCAAGAAGCGGCGGCCATCGGCATCACGGGCACCCCCACCGTGTTCATCGACGGCAAGAAGTGGGATGGATCCACCGACCTGAACGCTGAAATCCAGACCGCGGTTGACGCCAAGGGCTAGGTCTTAGGAATTTACGACGGCGGCTGGTCGCCTCGGTTTGTGCCTTGCGCTCAACCTGGGGTGGCTGGCCGCCTTCGTGATTTCCGTGAGGGGGAGGGTCTGGGCTAACCTTATCTAGCGTCGTTTTCGGCGCATGCCTCCTTAGCTCAGTTGGCCAGAGCACCGCTCTTGTAAAGCGGGGGTCGTCGGTTCGAATCCGACAGGGGGCTCCACAAAAATCCGCGGCGCTACCGGGACCAAGTCCGGTAGCGCCGCGGTTTTGCTTTCCCGGAGACTTCCGGATCCCTTCTCCCTGCCATGCGGGAGGGTTTTGTGCGCCGAGATTGTAGTCATTCTTCCGACACCTGCGGACAGGACGGATCGGGGCGGCGTTGTTTTTTCATACACTCCCGACTATCTCAAGTCCAGCGGGCGGCCTGTCAGCACGCATAGACCTGGAATCCCTGCCATTCACGGGCTCGCCGTTGAACGGCTCGTTGCGCGAGCTGCGGTTTCGACGCGCCGAACTGGCGAACTGAAGCGGTACTGGGCCCATCTACGGCACACTCATTCGTGCCTTGCACGGTCTAAGGGACTTCCTCCTGCGGCACCGGGATCCTGCGTTGGCGTTCACGCTGACCCTGCCGAAGTGCCAGCAGCGGAAACAGGAGCACGGAGAGCATGCCGGCTCCAACCAGTGCCGACGAGATTCCGCTTGAAATGAAGCCCTGATCCCTGCCAATGGCCGTGACGGCAACGATGATCGGCAGGCCGGTTGCCCCGAAAAGCATGATGGCCCGTTTCTCGGCAAAAGTGGACCTTGGCGGGGCAGCAAGCATCGACGGCAGGCCCCGGATGATCAGCAGGAGGAGCACGAACAGCGGGACCATTGCCAGGGCTGACGGGCTGGACGTGAGCGCGCCGAGATCGAAATCTATGCCGGTATCGATGAAGAAGATGGGCACCAGGAACCCGAAGGCAACAGCATCGAGTTTGGTCTCGATCACCTTCCGGTCCCGTTCGGGTGCGCGCGCAATGGCCACTTTCCAGAGGACGCCTGCGGCGAATGCCCCCAGCAACATGTCCAGTCCCAGGACCATGCTCAGCACCACGAGCACGGTGAGGATGAACATGATGGAGCGGACAGCGAACTGGCCGCTGGTGTGGAGAGTCCGGGTGACCTGCGAGTGGAAGAGCGTGTGCCTCGCCTTGGAAGCCAGGAAAATCGCAATGCCGGCCAGGAGAACGAATCCGAGAAGCACCGCCGTAGCCGGTCCCAGCTGCCTGCCGCTGAAAAACAGCGAGATTGCAATCAGGGGACCAAACTCACCAGCTGCACCCAATGCCGTGACGGCGATACCCATCGGGGATCTTGATTCACCGGCATCACGAAGAATGGGCAGCAACGCCCCCAACGCCGTGGAGCACAGCGCCACCCCGATGATGACCGCGGCCTCCGGCGTGGGGGCCAACAGAAAGCCCGCCCCAACGCCCGCGGCCAACGAGATCAGCCAACCGGCAGAGGCGCGGATGGCGGGACGGCCCCGGATATCGGAAAAATCGATCTCGTTGCCGGCCACGAAGAAGAGCATCGCCAGCCCGAAATCAGCCAGGGTGTCTGTGAACTGCGTGGATTCGATCCATCCCAACATGCTGGGACCCAGCAGGATTCCCAGGACGATCTCGAATACCACGAGCGGCACTTTGACCACCCGGTCAAGCAAGCGGACCGCCAGGGGCGCCGCCACAGCCAAGAGTGCGATCAGAACCAAGGATGTAGACAAGCCCTGCATCAGCGGTACCTCCGGTACCTCGGCCGCTTCTACCCCGGCCGCTTCGACGGAAAAGTATTCCAAAGCTACCGCCACACCTTCGATGACGCCATGATGCCGGTGTCCCGGTAGGCGGCCAGAGTTATCCACAAGCAGGAAGAAGCGCACGACGCCGGGTCCCGGCCCGCGTTAGTCTGGTTACCTCGGCTGAAGCAAGCGGCCGCAACACCCACTGTGCGGAGCCGTTTTCCAATGTCCGATGATCCAGACCTGGGCGCCCTTGCGGCGTCTTCCTTTTCCCTCCCCAAGCTCCGCCCCGGCCAACTCGCCGCCATGATTACGCTCGCCGGCGGCCGCGACGTCCTGGCCGTCATGCCCACTGGGTACGGCAAATCAGCCACCTACCAAGTGGCAGCCAGGTACCTTTTCAACCAAACCGGGCGCCCCGCCGTCGTGGTTTCTCCCTTGATTGCTTTGCAAGAGGACCAGCTGGACGGACTGAACGGGCAGCTGGGTGATGGCGTTGCCGTCGCCATCAACTCCTCCCGCAGCGACTCGGAAGTGGAAGACGCCTGGGAAGCGGCGGAGTCCGGCAAAGCCACTTTCGTGTTTCTGGCTCCCGAACAGTTGGCCAAACAGGAGACTGTGGACCGGATAGCCAAGCTGGACATCACCCTGTTCGTGGTGGACGAGGCCCACTGCGTCTCCTCTTGGGGCCATGACTTCCGCCCCGACTACCTCGATCTGGGAAATGTCCGCGAACGATTGGGAAACCCTCCGGTTGCAGCCCTTACCGCGACTGCCTCACCTCCAGTACGCGATGAAATTCTCGAACGCCTGGGCATGAAGGATCCGCTGGTTCTGGTCCGTGGCTTTGACCGGCCCAACATCAGTCTGGACGTGGTCCGCCATCAGGAGGACAAAGGCAAGCGACAAGCAGTCCTGGAGCAGGTTTCCACGCTGGCCAGCGGAGGCGAACGGGGCCTTCTGTACGCCGCTACCCGTAAGGACACGGAAAAGTACGCCACCAAATTGGCTAAGGAAGGACTCCGCGCGGAGGCATACCACGCCGGTCGATCCGATGCTGACAGGGAGCGCATCCATGAGCAGTTCCTGGACGATCAGCTGGACGTTGTGGTTGCCACCACGGCTTTCGGCATGGGCATCAACAAACCCAATGTGCGGTTCGTCGTGCATGCCGACATTCCGGAATCCCTGGACGCCTACTATCAGGAAATCGGCCGTTCCGGACGAGACGGTGAACCAGCCGCTGCCACACTGCATTACCGCGAAGAGGATCTTGGCCTGCGGAAATTCTTCGGCACGCATTCACCGGACCCGGATTCGCTCCTGGCAGTCCTGAAGATCCTGAAAGCCGCAGGCGCTCCTGCCCCCAAGAGCGCGCTCGCGGAGCTGACCGGATTCCCTGCGCGGCGCCTCACCGGGCTCGTCAACCAGTTGGAGGAAGCCGGCGCTGTCACCACAGGCAAGCGCGGCATTCGCCTGGCATCCAAAGCCAAACTCCCGGCCCTGGTGGCACGCGCCGTCGAACTGGCCGAGGCCCGGCAGCGGGTTGACCAGTCCCGGCTGACGATGATGCGCGCCTATGCGGAGACGGACAGCTGCCGACGGCAGTTTCTGTTGGGCTATTTCGGTGAGGAACTTTCGGAGCCGTGCGGCAATTGTGATGTGTGCGCCGCTGCTTCCGGGGCTGTCGATGGCAACTCAAAGCGTCAAAGCCCAAATGAACAGCGGGCTGGCGAAAGCGACCCATTCCCGCTGCAGTCCGCTGTGATTCACAAGGAATGGGGGCCGGGTCTGGTGATGAGGCATGAGGACGACGTCATCACCGTCTTGTTCGAGCAGGAAGGGTACAAGACTCTCTCCCGCAGGGCAGTCGTGGAACACGAACTGCTGAAGCCTGCATAGCGCTACGAGGCTCAGTGTTTCAGGTGTTCAGCTCCAGCATCAGGGCGGGCAACTCGTCGGCAAGTTCGCGCGCAAGGAACCCGAGTGGGCCCAGTTTGCTGGCCAAACGGTCGGCTGCGGCGGCGTGCAGGTGGGTTCCCCAGCAGGCAGCCTGCGCGCCGGTGGTCCCACGCGCCCGGAGACCGGTGATGGCACCGGCCAGTACGTCTCCACTGCCTGAGGTACCCAAACCTCCGTACCCGGTGGTGATCTTCCACAGTTCAGGGTCCCCGGGGTCTTCTCCATGTGGGCGTGCGATCACGCCCTGGCAGCTAACCACTGCACCGTACTGTTCGGCGACGGCGGCAACGTCGGTTTCGAGGTGGTTTACGTCCTGTCCCAGCAGGACTCCAGCCTCAGTCGGGTTGGGAGTGAGGATCAACCGGCCCCGCCAGGGTTCCAACATCCCCTTTAGCTTCACCAGTCCGCCGAGGGCGAAGGCGTCCAGGACAACGGCCGGCCCTTCGCCTTTGAGTTCCTCCCGCTCCAACAACCTGGCGAGCAATTCCCCTGCCAAGTCCGAATCATCCAGGCCGGGCCCGACCAACACTGCGTCTGCCCGTTCCAAGTTCCTTGAGATGACGTCCAGCCCCTCACCGGTAACGGACCCATCGGCAGTTTCCGGCAGGCCCACCGCCCCGCACTCCGGGAACGCGACTCCCACCTGCACGGCCACCGATTCGGCCACAGCCAACGTAATCTTTCCGGCCCCCGCGCGGAGGGCGGCGATGCCGGCCAGGACGGTGGCGCCCGGAGTGGTTCGTGCACCGCCGATGATCAGAACAGCGCCGCGTGAATATTTATCTTCGCCAGGAGCGGGCAGCGGCCACTCACGCAGAAGCGATGGCGTCACTTGCGTGGGGCCGGGAGTGCCGTGGAAATCACTGTGGGTGGACACTGGCATCTCCGGCATGCTCGGTGACCGTGACGCCCTGTTCGGTGAGATGATCGGCCACGTTGAAGCTCTCGAGCATCCATGGTCCAGCGCCAGAGGGGCGCACGTACCGGGTAATTGATGCGTTCAGCACCGTTGTGCTGGCGGCGAGATCCAGGATCTCGCGCTCGGACATCCCCTCCAGGACGTATCGGACCAGCAGGATCACTGCATCATGGCAAACGAGCATTACACGGTGTCCTCTTCCCAGATTGTTGAGCTCGTCCAGGACGGATCGCAGGCGAAGCGCGACGTCAGCCCAGGATTCACCTCCGGGTGGCCTGTAGAACAGCTTGCCCAGCCAGAGGCGCCGCTCGGCCTCATCGGGGTAACGCGTTTCCACGCCTAAGCGGGTGAGTCTGTCCAAAATGCCCAATTCCCGGTCGCGGAGGCGTTCATCCGTGTGGACTTTCAGGGGCCAGCCAGCTGTTTGAACAGCAATTTCCGCTGTCTGAAGGGCGCGTGCATAGGGGGAGGAGACCACCGTGTCCGGGCGGAACTCCTCCGCAATCCGGGACAGCGCAGTTCCCAATGCCTTGGCCTGATCCTGGCCGGTATCCGATAGGTTGACGTCCGGGTCCCTGGCGGGGACGTCAATGACCTCAGCCCGCGCCAGGCGGGCTTCCGTCGCGGCTACGTTGCCTTCACTTTCTCCATGCCGGACCAGCAGCAACTCAACAGCCCCGGCTTCCTGCACAGCCTCTGTCAGTTGCCTTGCCTTTGTCCGCTCGTCGTCGTTCAAAAAAACCAACTCCTTCGCGCGCGCTTGCCGAATGCAGAACACTACTCACTGCGTACCCACGGGACCAGAGAATAAACGCACGACGGCGAGCTACCGTCCCTGCGTTGGCCGTCCACCCGCCGTCGAGCCTGAAAGACATTAGGGGACCGTCCGGTACTGTTGCCCGAACCCATGGTGAAGTAAGTTGCTCGCATGGAGGACTCATACCAAGTCATCGTGGTGGGTGCCGGATTTGCAGGCGTCGCGGCAGCCAAAAAACTCGGACGCAAGGGCGTACGCGTCCTGTTGATTGACTCGAACAACTACCACCAGTTCCAGCCGCTCCTTTATCAACTGGCTACTTCCCAGATCGGGGTTTCAGCCATCACGCGGCCGCTGCGCTCCGTTTTCCGCCGCTATAAGACCGTCAAAATCCTGACGGCGGGTGTTGCCTCCATTGATGCCGCGCAACGGTCAGTCACTACCGCCGATGGCGTGACTTTGCGGGCGGACATCCTGGTCATTGCGGTAGGTGCCGTTCCCAACTTCTTCAACACACCAGGTGCCGGGGAACATGCTTTTCCGTTGTACTCCGTCACCGACGCCACCAGGCTGGGCACCGCCATTACGCGGCTGCTGGATGAGGCCGACAGAAGCTCAGAAGGCATGGTAGACGTGGTGGTAGTGGGAGGAGGACCCACCGGCGTGGAGACCGCCGGGGCCATGGCAGAAAACGTGAAATACATGGTCCGCAAGTACTTCTCTCCCGAGCTCGCCGCCCGCTGCCGCGTGCACCTGGTGGACATGGTGCCCAGCGTGTTGAACATGTTCTCCACGAGGTCGCAGCGGTACGCCACCGAACGTCTTGGGAAGGTGGGCGTCCAGCTGCATATGGGAGTGGGCGTTACCGAAGTGCGAACAGATGGTGTGGCGCTGGCTGACGGGAGCTTCGTCCCCGCGCAGATCGTCGTTTGGGCAGGCGGTCTGAAAGCAGGAGACCTCATCAGCACTTCGGGACTGACACAGGGCAAAGGTGGGCGCGTCGATGTTCGTCCGGACCTGACCGCCCCGGATGTGGATGGTGTCTACGTCATCGGTGATGCAGCGAACATCACCGATTCCACTGGCGCAAAGTTGCCACAGCTTGGCTCGGTAGCCCAACAATCGGGAAAGTGGGCGGCAGCCAATATCCTTGCAGACCTGACTGGCGGAAGCCGTACTCCCTTCCGCTACGTTGATAAGGGTTATATGGCCATGGTGGGCCGCGGTGCCGCAGTAGCAGAACTGGGCCGCAAGCGAATCCAGTTGCAGGGCCTTTTCGCTTTCTTGTCCTGGCTTCTGGTCCATCTGGCCCTCTTGTCCGGGGTCCAGCAGAAAGTCCGTGCACTATTTTCCTGGCTCAATGGATACCTCCTGCACAGCCCCGCGCAGGTGGTGGTCAGTGGGCCAACCGAGAAGGAGCTCCCTATGCGGACACTTCCCGAAGTACGTCCGGCCCCATCGACCGATACGGGTCTGGAAAAGGAATAGGCTCACCCGGAGGTGGAACGCGCCCTCTGAACGAAATGTGCCACTAATCCCCACGCCACCAGAAGGAAGCCACAGGATCCCAACGGGGACGGGTTGATTGGTATGGCCAACAGCATCAGCAGCACTCCAACGGCGACAGCAAGAACGTGGCGGGCCCGCGGTTCATAGGGGCGACGCGCCGGGATTCCTGATTCCAGTTGACGGGCCAAGTCCGGATCCTGGATAAAAAGTTCCCGTTCGAGTTGCTGCAGCACCCTGCGCTCCCGTTCGTTTAGGTGCATGGTTGTCCCTCCCATGTAGAGCTAAGGCTCCTCGGTGCGATCGGTGAGCCAACCGGTTCCTTCAAGGAATTCCAGCGGCACAATAAGCTAAGCATGCTTACTAAATGCTCCGCAAGGAAAATTTTCCGGACCTTCATTCCGGGCCGCGTCCACTTGGGGGACTGGCTACGATGGCAAGTAGGTACCCCGATCAAGGAGCACAATGTCACTGAAAGATCGCCTCAAAGAAGACGTCGTAGGCCACATGAAGGCGGGCAACAAGACAGCGCTCACCACCGTGCGGAATGTCCTGGGCGAGATCACCACCCGCGAGAAATCGGGCAAAACGCCCATCGAGTTGGACGATGCGCAGGTTACGTCACTGCTTCAAAAGGAAGCTGCCAAGCGCCGCGATACCGCACGCATCTATACCGAAGCCGGGGAAGCAGACAGGGCAGCCGCCGAAGTTGCGGAGGCTGAGATCATCGAGGCGTACCTCCCCAAGGCCCTCAGCCGGGAAGAAGTAGAGGGCATCGTCGACGAAACCATCGCAGCTTTGAAAGCCGACGGGCAGGAACTGTCAATGCGTTCCATCGGCGCCGTCATGAAGCCGGTTACGGCCAAGGTTGCAGGACGCTTCGACGGCAAGACCGTCAGTGAGATCGTGCGGGGCCGCCTGGGCTAGGGCCGACTAGGATCCGCTGGCTGGCTCGCCCTCCGGCGAGTCAGCCGTTCCCAAGCAGCCACCGCAAAGTATCGGCATTGCGCACGGCGTTGCCACCGCCGTCGTTGTTGAAGTAGGCGTACACGTCCTTGCCCGTGCTGTTCCACTCACGGATCCGATCCGCCCACCAGCGAAGGTCCTCCTCCGAATACGAGCCCCCGTACAGGTGATGGGGGTCCGGTCCGTGAAGCCGGACGTAAACGAAGGGTGCCGTGGCCCGGAGGATGCACGGCAGATTGGCCCCGCTCATGATGCAGTAGGCGGCCTCGTGGCGTTCAAGCAAGCCGTACACGTCAGGGTGGTCCCAGGTATCGTGCCGGAACTCCACCGCCACACGAATCCAATGCGGCAAGGCTGCCAGGAAGTAATCGAGCCGGGCATCATCGCGGGCGAAATCAGGGGGAAGCTGGACAAGCAGCACAGCTCTTTTGTCACCGAGTTCGTGCCAACAGCGGGTAATGCGCTCCACCCACACTTCAGGGCTGTACAGCTTTTTCCCATGTGTGAGGCCGCGGGGTGCCTTGACCGACATCGCAAATCCAGCCGGCAGGCGATCATGCCAGCTTTTGAATGCGGTGTCCCGCGGCCAGCGATAAAAACTCGCGTTGAGCTCAACAGTGTCGAACCGTGCCACGTAGTGCGCCAGGCGCTTGGCCGTGGGCAGACCCGGCGGGTAGAGCACATTTTCCCAATGGTCGTAGCTCCAGCCGGACGTACCGATGCGGATACTCATGCTGTGGATGGTAGTCCCGGCGAACGCAAAAAATGCGTCATTTCACGCGTCGGGTGGGGCGTCCGGAGGCCACGATCAATGCTCGGATGCTCTTCTGCTCAGGACTTGATCCCAGCCCTGGCAATCAACGCCTGGAGATCTTCGGCAACCTTGGCCACCTCGCGCTGCCGTGCGTTCCGTGTCGACTTGGCCGCGTGCGTGGAGGGCCGGGTGGCGCCGGGAGAAATGCGTGTGCGGGGATCGCGACGGAACGCGCCATCGCGTCCAATCCTTGGATCACGCACGGGGGCGTCGGCGGTGACGCGGCCCTGAAGGGGGTCGTGGAAAAGTGGGAGGTTCATGGTCCATTCCGGGGTATCAGGATGTGAACTTTGATCCTGACATATGCCCGAACGGCGCGATATGGACAGGTGCCTACCTTCACCCTGAACCACTGTGCACATGTCCATGCCGACACTGGGGTACTACCTGGTGGCGGGCTACGCCGTCGTCTCAGCCGTTTGGCCGCGATGTGCCGTCCCCAGTGGTCAGGTAGAGCGTCCGCGAGTGACCGGGGGGATGAGTGGGCCCCATCCTAGCCCCAGAGGGCCTTCCTGAGCAGCGCCTTGAGTTGCGTCGCCTCAGCGTTGCTCAGCGAAGACAGCTGTACTTGCTCGCACGCGTCCAGGGCCGAGCGAGCCTTCGTGTGGATCCGCCGGCCTTCAGCCGTGGAAACGATGATCTTGGCACGCCTGTCCTGCTTGCCCTGAGCGCGTTCCACCAGGCCGCGGTGCTCGAGGTCGTCCACCAGGCTGACTACTTGGCTGGGGTCGAGGCTGAGGAAGTCGGCGAGTTCGCGCTGGGTGGGTTCCAGGCCGCTGCAGGCCAGCGTCAACACTGAGAACGACCTTTCGCGCAACCCGTAGTCCGCCAGCGCCTTGTTGTTGAGGACCGAGCCTGTTGCGTGCAGCTTGGCAAGCAACAAGCCCACGTCGTTGCCGATTTTGGCGGCCGCGAGGCGCGGGGTCTCAACTTCGGTGCTTTGCAGGCCCATGACAACTCCAATAGTAAACAAAATCAATCATTGACTTTTACAATGATCCGTATTCTCATTGATCATGACAAGGATCTCACGACGCAGTGGGATCGGCCCCACCGGCTCCGGCCGGTGACTGCATGCGAAGGAGCACGCCATGAGCTTGAACGGCAAGGTTGCAATTGTTACTGGGAGCGGGCAGGGTCTTGGCCTTGCTTACGCGAGGGAGCTCGCCCGCCAGGGTGCCGCCGTCGTTGTTAATGACGTCAATGCCGGGATGGCGGCGAAGGCCGTCGCACAGATTGAGGCCGACGGCGGCCGGGCCACCGCTGTTGTGGTTCCGGTGGGCACTACGGACGCCGCCAAGGCGCTCGTGGCCGGTGCCGTTGAGGCATTCAGCCGGTTGGACATCCTGGTCACCAATGCCGGCATCCTTCGCGACAAGAGCCTGCTGAAAATGACCGATGAAGACTTTGACCTGGTGATCAACGTCCACCTTCGCGGAACTTTCACGTGCGTCCGGGAAGCATTCGCTTACTTCAAGGAAAACAACATTCCCGGCCGCATCATCACCATCGGCTCCCCGACAGGCCAGCGCGGCACCTTCGGCCAGACCAACTACGCCGCTGCCAAGGCCGGGATCGTGGGCATGGTCCGCACCTGGGCACTGGAAATGAAGAAGGCCGGCGTCACGGTAAACTCCGTGATCCCAGTGGCCGCCACTGCCATGACCAAGACCGTTCCGTACTTCCAGAAGGCCGTGGAGGCGGATGAACGTGGCGAGGCCATGCCGTCGTTCTTCCGTCACGACCTCGGATTCGGAACCGCGGACGACGTCGCCGGGCTGATTGCGTTCCTGGCCTCTGATGAGGCTGCGGGCATCACCGGTCAGGCCATCGGCGCCGGCGGTGACCGGCTTCAGGTCTGGACGCACCCGACCGCGGCAACCACCGAATACCGCGACGGCGGCTGGAGCTACGAGGCGCTGCGCGAAAACGCCGGCTCCCTCTTTGGCGCGGACGCGTTGCAGGGCTACGGCGAGGAATTCCTGCCGTTGCCCGCCGAACTGCAGCCCGAACCAGTACAGGCCCGCTGATCATGACCCGGTACGAACCTGGCATCGACGCCGCCAAGCTCGATGCGATCGACATGCACGTCCACCTTGAGGTGGACAGTTGCGGCCACGGATCGCTTCCGGACGCGCTTACTGAGGCCTCCGCGAAGTACTTCAAGGCCGAGGACCGGACGCCGTCGTTGGACAAGATTGCCGCGATGTACCGCGAACTGAACATGGCCGCCGTCGTCTTTACCGTGGACGCCCGGACCCAGCTCAAGCACGAACCCAACAGCATCCCGGAGCTGATCGCCGGCGCCGCGCGCCACAATGATGTGCTCATTCCGTTCGGCAGCGTTGACCCGCGCACGGGGGAGGACGCAATCGCCGGGGCCAAGCACCAAGCCATTGAGCTTGGAGCCCGCGGCTTCAAGTTCCACCCCTCGCTGCAGGGCTTTGATCCGTCCAACGAGCAGTTCTACCCACTGTGGGAAACGCTGCAGGAACTGGGGCTGCCGACAATTTTCCACACGGGCCAGAACGGCATGGGCGCGGGGCTTCCCGGCGGGTACGGCATCAAGCTGGCATTCTCCAACCCGCTGCTGCTGGATGCTGTGGCGGCGGATTTCCCGGGCCTGCAGATCATCATGGCCCACCCATCGGTGCCCTGGCAGGACGAGGCCAACTCCATCGCCACGCACAAGTCCAACGTGTTTATCGATCTGTCCGGGTGGTCGCCCAAGTACTTCCCGGAGTCCCTGGTTCGCCTTTCAAACTCGGTGCTCCAGGACAAGGTGCTGTTCGGCACGGACTTCCCACTCATCACTCCGCAGAAATGGCTCGGCGCGTTTGAGGATCTTCCCCTGAAGGACGAGGTTCGTCCGAAGATTCTCAAGGAGAACGCTGTCCGGCTGCTCGGTTTGGATGGTTGAGATGTCCACCACGGCGTTGGAACAACGGCTTTACGCCGCTGCTGATTGGTATGACTCCGAATCCCTCCTCACGGACGACGAACGCCACGTCCTGGCCCGGCTCCGGGATTTCCTTTCGCAGGAGGCCAAGCCGTTGCTGGCCGATTATTGGGAGCGGGGCGAGTTCCCGGAGCAGTTGGCGCAGCCTTTAATCGATCTCAACCTCATGGAACCGTTCGAGGCGCCCGCCCGGGGAATTTACCACGGCTTCCGGATCTTCGAACTTGCCCGAACTGATGCTTCCCTGGCCACTTGGTACACAGCCCAAGCCGGGCTGTTCCGTACAGCCATCCGGGTCGGTGCTTCCGAGCCCCAACAAAAGGAATGGATGCCAAAGGTTATCGACTTCTCGCTCAAAGGCGTCTTCTCGCTGACCGAGCCGGAGCACGGCTCGGACATCGCCGGAGGGCTGTCCACCACAGTGCGCTTTGATGCAGATCTCGACGGCGGCAGCTGGGTTTTGGAAGGCGCGAAGCGTTGGATCGGGGGAGCCTCAACTGCCGACGTGCTGTGCGTGTTCGCCCGGGATGTAGCAGATGGGCAGGTCAAAGCGTTCTTGGTGGACCGCACCGCGCCCGGGGTCAGCCTGGCGAAGATCGGCGGCAAGACGTCATTGCGGATGATGCAGAACGCCCACATCACCCTGGAAAACGTCCGGGTTCCAGAGGCCATGCGCCTTCACAACGTGAACTCGTTCAAGGATGTGGCTGCCATGCTCCGGGCGATGCGCTCGGATGTTGCATGGATCGCCACCGGCATCCAAGCCGGCGCGTTCGAAGCAGCGCTGGCATACGTCAACGAACGCCAACAGTTCGGACGCCCATTGGGGTCCTTCCAGTTGGTGCAGGAGAAGTTGGCCCGCATGCTCGGAAGCATTACGGCTTCGATCTCGCTCGTGGTCCGGCTAACGGAACAACAGAGCAGTGGAATCTACCGGGACCAGGATTCAGCCCTGGCGAAAATGCAGACCAGTTTGTTCATGCGTGAAACCGTCGCGCTCGCCCGCGAAGTGGTGGGCGGCAACGGCATCACACTCGCCTCCGACGTCGCCCGGTTCCATGCCGACGCCGAAGCCGTCTATTCCTACGAGGGCACCCACGAAATCAACGCCCTGATCGTCGGCCGCGCCCTCACGGGCGCCAGTGCCTTTACCAGATAGTCCAGCGCCTTCACCCACTGACCCCACTTTTTTATCTATCAACAACTACCAGGAGGCAACGATGCCCAATCTCGTCGTCGATTTCGACACCCTGCCCACCATGACCGGCAAGGACCTAGGCACTACCGATTACCGCGAAATCACGCAGCAGCAGATCAACCTGTTCGCTGATGCCACGGACGATCAGCAATGGATCCACGTTGATCCCGAGCGCGCCAAGGACGGCCCGTTCGGTGCGCCCATCGCCCACGGTTTCCTGACGCTTTCCCTGATCATCCCGTTCTGGGGCGAGCTGTTCGACGTCGACGGCGTCACCACCAAACTGAACTACGGCCTGGACAAAGTGCGCTTCACTTCCCCGGTCAAGGTGGGCTCCAAGGTGCGCATGCAGGCCACTATCGCCGAAGTCACCGAGGTCAAGGGCGGCGCCCAGATCAAGGTCAACGCCACCATCGAGATCGAAGGCCAGGAACGCCCCGCCGTCGTGGCCGAGTTCCTCGCCCGCTTCTACAAGTAGGAACCCCGTTTTACAAGAAAGACTCCCCACCCCTCCTCCCCAAGGAACAGCCATGTCAGGACACACTGCGCTCGCACCTCTGAGCACGGCCGCCAAGCGCAAAGAAGCGCGCACGGTCATCTTGTCCAGCTATCTGGGCAGCACCATCGAGTTCTACGACTTCCTGCTGTACGCAACGGCCGCGGCCGTTGCCTTCCCCAAGGTCTTCTTCGCCGGCACGGATGAATGGGTGGGCGTCGTCGCCGCCTACGCAACCTTCGCCGCCGGTTACGTAGCAAGACCCTTGGGCGGCATCATCTTCGGCCACTTCGGTGACCGGATCGGCCGCAAGGGCATGCTCATCGTGTCCATGGCAATGATGGGCATCGCCTCCACGCTCATCGGCCTGATTCCCGGCGCCAGCGTGATCGGCCCGTGGGGTGCGGTCATCCTGGTGGTCCTGCGGGTCTGCCAGGGCATCGCGGTTGGTGGCGAATGGGGCGGGGCCGCGCTGATGGCGCTGGAGCACTCCGATCCCAAGCGACGTGGCTTCGCGGCATCGTTCGTCAATGCCGGTGCGCCTACCGGAGCCGTGCTTGGCACCGTAGTGATGGGCATCTTCTCAGCACTGCCGCAGGACGCCTTCCTGGCGTGGGGATGGCGGGTGCCGTTCCTGCTGTCCTTCGTTCTCCTGATTGTGGGCATGTTCGTTCGGCTGCGAGTCTCGGAAAGCCCGATTTTCGCCGAGGCAGTAGCCAAGGAAGATACCCAAACCACCAAGCGCAAGATCCCGCTGCTTGAAGTGCTGCGCCGCCCCAAGGCATTGATCATGATCATGTTCGCAGGTGCCGCGGGATTCGGCCTTCAAGTTGTGCTGCCCACATTCTCCGTGACCTACGCAGTGTCCAAGGGTGCACCCCAACAGGGCGTGCTTTATGCGTTCGCGGGAGCCTCGGCCATCTCCATCGTGTTCGTTCTTCTAGGCGGTAGGCTGTCCGACAGATTCGGGCGGCGGCCGGTCATGGTGACGGGCTTGGCGTTGTTCATCGCCTACCTGTTCCCCATGTTCGGGATGCTCGGTTCCGGGAATGTCGGCCTGATCTTCCTGGCCTTCACTGTGGCGCTCGTCCTGCACTCGTCCCTGTACGGGCCACTGGCAGCGTTTGTGTCGGAGCAGTTTGGGACCACGTCCCGCTACACCGGTGCCGCCGTCGGATACCAGTTGGCCACGCTGATAGGTGCCGGCTTCACCCCCGGCATCATCGCAGGCCTGTACAAGGACTCCGGCCAGAGCATCGTCCCCGTGGTGGTGTTCCTGTCAGTCATGGCACTGGTGTCGATTGTGTTCATCCTGCTGACGCGGGAGTCTAAGAATAACGACCTCACTTCGGTCAGTTAGGAGCACTGCAAACATGGACAACAACGGAGTTGGTTCCTGGCTGCACCGTCGCCGGATCAAGTCGGGACCCAAGACGGCACTCATATCCGGGGCACGCACGCTGAGCTACGGCGAACTCGCCGACCGGACAGACCGGCTGGCAAACGCCCTCAAGGACAGGGGAGTGGCCAAGGGAGACAGAGTCGCTTTCCTCGGCGAGAATCATCCTTCCTTCGTGGAGACCTTCTTCGCCTGTGGGCTGCTCGGCGCGATCTTCGTCCCGCTGAACACCCGGCTCGCCGCCCCCGAATTGCAGTTCCAACTTCAGGACTCCGGGTCACGGCTCCTGGTCAACGCCGAGGCATTGGAGACCCTGGCGACCTCTGCCGTCGAAGAAACCCCGGTGACCCATCGCCTGGTGGTGGCCGCCGACGACGCCACGGAAGTTTCCCCTGCAAAGCTGCCATCCGGCGTCGAACGCTATGACGAAGTGCTTCAAGCGGCAGCCTCGACGCCGCAGGACGAGGCCGTCAGCCTGGACGACGGCGCCATGATCCTTTACACCTCAGGAACCACCGGCAAGCCCAAGGGCGCCCTGCTGACGCACGGGAACATCACCTGGAACTGCATCAACACCGTAGTGGACATGGACCTGAACCGGAACGACGTCGCCCTGATGATCTCGCCACTGTTCCACGTGGCCTCTTTGGACATGGGTTTGCTGCCCATGCTGCTCAAGGGAGCAACGGTGGTGCTGGAAACCAAGTTCGAGGCCGGCAAGGTGCTGGGACTCATCGGGCAACATGGGGTCACCACGCTCAACGGAGTCCCCACCACGTTCCAGATGCTCTGCGACCATCCTGAATGGCCGACGGCGGACCTTGGCTCCCTGGACAAGCTCACCTGTGGTGGTTCGGCGGTTCCTCGGCGGGTCCTGGATGCCTACGAGGAGCGCGGCATTGGCTTCACGAGTTGTTACGGCATGACTGAGACGGCGCCCGGAGCCACCATGCTGCCTGTGTCAAGGTCCAAGGACAAAGCTGGATCTGCTGGCTTGCCCCAGTTCTTCACCGACGTCCGCATCACCGATCCCTTGGGCGGGCCCACGCCTGCCGGGCACGTCGGTGAGATCCAGATCTCCGGGCCCAACGTGATCAAGGAGTACTGGAACCGCCCTGACGCCACGGCGGAAAGCTACGCTGATGCCCGCTGGTTCCGGTCCGGCGACATGGGCTTCCAAGACGACGAGGGCTTCCTGTTCATTTCGGACCGCATGAAGGACATGATCATTTCAGGTGGCGAGAACATCTACCCTGCGGAAGTCGAAGCCGCGATCGCCGAACTCGATTCCGTGGGGAGCGTCGCTGTGATCGGCATCGAGGACCCCAAATGGGGCGAGGTGCCGCGAGCCATCGTCACCCTGCGGGAGGGTGCCTCGCTCAGCGAAGAGCAGCTGCGCTCGCACCTGGAAGGGCGGCTTGCGCGCTACAAGATTCCCAAATCCGTAGTGTTCGTTGACGAAATGCCGCGAACGGCCAGCGGGAAGATCCGCAAAATGGAGCTACGAAAGCAATTCGCGTCCTGACCCCGGTTGTTCTCTCACGTCTTGTTGTATGTGAGAGAACATCGGCTCTTAAGGGTTGGTATGTGAGAGAAGGTTGGCGCAAAAGGGTTGGTATGTGAGAGAGGGATTGGGGCGACATAATCCGTCAACGGACTAAATCCCGGTTAATTTTGTCCATCGACCTGCATAAATACCGCGGAGAGCACTACGATGAGCAACGACTCTTCACAGAGTTTAGGTCTCACTGCATTATTCACACCTAACCCCGGGGGAACACCTTGAGTTACCAGCAACAGCCACAGCAAACCCAGCCGTATGGCGCACAGACCGGCGAACCGCCGCTGTGGGCTCCCTACTATGGCGCACCCATTGGCGCCGCCGTAAAGCGTTTCTTCAAGAAGTACACCGCCTTCACCGGCCGCGCGAGCCGCAGCGAATACTGGTGGGTGGCCCTCGCTTTGGGTGTCATCGGCCTCGTACTGCAGATCCTTACCGGCATCCTCGGTGCTGCGGGTTCTACAGTCTCGGCAAACGGAACGGCAGTTCCCGGCCCGGGCGCAGTTGTAGGACTTATTTTGATCTTTGCGTTCTACCTGGCGGTACTCATTCCGTCCATTTCGTTGCTGGTCCGTCGTCTGCACGACGGCAACTTCAGCGGCTGGCTCGCCTTGCTCGGCCTCATTCCGTTCCTTGGCGGACTCGCAATTCTGGTTCTCGCACTCCTGCCGTCCAACCCGGCCGGCCAGCGCTTCGACCAGCCCAGCGCTGTCTAGCACTTCACGCACTAAGTAAAAGGGGCGGCACGCGACGTGCCGCCCCTTTTTACGTGTCCGGGGAACCACTCCATGGAATGCTGTGGAGTGATGCGGACCAATCCCCACCGACGAGGAGTTCCCATGTCTGCGAACATAACGCCGAAAAACATCAAACGCTGCGCGGTCATTGGTGGCGGGATCATCGGTGTGGCTGTTGCCCGGGAATTGGCCAACAAACTCGACGGCGTCCAGGTCACCGTTTACGAAAAGGAAGACCAGCTCGCCAAGCACCAGACCGGCCACAACTCCGGGGTGGTCCATGCCGGGCTCTACTACGAACCCGGCGGGCTGAAGGCAACGCTGTGCCGCAGGGGTGTGGAACTGCTTCGCGAATTCTGTGCCACCACGGATCTGCCGTACGAGGCCTGCGGCAAGTTGGTGATCGCCCAGACCCCCGAAGAGTCCAAGCGGCTGGAGAACATCTTCGCGCGGGCAACGGCCAATGGAGTGCCGGGCGCACGCATGCTGCGCGGTGACCAAATACGGGAGGTGGAGCCGAACGCCGTCGGGCTTTCTGCTTTGCACTCGCCGGAAACGGCGATCGTGGACTACAGGGCCATCACGAATGCGCTCGCCGACGACGTCCGCAACGCAGGCGGACAGATCCGGCTTGGGCAGGAAGTCACCTCGCTGGAACAGCAGGGGAGCGGCGTCGTTGTCCACACGAAGGATGGGGGCGAGCATTACGATCTTGTGGTGGCGTGCGCCGGGCTTCAATCCGACCGGTTGGCGAAAGCCACTGGAGAGCCCGCAACGCCGCGCATCGTTCCCTTCTTTGGGCAGTACTTCCTCCTTGGCAAGGAAAGCCGCGCAAAAGTCAGGGGCTTGATTTATCCGGTGCCGGACCCCAAGCATCCCTTCCTTGGTGTGCATCTCACCAAAAGGATCGACGGCGAAATGATGCTGGGTCCCAACGCTTTCATCTCCTTCGGGCGCGAGGCCTATTCGTGGAAGGACATCGATGTGCGCGACGTCCTGAATTACACCCTGTTTCCAGGTTTCTGGAATTTTGCCCGGCAGAATGTGCCATCGGCGGTCCGCGAATTCCAGACCGTGGTCAGCCGGAAGAAGTTCATTAAGGAGGCCGTACGCTTTGTTCCGTCGTTGGAGGGTGCCACTGTTCTTCCCGGCACGCGCGGCGTCCGTGCGCAGGCCATGAATGCTGACGGTTCCCTGGTGGATGATTTTGTGATTTCACGACGCCGGGACACGGTTTTGGTGCGGAATGCACCGTCACCTGGGGCTACGTCGTCGATGGCGATTGCGGAGTACGTCGTGCAGCAGGCTCTGCAGGACTAAATGCAGAAAAGGGGAAGTTAACAAGCCCGTGACCCTGCAGAAACCGGCCCCACATGACGTGTGGATACCTTTGCCGCATGAAAGCATCATGGTTGGCCGGACATATCGCGAAGATTGGCTCCAGGATCGGCGAATGGATTGAGGCCGCATACGTCCTGGATTGTGTGGAACCCGTAAACGATCCCGGGGGCCAAGGGGCTCAGGGGCGCCCCGCTGATTGGACGTGGTTGCCGGCGCTTAGCGGGGTTACGGTCGCCAGTGCGCAGGCCATTCAATCCCACTCGGGAATGGTCCGCCGTAACCCCTAAAGGTTCGCTTGAAAGCTGCTGAATGTTGTTTTGGGCACACTTTTCGTCCAACGCGGATGCTATGCCCTAAACTGCTTCACTGAGGTGCCTGAAATGGCACTATGCAGCAACGAAAGCGAACCCAATGGCTACTGATTACGACGCACCCCGCAAGACAGAAGAAGAGACTCCCGCGGACTCGCTTGAGGCTCTTCAGGCGTCCCGCGCAGCCGGTGCCCAGATTGCAGTCATCGACATCGACGAAAACGACACTGCGGAAGGTATCGACCTCCCGGGCGCCGATCTTTCCGGTGAAGAACTGACCGTTGTGGTGGTACCCGAACAGTCTGACGAATTCACGTGTTCTTCCTGCTTCCTGGTCCGCCACAGGTCCCAGGTTGCCTTGGAAAAGAACGGCCTTAAGTATTGCAAGGACTGCGAGGGCTAATCCCAGGCACCGCAAAGCGTCGAGCCCCGTCAGGCCAATGGATGGTCGGATGGGGCTTTTGCGTGTCCGCAACTCTTTGTAACGCCCAGGTGTCGTTATCTTCGATTACGAACCTATGCATGAAGACCCACTAACTGGTCCCTGAACCGGCGTAAATGTCCCCTTCCATGACTCTCCTGTGACCACCCCGGAGTCGTTTTAACGGTTGTGCGCCGAAGCGGCCACAACCCATCCAAACAACCCAAGCGACTCCTACTGTTGAAGTATCAACTTCGCCTGAAGGGGGCACAAAAAATGAGGAAATTTGGAGCGGGTTTGGCAGCAGTCCTTGCAGCTGCCGGACTCGGTCTGGTGGCACCGGGGCCGGCCTCGGCATCACCATATTGCGGGATCATGTGGGGCTCGCTGGCCAAGGCCGACCCCGATATGAGCGCCGCCAACGTCACCAACGTCCGTACGGGCCAACAGACCTGTTACGACCGCCTGGTGGTCGATATGACCGGCAAGGTGGCCGGCTATTCAGTGCAGTATGTCCCGGTAGTGGTCCAGGATGCCACCGGCTATCCAATCCCCGTGCTCGGTGATGCTGACCTGCAGATTATGGTGACGGCTCCATCCTATGACCAGAACGGCCAACTGACGTACGCTCCGGCTGCCAAGGCTGAACTGTCCAACGTTTCCGGGTACCAGACGTTCCGTCAGGTGGTTTACGCGGGCAGCTTCGAAGGCACCACGAGCATCGGTTTGGGTGTCCGTGCCCGGCTTCCGTTCCGCGTCTTCACGTTGGACGGGCCCGACGGCGGTTCGCGCCTTGTGGTGGACGTCGCCCACCGTTGGTGATTGGGTAGCCGGCCAACGCGAGGACGCAGGAAAGCGGCCAGTTCGTCCGGAGATTTCCGGGGAACTGACCGCTTTCCTGCGTCTTCGCGTTGAGGACCTACTCGGGGACCACCAGGGCAGGGGTGTCCTTGCGGATGGTCTCACCGCGGAAGAAGCCGGGACGGACGCGGGACATGATCAGCATGAACACGGCACCCAGGGCAAGGATTCCGATGCCGAGCACGAACACGAGTCCCACTCCGAAGATTTCCGAACCACTGCCAAACTCCGGGGCCCAGCTGTCCACCGCGGTCTGCAGGAAGACAACAAACAGGCCGACCCCGCCCAGAAGTGGGCAGAAGAGACGCAGGAAGAAGTTCCGGGCACTGGAGAATACGCTGTTCCGGAAGTACCAAACGCAGGCGATGGCCGTGAGTCCGTAGTAGAAGCAGATCATCAAGCCAAGGGCAAGGATGGTGTCGTTGAGGACGTTCTCACTGATCACGTGCATCACGGCGTAGAAGCCCGCGGACAGGACGCCCGCCGCAATGGTGGCGAAGCCCGGCGTCGAGAACTTCTTGCTCATGTGGCTGAAGCGCTCAGGCAAGGCGCCGTAGTGCGCCATGGCCAGCAGGCTGCGGGAGGGCGAGGTGAACGTCGACTGCAGGGAAGCCGCCGAGCTGGAGAGGACGGCGAGGGACATCAGGATCGCGAACGGACCCATAACCGGAGACGCGAGGGCCGTAAAGACGTTGGCGTGGTTTTCCTCATTGTTCAGGCCGATTCCGGTGTCTCCGACGCCTGCGAACATCATGGTGGCGATGGTGACCAGGAGGTAAATGCCCAGCACGATGACGGCGGTCAGGGTGCCTGCGAGGCCGGCGGTCTTCTTTCCGTTGGCGGTTTCCTCGTTGACTGTGAGGCAGACATCCCAGCCCCAGTAAACGAAGATCGAGAGGGAGATGCCGGCTGCGACCTGGCCGAAGGTCTCAATCTTGGTGACGTCGAACCAGTCCCAGCTGAAGGGAACGGCGGTCTCGGACGTGGACCAGTTGGCGAATGCCATGGCAACGAACAGGCCGAGCACCAGCAGCTGGAAACCGACCAAGCCGTACTGCACGATCTTGGTGGTGTGCAGGCCGCGGTAGCTCACCCAAACAGCCAGCGCTACAAAGACGAAGCAGGTGGCAACATTGAGTACCTTGTTCGAGGCGAGGTCGGCCAGCTCGGCCGAGCCCGTAACCTGGGCCAGGAAGAGGTAGAAGAAGTCAACAGCGACGCCCGCCAAGTTGGACAGGACGATAATGTTCGCCGCGAGCAGGCCCCAGCCGCCCATCCAGCCCACCCAGGGGCCGAAGGCCTTGGTGACCCACGTGAAGGTGGTGCCGCTGTCCGGGGAATCTGCGTTGAGTTCCCGGTACGCCAGGGACACCAGGATCATCGGAATGAACCCGATAAGGAAGATCACGGGCAGTTGCAGCCCGGCTTCGTTGACAGTTGGGCCAAGCGCGCTGGTGAGCGTATACGCCGGGGCGATGGTGGAAATGCCAAGAACGACGACGGCGAGGAGCCCCAACTGCCCCGTCTTCAGTCCCTTGCCGCTGATGTCGTGCGACGTGCCGGCCGGGCTGGTGCCTGCGGCCGTGCTACGGATTGTCTGGCTCATGAAGGGCCCTTTCTAGATGGCCGTAGGCTGCTGCTGCGTAATGCAGTGGATGCCGCCGCCCCGGGCGAAGAGTTCGCGCGCGTCAACACTGACAACGCGGCGTCCGGGGTAGGCGTCGGCGAGGATGCGGAGTGCTTTCTCGTCCATGGGGTCATTGAAACTGCATGCGATGACCCCTCCGTTGACCACGAGGTGGTTGATGTAGCTGTAGTCCACATAACCTTCGTCGTCGGTAAGGGTTTCCGGGGCGGGAACTTCGATGATGTTCCAGTCCCGGCCTGCTGCGTCATGGGTTGTGCGCAGGAAGTCGATGATTTCCCGGGACACGTTGTAGTCCGGGTGTTCCGGGTTCTGCTGGGAGTGGACCAGCAGTGTGCCGGGGCTGGGGATTGCTGCCACAATATCGACGTGCCCGCGCGTGCCGAACTTCTCGGAGTCGCGTGTGAGGCCACGGGGCAGCCACACCACATGCGTGGCGCCGATGGTGCGGGCAAGTTCCCCTTCGATGTCGGCCTTGGTAAGGCCCGGGTTGCGGCCTTGGTCAAGCTGTACGGTTTCGGTGACCAGGACGGTGCCTTCGCCATCAACCTGGATGCCGCCGCCCTCGTTCACGATGCCCGACGGAATGTGGTGGGCATCGGCGCGGCCGCTGACCTCCGCAGCAATGAGCGAGTCCTTGTCCCATGCGGCCCAATCCTGGCCGCCCCATCCGTTGAAGATCCAGTCCACGGCGCCAAGCTGCTTGTTGGCATCGAGCACGAACGACGGCCCGATGTCCCGCATCCAGGCATCGTTGAGCTCTGCGGTGAGTACCTCGACGCGAGGGTCCAGGTAGCGCGCGGCGGTGTCGACGTCGTCGGGGTGTACCACCATGGTGACCGGCTCGAATTCAAGGATGGCGTTCGCGACGGCGGCCCACGTGGATCGCGCTGCGTGGGCCTCTTCCTCGGTGTCACCCAAGGTGTAGCCGCCGGTCGGGAAGGCCATCCAGACGCGGTCCTGGGGAGCGGTCTCGGACGGCATGCGCCAGGCGCTCATGCGGAGACTGCCTGGTACGGCGAGGCCCCGGCTGTGGAGCCGAGCGGGGCGTTGGGGTTGACCGGTTCGGTGAGGCGGCCGTACGTTTCCGGGCGACGCGTGGCCAGGAAGGGGAAGAGCGTGAGCCAATCCTTGCGCTGGTCCAGGTCAAGATCTGCAACCAGCACGGCGGATTCGTCGCGGGGTGCCTGGACCAGGATGCGGCCGTAGGGATCGGAGATGAAGGATGAACCGTAGAAGTTCAGTGTGCCCTCGCTGCCGTGGCGGTTGGGGGCAATCATGAAGAGTCCGTTGGCGATGCCGTTGCCCACGATGACCTGCTGCCAGAGCGGCTGGGTGTCGAAGTCGGGGTGGTCCGGCTCGGAACCGATGGCCGTGGGGTAGACCAGGATCTCTGCTCCGCCCAGGGAGTACATGCGTGCCAGCTCCGGGAACCACTCGTCCCAGCACGTGGGCATGCCAAGGCGTGCGCCGCCGAGTTCTGCCGGAGCGTGCACTGCATAGGCGTCCTCGGCGGCCGGGCCTTTGCGGAAGAACTTGTCCTCGTAGTAGCCGGCCGTGACGGGGATGTGGAGTTTGTGGGTGCGTGCGACGAGTTCGCCAGCGGGGGAGACCAGGATGGCTGTGTTGAGTCCCAGGCCATCGTCCGTGCCGTCCGGGTTTTCGGCACGCTGGTAGAGCGATGCGTGCACCGAGACGCCGTACGTCCTGGCAGCCGCTGCGGCGAACGTGAAGGTTGGGCCCGTGAGCAGGTCTTCGGTGATGTCCGAAGGGCGGATACCAGCGGCCGGGTTGTTCTCCGGCCGGGTGTCTGCAGGGTAGCGGGAGAGAGTCAGTTCAGGCAGGAAAACAACACTGGCTCCCAGCTTGGCTGCGCGTTCGATTCCCTCGTTCAGTTCGGCATGCAGGACTGCTTCATCAGCGTGCCAGCGGTGCTGAACGACGCCGACCCGCAGTGGGGTGCGGGTGGACGGCTCGGTGCGGGCCAGGGAAGTCGGGGCTTCGAGGCGGGTAATTTCAATCATGGGGGCATGTACTCCGGTGAGACGACAGTCACTAAATGAATAGCGTTCATTTAGTATGGCGGTAGTCACGGCTGGATGCAAGGGGGTATTGGATCGAGGTCGCCCCAGATGGCATTTGATGCCAATGTTTCCGGCCACCATTGGCATCAAATGCCATCTCGGCGGGGTTATCGCTTCAGTCGCGCCCTGACATGCATGCGCTCGCCCTGCTGCCCAAAGAGGGTAAGGAGTTCCACGGGTTCCTTTGTGGCGACGGCGGCCAGCCGCGTTGAAGGCCTTGTTTCACGGTGAGTTGCATTAATTAGCAGTCGACTTACGGTCCAGGTGCGAGGACGATTAAAGAACAGCCACTAAGGAGGTTGGGTATGTGCTACTCGTACTACGAGGGCTATGAGAGGCGTACGAAGAAGGACTCCGTGCGCACGCCCGAGATGCACAAGCCTGAGACCAGCAAGGATCAGGCACCTGAGGCCCCTGCCGAGAAGAGCCCGCAGACAGAAGGAACGTTGTGGACTTTCCTGGCGCGTCGTCGCAGGGAATTTGAGGTTTCAGAACCGAGGATCGACCGCATCCGCGAGAAGGTCTAGGCGTTTTTCGAGCAAGACCCCGTCCAACGGACAATTCACCACCGGGTGCGGCGGTGAATTGTCCGTTAGGCGGGGTTTTTTGCTGCTACCTTCCCGAAATCTCCAGGAATTCGAGGGCCGCAGTAACCAGTGCTTCCGTGCCAAGGGCCAAGGTCGGCTGGATGATCGGGGCAAAGTAGGGCGAGTGGTTCGACGGAACGTCCTCCGGCAAGCGACCCGTCGTCGCCCATTCCTTGAAGTGGGTGGCCTCGATCCCGCCCAGGAACCAAAAAACGAGGGGCGCGCCGGCCGACGTCGCGAGTTCCCCGACGTCTTCACTGCCTGAGACCGGGCCGGGGTCCATGATCCTCGCGGCGCCGAACTTATCGCGAAACGCCGAAGCGATCCTTCCGGCGGCCGATTCATCATTGACCGTCAGCGGGTAGCGCTCCTCATAGTGGAAGTCGGGTTCCTTCAGGGAGCCTGAGGCAGCAGCTTCACTTCGAACGATGCGCTCGATCGAGTTCAGGACTTTCTCCCGCGTGGGCTCGCTGAAGGATCGAATGCTGAGGCCCAGGGTTGCGGTCTCGGGAATGATGTTGTTCTTTGTTCCCGAATGGATTTGCCCAACGGTAACCACTGCAGAATCGCTGGCGGCCAGTTCCCGGGACACCACTCCCTGCAGGCGCATGGTGGCTGCCGCAGCCATGAGGACTGGATCAACGGTGGTTTCAGGCCGGGAGCCGTGGCCGCCGCGCCCATGCAACGTCACGTTGAGGGAATCCGCTGAGGCCATGGCCACGCCGGAACGGATGCCGAACCATCCGGCAGGAAAGGGCGCCACGTGCTGGCCGAGGACCACGTCCGGCTTGGGGACCAGGTCAAAGAGCCCATCCGCCACCATGGCCTGGGCGCCGCCGCCCCATTCTTCGGCCGGCTGGAAGACCGCGATCAGCGTGCCCTGCCAGTCCTGCCGCTGTGCGGCCAACGCTTCCACTGCTCCGAGGAGGCAGCTGACATGTACGTCGTGTCCGCACGCATGCATGATCGGCACCTCACGGCCTTCATGGTCGACGCCGACTGCCGCACTTGCGTAGTCCAGCCCGGTGTCCTCCTTGACCGGTAACGCGTCCATATCCGCACGAAGCATCACCACGGGTCCAGGGCCATTGTCCAGGACCCCTACAACCCCCGTTTTCCCCACGCTGCGGTGGACCAGCAGCCCCAAGTCCTCAAGGTGCCCGCTGATGATCCCGGCTGTTCTGACCTCTTGGAAGGAAAGCTCCGGGTTCGAGTGCAGATCACGGTAGAGGGCTTCCAGGTCAATGCTCATGGGGAATTTTCCTTAACAGGTCGACGCCGCAGGGTCTGGCCAGTGTATCGACGTCATCAGGCAACGACGCCGACCCACACCTTTGCGCTTCAGGGCAAACTTGGTTGCATGGAATCTTCACAAGAGATCACTACCCAAGGCTCAACAGTCGAGGATTGGACCAAGGCCCTGGCAGAGTCCAGCGGATCACCGGGTGGAGGCGCGGGAACGGGCGTGATGCTGGCCGTTGCAGCGTCCCTGGCGTCCATGGTCGCGGGTTACACAGAGGCGTCCGGGCAGGAGTTGGCCGAGCTGCACGTCCGGGCCCGCTCCCTCCGCGAAACCGCCCTTAAGCTGGCTGACGAGGATGCAACGGCGTCGAAGGCTTTCGGTGCGGCCTTCCGGCTTGAACCCGGCCCGGACCGGGAGCAGGCAATCCACCGCGCATCCGTCGATGCAGCCAAGGCCTCCGCTGTGCTCGGCGACCATGCCATCGACGCCATCGAGGACCTGGGATGGCTTGCTGCCCACGGGAACCCAGCACTCATTGCCGACGTCGTGGTGGGGTTTGGAGCCCTCAGGGCAGCCATCGCAGGAGCCCGCACCAACGTGAGCTTTGATCTCGGATCGCTCAGATCCGCGGGCGCGACGCTTGATGAAATCAAGGAAAAGCACCCTGGATTGTGGGCAACGGTAGGCCGGCTCAGCGATGCCCTGGACCGGATTGACGAGCTGGTGGCCGCCGTAGATGACAAGGCTGCACCTACTGACGGCCACTGATTCCCGACGGAACGCCGGCCTACTGCACACCCGGCTACTGCACGCTCGCTTACTGCACGCTCGCTTACCGCGCCTTGGGCACCCTGCGGAGCACGACGGCGGCAAGCACTGCCGCTCCGGCCATCAGTACCAGCCCAATCGCCGCAGTGATGTGGACGCCGGACTCGAAGGCTACCCGGGCGGCGGCTGTCAGTGCATCGGACAAAGGAGCGGGTAGTGCAGCTGCGGCATCCACGGCGCCGGCCAGCGTTTCGCCCGCGTTCCCTGCCGCCTGCGTGGACAAGCCCTCCGGGATGACGAGGTTGTGCTGGTAGGACGCGGTGAGGATAGAGCCCAGCACGGCCGTTCCCAGGAGCGAACCCAGTTCGTATCCGGTTTCGGAAATTGCGGACGCCGCTCCGGACTTGTCGGCCGGTACGGAGCCGAGGATGAGGTCGTTGGAGATGGTCTCCGCTGCGCCAACGCCAACGGCCAGGACAGTCAAAGCTGACAAGAGGAACACCGGTCCGCTGCCGTGGTCACCCACAGCCACCACCAAATAGCCTGCAGCGCTGAGGGTAAGTCCGCCGGCCACTACGAATCCTGGCCGGATGCGCTTTACCAGCGGGACCACTACCAGACCGGCGATGACCGTTGCCAGGAGCGCCAGAATCATTGCAATGCCCGCTTCCATGGGGGACTGGCCTTCAACCAGCTGCAAGTGCTGGGCGAAGAAGTAGATGAAGCCCGTCATGGAAAACAAGGACAGGACGTTGGCCACGATCGCTGTGCTGAATACCCGGTTGCTGAACAGGCGGACATCCAGCATTGGGTTCTCAAGTTGCCGCTGGCGACGGACAAACAGAACGCCCATCACCAGGCCGAAGACCATGAAGGCCGCTGCCGACACCCCGAATCCGTGAACAGCGAATTCCTTGATGCCGTACACGAACGGAGCCATCGTGATCACGGACAGCCCGATACTGGGCACGTCCACGCGGCCGGGGTTGGCGTCCTTGGATTCGGGAATGAGGACCCTGCCGAAGGCGAGGAGCGGCAGGAGCAGGAAGGTCGCCACCAGGAAGACAGCACCCCACCAGAAGTGCTCAACCAGCCAGCCACCGAAGATCGGGCCAAGGGCAGCGCCACCAGAGAATCCGGCGGCCCATACGGCGATCGCGAGCCGCCGGCGGTTCGGATCAGCAAAGATGTTCCGGATCAGGGACAGCGTTGACGGCATCAGCATCGCGCCGAACACGCCAAGGGCTGCGCGGCCGGCAATCAGCCATTCCGCGGAAGGCGCGAACGCCGTAGCAGCCGAAACCGCAGCGAAGCCGGTGCTGCCGATCAGCAGCAGCCGCCGTCGTCCGATCCTGTCGCCCAGGTTGCCCATGGAAACCAGCAATGCCGCCAACACGAGCGGGTAGGCGTCGAT
Source organism: Arthrobacter sp. StoSoilA2 (assembly GCF_019977195.1). Taxonomy (NCBI): domain Bacteria; kingdom Bacillati; phylum Actinomycetota; class Actinomycetes; order Micrococcales; family Micrococcaceae; genus Arthrobacter; species Arthrobacter sp. StoSoilA2. The sequence continues at coordinate 1,009,473 of NZ_AP024643.1, forward strand.
GATCCATAGGAGCTGCACGCCACCCACGTCCAGGGAGCGGGCAATTTCGGGCAGGGCGAACGTGAGCGCGGTGTTGTCGACGGCCACCAGCAGCACCGGGAACATCAGGAGTGCCAGGGCCGTCCAGTCGCGCCAAGGTGCGCCTCCACCCATGACAGGACGAGCGGAACGGGGAGCTTGGGTCGAGGACGGCGTGAACATGACAGCTACTGTACCGTCCAGACGGTACAGTTTCAAATTAAGCGCCGCCGACCCCGTAGGGAATGATGTACACATGCCACGAAAACCAGTTGCCAGGGATGCGGTCCTGGATGCCTACGAAGCCCTCCTCATCGAGGTGGGGGAGCGGGCCGCCACCCTCGATGCCGTTGCCAAGCGGGCGGGCGTCTCCAAGGGTGGGCTGCTTTATCACTTCCCCAGCAAGGAATCGCTGATCAGCGCCCTCCTTGAGCGCCTGGATCGGTTGGCCCAGGAAGACGTCGAGCAAATGAAGGCTGCGCCGGACGGCTCTGCGGTTTACTTCATCCGCTCCTCCCTATGGGCGGGAACCCCCATGGATCGGGCTTTGGTCGCTGCCACGAGACTGGCCGAAGTTGCGCATGAGGAGACCCGCCGCAGGTTTGCCGGAATCCAGCAGCAGTGGTTGGACGTCCTGGCCGAGGATGTTGGTCCGGAGGTTGCCAAAGCCGTCAGTTACATGGGCGACGGCCTGTATTTCAATGCCATGTTCGAGGGTGGCCAGGAAGGCGGCAAGGCCGGGCGGGAGGCCGACGTCGAGATCCTCCTTGGCATCCTGGACCGGCTCCGCAAGTAGCGGGCCATCCATTTGCGGCGACGCCCCCGACGTAGGACAATTGAGCCTTGTGGTGCGTCTTCACAGGGGCCCGCAAAAAATTGAATATGCCTTTGATCTGCGGCGGGAGAGTCCCGCAAGCAAGTGATGCGGGCGCCGTAGGAGCAAACCCTCCCCAGGAATCTCTCAGGCCCACGCACCGCCGCGGCGAGGCAACTCTGGAAAGTAGCAGGCCTTTTGCTGCGCCCTCTTGGCGCGGAAGAAGTGCTGTGCTCACCGACGGTGCAAGCGATCGTTGTTCAAGCAACACGCGGAAACTCTCAGGTCCAATACAGAGCGGGGAGGAACCCGAGCCGCTGTGGCGTACCCAACGCCGCCCAAGTAATGGAGTTCCTTCGTGACGGTTAGTTCAGCCTCCACCACCTTCGTCGACCGGCACATTGGCGCCCGCCGCCAGGCCGACATTGAAACCATGCTCAAGACGGTCGGCTACGACACCGTTGATTCCCTGGTTGATACAGCCGTTCCCAACGACATCCGCCAGGACGTTGCCCTCACCCTTGAAAACGCGCTCAGCGAAGTTGAGGTGCTGGCCGAGCTGCGCAAGCTTGCGTCCAAGAACAAGACCGCCGTCCAGATGATCGGCCAGGGCTACTACGACACCGTCACGCCGCCGGTTATCCGCAGGAACATCCTTGAATCCCCGGCCTGGTACACCGCGTACACGCCCTACCAGCCGGAAATCTCCCAGGGCCGCCTCGAAGCTCTGCTGAACTTCCAGACCATGGTCCAGGACCTCGTGGGCCTGCCGATCGCCAACGCCTCCCTTCTGGATGAAGCAACGGCAGTGGCCGAAGCCGTGCTGATGATGCGCCGCGCCAACAAGAACAAGGCCGCCCATGACGGCAAGACGGTCCTCGACGCCGACTGCCTTCCCCAGACCATTGCCATCGTGAAGGGCCGTGCCGAGGCACTCGGCTTCGAGGTTGAGGTCGCTGACCTTTCGCTCGGCCTCCCGGAAGGCGCCATCAACGGCGTCGTCCTGCAGCAGCCCGGCGTTTCCGGCCGCGTGTTCGATCACTCCGCCGTCATCGCTGACGCCAAGGAACGTGGCGCGCTCGTCACCGTGGCTGCAGACCTGCTCTCGCTGACGCTCATCACGCCTCCGGGCGAGCAGGGCGCCGATATCGCCGTCGGCTCCGCCCAGCGCCTGGGCGTTCCGCTGTTCTTCGGCGGCCCGCACGCCGCCTACATGGCCGTCCAGAAGGGCCTCGAGCGTTCCATGCCGGGACGTCTGGTGGGCGTTTCCAAGGACGACGCCGGTGTCCCCGCCTACCGCTTGGCGCTGCAGACCCGCGAGCAGCACATCCGGCGCGAGAAGGCCACGTCCAACATCTGCACGGCCCAGGCCCTGCTTGCCATCGTCGCCTCCATGTACGCCGTCTACCACGGTCCCGAAGGCCTGAAGGCAATCGCCGAAACCGCCCACGGTCACGCACGCAGCCTTGCAGCCTCACTGAAGGGCGCCGGCGTCGAGGTCCTTCACACATCCTTCTTCGACACCATCACCGTCCGCGTTCCCGGCAAAGCTGCCGGGATCGTAGCCGCTGCCGAGGCCAAGGGAATCAACCTGCGCGGGATTGACGCTGATCTGGTGGGCATTTCTGTTGACGAGACCACTACCTCAGAGATTGTCCGCGGCGTCCTGGATGTCTTCGGCGCTTCGGTCACCGAATCCGCTGAAGGTTTTGCGCTGGAATCGTTCGTTGAGCGTACGAGCGACTTCATGCAGCACCCGGTATTCAACACGCACCGCTCCGAAACCCAACTGCTGCGCTACATCCGCAAGCTTTCGGACCGGGACCTCGCCTTGGACCGCACCATGATTCCGCTAGGTTCCTGCACCATGAAGCTGAACGCAACCGCCGAGATGGAAGCAATCTCCTGGCCGGAGTTCGCCTCCATCCACCCGTTCGCTCCGGACTCCCAGACCGCGGGATGGCGTGAACTCATTGCCGACCTTGAGTCCCAGCTGACCGAGATCACCGGGTACGATCAGGTTTCCATCCAGCCGAACGCCGGTTCCCAGGGTGAGCTCGCCGGCCTCCTTGCGATCCGCGGCTACCACCTTTCCCGCGGCGACGAGCAGCGCAATGTGTGCCTGATTCCTGCCTCGGCCCACGGCACCAACGCGGCCTCGGCTGTGCTCGCTGGCATGAAGGTAGTAGTGGTGGCCACCGCTCCCGATGGCACCATCGACCACGTGGATCTCAAAGCCAAGATCGAAGCCAACCGGGACGCCCTTTCGGCCATCATGATCACCTACCCGTCCACGCACGGTGTGTACGACGCCGATGTCCGGGAAGTTTGCGACGCGATCCACGAAGCCGGCGGCCAGGTCTACATCGACGGCGCAAACCTCAACGCACTCGTTGGGCTCGCCCAGCCGGGCAAGTTCGGCGGCGACGTCTCCCACCTGAACCTGCACAAGACCTTCTGCATCCCGCACGGCGGCGGCGGACCCGGTGTTGGCCCGGTCGCTGCAAAGGCACACCTGGCACCATTCATGCCAGGCGACGCTGCTTCCTGGACCGAAGGCAACGACGTTCCGATTTCGGCATCCCGTTTCGGTTCGGCCGGTGTGCTCCCGATTTCCTGGGCTTACGTGAAGCTCATGGGTGGCCAGGGGCTCACCGAAGCCACCAAGTCCGCGCTGCTCGCTGCGAACTACATTGCTTCCCGCCTCAACGAGCACTTCCCGGTGCTCTACACCGGCGAAGGCGGACTCGTGGCCCACGAGTGCATCCTGGATCTCCGCGAACTCACTGCCCGCACAGGCGTCACCGCTGAGGACGTGGCCAAGCGCCTCATCGACTTCGGTTTCCACGCACCCACACTCGCGTTCCCGGTTGCCGGCACTTTGATGGTGGAGCCGACCGAGTCCGAGGACCTCGTGGAGATCGACCGCTTCATCGAGGCCATGATCACCATCCGTGCCGAAATCGAGCAGGTCGCCACCGGCGATTTCACTGTTGAGAACTCACCGCTGCGCAAGGCACCCCACACGGCTGCCGCCGTCGTAAGTTCTGACTGGGACCGCGCATACACGCGGGAGCAGGCCGCGTTCCCAGTCCACCACCTGAAGCAGGACAAGTACTTCCCGCCCGTCGGACGCATCGACGGCGCTGCTGGTGACCGCAACCTCGTGTGCTCCTGCCCGCCTCTCGAAGCGTTCGAGGACTAAGGACGGTCCCGCAATGACTGAGAACTACACAGCTCTCTACGAAGAGCACAAGAAACTCGGCGCGTCCTTCACTGACTTCGGTGGCTGGCAGATGCCGCTCAAGTACTCCTCCGAGTTGGCCGAGCACCACGCAGTCCGCAAGTCCGCCGGCTTGTTCGACCTCTCCCACATGGGCGAAGTCTGGGTGACAGGACCGGACGCGGCAGCGTTCCTGGACTACGCCCTGGTGGGCAAGATCTCCGCCATGGCCGAGGGTAAGGCCAAGTATTCGCTGATCTGCCAGGAAGACGGCGGCATCATCGACGACCTCATCACGTACCGTCGCGGCGAGGACAAGTTCCTCGTGGTGCCGAATGCTGGCAACGCCAAGGTAGTGGCTGAGGCGCTGTTGGAGCGCGCAACTGGTTTTGACGTGGTTGTTCAGGACGCCTCGGCCGAGACCTCGCTGATTGCTGTCCAAGGTCCGCGCGCCGAAGCCATCCTCCTGCGCCTTGTGCCCGCAGAGCAGCACGCGCTGGTCACCGAACTGAAGTACTACGCCGCTGTTGAGGTGCCCTTCACATTCGACGGCGGTACTCAGGACCTGTTGCTCGCCCGCACGGGCTACACCGGCGAAGACGGTTTCGAGATCTTTGTGTCCAACGACTCCGCTGCTGCCCTCTGGCAGGCCATCGCCGACGCTGCGGAAGAAGGCGAGCTCACTCCCGCTGGCCTCGCTTCCCGCGACTCCCTGCGCCTCGAAGCCGGTATGCCGCTCTACGGCAACGAACTGTCCCGCGAAGGAAACCCGTTCGCCGCAGGACTCGGTCCCGTGGTCGCACTTTCCAAAGAAGGCGACTTCGTCGGCAAGGAGGCACTCGCTGCGCTCAAGGCCGACGGCGCCGGCTCCACCAGCGGGCGCAGGCTCATAGGCCTCAAGGGCCTGGGCCGCCGCGCTGGCCGCAGCCACTACCCGGTCCTCAAGGATGGTGCAGTGGTAGGCGAAGTCACCTCCGGCCAGCCCAGCCCGACGCTCGGCTACCCGGTAGCGCTTGCCTACGTGGATGTTGAGCATAGCGAGCTTGGCACTGCCTTGGACATCGATCTGCGCGGTAAGAGCGAGCCGTTCGAAGTCGTTGCATTGCCGTTCTACAAGCGCCAAAAGTAGGCCGGGTCGGTCCCGACACGCCTTAAGCCCGGCGGGGCCGACCTCCTCTGCATGCTCGGTCGCGATGGCGCCCGCTGGGCGGACGCGACGCTCCCTTGGACGCATGCTGCCGGAGGCCGGCCCCGCAAGGGGCGTGCACCTCACCAGGACGCGTGGCCACTTTGGCGATTCGTGAACCGCTTAATGCTGGGGGAGTGGCAACCTGCCGGGGGTGATCCGGTGCGCCGTACCCCCACCCAGCCATAGTTTTTGATCAACCACAGTAAGGAAACAGAATGCCCAAAGTAGCGCCTGAACTTCAGTACTCCGACGAGCACGAGTGGGTTTCCCGCGGGGAGGGGAACCTGGTGTCTGTTGGCATCTCCGAGGTTGCAACCGACGCGCTGGGCGATATCGTGTACGTCGATCTGCCTGAGGTTGGTTCCACTGTGACTGCCGGTGAGACCTGTGGCGAGGTTGAGTCCACGAAGAGTGTTTCCGACCTCTACTCGCCGGTCACTGGTGAGGTCACCGAGATCAACGACGCCGTAGTGGGCGATCCTGCCCTGATCAACAACGATCCCTATGGCGCCGGCTGGCTCTTCAAGGTTGCGGCTGAGTCCGACGGCCCGCTGCTTTCGGCCGAGGAGTACGCCTCCAAGAACGGCGGAGACCTCTCGTAGGGTCAGTGGTTGGCCCGTCGGGGCCGACGTCCTCCGCGTGCTCGGTCGCGAAGACGCCCGCTGGGCGGACGTGACGCTCCCTTGGACGCACGCTTCCGGACGCCAGTCCCATGGGCCCGTTCCCGCAGCCGATGAGGTATTGCCAGTCCGTTTCGTGGGGTTGCTGCCGGAGATGCCGTGCGCACGGCATGTTCGGCAGAGGAGCCCCGAATGGCCGCTGGAGTCCGCGGAGGACGTTGGCTCGAAGCGCCCATACAGCGCCCACTGTGGCGTAGCGTGGGATTGTAGAACTGAATAAAATTGCGACGCCGGGTTGCCGCCTTTGGGGGCCATCCGGCGTCGTGCTTCGGTCGCCTGCCGCCATAAGCGGGGGGCGGCCCTCCGGCAGGACCATCTGCCGGACCGTTTTCAAGCTTTGTTAAGGGATCCCGACCATGGCTGTTGGTGTTTTCGATCTGTTCTCTGTGGGTATTGGCCCGTCGAGTTCGCATACTGTGGGGCCGATGCGGGCCGCTGCGGTGTTCGCTGGTGAGCTCAAGGACGCCGGTGTCCTGGGCTCGGTGGCGGGGTTGCGGGTTGATTTGTATGGGTCGTTGGCTGCGACTGGCCGTGGCCACGGGACGATGACTGCGACGCTGTTGGGTTTGGAGGGTTACCATCCGGAGTTGATCCTGCCTGATGAGGTGGAGGAGCGGTTGGCTGCGATCGCGGAGACGGGTGTGTTGAATCTTGCTGGTGCTGGCGTTGCTGGTGCGGGGGTGCAGTTGCGGTATGCGGTGGAGGATATGGTGTTGCATCCGTTGACGGTGTTGCCGCGGCATACGAACGGGATGAAGTTTGCTGTGGTTGATGCTGAGGGCGCCACGTTGCGGGAGGCGACGTTTTTCTCGGTTGGTGGCGGGTTCATTGTCCGTGAGGGCGAGGAGGACGCGGCGCGGGCGGAGTTGGAGGAGACGAAGGCGGAGTTGCCGTTGCCGTTCCGGACGGCTGCTGAGTTGCTGGGCCGGTGCTCCTCGAAGGGGTTGGGGATCAGCGACATCATGTTCATCAATGAGCGCGCGTCCCGGTCCGAGGAGGAGATCCGGGAGGGGTTGTTGCATATCTGGCATGTGATGGAGGCGTGTGTTGAGACGTCCTTGAAGCGTGAGGGTGTGTTGCCCGGGGGGTTGAGGGTCCGTCGTCGTGCTCCTGACTGGCTGGAGCGGTTGTTGAAGGAGGACAAGGACCGTAACGATCCGAAGTATTGGCAGGAGTGGGTGAACCTGATCGCGTTGGCGGTCAATGAGGAGAACGCTTCCGGCGGGCGGGTGGTCACGGCGCCGACGAATGGTGCGGCGGGGATTATCCCGGCGGTGTTGTATTACGCGTTGCATTATGCGCCGGGCATGGACAAGGCCACCCAAAAGGATAAGGACGATGTGGTGGTGAAGTTCCTGCTGGCCGCGGGGGCGGTGGGGGTGTTGTACAAGGAGCAGGCGTCCATTTCGGGGGCTGAGGTGGGCTGTCAGGGCGAGGTGGGTTCGGCGTCGTCGATGGCTGCTGCGGGGTTGGCCGAGGTGATGGGTGGTACGCCGGGTCAGGTGGAGAACGCGGCGGAGATCGCGATGGAACACAACCTGGGGTTGACGTGTGATCCGATCGGGGGGTTGGTGCAGATTCCGTGTATTGAGCGGAACGCGATCGCGGCGGCGAAGGCGATCAACGCGGCGAAGATGGCGTTGTGGGGGGATGGGACGCACCGGGTGTCGTTGGATGAGGTGATCGTGACCATGCGCGAGACCGGCAAGGACATGTCCTCCAAGTACAAGGAAACCGCGATGGGCGGCCTGGCCGTCAACGTCGTCGAATGCTGAGTCTGTTCGCTGTCTGTCCCTAGTGCCATGCTGTATCCATGAGCGGGGGATACGACAAGGATTTTTTGCGGGCACGCGTTGAACTGCCCAGTCCGTCGGCAACGACGATTCTTTTGGACTACACGCACTTCTCCGTGCGCTTCCGGGCTCCCCGGAAGCTCGCGGCGATCGTGGGTGTCAACATCAGCGGCGGGGAACTGAGCCCTCTGGCCCGGGAAGGGACTTGGCATTTCGATGACAGGATCCCCAAGGAGCAGCAGGCTGGCCCGGACGTCTACAAAAACAATGCGTTCGATCGCGGCCACCTGGTTCGTCGCCTGGATCCCGTCTGGGGCGATCCGGCAACGGCCAAGAAGGCCAACCAGGATACGTTTGCCTTTACCAATGCCGCGCCGCAAGTGGACGACTTCAACCAGGGCAAGGAACTGTGGGTTGGGCTCGAGGACCACGTGCTGGGCCATGCGGACGCGCACGATGCCAAGATAACCGTGTTTACGGGGCCCGTTCTTCTCGACGACGACCTCCCGTACAGGGGCGTGCAGGTTCCGCGGAAGTTCTGGAAAATCGCCGTATGGACGAACGACGCCAAGCTGGCCGCCGCCGGGTTTGTGCTGGACCAATCGCCATTGCTGGGCAAGGTTGAACTGAAGAAAGCGATCGATCAACGGCTCCTGGAAGGCGAACCGCCGCCCCTGGGGCCGTTCCGGACCTTCCAGGTTCCCATCGGACAGATCGCTGACCTTACCGGTCTGAGCCTCACCCGGCTGGCCAACGCGGACCGCCTTGTGAGCGGCCAGCGGGAACTCGGCAAGGAACCCAAAGCCATCAAGTTGGAGAGCGCTGAGCAGATCCGGCTGTAACGGCACGAGCTGTAAGGGCATGAAGGTCCCCATTACATGTGTCGTGGCCAATAGCTTCGTGACGCCCAAAGATGACTATTTCTGAGAATTCTCCAATGTTTCACCATTGAAATCCCAATAAATTGTCGCGCTTGGTGTTCCCGCGCAAGGTGGCTATTTTTGGCATCATTACAGTTTCAGCCGGAGCTGTGGGGACGCCGGGAGGCAAAATGGCGCGGTATCCACTGGGTCTGATCGTGTTGGTAGTTGCATTGGCCGGATGCAGCGTCAATTCGCAGCCCGCCGGACAGGACGCCGCCTCCTTGCCTTCCGTGGACCGGGCAGCATTTTCCGGCGTGCATGCAAAACTTGATCCGGCGACGGCGACCATTTCTTTGCCCATGGATGCGTATGAAGCGACGCCCGATGAATCAATGCTCATAACGGCAGCCAACATGTACGTCATTGAAGATTGCATGAAAAACGCCGGTGTCATCATGCCGGAGAAGCACGGCGATCTGACGGTTAAGGCTGACCAATCGTATGGCGTTTGGGTTCCTGAACTTGCGGCACAGTACGGGTATAACAAGCCGATTATCCGTACCGTAGCGGGCATTTACGATTCCAAAACGAGGGAATCAGCAGACGCAAATGTGAAGAAGTACTTTGAATGCGATAACGCCACTATGTCCAGTCAGATACCTCCTTTCCGTAGCAGAATCGCGGGTCAGGACTCATTGCTAACGAACATTAGCAACGACTCGAATGCATTATCTGAGCGGGATCCAGAGTGGGGCAAAGCACGCGATGACTGGATTGCTTGCCTCAAAGAAGCCGGAATTTCAATGCGGCAGGATTCACCCGATGCCTGGGTTCCTTCATACCCTTCGGACAAGCAAGGCGAAATCAGGACAGCTGTACAAGACGCGGGCTGCAAGCAGGAAACCAAGGTAATGCAGCGCATCTCGGATATCCGGGCGCAGTATCAATCTGCCCTGATCGCCGCCAACCAAGCCGCCATGAACAGGCTCGCCGTTGATAAAACCGAGGCTCTGGCAAAAGCCAGGACGATTTTGCGGCAACACGGCAAGGGCGGCGCTTGATGCCGATGCAGCAGGACGCGGTAGTCAAGGTGCCGCGGGTTCCTCGATTCCGGCGGATCATTGGCTTCCTGGTCATAGTCATGGCAGGAATGACAGGTGCCTTCCTTGCCGGAGGTTACATAAAGTCACCCCAGTCTGCAGCCCTCGACTCCATCAACATTCCAGTCCAGGTGACCGCCACGGTGGAGCGCAGGGCTTTGGCGAGCACACTGGTCGTCCCCGGGAGCATGACTCCGGGAACGTCGGTGGGCATCGCAGCATCAGTACCTTCAGGGACTGAACGCGCCGTCATCACGAGCATGCTGGTTGCCGTTGGTGACACGCTAAAGCCCGGCACGATCGTTGCGACTGTGTCCGGGCGCCCTCTTATTGTTATCTCAACGTCCGTCCCCCTGTATCGCGACCTCAAAGATGGTGACAACGGTCAAGACGTTTCCGCGTTGCAAAAGTGGCTTCAATCCATGGGGTATCTGCCCAGCATGACCGGAGTATTTGATAAGTACACCCAAGAATCCGTGGCGGCTCTGTACCGTGACGTTGATCAGCCAGCACCAAAATCCGACGACAAGAAGACCATGGTCCGGTGGAGGGAGTTTGTTCAAATTCCTGGTGATGAGGGCTCGGTGACGAGCATTGCTGCTTCAGGAGCCGTGCTGACGGACAATCTCTTGGTAGCAACAGTGCAAACTGCCCCCGACGTGGTGGTGGGACGGGCGTCCATTACCCAGGCTGAAGCTCTCAAAGCTGGCCAGGCCGTCGCGCTTGAAGCCAGTGGTTACAACGCTCAGGGCGTCATTCAGAGCATCGGGGTTTTCGACCAAGGCAATGCGGAAAAGGGGACGCTTCCCGGAATGGACATCATCGCCTCTGTTCCCGAGGACCCCAACAAGCCAAAACCCGGTCAGCCTGTCTCTATCAACGTGAAGGAGCCGGTCCAGGAGACCTTGGCAGTTCCCCTGACTGCCATCAAACAGGACGACACCGGGACGTACGTGATGGTGCCGAGTTCGAAAAAGGACACTGGTGAGGGCGCATCGGTGGAGAGAATTGACGTGACAGTGACGGGGCAGCGCGATGGCTGGGCTGCTTTGGCCGAGACATCGGACCTTGAGCCTGGAACCGCCGTCGACGTATCGTGAACATGCCAACGCCCGGCGGGATTCCCCTGCTCCGCTTGGAACGCATCGGGCGCTCCTATGGCGGAGCCGATGTACCCACCGCTGCCCTTCAAGATGTCAATCTTGAGATTGGTGAGGGTGAGTTTGTTGCGATCATCGGCCCCTCAGGCTCCGGCAAGTCAACGCTCCTGAACATTCTTGGGCTGTTGGACCGCGCATCAGAGGGCACGTACTTCATCAACGGTGCCGATGTGTCACTGATGGCGGAGAAACAGCGCGACGTGTTGCGATCGCGGATGTTTGGATTTGTCTTCCAAGCCTCGCATGTGATGTTGGATGAATCGTCAGCACGAAATGCGGCGCTCGGCCTCCGTGTTCAAGGTGTCCGCCACGTGGAGCGGGAGTTGCAGGTGACGGAGGCCCTGCGTCGGGTTGGGTTGCTGCACAGGACGGACGTGCCCGGCAAGAACCTCTCTGGAGGGGAAAGGCAACGCCTTGCCTTGGCGCGGGCCCTCGCGACCAGGCCCAGGATCCTGTTTGCAGACGAGCCGACTGGAAACCTGGACAGTGGCAATACGCAGAGTGTCATCGCGGATCTCAAAGCCTTGAATCAGACGGGCGTGACCGTCGTCGTCATAACGCATGATCCGATCGTCGCCGCCGCGGCAGACCGGCAGATCGTTATCAACGACGGACGGTTGGAAACGCCCGATGCACAGAGTTCGCAAGGCTCGGCCCATCATGAGGCCAGGGGTGGACGCCCGGATTCAGCTGAAATTCTCGCCGCAGCGCCTCTTGGGCGACGGCTCAATCTACTGGCGGACGAGATCTATGATGCCTTGGCGTCCCTTACCTCCAGGACAGGTAAAGCAATCCTGCTCATTCTGGCGTTCATGCTGGGATCCGGTGGACTGGTTGCCTCGGTTGGACTTAGCCAAAGCGCCTCCGCGCAGGTTTCCGAGCGCTTGGCCGAAGCCGCATTGGATGAACTGCAAGCCTCGAGGAGTCCCTCGGGGGTTCAACCCGGAAACCCTGACCTCGCAGGTTTGCGGGATCAGCAGAACAAAATAGCGGCCCTTCATGGAGTCGTTGCGGTTGGTTTGCGCGTTGAGATGGCGACTTCCGAATTCCGACCCACACGCTTTCGGCCAAATACAGGCATCCAAGAGGACGACTTCGCGGGATCCCTCTTGGCCGTGGATTCCACGTTTCTGGAACTTAGCGAGGCCGTAGTTGAACCGGCCTCTGCGCTGTCTCTTCTGGACGAGTCCTTTGGAAAGCCAGTGGCAATAGTGGGACAGGACACGGCCACGCGTTTGGGGATACCTTCTGCGGGTCCAGGCCAGAAAATTTGGATCGGTGGGCAGCCGGTTCCCGTCGTGGGCATACTCAGCCAGACCGGAAGGAACCCTGTTCTGGCAGACAGCATCATCCTGGGGATCGGGGCCTACCCGTCCACTGCTTCTGATAACCCGGTATTTGTGGTCCGCACCCTCCCTGGGTTTCCAGCGCCACTGGCCGACGTGATTCCTTTAGCCCTCGACGCCGCCCATCCCGAGCACTTCACAGTAAACACCGTGGCCGACCTTCGCTCGCTCCGAAGAGGTGTGAACAATGATTTGGGCGTATTGATCAGTGTCATCTCCTGGGTGTTGCTCGCTCTTGCCTGCCTGAGCGCTGCTACATCCATGTATTTGACCGTGCAAACACGAAGATCGGAGATCGCTCTCCGTAGAGCCCTCGGTACGAGTCGCGCCAGCATTGCCCGGATGTTTATCCTTGAGGGCTTGCTGGTGGGATTGGGTGGGGGCCTGGCGGGGGGAGCGGTGGGGGTGCTCGGCGTCCTGGCCTTTTGCCTGAGCCAGGAGTGGACGCCGGTGCTGGGACCTGAATCAGTGTGGACTGGGATCGCTGCCGGCGCAGCCACCGGTGTTCTTTCTGCGGTGTATCCGGCTATTGCGGCGTCCAGAGCGGATCCGGCGCAGGCAATTCGCGCCTAGCTCGAACGGGCAACTCACGGAGAGTCAAGCTATTTTCCTACGCCCGATAGACTTGGGGCTGCATGTCCGCATGCGCACTTGCTTCTGAGCACCGATTTGAACACTGCACCAAACCCCTGAGATTGGACACGGCCACCTTGCGAGAATTTACCGCCCGCTTTGCCACCGCCGAGGAAATCGATAACTGGGACAAGCACGTCACAGCCAACCCCAATGGCGGCAACATGCTGCAGTCGGACGCCTATGCGGCAGTCAAGGATGGCAACGGCTGGTTGGTCCGCCGCTTGGTTCTGGAGACCTCCGAATACTCCAGCTACAACTTGCTTCTTGAGAAGAAGTTCCCTGTCCTTGGCCGCCTGTGGTACCTGATCAAGGGCCCGGACGCCGCCTCTGTGGATGACATCAACCCCATGCTGACCGCGATCGCTGCGCTGGCCCGTGAACAGAAGATGAACGTCTTCACCATCAAGATTGAGCCCGACGTCGTGGACTCGCCTGAGGTTGCGGCTCAGCTGAAAGCCGGGGGCTTGGTTAAAGCGCCAAATATCCAATCCAACGACTCAACAGCGCTGCTGGATATTTCGGCCCCCGCCAACGAAGTGTTGCGGAGCATTTCATCGCGGGCACGCAACGCCGTCCGCAGGGCAGAACGTGAAGGATGCAAAGTTCTCCCAGCTGAGCCTGGCGAGGAGACCTACCGCAAGCTCTACGCACTGATGCAAGATACCGTGAACGCCAAGGGTGCCATGCCGTTGCGGAGTTATGAGTACTACTCCCGTTTCTGGCACGAATTCTGCAGCCGCGGGCAGGGGCACTTCTTCTTTGTCTATGAGGACGGTACACCCAGCGTCGGTGCTTTCGTTATCAACTATGGCTCCAAGGCAACCTACAAGGATGGCGGCTCCACGCAGAACCGCAAGCAATACGGTGATTCGCATTTGGTCCAGTGGGCAGCTATCCAGCGGATGCAGGATCTGGGCTGCGTTGAGTACGATTTCTGCGGCACGCCACCTGCCGCCCGGATCAAGGACAAGACCCACCCACTATTTGGCATGGGCTTGTTCAAGACGAGTTTCACCAAGACCGTTACGGACTTCGTAGGCTGCTACGACCTCGTCCTCGGACGAATCCGGCATAAGCTCTGGCTCAAGGGTGCCGAACGCGTCTTCCGCCGGCTGGAAACCATGCGCACCGGCGGACAGTTCTACTAAGAACCGGCACCAACCCAACACACTTCAGGCCCGCCCCGGCCACCAACGGGTGCAAATCTATCTAGGTGAGGTAATTTCTTTGACTCCGATTGAGGCTGGAACCGGCATGGAATTCGTGATTCTCAATGACGCTGATTTCGAGACATTCGCAAAGGGACACCCGCAAGGCAGCTTCATCCAGTCCGTAGACCTGGCGCGGTTCCAGCGTGCCCGCGGCCAGGAGGTGGAGCTCTTTGGCGTAACCCGCGGCGGCAGCCTGATTGCCGCCGGAAAGCTCGTCTACACAGCCAACCGTTTTGGCTACAAGGTCTGCGACTGCGCAAAGGGACCACTGCTGGACTACAACGACGCCGAAACGGTGCGGTTCGTCGTCGAGCAGTTGAAAAAGCATGCGGCCTCCAAGAAGGCTGCTGAGCTGCGGATCTCGCCAAACGTCAAGTACATCGCCCGCGACGAGGACGGGGCGGAGCACCCGGAGGTTGAGGACAACCGTCCACTGCTGAAGGAACTGGCAGGGTTGGGCTTCATGCACCAGGGCTTTGACATGAATTTCGCTAACATCAATTGGATGTTCGTCAAGAAGCTGGACGGGATCGCCGATTCCGAAGAGCTCATCATGGGCATGAACTACCGCACGCGCAAAGCCATTCGGAAGGCCGAAAAGAACGGCGTTTACCTGGAGCAGGCCACGCTGGAAACGCTGGACGACTTCTACAACGCGCTGAGCACGGCCGGCGACGAAAAGGGCTTCACCTACCGCGAGCGTGAATACTACGAGGGACTGCTCCGCAATACCTCGGATGAGTTCACCAAGCTCATGATGGCCAAGATCAACATCCCCGAATACCGGGCGTCCATCACCGAGCGCCTGGATGCCGAAGCCAAGACCCTCGCGGACCTCAAGCGAGAGGTCGAGGAAACCGGGAGCAAGAAGAAGGCCAACCGCGTCAAGGTTGTCCAGGATCTCGTGGACAGCTACGAGCGGAGCCTGAAGGACATCGAACGCTTCCCCGACTCGGTTGGCGTGGCTACGGTTGCGGCAATCCACTTCGCTTGCTCCGGCGATGAAATCGTGTGCGTGATCGGCGGCACTGTCCAGGACTACATCTACTTCAACGGGGCAACGTCGCTCTACTGGGGCATGATGCTGCACGCGCTGAACAACGGCTACTCGCGCTACAACTTCTATGGCACGTTCGGCATTCAGGGACAGGATGAAACCGGTCACGGCGGCTACGAATTCAAGAAGGGCTTCGGCGGCGAAGTGGTCCAACTGGTGGGCGACTTCGTTGCACCGGTGAATCTGCCGGTCTTCACTGCTTACCAGGCGGTCAGGAAGCTTGCAGCTGCCGCCAAGACGGTACTGGCAAAATTGCCGGAGCCCGGAAACCTGCTGAGGAAATTTCGGGGGAAGAACTAATCAACGAAGCCAAGGGAGGAACACTGCGTGACTGAACGCCCTGAGGGCTCCGGCGGCAGGCCTCACACTGACGGCTTGCCCAAGACCCAGCCGATGCGGCCATCGCAAATCCGGCAGAACGCCAATGCCAAACGCATGCTGATGCGCTTGGTGCAAGGCGATAGTCCGCCCACAGCCCCCATGAACATAGTGGACCGGCTCGCGGGAAGTCCGTACGCCAACCCAACTATCCAGGTTGTCGGCGTCGACGCTTCAGCGCGCAAGACCATCGACTTCGCCCTGCATCTGGCCGAAGTCATGTTCCGCTACGGCGCAGGTGCCCTTGAAGTTGAGACGAGCATGATTGCCGTGACTGCCGCTCTTGGCTTGAAGAACGTTGAAGTGGACATCACCAACCAGTCGGTGGCCATCAACTATGCACCGAAGGACCAGACCCCCATCACGTTGTTGCGCGTGGTGCGCTCGTGGACCAACAACTACGCCGGCCTGGCCCAAGTGCATCAACTGGTCACGGACATCGTGGCCGGAGGCGTTGGCCGCGACGAGGCAGTCCGTCGACTCAACGACATCGTCCGGAGCGCCAAGCCCTTCCCTCGCTGGATGGTAACCGTTGCCTTCGCTGTGTTCGCCGCGGTGTTCGTGGGCGTACTGGGCGGCGGTCCGGGCGCTTCAGCCCTGGCATTTGGCTCCAACTTGCTCATCAGCCTGGTTGCGCGTCAATTGAGCCGGTGGCGCACCCCGGACTTCTTCATCACCCTGTCGTGCTCGTTCCTGGTTACATTTATCGCCCTCATGCTGCGTTGGGCTGGCGCGGACATCGCTCCGTCCATTGTGGTTGCGGGCGGGATCCTGTTGTTGCTTCCCACAGGCAGGCTGGTGTCTTCCGTTCAGGACGCCATCAACGGCTTCCCCGTCACGGCCGCCGGACGATTCCTCTCCACGTTGCTCACCTTCGGCGCGATCGTCGCCGGCATCGCCGTCGCGGTTGTGGTGGGGACCCTCATGGGCAGCGAAGTCCTGGACGTCACCAAAACATTCCCGGACGCGTATCCTTTGTGGGGCCAAGCCATCCTGATCGCGATCGCGGTGGTAGCTATTGGGGTCACCGAACAAACACAGATGCGTTTGTTACTCCCGACGGCGGCAGTCGGCCTGGTTGGCTTTTTCGTCTTGTGGGGGGCTACTACGGCCGGGTTTGGCGACCGCTTGTCGCCGGCAGTTTCGGCTGTGGCTATCGGCCTGCTGGCTCGGGTAGTGGCGCTGAAACTTGGTGCTCCCCAACTTGTGGTGGCTGTTCCGGCCGCGCTGATTCTGCTGCCCGGCCTGACCATATTCCGTTCGATGTATGTATTGACCATCGAGGAAGCGGACATTCTGCAGGGCGCGGGGGGCATGTTGAACGCAGGCGCGATTGTCCTGGGAGTGGCAGCAGGCATCGTGCTGGGCGATAACCTGGCGCGGCCGCTTACGAAGGGACTATCCAGCAACGAGCGCCGCAGGGTACGGCGCCGCTAGATCTGTCCTACGGGGAGCTTCTTCTCTGCCTGGAACACTTCCTCTACCCGGCCCTGTGCCCAGTAGCCGGAGAGTGAAACCTGCGAACGCTCCAGGCCGCGCTGGGTGAAGAAGATCTGCCGCAGGCCCTTCATGTAGCCCCTTTCGCCATGCGCAAAGACATCTACGCGGCCGGGCAGCCACTGGATTTCGCGAAGCGCGTCCAGCAACACCTCGCTTGATCCGGCGGGCACTCCGTTGCGCTGGAGCCATCGGAGTTCCAGGCCGGCAGGAGCGGCGATAGGCAGGATGTCCTCGGCGCTGTCCACCTCAAGGAACGCATATCCGCGGGCTTCCGGGGCGAGGGCCTCTATGCAGGCTGCGATGGCTGGAATCGCGGCGTCATCGCCGGCGAAGAGGTGCCAATCGGCGTCGGGCGCGGGGTTGTAGCCGCCGCCGGGGCCGGTAAAAATCAGGGAGTCTCCGGGTTCTGCTGCCGCCGCCCAAGGCCCTGCCAGGCCCTCGTCGCCATGGACTACGAAGTCAATCGCCAGTTCGCGTTCTTCAAGGTTCACCCAGCGGATGGTGTACGTCCGGGTGTGCGGCCATTGCTCACGTGGCATTGACTCGCGGATGCCCCACAGGTCCAGCGGAAGCTGGTAATCAACGCCGGGCTGCGGAAAAACTATCTTGACGTATCGGTCCACGTATTCGTTGTTCGCGTAGTCGCTGAACCCTGGGCCGCCGGCGACGATCCGCACCATGTGGGGTGAGAGCCATTCTTTGCGCAGGACGGTCAGGTTAACCTGCGGACGCGTGTTCCGGGTGGCGGACGAGGTAACGGGGAGAGCAGCCATGTAGGCAAGCCTAAGCTAATTCGTTGGGTGCCACCTGCGTATGAGTCGAAGGTTACAAGATGGGTAGTTCCCAATTGACGGGCTCTGCGCCCTGTTCCATCAACAGTTGGTTGGTGCGGCTGAAGGGCTTGGAACCAAAGAAACCACGGGATGCTGAGAGGGGACTCGGGTGCACTGACGTGATTGCCGGTGTGCCATCCAGCAGCGGCATGACCGCTTCGGCGTCCTTCCCCCACAGAATCGCTACCAGCGGACTACGGCGTCCCGCGCCGTCGGTGCGATGGGCTACCGCCCTGACGGCCGCCGTCGTGATTGCCTCCCAGCCTTTGCCGCGGTGTGAGCCGGCGTTTCCCGCTGCGACGCTAAGGACGCGGTTCAGCAGCAAGACGCCTTGGTCCGTCCAGGCTGTGAGGTCGCCATGGATGCGCGGCGGGAGCCCAAGGTCGTCGTGGAGTTCACGATAGATATTTGCCAGGCTCCGGGGGATCGGCCGCGTATGCCGCGAGACGGCAAAGGAAAGCCCGACGGCGTGTCCCGGGGTTGGGTACGGGTCCTGGCCAAGGATGAGTACTTTGACGTCGGCCAGTGGTCGGCAGAAAGCCCGGAGCAGGTTGGTAGCCGGGGGTAGGACTTGGATCCCTTGGGCAGCCTGACCCGCAACAAAGGCCAAAGCTTCACGGAGTTGGCCTTCCACGGGTCGCAAGGCGTCCGCCCAATCCGCGGCCATCAGCTCTTCCAGGGGTCGGTCAACAAGCTCGTCGAAGCCCGGATCGGCAACGCCGGCAGGTTCCAGGTCAAACAGTGCATCCTCGCCAGTCACCCTGTCATTGTCCCCTCCATGGCATCGGCGGTGCGAATGACAGCGTTGTTATTCGCCCGTAACATGGGGGTAGGACATTTTCCCCCAACCAGCGTCAAGGAGTGTGCCGTGGCAGAACCAGCACCGGAACCAATGGCGCCGCAGTCTACCGGTTTGGCACTTGAAGACCTGGCGGCAGAGACCCGCAGTGACTCACCTTTAAGTGACCGTGATCAGCAAATGTTGGCCTTGGAGCGGCAATGGTGGAAGTACGCCGGCGCCAAGGAACAGGCGATCCGTGAGCTCTTCAATCTCTCCGCCACCCACTACTACCAGATCCTGAACGCACTTATCGATACCGAAGATGCGTTGGCCCACGATCCCATGCTTGTGAAGAGATTGCGTAGACTACGTACGTCGCGCCAACGTGCGCGGACAGCGCGCCGCCTGGGGTCCGACGCGTAAATCGCCCGGCTGATAGTCAGCAGCAACCAGCAAGGACAAGGCTTCACCATGACCAAATTTGCCAAGGATGAATTCGACCGGGTCCCACAGAACAGCTCCCGGCAGGGTGTTCACCGTGACGCCCAAGAGACAGCCCGCCCCAATTTGTGGCCGGTCTTGACCGTCGGAGCCGTCGCACTGGTGCTGGGACTCGTCGCTTTCCTTATACTTCCGCGGCTTGGCCTGGTTGCCCCCGGTGCGTCCGCAAGCGTTTCGACGCCGGCGCCCCA
Source organism: Arthrobacter sp. StoSoilA2 (assembly GCF_019977195.1). Classification (NCBI taxonomy): domain Bacteria; kingdom Bacillati; phylum Actinomycetota; class Actinomycetes; order Micrococcales; family Micrococcaceae; genus Arthrobacter; species Arthrobacter sp. StoSoilA2. The sequence goes on from NZ_AP024643.1 coordinate 1,028,747, forward strand.
GCAGAGTGAAACTTCCCCTTCGGCTGCACCTACCGAATCAAGCAACGCGCCCATCGCTTCCGGTGAGCCGAGCCCGGGCACCACACCTTCCGGCGAAGCCTCGGCAACTCCTTCTGCTGCACCGGTGGACAAAACCGTTGCAGTTGCCGTCTACAACGGCACGGCTACGGCCGGGCTTGCGAGCCGCGTCGCAGGGCTGGTCCAAGGCGATGGCTGGACGCTGGGAACTGTGGGGAACTGGGGAGGCCTGCCGCAACAGTCTTCCGTGGTCTTCTACAACGTTCCCGGCCAGAAGGCGAACGCAGAAGCGCTGGGCAAGCTCCTGGGTATTTCCGCCGTTGTTGAATCTCCTGAAATCCAGCAGCCGCTGGTTGTTGTTGTGGGACCTGGCTACCAGTAGTTCCGCCGATCTTCGAGCATTTTCCCGGGGTTCCAGCCTCGAAAGTGGCAACTCGGTTAAGCCTCAATAACAAAAGTCATGGTGGACCCCTCCGCAGCAGCGCGCGGCGAGTGACTGTGGTTACAGTGGATTGATTCCGGTCCGGAGATCCCGGCAACCGGTCTTGGCTACTGTGAAAGTGTGGGCATCATGGCTTTGGGAACCGTCAAATGGTTCAATGCCGAAAAAGGGTATGGATTCATCACTGTGGATGACTCCGGCGACGACGTCTTCGTGCACTGGTCCGCGATTCAGATGGAAGGCTTCCGCGCTCTTGAGGAAGGCCAGCGGGTGGAGTTCGAATTAGGCGAAGGTCAGAAGGGTCCGCAGGCCGAAAGTGTCCGCGTTGCATAGTCCCCTCGGCCGTCGCGCCAGCTAACGGCTGAAACCCCTTTGTTTATAGCGCAAAGTGGCGCTTCTGCTTGCACTCTCCCCGGTCGAGTGCTAATTATTGATTTAGCACTCCTACGCTTCGACTGCTAACTGCGGCCCGGTTTACGCCGGCAGTAGATGGCTCTCGGAACGTCAGGAGGATCAAGAAACACCTTGGTGGGGTGAGGTCCGGAGCGCGGGGCATACAGAGGCCGCAAGCAAAGGACCGTCCGTCGCGGGCACCCTATCTGACAGGTTCCTTCTTAACGACTGTCCCGAAAGGACTACCGCCGTTATGGCCAAGATCATTGCATTTGATGAAGAGGCACGCCGCGGCCTCGAGCGGGGCCTGAACATCCTCGCCGACGCCGTCAAGGTCACCCTCGGCCCGCGTGGACGCAACGTCGTCCTCGAAAAGAAGTGGGGCGCCCCCACGATCACCAACGATGGTGTTTCCATCGCCAAGGAGATCGAGCTGGACGATCCTTACGAGAAGATCGGTGCTGAGCTGGTCAAGGAAGTTGCCAAGAAGACGGATGACGTCGCTGGCGACGGTACCACCACCGCTACGGTTCTCGCCCAGGCACTGGTCAAGGAAGGCCTGCGCAACGTTGCCGCCGGCGCCGACCCCCTGTCCCTGAAGCGCGGCATCGAGAAGGCCGTCGAGGCCGTCATCACCGAGCTGCTCGCCTCCGCCAAGGAGATCGAGACCAAGGAAGAGATCGCAGCTACGGCTTCCATCTCCGCCGGCGACCCGGAAATCGGCAGCCTCATTGCCGAGGCCCTGGACAAGGTGGGCAAGGAAGGCGTCATCACGGTCGAAGAGTCCAACACCTTCGGCCTGGAGCTCGAACTCACCGAAGGCATGCGCTTCGACAAGGGTTACATCTCCGCTTACTTCGTCACCGACGCTGAGCGCCAGGAAACGGTCCTCGAAGACCCGTACATCCTGATCGTGAACTCCAAGATCTCCAACGTGAAGGAACTTGTCACGGTCCTGGAGAAGGTCATGCAGTCCAACAAGCCGCTGCTGATCATCGCTGAAGACATCGAGGGCGAGGCCCTGGCCACCCTGATCGTCAACAAGATCCGTGGCACCTTCAAGTCTGTTGCCGTCAAGGCTCCGGGCTTCGGTGACCGCCGCAAGGCACAGCTCGCCGACATCGCCATCCTCACCGGTGGCCAGGTCATCTCGGAAGAGGTCGGCCTCAAGCTGGAGAACGCTGGACTGGATCTCCTCGGTACCGCCCGCAAGGTTGTCGTTACCAAGGACGAGACCACCATCGTTGAAGGTGCCGGCGACGCCGACCAGATCGCAGGCCGCGTTGCCCAGATCCGCGCCGAGATCGAGAACTCCGATTCCGACTACGACCGCGAGAAGCTGCAGGAACGCCTGGCCAAGCTGGCCGGCGGCGTTGCAGTCATCAAGGCCGGTGCCGCAACCGAGGTTGAGCTCAAGGAACGCAAGCACCGCATTGAGGACGCTGTCCGCAACGCCAAGGCTGCTGTTGAAGAAGGCATCGTTGCCGGTGGTGGCGTTGCCCTCATCCAGGCTGGCGCCAAGGCATTCGCCAACCTCACCCTCCAGGGTGACGAAGCAACCGGTGCCAACATCGTCAAGGTTGCCATCGATGCTCCGCTGAAGCAGATCGCCTTCAACGCCGGCCTCGAGCCGGGCGTTGTTGCAGACAAGGTTCGCGGCCTGCCTTCCGGCCACGGCCTGAACGCTGCCACGGGTGTTTACGAAGACCTGCTGGCTGCTGGCGTCAACGACCCCGTAAAGGTCACCCGCTCGGCTCTCCAGAACGCTGCTTCCATCGCTGGTCTGTTCCTGACCACCGAGGCTGTAGTTGCCGACAAGCCTGAGAAGAACGCTCCGGCTGCCGGTGGCGACGACATGGGCGGCATGGGCGGCTTCTAAGCCTCCTAAGCTGTAGCGTCACGCTTTAGAGCAAACGACGGCGGTCCTCACCATTTGGTGGGGGCCGCCGTCGTTTGCGTCCGCGCCCAAGTAGGTAGCAGCAGATGCCCTTTTCAGCGTTCAAAAGGGCATCTGCTGCTACTGGGTTGGGCGCTAGCACGCTTTCAGTGTCTGTGCGGTCTGGCAGGATTGAAGGCATGACGATTATTGCTGCCGCCGATGGCTCTGCCCTCGGCAATCCCGGGCCGGCCGGTTGGGCCTGGTACGTTGACGATTCCTGTTGGCGCGCCGGAGGTTGGCCACACGGCACCAACAACATGGGCGAGCTCATGGCTGTCCTGGACCTGTTCCGTTCCACGGCCCACATACCGCAGGAAGAACTGCTGATCCTTTGCGACAGCCAGTACGTCATCAACTGCATCACCAAGTGGATGCCCGGGTGGAAGCGGAAGGGCTGGCGGAAGGCTGACGGAAAGCCCGTGCTGAACGTTGACCTCCTCAAGGACATCGACCAAGCAATCGTCGGGCGCAAATACACGTTTGAATGGGTCAAGGGTCACGCCGGACATGACCTCAACGAGGCAGCAGACGAGCGCGCACGCGCCGTAGCCACCGCCTTCCAGCAGGGCACGGCAGCTCCCATCGGACCGGGGTTTACGGGCTCACACCAAGTCTTGGCCGAACCTGTTCCTGCCGCAGCGGCCGCCGGCACCGGGGCCGTTCCCACAGCCGGATCCGTACGCACAGCAGGGGCCGTTCCCACGACCACTCCAGTTCCGCCGGCCAGAGCCGGGCGCGGATTCCAATCCCACTCGGAACCCGCCCTGTTTGGGGAGTCGGGTATCTTCGGCCAGCCGGATCTTTTCAGTGAACTGGACGAGGATGCGTCCGCGCGGGAATTGCCCGCGGAGGAAGTCGTGGTTGCCCTGGAGCGCGAACTCCTGCGCCCCGATGTGAGGACTGACATCGGCAGGATTGGAGTATTGCTTCATCCCGACTTTGCCGAGATTGGCAGCTCCGGTCGCTTCTGGACCCGGGACGCCATGATGGTCGCCCTCGAGGAGGACCCCGGCGAACCGATTGAACTGGAAGTTCTTAGCGCCGATCGCTTGAGTGAGAACACGATCCTGCTGAACTACCGCAGTTTCGCGCACTCAGGTTCGGCCCTCCGCAGTTCCGTTTGGCTCCTGGACCGAGGCCAGTGGCGGCTCCGATTCCACCAGGGAACCCCCGAAAACTGACCCAACCGGAAGCAAACAGGAAGCACAGCAGAGGAAGTACAGCGCGCAGGAAGCAACGGGCTTTAATGACCTGCGGGGCGGCTGCACAGGGGGAAGACAGCCGGCCCCGCAGGAGCTTATAGCTAGCTGGACCGTGAATGTAGCTTGATCGTGGAGCCCTTAGTAGGCGAACCGCTGCGTGTTGCCCTGCTCCACTTCGAGGTAGCTTGCGGCTGCCGACGCCAAAGCCATGTTGATGGAAGCCAGTGAAGCCTCGACTTTGTTTTGCGTCAGGGACCATTCAAGGACAAGCGATTGGAAGTTCGTTGCCGCGGAGCCTTTCCACGTGGCTTGGAGCTCGTCCAGTCCTAGTTTCATGGCTTGCACGTCCGTGCTGATGCGGTCAACGGTTGCTTTAACGTTGGACGACTTGAGCTGAAGGAGCTCTGTGTCGACGGAAATGACGCTCATGGGTGATGCCTTTCGACGATGATGTTCCGCTGCTCGCGGCGGTGTGCGTGGCCACAACATCGAGCCTAGGCAGCCGCTTGGGGGCGGGGAACAATCATTCGTCGCTATGTGGATAACCGCTCCGTTGATGAGCCGTCATACAGGTAATGCCAATGCGGGGGACACCCGCGTTACTGCGATATCAGCTCCGCGGGCTCCTCGCGGAACGGGAGGCTGACCACCAAAGTTGCGCCGCCGCCGTCGGTCTCTTTCACCCGGACGCTGCCCCCATGCGAGCCAACGATGGCGGCCACAATGGCCAGTCCAAGGCCACTGCCGCCGGTCTCGCGGGTGCGGGAGGTATCGGCACGGTAGAAGCGTTCAAAGATCTTGTTCGTCTCAGCCTCCGGAATGCCGGCCCCGTGATCCCGTATTTCGATGACCGAAAGCGTGCCTTCAGGACTGCTCCGTACACCAACGGCGAGTTCTATGGGGGTACCCTCTGGCGTGTAGCGCAGGGCGTTGCCCACCAGGTTGCCGATTACCTGCCGGAGCTTGGCCTCATCGCCGTGGACCGGGGCCGGGGTAGGGGAGGATCCGTCGAGACCGATGAGCGTGATGTTCCGGTTGCCGGATGAGGCCTTGGTATCCACCACGGCGTCGTGCGCCAACAACTGAAGGTCCACAGGCTTGAGCTGCAACGGCCGCTGCTCGTCCAGCCGGGCCAGTAGGAGCAGGTCTTCCACCATGGAACCCATCCGCTTGGCTTCGCTTTCGATTCTGCCCATGGCGGTGGCGACGTCTTCGGGAGTCGCCAGCGCGCCGTGGCGGTAAAGCTCAGAGAAACCGCGAATGGTGACCAAGGGTGTCCGGAGCTCATGGGAAGCATCCGCAGCGAAGCGGCGCATCCGGGCTTCAGAAGCGGCGCGCGCCGCAAAGGAGGCCTCAATGTGGGCCAACATTGCGTTCAGCGAAGCGCCGAGGCGGCCCACCTCTGTATGGGGGTTGTCGATTTCCACGCGTCGTGAGAGGTCGCCTGCGGCGATGGCTGCGGCTGTCTTCTCCACCCGGGCCAGGGGCCTGAAGGATCGTGCCACAGTCCATGTAGCGATGAAGAACGCCAGAACCAGGGTCAGCAGGCCAACACCAACCACCACCAATACGGCGTGTTCCATGACTTTGTCCACGGGCGTCAACGGCAGGCCGATAATGACCACGCCGTTCTGCCCGTTGGCCACGACGCCCACGGCGACGACACGCCAGTTGCTGCCGGCGGTGCCACTCACTTGGAACGGGGCATTGCCGCGCGCATTGGCCTCGGCAGGAGTGATGTTCGCGATCGCCGGACGGTCGCTTTGCATGCCGCCAAAGGGATACGGCGAAAGCCCCGGAACATACAGGGTCAGCGAGTAGTCCGTGGGGACGGCAGGGTTCGGCTCGGACAGCTTGTCGAATGACTGCTGGTCCTGGGCCAGTGCGACGGCGGCCTTGAGTTTGTCATCAACCTGGCCTTGCAGGTAGCTCTTGACGAGCGTCAGCGTGCCGGCGCCCGTCGCGGCCAGCGCGAGGAGTAGCAGTCCCATGATGATGGCGACGAGCTGCGACCTCAGGGACGCCGCTTTCCAGCGTTGCAGCAAGGTCAGCGCTTCTCTGCCGTTCGCAGCACGTAGCCCACTCCGCGCTTGGTCTGGATGAGGGCTGCGGCATCGGGGTCGATGTCCACCTTGCGGCGCAGGTAGGAGATGTACGACTCAACGATCGAGGCGTCGCCATTGAAGTCGTATTCCCAAACGTGGTCCAGGATCTGTGCCTTGGAGAGAACGCGGTTGGGGTTCAGCATGAGGTAGCGCAGGAGCTTGAACTCGGTGGGGGACAGCTCAATGACCGTGCCGCCGCGCCGGACCTCGTGGGCGTCGTCGTCGAGTTCGAGATCGTCCACGCGGATCACGGCGTCGTCATCCTCAAGGGGCTGGGTCCGGCGCAGTACGGCGCGGATGCGGGCCACTACTTCGTCAAGGCTGAAGGGCTTGGTGACGTAGTCGTCCCCGCCCACAGTCAGGCCCGTTACCTTGTCCTCGGTGTCGTCCTTCGCCGTGAGGAACAGGACCGGGAAGTGTTTGCCTGCGGCACGGAGCCGACGCGTCACTGTGAAGCCGTCCATGTCGGGCAGCATGACGTCCAGGACCGCGAGGTCGGGGGCGTGGAGGTCGGCGGCGGCCAGGGCTTCGCGCCCATTGGATGCGGCAACGACCTCGAAACCTGCAAACCGCAGGGACGTGGAGAGAAGCTCGCGGATGTTGGGTTCGTCGTCGACGACAAGGAGCTTGGCTTCGGGGCCGTTCTTTTTCATGACACCCATGATGCTCCCAGTTTCTGTGAGTTATCTGGATGCTTGATGTGAGAAGGCTGCGCGCCGCTTAGACTCCGAGGGCGAGTCCTGCGCCGAGGGCTCCCATGGTCACAGCGATCCCGCCGTCCAGGATCCGCCAGGACTTGGGCCGCGCGAAGAAGCCGCGCAGGAATCTGGCACCGAAGCCCAGGGAACAGAACCAGAGGACACTTCCCAGCATCGCCCCGGCTCCGAACCACCATTGCAAAGAACTGCCTTGGGCACTGGCCAGCGAACCAATAAGCGCGATGTCCAGGTAGACATGCGGGTTTAGCCACGTCAGCGCCAGTACGGTGGTGAGTACAGCGGCGAGGCCACGTTTGGCGTCGCCGCCGGTGGACGGCGTATCGGAAGAATCGAGCGCCTGTGGGCGAAGGGCGCGACGCGCAGCAAGAACCCCGTAAGCCACCAGGAATGCCGCGCCGACAAAGCGCAAGATCACGACGGCGGCAGGAACGGCCGCGATCAGTGCGCCTGTACCAAGCACGCCGGCGGCGATAAGAAGGGCGTCTGAGAGAGCGCATACTGCGACGACCGCACCTACGTGTTTGCCAAGGATTCCTTGTCGCAGCACGAAGGCATTTTGGGCACCGATAGCAACGATGAGGCCAAGACCGGTCGCAAGGCCGAGGCCTGCCGAGTTGAAGAAGTCAGAGAAAGTCACCCTTGAAAACTATGGGGCGAACGAAACTTAGACCAGCTAATGTTTTTCACGTCGCATAAGATCTTCTTATGCCACAGTTTCCTTCTGAGCAGTTGTTGACGTTCGCCACCGTACTTTCGGAAGGCACACTGGATGCGGCAGCGCGCCGGCTGCACATCACGCCGTCGGCCGTGTCCCAACGTTTGAAGGCGCTTGAGCAATCGTCCGGAAGGGTCCTGCTCCAGCGGAGCAATCCCGCGCAGGCCACGGAAGCGGGCGAAGTGGTGCTTCGCCTTGCCCGCCAAGTAGCCCAGCTGGAGGCAGATGCAGGCGTCGAGTTGGGTTTGGGCGCGGACGGTCCGCAGCTGGCTGTGCCGATCGTGGTGAATGCGGACTCGCTTGCGGTCTGGTTCCTGCAAGCACTTGCCCGTGTGCCCAGCGATCTCAACATCACCTTTGACCTGCACCGCGACGATGAACAACACTCCACCTCGATGCTGCGTTCGGGGACCGTCATGGCTGCGGTCACAGCCACTCCGGACCCGGTGCAGGGCTGCCGGGTGGAGAGCCTCGGAGTCATGCGTTACCGGGCAGTGGCAGCTGCGGTCTTTGTGGACCGCTGGTTTGCGGACGGGGTGGACGGAGGCCGGCTCAATACAGCACCGGCCGTGGATTTCGACCGAAAGGACACCTATCAGTGGGCTTTCGTGGAATCGTGGCCGGGTGCTTCAAAGGCACAACAGAAGGGGCCGCGACACTACGTGCCGGCTTCACAGGACTTTGGCGATGCCATTCGCCTGGGCTTGGGCTGGGGATTGATTCCGGAGGTTCAATGCGGGCCGGACATTGCCGACGGGCGCTTGATTGAACTCGCTCCCGCGCGCCCCTTTGATGTTCCGCTCTACTGGCAGCGCTGGAAGACGGCATCAAAAGTGCTCGACGTCGTCAGCTCCATAGTGCGCGAAGTCTCCGCCGAGTACCTTCGAACGCCCTAGCCCGGGACATCCCCAAGGCTTAAGATCTGAACACGCCCACGGATGCTCCTAAAAATGTCAGTGCCCCATTCCACACTGGAAGCATGGCAAAAGAAGCAGCCCCCATCAGCATTCATCACAATGAAGAAGCCGCGGACGTCGAGTTCCACGTGACGTACCTGGATACAGACTCGGGCCACATTCGGCGCGAGGAATTTCCGGACCTGGCATCGGCCGAGCGCTTCGCCAGCGCACAGCTCCATGACGCCGACTGCTGGGCAGTAGTGGATCACGTTGCCATCCCGCACGCCAGCCGCATGGTGGCCTGAGGACGAACGCTACACCAGCCGTCCTATTCAGGCCGGTTGTGGGAATGGCCACCGTGTACGAAGTCGGATGACACGCCTTCGTACTTCAGCAGCATCATCATTCCCTCTGCAGCATGGTCCAGGTTGTGGCAGTGATCCATCCAGATGCCCGGATTGTCAGCGTGCAGCAGCAGCTCCCATACGTCGCCCGGCAGCACGTCCACGGTGTCAAGCATCAGCGGCGATCCACTTGGGGCCACGCCGTTCCTGCTGAGTACTTGAACGTGGTGTCCGTGGGGATGCATGGGGTGTGGCTCCGCGGTGCGGTTGACGATCGTCACTTTTACGGTGTCCCCTTCGGCCACTTCAATGGATGGCACCAGGGGATAGGCTGCGCCGTTCACCGTAAACGCGTAGCGAGGAATTCCGTCAACAAAGCGGAACTGGCGATCCAACACCAGCACTTCCTCCCGGACATTTTCTGCGGGTGCCGGTGTGCCGGCCACAGGTTCACCGTAGTCCAGCAGATCCAGGACGGGGGTCGTCGCAAAGATGCCCGGCTCCGCCTTCTCAGGGACGCCAACCGCCTTCACCGGGATGTCGGCTGCTTTCACAGGGATGTCGGCTTCGTTCATTGCGGCATCAGGGCTGGATGGAGCAACCACGACGACGGCGCTGGCCGCCGAGTCAGAGCGGAGCGTCACCGCGGATTCGGGCATCGTGAACGTGACGTCCATCCTTCCCCCGGCTCCCAGCCGCAACAGCTTCCCCTTGACCTCCTGGGGCTGGTTCACCTCCGTTCCGTCCACGGCTGCAACCTTGAACGCCGTTCCATCCAGAAGGTAACGCTGTGGCAGGGAATCAGTGTTGATGAGGCGCACGCGAACGCTCGAGCCGGGGACGGCCGCATGCACACTGCTACGGTCTGAGGAGCCCAGCAACCCCAGACCGTCGAGGTCGTGTCCTGCCACCACAATGTCGGTATCCGCGCGAGGCAGTGTGGGGTTGTGCGCGACGAATGTGCCGTAGAGGCCCTTGCGGACACCTTCGGCTGAATCTTGGTGCGTGTGGTACCAATACGTGCCGGCCTGCGCCGCAAGGAACCGGTAGGTCATGGACTGCCCGGGCATGACGGCGTCCTGTGTTGCCCCGGCCACGCCGTCCATGGCGTTGGGGACGTCGTAGCCGTGCCAGTGCAGAGTTACGCCAGCGCCCACGTCCTGGTTCCTTAGCTCAACTTCCATGACCTCGCCCAGTTGGGCTTCGATGCCAGGGCCCGGGAGGCTGCCAAAGGTCCATGCATCGGTAGACTCCCCGGAGGGCAGGGTTATGTGTTCGGTGCGGGCAGTGAGTTCGTAGTGCCGGACCACGGCATTGTCAGGGAGGTCGCCCACCAGGCTGGTTACCGGAGTTGGGGCCACCACTGGTGCAGTGGTGACACCTCGGTGATGACCGATTGCGGCTGCAATCACCGCGCCATCAGCGGAACGGCTACCCAACCAGGCAAAGACTCCCGAGCCCAAAGCGGTGCAGGCCATGAGCCCGGCGACTGCAGCAGCCGCCGTCGTGCGCCTGCGAACCATGCGGCCCTGGCCGGGTGGGACGGTGCCGCCGGGCGGAGCGGCAGGAGCGGCGGGAGCGGCGGGAGCGGGCGGGCGCGGGAAGCGAGGGACCAGCGCGAACCTGGCCAGCATCACGGTCCCTGCAACCAGGAACAGGAGAACCACCAGCGTCCACGGGGCGGGGAAGGGGCCGAGGACAAAGGTCAGCGCAAGTGAAGCAATTGCCGAAGCCGCGGCGGACACCATGGCGAGGACAGCCCAATCCTGGGTTCCGCCAGCGCGTCCGGGTAGCTTGCCCGAACGTGGTGGGCCGGTGTTCCGCCTCCTCAGCAAGTGCGGAACACCGGCCATCGCGGCCCAAGCCGCGGGGATGGCGGTCAAGGGCAGGCTGATGGTTGTGCGTTCGCTGGCAAACCACCAGCTGCCCGCCACCAAAGCGGGGAGCAAGGCATAGCGCGCCGCAGTGGCAACGACGGCCAGGCCCAGCAGAAGAAGCGCCAAGTCGACACCGCGTGGCTTGGCTGGCCTCCTGTCAGCTGTTGAAGAAATGGCCATCCAGGCGGCGGCCATCCAGGCGCCGGCGGCGAGGATGGCCAGCACCAAATCGACGGCCAGTAGCTGTGAAATATTCACAGCCGCCGCTCATCACGCCGTAGCGGAAGAGGCGGAAGCATCCGAGGCTGCTGCCTTGGGTGGAAGGGGCTGGGGATTAAGTGCAAGGGCGCGGGCACGCCTGAACAACCAGTAGGACATGAAGATGATCAGTAGCCCCGTGATGGGGTGGATGGAAGCCACCCACGAGCCGGAGGGCGTGATGAAATCCTCCGACGAGCCAGTGAGCATGCCGCCGATAATAAAGATAAACAGTTGCACCCATGTCATTAGGAAGATTCCGGCGGCCAGCCAGATGGTCCGGGATCCGGCCTTGGCAATAGCCGCGACGATCACGGCCAGCAATGCCGAATAACGCAGCACATATTGGCCGTTCATTACGTGATAAACGCCCGCTTCGCGCTGGGCTTCAATAGTGTTTTGGAAATGGAAGTAGCCGGCGAAAAAGAGCTGGGCAAGGCCTGATAGCAGGATGATCGCCGACAGGACCAGGAGGGTTTTACGCATAAGGAGTCCTCTGGTAAAAAATCACAGATTCTTCAAGGCCTTCGAATCGCCGGTACCCTGGCTGCGGGATTCCCCCGTTACCGACGACTGGCCGCCAGGCTGCCTGGACCAAGGGCAACCCTAAGGGCGGAGAGCTTCACTTGGAATCCTAAAATTGCTGGAGATAAATAGCAATGGCCCGGCGATTATTCCTCTGCGGGAGCGTCTTTACCCACATCCTTGGCGTCCATGATCCGGTAGGCATACCCCTGTTCGGCCAGGAACCGCTGGCGCTTGGCCGCGAAGTCCTGGTCCAAGGTGTCGCGGGCCACAAGGGAGTAGAAACGGGCCGAACGACCGTCTTGCTTTGGCCTGAGCAGGCGGCCCAGTCGTTGCGCCTCCTCCTGCCGGGACCCGAAGGAACCCGAAACCTGGATGGCGACTGAAGCCTCCGGGAGGTCGATGGAGAAGTTGGCCACTTTGGACACCACGAGAGTCTGGATCTCGCCTTTACGGAAGGCATCAAAGAGTTTCTGCCGGGCTTTGACGCTGGTTTCCCCCTTGATCAAGGGAGCATCCAGCCGCTCGGCGATCTCGTCCAGTTGGTCTATGTACTGGCCGATGACCAGCAGTTGCTCGCCCTTGTGCGCCGCCACGAGCTGCTCCACCAGTCGGGTCTTTGTCTCGGAGGTTGCGCACAGCCGGTATTTGTCGGCGTCATCGGCCATGGCGTAGGCCACCCGCTCGTCGCGGGGTAAATCGACGCGGACTTCAACGCAATCCGCCGGTGCGATGTAGCCCTGCGCTTCGATGTCCTTCCATGGAGCGTCGTAGCGCTTGGGTCCAATCAGGCTGAATACTTCGCCCTCCCTGCCATCCTCGCGCACCAGTGTGGCCGTCAGTCCGAGCCTTCGCCGGGCCTGCAGGTCCGCCGTCATCCGGAAGATCGGGGCGGGCAACAAGTGCACCTCGTCATAGATGATCAGGCCCCAGTCATGACCGTCCACGAGTTCAAGGTGCGGGTAAAGTCCACCGCGCTTGGTAGTGAGTACCTGGTAGGTTGCGATGGTGACAGGCCTGACTTCCTTGACCGCACCGGAATATTCGCCGATCTCATCTTCGGTCAAGGACGTCCGCTTGAGCAGCTCGTCCTTCCACTGGCGTGCCGAAACCGTGTTGGTGACCAAGATCAGCGTTGTAGTGGAGGACGTTGCCATGGCCGCCGCGCCCACCAGGGTCTTTCCCGCACCACAAGGAAGAACGACGACTCCGCTGCCGCCGGCCCAGAAGTTCTCCGTGGCCAACTTTTGGTAAGGGCGCAACTGCCAGCCTGTTTCATCGAGCATGATCAGGTGCGGCTGCCCGTTGACATATCCGGCAAGGTCTTCGGCCGGCCATCCCAACTTGAGGAGCAGCTGCTTGAGCTGGCCCCTCTGCGAGGAATGAACCACCACAGTCTCGCCATCGATCCTGGGCCCAAGGAGCGGGGAGATCTTCTTGGCGCGGATGACTTCCTCCAGTACGGGGTAGTCGTCAGTACGCATCACCAAACCATGCTGTGGATCCTTTTCGAGGCGAAGCCTGCCATAGCGGGACATGGTCTCTTCGATATCGATCAACAATGCATGCGGAACCGGGAAGCGGGAGTACTTCAGCAGCGTATCCAACACCTGCTCGGCGTCGAGTCCGGCGGCCCGGGCGTTCCACAGCCCAAGAGGCGTCAGCCGGTAGCTGTGCATGTGCTCGGGAGCGCGCTCCAGCTCAGCAAATGCCGCAATGGCGTGCCTGGCTTCCGTGGCGAGCTCGTGGTCGACTTCCAACAGAATGGTTTTATCGCTTTGTACGATCAGTGGACCGTCGGTCACTCTTGCATCCTCACTTGCGCAGCTCTCCTGCTGGTTCTACATCGATGATCCGGTGGATGGACAGTACACGCTCAGTTTCCTTGCCGGGATCGAAGACCCGGACGCGGCCACCGGAGACGGAGACAGGGACCACGGTTTCGATGTTCGCATTTCCCAGGCTGTCCACCACGTTCATGGTGACTGCCTGTTTGAGGCGGATGGCCTTCTGCAGCGTTTCCAGGCCGAGCTGTGTGGAGGCTTCGCCTGTCGCATCAGCCGGGACGCCACGGTGCTGCCGCAAGACCGAAAGCTGGGCTTCGACGTCGTCGTCCGGTGGGGCCGTCCGCGGTGCCGTATAGACCGGACGCGCGCTGCCCGGCACTGCCGCTGTCCGTTTAAAGCGGACGACGGCGGGTTCCGCGTCCTGGACGGCAGGCGAAAGTCCCAGCTCGCGCAGCACACGTGCAGTCTCCTTGGGGCTGGCAGAGGACGTCAGGACGGTGGGGGCGATCCGAACCAGGCTCAGTGCAGACGTGCGGGCCTCCTGCAACAGGTCAGTGATGGCGGATTCGTCGTCGCTTTGGATGAAGCTGGCACTGGAACCGATCCGCAAACGTCCGTGTCGGGATGCTGTGTCCTGCACCAGGTACTCGAGCGGTTGCGGTACGTCCGTGGCTGAATGCTCCCGGAGGAACGTCAACAGCGATTCCGCATCCTGCCCGGCGTCGAGGGCCCTGCGGATGGTTGCCGTGGAAAAACGGTAGATCGACGCCGGGCCCTGGCCCTCGGCGTCGGCCATGAGCAGCAGCATTTCGCTGAGTTCGGGCGCGAGATAACCGGGTGCCACGGCTGTGAGGTCCGCCTGCAGGAGGATGTGGTTGACCGCGGCTGGCAGGTGTTCACCGAGGAGGGTCATTGCCTCCTCCGGATGGCCGAGCGCGATGGCAGACCCCAACTGTGTGAAGGCCCCGGAGCCCATCAACCCCAACAAAGTGGCTTCTTCCAGGATCCCCCTCACCAGGGAGCTGAACCGGCGGGACATACGGGGCTGCGTCCATTCCGCGCGTTGCAGCACCGCGCGCGCGTCAAGGACAGGTGCTTTGCCATCCGGAGCGGCCGCCTCAGCGGTCAGTTCATTGAGGATCTCCAGGATCCTGCGCCGGACCACTGGAGCGTCGGGCCTTTGAGCCTCGGCGGACAATGCATTGATGGTGCTGCCGGCCGAACCTGGATGGGATGGCGAACCGGAAGTCGACCCCGGGAGGGGCTGGCCCACCATCGAAGGTGCCCGCTCGCTGGCCAACCAGGCGTTCACCAGCCAGAGCCACTGTTCCTGTCGCGGCAGGGAAAGCCATTCCAACGACGGCGGCTGGATCCACGTGGAACTGTCAACGTCCAGCCGCAGAAGGCCGGCCAGTGCGCAGAACTCCAGCAGGAGGGCAGTTTCGTGGACGCCGCACCGGACGGATTCTGCAAGTCGCCGCAGCTCACGCACGCCTACGCCGCCGCTCCGGAGGGTTGCCAATGGCTGCTCGCGGACCGCGAACAGCACCTCGCTGGTGAGCCGTAGTGTCTCGGCGATGGCGCCCATCGCGGCGTTGCGTCGGAGGGCAGCACTCGTGTGGCCCAGTTCCGGAACCGGAGGGGTCAGGGTGAAGTCGTCAATGATCGCACCACCGCGCAGTGCTATGCCGACACTGTGCGGCAATTCGACGTGGCCGGCGTCCAATGGAACCAACAGGCCGCGGGCCAGCAGCCAGTCAACAGGCCCGACGTCGGCGCTTTCGTGGGTTACGGAGGCCCGCCGTTGAGCTTGGGGGACCGCGCCCATGGCCCAACTGCCGAACTTGTCCAGTAAGCCGACGGTCCTTTCGGGCGCAGTGGCCAGAATTGCGCGCACATTCTCTGCACTTGACGTCCAGCGTTGCAGGGACAAGGCCGCGTCCATTGGCGTGCTGGCGGGGTGGATGTCCAGGCCGCACTGATGGAGCTCGGCTACGAGCTGGACCACGCGTTGGGCGAAAGCCGGCTGCAACCTGACCAGCTCTGTGTAGCTTCGGCCCAGGCCGGCCGGATAGATGCCGATCACGTCCTTCAGGCTTCCAACTGGAAGGTAGAACCGTTGCCGGGAACTCGGTTGTGAGTTTGCTGCCGCAGGAGGATCGGCCCGGTGGATCAGCGCCAACTCCTGAAGTTTTGCGAGAATCGGTTCCAGCGCAGACAGCGTGGAACCGGCAATGACCTTCTTGAGCCCGGCAGCGGAAACACTGTGGCCGGTATCGGCATTCGTGCACAGATGGAGTGTTTCCAGAACCTGCATTTCGGGCTTCGTCAGCCGCTCCAACGCCCGTTGAACGCTGACCCGCGCACTTGCCCTGGCTGCCAAGGCAGCGAAGTCCGGGGCCATGGGAGAAATCAGGTCGGGTCGCGCGGCAAACAAGGCCCGCAGCGAATTGTCGCTGCGCGCTTCCAGTTCCTTGCTGAGCGCGCGAATGAGGGACATCAATCCAACGTTACCGCCACCGGGCCGCTCGTGCGTGGCCAGGGCAAAGCTGCCCCGGTTGATTTGCTATTGACGGTGCTTCATTCGCTACTGCCGGCGCCGTTGACGGATGGCGTCCAACACCAGGACCACTGCAAGCATGAAGGCAACCGGCAGCCCATAGAGGGCGGTGGACGTGATCCACACCGGCGCAACTCCACTGTTAAAGGCGATGGCCATGACCGCGCCAACTGCGGCCAAGGACAGGACGGCGATCATGGCGGCAACGATCATGAGGGGGCGGCGGTAACCCGGGGAAGTCATGCGCCTAACGCTAGCAGCAGGGCCACACGGACCAGGCCCATGGGCAACCGCGCCGCAAGCGTGAAGCAAAGGCGCCGCACCGCGTGAAGCAAAGGCGCCGCAAAGCGGCGGCAAAGCATGAATAGGTGGTCCGGCAGGATAACCTTGAAGTAACAGACCAACACGGACCGTGCTGTCTCCCTCGATCCCGCAAATCCCTGCGGATGCGGTGGCGGCACGACGTGTCTCCACAGCAAGAACGAAGAAGGTTGATTACGTGCCCACCGGCAAGGTCAAGTGGTATGACAAGGAAAAAGGCTTCGGATTCCTCGCGGCTGAGGACGGCCAGGAGGTATTCCTGCCCAAGACGTCACTGCCCGCAGGCGTAACCGAGCTCAAAGCCGGTACGCGTGTGGAATTTGGCGTGGCAGATGGCCGTCGCGGTGCCCAGGCATTGGGCCTTCGGGTCCTGGACAAGACGCCCTCCATCGCCAAGGCCAAGCGGATGAACGCCAAGGACCTGGCGCCGTTGGTGCAGGACCTCGTGACCGTGCTGGATAACCTGTCCGGTACTTTGTCTTCCGGCAAGTACCCCGAAGGCAACAAGGCCAAGGCCATCGGTATGGCTCTGCGCAAGGTTGCCGACGAGCTGGAAGCCTAGGAACCGCGATGACTTCGGAATCCGCACAGGACACACAGGCCGGAAGGGACGCACAGGCCAGCCCTGGGGCCGTCACTTCTGCCGCCGACGTCCCTGTCACCGGGGGGAATCCTGTCAACGGGCAAGCCCCTGAAAACAGCGACACCCCTGCGCGGAAGCCGGTCGCAGCGAAGCCGCGGGCAGGCATCCCGGTGTGGCGCACTGGCAAGCCGGATGCGTTCCTGGCCGCCGCCGTCGACGTCGCGCGGGAAGCGGTGGAGACTATCGCGAACCCGGGCGAGGTAGGTGCCCACGTAGGCGCAAAGTCCGAGGGCGACCGCGTGGTCACGCACTTGTTCGAGTCCAAGCTTGCCGGATACGGCGGGTGGCAGTGGTATGCCGTGATCACGCGCAATTCCCGGTCGAAGATCGTCACAGTCAGCGAGCTGGGGCTCCTGCCCTCCGAGGATTCCATCCTTGCCCCGGAATGGGTCCCGTGGGCAAAGCGTGTCCGCCCGGAAGACGAGACACCCTTGGTGGAGGAGACGGTGGAGGAAGTGTCCGAGGAAGCCGTGCAGGCCGAGGAAGACGCTGCCGCCGAAGCCGCCGATCCTGACGCGGTGGATAACGACGACGATGACGACGACGTCGCCCGCCTGGGCGATTAACGGCAGCGGCGCCGTCCGGGAAGAACCCTGACGACGCCGTTTCCTGCCCCTGCGCGGAATTCCGCGGCAGTTACTTCTTCAGATTTATTTCTTGAGTTCGCCCACGACGTAGTCGATGCTGGCGAGCAGGGCCGAGATGTCGTCCGGTTCAATAGCGACGAACGTGGCAATGCGAAGCTGGTTTCGTCCAAGCTTGCGGTACGGTTCGGTGTCCACGACGCCGTTGGCACGCAGGATCTTGGCGATAGCCGCTGCGTCGATGGAGTCATCGAAGTCGATGGTGGCGATGACGTTGGAGCGGTCCTCAGCCTTCGCGACGAACGGTGTTGCGTACTCGGACGCCTCGGCCCAGGAGTAAATGCGGCTGGCAGAGTCTGCCGTGCGCTTGCTGGCGAAGTCCAGTCCACCATTGCTGTTGAGCCACTGCACCTGCGCATCCAAAGTCACCAGCGTGGACAGTGAAGGTGTGTTGTACGTCTGGTTCAGTTTGGAGTTGTCGATAGCGGTCTGCAGGTCCAGGAAGTCCGGAATCCAGCGGCCGCTGGCCTTGATCCGGGCCGCGCGCTCCAACGCTGCCGGGGAGAACAGGCCCAGCCACAGGCCGCCGTCAGAGGCGAAGTTCTTCTGCGGGGCGAAGTAGTAGACATCCGATTCGGCGACGTCGACGTCCAGCCCGCCGGCGGCTGACGTGGCGTCCACCAGGACGAGCGAACCGGCGTCGGCGCCTTCGACGCGCTTTACAGGGGCTGCAACACCGGTTGACGTCTCGTTCTGGGGCCAGGCATAGACGTCAACCCCGGCCTCCGCCTGGGAGACCGGCCGCGTGCCGGGCTCGGACGTGATGATGGAGGATGCATCCAGGAAGGGGGCTTTGTTGGTGGCCGCGGCAAACTTGGAACCGAATTCACCGAAGGAAAGGTGCTGGGCCTTTTTCTCAACGAGCCCAAAAGCTGCTACATCCCAGAAAGCAGTGGAACCGCCGACGCCGAGGACAACCTCGTAGCCCTCGGGTGCACGGAAGAACTGGCTGAGTCCTTCGCGGACCGAACCCACCAGGTTCTTGACCGGCGCCTGACGGTGGGACGTGCCAAGAATGGTGGTCGATGCGGCAGACAGGGCCTGGACCTGTTCCGGGCGGACCTTGGACGGTCCCGCGCCGAAGCGTCCGTCCTTGGGCAGCAGGTCGGCGGGAATAGTGATGCTGTTGTCGCTCACGTGTGGCTCCAATGGGTATCGGTTAGAGAGGGGGAGGTGGGCAGGTGGCATCGGCTGCCCCTTCGACTCCCTCATTCTGCCTGACCGGGCCCACCGTCAGGAATCTGCGGGTGTCATAGTCCGCCACGTGGAATGCCGGACCACCACAGGCATTCCGGCCCAGGGAAAAATTATCCAGAGTAATTCCAAATAAGCTAGGCTTGGATTGACGTTCCGGAGGTGTCGGTTGCACACCGTCCACCTTGGCTGGGACGCGGTACGGTGGAGATTACGCAAGAAATGCGTTCGAGGAGAGCTGAGCTGGATGACGGATCTGATCGATACCACTGAGATGTATCTTCGGACCATTTTGGAGCTTGAAGAAGAGAACATCGTGGCTCTTCGCGCACGCATCGCGGAGCGTCTGCGGCACTCGGGTCCCACGGTTTCCCAGACCATTGGACGCATGGAGCGTGACGGCCTGGTGATTGTGTCCAACGACCGCCACCTGGAGCTGACCGAAGTCGGGCGCAAGCGGGCCACCGAGGTCATGCGGAAGCACCGCCTTGCCGAGAGGCTCCTGGCGGACGTCATTGGTCTGGACTGGGCATACGTTCATGACGAAGCATGTCGCTGGGAACACGTCATGAGCGAACGGGTGGAACGGCGGCTCTATGAGTTGTTGGAGCACCCCACAGAGTCACCATATGGCAATCCTATTCCGGGCTTGGAAGCCCTTGGCGGCCTCGCCAACAAGCCTCTTTCCCGCGTGGACGTGAACCTGCTGCATGCGATGGACGGGTACGCTGCCGATTCGCGTGTAGTGGTCAGCCGGCTTGCTGAACCCATCCAGGTTGAGCCCGAGCTCCTCACCCAGCTCGATGAAGGCGGAATTCGTCCTGGCGCAACCGTCTCCTTGGAACGGGTGGGGGAGTACATCTCCGTCCGCGTTCCGGGCATTGAAGGAGCACTGGAGTTGCCTCCCGAGGTCGCTGCGCACGTCTTCGTCGCCGTCAGCTGACTCTGACTTGCCCTGACCACGGGAGTGTCGGATCTCACTTTGTGGTGGTTGGCGCGCGTGTGACCTGCGGCTTTCCGCGACTGATGATATGGAGCACCCGCAACACGGTCGTTTTGGAAAGATAACGAATTTATTACTGCGGGCTTTAATCACCTATAGTTATCTACTAGCGCCGATACCAAAGCGTTACCTGATCTGGAGCCGAGCTCTGCCAGCAGATCAGGTGTGTCATCAACTACTGGCAGAGGCGGGGGAACCACAAGCGGCTGCCTAAAGAAGCAGCCTTGGGGTGAAGTCCGCAGCAGAAGTGCCTACTAACGCAAGTCCTTCCGGGGATACCTGTGTGCCGTTTGCGCTTCGTGCGGACCGGGTCTTTGAACTCTCTGACCCGAATCCGACAGCTAACTTCGCAGGCTTTCCAGAGAGGAACAGAGTTTGACATCGCAGAACGTCAGGGGCCGTCGCCGTGCGTCCGGCCCCACTGCTGAGCTGCGGCCAGCCCGCGCCGCAATGGAGATCCGGCCACGCGACACCCCGCGTCAGGTGCGCCGCCGTAAGAGCCCGTTGCGCCAGGTAGCCGACTTCGCGTCAGCCAGTGGTGTAGGGCAGAAGGCCGGTGTCGCGCTTGCAGCCACCGGACTTGCCCTGACTGTAGGTCTGCCTGCCACAAGCCCCGTCATGGCCACGTCGGAATCGGGCCAGACCGAGGCGGCGCTCTCCGTGCCCGGTGGCAGCCAGCCCGAAGTTTCTGCAGCAGCCTCTGCCAAAATCGATTTCAGTCGTGCCGCAGTGGCCACAGCCGCTGACCCGGACGGCAAGCTCAAGCAGCTGTTGAGCGCCCAGTCAGCGGGGAGCATTCAGCGTGCTTCCTCACTTGGCACCTTGGGAAGTCCTCTGGACAAGCTGGTCACGGCATCGCCGTTTGGCTACCGCGTCAGCCCCCTTACCGGCGGCACCGGTGACTTCCACCGTGGCCAGGACTTCGTGGCCCAGTGCGGAACCGCCGTCCACGCCGCCGCTGCAGGCAAGGTCACGTTCGCCGGGTGGCATGAGTACGGCGGAGGCAATCGCGTTGTGATTGATCACGGCAACGGCCTTGAGACCACGTACAACCACCTGTCGTCCTTCAACGTCAAGGTGGGGCAGACTGTCAGCCGCGGCGATACCGTCGCGCTGAGTGGCACCACAGGAGCATCTACCGGCTGCCACCTCCACTTCGAGGTCCAGGTAAACGGCGAAGTCGTAGATCCCATGGGCTGGCTCTGAGCAATTTGATGGTTGTCTCTCGCATCCATGACACGCCCCGTGACCTGAATGTGACATTCACGAACATCTGTTGTACCGTCTAAAGCGCATCGGCTTTTTAGGGGGCCGGTGCACTTGAGTGGATTGCCTAGCTCTGCCACCACTCGAGGTCCGTTCGCAAAAATCGTCTGGCAGGGGCGGGGGAACCAATTTTGGTCTTCGAGTCAGAAGACCTTGGGGTTAAGTCGCAAAAGCTTCCTTGAAGCCGCGCGGCCGGATGACTCCCATCCGAATCCGACAGCTCACCTCGCAGGCATTGGGAGAGGCTACCTTCGTGTCATCACGCACTACCCCTGCGCGCCATCGCGCCGAATTGGTTCGCACGAACCCGTTGAACACCCTTTCCAAGGCTGTCTCAACCAATGCAGGCACCGTAGGCCGCCAAGCCGCCGTTCTGGCCGCAGCCTCGGGGCTCGTTCTCAGTGTTGGACTCCCGGCCCAGGCCGCTGACACCGACGTTTCGAAGTCGGAATCTTCCAGCACCCAGCAGTTGGTCGCCACCGCAGTTGTTACCGCGGAGCCCACCGCAACGGTTTCCTTCGAAAGCCCCGTTGTGGTCACCAAGGAAGCTCCCAAGGTTCAGCGGGCCTCCCAGCGCACGTCGACCGAAGACCAAGCGAACAGCACCCTCGGTGCCCTGTCCTCCAAGGCCAAGGATGCTGCTTCAAGCGCGGCAGCCTCCGGACTTGCAGCAATTGCCTACACCGGCATCGGCCACCCCTACGTTTGGGGCGGCACTTCCCCCAACGGCTGGGACTGCTCCGGATTTACCCAGTGGGTTTACGCCCAGGCCGGCATCAGCATCCCCCGCGTCAATGCCTGGACGATCATGACCCCCACCAGCACCCCTGCCCCTGGCGACCTCGTCGTTCAGAACGGCGGAGCCCACGTGGGCATCTACGTCGGCAACGGCATGATGATCAGCGCTTTGAACCCCAGCCAGGGCACGCTCCTGCACTCCGTGGCCTCCACAGGCACATCCTCGTTCTACACCCTCCGCTAGGAAATCCCATTCGGGGTAAGCCAGCATGCCCCCCAAGTGCTGGCAGCCCATAACCCGCGTGCGGTCCCAGCGTGCGCGGCTACGAAAAGAGAGTAATCATGACCAGTGCAAACAAGGTTGCACGGCATAGAGCTGAGGCCCCCAAGACCAGCTCACTTGCCGTCATTGCCAAGGCTGTCAGCGACAACGCCGGTGGCGTTGGCCGTCAGGCAGCAGTGATCGCAGCTGCGTCGGGCCTTGTCCTGACCAGCGGAGTCGCTGCAAATGCTGCGGACACCAACGTTCAGCGGGAATCTACGTCTGCCTCCACGCTTGACGTGCAGTCGGTTGCCCAGGCCACCATTGCTGCTGATTCCAGCGTTGCCATCTCCTATGAGCGCCCGGTGGTCAAGACTGAGGAAGCCCCGGCTCCCGTCGTCCAGAAGGCGGCTGCCAAGGAAGCTCCGGCTGCCGGTGGCACCGCAACTTTGGCGGTCAACGCTGACGCGTCCGCAGCCAAGGCGCCCGCTGCATCCAGCGGCCTCGGTGCAGCTATCGCTGCAGCGGCCTACGCACAGCTCGGCGTCACACAGGACTGCACCATGCTGGTGACCAACTCGCTGGCCGCGGTCGGTATTCACTTCCACGACTGGCCGGCCGGCTATCTCTCCCTCGGCCGCACGGTCAGTGCAGCTGAAGCCCAGCCCGGCGATCTCGCTTACTACGCCAACGGCGGCTATGGCGGAATGGCCCACATCGCGGTTTACGTCGGCAACGGCATGGCAGTCCACGGTGGATGGAACGGATCCACCACGGCACTGTTCAGCGTGAACGTTGGCTCCGGCCCAGTTTTCATCCGCGTCAACGGCTGATCACTTACTTTGCGGAACACCCCGTAGGCTCAGGCCGGCGGGGTGTTCTGCTTTAACCACCAGTTTTCGTGACAGCAAGAGAAGCGGGCTGCCGACACCCAAATCCGGGGGGCGCAAGTCCGATTCCGTGGCCTCAGGGAATGTGCGCGTCCTCTGCAAGGTGTCCCGCGCATGAATTTTCGCCAACACCACAGCCGAAACGACAGAAAAATTCGTTGATACGGCATACAAGTGCTTACCCTTGTGTTGTCGATCCACAGCCCGTACAAGCAGAGGGCAGCCGGCCCTCGTGCCCCTGACGGGTGCGGCCGTGAAGAGGTACGTGCATGCGCACACTCGTTCTGAATGCTGGATATGAACCGCTGGCGGTAGTAACCTTCCGCCGGGCGCTGGTCCTTGTGCTGACTGGAAAAGCTAGCGTAGTGGCCGAAGGCGACGAGCCTGTCGTCGGGCCACAGGAGATTCTCGGACGACCATCCGTGATCCTTCTCAACCGCTACATCCGGCCCCGGTACAACAGGATCACCGCCGTGAGCCGCCGCGGGGTACTCCGCCGCGACGGCCATCGCTGCGCCTACTGCGGGAAAACAGCCCACACCATAGACCACGTCCACCCCAAATCCAGGGGCGGCGCGGATTCCTGGGAAAACCTGGTTGCGGCGTGTTTGAAATGCAACAACGCCAAGAGTGACCACACGCTCGCCGAGATGGGTTGGAAACTTCGTTTCAAACCCGGCGTGCCCACAGGAACCATGTGGCAGATCAAAGAACTCGAGAAACCTGCGCCGGACTGGGACCCGTTCCTGTTGCCGGAATCCGCCGCCTGATCGATTTCTGTTGCCCTCCCGCCGTCCGGGTACTCTGGGCGGATGGAGTTCAACGCTGTGATTCTGGCGGGTGGCAGGGCCACCCGCCTCGGTGGCGTGCCCAAGCCCGGATTAACGTTCGACGGCGCCAGCCTCCTTTCGCATGCCCTGCAGGCCGCACGCGGAGCCTCCGCGGTGGTTGTGGTTGGTCCGGACACCTCTGGTATCGGCGATGTCCTGCCTGCTGGAGTTCTTAGTGCCCGGGAGGAGCCGGCCTTTGCTGGCCCTGCCGCTGCGATTGCTGCCGGTCTGGCGGCCCTTCATGAGGCGGCCGCTCTTCGGCAGGCAGTCAGCCCAGCGCCATGGACGCTCGTCCTGGCTTGCGACATGCCGCACGCCGCCAGGGGCATTGCGCCCCTGTGGGAAGAATTGCGTGCGCACCCCGAAGTGGAGGGCGCCATGGCCGTTTCAGCCGATGGCCGGCAACAGCCCCTCCTGGGGGTTTACAGCACCCGGGCTTTGGAACGGGAAGTTTCCGCAGCTTCTGCAACTTCGGGGTTAACGAACTCTTCAGTGTTCCGGCTGCTTGCTAGGCTGAACCTGCTGGCCGTTACTGTTCCCGATGGATCTACTGATGATGTGGACACATGGGAGGACGCTGCGGCCCTGGGCATACACAACGAGCAGGAGGCGGACATGAAGAGCCAGGAAGAGACGCTCGAGGACTGGTGCCGCACACTGTTGCAGGCCTTTGAGCTTGAGGGCGTTGACGTGGATATCAATGAAGTCCTCGCAGTGGCAGGAGTTGCCGCCCACTCCGTGGTGCGGCCTGCCGCGCCCCTGACTACGTTCATCGCCGGTTACGCTGCTGGTATGGCCAGGGGAATCGGCCAGGCGGCGGACGACACCGCCATGAGCGCAGCCCTTGACCTGGCCCGCCAGGTTGCCAAGCAATACCTGGAGCCCGGGACTGAGGCGGAATGACCGAGGCCCCCGGACAGGGCCACCACGCGGCACACACATGGCATGAGGCCCGGCAGCGCGCCTTCGACGTCGCTGCTCCGATCCCGCCAAGCCCGGTGCCACTGAAGGCCGCCTTGGGAAGGACGCTTGCCTCGGACGCGGTCGCCGTACAGGACATGCCGCACTATGCGTCCTCCGCCATGGACGGCTGGGCCGTCAACGGAACAGGTCCTTGGATTCTTGTTGAGCCCGGACACAGGCTTGCTCCCCACCAGGCCAGTCCCATCGTTACCGGGGGACTCATTCCGCCAGGCGCCAAGGCTGTTTTGCGCACCGAGAGCGGGGTCATTACCACCGACGACGACGGCCTTCCGATCCTTGCGCTTGGCGGGGCAGCGAAGCCGGGGGAGCCCCGCAATGGCCAGCACATACGCAAGGCTGCCGAAGAAGCTGCAGAGGGGGATGTGCTGCTCAAAGCCGGAACCATCCTCAATCCTGCGCACATTGCCTTGGCTGCCCTGGCCGGCCTGGATGAGCTGGAGGTCCTGGGGAAACCCTTGGTTCGGTTCCTCCTGACGGGCTCGGAAGTTGTGACGCAGGGCGTTCCCTTACCGGGCAAGGTCCGCGATACCTTCGGACCCCAACTTGGTGCCGTCGTCGAACTCCTGGGTGGCATTCCAGGGGAGCAACTTAAGGTAGGCGACAATTACGACGACTGGCTTGCGGCTTTGCAGGACACCGAGCCTGAACCCGCAGAACCATATGCCACAGCGGAGCCGCCGGCCGACGTCGTTATTACTACGGGCGGGACCGGACGCTCCGGGACGGACCATTTCAGGAGAGCCGTGGCTGAACTGGGTGGCCGGCTGCTGATCGATGGCATTGCCATGCGTCCGGGGCACCCTGCCGTATTGGCGGAGCTTCCGGACGGGCGCTTCGTGCTGGGCCTGCCCGGGAATCCGCTTGCCGCCATGATGGCGCTCTTCACGGTTGGGGGGCCGCTGCTCGCAGCGCTCGGCCACGGGAAGCTGGAGGACGTTGGTGAGGTTCCCAGCGGTGCAATGATCGACGCCGATCCTGGACGGACGCGCCTGATGCCTTTCAAACTGGTCTACGGATTGGCATCGCCCGCGCAGCACGCAGGTCCTGGGATGATGCGCGGGCTGGCAGGAGCGGATGGCGTCCTGGTGGTCCCGCCACACGGTGTCCAGATGGGGGAGTTGGTCCCCGCCTTTCCCTTGCCTTGGGGCAAACCTCTGCCCACGCCCAAAGCGGGTGAAGGGAAACGAAAGGCGCCGGCCCGGCAACAAAAGAAGGCCCCTTCCGGTCCCGTTGACTGGAGCGCGCTGGAATCCTGAAGGTCCCCGGATGGACGCAGGTGGTAACGGGGTGCCCGGGCTTGCAATGATGGACCCATGAACAGGCATGCTCCCGAACAGGACATCAATGAAGATGACCTGCAAATCCACCCGCCCAAGAAAGCTGCGGCAGGCCTCAAGGCTGTCACTGTCGCCCTTGAGAGGGGCTACTCCCAGGCAGGAGTAGCCCGCACGGTCCGCTCCATGCTCAGGGTTAACCAGCATGACGGCTTTGATTGCCCGGGCTGCGCCTGGCCGGAATCCATCACGGGACGCCGGAGTCCCGCTGAATTCTGCGAGAACGGCGCCAAGGCAATCGCTGAGGAAAGCACCACGCGGACGGTGGGGGCCGAATTCTGGGCGGCACATTCCATCGCAGATCTTGAAGACAAGACCGAATACTGGTTGGGAAGCCAAGGACGGATCGCCGAGCCCGTCGTCCTCAAACCGGGGGATACCCACTATTCCCCGATCAGTTGGACTGATGCCTTTGCATTGATCGGGGAGCATATCAATGCCACCACGCCCGATCGCTGTGTTTTCTACACCTCCGGCCGGACGGCCAATGAGACCGCGTTCATGTACCAGTTGTTTGCCCGCAGCCTGGGCACCAACAACCTGCCGGACTGCTCCAACATGTGCCATGAGTCCTCGGGCAGCGCGCTGAACCCGACCATCGGAATCGGCAAGGGAACTGTTTCGCTGGAAGACATCCACCACGCAGAACTGGTGTTCGTGGTGGGCCAGAATCCGGGGACCAACCATCCCCGCATGCTGTCCGCGTTGCGTGACTGCAAGAACAACGGCGGAAAGATCGTTGCCGTGAACCCGCTTCCGGAAGCGGGACTGCTGAACTTCAAGGACCCCCAGTCCCTCAACGGCGTGATCGGGGGCGGCACTACTATCGCCGATGAGTTCCTCAAGATCAAGGTCGGTGGCGACCTCGCTCTGTTCCAGGCGCTGGGCCACTTGCTCCTGGAGGAAGAGAAGCGGAACCCGGGGACGGTGGTCGATAAGTCATTTATCGGAAAGCAGACCGAGGGCTTCGAAGCGTACGCCAAGGCACGGTCCCAGCTGGACTGGGATGAGACTGAGCGCGCAACCGGCTTGTCGCGCGAGGAAATCGTCACTGTGGCGGGGCTGATGGCCAAGTCCAAGGCAACCATTATTTGCTGGGCGCTTGGCTTGACCCAGCAGCCGCACTCCGTGGATACGCTGAAGGAGATCATCAACCTGCTCCTGCTCCAAGGCAACTTCGGTAAGCGTGGAGCCGGCGCGTGCCCTGTGCGTGGCCACTCGAACGTCCAGGGTGACCGCACCATGGGTATCTGGGAGAAGCCACGCGAACCCTTCCTTGCCGCGCTGGACAAGGAGTTTGGATTCCGGATGCCCCGCGAGCATGGATATGACTCCGTGGAGACCCAGCACGCCCTGGAAAAGGGGGAGGTGGATGTCTTCGTTTCCATGGGCGGAAACTTTGCTGCAGCCGGTTCTGACACATCAGCATTGGAAGCCGGGCTCAAAACAGCCGGCCTGACTGTCCACATCTCAACCAAACCGAACCGGGCCCACGTGGTGCACGGAAAGACATCCCTGATCCTGCCCACGCTTGGACGCACGGACACGGACGACAAACACCCCAAGGGCAAGCAGTTCCTCTCCGTAGAGGATTCGATGTCGGTCATCCACAAGACGCAGGGCAGGCTGGCTCCGATCTCGGAGCACCTCCTGAGCGAACCCGTCATCGTGGCCCGCATGGCGCAAGCGACACTCGGGGATGACCACGGCGTTGACTGGCGCGCCATGGCTGAGGACTATGACGTGATCCGGGACCACATCTCACGCGTTATTCCGGGGTTCGAGGACTTCAACGCCAGGGTCCGCACGAAGAACGGTTTTGTCCTCCCGAACCCGCCACGGGATACCCGCACCTTCGCCACTGACATCGGCAAAGCACGGTTCACGGTTAGTCCGCTTGAGTATCTTCAAGCTCCAGAGGGCCACTTGATCCTGCAGACGGTGCGCAGCCACGACCAATACAACACCACGTTCTATGGCCTTGATGACCGCTACCGCGGAGTCTCGGACGCCCGCAGGGTGATCCTGGTCCATGAGGAAGACCTCGCTGGCCTGGGTTTCAAAGACCGTGACCTGGTGGATGTCATTTCCACGTTTGCCGGCACGGAGCGGCGGGCCAACAAGTTCCGGTTGATCGCATACCCCACAGCCAAGGGCTGCGCGGCCGCATACTTCCCGGAAGCCAACGCCCTGGTGCACCGCGAGCTTGTGGCCCGCGAATCGAACACGCCCGGCTACAAGGCCATGACTGTGCGGTTCGTAAAACACCCAGAGGAGAACGGATCCTGACATGGGACGTGTGACCCAGCGCCGAAAGCTGCATAAGTTCGTTCTTGACGGATCGCCCCAGGCCCTGGAACGCCCTGTCCGGTACAAAGAAGACGTCCTCGCGGTGGAGGAGCCCCTGGAGATCCGCCTCGGCGATATGTCGTTCTCGGTGACCATGCGGACCCCCGGAGACGACTTCGACCTGGTGGCGGGGTTCCTTGTTTCCGAGGGCATCATCTGGGAGCCGGGGCAACTCGTTTCCGAACGTTTCTGCGCAGGGGAGGACGAGAACGGCGTACAGACCTTCAATGTCGTGGACGCACAGCTGCGACCCGACGTCGAACGTCCGGACACGGGCCGTAACGTCTACACTTCAAGCTCCTGCGGCATTTGCGGCACCGACTCGATCGACGCCGTCCGGAAGTCCTCGCGGCACAGTCCTGCGGACGACGACGTGACCATCCCCGTGAAAGCGCTGGCTGCCCTCCCGGACCGGTTGCGTGAGGCGCAGGCGGTCTTCGCCAAAACAGGCGGCGTCCATGCCGCGGGCCTTTTCAGGGTTCACGACGACGGTACTTCCGAGCTGCTGTGCCTGCGGGAAGACGTTGGCCGCCACAACGCCGTGGACAAAGTGGTGGGTTGGGCTTTGCGGGCAGGCAAGCTGCCGCTGAAAGGAACAGTTCTTCAAGTATCCGGCCGGGCATCTTTCGAGCTCGTCCAGAAAGCTGCCATGGCGGGCATTCCCGTCCTTGCGGCGGTCAGCGCTCCATCCAGCCTGGCCGCCGAGCTCGCGGACGAAACAGGGATTACGTTGGTCGGCTTCAGCCGCAGTACCAGCCTGAACGTGTACGCGGGGAGGGACAGGATCGTAGGGGTGGAGGCCGGCTGAGGCCCCCATTCGCTGCGGATAGTCCTCGATCACTTGGCTATTGAGCTGGAACAACGTAGATTTTATCCATCGATTGGAATCGCCGTGTCCTCTAATAACGCCGTCCATCACGTACCGGCCCGCCAGCCGGCCATGACGCTTTGCCACCAGCCAATGCCTAAGGGGTTTTAATTGCACGACGACCGCCGGATCACTGAACAGCGTCTCGATCGATTCGTTCGGGAACGCCTTCTTCCGGCCATTTACGGTAGGTCCGTCCCGCTGCAGCTGAGCAGCTGGGACGCGCCCGGAGAACCTGTGCCCGCAGCGGAGGCAATGCGCCAGCTTTTCACGCCCCAGGAGCCGGGCGCACCTTGGGGTAAGCCGTGGAGTACCAAGTGGCTCCGGCTCCAGGGTGAAGTTCCGGAAGGCTGGGGTTCAGCCGAGGGGACGGCGGTGGAAATCATCGTGGACCTCGGTTTCAACAGCGACGTGCCGGGGTTCCAATGTGAAGGCACGGCCTGGCGTGCCGATGCCAGCATCATCAAAGCGATCTCGCCGCGTAACTACCACGTTCCGCTGAAGCTGCTCGGCGGCGGATTGTCCGTTGACTTCTATGTTGAGGCGGCAGCCAACCCGGATGTGGCGCAGGGTTGGTCATTTGCGCCTACCCTTTTGGGGGATAAGGCGACCTCCGGCAATGAGCCCCGGTACCGTCTGGGCCGGATTGCCATTGCCGAACTCAACGAGACGGTGTGGGAACTCAACCAGGACGTTTGGACATTGAGCGGGCTCATGCACGAGCTCCCCATGGACCTGCCGCGCCGCCACGAAATCCTTCGGGCCCTGGAACGGATGCTGGACATCATGGATCCGGATGACGTCGCGGGAACGGCTGCCGCAGGCCGCGAGGCATTGGCAGAAGTGCTGAGCCGGCCCGCCTATGCTTCGGCCCACGAACTTGTGGCTACTGGCCATGCGCACATCGATTCCGCCTGGTTGTGGCCTGTCCGTGAAACCATCCGCAAGTGTGCCCGCACGTTTTCCAACGTGGTGGCACTCATGGACGAGGACCCCGACTTCGTCTTCTCGTGCTCCTCAGCCCAGCAGATGGCCTGGATCAAGGAATTCTATCCCGAGCTCTTTGTCCGCATCCGGGAAAAGGTCAGGGCCGGGCAGTTCGTTCCCGTCGGTGGGATGTGGGTTGAATCGGACACCAACATGCCTGGTGGCGAGGCCATGGCGCGCCAGTTCGTGGAAGGCAAGAGCTTCTTCCAAAAGGAATTCGACGTGGAGTGCCAGGAAGCATGGCTGCCCGATTCCTTCGGTTACTCGGGAGCACTGCCACAGATCGTCAAGTCGGCAGGTTTGCGATGGTTCCTTACGCAGAAGATTTCCTGGAACAAAGTGAACCGGATGCCGCACCACACCTTCACCTGGGAAGGCATTGATGGCACCCGGTTGTTCACTCATTTCCCGCCCGTAGACACGTACAACGCAGAGCTCCACGCCCGCGAGCTCGCGCATGCGGAGCGCAACTACCGTGAGCACGGCCGCGGAACCATGTCACTGGTTCCCTTCGGTTATGGCGACGGCGGTGGCGGTCCAACGCGTGAGATGGTGGCCGCCGCACGCCGCACCGCAGATCTTGAAGGTTCGCCCAAGGTCCGGATGGGCACGGCCAAGGACTTTTTCACGGCGGCCGAAGCCGAGTACCGCAACCTCCCGGTGTGGGTGGGCGAGATGTACCTGGAGATGCACCGTGGAACGTACACCAGCCAGGCGAAGACCAAGCGCGGCAATCGGCGCAGCGAACACCTATTGCGTGAAGCGGAACTGTGGTGCTCCACGGCTGCAGTGCGCCTGGGCGAGGCATATGCCTATCCCGAAACGGAGCTCAAGAGGCTCTGGCGGTTGGTGCTCCTGCAGCAATTCCACGACATCCTGCCGGGCAGTTCCATTGCGTGGGTCCACCAGGACGCCGAGCGGAATTACGAAGCGATCGCCCGCGATCTCGAGGCCATCATCGGCCAGGCCGCCCAGGCGCTTGTCGGCCAAGGAGACAAGCAGTTCCTGCTCAATGCGGCCCCGCATAAGAGGGGTGGCGTGCCGGCACTCGCCGTTGCGGAAGCGGTGAAACCGGAGGCAGGTGTTGATGCCGGCCAGAAGTATGGCGGCTACGTCCTGGACAACGGAATCATCCGCGCCATCGTGGACAGTGACGGCTTGTTGACCTCGCTCATGGACCATGCCACTGGCCGTGAGGCGATGGTGCCCGGTCAGCCCGGCAACCTGCTTGAGCTGTTCAGGGACACTCCCAATGAATGGGACGCCTGGGACATCGAGGAGTTCTACCGGCGCAACGTCACCCAACTGACCCAAGCGGATACCATCGATCTTGAGCGCACGGAGGCAGGCGCCGTCGTGGTGGTCAAACGTACGGTTGGTGCCTCCACCATCACGCAACGGATAACGCTCGACGCCGGTGCGGAGTCGCTGGGGATCTCCACCACAGTGGACTGGCAAGAACGCGAAAAGATGCTCAAGATAGCCTTCCCACTGGATGTCCGCGCGGACCGCTCGGCCTCCGAGACCCAGTTTGGCCATGTGTTCCGGCCGACCCACACGAACACATCATGGGATGCTGCGAAGTTCGAGATCTGCGCGCATCGCTGGATCCACGTTGCCGAGCCTGGTTATGGCGTAGCCGTCAGCAACGCTTCCAGCTACGGGCACGACGTCACCAGGGCTGTCCGCGGAGACGGGGGGACGACCACCACCGTCCGTGTCTCGCTGCTGCGCTCCGCCAGGTTCCCGGACCCTGAAGCAGACCGCGGCGAGCACACACTTGAGCTGTCCCTTAGGCCTGGAGCCGGGATCGGGGATGCCGTGGAGGAGGGCTACCGCACCAACTTGAAGCCCCGCTATGTCACTGGTGCCAAGCCAGTGGAACCTCTGCTGTCCGTGTCCAACCCTGCCTTGGTAGTGGAGGCAGTGAAGCTGGCTGAGGATGGCTCCGGAGACGTCATTGTGCGTCTTTACGAATCCTTGGGACAACGCTCAGCCGGTGTTGTCAGGGCCAATTTTGAAGCTCATTGCGTCGTTGCCACGGACCTGCTGGAGCGGCCGGTAGAGGCCCCTGGAGTGAGTGTGGGGCAGGACGCAGCCGAGCTGGTCCTGCGCCCGTTCCAATTGGTCACGTTGCGGTTCGCCCGATAAAGGCCGGGCGCGCCTGAAGGCCGGGCGCGCCTGAAGGCTGGGCGGGCCTGGTGGCTGGGCGGGCCAGGGCGACCGCGCGAAGAGCTTTAGACGTCGTGCTGGAGGCGCTTCACGAACAACTTGGTCCGCTCCTGCCGGGGTGCGCGCAGCACTTCGGCAGCAGGGCCCCGCTCCACCACAACGCCTCCATCCATGAAGATGACCTCATCCGCCACATGTTGGGCGAAGGCCAACTCATGGGTCACGATCACCATGGTCCAGCCTTCCTCGGCGAGTTCCTTGATGACGCTCAGGACCTCACCCACGAGCTCAGGATCCAAAGCCGAGGTGGGCTCATCGAACAACAGCAGCTGGGGCTGGAGCGCCAACGCACGGACGATGCCCACGCGCTGCTGTTGTCCGCCGGAGAGCTCGAACGGATAGGCGTCCCGCTTGTCAGCCAGGCCAACCCGCTCAAGCAATCGCTCGGCTTCAGCGATGGCCTCTGCCTTCGGGCGCTTCTGTACCTGGACCGGACCCTCGATGATGTTCTTCAGGACAGTCATGTGCGGGAACAAGTTGTAGTGCTGGAACACCATGGCACTGCGGTCCCGCAGCGCAGCGATCTCCCTCTTGCCCACTCTGGCGCCGAAATCGATCGAGAGGCCATCAGACGTCTCGCTTGCAGGGCCGGAGCCGGGGCCCGTGCCGCCAAAGGTGACAGTACCGGCGTCGGGAATTTCAAGGCCGTTAAGCGAGCGCAAGACAGTGGTCTTGCCCGAACCTGAGGGACCGATGAGGGCCACCACCTGGCCGCGCCGGATGTCGATATCGATGTCGCGGAGCACTACGTTGCTGCCGAAGGCTTTCGCGAGGTTCCGGGCCTTGAGGACCGAGGTGACGCGTGGTTCGCGCTGTTGAGGTGCATCAGTGGGCGACATAACGGTCCAATCTCCGTTCCACGGCGGACTGCGCGGTGGAAAGGACCAGGCAGATGACCCAGTAAACCAGGGCTGCCTGCAGGTACAGGGCCATGAACTCCTGGCTGAACGCAGCGATTTGCTGGGCGTTGCGGAAGAGTTCAGTGACCAGGATGAGTGAAGCGAGCGAGGTGTCCTTAACCAGGGAAATGAAGGTGTTGGACAACGGTGGAACGGACACGCGTGCCGCTTGCGGAAGGATGATGCGCACCAGCGCTTGGGGGCGGGACATCCCGATGGTGTGACCGGCTTCCCATTGTCCCTTGGGCACTGAAAGTATCGCAGCCCGGATGATCTCGGCAGCGTAGCCGCCCACGTTCAAGGAGAAGGCGATGATGGCGCTCGGCCAGGGATCCAGTCGGATGCCAATGCTGGGAAGGCCGAAGAAAATCACGAACAGTTGCACCAACAGGGGAGTACCCCGGATAACCGAGACGTAGAAGCGACCTATGCCGGACAGCAGCCAATTCGAGCTCAGCCTCAGCAGCGCCACCACCAAAGCCAACACCAGGCCCACAGCAAAGGAGGCCAGCGTAAGGGGGATGGTGCCCGTTACGGCACCGCTGATGATCGGCCCGAAGGAACTCCAGATGAGGTCCCAGTTCATTTATTTGGTGACATCCGCACCGAAGTACTTTTCGGAGATCTTCGTCAGGGTTCCATCTGCCCGGAGGTCATCCAGCGCCTTGTCTACAGCCTTGGTCAGCTCTGAGGAACCCTTCCGGAACACCATGGCGCTCTCGGTCTTGTCCGGCGCTTCGGCGGCCACTTTCAATCCGGAATCGGGTGTGGTTTTCGCGTAGTCCAGGTAGGTGAGTTTGTCGTTCACCGTTGCGTCCACGCGTCCCTGCTGTACGAGGGTGGCCGACTGGGCCCAGCCTTCCACTGCCTGAACGTTGGCGCCGGCCTCTACGGCCATCTTGTAGAAGTTGCTGGTCAGCGACTGCGCGGTGGTCTTGCCCTTGAGGTCGGCGAAGCTGTTGATGCTGGAATTGTCCTTCTTGGTCACCACAACGCCGGTAGAGACGGTGTAGGGCTTGGAGAACTCGTACTTGGCTTTGCGCTCGGCATTGATGGAGATCTGGTTGGCGATTGTATCGAAACGCTTGGCGTCCAAGCCCGCAAAAATGCCATCAAATTGCGTCTCTTGGAAGCTCGCCTTCACGCCCAGCTTTTCAGCCACCGCTTTGGCAATCTCGACGTCGTAGCCCGTCAGTTCACCAGCGCCCTCGGCATGGAAGCTGAACGGGCGGTAGGTTCCTTCCGTAGCGATGACGAGCTCGCCCTTGGATTTCACATCGGACAAGGATGTATCGCCACCGGACTGGGCTGGAGTGGAACCGCCACCGCAAGCAGAGAGCGCAAGGGCGGCGGCGGCCAGGGTAGCGGCGAAAAGAGAACGGCGGGAGCGAAGGCTGGTCATGGAGCCATCTTAGTCACGGGCCAATGCGGATTCCCGGCAGGGAAGGCCTGGAGGCTTGTGGAAGGGGTGGTTAAAAAGGCTGAGTGGGGGCGGTCCCCAACAGCCCGCCACCACTCATCCCCCCAATTGTGATCACGTGGGCGCCACATTCACCGGAAACCCGTTCTCTGATTCCGGCGCCAGGCTGCAACCGCGTTCACACATTCATGATTGTGCCACGATCTAATGGTTTTGTGAAAGTCTTACGCTGTGCGTCTTGCTTTGCGCCTGGCAAATGCCTTGGAAAACCAGATCCCCGCAAGCCCAATGGCCGTGGCCAGCACGGCAGAGTAGTTAATCAAGGAACGCAGCCACAGGTGCACCAGCGGGATCAGTGGGAAGAGTTGGGACAGCAACAGCAACGCCAGCCCAACAAACAGGAGGGCCGAGGCGGCACGCAGCAACGCGGGGTAGCGGCCTACGACGGTCCGCCAGATGGCGGGCAACAAACAGGCGGATACGTATCCGGGATAGAAGCGGCCCAGAGCCGCGTAAGCCTCCATGGATGGTCCCCAGGTCAGCCCCGTCATGCCCACCGTGGAACCGCGCGTGTCTGTGATGACAAAGAAGAACGTGGTCAGTGCCACCGTGATTCCCAGGACCGTCAGCCCCCAAGGGCCACGAATAGCCCGTTCCGCTGATCTGGAAGCGAAACCCATGGCAATCTTGATGCCCATCAGCAGGAACGTGCCGTAGAGCAGGAACCGCAGGATCAGGTTCGTTACGTTAACGCCGCCGAGCAGGGCATCGATGGCAAGGTATGGGCCTTCGATGCTGAGGAGGATATCCAGGGTGATCAGCGCGAAAATGTAGAAAACCACCCGGTTCTCACCCCTGAGCAGGCTCGGAATCCGCGCGATGGTGATCGCCAGGCACACAATCAGCGTTGCCCAAGGCAGGACAGCCGTCATCCGAGATTCTCCCAAATTCGTTCAGTTCGTTCGTGGTCTTGTTCTTGGCGGCGCAGCGTTTTGCCCAGCGCCTGGAGTCGTTCGCCTGCCAAGGTCACCAGCTCGCCCAGCGTCATCCGGTCGAGTGCTTCCTTGCGTCCGTTGGGCGACCAGCCGGCTTCGGCTTCAGTGATCAACCCTCCGGCGACCAGCCCGCCCGCTGGTCCGACGCCGGCAGCCCGCGACGTCGCGATGGCCAGCTCGGGAGGAAGCCTGTTGGCTGTCAAGTGGGCGGAGAAGTTCTGCGGTGCGATCCCGGTGGCTTCGCTGACCCGGTGCCGCAACTCGCCGTCGTCGATTGCATCCACCCAGTTGCGCACCGCGGTGGGGTGCGGTGTTGGCGATAGTCCCGTGACGGAGACGGACCCTGGCTCACTGCGTTCCACCACCGCGCGCAGCAAATCCATGGTGGCTATCTGGCTCACCAGTTCATCAGGCGTGGGTGGGACGGGATCGCCCCGAAGGTCTGCGTAGAGGTCAAACGTGGCCAGGGCTTGGACGGGACTGATGTGGTAACCCCGGCTGATGCTGACCAGCGTTGACTCCGCCACCTTGCCGCGGACCAGCTGTTGGGCCAGCGTTGTCCGTTTTATCCCGGAAATCCTGCAGACGTCCGCTGTGCTGGCGTTGGGTGCAACGCCGTGAAGCCAGCGTTGGAACGCCTTGGACGGTAAGGGCATGGAGGGCTTTCTGGGGTATTTCAAACGGGCAAGTCCGGCATCTTCCAAAAAGGAACCGGAGCGAAGGTACGGATTGATTTTACGCCGACGCCACATTGAATTATGCTTGATGCTTGAACCCGTTGGTCCGTACACCCCCCAAGTCCGGACCAGCGGGTTTTTCCATGCCCTTGGGAATCACGGGCATGGAAGCCGCGTTTGATAGATGAACCCACGCTTGTTTGCCGTGCTGGTGATGTAGACGCGAGCGCCGTGTTGGCGCTGCGAGAGGAATAGAGAATGACTGCAACCTTGGTGGCCAAGGATCTTGCCGGTGGCCACGGCCACCGCACGCTCTTTTCGAAGCTTTCCCTCACCGTTGCGCCGGGTGATGTGGTGGGCGTCGTCGGAGCGAACGGCGCTGGCAAATCCACGCTTCTTCGCATCCTCTCAGGCGTGGACCAGCCGCAGGAGGGGACCGTCAGCCTGGCTCCGTCGGACGCCTTTGTGGGCTGGTTGCCCCAGGAACACGAGCGCACGGCGGGCGAAACCATCGCAGCATACATTGCGCGCCGCACGGGCTGTGCACAGGCCACCGCAGAAATGGAAGCCACAGCCGAGGCCCTCGGTTCCGGTGCTCCCGGAGCAGATGATGCATATTCCTTGGCCTTTGACCGCTGGATGGCATCCGGTGCAGCAGACCTGGAGGACCGCATTCCTGCTGTATTGGCGGATCTTGGGCTTGAACTTGGCACCGATGCCCTCATGACAGGGCTCTCCGGAGGGCAGGCTGCCCGGGTTGCTTTGGCTGCGCTGCTGCTCAGCCGCTTCGATGTTGTCCTTCTTGATGAACCCACCAATGACCTGGACCTTGATGGCCTGGCCAGGCTGGAAGCGTTCGTGCAGGGCCTGCGCGGAGGAGTGGTTCTGGTGTCCCACGACCGTGAGTTCCTGGCCCGCTGCGTCACCACCGTAGTGGAACTGGACCTCGCCCAGAACTCCGTGGCTGTCTACGACGGCGGCTACGAAGCCTTCCTCGAAGAGCGCGCCGTCGCCAAGCGCCACGCCCGCGAACGCTACGAAGAGTTTGCCAACACCAAGGCCGATCTTGTGTCCCGCGCACGGACCCAGCGCGAGTGGAGCTCCCAGGGCGTCCGCAATGCGATGAAGAAGAACCCTGACAACGACAAAATCCGCAGGGCAGCGAGCACGGAGTCTTCCGAAAAGCAGGCACAGAAGGTCCGCCAGATGGAGTCGCGCATCGCCCGCCTCACCGAGGTGGAGGAGCCGCGCAAGGAATGGCAACTGCAGTTCAGCATCGGCCAGGCACCCCGCTCAAGTGCCGTCGTCGCCACCCTTCGTGACGTAGTGGTCCGGCAAGGCGATTTCACGCTGGGACCGGTCAACCTGCAACTCAACGGCGGTGAGCGCATCGGCATCACCGGGCCCAACGGCGCCGGTAAGTCCACTCTCCTGCGCTTGCTGCTGGGCACCCGGAAACCGGACGACGGCGAGGCCTCCATGGGCGCGTCTGTCGCCATCGGCGAAATCGACCAGGCCCGCGGACTGCTCGACGGCGGACGGCAGCTTGGCGACGCCGTCGAAGCCGTGCTGGTGGACTGGAACAGTGCCGACGTCCGCACGCTCCTTGCCAAGTTCGGCCTCAAAGCGGACCACACTTCGCGGACAGTTGACTCTCTGTCCCCGGGGGAGCGTACGCGCGCCGCGCTGGCCCTCCTGCAGGCCCGGGGCGTGAACCTGTTGGTGCTGGACGAACCCACCAACCACCTTGACCTCCCCGCGATCGAGCAACTTGAAGAAGCGCTGGAAAGCTACGAAGGCGCCCTCCTGCTGGTCACCCACGACCGGCGATTGCTGGAGAACGTTCGGCTCGATTCGCGATGGCACCTGGAAAACGGCCGTGTCCAGGAGCTGCACCACATCCCCGGCCAGGAGAAGTAACCATGAGCATGGATGGCGTTGCCTGGAGCTCGCTGCACAAGATCACGCGTGCCCAGAGCGGCTCGCAACCGTTCTCGAAGGAAACGCTGAAGCGCGTGCTGGGCTTTGCCGCGCCCCACAAGGGCAAGCTCATAGCCTTCGTTATCGCCTCGGTTGCGGGAGCCTTCCTGGCCGTCGCCACGCCGGTGCTTGCCGGGCAAGTGGTTGACGCGATCATTGCCAAGGCCGGCGTGGGCACGGTGATCTGGCTGGCCGTCCTCATTGCGATTGTGGCTGTTGGCGAGGCTGGAATCGGACTGGTGACCCGATGGTTGTCCTCCACCATCGGCGAGGGCGTCATTGTGGACCTCCGTACCCGCGTGTTCGACCATGTGCAGCGTATGCCCATCGCTTTCTTCACCCGGACACGGACCGGCGCGCTGGTCAGCCGCCTGAACAACGACGTCATCGGGGCGCAGTCAGCGTTCGCAGGCACCTTGTCCGGTGTGGTGAGCAACGTCGTGGCGCTCGCCTTGACCCTTGTGGTCATGCTCAACACGTCCTGGTTGGTCACCGTCCTGGCCATGGTGTTGCTGCCGATCTTCCTCATACCTGCCCGACGCATGGGTTCCAAGCTGGCGGACCTCCGACGCGAGGCAGCGGCACACAACGCTGCCATGGGTACGCAGATGACCGAAAGGTTCTCCGCTCCCGGCGCCACATTGGTCAAACTTTTCGGCAGGCCGGACGAGGAATCCCGGGAGTTTGCTGCCCGGGCCGGCCGCGTGCGCGATATCGGCATCCGCACCGCCATGCTGCAGTTCACCTTCGTCACCGCGTTGACGTTGGTCTCGGCCTTGGCTCTGGCCCTCGTTTACGGACTGGGCGGCTGGCTTGCCCTCGGTGGACAACTGGCGCCAGGCGACGTTGTGGTCCTGGCCCTTCTCCTGACGCGTCTCTACGCTCCGCTCACCGCGCTCTCCAACGCGCGCGTGGAAATTATGAGCGCACTTGTCAGCTTCGAGCGGGTCTTCGAGATCCTGGACCTGCAACCCCTCATCACGGAAAAGCCGGACGCCGTGGCACTTCCGTCCGGACCTGTCGCCGTGGAATTCCACGACGTCCGCTTTTCCTACCCGTCGGCGGACAAAGTGTCCCTCGCCTCCTTGGAAGACGTGTCAACCTTGGACACGCGCGGCGGCGAGGAAGTGCTGCACGGTATCAGCTTCCGCGTTGAGCCGGGCCAGACGGTTGCCTTGGTGGGCTCGTCCGGCGCAGGAAAGTCCACGGTGGCCCAACTGCTGTCCCGCTTGTACGACGTCGATTCCGGTGCCGTGCGTCTTGGTGGGCGCGGACCTGGCACCGGCGTGGATGTCCGGGATCTCCGCTTTGACTCCCTGCGGGACACCCTGGGAATGGTGACCCAGGACGGCCACCTTTTCCACGAAACCATTGCCTCCAACCTGCGCCTGGCCCGGCCGGATGCCACGGAAGAAGACATGTGGGAGGTGCTCAGGCGTGCACGCCTGGAACCCATGATCCGGTCCCTTCCGGACGGCCTGGAAACAGTCGTTGGGGAGCGTGGGTACCGGCTCTCCGGTGGAGAAAGGCAACGTCTCACCATCGCACGTTTGCTCATCAAGCAGCCGCGCGTCGTGATTCTTGATGAGGCAACCGCAGCGCTGGACTCCACCAATGAAGCCGCCGTCCAGGCAGCCTTGGGGGAAGCGCTCGAGGGGCGTACCGCCGTCGTGATTGCCCACAGGCTGTCCACCATCCGTGCCGCGGACGTCATCCTGGTGGTAGAGGACGGCAGGATCGTGGAACGCGGCACGCACACGGAGTTGCTTGTTGCCGACGGCCGCTATGCCGAGTTGTACCGGACCCAGTTCGCGGAAGCCACGGCGGTGGCCGAGGAAGCTGTTCCGGAGCCCAACTGAGTCGCATTTGTGCGCGTTTTGAGGGCTCAAAACGCGCACAAATGCGACTTACTTGGGTGACCTACTTAGGCGAGGCGAGGCGAGGCGAGGCGAGGGCAGGAAGGACGTGGTCCGTCAGCAGTGGTGCGAGATCCCCGGGCAGAGATGCTGTGAGGTCCAACCAACGGACCTCGGCGATCTCGGCGGAAGGGTGTGCTTCCCAGGTTCCAGGAGCCGTGAAAACTGTGGCCTCAATGTTGGTTGCGGCCTCGTTGGCAGCCACAGCGAGCCAGGCGCCCAGGGGTTCAAGGTCCTGCGGGGCGATCTCGATGCCCACTTCCTCTAACAATTCTCTCGAAGCAGCTTCCGCCGCTGTTTCACCGGCCTCGGGTTTGCCGCCCGGATGCATGAATTTGTCCGTGCCCCGTTTGCGGACGGTCAGGAGCTGGCCCTCCTTGTTGTAAACGCACACGGCGCTGACCACGATCACATCAGTAATGCTCATGCTTGCCTCCCGGCGTTCGTTCGGACCAGATGCGATTCCAGCAGCAGATCCTTTGCGGGACCGCGGACATCCCAGGTGAAACTGAACGCATCCGGGCCTTCCCATGTGTAGTTCACGTAATAGTCATCGGGATCGCACCAGTGTTTGTCCTGGTTGGCCTGCTCCGCAAAGCTCATCACATGGAATGGCCGGCCATCGGGGAAGAAGACGTCCATGGAATCCGGTCCAGGGCCTGGCTTGAGGAGATACTCGCGGAACGCCGGGCCTGTGTGGGTGGGCCAGTGCATGGTTCCGTCTTCGCGGTAGTGAAGGCCATCGCCGTCGGGCTCTTCCGTGTACTGCACGACGCCGGTAAAAGTTCCGCGGGTGCCGGAGGCCCTGTCCAGGAGTGTCCGCTCCACATTCCACGTGCCGGCCAAATAGGCACGCAAGTCCTGGATGGGCTGCTGCTGGTTCAAGTGCCCTCGATTGGAATCGAACCAACGACACCGGCTTTAGGAGAGCCGTGCTCTATCCACTGAGCTACGAGGGCCTGCGTGTCCATCCCCGGGAGTACCGTTACGGAGCTCCTTGGCCGGACACGACTACAAGCATACAAGCTGCCGGGCCAGTGCCCGAACACGGCTAGGCTGGCGGTCATGAGAGGGCATGCGACACCACCGGAAACCACCGGCACATTCCTCCCGGATGTCCGCGCGACACGGGCAAACATTGGCGGCTGGGCCCAGTTGAGTGTGGTCCAGTATTTCGTTGCCGAGGCTGCTGTTATCGAGGCCTGGGCCGGTCCTGAACCCTACAGCAGAGCTACCGGGTTCATCAGCGACCTCGGCGCAGTATCGTGCGGGGTCTACGAAGACCGGGCAGTTTGCTCCCCTTTGCATGGGCTGATGAACGCCTCTTTTGTAGTGCAGGGCCTGGCATTGATCCTTGGGGCGGTGTTCCTGACGGCAGGACTTTTGTGCGTGGCAGCGCGTCCTGGTGTGCATGCCCAGCGCTTCCACACCGCCACAGCCGACAAAGAGCCCCGGACCCGGGTCCTGGCCAAACCATGGATCATGGCTGTGGCCATCCGAATACTCACGGGTGTTTCAGGTGCCGGGACGGTCATCGTTGGCCTGGTTCCAGAGGATGTGGGCTCCCCATGGCATTTTGCCGGCGCCCTGATGTTCTTCATTGGCGGTGGCTTCGCACTGCTTCTGCTGGGCATCCTCTGGTTCCGGCAGACCCCGATGAGCTGGTTCATCGCCGCCTGCGGCGCCCTCTGTATCGGGGCACTCATCGTTGGCGGGATCACGGGAATGGAGGTGCCCCAGCCCGGGACACTGGAGAGACTGATGGGCTACCCCGTCACCATTGGCTTGGCAGCTGCCGGCCTGGTCATCGCCCAGCGCGTGCAAACGGTGCGGAAAGCGGCGAAGGCCCTGCGGTAAATCAGGTCCTGCGGTAAAACTGTCCTGGGGCGGCAGGAGCGGGAGAAAATCCGCTCGGGGGCCTAGTCTTGATGTGTGAGCACCAAGGACTAGACCCTTGATCGCACAACATAGGTGCCCTGCGCCTAAACAATGACCCGCTTGCCGGCGGGTCAATTGTTTTAACGAAGGGGTGGGCGGTTGGCCCACTGGGATAACACTATCGTTTTTATTTTGCCCGCTTCTTCCGCCTTGCGCATCCGGCGTCAGCCGTCAGCCGTCAGTGCCGTTGAAAGCGTGCGTCCGCGGGACTCCGGGACTATTCTGACGCTATGACGACGGCGGGTGGTCCGCTCGGCAGGGACCGGGGACTTCTGCCTGACCTCGCTGGCCGGCGCGAGCTGATTGGGGGTTGGGCCGCGATTACCCTCATCCACTATTTCGTGGTGGAAGCCATGGCGATGGCTGTGTGGCAAGGCAATCCAGGCTATGACCGGCGCGCCCACGTCATCAGTGATCTTGGCGCGGCCCACTGCGGTCCCTTCAACGGTTACGAGGTGTGCTCGCCGCTTAATTGGCTGATGAATGCCTCGTTCGTGCTCCAAGGGGTTGCCATGGTCCTCGGGGCAGTGCTGCTGAGCTCGGCTGTCCTCTCTGTGGCGGCTGAATCCGGTGCCCGGGTTATCCGGCCGGGAATGGCATCACCAGCCGCGGCATTTCCGTGGATTGCGGCCGGGGCAGTCAGGGTGCTGGTCCTCGTAGCGGGCATCGGCCAGGCAATGGTTGGCCTGATCCCGGAAGACACTGACCTGGCGCTGCATCTGACCGGCGCGGGACTGTACTTCATCGCCGGACCGCTGTCCTTGGTGATACTGGGCCTGGTATGGCGGGGGCACACGCAGATGTGGGGGATGGTGCTCTTGTTCGGGGTTGTTTCCCTGGGAGCAACCATCTACGTCCTTGCGGTGCAGTTGCGCGTCGAGGAGCCGGGCGCCATCGAGCGCACCATGGCGTATCCGATCATCCTGGGGTTGTCCTTGGTGGGCCTGGTAGTGGCTCACCGCGTCACAAGGGAACGGAAAGCTGTCAGGGCTGTTTCGCGTTCTTCCGTCCAAGGAACACAGCCGCCACGCCGCACAGCAGGCTGATCAGGAACAGTACCCACGACGCAATGGTGACGGCGGAGGCCAGGGCAACCTGACCGGCGTCGGGCGTTTCCGTAGCCAGCATCGAATCAATGGCGACGTTGGACCACAAGTGAGCCACGGCGAAAAGCAGGGGAGCGGCCCACAATGCCCAGCGCCACGACTTTCGGGCAACGTTGGTGCCGATGAGCAGGAGCCAACTGAAGCCGAAGATCAGCGGAAAGAGCGTGCCGGCAGTCTTATGGACGTAGTTCAACTGGCCTCTGGCGGCCTCGTCCATCGCCGCGCGAAGCTGGGCGACGTAGTCCTGGGAGAACCCGCCGATCAGCGAATCCGGCATGGCGAGCCCGCCTGAAAGCTGCGTCATTTGGTTCAGCGTCAACAAGTGCAGGTACCAGAACAGGAACAAGCTGGCCACAACTCCTGCGATGACAATCAGCTTGGAGTTGCTCTGCGCCTTCTCGGGGGTCCGCCGCGTGGTGGGATTGATCACGGGTGGGAGGGTGTGCTCAGGGACCACCGCCTTGGCTCCGTGCTTCTTGATGCGCTGCGCTGGTGTCTTGGCCATGTCATTCATTATCCCGCCACATAAGCTGGGACCATGACCACCGGCAGGCACACCGCAACTGAACTCGATCCATCACTTGATGACTACCAATTGGCCAGCGCGCTGGTCCGCGAGGCAGGGCAACTGGCGCTGCTCATGCGGATGGGCGGACTACAGGGCACGCGCAAGACGTCAGTGTCCGACGTCGTCACGGCAGCCGACCATGCGGCCGAGGCTTACGTGTTGGAACAGTTGCAACGCTGCCGCCCGGAGGATGGCATCCTGGGCGAGGAAGGCACTTCTGTTGCCGGTACCAGTGGCCGGACCTGGGTGATCGATCCTGTGGATGGAACCTACAACTTCCTGCATGGCTCCACGTACTGGTGCTCGGCCATTGCCCTTAAACGCGACGATTCAGATCACGGCGACAATCCCGTTGGTGATCCCTCCGTAGTGCTCGGGGCCATCTACCAGCCCGAACTGGACAAGCTCTGGCTAGGCGGCGAAGAGCATCCGGCCAGCCTGAACGGAGAACGCATTTCAGGTTCCGGAGACCTCTCTGTTGGCCAAATCTGCGCAGCAACCTACATCCACCCCACCTGGTTGGCGGACCCCCGCACTGCCATGCCCTGGCATGCCGCTGCCGTCTCCGCCGCATCACTGCGGATGTTCGGTTCAGGCTCGTGCGACCTCGGCCGTGTGGCTGATGGAGAACTCGGCTGCTGGTTCCAGCACAGCTGCCCCGAATGGGACTGGCTCCCAGGCAAGGCGATCGTCCGCGCTGCAGGCGGCGACACCGCCGTCGTGCAGGTCAACGGGATTAACTGGTTCATCGCAGGAGGCCCTACGGCGGTCCGCGAGCTGAGTGGGGCCCTCACCTCAGTACCGCAGTTTGCGTAGTTTTTGATCGCGTGGGCGGTGCTCTCTTTGGGGTGGCCCTTGAGTGTCAGAGGCACCGCCTAGACTGGTAGTCACCATGGATATGTTGTTCGACCCCTACGCAGACGGCCCCTTCAACGCAGGCTCCAAAGCCGCTACCAAGGCTGCCCCGGAGCTTTCGCACGCGGGCGGCGGCGCTTCCCGTGCCCGGTTCGGTGAGGGCAGCGGTGGGTCCAGCACTGGAACAAATGAACGTCCTGCCTCCGGTGGTTGGGGTAACCAGGAGGCCGGTAGGCTTCCGTCCGCCGACGCCCTCCTCCAGG
This sequence comes from Arthrobacter sp. StoSoilA2, assembly GCF_019977195.1. Classification (NCBI taxonomy): domain Bacteria; kingdom Bacillati; phylum Actinomycetota; class Actinomycetes; order Micrococcales; family Micrococcaceae; genus Arthrobacter; species Arthrobacter sp. StoSoilA2. The sequence goes on from NZ_AP024643.1 coordinate 1,073,692, forward strand.
GCTTGAACCCACAGCAGGAAGAAGCCGTGAAGCACGCCGGCAGTCCGTTGCTGATCGTTGCGGGTGCGGGCTCAGGCAAAACCCGTGTGTTGAGTAACCGGATCGCCTACCTGATCGCCACCAAGCGTGCCCACCACGGCGAAATCCTGGCAATCACCTTTACCAATAAGGCCGCCGCGGAGATGCGCGAACGTATCGAAGCCCTGGTGGGTGGGCGGGCCAAGGCCATGTGGATCTCCACGTTCCACTCCTCCTGTGTTCGCATCCTGCGCCGCGAGGCTGCAAATGTGGGCCTGAACTCGAACTTCTCCATCTACGACTCCGCGGATTCCCTGCGCCTGATCACACTTGTGTCCAAGAACCTGGACCTTGATCCCAAGAAGTTCCCGCCCAAGGCCATCCAGCACAAGATCTCCGCTCTTAAGAACGAGCTCATCGACGCCGACTCCTACGTCTCCTCGGCAAACCACAACGACCCCTTCGAGCAAGCCGTGGCTGACGTGTTCAAGGGCTACACCCAGCGCCTGCGCCAAGCCAACGCCATGGACTTCGATGACCTCATCGCGGAGACCGTATACATGTTCCGGGCCTTCCCCGCGCTAGCCGAGTCGTACCGCCGTCGCTTCCGGCACGTGCTGGTGGATGAGTACCAGGACACCAACCACGCCCAGTACGCCCTGGTCAGGGAAATCGTTGGCCTGGGCACTGATACTGACGTGGAGCCCAGCGAACTCACGGTGGTGGGAGACTCCGATCAGTCCATCTACGCATTCCGTGGTGCGGACATCCGCAACATCGTGGAGTTCGAAGCCGACTACCCCAATGCGCGCACCATCAAGCTGGAGCAAAACTACCGCTCCACGCAGAACATCCTCACCGCCGCAAACTCCGTGATTTCCCGGAACCCCAACCGCCAGGAAAAGCGGCTGTGGACGGCAGAGGGAGACGGCGAGAAGATCGTGGGCTACGTCGGAGAGAACGAGCACGACGAAGCCCAGTTCATCGCCAAGGAAATTGACCGGCTTCAGGACGAGGAAGGGCTGCGTCCTGGCGATGTCGCCATCTTCTACCGCACCAACGCACAGTCACGGTCCATTGAAGACGTGCTGGTCCGGGTGGGCCTGCCGTACAAAGTTGTGGGCGGCACGCGGTTCTACGAACGCAAGGAAATCAAAGACGCCCTGGCTTACCTGCGCGTCCTTGTGAACCCTGACGACGACGTCAATCTCCGCCGTGTCCTGAACGAACCCAAACGGGGGATCGGCGACCGCGCCGAGGGTGCCGTCGCTGCCTTGGCTGAACGCGAGCGGACGTCCTTTATGGCTGCCGCCCGTCGTGCTGACCAGGCGCCCGGCATGGCAACGCGTTCGGTGAACGCCGTCCTTGGCTTTGTGAAGCTGCTGGACGACCTTGCTGAGGTGGCTTCCGGGTCCGGTGCTGCCGCTGCCCTGGAGGCTGTGCTCGAGCAGACCGGATATCTTGCCGGTTTGCGCGCGAGCAACGATCCCCAGGACGAGTCCCGCGTGGAGAACCTCGCCGAATTGGTGGCCGTAGTCCGCGAGTATGAACGCGACAACCCGGACGGTTCGCTGGGCGAATTCCTGGAGCAGGTGTCCCTGGTGGCCGACGCCGACCAAATTCCTGATGCTCCCGGCGGGGACATTGACGCCGCGGTGGCCGAAGCCAAGCGCATGGGCGTTGTCACGCTCATGACGTTGCACACGGCCAAAGGCCTGGAGTTCCCGGTGGTCTTCCTGACCGGCATGGAGCACGGGATCTTCCCGCATCAGCGCTCGGCCACGGACCCCAAGGAACTGGCCGAAGAACGTCGCCTGGCCTACGTGGGCCTTACCCGTGCACGCAAACGGCTCTACGTCACGCGCTCCGAGGTGCGCAGCATGTGGGGCCAAAGCCAATACAACCCCGCCAGCCAGTTCCTGGAGGAGATTCCCTCCGAGCTGGTGGACTGGAAACGTGAAGGCATGAGCCGGCAAGCGGCAGGTGGCGGTTGGGGAAATGCTCCCATCGGCTCCAACCGCTACGGCGGCTCTTTCTGGGGTGCAGGCACGTCACGCGGGGTGGCCGCCAGCGCAACTGCCGGTTTCGACGCCGACGTTCCGGCCGCCGTCGCACGCAACCGGGTGCAGCCGCAAAAGGAAGTCATTTCGGTGGTGGTGGGGGACAAGGTCAACCACACAAGCTTCGGAAACGGCGTGGTGCTGGGGGTCGAAGGCTCGGGTGACAAGACAGTCGCCAAGGTGAAGTTCGACGTCGGTGAGAAGCGCCTGCTGCTGAGGTACGCGCCCCTGACCAAACTGGATGCCTGACGCCTCACGGCATAATTGGTGGCATGCGACGGACTGTATTGGGGATTCTTGCCGCTTTGCTCCTGGTGTTGGCCACGGGCTGCTCGTTCGCCACGAAGGACCCTGACTACGTTCCGCCGGCGCCGTTGCCTCCGCTGGAACAGCTCAAGGAGGTCCCGGTTACCGAGCAGACCGCTCTGGCCGCCGGAGAGGGCGTCACTGCATTTGTGACGCCGGACCGCAACATCGTGTGTGCCATGACCTCCTCCAGGGGCGGCCACCTCAACATCCCCTATGAGGCGAACACGTATTCCGATGCGGCCAACAACAAGTTCGCCGTGGTGCCTGTGGTCCATTGCGAATTGGCGAAGTATGCCAAACCTGAGCCAACCGACGTCGCAGACGACTGCGGTGGCACAGGGCTGGGTTATCTCGGTGGCACGGTTCTCCTGACGCCGGACAAGGCCGTCTATGGCTCATGTCGTTCCGGCGTAACACAAATGGAGTCTGAGTTCGGGCCCAAGGGGAGCCGGAGCGGCCCCATCTCCAAGCTGCCTGAGCTGGCCGACGGCCAGAACATCGAACGCAACGGCCTTCGGTGCTCGGCCTATAACGACGGCGTTGCCTGCGGGAATGTCTCCGGTGGCGTGGCGTTCTTTGTCAGCAGGCAGGGCTACCAACTGATTTCCGACGGCGGCAAAGAGGTCACGGGGAACCTGAAACAGGCGTCGTGATCGCCGTTGAACAGACGATGAACGGCCAAAAAACCGCGTCATTCTGCGAGTTTTCTACGCGCGATAGAAGTGTAAGGTTACTCACTTAACCGGTAGTGTGTAGCTGGCGGGACTCCTCAAAGGGCTAAAGTTCCGAGAGGACCTTACGCAATGTGACCGGCTTCAATCCTGGTTGTTACCGCGTACTTTCCGCAGCTGGCTATCGCGGTCATCGCGGTTCCCGGCTGAACAGAAAACTACTTCGACGTAGAAGGACACTAAACCGTGGACCTGTTTGAATATCAGGCGCGCGATATGTTCGAAGCGCACGGTGTACCCGTGCTCGCCGGCATCGTGGCGCACACTCCTGAAGAAGCAAAGGCAGCTGCCGAGAAGATCGGCGGCGTTACTGTCGTAAAGGCACAGGTTAAGGTTGGTGGCCGCGGCAAGGCTGGCGGCGTCAAGGTTGCCAAGACTGCCGAAGAGGCGCTTGAGCACTCCACCAACATCCTGGGCATGGACATCAAGGGCCACACCGTTAATAAGGTGATGATCGCCCAGGGTGCGGACATCGCCGAGGAATTCTACTTCTCGGTCCTGCTGGACCGCGCCAACCGCAACTACCTGGCCATGTGCTCGGTTGAAGGCGGCATGGAAATTGAGCAGCTGGCTGTTGAGCGTCCCGAGGCCCTGGCCAAGATCGCCATCGATCCCGCTGTGGGCATTGACCAGGCCAAGGCTGACGAGATCGTCGCAGCCGCAGGTTTCGCTGAAGAACTGCGCGGCAAAGTGGCCGACGTCATTCTGAAGCTCTGGGACGTTTTCAAGAAGGAAGACGCAACCCTGGTTGAGGTCAACCCACTGGTGCGCACCGGCGCAGGTGACATCATTGCCCTCGACGGCAAGGTTACCCTCGACGAAAACGCGGACTTCCGCCACGTGCACCACGCACTGCTCGAGGACAAGGAATCGGCTGACCCGCTCGAGGCCAAGGCAAAGGCGCAGGACCTCAACTACGTCAAGCTGGACGGCGAAGTAGGCATCATCGGCAACGGCGCCGGTCTTGTGATGTCCACGCTGGACGTCGTTGCTTACGCTGGTGAAAACCACGGCAACGTCAAGCCCGCCAACTTCCTGGACATCGGCGGTGGAGCTTCCGCCGAAGTCATGGCCAATGGCCTGGACGTCATCCTGGGCGACTCCCAGGTCAAGAGCGTGTTCGTCAACGTCTTCGGTGGCATCACCGCTTGTGACGCTGTGGCAAAGGGCATCGTGGGTGCGCTTGCAGAGCTGGGATCCGCTGCGAACAAGCCGCTGGTCGTTCGCCTCGATGGCAACAACGTCGAGGAAGGCCGCCGCATCCTGACCGAGGCCAACCACCCGCTGGTTACCCTGGCCGCCACCATGGACGAGGGCGCCGACAAGGCCGCCGAGCTCGCCAACGCAGCTAAGTAAAGGGACGCGACAATGTCTATCTACCTCAACAAAGACTCCAAGGTCATCGTTCAGGGCATCACCGGCGGCGAAGGCACCAAGCACACCGCACTGATGCTCAAGGCCGGCACCAACATTGTTGGTGGCGTCAACGCCCGCAAGGCCGGCAGCACGGTCCTGCACGGCGAAAAGGAAATCACCGTCTTTGGCACCGTCAAGGAAGCCATCGCTGAAACCGGCGCAGATGTCTCCATCGTCTTCGTTCCGCCGGCATTCACCAAGGACGCCGTGGTTGAAGCCATCGAAGCCGGCATCGGCCTCGTTGTAGTCATCACTGAAGGCGTTCCGGTTCAGGACTCCGCCGAATTCTGGGCACTCGCCCAGTCCAAGGTTGACGCCGACGGCAACCAGATCACCCGCATCATCGGGCCGAACTGCCCCGGCATCATCACCCCGGGCGAAGCCCTGGTCGGCATCACCCCGGCAAACATCACGGGCAAGGGCCCCATCGGCCTCGTGTCCAAGTCCGGTACCTTGACCTACCAGATGATGTACGAGCTCCGCGACCTCGGGTTCTCCACCGCCATCGGCATTGGTGGCGACCCCATCATCGGCACCACGCACATCGACGCCCTGGCTGCGTTCGAAGCCGACCCGGAGACCAAGGCAATCGTCATGATCGGCGAAATCGGTGGTGACGCTGAAGAGCGCGCTGCTGACTTCATCAAGGCCAACGTCACCAAGCCGGTTGTTGGCTACGTTGCAGGCTTCACCGCTCCTGAGGGCAAGACCATGGGCCACGCAGGCGCCATCGTCTCCGGCTCCGCAGGAACCGCACAGGCCAAGAAGGAAGCCCTCGAAGCTGCAGGCGTGAAGGTCGGCAAGACGCCGTCCGAAACTGCCAAGCTGCTGCGCGAGGTTTACGCAACCCTCTAGTACCCAAAGCAACGCGGGGTCACTTACGGCCCATTCCTGACTGTGGAATGGGCTCAAAGTGACCCCGCGTTGCTCTTTAAAGCACGACGGCGGCTCCGCACCTTTCCCACGGAAGGTGGCGGGGCCGCCGTCGTGCTTTAACGCGCGTTGTGGGCCTATACCTTCCCGCCTGAATCTTTGTTAGTATGTCAGGACAAACTACTTCCAAGGAGCGCGCAAACATGCCATTGGTAAGAATCGACGTCAATCAGGGCAGGTCGGCGGACGAATTGGTCGCCATCAGCCGGGCCATCCACGATGCAATCGTCTCTGAGTATGAGATCCCTGAGCGTGACTACTTCCACATCCTCACTGAACATCCGGAGGGGCAAATCGTGGCCCAGGATGCCGGGTTGGGTTTTGGGCGGAGCCTTGGCGTGATCATGATCCAGATCTTCACCCAGGGCGGCCGCAGCCAGACGGCGAAGAGCTCGCTCTTCGAGGCCATCACCGAAGGGCTTGGTGGGCTTGGTGTCAAGGGTGAGGATGTCTTCATCGGCTACATGGAGAACTCTCCTGGCGACTGGTCTTTCGGCTTCGGGCGCAGCCAATATGTCTCCGGAGAATTGGCCATCCCACGCAAGTAGATACAGTCCGTGTCATGTTGTAAATATGTCAGTACAAACCTTTGACAGGACATGAAATCTGGGGCAAAGTAGTCATGTGGCCCCGCTCACTGAGGGGTGGCAAGGCATTGGGGCCCAGCGCTCAAAGGTTCAGAGTTCACAAGAGAAAGGTCAACGATCATCGTGACCCACGAACTGCTTACGATCGGGCGCATCAGCGTTGATATCTACCCGAACGATATTGGGGTGGACCTGGAGGATGTGACGTCCTTCGGCAAGTATTTGGGAGGTTCGCCCTCCAATGTGGCCGTCGCTGCTGCGCGCCACGGCCGCCGCGCCGGTGTCATCACCCGCACGGGCGACGACGCGTTCGGAAGCTACCTGCACCGGGAACTGCGCAAGTTCAATGTTGACGATTCGTTCGTCTCCCCGGTCAAGGAGTACCCCACAGCGGTGACTTTCTGCGCGATCAAGCCGCCGGAAGATTTCCCTCTCTACTTCTACGGACGCTTCCCCACGGCACCGGACTTGCAGATCAAAACCGAAGAGTTGGATCTGGATGCCATTAGGGACGCGGGCATTTTCTGGTCCACGGTGACAGGCCTCTGCCAGGAACCCAGCCGCAGCGCGCACATCGCCGCCCACGAGGCCCGGCCCCGGACTGCTTTGAAGGAAGGCCAGTTCACCATCCTGGACCTGGATTACCGGCCGATGTTCTGGGATTCGGAAGAGGAAGCCCGCGCAGAAGTTGCCAGGATCCTCCCGCACGTCACAGTCGCGATCGGCAACGACAAAGAGTGCGCCGTAGCCGTAGGTGAGGGGACGCCGGATGAGCAGGCAGACCGCCTGCTGGCAGCCGGCGTCGAGATCGCGGTGGTGAAGCTCGGCCCGGAAGGCGTCATGGCCAAGACCCGCACCGAGCGTGTTGTCTCGGCCCCTGTGCCGGTGGAAACCGTCAACGGCCTGGGTGCCGGTGATTCCTTCGGCGGCGCTTTCTGCCATGGCCTGCTGTCCGGCTGGCCGTTGTCCGAGGTGCTGGATTACGCAAATGCCGCGGGTGCGATCGTTGCCTCCCGCGTATCCTGCGCGGATGCGATGCCGACGCCGGATGAGGTCACCTCGCTGCTCGCGGAACGCGGCCGGCGGATCCCGGGAGCTTCCACGCCGGCAGCACCCACGTTCGCAGAAGGAGCAGTCCGTTGAGCCTGAACGATGACCCCCGCCGGTACGAGCACTTGAGCCGTATCCGGCTCGAGGATCCGGAAGCCGTCGCACGCGCGGCTGCCACCCGGCGTCGCCACCCTGGGTTGAAGCACGGGGTCCAGAACTTCATTGTTGCTGCCGACCACCCGGCCCGTGGCGCACTGTCGGTGGGGCCGGAGCCGATGGCAATGGCCGATCGCCGGGACCTCCTGGACCGGCTGCAGATCGCCCTCGCCAATCCGGCCGTGGATGGAATCCTTGCCTCACCGGACATCATGGATGACCTGCTGCTGCTGGGTGCTTTGGATGGCAAACTGATCTTCGGTTCGATGAACCGTGGTGGCCTGGCTGGCCTGGTCAACGAGTTCGATGACCGGTTCACCGGCCACACAGCTGCCGCCTTGCAGGCACTCGGTGCCGACGGCGGCAAGATGCTCACGCGTATCTGCCTGGGAGACCCGGACACGGTGGCCACGCTTGAAGCGACCGCAAAGGCCATCGATTCGTTGGCCGAACGTAAGCTCATCGCCATGGTGGAGCCGTTCCTGTCGGTGCGTGACGCCCATGGCAAGGTCCGCAACGACCTCCGCGCGGACGCCGTGATCAAGTCCGTTGGTATCGCCGAGGGCCTGGGTTCCACGAGTGCCTATACGTGGATGAAACTGCCCGTGGTGGCCGACATGGAGCGCGTCATGGCCTCCACGACCCTTCCCACTGTGCTCTTGGGTGGTGACCCCGACGGCTCCCAGGACGAAGTCTTCGCCAGTTGGCAGGCCGCCCTCGCGCTCCCGGGCGTCCGCGGCCTCACGGTGGGCCGGACGCTGCTCTACCCGCACGACGGCGATGTGGCAGGTGCGGTGGCGACAGCCGCCTCGCTGTTGCACAGCACTGCACCTTCGACCGGGCCCGCACCAGTTGCGGGGGAGCACACCTCGTCAGACCGTATTCCAGTGAAAGTATCGGAGTAGCCCCGCCATGCGGACCTCAACAGGAACAGCAACCCGTCGGATGACCGTGGCCCAGGCCGTGGTCGAGTTCCTTTCCAAGCAGTACACCGTGGATTCCATCGGTGGCCAGGAATACCGTGAGCGCCTCATCCCGGGCATGTTCGGTATCTTCGGGCACGGCAACGTTGCCGGCGTTGGCCAAGCGTTGAAGCAGTACCAGGCCACGGACCCGTCCATCATGCCGTACTACCAGGGCCGCAACGAACAAGCCCAGGCACACCAGGCAGTTGGCTACGCACGGCACACGCGTCGTCGCCAGACCTTCGCGATCAGCACGTCCATCGGGCCGGGTTCATCGAACCTGCTGACGGGTGCGGCGTTGGCCACCACCAACCGCCTGCCGGTGCTGCTGCTGCCGAGCGACACGTTCGCCACCCGTGCCGCGGATCCCGTGCTGCAGCAGTTGGAGCTGCCGTACGCATACGACATCACAGTCAATGATGCCTTCCGCCCGCTGTCCAAGTTCTTTGACCGTGTGTCCCGGCCGGAGCAGTTGTTCTCGGCCTTTCACCACGGCCTGCGTGTCCTGACTGACCCGGCCGAAACCGGTGCAGTCACGATCTCCCTGCCGCAGGACGTCCAGGCCGAAGCCCTCGACGTTCCGGAAGAGTTCCTGGCCGAGCGTGAGTGGCGGATCCGCCGTCCCGAGGCCGAGGACGATGACATCCGACGCGCTGTTGAGGCCATCCGTGCAGCCAAGCGCCCGTTGATCATCGCCGGCGGCGGCGTGCTCTACGCCTACGCCAACGAGGAACTCGCAGCCTTTGCCGAACTCACCGGCATTCCGGTGGGGAACACGCAGGCGGGCGTCGGCGTCCTGCCATGGGACCACAAGTTCTCCCTTGGCGCCATTGGTTCAACGGGCACGACGGCGGCCAACGCCATCGCTGCCGAAGCGGACCTCATCATCGGCATCGGCACGCGCTACGAAGACTTCACTACGGCGTCCCGGACGGCGTTCCAGAACCCGGACGTGAAGTTCGTGAACATCAACGTCGCCCCGATCGATGCGTACAAGCACGGCACCACCATCCCGATAGTCGCTGACGCCCGCAAGGCCCTCGTGAAGCTGAACCAGGCGCTGGGCGGCTACCGCGTGGGTGCTGATCTGGAAGAGAAGGTCGCAGCCGAGAAGAAGCGCTGGAACGCGATCGTGGACGAGGCCTTCGACACCCGGTACACGCCGTTGCCGGCCCAGAACGAGATCATCGGCGCCACTAACAAGGCCATGGATGACCAGGACGTCGTTATTTGCGCTGCGGGCTCGCTGCCTGGTGACCTGCACAAGATGTGGCGCGTCCGCGACCCGTTCGGCTACCACGTGGAATACGCCTACTCCTGCATGGGCTACGAAATCCCGGGCGGGCTGGGCGTAAAGCGCGCCGCTCTGGCCGAAGCCGCTGCCGGCGGTCCCAACAGGGACGTCGTCGTGATGGTGGGGGACGGTTCGTACCTGATGATGCACACCGAACTGGTCACCGCCGTCGCCGAACGCATCAAACTGATCGTGGTCCTGATCCAGAACCACGGCTACGCCTCCATCGGTTCACTGTCCGAGTCGCTCGGTTCCCAGCGATTCGGGACGCAGTACCGGGTCCTTGACAAGGAACAGCACAGTTTCGACGCCGGTGAGCACCTGCCGATCGACCTGGCCACCAACGCCGAGTCCCTGGGCGCGAAAGTCATCCGGATCGAACCGGGCGAGAACGTCATCGAATCCCTCGGCGCTGCCATCAAGGAAGCCAAAGCAGCTCCCGAAACCGGCCCGATCGTCATTCATATCGAGTCCGATCCTCTGCTGGACGCCCCCGGCTCGGAGTCCTGGTGGGACGTTCCCGTCTCCCAGGTCTCGGACCTCGAATCCACCCAGCAGGCCTACAAGACCTACACGCAGCACAAGAACCGCCAGCGCAAGCTGCTCGGCTAACCTCCCCCAAGCTAACGTCCCACAGACCAAAGGAAGTCCGCATGTCGACGACGACCACACTGACCACCATTAACCATTTCATCAACGGCGCCGAGTCCACGGGCGAGGGCGACCGCACCCAGCCGGTGTACAATCCGGCCACCGGGCAGGTCAGGGCGGAGTTGCGCCTGGCGAACGAGGCTGACCTGAACTCTGCGGTGGCTGCTGCGAAGAAAGCTGCGGAGTCTTGGGGTGATATTTCCCTGGCGAAGCGCACGGCGGTGTTGTTCAAGTTCCGTGAGCTGGTCGCCGCGCACGTGGATGAACTTGCTGAGTTGATCACGGCCGAGCACGGGAAGGTGATCTCCGACGCGAAGGGTGAGATCGGCCGTGGCCTGGAAGTGATCGAGTTCGCCTGTGGGATCCCGCAGCTGCTCAAGGGTGACTACTCGGACCAGGTCTCCACCGGAATCGACGTGTTTTCCTTCCGCGAACCCCTGGGCGTGGTTGCGGGTATTACGCCGTTCAACTTCCCGGTGATGGTGCCGTTGTGGATGGCGCCGATGGCCATCGCCACGGGTAACGCGTTCATCCTCAAACCCTCCGAGCGGGACCCGTCCGCGCCGATGCTGCTGGCCAGGCTGTGGAAGCAGGCCGGGTTGCCGGATGGGGTGTTCCAGGTCCTGCACGGCGGGAAGGAAACCGTTGACGGGCTGCTGACCCACCCGGACGTGGACGGGATCTCTTTTGTTGGTTCCACCCCGATCGCCCAGTACGTCCATGAGACCGCCACCAAGCACGGCAAAAGGGTTCAGGCCCTGGGCGGGGCGAAGAACCACGCGATTGTGATGCCCGACGCGGACCTGGACAACGCAGCGGACCACCTCGCGGCTGCTGCGTTTGGTTCCGCGGGGGAGCGGTGCATGGCGATCTCTGTCGCCGTCGCTGTGGGGGATGCTGCGGAGTTGCTGGTGAAGAAGGTTCAGGAACGTGCCCTTGCCGTCAAGGTCGGCAACGGTACCGAACCCGGCGCCGAAATGGGCCCGGTCATCACCCCCGCTTCCAAGGAACGCATCCTCAGGATCGTCACCGAAGCCGAAACCGCCGGTGCGGCCATGGTGGTGGACGGCCGTGACCTCGTAGTCCCCGGCCACGAAGACGGGTTCTGGGTCGGCCCCACCGTGATCGACCACGTGGGCACTGAAATGACCGCCTACACCGAGGAAATCTTCGGACCCGTGCTCGTGGTGGTCCGCGTCGCCGACCTCGAGGAAGGCATCGCGCTGATCAACGCCAACCCGTACGGCAACGGCACCGCGATCTTCACCTCCTCCGGTGCGAACGCCCGCAAGTTCCAGCGCTCGGTCACGGTGGGCATGGTGGGCATCAACGTGCCCCTGCCCGTCCCGGTGGCCTACCACTCCTTCGGCGGCTGGAAGAACTCCCTCTTCGGCGACAAACACATCTACGGCCCCGAAGGCGTCTCCTTCTACACCCGCGGCAAAGTCATCACCTCCCGCTGGCCAGAACCCACCCACGCCTCCGGCGCCTCCTACAACTTCCCCTCCAACTAACCCATCCCCACCGCCACCCTCGCCTCGCAAGCTCGGCCAGGGAACCCTGGCGGCGTGGGCCCTGATAGAGAAAGACACCGCTGTCATGACTGACGTCGAGAACAAGCTCATCATCGGCACCGCTCCCGATTCCTGGGGTGTGTGGTTTGCCGATGACCCCCAGCAGACTCCGTGGGAACGGTTCCTGGACGAGGTTGCTGAATCCGGATACAAATGGATCGAACTGGGTCCGTACGGCTACCTGCCGAACGACCCCACCCGCTTGGCAGAAGAGCTCAAGCAGCGCGACCTCCAGGTCACTGCAGGAACGGTGTTCACTGCCTTCCACCGTGGTGCCAGGCAGTACGACGAAGCCTGGGAGCCGGCACGCAAGGTGGCCGAACTGACTGCGGCAATGGGTGGCGAGCACATTGTGGTTATCCCGGCTATGTGGCGCGACGACGTCACGGGTGAGGCCGTAGAGAATGGCGAACTGACCGACGAGCAATGGGCTGATCTCTTCGCAGGCCACAACCGGATGGGCAAGGTCCTGTTGGAGGACTTTGGCCTGCACCAGCAGTTCCACTCCCACGCTGACTCGCACGTTGGCGCGCAACAGGACATCGAAACCCTGTTGGCAGCAACAGATCCGCAGTACCTGAACCTTTGCCTGGACACGGGCCACGCGGAATACTGTGGCGCTTCCAGCCTTGAGCTCATCAAGAATTACCCGGACAGGATCGGCTACCTGCACCTCAAGCAGATCAACCCGGAGATCCTGGCAGAGGTCAACGAGAAGAACATGACCTGGGCTGCTGCCAACCTGGCCGGCGTCATGACCGAGCCGCCCAACGGGCTTCCGGACTTGCGCGCCGTTATTGAAGCTGTGGAAGGCCTCAACCGGCCGATCTTCGGCATCGTGGAGCAGGACATGTACCCGGTAGCGTTCGATGTACCGATGCCCATCGCCAAGCGAACACGCAACTACCTGCTTTCCTGCGGCTCGCGCACGCGGGTCCAGTAGCTCCCGCACGCGGGCCCTGTAACAAGAACGAACCTCACGAAGGATAGAAAAGTGACAAAGATTCTCCGCGTTGCCGTCATCGGCGCAGGCCGTATGGGTGCCGACCACATCAAGCGCCTGAACACCCGCATCCACGGCGCTGAAGTAGCCGCCGTCGTCGATGTTGACCTTGCCCGCGCGCAGGCTGCCGTTGAAGGAATCGACGGCGCCGTGGCACTGTCCAGTGCCGATGAGGCGCTGAACAATGGTGACGTCAACGCCGTCCTGATCGCCACGCCGGGCTTCCTGCATGAGGAAATCCTGTACAAGGCCTTGGAGAAGGACTTCCCAATTCTCTGCGAGAAGCCGCTGACACCGGATGCAGAAAGCGCGTGGAAGGTTGTCCAGGCTGAACTGGCGTTGGGCCACAAGCGCATCCAGGTGGGTTTCATGCGCCGCTTTGATGCCGAGTATTCGGCGCTGGGTTCGATCATCCGCAACAGCGAATTGGGGGAGCTGTTGATGTTGCACCACCAGCACCGCAACCCCACCACGCCGGAGGGCTTCACCAATGAGATGCTGATCAACGACTCCGTGGTCCATGAGTTCGATGCCATCCGCTACTTCACCGGCGAGGAAATCACGTCGGTGCAGGTCCGTCTGGGCAAGCCGACGCGCAACGCCCCGAATGGCCAGCACGACCCCCAGCATGTGTTGCTTGAAACTGAATCGGGAGTGTTGGCCGACGTCGAGATCTACGTCAACGCAAAGTTCGGCTACCAGGTTGCCACTCAGGCGTCCTTCGAGGACGGCATCGTGAGCATCGGCGGGGACAGCGGCCCATACATCCAGACCTCTGGCAAGTGGGGCGGCAGCGTCACCCCGGGCTTCGAGGAGCGTTTTGGAGCAGCGTACGACGTCGAGGTGCAGGCTTGGGTGGACGCCGCCCTCCGCGGCGAAATCGGCGGCCCCACCGCTTGGGACGGCTACGCCACGGCCGCTTGCTGCGAGGCCGGCGTCGAAGCGCAGAAGTCGGGCGAAAAGGTCAAGGTCCAGTTGAACACCAAGCCGGATCTCTACAAGTAGGGACACGGACATGAAGATTGCCCTTGATCCCACACCGTTCCATCACACGCACAGCCTTCTGGAGTTCCCGCGCGTCGCCGCGGATCTCGGCTACAAGTACCTGCAGATGACGCCGCATGCGGACCTCATCCCGTTCTTCAACCACCCGAAGGCTGATGACGAGCTCGTGGGCAAGTTGAAGGCAGCGTGCAAGGACACTGGCGTCGAAATCGCCTCCGTCCTGCCCGTCCTGCGGTGGTCCGGACCCGATGAGGACGCCCGGGAAGCTGCGGTCCGGTACTGGAAGCGGGCCATCCAGATCGCCGTGGACCTCGGCGTCCAGACCATGAACACGGAGTTCAGCGGCCGTCCGGAGAAGGCCGAGGAGTCTGAACGCGCCTTCTACCGCTCCATGGAGGAACTCCTGCCGATCATCGAGCGCGAAGACATGGACGTGCTCATTGATCCCCATCCGGATGACTTCGTGGAAGACGGACTGGCCGCGCTGCGCGTGATCCGGGGCGTGAACTCCCCGAACATTGGCATGGTCTACGTTGCCTCCCACACGTTCCACATGGGCAACAAGCCGTTGGAGATCATGCGGGCGGCGGGCGACAAACTCCGCTTGGTGCATGTATCCGACACGATGAACCACCACGCCTCCCACGGCCTCAGGTACATCACCAACCCGCCGGGCAACGCTGTCCGCGTCCACCAACACCTCAAGATCGGTGACGGGGACGTGAACTGGGACGAGTTCTTCGGTGGCTTGAAGGAGATCGGATTCCTGGACAAGGAGAACACCGTGATGGTCTCCAGCGTCTTCGCGGAAGACGAGAACGCCGAGGACGTTTCCAGGTACCAGCTCAAGACGATGAACGACTACATCGCCCAAGCCAAATAGTGCTCAACACCAAGAATGCCCCTGTGACCAAGAGTCACAGGGGCATTCTGTTATCCATGCGTCAGGCCGTAAAAGGGAGCCTGGCGTCCACGTCCTGGCCTTCCCAGGTCTTGCGGATCCAGCCGTGGTGCGGGTCGTCGCTGATGAGCCAGTCACGGACCCGTCCGGGGCCGGCCATGACGTTGAGGTAGTAGAGGTCGTAGCCCGGAGCTGCCATCGCCGGCCCATGCCAGCCGTAGGGAACCAGGACAACATCACCGGTCCGGACTTCCGCGGAGACGTCGATGGGCCGGTCGTCAGAGGCGTAGACCCGGGCGTAGCCGATTGCGTCTGAATCCGCGGGGGCTGGGGAGTCCGGGGCCACCCGCGTTTCGAAGTAGTAGATTTCCTCCAGGCTGGTCTCGCCTTCCTTCTCCTCATCGTGCTTATGCGGAGGGTAGGAGGACCAATTGCCGGCAGGTGTGATGACCTCGCAAACAATAAAGCGATCAGCTTCCAGCGCTGCCGGTGTGCCGAAGTTGTGGACCTGCCGGGAGCAGTTGCCGGCGCCCCGCAGCTCCACGGGGGTCTCGGCCGCCGTGATCAGGCGAGTAGGGTAGTCAGCCTTGGCCGGTGCGGTCGCAACCGCAACCCGGCCGCCGTCGTGCGAACTGATGGTGACGGCCCTATTGATACCTGTGTACAGGACGTCACTTGGCCCGTGGAAAACCGACTGCCGGCCCGCGAGGCTGTACTCGCCGTCGTCGACCGTTACGGTAAACGAACCGCTCAACGGAACCACGATGCGCTCTTCCGCGGCGGCAGGAAGCTCGACGGCGGCACCCGCCGCGAGCGTCGCCACCTTCAGTCCCGTATGGGCCCAGCCGTCGATCGCGAGAGTGGAATCGGAAGCGCCGAGCGAGATGTCCCATTTGCCGTCAGTGGCTGTTCCCAGCGGGTAGACCCAGTTGGCCATAAGTTTGTGTCCTTGCGTTAGCGCTGTACGAGTGTCATTTCAAAGCTGTAGGAATCGGCGCGGTAAACGTGGTGTCCGGTTTCAACCATGCGTCCGGTATCGTCCACCGCGGTGCGTTCCATGGTGACCAAGGCTGATCCGACCTCGGCTTCGAGGAGTGGGGCCTGGTAGTCATTGGCGATCATGGCGCCGATGCGCTGGGATGCCAATCGGAAGTTCACGCCACCGCGGCGAAGGATGGAATAGAGTCCCTCGCTGGAGAGCTGGGCTTCATCCATGCTGGTGATGTCGTCACGGACCCAGTTCTCCATGAGCGCCAGGGGTTTGCCGCCAACTTTGCGGAGACGGGTGAAGTGGTAGACCTTTGACCCGGGCGGCAGCTGAAGCGCGGTGAGCGTTGCGGCGTCGGCCTCCACGTGGGAGAAGCTAAGCACGTCCGTGGTGGGCTTCTTGCCGTTGTTACTGAGGTCATCAAAAAGGCTGGAGAGCTCCAGTGGCCGCCGGACCTGGCTTGAAACAACCTGCGTTCCCACGCCGCGCTTACGGACCAGGAGGCCCGAGCGGACCAGTTCGTCCATGGCCTTTCGCATGGTGGGGCGGGACAGATTGAGCTGTGCAGCAAGGTCGATCTCGTTGTCCAACCGGCTGCCCGGCTCCAGGACGCCGCTGTGGATGGCGGCTTCGATTCCCTGGACCACTTGGTGATAGAGCGGCACCGGGGACGAACGGTCGATGCTGAGGCTGAGTTGGTTCGCCACTGGTTTCTCCTAGCCTGCGGAAGCCCGGCCGGGAAAAGCAGTATCCCGGCCGGATGGATGAGTATGTCCGCTCATGTTCTCTTGATAGGACATACTGCCTTTTTCTGATAATAGCAGCCGGGCTGTGCTGGTCAAGGAAGTGGCTTCAGGCCCTGCCGCGGTGACATCTACTCGAGGAGCTTACGTTAAAACATCCTAATGTCAGGACAAAGTATTGACAAAGTGTGAGACGAGTCACCATGATCGAGGTAGCAGGCGATCCGGGCACGAGTCCCCGGACGCCCGAAGCTGACATCAAAGGAGATAACGGTGGCAAAATTCTCGTGGCGCAAAGCGGCGGTCGTCGCAGCAGTGGTTCCATTGGTGGCCCTGAGCGCCTGTTCGAGCCAGGGCGGAAAACCGGCAGATTCCGGGGGAGGTGCAGCCGCCGGGCAGGTGGCCAGCACGGCGCGCATCAAAGTAGCCCTTATTACGCATGCGGCGGCCGGGGACACGTTCTGGGATATTGTCCGCAAGGGCGCAGAAGAAGCATCGAGCAAGGACAACGTAGAACTCCTGTACACAAGCGATCCCGAAGCCGGACGCCAGGCCCAGCTTGTTCAGCAGGCCATCGACCAGAAGGTGGACGGCATTGCTGTCACGCTGGCAACCCCGGACGCCTTGAAGGATGTCCTGAAAAAGGCCACCGCTGCGGGCATCCCGGTTGTGAGCCTGAACGCCGGTGAATCCGTTTCCAGCCAGCTGGGCGCTTTCACCCACTTCGGATCGAACGAGCAGCTTGCAGGCGAAGCGGTGGGCACCCGCCTCGCTGCAGAAGGCTACAAGCACCCCGTTTGCGTCATCCAGCAGCAGGGCCACGTCGGCCTGGAAGCGCGCTGCGCCGGCGTGAAAGCAAAGGTGCCGGCAACGGAAATCCTCTACGTCGATGGCAAGGACATGACCGCGGTCCAGTCGACGGCTACAGCGAAACTCCAGGCGTCCAAAGATGCCGATGTGATCATCGGTCTTGGCGCCCCCATCACCCTCACCCTGCTCAAGTCCGTCACTGACGCAGGCAGTTCGGCCAAGGTGGCCAGCTTCGACCTCAATGCCGATCTCGCCCAGAAGATCGTTGACGGCCAAGTGATCTTCACCGTTGACCAGCAGCCATGGCTTCAGGGCTACATGTCTGTCGATGCCCTGTGGCAGGCAAAGCGCGGCGGCTTCAAGATCGGCGGCGGCCAGCCTGTTCTGACCGGGCCAACCATCGTGGACAAGACCAACGCCTCAGATGTCCTCAAGTTCGCCCAGCAGGGCGTCCGCTAGATCCAGGCATCCGGCTGCGCGGCGGGGAACCGTCGCGCAGCCTGACCAACAAGGAGTCATTCCTATGGCAAATACAACAACTCTGCCGCCGGCGGGGGCCAAGGCCCCTGGCGACGAACGGGTCGGACGCCGTAGTCCGATCCAAAAGTTCCTGGCGAGACCCGAGGTCGGTGCACTGGTCGGAGCCGTAGTTCTTTTCATTTTCTTCGCCTCCGTTTCCCAGACGTTCACGCAACCGAACGCGCTGGCCACCGTGCTCTACGGTTCATCGACCATTGGCATCATGGCAGTAGGGGTTTCCCTGTTGATGATCGGCGGTGAGTTCGACCTTTCCACAGGTGTGGCCGTGATCTCCTCCGCCCTCACCGCCTCGCTCTTCAGCTGGAACTTCTCACTGAATGCATGGGTTGGTGTCACGTTGGCACTGGTTGTCTCGCTGGGCATTGGATTCATCAACGGCTGGATTCTCGTCAAGACCAAACTTCCGAGCTTCATCGTCACCCTGGCGACCTTCCTCATGCTGACAGGCCTCAATCTGGCACTCACCCGCCTTATCGGCGGAAGCGTCTCCTCGCCGTCGATCTCCAAGCTGGACGGGTTCGAATCGGCACGGGCGGTCTTCGCCTCCTCCATCAGCATCGGCGGAGTGGAAGTCAAGATCACGGTGTTCTTCTGGATCATCCTGGTGGCAGTGGCATCGTGGATCCTATTGCGCACCCGCGTAGGCAACTGGATCTTCGCCGTGGGCGGCGACGCCAATGCTGCCCGCGCCGTTGGTGTCCCGGTGACCAAGACCAAGATCGGCCTCTTTATGGCTGTTGGTTTCTGCGGCTGGATCCTGGGCATGCACAACCTCTTTGCTTTCGATGCTGTGCAGTCCGGTGAAGGTGTTGGCAACGAGTTCCTCTACATCATTGCTGCAGTCATCGGTGGGTGCCTCCTGACAGGCGGCTACGGCTCGGCCGTAGGTGGCGCTATCGGTGCCTTCATCTTTGGCATGGCCAACAAGGGCATCGTGTACGCACAATGGAATCCAGACTGGTTC
The DNA here is from genome assembly GCF_019977195.1 of Arthrobacter sp. StoSoilA2. Classification (NCBI taxonomy): domain Bacteria; kingdom Bacillati; phylum Actinomycetota; class Actinomycetes; order Micrococcales; family Micrococcaceae; genus Arthrobacter; species Arthrobacter sp. StoSoilA2. Next base: position 1,092,390 of record NZ_AP024643.1, read on the forward strand.
AAGTTCTTCCTGGGCTTGATGCTCCTGCTGGCCACCATCGTGAACCTGATCGTCAAGCGCCGGGCAGAGCTCAAGTAAAGGGGCCGGAACAATGAACACACAACAGATCGACCAGCAGACATTGCTGAAAAACGAGAAGGACCCGTTGACGCACACACCCGTGCACCTGCTTTCGCTCGAGGGAGTAGGCAAGCACTACGGCAACATCATCGCCCTGCGCGATGTAACCATGGCGGTGGACAACGGCCGGGTCACCTGCGTCCTGGGAGACAATGGCGCCGGAAAGTCAACGCTGATCAAGATCATCGCGGGCCTGCACCAGCACGACGAAGGCACCTTGCAGGTGATGGGCGATGACCGGAAGTTCAACTCACCAAGGGACGCCCTCGACGCCGGTATCGCCACCGTGTATCAAGACCTGGCCGTGGTTCCACTGATGCCCATCTGGCGGAACTTCTTCCTTGGCTCGGAACTGATCAGCGGATTCGGTCCGTTCAAGAGCATGGATGTCCAGAAGATGAAGGACATCACGCTGAAGGAACTGGCCGAGATGGGAATCGACCTCCGCGACGTTGACCAGCCTATCGGCCAGCTCTCGGGCGGCGAACGCCAGTGTGTCGCCATCGCCCGGGCCGTGTACTTCGGCGCGAAGGTGCTGATCCTGGATGAGCCCACAGCCGCCCTTGGCGTGAAGCAGTCCGGCGTGGTGCTTCGGTACATCCTGCAGGCCCGCGACCGCGGCCTCGGCGTCATCTTCATTACCCACAACCCGCACCACGCCTTCCCTGTGGGGGACCGCTTCCTGCTGCTCAAGCGGGGCAGGTCGATCGGCTATTACGACAAGAAGGACATCACCTTGGATGAGCTGACGGCCCAAATGGCCGGCGGTGCAGAGCTGGCGGAGTTGGCCCATGAGCTGGAGCAGCTCGGCGGGCATTCCGATGCGCTTGAAGAGGTCAAGGCCGAAGTGGCGGGTGTGGCTGATGCTGCCCCGGAGGGTGCCACGAAGCGGCACTAGGCTTGTTCGGCGGACTTCTGCCCGGAGCGCCTGATGGCTCCGGGCGGAGTCGTGTCCGGTTCCCTTAGTGAACCGCCGACGTCGTGCCGCGAAGTACAAGCGTTGGCTCAATGAGCTTCCGCTCCGGCTCCAGCGTTGGATCTTCGATACGGGCCAGCAGCCTTCGCGCTGCGTCCACGCCCACAAGGTCGCTTCGGTTATCGATGGACGTGAGGTCCAGGAAGCGCGACTTGGCCAACGGGGAGTTGTCGTAACCGATCACCGAAATGTCGTTGGGGACTGAAAGTCTGCGGGCCTTGATGGCGGCGAAAGCGCCGAGCGCCATGGTGTCGTTGGCGGCGAAGATCGCTGTGGTGGCCGGGTAGTGGTCCAGAAGCCAACAGGCGGAGCCGTATCCGTCTTCTTCCGACGTTCCTGCAGACTCGCCGATGACGACTTCGACGCCGGCAGCCTTCAGGGCGCGTTGGTAACCGGCGCGCCGGTGTGCGGACGCGCCGTCGGACCCTGAAAGGTGGCCGATGCGGCTGTGGCCCAGCCCCAGCAGGTGGTCCGCTGCCATGGAGCCCCCGCGGTCGTCGTCGTTGGTTATCAGGTCCGCACCTGTCGGGATGCCCTTCCGCCATCCGGCAACCACGGTGGGGACCCACGTCCTGGTGAGCATGGACTCGCTGGGTTCGGCCGCAACGACCAGGGCATCCACGTGCATGGCCAGCAGGCCGTCCGTCGCTTCCTTGATGCGGTTCTCTCCTGGCCGCGAGTCCGCGAGCATGACCTGGTAGCCGAGGTCTGAAAGAACCGATTCCATCCCACGGAGGAGGTCTACAAACCAGAGATTCCGGTAATCGTCGATCACCAGGCCAATGCTCTTGGTGCGGTTGCTGGCGAGGGTTGTGGCAGCGCGGCTGGGCCGGTAGCCAAGATCGTGGATGGCCTTTTGGACGGCGTCCCGACGCTTTTCGCTGATCTTCCCCGGGTCCTTGAGGAACAAGGAAACCAACGACGGCGAGACTCCGGCCTGGGTGGCGACGTCGTAGAGGGTGGGGCGTCGGGTCTGTGCGCTGTTCAACGGAATCGGTGTGCCTTTCTTGTCTGTCCTTGAGGATAGTCGGTTAAGGATTGACAGGACATATAGACATGGCTACGCTCAAACCCGGTGCAAAAATTGTAGCGCTACAAAATGCCGTCCAGCGCCCCGCGCGGCGGCGAAATTTCAAAGGAGAAATCAATGGCTGAAAGCCTCGGCGTCGCCGTCATCGGTGCAGGCATGGCGGGCAAAGCCCACGCTGCTGCATACCGCACGGCATCTGCCCTCTACAGCCCCGTGCTGCCCCCGGTCCGCCTGGTCTCGATCGGTGACGTCAACGCCGAATTCGGTTCCCTCGCTGCCCGCCGTTTCGGGTACGAACGCAACGACACGTCATGGCAGGCCATCGCAGAAGCCGACGACATCGACGTCGTCAGCGTGGTCATCGCCAACTCGCTGCACCGCGAAGTGGTGGAAGGCCTGCTTGCTGCCGGCAAACACGTTCTCTGCGAAAAGCCCCTCAGTGACACGTTGGAAGACGCCCGCGCCATGGCTGACGCTGCCCGCGCTGCTGAAACCCGTGGAACACTGGCCCGTATCGGCTTCACGTTCCGCCGGACTCCGGGCATCGCTTACATCCGTGACCTGATCCGCAGTGGCGTCCTGGGTAATGTCCTGCACTTCAGTGGCCGGTACTGGACCGACTACGGCTTTAGCCCTTCGGCTCCCATGAGCTGGCGCTACAAGGGCGGCCCCGGCTCCGGTGCGCTTGCCGACGTCGGAAGTCACCTGACGTATGTCTCCGAATTCCTGTGCGGCGACATCAAATCCATCAGCGGTGGCCGGCTCGCCACGGCGATCGACAAGCGGCCCCTGCCTCTCGCGGCCGTCATGGGCCACGACCACGTTGCCGTCAGCGACACGTTCGAGGCCGTCGAGAACGACGACTACGCGGCCTTCAATGCAGAGTTCGCGAATGGTGCTGGAAGCTTCGAAGTTTCCCGCGTCGCAGCCGGTCACGCCAACGGCCTCCAGTTCGAGGTCTTCTGCGAGAACGGCGCCGCCAAGTTCGACCAGCGCCGGCCGTCCGAAATCCAGCTGTTCCTCAACGATGGTTCCGGAAATGAAAACGGCTACCGTCAAGTCAGCCTCGGCCCCGGCCACCCCTACATCGCCGGCGGCCTCGCCATGGACGCCCCGGAAGTTGGCTTCGGCCAGAACGACGCCTTCGGCTACCAGGCACGGGCATTCCTCGAAGAGGTCGCAGGCCTCAACGAAGAATCATCCCTGCCCCGCTGCGCCACCTTTGACGAAGGTGTCCGCAACATGGAACTCCTCGGAGCCGTCACCGAATCCGCCCTTAACAACGGAAAGAAGATCACGCTATGAAGCTCGGCGTCTACAACGCGATCCTGCACGACCGTCCGCTCCCGGAAGCACTGAAGGTCATTGCCGATCTGGGCCTCACGGGCATCGAGGTCAACACCGGCGGGTTCCTGGCTGCCGTGCACGTCCCCACTTTTGACCAGATCCTGGAAAGCGACGCTGCGCGCGACGACTACCTGGCGATCTTCGAGGGCACCGGCGTTTCCATTGCGGGACTGAACTGCAACGGCAACCCGCTGCACCCCAAGCGGGAAATCGGTGAGAAGCATGCTGAAGACATCCGCCGCTCCATTCGTTTGGCCCACCGCCTCGGCCAAAACCGCGTGGTCACCATGTCCGGCCTGCCCGGTGGCGAGCCTGACGCCACCACCGTCAACTGGGTGGTCAACGCCTGGAACTCTGCGGCCCTGGATGTGCTCGACTACCAGTGGAGTCTTGCTGCGGAGTTCTGGAAGGAAACCGACCGCCTCGCTGCCGATCACGACGTCAAGGTGGCGCTGGAACTGCACCCGCAGAACATCGTCTTCAACACGGCCGATGTCTACAAGCTGATCGAGCTCACCGGCGCCACCCACGTGGGCGTTGAACTGGACGCTTCCCACCTGTTCTGGCAGCAGATGGACCCGGTGGCCGTGGTCCGTGAACTCGGGCCTCTCGTGTTGCAGGCCGCGGCGAAGGACGTCCGCGTAAACACGGAGAACGCCGCGCTCTACGGCGTGTTGGACAACAGCTTCCGCCGGCTCTCACCGGATGAGCCCCGCACCAATCTGGGCGGCGACGAGTGGGCCAACGAATGGCCCAGGAACTCCGCCTGGGACTTTGTTGCCTTGGGCCGCGGGCACGACACAGCGTTTTGGACCGAGTTCCTCCGTGCCCTTTACGAGGTGGACCCCAACATGCTGGTCAACATCGAACACGAGGACGTTTCCCTTGGCCGCATCGAAGGACTTGAAGTTGCGGCAAAGGTCCTTAAGGAAGCCGACGCGGCACTGAACGCTTCTGCCGCTAATGTCATTTGACAGGACAAACTGACAAGGTTTAGTGTCACCTCAAGAATCCCTCTTAAGACTCAACTTCTGCTGCACTGACGGAGACAGATAATGATCAAGCAAGTGACCCTTGGCCTGGTGGGTGTTGGCCGGATCGGTGTAATGCATGCCAGGAACATCACCTCGCTCAACCAAGTCCTGAACCCGGAAGGTGCCCAGGTCCAACTCAAGCTGACCGACGTGGCGGAGGAGCACGCCCGTTCTGTGGCCGCTGACTCTGGAGCGGAATTCGTGGCTTCAGTGGCGGAGCTGATCTCTTCAGGGGTGGACGGGCTGGTCATCGCAACCGGAACGGCGACACACCCGGATCTCATCCGCGCGGGCGTCGATGCTGGAATCCCGGTGTTCTGCGAGAAGCCCGTGGCCGTGAATGTGGCGGAGTCCTTGCCAGTCCTTGAGTACATCCGCGACAAGGGTGGAACCGTGCAGATCGGCCACCAACGCCGATTCGATGCCGGCTATCTGGAAGCCAAGCGCGCCTACGAAGCCGGGGAGTTGGGCTGGATCCACTCCGTCCGCGCCCTCACCTGCGACATGACCCCGCCGCCCGTTCAGTTCCTGGCAACCTCGGGCGGCCTGTTCCGGGACTGCTCCGTCCACGATTTCGACATCCTTCGCTGGCTCACGGGCAAGGAAATTGTGGAGGTCTATGCCAAGGGCTCCAACAATGGCGACCCCGCGATCGGTGAGGTGGGCGACGTCGATACCGCCCTGGCGGTAGTAACGTTCGACGACGGCACGGTGGGTACGGTTTCGGCCAGCCGTTACAACGGGGCCGGGCATGATGTGCGGCTGGAACTCCAAGGCTCGGATGGCTCGGTGGTGGTTGGCATGGATGACCAGATGGCTGTCCGTTCGGCTGAGCCAGGCGTTGCGTTCCCCTCCGGCAAGTCCCATCAGACCTTTGCTGAGCGCTTCGACCAGGCGTACCGTTCCGAGATGGCTGCGTTCGTGGAATTGGTCCTGGGAGAGCGCAAGAATCCATGCACGCCCGAGGACGCCGTCGCTGCTTCCAAGGTTGCTGACGCCGCCCAGGAATCCCTCGAAACCGGCTTCCCGGTCCGCGTCGCCCCCTGATCTTCTCTCACATCCTGCGGGCTTTTTCCCAACGTTCTCTCACATCCTTGGGGATTGCCGGCTTTCCTCTCTCCCTTGCTTCAGGAAAGCCACGACGCCGGCACTTGGCCCTGGTGCCGACGTCGGGTCCTACCGCGCGCGGGAGCTGCGAGAGGATCGGCCGAAAAGGGGGCCGATGTGCGAGAGGATCGGCCGAAAAGGGGGCCGATGTGCGAGAGGATCGGCCGGAAGGGGGGCCGATGTGCGAGAGGATCGGCCGGAAGGGGGGCCGATGTGCGAGAGGATCGGCCGAAAAGGGGGCCGATGTGCGAGAGGATCGGACGTAGCTGACGCGGGCCGGATGAGTCTGGGGGAAAACTCCGACCCGCGCCAGGTCTATGGGGGCTGATCAGGCGATGACCTTCATGGCCTGCCAACCCGAGCCGAGGCTGACGGGCGGAACGTTGCTGAGCGTTCCGCTTCCCGATCCGGGATAGAGCCACAAAGTGTCTCCGATGCGGCCTACGACGTCGTTCTTGCCGTCGCCGTCAAGGTCCCGTGGTCCGGCCAGCGCAGTGCGGGTTCCCCAGCCCGTCCCGATCTGCGTCCATTGCAGCCAGCCCCCGGAACCATTGCCCGGATATAGCCATAATGCGCCTGTATCGGTGCGCCGCGCCAGTACATCTGCCTTGCCATCACTGTTGAAATCGCCGGTGCTGAAGATGGCGTTCATGACGCCCCAACCCCAGCCGACTGTGTAGGGAGCCCGCTGTCCTCCAGCACCATTTCCTTCATACAAGCGGAGGTCGCCGTTGCTGCGGCGTCCCATGAAATCGGGTATTCCGTCACCGCTGAAATCGCCTGGTGAGAAGAGCTGTGTCATGGTGCTCCAACCGGTGCTGACTTGCTTCCGTGCGCCAAAGCTGCCGGCACCGTCACCGGGGTAGAACCACAGTACGTCCCCGGATCGTGCCAGGACGTCCGGTTTTCCGTCGCTGTTGAAGTCGCCAGGGGTGATGGTGTCCGTGTTGGTTGACCAGGCCGGTGCAGGCAAGGCGAGTTGCCTGGGGGAGAGCCCGCCCGCGCCGTTGCCCGGGTACAGGTACAGGTTGCCGGCGGTGTCAGCCGCAAGGACGTCAGCGCGGCCGTCCCCGTTGAAGTCATGGGCCGACGGCGGTCCGGCTATGGGAACGGTGTACGTCTGGGTACCAACGGAGGACGTGTTGCCTGCCGTGTCCACGCCTATGTATTTCAACGTCAGCGTGGAGCTGCCCATGATGATCGGGCTGGAGTACTTGATGTTGGAAGCAGACTCGGTGGCCGTGGGGGTGCTGCCGTCGGTGGTGTAGTAGATGGCCGCCCCAGGCTCGTTGGCTGTCAGCGTGATCGTGGCGCCGCTGGCCAAGGCCCGCGAGGTGGGACTGGCCGTCACTACCGGAGCTGTCGTGTCCGGCGGGATCGTGTAGGTCTGCGTTGCGATGTCGGAGGTATTTCCGGCCGTATCCTTGGCAAAGTACTTCAGGGTCATGGGGTCCGGCCCATTGAACGTTATCGGCGCGGTATACAGCAGGCCGGCGGTGAGGGGATCGGTGCCGTCCGTGGTGTAGCGGATTTCCGCCGGTTCGTTGGCGGCCAAGGTGATGGTGGTACCCGCTGCGTAGGCACCGCCCACAGGGCTGGCTGTCACCACAGGCTTGGTGATATCAGGGCCTGTCGAATACGTCTGGGTGGCCACGGCAGACGAATTATTCGCGCCGTCAACGGCGAAGTACTTCAGGGTCATCGGGCCGTTCAGCGGGATGGGACTGGCGTACTTGCTGCTCGCCGTGGTGGGGTTGCTGCCGTCCGTGGTGTAGTAGATCGTCGCCGTCTCATTGGCGGAGAGGGTGATGGACTGGCCCACCGCGTATGTTCCACCCGGAGGTGTTGCCGTGACCACGGGGGCGACGTTGTCCGTTCCGAGATAGGCCTCGAACTCGGCCAAACCGGCGTTGGTGGTGGTGGAGCTGACTGAGGTGATGTTCAAACGGACCGAGCTCACGGTCTTGGACGGGAAGTTGATGGTGAGCCCGGAGCCGTTGTTGGGAAGCGCCGGGACTGCCACAGTGCTTCCATCCGAGAACAACAGGTTTCCTCCGGTCACTTGGTCGGAGAGGAGCGGCCGGTCGAACAAGGTCACCGAGTTGATGGTCCTTGTGGGGGAGAAGTTGTATTGAATCCAGCTGCCCGCCTTTTCAGCGGCTGTCACCCATTCACGCGTTGCGTCCATGGGGGTGCCCCACGCATACCCGTCCCGGGCTTTCTCCGGGCTCTGGGCTGTTGCTTTCTGGGATGACGCCGTGACGGTGGTCCCTGCCGATTTCGCAGCGTTGCCCACCCACTCAATGGCTGTGATGTATTGCCGTTTCAGCCACTCATCGTAGGGGGAATCGGGGCATCCTTCGCCGGGACTGCTGCAGATGTACATGTCGAAATCCGCGAACCGCACGAAGGTGTCCACTTTCGTGGTGAGTTCGGCACCGGTCACGTTCTGGGGGTACTCGTCAATCACGTAAGCGTCGTAGGCCAGGGAGGTGTGTGGGCCGGTGTAGCTGCGCGTAGCCAGTTGGGCGAATTTGGCGGTTGCCCAATGGTCGCTGTGATCGTAGGGGCTGTTGAAGTTGCCGGTCCAGTCCTGTGTGCGGAACGTGGTCGGTTGGAAGTTGGCCACCAGTCGGTTCAGTGCGGTCTGGAACTGTGACTTGGTAAAAGTGGCGGCGTTGTCCACGGGCCTGATGGAGGAAAGCCGCCCGTCCCAGAGTTTGAGGATGCTTTGGTCGTTGTACGCCGCACTGCCGTCACCGTTCGGGAAACCATCGGGAAGGCGCATGAACACCACCGAGATATTGGGTGCACCATTGAGGGTTTGCATGGTCAGCGGACGGTTGGGAACCCCTGCATCCGAGGTGGTCCACGAATCAGACACTCCTGCCATCTTGGAGTAGCTGGCCCTGATTCCGGCTTCCAGGCTCTTCCAATACACGGCACCCTCGCCAGCCTCGCCCGCCGTGGTGAATACCGTTTGGACGCAGCGTTTGGCCTGGATGTCCCTCATGAAGTCCGGACTGAGGAAAAGCAGGTCATCGTCCGTGTGGGCCACGATCTGCATGGCCCCGCCGGTTCCTGCGCACGGCGGAACGGCCGCCGACGCGGGGGCGATGGAAAATGCGATGAGTCCCGCGAAGGCCAAAGCCGGAGCAAGCATCAAGCCCAGGAAGCTGAAGAGACGGGGTTGCCGATTCGGACGACGGACGTATTTTGGACGGTCCACAACCATGCTCCTTTGAGCAGATGTTGGGCCCCCCAGCCGGCAAACTTACGACGCCCACGGGACGTCATTCGAATGGAGTTATGCGCTGGCCGAGCTTTCAGCAGAGCTGAAAGCGATGCAGTGAGCGCTACTGTACTCCTCCAGGCCGGGCCTGGGTAGGGTTCCGGCACACTTCCACGAACGCCTTAAAAGGTGCCAGCCGCTCGTTATCGGGAAGCTGGGACGCCTCCGGATGCCATTGCACCGAGGCAACCCAGCGGGAAGGATCCTCAAGCGCTTCCACCGTGCCGTCGTCGGCGATCGCGGTAACCACCAGCCCTTCGCCCACCCTGGCCACCGCCTGGTGATGCCCCGAAGCAATCTTGATGGAAGTCCCCTCCGGAGCGCCATAGAGCGCGGCGGTCTTCGATCCTGGTGCAAGCACAACGTCATGCCATGCCCACTCACCGGCAGTGGGGTCGTCCGGATCCAAGCCGTTGTGGTTCACGGCAGACGGTGCCATGTCCTGGATCAACGTCCCGCCGTAAAGCACGTTCAACAACTGGTGGCCGCGGCAGATCCCCAGCAGCGGAAGGCCGGCGTCGATCGTGGCCCGTGCGACGTCAATATCCAGGTGGTCCTGTTCCGGGTTGACGTCATACACCGAATCCTCCGGGTCCTGGCCATAAAGACGCGGTTCCAGGTCCCCGCCACCGGGCAGCAGCACGCCGTCGAGCGTTTTCATGACAGAAGCCAGACGCCCGGCACTGTCGGCCGACACGGGGGTCAGCAACACCGGCTGCGCACCCGCTTCACGGAGCAAATCCACAATAAATGTGAAGAGTTGGTTGGCTTCGCCCACGCGGGCGTCGGGATTGTCCGAGCTGCTAAGGCGAATCGGAACTCCGATACGCGGCCGGGCGCCAGCGCCGCCCTCATCTGAAGTCTTCATGCTTCATCATGCAACGGAACATCGCCCTGCGCGTAAACGGGACTCAAGCCGTTGAGCACTACTACGCTGATGCCATGAATCCCTCCGGTGCCTTGAACCCAAGTCCACGGACGCTCGACGTCGAAAGCATCGTTCATTTCGACAAACTGGTTACGTCCGGGGCGGGATCCATGCACGGCTGGCACGCGCAGTCGCTGGACCTTCGCGGACGCTCGCGGGAATTGAAAATGTTGGACCCGCAGGGCGCGATCTTCCTCGGATGCACTTTCGACGACGGCATCGAGGAGAGCCTTCGAAGCCGCGGCGCGCTCATCTTTCCCAAGATGCGCGGCGTGCCCTTCAACCCATATCGAGGCACCCTCTACACGGCCAGGGAGCTTTACGAGGACATCTCCACTGCAGAGTATGAAGCCACCCTGGATGCGAGGATTTACCAGTGGAGCATCCTTCCGGGAAAGCGGGCAAGCCTTGACGCAACGCTCGCCGCGGCCCTGCACGACCACGCGATCGGCGACGCCCTGGACGAGCTGCTGCAAGATGGGGACCTGGCAGGCACCAGACTCGTGGGCGTCATGGGCGGACACGCAGCGCAACGCGGAACCAAGGAATTCGCCGACGCCGCGCGGCTGGGGCGCTTGCTCGCGCAAGCGGGCTTCACAGTAGCTACCGGCGGTGGCCCTGGCGCCATGGAAGCAGCCAACATGGGCGCCTACCTCAGCGGACTGCCCGACGCCGATTCCATCGCAGCGCTGCAAACGCTCGCTTCCATACCGGGGTTCAGGCCCTCGGTGACGGCTTGGGCGCGGCAAGCAGCCGCCGTCGTCGAACGCTACCCGGAAGGCACCCCGACGCTGGGGATACCCACCTGGTTCTACGGCCATGAGCCACCCAACCTGTTCGCCACGCACATCGCCAAGTACTTCGCCAACGCAATCCGCGAAGCGATCCTCCTGGAGCTTTGCAACGGCGGAATCGTGTTCCTGCCCGGTTCCGCCGGAACCGTGCAGGAGATCTTCCAGGATGCGTGCGAAAACTATTACGGTGCCCCCGAAACCATCACTCCCATGGTCCTGGTGGGCCGCGATCATTGGGAACGGACCTACCCGGCCTGGCCGATGCTGCGAAGCCTCGCGGCCGGGCGGCCCATGGCGAACAGAATCTTCCTGGTGGACACGGTGGAGGACGCGCTCGCGGTCGTGGCCGCGGGCTAAAAGTCCTTGCTGCAGCTAGAAGTCCTTGCTGCGGCTAGAAATCCTTACTGCAGGGGCCTGAGCCGAGTTGGGCAAGGCCCGTCTTGTCCCCGGCAGCGTACTCGCGAACCCACGAGGCTTGGTCGTACATCAGCTGGCGGGGGTCATCCACATGGTCCAAACCAAGAACGTGTCCGAGTTCGTGCATGATCACGGCCGTGCCCACTTCCTTGCCCTGGGGTGTGTCCATGATCCCGGCAAACTGCGGTGCATCCAACGACACCGACCCAGTCACGTAGGCCTTATAGCCGTTGCTCAGGCCGATGGAGGAACTTCCGCCCAAGCCCACCGTTTGTCCGGTCAGCCGCGGCACCTGCTCCGGTGTGGTCCAGGCAATGAGCACCGGCGCCCAGCGGTCCCCGTATGTTGTGGGCTGATAGCCGGCCCTGTTGGTGCTGGGGATTTCGGACGTCGGACCGTCATAAATGAACTGCAGCCCGGAGGCGAGGCTGGCCTGCCGAACTGCTTCCTCCACCATGGAATACCAGCTTGTGGGGGCCAGGTTTGAGTTCACGACGTAGTGAATCGGCCTGCAAGGGGAGTAGGCAAGGGGAGTGCCGTCTTCCTTGACGGCCAGGAATTTGTAAGAATTGCTGGTCCTTAGCAACGGCGCCGGTGTGCCCAGGGGAGCGTCGGCTTCCTCAAATCCGGGCAGCGGATCCTGACGCTGGCCAAAAGGAACCAGCCCGGGCCGCGGCGCCTGGCTCTGCGTCGTGGAATCGGACCAGAACCTTTGAAGTTCGCCGCTGAAGTAGGCGCCGGCGCAGACCAAACCAAGGATGCCGAACAGGAACAGGATGGCCGCGATGCTGCTGTGCTTGATGGGAGGCCTGGGCGGCGGCTTGGCATCCGGGTGGTAAGGCGGCGGGGGATAGGGGTCTGGCCACTCTGGCGACCCATAAGGTTCCATCGAACCCCCTCACGGGACGGCCCAATCGGACGGTGGGGCGCCGCCGTCGGCCGCTTCCGTCAGGATAGAACCCATGGGACCGCCAGTCCATGGCGATTCCTGGGAAGCTGCGCTGCTTCAGATGTCCTTGCGGCAAGGAGCCGAGGCCAGGAGGTGAAGGCCGTTCAGGTCGCCGGCAGCCAAACCGTCAGGGGCGCCGATCTCCGGGTACATCAGCTGAACCGGATCATCAACATGATCCAAACCCATGACGTGCCCCAGTTCGTGCTGCATGACCGCCAGCACGTAGTCCGAACCGCCCTCCTCGGCCAGAAGCTCCGCCACTTGCGGGGTGTCGAGCTCCAGGCTGCCCGTGATGTAGCTCTTGGGACCGTTGTTGAGTGAGTACATGGTGCTGCCGCCCGTGCCGATGACGCTCTCAGCCAGCGCAGGAGCAGTCTCAGGCGTGGTCCACGAAATGAGCAAGGGTGCCCACCGGTCACCATATTTGGATGGTTGGTAAGGTTCGCGCTTAGTGGTGGGCAACTCATCCGTGCTGCCATCGTTGATGAACTGGATTCCGGACGCCGCGGAAATATTGGCGATTGCGGTGGCAAGCAGTGAATCCGTACCCTCAGGCGCGGTGGCGTCGTTCACCACGTAGTGCAGGGGACGGCACGGCGAGTACCCAACCGGAGTGCCGTCGTCGTTGGTTGCCAGGAACTTATATGAATCGCTGGCGTTGGCTGGGGGCGGCGGCGATGCGAGCGGGGCGTCGGCCTCGTCGATTCCTGGAGGCGGCGCGTCCAGGGCGCGTGCCGGGGTCTGTTGGATCGGCTCGCTTTTGGGCGAATTGGGCAGGGCCACGCCCGGAAACAGCCCGATGATCCGGGGATCGCCGTGGAGCAAACCGCTGACAAGGACAGCCACCACCGCGGCGACACCGGCCATGAGGACGCCGCGAAGAATCCGGAGGGTTGTGCCCGCACGACGGTGTTTTGGCGCGCGCAATGGCGGCTGCTCCGAATCCACGGTTCTCCATTCCCTACGCCCCGGTCACGCGGGGCCGCGCGGAGGACGAACCAACATTACCGCCTAGACGATCATCGTTCCGAACGCGAGGCCAAGCCCGTAGGTGGCGGCCGCGGCGCCCAGGCCGATCGCCAGCTGCCGGAAGCCACGGCTCAGCGGTGAGGTCCCGGACAACAGCCCGACGACGGCGCCGGTCGCCAGGAGCGCGATCCCCACCAGCACACCGGCTACTACCAGTGCCGCCACACCCGTCATGCCGAAGATAAACGGGAGGATGGGCACAACCGCACCCGAGGCGAAGAAGCAGAAGCTGGACATCGCAGCGCCCCAGGCAGACCCCACGGTTTCGTGGTTGTCAGCGGGTTGCTCCTTCTCCGGTTGCAAGGAGAGGCTGGGATCGCAGTCGCAGCTGAAGAGTCCCATGCGTTCGGCGGCACGGTGCTCGGCTGCCTCACGGGTCATGCCGCGGGCCAAGTACACCAGCACAAGCTCGTTGTGCTCGATGTCCAAAGAAGGGGCGGCTGTGAGGGTTGCCTGCGTGGGCAGCGTGGCGCTGAGCAACTCCCGCTGCGAGCGGACCGAAACGTACTCGCCAGCACCCATGGACAGGGCGCCGGCCAGCAAACCGGCCACGCCACTCATGAGGACCACCGGGCTGGGAACGCCGGTTGCTGCCATACCCATAACCAGTGAAAGGTTGCTCACCAGGCCATCGTTGGCGCCAAAAACAGCAGCACGGAAGGTACCGGAGAGCCTGTTGCGGCCACGGGTGGCAAGGCCCCTGACAACTTCTTCGTGGATTTGTTCGTCGGCAACCATGGCTGGAGTCGCGGCAGGTTCGGCTCCGTAGGGGGAGCGGCCTTCCGCGCGCTGCGCCAACGCGAGGACGAACACGGAACCAAAGTGCCGGGCCAGGAAGCCCAGCAGCTGGCTGCGGGTGGAAGCTCCCTTCGGCATTCCGGCGTGTTCTCCCAAGAGCTTGAGCCAGTGTGCCTCGTGCCTTCCCTCGGCCTCGGCCAGGGCGAGCAGGATCTGCCGTTCTTCGCCGTCACGACGCTGGGCGAGTTCCCGGTAGACGGCGGCTTCGGCACGCTCGTCGGCCAGGTATTGACGCCAGCGCCTGATGTCCGCCGGTGTGGGCCGGGCTGGTTGGGACGGTGTTCCGGATCCGGGGGCGGGGTCCGGAGCGGGGCTCGACGAACCGTGGGATTCCTGGTGCTTCTGCACTTTTTCTCCTGTGCTGGGTGGGGTAGTTGCGGCCCCATTGCACGCCCACTGTACCGCTTATCGGCGCGGATTTTTGGCCGGTATTCCTTAGTTGGAATGTTCGGCATGCCTTAATTTTCGAAGCTGCAATCCTCTGCCTGGAGCCTTTCCCTGGGTCCATGTGGGCCGTTGCCTTGACCCTCTTCAGGCACAGTGCTCAGATGGAAGGACAGGGGCGGGGGCCCTCCCCGCACTCGGTCAGCAGGCTGCTTGCCAGCCCACCAGACGGAGGTTGCAGCATGGACACCACCGAACCGCACGCCAACCACCCCGAACGGGAGACCATCGAGTCGGATCCCGCCTACGACTACAGCGATGACCAGGAAGTCGACGAACCCTGGGTGGAGGAAATCGACGTCCCGGATGACGACGAGCGGGTTGTCCCCCTGGATGAAACCGAAGAATTCCGCGGGGAAGAAGACGAGGAATTCTAGGACCGTTTCTTAGGCAGGGCCATCTTCACCGAAGGTGAAATGCCGCTCCAGTCCCGCCGGACGCCCGAGCGCTGCAACAGTCACCGTCAACGTCCTCGACGATTCACACCACCGCGATGGACGCACAGCCTGGGCAAGGGCATGCGCCAACAGGCGCGCTTCGGGGTGCCGGAACCGGGCCAGCCCACCGTTCAGGAACAGGGTCACCGTCCCAAGGACAAGGTCGACGCCGGGAATCACCGGAACAGTGGGCGCTTCGGTTTTGGTGGGGGTGCTTTGGCTTGGGGTGGTAACGCCTTGGTACGGCAAGGACTGCTCCTTTGGGGAGTGCTCTTGCCCGCTCGGTTGTCTCTGGTCCGGGGCGGGCCGCTTCCTCATCCGAACCACTCGTGAACATGGGGTTGGTGTGTGGCCAGTCGGAGCTTGGCGCCACCTCTCTTGAAGCTGGGACCACTGTACTGGAGGAGTGCTGTCCGGGAGAAGTGTGGCCCTCGGATCCGCTCGCCCCCGCACAGCGCAACGGCGACGCTGCCCCGGGAAGGGGCGGCGCCGCCGTCGACCATTGCTCAGTTCAGTTCTTACCTGATGCCTTGCGGCCCTGGGCCGTTAGCTCGCGTTGTGGCTGCTGACGGGGTGGGCTTCCAAGGGCAATTCGTCAGATACCGCTCCGGCCACGCGCTTGTCCCAAGCGGCCCGGACTTCGGGGTCGGTGGGCGGCGTGAGGAGGGAAATCACCACATAGGCCACGAACGAGGCCGCGAGGCCGTAGTAGATGGGCTCGTTGGCGTAGACGCCGTCGACGCTTGGAATGACTCCAGTGGCGAACAGAATCAACAAGGCCAACGTCAATACCGAGCCCACTGCCATGGACCATGCAGCAGCGATACCAGTGCCGCGCTTCCACACCAGGCCGCCAAGAATCGCGACGAGGAGGCCGCCCACAAGGATGTCGTAAGCAATGGTGAGGGCAACAACCACGTCCTGCGCGGCCATGGAGATCAACACCGCGACGATGCCCAGGCCAAGAACCCAGTAACGGTTGGCTTTGACGTCGTGCTCGGGGTTTTCGGTGTCGTCCGTGTTGATGGTCTTGCCGAACCAGCTGGCCACGAACGGAACAACATCTGCGCGGGCCACCGTGGCGGCGGCAATCAGGGCACCCGAAGCGGTGGACATCATGGCTGCAACAGCTGCGGCCATGACCAGGCCGCCGATGCCGATGGGCAGGATGTGGGTTGCCACTTCGGCGTAGACCACGTCCTTGCCGAGGTTGGCGACATCGATATTGGGCAGTGCTACGCGGGCGGCCAGGCCGATCAATGCACCGGCCACACCGTAGAGGATGCAGTAAACGCCGGCGGTCGCTCCACCCCAGCGTGCAACCTTGGGAGTCTTGGCCGTGAAGACGCGCTGCCAGATGTCCTGGCCGATCAGGAGTCCGAGTGTGTACACGACGAAGTAGGTGATGATCGTCTGGACGCCGATTCCGTCGATCTGGAAGAAGCTCGCATCGACACGCTCACGGATGCCGTCCAGTCCTCCGGCCGCGTTCATGACGAACGGGAGCATCAGGAAGAAGATGCCAACGGTCTTGATGATGAACTGGACCTGGTCGGCCAAGGTGATGGACCACATGCCACCGATGGTCGAGTAAACAAGCACAATTGCACCGCCGACGGCGATCGCCATCCAGCGTTCCCAGTCGAAGAGGACCACAAAGATGGTGGCGTATGCGCCGGTGGATGTGGCACAAAGCATGAGGGTGTAGGCCAGCATGACGATTCCGGAGGTCTGCGTGGCCTTGCTGCCGTAGCGAAGGCTCAGCATTTGGGAGACCGTGTAGATCTTCAGGCGCTGGATGGTGCCGGCGAAGAGCAAGCTCAGGAGGAGGACGCCGGCGCCGATTGCGACTACCAGCCACATACCTGAGATGCCGAACTTGTAGCCCAGGCCGACGCCGCCGACGGTGGATGCCCCACCGAGGACAACTGCGGCCATGGTGCCGGTGTAAAGGAAAGGTCCAAGGCGGCGGCCGGCCACCAGGAAGTCGCTGTTGTTCTTGGTGCGGGACTTGCCCCACCAGCCGAATGCAAGCATGGCAAGCAGGTACACCACCACAATGGCGATGT
This sequence comes from Arthrobacter sp. StoSoilA2, assembly GCF_019977195.1. Classification (NCBI taxonomy): domain Bacteria; kingdom Bacillati; phylum Actinomycetota; class Actinomycetes; order Micrococcales; family Micrococcaceae; genus Arthrobacter; species Arthrobacter sp. StoSoilA2. The sequence goes on from NZ_AP024643.1 coordinate 1,109,164, forward strand.
TTATGAACGATGAGTCCATGAGTGGCTCCTTGGAGCTGGTGCACGGAGGTTGGGTTTTCGACGATACGCCTGGGAAGCGTCGAAGTCTCCGTGCTGGTGATGGGAGATTGGGGATCGTGTTGTGCCTCACAGACAACACTTGTTGCCTATGAGGATATGTTGTGATGGGAGTAACAGTCAAGGGGCTTTGGTCATCCTCGGGCTGTTGAGGGCTCCAGCGGCCCCTGGTCCCGCTACTATTGCTGCAATGACAGGGCCGAATGACAGGCCTGAAAGGTTCGTGAATGAAGGCTCTCCCCGTTGAACCAAGCAACGTTCCCGTTGCCATTGGTTCCAGAATCCGCGCAGCCCGCCAGGCGCAGCGCCTCACCATTGAGCAAGTGGCGGACGCAACTGGTTTGACCAAGGGCTTCCTCAGCCGTGTCGAGAGGGATCTGACGTCACCGTCGGTCGCTTCACTCGTAACCCTTTGCCAGGTCCTGTCCGTGTCGGTAGGAGACCTGTTTGCCGCTCCCGAAACGCATCTGACCAGGCGCGACGACGGTCCCCGGATTTCGCTGGGTGGCCAGGGCATTGTGGAGCGTTTGTTAACGGCCCGTTCGGAGCGGCGCCTGCAGATCCTTCAGGCCACCATCGAGCCACGGGGCCGTGGTGAGAACGAGCTCTACGCCGTGGACTGCGACGTTGATGTCCTTCATGTGGTGAAGGGACGCATCAAGCTCATCCTGACCAACGAGGAGTACGACCTCGAAGAAGGGGACACCCTCTCCTTCCCGGGCAGGGAACCCCACACCTGGGTCAATCCCACGGACGAAACCGTCGAGGTCCTCTGGATTCTGGTGCCCGCAGCGAGTAAGTAGCACTTGCCCGATCCTGCAGGGTGCTGCGGCGGGGTCAGCCCACGTGGACCCAGGGGCGCCGGGTGATGTCGGGCTCAGCCTCACGCAGTACCTCGCGGGTCACCGGCGCGATCTCGCCCTCGCCAAAGAAAAGGAACCTGCTGAGGTTGGAGATGGGGTTGCCCTCGGTCCAGCGGAAGTAGATGTGCGGCATGAAACCCGTGACGTCGCGGATGTGCAGCAGGACGGCGGCAAGGGTGTTGGGCACGTTGTTGCTGTGGACTTCCAGGATTTTGAAGCCATGCCGTTTCTTGCCCACAACCTGCAGCTCCTGCTCGAAGTCCGAGCTGTCGTCAACAATGATCTCGATGAATACCGCATCGCAATCCAGCGGCAGGTGGTTGGCCTGCTGCGCGTGTTGGAGCTTCTCCCGGTACCGTCCGGCGCTGAGGTGCTTTGGTTCATGCGCGATGATCCGAACAGGGCCGTCGACGTTGTTTGCAGTGAATTCGAGTGCAGTCTGGTCCATTTTGATATGCGTGGCACGGAGCTCAAAAGCACGCCGGATCCTGGAGATGAAGCTCACCACCATGATGCCCAGAATGAACAGCGCGGCGATCTTCAGGCCGTCCGGGCGCTCGATCGAGTTGACCACGGTTGTGTAGATGAAGACCAGGGAAACCACTCCGAACCCGATGAACTGTGCCCGTTGTTTCTTTCTCCGGGCGGACAGTGTCACTGCGATGGAGGCGGACGTGATCAGGACGAGTACACCCGTGGCATAGGCGCCACCCTGGGCGTTGACGTCGGCTTGGAAAATAATCGTCACGATGAAGGCGATGACTGTGAAGACCAGGACGAGTGGGCGCAATGCGCGGACCCACGCTGGAGCCATGCCGTAGCGCGGCAGGTACCTGGGGACCAGGTTCAGGAGGCCCGCCATGGCCGAGGCTCCGGCAAACCACAGAATAGCGATGGTACTGGCGTCGTAAACCGTGCCAAATCCGTCGCCCAGGAACTTGTGGGCGAGGAAAGCCAGGGCACGCCCATCAGCCTTGCCGCCGGGTTCGAATTCAGCGGCCGGGATCAGCATGACGGTGGTGAAGCTGGACGTTATGAGGAACGAACTCATGATGATGGCGGCGGTGGTCAGGAGCTTGTGGGCGCCCTTGATCCGTCCGGCCGGCTTGGCTTCAGTGTCGGAAGGATCTCCCTTGATCTGCGGCATGACTGCGACGCCGGTCTCGAACCCTGAGAGGCCAAGGGCCAGCCGCGGGAAAACGAGCAGCGCAAGGGCAATCATCAGGATGGGATCACCGTGGGATGTGTTCAGTGCGGTCCACCAGTCTGAGATGACCCGGGACTCGGTGAAGACATGGCTGATGGAAACGATGACGACCACAAGGTTCAGTGCCAGAAAGGCGGCGACCAGGACGACGGCCACGTTGATGGCTTCCTTGAATCCGCGCAGGAAGACGATGCCCAGTCCTGCAATCAGGGCCAGGGTGATGACAACCTGCTGGCCTTCCAGGAAGTGTGGAGCGAACGGGTTCTCAATGAGGTGGGCGGTGGCGTCGGCGGCGGAGAGCGTGATGGTGATCATGAAATCCGTGGCCGCAAAGCCGAGGAGTGCCAGGACGAACAACTTGCCACCCCACCGGGGGAGCAGACGCTCGAGCATGGCAATGGAACCCTCGCCGCGAGGACTTTCCCTGGCGACTCGACGGTATACAGGCAGTGCGCCAGCCAAGGTGACGAAGACCAGCAGCAGCGTTGCCAATGGCGACAGTAATCCCGCAGCCAGGGCCGCGATGGCAGGCTGATAGCCCAGCGTTGAGAAGTAGTCCAGGCCTGTCAGGCACATGACCTTCCACCAAGCTTGCGGTTTGTGGGCTTCCGCAGGCTTTCCGTGGGGACCCTGCCGCTTGCCCGAGGTATCCGGCATTCCTTCAAGCAGCCATGATTTGAGGTGGAATGCCTTTTTGTGCCGGTCGGCAGGGTCGGCTGGCGGCCTCGTCAGGGTGGTCACGTTGTCCTTCCGGGCAGCACGGTGCTGCTCACGCAAAGGAGCGTATGGCCGCATTCTGCGCCTGGACCCCGGTTTTTATGGAATCTTTACGCCGGATGTGACCGGCATCTCATAGGGCCGGGACCTTGAAGGAAACTTGTAAACAGATGATGCTTATTAGGAAACTTTGAGTGTATGATGGGTGTCACAGTTACTGATTCATCTCGACCTATCCACTAAGGAGTGGCGCATTTTGGAAGAGCTCCGTATTGAGGCCAACGGGAACCTTGGTCCCATCGATTCGTCCCGCATCCCGCGCTACGCCGGTGCTGCCACCTACGCCCGCCTGCCCCGCCTGGACCAGGTCTCCAAGGCTGACGTCACCGTTGTCGGCGTGCCCTTTGACTCCGGTGTTTCCTACCGCCCCGGCGCCCGCTTCGGCGCGAACCATGTGCGTGAGGCCAGCCGCCTGCTGCGCCCGTACAACCCTGCCTGGGATGTCAGCCCCTTCGAGAACATCCAGGTGGCGGATGCCGGCGACATGGCGGTGAACCCGTTCAACATCAACGAGGCCATTGAGACCATTCAGCAGAACGCGCTGGACCTTACGGCCAGCGGCAGCAAGCTGGTCACCCTGGGTGGCGACCACACCATCGCCCTTCCGCTCCTGAGGGCAGCAGCGGAGCGAGCCGGTGAGCCAGTGGCCATGCTCCACTTCGACGCACACCTGGACACCTGGGACACCTACTTCGGTGCGGAATACACGCACGGTACGCCGTTCCGCCGCGCAGTGGAAGAAGGCATCCTGGACACGGAGGCCATCAGCCACGTGGGTACCCGCGGTCCGCTGTACGGCAAAAAGGACCTCGACGACGACCACCGCTTTGGCTTCGGAATCGTCACCTCCGCTGACGTCTACTACCAGGGCGTCCTGGAGACGGTGGCCAAGATCCGCGACCGCATCGGAAGCCGTCCGCTGTACATCTCCGTGGACATCGACGTCCTGGATCCCGCACACGCCCCCGGCACCGGTACGCCCGAAGCAGGCGGCATCACCAGCCGGGAACTCCTCGAAATCATCCGTGGATTCCGTGGCATGAACCTCGTGGGTGCTGACATTGTGGAAGTTGCCCCGGCTTATGACCACGCGGAAATCACGGGCGTGGCCGGCAGCCACGTTGCTTATGAACTGGTAACCCTCATGGCGGACAACGCCGTGGAGGGCGACCGTCTCGGTGCACCGAACGGCTACGCCCAGCAGGCCCTCGGTGCCCGCATCGCAGAACTCGCCCAGGCAACCGGCACCGCTGGAGAGACGCGATGATCGATTTCGATCCAGGTACTGCGGCCCCAACGCGGGGTACCGATCAGCGCAATGGTGGGGACCTCGTCGTCGAGACCCTTGAGGCGCTGGGTGCCAAGACGGTCTTCGGTATCCCCGGACAGCACGCTTTGGGCCTCTTTGACGCCATGGGCCGCGGCAACCTGCACTTCGTGTCTTCGCGTGTGGAGAACAATTCGGCGTTTGCGGCTGATGGCTACTCCCGCGCCACCGGCGAGGTGGGGGTGCTGTTCCTGTCCACCGGTCCGGGTGCGCTCACCTCCCTTGCTGGTTTGCAGGAGGCGTATGCCACCGGTGTTCCGATGGTGGTTGTTGCCAGCCAGATTCCGCTTGAGGGCCTGGGTGCTCGCCGCAAGGGCATGCTGCACCAGTTGGACGACCAGAAGGCTTCGGCCGCGAACGTCACCAAGAGCCAGCGCCTGATCCAGCATGCCTCGGGCATCCCGTCCGCCATCCAGGACGCCTGGACGGAGGCCATTTCCTCGCCGCAGGGGCCGGTGTGGATCGAGATTCCGCAGAACGTCCTGCTGGATCCCATCATGGTCCCGCCGGTGGAGGACGCGCTCGCCGAGGCAGCAGACAACCCGCCGCGCGTCGAGCTGATCCGGGAGGCCGTGAAGTGGCTTTCGACGGCGGAACGTCCGGCGATCATCGCTGGCGGCGGTACGCGCCGTGGCCGGGCTGAGAAGTCGCTGCTGTCCATTGCCGAGCAGCTGCGCGCCCCCGTCATTTGCACCCCTGGCGGCAACGGTGCATTCCCGTGGAAGCACGAGTTATCGCTGCAGTCGTGGATCGAGGACCGGTACATGACCGATGTCCTTGAAGATGCCGACGTGCTGATCGTCATCGGTTCATCCCTCGGTGAGGTTACGTCCAACTACTTCACGTTCGAACCCCGCGGCCGCATCATCCAGATCGACGCCGAACCGCGCGTCCTCGAATCCAACCGGCCAGGCTTGGGCATCCGTGCCGACGCCGGCCAGGCCCTGGCAGCCTTGGACGAGGCGCTGGCAGCAGCTGGTGCCGCGGACACTGTGACTCGGTCCTGGCACGGCACCAGCCCGGAAGATGTGGTCAAGGAGTCCCTGGCCAAGGTCAAGGCACGCCTTGAATCCCAGGATCTGGCCAAGGAACTGAAATTCATGGCCGACATCCGTGAAGCGGTTCCCGCCGACATGCAGACCTTCTGGGACATGACCATCTCCGCGTACTGGGGATGGAGTTGCTGGGACGCCCGCGAGGGCCAATTCCACTCAGCCCAAGGTGCCGGCGGCCTCGGCTACGGCTTCCCGGCAGCCATCGGCGGTGCCGTGGGCCTGGAAACCACCGGCAAGCCCGGCAGGGTGCTTGCTGTTTCCGGTGACGGTTCCTCGATGTACTCCATCTCGGAGTTGGCCACGGCGAAGCAGCACAATATCCCGGTCACCTGGCTGATCGTGGACGACGGCGGCTATGGCATCCTCCGCGAATACATGGTGGGTGCTTTCGGAAAGGCCACGGCCACTGAGCTCGCACGCCCGGACTTCGTGAAGCTGGCCGAGTCGTTCGGTGTTCCGGCGCGCCGGGTTTCCCCGGAGGAAGTGGGGGACGCGCTCAAGGCGTCCTTCGAGGCGGATGGTCCCAACGTCGTCGTGGTTGAGACGCTGCTAAAGATGTTTGGCCCGACCCACCTGGAACACTAAGAACCCAAAGCATCAAGCCCCCGCACGTTTTCCGTGCGGGGGCTTGATTGATTTAACAGCCCAGGCTCTTCTTTAGTTTCCCAAAGCAATCAATATAGGTTATAGTTGCTCTAGGCAAACAAAAAAGGGGTGTTCTTCCATGTCCGTCGGTTCTGCCACAGCAACCGATCTTGTGCATCAAATCTTCGACCTCCAGCGCACCCTGCGCTGCGTGGTGACCGCCCACATGGCCCGCGTTCCCGACGTCGGGATGGCGGTCCAAGGCGTCATGCGCTTTATCGGCGAGGGGGAGACCCGGGCAACGGCACTGGCTGCGCGCCTGGGTGTCAGTGCGCCGGTCCTCAGCAGGCATATCGCCGAACTCGAGGATCTTGGCTTCGTCGCCAGGCGGCCTGATCCGGCGGACGGCAGGGCCCAGCTCCTTGCCCTGACGGAGGATGGCGCGGCCAAGCTGCGCGACTTCGAAGAACAACGCAGCGTGAGGCTGCGGGATTACCTGGCGGACTGGAGCGAGGCGGACGCTCTCGAGGCCTCCCAGGTCATCAACAAACTCACGACGTCCCTCAAGGACTCAATCCGGGCAACGGCGGCCGGCTCCACGACGACTACTCACACAGCTTAGGAGCCACGCATGGCCACACCAGTTCAGAATGCCACCCCACTTCAGAATGCCACCCCGGGGCAAACCGCCGCACCCATGACGCACCGGCAAATCATGGAAGCCCTCACAGGTCTCCTCGCGGCCTTCTTCACAGCGATCCTCAGCAGCACAATCGTCGCCAACGCGCTGCCAACCATCATGTCCGAACTCAAGGGCACGCAAACCGATTTCGCTTGGGTCATCACCGCCGCTTTGCTGGCGAACGCGGCCACCACGCCCATCTGGGGCAAGCTCGCGGACCTCTTCGACAAGAAGCTCCTGGTCCAGCTGAGCATCATCATTTTCGTGGCAGGCTCCGTCATGGCCGGCTTGTCCGAGACGATTCCGCTGCTGCTTACTGCGCGTGTCATTCAAGGCATCGCCATGGGTGGCCTCACCGCCCTGGCCCAGGCAATCATCGGTTCCATGATTCCGCCGCGCGACCGCGGCAAATACTCCGGCTACATGGGTGCCGTCATGGCGGTGGGCACTGCCGGCGGCCCGCTGCTGGGTGGCTTCATTGTGGACAGCCCGCTCGGCTGGCGCTGGACGTTCTTCGTCTGCGTGCCGCTGGCCGTCGTCGCACTCATCCTGCTTCAGGTGACCCTGAAGATCCAGCACATCAAGCGCCCCGCCAAGATCGACTGGCTCGGCTCCATCCTCCTGACTTCGGGCGTGAGCCTGCTCCTGATCTGGGTTTCCTTCGCCGGCAACCCGGACTACTACGACTGGTTCTCCTGGCAGTCAGCGCTCATGGTGGGCGGTGGCGTAGCGCTGCTGGCGCTCCTGGTACTGGTGGAAACCAAAGTTGCCCAGCCGATCATTCCACTCAAGATCATCTCCGAGCGCACCACGGCACTTGCCATCATCGCTTCCATCGCGGTCGGTATCGCCATGTTTGGTTCGTCCACCTTCCTGGGCCAATACTTCCAGGTTGCCCGTGGCGCCACGCCGACTGAGGCAGGGCTGCTCACGCTGCCAATGATCGCCGGCAACCTTATTGGTTCTGTGGCATCGGGCATCCTGATCAGCCGCTTTGGCAAATGGAAGCGGTTCCTGATCGCCGGCTCCGTGCTCCTGATCGGCGGCCTCGCATTCGCCGGCACGATGGACCACACCACAGAACTCTGGATCGTAGCTATCTACACCGGTGTGTTCGGCCTCGGCTTGGGCATGCTGATGCAGAACCTGGTGCTCGCCGTGCAGAACACCGTTCAAGCGAAGGACATCGGTACGGCCAGCGCTTCGGTTGCGTTCTTCCGCTCTGTAGGCGGCGCAATCGGTGTGTCCGTCCTGGGTGCCATCATGTCCAACCACGTGAAGGACCTGGCTGTTGAAGGGATGGCCGCCGCGGGCATTCCGGTCCAAGGCGGCGGGTCCGGTGCCAGCATGGACCTGGCCGATATGCCGACGCCCATCGCGGAAATCATGCGCGCGGCTTACGGCGACGCCACTGCCCAGATCTTCCTGATCTCCGCCATCATCAGTGTGGTGGCACTCCTGGCTGTGCTGTTCATCAAGGAACGCCCCCTGCGGCGCACCGTTGACGCGGCGCCCGAGTCCGAACTCATGGCGACGGCGTCCGGAGATGCTGCCATGTCGTTGGATACAGCTACCTTGGATGCGGGGAAAGCGGACGACGGCGGCGCCCGCCTGGGTGCCGATCGCTCCGTCCCTGGGGCCAGCCGCCAGGTTCGGTCCACGGACTCCGGATCCGATCTTGACCTCGAATTCGCGCGGATCCTGACCCAGGAACGCCCCCACGCCACGGTTGACGTCAAGGAAGTCCAGGAGCAGTTGTCCCGCACCCAGTACGTCCTGGCGGAACAGCAATTGCAGCTCAGCCGGGCCAACGTTGAGCTGCAGGCACGGTTGCGGGAGCAGCAAACCATCGCGGCGCAGCAGGCGAGCACCGCAGAGGAACTCGCCGCGATTCGTAAGGAACTCAAGCGCGAACGCAGGCAGCAGGAGCGAATGGCATTGCTGCTCCTCCAAGGCGTCGAAGCGCGGGAGGCGCGGCCGGACCACGGCAAGCACGCGGGCTAGACACCACGGATCCTGCCCTTGTTCGAAACTCCTGGCGTACTAAGCGGGCTGTGGCGAACGAGGGCGGGACCGAAAGCGCCGGCTGTGACCAGCCGGCGTTTTTGTTGCCTACAGCGGCTGATCCGGCCAGCATCGGCTGTGATGACTGCGCCAGCGGGAGCAGATCCGACACGGGACATACTCCGCTGGGATGATCTTTTCCCTGGGTTGTTTCGCCAAGGCAACGGATTTCGTAGAGTAGGGAGGCTAATACTGTCAGCCCTTGCTGCAACACTTCTCTTACTTCATTCACGCACTCTTTCTAAGGACCCGTGGGCATGCTTGTCACCCTTATACGGCGCTACTCCAAGCCGTATTTGCCGCAGATAGTGGCCGTCCTCATATTCCAGTTGGCGTCCACCATTGCCACGCTCTACCTCCCAAGCCTCAACGCCAAAATCATTGACGAGGGAGTCTCCCGCGGCGATACCGATTTCATTTGGCGCACGGGCGCCATGATGCTCGCCGTCGCACTCGGCCAGGTGCTCACCGCTGTCGCAGCCGTGTACTTCGGTGCACGGACGGCAATGGCGATCGGCCGGGACCTCCGGCGCAGCGTCTACCGTCAAGTGAGCAGCTTTTCCGCACAGGACGTGAACCGTTTTGGTGCTCCCACACTGATCACCCGTGGCACCAATGATGTCCAGCAGGTCCAGATGCTGGTGCTGATGGGCCTGAACTTCATGGTCTCCACACCCATCATGTGCGTGGGTGGCATCATCATGGCCCTCCGCGAGGACCTCAGCCTGTCCTGGTTGGTCTGGGTTTCCGTGCCCATCCTGGTGGCAGTGGTGGGCTACCTTGTGGTCCGGTTGATGCCGCTCTTCCGGTCAATGCAGGCCAAGATAGACGCCATCAACGGTGTGCTCCGCGAGCAAATCATTGGTATCCGTGTCGTCCGTGCCTTTGTGCGCGAACCCTATGAAGCCAAACGTTTCGGTGACGCCAACCAGGACCTCACCGCCGTCTCCGTGAAGATCGGCAATCTCTTTGTCCTGATGTTCCCGGCGATCGGCATGATCCTGCACCTGTCCACCGCTGCGGTGCTGTGGTTCGGCGGTCAGCGTGTGGACTCCGGTGACATGCAGGTAGGCTCCCTCACGGCTTTCCTCCAGTACCTCCTGCAGATCCTGATGGCAGTCATGATGGGTACCTTCATGGCCATGATGATTCCCCGTGCTTCCGTCTGTGCAGACCGCATCGGCGAGGTCCTGGACGTGGAGCCTTCCATCCACAACCCGGCTTCCCCCGTGGTTCCGGCGGAAAAGAAGGGCCACGTGGAGTTCCGCGATGTCACCTTCAAGTACCCCGGAGCCGAGGCACCGGTGCTGAGCAACATTTCCTTCACCGCTGAGCCGGGCAAGACCCTGGCCATCATCGGTTCCACGGGCGCTGGCAAGACCACCCTGGTCTCCCTGCTGCCGCGGCTTTACGACGTCGCTTCAGGTGACGTCCTTCTCGACGGCGTCCCCGTCACCGAACTGGACGCGTCGGAGATCACCAGCCGCGTCTCGGCTGTTCCGCAGAAGCCGTACCTTTTCTCCGGCACCATCGAGCACAACCTGCGCTTTGGCAAGCCCGAAGCTACCGACGAGGAACTGTGGGAGGCGCTGGAGACGGCGCAGGCCAAGGGCTTCGTAGAGGAAAAGTCATCCGGCTTGAACCGGCGCATCGCCCAGGGCGGCACCAATGTCTCCGGCGGCCAGCGCCAGCGCCTTTCCATTGCAAGGGCCCTGGTGACCAAGCCGAATGTCTATCTGTTTGACGATTCATTCTCCGCATTGGACGTCGCTACCGACGCCCGGCTCCGTAAGGCCTTGAAGGCCAAGACGCAGGACGCCACAGTGATCATCGTCGCGCAGCGAGTCTCGACCATTGCCGACGCGGACGAGATCCTGGTCCTGGATAACGGCCGGATCGTGGATCGCGGAACGCACGATGAACTGCTGGAAACCTCTCCTACGTACCAGGAAATCGTTGAATCCCAGCTGAGTGTAGAGGAAGTCGCATGAGCGAGCAGGACCAGCAGAAGAAGCGTGGCTGGGCTGCCAAGGCAGAGGCCGCGAAGAATGCCAAGGCCACGGCCGAGGCAGACGTGGCAACCGAGGCACTTGACGATGACGTCGTGGAGGAGGAATACGTCCCGTCCGAGGCCGATGGCGGTATGTTCGGCAATCTTCCAGCCAAGAAAGCCAAGGAGTTCTGGCCATCGGCCAAGCGCCTCATGGGCCTGTTGAAGCCTGAGAGCGTTGGCGTTTATATCGTGATCGGCCTTGTGGTGGTCTCGGTGGTCCTGAACGTGATTGCCCCCAAGGTTTTGGGCACCGCGATGGACGTGATCTTCGGCGGCGTCATGGGCAAGCAGCTCCCGCCGGGCGTCTCGCAGGAACAGTTCGTAGAGCTCATGCGCCAGCAAGGCCAAGAGAACTTTGCGGACATGGTCTCCAAGATGGAACTCACCAACGGGATCAACTTCCCCAAGCTGACCTTCCTCATTTCGATCGTCCTCCTGATGTACTTTGTGGCCAACATCTTCCTGTGGGCACAGGGCTGGCTGCTCAACAGGATTGTCATGCGCGTTATCAAGCAGCTCCGTAATGACGTCCAGGCAAAGCTCAACAGGCTGCCGTTGAACTACTTCGACACCCGTCAGCGCGGCGACATCCTTTCCCGCGTGACCAACGACGTCGACAACGTCCAGCAGGGCCTTCAGCAGGCGTTCGCACAGTTGGTTAGCTCGGTGCTCACCGTAGTGGGAATCACCGTGATGATGTTCATCGTGTCCTGGGAACTGGCATTGATCGCGTTGATCGCCTTGCCGCTTTCCGGTGTCATGGCTGGCTTCATTGGTGCCAAGAGCCAGAAGCTCTTTGCTGCACAGTGGAAGAACACCGGCTCGCTGAACGGCCAGATCGAGGAATCCTTCTCGGGACACGATCTCGTCAAGGTGTTCGGCCGTGATGCAGACATGCTGGTGCGCTTCGATGAACGCAATGAGGCCTTGTACAAGGCGTCCTTCGGTGCCCAGTTTGTTTCCGGCGTAATTTTCCCGGCCATGAACTTCGTGTCCTACCTGTCCTACGTCGGCATTGCGGTGGTGGGTGGCCTGCGGGTTGCCTCGGGCTCCATGAGTCTTGGCGACGCCACAGCGTTCATCCAGTACTCGCGTGAATTCACCCAGCCTCTGGGCCAGATTGCCGGTATGGCCAACATGCTGCAGTCCGGCGTGGCCTCGGCCGAGCGCGTCTTTGAATTCCTTGACGCCGACGAGGAAGTTGAAGAGACCGGTACCCGCCATCTGCCAGCAAAGACCGACGGCCATGTGGAGTTCGAGCATGTCTCGTTCAGCTATGTGGAGGACAGGCCCCTCATCGAGGACCTCTCCTTCAGTGCGGAGCCTGGGCACACGGTAGCGATCGTCGGGCCTACGGGCGCTGGAAAGACCACCTTGGTGAACCTGGTAATGCGCTTCTACGAGCTCAATGCCGGTCGTATCACTTTGGACGGCGTGGACATCAAGGATCTCAGCCGCTCCGAGCTGCGGTCCAAGGTGGGCATGGTGTTGCAGGATGCATGGCTCTTCGGCGGGACCATCTACGACAACATCAAATACGGCAACCTTGACGCCACCGAGGAACAAATCATGGAGGCGGCCAAGGCCACTTACGTGGACCGCTTCGTCCGGGCTCTGCCGGACGGTTACCAGACGATCATCGATGAAGAAGGCAACAACGTCAGCGCCGGTGAGAAGCAGCTCATCACGATTGCCCGTGCTTTCGTCTCCGATCCTTCGCTGCTGATCCTTGATGAAGCTACGAGCTCAGTGGATACACGTACTGAGCTGCTGCTACAGAAGGCCATGGCTGCGCTCCGCACGGACCGGACGAGCTTCGTCATCGCCCACCGGTTGTCCACCATCCGCGACGCCGATACCATCTTGGTGATGGAGAACGGGCGGATCGTTGAGCAGGGCAACCACAACCAGTTGCTGACGCTCCAAGGTGCCTACTACCGCCTGTACATGTCCCAGTTTGCCGGTGAGGAAGAGACCGCCGTGGATGACTCGACGGCGGTGCACAGCTGAGCGCGAATTCCCTGAGTACCGGATTGCACTCCCGGGATTCCGTGGAACCCCAGCGCATCGAGGTACTCGTACCCATGCGCTGGGGTGACATGGATGCCTACGGGCACATCAACAATGTGCAGATCGTTCGGATGCTGGAAGAAGCCCGAATCGCGGCTTTCGGACCACCACGGGGCGCTGGCCTTCCGGGCGTTGAACCACCGGCGGCCCTCTTCAATGATGTTGAGGAGGGCACCATGACGTTGGTTGTGGAGCACAAGGTCCGGTACGTGCGGACTCTGGAATACCGCAACATCCCGGCCGTGGTGGAGATTTGGGTTGGCGCCATCAAGGGGGCCAGCTTTGATCTTCACTACGTCATCAAGGACCCCGTCACACAGGAAGAATGCGTCAAAGCCAGTACGCACCTGGCCTTCGTGGCAGAGGCTACCGGCAGGGTCCTCAGGCTCACCCCGGACCAGAAGGAAAAGCTGGAGCGGTACCGCGCGTAGAGTTTCACCATGAAACTTGAAATCGCGGTGGTGAGCGCGACGGGTGCCGGTACGGCCGCATCCGAAGGTGCCGATCGGATTGAGCTCTGCAGCAGCCTGGAACTTGGCGGCATCACGCCAAGCCAGGGACTACTGGAGGCCAGCATTGAACATGTTGACGGACGCCTTGAGATCCACCCGCTGGTGCGTTGCCGCCCCGGCGATTTCCACTATTCCGCCTCGGACGTGGACACCATGGTGCACGAAGTACGTCACCTGCTGGCTCAGGGCGCCCACGGGGTAGTAGTGGGCGCCCTGACCGCAGAGGGCGATATCGATGTTCACGCGGTCCAACGGCTGGTGGATTCTGCCCGGCTGGCGAGCCCTGAAGCGCAGTTGACCTTCCATCGCGCGATCGACCAATCACGGGACCCGTTGGCGGCCCTTGATCAACTGCTGGAACTCGGGTTCACGCGGGTACTCACGTCTGGCCACGAGGCCACAGCAGGTGCAGGCCTTGCCACCCTTTCCGAGATGGTGGAGCGGGCGGGAGGAGCACTCGAAATCATGGCAGGAGGCGGCTTGCAGCTCGGCGATATTCCGGCGATGCACGCGGCCGGCCTCTCAGCAGTTCATATGTCCGCCAAGAGAACCGTCTCTACGCTGGGCCAGCGAACCATATCCCTTGGCACGCAGGACGGCGCCGACCCCACCGCCTATACCGTGACGGACCGGGAAACGGTCCGCATGGCGCGGGCCGAGATCAACGCGCTGGAACTCGGTGCTCCTCCGGCATAGTTTCCACTGCCGGATCAGCCTCCCCAGATTGCCTGGTTCAGGGGAGTTACCGCCAGGCTTTCGAGCCGTGCGGTTCCTCCTTCCGAGAAAACCGAGATGCTGGTGGCCCCGGCGCTTGGAAAGACCTGGTCCGTGATGGTGGTCAGGCCGTCCTGGGCGAAGAGCTCCACTGATGCACGGTCCACGTACAGGCGCAGGCGGAGCCTGCCATTGATCAACTCGACCCGCGGATCCTCTACTGAGCTGAAGGCTGGATGGAATCCCTCGTTGCCCGAGTTGGTCCTGTCGACGGAGAGGCGTTTGGTGGCCGGAACGTAGCCGATGCGGGTTGCTTCGGTTCCGTTATCGAGGACTTTCACGCCAAACGCCGACGCCGTCCCCGGAGAGAACTCGGCGTCAATCTGCACCACGTCACCTGTAATGGGAAGTGTGGTTGTTCCTGACGCGATGTCCTGGGCTGACGCCGTGTATGCGGCCGCAGTGTTCTTCAATGCATCGGCCTGGGACACCACCTGCTGTCGCAGCCGCGGACCCGCGGACGTCTGGGTTAGTACCACTTCACGTGGCAACGCCATGGTTCCGCGCCACGTGGTGGTGGGAGTGTCCTGACCGTAGTCCCAGTTGTTCATCCAGCCCAGCATGATGCGCTTGCCGTTGGGAGCATTGTTGAAGGACACCGTGGCGTAGTAGTCCCTGCCCCAGTCCAGCCAATCGTGCTGTTCCAGGTGGGAGGCATCGGAGGAAACGAACTCGTCGGCCAGGATGTGTCCCCAGCCGCCGCGGTTGTTGTCCACGATCTTGATGGTGGCCTGGCTGCCCTTGTAGGCGCTGACGTCCCAGGCTTTCCACTCCAGATGTTCGGAATCGCTGCCGGTGGCGGTACGGACGGTCTGGCCATTGACCACAAGGTTCACTGTGGTTTCAGCGCTCCTGGGCTTCGCCTGCTCCGAGCCTAACACCATGTTGTCCAGAGTCAGGTGGCCCCAGGGCCCGGTTGCGTTATCAACAATTCGGATGCGGGCGATCTGGCCGTACCAGGGGGAAACGTCCCAATTCTGCCAGTTCAGGTCCCCTGAATTCGTACCGGTGGCAGTGCGCACAGGCACGCCGCCAACCAGCAGCTCAACCTGGAGTTCGCCGCCGCTGCGGTTGCCGCCGCCCAGGAGGAAGCCGATGTTGGTGTTGGTCAGGTAAAACTCAGGGGACGTGATGGTGCCGACGTTGTTGTCCTGGTTCGGGCCGCCTTCGAAGGTGTTGATCCGTTTTCCAATGGCGAATTCACCGCCCGACGTCGAGGGGTTAAGTGCCGCCTGGAAGTCACCCGTTAGCTGCCAGCCAGCTTGCGTGAGCGTTCCGGGGTAGTCGAAGCCGTCGAAGAGCAGATAGCCCGGTGGCGCCTGGTTTCCTGACTGCTTGCCGGCTTCCTGCGGGTGTTTACCGCCGCCGGCGAGGAAGTTGAGGTAGTCCTTGTCCAGCGTGAAAGGTGCTGATTCCATGGTGCCCACGGGAGCATCTCCACCGTGGAAGCCGTTAACCAGCCCGGCTCCGATGTTGCCAGTAACCGCCATCTGTCCAGAAAGACTTCCGGAGGCGGGGGCGCTTCCCCAAGGCCCGGAACTGTTCGAAGGATCGTTCTGGATGTTCCAGCCGCTGTAATTGCCACTGTTGAAGCCGGCAAGGACGTTTCCGGGGGGAAGCTGGCCCGGGGGATCGATATTTTCGGCGGCGAAGGAAGTGCCGTTGAAGGTTCCTACGAAGTATTGTCCGCCGCTGCCGCCTGCGACGGCTCCGGGGTTGATGTTCACCGAGAGGACCCACTTGACGTTGTTCGGGTCTCCATCGACGGCGAGTGGGAACAGATCAGGGCATTCCCACTGCCCTCCGGTGGCATTTGCGGGACCGAAGTCATCCAGGTAGTTCCATTGCTTCAGGTCATTGCTTTTATAGAAGAGGACGCGGTGCTCGTCGGCTTCAACGGCTGCCATGACCCAGTAGTCCGGGCCGGTGGGGGAGTCGTACCAGAAGACTTTGGGGTCGCGGAAGCTTGACGTGTTCCTGTTCAGGACCGGGTTGTTGCCGTACTTGGTCCAGGTCTGTCCGTCGTCGGTGCTGAATGCCAATGACTGGGCCTGTTTACCGGCGAGGGTGGGGTGGGCCGCAGTGTAATTGCTCGTGTAGATGGCCACCAATGGCGGATTCTGGACACTCCCCAGCCCGCTGGTGTTCTGGGTGTCCACCACTACTGATCCGGAGAAGATTTCCTCGATCACCTGGCCGGATGCGTTGAAACTCCGTGGAATGGCGAGTGGTTGTTCCTCCCAGTGGATCAGGTCGGTGGAGGAAGCGTGGCCCCAGCTCATGTCTCCCCACCGTGTTCCGTTGGGGTTGTACTGGTAATACATGTGGTATTTCCCGTTGTGGAAGACGAGTCCGTTGGGATCGTTCATCCAGTTCGCTTCCGGCGTGTAGTGCAGGTACGGGCGGTATTGCTGGGTGGCCGGATCAGGATCGGTGGCCTGGGCGGTGGTGGCAATGGAGAATGAGGCAGCGGTGAGTGCCACGGCCGCCCCAATCGACATCAGGGCTTTGGTGCGTCTTGTCATCGTTGACAGACCTTTCGTCAGGGGCTTGCGATGCAGGATGACGACGGCGGACACGCCTGAAGGGCGACGCCCGCCGTCGTGCTATTCGCTATTCATATTCACGTCGTGCGATGACGCCGTGAAGTTACGGCGTTGCCCTGAACGCGTAGTTGGACGCGTAGCGAACCACCTGGTTGCTATCGCCGCTGTCCAACACTTTGGACCCTGAAGTCGATGCGTCCAGGACCACTGTGTGCACCGCGATGGCCGAGACGGTGTTGTTGGTGGCGATGTAGTTGTTGTTACCGGATGCCACCAGGATGATGGTGGGCGTCTGCCCCGACGGCGTGACCGATCCCGAGGCGACGTCGTAGCTGAAGTGGTTTCCAATGACGGTGTTGTTGCTGCCCGCTATGTGCACCAGGCCGAACAGATCATCCAAACCGTTGTTGTAAGGCTTGAGGGGATCGAACGGTTCCATCTGGCGCAGGAAGTGGTTTGCCCCAACGAGGTTTTCGGTGCAACTGCCCTCGAAGTTCACCATGCCGGGGTAGAAGGCATGAAAGCGGTTGGACGTAATGGAGGAGCGCGTGCAGTTCTTGAAGTGCACGCTGCTCTTACCCCGGGGGAAAACGTTGTTGCCCGTGACCAGCAAGCCCATGTGCCCCTCGGCGAAGATCGAGAATCCCACGAAGCCGGCGCCAATGAGGTTGTCGGTGACTTTCGAGGCCTGGCCCGATCCTGTCAGTTCCACGCATGATCCACATTCAGCAAAGAAGTTGCTGCTCACGCTCAGGGCATCTGTATCCCTCACCACAAGCCCGTGCTCGAGGTACACCATTCCCATGCGCTCCACCCGGCAGGAATCGTTGGCAGAGTCGAAGCGGATGCCTGTTTTCCCGTTGGTGTAGTCGTTCTCGTTGGAGCCGAAGGAGACTCCGTCAAGGCAGAAGTTCTCGAACACCACCCCACTGATTCGTGGATCACCTGTGCGGTAGACCCGGAAGGCGTCCGTGTTCCCGTCAGTGTTTTCCACCCTGACGCGGCTGGCGCCGGGGTTGATCTCGTGCCAGGCCGATGTGTTGCCAGCGTTGTAGCGGATGCTCAACGAGGTGAAGCCATGGCCCGATCCACGGATGGTCAGGAAGCTGATGTCCACATTCACCCTGGTCTTCAGGGAATAGTCTCCCGGCGGGATGTAGATGACAGCACCTGGCTTGGACGCCTGGCTGGTCTGCTGGCTCTTGATGTCAGCGATGATGCTGTTGATGATGAGCCCGATGTCGTTGTACGGGGTGGCGGACGGATTCCCTGGAACGCTCCAGGCGGTGACGTCGTAGACGGTGGTCAAAGCTGGTTCTCCTCACATCGTTGGGGGACTGTACTGTGCTGCTTCTCTTCAAGTGC
The DNA here is from genome assembly GCF_019977195.1 of Arthrobacter sp. StoSoilA2. Lineage (NCBI taxonomy): Bacteria > Bacillati > Actinomycetota > Actinomycetes > Micrococcales > Micrococcaceae > Arthrobacter > Arthrobacter sp. StoSoilA2. Next base: position 1,127,101 of record NZ_AP024643.1, read on the forward strand.
GACCGGAACCGCCGGCGCCGTGCTCTGCATGCTCGCTCGTGCCTCGCTTAGACGCATGCTGCCGCACGCCTCCGGTGGTTCCCGGTGGTACTACAGACGGGTGGTTCTACAGAGACGGTTGCTTTACAAAACGCCGATCAGGTGGCGGTGCCCTTGGGGCTGAGTACCGGCGTCGGGCGTTGCGACCACCTGCCCTGGTGCCGCGGCAGCAGCGCTGCCCGTGGCTGCCACGGCGAAGGCAACTGCCGCCGATGCGGTAAGCGCGCGGAGTACACTTCGTCGGCTGATGTCCGGGATGGGTTTCATGCGTTCTCCTGTGAATAGGGTCCCCAAGCGGGGACGCTGGCGAGAGGTGGGAAGGGGCCGGACCAAGGGGTGGAAACCGGCGGACGGGATAACGATCCGCCTAATGAACTGGCGTCGGCCTAAAGAACAGTCGTGAGCCGGAAGAGGCACAACCCGTGCCAAAACCTGCCCACATCAGCCAAAATATGCCAAAACGGTTTAGCTGCCTGCGACGATGACTCTAGGGGTGGGCCATCAAGCTCGTCAAGAGCTTGGGGGAGCCAAAATGTGACGCTTGACATACCCCGGAAATCGGGCCTATGGTGTTGCCAAGTCGTTTTGGCAAAACGATTCTTCATCCCCACGGAATCTTTCACATCCCGTTCAAAGAGAAAGTCGACAGCGATGTCCACTCGAAAGACCATCTCCAGACTCGTCACACTCGGCGGCCTCTGCACTGCCGTCGCACTAGCAGCTACGGGTTGCGGTGCCGGGGGCCCCGCACCAACATCCGGAAGCGCGTCCAGCACTGTCAACGTCCTGGTGGAAGCAGGCGGCCACGCCGAGCTCACAGGCGTTGCCGAGCAATGCAAGAAAGACACCGGCCTCAACGTCAACTTCGTCGAACTGCCCTATGACGGTATGTTCAACCGGCTCTCCAGCGAGTTCTCCTCCGGCAACGTTTCCTTCGACGTCGCGGCGTTGGACTCCGTGTGGCTCCCCAGCTTCAAGGATGCAGTCCAGCCAATCGATGAACTGTTCACAGATGAAGCGAAGAAGGACATCTTCCCCGCCCTCGTGAAGGAAGCCAACGTTGATGGCCACTTCATCGGCATGCCTGCCTGGACCAACGCAGAGATCATCCTGTACCGCAAGGATCTCTTCGAGGACGCCAAGAACAAGGCAGATTTCAAGGCAAAGTACGGCTATGAACTGGCAGCTCCCACCACGTGGAAGCAGTACCAGGACATTTCCGAATTCTTCACCAAGGACGGCATGTACGGCACGGACGTGAAGGGCGCCGTGGAAACGGAATGGCTCGCACACGTCCTGCAGGCAGGCTCGCCAATGGTCCTTGATGCGAACAACAACGTGCTCATCGATAACGCTGCCCACAAGGAAGCGCTCGACTTCTACGTCAGCCTCACCAAGTCCGCCCCTCCTGGTGCTGCACAGGTTGACTGGGCGGCGGCACAGAACCTGTTCAACCAGGGCAAGACCGCTATGACCCGCTTCTGGGCACACGCCTACCGGCAGATCCCCAAGGACTCTCCCGTAGCAGGCAAGGTTGGAGCTGCAGCGATGATTGGCGGCAGCGCCGGCGTCGCGGGTGTTCCGGGCCCGTGGTACCTGTCAGTACCCAAGGCGACCAAGAACGCTGATGCCGCCAAGAAGTTCATCAAGTGCGCGTACGACCACAACAGCATGGGTGTGGAATCCAGCCTTGGACTCGCCTCCCGCATCTCAGCATTTGAGAAGTACCAGAACCAGCCAGGCTACGAGAGCTTCAAACCGCTGATTGAAACGCTCAACGGCAAGGCAACCGCAACGCGTCCGGCAACAGCCAAGTGGCAGCAGATTGTGGACACCGTGCTGGTGCCGCTCCTGCAGAAGGCTGTGGCCGGCGGCGACTCCGCCACCCTCCTGGCTGACGCCAAGAAGCAGATCCAGGACCTCCTCAAGTAAAGGCTCCGCGGCCGGCACCAGCAGACTCAGCCGGTGCCGGCCGCGGCCCCAACCAACAGAGCCCCAACAAACAGAAGAGAAAATCGTGCGTATCTCCGATCGCCGCTTCGCCCTATACCTGATGACCCCAGCGGCGCTGTTCCTGGCCGTGTTCGTGGCCTACCCGCTATTCCGCCTCGTCGCGGACAGCTTCTTCAAGATCTCGCCCATCGCGGGCGGCCCGCGTGACTTTGTCGGATTCCAAAACTATGCGGCAGCGTTCGCCTCCGAAGCCTTTATGGGTGCCGGCTGGCGGACCTTGGCTTACACAGTGGTGGTGGTGACGCTCGAGTTCGCGCTCGGCCTTGGGATGGCTCTCCTGTTCACCACGCTGGGACGCAAGTCCCAGATTTGGCGAACGGTGTTCCTTTACCCGCTGATGATTGCGCCGATCGTGGCCGGCCTGCTCTGGAAGTTCCTGATGATCGATAACTTCGGCCTCATCGGGACGCTCCTGCACCAAGCGGGCATCCTCTCAAACCCCAACCAGATCGGCTGGCTCTCGGACCCGGACATCGTGCTGTTCTCGGTAGCCGTCCCGGATATCTGGCTCACGACGTCCTTCATGTGCCTGGTGCTGTTCGCCGGCCTCCAAAACATCCCCGGCGACCTCATCGAGGCAGCCCGCCTGGACGGCGCCAAGGCACCGGCGCTCCTGTTCCAGATCATCCTTCCGCTCCTCCGCCCGGTGATCGCCGTGGCACTGGTGGTCCGCGGAATCGATGCCGCCCGGGCCTTTGACACAATCCTCATCCAAACCAACGGCGGCCCGCAGTCCGCCTCCGAAACCATGAGCCTGTTGATCTACCGGACCATGATCCGCTTCGGCGATCCCGGCCTGGCCAGCGCCATGGGCACTATCTACCTGCTGGCGATGCTCGCCGTCGCATTCTTCGCGGTGGCCACCATCTGGCGGCCAGGAAAGGACAACTGATGCGCGTCGCCGAACGAACAAAGCCCGACGGCGGGAAGGCGCCTGCCGTGAGTGCCAGGAGTTCCGTTTCAACCGCCACGCATGTTGCCCCGCGCAAGCGCCGCGGCGTCAACCGCGAAGGCCTGGAAGCCGGCCGCCGCAGCACCAGGACCATTCTGTGGATCCTGCTGGCCGCGGCCATGGTGCTGTACGGATTCCCGTTCTTGTACCTGCTGTTTACGTCTTTCAAGACCCCGATCGACACCATCGCCGTTCCACCTACCATCCTCCCCAAAGAATGGACCCTGGAGAATTACGCGAACGCCCTTGGCCGTAGCGGTGTGCTGGCTTCCTTCATAAACAGCATCCAGACCGCAATCATCAGCACCCTGCTGTCGTTGGTCCTGGCCGTCCCGGCAGCCTATGGCATCACGCGCTACAAGACTCCGAGCGGCCGGGTGTTCATCATGGCCGCGCTGGTCACCCGCATGGTGCCGCCGGTAGCAATCGGCATTCCGCTGGCATCCATGATGGCTTCGGCTGGTTTGGCGGATACCCCGATCGCATTGTCCATTGCCCACACCACCATTTCCTTGCCGCTGTCCATCTGGCTGATGTCCAGCTTCTTCGAGGCCGTTCCCCGCGACCTGGAAGAGGCTGCAACGGTGGATGGCTGCAGCAGGCTCGGCGCGCTCTGGCGGGTAGTGATCCCGGTGGTTTCCGGAGGCATCGCCGTCACCGCGATCTTCGCCTTCCTCGCATCATGGAACGAGTTCCTCTTCGCACTCCTGATGACCGCCATCCGATCCCAGACGACCCCAGTGGTCATCGCGAACTTCCAGACCCAGTTCGGCCTGGACTGGGGATCCATGACGGCGCTGGCCGCCGTTTACTCCATCCCGGTCATCCTTCTCACCCTTCTCTTGCAGCGCAAGATTGTCGCAGGCATGACGCTCGGCGCCGTTAAGGGCTGAGAACCGGCAAGGGCTGGGAAACCACACCACAAAAAGGGCAGAAGCTATGTCAAGCAACAACTACTACGACGTGACTACGTGGCCGGTTGGCAACCCGGCGCAGGACGTCGGCGAGGTCATCAACAGCATCATCGCCGATATCAAGGACCGGCAGGCAGCCACCGATGTGAACAACGGAGGAAAGCCGGGAGCGGTGATCTACCTGCCACCCGGGGACTACCACCTCCGTACGCAGGTGGTGATCGATATCAGCTTCCTCAGGATCCAGGGCTCGGGACACGGCTTTACGTCTTCGAGTATCCGGTTCAACGTTCCTGAAGAGGAGTGGCCTGATCTGCATGAGCTGTGGCCCGGAGGAAGTCGCATTATTGTCGATCTTCCGCCCGCCTCGGACGGGGAGGGCGGGGACGGGGAGGGCTCGGACGGAGCCAAGGGGGCGGCCTTCTACATTGAGCGAAGCGGGAGCCCCCGGATCAGCTCGGTGGAGTTTTCCAACTTCTGCATCGACGGCTTGCACTTCACCCCCGACGGCTCGGGGCTGCCAGCGGAAAACACTTATGTGAATGGCAAGACCGGTATCTATGTGGCGAGCGCCAACGACTCATTCCGCGTCACGGGGATGGGGTTCATCTACCTTGAGAACGCCCTCACGATCCATAACGCCGACGCGCTGTCCATTCACGATAACTTCATCGCCGAGTGTGGAAGCTGCATCGAGTTGCGCGGTTGGGGACAGGCGTCCAAGATCACCGACAATTTGATCGGGGCAGGTTTCAAGGGCCACTCGATCTACGCCAGGAACCATGGCGGGCTCCTGATAACCGCGAACAACATCTTCCCCAGGGGTGCGAGCAGCGTCTATTTGGACGGCGTCACGCGTTCAAGCGTCACCAACAACCGTCTGCACTCGTTCTACCCCGGGATGGTGGTCCTTGCCGCGAACAGTTCCGAGAACCTGGTGGCAACGAACCACTTCCTGCGTGACCATGAGCCCTGGACACCCTTCCTGGGAGTCGATAACGGTCTGGACGATCTTTACGGGCTTCTCTGCGTTAGCGGGAGCAACAACTCTGTGGTGGGCAACCACTTCTCCGAGGTCATCGACGCACAGAGCATCCGTCCCGCAGGTGCGACGCCGGTCATCATCCGTTTGTTGGAGGGGGCTGGAAACTTCGTCTCCAACAACCATGTGGTGGCGATGGACGTTCACTCCACATCCAGTGATTCCTGCTTCTCTGCCCAGGTGGACGCCCTGCTGACCACAGGTGCTTCCGACGGGCTCGCTGTTACGGCCGTCCTGGTCGAATCCGGATCCGCCCGGAATACGGTCCTGGATTCCGGGACTGACGCGCAGGTTATTGCAGATAGGACTGTCAACGCCTTGAGGGCCACGCCGACAGTCGGTTTCCAGCCGGCACATGCTGATTCGATCGCAGGATCAGCACCAACATCATGAGGACGTGGGGGACCAATGACCAATAGATCAGTGGGTATCAAGGATGTGGCGGCAGAGGCCGGGGTTTCGGTCACCACCGTCTCCCACGTCCTGAACGATGTTGCCTACGCCCGGGTCGGCGCCAGAACCAGGGAACGGGTCCAGGAAGCCGCGCACCGTCTGGGGTACGGCCCTAACCGGCTGGCACAAGCCCTGCGGACGCAACGTTCAGGGATGATCGGGTTCATCAGCGAGGAAATCGCTACCACGCCGCATGCAGGCAGGATCATCCTCGGCTCAGAGGAAACTGCCAAGCGCCGGGGCTACAACATCATGATCATCAACTCCACCAGCACCAGCTCCCAGGAGTCCAAGGAAAGCCAGGTGGCGGACCTGCTGGACCGGCAAGTGGACGGCATCCTGTACGCCACGATGTATCACCGGAAGCTGACTGTGCCCGGGAATCTGGCAGGACTGCCTGCAGTCCTGGTGGACTCCGAAGACATCAGCCACACTGTTTCCTCCGTCATCCCCGACGAGGTGGGTGGAGCAAGGTCGGCCGTGCAGACATTGATCGACGCCGGCCACACCCGGATCGGGATGCTGAACAACACCGACGACGTGCCTGCAACCCACTCCCGGTTGCGCGCCTTCAAGGAAACGTTGGCAGACGCCGGGCTGCCGTTCCACGAACAACTGGTCCAGTCCGAGCATTCGGAGATGCCTGGTGGCTACCAGGCGGCGCTGCGCCTGCTGAAACCTGAGAGCCGGCCAACGGCCGTGTTCTGCTACAACGACCGCATGGCCATGGGCGCCTACCGGGCCGCTGCGGAACTCGGTCTCAGGATTCCGGAGGACATCTCCTTCGTCGGTTTCGACAACCAGGAGCTCATTGCCGAAAACCTTTACCCTGCGCTGACAACGGTGGCACTGCCACACTACGAGATGGGCGCATGGGCAACGGAAAACCTGATCGATGCCATCGAAGGGAAAACCGACCTGCAGCTGTTCGCCACCCACCCCACCGTTCTTCCCTGCCCCATGGTTCTTCGCGATTCCGTCGCATCCCTCCCGAAAGACCTCCGATGACTGAAACAACAACCCACCGTGCCGGTCCCGGCGAAGACGCCGCCCCATCGGTGCGCCCGATCCTTCACTACACGGCCAGGAACACCTGGCTGAACGACCCCAACGGACTGGTTTGGCACGGGGGCCTCTACCACCTCTTCTACCAAAACAACCCGTTCGACAACGTCTGGGGCAACATGTCCTGGGGGCATGCCACCTCAACAGACCTCCTGCACTGGACTGAACACCCGGTTGCCATCGCCTGCGACGAGGAAGAAGACGTGTTTTCCGGCAGCATCGTGGTGGACCACGGCAATACGTCGGGCTTCGGCACAAAGGAAGATCCGGCGTTGGTGGCCATCTACACGAGCGCCTTCAAGGAAGGCTCGACGCATCGAGGGACACAGGCCCAGTCCCTCGCGTTCTCCACGGATGGCGGCATGACCTGGAGCAAATATGCAGGCAATCCGGTGCTTGGCCGGGGCTCGGCCCATTTCCGGGATCCCAAGGTTTTCCGCTATGAGGGATCTGCCGGGTCCTGCTGGGTGATGGTGGCCGTGGAGGCCCAGCATCAGCAGGTTGTTATGTACCGCTCGGACAATCTGAAGGACTGGGAATACCTGAGTACTTTCGGCCCCGCGAACTCGTCGGAAGGCGAATGGGAATGCCCGGACTTGTTCCCGCTCCCCGTCGATGGCAATCCGGAGAACGTCAAGTGGGTCCTGGTGGTTAACGTCAATCCTGGTGCCGTGGCCGGTGGCTCGGGAGGGCAGTACTTCGTGGGCCACTTCGATGGCGTGCGGTTTACTGCCGATCCTGATTCGCTCGTTTCACCGGACGCTGACGGGACCATCGATCTCAGGCAATGCCTGTGGCTGGACTGGGGACGTGACTACTATGCAGCGGTCTCCTTCAGCGACACTCCGGACAACCGCCGCATCATGATCGGTTGGATGAACAACTGGGACTATGCCAACTCCTTGCCTACGGCCCCGTGGCGCTCGGGCATGTCGCTTGCCCGCGAGGTTGAACTCGCGACTGTAGAGGGCTTGCCGCGCCTGGTGCAGCAGCCGGTGCTTCTGCCGGTGTTGCCGCTGGATTCCGGGACGCCGGCCAGCATTCTTCAGGATGCCGAACTTCACGACTCCGCGGTGCAACTGCCCGACGCCATGACCGGATCAGCCCAGCTGATCGAGGCTGAGATCCTGCCCGGCTCGGCCCGGACCATTGCGTTCAGGCTTTTGTGCGCCCCGGACGGGAGCGCCGCAACGGTTCTCAGCTTTGATGCCGTAACGAGTCAGCTCATCCTGGATCGCCGCAATTCCGGCAACACTGCCTTCCACGAAAAGTTTGCGTCGGCAGAGTCGGCGCCAGTGAAGCTCGACGGCGGTGTGCTGAGGCTGCGTATTATCGTGGACCAGTCGGTGGAGGTCTTCGCCCAAGACGGCAGCGTTGTCCTGAGTGATCTTGTTTTTCCCCTGCCCGGGAGCCTGGGCACAGATCTGCGCGTGGAAGGCGGCACGGCCACTGTCCGGAAACTGGCCGTCAGCTCACTGTCCTGATCCCGAGGCTCCCCGAACGGTAGAGGGAGGTCTGGCGCCGGCTGCCCGGTCCGAGGAGACTGTGGGTGTGGACGTTGATTCCTCACGAACGGATACGGACATGGCCGCCACGTCACCTTCCCATCCCACTGTCACCACCATTTCTCTGACGATGGCCGATATTGGCCCACTGAACCCCTTGCCCGTGGTGGCCGCGGAGCTCGATCAGCCGTACACCGTGGGCGAGGGAGTGCCGGAAGAACTTCAGGCGGCCGCCCGCTACGGTGTAGTGCCCAATGTGTTCCCGTACCTCATGCAGGATGGCTATAGCCGGGAGGCGGCACCCAAGGAGCTGCCCGCCGTCGTGCTTGAGAACAGCAAACTCAAGGCGACCGTCATACCGTCCCTGGGCGGCCGTATTTGGGAATTGTTCGATAAAGCGACGGCTAAGCAGCTCCTCCACACGCACGACGCGCCCCAGCTGGCCAACATCGCGCTGCGAAAGGCGTGGTTCGCGGGAGGCTTGGAGTGGAACATTGGCACGCGCGGCCACTCGCCCACCAGCTGCGATCCACTGCACACGGCGATCGTCCACACCGCGGACGGAAAGCACATCCTTCGCGTGTGGGAGTTCGAACGGCTCCGGGAAGTGGTGTTCCAAGTGGACATATGGTTGCCTGCCGAATCGGAGGTGCTGTTCGCGGCGGTGCGCATCCGCAACCCGAATGACCATGACGTTCCCATGTATTGGTGGAGCAACGCAGCCATTCCGGAGACGGACCGCACCCGGGTGATCGCGCCGGCCGACGAAGCATTTGGCAGCGACTACGCCACGGACATCACCCGCGTCCGGCCGACAAACCACAACGGCTATGACGGCACGTGGTTGGTCAACAGCCCGCACGCCGCCGATTTCTTCTTTGATATTGATCCATCCGAACGTCGCTGGGTTGTGGCTGCGGACGACGACGGCGACGGGCTGGCGATGCTATCCACGAGCCGGCTGAGGGGCAAGAAGCTTTTCGTCTGGGGACAAGGCCAGGGCGGTAAACGGTGGCAGCAGTGGTTGAGCCCGGGTGCCGGCCCTTACGCCGAGATCCAGGCTGGCCTGGCGAGAACCCAGTTTGAGCATTTGTCCATGCCGGCGGGTGCGGAATGGTCGTGGGTGGAAGCGTACGGGAACGGGCATCTGGACCCGGAAACGTCCCACGGATCGGATTGGGATGCGGCCGTGGCCCATGCCGGCCAGCGGCTTGAGGAACTCCTTGCGCACGAGGACCTGAAGGCAATGCTGCCCGCCGCCATCACCGACGCTGACGTCCCGCCATCCACCATGGTGCTCCACGGCAGTGGCTGGGGAGTCGTGGAGCGGGCACGGCGCCGCACGACGGACAAGGGCTGGATTGACGAGAGCGGCACCCCGTTCGTAGATGAAAGCATCACGGGGGAGCAGGAACCATGGCTGGAACTGCTGAAAGGAAAAGCGTTCGACGGCGCGCCCGGCTTTGTTGCCGGAGCTGACTGGGAGGAACTGCTGGCGGGACAGGAAAGTCCTGAGGCTCGCTTCCACGTGGCCACCATGAGGCATGCCAGGCAGGATCTGGAGGGAGCCAAGGCGGCCTACCGTGGGGTGCTTGCTGCCGAGGGCGTTCAGCAGCGGACTTTGGCGCTCGCCCATCGCGGATTGGGGTTGGCGTTATTGGCCGACGGCATCGATGGCGAGGGTCTGGATGAACTCAGGAGCGGGGTTCAGGCCGACCCCTCCAACAGGGCATTACTCACCGAGGCTGTGACACTCAGCATCCGCCATGACCACCCGGCCCAGGCGCTGGAACTGCTGGAGTCCGCGCCCAGGCTGGAGTCCGAGCGCAGGCTGGAGTCCGAGCCCAAGCTGGAGTCCGAGCCCAAGGAGGGCGGCGCCGTCGGGCGTTTGAGGTTCCTCAAGGCCCTGGCACTAGCCCGTGTGGGCAAGGCAGGCGATGCTGCAGCCATCCTGCGCGAAGGGGTAGAGATACCGGACCTCCGCGAGGGCGAGGATGCCATAGCGGCGCTGTGGGAAGAAGTCTGTCCCGGTGAGCCAGTGCCCTTCGACTACCAATTTGGAATGCACTAGGGGACTGCTTTCGCGCCATTCCAAAAGGGAAGGCGCTATCCCGTCTTCGGCCTGAAAATGCCGGGCGGGGCGAGTAAGAAATCAACCCTTGACGGGTGATCCACGTCACGATATGTTTACGTAAACTCATCTATGTTCACGTAAACATGAACGGATTGGATTTAGACAATGTTGTCGACCTCGAATGGATCGTGGCGCCATCGCATAGGAGCGGCGGTTGCCGCATCCTCGCTCGCCCTGGCTGGACTTCCCCTCTTACCTTCCGTGGCTGCCGCCGCGGAGGATCCTGTGCTCCTGACTCCCAACCCTGCCCAGGCCGGGCCGTCCTTCAAAGGATGGGGCACCAGCCTGGTCTGGATGGCAAATGCCACCGGACAGTACCCGGAAGCCATCCGCAATGACCTCATCAACAAGGTCTTCGGTGACGATGGACTCAACCTCAACATCGCGCGCTACAACATCGGAGGTGGCAACGCCACCGATATCCCGGATTACCTCAGGCCGGGCGGCGCCGTTCCGGGTTGGTGGAACCCCAATGCCGGACTCTCTGACCAAAATGGTCCTATTACATCCAGCTACGCAGACCGGGACCGGATGCTGGCAGCGTGGACCGGGGACAACGCCTCCGACTACAACCTCCAGGCGGATACGTCGCAGCGCGCCTGGATTGCTGCGATCAAGGACAAGGTCACTACGTGGGAAGCATTCAGCAACTCGCCGCCCTATTTCATGACTGAAAGCGGCTACGTTAGCGGTGGGTTCAACGGAAACTCGGACCAGATCAAGCCGGCGGCAATCGGTAAGTTCGCCAATTACCTTAAGACCGCGGCCCAGCAGGTGGAGCAGTCCCAAGGCATTCAGTTCGACACCATCAATCCGCTCAATGAGCCCAATACGGACTATTGGAAGACAACTTTAGGCGGTAATGGCCTGCCCAACGGCGGTGGCCAGGAAGGCGCCCACGCCAGCCCGGCCCTGCAGTCCCAGGTGTTGACTGCCATGGCAGCAGAACTCGCCGAGCCGGGAACCACTACCCAAGCCAAGGTCTCCGGGCCGGACGAGACCTCACCGAGCCGGTTCATCGAGGATTGGAACGGCTGGACTCCGGAAACCAAGCAGGCCGTGAGCCAGCTCAACGTCCACACTTACTCCACTGGTGATCGGATCAGGGTCCGCGACATTGCCAAGTCAACTGGCAAGCCGTTGTCCATGAGCGAAGTGGAGGGCAACTGGGGCGGCGACTCATGGAACCCTGACAGCATGGAAAACGGTCTGGGCATGGCCACCCGCATCACCGATGACCTCCGTGAGCTGGACCCCGAATCCTGGGTGCTCTGGCAGCCGGTTGAAGACCTCTACAACATGGAACTCGGTGAGAAGAAGAACTGGGGATCAGTCTTCATCGACTTCGATTGCAACGCCGACGGAAACTCCGCGCGACGTTTGGCCGATGGTGCTGCGGACCCTTCCTGCCGGACCAAAGTGAACTCCAAATACAACGCCATCCGCAACTTCACCCACTACATCGAACCAGGCGACCGCATCATTCCCACCAGCGACGCCAAGACCACCTCTGCGGTGAAGAACAATGGGACCGGGCTGGTCATGGTGCACACCAACGACTCCGACCAAGCCAAGACCGTTAAGCTGGACCTCTCAAAGTTTGCAGCCATCGCACCAGGGGCAACGGTTACTCCCGTAGTCACCACCGGGTCGCCGTCGACGAACCCCACCGCCAACGCGCTGGTGAGCGGGAACGCAGTGGCAGTTGACGCGGGAACGCGCTCGGCGACTCTGACTGTGCCTGCCAAGTCCGTCACGACTTTCGTCATCAACGGGGCATCCGATGTGGCCGCCGATGCACCCGCAGTAAAGGACGGCCAGTCCTACAGCTTCGTCGGAGTCCAGAGCGGCAGGGCAGTCACGGCTTCGGACGGCTCACCGGCTACGGTGCTTGGTGACAACGTGGCTTCACCCACGCAGGTCTGGAAAGCTACCCGCATTGCAGATGAAGACGGCGCAACCCGTGACCGCTTTGTCCTGAGGCTTGCTGACGGCCGTGCATTGGCCGCAGATGCAAACGGAACGGTCCTTCGTACTCTTACTGACCAGGAAGCCGGCGCGGACCCCTCGGCCCAGTGGCTCTTCAGCACCACTGACGGAACGTCCTTCAGCTTGCTGAACGCCGCGCGCCAACAGGTCCTTGATGTCTCAAACCAGTCCACGGCTTCCGGTTCCTGGATTGGTCTCTGGCCCTCCAATGGCGGAGCGAACCAGGCGTTTACCCTGCGCAACGCCAGTGAGGGCGTCGGCTACACGAGCTTCAGGCCTGGAGAGGATTGGCGGGACAACAACGGAAACCTCCTGCAGGCGCACGGTGGACAGGTAGTGACGTCGAAGGACCCGCAAGGACGTACGATCTATTACCTTTACGGGGAGGATCGCACCAATGGGTACCACTCCTCACCTGGTGTGCACGCCTACAGCTCCTACGATCTTTACAACTGGAAGGATGAAGGAGTTGCCCTGAAGGCAATGTCATCCGCGGACCAGTTCACGAATGATCCCTATTTCCAAAGCCTGTACTCCGGCTACACCACCGAGCAGAAGAACGCCGTTTACCGCGACCTTGGCACCGTGCCCGTAGATGGTCAGACTCCGCCCATCCTTGAGCGACCCAAGGTCATCTACAACGCAGCAACCCACAAGTGGGTCATGTGGGTCCACGCCGATGGCCCCTCGGCGACCTCCACAGCCCAGTACGCCAAGGCCAACGCCGGCGTAGCCATCTCCGATTCGCCGTTCGGCCCGTTCCGCTACATCGACAGCTACCGGCTGCATAAGGCAGCTGCCGGCGACCCGACGAATTTGGCGCCGAACAACCCGGGCATGGCCAGGGATATGAACCTCTTCGTGGACGATGACGGTACGGGATACATCATCTATTCCAGCGAAGAGAACAAGACAATGTTTATCTCCAAGCTCAACGCTGACTACACCTACCTGTCGGCCTCACCCGATACGGCAGTGGAGGGCGTCGACTTCCGGCGCGCGTTCGTCAACGACTCCCGCGAGTCGCCCGCCATATTCAAGTATCAGGGACGCTACTTCATCATCAATTCCGGAACCACCGGCTGGGCGGCGAACCCTGCGCAGTATGGCACCGCTACCAACATCCTTGGCGAGTGGACCGAGATGCCCAACCCATTCACCGGCGACGTCGCTTGGAACTCCAACAATTCGCAGCCCACGTCTGTCATTCCGGTGGATGCGGCAAACGGCAAGTTCATCTACATGGGCGACCGTTGGAACGGCGGATCCGACCAGGCATTGGCAACCGCGCCAATGGTCTGGCTGCCAATCCAAATGGGTGAGGGCGGCAAGTCCATTACGATCCTGTCCCCGTCCGAATGGCGGCTTGGGGACCTCGATGCAAACGCTGGCTGGAACGTCACGGGTGTTCCGTCAAGCCTGGCTGTCGGTGCCTCCTTCAACGTCACATCCGTGACGGTTTCACAGAATGGGCAGAGCTCCACCCAGCCCGTGACCTGGCAGATAACCGGCGACACCAACACTGTTGGAGTCATTACCGCGACCGGCACGCTTCCCGGTTTCGGTAACCGCACCTTCACCCGCACCATCCCCGTTGTCCCGGACGGCGTCCGGTATGCCGTCAACGCCGGGGGTAAGCAAACCGCCGACTGGACAGCCTTGATGGCAGCCCCAGGAGTTGCGGGCTCGGTACTCAACAGCACTCCCGACCAGCCATACGGCCTGGACCCGGCAACGGGCAAGACCTGGGGATATGAAAGCGAAGGCAGCGGGGTTGAAGGCACCGCAGACGGGAACATCTTCACCACGCTGCGCTATGCCGCTGGTGGGCGTGACCTGACGTACCGCTTCAGCAACCTCGCTCCCGGCACCTACACCGTATACGCCGGCTACTACGATCCTTGGGCGCAGTGGGATGACCGTGGTGCGAAGGTGACCGTCAACGGGGCTGTCGTTGAAGCTGACCACGACTACAGCGGGGACTATCAGTCCGCGGCGTACCAGAACGTTACCGTGGGCACCGATGGAAAGATCACCTTTACGCTCAGCCCCACCCGGGGACCCGACGTGCAGCTCAGCTGGCTGATGATCGCCAGCCCGACCCCGACGCCGACCAGCTCTCCGACGCCGACGCCGACCAGCTCTCCGACGCCGACGCCGACCAGCTCACCGACCCCGACGCCGACCAGCTCACCGACCCCGACGCCGAGCCCGACCCTCAATGTAACCGCGACGGCACGCACCAAATGCGTAGGCAAGAAGGTTGTACTGGACGTGCAGGCGAAGAACAACGAAAGCTCTTCCGTGCAGGTGACGTTCACGTCCGTGTTCGGCAGCGCCCTTGTCACTGTCCAGGCCGGCAAGACCGGTATGTACTCCTTCTCCACGCAGGCTGCTTCCATCCAAGGGGGAGTGGTTGGCGTCGAGGCCAAAGGCACGGTCAACGGGCAGTCTGTAACCACAACGAAGCAAGTTGCTTATACAGCCACCTCCTGCAAATGATCCGCATGCCAGCGGTCCCGCTGCTTCAGCGGGCCGCTGGCATGGCCTGACGGGCAAATGAACTCATAGGGGTTTGCAAACGCTATTGTCAGCGACGAAATGTTTACGTAAACTCATAACGTTCATGTTTACGCAAACATGAGAATGGACCGGAGGAATCAGGGTTACAAAAAAGCAACGACTTTTGCCTCCTCGAGGGGCACACTAAGGCTAACGACTTTCGATCAAAGACACTCACCTGCGCAACGATGCGCAAAGCTTTACCACCAGAAGGAGTCATCATGGCAACAAATTCCACCCCGTCGCAGGCGGGCGGCGCATCGTCTCCGGGCAGGCGTACCTTCCTCAAGACGCTTGGAGTCGGGGCGGTTGCAGCCGCAGGAATTCCGCTCTTGTCGGCCTGCACGGGCGGTTCGGGTCCAGCACCCGGCGCCTCATCCAAGAGCCTGACCTTTGGCTCCGGTTCCTCCGATGAAGTTCCGCGCAATGCGTACCAGGCGGTCACGGACGCCTTCACCAGGAAGTCCGGGATCGAGGTGGCCACAAACGTGGTGCCCCACAATGACTTCCAGAACAAGATCAACTCCTACTTGCAGGGCAGCCCGGACGATGCTTTCACGTGGTTCGCCGGCTACCGCATGCAGTACTACGCCGGCAAGGGCCTGCTGGCTCCTGTGGATGACGTCTGGGAGAAGATCGGCGGCAACTTCTCAGACGCGATGAAGAAGGCCTCCACCGGCCCGGACGGCAAGATGTATCTGGTCCCCAACTACAACTACCCCTGGGGCTTCTTCTACCGGAAGAGCTTGTGGACGGAAAGGGGCTATGCGGTCCCGTCCACGTTTGACGAGTTGAAGACCCTGGCAGCGAAGATGAAGGCGGATGGGATTATTCCGATTGGCTTCGCCGACAAGGACGGGTGGCCGGCCATGGGCACGTTTGACTACATCAACATGCGCCTGAACGGTTACCAGTTCCACATTGACCTGACGGCCCACAAGGAGAGCTGGGACCAGAAGAAGGTCAGCGACGTCTTCGATACGTGGAAGGCACTCCTGCCCTTCCAGGATCCTGCAGCCCTTGGCCAGACGTGGCAGGATGCGGCCAAGGCACTTGAAGCCAAGAAGACCGGCATGTACCTGCTTGGCTCGTTCGTCACGCAGCAGTTCACGGATCCTGCGGTACTGGCAGACATCGATTTCTTCCCATTCCCGGAGATCGCGATGGAAGGAACGGACGCCGTCGAGGCTCCCATCGACGGTCTGCTGTTGTCCAAGAAGGGTGGCGGGAACCAGGCCGCACACGATTTCCTGGCATTCATGGGCAGTGCCGAGGGCCAGGATGCGTATGCGGCGGTGGACACATCGAACATTGCAACGGCCAAGGGGGCGGATACGTCCAAGTACTCAGAGCTGAACAAGAAGTGTGCCGACACCATCGCCAACGCCAAGTACATCAGCCAGTTCCTGGACCGTGACGCTTTGCCCGCCATGGCGAACAACGTGATGATCCCGGCCCTTCAGTCCTTCATCAAGGACGGAAGTGTCGATGTGAAGAACCTGGAAGCACAGGCCAAGTCCCTCTACGCGGCCCAGTAGCGTTGAATAAAAGGAATTTCCAATGAGTACCACAGCCGAAAAACCGGCCTCGCAAAACGGGGGACCCCCCAATGGCGGCACCCATCGTGGAGCACGCGCAGCAGTGGCCGTTTCCGGTAAAGGGCGCACCAGGTCCCGGCGGGTTCGTCGCCTGAGCGGCCGGGACAAGATTGTCCTGGGAGTGATGGTTGGCATTCCCACCTTGATTCAATTGCTGTTTGTCTGGCTGCCCACCCTCTTCTCCATAGGCTTGAGCTTTACGCGCTGGAACGGACTGGATCTTGAAGACCTCAAGCAAGCCGGTTTGGACAACTACGAGTTCATCAGCCAGAACTACCCACCGTTCTGGCCGGCTATCCAGCACAATGTCCTCTGGCTGGCCTTCCTCGCTCTCATAGCAACCCCGTTGGGGTTGCTGCTCGCTGTCTTGCTGGACCAAAGGATCCGGGGAAGCAAGATCTACCAGAGCATCTTCTTCACTCCGGTCATGCTGTCCCTGGCTCTCATCGGGATCATCTGGCAATTGTTCTATAACCGCGACAGCGGGCTGCTGAACTACCTCCTCGGGACGGCAGGCACGCCACAAGCGGTGGACTGGTTCGGCGACTCCAACGTGAACATCTGGGCAGCCATGATCGCTGCCACGTGGCGTCATGCAGGCTATGTCATGATCCTGTACCTGGCCGGCCTGAAAGGCGTGGATCCATCCCTGAGGGAAGCGGCATCGATCGACGGGGCCAACGCTGCGCAGACATTCTTCCGCGTCGTCTTCCCGGCAATGCGCCCCGTGAACATCGTGATCGTGGTTATCACCATCATCGAGTCGCTGCGCGCCTTTGACATCGTCTACGTGATCAACCGCGGCACCAACGGCCTTGAACTCCTCAGTGCCCTGGTGATCCAAAACCTGATCGGTGAAGGACAGGTGATCGGCGTCGGTTCGGCCCTCGCGGTCGTTCTGCTGGTGGTCTCCTTGGTACCGATTGTCTTTTACCTCATCCGCACTTTTGGCAAGGAGAAAGAGGCATGAGCGCCGTAGTGCCCACGCTGCCCGTCGAAACGGGAAAGGCCGGCAAACCCAGCAAGTCCGCAGGCGCAGGGAAGTCCGGCAAACGCCATTACGGCACCCATATCTTCCTGATAGTCATGGCTGCCATCTGGCTTATTCCGCTCGTTTGGTCCCTCTTCACGGCGCTCAGGCCCAAAGCTGATACGGACAAATATGGCTATTTCAGCCTCGGCGGCAGTTTCGGGTTTGAGAACTTTGTCCAGGCCTGGAACCAGGGCGGGTTTTCGAAGTACTTCCTGAACTCGGTCCTGATCACGGTTCCCACAGTCCTGCTGACACTTCTGTTCGCCTCGATGATGGCGTTCGCGGTTTCACGCGTCAACTGGAAGTTCAACATCACGCTGTTGATCATGTTTACTGCCGGTAACCTCCTGCCCCCGCAGGTCCTGGCGGCGCCCCTGTTTGAAATGTTCAAGCACGTAACCCTGCCCTACTCATTCAGTGATTCCGGCAACCTCCTGAACACGTATATTGCCGTGATCATCGTGGACACCGCGTTCCAAATTGGCTTCTGCACGTTTGTGCTTTCCAACTACATGAAGGCGCTCTCTGCAGACCTGACAGAAGCTGCTTTGGTGGACGGGGCGGGTATCTGGCGCCAGTACTGGAACATCATCCTTCCGCTGTGCCGTCCCGCGCTCGCAGCGTTGGGAACGCTGGAAGTCATCTTCATCTACAACGACTTCTTCTGGCCCCTGCTGTTCATCCAGAGCGGAGACAGGCTGCCCATCACCACGGCCATCAACAATCTCCAGGGGCAGTTCCTGAGCAATTACAACCTGATTGCGGCCGGCGCAATGATCACGCTGATTCCCACCTTGCTCATCTACCTGGTCCTGCAACGGCAATTTGTTGCCGGCCTGACCCTGGGCTCAAGCAAAGGCTAACCACCTGGCCAGGAGCGGCAGCCACCGGACTATCCGGTGGCTGCAGCTTCGCTCTTGCCCCGCGTAGTGGAACGTCGTTGGCGTGTCTTGGGGGGAGCACCAGTGCTCTTGCGCACTACCAGGCTTGTGGGCACCTGGGTGGCGTCGTTGACAGGACTGTGTCCCGCGATCTGTTGGAGCAGGTTCTCGATGCTGAGGCGTCCCACGGCGTGGAAGTCCTGACGGACAGTGGTGAGGGGCGGCCAGAAGGAGGTGGATTCTTCGAGGTCGTCGAATCCAACAATGCTGACATCCCCTGGAATGGCTCGTCCCAGCTCATGCAGGGCGCGCATTGCTCCGAGGGCCATTTGGTCGTTGGCGGCAAAGATGGCGGTCAGGTCCGGATTGCTGCCGATCTCCCGCCCGATTCGATATCCCGATTCCGTGGACCAATCGCCATGGTGGACAGGAGGGGCCTCAATGCCGGCCTCCTGCAGTGTCCGCCTCCAGGATTCTTCCCTGTGTGTAGCGGAGAAGGAGGAGGTGGGGCCGCCAATGTGCCATACCTGTTCATGGCCAAGGTCGAGAAGGTGTTGTGTGGCGGACCTGGCCCCCTGGGCTTGATCCGTATCCACCATGGGATAGCCGTACCCGGGGTTTGAGTCGATCACTACGGCAGGGAGGTCCTCGGGGAGGGTGATGTCCGCATCGTCCAGCAGATGGGCTTCGAAAATGATGACCACGCCATCCACCTCCTGCTCCCGCAGCCGGGTGTAGGCCCCGGAAACGGTTCCGGTTGTGGGGTCCTGAAGGGGGATGAGCGTTACCGAGTACCCGGCTTGTGATGCGGCGGTGGCGATCGCATCCAGAGTGCGCATGTTGCCGAAGCTGGAGAGTGTGAACATGATGACGCCGATGGATTTAAACTGGCCGCTCTTCAGTGCCCGTGCCGCCCGGTTGGGGCGGTAGCCGAGCTGCTTCATCGCTTCGAGGACGCGGTTCCTGGTGCTTTCTTCAACATTCGTCAGACCGTTGGAGACCCGGGAGACAGTTTGGGCCGAAACTCCGGCGGCCTTGGCCACGTCCGCAATGGAGGGACCGCGCGCAACGGAGGGACCGCGGGTGGCACGCGTTTTCGTTGCCGCAGTTTTCCGGTTCCCCTTGGGGGTGGCGGTACCTGGTGTCTTCGTGCTGCTGTCCTCTTGCGTGTTCACCTAAACATGCTATGCCCTCAGGCCTCGGGCAGGAGGACCAATTCGAAGAAGGCACGCAGGGCTTTTGCTACATCTACGGTGTGAGGGGCCAGCAGCCATTGGGTTTGAAGACCATCCCACAGGGCCACCAGGGACATCGCTGCCCACGCTGGATCCACTCCCGGCCGGAGCCTGCCTTGCTGGGCCAGGGTGGAGAAACTACGGGTGTAGCTGCCACGCAAGCGCTCGAAACGGCCGGTGAAGTAGTCCCGCCCGGGATGGGAGTCTGTGATCGACTCGGCGCACAGCACCGTGTAGAGCTCAATGACGCCGGGGATCTTCTCGTTGTAGAGCGCTGTGCGAATCACGGCGTCCACCAACCCCTCGTCCTCAGCAGACGGATTCGCGCTTCCGGTCAGTTCGTCCCGCCACTCCAGGACACCCATCAGAAGATCGCTTTTGGAAGGGAAATAATGCAGCAGGCTTGTCTGGCTCATGCCCGCTTGGTTGGCAACGTCCTGTAGCGAGCCGCCCAAATACCCCTTCGCGGCAAACACGGCGTGCGCGGAGTCGAGGATAAGTTGCCGCTTTTCCTTCGACTTCGCATAGGGTCCCCGCTTGGCGCGTGCCGTGTCCTTTGTGGTCATGGCAAGTCAGTGTACAGCGGGAGGGAACGCCGGAGGTGAAACCAGAGTGCTTACTCGAAATTTGTGTTAGCGTGGTCACACTTGACCCCGCACGGACGCTTGAAGGAGCCACGTGGAATCGACATCTGCAGCCATGATTGCCGGTACTTCCTACATCACCCACCGTGGCGCCGGCTCCGGCAATCGGCTCCCGGCACGTTCCTGGCTGCAGAGTGATGCTCCCACGATCCCGCTCAATGGATTGTGGAGATTCCGTCTGCTGCCCGGCGCGCCCGGGACACCAGGCGGAAGGGGAGTCCTGCCCGCCGGCGAGCAGGTAGAGGGGGTCGCCGACGAGGCCCTGGATGATTCCAGCTGGGATCAGATCCCTGTTCCTTCCCACTGGGTGCTGGAGGGGGAAGGCCGCTATGGCCGTCCCATTTACACGAACGTCCAGTTTCCTTTCCCCACCGATGCACCCCACGTGCCTGATGGGAATCCAACGGGTGACTACAGGCGGACCTTCTCCATTCCCACGGACTGGTCCGCTGCGGAGAGGATCGTCCTGCGGTTTGACGGAGTCGAATCCCGCTACAAAGTCTGGGTCAACGGCACGGTGATCGGCGTCGGCGCTGGAAGCCGGCTGGCCCAGGAATTCGACGTCACCGAGGCGGTCCGCCCCGGCGAAAACGTCCTGGCCGTCCGCGTCCATCAGTGGTCTGCTTCGAGCTACCTCGAGGACCAGGACCAATGGTGGATGCCGGGCATCTTCCGCGACGTCACGCTTCAGGCCCGTCCTCAAGCGGGTATCGACGACGTCTGGTTACGGACCCCCTTTGAGGGCACCACCCGCTCCGGTTCAGGCCTCATCGACGCCGAAATTACGGCCGCTCCCGCTGCCTATCCTGTGCGCCTCCGCGTTCCCGAACTCGATGTGGATCTCACGTGGGAAACTCCGGCGGACGTCGCCCCGGTGGCTGTAGCCGACGTCGAACCCTGGTCTGCGGACGTCCCGCGGCTGTATGCCGCAACGGTGGAGAGCAAAGGCGAGACCATCTCGCTCAATATTGGCTTTCGCACTGTGGAGATCAAGGGGGACCAATTCCTGGTGAACGGGCGGCGGGTGGTGTTCCATGGCGTGAACCGGCACGAGACGCACCCGGACCGCGGCCGCGTCTTTGACGAGGAATTTGCCCGCGCCGATCTGGCCATGATGAAGCAGTTCAACGTAAATGCCATCCGCACCAGCCATTATCCGCCGCACCCGCGCCTGCTGGATCTTGCGGACGAAATGGGATTTTGGGTGATCCTGGAGTGCGATCTGGAAACGCACGGCTTTGAGCGGCAGGGCTGGGCTGGAAATCCCAGTGACGATCCCGCCTGGCGTGACGTGTTCGTGGACCGGATGGAGCGCACCGTTGAACGGGACAAGAACCACCCCTCCATTGTCATGTGGTCCCTGGGCAACGAGTCAGGAACCGGTGCCAACCTCGCCGCAATGTCCGCGTGGACGCACGCGCGCGATTCCAGCCGTCCCGTGCACTACGAGGGCGACTACACCGGCGCGTACACGGACGTCTACTCGCGTATGTACTCCTCAATACCGGAAACCGAGGCCATAGGACGCAACGACTCGGGCTCCCTGCTGCTTGGCTGCTCCGCAGCGGAATCGGCCCGGCAACGCAGCAAGCCGTTCATCCTGTGCGAGTACGTACACGCCATGGGCAACGGTCCGGGTGCGATCGACCAATACGAGGACCTCGTGGACCGGTACCCCCGGCTGCATGGTGGCTTCGTGTGGGAATGGCGGGATCACGGCATCCGTACCACAACCGCTGACGGCACGGAGTTCTTCGCCTACGGGGGCGACTTCGGAGAGGTTGTCCACGACGGCAATTTCGTCATGGACGGCATGGTTCTTTCGGATTCGACGCCCACCCCGGGACTCTTCGAGTTCAAACAGATTGTGGCGCCCCTTCGTTTGGGCTTCGAAACAGCCGTTTCCGACGGCGTGACGCGCCCCTTGCTTACAGTCGCCAACCTGCGGCACTCGGCAGACGCGTCCGACGTCGTCATTCGCTGGCGCACCGAAACGGACGGCGAGCTGACCGCGTCCGGGACGTTCGACGTCGTGACCCCCACCGGTGGTCAACTCGCCCCGGGTGACTCCACAGTCATGGAGTTGCCCGAGTCAGCACTAAGGGCTTTCAGTAAGGTGGGGGCCGGCGAACGCTGGCTCACCGTTGAGGTTGCCCTGCGCGAGGACACTGCGTGGGCTCCGGCCGGCCATGTCATCTCGACTGCGCAGTTGGATTGGACCGCCCAGTTGGACCTCTCTGCACCTGCCGCCGGGCCCGCTAAGGCGCCGCGCCCCCTGTCGTCGGCTGGGCGCCGGGAGACCGGGACGGACGCCGCCCTATCCCTTGGACCTGCGTCTCTTGGATCTGCGTCCCTTGGACCTGCGCAGTTCGAAGATGGGAGGCTTGTTGCCCTTGCCGGCCTGCCGGTGTCCGGTCCGCGCCTTGAGTTGTGGCGGGCGCCAACGGACAACGACCAAGGTTCGCATTTTGGCAGTTATGACCCCGCTGACCCGTGGCTCAACAATGGCAACGGCGTCCCGGCTCCTTCCAACCAGGATGTGTGGCTCAAGGCGGGTCTGGATAGATTGACGGCCCGCGTCCAGAAGATCGTGCAGGGCGACGACGGCGTGTTCGTCACCACCCGCTATGCCGCCGCGGACAACGCACGCTCGGTAGTAGTGGACGAGCAGTGGCAAGTATCCGGGGGAGAGCTGTGGCTGCGTGTGGATATTGCTCCCAGCTCGGGATGGGACATGGTGTGGCCCCGCGTGGGTGTGCGGTTTGACCTGCCAGGATCAGTGGACGGCGCGTCCTGGTTCGGGACGGGACCCCGGGAATCGTATCCGGACAGCATGCGGGCCGCGATGGTTGGCCGCTACTCGGCGACGATCGATGAACTGGGCGTGAATTACGCCCGGCCGCAGGAGACCGGGCACCGCAGTGGTGTCCGTTCCCTGGAGTTGCGCAACGGCCGGGATTCCTGGGTGACGTTCCATGCCCTTCGGGATTCCAGGGACCGACTGCCTGGCTTCACGTTGTCCCGGCATACTGCGCAGCAGGTCTCGGCAGCGGCCCACCCCCATGAATTGCCGCAAAGCCGGAACTGCTTCCTCTATCTTGACGCCGCCCAGCATGGCCTGGGCTCCCGCGCCTGTGGACCTGACGTGTGGCCGGACTTCGCCCTCAAACCTGAGGCGCGCACGCTTGTCTTCAGGATCGCGGCGGCCAGCTAGCAGGATTCCCCGCCCTAACCTCTTGCATGTTCACCTAAACATGCTAATCTTCTTGCTGAGAATGTTTGCGTAAACATAGCGAGAAGAGAAGAATTATCATGACAACGACGTCGCCCGTGGCCGACGCCCTGACTGTGGTGGGATCCCGGAAACGCGCTGGACGATGGACGGGCTGGGCATTTGTTTGCCCGTTCATGATCGTCTTCCTGCTGGTGTTCGTAGCGCCCGTCCTCTACGCGTTCTACTTGAGCCTTTTCCAGAACCAGATGGTGGGCGGCGTTAAGTTCGTCGGAGGAGCCAATTACCTCCAAGCGCTGGCGGATCCGCAGTTCTGGGACTCGGTCATCAGGGTGGTCGTCTTCCTCGCAGTCCAAGTCCCCATCATGCTGTTCCTGGCCTTGTTTGCCGCTTTGGCCCTGGACAGCGGGCGCCTGCGCGCGGCGTCGTTCTTCCGCATTTCCGTCTTCCTCCCGTATGCCGTTCCTGCAGTGGTGGCCACGCTCATGTGGGGGTTCATCTACGGCCCCAGGTTCGGCCTGTTCGGCAGCATCAACGACTTCTTCGGCATGGACCTTCCTGAGCCGCTTTCCACCAATTGGGTCCTTGCCGCAATCGGGAACATCAACACCTGGGAGTTCACCGGTTACAACATGCTGATCTTCTACTCGGCGCTCAAGGTCATTCCTGCCGAGCTCTATGAGGCAGCCAACCTTGATGGAGCGGGGACTTTCCGTGTCATCAGCAGCATCAAGCTGCCCTCCATCCGGGGCGCGATCGGGATCGCCAGCATCTTCTCCGTGATCGGCAGCTTCCAGCTGTTCAACGAACCAAACATTCTCAAGGCGTTGGCACCGAACTCCATCAGTTCCTACTTCACGCCCAACATGTACGCGTTCAATCTTTCCTTTGCAGGCCAGCAGTTCAACTACGCAGCAGCCATCTCCATCATCATGGGCGTCCTCACGGTAGTTGTTGCCTACATCGTCCAGATTTCCGGCTCACGAAAGGATGCCTAGCCAATGTCCGTCCGTTTGAGCATTCCGGAGTCCCGGGCTGAGGCACGGGAACAGACAGCAGCCACCAGCCAGCCCAAGCCCAAGCCCGCGGCGCCGAAGCTGAGCACGCGCCGAGGCGTGACCAGGAAGCGCTCCTCCATCCTGCTCACCATCCTGATGGGCGTGATGGCGGTCTACGCCCTGCTCCCGCTCTTCTGGCTCCTGGTCAATTCCACCAAGACGCAGTCATCCCTGTTCAGCTCCTTCGGCCTCTGGTTCTCCGGGGACTTCGCCCTCTGGGACAACGTGGCAGGCACCCTGACGTACAACGACGGCGAGTTTCTCCGCTGGCTGGCCAACACAGTGTTGTACGTCGTGGTGGGAGCCGGCGGCGCCACATTCCTCGCTACCCTGGCAGGCTATGGGCTGGCAAAGTTTGAATTCCCCGGCAAACGCGGCGTGTTCGCCGTGGTCCTGGGTGCGGTGGCCGTACCCGGGACAGCCTTGGCGGTGCCAACCTTCCTGATGTTCAGCCAGATGGGGCTCACCAATACCCCGTGGTCAGTCATCATTCCATCCCTGATCAGTCCGTTCGGGCTCTATCTCGTATGGATCTACGCCCGTGAGTCGGTTCCGACTGAAGTCCTCGAAGCAGCCCGCATGGATGGGGCGGGGGAGTTCCGCACCTTCTTCACCATCTCCTTGCGCATGCTGGCCCCAGGCTTCATTACGGTCCTGTTGTTCACCGTGGTGGCTACCTGGAACAACTACTTCCTGCCGTTGATCATGCTGAGCCAATCAACCTGGTACCCGCTCACGGTTGGCCTCAACAGCTGGAACGCCCAAGCCAGCACGGCCGGCGGGGACGCCATCTACAACCTCGTCATCACCGGATCGCTGCTGACAATAGTGCCCATCGTGGGTGCCTTCCTGTTCCTCCAGCGCTACTGGCAGTCAGGACTGTCTGCCGGAAGCGTCAAGTAAACACGCCCGACGGCGGCGAGTCACCGCCATCGGACGCTCTCCCACCGCATCAACCGTCCTTTGGACAACGATTTGAAAGGCACCAAAGCCATGAAGAACAACCATCGACTGCGACGAGTGGCCACGGCGGCGTTGGCAGCAAGCCTCTTGATGGGCAGCCTTGCTGCCTGCGGCGGCTCGGCAACAACCGGTAACGCGGCAGCGGAAGGCGCGAGCGCCGAAGACGTTGCGAAGGCGCTGCAGACCGAGACCACCCTCACTGTGTGGGGCTGGGCGCCGCAGCTCAAGCCGATCGTAGAGGCCTTCGAAGCCAAATACCCCAAGGTCCACGTCAACCTGGAAAATGTAGGAACCGGCAACACGCATTACACCAAGCTGCAGAACGCAGTGAAGGCCGGAACCGGTGCCCCGGATGTGGCACAGATCGAATACAACGCCTTGCCTCAGTTCGCGCTGTCCGATGCCTTGGTGGATCTGAAGGGCTTCGGAGCAGGGGAGCTTAAGGACAACTACACCCAATCCACGTGGGGCTCCGTGAACCTCAACGGCGGCGTGTACGCCCTCCCGCAGGATTCCGGTCCGATGGCAATGTTCTACCGCGCCGACGTGTTCGAGAAACACGGCATCAGCGTCCCCACCACCTGGGAAGAGTACGTGGCCGCTGCAAAGACCCTGCACGCCGCAGACCCCAAGGCATACATCACCAATGACACCGGAGATGCCGGCTTCACCACCAGCATGATCTGGCAGGCCGGGGGCAAGCCGTACACTCTCGACGGAACCACGAAAGTCAGCATTGATCTGCAGGACGAAGGTGCCAGGAAGTGGACCGGCACATGGAACCAACTGCTCAAGGATGATCTGGTCGCCCCTGTCACCAGCTGGAGCGACGAATGGTACAAGGGCCTCTCAGACGGAAGCATTGCCACGTTGGTCATCGGTGCCTGGATGCCGGCCAACCTCGAATCCGGTGCGGCAGAAGCCGCCGGCAAGTGGCGCGTAGCTCCCATGCCCACCTACGAAAAGGGCAAGGCTGCTGCTGCTGAAAATGGCGGCGGCGGCGACGCCGTGCTGAAGCAGAGCAAGAACAAGGCGGCCGCCTACGGCTTCCTTGAGTTCGCGAACGGTCCTGAAGGTGCAAAGATCCACGCCGCCAATGGTGGTTTCCCCTCCACCACCGCAGATCTGGAAAGCGAGTCCTTCCTCAACGCCGGGAACGCCTACTTCGGCGGCCAGAAGATCAACGAGGTCCTGGTCCAGGCATCCAAGGACGTTGTTCCGGGCTGGAACTACCTCCCCTTCCAGACCTACGCCAACAGCATCTACAGCGACACCGTGGGCCAGGCCTACGGTTCCAAGGGCGACCTGAACGACGGGCTGAAAACCTGGCAGGATGCCACCGCAAAGTACGGCCAGCAGCAAGGCTTCACGGTTACCACCAAGTAGTACGTGGTGCGGGTCCAGGGCCGCCATCACGGCTCTGGACCTCCATCCACCATTTCAGATTGGAAATTTTCCCCATGCCAACCTTCACCATCGGCGAGCAGGACTTCATGCTTGACGGTCAGCCCCACCGCATCATCTCCGGCGCGCTCCACTATTTCCGCGTTCATCCGGATCTTTGGGCAGACCGGATCCGGAAGGCCAGGCAGATGGGGCTGAACACGATAGAAACGTACGTTCCCTGGAACGCCCATGCTCCGTCGCCGGACGTCTTTGACACAACGGGCCGCTTGGACCTGGGGCACTTCCTCGATTTGGTCGCCGCGGAAGGCCTGCACGCGATCGTGCGTCCGGGGCCGTATATCTGTGCGGAATGGGACAACGGCGGGTTGCCCGCGTGGCTGTTTAGTCGAGGCGCCGCCTCCATCAGGGCTGATGATCCGGTCTATATGGCTGCCCTCACCGAGTACCTTGAACAGCTGGCGCCGATCCTGGTTCCCCGCCAGATCGACGCGGGCGGCCCCATCATCCTGATTCAGATCGAGAACGAGTACGGCGCCTACGGTGCTGATCGTTTTTACTTGGAAAAGCTCGTGAAGATCAACCGCGAAATCGGGCTGACCGTACCTTTCACTACCGTTGACCAACCCCAGGACGACATGCTGGCCAATGGCAGTCTTCCGGAATTGCACAAGACGGGGTCGTTCGGCTCCCGCGCCGCGGAACGGCTGGAGACACTCCGGCGCCACCAGCCCACAGGACCGTTGATGTGCTCCGAATTTTGGGTGGGATGGTTCGATCATTGGGGCGCACACCACCACACCACCACCGTGGAGCAGTCCGCCCGGGAACTTGATGTCCTGCTGGCCCGCGGCGCATCGGTCAACATCTATATGTTCCATGGCGGCACCAACTTTGGATTCACCAACGGTGCGAATGACAAGGGTGTCTACCAACCCATCGTTACCAGCTACGACTACGACGCTCCCTTGGATGAGGCCGGCAATCCGACGCCGAAGTACTGGGCTTTCCGGGATGTCATCGCCAAATACACCGAACTGGACGACGACGACCTCCCCGCCGCACCTCAGCCCGGCGCCGGGCTCACTGTGTCCTTGCCGCGTTCGCTGCCCCTCTGGGAGTGCCTGGACCAGCTTGGTGCGTGGACCTCCCACGCTGGGCTGCGAACCCACGACGACTTGGGCCACTACGCAGGATTCACGCTCTACCGCAGGGAAATCAATGTTTCCGGCCCCGGGGTCCTGGACTTCGATGAAGTCCGCGACCGGGCACAGGTATTCCTGAACCGGATACCGCTGGGAGTGCTTTCCCGGGATCACCATGAGAAGGCCTTGCCGCTGCCCCATGACGCAGCCGGCACCCTGGAGGTCCTGGTGGAGGACCAAGGACGCGTGGACTACGGGCCCCGATTGGGCGAGCCGAAGGGACTTATCGGCGCTGCCCGGCTTAATGGGAACCAGCTCCAGGACTGGGATGTCCTTCCCCTGCAACTGGACGACATCTCCTTGATCTCGTCCCTGTTGGAGGAGCAAGCAGCGCTCCCTGAGGCCCCGGTATCCGGACCGGTCTTCGCCCACGGGACTTTTGACCTTCCTGGCGGTGGCGATACTTTCCTTTCCACCAAGGGCTGGACCAAAGGTGTCGTATGGATCAACGGCTTCTGCCTGGGGCGGTACTGGTCCCGTGGTCCGCAAGCGACGCTCTACGTTCCAGGACCGATCCTGCAGAACAGCGGCAACACCATCACTGTTCTTGAACTGCAAGCATCCACCCACCGCGCTGTTTCCTTTGTTGGCTCTCACGACCTCGGACATACGGAGTTCTAGGGTGTCGCGGACCCACCAAGCTGCACTAACAACGGAAAGAGGAGACACCTAGTATGGCGTGGCTTGTAACAGGAGGAGCCGGCTATATCGGCTCGCACGTAGCCCGGGCACTCATGGATGACGGCCACGACGTGGTGGTCATTGATGATCTTTCCAGCGGCCGGATCGAATTCGTTCCGAAGAGGGCAGCCTTCGAGCAAGGGTCGCTTCTGGACGCCAACTTCCTGAGGGAGACTTTCGGGAAACATGACATTATCGGCGTGATCCACCTGGCCGGTTTCAAGTATGCGGGCGTCTCGGTCGAATGGCCGCTGCACACCTACTTCCAGAACGTCACCGGCACTGGCAATCTCCTGGCAGCCATGGAAGCCGCGTCCGTGTCCTCCCTCGTCTTTTCCTCCAGCGCTGCCGTCTACGGGAACACGGCAGCGGAACTCGTGACCGAATCGACGCCTACCAACCCCGAGTCTCCCTATGGTGAATCGAAGCTCATCGGGGAATGGCTCATAGCGGACCAAGCCAGGGCGACTGGCCTGCGGCACACCTCACTCCGGTACTTCAATGTTGTTGGCTCCGGCAGCCCGAACGTCAGCGACACGAGCCCGCACAACCTTTTCCCCTTGGTCTTCCAAGCGTTGAAGGACGGTGCGACGCCGAAAATCTTTGGCACCGCCTATTCCACACCCGACGGAAGCTGCGTGCGGGACTATGTACACGTCTCCGACGTCGCCGCCGCTCATGTGGCAGCTGCCAGGAAGCTTCAAGATGGCGTGGAACTCGAGGCGGTCTACAACCTGGGCAGTGGTTCAGGGGTTTCTGTCCGGGAGATCATGACAGAGATGGCCTCGGTGACCGGGATTCAATTCACTCCGCAAATCTGCGCTGCCCGTCCGGGCGATCCTGCCAGGATCGTTGCCTCCGGCGAACTTGCCCGCCGCGATATCGCATGGGAACCGCGGCATCGGCTCCGGGACATGATCTCCAGCGCCTGGTCAGCTGCAGGAAACCAGGCCATTTCCGCCTCGTAGGAGGACACCTTCTATACACATCACGAAAGCACTATTCAAAGGAACACCATGATCGAGGCCGCAGAACTGCTGGCAACCGTCACAGCCACGAATAAGAGCACCATGGAAATCAACCTCAACGCCGCAATCCAGGAAGCGGAGCGTCGCGCCCGCCACGAAGGGCGCCGGGGAATCCTGGTTACCCGGGTTGCCCACGCGCATTTCACGGTGGAGCTGTCGCCGGAAGTCCCCTATGGGTACACGTACGAGAGAAAGGACAGCTAAGGGCAGGCTCCAAGGGACCCTCATTCCTCCTGCACCTGCCTGGCAGCAAGGTGGACACGCTACGGAGTTAGTGCCGGGGTGGGCGTAGCCGTGATGGTGGCGGTCGCTGTGGGGTCGGTTGTTGGGGTCGTCGTGATGGTTGCGGTGGGAGCGGCCGTAGCTGTTGGCGTGGGTGAAGCTGTGGGTATAGGCGTTGGGGCGGGTTCAGCCGTTGCTGTCGGCGTGGGTTCTGCGGTCGCTGTTGGGGTCGGTGTTGGGGAACCGGTTGGTGTCGCGCTCGGAGTTGGGGTTGCCGTTGGTGAAGCGGTTGGTGTCGCGGTCGCTGTTGGGGTTGGCGTTGGTGATGCGGTCGGCGTTGCGCTCGCCGTTGGGGTCGGTGTTGGTGAAGCGGTCGGGGTGGCGCTCGCAGTTGGGGTCGGCGTCGGCGTTGGGGTAGCTGCGGGTGCTGGAGGCGGCGCAGCCGGCTCGGGAGCCGACGTCTCCGGCTCGCCAAGTGCGATCCCGAGCGACCACACCGGAACCTCGCCAACCGGCGTCGTTCCTGTTGCAGGTGAGAAGCTTGTGAGCCTGAGCAGATCCACGGACGACTCTCCATCCAGCGGGATCAGGCTCCACGACGATGGATCCACCAGCACGCCATTCACAATCGTTTCAAAGTGGAGGTGGCATCCGGTCGACGAACCAGTGGAGCCGACCAAGCCGATGACGTCCCCGGCTTCAACTACCTGCCCCTTGCGCACGGCGCTCGCCTGCAGGTGGTTGTACGTAGTGATAAGCCCGTTGCCGTGATCGATCTCTATCCGGTTGCCTCCGCCCCAGGCATGCCAGCCCACCTCTCGCACGTAGCCGTCATCGGCAGAATGAACCGGTGTGCCACAGGCCGCTGCGAAGTCCTGCCCTGTATGGAATTCCCCTGGAGCACCTGTGATGGGACTGGTGCGCCGTCCAAAAGGTGAACTGGGACGCAGGTTCAGCAGGGGTGACATCAACGTGCCTGGTCCAGGCCGCACATGACGGGACGCGGGGCTCCCAACCGATGTTTGCCACGAAGCAGGGCCGGAACAGGGGAGTGTCAGCGGACCCTGGGAACTCAGGAAGCCCACGATTTCCTGGGCCAGCTGCCGGTACTTGGTGTAGTGGTCCGAATCCTGGTTCCGCTGTACCTGATGGATGGCCAGGCTGGAAGGCAGAAGCTGCCAGTCCTTGATGCCCTTCAGGGCAAGGAAGAAACTGGTTGCGCTGACGAACGGATCCATTCGATCGGCATAGGAGCCCCATGCCCCGTTGGCGCGCTGCTGGAACAACCCGCGGGAGTCCGGCCCTGCGGCGTCGCCGTAATCCTTGCTTTCAAGGGAAGATTCGCCAAGCGCGGCTTGTACCCCCAGGATTTGGGCATCGGATGGCAGGCCCAGCTTTTCCGCGGCCACCATGATGGCCGAAGCATTGCGGAGCTGGACGTCTGAAGGGGCGCCGGTGGTGGATGCCGGTCCAAACGCTGTCTGTTGACACAGCGTAGTACCCAAGGGGTTGGCAGGCGCGGGCTCAACCGTTCCCGAAGGGTTGGTGGCCTGACTCGGAGTGTCGTTCGTGGACCAGTTCGCTGCTGAGGGCGCATCGCCGGATGAATCTGTCCGGATCTGCTGGACGGCTGGGGGCGCCGGGGTGACCGCTCCGGATTGGAAGCAGCCAAGCATGGCAGCGGCCGCGATAACCGCTAACGGAAAGCGGGCGTGCCCACGGAGCCGCGCCGGGCCTTTGTCAGGAGTCTTGTTGTTCACCAAACCCGCTCCTGACATGGATCCGTGCCCGGCGAAAAGTGTTGGAGGTCCACACCATTGTCTGGATCCGATCACTGCATGTTACGGGTACTGCATGTCTATGGGAATGACAGGCCCACGTCAAGGCTTTCCGCATACTGCGGTGCTCCAAATCCAGATGCTTGGCTAAGTCAAACAAGGTAAGTTGGCATGGTGACCCCCTCCGTGAAGCCTGCCATTGACCGCGCCCCCGGAATCTCCAAGGAGATCGAGGACGCGGCCTGGTATGTGCTGGGCCCGGCACTTCAAGGGAGACCTTCAGCGCTGGACGGGCGCACGCTGACCTGGACGGCAGACGCCGCCGGGGAGCTGCTGGAACGCCTCGAGCGCGGCGTGGAAGATTCCAAAGCGCCCATGATGACCAACCTCCGGCAAAACCTTGAAGGCGCCTCCCGGGAAGCCAAGCTGCTGGCCGTGGAGTTGCTCTTCCTTCAGTCCTTGCCGCTGGCCCATGAGGTCAAGTCGCTCAGGGTGAAGCGTGCCCGTGTGGCGGAGGCTGCCTCCTGGGTAGAGCCCCCGATCGAGTTGCCGGAACAGCTTTATGAGGGCATGACGGACCACGGCGTGATCCGCGACCGTACCGCCGAGTTCAACTGGACCATTTGGGACCACCTGAAATGGCTGTGCCGCTTTGTCGCGCACGTTGACAGCCAAAGCACGGAAACCATCGACCAGGCGCTCGCTGATCCTTTGAAGTTCCATGAACTTGCGGTCGGAACACCAGAGGACCAGCCGGCCCTGCGCCGCAGTATTGAGTATTTGGTATGGCCCAGCTACTTCGAGCCTGTGGTGGCTGACGTGGAGCGCCGGGAGATTCGTGACGCTTTCGCCTCACTCGTTGGTGGCGCCGGGGGCGATACCGAAGAGGACGTGACTGCGGACATCCATCGGATCCGGCTGCACCTGGACGAACAAGCCGGCCAGCGCATCGACTGGTACGCGCGCCAGCTGGTCAGCCAATGGCGGAAGGTGGGAGACCCCGGCCGCCGCTCTTGGTTGCTGCGCACCCATCACGACAACGCCGACCTTCTGGCTGCCTGGGTTGCTGAAGAGAAAGCCACCCTGGACGTTGAGCACCTCCGCTCGCTCACTGCAGGAGTCACTGCCGGTGTGGTCCAGCATGCCGTGGACGAGGATTACAAGCACCTGGGCTATGTGGAGCGCGAGGACACCAAGACGGCGGTCTTCGCCTTCCTCACGGTGATGAAACCCGGTGACCTTACGCTCTACCAGCACGCCGGACGCGTCCGGGTGGGAGTCGTCCTTGGCGAGCCCGAACACCACGAGGACAACCGCCGCATCCGCCGCAAGGTCCGCTGGTTCGAGGACAGTTACGCCATCACCGAACTCCCACGCCATGCACAGCGGCAATTGTCCACGCCCGGGATCATCGTGGACGTCACAAGGGTCATTCAGGCGTTGCAGGAACTCCTTCCGGTAGAAGCCGAAACCGATGGCGAGGACGAAGCGCCGCCCACCGCCGTCGTCGAGGTTGTCCAGCAGGGTTTCCGGCCGTTGACGGAAGAGTTCGCAGCTTCCCTTCACATGGACCTTGAGCCGCTGAAGGAAATCGCCGAGCTGCTCGAAGAGAACCGCCAACTGGTTCTTTACGGACCTCCAGGTACCGGCAAAACGTACCTTGCCAAGCACCTCGCTGCCGAGCTCGCCGGCGACAGCACCGATGAACGCGTGAAGCTGGTGCAGTTCCATCCGTCGTACGCGTACGAGGATTTCTTTGAGGGTTACCGGCCGGACAAGACCGACGACGGCCAGGTCTCCTTCAAGCTCGTGGCCGGACCGTTGCGTCGGCTCGCGGAGGAAGCAGCCAAGCCGGAGAACGCGCACAAGCCGTACTTCCTGATCATCGATGAGATGAACCGTGCCAACCTGGCCAAGGTCTTCGGCGAGCTGTACTTCCTCCTTGAGTACCGTGACGACCGCATTTACCTCCAGTACAGCCCCAACGAGCCCTTCAGCCTGCCGGACAACCTGTACATCATCGGCACCATGAACACAGCTGACCGTTCCATCGCCATGATGGACGCCGCCATTCGTCGTCGTTTCGCGTTCATCGAGCTGCATCCCAAGGTGGAACCGGTCAGGGGCTCGCTGCGGCGCTTCCTTCAAGCCCGCGGCCTGGACACGCTCAACGCGGATCTCCTGGACGCCCTCAACGACGCCATCGATGACTGGGACCGGGACCTGATGATCGGGCCGTCCTACTTCATGAAGAACGCTGCCCAAAACCCCACAGGGCTTCGCCGGATTTGGAAGTACGAGCTCATGCCGTTGCTGGAGGAGCACTACCACGGGCAACTGAACCGCGCGCAGTTGGAGGAACGCTTCGGCCTGGACCAATTGCTGGGACGACTTGCTGCCCGCTAAGGCCGTCCCGCCACGCCCGCGGCGGCCACCGGCAAGTGCCGGTACGGCGCGTACGGCTGCCGGGACCCGGCACATCGTCATGGACGAGCTCTCACGGGGAGTCGTTGACAAGCTCGACCCCCCAACCGCTGCGTTCATCAACGCCAGTGGGCTGGCGAAAGCGTCACCGATTGGCATGGGCCTCTACAGGATCGAACCCGTCGGCAAAGTCGGCTCGGTAAGGACTTCCACCGTCCAGCTCGAGGTTCGCCCCAAGGACCGGCTGGGCCTCAGCCGCTTGCTTTTCCTCCTCAGCTACGCCGGCGATCAAGGCTTCCGCGACCACTCGGTGGAAGCCGTTGAGCACCCTGATCTGTGGAGTGCCCTGGCCGAATCGCTGGCCCAGCTGGCTGACCGCGCGCTGAGCCGCGGCGTCCTTCAGGGCTACCTCACCATCGATGAATCGCTGCGGACCGTGAAAGGCCGCATCCGCATCTCGGACCAGATCTCCCGCAGGCCCGGAATGATGGTGCCCTTGGAAGTGTCCTACGACGAATTCACCGAGGACATCGCCGAAAACCGCATCCTTCGCGCTGCCTTGGAACGGATGGGGAAGGTGCCAGGCGTCCGGGCCGACGTCCTGAGCCGCTTGCGCCAACTGAAGGGAAAGCTCGACGCCGTCACCCGCCTTCAGTCCGGAGCCCCCCTGCCGCCCTGGCGGGCCAACCGAATGAATCTCAGGTACCACGCCGTTCTGCGGCTCTCGGAGGTCATCCTGCGCAATGCCTCGGCCGAGGCCGGAGAAGGGAAGCAGCAGACCGCTTCCTTTGTGGTGGATATGGCACAGGTTTTCGAGGAGTTCGTGGGCACGGCTTTGCGGCATGCGATGAATGCCTATCCTGGGGAAATGCGCCTCCAGTATGGGGCGCTGCTCAATGAGGCTGTCCGGGACACGGATCGACTGACAGTCCGCCCCGACGCCGTGCACTTCCTGGGCGGGAGGCCCGTGGTGGTCTACGACTCCAAGTACACGGCGGCAGGAGATGCCGGTGCTTCACTGAATGCGGACCATTACCAATTGCTGGCGTACTGCACCGCGCTCCGGGTCCCGACGGCATGGCTTGTCTACGCCGGGCCGGGGGAGATGAAGCTGCGAAGGATCCTGAACACGGACATCGACATCGTGGAGTATCCGCTGGACCTGTCCCTCCCGCCGTCGGAGATCCTGGCCGCCGTGGCAGATCTCGCGGAACAATCGTGGGGCGAGGTAGTGCGTCAGGCTGTGGCGGGAAGAACGGCCTCAGACTAGCCTGAGATCGTCGGCTCAATGAACTCCGGCGCAGTGGAAATTTTCGAGGGAGGCATCATGGCTCGCAGGAAATCGTGGCGCGATATGAGCAAGGGCCAGCGGATCATGCTCATTGTCAGCGGAGCCATAAATATGGCACTGCTGGGTGCAGCGCAACGGAGCATCGGAAAGACCCCCGACTCCAGAATCAGGGGGAAGAAGGCTATGTGGCGCGCTGTTTCGTTCATCAACTTTTTCGGACCGGTGAGCTACTTCCTCTTCGGCCGCCGTCGTGATGCCGCAGTAGCAGGCACAGCGCGCTAACGCTCAGGCGGGCATCTTCACGAGGAAGGTTGTGCCCCGGCCGGGTTCGCTTTCCAGCGTGATGGTTCCGCCGTGCGCTTCAACGATCGCCTTGCTGATGGGCAGTCCAAGCCCGACGCCGGGAATGGTGCTGTTGCGTACGCCGCCGGCCCGGAAGAACTTGGTAAAGGCCTCGGACTGCTCTTCTTCCGTCATGCCCATGCCGGTATCGGAGACGCGGCAAAACACAAAATCCTGGTCCTCCCACGCGGCAACTTTCACGTCTGCGCCTTTGGGGGAGTACTTGATGGCGTTTGATACCAGGTTGTCCAGGACCTGGGCTATTCGTGAGGAGTCCACGTGGGCCTCCAAGGACTCAGGGACATCCATGGACAACCGGATGCCCGCTTTGGCTGCCCGGGGACCGGCTGAGCTCACGCTTCCCCGGACCAGCTCAGCCACGTCCACCGTGTGCGGCTGAATGACCATTTGGCCCGAACGCACTGCCAACAAATCCGATACCAGGGTAAGCAGCCGTTCGGCGTTCCTTCGAACGATGTCGAGTTGCCTCCGGGACGACGGATCCAGGGAACGGGGATCATCCAGCAGGAGCTCCACGTAGCCAAGGATGGACGTCAGCGGCGTACGGAATTCATGGGAGACGTTGGCGACGAAGTCGTCCTTGGCGGCCAGGGCATTGACCAGATCAGTGACGTCGCTAAAGACAACAACCGAGCCGGCGAAGTTCCCGTCGTCGTCAACCATGGGGCGGGCGCTTGTGGTGAAGGCACGCTGGTCTGCTCCGGAACCAAGCCACACTAGTTGATCCGTGAACCTTTCCCCCAAGACCGCGCGTCGGACTGGACGGCGGTCAGTGGGCAGCGGCGTGGTCCTGTCCTGGTCGAAGACGAGCAGTTCGGATTCGTTTGGATCGTCATTGCCCGGAGGAGTTGCCAGCGAGTGGGTCTGGCGCTGGCGGCGGTTCATGAGGACGTCATGACCTTCGCCGTCTACTGCCACCACACCCAGCGGCAAGGCTTCCATGACTGTGTTCAAGAGCCGTTCCTGCTTGGTGCTGACATTGAGCGCCTTCTTTAGTTCCTCGTCCTTTTGCTCCAATGCACGCTGCTGGCGCACCATGCTCAGGGTCAGCACACTCACGGACACGCCGATGCCAAGTATGAGGATTGGGAAGAGCAGGGGCTTGGTGAGATCCTGCTCGGTCAGCGATCCCTTGACGAACAAGGGGGCCCAAACAATGCAGAGCGGACCGACGAATGACAAGGCAATGGCCAGTCTTGGGTACAGGCCGGATGCACACAGCCAAATGACAGGCAGGACCACCAGGACACTGAGCCCTGTGAGCGCTTCCTGCCCTCCTTCCCTGCCGAAGGAAATAGAGACCATGTCCAGGATCGGTATCACCAGGAAGCTGGGGAACGGCAACCGGTGCCACGGCACAATGACGCACACCGCCAACAGGAATGCCTGGCTGAGCAGGAAGAGGAGGAACAGGGGATTTTCGAGGGTGGCCGGGAAAAACAGCCACACCAGAATCGCCGAAATGCACACGCAGACGGATAGCGGCAATTGGCTGAGAACCACCCGCATTCGCAGGGTGTGTTCGTGGAATGAGCGCCGAAAAACCAGGAGTTTCTTCTTCTCGCCAAGATCCCAGGTGGTTGGGCGGGTCACGGCGCAACCACCTGGAATGGAGAAGAAAGTCGGTTCATGAGATCAGCCTAACCATAATGGTTATACTTCGAAGGGTTATCGAAGGGGCTGAGGGGCAGCGATGAGTGAAGTACGTGTGGGGCTGGTCATTGAAGATGACCAGGATATTCGCGAATTGGTGCGTGTGGTCCTTTCCCAAGCGGGATTTGATGTCCACGTTGCATCCACTGGATCCGCAGGCGTCACGTCAGCCCGCGAACTGAATCCAGACGTCATAACCCTGGATCTGGGGCTGCCCGACATCGATGGTTTCGAGGTGGCACGCCAGATCCGGAAGTCCTCGGACGCCTACATCATCATGCTCACCGCCCGTGCGGAGGAACTGGACACCCTCATGGGCCTTGAGGCCGGCGGTGACGATTACCTCACCAAGCCCTTCCGTCCCCGCGAACTTCGCGCACGTGTCGAGGCCATGATGCGGAGGCCCCGCGCGTCGTCGGAGACCAAAGCCGCTGCGGAAGCAACCGACCCCGAAATGACCCACAACGGCCTTGCCGTTTCGGCCGGCTCCCGGACGGCAGTCCTGCACGGCAAGGAACTGAGGCTGACACGCACCGAGTTCGACCTCCTGCTTGCCCTCCTCGAAACCGGCAGGATTGTGCGGACAAAGGCAGATCTGGCGAGGCGCCTTCGCAACGAACCCTACGACGTCGGCAGTTATGTCAGCGACGCCGACGAGCGCGCCGTTGAGGTACACATGGGCAACCTGCGCAAAAAACTTGGCGACAGCATCCAGAACCCGCGCTGGCTCGAGACCGTGCGCGGCGTTGGATACCGGCTGGCGCCGCTGGCACAGGGCAACTAAGGATCACTGCCCACCCTGTGCCGCTGGACCGCGCCCGGAGGTTGCCCTATGGTTGGGGCATCAACGGTCGTTGGCCGGTGGAGCTCCATCGCGGAGGGTGCATCATGGGTATTATTTCTTCCGGTTTCCGTGGGCGACGGTCCGAGAACCCTGCGTTGCCTCCGGGACAGCATGAAACGCAGGACTTTCCTGTTCTGACCGCTGGACCCGCCCCGCTCATTCCCGTTCAGGAATGGGAGTTCTTCATTACTGCGGAGGATGGCCAGCGGCTGGCGTGGTCCT
The DNA here is from genome assembly GCF_019977195.1 of Arthrobacter sp. StoSoilA2. Classification (NCBI taxonomy): domain Bacteria; kingdom Bacillati; phylum Actinomycetota; class Actinomycetes; order Micrococcales; family Micrococcaceae; genus Arthrobacter; species Arthrobacter sp. StoSoilA2. The sequence continues at coordinate 1,165,528 of NZ_AP024643.1, forward strand.
GGGATGAGTTCATGGCCTTGCCGCAGGAGGAGATCACCGAAGATATTCACTGCGTCACCAGTTGGTCAAAATTGGGAACAGTGTGGCGTGGAGTTTCAGTGGACACGCTTTTTGAAAACGTCGAAACCACCCGTGACTTCGCCACTGCCCATTCCTTCGGCGGCTACACAACCAATGTTCCGCTGTGGGACCTCCTGGGCGGTAAGGCCTGGGTGGCTTGGGAGTTCGATCACGAACCACTTGAACGGGCGCATGGCGGTCCGGCGCGGCTTTTGGTGCCGCACTTGTATTTCTGGAAAAGCGCCAAGTGGATTCATGGTCTGGAACTGACAGAGGAAGACGTTCCCGGCTTCTGGGAGTCGAACGGATACCATCTTCACGGCAATCCGTGGAGCGAGGAGCGGTACTCGTGAGGCCTTTGCCGTGAGTTCTGTATGGCGGGTCGCTGAAGTGGTGGGCGGGGAACCGGAAAACGCCACTGCCCGGACCATTAGGCTGCGCGTGGATGGTTTGATGGGATATCTGGCCGGCCAACACATTGATATCCGCCTCACCGCCGAGGACGGGTATACGGCCATCCGGTCTTACTCGGTGGCATCGGCAAGTGCCGACGAGCATCTGGAAATCACCGTTGACGAACTGCCCGACGGCGAAGTGTCGCCTTACCTTGTCCGGGACCTGGCGGTCGGAGACCGGTTGGAAATCCGGGGACCGGTGGGTGGCTGGTTTGTCTGGCGGCAGGGCAATGCGAACCCGGTGCAGCTGATCGGGGGAGGGTCGGGTGTGGTGCCGCTGATGTCGATGATCCGTGCCCATCAGGCATCCGACAGCGAAGCCCCTTTCCGGTTGCTCTATTCCCTCAAGGCTCCGGAAGCTGCGCTCTACCGTGACGAGCTGCATCGTTTGGATCGGGAATCAGCCAAGCTGATGGTCGATTATGTCTACACGCGTTCGACGCCGGAGGGCTGGCCGGCAGCGCCAGGCCGCCTTACCTCCGAGAGCCTTTTGGGCAAGATCTTCCCAACAGAGGAGAAACCGGATGTTTTTGTTTGCGGCCAGACAGTCTTTGTGGAGACCGTTTCGGACTGGCTTGTAATGGCCGGTTATCGGCCGGAGTCGATCAAGACCGAGCGGTTTGGCGGGACGGGAGGTATCCGGTGACCAGCGCCGATGACTTCCCCGTCCCCGGGTCCGAAGACCCGGACATTGCAGCAGGATCCCATGACCCCATTCCGTATGTGGACGGCAACGCCGCTGCCGGCGCCTTGTCCGAAGTCTTCCGGATCGACATCATCGCGGCGCTCGGGCGCTGCAGGCATTGCGGTTCCATCAGGGCTTTTGGCGAGGCCATGGTCTTCACCGACGCGCCCGGCATTGTGGTCCGGTGCCGCGACTGCCAGGGCGTCCTGCTGCGATTGGTCCAGACACCAACGCGTTATTGGCTGGATCTGAGCGGCCTCAGCTACTTGGAGATCGACCGCGAAGAATAAGGGTTGCCCAATCCCGAAGACGTGGACTTGGGCCTATTTCCCGGGCGTGACGGTTGAGGTCCAGTAGGCGTTCATTGCCTGTACGGCTTCTTCCTTGCTCATGGTGGCAACAGTCGCCTCAGGGATCTTGGCTGTCTTGGTCAGGAGTATGACAAGCTCGAGAGGCAAGGCCGTAGTCGGCGCTTCGGGTAGGCCGCGGTCTGGCAGATCACCTTCCTTCACGCAACCCCAGAACTCGTCCGGGGTGACGTCCAGTTGATTCTTCAAAATTTCACCCCAGAGGGAAGGACCATAAGCGGTCCGGTCCACTGGCCGTGAGATGCGAGTCCGAAGAATTCTCCCGTCATGTAAGGCGAGCTCATAGGTGGCGTGGTGACGGACCTTCTGGCCCTTGGCGTTGAGCACAGGTTGCCATTCCTCCGTCCTGCAGAAAGTCTCGTGATCATCTCGGGTGCCTGGGGGATATTTTTGGCTCACTTCTTGCTACCGGTCAGCCATGCGGCCAGTTCCTCATCAGTGGAGGAGTCAATCAGTTGTACTAAAGCCCAGTTGCCTCGATGGTTTGATGCCATGCGGAGGTGGTCCTCCCAGTCTTCAGCGTATTCACGAAGAGCGTCGATTAGATCAATGGTCGCTTCTTCCAACGTCGTCCCCTCGGCTGCCAGGGGCAAGCCGGGCAGGAACATGGCCCATGCCCCGTCCTCGTTGACGACCTGCGCTTTTGCCGGAAGGTTATTCACTAAGAATTCCTTGAACAAGCTGGTGTTCACGACAGAGGCGGAGCTCTCTCCACGCTCAATGATGGACAGGCCGCCGCGATCGCTAGTATCCAAAATTGTCTTGAAGGACTTGCGGGCGCCGGCGAAACCGAAAGTCCGCCGCTCGTGTGTAGGAGTGCTCATACATACAACGATGAGCCATGTACATGATGTACGTCAACTCTAACGTCTGGATCGTGTCCCCTACCGACGCATCTGGATGATCGTCTTCCCATTCCGGCGTGCGGCCGGGGTAAGGGCATTGATCGCGTCGTCGAATTCCCCGATGTTTCCGATGTTTGTCCGAAGCCGTCCGTCTCGGATTCGCTGGACGATCTCACCCAGTTGGGCACGATCCGACTCGACAACGAAATCCACTGCCAGACCATCTTTAGGGCGTGCTTCAACCGGCCCGGTGATGCTCACCAGCGTTCCGCCGGGCCGGATCAGGGCCGCTGACTGCTTCTGGATATCGCCACCGATCACATCGAATACCAGGTCAACCGCGCTGATATCCTGCAAGGAGTCGTTGGCGAGATCGATGAACTCGTGCGCTCCAAAGTCGAGGGCCTTCTGCCGATCGGCAGTTCGTCCGGTACCGATGACGTAGGCGCCCGCTTCACGTGCCAGCTGTGTCACCATCGTTCCGACTGCCCCAGCGGCGCCGTGCACGAGCAGGCTCTGCCCCGACTGGATGCGGCCATGGATAAACAAGCCCTGCCAGGCGGTCAGGCCAGAGATGGGCAGGCTCGCGCCAACTGTGAAGGGGACGTCGCCCGGCAGCGGCGCAAGGTTACGTGCTTCCATCGCCACGTACTCCGCCAGGGTCCCATCCCGGTGCCAGTCCGCAAGGCCAAACACGCGTTGACCCACAGTCAATCCTGTCGTCCCATAACCGAGCGAGGTTACGACCCCGGCCACTTCGTGCCCAATGATGGAGGGTGTCCGGTCCCGGCCGGCTCTATCAGTCCAGGTCGAGGGCCACTCCACCTCGGTTGGGACGAATCCCGAGGCATGAATCTCAACAATGACATCATTTATGGCCGCCGCCGGCTGCGGCCGTTCGGCCATTCTCAGCCCGGCCATTCCGGCAGACTGGTCCGACACAATAACTGCTTTCATCAAAAGCTCCTGTCCTCGATCCTGGCCAACACCGCGGATTCACATTTAACAGCCCCGGACAACCGGGCACCACAACCGGCGCCGCCTAACTGCCCACCCGCAACGGCTCCGCCATCACCACAGGATGATCGCGGCCCACGTCCTCGCGGAAATCGGCCTCGAAGAACTCCGCGTTCGCCCTGACGTAATCCGCCCATTCGTCAGGGACATCCTCCGCATAGTAGATCGCTTCTACGGGGCACACAGGATCGCATGCCCCGCAGTCAACGCACTCGGACGGGTGGATGTAGAGCGAGCGTTCACCTTCGTAGATACAATCCACCGGGCACTCGTCAATGCACGCCTTGTCCTTCACATCCACGCACGGCTGTGCGATCACGTAGCTCATGGCGCACTAAATACCGGTGTAGACGGTCTTGCCCCAGGTGTAGAAGTCCAGGGCGGACCTGCCTTGCTCGCGGAAGGTGTTGGTGGAGGAATCCTTCACGCCGCCGAAGGGAACGTTCAGGTCCAGCCCGGCAGTTGGGCGGTTGATCTTCACTACACCTGCCTGCGCGCGGGCTGCGAAGTCCGTGGCGAGGGCCAGGGAGTCGGTGCAGATGCCGGCGGTGAGCCCATAGCGGGAGTCGTTGATGGCTGCGAGGCCGGTTTCATAGTCTGCCACCTCGAGAACGGCCACCACCGGCCCGAAAATCTCTTCGGTTACGGCTGCGTCGTCGAACGGCAGTCCGGTGAGAATCGCCGCCGGGAAGAACAGCGCGCCGGTGGGGTCGCCGTCGTACTGTCCGTGCAGGAGTGTGGCCCCGCGTTCGACGGCGGTGCGCACCGCTGCCTGGTCCTGCTCGAATTGCTGCCTGCTCACTACGGCACCCATCCGGACCTCGCCATCAAGCCCGTCACCGGTGGTGTAGGCGGCGGCCTCCTGAACCAAGGCATCGAGGAAGGCGGAGCGGATGCCGGGGGTTACGTAGACGCGGGACGTTGCTGTGCACGCCTGGCCGGTGAGGCCGAACGCGCCTGCGGCGACTACTTGCGCAGCTTTGCGGGGGTCGGCGTCATCCAGCACCAGCACGCCATTTTTGCCGCCCATTTCGAGTTGGACCCGGGCGCGCCGGGCATTGAGGATCTCCTGCAGCCCAAGACCCACGTTGGTGGAGCCGGTGAAGGACAAGCCGGCAATGCGGGGATCGCGGGCCAGGGCGTCACCCACCACGCGGCCCTTGCCGTGCACCACGTTGAACACGCCGGCGGGCAGCCCGGCGTCCTGCAGTGCACGTGCCAGGTGGGTGGTGGACAACGGAGTGAGCTCGGCCGGTTTGATCACCACGGCGTTGCCGCTGATCAGGGCAGGCGCGGTTTTCCATGCCGGAATGGCGATGGGGAAGTTCCACGGGGTAATGAGTCCCACCACGCCCAACGGTTCCCGACGCGTTGTGATGGTGGTGTCCGGCAGGCCGCTCGGCAGGACTTCGCCCGTTGCCGCCCAGCCCAGCGAACCGAAGAAGCGCAGCACGTCCGAGGCACGCCTGACCTCCCCCTTTGCCTCCGCGAGTGTTTTTCCTTCCTCACGGACAAGGTCCTCGGCGATTGCGTGTTGGCGCTCGTTGAGCAGGTTTCCGGCCGCGATGAGGATGGCGCCACGGGCTGGTGCGGGCAGGGCCGCCCATGACGGCTGGGCTGCGGCGGCCGCGGTGATAGCGGCGTCCACGTCCTCGACGGTGCCGCTGGGTGACAGCGCTGCGAGTTCGCCTGGCCGGGCCGGATTCATTCGCTGCGTGTCCGCGTCTCCGAGCCACTGGCCATTGATGAGGTGCTGGGCGGTAACCCTCTGCGGGTCGGTGATCGCCTGGGGGTCAACTGCTGTGGAAGTCATGAGGTTCCTTAGGATTTCGGGAGGGGAGGCTAGAGGCTGCGGATCAGTCCGCCGTCGCACCTGAGCGCGACTCCGGTGATGTACGACGCCGGCGCGCTGCACAGGAAGGCGGCAGGGGCACCGAACTCGGCGGGTTCTCCATAGCGTCGGGCGGGGATGGTCTTGCGGGATTCGAGTTGGATGTCTTCCAACGTGGTCCCGCGTCGCTTGGCGGCGGCGTGGTCAAGTTGTGTGACCCTTTCCGTGGCGATGCGGCCCGGCAGGAGCAGGTTCACGGTGACCTCGTCCAGGGCAACTTCGGCAGCGAGGGTCTTGAGGTAACCGGCAAGGGCAGCACGTCCGGTGTTGGAGACCGCGAGGTTGGGAAGCGGGGCTGTCACGCCGCTGGACCCGATAGCCAGGATCCGGCCCCACCGCCGTTCCCGCATCCCGGGAAGCACGTGGGAAACCAAAGCGTGCTGCGGTTTGACCAGGAGATCAAACGCCGCCGCAATGTCTTCGGAGCTCAGCGTGGCAGCGGCACCGGGTTTGGGGCCAGGGCCGTTGAGGACCAGGATGTCGATGGGTCCCAAATCAGCGATCGTCTGTTCGACTGCCGATTCGATGCCCTCGGGCGTTGTGAGGTCCGCTTCGATCGCCACCGCGTCGAAACCGCTCGTTCCAAATGAGCCGGTTCCGTACGCGGCCTGCAGTTCAGCGACGATCTCCTTTGCACGGTCCCGACGGCGGCCCACTATGGCAACGCGAACGCCTTCGGCAGCCAGGGCACGCGCTACGGCCAGGCCCAGCCCACCCGTGGAGGCGGCAACCAAAGCGGTCTTGCCCGCGATTCCCAGATCCATCACAGGCTCCTTGCAAGGGTCGTGTCATTTTCAAGGGCTGACGCTGCCTCGCGAAGATGTGTGCCCATACTCCCGCGCAGGGCTTCGGGGAAGCCCGCTGCAGGGGCGCGAACGCCCGGGTCCTTGATGAGTCCCCGTTCGCGCAGGCACTCCTTACGAATAGCCAGCGCCACCTTCGCCTGCTGCTCAAAGTTGATCAGCGGCAGGTAAGGGAGCAGTTCGCGCCGTGCTGCTTCATAGCCGTCCTGCTGCCATGCCCGCACGCAAGCTATGAGGGCTTCAGGGTAGGAGAAACCAGTCATTGCGCCTGCTGCGCCGGCCATCAGTTCATCCAGCAGTCCCTGCCCGCCGAGGCCACCAAAGACTGAAACCCCGACGCCGGCACTCAGCTCCGCGATCGCGACGCTGGTAGGAGGTGCTTCGGCCTTGACGGCTATGACGAAGTCACAAGACGTCACCACCTTGATCAGAGCGGGCGTGGGGATGCTGACGCCACTTGCCATCGGATAATCCTGAAGGACAACCTTGGCGCCAGTAGCCCTGTGGATGGCATCCAAGTGCGCAATCACTGTCTCGGGCTTGGCCGAGTTAGCCTGTACCATCACAGCTGCCAGGCGTTTTCCGGCAACATCCTGGGCAACCCGGACTTCCTCAATGGCAGGCCGGGTGGCCAGGGCAGTCACGCCCACCACCAACGGCAGCGCGGTGCATTCGACGACGGTCTCCAGTACTTCCCGGCGTTCCCCCGCCGTCAGTGCGGCTGCTTCGCCGAAGACTCCCAGTACGGTGAGTCCCGTGGCACCGATGGCCTCGTAGTGCTCCACGAGCTCGGACAAACTGTCCAGGTCAACGTCCAGCGTGCTGCCCTGGAATGGCGTGGCAACAACGCCCCAAACGCCTGGAGACAAAGATTCAGGGTGCTGCATTGGGTGTTCCCGGGATTCGAGCGCAGCTGATGGCTGCATCGGTATCTCCTTATCTTCGTTCGAAGTGATGATTGGCATTAGCGGCCCGGCCAGGCGGGCGCGCGCTTTTCCTGGAAAGCGCGCACTCCCTCGGCGGAGTCTTCACTGTCCAGCGCCGCCATGAGAGCGGGCAGGCGCAGGCCGCGGGCTTCCTTGGCCGTCAGGTGGGAAGTCTGGGTGACCATTTGCTTCACGGCCCGGACTGAGGTGGGGGCGCACGCAAGGATCTGGTCCACCCAGCGCTGCACTGCGGCGTCGAGCTCTTCGGCAGGAACAACCTCGTTGACGAGCCCCATGGACTGCATCTCCGCTGCCTCGGCTTTCCGGCCGGTCAGGAGCATGCCCATGGCCTGCGTGTGTGGGATCCGTCGCACCAATTGGTGGATGCCGCCGTCGAGCGCCAACCGCCCAACCCGAGGCTCCGTCAAGCCGAACTTCGCGGTATCGGCCGCCACCACGATGTCGGCACCGAGCACCATTTCCATGCCGCCGCCCAGGGCGTAGCCGTTGACCCGGGCGATGACCGGAATATCCAGGGAGGTGCGCAGGCTCAGGCCGCCGAAGCCGTTGGGATCCAGGCCGGCCCAGTATTCCAGGCCCGTCTTGTCCACGGCGGAGGCGGACATGTCCGCGCCAACCGAGAAGGCACGTGATCCTGCGCCCGTGATGACCACAGCACGTACTGAAGGATCGTTCTCCAGCTGTTCCCAGATCTCGTTGAGCCGGGTGTGGGTGTTGGCGTCGACGGCATTGAGGACGTGCTGGCGGTCGATCACCACCGTTGCCACGTGGTTCTCAATGGTCAGGGTGACGGTATCCACTGGGGCTTCAACCACCGCGGTCATCGCAGGACTCCCAACTGCTGCAGGCGTTCGATGGTCTCCTCGTCGAAGCCGTTCTCCAACAGGACCTCTACGTTGTGCTCGCCCAAACGTGGTGCGGCACGGCGAATAGTGGGCGGGGTGGCGGAAAGCCGGATCGGCGCATTCAGCATCCGCACCGTGCCCACCGAAGGGTGTTCGGCTTCCACGATCATGCCGTTGGCCTCGGTCTGCGCATCCGCAAGGGCCTGCTCCAAAGTGTGCACAGGAGCATTCAGCAGCCCCTGCTCCTCAAGCTGGTGCGTCCAGTACTCGGTGGTGTTGGTGGCGATGCGCTCGCGGAAGATCGCCTGCAGCGCGGGCTTGTTCTGGAACTGCTGCTCGAGATTGGCGAACTCGGGGCGCTGCGTGAGGTCCTCGTCCAAGCCCAGGGCGTCGGAGATCCGTGCCAGTGGGTCAGGCGTGAATCCGCCTACCATGCACACGGCGCCATCGGTGGTTTCGAAGACGCCGCTCAACGGCATGGCACCCCAGTTGACCTCGTAGCCGCGGTTGAGCTGCATGCACGCTTCCTGCATCTGCAGGTGCAGCATGGAGTCATACATGGTCACTTCAACCCGCTGCCCGATCCCCGACGTTTCCCGGGTGCGCAGTGCCAGCAGGATGCCCTGCATGAGGTGCATGCCCGTGATGTAGTCGCAGAGGGTGGTGGGGTAGATGGCGGGTTTGGTGTCCTCGGACTCCCTCCGCCACATCACACCGGAGTAGGCCTGCGCGATCGCGTCCTGACCACCCTTGTGGGAATAGGGGCCGTCGGGACCGAAGCCTGTGCCCGACGCCCAGATGATGCCGGGGTTCGTGGCCTTGAGGTCCTCGTACCCGAAGCCCATGCGTTCCATGACTCCGGAGCGGAAGTTGCTGACCACCACGTCCGCATCAGCCATGAGCCGGTGCAGCACCTCGCGCCCTTCCTCAGTGCGGGTATCCACAGAGACGCTGCGCTTGTTCCGGTTGATGGACAGGAAGATCGGGTTGTCCTGGCCGTCCTGGTCCGGGAAGGAATTGCGCGAAATGTCGCCTGCGCCGGGGCGTTCCACCTTGATGATGTCCGCACCGTAATCGCCCAGCAGTTGGGTGCAGGACGGGCCCATGAACACCTGTGTGAAGTCCACGATTTTGATGCCGTCCAGCGGGAGTGGCGTTGGTACCGGAGCCCCGGCGGCGAGTGCCGCCGTCGTGCTTTCCGTTGTCTGTTCCAGAATTACGGTGCTCATGCCGGCACCGCTGCTGTTGCGTCGACGGTAGCGTTCGACGACGGGACGTCGCCTGGGTCAGCACCATGCCGGCGCATGCCCTGCTGGATATCCAGCGCGGAGACGTCGCGGACCAACACGTTGTTTTCCACGGCGAGGGCCGCTGCAACGCCGACGGCCTGTCCCATTGCCATGCAGGGTGGGATTTCGCGCGACATTTTCTGTGCCTCCGGAGTGGCGGAGTAGTGGCGGCCGGCCACCAGCAGCTGGTCCACTTCCTTGGGCAGCAGCGAGCGGTACGGGTAGTAGTAGTCACGGCCGCGGGCAACGGTGTCCGCGAAGTGGCGGCGCTGGGTGACGTCGTCCTTGGTCATGACGTACTCGCCCTGCAGGAGCCGGGTCTGGCGGACACCCATTTGGGAGGCGACATCCAGCATGTAGCAGTTTTCGAAGCCGGGCAGGTTCGCACGGACGTACTCCACGGCCTCGGAGATCCGGTCCCGGGCTGCGAACTCCGCGGCAGTCATGTCGGCGGGATCGACGCCGTCGAATCCGCTCATGTGCGGGGCGTTGCACCAGACCACGCCGTCGATGGGTGTCTTGAGCCACCACAGTTCCCAGGCGCCGCCGAGGAGTCGCTTGATCTTGCGGTTGATGGCGCGGGCTTCCTTGGGGTTGGCCTGTTCGAAGGCTTCGGCGGCGTTGGTATCCACGTTGCCCAAACGGAAGACCAGCGTGGTGAGGTAGTTGTCCTTGGCATAGCTGGCGCCGGCGCGGGAGGCGACGTCGATGTCGCCGGTGGTGTCGATCACGACGTCGGCCATGAAGGCCTGCGGGCCCAGTTTCGTTTCGCAGATGACGCCCTTGATCACGCCGTTGTCCACGATGGGACGGGAGAACCAGGAGTGCAGGCGGAGGTCCACGCCGGCCTCGCGGACGAGGTCGTTGGAGACGCGCTTCCAGCCGTCGGGATCGAAAGCGGCTGCATAGCAGATGGGCTTCGGGTTGGTGTGGGAGTGGAAGTCGAAGGTGCCGTAGCGGCCCCACTTGTTCCAGAGTTCCTCGGAGGTCTTGCGGTCATCCGCTGGCGGAACGATCGCCAAGCCCAGCTTCTGGAGGCGCTCCACGTACTCGGAGACGATGCCGGTTACCGTGATTTCCTGGCCGTTGATCATGTCATCGAGCACCAGGACCATGCCGCCGGAAGCGAGTCCACCCAAGGACGAATAGCGTTCCAGCAACGTAACTTTGGCTCCTGAGCGGGCGGCGGTAACCGCTGCAGCGACGCCTGCGGGACCACCACCGACTACCAGGACGTCGGACCGTGAGATGACCGGGGCGGTGAGGTCCGCCGTCGTAGTGCTGAGTTCAAGCGAGTTCATGATGGAGTCCTTACTTTCCGACGAAGATGCCGTTGGAGCGGCGTGCGGCGAGGTAGAAAACGATGCTGAGGATGGAGAGGACGGCCACGTAGACCGGGAAGACCCAGGTGAGGTTCAGGGATTGGAACCAGACCAGAAGGTAGGAGGCAGTGCCGCCGAAGAGGGCGACGCCGATGCCGTAGCCCAGCGCAACGCCGGTGCCGCGGATGTTCTTGGGCATCAGGGATGAGCTGACCACGTTGTAGAGGGTCATGTTCAGGACCAGGACGATCGAGCCACCCAGGAGGACCGCTGCGAATCCGCCAATGCCCGGCTGGACGTACATCAGCATGAGGAACACGGACGGGATGGCGAGGATGCGGGTCACCAGGAACCAGCGGGACATTGCTTTGCCGTCGGCCAGCTTGCCGATGACCCAACTGCCCACTACGAGGATGACGGCCAGGATGGTGGTGAGGGCGAAGACCGCGGTGGGATCTTCCTTGAAACCGCTGCGGGCTGCGGTGGGAAGGCCAACGTTCCAGGCGTAGTTGTAGGCCTGTGCGGCACCCACCACGAAGATGATGGCAAGGACGGAGAGCCAGTGCTTACGGACTCCGGACCACACGGCACGCGGCGTGTTCGTGGCCATTTCCTCGGCCTTGAGCGTCTCCGGCAGGGAGCGGCGAAGGTAGAGGACCACAAAACCGAAGGCTGCGCCGATGATGAACGGTACGCGCCAGCCCCAATCGGCCATGGCTGCGCCGCCGAGGACAAGGCTGCAGAGGAAACTCACCAGCGAGGCCAGGAGGATGCCGATGTTCACGTAGAAGGACATGATGCCGGCTACGTAGCCTTCGCGGCCTTCCGGAGCGAGCTCCACAGCGTGTGAGGTGGAGAGTGGGGCTTCGATTCCTGTGGAGATACCCTGCAGGATGCGGCACACCAGTAGGATGATGCCGGCCCAGGCGCCAATGGTGGCGTAGTTGGGCGTGATGGCAATGATCAGCGTGGTGCCGGCCATGAGCATGATGGACAACAGCATGACCCGACGCCGGCCGATCCGGTCTGCGAGCGTCCCCAGCAGTATGCCGCCTAGAGGGCGGAAGGCGAACCCGACGGCGAACACGGCCAATGCATTCAGGGTGGCGGAGAGTGGCTCTGTGTTGGGGAAGAAGTTCGGGCCGATGAAGGCTGACAGGAGGCCGAAGACCATCCAGTCGTACCATTCAAGGGCGTTGCCGAGGCCCAGCCCCAACAGTCCTTTGCGGACCTGCGGAGTGAACTTTGGGTTCTTTGTGGGGGAGGAGTGGCTGGTGCTTGGTGACGGGACGGCGTTGTCCGTCGTTTGGGTGTTGAGCATGGAAGTGTCCTTACGCTGACGCCCCGGAGGGCGTGGGAGGGTATGACGCAGGAACGCCTGTTGGAGGAGGCGCTTCGTGCGAAAGTGGCAAGGATTGTCTGCGGCCACGGTTCGTGTCCGGACAGTTAAGGGAAAACGCTGGCGCCGTTAAGGGGCGGCAGTGTTACCACGCGTGTGGTGCGTTGACCCAGATGGCTACGCATACCTCTTCGTAGCTGTTTTTGTACCAGTGGGGGATTTCTGAGGAGTAGGTGATCGAGTCGCCCTCTTCCAGGCTGTAGCAGACGCCGTCCAGATAGACGTCCTTACGGCCGGAAATGATGTAGCAGAACTCTTCACCACTGTGGGTAAAAGGGGTGGCGCTGGTGTCGTGCCCTGGGGGCGTGCTGATCCATTGCGCTTCAATGCTTCCGTCGCGGTTGGGAGTCAGCAATTCATGTACGGCTTCGCCCACGGATTCACGGGTGACGTTCTTGAGGTTGCGTCGCTCGGATCTGCGGACCACAGGTGAGGTGGATTGGTCCTGGCCAATGAAGAATCTCCCTACAGGGATGTCCAGGCCGTGGGCCAATTGGGCGAGGGTGGTGAAGGAAGGGTTGGCCATTCCGCGTTCGATTTGGCTGACGATCGCCTGGCTGAGGCCGGTGATGTCCGAGAGCTGGGCGAGGGTCATGCCCTTTGCCTTGCGCATGGTGCGCACCTTGTTCCCCACAGTTGCCAGCAGTTCGCTGGTGGCTGGCGGTGCAGGAGTCTCGGTAGTCATTGCCGCATCCTTCGTTGGTGAGCTAACTCACACAACTATAGTGAAGATTTTTAGCGAGTCAATGGTTTTCTTTATTTTCGTGAAGATCTTTACGAGATCGAGGGTTGGAGTTCGCAAATCGTACCGAACACGAAGGCCTCGATCGTCTGCACTTGCTCCCTCAGTTCCTGAAGGTGCCCGGCGTTGGGGAGGAGCCTGATGCTGATTTCCAACTCCGTGGCCAAGCGGCGCATGCAGATGGCCCCTACCATGTGGCTTGAAGTCTTCAGGCTCAGTACCGCGTCCATGGCGTCTTCAATGTCCAGGTTGTTCAGTGCGTGATGCAGGCGACCCACCCGCCACGGCAGGAGATCGATGTAGTTACGGACGAACCTGGTGACGATGGACCGGTCTCCTCCAAGCTCTGCCTGGAGTTCGGTGAGGACGGTGGGATCAACCAGTGAGTCTGTGCACTCGTCATACTCAGACACCAAACCCCTCCCGCCTCCGAACAATAGATGCACGATTCAACAGTAGGTCCCGGGGAACTATCGAAATGCCCGAAAGCGAAAGCTTGATCCAATCTTGAGCGGACTCAGAGGGAGTCTTGATCGAAGTCGCTGAAAGTAAGTAAAGGAAATGGAGTAATCGCCGAAGCGGGGGGATCAAGGCGTGGGTAAAGGATTGGAAATCAGCATGAACGGTGATGTTCGGCCCTCAGCGGGGCTCATGGTCATCATCGTGTTGTGCCTGACGGTGCTGCTGGGTATTGGTGGAACGTCAGCGTATGCGTTGTGGGAGCAAGGTTCACACAACAGCACTAATCAATCGGACTCCGCTGGGTCCGCCGGGAATGCCGGGCCGAAGGCGCCATAGGGCGAATGGCCCTCCAACGGCCCCTCCAGGAACCCCGTCAGCCGTTCTTCAAGGACTGAGCTGTCCCGCAACTCGCACTCCCACACCGTCAGCACGTCCCAGCCGGCAGCGCGCAGCTGTTCCCTCTGTATCTGATCGCGTTCACGGGTCCGCGTGCGCTTGGTCTCCCAGAACGCCGCATTGGCAGTGGGGGAGTGCAGGCCGACCTTGCAATCATGGAAGTGCCAGAAACAGCCGTTGACGAAAATGACCTTACGACGGCCGGAGAACACCAAATCCGGCCGACCCGGCAGCTTGGTCCCGCCGGCTTGCCCATGCAACCGGTAGCGGTACCCCTTGGCATGCAGGAGTTTGCGGACCAGTAACTCGGGCTTGGTGTTTTTGCCCCTGATCCTGGACATGTTTCGGCTACGCTGCTCCGGCGTCAGCAAGTCCCGGCTCTCGCCCATACAGTCCAGCCTACCCAGGGATTACTGTTACGGTCCGGGGAGCCTGGAACGATAGCAAACGGAGCCATTCGGGGTTGGGGTCCCCGAGCCGGACCCCCTTCAGCGCCGCGGTGGTTTCCTGAACCACGACGACGGTCTCCAGCTCGGCGAGTTTGGCACCAAGGCAGCGATGGATTCCGGAGCCGAAGGCCAAGCCGTAGGGCGTGGGTCCCTGATGGTCGGTGGTTTCCCCGGCAGACTCACCGCTGCCTTCACCGGCCGCCCAGGGAAAGCCGTGGTTCCCGGTCAGCTCCACCAGGATTTCCTCGCCCGCAAGGATGTGCTCGCCATTAAGCTCGGTATCGCGGGCGGCCACCCTCCGCCAGGTAGGCACGGAAGACTCGGTGGCCAGCACATGACGAACAATCCCGCGGGCTTTGGCGCTGGAGGAGGCCTCGTCCCAGGAGATTCCCCGCGAGCCCTCGGCCAGACGGAACAGCGTGGTGCTGATGAGCTGCGTAGTGGTCTCCTGGCCCGCGATGAGCAGGAAGTAGCCCAAAGAACAGATCTCCGGCGTGCTCAGCCCGTGGTCTGCGAGTGCCCTGAACAGGTTTGTTGCGCCGGGAACTACCGGTGCCTCCACCGATTCCAGGACCAGCTCCCGCAGCCAGCTGTAGAAGTCCGCCGCGGTCTGGGCCAGCTGGAGCTGCCGTTCAGAATCCGGCCAGCCCCAGAACAACTCAAGGGAGTCCAGGCTCCACGCTTTCAACCGGGGGAGGTCGCGGGCGGGAAGCCCCAGCATCTCCAACATGATGACTGCCGGCGGATACGCGGCCACTGCCTGCACCAAATCAACATTTCCCGCAGAACCAAGGACCTGGGCTGCGGCTGCGGCCGACTCCCTGGAGAGCTGCCGGATGCGCGGTTCCATGGCGGCCACCTTGGCAGGCGTGAAGAAGCCCGCCACTACCTTGCGGATAGCTGCATGTGAGGGGGAGTGGTTGCTGGCCAGAACGGGTGGAAGGGCGAAGCGCGCCTTCTGCAGGACGCGGAGAGCCTGACCGCTCAGGGGTGTCACTGCCAGAAGCGCATTGGCAGGGCTGAAGTCTTCGGGCCGGTGAAGGACCTCGCGGACGGTGTCCGGATCGCGCAGCACCTTATAGGGGCATGTAGTAACGGTGCTCATGCCGGCACCCCGGCAAGCCAGGAGGCCGCGTGTTCGCGGAACACGCCCGGGTCCATTCCGGCGGCTTCCTGCCGGATGGCACCCAGCAGCGGCACAGGCCAGTCGGAGATGGTGGCGCGGTTGCTGCGCTCCACAGCGCCAGGGACAGCAGGCCAGCTGCCAAGCACAACACCGACCACCGGCAGGCCCCGCCGATCGAGGGCTTCGAGCGTCAGCGCCGTGTGGTTCAACGTGCCCAGCGACGGCCGTGCCACAACGGCGAAGCCAGCCGAATCGCCCAGGAGGGTGCCCAGGTCAGCCAGCGTCCCGCCGTCGTGGTCCAACTCAACCAGCACCCCGCCTGCACCTTCCACAAGGACGTGCTCGTGCGTGTTGGCCAGTGCACGGATTCGCCGGGCATGCGAGGCAAGCTGCGGCAGCTCCACCTCATCACAGGCAGCCGCGGGGACGGGAGCCAACGGCTGTTCGAGTACGATGCCGGCCTCGGCCGTAAGCGGGCCGGCAAGCCGCACTACTTCCGCGCAGTCCGAATCACCGTCCACGTTGCCGCTTTGGCAGGGCTTGTAGACCGCTACCGAACAGCCGCGTTGCTTCAGCGCCGCGGCGAGTGCCGCCGTCGTGATGGTCTTCCCGACGCCGGTATCGGTACCGGTCACCAGGATGATGCGGGGAAGTTTCATGAGGTTCGCTCCAGGATGTCGCGCAGCACTGCGCAGGCGTGGTCGAGTTCGGTGGGGGTGAGATTGGCACGGGCCGTGAGTCGCAGGCGGGAGATTCCGTCCGGCACCGATGGTGGCCGGAAACAGCCCACCTGGACGCCGGCAGCGTACGCGGCCTGGCTCGCAGCCAAGGCAGCTTCCGCTGATGGCATGGGGATGGATTGCACCGCTCCGGCACACCGCTCGACGGCGGCTGGGCCTCCCAACGCGGGTTGCAGTCGGGCGGCGAGAGCGGCTGCGTTGTGATGGACGGCCGCGGCGCGCCAAGGTTCCTGCAGGATGATCCCGACGGCGGCCATGGCAGCGGCCGCTGCGGGCGGGGCCAACGCGGTGTCGAAAATGAAGCTCCGCGAGCGGTTCACCAAGTGCTCCCGCAGCAGGCCGGAACCGAGCACTACCCCGCCCTGGCTCCCCAATGCTTTGGACAGGGTGGCCGTGCGGACAACGCCCGGATGGTCCGCGAGGCTGGTACCCGCCACGGCGCCCTGCCCCTGAAAGGCGCCAACGCCGGCAACGCCCAGGCTGTGTGCCTCGTCGATCAGCAGCATGGCATCCTGTTCCTGGGCCAGGCTGAACAACTCCTGTAGGGGAGCGGCATCCCCGCCCACACTGTAAATGGACTCCACAACAATAAGGGCTCGCAGCTGTGTCCGTTCCGCCAGGAGGCGTGCCGCATCCGCAGCGTCATTGTGCTTGAATTCCCGCACCTCGGAGCGGCTCAGCCTCAAACCATCGATCAACGAGGCATGGCAGTACTCATCCGCCACAATCAACGTTCCGGGACCACCCAAAGCCGTGGTGACACCCAGGTTGGCGAGGTAGCCGGAGGAGAACACCAACGCAGCTTCCGCTCCGGTGAACAGGGCAAGGTGGTGCTCCAACTCAAGATGCAGCTCCGTGGTGCCGGTGACCAACCGGGACGATGCAGCGCCAGTGCCCCAGCGCCTGATCGCGTCCATGGCAGCTGCCGCCATACGCGGGTCGGTGGACAGGCCTAAATAGTCGTTGCTGGCGAGGTCGATCATCCCGCGGTGGCTGGCGCTATCACTGGCGCGGGCGCGGTCGCGCACTGTCGGCTTCCGCACCAGCCCCCGGCGCTCGCGGACCCCTGCCTGCTGTTCCAACCAAGTGGTCATGGAGACGCTCATGCTCTGGCCCCCAGCCTGTCTGCGGCGGCGGAGACTGCCGCCACCATGCCTGCGGTGATGGTCCTGATCTGGGACGTTGAGCTGATGTACGGCGGCATCGTATAGACAAGGTTGCGGAACGGGCGGATCCACACGCCGTGTTCCACGGCAGCACGGGTCACGGCAGCGACATCCACCGCGTCCGCCAACTCAATGACGCCCACCGCCCCGATCGCGCGGACGTCCCTGACGCCGTCGAGCCCCAACGCCGGGGCCAAGCCCTCCGCGAGGCCTGCGCCTACGCGGTCAACGTCCGCACGCCAATCCCTGTCCCGCAGTAGTCCGATGCTCGCGTTGGCAACGGCGCAGGCGAGCGGGTTGCCCATGAAGGTGGGGCCATGGAGGAGCGCTCCGGCAGCACCGACGGAGACCACCCGGGCAACCTCGCCCGTGCACAACGTTGCGGCCAGCGTCATGTACCCACCCGTGAGCGCCTTGCCGACGCATAGCATGTCCGGGACAACGCCGGCACGATTCGCCGCGAACAACTCGCCTGTTCGTCCGAAACCAGTGGCGATCTCGTCCAGGATGAGCAGCAGGCCATACTCGTCAGCCACCTCACGGAGGATTCGCACACACTCCGCCGGGTAGATGAACATCCCGCCGGCCCCTTGCAGGACAGGTTCCACAATGATCGCCGCGAGCTCGTTGGAATGCTCACGGGCCAGCTCCTCGACTGATGTCCGCCACTCGCTGATAGCTGCTGGTGTGGCCGCCGCGGCTGGCGGGCGCGGCGCGAACACGTTATCCGCCAGCAAACCAGGGAACGCGGAGTGCATACCGTCAACGGGATCACACACGCCCATCGCCGCGAACGTGTCGCCGTGATAGCCGCCGCGGACCGTCAGGAAACGCTGCCGTTGTGGACGCCCGGACGCTGTTTGGAACTGCACCGCCAGCTTCAGGGCAACCTCCACGGAGATGGAACCGGAATCAGCCAGGAACACGCGCTCCAACCGACGGCCGGGCTCGCCTGGTGCCAGCGCCAGCAGGTTCTCCGCAAGATCCACTGCAGGCTGATGCGTCAGCCCACCGAACATCACATGGCTGAAGGACCCCAACTGCCGCTGAACCGCGGCATCCAGCACAGGATGGCGATACCCATGGATCACCGACCACCACGACGACATCGCATCCAGCACCTCATGCGTTCGGCCGTCCTCGTCCCGAAGCCGCAGCGCCACGCCGTCGGCCGCTTCAACTTCCCAAAGCGGCAGCGTCCCGGACGCCGGAGCGTAAGGATGCCACAGGCTCGCCCGATCGCGCTCGATCAAGGAACCTCGCTCGATCAGGGACTCCCGCTCGATCAGCGACGTCATCGGGACAACCGTCCGTGACGCGAGCACTCGGCCGACCATCCCAGCGGCGTCACCTGGACCTTCATCCGGCGGCGGCACTGCGCACAATACCTGGGCGGTTCCATCGCCAACCGTTGGTGGCAGCCCTGGTGGGGGTCCGGCGTCGGGTGGGGGTCCGACGTCGGGCGCTCGCCTTGGGTGCCGGCAAGCGCGCCCCCGCAATGCCCGCAGTAGCCCGCCGTCATTGCGTCAACCGCGGTCATAGCGACTTCTGGAGTTCCTTGATGGGCATGTTGAGCTCCACCAGGAGGTTCAGGTCGGCGGTGGCGGGGCGGCCCAAGGTGGTGAGGTAGTTGCCCACGATCACGGCATTGATGCCGCCGAGCAAGCCATCGCGGGTTCCGAGATCCCCGAGGGTCAGTTCGCGGCCGCCAGCGTAGCGGAGCACTGTGCGAGGCATGGCGAGCCGGAAGGCGGCGATGGCGCGGAGGGCGTCCTTGCCGTCCATGATGCCCTGGTTTTCCAGCGGCGTTCCAGGGCGCGGATTGAGGAAGTTCAGCGGAACTTCGTGCGGTTCCAAAGCCGCCAGCTGGGCGGCGAGTTCGGCCCGCTGCTCCAGGGTTTCACCCATGCCGATCAGGGCGCCGCAGCACAGTTCCATGCCGGCGGCCTTGACCATGTTGCAGGTGTCCAGCCGTTCCTCGTAGCTGTGTGTGGTGACGACCTCGGGGAAGTAACTGCGGGCGGTTTCGAGGTTGTGGTTGTAGCGGTGGACGCCCCACTCGGCCAGCTGGTCGACCTGGCGCTGGGTCAACATCCCCAGGGAGCACGCAATGTTGATATCAACTTCCTCGTTGATGCGGTCGATCGCGAACTTGATCTGGTTCATGAGCTTGATGTCCGGGCCACGCACAGCTGCGACGATGCAGAACTCCGTGGCGCCGGTGGCGGCTGTTTCCTTGGCGGCCTTCACCAGCTCGGGGATATCCAACCAGACGCCTCGGACAGGGGAATCGAACAGGCCGGACTGGCTACAGAAGTGGCAGTCTTCAGGGCAGCCGCCGGTCTTGATGGAGATGATGCCTTCAACCTCGACGTCCTCGCCGCAGTGCTTCAGCCGGACCTCGTGGGCGAGCTGCATGGCCGCGGGTATCGCTTCGTCAGGAAGTTGGAGGATCTCCACAAGCTGGGCTTCGTTGAGGCCTTCACCACGCTCAAGGACCTGCTCGCGTGCGATGTCCAGGATGGCGTAGGCAGCGCCTGCTGGGGTTCGATCAGTTGTTTGGGTCGTCATGGACTTGACGGTATCCGTGGGCGCGTTACGCGATTTTGTGGGGTCCGCACAAAGTGGCCTCACGGTTTTTGGAGCGCCCTTATGGCTTAGGGGTGAAAGAGCTGGTGCAGAAGTTACAGCTGTGAAACATCGTTGTGACTGATTTGACCCGCCGCGTGACTAGCGTCGTTGGCGAAGCACCGACCACGAATCTTGAAAGTGAGCCCGGATGAGCGACGTTCTGACAGACACCCAAAGAGCTACGACGGCGGGGAACGCCGATGCGATGAGCGCGGCGAAGGAGAGCCTGGAAGACTACACGCTCCGGTTCGCCCCGCGCTCCTACCGGAAGTGGAGCGCGGGTGTGGTGGCGACCAGTGCGCTGGGCGGGATCGCCTACCTTGCTGACTTCTCGATCGGGGCAAACATCGGCATCGCCTACGGCACCGTGAACGCGATCGTTGGCATCATCGTGGCCGCAGTGATCATCTTCGCCACGGGCTTTCCACTGGCGTACTACGCCGCCCGCTACAACATCGACCTCGACCTCATCACGCGCGGGTCAGGCTTTGGCTACTACGGTTCAGTGGTCACGAACATCATTTTCGCGACCTTCACCTTTATCTTCTTTGCCCTCGAGGGTTCCATCATGGCCCAGGGCCTGCAATTGGGGCTTGGCGTCCCGCAATGGCTTGGCTATGCCGTGTCCACCATCATCATCATTCCGCTGGTGATCTACGGGATGAAGACCCTTGCCACTTTGCAAGTGTGGACCACGCCCTTGTGGCTGCTGCTCATGGTGGTTCCCGTTGGTTATCTGCTGCTGTCACACCCGGAGAGCATCGACGCCTTCTTCGCGTACACCGGTGCTTCGGGCGGGGGCGGGACCAACCTTGCCTCCGTGATGCTGGCTGCCGGTGTTTGCCTTTCGCTGATGGCCCAGATCGCCGAACAGATCGATTACCTGCGCTTCATGCCACCCAAGACCGCGGAGAACAAGGGCGCTTGGTGGCGTGCCGTAATTCTTGCCGGACCCGGTTGGGTTATTTTCGGTGCCATCAAGCAGGTGGTGGGCATGTTTATCGCCATTTACCTGATCGCCCGGCTGGACCCCGCCGCGTCCGTGCACGCCAACGAACCAGTCCACCAGTTCCTGGGCGTGTACCAGGAGATGATGCCTGCGTGGCTCGCGATGTCCCTTGCCGTTGTGTTGGTGGTCATCTCGCAGATCAAGATCAACGTCACCAACGCCTATTCCGGCTCGCTTGCCTGGACTAATTCGTTCACCCGCATCACCAAGACCTACCCGGGCCGCATGGTGTTCGTGGTGGTCAACCTGGTGATCGCGTTGGTCCTGATGGAATCGAACATGTTCGAGTTCCTCAACACGATCCTTGGCTTCTACGCCAACTGCGCCATGGCCTGGGTGGTCACAGTCGCCTCCGATATCGCCATCAACAAGTACCTCCTGAAGATCTCGCCCAAGGTTCCTGAGTTCCGCCGGGGCATGCTTTACGCCGTCAACCCGGTCGGTTTCGTTTCCATGCTGGTGTCGGCGGGGGTGTCCATCGCGGTCTTCTTTGGGGCTTTCGGTGCCGGAGTGCAGCCGTACTCGCCAATTTTCGCCGTCGTCCTTGCTTTGGTACTTCCCCCGGTCCTGGCTTTGGCAACACGTGGCCGCTACTACCTCCGCCGTGCCGATGACGGGATTGACCTGCCCATGTTCGACGCCGACGGAAACCCCAGCGACGAGAAGCTCCTCTGCCACGTCACCGGACTTGAGTTCGAACGCCCGGACATGCTCCGCTCAGGCCAGGACGGTCCCGACGGCGAACCCCGCTTCATCTCTTCCCTTGCCTTGTCCACGGATAAGTCAGGCGCACTGGTGCTGCCGGCCCAAAAATAGGCCCGCTGCCCCAAGTAGGTCGCATTAGATGTCGTTTTGGGCCCTCAAAACGGCATCTAATGCGACCTAGTTGGGCTGACGCTGTGTGCGAATAGTCAGGGTGCTTAGAATGAGGCATGGCACAGGATGAGCGGAACGAAGAGGCCGGGCAGGTCGAGGAATCCGGGCAGGTCGAGTCAACAACCGACCTCGACGAGGACATCGTGATGGCGTTGGAAAACCACGTCCTTAACCCGGCGGAGGATCCTGAAGAGGCGTCAGATCCACGGACGATGTATCCGTCGGGGGAGTTCGAACCGCAAACCCAGGACTACCCGGGCTGGACCGAGGCGATGATCCCGCGTCCGGATCACGGGGAGCAAAGTTACGTGGGCCATCACCGGATGATGGGTTTCCGGACCTTGATTACAGGCGGCGACAGCGGGATTGGGAAGGCGGTAGCCATTGCCTTCGCCCGTGAAGGCGCAGATGTGGCGTTCACGTATTTGCCGGAAGAGGAACAGGACGCCGAATTGACCGTCCAGTTGATCGAGGCCGCGGGCAGCCGTGCCCTGGCGCTGCCGGGGATCTGCGGGACGAGGAATTCTGCCAGGAAGTCATCGCCCAAACCATCGAGGAATTTGATGGGCTGAACGTCCTGGTCAACAATGCAGGTTTCCAAATGACGACCAGCGAGGGGATCGAAGACCTCACCAGCGAACAGTTCGACCGGACCTTCAAGAGCAACGTCTATGCGCTCTTCTGGCTTACCAAGGCGGCCTTGCCTCATTTGCAGCCGGGGTCCTCGATCATCAACACCTCATCGATCCAGGGCTACCATCCGAGTCCCTCTCTCATCGATTACGCCGCCACCAAGGCAGCCATCAACAGCATGACGTTCTCGTTGGCAGAGTCCCTCGGTCCTAAGGGAATCCGGGTCAATGCGGTAGCTCCCGGACCCGTTTGGACTCCGTTGCAGCCACCAACCCAGCCGGAGGAAAAGATCGTGAAGTTCGGGCAGGACACGCCCCTCGGCCGGGCCGGTCAGCCTGCTGAACTTGCCGCGACGTATGTGCTCCTTGCGACAGAGGAGTCCAGCTATATTTCCGGCTCGGTTATAGGGGTTACCGGCGGAAGGCACCTCGCATAGGGAGCCTCCCGGTATCCAGCCGGTATAGCCAGCCAGGCAGTTCCACCAATCGGATCCTTCACGAAATCAGGGCTTGAGCACCACCTTGATGCAGCCGTCCTGCTTCTTCTGGAATTTCTCGTACAAGTCCGGTGCATCGTCCAAACCACCAGTGTGGGTGACCAGATGCATGACTCCCAGCGGATCGGCGTCGTCCTCTACCAAGGGGAGCAGTTGGTCAGTCCAGTTGCGGACGTTGCATTGCCCCATGCGGAGTTGGACTTGCTTGTCGAACATGGTCATCAGCGGCATGGGATCGGCCTGGCCACCGTAAACGCCGCTGAGTGAAACGGTGCCGCCGCGGCGCACCATATCCACAGCTGTGTGGAGGGCAGCAAGGCGGTCCACGCTCATCGTCTCCATGGCTACCTGCGCCGGCTTGTCAGGGAGCAGGGAAACGGCCCGGTGCAGGAATGATGCCACCGGGGAGCCGTGGGCTTCCATGCCCACTGCATCCACTACCGCATCGGGGCCCCGGCCGAGGGTCTGTTCGCGGATCCGGGCTGCAACGTCCGGGCCATAGTCCATCGTCTCCACCCCATGTTCTTCCGCCATGGCCCGGCGCTCGGGAACAGGATCTACGCCAATGACACGGAAACCCTTGTGGACGCCAATTCTGGAGGCGAACTGGCCCACGGGGCCGAGTCCCATAACCGCCAACGTGCCGCCCTCGGGGACGTTCGCGTATTCCACGGCCTGCGACGCAGTGGGCAGGATGTCCGAGAGGAACAGATAGCGTTCATCGGGGAGGTCTGAATCTACTTTTATGGGCCCATAGTCCCCGAAAGGCACACGCAGGTACTGTGCTTGGCCGCCCGGTACAGAGCCATAGAGTTCGGAGTATCCAAAGAGTGCGGCCCCTGTGCCCTTGGCTTTGACCTGCGTGGTTTCGCACTGCGACTGGAGGCCTTGGTTGCACATGTAGCACCGGCCGCAGGAGATGTTGAAAGGCACGACTACCCGGTCGCCCTTCTTGAGCCGGTGGACCTCCGGACCCACTTCTTCGACGATTCCCATGGGCTCGTGGCCGATGACGTCGCCCTTGTGCATGTAGGGGCCGAGGACTTCATAGAGGTGCAGGTCCGAGCCGCAAATGGCTGAAGATGTTATTCGGACGATGACATCCGTGGGTTCCTGGATAGTGGGATCGGGGACATCAATAACGCTCACTGAGCGTCTTCCTTGCCACGTCACTGCTTTCACAATCGCTCTCCCTGCTTTGGGGGCTGGAGGTGTCCCGCGCTGCAGGAGACCTTCCCAGCGAAGCAGAGTTGGCAGCGGCGCACAAGGTCTTCGGTAGCCTCGACAGCCCCGGATGCCGGGCCTAGATTGAGGCTATGAGCGAAGCATCGAGCGAACCGGACCAAACGTCTTCCGAAAGCGCAGCGCCCGCTGAAGCCTCAAAGCCCGCGGTACCTGCCGACGTCGAGCACGAGGGCAGCAGCGCCGGGACGGGTGACTTCACTACCGAAGTGGACCCTACCTTCATCCCTGATGAAAGCCGCGAGACGCCGGAGGAGAAGCGCGCCCGGGAGCATCCAGAGCCGACGGGCAGCTAAACGCGCCTGATTTTGCAGCAGTAGAACGACGGCGGTCCGCGGCGACCGTCCCGGGTCACCTGCGCGCGCCACTTAGTAAGTAACCTGATAATTGGTGTTAAGCTGAGAGGAGATAGCTGTCCACGTGATCAGAAAGCGTTTGGAACGAGCACGGGATGGGTACAACTTTGGGTACTAAGCACAGCATGGGCTAGGGGCGGCGCCCAAACAAAGCCGTTCGCGAGGGAGGCAATCCACATGGACACAGGACAACTGGTATTGATCATCGTGTTGGCCGTCGTCGTAGTCGCAGCTGTGATTATTGCGGTAGTAGTTGGGCGTAAGAAGAAGACCGAGCTCAATCGCCGTCGGGCAGGGGAACTGCGCGAGAAGGCAGACCAGGAAGCCGTCGGCGCACACCAGGCGAAGGCCCAGTCGGCCCAAGCCGAGGCTGCTGCCGTTCAGGCAGAAGTCGAGGCCAACCGGCTCCGGCGCGAAGCCGACCGGCACGCGGAAAAGGCCGAAGAAGCCAGTGGCCGCGTTGAGGAGCACCTGCGCCATGCCGACAAGGTGGACCCGGATGTCAGGACCGGCCGCGACCGGGAGAACGACACCGATCGTGAACGTGACCGTGACATGGGTTCGCGTGAGGAACGGCTAACACGGGATCGCTCGGCACGGGAAAGTGTCAGGGAAGAGCCTTTGCGGGACGACTCTGTGCGGGACAGTTCCAGGCGGGACGGAGATAGGAACGTGTAAGTTCCTACGGTGAAACGGAGGCAGGAAGTGAGCATCGTGGTAAGGCGACCGGGACAGGTGGTGCGCCCGACGGATTCAAGGCAAAAGCGGCATGCAGTTGACGTCGTTCTTGGCCATTTGGGCGAGATCGGCCCCGCGGTAGCGGCCCTGCGCCGTGAATCGTCGCGGCTCGCTGAATGGGGTGAGGAACTGGCCCGTGTCCGTCTTCGTGGCGGAAGCGTTTTTGCTGCCGGCAGCGATGGCTCTGCCCACGAGGCACAGAGATTCACCTCCGAACTGGCGGCCCACGATGCCAATCATGGTTCGCCCGGCGCTGGCTCTGCCTTCAAGGCCATATCTGTCAGCAGTAGCGCCAATGACGGCGACCGCGCAAGCATCAGCGACCAGATTCGAGGGCAGGTTCGCCGCGGAGACATCGTGGTGTTGCTCGCTGCGAAGGGAATCACGGATGATCTCCGGGAGGCCGCTGCCGCTGCCAAAGCCGCCGGAGCGCGCGTTTGGGCCTTGACCGGCAAGGAGTCCAAAGACCTTGCCCAGGCGGTCAACGAGGCGATCTGCATCGACACTGATCCGCCGCACGCTGAAGAAGCGCACCTTGTTGCCGTGCTGGCCCTTTGCGAATGCTTCGACGACGCCATGAAGCTACGGGGCCAGGGCTAAGCAGCCTGTGATCTGCCTCTCAAGCGGAATAGTTGCAGACGCTGCACAGTTGCCCAGAATGAACCTGATTCATTCTGAAAGGAACTGCGCATGCTGTTTTCCCCCTTGGCCCTCGGTGAGCTTGAACTTCCCAACCGACTCGTGATGGCGCCTTTGACCCGGCTGCGGGCCGGTGCTGAGGGAGTTCCGGGGTCACTGATCGCCGAACACTATCGGCAGCGCGCGTCCCTTGGTTTGATCGTCAGCGAGGGAACATACCCGACGGCGGCGGGTCAGTCGTACCCGGGCCAGCCTGGCCTGGTGACGGAAGCGCAAATTGCAGGCTGGAAGACGGTCACTGACGCCGTTCACTCGGAGGGTGGACGTATCTTCGCCCAGATCATGCACGGTGGCCGCGTTTCGCACGCGGACATCACGGGCGGCCACGAAATCGTGGGCCCGAGTGCTGTTGCCATCGAGGGCGATGTCCGCACGCCCAATGGCAAGCAGCCCTACCCGGTGCCCCGCGAACTCCGCACCGATGAGTTGCCGTCAGTCATCCAGGAGATCGTCACTGCTTCCAAGAACGCGATCGAGGCAGGATTTGACGGCGTGGAACTCCACTCCGCCAACGGTTACCTGCTGCACGAATTCCTTGCGCCCAACTCCAATATCCGGACCGACAGCTATGGTGGGTCCCCGGAGAACCGCGCGCGCTTTGTGATCGAGACCGTCAATGCGGTGGTTGAGGCACTGGGTGCAAACCGCGTGGGCATCCGTATCTCCCCGGAACACAATGTGCAGGGAATCGCCGAGACGGATGCAGCCGATGTCCGCGCTACCTACGAAGTGCTGGTGGAGACCATTGCGCCGCTCAACCTGGCGTACCTCAGCATCCTGCACCACGACCCCAAGGGCGCCCTGGTCCAGGATCTTCGCGAACGCTTCAACGGCACGTTCCTGGTGAACACTGGCTTCAGCCAAATCACGACGCGCGAGGAAGCTCTTGCATTGGTGGCCGATGGCCTCGCGGACGGTGTTGTGGTTGGCCGCCCCGCCATTGCCAACCCGGACCTCGCGCGCCGCTGGCGTGAAAGCCTCCCGCTCAACGAGCCGGATGCGTCCACGTTCTATGCCGAGGGCGCAAAGGGTTACACGGACTACCCGTTCTACTCCAACTAACCACGCAGAACCCAGCAAGACTGCGACGTCGGCACTCACGCGAGTGCCGGCGTCGTGCTTTAACGTGTGCCTGCCCAACTAGGTCGCAGCAGCGCGCGTTTTGACGGCTCAAAACGCGCTCTGCTGCGACCCAGTTGGGGGAGTGGGGGCGCAATGTGACGGGGTGAGATAGCTGGTGCGGGAGACGTCCCGGGCTTGTGCGCGCCCGTTCCTATAGGATTTGTGGCATGTCTGAACCTTCGCCGGCTCTTGCCCGCCCCGGCTTTCCCGTTAGCCGCCAGGTGCTGGCCGATCACGTTTATGAAGCCCTCCTCGAATGGCTCATGGATGGTCGGCTCGAACCCGGGGCGGCCGTCAGCATTGACGGAATGGCGCGGGAACTGGACGTTTCCCCCACTCCGGTACGCGAGGCGTTGGCGCGACTGGAGCATACGGGCATGGTGCGGCGCGTGGCGTTGAAGGGGTAT
Source organism: Arthrobacter sp. StoSoilA2 (assembly GCF_019977195.1). Classification (NCBI taxonomy): domain Bacteria; kingdom Bacillati; phylum Actinomycetota; class Actinomycetes; order Micrococcales; family Micrococcaceae; genus Arthrobacter; species Arthrobacter sp. StoSoilA2. Next base: position 1,192,744 of record NZ_AP024643.1, read on the forward strand.
CGCGTTGCCCCCGTGTTCACGCGGGAGGACTTCGCGGAACTCATGGAAGCACGGCTTTCGATAGAGCCTGTGAATGCCCGCCTGGCGTGCGAGCGAATGACTTCGGAAGGCTTGGACGCATTGAAGCAGGCCGTTGAGGATCTCAAGACGGCACCCAGGGGCGGTACGTTTGCCGAGTACCGCAGTTACCTGGAGGCTGACGAGCGTTTCCACCAGTTGATCGCGGCGCAAGCCAGGAACCAGTTCCTCCTCGCCGCTTACAACACACTGGGCGGTCAGATCCAGCGCTTCCGGTTGTTTGGGGGAGTGGGTATCACGGATGCGGAGCAGGCTATCGCCGAACACCAAGCCGTGCTCGACGCGATGTCCAGCGGAGATCCGGGGAAAGCGGCGGAGGCAATGATCCAGCACGTGGAAAAGGTGCGGGGTAGGGCCATGGCTGACGCCCCTGAAGACTGAACACCCACCGATCCGTAAGGGCTCGCCGCGAACGCGGCGGGCCTTCTTCATGTGCAGCGTGACCGCCTTCACAGACATATGTAAGACATATAGGATCTAGGAAGTTTCGCGAAAAGGGTTGACAGCTTTGCTTGGTTCGTAAATCCTATAGGAAACAGGATTTCACGAAGGAGTGTTCACCATGGCGTATACCGCCGAGAATTGGCCCATCACCGCGGCCCTCCTGCAGTTCCCCGGCACCGACGCTGCGGGGCGGCACATCAACGACGCCGATGCCTCCGTGTGGGCGGGCGTCCTCCAGGAAGTAAAAGAAGCCGGGTTCGCCAACGCGGACCTCACCGACAGCTGGGTCCGTCCGGGCGATCTCAGCACGGATCGGCTGACCGAGTTCAAGCAGACGGCTGACGAAGTGGGAATCGGAGTGCCCGTCATCTCGGCAATCCGCCGAAGCGTCATCCACCAGACGGACTGGGCCGACAACCTCGCCTACAGCCACCGCACCATCGATGCCGCTGCGGAGCTCGGATGCGAGGTTGTCTCCTTCGGACTTCACCAGGCCATCACGCCGGAGCAGCAGAAGCAGTTGTGGTTCTGGACGGTGGAGGGTTACAAGGACCCGGTAGGGGACAAGGAACGGTGGGGCAACGCCGTGAGCCGCCTCCGCGAACTTGGCAAGCATGCAGCAGAAGCCGGCATCCTCATCTCCCTGGAAATGTACGAGGACACCTACCTCGGCACCGCTGATTCCTCCGTACAGCTGGTCCAGGACATCGATCTGGACAACGTCGGCCTCAACCCGGACCTGGGTAACCTGATCCGCCTGCACCGTCCCATCGAGGACTGGCGCGAGATGGTGGCCAAGACCCTGCCGTACTCCAACTACTGGCACATGAAGAATTACATCCGCGACGAAGATGTGGCCCGTGACAGCTACATCACCATGCCCGCACCCATGGAAAGCGGTCTTATCAACTACCGCGAGGCATTCAAGTTCGCTCTCTCGGTCGGCTTCCAGGGCATCCTCTGCACCGAGCATTACGGTGGCGACGGGCTCAGCGTCACGGCCAGCAACCAGGAATACCTGCGCCGCCACGTCCTGCCGAAGACGGAGGGTTACAAACTCGGCACGAGCCAGGTCGCGCAAGGCCGGCAACAGCCCGCGACAGAATTCGCAGGAGTCTAAGGAATGACACAGATTTTCGACAACCCGGCAGACTTTGCCGATGAAGCCCTGGACGGCTTCGTGGCTGCCAACCGCGGCTATGTTGCCAGGGTGGATGGCGGCGTGGTCCGCTCCACCGAAGTACCTGCCGGGCAAGTGGCGTTGGTGGTCGGCGGCGGTTCCGGGCACTACCCGGCCTTCGCCGGATTGGTCGGCCCCGGTCTCGCAACCGGCTCGGCCTGCGGCAACATGTTCGCCTCCCCGGCGGCCGGCCAGGTATACCGCGTGGCCAAAGCGGCCAATGCCGGAGGTGGGGTTTTGCTCAGCTACGGCAATTACGCTGGCGACGTCCTGCACTTCGGGCAGGCACAGCTCCGCCTCAACGCCGAGGGCATCGAAACGCGCACTGTCACCGTCACTGACGACATCGCCAGTGCACCCATCGATCAACTAGGGAAGCGCCGCGGCATCGCGGGCGACCTGACAGTCTTCAAGATTGCCGGTGCCGCCGCCGAAGCGGGACTGAACCTTGACGACGTCGAGCGTTTGGCCATCAAGACCAACTACCGGACGCGGTCCCTCGGCGTGGCTTTCGACGGTTGTACGCTGCCTGGTGCCAAGGATCCGCTGTTTCACGTCCCGGCCGGGCAGATGTCCCTGGGCCTTGGAATCCACGGTGAGCCGGGCATCTCTGAACACCCGATGCCCACCGCGTCCGAGCTTGCACAGCTTCTGGTTTCCAAGCTGCTCGCGGACAAGCCTGAGGACGCGGGGGATCGCGTGGTGGCGATCGTCAACGGCCTGGGCACTGTGAAGTACGACGAGCTCTTCCTGCTGTTCGGCAAGGTCGAAAAGCTGCTCACCGCCGCTGGCCTCACCGTTATTGAACCGGAATGCGGCGAGCTGGTGACCAGTTTGGACATGTCCGGACTGTCCCTGACGCTGCTCTGGCTGGACGAGGAACTCGAACAGTATTGGGCCGCGCCCGCCGATACTCCCGCTTTCCGCAAGGGCAGCATGGCACCCCGCGCAGCGCGCGCCGAGGCAGCGATCGTCGACGCCGAAACCGCCGACGTCGAACAGCCCACCCCGGCGGCGGCGGAACTCGGGCGGCAGGCCGTGGCGGTTCTCGGCCAGGTCCGCGATGTCGTCGTCGAACACGAAGACGAGCTCGGCAAGCTGGATGCTATCGCCGGCGATGGTGATCACGGAATCGGCATGCGTCGCGGCGTCGACGCTGCGGCTGCTGCGGGCGAGGCCGAGTCGGGCTCATCGGTAGCGCGGGTCCTTGCAGCGGCCGGCGAGGCCTGGAGCGAACGGGCAGGCGGAACATCCGGCGCGCTGTGGGGTTCGGCGGTCATCGCGGCCGGCCAAGCACTCGGCAACCGCGAATCGTATTCGTCCCGCGACGCCGCCGCCGCGGTGAAGGCCTTCGTCCTGGCCATCACCGAACTCGGCAAGGCCGAGCCCGGAGACAAGACCATGGTGGACGCCCTCCTGCCGTTCCGGGACGCCTTCCTGACAGAGCTCGACGGCGGTGCTCCCGTTGATCGGGCACTGGCAGCAGCCGCTGCGGCTGCTGAATTGGCTGCCGCGCATACCGCTGAACTGCGGCCGCTCAAGGGCCGGGCGCGCCCACTTGCCGAGAAGAGCCTCGGCCATCCGGATCCAGGCGCAGTCTCCTTTGGCCTGATCGCCACAAGGATCTCCCAACACATTGATTCACTACTGGCCAGCGCTGCTTCAGCGTCTCCGGCCGGAAACGGAGCCTAAGAATGAGCGACACACAAGGCTGGCGCATCGTCGTCGGCAACGACGAAGCCGGAGTGGAATACAAGCAGGCACTCCTGGCATTGCTGGAATCCGACCCGCGCGTTGCAGCAGTGACCGATGCCGGAGTCGGTGCCAACGATTCAACGGCCTATCCGCACGTTGCAGTCGATGCCGCCCGCAAGGTAGCTGACGGTGAGTTCGATCGGGCCCTTCTGATCTGCGGCACCGGGCTGGGCGTGGCCATTGCGGCCAACAAGGTCCCCGGAATCCGTGCGGTGACCGCCCACGACAGCTACTCGGTGGAACGGTCAGTTTTGAGCAACAATGCGCAGGTCCTCACGCTCGGGCAGCGGGTGATTGGCTTGGAACTGGCCAAGAAGCTCGTAGGGGAGTGGCTCGGCCACCGCTTTGACCAAAACTCATCCTCCGCCGCGAAGGTGGACGCCATTTGCTCCTACGAGCCCAACTACACGAAGGCAGTTTGATCATGACCATTCCTGAAGCAACCGAAGGCACCGCGAAAAACGAAGCCCGGAAGATCGCCGTCGTCGGCTCCGGTTACATGGGTGGCGGCATCGCCCAGGTCCTGGCACTCGGCGGAGCGCGCGTGGCTTTGGCTGATGTATCTGCCGAGATCGCGCAGAAGAACTTCGACCGCCTCCTGGTTGAGTCTGACCAGTTCATTGCCGATGGCCTTTTCCCTGAAGGTTCCACGGAGATCCTCAAGCAGAACCTGTGGGCCGCGAAGGACATTGAGGAAGCCGTTGCGGACGCCGACTTCATCGAGGAATGCGTTCCCGAGGTCCTGGAAATCAAGCATCAGACGCTCGCCCGGATCAGCGCAGCTGCCCGCCCGGATGCCCTGATCGGCTCCAACACATCCACGATTTCCATTGCCGCCTTGGCAGAAGCCGTGACCAACCCCGAGCGGTTCCTGGGCGTGCACTTCTCCAACCCGTCGCCGTTTATCCCCGGCGTCGAGGTGATTCCGCACGCCGGCACCGACGCCGCCACGGTAGCCGCTTCCCGCGAGCTGGTCCACGCGGCCGGCAAGCAGACCGCCGTCGTGAAGGACGTTACGGGTTTTGTGCTCAACCGCCTGCAGTACGCGCTGTTCCACGAAGCTGCGCAGCTGGTGGAGCAGGGCATCGCAACAGCGGACGACGTCGACACCCTGGTGCGTACGACGTTCGGCTTCCGCTTGCCGTTCTTTGGTCCGTTTGCGATCGCGGACATGGCCGGTTTGGACGTTTACAACTTCTGCTACAAGTCCCTGCAGACCGGCTTCCCGGAGCGGTTTGCGACGCCGAAGATCCTCTCGGACCTCGTGGAGGCAGGCAAGCTCGGCACCAAGACCGGCGCGGGCTTCCTCAACGTCCCCGCCGAGCGCACCCCGGAACTCATCGCATACCGGAACAAGGCCTACGTCGCCATGCAAAAGCTCATTGAAGAGCTCGGCCCGGCACCCATCAACTAACTTTTTCAGGAGAAAACACATGTCTTTCCCCGCTGAACGCACCGCCATCGTCACCGGCGCCGTTTCCGAGCGCGGCATCGGCCGCGCCACAGTGAACTACCTGGCCGCCCAAGGCTGGAACATCGGCATCATCGATCTGGATGACGCCGCCTGCAAGGCTGCAGCCAAGGAAGTTGCTGCAGAATATGGGATCCGGGCCCACGGAGTCGGGGCGAACGTCGCCAGCGAAGCCGAAGTACGGGCCGCCATCGATGAACTGGAAGCCGAGCTGCCGCAGATCGTGGCACTGGCCAACGTTGCCGGCGTCAGCTCGCCCATCGGCTACCTGGAACTCGAACCTGCCGAGTGGGACCGCGTGCTGAACATCAACCTCAACGGTGTCCACTACGCCACCCGCCGGGTGGCTGAATCCATGGTGAAGAACCGGATCGGCCGCATCGTGAACATCTCGTCGGTCTCCGCCCAGCGCGGTGGCGGAACGTTCTCCAAGACCCCTTACTCGGTTGCCAAAGCCGGTGTGATCGGCCTGACCCGTGCCACAGCCCGGGAACTGGGCGAATACGACATCACCGTCAACGCGATCTCACCCGGTCCCATCGACACCGACATCATGGGCGGCACGCTGAGCCAGGAACGCAAGGACGAACTGACCAAGGACCTCGTGGTGAACCGCGTGGGCTCCACCAGGGACATCGCCGCCGCCATCGCCTTCCTCATCAGCGAGGACTCCGGATACATCTCCGGCCAGACGCTGAATGTGGATGGCGGGCTGTACATGCACTAGGGCCATGAAGACCTGGACCAGAGAACGCAAGATCTACCTTGCCGTGGGCGTCCTTGCCTGCGCAGTGGGCATGGTGCTCATTTTCTTCCCGCGCTGATGGCGCGCTTCCTAAGCCATCGCAACCCCAACTGAATTGCTCAAAGAGGAGTTTCAATGTCCGTTGCCTCAACTTCCACCAAGGAGTTGCTGGATTCACCGATTCTGAAGTCGGCCATATCCAAGGCTTCGCTACGGCTGATGCCGATGCTCGTGATCCTGTACGTGGTGGCATTCCTTGACCGCACCAACGTGGGCTTCGCCGAAGCTGCCCTTGGGGTGGACAAAGGTATCACCGCAGGTGCTTACGCACTGGGTGCCGGTATCTTCTTCATCGGCTACGCATTGTTCGAGATCCCCAGCAACCTGCTGCTCACCAAGTTCGGCGCGAAAGTCTGGCTCGCGCGCATCGCCATCACCTGGGGCGTAGTGTCCGCGTGCTTCGCCTTCGTCCAAGGTGAGACGTCTTTCATCATTCTCCGCTTCCTGCTGGGTGTCACCGAGGCAGGTCTCTTCCCGGGCGTCATCATGTTCCTCGCCGCCTGGTTCCCCAACAAAGTGCGCGTGAAGATGTTCGCCATCTTCTATCTGGCTCAGCCTCTCTCCCAGATGCTGGGTGCTCCGCTGTCCGGCTGGCTCATCAACATCGGTGACCAGGTTCCTGGCGTCGCAGGCTGGCAGGTCATGTTCTTCGTTGAAGGTTCGTTGGCCATCGTGGCCGGCATCGCGTCCTTCTTCTTCCTCATCAACAGCCCACAGGACGCCAAGTTCCTGAGCAAAGAAGAGAAGGTAGCCCTGACTGATGTCATGGCACTGGAAGACACCGTCAAGGAAGAATCAGGTCCGCGCGGTGTGCTGGCTTCCATGCGTAACGGCCGGGTCTGGTACTTCACCGTCATCTACTTCTGCCTGCAAGTAGCTGTCTATGGCGTCACGTTCTATTTGCCGCAGCAGGTGTCCCAGCTCACCGGCCAAAAGGTGGGGCTCGCCGTCGGACTCCTTGCCGCTATCCCATGGTTCTTCGGCATCTTTGCCTGCTACTTCGTTGGCAAGGCTGCAAACACTGTGGCACGTCGCCGCCGCTGGGGGACCGCATTGTTCGTCTCCACAGGCCTCTGCATCTTCGGTTCCGCCTGGGCCGGCGCCAACCACCTTCCGGCGTTGGGCATCATCTTCATCACGCTGGCGGTGTGCAGCTTCCTGTCGACCGGTCCTATTTGCTGGTCTTATCCGACTGCGTTCCTCACCGGAACTGCTGCGGCTGCCGGTATCGGGCTGATCAATTCCCTGGGCAACCTTGGCGGTTTCGTCGCACCGATCCTTCGCACCACGGTCAACCAGGTCACGGCCTCGGACACGGGCACCATGGGTGTTTACGCCCTGGGTGTCCTGCCCTTCCTGGCCGCGCTGATGATGTTCGGCACCCGGGCCTTCACCAACAAAGCCGACGAGTTGCTGGACAAGTAGCCGTGGACAAGACTGCTTTTGATTTCCGGGCTGCTCCTGTCGGGGCCTTGTTCATCGGGGTCAGTACCAAGATGTACATGGGCTACGAGCAGAGTTTGGCGTGGCTGGAGCAGTTGCTGGCAGAAGTGGACGCCCGTCCGGCCCTTGCGGCCGGGCGGGTGGTCCCGTTTGTGATCCCTTCATTTCCGGTGCTGCCCGCAGCGTCCGCGATGCTTCAGGGTTCGACAATGGTCCTTGGGGCCCAGAACTGTGGTTGGTCGGACGGGCCGTGGACTGGCGAAGTCTCCCCGTCGATGCTTGCCGAGCTTGGTGTCGGACTGGTGGAGATCGGCCATGCGGAACGGCGCCGCCACTTTGCCGAAGACGATGCCATGGTGGCCCTGAAGGTTCGTGCCGCCGTCGACGCTGGCCTGACGCCATTGCTGTGCGTCGGGGAGAGCGTGGTAGATGAACCTGGAACTGCCGCCGAGGCCGTGTTCAGGCAGGTTAAGGCAGCCGTGTCCGGGGACTGGTCCGTCGCATCCCAATTAGTGATCGCCTACGAACCCGTGTGGGCGATCGGTGCTGCAGAGCCGGCGTCGGCTGCCTACGTTTCCCAGGTTGTGGCTGAGCTGCGGGTATTGCTCGCTGCCCACGGGGTGGAGCAGATGCCCATCATCTACGGTGGCTCGGCGAAGCCGGGTCTCCTGCCGCAGCTGGAAGGGGTTTCCGGGCTCTTCCTGGGCCGCTTCGCGCACGACGCCACCAACTTCGGCCGTGTGCTGGATGAGGCCCTCTCCCTGCCCAACTGAGTCGCAGCAGATGCCCTTTTGAGCCCTCAAAACGGCATCTGCTGCGACTCAGTTGGGCGGGACGAAGCGCTTAGGTGACCCGCGCTGGCATAGGGCCACAAAGCCGCCCAGGTTTTCCAGGCCCTCTGGATGCGTCGGGAGGTAGTTGGTGAGTTCGGGTGAACGCACGACGACGGCACGCCACTGACCGCGTGACACCGCCACGTTGATTCGGCTGCGCAAGAGCAAGAACTCCATGCCGCGCGGCACCTCCCCGGCAGCTGATGCGGCCATGGAGACGATAACCACCGGCGCTTCCTGGCCTTGGAACTTGTCCACCGTGCCCACCCGGACCTTGGTGAGCCCGGCCTCGCGGAGCTGGTGCTTGATGAGCTGAACCTGGGCGTTGTAGGCGGCGACCACGAGGATGTCGGTCTCCATGAGGGGCCGCGGGCCTTCCTCCTCTTCGGAGGGGTCCAGCCACTGGAGGCCCAGGTGTGCCCGGACCTGCCGAACCACTTCGGCAGCTTCTTCGGGGGAAGAGCTCGAGTTCCCTGTGTGGTCAACGTAGACGCAGGAAATCCCGGGCTCTGCTCTATCCAGCTGACGCTTCGAAGCCGCGGGGGCCGCTTCCAGACGGCCGTCGTACGACAAGTCCGAAACAGCAGAGCAGAGAGCCGGATGCATGCGCCACGACAAGGCGAGGAAGTAGCCAAGCTCCGGTGGAAGGGTGTTGTAACCATCGGACAGCCAGCCCAGCGCGGACTCGTCAACCGGTTCAGGGTGTATTCCTTGGGTGACCTGGGGAAGCTGCTGGGGGTCTCCGAGCAGCAGGAGGCTCTTTGTGGCCCGGCTGACGGCCATGGTATTGGCCAAGGAAAACTGTCCGGCCTCGTCAATGACCAGCAGGTCCAGGGAACCCGCGGGAACGGAACTTCCCACCATGGTCCAGGCCGTTCCACCGATCAGGGCTCCGCCAGGCTTGGACAGGATGTCCTCCACGTCCCCCTTGGCGCACCCGTTCCACGGCACAGGTTCGTTGTGCTTGACTTCCTTGGCCACCCGCAACGGATCCACTCCGGCTTTCTCCACCGCCGCACAAAGCATGTGTTCCACCACGGCGTGGGATTGCGCGACGACGCCAACTTTCCAACCATCTGCTACAAGCCGGGCCAAAACGTGGGCACCAACATAGGTCTTTCCGCTGCCGGGAGGGCCTTGGACTGCCAAGTACGAGTTGTCCAAATCCTTCACAGCAGCAGTGATGGCGTCGATGTACCCATCGGGACCAGGTTCCACGGCGGGCAGCGACGCGAGCGTGCGAAGCTTAGGTGGTTGTCGTCGAACCAGATCCAGCGAACAATCCCGCGGCCACAACGGCAGGGAGGCCCGGAGCTTTGTTGCCAGTGCTGCCAATGCGGCTCTCTGCCCGGTGGTGTAGAGGGGCTCGTCAGGCGTCAAAGCAATGGGCAGCTGCTTGAACTCGGTGGAGTCGTTGCGCAGGCTTTCCTCCATGATCACGGACTCAAGCTCGCCTTCTTCGCCCACCTCAATGACCTCGGTCTTGCTCCAACCAGCCCTACCCAGCACTGACGATTCCTTACCGACCAAGGCGTCAGGCAGCGGGGGACCATACATCCGGAAGTACGTCTTGCCAGGCTCCAACCCGGCACCGTCACCGGAACGGCCAATGAGTTTCACTGTCCGTACGCGGTTCCGGCGAGGCGGGCGCTTGGCCCAGTCCTGCAGCACTTCCGCATGGTCAACCGTAAAGATGTCGCGGCCGTCCTCCCACTGGGACACTGGCTTTTCCAAGCGGTCGAAGTGCCCCCACCAGTGCTGTTTGTCCTCACGACGGTGGTACCCAACGCCCGCTGCCACAATTGCTATCGCCCGGGAATCCGCTGATGCCCTTTCTTCCCCAGGGAGCCCGTCAAGGTAGTCGAACAGCGCCTTTTCCTCCGGCGCAGCCTGGTACTTGTCCTCCTCAGGCGTGGGCTCCTCCTGCGTTATGGAGCCTGGGACGATGGATCGCTCGGCGGCGCGGGCAAGAAGCCAATTGCGCAGCTCCAAGGTTGAGAGACAGTCGTACTCGTTGTAGTCTCGGATGCTTTCAAGGATGGCTGCGGCCTGCTCAGCCTGCCCGGTGTCCCTCGCCGTGCAGAAGTCCGCGTAGGCAACCACGGAGGCACCGGCGTCGGTCACGTCTCCGGACCGGAGGTGCTGGCCCATATAGAGGGGTTCAAGTTTCTTGATGCTGTACGAGTTCTCGGAAACGCGGATGCTGTGGCGGACGGTGTCGTAAAGGTCCACCAGGACCCCTTGCTTCAGGAGGTCGTCGACGGCGGTTTCGCCCACCACGTGCGTCAGGGAAAGGTTGCGAAGGGCCGTCTTCTCGTAAGCGGCGTAATGGTAAATGTGCATGCCTGGGTAGCTGGCACGGCGTTTGGCCACATACTCCAGGAAATCAACAAAAGCCTGGCCCTCCTCCTCCCGGGAATGCGCCCAAAACGGACGAAAGACCGGTTGGGCGCCGGGCTCCGCAGGGTTTTCGATGACGCCGAAAAGGTACTCAAGGCCCCACTTGCCCGTGACGGGATCCTGCCACAAAGGATCGCCCTCGAAGTCGAAGAAAATATCGCCGGGATCCGGTTCCGGGAGCCTGCCAAGGGTGTTCTCCGGCAGGATCTTGTAGCTGACCGTTTTGGCTTCGCCTGCTTTGTCCGTGTACTTCACTGTCCCGTCCGGAGTCCCTACGCCGGTCTGCAACTGTGCTTGCTCGCGCAGCCGAAGCGTGATGGGATCTGCGGCGTCGGGAAGTGCCGCGAGTTGGTCGATGGTGGTGACTCCGGCCTCCATCAGCTTCTTACGGCGGCTGATCCGCATTCCGGCAACCATGAGGAGGTCCCGGTGCAGTTTTACTTGCTCGGCACAGTAGTCGCAGCGGCCGCATGCGGAGAAGCGGGAGTCGCCCCATTCGATGGGTCCTGAAGCAGCCCGATGGGCCGTGGTCATTCCAAGAAAGCGTTCGCGGCGTTCCTTGAAGACTGGCAAAATCTCCGCGAGCGGGTGATCGCTGTGCACGCGGTTGCCCAGGACCAAGGTGACTGTGGGATCCGGCGTAATACCTGCCTGAAGAAGTTGATCGCCATAGGCAGCCAGCTGCAAAAGTGCAGTGACCTTGGCATGCCGTGCAAGCTTTGTGTCGAAGACTGCGTACTGACCGCCGGGACGCTTGACCAGGAAATCGGAACGGCCGTGGAATTGGCCATCGAAGAACGCGGCCTGGAACACGATGTCCGCTCCGGAGCGCAAGGCGTCGATGGATTCCGCATGCTTGGCCAAAAGGGCGGCGCGGTCCATGGCGGAGGCGGGAACGACGTCGTAAACGCCTCTTCTGGTAGCTGGGTCCCAGGGCCCGAACTCGGCTAGGAATTCGTCCAGGACCCTGTGCTCATGGACATCGCCGAGCTTGGCCGTGCGATCCAACATGGCATCTGCCGCGAACTCAGCTTTGGGGGAGCGGGCCAGTTTTTCGTCGAGTTTCCGGAGCAGCTGGTACTCACAGGTGGCAGCGATGACCAGATCACTGGCTGAGAACACCAAATCCTGCGGCGCGCCAGCTATCTCCGAATCGAGAAAGAACACCGTGACCTACTCCCTGTTGCCGGATGAACCACTGCTGCCGGATGAACCACTCCGAAGTGGACCATGAAGCCAAGCTATCAGCGGCCTCCGACAATTTAGACTGCACCCATGACTGAAACAGCACCGACCACCGTCGATCCCGCTTTCGAAGCCGCCTATGAGGCCGCCCAAAAGAGTCTCAGCGAGGGCGGGATCCCTATTGGCGCCGCGTTGGCCCGCGGTGGGAAGATCATCGCGAGCGGGCACAACGAACGTGTCCAGCATGGCGATCCGATCGCGCATGGCGAAATGTCCGCGTTGCGCGCTGCCGGCCGGCAAAAGACTTACCGGGATACGACGCTTTACACCACGTTGGCGCCGTGTGCGATGTGCACCGGAACCATCATCCAGTTCAAGATTCCGCGCGTGGTGGTGGGCGAAGCGGAGACGTTCCCGGGAGAATTCGATCTCCTGCGTTCGCGTGGTGTTGAAGTAGTTGTCCTCGATGACCCCCGGTGCGTGGACATGATGCGTACCTTCCAGGATGAACACCCGGAACTCTGGGCGGAGGATATCGCGGAGTAGACACGAAGGGAGCGACGGCGGCACCCATCTTTTCGAGCGATGGAGGGTGCCGCCGTCGCCGGCTGCGGAGGAGCCACATGCCAAACGGTCATCCGACGACTATTTGGCAGGCTTCCTCGGAGCCGACCGACGGGAACGGGCCGCCGGAGTTGAAGGGATCAGTTCCTTGACCTGGGCCAGGACTGTGGGGTTTACGCCGCGGGAGCCCAGGTCTTTGGCGAGGGTTTCCACTTCTGACTTTGCGGCTGCAGTGTTGTCCGCCTTCACGTGCAGTTCCGTCCGCAGTTCCACGAGCTTCCTGTAGGCCAGGTTGTTCGCTGCGCCGCTGCCCTTCTGGTAACTCGCCAGCCCGGCATCCGTCAGCGCCAGCGCCCGCTCAGGATCGGCGCTGTGGTGCTTCACCATTTTGTCTTCCTTGCGGCGATAGAAGTCATCACCCACGGATTGCGCGACGGCGGTAGCCGCCTTGACGCCCAAGGGCTCACCGCTGAATCGCTCGGCTGCCTCGGTCAGGGCGTCCAGCCCTTTGCTCAGGTGGGGTGACATGGACCCTTCGAAGGCGAGCGTGAGTCCTACTTCCCGCGTGAAGAACTCCGGTGCAAACCGGTCCTCCTCCCGTGTGACCGGGAAGCCGACCCGCAAAGGCAAGGTGTTGGACGCCTGGACAATGCCTTCCGTTGAATAGATCGCGCGGACCAGGTACTGGCCGGGCTCATCGAATGCGAACCCTTGCACTCCGAATGCCAGCTGGACCAGTTGGCTGTAGCGGTCGCTGCCATCACTGGTGGCGCCGGCGGCAGGTTCCAGGGTCACCGGTTCAGGGAGGCCATAGAAGCAGACTACTGATTCATGCAGGACCACCGTTCCGTCCGGCTTCTGCACGTAAACAGTGGTGTTTCCGAACCTGGGATCCAGCCGGCCGTCCACCACTACTGGTACGTCGCTGGTGTTTCGCAGGCGGAATTCGATGGACACAGGCTCCATGTAGTCGAAGTGGCTCTTGGCTAAGAGGGTCAATTCAACATCGCTTCCCGGCCCGGAGACGGTCATGGAGCCGGCAGGGGATTCCAGGTGCCCACCGGATGCCCACGGATCTCCACCCATAATCACGGATGCACGGTCGCCATGGCGCATGTGGAGCAGTTCGTCGTCGTCGAACCGGAACCGGAAGTTGCCCCAGAAGGTATCGGCGCCGTTGCGCTGATCGTATTTCCAGTCGTAGTTCATCCAGGACAACGAATCCGGCCTCGCCTTGTCCCAGGCATGCAGGAAGTTGAAAGCGTGCCCTGCCTCGTGGACCCACGTGTACAGGAAGTGGCGCATGGCCCAGGCCTGGTCCTGCGTGGTGGGGTTCGAGACAAGGTTGGTGAACCAGGAGTGGTTGCGGAAGACTGCAAAACCCTGGCGGTCCGGACCGCGGCCCGCGCCGCCAAAGCCTGCAGCGGCGTCGAACATGATGCCACCAACTCCGGCGCTATCGAAGAGGCCGGCCTGCACGCCCCAAAGGTTCCAGGCAGGCCATCCGGAGTTGAACTTGCCGAAGGAGGTTTCCATGGCGTCGTGAAGTTCGCCGACGTTCCACGAGGCGAAGCCGGCTGCACTGTCATCGATCACTGTGTGGACCGGATCGATGGTGACGGCGATTCCCGCGTCCAGGTACGAGGATTCGATGGTGATGGTGCGCTCAGCCAGGTCTGCTGGGCGGTTGTTATGTGAATGGCTGTTGTAGACGGGCGCCTTGGGTTCGATGTCCACGGACGTGCAGTAGTCGAGTTCAAGGTTCATATCGCGGAAGCAGCCCGAACGGTAGGCGCAGGCGTATGGCTGCCCGGCAACGCCGCCCGCCGTGAACGTGGCCACTGCGCCGGTGATCGCGCCGTGGGACCAGGACACGTCGATTTCCACTGTTGTGGCGGGGTGCGTGCCTTTCCAGTAACGGACCGTTCCAGTGATGTGTGCATGCGCACGGGTCATGGTGACCACCGGGGCGTCCACGATCCAGGACTCCACATACGTCTTCACGAGTTGGTTGAGCCCACCTGCTTTGACCCAGCGGGTGCTGTATAGATCGCCACTGACTTTGTTCAGCACCGGGGATTCCACGCTCTGGCGGGGATCGACATCCAAGCGGAGGTCCAGCGCGCTGCCGACAGGACCGTTGCCTGCCTGGTTGCCTTCATAACGACCGCTCACGGGAGCGGAGCGCCAGCACCTCCAAAATTCTTCGGAGGGCCATGCCAAGGTGCTGGGCTGGGGGCCATAGGTGTGGGGTCCAAAAGCGTCAGCCCCACGAGTGGGTGGGAACGGGATTTCAGAGGGGTTGCCGGGGACAGGGTTGTAGTGGGTGCCGGGGACGTTGGGGGTGTCCATGTGAGGATCTTTCTCGCTCTGCAAGCAGTCAATATGCGTTCGCCCATCACGGGATGTACCGGATGGACGGCATGACGGTTCAGGGCGGGGCGATGCAGGTGAGGAGTCCCAGAGGGGTGAAAGTGGCCATGCCCAGAAGCCGTGTGTAACCCAAAACGAGGATACTCCAACGAATGGATTATATCTAGGGAGGTGTCTTAATTTTCTGCCGGGCAACCTGCCGGATCGCCTAGTCAGCCGCAGCCGCCAAGCGTAGGCTGGCAGCATCGGCGTCGGTGCCGAAAGGACCATCCCGGAGGACCCCGCGTCGATGAACCCCATTCGATGAAGGAGGACCCATGAGTGTCGTACGTGAATTCATGACCACAAATGCCCAGTGCATCCCGGAGGACCAAACTCTCCAGGACGCCGCCCGCATGATGAGGGATCTGGACTGCGGTTCACTTCCCATCTGCGGCAATGACGGCAAGCTCACCGGCTTCATCACAGACCGCGACATCGTGGTCAAGTGTCTGGCCGAGGGAAAGGACGCCCGCGAAGTCCGGGCCCGCGACCTCGCCACTGGTAAGCCGTATTGGATTGACGCTGATGCCAATGTTGACGAAGCCATCGCCATGATGGAAGAGCATCAGGTTCGCCGTCTTCCCGTCATCAAGGATCACCAGCTCGTAGGCATCATCAGCCAGGGAGACATTGCCCGCAACCACTACGCAGAACAGCGCGTGGGCGAAATGGTGGAGCACATTTCCGCCAAGGAGCATATGTCCCACTAGCGGCCAGCCAGCCGGCAGTAATCCAGGTAATCCAGCCGCCGCGAAGCGCTCCCGTTAGAGGAACGCCTCGCGGCCCGTTCCTTCGCGCAGCACGAGTTCGTCATTTTCTATCGAGACGATCAGGCTCCTGGGTTTGCCAGCGAGCTTTTTCGTTGCGCTGAGCTTTCTGCTTCGGACTTCCACTCCCACCGTGGCGCCTTTCGCCGGCAGCTCCACCGTGATTTCGTCGGCCATTCCCAACAGCATCTTGGTGGACACATCCCGTTCGGACACGGCTTCCTTGCCGTTGACGGTCACGCTCACGTCATCGGAAACAAACCCGTCCTGAAGGATGATGAGCAGTTCCTGCATGGTCCAACTACAGCACTAACAGCGCCCCCGGCATAGGCCTTGCGGAACCGGACCTGAAAACTGTCGGTCATGTGAGGCAAACTGTCATGGTGACTCAATCTCTCCAGCACCAGTCAGCCGATTCTGCCATCCATCAACTCATCGCCAACGAACTCGGCGTGAAGGCCTGGCAGGTCAAGGCCGCGGTGGAACTGCTCGACGCCGGATCCACCGTTCCCTTCATCGCCCGATACCGTAAGGAAGTCACCGGGACGCTCGATGACACCCAGCTGCGCGATCTTGAGGAACGCCTCCGGTACCTGCGGGAGCTGGAAGAGCGGCGCAAGACCGTCCTGGAAGCGATAGCAGCCCAAGGCAAGCTGACCCCGGAACTGGAAGCCGCCGTCGTGGGTGCTGACACCAAGGCGAGGCTGGAGGACATATACCTTCCCTTCAAATCCAAGCGCCGCACCAAAGCCCAGATAGCCCGCGAAGCCGGGCTGGAACCGCTGGCCGACGTCCTGCTCGCGAACCCGCAGCTGGACCCCGAAACCGAGGCCGCCAAGTACCTCAACGCCGAGCACTCCATTGAGGACGCATCCGCCGCGCTTGCAGGTGCCCGCGCCATTCTTGTGGAGCGCGTTGCCCAGGATCCTGACCTGGCCGAGGACCTGCGCGAGCGGCTCTGGAAGCAGGGGCGCATGGTCTCCCGCGTCAAGAAAGGCATGGAGGCCGAAGGCCAGAAGTTCAAGGATTACTTCGAGTTCAGGCAAGTCCCGTCAGGCATGCCGTCGCACCGGGTGCTCGCCCTGTTGCGGGGTGAAAAGGACGGCGTCCTTGAGTTGGACCTGGCCGAAGCGGACCCCGCCGACGACGCCGCCCTGGCCGCCGCCCGGGGCCGCTACGAGAACGCTGTGGCCAAGTGCCTTGGGGTCGCCAACCACGGCCGTCCCGCCGATCTCTGGCTCACCCAGACTGCCCAGCTCGCCTGGCGCGGCCGCATTCTGGACCGTCTCACCACGGATCTTCGCGGACGCATGTTTGCAGACGCCGAGGATGAGGCTGTCCGCGTGTTCGCCGCAAACCTGCGTGACGTGTTGCTCGCTGCGCCTGCAGGCAACCGTTCCACGCTCGGCCTGGACCCTGGACTCCGCACGGGAGTCAAGGTGGCAGTGGTGGACGGCACTGGCAAGGTGGTTGCCACCGACACCATCTATCCCCACGCGCCGGCAAAGAAATGGGACGAGGCTTTGGCCACCCTCGGACGCCTCGCAAAGCAGTACAACGTGGAACTCGTGGCAATCGGCAACGGCACGGCGTCGCGGGAAACGGACAAGCTGGCCACCGAGCTCATCAAATCCCTCGAAGCCGCGGGTTCCAAGGGTGTCCAGAAACTCGTTGTTTCCGAGGCTGGCGCTTCCGTGTACTCGGCATCGGCCCTCGCAGCTTCCGAGCTCCCCGGCATGGACGTTTCACTCCGTGGTGCGGTCTCCATTGCGCGACGACTTCAGGATCCGCTGGCCGAACTGGTGAAGATCGAACCGAAATCCATCGGCGTGGGCCAGTACCAGCACGATGTCACGGCTGCCAAACTGGACCGCTCACTGGATGCCGTGGTGGAAGACTGTGTGAACGCCGTGGGCGTCGACGTGAATACAGCGTCGCCCGCGCTGCTTAGCCGAGTGGCCGGCGTCGGGCCTTTGCTGAGCGAAAACATTGTGGCGTACCGCAATGAGAATGGCCCGTTCGCCAAGCGGAGCGACCTCAAGAAGGTACCGCGACTGGGCGCGAAGGCGTTCGAACAGTGCGCAGGCTTCCTTCGGATCACCGGGGGAGCGGAGCCGTTGGATGCTTCCAGCGTGCACCCGGAGGCCTACTCCGTTGCGCGCAAGATCCTCGTCGCGGCCGGCGGCGGACCCACCACTTCACTGGATCCGCAGGCATTCGTGGACGGCACGTTCGGACTGCCTACCGTCAAGGACATCATGTCCGAGCTCGAGAAGCCGGGCCGCGACCCCCGTCCCGCGTTCAAGGCCGCGTCATTCTCGGAGGGGATTGAAAAGATCTCAGACCTCAAGCCGGGCATGATCCTGGAAGGCACCGTCACAAATGTTGCCGCTTTCGGTGCTTTCGTGGATGTCGGGGTGCACCAGGACGGGCTGGTCCACGTGTCCGCGCTGTCCAACAAATTCGTCTCGGACCCCCGCGAGATCGTGAAATCCGGTCAGGTGGTGCGGGTCAAGGTGCTTGAGGCCGATCCCGAGCGCAAGCGCATCTCCCTGACCTTGAGGCTCGACGACGAACCCGGCACTGCGGGCGGCCGCGGTTCCGGTGGACGTTCCTCGGGTGGAGGCAACCCCGGTGCGCGGGTTGCTGGAGGCCAGCGCGGTAGTGGGCAGCCGGGCCAGCGCTCGGGTGGTCAGCGCGGTAGTGGGCAGCCGGGCCAGGGTGATCGCCGCCAGGGCAAACCCCAGCAGTCCCAGGCCCCCGCCGACACAGCCATGGCCGAAGCTCTGCGCAGGGCTGGGCTCGGGAAGTAGCCGGGCGAACAATGTCCGATGGACGGCACCCCCAAACGGACTATTCACCACCGCGTGCGCTGGTGAATAGTCCGTTAGGGGGTGACAAGTGGGCTAGGGGGTTGCTGAGGGCGTCGGCTCCCGCAGGTGGGCATCGCCGTCGTGCTCTTTTTCCTTCTGCCACGGCCAACGGCCGGTGATCTCCAGCTCGAGGGAGAAACTGAGGAATGTCCGGATCAGCACGATGATCGCCAGGACGCCCACGCTCTCGAACGTAGGGGTTACTGCGACGGTGCGGATGATGTCGGCTGCCACCAGGAGTTCCAGGCCCAACAGGATGGACCGTCCCAGCAATTGCCGGTAAGCGCGATAAGGCGAAAACGGGGCGAGGCCGCTGGCTCGTTTGGGCTGGTAACCGCGGAGGGCAAGCGGAATCGAAACGAGCGCTCCAACAACCATGACGGCCACGCCGGCAAAGTCCATGTACCGGCCAACTACTTCGATGATGTGCTGGAAATCCATGGTCCTCCCCGTGTGGTGCGCGCCGTGTGCCTCCACCGTCTCATACGGCGCCACGAAATCGACCCATAACAACGACGGCGGCACCTGGGTTCCGTGTAAAAACGAAACCCACGTGCCGCCGTCGCGCGCTGGTGTTACTGTGCCGGTGCGGGGACCGGGAAGAAGACCCGGGGATCCTGCAGCAGTGCCGGGTAATCGAAATCGGTGCGCTTGACCACGTCGGTGACTTCGAAGTTGCGGGCGAACTTGCCCTCAACCGTGATCGGCCGTCCATGGATCAGGCCGACAGCGAAGATCTGGCCGTCATCGAACGGAACGGCGATCTCGGTCTTGCCGGGAAGCGTATTGAACGCAGCTTCCTGGGCTTGGCGTTTCCGCGTGGGCTTCTTCTCCAGCACCTTGGCAGGACGCTTCTTGGGGCCCTTGAGTTGGCGGCGGGACTTCTCTTCCGCGTACACGAATTGGTACTCGTCGGATTCCGGAGCTGCGGCAGCCTTGGCCTTGCCATGCGGCGGCATGCTCACGGTGGTGAGCTGTTCTGGACGGAGTTCCTCCACGTTGGCGCGCAGGATCCAGAGACGGTCCTCTTCAGGGTCTTCGGGGTGGAACTCGTGCTTGGGCTCGGGCCAGATGTATTCCAGTTTCTCTTCGACGCCCGGGAAGAGCGGTCCGTAGAACTTGGGGTCTTTCCCAAGGAGCTTGGAACGGTGGCTGAGGTGCAGGTCCTCGTAGCCCAGCCATGGCGGCATGATGATCCTGGAGGCGTAGTCCGGGTGGGCGGCCTGCGGTGCGAACTCCGCGATGTTGTTGCGGGTGTTGTCCGGGTGGCCGCGCTGGATCCACTCGTCGGCCATTGCGAGGCCGTACATGGTGAGCGCGGGGACGTGGCCCATCCACATACGGACGGCGGGGTGCTGCTGCCAACCGTACTCCGGGATGACCAGTGCGCGGAGGACCTGGAGGGCTTCGACGCGCTGTTTGCCGAGCCTTGAGGTGTCGAGCGCCGCGGCGCTCTCACGGAAATCGGCGAAAGGGAGGAAAGTCTGCATCCTTTCAGTTTGGGGGTCCCGCGGCGAAGAACCAAGTTGAGTGCTCCGGGACACGTGCACGGATGGGGCCTAGAGTTGTCGAGTGGAAACTTTTGGCGAGAAGACGACGACGACGGCGCCCCCGGTTGCCGAACTGCACCTGCACATCGAAGGGACTCTCCAACCAGAGCTGATCTTTGCCCTGGCCGAACGCAACGGCATTGAACTGCCATATGAAGACATCGAAGAACTGCGTGAGAGGTACGAATTTATGGATCTGCAGTCCTTCCTTGACTTGTACTACGAGAACATGGCCGTTCTGCAGACCGAGCAGGACTTCACTGACATGACGCGCGCTTATCTTCAGCGCGCCGCAGCCGGGGGAGTGCGCCACGCGGAAATCATGATGGATCCCCAGGCACACGTGTCCAGGGGTGTGCCGCTTGAGGTGTGCGTCAACGGTGTCGCGAATGCGCTGGCGACGTCGGAGGAAGACTTCGGCGTTTCGACACTCCTGATTGCAGCGTTCCTCAGGGACATGTCCCAGGCATCCGCACTTGAGGTGTTGGACCAGTTGCTCGCGATGCACGCCCCCATCGTCGGCATCGGGCTGGATTCAGCGGAGGTGGGCAATCCGCCGTCCAAGTTTGAGCGCTTGTACCAGCGTGCCGGTGACGCCGGTTTGCGCAGGATCGCCCACGCGGGCGAGGAAGGGCCGGCCGCTTACATCACCGAGGCGCTGGACTTGCTGCACGTGGAGCGGATCGATCACGGTATCCGCTGCATGGAAGACACGGAGGTGGTGCAGCGGCTCGTCGCGGAGCAGGTGCCCCTGACCGTTTGCCCGCTATCCAACGTTCGTTTGCGTGCGGTGGACAAGCTGGCTGATCACCCACTGCCGGAGATGCTTGCCATCGGTTTGAACGTTTGCGTGAACTCGGATGACCCTGCCTACTTTGGCGGCTATGTGGACGACAACTTCGAGCAGTTGGCCAAGGTCCTTGAGTTCTCGGTTCCGGAGCAGGCCACTTTGGCGGCAAACTCGATCCGATCCTCGTTCGCCAGCGACGCCCGGAAAGCCGTATTGCTGGATGAAGTGACGGAGTGGGTCAAGGCGTCTGCGCCTGCCCAATAAACCCTGAATTGGCGCCGGAGGCGAGACTCGTCGATCACTTCCGGCCCTTGGAATGTCATACTCGGTCACGACACACGGTGTTTACCAATATCAGTCGCGCGAATTAACAATTCATTGGCAAACTGCAAGGGATTATCCACCGTAGAAGGAGAAGCATGGGCGCGAACACCGCCGAGAACACCAACCTTCGTCTGAAGGCCGTACTGGACATCCTCGCTGAGGGCGTATGGTCTGGAGCCACGCTGAACGCAGGGGAAGTCCTGGCAGAGGCCATCGGACGCGTTCCTTTCAACGATCATGAGGCTGAACTTCTCAGTGGGGGCATTCCCCGCGGCCACAAAACCCTGACGTCGGCTTCGGCCAAGCTGGTCAAGGCCGGCTGGCTGGTCAAGGGACGTTCGGGCTGGACCATCCCGGAAGACGGCTTGCGGGCGACAGTCGCCTTCCCTGACGTTTCGGCTTTTGCAGAGGCCCTCGACGCCGGAACACCGGTACCAGCCGATGTTCCCGTGCCTACGGCCCCTCCCGCCAAGGCCAAGACGAAGCGTGCGGCAACGTCGAAGAAGGCTGCAGCTCCGAAGGCTGCCGCTAGCAAGGCTGCCACCACGAAGGCTGCCGCTACCAAGGCTGCGCCGGCCGCGAAGAAGGCTTCCACTCGTAAGGCTCCTTCGAAGGCAGCGGCGGCTCCCGCCGTCGAGACCCTGCCGCAGCCGGACGCCGTGGCGATCGCCGGTGACTTCAACAAAATCCTGGGCGCTCCCGAAGACTGGGCTCCCCAGTACGACGAAGTCCAGATGGAGTTCAACCCGCTGGTTCAGGTATGGACCCTGACCGCCGACCTGCCGGCCGGTTTCTATACCTACAAGATCGCGCTGAACCGTTCGTGGGACGAGAACTATGGTGCGTTCGGCGTCCGTGACGGCGCCAACCACGAGCTAAACCACGACGGCGGCCCTGTCACGTTCACGTACAGCCACGCAACGCACGACATCGTGACGGCCTAGTTCCAGGCTCCTCCAAGTCCCAACTCCAAATTTGCTCCAAGTTGGAGTTGGGACTTGGAGAAACGGGTCGTCCTGACGCGGGATGATTCGCGGGGTTACATTAGGTCCATGGCTGAGTCCCCAGAAACGCACCCTGGTCCTGCCAACGATGCTGTGAGGCTCACGGCTCGCGTGAGCGGCGTGGTTCAAGGCGTCGGATTCCGGTACTGGACCGCGCGAAAAGCGGACGAACTCCTCCTCACCGGTACGGTCCGCAACCGTTACGACGGCTCTGTGGAACTCGTGGCCGAGGGATCCACGGCGCATGTTGGCCGCTTCCTGGACTGGCTTAACTCACCACGCGCTCCAGGCAGGGTGGAGAACGTGGAATCAGGCGTTTCCCCGGCGACGGGGGAGTTCGACGAGTTCCGGATAGTGGGCTAAACCCTTTGGTCAGGCCCCGGGAGACGACGTTGTGAGTCCAGACTCCACTCCTGCCAGCAGCAGTTCCTGGTCGTAGGCGACCAGACTGTCGACTTGGAGCCTGATGGCTGTAGCAAGGTGGATTGCATCAGCGCTCCGAAGTCGTCTGGGCGAGGCCGCGGCATACATGAGGTCCGAGCGCGTCACGTCGACCAGATTAATACCTGCGAGGACGCTATTAACCACTTCGAACGGCAGGTCCCTACGACGGGCGGCGCAATGGAGTTCCGTATATAAGAGCATTGAGGCAACAAGCTGCCCTCCGGCAGCAGTTATGTCCGAAAGGTGAGCGGCTGCCATAGCTGACTCACGCTCTTCCACTACGAGTTTTAGTACGGCTGAAGTGTCAACATAAACGATCACCGATCCCCCCGCAGATCCGCCAAAATCCCGGCAGTATCCATCTCACTGGCACCACGCGGAAGAATCTTGAAGTCGACGGGACTCGTGGTGGCTGGCCGCACGCTGCCAGCTTGCAGCAAGCGTTCAAACGGCGAAGCCGACGGCGGAATCAGCGTTGCGGCAACTTCACCATTATTGGTGACATCGATGATTTCGCCGTTCTTTACCCGCTCCAGGATCTTGCTGCTCTGATTGCGTAGTTCACGGTGCGGAATTGTTGTCATGGTTGACCTCCGTAGCAATCGTAGCACCTCCCCGCAGGAAGCCGCTGGACTGCACAGCTCAGGCGGTCTGCGCAGTATGTCCTGTCGCCTCGATGTAGTGCGCCAACGTCTTCAACGCAGGCTGTGACGAGGCATCCCGCACAGCGTCCGCACCTACGGCGTTGGCCACTGCCAGGGCATGGCTGTGCTCAAGTCCGGAGCGAAGGGCCAGGACCAGCGCGGCGCAGAAAGCATCGCCGGCTCCGATCGTGTTCGCGATATCCGTGACCCGAACTGCAGGAGCTTCGGCTACCCGTTCGCCGTGCTCGAAGATCGCCGAGCCCTCGCCGCCATACGTCACCGCAACAAGGGGTGCCGTGCGAAGGGCGGGGATCAGGGCGTACTCGGTTTCATTGACGATCACCAGGTCGCAGCGTTCCAGGAGTTCCGGGAGGATGGGCGCGGCGGGTGCCGCGTTGAGGGCAAAGTAGCCATTGGTTCGCCGGGCGGCTTCAAGCACCACGCTCTGGTCCACTTCAAGTTGGCACAGCACGGCTTCCTCGTCGGCGAAGGAGACTCCATGCACGGACACTTCCCCATTCGCGCCGGGGCACACAACGATCTGGTTCTCGCCATCGCCGTCCACCAGGACCAGTGCCGTGCCCGTCGCAGCATCCACCTGCGCGATGTCCTGGACGTCGACGCCGGCACTCGCCATTGCTTCGAGGAGGCTGCGGCCTGCTTCGTCCCGGCCTACTGCCCCCACCATGCGGGAGACGCCGGCGAGCCGGGCCGCAGCCACGGCCTGGTTGGCGCCCTTGCCGCCGGGCTGCTGGCGGAGGACGGCCCCGCCGACGGTTTCGCCCGGCGTCGGGAGGCGGTCTGCGGTAGCGGTGATGTCGAGGTTGATGCTGCCCACGACGGTGAGTGCGGTGCTCGCGGGAGTCAAAATGGGCGCAGAAGACTGAGGGGAGGAGCTCATGGATGGACCTTTTCGGGAGGATTCAGGAGGACTGGATGACGGAGAGGTGGCCGGCCTTGGCGGCCACGAGGCATTTGGCCAGGTAGAACGGAGACCCGTTGCGGCGGACGTACTCAGTGAGGACCAGGACCGGCTCGGACGGGCGAAGGTCCAGCAACTTGGCGCGGCTGGGACCGGCGGTGCTCAGGCTGATTTCGCATTCGCCAGGTCCAAGTGACGCCCCCGGAAGCCCGCTGAGGACCTCCAAAAGGGTGGAAGCCGAAAGGGTGGGAGCTTCCGCCGCTTCTGAGAGTGCCTCGGCCTCGGGGATTCCCTGGGCGACGTTTTCCTGCAGGTGTGCCACGGGCTCGCCATTGCGGATCAGCACGCTTTCCCAAAACCAGCAGTCTTCGCCGGGCTGAACGCCGATTCCGGGCGCCACGAATTCCGAGGCAGGCTGTTTGATCGCCGCAACGCGCTTGACCTGGATGTCCTGTTCAGAGCCGCCAAGGAGTTGATCGAACGGGCGGATGTGTTCGATGCCGATCCGTGGCAGCGAATCAGCCACGAATCGTCCGACTCCACGCCGTGCCCTGGTGAGTCCGTCTTCCTCCAGCAGCATCAGCGCTTCCCGGATCACGGTGCGGCTGACGTCCATCATGACGCCCAGCTCGGTCTCGGTGGGGAGCAGCGAGCCGGGAGGGAGGAGCTTGGTCCTGATTGCCTCGGCTATGCGTGAGTATGCCGCAACGCGCAAAGGCTGGCCGGGTTGCGGCGCAATGGGTCGGGACAGGAACTGGACGGCATTGTCGGTCAAGGGTGCCTCACTTGGTTTGGTTACGGACACTGTACCGGAAAAATGTGATAGGTTGCACAAGCTCGTAATACATGCTTGTATAACAACTCACATCTCGTGGCGCCGCCAGCGCCCTCGGACAAAGGAGTTTGATGTGAATATCCCCAACACCGCGGTAGAGGCGCAGCCTTCCGAAACCGCAGTAGCGACGTCGGAGACCCGCCCCGGCGGTCGTGCTGCAGCCCTGCTGATCACCACGCTGGTTCTCGCCGTATTGTCGTTCCAGCTCAATGCCAGCATGATCACCCCGGCACTCCCGCACATCGGTTCCTTCTTTGGTGAAACGCCCGAGGCGGTGGCGCAGGTACAGTCCATGTTCTTCCTTGCGGGCGCCATCTCCGGACCCGTGATTGGACGCTGGAGCGATTTCATCGGCCGCCGCACCGCACTGCTCTTGGTCCTGGCCATCATGGGCGCTGGAACTGTGCTGTGCATCTTCGCCCCGAACCTGCCGCTGTTGGTCACAGGTCGCTTCATGCAGGGTGTCTCGAGTGCCATCTTCGCGCTCTCCTACATCGTGCTCAATGAATACCTGCCTGCCCGACTCTTCGGCACGTCCATCGGCATCATCGCTGCCATCAACGGCGGTGTGGGCGGTGTTGATGGCTACTTCGGTGGACTGATGGCTGAAACGCTTGGCTTCCAGTCGATCTTCGTTGCCGTGCTCGCCCTGGCCGCGATCGCCGTCGTATGCGTCATCAAAGTAGTCCCGGGCGGGAAGTCCGCTGTGGCTCCGGGGCGGATGGACTGGTGGGGTGCAGGTTCCCTGTCTGTGTTCCTCGTGTTCATCACGTACTTCGTCTCTACAGGTTCTTCGGCCGGTTGGACCTCCCCTGCCGCGCTTGGCCTGCTCGCTGGTAGCATCGCGTCCTTCACCGCATTCTGGCTCATCGAGAAGAAGCGCTCCACGCCTCTGGTCGCAGTCCACCACCTCCGTTCGCGCCAGGTATGGCCGGTCATCGCCACCACTGTGCTGACGCTCGCTGGCATCTTCGCGATCATCAACTTCACCGTGGTCCTTCTCAGCCAGGACAAGGACAACGGCTTCGGTTTGTCGGCCTCGGTGGCAGCATTGCTGTTCCTGACTCCGGCAGCCCTGATCGGCGTGTTCGCGGCCCCGCTCGCCGGCTGGATTGCCGACCGCCGCGGCTGGATCAAGACGGTCCGCGTCGGTACAGCCACCAGCCTGGCCTGCGCCATCGCGGCAGCCCTTTTCGCCGACAACCAAGTAGCCGTCCTCATCGCCATTGCAGCCTTGGGCATCTTCTACAACGGCTTCTTCCTCACTGCGATCAACGGACTATCCGTCCTGCTCTCGCCCAAGGAGGCACCGGCAGCACTGCCGGGAATCAACGGCGCCTCCTTCGGCATCGGGGCGAGCCTCGGCGTCGTGGTTGTTGCCCCGTTCGCTGGTCAGGGCACCGCAGCCGGGTACTCGGCGGCGCTCTGGATCTCGGTATCCATCACCGTCCTCGCCTTCCTTGTCAGCCTGTTCATCACGGCACCCAAGGGCGAAAAGATCTAACGCCCGACGGCGGCACGCGGCACCGCGCGTTCGCCCCGTTCCTCTTCACACGCCCCTCTTCACAACAGCCCGCATCATCCTGAAACGAGAGACCATGATCCAGACCACCGCAGCTCCCTTCTACCTCGACTGCGATACGGGAATCGACGACGCCCTCGCCCTCGCCTACCTGCTCGCAACCCCGCGGGCGGAACTCGTTGGCATCGGCACTGTGAGCGGCAATATCAGCGCCGCCGGTGGTGCCCGGAACACCCTGGACCTGCTGAAACTGGCCGGGCATCCGGACATCCCCGTGGCGATCGGTGCGCATGATCCGCAGGTCGGCAGCTTCCACGGCGGTGCACCGCATGTCCATGGCGATAACGGCATCGGCGGGGTGGAGCTTGCTCCGTCGGATCGTGAGCCCGTTGAGGCGACGGCTGCTGAACTGCTGGTGCAGCTGGCACACAAGCATGCCGGGGAGCTGCGTATCGTGGCGATCGGTCCGCTGACCAACATCGCCGAAGCACTCCGGCTGGAGCCGAAGCTGCCGGAGCTCATCGCTGAAATTACCATCATGGGCGGCGCGGCCTTGGCCCCGGGAAACATCACTCCCGTTGCTGAAGCCAACATCGCCAACGACCCCGAGGCCGCGGCGGAAGTATTTACCGCAGAGTGGAACGTGACCCTTGTTCCGCTGGACGTCACCATGACCAACGTCCTGGAGGAAACCCACCGCCAGGAGCTGCTGGCATCCGAGCACCCCGTTTCGAAGGCACTGGGCGAAATGCTTGGCTACTACTTCGGCTTCTATGTGGACATCTTCGGGCGGGCTTGCTCAGCGATGCACGATCCCCTGGCCGCTGCCATTGCCGTCAGGGGAGTGGAGTTGACGGTGGCGCCGACCGTTCGCGTGGAGGTCGACACAACAAACGGTCCCAGCCGCGGACAGACCGTGTGCGACCTCCGTGGACAGTACCTCGGGTTCCCCGACCAGCGTGGTGCGCGTTGCCGCGTGGTGCTGGAAATTGGCGAAGACTTCGCCCCGCACCTGCTGGGCACCATGCAGGCAGCCTGGCTCTCCGAAGAGGAGCTCACCGCTCCCGTCGCCTAACTGGCGGGAGGCAACAAGTAGCAACGACGACGGCGGGAAGGTCCCGCCGTCGTCGGGGTTTAAGCCGTTCCCATGGTTTAAACGTGCCTAGGCGTACATGAGCGAGCCGGGCGTTGTCAGTGTTTCGCCTGTTTCGAGCCACGTCTTGAGCCCGGAGAGGATCATGGGCCAGCCGCCGTAAAGCTGCTCGTTGGCGCCTTCGCGGAGTTGATCGTGCGTAACGGTGAGGTGGCAGGAATCGCCCACGGGTTCGATTTCCCAGGTGATCCGCGACGTTCCTTCCGCTTTGACGTCCTCGCCCCACAACGCTTGCATCGTCTGGACCAGCCGCCGCGGGGGATCGACCTCGATGTTCTCGCCTTCGCCCAGGGGCTCCTCCGCTTTGACGTTCCGCATTTCGAACCGGCCGCCGGGAGTCCAGTCCGCCGTGAACGTGTTCCCGAACTGGTACTTGCTGCGGATTTCGCTGTTGGTGATGGCTTCCCAGAGCCGTTCCGGAGTGGTCTTGATGTAAATCTCGAAGATCTTCTCCATGGGACTTTCCAATCTGGATTTGAGGTCGCTGAGTGCAGCGGCCCATGGTTCTGCGTATTTGCTCACCCAGCGGTCGTGGATGAGCCTGATGGGGACGGGGTTCAGGAAATGCAGCTTTTCACGTCCTCGGCGGCGCGTGACCACCAGTCCGGCATCCTCCAACAGTTTGAGGTGCTTGGCGATGCCGAAGCGGGTCATCTCGAACCGGGCTCCGAGTGCGGAGGCGGATTGCCCGTCCTCCCGGAAGAGTTCGTCGAGCAGTTCCCGCCGGGTGGGGTCTGCCAGCGCCTTGAACACGGCGTCCATGGGTTCAGAATAGGTGACCATTTAGTCACGTGTCAACGGTTTTGGACTTGCCGTCTAGTTTCCGCGGACAGGGTCCTGGACCGTGCTTGGATAGTCGCATGCCTGCTACTCCGAGCGTTGCCGTCTGCGGCCCGGCGTCGTGGAACCAGCTCATCCTCCTGGACCACCTTCCCGAGCCCGTCCCGCACATGCAGTTCGCGCGACGCGCCTGGGAGACGGTCGGCGGAACATCGGCGGGGAAAGCGGTGCACCTTGCGGACCTGGGCATCGGCGTACGGTTGTGCTCCCCACTTGGAGCGGACGACGACGGCGGGCGGGTCCTCCGCGCACTCACCAACGCCGGGGTCACTGTAGAAAAGATTGCCTCCGAGCGGACTGAGCGCCACGTCAACCTCATGACCGACGACGGCAGCCGGGTATCGCTCTACGTCTCGGTGCCTTCCACCCCCGCCGAGGAGGATCTCGCGACAGCGGCCGCCGCGGTGGCTGCAGCTAATCTTGCCGTTATTGACCTCAGTGAATTTGGGGTGCTGCTGCTGGAGCGCGAAGAGGTTCACCAGACGCCTTTATGGGTGGACCTTCATGATTACGACGGAACCTCGACGTTCCATGAGCCGTTCCTGAGTGCGGCCGGTGTGGTGTTCATGAATGACGACAGGACAGATGATCCCTGGGCGCTGATGCATTCCTGCCTTGCGCGCGGGCCCCGGTTGGCAGTGTGTACTCTCGGTGCGGAAGGTGCTGTCGCCTTGGAAGCTGACGGTACTCAACATGAGATTCCAGCCGTTCCCGCGAACGTGGTGGATACCAACGGCGCCGGCGATGCGTTCATGGCCGGCTTCCTTGCTGCGACCCTGCGGGGCGCACCGGTTTTTGATGCCCTCGAGGCGGGGGCGGTTCAAGCCCGCGTCGCGATTGAGAGTGAGCATCTGCATCCGGTGCTGGGGCGTTGAGCACTGGGTAGGGCTGGTTTCAAGTCCGATAGTTTCTGAATTTCATCGGAAACAAAACTAGGTATCGGTTTCTACGTGCGCGCCATCACGGCCTCGTAGAGGTTTGAAAGTCCGAGTTTCCTCAATTCTTGGCTGCAACAACAGCTAATAATTACGCTCCAGTTTCAGTTAGTGGACTGTTGTTGTTGCGTAAAGATATTGAATGCTGCCTATTCGATTGTCATGAACTTGAGCTCAACAAAGTTCAGGAGCACACGACCTCTACTTCTTTGAGGCTCTCTTATGTTCTGAGGGGTGTGTGGTGGTGGTTGCGTCGTGGTGTTTGGTGGGGGTCGATGTGTGGGGGTGGGGTGAACCAAGGCACGCCGGTGGTGGTGATGGTCCATTGTTCTTTGTGGATGAGGTGGTGGTGGTGGCTGCAGAGCAAGGTGGCGTTCTCGGTGGAGGTGGGGCCGCCGTGTGACCAGTAGGTGATGTGGTGGGCTTCGCACCAGGGGGCGGGCATGGTGCAGTCGGGGAACGCGCAGCCTTGGTCCCGGGCGGTGATGGCTCTGCGGATGTGGGGCGGGAAGATCCGAGTGGTGCGGCCGATGTCCAGGACGCGGGAGTCGGTTCCGAGCAGGACGGGGAGGATGTCGGCGTCGCAGGCGATTTTGCGGATGGTGTTGGGGTGGATCGGGCCGGCGAAGGTGGCGGAGCCGGAGCTGAGCCGGGGGTGTTGCGGGCCGGGTTGATTCGTGGGGGTGCCGGTTGGGTGGGGCGGGGTGTTGGTTGCACGGGTTGGGGTGTTGGTTGCGCGGTTGGGGGTGTTGGCTGTGTTCCTGAGTTCCTGGAGGAGGTCGTGGTGGTTGATGGTGACCATGACCTGGGGGCGGAGTCCGCCGTTGGCGGGCAGTTTCCCGGTGGTCAGGGCCACACCGCAGGCAACGACGAGGCCGTCGAGGAGTTTCTGTGCCCGGGAACGGCGGTCAAGGTCCGGGCTGGCTGGTTCGTTCCCGCTGGCTTTGTTCCCGCCGTCACTGCCCTGGGCGGATCCTGATGCTTCGCCGTCATCCTTCCCACCGCCGCTCCAGTGAACGCTCTCGTCGCCTTCGATGGTGGCTGCCTTGGTTCCGGCGGCCTCGCTGTGCCCGGCTGCGTTGGTTCCGGTGGTGTCGCTGTTTCCGGTGGTGAGTCGGGGGTTGGTGGCGGTGTTCATGGCGGTGGTGAGTGTTTCGTATTGTTCGGTGGTGGCGAAGATTTCCAGGTGGTGCAGTCCGTGGCGGGGTTTGCGGATGAAGGTGCCTTGGAGTTGGCGGAGGATTTCTTCGCTGGGTTCCGGGCCGTCCTGGTCGATCAGGTCGTTCCAGCGTTTGGCCATTTTCAGGACGAAGTCGGGGTCGGACCCGGCGGCGGTGCGGGTGAGGGCGTGTTCCATTCCGGTGAGGGTTTCTTCGTCGGTGAGGAGCCGTACTTTGTCCAGGGCGGCGGTGATGATGCTCGCAGACCGGGTGGGTATTTGTGTGGATTCGAGCGCCTCAGCCAGGATTTCGCGGCGGGGCGGGATGTGTTGCCCGGCGATTCCGGTCCGGGGGAGTGCCTGGGCTGCGAGGGCGAGCCGGCGCCGGGCTTCGCTGATGCCGATCCTCAGGCGGACGCGCAGGAATTCCGCGGCGTTGCGGTAGCCATCATCGGCCACCGCAGCAGCACCGGACCCAGCAGCAGTATTGAACCCGGTAGTAGCGGACCCAGTAGCAGTATCGGACCCTGAAACGGTGGCGGTGGCGGGGTTTGGTCCTGCTGCCGGGGCCGGGACCGCAGGGTCTGTGGGTACGGGGTTGGTCCAGCCTGTCTGCCATCCAGTGCCGGCCGCGGAGGAGGGCCGTGCCTGCTGGGCTTGGGTGCGGGTCCGTTCCACGGCGTGCGCCGCGATGACCTGCAGGTATTCCACGGTGCGGGCGATCTCCTCCACCCGCCCGGCGAACCCCGCGGCTTCGGCAAACCCGAACCCCGGGGCACCGGCCACGGAGACGGAACGCAGACTTTCCAAGGCCCCAACGCTGTCCGCCAGCGCATCCCCAAGTCCGAGCGCATCCCCAAGTCCCAGCGCACCCTGATGTCTTAGCGGACTCCCAAGTCCCAAGGAACCGCCCAGTCCTGGGGAAACCGGGCTGACTTCAGGATCGACCCTAATTTCAGGGTCGACCTCAGAGGTGGTGGTGAAGGATTTCGGTTCAATGCCGCGAAGCAGCGCCATGGCCCTGAGCTTCTCCGAATCGGTGACTGCCGCCGTCGGGCTTTCACAACAGTCCTGCCCGTGGGCAGGACCGGAGTGGCTTCCGAGGGGAACGCGTCGGGGGCGCAATGCGGCGCCAGTCAGAGCTACCCGACGCGCCAGAATGTCCCCAATGCTTCCCATGAATAAACCCTCTCACCAGGCTCAGACATTATTAGCTCCCTTCCATGCGGAACCAGGAAACGCGGGAAATAGCGGCTGTTTGCTAGTGACTTGCTCCCGCAGAATGTCCGCGTGGCCGCAGTGCTGTGCGAGCTCGCGGAGCATGTGCAGATACACCCAGCGGAGGGGGAGTGGACCGCGCCGGTTGCCACGCACCAAGTCGTCGAGCGCCAAGGCCGCAGCCCGCCGTCGTGATTCTTCGCAGGCCTCCTGATACGCACGCTGAACGCTTGCGATCGTGTCGGTGTCCTGGAGAATGAACGACTCGTCAGGTGTGGCGGGGATGCCTATTTCGGTGCGCGAGCGGCACGTGATGGCCTCGTCAAACCAGACCTTCTCCACGAAGGTCGCGTGCTTCACCAAGCCCAGAAGAGTCGTGCGCGACGGCACCAGCCGTCGTCGTGCTTGTTCTTCCGTGAGTCCATCGAGGCTTTCGTTGAGGGCCCTACGGTGCTCATCAAGGAACGCATCGAATTGGACCCGGGCGTCGTGGTTGATGACGTCGTCAGCGAAGGTCGGCGGGAAGGCGCTCATCCGAAAACCACCGTGCCGTCGTCGTCGATTCTCCAGCCCGGGTTGTGCGCGATCTCCCAGATAATGCCGTTCGGATCCTTGACGTGGCCGTGGAAAATGCCCCCGAAAGCGCTGGACTGGGCAGGCTTCAGCACGGTTGCGCCGGCAGATACAAGTTGCTCGATGGTGCTGGAAACTTCGGCTGCGGAGTCGACATTGTGCGAGAGCGTTACGCCGCTGACACCGTCGTGTTGGGCGCTGCCGGCCAGGTCCTGGTCGAACTTTTCCGCATCGAATAACCCGAGCACCAACCCCGACCCAACCTGGAAGTAGATAATCTCTCCGGGCACGTCCATGAGCGGATCCCAACCGAGCCCATCCTTGTAGAACGAACGGGCACGGTCGAGATCCGCTGTGGCAAACGTGATGAAGTGCAGTCGCTGGTCCATACGGCCATGCTAGCGACAGGGTACGACGGCGGGACTTAGCTCAGGTGCTGACGGGCGCCGTTGAGGTGGGAAGCCGGCGCCGCGAAGAGCGCAGAGACGTGGTCGCCAAGCTCGTTGACGTGGGTGTAGCCCGGAAACTTGCGGTGCGGAGCGGCTGCCTTCATGGCATCGTCAAGCAGCGCCTTGACCACGAAGACCACTGCGGCCGACGTCTGTTCCCTGGGTTCAGTCTTGTGGCCGGACTGGGCTGCGTCGAAGCCGTCTGCGACACCGAGAACCCATGCTTCGGAGGCGGCCTTAATTGCGGCATAGCTGGCGCCAGACGCTGTGGGCTTTGCCGCAGCGACAGCCGAAACAATGGCCAGGCGTCCACGCGGCGATGCTTCCAGATCGGAGTAGAACGCGCGCGAGGTGTTGCGGAGGGTCGTCATGATGCTGGTGTGCAGGACGTCCCAGTCCTCGTCCTTCTGGCCAACGATTCCTTCGCCGCCACGCCATCCGCCCACAAGGTGGATAAGGCCATCCACTGATCCGAACTCGGTCCTGACGGAACCTGCCAGGGCCTCTACCGATTCGGGGTCCGAAAGGTTGCAGGTGTACGGCACCACGCCGTCGTGGAAGGCAGCGAGTGCTTCAAGACGGGCAGCGTCGAGATCCACGGCGGCCACACGGGCTCCAGCAGCAACCAGCGAGCCGACCACGGCTTGACCCGCGGCACTGGTGGATCCCGCAACGACGACGTTGAGGGGCTGAGTGGATGGGGTGCCGGATGCCACGTCGTTGTGGTCATTCGTGATTGGCAATGTGTGTCCTTCCAAAGGAAAAAGTGGTCAGAAGGAGCCTACCGAGTGATGAAGCTGACTTATCAATAAACGGCCTGAGCATAAGAATCTCTCATGCTCGCGCAGCTGTGACTCTGTCTGAGAGCACGGACGAGGTTGGCTCGGAAGTGGGAGGATGAATCTGTGGAACCCCTCTTCGACTTCCTTGGCAGTTACTGGTGGCTCATTTTCCCTATCGGCGGGATGGCCGGCGGGTGGGCAAGGTCATGGTCCAAAGCCAGCGAAGAGCGCCATCGCCGTAAGGTGGAGTTGTACAAGCTGAAGAACCAGCTTGCGGTGCACGAGCAAGCCAACCAGGCCGAGGTTGTCTCGTTGATGGCAACTCACGATGCCGTGAACCATAAATGGCTGGACTACGAGCTGGACGTTGGGAAGCTCATCGACTATCCGCTGATGACTGACGTCCGCGAACCTCTGACTGTCGCATTTCTCCGCGCCAAAAAGGAGGCGGACGGACTAGGTCCGGCCGCAGCACAGGACATAACGACGCCGGCCCGGCTGGCTGAGTATCGGGCCGCCGTCCACAGCTTCGAACTCGCTTTCGATGTGGCCGAACGCGAAGCCAGGCGCATCAAGGACAGCAACTTCACTGGCCCGGAACGTCAAAGACTGGCAACGGCGCGGAAGCTGCTGCGTATTGCAGAAGACTCCGCAGCTACCCCGGCAGAACGTCAAACGGCGTACAAGCGTGCGCGCAAGGAACTCGATGGCCTGATCGTCCTTCCGGAGGCGACCGTTGCTGCCCTCGAAGGCAGAATCGCTGGAATGCTCGGTGCGCGGCAAGACCCTGACACGGACGCACGGATCGCTTGACGCGGACAGCCCGCGGCTTCCCGATCTTCTTTGAATCCCGGGCTGACCACGGTTCGTCAGCCCGTGGTGCAGATGGCTGAGACGGCTATGCGGGCGCTGCTTCGGCATCTTGAAGGCGACGAGGAGTTGCCGCAGCGGATCGAGCTCGGAACGGAGCTTGTGGTGCGGGGTTCCACCGCGGCCCCACGTCCGGGCAAGTAGCCCTAACGTCTGTTTTCGGTTTCAAAGCCCTGCCTCTGGACAGCGGCCTGGGGCACGACTATGTCCCAGATATTGAACAACAGACCGCTCATCAGTAAATGTTCATTATCATCAACATTTCTTGAAAGGGCTGATATGGTGAATATATGCAACATTCCGAGGAGACACCCTTCTTTCGAGCTATTGATGCCAAGTCCTTTGGAGCGGCTATCCGTGGTGCCCGCCAAGAACGCGGATTGACCCAAGGTGAGCTGGCCACGGCCATCAAGGCCAGTCGGCACACGATTGTGCGACTGGAGCAGGGCGAGAATGTCTCCTTGGAGACGGCCATGGCCGCCGTGCGAACGCTAATGCGGGACGTTGCTTTAATTCCACGCTTCGCCAGACTGGACGTGAAGAGGTGAACGCAGGGAAGCGCCTGGCGGTTTGGCTCCATGGGCGACACATCGCCTGGCTGACGGGCACATCGATGCGGCCCAAACTGGAGTATCTTCCTGAGGTTGTGGCCGAGTACGGCGCGGGGGCGGCATTGCTCTCCCTGTCCCTTCCACTCCGGCGGGAAGCGATCGTGGGGCCTGAGGTCTACAACTTCTTCGACGGACTGCTGCCCGAAGGTCAGGTCCGGGCGCATCTTGCGTCCTTGGCAAAGTCTTCCACCACTGACATTAAGGCGCTCTTGGCGAAGGTGGGTGCCGACTGCGCTGGAGCGGTCCAAGTACTTCCGGAAGGGGTGGATCCCTCGGGTGTTGGCGAGCTGCTCGAAATGTCGGACGCGGAAGTCGTAGCCGCCGTTGAGTCCCTTCCCACCTGGGACCTACCGGACGACTTTGCCATCTCAACATCGCTGGGAGGTGTTCAGTCCAAGGTTCTGTTGACTCGGCAAGGTGACAAGTGGTGTTGGCCAGCCAATGGAGCGGCCTCAACCCACATCATAAAACCGGACCCCCTGGATTCCCCCATTCCACATCTCCTTGCCGCAGAGCACTGGGCGCTGGAGCTGGCCAGTACTGCTGGATTGGCATCAGCAAAAACATGGATCCAGCATTTCGGAAGTCGGGATGCATTGATTGTTGAGCGGTATGACCGCACGGCCGAAAGCGTCCGAATTCACCAGGAGGACTTTACCCAGTTGTTAGGCCTCTCCTCGGCGGCGAAGTATGACCAATCGACCACTGCGCCTTCGCGCTTGACCAAGGTTGTCGAAGTGGCGGCATTTCACTCAAGAAGTCCTGAGGTTTTCATGACTGATTTGCTGAAAGTGGTTACCTTCAACGTCCTCATTGGCAACGGCGACGCGCACTCAAAGAACTATTCCATCCTCATTGGCGAATCAGGTGAAGTTACTCTAGCGCCCGTGTACGACGCGGCGCCCACCTTGTTGCTGTACGCGCGTAGCTCGAACGCGGGTCACTCCATCGCGGGGCAGGCGCGGCTCAACTACATCACGCTTGATCACCTGCGGCGGGAAGCTGCAGCCTGGGGTCTGGATATGGACGTTGCGCGTGGAGTTATCGAGGAAACCGTGAAGGCTCTCGCGCAGGCCGGGGTTCCTGCACCGCAGGCAATCCAACACTTGCCGGACCTTATAGCCAGACGTGCCGACGACCTTTTGGCGGGCAAGTCGGCCAGGCGGGAGTAGCAAGTCGGCCAGGCGGGAGTAGGTGCCCACACGGCGATTGGTCGTTGACGTCCCGGGCGTGGTGCTTTCGTCTTAGCCCCGGCCCATGCTCGTGGACGGGTCCTGTTCACCCTCGGAGGGGTCTGCCCGAAGTTCGTCCGGGGTTCCGTCGGGCAGACCTGCGGGTCCGGGGACGTCGCCGGATGCGGCGGGCACGTCGCGGTCGCCTTCCCGGTCCTGGTTCATGTCGCTGTCTGTTACTCCGGCAGTGCGGGCTGAGGGTTCCTCGTGGGCCTCGCCGTCGCCGGCCACAGCGAACGAGCGGCCCGACGTTCCCTGCGCCTGCTCTTCAGGCGTGTCCGAGTCCATCGCGTTGGATCCTTCGCTGATGGAGGAGTGGACATGGATGTCGTCGTCCTTCTCGTTTGGCTCCGGAACCTGCCCTTTGTCAACGGGATCGGACGTGCCGGCCAGGTCTTCCATCGCGTTTTCGGCGGCTTTACGGATGCTGTCTTCAACGCCCATCAGAGGTTCTCCTTTTCACGATTGGGTCCGGTGGCCGGACTCGAATAATAAAGTAAGCCTACTTACTTTCTGTTCGATGTGACACCCCGCCCGGATTGACAAAGTGGGCCCCGGTTTGATTCATGTATGTGCAGGTCAGCGCATGTCGTGCCGCACTTTGTACCGTTGAACGTTGGGCGATATGGTGTCTTCAGACCGTTTTGCAGAGGGCGGCAATATTCGCTCCTTTGCTGTCTGCTGGGGACGCTTTTCAGTCAGTAGGAACGTGCCACATGGTCAACCCCCGCCCCGAGCAGGAAGCTCTCCAGAACGGATATTTTCTGGATCTGGTCCTGGGCAGTGAAGACGTCGAGGCTTTTCTCGGCGATCTCGCTTCTTTCTCGGCAGAGAGCCTCTCTCACCGCAAGTCTCCTGTTTATTGCGGCATTACAGTCCTTCGTCGCAAGAAGTCGGCCACGGCCGCAAGCAGTGATGACCGTGCCCGCGTCATGGACGAACTCCAAAACACCTTCGAAGGCCCTTGTCTTACGGCCATGGACAAGCTGACCTCAGTTTTGGTCCCGGATCTTCTTCGCGAACACCGTTGGCCGGAGTATGTTCAGGCCGCCTCCCATCAGGGGCTTCGGTCCATCTTGAGCGTGCCGCTGCTGGTCGAGGGGGATACCCGCGCTGCCCTGAACCTCTATTCAGAGCGGACCAATGCATTCAGTGACGATGATGTGGAACGCGCCGAAGTATTCGCTTCGCACGCTTCGAAGTCTCTGCGGCTCGCCTTGAAGATCGCGCAACTCAGCGATGCGCGGAATGATCTTGCCGCTGCGATGCAGTCGCGCACGGTGATCGACCTCGCGGTGGGTGCGATCATGGCGCAGAACCACTGCAGCCAGGAAGAGGCCTTCACCATCCTCCGGACTGCCTCCAGCAATCGGAACATCAAGCTGCGGCATTTGGCCCAGTCGATCATCGCCGCCGTGTCCTCGGGGAAGATTACGACGCACTTCGAGGAGTGACCCCCCAGGAATGTCCGCCCCGCGAACGCGTTTCGTAACCCGAAGCAACTATGGAGCAGACTTGGGTGGGTGACGACGAATAGACCCCGGCCCGGCCTCGCCATTGCTGCGCTGAGCCTTGGGACGGCGCTGAACCCGCTGAACTCGTCGATGATCGCGGTCGCGCTGGTAGTGCTGCGGCAGGATTTCGCGCTCGACGTCGCCACCGTTACCTGGGTGATCACGTCGTTCTACCTCGCTTCCGCGGCCGGCCAGCCGCTCATGGGCAGGCTCGCTGACCGCTTCGGCCCCCGCCGCTTGTTCACTTTCGGCATGGCTTTGGTCGCCGTCACCTGCGCCATCGCGCCGTTCCTTCCCAACTTCGCTTTGGTGTGTGTGGCCCGCGCGCTGATGGCGGTGGGGACCGCGACGGCGTATCCCTCGGCCGTCGTGATGGTCACCGAACTGAGCAAGCTGGCTAACTTACCGTCCACCCGGCCGCTGGGCAGGATCCAGATGGCAAACACATCAGCTGCTGCCGTGGGTCCGGTGGTGGGCGGATTGTTGGTGAGTTTGGTCGGTTGGCAGGCGCTGTTCGCGATCAATGTGCCAATCGCGCTGCTTGCGCTGATTGTGGTGCACAAGGCTGCGCCGGCCGACTCCGGACGCGAAACGGGCAGGCTGTCGGCTCTGATCCGCGACTCCGACATCCCCGGCATCCTCGCATTCGTCACGTCGCTCATGCTCGCGATGATGGCGTTACTGAACGTGATGCCGGCCTACCGTTGGTGGCTCTCGGCCGCTGCGACTGTGATCGGCGCGCTTTTCGCCTGGCGCGAGCTGCGCTTCCGCCCGCCGTTCCTTGACCTCCGCCTGCTGGGCAGGAACCGGCCGCTGTTGCTGGTGTATTTGCTGTTCGTGGTTTTCAGCGGCGTCTACTACTTTGCCTTCTTCGGACTGCCGCAATTGCTTCAGGAAGCAGGTCATTACGACGCCGGTGTAGTAGGCCTGCTCATGCTGCCCCTTGCGGCGTTGTCGGTTGTGGTGACGCCACTGACGGTGCGGCTGATGGAGCGGTTCGGCGTGCGTTCCGTCCTGATCACAGGTGTGCTGATTCTGACTGTTGCTGCAGCCGGCCTTGGCGCGCTCACGTTGTCGCTGTGGGCGCCTTTGGTGTTCGTGCTGACCGCAATGATGGGCATTCCCTATGGGTTGGTGAGCACGGCCTCGAACCAAGGGCTCTACGTTTCTGCCCGCCCGGAAGAACGAGGAGTAGCTGCCGGAATCTTCCAGACCTGCCGCTACCTTGGCGCGATCACTGCAACCGTGCTGATCGGTGTGCTGTATGGCTCGGGCGTGAATCAAGCGAACTGGGGACTCATGGTCCTGGTGATGCTGGGCCTGAACGTGCTGGTGTTGGTGCTCGCCGTGATGTGGCGGAAGCCCACCGCGGACACGCGATAAAACAACTGACCCAAAGAATCGGGCCTTCCGCGACACGTTCCGGCATTCACTCGTACTCACCACTGCAATAGTTACGCCCCGGATTGCAGGAGAAGTAGATGCTTGGACTCGAAAATACCCCGGAAATACCCAGTGGCTCGCCAGCGCCCGAATTGTGGCTGATGCTGGTCACCGTTGCCATTCTTGTGACCCTGGTGGCTCTCGCCGCAGTGGTCGTTTCCCGTTTGGCCTTGCCACTCTCTGCCTTGTTGCAACGAGGCCGGCGTGCGAGGGGGCCGCGGCATCGCAGCTCCCGCAAGCGGGAGCTGCCCCGGGGGAGGCACTAGCCACATGCCTTGCTTAATACGTTAGTGGCCACTAACGTATTATTTGTGTTGGATGCCCTGGAGATAGCTGCCGAGCCCAATCGGCGTCGGCTGCTTCATCTCCTGGCAGGCAGCGAGAAGGCGGTCAGTGATTTGGCGGCTCATTTCGAGGTCAGCCGGTCCGCGGTTTCACAGCACCTGTTGTTGTTGGAGAAAGCGGGCCTGGTGATGGCCCGCAAGGAAGGGAGAAACCGGTACTACAGGCTCGATCCCCAGGGGATGGGCCGGCTCCGTGATCTTGTTTCCCAGTTCTGGACCAACGAACTGGACCTGCTGGCTTCCGATGCCGCCGCTCTTGCCCAACAGCGGGGCGATCAGCATCAACAACACCCAGACCACTAATAACTTCCAAAGGCGAGGACGCACATGAGTTTCGACAAAACCATCCACCTGCCGGTCACAGCCGACGAGGCCTTCGCCCTCATCACCCAGCCCGAGCGACTGCGGCGCTGGCAAACGGTCGCAGCCCGGGTGGACCTCAGGATCGGTGGGGATTTCCGCTGGACCGTTACCCCCGGCCACCATGCCGCCGGAACGTTCCAGGAAATCGAACCGGGCAAGCGAGTGGTCTTCACGTGGGGCTGGGAAGGCGGGGGCGATCTGCCTCCGGGTGCCTCCACCATCAGCATCACCTTGGAGCCGGATGCCGACGGAACGTCCCTCCGGTTGCTGCATGAAGGGCTCACCGAGGAGCAGGAGACATCCCATGCGATGGGCTGGAACCACTACCTGGATCGGCTGCTGTCTGAGGCTTCATCGAAGGACGGCGCCGGCCGCGACGACTGGGCATGGGCACCTGATCCCATCAACCAGCTGAGCTCAGCTGATGCGTCCTTGGCCATCCTTCTTGGCGTGCTTCGCAACGTCACTCCCGGGGACACAGCGAAAGCCACGCCCTGCGAGGAGTTCAACGTCAGCGAGTTGCTGGACCACTTGGCCGGATCGCTGAAGGGCATCGGCCGTGCGCTCGGTGCAGCACCCGTGGACCGCGCGGACGCGTCGCCCGAGGTGCGGATCGCTGAATTGGCCCAGCCTGCGCTGGAAGCCTTCAGCAAGCGCGGTCTTGAGGGAACCGTGGACATGAAGTTCGCCGAATTGCCGGCAACCACGGTCGCCGGGATCCTGAACCTCGAACTGCTCGTCCACGCCTGGGACTTCGCCAAGGCGACGGGACAGCAAGTGGAGGTGTCCGACGTCGTCAGCGATTACGTGACGGAACTTGCCCGGCAGACCATCTCCGAGCAGGTCCGCTCCGGCGGCAGCTTCGCGCCAGAGCAGCCGACGGCGGAGACAGCCAGCAGTCTGGAACGGCTCGTAGCCTTCACCGGCCGCACTGTCACCCTCTAAACCTCCTTAACCCCAAAACAAACAGCAGGAAAGAAGGATCATCATGTCCAAGTATGTTTTCATCTACCACGCACCGATGACCCCCGCAGAGGCCGCCCCGCCGTCACCGGATGACATGGCTGCCGTCATGGGGGAGTGGAACGCTTGGGGTGCCAAGGTGGGCGATCGCCTGGTGGACTTCGGCACGCCGCTGGCCAACGGAGTCCGCGTGGCCTCCGACGGCAGCACGTCGCCCAGCAAGCGTGAAGTGGCTGGCTACAGCATCCTCGAAGCCGACAACCTCGACGCCGCCGTTGAGCTCGCCAAAGTCCACCCGCACCTGAACATGCCCGGTGGCTGTGAGATCGAAGTCCACGAAGCGCAGGAAATCCCTGGAATGTAGCTCGCGTTCCTCAGCGATTGGCGCGTTCCTCAATGATTGGTCAGGGCGGACCCGGCAGTGGTGAGAATGATCAGCTGCTGGGTGGCCCTGGTCATCGCGACATAGCGGTCCACGGCCCCTTCGATGCCCGTGCCGAATTCCTCCGGATCGATCAGGACGACGACGTCGAACTCCAGACCCTTCACTAGTTCCGGCGCCAGCCAACGCAGGCGCGGCGACGCTGGGAGCGAGCCGCGTCCGACGTCGTTCTTGCTGATGACGCAAGCGATTCCATCGGCGTGCGCGTCAAGCCACGTGGTGAGGATCGAGTCCAGGTCCGCAGCGGATCCGTGGACGACCGGGAGCTCGCTGCTCCGGATGGACGTGGGCACGTTGGCGTCGGGGAGGGCGGCCTTGATGACAGGTTCAGCCTCGGCCATCACTTCCTCGGGCGTTCGGTAGTTGATGCTGAGATGCGTCAGGTTCACGTTGCCCAGTCCTATCCGCTCCAGGCGTTCCTGCCAGGACTCAATGAATCCATGCCTGGCCTGCGCGCGGTCACCGACGATGGTGAAGCTCCGGGACGGGCAGCGCTGCAGGAGCATCTGCCACTGGGCATCGGTCAGTTCCTGTGCCTCATCCACCACCACATGGGCGAACGGGCCGGCGAGCTGGTCAGGGTCGGCGATCAATACTGACTCGTCCATGAGCTTCTCCTGCATGTCCTCGCCGCGCAGCATGGACATGACCAGCATTTCGGAATCGTCAGCGGCTACGAGGTCTTCCACAACGCGATCCATGAGTTCACGTTCGGCGGCGGCCTCGGCCTTCTGTCGACGCCTTCGTTTGGATGCTTCAGGATCGCCCAGCCGTTGCCGGGCTGCGTCCAAGAGGGGCAAGTCCGACACAGTCCAGGCGTTCGGATCGGCCCGCTGAAGCCTTCCCGCGTCCTCAGTACTGAGCCAAGGGGCGCACAGACGCAGGTACGCAGGCACCCGCCACAGGTCGGCCACGAGATCCGTGTAATGAAGCAGCGGCCACGCCCGGCTGAACGCTTCCACCAGATCCGGATTCCGGGCGAATGACTGCCGAAGCAAGTCCTCCGGAACCTCGTCCGTATCGAACTTGTCCACCAAAATGGTGAGCAGTTCCTCCCAGACTTCCTCGCGCGCCTCATTGTGGGGAGTGCCTGGTGTTGGCAGGTCGAAGGCCTCGGCCCAGTCGTCTGCGCTGAGCCAGACGTCGGCCCAGGGCGTCTCGACTTCCAGACCCTCCTTCGGCGGTGACTCGTAGAACCTCACGGCCGGCTCAATCGCCTTCACCAGGTCCGCAGAAGATTTCAGACGGGCAACTTCGTCGTCGGCTTCAAGGGCAGCGTCGGCTCCTTCAGGCACGAGGTCGCGCAGGGTGCAGGTCTGCACGCCCTCCTCACCAAGGCTGGGAAGGACATCGGCAACGTACGCCAGGAAGGGCCGGTGGGGGCCGACGAACAGGACGCCGCCCCTGCGGTGACCGAGCCGGGGGTCCGAGTAGAGGAGATAGGCCGCGCGGTGCAAGGCGACCACAGTCTTCCCTGTACCGGGACCGCCGTCGACCACCAAAGCACCCCGGGAAGACGCGCGGATGATGGCGTCCTGGTCTGCCTGGATAGTGCCGAGCACGTCCCGCATCCGTGCCGAGCGGCTGCTGCCCAGGCTGGCGATGAAGGCTGAAAGGTCCTCAAGCGCAGCGGTGCTGCCGGGCAATTCCGCCGAGGCCGGGTCTTCCGTGAACGCCTCGTCCCAGTAGTCGGTAACCCGGCCACGGGTCCAGCGATAACGACGGCGGGCCGCCAGACCCATCGGGTTGGCGTGGGTGGCTCCGAAGAAAGGCTCGGCGGCGGGCGAACGCCAATCGATCAGCAGCCTGCGGCCGTCACTGTCCGTGAGTCCGAGTCGCCCAATGTAGAGAGGTTCAGTGTTGCCGGCGGGGACCATCCGGCCAAGGCAAAGGTCCAGGCCGAAACGACGTAGTGCACGAAGCCGACCGGTCAGCCGACGGGTTTCAACGTCCTTCTCCACGGCCTCCTGGCCGAAGCGGCTTGGGGCTTTGCGGATGGCATCGAGCTGATCGGATAGCTCGGAGATGGTCTGCTCAAGGCTTTCAGCGATGGCTGCGAAATGCTGCTCATCGGCAGCGATCAGGGCTGGATCTGCTTTGGGTGCGAGGTGCTCGGGAAGGTTGAACGCGCTGGTTGTGAGGGGCACGTTGTCAGCTCCTTTCTGGGCTGATGACGCCGGAACCGCGCGTTTGAAACAGCGCGTACTCCCGGCGTCGGCTCTCAATTTTGCAGCAACCCCCGGGCCTTGCGGCAAGCCCCCCAGTGCCGTATAGATTGAAAGTGAGGAGACACAACGTGTCTCCTTTTTTCGTGCCTTTTTGCTGGGCTGTTTTAGGGGGTCTCGGCCTTCTCTTGACTTAAGAACTGAGTAAGCTCAGAATTGAGTCAACTCAGTTATTTCGTCAGGAGACCCCCAATGAGAGCCTTCGTCCTCAAAAAGTACAAAGAACCCCTGCAGGAAGTTGACGTTCCCGAGCCGTTGGTTGGGGAGCACGACGTGCTGGTTCAGGTGAAGGCGGCCG
This sequence comes from Arthrobacter sp. StoSoilA2, assembly GCF_019977195.1. Classification (NCBI taxonomy): domain Bacteria; kingdom Bacillati; phylum Actinomycetota; class Actinomycetes; order Micrococcales; family Micrococcaceae; genus Arthrobacter; species Arthrobacter sp. StoSoilA2. The sequence continues at coordinate 1,236,406 of NZ_AP024643.1, forward strand.
GCCTGAACCAGTTGGACGAGAAGATCCGGCAGGGCGAGTTCAAGCAGGTCCTCCCGTACAGGCTGCCGCTGATCCTTGGCAACGACCTCGCCGGAGTGGTGGTCAGTGTTGGTGCAAAAGTACAGTCCTTCAAACCAGGGGATGAGGTGTTCGCCCGCCCGGACAAGGATCGCATCGGTACGTTTGCCGAGCGGATCGCCGTGGCCGAGGCGGACCTTGCCATCAAGCCGGCGTCGATCAGTATGGACGAGGCTGGATCCCTGCCCTTGGTGGCCTTGACCGCCTGGCAGGCGCTCGTTGAACGCGGCAAAGTTGGCCCGGGCCAGAAGGTCCTGATCCATGCGGGGGCCGGGGGAGTGGGCTCCATCGCGATCCAGCTGGCCAAGTACCTTGGGGCCACCGTTGCTACAACGGTCAGCGCCGCAAACGCGGACTTTGTCCGCGAGCTCGGGGCCGACGTCGTCATTGATTACCGGACGGAGGACTTCGCGGAAATCCTCCATGGCTACGATCTCGTTCTGGATAGCCTCGGCGGTGAGAATCTGGAGCGGTCGCTGAAGGTCCTCAAACCGGGCGGTAAGGCCATCGGCATCTCAGGCCCGCCGGATCCCGGCTTTGCCCAGGAGCTCGGAGCAAACGCCGTGATGAAGGGCGCTGTCGCGCTCATTAGTGCCGGCATCCGGCGTAAGGCCCGTCGTCTCGGGGTCACCTATGAGTTCCTCTTCATGCGCGCCAACGGCAGCCAGCTGCGCGAGATTGCCGCGCTCATCGACGCCGGCGAAATCCGCCCCGTGGTGGGCCGCATAGTTCCGTTCGACCAGACGCCGGAGGTCCTTGCGGAGCTGGACAAGGGCGGCGTCCGTGGCAAAACAGTCGTCAGCCACTAAGTAAATCCACTAGTCAGGAACAAACACCATGAGCAATGTCATCACCGCCTACAAGGACGCACCGGTCAGCACAATTACGGCCGGCGGCGTCACCTACAGTTACCGTGAGCTGGGCCCGAAGGGTGGAATTCCCGTCGTCTTCCTGGTCCACCTCGCTGCCACGATGGACAACTGGGATCCGCGCATCATCGACCCCATCGCCCGGAAGCACCACGTGATCACCTTCAGCAACCGCGGTGTCGGTGCCACAACCGGCAACGTTCCGGGCACCATAGAGGAGATGGCGGAAGACGCCGCGACCTTCATCAAGGCGCTCGGGCATCAGAAAGTAGACCTCTTTGGATTCTCGCTCGGGGGCATGATTGCCCAAGCTTTGGTGCTCAAATACCCGGAGCTGGTGCGCAAGCTTGTTCTTGCCGGCACTGGTCCTGCAGGCGGGAAGGACATCGACAAGGTGGCCCGCGTAACCTACTACGACGTCCTGCGAGCAACACTGACCCGGCAGGACCCCAAGGAATTCCTGTTCTTCAACCGCAATGCTGCAGGCAAGCCCGCCGCGAGGGCATTTATCCAGCGACTCAACGAGCGCACCGCCAACCGGGACGCACCCATCAAGACCAAAGCCTTCCAGACGCAGCTCAAGGCCATCAAGAAGTGGGGCCGCACGGAACCGGCCAACCTGGGCGCGATCACCCAGCCGACCCTCATCGCCAACGGCGACAACGACCGCATGGTTCCGTCCCGACTCTCCGACGATATGCACCTCCGGATTCCGGGCAGTGAACTGGTCATCTACCCGGATTCAGGGCATGGCGGCATCTTCCAGTACCACCAGGAGTTCGTGCCCGTTGCCCTCGAATTCCTTGGCCGATGATCCAGCAAGCGCTGATACGGTATTTGAATGCAGGCTGTGCCCCAGACCCTTGGCCGACGCGAGCGGAATAAACAGGAGAAACTTGACCGCATCACCGCCGCCGCCCGCGAGCTCTTCACCCAGTACGGCGTAGACGAGGTCACCACCCAGCAAGTGGCTGAAAAGGCCGACGTCGGATCGGGAACCTTGTTCTTGTACGCCAAGACGAAGGCGGAGCTGCTTCTCCTTGTCCACAACGTCAAATACGCTGAAGCGCTCAACTCGGGCGTCGCCGCCGCGGAACAGGAAGAAGCTGTCCTTGACGGGATCATGGCGATCATCCGACCCATCATCAAATGCAACCGGGTCCAGATCGAGAACGGCCGGACGTACCTGAAAGAGATCGTCTTTGGCGACCCCACCGAACCGCATCACGCGGAGGCACTTGCCCTGACTATTCGCACGGAAGCTGCCATCGCAGAGGTGTTGCGGCGGGATGAGCAATTGACGGCCCGGGACCCAGCGAAAATTGCAAGGGTCATCTCGGCGATCATGTTCGTCAGCATGAGCTCCTCCGCCAATAGCGGTCTCACCGACGAGCAGGTCGGAGATGAGATCCGCGATCAGATCAACGTGGTTTTGGCCGCAGGGAGCTAGCGGCCGCAGACGCAGTCTCTAGTGGGAGTGCCCGTGTCCGTGGTGGTCGTGGGCGCCTTCGGTCGTCATTCCCGCAGCCGCGGCAAGATGGCTCCAGCCGGCGTCGCTCAATGCGTGGTAGGCGATGTGGAGTTCCTTGGCAGGCTCGCCAACGGAGGCCGTGTCGCGCCTTTCAAGGACAGCGATCAGCTCGTCTGCCGCATGGGTGAACCGGCTGGCAGCGGCCTGCAGATCCGGCGGCCAAGTGATCGCTGCGACGGCGATGTGTGCGTTGCGGATAAGTGCAGCCCAGTTCCGGTCGATCTTTGGGGCCGGGCCGGTGAGGGTGGTTGCGATCCCGTGGAATCCGACGTTGTCGATATGAGTCAGTGACGCCAGCAGCCCGGCCGGCGTCACCGGCTGTGCGCCTGTGTCTGATGGGTCCATCGCAGCCTCCAACGGGGTCCTTCCTCCAAGGATGCCTTCAATGCATCACCTGCTCAAGGGCATCCGCGTGGCCTGTTTGGGAGATGCAAACGAGTCCATCCAAGAAGCCGACGCCGATCACACCTTGCGCAGGTTGGGGTGCGAGGGGCCGGTAGGCTGAAACCGACGATCGTTGACCCGGCACATCGTTGACCCGGCACGCGTAAGGAAGGACTGTTGTGGAACCACGCCCGACCATAACCAGGTTCTTCCTCAGAGCAGGCCTTCTGGCTGCGGTCCTGGCATTGATCGCCGGACTGTTGGGCATGCACATCATGGTCGGCCCCCACTCCCTGCACACCGCCGTCATCACCACTGCGGCGGACACATCCGCTACGGCCGTCCCAGCCCCTGGCGATGCCGCAACGCATACCGGTCATGCGGGCGCGTCGCAGTCTGTGAGCGGAGACACGGGTATGGCGCCGCTGGCGCATTGTTCTTGCTCCGGGAACTGCTCATCTGCGCATGTGGCGGGCGGTTCCTGCATCCCTTCAGTCGGGCCCGGCGGTCTGGCTGCGCCGGTTCGGGACAGCACAACCACGGCGCCGTCCACCTTCCAGGTCCAGGCCGATCCTTCCGGCACACTGTGGTCTTACCAGCCCGGAAGTCCTTCACCGGGTGAATTGTCGATCAGCAGAACATAATCGGTCGCCCGCGCCGAGATCAGGGCCGCGCCGAGATCAGCGCGCCGCCGAGATCAGCGCGCGCCCGGATGACCGGGCTGCCCGAATACTTGGGCAGCGGCACTCTTCTTCTGCCGCAGCCAGTGCCACTGCCCAGCGGCTTCTGCTGGGCATCACCACAACCTTTCCGAGTGGGTGCATCGACGCCCACCCCTCCTTGTGAAAGACCACTTATGAACACTCAAAAACTCTTGCCCCTGTCCGCAGTTGCCCTCGCGGCGGCCTTGGCCCTTGCCGGTTGCAGTACCGGCACTCCGGGTTCGACCGGGACCTCCATGCCGGGGATGGATCACGGCTCCATGGGCTCCTCAAGCCCCGCTGCGTCAACGTCATCGCAAGCTGCGGGAGACCACAACGCAGCGGACGTGATGTTTGCCCAGATGATGATTCCCCACCATGCGCAGGCCGTGGAAATGAGCGACATGATCCTGGCCAAGCAAAGCATCCCCAATGAAGTCAGCGCCCTCGCCACCCGCATTAAGGACGCTCAGAGACCGGAGATCGAGAAAATGACTTCCTGGTTGTCCGGCTGGAACCAGTCCACGCAGATGCCCAGCGGCCATAGCATGGAAGGCATGATGGGCGCCGATGACATGGCGAAACTCCAAGCAGCCCAAGGTGTCGACGCCGCAAAGCTGTTCCTGACCCAGATGATCGCCCATCACAAGGGTGCGGTGGTGATGGCCCAAACAGAAACCAGCAGCGGTCAAAATGCCGATGCGGTGCAACTGGCCAAAGACATCGTGGCCGCGCAGGAAGCTGAAATCAAGGAGATGCAGCAACTGCTGACCACCCTCTAAGCAAGGCTCTGGCTGTCGGCCCGAACAGGGCCGGCAGCCCCTTGCAGCCTTGCTCCTCTGGTTCATCTACCAGCACGGCTACCGCAACCACGGTCCGGACGTCGTGAAAATGCCTAGATAACCAATGTCCAAGTCACCAGCCCGCACATCGCAGCACGGCCTACCGGACGGCAGGTAAATGTGAAATGTTCAGACCATGACCGATGACGATTTGACCGAACTTCGGGCGCAGGCAGACCAGGGCAGCCGGGACGCCGTTGACCAGCTTGTGGAACTGGCCGCTGAGCGAGGCGACCTTGAGGAGCTGCGTCGTTTTGCCGCGCGGGGGAGTTCCGACGCCGTGGACCTCCTCATTGAGCTTGCCTCAGAGCGCGGCGATGTGGAGGAACTTCGACGCCACGCGGAGGGCGGAAGCCGGACAGCAGCCGAGGTCCTCGCGGAGCTTGAAGAAGAATACGGCACGGAATGAGAGCCCTTGGCGTCAGACCTGCCTGGAGCTAGGGCAGCGGCAATTTGCGGTCAACGCGGTATGCGGAGAACACAAGGACGCTCAATCCCACGAGTACCGCACCGTAATAGTAGAGGACGCCTGGAAATCCAAGGTGTACCCCTAGTACTCCGCTGAGAAACAGCTGCGCCGCGATCCCGACCAGAATGAAAACTGCGGCGATGCGTCCAATCTTCGCGCCCTTGGATAGGTCGGTGCCGCGGGGGACGCCCGACACGAAGTCAGACACACTGAACTGATCGCCCAGGCTCAGACTCTTTTCATCGGCTTCTTTGAGGAGTCCGGGAATCATGTTTTCAGCGACTCCCCGGCGCCTCAATGCGTACACAAGATCTTGTTGTGTGCTGGTTTTCATCGACTTACTCCATTCCCGCGTGATGCGGTTAGACAACATCCTTGGTTCGGTTTCTCCAGATACCGATCACACAAGGAATAAGGATCCATATGACAGCTGAAGATGCGGCAGCTGCAGCGTTGCCGCCTTCGGTCAGAACGTTGGTGAACGTGGCGGATTGAAGAAATGGCGTTGCATCGCCAGCGACCAGACCAATCAGCGAGTCGAAAACAAAAGATTGAAACAGCACAAAGACAATCGCGAGTGGCGTGGACAGGAGCGCGGAAGCGACCGCAGCCCCGGACATGACGCCAACCAGGGTGGCGCAAAGCAGTAGCCAGACACTCCTGTTCAGGCTTCCGAACATGATGTCCGAGCTCGTGAAAACGGAGAAGCCCGCCGATACAGCAAAAGCCACGGCACAAATCACCAGCATTGTGGCGAGACCAAAGATGGCCACAGCGATGTACTTTGCGAGGAGCAGCACTCCCCGCCTTGGCTGTAGTACGAAGAACTTCACATTGTCGCGGTGCTGCCAGTCGGAAGTGATCGCGAGAATCGAAATAATTGGAGCACCGATGCCAGCGGGCAACGCCAACGCGGCAAGCATCATGGACATGTCAATCGGCTCGTTGCGACTGGCTGAGACGGCTACGAACGCGACGATCATCAGGATGCCTAGAAGCGTCATGCTAAAGAGAAGCCATCGCGAGCTGCGGGTATTGATGAGTTTTCGCATTTCGACGTAGACGGCAACGCCGATGGGGTTCGATACCGGACTGCTGATGCCGCTCATTTCCCCTCCTCCGTCCTGGAGACCGCTGCAAACTCCGGGGAAGTGAGTTCACTGTAGTAACTTTCCAACGATTCCACCGACTTTCTGTGCAACAGGCTCACTTGGATGCCATTCCTCCAAAGGATTTCACCGACGCGCTCCGGTGACGACATCACTGAAATTCGCTCACTGGCGGAATGAGGGGCGTCGGCCAGTGCGATTCCCTCGGCATGCAGGACGCGCCTGATTTCAGACCGCTGAGGGCCATCGACTTCAGTGACTTCCGTTCCTCCAAGGTCTCCGATGGAGGAGTTGGAGATCACGCGGCCGCGGTCAATGATGACTACGCGATCTACATAGGACTCAAGCTCATTCAGCAAATGGCTTGAGATGAGAACGGCACCACCGTCGGCGGCAAATCGACGGATGGATGCCTTAAGCCAACTCATTCCCTCGACGTCCAACCCGTTGGCTGGTTCGTCCAGGACGAGGTACTTGGGATCGCCCAGAAGAGCAATGGCCAAACTAAGGCGTTGGCGCATGCCCAGGGACAGTGACCGTACTTTTCGACGACCTGCACTGGCCAGGCCCACCGACTCTAGAACGGCATCCACCCTCTGCCTCGGGAGCCCCATCATTGCGGCGGCCAAAGTGACTGTTTCTCGGGCCGACCTGCCGGGATGGTGTGCCGAAGGATCAAGCAGGAAGCCTATCTGTTGCCCTGGGTTCAGCAGTTCATGGAAGGGCGAGCCAGCAATCGTAATGGAGCCGGTGTCTGGCCGGGTCAACCCCGCGATCATTCTGAGCGTGGTGGATTTCCCGGACCCGTTTGGCCCGATGAACCCGGTAATCGTCCCTGGGGCGCAGCTAAAACTCAACTCGTGGACGGCTTTTATGTTTCCGAAAGACTTCGAGATGTTATCCAGTCTCAGGGTCATAAGAGCGCATCCCGTGAATTCATGAAGTCCCCCTTTCAATACACCCACTATGAGTGCATTGCTGCTTTAGTACGAATTGTTTGTGCAGGTACGACGCCGGACCCGCCTCCCTGCCGGCGCCTTAACTAACGCTGACCAAGACTTGGTCGATGCGGGCCAGGAGACCAGGCCAGCCGTTGCCCATACCTTCAATGGCCTGCCGTCCCATGGGGGTGTTCAAGTTGAAGCCGGCGTGCTCGAAGTGAAGGACGGTGCCGGTTTCGGTGGACTCCAAAGCCCAGGTAATGGTGGTGTCCAGGACACCCTCGGCGAAGACGAACGTGATGGAGGTGCCGGGTTCGACGGCGGTGACTTCGCACTGCTGCTGGCCCCAACCACCCATGTCCATGGTGAATCGATGGCCCACGATTGGAGCGATATCCCCGGCAGCCCACCAGCGGGCGAGCAGTTCCGGGGTTGTCAGGGCAGCCCACACTGCCTCTTTGGGGTGCGGGAAGGTGCGCTCAAGGCGGATGGCGTTCTCGGTCATGGGGTGTTTTCCTCATCCAGTAGTTCGGCCAGGGCGTCGAGCCGCTGGTTCCAATATTGCTCGTAGTTCTTCAGCCAGTTGCTGGCTTCCCGCAGGCCCTGGGCCTCAAGGTGGTAGATCCTGTGCCGGCCTTGCCGCTCCTCGCGGATCAGGCCAGCTTCCCGCAGGACCGCCAAATGCTCTGACGCCGTAGATCGACTGAGGTCCAGGCGGCCCGTGAGATCGCCCGCCGTCAAGGGACCCTCACGGAGGCTATCGAGGATGGTGCGCCGCGAAGGGTTCGCGAGGGCGCCGAAGACGTCGGGTAGCACTCGATGATGATATGTCGGAAATTTCCGAAATGACAATCTGGGTGGTTCTTGCCGGCCAAAGATAGGGGGATCAGACCAGCGCCGTCATGACGTTCCAGCCTTCGCCGATCTGTTTCCGTGGCTCCAGATGGCGGCTTCCAATGCCGGGATAGAGCCAGAGGATGCCATTGGTGTCCCGGGCAATGATCTGCGAATACCCCTCGTAGTTGTTGTCGAAGTTGCCGGTGGCGATGATTGCCGTCATGGTGTTCCAGCCTTCGCCGACTTGCATCCGCGGGAGCCACCCGCCCGTGCCGTTTCCGGGGTAGAGCCAAAGGCGGCCGCTGGTGTCCCGGGCCAGGAGGTCCATTTTCCGGTCTTCATTGAAATCGCCGCGACCGATCAGGGCAGTCATCACGTTCCAGCCTTCGCCGATTTGGAACCGGGGGAGCCACCCGCCTCGGTGATCTCCCGGATATAGCCAGAGGCGCCCCTCGGCATCACGGGCCATGAGATCCGCCATGTAATCACCGTTGAAGTCCCCAGGTCCCACCAGGGCAGTCATGACGTTCCATCCAACGCCCACGTGCATCCGGGGCTTGAGAGTTCCGCCGCCTGTGCCCGGGTAGAGCCATAAGTCGCCGTTGGTGTCCCGGGCCAGGAGGTCGTCCGTGAACTCGCTTTGAAATTTGCCCGGACCGACGATTGCGGTCATGACGTTCCACCCCTGGCCCATTTTGAACCGGGGTTTCTTCCAGCCGCCAAGGCCGTCACCGGGATACACCCAGAGGTCGCCTGCTGTGTCGCGGGCAAGAACGTCGTGAAAGTAGCTGGTATTGATGGTGACGTAGTCCCAGTTGTTGTTGGGAACGCTCAAAGCCCGGGTGGCGGTCTTGTCTGCCTGGGCAGGAACCACTGCGAGGCCTACGAAAAAGACCGCAACCATGGCCACAGCTGCGCCAAGGAAAAGTGGGCGCCTCCGGCTTCGAGCCCTTCGCAATGCAGTAGTGCGCCGTGCAGTAGTAGTCGACCTTGATCGGAACATCACTGTTACCCCCATTAGCAACATAGCCATCACGCGATGGACCGGAGCTTATCCGGATCGCCGAAGTTTTGTTAGGGGTTGACGGAAAGCCCTGTCATCCTAGAGACATTCAGGTTTCACCGGTCGGGACGGAATCGAGGAGCAATGAGGCGGGTTGGCTACTTCACAGCGGCAGCAGCGGTTGCCGTCCTGCTACTCTCCGGATGTACGGAAACAGCGGACCCGATCGCCCCCCCGTCGACCCCCAGAGCATCCCTCTCCGACCTCGCCAGGGTTCCTTGGGATGGCGGCCCGGCGTTCTATAAGCAGTTCAGCAAGGCCGATGCGGCAGAGTGGGACGACCCGAACTTTTTCCCGATTGGCGTTTGGTACGGGTCGGTGAACCCGGACCAGATGACGTTCGACAAAGCCAGGGGCATCAACTTCTACGCCCAAGGCAACCCAGGCACGGACGCGGCCGCGGTAGCAGCTCAGGGCATGTTTACCCTCTACAAGCCGGAGAACGCGCCCGACAACTGGGCCGCGCAGGTCGGTGCCCTGATGGAAGATGAGGTGGACGGCAGGTTTGGACCTGAAGAGGGACTGGCCCACATGCGGCGCCTCGCAGAGCAGTACGCCCCCGCAAAAACGGGCATGTTCACGTACGTGAACTGGACGAACGGCATCCTCACCTACGACCGGTCCATGCAATTCAGCGCAGACTACTGGAACACATCCAACGTTAACTCCGTCGCCCAGTATTACTATTCATGGCCGTGCCTCGGCGCCTCGCGCTTCCGGTCACTGACCGGGACCGACAACGTAAGGACGGAGACCTGCCACACCGCGTCCATGTACGCCAAGTCAACCGAGCTGATGAGAGAGATCAACAAGTACCGGGGTGTCCAGTCACCCATCTGGGCGCTTCCAGAGGTCGTGTCCATCGGCGGCGACGCCGGCGACTACCGGCAGATCACCCCGGCGCAAGTCAAAGCCCAAGTATGGGCGGCGCTCATCCACGAAGCCCGGGGCATCATGTGGTTCACGCAGTCACCGGACCAGCCACAAATTAACGAATGCCAAACCGGCGACGCGCTCGCCACGGTCCGCCTCACGGATGCGGCGTGCGCTCGGGATCAAGTGCAGGCCATGGGTGAGATCAACGCAGAAGTGAAGGCCTTGGCACCCGTTCTGAACACGCAAAGCTATGTATGGAACTTTGGCGACGGGTTGGACACCATGCTGAAAAGCTACAACGGCGACGCTTACATTTTCGCGATGACGCAGGACGCGCTGACCGGGCAGCGGACCTTCACCCTGCCAACGGGTGTCACTCCCAAGACGGTTGAGGTGGTGAACGAGAACCGCACGATCGCCGTGAAGGACGGGAAGTTCACGGATGACTTCTCCGTTGAATCCACGCATCACGTCTACAAGGTGAGGCTGTAGGGGCGCTGCGCCCGCCTGTTCAGTCCTGTGCATTTCGTTGCCCTTCGCAGTGCAACCGCAAGAAACTCCTTGAGGAAACCCACTCAATGAGGAGCCTCACTTGCACCCACAAACCTTGGCCAGAAGTCTGGCCGCAACCACCGCATCCGCAGCGCTCATCGCTGCCACGCTGGTAGCCGCCGGAGTCCCAGCCAGCCCCGCAGCAACCGCAGCCGAACTGCCTCCGCCGCCTACCGGCGTCGTGTATGCCAGTGACGTCCCATGGTCCAGCATGACGAACGGCTGGGGTCCGGCCGAACTGGACATGAGCAACGGCGGCCAAGCGCTCGCGGACGCCAATCGCGCGCCGCTGACCATCGGCGGCACCGTGTATGCGAAGGGTCTGGGCACCCACGCGGCGTCGTCCATTACGTATAACCTCGGCGGGCAGTGCCGGCAGTTCCTCGCCCAGGTGGGTGTGGACGATACCCAGGGTGATCGCGGCCGGGTGGACTTCAAGGTCCTGGTGGATGGACTGGAGCGTTTCGCGGGGGAGCGGAAGGGCACCGACGGAGCCCTGCCCGTCAACGTGGATCTGAGGGGCGGCACCACGCTGCAGCTGAAGGTTGAGGCCGGCCCGGAAGGGAACGGCAACGATCACGCCGACTGGGCTGATGCCAGGATCAACTGCTCCGACGCGTTCCTTGCCGCGCCGCTGCGTATCGAGGGCTCAGCCGGGACGAACCTCAACTCGCTCGTCCCGGGGACCCCTGCGACCGTCGTCGTGCGTGATCTTCAGCCATTGAGTCCCGTCAGTCTCAGCCTCCGGGGCGAAAACGTGGCCGACGCCGTTGCTGACGCCACCGGCGTTGCAACCATCACCTTCGTGGTGCCTGCTGGAGCCGCAGGCGGGACGACGGAACTCGTCGCCAACGGCACTGGCCCCTTCGACGTGGCGACCACCGGCAGGGTCGGCGCGTTGATCGTGCAGATCAGCGATGCGAAGTTCTATGTGGACTGCTCGGCGGCCAGTCCCGGTGACGGCAGCCAGGCCAGCCCGTTCAACTCGATCGCCCAGGTCAACGGCCACGGCGCGTTCAACGCGGGCGAATCGGTCCTCTTCCGGGCTGGTGCTGACTGCACTGGCGCGCTCACGCCCGCGGGCACCGGCGTCGCGGACCACCCGATCACACTGTCCGCTTACGGCGACGGCGACAAACCCACCATCAACGGCAACGGCGCGGTGGCAGCCATCCAGATCACCAATGCCAGCCACTGGACGGTCAGCGGACTGCATGTGGTGAACCCGTCGGACACTCCCGTGCGCAGGGTGGGCATCCTCTTTGAGAACAGCGGAACGGCGCAGACCGCCGGAATCGTGGTCACGGGAAACCACGTGGAAGACGTGGCGGGCTGGCGCAACAAGGCCACCAACGGCGCTGGGTTTGCCCAGTCTGCCGGCATCATGGTGCGCTCCTGGGGCAAGGGCTCGGTGGACGGCATCACCATCACCGACAACGAGGTGAACGATGCCGCCGGCGGTGGCGTGAAGATCTCCGCCCCGGACACCACCGAGCGCTACAACACCAAGGTCTACGTAGCGCGCAACAAGATCCACGACGTGGGCGGCGACGCGATCGTGATCCACAACTCCGACGCACCGCTCATCGAGTACAACAGCGGACTCAACCTCGGCCAAGGCGCCCACCCCTATGAAGGCGGCAACTTCGCCGGCATGTGGCCGTACAACTCCAAGAACCCCGTATTCCAGTTCAACGTTGTGGGCAACAGCAGCACCTCTGTGTACGACTCCACGGCCTGGGACTGCGACATGAAGATCGTGGGAACCTGCCTCTTCCAGTACAACTACTCGTACGGGAACGCGGGCGGCTTCTACCTGAACTGCGTCTCGAACTGCGGCGGCGGGGCCACCGCGGCGAACGTGGTGCTGCGGTACAACATCGCCCAGGACGACTGCCGGTTGGGCGGAAGCAGCAGCGGTACGGGCAAGCACTACCTCTACAACAACACCTTCTACTGCCCATCGCGCGCCTTCCTGGACGACATGACCGGCCCGCGCGAGGTCCGCAATAACCTCTTCGTGGCGCCGGGCGGTGGTTTGAAAGTCGCGTCGGCTGTGTATGCGAACAACGCGTACTTCGGCGGTATCTTGCCGCCCGCTGGAGAGACGGGTTCGGTGCTGGGTGATCCTCGGTTGGTTGCTGGCGGGAGCGGGCAGACTACGCTTTCTGTTCCGGGGTATCGGCTGCTTTCCGGGTCGCCGCTGCTTGGTGCCGGTGTTCGGATTAACGACGACGGCGGCAGGGACTTCTTCGGGAACCCCACCTCTGGTGCCGAGTCTGTTGGGGCGCCGAACATCGGTGCTTACCAGGGGCCTGGGGTTGCTCCTGCTGCTTTGCCCTTTGGTTCTTTGGTGAACCAGACGTCGGTGGCGAATGCGGCCAATCCGCGGAATGGGGCTGTGACGGCTGATCGGCGGACGTTCTCGGAGGAGGCTCTGGCGGCGGGTGGGCTTGTCTCGGGCGAACGGTATTCGGCATTTGGGGTGTCGTCCGTTTGGCATCCTACGGCGGTGGGGACACCGGATACCTTGAAGGCTGCGGGGCAGGAAGTGCTTGTTTCGGGCAAGGGGCGGACTTTGCTGGTGACGGGATTCTCCACGGGGAACGTGTCCTCGGGCGTCGCGACCGTGCACTTCACGAACGGGCAGAGCCGGCAGGTGACGCTTTCTCTACCGAACTGGCTCTCCGGGGTCGCTTCGGATACGAGCGTTGTGGTGGCTTCGTCGGCCTATCACCAGCGGCACACGCAGGCTTACATTGGTGGGTCTTCGACCGTTGTGCGTGTGGATGAGCCCGCTCGCGTGTTCGCTACGAAGATCGACATTCCGCCGGCGTTCGAGGTGTCTAGCGTGACGCTGCCGCAGGGGAGTGCCCTGGTGGATGAGGGGCTGAACGTCATGGATATTGCGGTGGGGAATTTGCCGGTGGGGTTGGGGTGATTCGCATCGGCTGATTGAAGCAGGAAAGGTGTGGGACCCGCCGGAGAGGCGGGTCCTGCGCCTGTTCGCACCTTACTTCCCATGCCTGCAAGTGGTGGGGCGGCAATGCTGAGCGGCGGATGGACGTGCAGGGATGTGGAAGGTGCTGTCGAAACTGAGCACAGAAACGTCCTTCGGGACGCGTCGGTCGTGGCGTTGGAGTTCGTTGACCACCGCTGCGCTCATTTCTTCGCTCACGGCGAAGATAGCGGTGAGACCGGGAATTTGTTCCTGGGAGGCTGTCAAGGCCGGGTGCGCCGCTCCTGTAGATGAAGCTTGCCGACCCCTCTCCGTGCGGCATGACGGCAGCCTGTTTGCGATTACGGAAGAACCACGGCACCAGCTCGAGCAGCGCCTGTCGGTGTGGGTAACATCGTTGATATCGAGGTCTGGCGGGTGCAGGTCAAGCTCTCTTCGGAGCGGCACTTCGGGATCTTCCTGCTGTGCCTTCAACCTACCTCCACGCTATGGCTGCTGGGGTCCATCGCTGTCATTGAGGGGTAGCGGTGGGCGTATGCGTTTAGCTTCTTGTAGGCATCCAAGCGAAATATGGGGAGTGGTTGCTTGTCCCCAATGCCAGCAAGCCATGCACCGCCATGTCCGCCTCACCCCATGGGAGAAACGCTAAGCCAGGCATGAGGTGGGCTCCCTCCAGGTCATATTTTGCGCTTTCCCAGCTTGCTGACGTAGTTCGATCTGTCGGGGCGAACTGCTTCAATGCTGACTTGTCCACCTCGGCAACGCAGCTGGCTTCAAGGGCATCGTCTAAGCCGACGACAAGCAACTTCCAGTGGCTGTCGGATAGCCCCGTCTCGAACTCGTGACGACTGAGGAAAAAGGAAAGACGGCCTCTGCGAGTAGTCGATTTCACTTCAAGATGCCATTCAGCCTCTGGAAGTGAAGCTGAAATGTCATATCCGAACCCGTCATCCGTTGCGGCTACGTGATTGATCGCACCGGGCCACTTGGCCTCCAGCAGTGCACAGAGTGCCATTTCTCCTGCGCTTCCCACCTGTGCTCGCCGGGCTAGATCTATCTTTGCACTTACCCGTCGTACGACTCGTAACCCTGAATCGGGCGACAAACCAAGAACTTCCGACCATCTCTCTATGTCCTGCGGTAGGTCATCGCTACTGTGGACCAGCACGTCAGCATTTTCCAGCCACGGAGGGTCCGCGGCTCTTAACAAACTCGCCAGGAGGTATTCTCTCTTGTTCTGGGATGTCATTTGCCCCAATGCTTGCGACCGGTCCAAGCTGCTATTCGGCAACCCGGTCCAGGACATCGAGTGTAACCATTCGAGGGCAGTGGAATATTGGGTTGGAGTCAGGTCTGCGTATCTGGAGTTAGACCGGATAAGGATGGAAGCTTGGAGCTCGGTGGAGCGTCCCAGCAAATCAAGCCACCGAGCCGCAGCGATAATCACTCCTTCAGCAGGAATCATCGGTTGAGGTAACTAGTAAGTGCCGCCAGGTCGGACATATCCATTCCGACCGATTCATCGACTTCTTCTTCCAAGTCACCAAGAACACGCACATTGGGATCGTCGAGGATACCGCCCATGAATTCCAGCTTGCGTGCCAGCCGATCCTCGACCACCTCGTCGATGGTGCCTGTAGCGGCCAGAACGGTGATCTTGGTTATGGTGGAAGGAGCCAGGCCCAGTCGATGGATCCGATCCAGACTTTGCAGGAATCGGCCGGCGGAAAAATCGCGGTCAACATACACGGCATCGTGACACGCATGATGGAGGCTGACTCCTTCGCCGAGCGTGGCGGGGTTGGACAGCAGAACCGCGCATGTGGGGTCTTGCCGGAAGCGCTTGAGCTCCTCGTCCCGGTCGATTGTCCCCCCGTGAATCAAGGCCGGATTGAATTCCGCGAGCATTCTTTCAAGTGATTTGAGGTTTCGAACGAACGTCGACCAGATAAGCGTTTTTCTGCCCTTGGCCGCATTCTTTTCTACAATGCTGCGTACCTCCTGATACTTGGGGTTGAGCTCGTAGAGTGGTAGATCCCGAAGAAGCTCCATGGCAGTAGCGCCCTCTGGAACCAGATAGGGCGGCACACGGTAGGGCAGCGCTTCGTGTTTATCCGAGCCAACGGCAAGAAGTGCAGGCGAAGTGGCGGCCATCAACAAGTAGAGAAGAATTTTTCCGAGCGCGGCCATGTCGCCGGCTTCAGAGGCTAATGCAAGCTTCCCTTGCCCAAGAAGGGCGTCATAAATTTCTCGGTGCAGTGGCGGTAGATCCACTCGCCGGATCGATATGTCCACCGGGGGTAAGTCCAACTCGGACTTCGTTGTTCGCGTGAAAAGCGGTTTGAGGGCTCGGCTGGCTACGGCCAAATCCTCGTGTGCCACCGCTCGTTGGACCGCCGCCCTGCCCTGTCCTGGCCATACGAATGAGAAGAGGCTTTCTAGGTCTCTAGAGCCGTTCGGGGCGGGCGTACCAGTCAGAATCAGACGATTAGTCGCGTACGGGCCGAGAGTCAGGCAGGCGCTACCCCAGGCCCCTGCGCTGCCGAGTTTCATTCGGTGGGCCTCGTCTAGGACCAAAAGAGTTGAAGCGGCCTTCATCCACGTAATGAGGGGCGGGAGTGAATTTGGCAGACGTTCGTAATTGACGAGAAGAATATCGGCATCCGGGGGAAGTCCCCCGGTCCATACGTGCGTTGTCATGGGCTCGCCTTGAAAGCAGACTCCGGCTTCGTACTCCCAGCTTTCGAATGCAGATTTAGGACACACAACGAGCATGCGTTCGATTGATCCGGCGGCGCGACGAGCCGCGTAGATGGCCATACTCGCCCTGGTCTTTCCAGCACCAGGAACACTGAAGTTTGCGCCGTGATTTAGAGCCATGAGTTTAGACAGATCACGGGTCTGGTGCTCGGTGAGCGGAGCAACCCAGTTGGGCGGCAGAACGGGGACGGGCAGCTGATTGACTTCCTCGGCATTGAGCCGAGCATCTACCAATGTGGAGTCCTGAACGTTTCCTTCGACGAGTCGAAGGAGTGCACCATCCCAGCGGACATCGACGTCGTCAGCGGGCCATCGGGCTAATTCTCGAAGGTTGACGAGGAAATCATCTAGTTCAATGCTGATGGACGTCTTGTGCAGGCTCAGACTCGTCGAAAATCGGGTTGCAAGCATCCGAAGATGAGGGGAATTGCCCTCGTCGCATGAAAGATCAACCCTCCCTGCCATGAGGGAAAACCGGAGGTCGAGCACTCTATTTTTCCGCCCCGATTTCTACGCGAGTTATTGCCTGGAGCCACCGAACGCCGTCCGTCGGTTCGCTAAGGCCACGACTGACGATCTGTGCAAGCTTGTGGAGATTCTCACGCATCACTCCAATCTCCTCCTCCAGATCGGACACGCTGAAGTTTCCTGTTGCCTTGGCGCTTGAGACGGCCTCAAGAACCAGCTCAAGCGCGTCGTTCGCATCGGACAATCGGTCGGTGGCTGCTAATTTCCTCTTTAGGACTCTGCCTTGGCGGCCAGCCAGATCCAATCCGTCATCCAGGGCGCTGTGGGTACTTGTCAACAATTGTTGGGCCGCTGCGCGTTCCGTGCTGGGTACATCCACGTGAGCCTGCGTGGCGGCTTTAGCCTGCAGTACGGCGGTGGTCGACGCCTTCAGTGCTTCGACCATCGCGCTCGGGCCGGGCGCCGACAGTTGCGTACCGGGGATGCGGACAGCAGTCCCCCCGGTGGGGCTCGGTTTCGGCATAAGTGGCTTAGCGTATTTACCCACAAAGTCTGATTCGATCAACCGCAGGTCTGTCTTGGATTTATTAAGGGCTATGGCCAAGAGTCGCTGTTCTCTGAGAGCTTCAGCTTCATCGGGTGCCTTTATTTTTAGCGCCGAATAGGTTCGGTAGAGCTCTTCGAGTTTCCCCTGTTGCTCTTCGAAATCCACCAGACGCAAGGAAACCTGCTGACCGTCCGAACCGACAATCTTGCTTCTGTCGATTGCTTCTCGGATGAGGCTCAAGATCCATAGGTGACGTTCGAGGGTTGCCGCTTTTATTCGGAAGTCAGCCGTGATCTCCGATGTTGGCCGTCCCTGAAGGATCCTTTCCTCGATAGCGAGTAGGAAGTTCATGAATGAGTAATCGCGCTTGTGGTCCTTGCGTAGCTGAAGGGCAAGTTCGATGGACCGTAGATCGTCCAGACTGGCATCGGGCGGAAGTACCCCGACGCGGATGTGCTCTTGTTTTAGTTCCGACAGTGCAGCACGGCGGGTGTTGCCGTTGATCAAAACCCCGCTACGAGTAATGATTCCCGGATCGCTTTGACCGTGTACCTTCAAGTCTTCTTTGAGCGCCTCAAAAGCCGGGTCAACCGACTCAGGGTTCGTAGGGTCACCTTTGAGCAGCTGATGAAGGTATGCCTGGCCCAGGTCACCGTAAGGATCGTTGTCCAGTTCTTGGTCCTTCGCGCTGTCGATACTGCGCTGCGCCCGTATGCGGTGTGTGGCGGGATTGTAATACAGAATCTCCACCGGCATGGAGATCACCGGCAAGTGCACTGAGCTCCCACGCCATTCAATCGAGACGCTCTCTTGTACGCCCTCGGCAGAGCGGCTTGCCGCAAGGCGCTCTTCAATGATGGCCTTGTTGTCCTGCGCACGCCCTGGCACGTTGCTCATGGTTGCCCCCCTTTAAGGTAAAGATCCCGATTGCATTCTACGTCCTTACGGTAGTCAGCCCTTCAGGAGGAAATTTGAGCGCAAAGTATGTCTCGCGTTGTCTATAGGGTTGGGAATCAAAGATGATTGGCGACATGAATCTTCCGGACTGGAGAACGAGTATTGCAGGGACGCGCACCCGAGCAGCTTTATGGTTGGCCTCACAGGTTGGCGAAGGAGGTGTGTTCACGAAGGCACAGCTGAGGGAGGCTTTTCCGGGAGTTGAACAAATCGACCGCCGTATGCGGGACCTAAGGCAAGACGGATGGATCTTGTCCACGTATGCCCAGGAACGGGCACTGGCCGTGGACGAGCTTCGGCTCGTCAAAATCGGCGGTCATATCTGGGAACCGGGCTACAAATCTAATCACACTCCCCGCGCAAGTGACCGTGAGCGCCGTGAGACACTGGCGAGGGACAACTTCGCCTGCATTTTCTGTGGCATAGGGGCTGGGGAAACGTACAGCGATGACCCTGCTCTCGCCGGCCAGCTAAACGTCACATGGTGTGACGCGGCTGCACCACGGGGACGTTATGTGACCACGTGTAAACGGTGCCGGAATCCCCTCGCGGAAATTGGGTCGAGCGATGTCGCCTATGAAGCAGCCGAGACCCTTGTCCCTGATGAGATGCGGCTACTAATGGATTGGATACGGGTTGGACATAGAACCCCGCGACAGATTGACAGGGTTTGGGGCCTTGTAAGGCTTCTTTCAAAGGGCGAGCGCGAAAATCTGCTGACCAGGCTCGAGGAGCTAGCCAATTGAGGCGCAGCGTTGTCGGTCCACGTGCTGCGGTCGGTCTTTAGTAAAGCGCCGCGTGTCAGACGGCAGAACCACTACCAATGAAATGAGAGGATGGACGACATGATCGCATCCTCCTCACAGCTCACCGTGCTCGAAATCTGCGCCGGAGCAGGAGGTCAATCAGTCGGTTTGGAGAAGGCCGGATTCGGACATTCCCTCGCCGTAGAAATTGATGCAGATGCGGCGGCTACTCTTCGCCTAAACCGCCCCGAATGGGACGTGCATCAGGGGGATGTGCGAGAAATCAGTGGCAGTGGGTACAAAGGGGTCGATCTCCTGGCCGGCGGAGTCCCCTGTCCGCCATTCAGCATTGCTGGCAAACAGCTGGGCGCTGACGACGAGCGCGACCTTTTCCCTGAGGCCCTTCGCCTCGTCCGCGAAGCCTCGCCTAGCGCCGTCATGCTTGAAAACGTTAGGGGGTTGGCATCTGCTCGATTCACCCCTTATCGGCAATCAATTTTGGAGGCCCTCGACAAGCTCGGCTACGACGCGGACTGGCAGTTGTTCAACTCCAGCGAGTTCGGTGTCCCACAACTGCGCCCACGATTCATCCTTGTGGCCATGAAACGGCGCCACTTCAGGAAATTCTCCTGGCCCTCAGCGCAAGGGACCCCTCCGAGTGTTGGAAAAATCTTGCTGCCTTTGATGAAGAGCGGTGGTTGGCCTGGGGCGGAGGCCTGGGCAGCACGGGCTAACTACATCGCCCCTACAGTTGTTGGGGGCTCAAAAAAACACGGTGGCGCTGATCTCGGTCCCACCCGCGCGAAAGCAGCGTGGTTGCAGCTGGGCGTCGATGGTAAGGGGATTGCCAATGAGGTTCCTGGCCCCGACACCCCGCATGATCATGTACCGCGGCTGACGAACGAAATGGTCGCCCGCGTTCAGGGGTTCCCCCCGGAGTGGCAGTTTGCAGGCCGTAAAACCTCGGTTTACCGCCAAATTGGTAATGCATTCCCCCCTCCCGTCGCGTGCGCAATCGGGAATTCCATAGCCCATGCTCTCGGAGTGAAGAGCCGTCCGGCCAAGATTGGCATCGAGTTTGTGGACCGTCATCTCCAGGCTGTGAGCTGACGCCTTCTCAGCCGAGTTAGCGGGAAGGGGTTAACTTCCTACCGATCGCGCGGTAGAAGATCATCAGTGACCGCTAGCATCTATTGCCCGCCACCGAAGCGAATTTCCACCAAGGTCATTCCACTTGCGTCATGACCTCTGGTCTGCAGGCCCAGGTTCTCCCCGGGGCGCTGTCTTTGCCTATCGAAGCTCAGCGCCATCCCGCTTCATCCGAAGACAGCGGGCTACCCTGGCAGCTGTGGTCCCGTGTCCGACAAGCCCTCTACTTTTGTATCCGTTCAAGGGTGGATCGCACGCTTTCCAGGGTACCTCCGTAAGGCCGCATCCACGCGTGGACCGCTCCGGGTCGTACCTCCAGCCAAGATGTTTCGCTGGCACCGGAACCCGTGTGCTGCCCCATGTGGCCGATCACGTGTTCTTTGATTACGTTTTTCGGTAGCAGCCATGCGTGCACTTCGAAGGGGGAAATGCCAAGGCAAAGACAGTACGCATAGTCTTGGTCTCGGATCTGCTGGAACTTATAGAACCCTGCGTCCCAAAGGGTCGACATCTTGATTTGAACTAAATGTCCATTAATCCAACGATCCCCTTTTCCGTCTGGTGCTCCCTCTATAAAAAGTCCAACCGCCCGAGCCCACTCAGTTATCAGGGCCTTGCCGACTCGCCCCTTCGTAGCGGAGGGGACTCCGCGGATCCACTCGAAAGGACTCCCGGACCATGCGTCGTTTAACGCAATATTGCCGAGAAGCTTCGCAGAGGCGGATGTCATAACCTCGTAGTCGTCTATATCCATTAGGCGCAGTCGGGTTTTGCTGGGGCAAGCGACACGAATTGGACTGATCCCTCCGCGTTGTCGGCACCTCTCAGCTGGGAGGTAAGTCTCGCCTTGATCGTTACTAGGGACTCAGGGTTCTGGTCAACCATCACAAATTTCCGTCCGAGCGAATGAGCGACTGCTCCTGTTGTCCCGCTCCCCGCAAAGAAATCGAGTACCCAGTCACCCGGGTCGCTGCTTGCCTGGACGATGCGTCGAAGAATCCCTTCAGGTTTCTGTGTGGGGTATCCCGTCTTTTCCTTTCCCATCGTGGACACAATGGTGTGCCACCAGACATCGCTGGGGAGAACATCAGCAGCGGGCGGCGATGAACCCATGCCGGGAGCCCTATACAGGTCATATTCGACGGCCTGTGCGTTGAAGAGATATGTGTCGGGATTTTTTACGTAGACCAATATGTTGTCGTGTTTTGTTGGCCACTTCTTACGGGCGCGGGCTCCGTAATCGTAAGCCCAAATGATTTCATTCAAGAAACATCCGCTTCCAAAGATTGAGTCCAGGCAGACCTTTGCATAGTGCACCTCGCGGTAATCGAGGTGTAGGTAAAAGGTTCCATCATCGGCCAACAGACGCCAGGCTTCGAGCAAGCGCGGTTGGAGGAAAGACCAGTAGTCATCAAAAGTATCGTTGTACGCCAATTTAGCACCCTTGATCGTTTCGTACCGCTCACCGCTGAAACCCTGCCTGCTGCCGGTTGGCGATCGGTTTGTTTTTATGGAGTGCCGAACTTGAGATCTTCCGGTGTTGAAAGGCGGGTCGATGTAAATCAGCCGGAAAGTTTCATCGGACAACAAGCCGAGTGCATGTAGATTGTCAGCTTCTATAAGTAGGTTTGGGCCAGAATGACTCCAAGAAAATGTTCTTGATTGTTTGCCAGCTGTCACTTCGGTCATGACGACAACCCTACTTCGTCCCGGTTTATAAAGGGCGAGAATCAGCGGAGAAAGGTGAAAAGCGTGTCGATCAGGACTAGGGGGCCGCCGTGCTGACGCCAGGACGCGCCAAACTCTCGGCACACTTTCACTCCTGCTTCCCTGCAAGCCTTGTGCGGCCTGGGATCGTGTAGAAGCTTTGTCAGTTGTTGCCTACTGTCGGCGCTCCAGAACCTCAGACTTTTCTGCGGTCTTGGTTATCCAGGTGTGGCGCTTCCCCAGTGTTATGCGGTCCCGCAGAGATGTATCGAAGAGGGCGAAGCGACCCCAGGGCGAGGTGACGGCCACCGCCGAAAAGTAGCTGCGGTGGGTGCCCTGACCGTATGAGTTGCTCTGCCCCCCTTGGGCAGAGCAACTGTGGTCCCGTATTGAGGGAAGGATCTTGGGCGACGAAACTATTTAAGTTTGTCAGAATCGCGATTTTGCAGTATCGCAAGAATGGCGGCCCCTGTTTTGCTCCCATTTTCGTTGAGTATTTCTGCCACGACATTTTTCAAAGCAATAACAGGAAGCTTCACGGAGTTGGCATCATCGTACCAGATATATGATACGGCCCTGAGGGGTCGTTCGTGTGACCAATCCCCATACGTTGGTCTGAGGCGACCTATTCTCATATTTATGTCGGGGCAGTCCCAACAGACTACTAGATCCATTTCTCGGGGAATCTTCTTATTGTTCTCAAAATCGGTAATCAGATCGTCAAAGCTAAGTTTGAACTCTAGTACGGCATTGGACTTGCTGCGATAGTCGGTTCGGAGACTGCCGAGCATCCCTACCGCATTAGCGGCCTCCGTGGTGATGTCGATAAGCGCGTCATAGCGATTGAAGCCGGATATTGCCTTCATGGCATATCCCGGAAGCGACCCTGTAGTAAGGAGTGCGGTCCAAAGAGCAATCACCTCTTGCTCCGAACCGGGATCTACACGAGCCGGGGGAATGGACTTCAAATGAGTAAATAACTCGGGAATTTGAGAATTCCCGGCCCGGCTCATGATGGTATTAACCCAATCTGCCAGGTTGGCATCAATTGGCTCCGCGTCTTTCACTTTCAACGCCCAGCGATAGTCCTTTAGTCTTGTGACCACGCGCTGCGTAACCTTATTTATAGCACTGAGCGTTCGTTCGTCCGATACAAACTTCCGGCCTGTATCTAGCTCCAAGTCGCTGAATCCCAGCACAATGTGAGTCTGACGGTCCAGGCCTTGGTCGCTCGTCAGCGCCAGCTCAAGGGGGCGGCCCTGGGGAGCGCCGTCAACTACTAGGCGGGCACCATAGCGTACGACCTGAGCGCGTGTTCCCAGTTGCTTCCGAATCTCCTGCATTACACCGGTGCTGTAGGATAAATATCCAGTGACCCAGCGCAGGTGGGTTGAAAGTCCGGCTCTCTCTTCAATGTCGAGATTCTCCATGTCGTTGATAAGGTCAGGAGCCGCCCAGCGGTGATACACGGCCTGTTGGCGTCTGCCATGTTGGACGTGCCGCTGCCCCTCGGGCGTTGCATCGATAGTGTCTGTATCCACGCCGACTCTAAACACGCTCTCAGGGAATGGATAGCCAAGCTTGCCTTTGCTAATAGAGAAGCCTTCGCGGTCGAATGAAGCTTCGTGTGTTCCCTCCTCTCCGAGGTCCAAAATCATTCGGACCCTAATGGAAGTCTCGTGTTCACTTGCAGGCTCAGCCAGCCCCAGAGCGGTTTTTGCGCACAAGTATCCTGCCCAGTATGTGAGTTCCTTTTGAATTCCTTGTGTAACCACTACGGTATGGTCTAGTGATCGAGGGGTGGAGCCGGCGTGAAAAGCAAAGTACACTCCTGTTCCACACTCTATTTCGGAAGCTAAGTCTCTAACTCGTTGCGGTGCTTGAAATGTATCGGCGACAATCGGTTCTGACTTTTCGCTATCAACTACCCAGTCGTGCGTGTACTTAATCGTGCGCTCTGAGGCGATTTTGTTCTGTATCGAACGGATTGACATATTATTTGAAACGGCGACAACGTAGGACATGCCAACGCCCTTATAACCGATCGATCGACCCTGGCTTTTTCCTGCAGAGAAGCCTGGAATGAAAACTTTGTCCACTAGATCCGGTGCCATGCCTACACCGTTGTCCTGAACGTAGATGTAATGATCATGACCTTTGCGGCGACCGATGAGTAGGGTGAGTTCGCCACGGTCTGTTGCCTGGCTTGCCGACCGCAGGTTGATAGCATCAATTGCATTCTGTATCAATTCGGTGAATACGTCAGATTCGTCAGAGTATGAAGTTGTTAGGTTTAGTAGGTGTTTTCTTATTAGCTCTGTCTGATATTTTCTATCAAGTGAACCGACTCCGAATATATCCACGGTCGCTTTATCTCCTAGGCTGAGTCCCGGTGAGTGTGCTTCTTGGGCGGAAGCGAATGAATCTTACCGCGGCTGTCCACGGGTGAGTGGTGGCGCGAGGGCTGAGCCCCTTACCTATTCAAACTCGTGGACTCCGCCGTCCGGCACCATAGTTGGATCTCAAGGAAGGGCAAGAACCTCACGTCAGGTGCGCAACATTGTCAGTAACCAATTTTCGTCCAACCTCACGCCACCAAGGATCGACGACTAGTGCCGGGCAAGCCACGGGAGTCCAACGGCATACAAGAGGACCTGCTCGGTCATACCGCCTGTGGGCCGTGTGTAGCCCCACTCGTCCAGCACGGGGATGTCGATGATGAAAAGGTCCAGTCCCACCCCAGTTGCCCACACCACGAGATCGGCGATTCACCTGGACCTGTTCTGAAGGCGGTCAGGCGTCCCCGGGAAGCGATCCTCTTCTGCCGCGTCCAAGCGGGCGGCCCCAAATGTACCCGCCGTCGTAGATAGTTTCTAAAATGTCCGTGCAGGTGCATGCCGCGACGGCCGAGTTCGCGGAGGTGGTCGTGGTGACCGCCGCCGGTGCCGGAGAGCAACCGGTTCCACGTGAGTCCGGCGGCAGGGGGGAAGCGCGTCGTGGGTGGGTGCATACGCCGTAGTCGGGGCCGTGTTTGGCGGTTTCGGGAAGCCAGCCCTGGCCCCGGTATCGGCGGGGCGCTTCGGGCAGGTAGAGACGACGAGATGGACTTCACGACCGGAGCCGTCGTGAGGAGCGGGTTGAGCCGTCATATTGCCAATGGTCCTGTGTCCTCCGCGGATTCGCGCATTTGTGGTGCTAGATATGTAGATGGCCGTGAGCGCCTGAGCGATGTTCCTCAAGGACCACGCCCACGGTGCGGCTGTGGTTGCATCGAATGAGCAGAAAACGGAGTACCTGATGTCCCTTTGTGTCGAACGCGGATCTCTGTTGCTGCATAGGAGGAACGCGGCATGAGCGATTCCAAGTGGCGTCAATTCATGGAGTTCGGCGCACTGTTCGCTAAGACTGTCGATCTGGATGCTGACGAGTACAGCCACAAGATTGCGGTTGCCGAGCGGCTCCGAAGGACCCGGGAGACCTTCCTCGGACGGGATCCGGAATGGTTCGAAGCGCTTCGGCGGGACATCTCTTCATCCGGGTTGATGAATCAATATTTCATGATGCGGCTGGTTGACCTAGGCAGGACAAAGCCAGGTGAGCTGTGGCGGGTGATCGCCTTGCTGTGGGAGGGCGACTTGGATACCCGGGACATCGATGATTTCACACTTGCTCTTCGCCCGTACAACCCCGAGCAATTTTCGGTCGGCGGCATCATAGGTTTCGCGTCGCTGCTGCTGATGGGGCGGGATCCCTACAACTTCCCGCCCTACAGGGCACAAGCAGCCAAAAAGTTTCTAAAACTGGTTGGCTGGGACGACAGAGGCGCCAGCGGAGACCCCGCTCGCCGTTATGAACTTCTGTTGGAAGCGCTCGACGAAATCGTCCGGCTGGCTCCCGAACATGGAATCAAGGTCCGCGACCGATTGGATGCCCAGGGACTGATGTGGACCGTGTTGAAGGTAGATCCAACGGAGGAGTGGAGCATCCCTGACAGTCAAGCGTTTCGGTCTTGGAGGGGCGACAAAATAGAGACTGTAAACAACGGGCTTAGCGGCGCACTCCCCCTCGAAACGCCGGCACGACGGATCATCAGTGCTGGCCTTCGTGGGGAACCTTCGCCCTTGGATGGCCGGACTTACACATGGACGTCGGAAGCGGCGGAGGATTTGGCTCGTCGGAGCACGAACACCGACGTCGGTCCTGGCTCTTTTATGGCCAAGCTGGAGCGGCAGCTGGACGGCGCCGCAAGGGAGACCGTCCTTCTGGCGGCGGAACTGGTTTATCTTCAAGTCCTTCCCCTGGAAAACGTGACGGCCGGGACGAAGATCGCCCGCGTCGAGAAGGTCCTGTCGTGGGTGCCGGAGGCCAATGTTGAGTTGCCTGAGGGCTTGCGCGAAGGACTGCAAGCCAAGGGTGCCTTCAACGGAGGAGTGGGCTTCAACATTCAAGTCGCTGACCACGTGGGCTGGCTCAGCCGGTTTGTGGAACATGTGACCGAGCAGCCAGAAAGCCTCATAGATAAGGCTCTGGAAGACCCTTGGGCATTCATTGCCCTCACACATTCCGTCCCCAAGGACTGGCCCACAATCCGTTACAGCATTGAGTTTCTGGCATGGCCGGATACTCTTCAGCCCGTTGTGAGCAGAGACCACAGGATCAAGATCCGGAATGCTTTCGCAGGAATCATCGGAGGGCCGACGGGCGATACGGAGATCGAGATTGCAAAGGACCTTCTCAACATCCGGAAGGCCCAGCAGGGAGACTCTGAAGAATTTATCGAGTGGTACGACGAACCGTACCTAAGCGAATGGCAGCCTTCGAGCGGTGATGCCGGGCGACGGGCTTGGCTTGTTCGCCAGAACCAAGGCGGCATCGCGATGGTGGACTCTTGGCTTGGCCAAGACTTCGTCTCTCTCAGAGCTCAACACCTCGGCTCTCCTGCCCAGGGGAGCAACTTTGACCAAATACAGGCGGCAGTAAATGCCGGCTACCAGCACATCGACTACGCCGAACGCAAAGTGCGGGCCCAGGAGTTCTACCGTTTCCTCACTCAGATGACTGTGGACGATTTCGTCCTCACAGCCTTCGAAAGCAACCTCTACCTTGGCGTCATTACCGGCGAAGCGGAGTACGCCGACGACGAGACATCCGGGTTGCGGCGACAGGTGGCCTGGCGACAGGAACCCATCGCCAATGATGACCTTCCGGCACCGATGCCACGGCTGTTGGAGGAGCAAGGTTCTGTTGTTGACCTGACCGATGGTCTCTCGATCATTACCGCGTGGTTCGAAGCCGAACCGGTCTTGAGTGGCACTGAACCGGTGCCGGCCCCACTGCCGCAGGCCGCCGTCGTACCTCAACTGCGCGAGGCAACCACCGATCTCGCGACCAAGCTGCATGTTCAGCGCGACGACGTACAGGAAGTTATTCGCCTGCTCCAGACACGGCAGCAGATCGTTTTCTACGGTCCGCCAGGGACTGGTAAGACGTACTTGGCGGGGAAAATCGCACGGTTTCTCGCGGGCGAGGAACATGGAGACCATGTCAAGACGGTGCAGTTCCATCCGTCGTACGCGTATGAGGATTTTTTCGAGGGCTACCGTCCGGCCAAGTCCGACGGCGCGAATGTCGGCTTCAGTCTCGAACCTGGCCCTTTACGGCGAATCGCCGCTGAGGCGTCATTGGACGGAAACCGGGACAAGCCCTATTTCCTGATCATCGACGAGATGAACCGGGGCAATCTGGCGAAGATCTTCGGTGAGCTGTACTTCCTCCTGGAGTATCGCGACCAAGGCATCAATCTGCAGTACAACCCACAGCAGACATTCGTCTTGCCTCCAAATCTTTTCATCATCGGCACGATGAACACCTCGGATCGCTCCATTGCCCTAGTGGACGCTGCCATTCGCCGACGGTTCGCCTTTGTGGAGTTGCATCCTCAGGAGGGCATGATCTCCGGGATGCTCGAGCGCTTCTTGGAGGCCACAGGCAAGCCGGCCCTACGGGCTGAACTCTTGAATGCGTTGAACAGCGAGATCGAGGCCACGAACCGCGACTTGATGATTGGGCCGTCGTACTTCATGAAGCCGCACGCTGAGACGGACCAAGGACTGGCTGAGATCTGGAAATATGAGTTGTTGCCTTTGCTTGAGGAGCAGTACTTTGGGCGTTTGAGTCGGGAAAAGATTCGTGAGAAGTTCGGACTTGAGACCATACGGCGTAGAGCGCGCCTGGACATCGGACCCACTGATAGCGCGCCGGACTCGTCTGTGCTGGAATTTGGCGACGAAGCTATCGTCTGATGCCGAGAGAAATCGTACTCGACGAGTTGCAGGGTTATTCGGAGCCAGTCGAGCTGGACCGTGAGGTGGCTGCCACGCTGCGGGACACTGGCCTGGTTTCCGTCGTGCCCGCGCATGGGGATGCTTGGACCATTCTGCCCGCCGGGAAAGTTGGGGCCGTCCAGATCGACGACTTGTTGGTTCGAGTGAAGCCCAAGGAAAAGGTGGGTCTCAGCCGGCTGCTATTTCTGCTGGGTTATGCGGCGGACCCAGGCTTTCGTCCGGACAACGTAATTGGTGCTGAAGATGACGATCTCTTTGCTGCACTGGGTGAGTCGCTTGCGAGGCACGGCGAACGAGCGCTTGAACGTGGGCCACTGAACGGTTACGTGTCTCTGGAAGAGGCGCTACGGACGGTGAAGGGCCGAATACGTGTCGGTGACCAGATGAGCAGGCGTCCTGGACTGCTCCTGCCTCTCGAAGTTACATACGACGACTACACAGCTGACGTAACTGAGAACCAGATTCTCCGGGCCGCGATTCGGATGATGATGCAGGTTCCTCGGCTGCCGGACGCGCTCCTGGGACGTCTTGCTCACCTGGATTCGAAGCTTGAGGGTGTTTCTACTTTGAATCACGGGGCCGTGTTGCCAGCCTGGACCGAATCCAGAATCAATGGCCACTATGTGCCGGCACTGAGGTTGTCCGAAATCATCCTTCAGACCATGTCCGCGGAAGCCGGGGTGGGTCATCGCATGGTTGCCTCTTTCGCAGTAAATATGGCCACTGTATTTGAGGACTTTGTAGGCACTGCCTTGAAGGAGGCGCTCGAGCCTTATCCAGGGCTGACGGAGTGGCAATACGAAGCATTCATGGACGAATCGGAACCGGGTTTTCGGAGCAGCGACCGGGTGCGGATGTTTGTGGACGTAGTGCATTCCGTCCAAGGACGACCGGCGATGATCTTCGATGCCAAGTACAAGGCGGCCTCAGCAAGCGGCGCCTATCCCAATGCGGATCACTATCAGATGCTTGCGTACTGTACTGCTCTCCGAGTGCCCCGCGCTTGGCTCGTTTACGCCGGGAGGGGTGATGCTCGGGTTCGCCGAATCTTGAACACGGGGGTGTCCGTGGTGGAATTCCCACTGGATTTGTCGCAGGAGCCGGAGGCGTTATTAGCGCGGGTGGAGGAGCTCGCGGCAAATGCGTATGGAAGCTGGTTCCGGACGAGTGATCCAGAGGAGGCATCCTGGCTAGGAACGGCTGGTCATCGCTGATTCCAGCACTACGTTGCCGCTAGCCCTTACGGAACGCGATGAACATGCCTGTGTGAGTCTGGGCGTTAGTGCCGGGGACCATGGCTACCACCTCATAACCAGCATTGCACCACTCATTTAGAACGTGGGTGGCATTAGGGACGTCCACCAACATCTCACCTTGACCGGTCATTACGTAATCCCGCACCCAGATCATCCGGTATTCAGCCATGCCTATAACACTATCCTGTCCGCTCGAATCGTATTCAGTCATCCAAATCGGCATCGGACTCGAGAGCCATTAACAAGGTGAACTTGAAGCAGGGTCACCTGGTTACTCGAGGCCGTCAAAACCTCTCGGCAACTGATGACCGGTCTTCGGAATGATGTCCGAACCCGCCCACTATTTGAAATCATGTGTGATGAATGAGCGAGTCCAGCAACGACCAATGGGCTTACCGCTGAGCCGCGGTGCTAACCTTTCGACGACACCGACACGCTTTCGCAAACTTTATGGGGGAATTGATGACGCATGACCCAGACCTTCCACCGCGCTCGGGTCTACCGGGCAGTGCCCAGCCGTTCGAGGGACAGCAGGACGCCCAGGCGCAGCCTAACTACATGCAACCACTCCCATTCCACGGTTTTGGCGGGCCACCGCCACCACAACACCCTGGACACCGGAGCGGACCCGACGAATCTAAGGGAAATTTTGGTCCCGCCTTTTGGATAATGGGTTCATTTCTAGGTCTTATTGCCGTCGTCGATGCAGGTTTGGGCCACGGTGAGTCAATTCTGATCTTCTTGGGGCTCGCTGCTTTTCTCACGGGACTCTACTCGTTAATTTTCAAACGACGGTCTTGGGCGGCTTTGCCAGGACGGACCGCAGCCATCTGCATGACAACAGCTGGGATTAGCGCGGCGCTACTCGGCGGAATCGCGGCGGGCGTCGACGGATCCAGAAAGGCTGAAGCGGCAGCTCAGCCAACGACGGCTATTGAGCTTGAAGCTGACGTGTCGGCGAAGGTGGCCCAGCGCGAGGAAAATGTCCGGAAGGCAGAAGAGGCTCTAAAGGCTCGGGAGGAGGCTGTCGCCGCAGCAGAAGGTGGCGCTGAGGCAAACACGATCAAGGAAGGTATCTGGACCGTCGGAAAGGACATCGTTCCTGGCGTTTACAGGACAACCCAGGAGGTATCGGACAGCTGTTCTTGGGTAATTACGCGCACAGGAAGTAACGGAAGTGACTACATAGACCATGATTTCTACGTCAAGGGTGGCTTCCCGATGGTTACCCTTGCTGCTGGTCAAACGTTTGACACCGAAGGATGTGGAAATTGGGCTAAGCAGTGACACCGGGGTGCTGATCCTGGTAGTTGCTTGAGCTTGACGCTTGGTTTGCAGCAAACCCATTAGCGTGAGTGTGGAGCTGGCTGAACTTCCTTGGAAAGTTCGGCGGCCATGATGGGCACGTGGTGGGTACCGGTTGTGAGGACCACGTTTTGGCTTTCACGTTGCCCTGTGATGTTTCGAGTCTGAAGGCGGCGTCCGCCGTTGCAGACAGTTGGGTTGCCATCGACGTCGGTATGGACCGAAGCGCTGAACACTTCGGCGTATCGCCCGAGCAGATCTTCTACGGCGGTGCGGGGGTAGGAAACCTTCGGGGTCGTCGCCGTGTTAGGCATCCGCGAAGAGACATAGGGCGTTGGTATTATTTTGCCCTTTGCGGAATTTTGTCTACCGACTATCCGGTGCTGAGCTGGGCCCTCGCAGTCACAGGGTGGGTGATTAAGACGGACTCCAGAGCATGGAATCACAGACTACGCGACGTAGCCAGGAATTGTCGGCGGTCGGTGCAAAGCTAGCCCGATGAAGCATTTTGTCTTTGCTCAGAAACTGCCAATGACACGACGCATAGGTCTTTGGTGGCATGACGGGGCCGGCGTGCGTGTTCGTGGGTGGTCCAGTCGTCAGTGGCTAACGGTGACGGTAGTCCTTTTGTTTGTGGCGGGGCTTCTCGTAGCTCTAACCAACTGTGTAACCGATTTGCTGACGATAGGCTGCTTGCTCGCTGGTTCTTTCAGCTTGAACGCGCTGAGTTGGTACGGGATCTATTCGTGCTATGAAGCCAAAGCTGCGACTGCAAGGTGCGGTGCTTAATCCTCAGGCCGGGACTGATAATGGGGTGCCCTTTGGATCGCCGCCCTCACTTGCCGGTTGCGAAGCCACCACCTCAGCTTGATATGAAGGAAGGGGGATTTATTGCTGCTCAAGGCCCATGCCGGCCGCAACAGCGGGACGTAAGGTCGTCGTCGATGTTCCCCGGTGACCATTGCCTCGCGGGGGTTCGTGTGGAAGCCTCGTCATGATCCTGTCGCCGGGGTGACGACGGGCAGCAGGGAAGGAATCCGACATGGGACTGATCCATATTGACCTGTTCACCACGCTCGACGGTGTCGCGCAGGCGCCCGGCGGCCCTGAGGAAGATCCCGAGGGCGGTTTCGAGTTTGGTGGCTGGCAGGCGCCTCTGTTTGACGATGCGGTTGGCGAGCAGGTCGAATCAGGGATGGTGGGGATGGACGCGCTGCTGCTCGGCCGCCGGACCTACGACATCTTCGCTTCGTACTGGCCTCACCAGGACAGTGGAATCGCGCAGTTGTTCAACCGGATTCCGAAGTACGTGGCCTCGCGCCAGTCCCTG
The DNA here is from genome assembly GCF_019977195.1 of Arthrobacter sp. StoSoilA2. NCBI lineage: Bacteria > Bacillati > Actinomycetota > Actinomycetes > Micrococcales > Micrococcaceae > Arthrobacter > Arthrobacter sp. StoSoilA2. The sequence goes on from NZ_AP024643.1 coordinate 1,268,186, forward strand.
AAGCTTGAGTGGGATGGTTCCTCCCAGCTCGGTCCTGACGTGGTGGCTTCTCTGCGCGAGCTCCGCAACCAGCACGAGAACATTCACGTGATCGGCAGCCTGGATTTTGTGCAGACCCTGTTCGCTGAGCGGCTGTTCGACCGGCTCAATCTGTGGGTGTATCCGATCCTTCTGGGCCGTGGGAAGAAGGTGTTCGCCGGTGGGGTTGTCCCGACGAACCTTCAACTTATTGAGCCGGTGGTTGCCTCGCCAAAGGGTGCGTTGATGCAGCGGTACGCCCTGGTTGAGGGGACGCCTGGGGTGGGGGATATGACCGAAATCGATTAAGGCTCCGCTCATGCGCCCCACCTAGGACCGGGTAACAGTCAATCGATAGAGTCTACGACTGATGTTCGGACGGAAGTCCAAGCTGTGGTGGTGCCGGCGGGGACGCTTGAGTTTCCTGTTTCGTTGACCGCGCGCATGCCGATGAACAGCCCGCTGGCCGGGTCAAGGATGACGTCCGTGCGCACCCCATCCTCGGTTCTGCCGACGGCTGTCCCGGAGCGGCCATCCAATGTGATCTGCTGTTCCGTGACGATGGCGCCGGGAACGAGGGCTGCGGCCCGGTAGAGCGCCGCCCTCCACTCGGCCGGCACGACTCCGGTGGCCAACTGACCTGCAATGAAGCTCCAAACGCTGGCGTCGGTGCCTTTGATCTCGGCCTTGATCCAATCCACCAAGGCTGCAGGCTCCCTCGGAATGGTCGCTTCCTCCGTTGGGCTCAGATTCCCAAATGTCACAGAATTCGCGCTGAAAACGACGCTGCCTCCCAGACCGCGTAGTTGTCGACCGGGCTCAGGGCTTTGGAGCCCTTTGGACCTATAGTAGTTTTCTATTTTTTCCTTGGTGGCGGCGCCGAAGTACTCAGCTGGCTCAAGAGGACCAAGATTAAGGACCCATTCACCGTTCCGGTCGTACGGAACAAAGAGTTGGTTGTCGGAGCGCGCGGTCCACGTGAGACCGCTTTCGGAGTAAGCGATTGTTGATTCGGCCATATCGAGCCTTAAGTACTGCCCCGGACCAACCGCCGGATCCGTCGTTGCAATGACGGAGTCGGCTGCCCTGTTCAACAGCTCAGCAGCATGAGCCGTTGCCGGAATGGTGTTTCCTCCAAGATGAATCACGTCGGATGCCACGAGACCACCAGCCAGCACGGCTGCCGCTGCGGAGACAAGGATTGTCCTCCGGATTATCCTCTTCGGCTGCGAGAGCTGTTGCGCTTGGGCTTCGCCGTTGCTTTCGGCGCGTGAGGCGGAACTTCTATCTTGGGCGTCGGCCCCGAGGGGCTGCAGTGTTCTGGCCCGGATCCCGGTGATTTCTAGCCAGTTACGAGCGGACCGGGATGTCCGGTTCGCTTCCTCGACGAGAAGGATCTGGACGCGGCTTTTGGTGTCCTTCGGATAAGTCACTTCAGACAGGTTCATGACAGTCTCGTTTCAACGATCTTGATGTCGGTTTGTTCGATGCGCTCTTTTGACCGTCTAAAGGCGGTCAGCTTCACCCGGGCGCGGTGAAGTCTTGACTTCACCGTCCCGGCGCGGATGCCTAGTGTTGTTGCGGCTTCGTCCTGACCGATTCCGTTCAGTAGGCACAGGATCACTACGTCGCGTTCGCCGTCGCTTAGTCCCGCCGTCGTGGCCAGCAAGTCACGAACGGAGCGTTCGGCGTCGAGTCTTGTGGCGATCGCTTCCGCATGGTCAGCTTCGTGTTCTCCATGACGTGAATCCGAGTGCGGCAGCCTGGCAAGAAAAGCGGCATGCCGTTTGGCTGCCCTGGCGCGGTTGCGGTTCGCGTTTGTTGCGACCCCAAGAAGCCAAGGCAAGACACTATCCCGTTCCAGCTTTAGCCTGTTCCGTTGCCGCCATGCCTCCAGAAAGGTGATTGACGCGAGTTCTTCTGCATCGTGCCATGAACCGCAGCGGCTCAGGCAGTACCGGAAGACCGCGTCTGCATGCCGGTCGAATAGGGCACCGAATGCGTCAGCGTTGCCTGCGACGCACTCTTGCCACAGGTCTTGATCGGATTCCCCCATTTGCCTCATGCCATGTAGTGTCCGCAGCTCGGGAAATGGTTCCCGGAAAGCCAGGTCTTCCAAGTTGGGCCATTTTGCCCGCCACGTACTCCGCGGCCAGCCCGACGCCGCCGAGTATCGACGAGTAGTGCCGCGTCAGCCACGGAAGCCCCACGGCGTACAGGCCGGGTTGTTCGGTGACCCCTGCCGTGTGCTTTGGGTAGCCCCATTCGTCCAGCACTGGGATGTCGATGAAGGACAGATCGAGTTTGTATCCGGTGGCCCACAGGATGGACGTGATGTTTGCTTGGGCCAGGTTCAGGCGCGCTGGTTCCGAGGGCAGCCAGTCGTCCTCCGGTGTTGGAGGCTGTTGTTCTGCGTCGATCCCTGCGGCTGCGATGTAGGCGTCGATGGCTTTCCGCATGCGTTGGTTGAAGCTGGATTCGACTGTTGCGAGGCGTTCGGGGAGGTCGTCGCTGAAGGTGACGTCGCCGTCGTCGATGTTTTCCAGGCGGCCGTGGAGGTGCATGCCGCGGCCATGGCCTTCGAGATCTTGTGTGCCCGGCACCGCGATAGGGATTGTTGCAAAGCCCGACTGGTCCTTCACTCCTTCACATATTGACTGTGAGCCGGCTCACCGCCACAATAAATGAACGCTATTCATTTCTAGCGTGATACTCGTGCCCTTAACCGTAGAGCTCGAGCCAATCCAGCACCTCAGGATCGCGGGAACCCCGTAGGTCCAGTCTCAGCTAGGAAGTTTCGGCAAGGCCGAAGCTTCGTTAGTAATCCAGCATGACGACTTAGGATCCCCATGACCCCCACATTTGAAACAGATGCACCGGCAGGCGAGAAGCCTGTGGGGCCAACTTCGGCTCAGACCGTAAACCAGGGTTGGCGCCGCGTTCTCGGTGTTCCGTCGCTGGTGTTGCTGGGCTTGGTTTACATGGTGCCCCTGACGATCTTCAGCACCTACGGCATCGTCGTGGAACTCACGGGTGGGCGACTATCGGCAGCCTACGCCGTGACGCTCGTGGTCATGCTGTTCACGGCACGCTCATATGGTCGGATGTCGCAGGCGTTCCCGTTCGGTGGTTCCGCTTACACGTATGCGACGCGGTCGTTCGGCGCCGGCTTGGGATTCATGGCCGGCTGGTCGCTCCTGCTCGACTACCTGTTGCTGCCGATGATCAACTACCTGCTCATCGGCATCTATATGGAGGCTGCCTTCCCGGCTATCCCTGCCTGGGTGTTCATGATTGTCTCCATCGCCGCCGTGACGGTACTGAACGTCCTCGGAATCACGGCGATCGCGAAGGCGAATTTCGTGGTGGTGGGACTCCAAGCGCTCTTCATCGTTCTATTCGGCGCCCTTGGCCTCTCTTCCATCACGGGTGCAGGGAACCTGGACTTGATGGCTCCCTTCACCGGGGCCGAGGGCGCCGAAGGTCTCTCCCCGATCTTCGCCGGCTCTGCCATCCTTTGCCTTTCGTACCTCGGGTTCGACGCCGTTTCGACCTTCGCGGAGGAGACCAAGGACCCGAAGCGCAACCTGCCCAAGGCCATCATGCTGACCACCATCCTGGCCGGCGTCATCTTCCTCGGTCTGGCTTACATCAGCCACCTGGTTCTTCCGGTCAGCAGCTTCAACGATGTGGACTCCGCTGCCATCGAGGTCATCGGCAAGGCAGGTGGGGAGCTGCTCGTCGCCTTCTTCACGGCTGCCTATGTCGCGGGCAGCCTCGGATCGGCGCTCACCTCGCAGGCTTCGGTCTCACGCATCATCCACTCCATGGGCCGCAGCGGCGTGTTCCCGCCAGCTTTGGGAAGGCTTCATGCTCGATTCCAAACGCCCGTTCTTCCGATTCTGATCACATCGGGCGTCTCACTGCTGGCCTTCGTGCTCGACCTGTTGACCATCTCCTCGCTCATCAGCTTCGGAGCGCTGGTCGCGTTCTCCATCGTCAACCTGTCGGTCATCAAGCACTACTACTTTGACCGGAAGGACCGCGGCACCAGGGGAGTGATCTACAACCTGATACTGCCGGGAATCGGCTTCGCGTTGACCATCTGGTTGTGGACGAGCCTGAGCGGATTGTCCTTCAAGTTTGGGCTCGCATGGGCTGGCGTGGGCCTCGTCTACCTCGCCATCCTCACCCGCGGGTTCCGGCGGCCAGCACCTCAGCTTGATTTGAAGGAAGCGTAGAGGGCTTCCGTAGCTCAGCCCCGTCGTCGGCGACGGTGACAGCGCAAGGTGCTGTCGCCGTCGTCGTTCTTCCCTGGTGACCATTGCCACGCGGGGGTTCGTGTGGAAGCCTCGACATGATCCTGTCGCCGGGGTGACGACGGGCAGCAGGGAAGGAACCTGAAATGGGACTGATCCATATTGACCTGTTCACCACGCTCGACGGCGTCGCGCAGGCGCCCGGTGGCCCTGAGGAAGATCCGGAAGGCGGTTTCGAGTTCGGCGGCTGGCAGGCGCCTCTGATTGATGATGTGGTGGGCGAACAGATCGAATCCGGGATGGTTGGGATGGACGCGGTGCTGCTCGGGCGCCGGACCTACGACATCTTCGCTTCGTACTGGCCCCACCAGGACAATGGAATCGCGCGGTTGTTCAACCGCATACCGAAGTACGTGGCCTCGCGTCAGTCGCTGAACCTCGAGTGGGATGGTTCCTCACAGCTTGGTCCCGATGTGGCGGCTTCCCTGCACGAGCTGCGCGGCAAACACGAGAACATTCACGTGATCGGCAGCCTGGACTTTGTGCAGACCCTGTTCGCGGAGCGGCTCTTCGACCGGCTCAATCTGTGGGTGTATCCAATCCTCCTGGGCCGCGGGAAAAAGGTGTTCGCCGATGGTGTCATACCGACGAACCTTCAACTCATTGAGCCGGTGGTTGCCTCGCCAAAGGGTGCCGTGATGCAGCGGTACGCGCTGGTTGAGGGGACGCCGGGGGTGGGGGATATGACCGAGCAATGAACCTTCTTCAGGGGTTCAGTCGGTGGGGTTGCTCTTCTCAAACACCTCCACGGGCCCTCCTGCGCCCGAAAATGCCGCGTCCCAAGTCTGCCTATCGATCAGGCTATTGGCAGTCTCCACGACTGCATCCGCCAAATTCATGCGTCCCCAAGAATTCTTCGCCCAGGCTATTATTACCAGGCCGTTGGAGCCGATCCTCACCCGCATTTGGCGTCCACTATCCAAGCCGGGCATGGGCAAGAAGGCCCTTTACATTCCACCATCAGCTAGAGCGAAGCGGCTCCCACTTTCCGGTGCCCCTGAGCCCCAACCCCATCTAACGACGCTCCCCCGCTGACTCGAGCGAAACGTGGTGGTGGGCCAAATTCCAATCCGTACCAACCAAAAGCCCCACCCGGATGTTCCAGATGGGGCTTTCTGTCTGCGGTTGGCCGCGGGTGCAACGTGAAGGCCAGGATGGGAACTAGACCTTCAAGAATTCCCCGCTACTGCGAAGTGTGCCGCAACTACCAGGTCACCAGGTTCATTCCCAGGCTGTTTGCAATCGTGCGCGTAGAGGTGAACCAAACGTATCGACTGCAGAGGTTCGCGCCTCCATCCCGAACACTTCCGCACTTGCCATTGTTGAACAAGGTGCCAGCGACCGCCTGGATCATTCCTGCGGCTCCGACGCTGCCGTTACCGTAAGGAACAAGTACTGGCCCGACGCTGTCACCTTGGATTGCGGCCCACTGACCGTCTGTAGCTTGATAGCCTTCCATTTGAGAGGCGTAACCGTACCCGTCGTTCCAAGAGAAGTTGAGATACGTGATACCGATATTGCAATGGACCCCCGAGTTCCCGCCACTCGTACAGACGTAGTCACCAAGGGACAGATCATGGAATCCAGCGACCGGCTTCGAGTACCCTGCCGTGTTGTTCCACGCCCCATCGAACATCTGCATGCTGCCGTCTGCTGAAAGCAGTGCAGCCTGGCCGTCTGGAGAATCCCGCCACTGCATCCCGGCCGATGATCCGGAGTTGTCGCGCGCATACCACCAGCTCGTGCCATCACAATGGCGTGCGGTACTGGTCCAGTTCCCTGGTCCGGTAGTACCCTTCAAAGCGAACCCTGTCGAACACGCCATGCCATTGGCGTTGATCAAGTACGCGCCAGAGTTGAATGGACTATAGTCATTCATTCTCGTGGCCGGGCGTGATTGGACACCATCGATAACTTCAATGGGCAACTTGGTGATTTCGCGCGCTGCCTTCTCGACTGCCGTCCGCTCAGACGAAGTGAGCAAATTGTCTTCACTCTTCAGCGCGTATCCGCGTATCGCGATTTGCCCGGCGTCGTCACCGATCCCACCGATAGATGCAATCCTAAATCCCAGCGGTTCAAAGGCTTTGTCGTTCCTCATCAACGCCTCTGTCGCCGAATTGATTTCCAGCATCGAGTACGGACGCTCGGAGAATGTCACAGTGATTCCCCGCACCCTTCCTTCGGTGGCTACAGTCTCGCGGAGCGGGGAAGCACCCTTCCATAGAGCTTTCACAGACAGCATCTTCGCGTTATTGACTTGTTCAACATAGCCGGCATCATAGATTCCAGGAAGCTGCGTGATCCAGTATTTGAATTCAGAGAGCTTTTTCTGGTTGTCCAGAAAGTCCACCCCGACACTCTTTGCGTATTCCTCAATGGCACTCTCGCCAGGAGGAGTAATGGGTGAGTCTGACGCTGCCGCGGCTGGGCCGGCAATACCGAGCAGCAGCAGCAAGGAACTTGCCGCTATAGGCCATGATTTCTTGATCACTGAATTCCCTCGTATGCTCTTGTGTCGATGTTTCATCGACACGTGCGTAACGAATCACTCCAAGGTAGAGCGAAGCGTGATGGCGGCAGAATGCCGAGGGGTTTAAACAAGCTAGATTGCACCGAATGTTATTGAGTCCGAGCCGCTCGTCCATCTCAATACACCGTTCGTGTAATTGAGCTGAACACCCTTCTGGAGAAGGTTCAGGGCCCAGCTTCGTTGCTCATCCTTTGCGGCGTCAACACAGCCGGAAGCTCCGACAACCATCTTCCCTGACAGAACCATATCCGAACCGTTCATCGTGACGGCAGCGTTTACGGGTCCACATGGAAGGACGGCAGTCAGATAGGTGTCCTCGCCGACTCGGTCCAATTGCGCTGTTATTTCCCCTCCGGACACCCAGAAAATGGGTTCTCCGGCAGCAGTTCCAGCGGTACTTCTAAACTTCCCGCAAGGCGCATCAGGCAGGAATTTCATGCATTCAGTCGAAGGGAGTTGCGATACTGAGGACTGATTCGGAAGTGATTCCGGTGATCCACCAGTTCCGCAAGAGGATGCTGCCAGTGCTGCGAGTGCGAGAAGAAGGATGCTTCCGAGCATTCGGCGGTTCCCCATGGTTCCTCCCCAAGCTGAATGTTTGATCAAGCATTGTGCCCATCAAGATTTCGATGAGTATTGAGCTTTGCAGACCTCACTAATGTGAGGGCTGTTGGTCCTCGCAGATTACTGCTGATTCGAACATAATGCAAGAATACCAGCGGCATAATCGATGCAACTTACAAAGATTGCTGATTAAAATGCATTCGTGCGTGCGGAATTCTTTAACTTGCTTTGATCACTTCGGAAATGTGTTCCCGAAATGTTTCGTAATTATGCCCGATTTCTTGCCCTACGGGGATTCGGGTCCGCAACATCGAGTCGTGGGGATACGAACGGCATCGCGATTACTGATCTGCATTTCTAAATCATGATGCCATCCGTAAACGTAGTCCTTCTTGGCTGTCCGACTTGCTCGGCAGCTGGTCTGACATATGAAGAGTGGTCTTGGGGGCATGTTTCTGTCGTGATTTACGGAAAGAATTTTCTCGGCTGGCTTGGGACGGACCCGGAGCGTCCCGGACGGACAACCGGGCCGTTGATCATCAAGCTATGCTGCAGCGCGTAGCCTAATCTCGCTTGATCGCTAGAGATTGATAACGAGAACGCGACCAGTGCACCGAAGCTGATCCGCGACGAAATAGTGAGGAGGTCCAATACGAAGTCCAGCAGCGAAACGGTTGTTGTCAAAAAAATTGGGACCTTCGGGTGTATCGGATCCTCCTTGGTCGTGGGAAGAAGGTGTTAGCCGATGGGGTGGTGCCGACGAACCTACAACTTATCGAGCCCGTGGTCGCCTCGCCCAAAGGTGCCGTGATGCAGCGGTATTCACTGGTTGACGCATTACGCAGCTCTAGATGATGATGTTTCAGCTATTGGAAATCTCATCAGGCAAGGCTCGCACCCGGACGTTCAAGACGAGCAGGGCCTCACGCCGCTGCATTTCGCCGCCCAGGAGTACTCGCTGGCGGCCGCCGCTGCCTTGCTTGAAGCTGGCGCGTCCGTTGATATCGAAAAACGTTCGGAAACGCACCGCTCTTCACGGCCGTATTCAATTCGAAGGGCAGCGGTGAACTCATCGCTCTTCTGCGTTCTCGGTGAGCCGACCCCCTGCATATCAGCCGAAGCGGCCAGAGCCCATTGGGTTCGGCAAGACTGATAGGCAACTACGCGGTTGCGGACTTTTTTGTGGACAAGCCGGAGTCGCGTCCCGCCCTGCCCGCTCTATAGAAGCGAGCCACCACCTGGGTGTGAGATGACGAGCTCCACGTTTCGACTAGCGGATGACAGGCCGTCTCTCCCCACCGGTTCCTCTACTCCTGCAGAAAGACGACCGTTTGGAGCCCTCATCGGACGCATCGTCCGACTGAGCCACCTGCTTACGGGACGCCCCTGTGGGAAACGTTCTGTGCCTTCTCCCGTCGGGATACTTGTCGCAATGCCACGATTACCGCGGTAAACAAGGAAAGCTGGGCCCCGAAGAATCATGTCAAGATGCCCGTCTGGGTTGATTCGTGGAATCATTTGGTTTTGCCCGGAGGGTTGGTTGGGGTTTGGCTGCGCGTTTGGCGGTGGTCAGGGTCAGGAGGTCGGCGCTGAGGGCCTGGATCTGGCGCTGGATGGCGGCCGGACTCAAGGGCTTGTTTTCACGACGCAGCCTTGTTTTCACGTCCCGTGAGACAGTGCCGGTATCGGCCAGGACACGTTGGTAGGGCGTCGCGGGCGCGTCGTAGGTCTTGGTGATCTTCGCCCCGGTCCGGACCTTCGCGAGGAGTTTCTGTTGCGGTCCGAAATGGTTCGTCAGCAGCCGCTGCAGCGCCCAGATCAGGTTCAAGAGTTCCAGTTCGGCGGCGGTGTCGTAGCGGTGGTAGCCGACGGTCTGGCGGACGATGTGCCAGTTCTTCTGTTCCACGTGCGCCCCGTCGTTCTTGTTCCCGGAGCGGGATCGGGTGAACGTTAGGCTCTCCTGTTCGCACCAGGCCAGCAGCTCCCAGTTGATGAACTCCGTGCCGTTATCGGAATCGATGCCAAGGATGGGGAACGGGAACGCGGCGGTCGCGTCTTTGATGGCCGCGAAAACCCATTTCTGGGCCTTGTTCCCGCACCGATCTGGTCTCGGTCCAGCCCGTTGCAATGTCGGTGATATCCAGCGTGAAACAGAACTCGCCCCGGTTGCCACCTCGTGGCCCACCAGATCGATTTCCACGAACCCGGGCACCGCGTCGTCCCATTCGGCCCAGGTCCGCATCGGGATGGAGTCTTTCAGCAGTGTCCCGGGCTTGGTGTGGGACCGGCCCCGGGGATCGAGTTTTGCCCGGTCCGGCTTGAGCCGGCGGTCAATGGTCGCCGGTGCGATACGCAGTAATTGCGCCGCCGTGCTGTCATCGATCTGCAGCTCGTTGAACCGGCGCAGGCGTGGCACCAGATCAGGCAGGGCCGCTGCGAGCAGCCGCCCGCACGGGGTCCCCTGCACCGCCCAGCAGAACCGCAGCGCCTCGATCACCGGCTCCCCGTAGAGCGGAGGCCGCGGCGCCCGCGGCCGGACCGGTTTCAACACCAGAGCCTGCCGCAAAGCCTTCCGGGCATGGTCCCGGTGCCAGCCCGTCGTCGCGCACAACTCGTTCAGAACCTGTTTCTTCGCCGCCCGGTCCGAGCGGGCATAACGGGTGGCAATCGCCTTGGTGACAGCCCTGCGTTCACTCATCGAAAGCTCCATGGCTCACACTGCCGAAGCGGCGGACACCAGCCCCGGCGGACACCGCTACGCGGGCATTCTCAAATGATTCCTCGAATACCGCTACGCGGGCATCTTTGATGAGTCAACGCGTGGGCTTGCCGTTGGACCCTCATTCTGGCAGCCTATGCAATGGCCTTCGCTGCCTTGATCATGGTCCGCCGAGGCCGGCGTTAATGACTTCTACTGGACCCTGCTGCGCTGCTGATTACTGCGCCGCCCAGTGAAGATCGGTATACGGGCGCTTGTGCGGCAGACCCGGTCCGCGTGAGGTGTGCACGTTTTCTCAAGATGTTCGCACCCTATTGCAACCCGCCGGTAAGTTACTGCAAAGTAACTAGGGATGCCGCGGACATAGGGGTTCGCGGCCAAGAGAAAGGCAGGCCATGCGCCGATTCCGACTCACCGCCGTCCTCGCCGCTGCGGCGCTCATGATTGGACTCTTCGCCGCTCCCGCGGCTCAGGCCGACTCGATCTCGCCAGACCCGCCCGGAGCCAATGACTGGACGTGCAAGCCTTCGAGCGTGCATCCATATCCGGTGGTCCTCGTCCCGGGGACGTTCGAGACAATGTACAAGAACTGGGCGCTGCTTTCGCCAGTGCTCAAGGGCCAGGGGTACTGCGTCTTCGCGCTCAACTATGGGGTGGCCAACGGTGTCCCCGCCAGCGGGGCAATTCGGAACTCCGCAGCTGAGCTTGCGACGTTCGTGAAATCAGTTCTCGGCGCGACGGGTGCGAAGAAGGTCGATCTGGTCGGGCACAGCCAAGGCGGGATGATGCCGCGGTACTACATCGGCTTCCTCGGCGGCGCCAAGTATGTGCACCACCTCGTCGGCATTGCGCCGTCGAGCCATGGCACTCAAGGTCTCATCGCGCCGTCGCCCGCGGGGATGATTCTCGACACGACCGCAACGAGCACCCTGTGCCAGGCGTGCGCGGACCAGCATGCCGGGTCGGCGTTCATGGCCGAGCTCAACTCGATCGGCGACACCGTACCCGGCCCGTCCTACACCGTCATCTCAACCCGTTACGACGAGATCGTTACCCCTTACACGAGCCAGGCTCTTGTTGGGCCGGGGAAGCAAGTGTCCAACCTTGGGCTCCAGGACTACTGCCCTCTCGACACTTTCGAACACGATCAATCTCCTAACGATCCGAACGTGTGGTCCCTCGTCTCCAACGCGCTCCTCCAGAGCGGCCCCGCAGATCCAACGTATCGCCCGCAGTGCATGTAGCAGGCAGTATCCCGCTTCGGACCTATCGGTTCCCACCGATAGGTCCGAAGGTTTGCAGCACCCACAACCGATGTTGGTGGTGTCCCATTCCTTCGAACCAGTACATTCCAAGCGGGGACACTTCCCCAAGGTTGTGACTTGATCCCACCTATTGAGTTTTGTGATCGCTCGGTATCGCACCGGGCGCACGTAAGACGATCCCTCAACGCGCCACTCCCGAAGTTAGAACATCGGAGCGTCAGGCCCCCGCTCAGAGTCCCAGAAAGGCACGAGGCGTTTTTCCCAGTGCGCCATCAGGGCATCCATCCCGTGTCGGCGCTTGTACAACAGTTCGGATTCGTGCAGCGGAAGAGCTTGGAGAAAGTGGACGTGCGACCCATCCGATAATTGGACAGTCGGAATTATCGCTGCCTGCTCACGGACCAGGAACGCCATCATTTCCGTTCCAGGCCAGAGCGGACCGTCCGACGGAACGGTGTGTCCGTCCCCCAATATGGCACCGCTCCGCCGCCCGTAAAGACCTAGGGCTGCGAATGCACTGGCCACTGCGTCTTGCCCCGGCCGCAGGCCCAACAGGAACTCCGCACGGTGACCTACCGCGCCCGGGCTGTTGCCAGGAGCACACATGGCGGCGCCTATGGTCACGTATACGTCGACTCCCTCTCCTGTGGCCGCGTCATCCCATTTCCACACCTGGATGGAAAGTCCTTCGAGGTCGAACCTGATTCGCCCTGCTGGGTAACCCCAGCGGGAGAGCAGATACGCTCCGACTGATTCATACATCAATTGTTGACCTCATGGGGCCACCGTACGTCAGAAGCCGTCTGCACTGAGGTTGTGTGTTCGTAAGTGGATCCCCAATCGCGCGCTGTAGCGTACGGTGGGCCACCGGCTACCGGACGTTGTCCCGTCATGGTCACCGGCAGCAATCTATCCCTCAACTGGCAGAACCCAACCAATAGCGGTGCAGAGCCTAAACTTTCAGCCATGGGGGACTCAGAGTCAGACGTCGGGGCAACTCCGGTGATCGGGCGGGTCGCCGTCGGCATCTGCGCCGCGACCAACCTGACCATCCTGGGTGTGCTCATCACAGATGCGCTATCCAGCAGCACCACCGCGGTGCTATTTGCCATGGCTCCACCATCGGGGCGCCTCGGGCTGCTAGCCTTCGGGCTCGGGGCTTCCATCATCCTCGGCCTCATTTTCGCGGTGAACTCCCTGACTGGGCCCGACCCCGATTACGGGAAGATTCTGAGTCTCTTCAGGCACAACGACCTCAAGGGATTGAGCGAAGCCGCACCAGCCATGCCGCTCTTGGGGTTTTCGTTCCTGACTTATTGGCTTGGCTTCATCGGCGTCACCTGGTTCGCGTGCAGACTCGACGAGCCGGCGTCTGCCATCCCCGAGGTAAGCGCCGCCCTCACACTCGTCGGCGCTGCTGCCTTGGCTCTCTGGATGATCCTGGTAGCCCTGGGCAAGAGGTCACTGCACTCCGCAGGAGGTGGCGCGCAGGAGCACGATGAATAGCCGGCAGAACGGAAAGCACTCAATCCACGGATTCTTCGGCCTCCAACTGTGCCGCTGCTTGAGCACGCAAGCCGATCCGCAACCGGGCGCCCTCAAACGCCCGCGAGTCGATAGCCGCCCTCAATGCTTCTCCGTTGCGTTTTCGGAACCTTCTGCGGGCGCTCTCGTTTCATGTAGGGCGGCATGAGAATATGCTTCTCGCAAGAACGCACCAAGCCGTCTGCTGTCCGGCTCCAAGGGGCTTTATGACTAAACGAGAAATCATCGGATCCATCGTGGGCCTGATTGTTAGCATCGGCGTGACGGTACTGGTCATGTCCTTCATGTTCCGTCCGAATCATCCAAATTTTGCGGCGATGGTGGGAACAATCGTGATTGTCTTCGTGCTCATTGAGGTTGCCCGAAACCTTTGGATCCACAGACGCCGCAGGAGCAGCAGCCAATGACCTAACTCAGATGCGCCGCCTCTATCTGGTCCTGCATCCGATTCCTGTAGGCCGAACCTTCAGTGTGCGGCCTCTCGTCCGAATAGTTTCGTGATCAATGGTGACTCATGGTTGGCTCGAGGGCGGCCTTCTTAGGGGGGAGAATGCGGAGGCTGGCCAAGGCAAGTGATGGAGGAACGGCAATGGGGAAATACCTGAAGACTTTAGGGCTTCTTCCGATCCCGCTGCGTGTGGCGAGGCTGACGAATTTTGGTGCCATCCTGGTCGCCATCCTAGGTCTGTCAGCAGCTCCGCGGGCAGTCCCGGATGTGTTGAGGGTGGCGGTTCCGTTTGCTTTCGGGGTGGTTGGGCTAGCCGCGTTCTTCCTAGGTGCGATTCTGGCCACAGACTACCGTGGTTCGGCTTCAGCTGCTGCCAGGCTCGGGGCTGTGGGCCCCGGATCGGTGCTACGCGCTTTTCTTCGCCTGGGAGGCGCAGGCTTCATGGTCGTTGGCACCCTGTTTGTAGCTGTGTCCCTCGCCGTGGCTTTCGTGCGCTCGTCATGACAAAGACCATGGGTCAATGGAATCCACGGCAGGACCGACCGCTGCAATACCCTTCAATCGGGACCCGATAGAGGATCCTTCAACGCGCGCTTGGAGCGTCCGGAGAGCCACCGCCTTATGGGCGCCAATTCTATGCGGCTAGCGGCGTAAGTGCCCGGGTACTGGCCGATGTTCTGCGCGGAGCGTGGCGGTCCCGAGCCGAGAGACGCCTCGCTCAGTAGGTAAAGCAGCTCCATGCTCCGAGGCGCTGAATGCCGAAAATAGACGATCGCCCTCAAACCAACGCTGATTAGACTCTCAAGTCTCAAGGCCTAAGACGATTCGTGTTCACCTTTCAGAGGCGACAAGCCCAGAATCAGGGGCGTGGAACGACCATCGACCTGGTTTCCTCCGAGGATCGTCCTCAACTCGATAAGTGAGGCCTGAGTGAGTAGGGATGGATTCTTCTCAATCATTAAATTGATGGTCTCACCCACCTGCTGCATTGTAAGCGTCTCCACTGCTGTTCGCAAATCAGCCGGGCCAGCATCGTCTTCGATGCGGGCATTCCGCAGTACTCTCATCTGTTCGTCGCTGAATGCTCGTGCAATGAGCGCAGAGACGAAACGCTCCCTTGCCTCGGTGCTGCCCATAGAGGCCCGATATTTTTGGAAGGCTACTTCTAGTTCAGTTGACGGCGTTTGGGGGGCCGCCTCGGCATCGGGGAGGATTACTTGGGAAGCTTTAGGCGGGGTCGCTTTCCATTTCGTGGCCACGTTTTTCCAAGGAGCATATAAGGTCCGAACAGCTTTGTTCCTCGCCGACCTAATGACTGGCGCGGCCGTATCCTGCCACCACTTCTTCAGGTGCGGGGCCGCCTCCGCTGCAAACGCCGCCACGATGATTCCTAGACCCACCAGGGCCCCGAGTAACTCAGCTAATTCATCGTCTGTAAGCTCCCGCCTCTCGCCCGAGGCTTGTTCTGAAACGTATACGTACTCAACACACGGCTCACGGACGCTTTCTTCGTCGGTTTCGAACAGCTCAGCATGACCGACGAGACCATTCGTTTCATTATCAAAGAGATGCGCACGATATGCTCCGTCAGTGTCTCGGGAGAACCCGAGATGTTGTCCGTCGGGAACTTCGACGTCGAAATTCTTTCTAGCCATTTTTCCTTCTTTACGGCTGGGTGAGTGAGTCGAATTCCATGGTGTGGTCAAACTAGCTGCCGGAGCCGAGCTGCGAGAGAACTTTAGCCGTCCTGTATGCGTTCGCGACAGTCTTTGAGGTCGTCGAGGGAGCGCCGTTAGTTGGCCATGGGACGTCCACCACTGTCTGCCTCAGCTCTTTCCGGTGACGCCTGAGAGTGATCCCTACACCTAGCCGTGCTTCGGCGGCAGACGAGGGACCCTTTGCATGCTGTCACAGGCTATCGACGTCAGCCTGGTCTATCCAACGTGCTAGAAGACTGAAGGCTGCTAGCCGTTCAAGAGCAAGTTGCTCTTCGCCTCCATCGCTTTCCTGGGGCTGATGCATGCCAGGGTTACGGATTGCTGTGTAGAGGCCATCAGCAAAGGATCGAGCACCTCGATGGAGGTTCTGATATGTCCTTCCGCCGTCGTCCTTTGTGAGTCGGAGCCGCGGTGCGCCACCTTTCGGCGCATCCAGCGAGAATGCTTCGTTGAACAGCGCCGTCTCCGACACATCCATGCGTCCTAGCTTTGCTTGAGTCTCAGCATTGATGCGGATCGCAGCCTGCATTACAGCCTGGTGAAAGTGCCCCGTGTTCCAGTAAGACCTGCCGTTTTCCCACGCCCAAGGATGAAGATTGGCTGCGTCCATGTCCGGGGCGTTATCTCCAAGGTTTTCAGCGAGATCTGCTGCCCTTTGTAACGCGGCCTTGGCTCTAGAGGCTTGGTCTCGGAGCCACCTAAATGACCCGTCTTTTCCTGGCCGTTCCTGTCTCCAGCCCGGCAGAGCACGATCAAGAATTTGCTCCACTACGTGCGCGCGCTGCGATGCCTCAGTCTGCGATCCGCGCATGTGCGTTCCAACAATGAAGACACCGCCGCCGTTATTGTCGTACGCGACCTGGTCGGTCACATGAAGGAACTGGTCAATCTCTTTGATCGCCCACTCAGGGTTCAGCTTGCTCATTGAACCATCCTGCCGTGTCATGCCGACATGTTTTACAAGGACTCGACATCGAGCGAGGAAAAGGAACGGCAGGCCCAAGGGGTAGGGGCCAGTCTTGAAATCACCTGGTCGGCGATGAATCCACACTCCAAGCGTGGCACTCGGTGCTTGTCCGTAAGCCGGTGGCTCAACGGACGCTAACGTGCCCGGTGAAGGATCCTTTACCGGGCGGTGGTGTTCTGTGCTTCGTCAGGATGAGCGGAGTCGGACGGAGCTACATGAAAATCGACGACGTCGACGAACGCGTCGGCCGGCATAGCCGGGTAGTGCCGTCGAAGACCTTCGAGGTATCCCTCCACCGTTCCACCGTCCCAAAGGCGGAGCCGTTCGGGAGTCAGGTCATTGATCCGATACCGCTGGATCTCAAGGATCTCCCCGCGCAGCGGCGGACACGCCGCATCATCTTCGAAGTAGAAAATCGCAGGACCAACTGCAACCCGCTCATCCCAACGGACAGAAGAGGTTTTCAGGCCGCCTGCAACCGCGTCGAAGTAGCGCCGGTTAAAGCGGAACACTCGCTCGGCCTGAGCATCTGGAAAGAAGTATGTGTCCGAAAGAAGCCTGGTGATGGGGCGCATCTGGGGGCCAGCGTCGGTGGGACCGCGACGAGAATATCGGGGTGCAGATCGAGCATCACCTGCCGACAACGGCCACACGGCTAGATCAGACCACGTCCTCCATCGCCGGCGGCTGCCATCGCGACCAATGGACCAGCTCCAACGGTTGCGGCAACGCCCAACGCCACAAGCTCCGCGCAGGGCCCACCCGTGAAGTGATGAACATTCACAGCTGTATGTATCCGACCGTTGGTATCCATGGCGGCGGCCGCCACGGTGTGGTTCGGGTCGCTACCCAGCGACCGAGCCAGCACCTCTGCTGCCTCAATGACGCGCCGTTCCATGTCCAGGGGTTGGATGAGTACCAGCATGCCACGGCTGAGCGAGCCTCAAGGCGCCCGATAGTCGATCCTTCACCGGACGCATGGGCGGGCCCAATCAAAGGTCCTCTGACGGCACGGCGTCTGTTTCTTGGACGAGATATGCGTCTAGATCCTGGTCCGCCAGGATCTTGCTGGCGGTCAGTTGATCACAGCCGATCATGAGGCTTCGGGCGTATATGTCCTGGCCTATGCACCAGTGCAGATCATCTGGCCACCAATACATGGGAATGCGGCCGCTATCGGTAGTCGGAATAACCGGGGTCCCCTTTTCATCGAGTAGCTTGCCGGAGTACAAGACCATGCCTCGATTGACTGGAGAGAAATGGATCACGGCCTTGCCGTTTTCCCCTGAGTAGCCTTCCCATGATGCGAAGTTATAGCGGCCCGATCCGACGTCCAGAACGCGTATCAGCGCTTGGGCGACCGTCGGATGGGGACTGCCCATCTCGGGTTGCTCATTATTGGCGGGCAAGGCGTCGGGGTGGCTCGTCACTTCACCCCATTGCATCCACGGAGTCGTCTTGAGGTTTGCGCGTCTTACGATGTCCGACCACATGTTCACCGAGCCGTTGTAACTTTCAATCGGGTTGAGAATCCGAACGTATCGCTCGTAACTAGGCGGGACGAGTGATGTCACTCTTTGGCCGGTAGGATCGAGTGATTGCGCAAGGCGCACCGCCAGTTGACTTTCCGCTATATGACTTAGGGCACACACGGGAGGCCTCCTTTGAGGCCCACACTACCTTCGGTTGCGCCCGCTCAGCGATCGGCTATCGGGGGTGCTGGAAATCCTTGCCGGCTTGTTGCCTAGTTGACGTTGTGTCGCGGTTTCAGCTCATGGGAAACACGTTGAAGGCGTCTTTCTTCCAGTCGACGCCCCAGAGAAATACAGAGCCGTCATCCCTCTTGACGGCTATGGATCGCTGCACCGTCAAGATGTCCACGTCCTGCGGGTAGGCATCCTTGGTGTGCGCGACGAACTCTTTTGCGAATCGGTGATTGATGATGGGTGCAAGCTCTTTCTGCTTCCGCCTTCCATAAATGGAACATGCCAGAGAAAGTGCAAAGGGGATGGCCGAGACGGTCATCCAAGGAAGGCCCGAAAATCCTGGTGGCCCGAACATTGCCACACCAATGTGCATCCAGGTCACGAAGAGGAATACTGAAGCTAGAGTGCCGGCAGTTCTGGGTTTCCTTGCCTCCGGGAATGCGACGGTGAAGGCGGCCTTGCGTTCATTCATGAGCTCGCTCCCGGATCCAGGTGAATTTCCTAGCGTCAGACTAGTGCCGGGGACGTTGGAAGCAGTAGATTCCCCGACGGCAGACGCGTCGCGAACCATTGCAACGTTCCGGGTTATGGTCTAGGCCTTGGGCGGCGGTGTCCAGCGCATGACTCCGGACGCGGTCGATTACTGGTTCCTCGTAGTCAGTCGAGTCGTGAAGGCAGGTCAGGGTCACGGCGCATATCAGCGCCCGTTCAGGGATCCCTTAGGGACACACGCAGTGAACTAGGGCAGGTCATGCCACGCCTGTTCAAACTCTGCCTCGGTAATAGCCCATGGCTGCCACTCGTCCAGCGGAGCCAGCGGCTCCTGCGCCAGAAGACCAAAATCGTCCTCTACAGGTCCACGGTCATAACGAAGAGTCGGGCCAGAATCGTAAACCTCGATCTGGCGACGGGCGGCCGTCGTCACCGACTTCGAAGTAATAAGTGGCGGGACCCCAAGAGGAATACTGGTCACCTCGGGACTCGTTCCACGGCCTCCGGTAGTACTGAGTTGCCATCAGAGCAGTGTGCCCTATTCCTATACCTCGAACCGCACAGCTCTCCACCCGTCCGGTAAAGGATCGGCTTACGGGCGGCTGTGGAGACGAGTGTGACCTTAAGGGGAAATCTGTCAGGATTTTCCGGTAGATTCTGCCTTGCGGCTTATCGTGCCGCCCAAGCAGAGGTAGATATGGGAATTTTTCGGCGCAAGGGCACTCCGACCCCAGTACATCCAATTAGCGCTTTCTGGCAATGGTGGACCGCTGAGGGGAGAGACCGTTTCGGCATCGCCGTGCAGACGGGGGACTGGGACGATCTGCCAAGCGTCATGACGCAGCAACTCGCCAATGTGCATCCTGACCTGGCGTGGGACACGGGTCGCGGTCATCGCTCGGACCATCTTCTGGTTGTCAGTGCTGAGGGTGATGCTGCGTTACGCAGAGTCGCCGCACAATGGCTGCGCGCGGCACCTTCCGCTGACGAGGTTTGGGACTTCGCCTCGGCCCGTCAGCCCGTGCCCGGCGTCACCGAGAATGTCCTGGACATCAACGGCACTAAGTTCCCGCTCCGGGACATCCGGTTCGGCCTAAACGCGCATGACCAGCGCGAATGTATCGATCTCGAGGTTTACCACCCTCTGTTCGGCCAAATGTTAGGGGATGAGCCTCTGCGGGTCTCCTTCTTGTTCCTTGACTGGCTTCTGGGTGAAGACGGCGTGGAACGGTGGGTGGGAGCAATCAACACAACCACCAGCGCCGATGTAGCCACCGCTACAGCAACTGATCTCATCGAAGCCATCAACAGGCTTACTACCCAGACGCAACCCGACCAGTGGGCCTTTCTGCAGGGTACGACATCGGCTGGCGAGCGGATGGTTGTCATGGCCCGTAGGCCGCTGCGGTGGATCGATTACCCGCTCTTTGACCTCCATACAGAGGTGAGCCTCACGTATACAGACCAACGAGAAGATGGCCTGCCAACCGAAACCGCTTTGAACCGACTCCGCCAAATCGAGGACGACATCACTGCCGCACCCGGGCCGCGAGGGATCCTATTGGCCCACGAAACAGCGACCGGAACCCGAGTGCTCCACTATTACACTGATTCCGACGACCAGAATGGACACGCGGCAATCGAAGCAGCTGCCCGCCCAGTGGGCGCTGCCACTGCACAAGCACTCGATCCGGGATGGAAGGATCTGCGCCAATACTCATAACGAGCCAGGAGGTGCTCCGTCCAAACAGGCCCAGCCCTGTACGTTCTTTGCCGCAGAGCGGCTCGGAGAGTACGCCAAGTTAGCCTTACCCAGCGGGCACCAGGATGATGCACGCTAAAGGATCCTTTACCGGGCGCTCAGGAATTCGCGATGATTCCAAGAACGGCGACGCCCCCAACCGGAGGGATCTGCAGCCCTGGATCCGCGGTCCTAGCTAGACACATCATGCGGTGTCCGAACAGAGCGGCGTAAGTTGCCTGCTTCGCGAAAAAATGTCCAGAAGGAGATGGGCAGTCGTCGCATCCTTGCTCGCGAAAGCCTCATACCCGTCAATCACCAGAACTAGCCCGGTGTCCTCTGGGGACCATCCATAGGATTGGACGGCGACGTCGCTTAGACAATCGTTGAGGGCATTGAGGTTCGAGCCGTAGTAATCGGGAAACTCAAGAACCCGGGCAATGTCCCGGTGCAAGTCGCCCTGCGATTGCCACGCAGCAGAGTCAACCTGTACGACTTTATAGCTGTGGTTTCGTAGCCATGAGATCGCATCATCGAGGACCGCCTGTCGACAGAACAAATTGATGAAGCCGTTCTGAATCAAAAGAAAATCCAACGGATGGTTCAGCTCGTCGGCCAGGTCCCAGGTTGCCATAGATGGAACTCTATTCCCTGCCCCTCCTTCAATCGGGCGTCGACAACCTGACACCTATCGTCCAACGAGGCGGCATTAGCCGCTGGCTCATTGAACGTTGCTTATCTCATTTGAGGATCGGCTAACGGGCAGGTCGAACCCTGAGCAAACCTTGATGAAAGATCCAGTTCAACTTTTTAGATGTAGTTATAGGATGAGCCACACATCGCGCAGCTTCGCGCACTGAAACGGCTGCTCACAAATAGACTGGCGACTTGCAGAAGTTGGGGGACACCATGGAAACACCAAAGAAGCTCCCGGGACCTTTCTGGCCTTTCATCCTCGGCGTAGGCATCGGGGCCGCTGGCATTTTCTGCGGGTTCACCGTTCCCGTCGGTGTGCACTGCGACGCCGCGTTCTCCCCATATCAGAAGTCGGCGCTGACGGAGGACTATCGCCAAGCATTAATGCAGGATTTATCGCCAAGCATTAACTACCGCCAGACGGACTTCGAGTCGGTGTGCAAGGCGTCCGCCTCGCAGTGGTCGGCGCTATGGTGGGCGGTGATCGCTCTGGGCGCCGTGGTGTTTTGCCTCGGGTTCGTCCTGTGGAACCGCGCCCGCCGGATCTCTGCCATGACCGCGGCCGCCCATGGCGCCCCAGACGAACCGGCGCAGTCGGTCGCGACGGAACTCGCGCACCTCGCCCGGCTCCGCGATCAGGGGGTCGTGACGCAGAGCGAATTCGAGCAACAAAAGGCCAAGCTGCTCGACGGGTGACCCCTGGAGCGGTCGTAGCTGGCCCGTGCTCGATGGCGGCTACCTGCGTAGGTCGAAGACTGCCACCATTTGCGAACTGCGGGGATCCCTCCTCAACGTCCGCTGAAGGATCGCTCGCCGGCAACTTTCTGGCAGTAGTCAACGAAGAACAACAGAGGAAAAGCATGATCGGACCAATGCTCTTGGGCGCGACATGCATGATGTTCGGACTCTTCATCTATGCGCTTTCGCGTACTTTGTCACGGTGGGCGACCGAATGGCATGTTTTTCTCCGTGAAGAGCAGAAGCCGACTTACTTCGCCAAGAAACTGCAGACCCTAAGAATTGGGGCGACCTGTTTCCTCGTTGCTGGCGGCTCGATACTGCTCGTGGGTTTGCTCGTTGGCCTGGTCAGCGGACATTGGGCCTGGAGTGCAATGACCTCCTAGCCCGAAGTCGTGATGTCGTGGCTGGGCGGTAGGCAGCTGACACACAAAGAGTGCTCAAACACGCCACCTTCATTGCCGTTCGCTGCACGAACTCCCGATGGCGCAACGCATGGAGTACATGCGTTCCAGCAGAAGGTGTCCGGTAAAGGATTCTCGAACGGGCATTACCCTGCATGAGACCGCCGCGGCGTCTCACTTTATTTAGAACAGGGGCACCCACGCGGGACACTTCCCCGTCAGTTCCGATGTCAGCTTCAGAAGTCGTCTGCACTGAATGTCTGAAGCCATTTGAACAACGGAGGGACCTATTTAGAGTGGTGGTGGGCCCGCCCGAGAGGGGCCAGACAAACGAGCTCACCCGCTCTCGGACATTGTCGTGATCGGCAAAGTCCCGGGCTCCTCACTGATGAAGGAAGGGAACTCATCATGAAACTCAGCATCAGCCTGCAGGTCACCCTTGACGGTGTCGCTCAGGCGAACGGCGGTAACAACGAGGAAATGGATCCCGGCTTCACACGCGGCGGGTGGGCGCTCCCGTTCAACGATGATGCGGCCGTCCAATATATCCTCGGCACCTGGCAACGTCCGGACGCCTTCCTGCTCGGCCGGAAGACATACGGTCTGTTCGAGAAATACTGGGGGGCCCGCAGCGACGACGGCGGCTTCGGCGAGGCGATCAGCTCGAAACCGAAATACCTGGTCTCCAGAACCGTGACTGACCCGACATGGGAGCAGAGCACAGTCATCTCCGGCGATGTCACGGCCCGCGTCCGCGAGCTCAAGGCGCAGCCCGGCGGCGAACTACTGGTCGTGGGCAGCGCGGCACTCGCGCGTTGGCTGCTCGAAAACGAGCTGGTCGACGAACTGAACTTGGTCCAGTTTCCCGTGATCGTTGGCGAAGGAAAACGCCTCCTCCCCGAGCACGGCCTCGACTTCGCACTCAACCTAATCGAGTCCCGCGTGTTCGATACCGGCATCATCGCCCTCACCTACAGCGTGGGCGGTCGCCCCGAATACGCTTCAGCAAGTTGATGACACAGCTAAGGAACCAGA
Organism: Arthrobacter sp. StoSoilA2; assembly: GCF_019977195.1. Taxonomy (NCBI): domain Bacteria; kingdom Bacillati; phylum Actinomycetota; class Actinomycetes; order Micrococcales; family Micrococcaceae; genus Arthrobacter; species Arthrobacter sp. StoSoilA2. The sequence goes on from NZ_AP024643.1 coordinate 1,291,094, forward strand.
CTGGTCGGCAGCTACTTGAAAGGCTACTGCCCATTCTGAATCGCTAGGTCTCCCCAGCGGGGCCAGCAGTAAAATCCCTGAGCGTCCGCTGAGGGATCCTCCACCGCACATCCGTACGTGCAGCTGTTTCATAGAACGTGGACGGCGTGTGCTTGCATTAGACATGCCATCCGAATTGAATCTGGACCCAAACCTGAGTCGTCAAGACTTGGCTGACTTCATCGATCAATTCAGGCTTTCGCTAAGACAAGATCCTGGAAGCTGGGAGAATGGCGACCTCGAAAGCTTCCTGGAGGCGTTGTCAGCTTGGACGCGTGACATGGATGGTTACTTCGCAAACCTGGGGGAGCCAGTCCCCGACGTACCTTCCTGGCGGCTCATCGCCCAGATGCTACTCGCGGCCAGAGTGTATGAATAAGACCTGCGATTCTAGCGCTGCCTGTCTACTTCCTGCCCAGTGCTGCCACCTCGACAACGACCGGCCGCAAGCCGATCCTTGAGCGGGCGCTGTGCAAAGCGGTGTCATGGATCGCTCTTGGCGGCCTATCTGAGGAATGGTTCGTCCATGAAGTAATGTGCCAGAAGATGCGTGCATGGACGACGGGTTGACGGGCAAAGCTGTGGCTGTAAGGGCCGGATGCGTCAGTGGCGTGTCCTGCTAGGTAACGGGTCATCTGGTCCAATTAGGCGGATGACTGATAACTAGTCCACCGAATGACAGGAACTTACATGGAAGATGCCATCCGTGAGTCTCGCTTTTTACAAGCAATGACCTACGTCGCCAACAAGGTACTAGAGGCCGAACGTGAGCAAGTCTACGACCTGGTCATGGAAGAGGCCGAGCAGTTCATTCGCGAGTTCCTAGGGTCCTCCCACGATGGTGGAGCATATGCCCTCTGGTTGGAAATCAGCGACCTTTACGACAATCCAGCCGGTCCGGCGTCGGAGGAAGCATGCGAGGAGATCGGACGCAAGGCAGCCGCAGAATGGTTGTCCGTCGATAAATCATCTCCTGACGAGATCGACAAGTTCTTCGCTCGATGGCAAACCCCGGAGCCACGGCAGATTTCGTGACAAGCGTCCGGTTGAGGATCCCCTACCGGACTACTTGAAGCCGGGGATTCGGGGCCGGCCTGACTACTGCATGCGCAATGCGATCGCTGCTTCCAGGAGCTGGCCGCGTCTGGTGGACGTTGTCCATGCCCTCTCAGACCAGAACTCCCCGTGAAGCGCGTCGCCGCTATATAGCACGTGCGCGTACTTGACGCCGCGGAACTGGCACACAGCTGCCAGCGATGCCGCTTCCATCTCCGCCGCGGCGCACCCTTCAGCCCGACGACGTTCGACCCGGGCATGTGTCTCACGGAAGTCTGCATCCGTGGTCCAGGTGATGCCCGTCCGGGCGGAGATCCCGTGCTGGCCGAGCCCGCTGACAATCCGCTGGACCTCGTCGGGATCGAAGTCGACGCGGCGGCCAGGCGGGAGGTAATGGACTGACGTCCCCTCGTCGCGGATCGCTGATTCCACGACCATTACGTCGTTCCTGCTGAACTCCTCGACGAGGGCTCCGGCACCGCCGATGGCGAGAACGGTTATCACGCCGCTTGCGATCGCCTGCTCGAGGCAATGTGCACTCAGCGGGCCGCCGACACGGAGTGGAATACTGCGACGCAGCGGTCAGGAGTCGCGAAGATGCCGGCGCCTCCGATCTCGTCACTGAACTTCCCGATCTGGACGAGCCGCCCTTGCTCGCGTATTTCTTCGATTGCTTCGCGGAAGAAGCACAGGACTGCGGTATCCGGAAAGCGTCCGTCGATGGGAATCGGTCTCGGGCGGTGCACGGAGTCGTCGGTGTCGTCGAACTCTTCGAGTGGAATCGTCACATAAGCACACTAACAAGGCCCCGAACGGCGGCGCGCCCTGCCCGTAGCCCGGTCGATCATCGTGCTAGTGAAGCCGCCGACACGTTCCATGCTGTTGCTGGTGGATCACGTACATAAGACCGCACGATGAGATGCGCGATGATGGGGGGATTACTGCAACCGTGTTCCTTATGTATGGCTGGAATGAAAATCGGCGCGTCTCAACGAGCGATCAGGATCTCGCTGCACAGCGTCGTTTGACCCGACGTCCTGCGAAGGCCGGAACGTGAGCTGCCCAGTCCCACTCAGGCCGGTAGCGCGCTGAACACCAATGCCCCACGTGCAACGACAGAGCTGCGGGCAGGTCGGTTACTTCTTTCCGGCGGGCCCGGTGTAGTTGGCTATTTGTTCACTCAGCAACCTTGCCCGCCACGTACTCCGCGTCCAGCCCCACACCGCCGAGGATCGACGAGTAGTGGCGTGTCAGCCACGGGAGGCCCACCGCGTACAGGCCGGGCTGTTCGGTGACGCCAGCCGTGTGCTTTGGGTAGCCCCATTCGTCAAGGACGGGGATGTCGATGAAGGACAGATCGAGTTTGTATCCGGTGGCCCACAGGACTGACGTGATGTTTGCCTGGGCCAGGTTCAACCTCGCTGGCTCAGCGGGCAGCCAGTCATCCGAGGGCAAGGGGGCCTGCCCTGGAGCATCAATCCCCGCCGCTGCAATGTAGGCGTCAATGGCTTTCCGCATCCGTTGGTGGAAGCTGGATTCGACTGTTGTGAGGCGTTCGGGGAGGTCGTCGGTGAAGGTGATGTCGCCGTCGTCGATGTTCTCCAAACGGCCGTGCAGGTGCATGCCGCGGCGGCCGAGTTCGCGGAGGTGGATGTCGTGGCCACCTTCGGTGCCGGAGAGCAGTGGGTTGCAGGCGAAGCGGGCTGCGGGGGAGGGGAGTGCTTCGCGGGTGAGGGCGTTGATGCCGTAGTCGGAGCCGTGTTTGGCGGTTTCAAGCATCCAGTAGATGAGGTCGTGGCCGCGGTATCGGCGGGGTGCTTCGGGGCAGGTGGAGACGGCGAGGTGGACTTCGCGGCCGGCGTCGTGCAGTTCCTCGGCGATCTGACCGCCGGACTGGCCTGTTCCGACGATGAGGACGGCGCCGTCGGGCAGCTGGTTCGGATTGCGGTAGTCGTGCGTGTGGAGCTGGACGATCTCCTTGGAAAGGCCGGCGGCCATGGCCGGGACCTTGGGGACCTGATACGCGCCGGTTGCCAACACCACCTTGCAGGCTTTCATGTGCCCGAGCGACGACTCAATACTGAATCCGCCGTCGGGGGATGTGGCCAGCCGCGTTACGTCCACGCCGGTGTGGACGGGAGCGCCGATCACCTCCGCGTAGCGCCTGAAGAGGTTGACCACAGCGTTGCGGGGAATGAAGGCCTCAGGCTCGTCGCCGGTGTAGGGCATGCCGGGCAGGTCCAGGCTGAAGTTCGGCGTGTTCATATAGAACCCGTCCCAGCGATCCTGGAATGCGCCACCCAGGGAATCCCGACGCTCCAATATCCGATGCTCGACGCCGGCCCGGGTGAGCCAGTAGCTCGTCGCGAGTCCCGCCTGCCCTGCGCCGATGATGACCGTGTCTATGGGCTTAGTCGGCATTGTTGCTGCCCTCGGCTCGTTGCCAATGCTCGCGCAACATGCCCGCGAGCCTCCCGGGTTCAATCCGGTGTGGGGGATCGAAGTGGTGGCGTTCCTCAAACACCTCCACACGGTAGTCCCGGAAAACAGTGGACAGGCGATCGGCGATGTCACCGTACTGGTCCGGGTTGCTCAGGCCGCCCAGAACGTAAAGCACGGGTCGTTCAAAAGAAGCGAGGCGCTCGCGGTCCAGGTGATAGTTCCGGAAATCCTTCAGGAACGCCCTGATTCCGGCAGGCCGCTTGGCCATCCACGGCTGCGGGTCACCCGCCGGCGGAGGCGGAAGGACGACGTCGGGCCTCACCGACAGCCTCATGAACTCCGGCATGAACTGCTCCGGAGGCAGCGACTCGAGCGCGCCCAGCTGCTCCCAGAAGCGGGAGTGGGCCTGACTCCAGCCCCAGTCGCCCGCCCAGGCCGGTTCCAAGAGCGTGAGGCTAAGCAGCCGCTCGGGATACTTGGCGGCGAAGGCGAGGGCCGCGGCCCCGCCGCCCGAGTAGCCCACGAGGTGGAACTTGTCCCATTGTTTGGCGCCCGCCTCGCGCAGGACGCCGTCGACTTCGGTGTCGAGTGTCCAGTCCGACGGCGGTTGGTCGCCCTCATAGAGATCCAGGTCCTTGGCCACGGCGTCGACGTCCGGGCCCAAGGCCTCGAGCAGCGCACCGTAGGCGGGCCCCGCAGGAAGGACACTGCCCGGAACGAGGACCACTCGAATGGGTTCCATGGCTGCACTGTACGCCTGGAGATGCGGCTTCGGGAGGGCTGTTCAGGGGCGGAATGTCACAAGATTTTGGCCAGGCGGGTGCACTCTTCCCACAGCCGCTTCCGCGCCGCCGGATCAGAGCCCATGCCGGGCGTCGGCAGTTCCTTGCGTTTCGCCCAGAGCTTCCCGGACACAGCGGCAGTTTCTGGAGCGGTGGCCAGCCAGACGGGGGTATCGGCAGCTTTCTCAGCAGTCGCGCCGAAGGTGTTCGTCATCCAGCGGAAAGGTCCGCCAACATCCTGCAGTAGCGCCGTGTGCTTTACCAGGCCCGGGTGCACGGCGTTCACCACCACGTTGGATCCGCGAAGGCGCTCCGCGAATTCCTGCGTCAACAGGACCCGACCGAGCATTGTTGGCGGCGTGGCACGCAGGTAGCTGTAACTGCCCTTGGCGGTTTGCAGATCGTCGAAGTCGATCTTGGTGGTGGACGGGCCTCCCGAATACTTGGAAGCGATGTTGACGATCCGCGAAGTCCGCGCCCCGTCCGCGCCACCGCCGCGCTTGAGCGCGTCCAAGAGAAGATTCGTCAGCAGGAAGTAGCCCATCACGTTGGTGGCGAACGTCAGTTCAAGCCCGTCCGGAGTCACGTGACGCTCCTTGCGGAATACTCCAGCCGCGTTGACCAGCACGTCCAGCTTGTCGTGGCGCGACAGGAACCCGTCTACTGCCGACCGGATCGAGGCCTGGCTTGAGAGGTCGCAAGCGAGCGGTTCGAGAACCGCGTTCGGTTCTTTGGCCCGGATATCCCGGATGGCATCTTCTGCCCGCGCTGCTGAACGTCCAACCACGACGACGGACGCTCCTTCGCGTGCAAGTTCAGTGGCGATGGCCTTACCCAGGCCGCCCGTGGCCCCGGTCACGAGCGCTGTTCGTCCATTCATCGAAGGCATAGCTCGATCTCAGCACTTATTGGCAGGTTTGGCGAGGGCCCGTCGAGCTGAAGAGGTCTTAGTTCTTGGAGCCCTTTTTCTTGGGTGCCTTCGGCGGCAGGGCTGCAACATTGTCAAAGGCCTTGGCCACCCAAGGCTCGGCCTGCGCGGCGTCCTCGTTCCACGCTTCCGGCAGGCCGACATAACCGCCCATGGGGCGTTCCTCGGGGCCGAACGGTTGAGTTTCGTGGTCCGACTCGAGCTCGGCCTTGTCAGCCTCCGAAAGGCGGACGCCGATAGTAGGGCCGAAGAGACCCGCGAACATGTTGCCATTCACGAAAGCGCCGAGGTTGCCGAACATGGGTTTGACGACGACGTCGGGATGGTCGGGAAGCACTGAACGGAAACGTTCCTTGTCGGCATCCGACGGCTTGGGCATCTGCATTGCTCGTCCTCCTGGGTTAGGCGTGAGAAGAGATCCGTCTGCAGCTTACGGCCCGGGCGGTTCGATAGTCACCATCTGGGCTTGCCTCCTCGACGGACGCGCCGAGCGATGGGACTCTGGAGGAAGGCCACAGACCTCTGCGCGCGCTGGGCTGAAGGATCTGTTGCCTCCGGGACACATCACGGCCTTGATGTGGGGCTGAGGTGAAGAATTGAATCCTCCCGCTGCAATCCGCGTTACTGCCATTCGTGTCGCCGAGCTGCTGGCCGAAGGCGAGGCAATGCCGGTGTATGTGCATGTCATCGATCACCCCGAGGGCCGCGTGCTGGTGGACACCGGCATGACCCAGCTTCATCCGGCGGTGGCCGACATGGAGCCGCGCATCAATCCGCTGAACGAGCAGGACTTCGATATCAGCAGCGTGGATATCGTCGTCAACACCCACCTGCATTTTGACCATTGCGGCGGTAACCACCTCTTCGCGGGCAAGCCCGTCTACGTTCAGCGTCAGGAACTCGACGACGCCCGCAACCAGGACGACTACACCATCCCGGAATGGGTCGACCCACCAGGGATGCAGTACGTCGCCGTCGATGGCGAACTCGAACTTCTTCCCGGGATTCGGCTCGTTCGGACACCAGGACACACTCAGGGCTCACAGATTGTGGTCATTGACGGGGACGGACCGCCTACCATCATCGCCGGTGACACAGCGGTCTTTTTCGACGAACTTGATAACCCACGCACCGAGGGTCAGCAGCTCATTCGCTTCTTGAATCCTGCAATGGTTTGGCTCTCGCACGCGGACACCCCATGGAAACCGGCAGCTTCAGTCTCCCATGACCACTGACGGCCCTCTTCAAGACGGCCCTCTTCAAAGGGGTAATCCGGCCATCGGATTGATTAATCTGACGTCCCACTAGCTATCTGCTCAGAACTATGTAAACTTGACGGTGTTGTTGTGTTTGGCATTTGGTAGTTCAGGCAGTCCCCGTGATCCATCTGGATCGCGACCTTCTGAAGTAACGGTGGAGAACACCCCACACCGGAGACCCGAAAGTCGGGAGCATCTCCACCTTCAGTAAGGACTGAAAAAATGGCTACAGGTACCGTGAAATGGTTCAACTCCGAAAAGGGCTTCGGCTTCATCTCTCCTGAAGATGGCAGCCAGGACGTTTTCGCTCACTACTCTGCGATCAACTCCTCGGGCTACCGCTCCCTCGAAGAGAACCAGAAGGTTTCCTTCGACGTCGAGCAGGGCCCCAAGGGTCCCCAGGCAGTAAACATCCAGGCTATCTAGTCTTCGGATAAACGAAAAAGCAGGGCCGGTCATTGACCGGCCCTGTTTTTTCTTGTCATCCCGCTTAGAACATATATACGCATTGCCTAAGGGTTGCTAGAACATATATCCACATAGCAAATTACACCCCTGTAACTCACCTTCGAACCTCCGTAGCGTGGTTGGTATCAACTACGAAACCGAGGGCCTTCCATGGACGAACAGACTGCCAACGACTCTTTCCCAATAGCTCATTCGAAGCAGGCTCAGCACCTAGGCGAGTCGCGGGAGCACTCATTTTTGTCAGAATCGCCACCTAGGCGGGCCTTAAACGGCCTGTGCAAGGCTGTTTTGCCACCTAGTCCAGTTTCCGAAATCTAACCTGCGAAGTGAGCCGCATGTCGGTCATCCACAGAAACAGAAGGTTGGATCGAGTGTTCGATTCTGAGGTTCAGCGCATCCTCGATTTCGTTGGCCGCGGCATAAGCGTGCGGATTATTGGAGCCCCCGGAAGCGGCAGGACCACGGTGTTGCAAAACGTCGTGGCCAACCTGGAAAAAACCGGTATCGCTATCCACTTAATCAGCGGCCTTCGGACACATCGCTCAATTCCGTACGCAGCCATCAAGAGCCTGGGTTTAGAGCTTCGGCCCGGCCGCAGCGGCGTTATGGATATGGCAGATGCGCTCTCAAGCCAGATATCCAAGCCTGGAAAGCACGTCCTGATAGTGGACGACATCCAGCTGCTGGACATCGAATCGCTGGCGGTCCTGGAATCCGTTCGGCGCAGGTCCGATTGTCCGCTGGTCGTCACGGCTCCGGACAGCGGCTCGATCTCAAGAGGTCAACTGGCCGTCATGAACAGTGGCCGCGAAGCTTTGCTGCAACTGAACCCACTCCATTTTGAGCAGGTACACACTTTGGTGACGCAGGTGCTGGGGGCTGCTGCAGATGCCGACACAACAGCCAGAATCCTGACCAAGTCCGGCGGCAACCCTCGGCTCATCGTCCGCATTACGGAGACCGCGGCCTTAAGCGAGCTGCTGGTTATGCGTGGCCGGCAGTGGCAGATGACAGGTGACAGCCTCTGGAACGAGCATCTGAGAGGAACCCTCGAAGAGCTGCTGGCGGACCTGGAACCGGAAGAAGTCACTGCCCTGCACACCATGGCAATCCTTGGCACCGCCCGTGTAGACGTTCTTCAAAAGGTGGTACAGCCTGATGTGCTGGAAGGCCTTGAACGGCGGGGATTCCTGTCAGTCATGGACGATCACCACAACGGACCGATCGCGGCGATAAGCCCGCCAGTCATCGCAGACTATTTCCGGGGCCAAAAGACGCTCAGGGACCGGCACCTCTTGCGAAACAAGATTGCTGGTGCACTTGAGGGGGTGCCTCAAACTGCGCAGGGCAATTCCACCACTGCTGACTGCCTTTCCCGGGTGCTGGGGTCCTTGCGGCTCGAAAAGGGAAACGATGACGCCGTAACCGCCCGGCATTTTCACGATCACAGTGCGGGCCGCGAACGCACGCGCTATGAACGATGGCAAGCGAACAAGTCCGCGACCAATGCTGCCGCTCTGCTCAGGGTTTACTGGGGAGCGCCGGTGAACGTTATGCGGGCAACCCGCGTCTGCCAGGAGACGTCAACGCTCAACGGCGACCCCAATGACGTTCTCTTCCTCGCGATCACCAAGGCTTTCCTTGCAATCTACTCAGGGCAGGGCGTGAGTGCGGCAGTGGACATCCTGAATGGATTCGCCGAGCAGAACCCGGAACAGGCCTCTACGGCTGAGGCCGCGATCCTCTTCATCAACGCCTCGCATGGTCGGATTCCGCCAAGTGCCGAACCTTCCGCCGAGGGCTCGGAACATGAACCGCTGGGCTTGGAAGGACTCGTCAAGAGCTTGCTTGAGCTGTATCGCTTTCAGCCGGGTAAGGTCCTCGACGTGACAGAGAAGGCTGAGGACGACGACGCCTTCCCGCACCTGCGCCCCTTTCTGCACGGTTTCGCGCTTTTTGCAGCAGGCAGGATTGAGGACTCCTTGGTCTTCGCGCTGGATTGGCGCGCCGAGGCGCGCCGAAATCTCGATCAGTTCGGCGTCGTGGCCAGTAGCTATGTTGCGGCGCACGGTCTGCTGTACCGCGGCTATTTCGAGGAAGCCGAGTACCTCATGAGCAGCGTCTTTGCCATGGGCCGTCCGGGCTTCGTCGTCGATGTCCTTTATGACGCCATGCTGCGGCTCGCAGGCCTACGGCATGCGACGACGGCGATCTCGCCAGCGCTGTCCATCGCGTCGCAGGCGCGGAGTGAGGTTCCTGATGTTGGGCCGTTGCCCGGTATCGGCAAGGGTGTACATGAGCTCGTTTCCGCAGAGACTACCCAGCCGTCGGTTTTTGACCGGCATGCAGTCAAGCTCATCAGACGCCAGCTGAAGAGCGGCTACATCCTGGAAGCAACGATGACGGCGCTCCTTTGCACATGCCTGTGTCCCGGGGGACCGGTCTTGGATATCCTGCGCAAGATCCTGCGGGACAGCGGTGTAACGGCTCACGACCAGATGATGGCCGTTGCCACAGCCGTTGTGGAAGGCGATCACAAGCTGCTCGGTCTCCTCCTGAAACACTACGAGTTGGATGCCGATAACTATCAGATCGGCATGCTCCTTCGAGGTGCCCTCAAGCGCCACGTCCTGGAGGGAAACACAGCAGCGGCCGAGGCCATGGCCGAAGCTTCCTCTTTGTTCGCGGCAAGGTTTCCGTCAACCAACGAGCAACTCTCGTTTAACACTTTCAGGACGACGCCACTCACCGAACGCGAAATCGAGGTTGCCGCGTTGGCAGGACATCGCTCGAACGTTGAGATTGCTGAACATCTGGGGATCAGCGCGAGAACAGTGGAAAACCACATCTCCAACGCGCTGCGAAAAACCGGCGCAACCTCGCGTAACGGCCTCTTCATCCTCGTGGGCAATTCAATGGCGGCACGCTGACACAAGCTAGGCTGAACGTATCTTCCAGTACGAGTCTCCGGTGATACCGGCAGAGCTCAGACCTTGATGCGTGAGGGTTCTCGTGAGCAATTCCCCGGCCTTGGCCCGCCGCCTCGGCACCTTCGATGCGTCCCTCATTGGCTTAGGCTCTATGATCGGTGCCGGGGTTTTCGCTGCCTTCACACCAGCCGCAGCGGCTGCAGGATCCGGGTTGCTTATTGGCCTGGTTGTTGCGGCCTTCGTGGCCTTCTGCAATGCGACGTCCTCCGCGCAACTCGCTGCCAGGTACCCTACCTCCGGCGGAACATACGTCTACGGACGTGAACGGCTTGGGCCCTGGTACGGCTTCCTGGCTGGGTGGGGATTCGTGATCGGCAAGACGGCCAGCGCCGCGGCCATGGCTATGACCTTCGCGGCCTATGCCGCACCGGCAGGTTGGGAGCGACCGGTGGCGATTGCCGCCGTCGTAATCTTGACCGCTGTGAACTATCACGGAGTGACTCGGACGGCGGGACTTACCCGAATTTTGGTGATCGCGGTCCTGACCGCTTTGGCGATAGCCGTGGCCGCCGTGTGGGGTGGGTCGGGACCTGACTTCAGCAATTTTGTGGGGGAGGGCCTGCTGGCACACGGCTGGTACGGCATATTGCAGTCGGCCGGACTGTTGTTCTTTGCCTTCGCCGGCTACGCACGGATTGCGACGATGGGTGAGGAAGTTCGCGAGCCTCGCCGCACCATTCCCAGGGCAATCACGATCGCCCTGGGAATCACCATCGTCATCTATGCCCTGATAGCGGTCACGTTGTTGGCGGCACTGGGACCCGGGGGTGTTTCCGGGACCCCGACACCCCTCGCCGACGCTGTCCACGCTGGTGCGATGTCTTGGGCAGCTCCGATTGTTCGGATCGGAGCCGCAGTTGCCTCATTGGGTGCCCTCCTCGCGCTGATCGCGGGGCTCGGCCGGACAAGCCTGGCCATGGCCCGCGAACACGACCTTCCGCATTGGCTGGCTGCCGTCCATCCGCGGTACAGGGTTCCCCACCGGGCCGAAACAACGCTCGCCGTAGCAATTTGCCTGATTATTGCCGTGGCTGACCTCAGGGGCGCCATCGGTTTCTCGTCGTTCGGTGTGCTGCTGTATTACCTGGTTGCGAACATTGCGGCCTTCACTCAGCCCGCCGAGGACCGCCGGTATCCGAAAGCACTTCAAGTTGCTGGAGCTGTTGCCTGCGTGGCGTTGGTTGCGACACTGCCGCCACTGTCTGTCGGGCTGGGTGTGCTGATGTTCGTGGTGGGCATCGTTTTCCGGGTGATCCGGTTGCGCCGGAGTTCCTCCAGCCTTCGATAGGCCTGCTCCGGAAGCCGGCTGGGCACGACTCCACCTGGGGGTTCTTAGGTGGAGCCGTGCCGTTGTGCCTCCTTCGCCTGGGACGAGTGGGGTTCCCGCCGGACACCGGGTTTCCCGTCCCGAAGGCACAAGAGGAGACTATGGCCGGGAATAGCGGTCTAGGTGCTCTTTCGTCCGCTCTAGGTGCTCATATACGAGCAAATTCAGGGTATCGAGGGTGCCTCAATCCAAAAATGAGTGTTCGCCGGGACGGACTAGGTGGTGTGACGCGATTGCACCCCGCTCGAAGAGCGCTGGCAGAATTGGCGCATGGAGTCACCCACCCAAGTCCCCGCCGTCGAGCTGCGTATTTCCATTAGTGAAACGGACCCGCTGATTTGGCGGCAGCTCGTTCTCCCGGAGAGCGCCACCGTTGCCGATCTGCACAGTGCAATTCAATGCGCCTTCGATTGGAAGAACGCGCATCTTTACGCCGTGGTCGGCCATGACCGGGCCGGCAAGAAACGGATCATCACCAGGATTGCCGAAGACGACGACCCACTAGAAGGCTCGGAGGAGGCCAGCGGCGTAGAACTGCGCGAGTTGTTCGACTCAAGCCAGCCTGGAAAGTCGTCCTTTGAATACGACTACGACTTTGGCGACAACTGGACTCATGAAATCGACGTCGTAGGACCCGCTTTGGTTCAGGAATCGACCATCACGTGCACAGATGGGGCAATGCGTGGCCCAATCGAGGATTCCGGGGGAGTGCATGGATACGCCAACGTTGTGCGAGTGGTCGGAGATCCAAGGCACCCAGAGCATGGGGAAGCTGTTGAGTGGCTTGAGCTGGTAACCCAGGAGAAGGCATCAAAGTTCGACGCCCACGCCTTCGACCTTGATGCTGTTAACGGGCAGCTGAATCGACTGGCGCAGCGGCTCTGGCCAGGTGAGGTAACCCCTGACGAGATGGAATTTGTTCTGGGGCCAGCTCTTTGGTTCTTGAAGGAGGCGGAGCGTGATGGATTCCCTCTGACATCGGCTGGCTACCTGAAGCCGATCGTTGTCAAGCGGGCAATGACTGAATTGGGATGGCGCGAGGTCTGGCACGGAAATAGTTCCACTGAGATCCACGTTGCCCCAGTGCGCATCGTCCGCGAACACTTGCAGGAATGGAAACTCCTGCGCAAGAACAAGGGCAGGCTCGTCTTGACCCCGGCGGGCAGGAAACTGGTAAACAAGCCGGCAATGCTGTGGCACTACATTGCTGACCGTTTGGCATCACCTGACGGTGCGGGACTGGATGTCGTTACCCAACTCAAACTGCACTGGGAATTATCCGGTAATCGCCCACCACGGAACCTGAGTGCCCAAGTAGTTCAGTTGGCGCTCAACGAGCGCGGCCTCCGGTTGATGAACGGCGCCGATATACCCATCGAAGTAGCTCGCGAATTGGAGCAGGACGTCCACAGCGCATTCCACTGCCTAAGGCTTTGGGGCTCCGAAAAATGGGGCCAGTATGAGCGTGAATTGTCCGACGCCGGCACCAAGTTCCTCCTCGACGTCCAGCGCCGCCTGGGCGACGGCTAGCCAGGGGCAGGGATCAATCGCCCGGGTGCGCCAGCTTTTTCAGCAGCGCCACCAGGTCACCGACGGGCGCCGGCTCGAAGAATTGGGCATCGGCGAGCTCCACGGCGGCGATCGCACGTGGAGCCAACTCGCAGCCCGCTTCAGTAACACGTAGCCGTTTTGCCCTGGTATCCGAGGGATCGACTTCCCGCTCAATGAGACCCTTCACCTCCAAGGTCCGGAGCACCTGCGAGGCCATTTTCGCGTCGGTGCCGGCCTGGCGGGCAACGGCGAGCTGATTGGGATGCTCGCCTTCTTTGTTGAGCCACCAGGTGCAGGCGAGCAAAACGAACTGAACGTGAGTGAGGCCGATCGGAGCCAATGCCGCAGCAACCTCGCGTTGCCAGCGCAAGGTTGCGTGCCACAGCAGGAAACCGGGACTCTCGCCCGGGTTGAGCGGCATCAGCGCTGGGCGAGTTCGACGAGTGAAGCCATTGTCTCCGGCCAATCGGCAGTAATGGCAGGCCCGATCTCGGGGCCAACCTGATCTGCACCCGCACCGGTGATCTCCATCCTGTAGACCACCCGGACTCGACCGCAGTCGAGCCTGTCCAAACGGTGGGCGGTTCGGATCAGCAGCTCATCGAAGCGAGCTTCGTCGACGAACAGCTCGCCGTTCACCACTTCAGCGATTCGCAATTGGATGGGTTCATCCCCGGGTGGTGTCATAAGGATTTGCGAGCCCACCGCGAAGGGGCCATCGATCTCAACGCGTTCAATTTCGGCGTTCCAGGAACCCCAGCTTTCGACGTCGGCCCAAAGCTGCCAGAGCGCCTGGGGTGCCGCGGTGGTTTCAACGCTGTGTTCGTAGTCCCACATGATTGCCTCCCAAAGCTAGATGATCTACGCACAGACTATCTATGCGTAGATCATCCTGTCCAGTGGCAAATTCAGAAGCTCCTACTCACAGCCGATGCCGTCATGGTCGTTGTCCAGGCCATAAATGTCAGAACCAACCACTGTCACCGGGCCTCGGACATAAGCGGGTCCGTTGCCTTTGCCGCCGGCACAGTCGACGTCGGACGCGACAGGCACGCAGGCGCCGGCGTAGTTCGGGTCGCAACCACTTTGAACGGCAGGGGCTGGGGCAGGCTTCGCAGCCGCAGCGGCAGCAGCAGCGGCAGCAGCCTGATCTGCCGCGGCTTGATCGGCGGCTGCTTTGGCAGCGGCCGCTTGGTCGGCGGCGAGCTGGTCCGCGGCAGCCTTATCAGCCGCTGCCTTGTTCGCTGCAGCTTTCGCGGCTGCGTCCGCTGCCGCCTTCTCTGCCGCGGCTTTTGCAGCAGCGTCTGCCGCCCGTTGATCAGAAAGCTTTGTTGCTGTTGCGGAGTCCAGCCAGGCGAGTTTTCCGGATAGATCGATGGTGCAGATGTACGTTTCGCCGGCCACGGATTGGGTGTTCTTCTCTGTGGTGCAGGCTTTCCCGGAGATATTGCTTGGCGTTGGACTAGGGGTAGGCGAAGGAGATGCCGACGTCGACTCCTTGGTGCTGCTCACCGATCCAGCAGCTCCCACGGACCCCGAACCGCAACCGGCAAGCAAAATCATCAGTGACCAGATGGCCGTGATACCGAGTGCTTTACTTCGAAAATCCCGTGACGATTTGCCGCCGAAAAGCGAGTGTTTTCCGGCGCGCGAAAGTTGTGTGTGCAATGTGTTGCCCCCTTGGAGTGCGCCCATGCGAAAGGCGCGTGGAGCGACAGTAACACCGGTCACATGGGCCCCAACGGGAGAAGTCTTCTATGACTTATCGCACGGGGTGGAGGCCTGCTTCTAGCCAACCTCCTCGTTGTCTTCGCGGTAGTCGTCATCCTCTTCGAAGGAGGGCGCTAGAGCCTGCTCGATGTAGTCTGCTTCCGCAGCCTCTGCTTCAGAGACGCCTTCGAGCCGCGTAAACGCTGAACCGCCAGGAAGCACGTCTGTCCGCTGCTCCAGAACATCGGCCTCAGGGGCATCATCGGGTAGCGGTTTCGTTAGTTCGAACTCCTCGGAACCCTCCGGGAGGACGGGCGTTTGTTGCTCAAGGGCATCGGCCTCCGGCACTTCACGCGGCGATTCCGGCTCTTGTCCGATGTTCATCGTTTTCCTCCTTCTCGCTAACGGACTCGCTAATAGACCTGTACGGCTCCTAACCTGAGCCCAGCAACCACGATGGGTCAGTTTGGGTTTCCTTCGGGTGCCGGCGCAGTTTCCGGATCAGCAGTTCCAGTGGCCAAACCAACACCCGAAGAACCCCGGCTGCCAGCAACAGAATCACAAACAGCACTATGGCTGGCAGGCAAAAAATGAACACCGTGATTGCCGTTATGAGATAACCGGCGATATAAGCCGTCACCACTCCGGTGTCCACCGTGAGCTCCCAAAGATTGAATTACCAATAGAGGATCTTGCCCGGTGTACGCACCAAGGCTACGGACTAACGGGTTTCGGTGGGAGCCGAGCTGGTACTGGTGCCGGCGCCCGAAGAAGCGCCCCGCGTGATGGGTATCTTCCGTGACTGTTTCTCCGATTGCTCCGGCATCGGAATCCGCACTTCGAGGACGCCGTCTGTATAGGAGGCATTGACGTCTTGTTCGGAAACCGCCATCGGAAGTTTCACTGTTCGGGAAAAAGTGCCGTAGCGGAATTCTGAGCGGTACCCCCTCTTATCCTTGTGCTCGGACTTTTCCTCATGGCGCACATTGATCTGCAGCTCGTCACCGGACAGAGTGATATCGACGTCCTTTTCAGGATTGATGCCAGGAACCTCGGCTTTGACCACCATCGATCCGCCGTCCCGGTATTCCTCCACCCGGAGCCAGGAGCCGGTCTCTCCTTCAAGGAACCGACGGACAGGATCGGCAATGTCGCTGGCCGACCAACGAAGTAGATTGCTCATCGTGGTGCCTCCTGTTAATTACCAGGCCCCGCGGACCGACCCCGGGCGGGGCCTTAATCGGATCTACACAAATAAAATACGCCGAACACGCAACGTTGTTAAGACGCTCCTTGGCTCATGAATCTTGCAGGATCAAGCCTCCGAGGAGGCTGCAAAAGGCTATCCCTCCACCATGGCCGCGGACACTCCCGACGCGTTCTCGCTTTCGAACACAGGGCCTGCAGACGGTCGTTTCGCCCGGCGTTCCTCTCCGGGACCGTGCGGACGAAGCTGCTTGAACACCCAGGGAACGAAGTACGCCTTTGCCCATGCGAGGTCACCAGCCCTGGCTTGACGCCAGCTGCGTTCGGGCAGCTCTTTGGGTTCCAGCGGCTTCAGGCTATGCGGCACATTGAGCGTCTCCAGCACGGCGATGGCCACGGTGTGATGACCCAGTGGGGAGAGATGCAGCCGGTCAGGGTCCCACATCCTCGGATCCCGGAGTTGCCTCATCCCCCAAAGATCTGTGATGAGTGTGCCGTGGCGGGCAGCAATAGCGTGGACGTTCTCGTTAAAGATGGCCACTTTCCCCCGGTTTCGCCCCAGTACAGGGGTGGACCCCCAGTCCGGTCCCGTGAACAAAACAATCGTTGCGCCTGTCTCAGCCAAGAGGCTCACGCCGGTCTCAAGTTTGCTGGCAAGCTTGTCCGGATCACTGCCGTGGAAAACCATGTCGTTCCCGCCTGCAGACAAGGTGATCAGATCCGGCTTCAGAGTTAGCGCCCGTCCGACCTGCTGGTCGAGGATCTGCTGCAGCAGCAAACCCCGCACGGCCAGGTTGGCATAGGCAAAATCCGGATGGTCGGCTGCCAATTCTTCGGCAACACGGTCAGCCCACCCGCGCAGCCCTCCGACGCTTCCTGGTTCCGGATCCCCAATCCCTTCGGTAAAGGAATCACCAAGCGCCACATACCTGCTCCATGGGTGCGAGGGCTCTTTGATACTCTGCCCAGCACCCGCTTTGAGATCAACAAGGCCTTCGGGGGTTACCCGGCCACGCCACCTCATTGCCCTACCTCCTTGTAAGGAAAAAGGTTTCTTACAATGTGGATAACGGCAGCACTTGTCGTGATGTTCCCGGGAGTTCGGGCCGGCTAGAGGAACATTTCCTCCGCCACCACCGACGCGCCAGTTCCCAACCCGCGGACGGTCCACCCCGCACTTCGCCAAGCCTCGGCGTCCAGTACGTTCCGGGCGTCCAGCACCATCCGGCGTCGTACCAGCGAGCCCGCAAACGAAGGCGAGAGGGACACGTATTCATCCCATTCAGTGAGCAGAAGCACCAGCTCAGCACCCTCAAGGGCTCGCTTGGTTGAGGCCTCGAAACGGATCTGCGGGTAGCGGATCCAGGCGTTGTTGATGGCTTTGGGATCGGTGACGGTTACATGTGCGCCGGCAGATGCGAGCTGCTGCGCGACGTCCAGGGCCGGGGAGTCGCGGATGTCGTCGGTGTCCGGTTTGAACGCTGCGCCGAGGATCGTCACCGTTCTGCCGGACAGGAAACCGCGGCACATTTCCCTTGCCACATCCACGGCCCGGCTACGCTGGTCCAGGTTGATGGTGTCCACCAGGGCCATCCATCGGTCCACGGACGGTACGGAAAGCTCGCGCGACTGGGCGCGGAACGAACGGATGTCCTTGGGCAGGCACCCGCCGCCGAATCCAAGCCCGGCATGCAGGTACCGGTTGCCGATACGCGGGTCCAAACCCATCGCTTCGCTGAGCTCGCTGACGTCAGCACCCGAGGCATCGCACAGTTCTGCCATCGCGTTGATGAAGCTGACCTTCGTAGCCAGGAACGCGTTCGACGCCGATTTGATCAGTTCCGCTGTCGCAAAGTTGCAGACCAATCGAGGGATACCTGCGCTGATCAGTGGCTCATACACCGCGTCCAGAACGGCGGTCACCGGAGCGCCTGCGGCGGCGCCCTTCCCACCGGGGACCCCGTAAACCAGGCGATCAGGAACCAGCGAATCCTTGACGGCCGTACCTTGGCGCAGGAACTCAGGGTTCCAGCCGAGCAGGACGTCCGAGCGGCGGGCCAGGACCGCGCGCAGCGTCTCCACAGTGCCTACCGGCACCGTTGATTTACCCACGACGGCGGCGCTCTTGGCCAAGTGGGGCAGGAGGCTCTTCGTGGCGCTCATCAGGTAGGAGAGATCGGCCGTGTCAGAGGTCTTGGACTGCGGCGTGCCCACGCAGAGGAAATGAACTTTGGCGTCGGCTGCCGCTGAGAAGTCAGTGGTGAATTTCAGCCGGCCCGTGGTGCGTCCATCGCTGAGAAGTTCGTCCAGGCCGGGCTCGTGGAAGGGAGCCAGCGCCTTGTTGAGCTGCTCAACCTTGTGGGAATCGACGTCGATGCCCACCACGGTGTGGCCCATGGACGCGAGTGTTGCGGCGTGGACTGCGCCGAGGTAGCCGCAGCCGATCACGGATATTTTCATGCCGAGGGTCCTTTGCTTGAGGTCAATTCGGTGGGGCCGGCTTCGCTGGGAATGCCGGCGACAACTTCGTTGTAATGCCGCACCAGGTCGGCGCTGAGCACGGGCCACGTCCGGCCCTGGACCGAAGCGGTTGCAGCCGCAGCGAACGCGCGGCGCTTGGCGTCGTCGCCCATCAGGTCCTGAACGTAGCCGCGTAGTTGAGCGAGGTTCCCCGGCTCGTACAGCCAACCCGTGCGCGAGTTTTCCACGAGGTCCAAGGGGCCGCCGCGGCCGGTCGCGACCACAGGAACGCCCGAAGCCATGGCTTCCTGAATGGTCTGGCAGAAGGTCTCGAACTCGCCGGGATGGACGAAGAGATCGAAGCCCGCCACAGCCTGGGCCAACGAATCCCCACCGAGGAAACCAGCAAAGTGGGCGCTCGGCAGGGCCGCTTGGAGTGCCTCCCGTTGCGGGCCATCACCAACGATCACCAGCTTCGTATCCGGCAGGTCCGCCAGCACGGCGAGGTCTTCCACCTGCTTTTCCACGGCGAGGCGGCCGACGTAGCCGATGATCCGCTGACCCTGCGGCGCTACCGATCTGCGCCACGCCGTCGAACGTTTCGCAGGGTTGAAGCGCGCGGTATCCACGCCGCGGCGCCACATATCCACTCTGAGGATGCCGCGTCCGCGCAACTGGTTCAGCGCGAACGTGGACGGCACAAGTGTCCGGGTGGCCAGGAGATGGATGTTGTCCACGCGGTTCCACGCCCAGTTCTCCAGGAACGGCACGCCGTAGCGGGCGGCGTAGCTGGGAACCTCGGTCTGGTAGATCGCGACCGTCGGGATGCCGAGTTGATCCGCAGCCTGCACAGCCCGCCAGCCCAGCACGAAAGGCGAGGCGAGATGAACGACGTCGGGGGCGAAATCGGCAAGGATTCGCTTGACCCGATTCACACCACCCAACGCAACCCGCACATTCGTGTAACCGGCCAGCGGCACGGACGGAAGCCTGTGCACATACGCACCTTTGACGACGCTCGAAACATCAGTGTCCGACGTCGACGGCGCGATCACCATCACCTCGTCCCCGCGCTCCTGCAGATGCTCCAGCACCCGCAGGATGGAATGGGTTACCCCGTTCATCAGTGGCAGGAATGATTCGGCGACGATTGCGATCCTCACGCCTCCAACGGTGGCCGGGGCGGTTGGCTTTGCGGGTTCGAACGGGTGGCCTGTGGAGGA
Source organism: Arthrobacter sp. StoSoilA2 (assembly GCF_019977195.1). Lineage (NCBI taxonomy): Bacteria > Bacillati > Actinomycetota > Actinomycetes > Micrococcales > Micrococcaceae > Arthrobacter > Arthrobacter sp. StoSoilA2. Next base: position 1,310,535 of record NZ_AP024643.1, read on the forward strand.
AGAGTTGGTTAACAGGAGGGTGTCCTGTTTGTCGGAGCAGCCCGGTAGACTCCCGTTCAATGACGCGCCGCCGCGTCTCGACTTTGGGGGTTCAAAATGGGTGCTGTTATTGATGATTCGCGCGCGCTTGGGGGAGTAAGCGTACGACATCGGCGCCGGGCGGCGGCGCGGACAGTCGCCGTCGGATTGGGCTTGGCTTTGTTGCTGGGAACGCTTGGTCCTTTGACAACGACCGTCTCGCCGGCTGTTGCAGATGCGGTGACGAATGTTGTTCCTGTGGGGGACCAGCCTGGGAAAATTGCCGTGAACCCTCTGACGAACCAGGCGTATGTTGCCACGTTTGAGGGCGTGTTCGTCATCAATGGAGCTTCTGGCGGAGACGTCTTGTATTCGGGAGACATGCCCGTGGACGTTGCCGTGAACACTGCGACCAACAAGATCTACGTCAGCGAGATTGGTGGGTCCGTTGCGATGGTTGACGGCGTGACGCGCGCCGTAACGTCTTTGCCCGTGGGGTCCGGGGCTGGCGCGGTGGCGGTGAACGAAACGAGCAACAAGATCTACGTCGGTATCGCTTCCGGCGTTGCCATCATCGACGGTGTTACGAACGCAATTTCCACTGTTCCTCTCTCGGGAGGTGCACAGGACATCGTGGTCAACCCCGTCACGAACAAGGTCTACGTAAACTCCAGCGGAACTATCAGAGTCATCAACGCTGCTGGCAGCGTTACCGGCGACGTCATCATCGGCGCTGGGTTCATTCGCGCCCTCGCAGTCAATCAGGCAACCAACAAGATGTACTACACCACGCTGGGTAGGTACGGTGCCGGCGTGGGCGTGATTGACGGCGCAACCGATAAAACCACGGGAAAGATCGAATCTTCCAGCAAAGTGGGAATGTTAGCCGTCAACCCGGCCACCAATCGGATCTACGTGGCTGCAGACAGCAACTCCACGGACGGCTACGTCAAAGTCATTGACGGGGCCACCCTGACTGAAATTGTGCAGATCATCACCCCCTCGCTCGTCAGCGACATAGTGGTGGATCAAAGAAGCAACAAGATCTACGTCCCTATGTCCGGCCGGGGAACCACCATCATCGATGGCGCCGACAACAGTGTCTCGGCGGTCTTCACGGGGCAGAACCCGGTTTCAGCGGCTGCGAACCCGTCTACGGGAAAGGCGTACGTGGCTAACAATGGCAGCGACTCCGTGTCGGTGATCGATGGGACGGTGCCGGCGCCTGTTAAGAATGACTTCAACGGCGATGGCTTTGCTGACATTTTGGCTCGGGAAGCTTCCGGCGTGCTGTGGCTCTACCCCGGTAACGGCGCGGGTGGGTGGCTGCCTCGCCTCCAGGTCGGGCAAGGGTGGAACGTCATGACGGCACTGGTTGCTCCCGGCGACTTCAACGGCGATGGCCACGCTGATGTGCTTGCCCGTGATGGAGGGGGCCTCCTCTGGCTGTATCCGGGTAACGGCTCAGCAGGCTGGAAACCGCGGGTACAGGTCGGCAGTGGCTGGGAAGGCATGAGCGCGATCGAGGGGATTGACTTCCACGGCGAGGGGTTTGTAGACGTTGCAGCGCGCGACCGTGGGGGTGCCCTTTGGGTTTATCGGGGAGATGGCAGCGGCGGCTGGTTACCCAGGATGTGGGTCGGTTCAGGGTGGTCGGACATGTCCGAGATCACTGGCGTCGGCGACTTCAACGGTGACGGCCTGTCCGATATCGCTGCCCGCGACGGCGCCGGTGCACTGTGGCTCTACCCTCCGAACGGTTACGGCAGCTGGCAGTCTCGGCAGACAATCGGTCAAGGGTGGAACGTCATGAACTCCCTGGTTGGACCCGGAGACTTCGACGGCGACGGGCGCGCGGATATCCTGGCCCGAAACGGCGCCGGGGAACTTTGGCTGTACTCGGGGCAAGGAGGATCCTGGTGGCCGTCGGCTTCCCGCGTTGGCACGGGGTGGAACGGGATGACGGCGATTCTGTGAGTTTCCTTCGTTCGGCACGGCTACCTACGGCATTCACCCACGACACCTTTCTGGGCCTTCTCCGATCGCAGTGTGAAAGGAGAGTGCGGTGACTACTGATAAAGTCTTCGAGTCTTATATAAGCTCGATCGAGAAACCGGGTAATAATGATTTTGATTATAATTCGCAGCATAGTGGCTCTTAGCGCAATAATTTTGTCTTGGGTATTGGCGGTCCCGGCGCCAAATCTTGTGGCTATAATAATTGGACTGATAGGTGTCGTGGCTATCCTTTGGGGGCTTGCGTTCGAAATCAAGATCGCCAAAGCGGGTATCAGCGAATTTAGAGGGAAGTTCTTCCGTGCAGACGTTGAAGACCACATGCAAAAAATCTTCTCAGACTCAGGAAATGTTGCGGTCTTTACCCGGGACATGAGTTGGGCGGGAGCTGTGACAATTGGCCTCTTGAAAGTGAAGGCCGAGGCTAATGAGCTGTCCATCTTCATGCAGGAGGAAACCGAAAAAAGTCGCGAACTTGTCATTGCAGGTGCAAACATCTACTACTATGGTTCATCGCTTGATAGCGCAATCAATACTCGCTTCACGCTCATTAATACAGATAGTCAAAGCATTGAACTTGCGGTTGGACGTACTAGGGGAAACTTTCACCGAATAACCCGGCACAGTGAAGTTGATGATCCTGCACTGCTGATAGCCAAGGACATGCTAACAGTTTTCAGGAAAACGCTTGAGCGGGCATCAAACGAAAAATCAAATGTATAAGGTATCTAAGGATGCGCAGGCGATTGCCGGTGAGTGGGATGACGTAGCCCCTGAACGGCATCGTCAGATCGCGACCGGCTTAGATGAGAGTTTTCATTCAGTTCTTGCACCGACTATTATGTCCTGTGTTTTGGAATGGAATCCGAGTCGGGTTCTTGACGTGGGTTGTGGTACCGGGGACCTCACGGCTGCCGTGGCGACCAGTGTGGATCATGTGACTGGCGTTGACTTCAGCGGCAACAGCATCAGAGTGGCTACTTCTGAAAACAACAGTGAAAATGTTGACTACGTGCATGCGTCCATCGAGGATTATTCGCGGAATGCGACCTCTAGCTTTGATTTTGCTTATGCCAATATGTTCCTTATGGATGCGCCGTCGTTGGAATCTTCACTGGAGGCTATACATGCGCTTCTCGCGGTCGGCTCGAGCTTCTACGCTACGATAACCCATCCCTACTTCTGGCCTAAGTATCTTGGATACTTCGAAGAGCCGTGGTTTGACTATTCTGCTGAGATCTTCATTGAAGGTGACTTCAGAATTGCGAAGGAAACTCTAACGAAAAAGACAACTCACGTGCACAGGTCTCTGAGTCGATATTTTGAGGCTCTATACCACGCTGGTTTTCACGATGTAAAGATAAAGGAGCTTTCCGGCCCGCATGGAGGGAACCCCAGGTTCCTGCTTCTTTCAGCGATCAGAGGGTGACGTAGGTTTGAGGGCTAAGGTTTCAACTACCATGTGTTATCCACCACCTGCCGCGGTCTGCTGCTAAGCGGTTAGTCCAGACATGAGTCGGTCAGACCGCACTTGGCGGACCGTATGTCCTTGCCGGCTGTGAGGCAGCCCATAGTATCTGTGTTTGGCATAGAGCGGGCCGAGCCCACGAGTTTTTCAGCGACGCGGTGGCCACCGGTGGATTACCTTTGACCCATCGCACGTCCATCGAACCACGCGTGCACACCAATGCGTCGCGCAAGGGGCGGGAACGGGATGACGGCGATTCTTCGAGTCCCCTGACAGGGCTGTAGGCTCCGCTCATTGATGCGACAATCGCTTCACAATTTCTTGGAGTCTCCGTGTTCTTGGTTACCTCGCGCACGCGTGCTCCGTTCTGTTGTGCCCTGACGAAAAAGGGCAAGAGCCGCCTTGGCAGTCATCGGGGCTCTGCTCGGATCGTTGTTGACCGGATCTCCAGCCGTAGGGCAAGTCGTGGGTCTTTGTGGTTGTTCGTCAACAGCGGCGGTCCGGCATGGCACGCCTCAACAAAGATCGGCCAGGGCTGGGAAGGCATGACGGCATCCTTTGACCCAACCAGCTACTTTTGGCCGGGCCCAAGGCAAGCGAAATCCATGTTGATCCTTGGAGTTTGCTTGTCGGCGTCCTGTGTTAGCTTTTAGTGATCAGACATCGCTCCCCTCTGAGCTTAGGCTCAAGGGGGCGATTTTCATTTGGAGACGAGTTGATGAAGAAGCGTCTCACATGTTTGTCATCTGAATGCTGCGGGACGGGTATTGCCGCATGTCATATGCCCTTAAACAAACCGGTATTCCGTATGCTGAGTTTGCTCCGTTCGCTTGGAGCATCATCACTCAAAAGGGGATCCATTGAAAAGAAAAGTTCTGTTTCTGGCGCTTGGCACCCTGGTTGTGCTCTCCGGGTGCGCTTCTCCGGCGGTTGCCCCAGTTTCCGTGGACTCGACGACAAGCACAGCTTCGGCCGTTGCCACTGAGAAAAAGTCACCAACACCGACACCGACGCCGACGAAGAAGATAGCTCAGATCGGGGATGCTGCGGTCCACGGTGGCATCCAAATTACGGTGACTTCAGCTGTCTCGTCTCCCGCGGTCAGCATGAACACTTCCAACTACCGGGCTGGAAGTGGATACGAAACGTATGAAGATGTTCCAGCTCAAAGCGGCGGCCGCTTCATCGTCGTGAACGCAGTCGTAGTGAACAATGCCAAGGCACCGATCGACTTGACCTGTGGCTACCCGATTGACATCAAGGTTTTCAACGGTTCGGCGCAGGTGTACAGCCCCATTCAGGACACCTACAAAATTAAGGGGAATCCTGAGTGCAATGCTCAACTGCAGCCGGGTTTTGAATCGACCATGACTTGGGCTTATCTTGTTCCGGCGAAGTCATCGATCATCGGATTGGCCTTTTCGGAAGTCGATTTTACATCGCCATCCCGAAACGACCCCACAATAATCGGTTTCGGATCCGGTCTGTAGCACGGCAGGACCAATTTTAGAGTCTGGAGGCCGGTCCGGATACGGAGGCGGCCTCCATCGCTAGTTCTTGGAGTTGGTCGTTTCGTACACCCTCTTAGGTCAGGCCAGCTCAGCGCAGATATCCCGCTGATGGCCCGAGCTGCTCACGAACTTAAAGACGCCGGTTGCCGGGTCAATGATGTAGACCAAGTTTCCAATGTAGTGAATGGTCGAGGGTCCTGCAGTCTCATCGGTGGGGGACATGATCAGCCCATTGTGGCCGGTCGCGGTGACTGTCAGTGTCCCATCGGCATTGACTCGTGTGCTGGACACCGGACCGTCTGTTCGGATGGACACTATTCGCCTGCAATCGCCTTCTTCGGTTTCGTCCCGTAGTTGGTGTATGTCAGCAATACGCCCTTGCCGGCTGTAAGTAGGCGTACGACGTTGCCGTCGGCATCAGTGAATTCTTTCGTTTGGAGTTTTCCACTCGTTGCTTTCAACTCCAGATTGAATGAACAACCTGTCCTGCGGGAAGGAAAATGGTGTAGTTGGCGCCGGTGCGGGCGCCGCCCGTGCGAGCAACGCGGCGAGCAATACTGCTACAGGCGCAAGCCTGAGTGTGAGCATGTTTTTCATGACGTTCTCGATTTTTGTGCGATGCGGTGATGAATTTTCTGCACCGTCCTTTAGGCAGGGAAGGAGACCAAGTGCGGTGCTCACGGTACGAGTCCCGACGGCGGTCATTGAACAGGTCGGACCGCTGTGGATCGGATGCATATGGTGGCATCGCGACTGGGAGTACTCACCACCGAATCGAAAAACCACGCCTCGCCCAGTGTCAGTCCCCACCCCGCGCCCGTTTCAGATCCTTCCGTAGCCCGCGGTTGTCTTCTTTGAGCCCGCGGTTGTCCGCCCGGAGCTCGCGATTGTCGTCGGCCAGGCCCCGGTTGTCCTCCGTTAGTCCCCGGTTTGCGGCCTCCAGCTCCAGCACGCGCTTCACCCCGGCCAGGTTCAGGCCTTCGTCCAGGAGTGCGCCAATCCTTCGGAGGGTCTCAAGGTCCTGTTCGCTGTAGCGGCGAGTGCCGCCGTCGGTCCTTTCAGGAGTGAGAAGCCCTTTGCGCTCGTACTGCCGGATGTTCTGTTGCCCGGTGCCTACCAGTTCGGCCGCAACGGAAATGGCGTAGACACCACGACCGTCCCGGTCCGCAGCGTCACGTGCGCCAGCGCCGTCCGCCTCCGCGGGCGTACCGCCGTCGTGATCCAGACGCTCGGTGTCACCATCGCCAGCCATGCAAACCTCTCAAAAAATCTTTGAAAAAACCTCTTGCACCACTCTCTCACCGGTGCTATAAAAAATCTATACCAGCCAACACAGATCTGGAAGGCTGGCAGAACAACAAAACCGCATCAAGATCTGAAGGAGTGAGAACCAAATGCTGATGCGCACAGACCCGTTCCGCGAATTCGACAGGCTCGCCCAACAGGTTTTTGGCACAACAGCAAGGCCTGCCGGCATGCCGATGGATGCTTGGCAGGAGGACGGGCAATTCATTGTTGCCTTCGATCTGCCGGGCGTCACGCCTGATTCGGTGGAACTGGACGTCGAAAGCAACGTCCTGACGGTTAAGGCAGAACGTAAGTCGCCTGCGGGCGAGAACACCGAGATGATTGCCGCCGAACGCCCGCAAGGCGTCTTCAGCCGGCAGCTCATTCTGGGTGACACCCTGGACACCGAAGGCATCCAGGCCAGCTACGACGCAGGTGTGCTGACACTCCGCATCCCCGTCGCCGAGAAGGCAAAGCCGCGGCGTATCGAGATTTCTTCCAACAGCCAACGGCAGGAGATCAACGCCTAACCAAAGCTGCCCCGCTGGAGCTCCACCCGGGGGTGGCTGACCAGCGGGGCGTCAGGCCGGGAGCTTCAGACCGACCGCATCGGAACAGATGGGCGCAGGCTTCGCGCCACGCCACAGCACTTGTCGTGCAGATGAAACGCGGTCCCCGACGTTGTCTCCCGATTGATGGCCCCCGGCCCATGCCGGGGGCCATCGCCAAATCCGCAGCACTTATCCGGAACCAGCAGTGAGCACCAACCAACCCGACTACTACGCGATCTTGAACGTGGCTCCCGGCGCGACAGCCCGTGAAATCACCCACGCCTACCGCTCTCTGCTCCGCACCCACCACCCTGATACCCGCAAAAAGGCCGACGACGGCGACACCACCAAGGCGGCCGACCTCCAGAAACTGCACGCCATCATGCAGGCGTATGTTGTGCTCTCGGATCCGGCGAAACGGAGTGCGTACGACCGCAGCCGGAGAACGGGTAGCTCGTCGGCCGGCTCATCAGGGTCCAGCGGTTCCACCGGGAAGCCGGTAAAGGTCCGCGTCCACAAGACGCCGGCTACTCCCGCTGCCAGTCAAAAGGATCAGCAGCCTCTCGTGTTCGGCCCCGTCCACTGGGAACCGCTGCCCGGGACGAACCCCGGATACCCGTCGCCCAAAGTCCGAAGGAGATACTTATGAGTGCCTGGCGCTCGTACGACAGCCATCTGATGCCCGCGTTCTACGAGCGATTCGAGAATCGTTGGGGAAAGGGCACGGCGCCGTTCCTGGACCCGGAAGTCCACGAGCAGCCCATGCCGCGCGCTCAATGGATCAATGTTGATACTGGTGCGGCTGTGGCCGTGGTTCCCATTTGGACGGACGATCCCGAACATCGGTCCTTCGGCGTCTTTTACCTTCCGCCGGCCGGGGATATTTGGATCCTCCGCCCAGGGCCAACTACGTTCATCGAACCCGGCAAGGGTGGGAGCAAAGAGCAGGTCTCGTTGCGTAACGACGCCTTCAAGAAGGCAGTCCATCACGCCAAGGAATTCATCTACGGACCGCAGCCCTAGTATTTTTTGCGTTGTCGGCCCAGTCCCCACGTCAGGGTTCCCGAAGTACATCCGGAAGCTCGTCGACGTAGACGGTCTGGGGCGGCTCAAAGTAAATCACCAGCACCTTCTCGCCCACAGGAAAGACGCTCGTCTTGTCGAACGGGTAGGCAAAAAATGCGCTGGTACCGCCATGGAAGGGGAGCATGACTTCGCCGATGGTGCCCGGCGCGATGGTCCCGGTCACCCTTCCAATTTTGCCGGTGAGGCTCCGATTGACCTCTCTATGCATCTGACGCCGCATCTGACGCCTTCGCCGGCGGGGACTTCACGGCCGTGGGCCGGGTGGGCGCCGCAGTCGGTCGGTTGGCTCCGTTCCCCTTCAAGGCCGAAGCCAGGGACGGCAGGAAGCTCCCAACCTGGGACAGGATTCCACCCACCATGCTGTTCAGCCCGTCGCCGCCGTTGAGCACCGTCAGCTGACCGATGCGCGAGAAAGGCTCTGCCGCGGCGGAAACGATGGCGGGCATGTTCTCGGCGATTTGCTGGTTGATGACAGCTTCCTGGTTTGTCTCCAACGCTTCACCACGGGCCTTGATGCCTTCTGCCTCAGCCAACGCCTTGGCCTTGACTGCGGATGCTGCCGCATTTCCTCGGGCCGTCGTCGCAGCGGCCTCGGCTTCACCTGTCACGCGGGTTGCACCTGCCATTGCCGCCGCAGCTCCAGCATTGGCTTGGGCCTCGAGTTCAACGCGCCGGGCGTTCGCTTGCGCGTCCAGTTCGATGCGCTTCGCGAGGGCCTCGGCGGCACTGATATCAGCGGCCTTCTTCGCTTCAGCCTCGGTCCTCTGGGCGTAGGCCTTGGCATCGGCAGGCTTGCGGATCGTTGTCTGCAACTTCTGCTCTTCGCGGTCGGCCTCGAGCTTTGCGACCTCGGTCTCCTGGACTACCACCTGCTGCCGGGCAGTAGCATCGGCCAACGGTCCGGCCTGGGCAGCGTTGGCCCGGGCCTGTTCAGCATTCGCCTGCGCAGCGGATTGCTTGATGGCCGACAGGCTTTGGGCATCAGCAATCAGTGCAGCAGCTTCCGCTTCCTTCTCAGCCGCCTCACGGTTGCGTGTGGCCTCAGCGATCCGGGCCTCCATCTTGACCTGGGCAATGTGCGGCTTGGCCAGGTTCTGGATGTATCCCGTGGGGTCCTGCAGGTCCTTGATCTGCAGCGAATCGACCACGAGGCCCAGCTTCTCCATCTCCACGCCACTGGCACTGCGGACGAGTGAGGCGAGCTTGTCGCGCTCGCGGATGATTTCCTCAACGGTCATGCTGCCGATGATCGAGCGGAGATGCCCTTCAAACACGTTGTAGACCTGGCTCTCCATCTTCGGCTGCTGCCCCAGGAATCTTCGCGCAGCGTTCGCGATGAACGGGGGAGCGTCGCCAATCTTGTAGATCACCACGCCGTCCACAATCACCTGGATGCCCTGGGACGTGACACAGGAAACCTTGAGTTCCGTCTCATTCAGCGTCAGCGCGAGGGTGCGGACCGTTTGCAGCCCCGGAACCACCAAAGCGCCCTTGCCCGTGACGATCTTGAAATCCATGCCGTCCGTATTTTCGAGCGTGCCACGGGTCAACCCGGAGATGATCAGGGCCTCGTTCGGTTCCGCCACCTTCCACATCGCCTTGGTTGCCAGCCACACAAAGCCGATGACAACAACCACGCCAAGAATGCCGGCGATCAAGGGGAAAAATGCCGAGAGGTCGTTCATTGACCTTGTCCCTTCAGACGATGTGAACCGGCCTCATCCGTTGACCCCCATAGGCCATGTGCCTGTTCGTGTACACAGTCTCGTTGGGCTGCAGCAGGGAAGTCCAGCACTTTTGTGCGTCATTTGTGCCACGACGCCCAGCCAGGCCGGAGCCTCGCCCCGCAACCCGGCAACCCGCCGTCGAGCCTTAACAAAGAAGGCTGGTGCAACCTTTGGAGAGAATCCGTAGGTGGCTGCACCAGCTGCTAGTACGACTTTCTGTTTATTAGTTGTGACACCTGTTCATTGGCCGCTCCTAGTTCCCGGCTTCTATTATTTCCGGGCCTTTTTATCGTCTGTGAAGTACTGGGCGAACATCCAACCAGCGGCGATCATCAGGATGCCCAGCACCATATGAGACCAGTTGTCCACAGAATTCAGCGACAGGAAGTTGGCTGCGGAATCGACTCCGACGCTCAGCCCATAGATGCTCAGCACGATGTACAGGGCGCCAAAGCCCATCAGGAAGTTCCGCGCGCCGTGTGCTGTGCGGGACATGGCCCAACCCGTCGCGCCGATGGCCAGCTGTACGAGGTTGAGCAGCACGGATACCTGGAACACGCCAAAGAGCATCGCATGCGAGTCCGGGCCGAAGAATTGCAGCTCCGGGTACTGCATGGTGATGCCTGGAATGAAGCCCAGGATGCCCACCAGCCCAACGATGACACCCACACCCAGACCTACCACCTGGATGTCTTGCCGTCCGAAATGGACACCGCGTGCATGTGAAGCAGACGTACTCATGTCGTCCTCCAGTCACCTTTGCGAACATCTCCCATTTTACGGCCGGTTCATGCAAAAAGCGCTGGAATTGGCGGTATTACAGGGCGCCTGCCGGGGGAGCGCTGCCTACCGTGGCACGATAGGACACGATGAAACTGCGCGCTGATCAGACCGGAAACCGTGGCCTCCCGATGCCCCTTTGGCTACAGGGCGGTTTGGAAGCGGCACAGGCAGCCTTCATTTCGGCCATCGTTGTTGTGCTTCCCCTGGTGGGAGTGTGGGCCACCGACGGATTCCAGAACCGGAACGTGGACTTCCTGGCGCGCCTGGCCGGGCAGGCCTGGCTGCTGATCCATGGTGTTCCGCTGACCTTGGCACAGGTCAACGTGGGCACAGCCGGCCAGCCTGGAACTGGTCTTCTTTCGCTGATTCCCTTGGGCCTGACGCTCATTCCGTTCCTGCTTGCATGGCGGGCGGGACGACGACTTGCCCGCGCGTCCTACACGGACCAGCTGTGGCAGGCGTTCCTCGGTGCCTGCCTTGTTTACGCCGCGTTCGGGACAGCGACAGGATTCGTGTGCCGCACCCCCGAGGTGGTCATCAACCTGTGGTTCGCCATGACCATTCCGCTGATCTCCTTCGCATTGGGCCTGGTGGTCGGCGCCCGGCGTGAGGCAGGCTCCTGGAGCAGGCTCATCGGTGTGGACGCCGTCGCCTGGATCGCCAAGACCAGCCAACACTCACGGTGGGCGGGCTCCTACGTCGGCTCAGCGCTGAAGGCCGGATTCGTTGCGACCATGGCCGCCGTGTGCCTGGCCGCGGTCCTGTTGGCCGTGGACATCGTGTGGCACTGGACGGACATCATCGCTGTTTACGAAGGCCTCCAAGCCGGCGCTCTGGGCGGGGCCGTCCTCACGATCGCGCAACTCGGCTTCCTTCCCAACCTCGTAGTCTTCGCTTTGGCCTGGTCCTCCGGGGCTGGCTTCTCGCTCGGTGTCGGCTCGCACGCCGGGCCGCTGGGCACCGCCGTCGGACCCCTGCCTGCCGTCCCCGTTTTCGGCGGGCTTCCCGCCGGACAACTCGACGCCGGAGCCATGGCTCTCGCACTCCCCGTCGTTGCGGGGATCATGGCCGGCTGGTGGTTCCTCCGCGAAGGCGAAAACCACTTCGACGAATGGCTCTCCATCAAAATTAAGGCCCGCTGGTTCACCGCGGCGGCGTCCACACTGTTCCTGGGGGCGTTCGTTGGAGCTGTCGCCGGTGTCCTGAGCGGTGCGCTCGCATGGGTCGCCCGTGGTTCAGCAGGTATCGGCCGGCTCACGGAAATCGGACCCCACCCCTTGTGGACGGCAGTCTGGCTGGCCGCCGAAGTGGGCATCGGCGTCGTGATCGGTTACGCAGTGGGGCCTTGGCTGGAACGCCGCCAGAAGCTGCGCGAGGCGAACCTGGACGAAGTAGCGTTCGACGACGAACACGCCTGAGGTTGCCGGCTGGGCTTTTGGTTGGGCTCGCTTTAGCGGACCGGGCCCGGCATCGAGTCCTCAAGCTGCGTGAGGCACTGTGTCTTGGCGGATTCGGTCAGCGCCGAGCGAGCGCAATCCTGATAAGTGGTGACTTGTTTGAAGAAGAGCACAGACGTCAGAATCAGCAGGCACATGATCGCCGAGACCACGAGTCCCGAGATGGTGCCGAACAACACCAGCCGAGGGTGCTTGTACTTCACCGTCCGGACCAGGACCACAATCCCGAGCACCAAACCGGCGATCGTCAGGATGGCGCTCAACCACACGTAGTTCACGTTCAGGGAGAACACGAAAAACGATCCCAAAGCCGACAAAAGGAAAGCGCGGAACAGGATCTGTGTCACGCCGAAAGCGGACTTTTCCGCGGCGGTGCGGGGTTGCTGGCTCGGCTTGGGACCGACGTCGGGATTCATGTTTTCCAGCCTACGCGAGCCGCCCATAAGCTAGTGCAATGCGCATTGTTGTCCTCGTGTCCGGTACTGGTTCCAATCTTCAGGCTGTCATCGACGCCGTGAAGTCGGGTGAACTGGATGTTGAGATCGCCGCTGTGGGCGCTGACCGCCCCGATACTTACGGCGTGGAGCGCTCGGACGAGGCGGGCATTGAGACCTTCGTGGTGAACTTCAACTCGTTCGAAACCCGCGCCGAATGGGACGCCGCCCTCCGCGACAAGGTCCTTTCCTATAACCCGGACGTGGTGGTGTCTTCAGGATTCATGCGGATCGTGAGCGCCGACTTCATCGAAGCCTTCAACGGCAAGTACGTCAACACACACCCGGCGCTGCTGCCGTCCTTCCCCGGTGCCCACGGTGTCCGCGACGCCATGGCTTACGGCGTGAAGGTCACGGGTTGCACGGTTCACTGGGCCGACGCCGGCGTGGACACGGGGCCCATCATTGCCCAGGAGGCAGTATCCGTGCTGCCGAATGACACCGAGGAAACCCTGCACGAGCGCATCAAGGTAGTGGAGCGCCGCCTGCTGGTCCAGACGCTGGCCGACCTCGCCGCTTCTCCCAACTAGGTCGCATTTAAGCGCGTTTTGCGCCCTCAAAACGCGCAGTGCTGCTACTTAGATTCCGGTTGACGTCCTCTGCCTGTGGATAACGCCGCACGCCCATAGGGAAGTTTGTCAGCATGGGGCATGAAGACTCCGCGACCCCTTCCTGAATCACTCGCTTCGCTGCCTTTCACCTGGCAGGAAGCCGTTGCAGCGGGAGTATCCCGACGGCGGCTGAGTCACCGAAGCCTGGTCTCACCGAGCCGGGCGATTCGGATACCTCAGTCGGATGCTCCGCTCGCCCTTGCTGAAACCGTTCGTCCGGTGACCCTTGTTACTCCGTTCTCAGCCGCGTCCCACGCGACTGCCTTCCTGTTGTGGGGGTTTCCGGCGTTCTTGCCAGGCAGCAATGACCCAAGAATCCACATCGCACGCCCTCACACCATGGCAATTCCTCGTCGCCGAGGCGTCATTGGCCACCGGGGCCAGTTCTTTGAAGACGAAATCACCACGCTCAACGGCCTGTACATCACGAGCAGAGCCCGAACATGGTTGGACTGCGCGCGGAAAATGGACATCGACGAGATCACTGTGGTGGCGGATCACTTGCTGCGCATACCGAGGCCGGAATTCGAGGGCCGCAGCGCGCCTTACTGCACGGTGGATGACCTGGAAGAAATGTTGGATCGCCACTGGGGAACACCGGGGATCCGCAAAGCCCGTCTTGCTTTGGAACAGGCGTGCGTCGGCGCCGACTCGGCCCCCGAAACGCGGCTTCGGCTGGCACTGGACCGGGCGGGGCTACCGACTGCGGAAGTCAACGTGCCCACGGAGTTGGGTCCCGGCGTCGTGCGTCAATCGGATGTAACTTATCGCGAGTGGCGGGTGGCGGTCGAATACGACGGGGAGGGCCATTCGGACGCCGAGCAGATCGTGCGGGATATTGCCCGCGAGGAGGAGTTCAGCCGGGCAGGGTGGATCCTGGTCCGGATCTCCAAGCGTCACATGACCACCGGCGCGAGGTCCGCGGTGGCCAAGGTGAGGCGGGCGCTCGAGCAACGCGGTTGGTCACCCAAGTAAGTCGCAGTTGTGCGCGTTTAGCGGTCTCTAAACGCGCTTAAGTGCGACCTAGTTGGGGAAGCTAACGCAACACGCGCTGCTTCGTCTCGGGAGCGAAGAACGCCATCCACACCACAGAGAGCAGCACCAGCCCGCCGGCCATCGCAAACGACTGCGCCAAGCCGAACTCGGGCCAGAAGAACGAAGCGAACACCAAAGGCCCGAAGCCTGCGCCGATGCGGGAGAACGTCGAGGCCCAGCCGAAGCCTGAGCCCCGGAGTTCCGTGGGATACAGCTCGGACACATAGGCGTAGAGGACCGGGATTGCCACCTGGACCACGAAGCCGAACACCAACAGCCAGAACACGGCGGCCTGCGGCACGTCCACCACAAACGCGACGATCACCAACGTCAGCGCGGAAAGCGGACCGGTGATGGCGAGGATCCACTTGCGGCCCACCCGCTCCACCAGCAGTGCCGCGACCACCACGCCCAAAAGCCCGACGGCGGCCATCCCGGCTGTGGTGACGAAGGCTTTGTACTCCTCGAAGCCGGCGCCAATGAGGATCCGGGGCATCCACGTCAGGGACAGGTAATAGACCAACAGGATGCTGAAGAACAGGGCCCAGGCTGCAGTGGTGATTTTCCAATTGAACGTCCAGATCCTGCGCAGCTGTTCCCAGGCGCTGCCGGGGGAGAGCCTGGGGGCGGCTTGGGGTTCCGGCAGGCTGTACGCCCGGGGTGAGGCGCCCGTTGCTTCCACCAAACCATCAATCACCGCCGCGGCCTCAGCCCGACGGCCGGCCCGAATCAGGAACAACGGGGACTCCGGGACACTACGCCGCACCCAGAAAACGAGGAGCGCAGGCAGAACCATAATCAGCATGGTGAGCCGCCAGTCGCCAAAGGCAGCAACGAGTCCTGCGGAGATGAAGCCACAGAGAGCCGCGCCCACGGGCCACCAGCCATCCATCGCCGTGAGGACTTTGCCCCGCTGCTTGCGCGGCGTGAACTCGCCAACGAGGGCGTAGTCCACCGGGATGCAGCCGCCCAGCCCAAACCCGGCCATGAAGCGGAAGATGCAGAACCGCACGATGTCCGGGGCGAAGGCGCCGAGCACGGTGAAGATGCTGAAGATCAGGAGGGTCGCCGTGAACGCCTTCTTGCGCCCGATGGTGTCGGCGATGGTTCCCCACGCAAACGCGCCCAGAGCCATGCCGATCAGGTTGGCCGTACCGATCCACG
The DNA here is from genome assembly GCF_019977195.1 of Arthrobacter sp. StoSoilA2. NCBI lineage: Bacteria > Bacillati > Actinomycetota > Actinomycetes > Micrococcales > Micrococcaceae > Arthrobacter > Arthrobacter sp. StoSoilA2. Next base: position 1,325,742 of record NZ_AP024643.1, read on the forward strand.
CAGCGTCAGCGGGCTGCAGGGACCAATGCTTGGACAGAAGGGGAATGAGGATGCCGTTGAGCGTCACATCCCAGGCGTCGAACATGAACCCGAGCCCACCGATCACGAAGATCCTGCCTTGGACCTTCCACCGCCACGGCAGTTCCTGCACAACTTGTTCGCCGCTGGGCACGGCTGTGTATGTATTCATCTGCCCTCCTGCATGCAACTTTATGCGCTCGGGCCAAACCGATGTTCGCGTTACTTCTGGTTTTCAATCGCCCTTCGCAGGTAACCACCGGCTTCTTCGAGAGCTCTCTTGGCCTGAGCTGGTGCGATGCCGGTGAGCAGCACCAGGATGGCGGCTTTTACCGAGCCGTTGACCGAGTCCAGTGCTGCCACGGCTTCATGCGCGTCCACTCCGGTCGCGTGCTGCACTGTCCGTTGCGAGCGGGCCAGAAGCTTCTCATTCGTGGCCCGCAGGTCAACCATCAGGTTCCCATACGTCTTGCCGAGCTTCACCATCACCAGCGTGCTGATCATGTTGAGGACAAGTTTCTGGGCCGTGCCCGAGTTCAGTCGCGTCGAGCCCGCAATGAACTCCGGACCCACCACTACCTCAATCGCCACATCCGCAAGATGGCTGACAGCCGAACCCTTGTTGCAAGCCAGCGACGCCGTGAACGCACCCTTTTTCCGGGCCTCTTCCAGCGCGCCGATCACGTAAGGTGTCCGGCCGGACGCCGTAATACCCACGACGGCGTCCGCTTCCGTCACGTTGATATCGTGCAGGTCGCGCGCGCCTGCGGTCGCGTTATCCTCGGCGTACTCAACGGGCTTCTGGATCGCCTGGACGCCACCTGCGATAAGTCCGACGACGAGTCCCGGCGGGGTGCCGAACGTCGGTGGGCACTCGCTCGCGTCGAGCACACCCAGGCGCCCGGCCGTTCCAGCCCCCACATAGAGAAGGCGACCTCCACGCTGGAGTCGCTCCGCAACGGCGTCGACCGTTTGCACAATCGCAGGGCTCGCCGCCTCAACCGCGGCGTGTACTCCTGCAGTGTGGGCAAGCATGGCCGCGACGAGTTCCTCGGTGCCCATGATGTCCAGGTCGCTCAGGTTCTCGGCCGCGGCTTCGGTCTCCAGCCCGGCGAGTTCCGTGCGCAGGCCGGCGAGCCTGTCCGCGTCAGTGGGGCTAGTCGGGCCAGTTTGTTCCGTCACGGTGGATGTACCTTTCCTGGATGAGCCCGCGGCGCGTCGCAGCGAGGGCAGCACCGTCCAAGCCATCGCCCAGCGGGGCCACCACCTCAATCCCAGCCGAAGCAAGGGACTTCCGCAAGAGCTCCGCGAAGAACCCGGAGCTGACCACTCCGCCCAGCAGGGCAACACGGCGTGAGCTCCCGGAGTCGCCGCCCGCGGCCAGCTGCACGGTCTTGGTCAGGATGCGGCAAGCCTCGTCCACGATGACATTCGCGACGGCGTCACCCGCCTCCGCTGCGTGCAGAACCAGCGGCGCGAACCGGGCCATGGCGCGGTACGGGTTTTCGACGGACGCGAGCCATCCCGGGAGCATTTCCGGGGAGTCCACCAGAGCCCCTGCCGCAGCCGAAAGCGAAGTGGCAGCGCCGCCGTCGTGCGCTTCCAAGACTGCCTGAAGCCCCCGCTGGCCGATCCAACGGCCACTGCCACGATCGCCCAGGTACGGTCCCCAGCCGTCGGCGCGATGAAGGACGCCGGCTTCATCGAACCGGAAGGCCACCGCCCCCGTACCCACGATCAGGGTAGTGCCGGGCGCGCCTTGGAGGGCTCCAAGTTGGGCTGCGGTGGCGTCCGAAAGGACAGCGGCCGGGACGCCGAAGCGCTGCGACAACATGGAGGCCAGCTCACGGGACTTCTCCGCAGAAGCCTCGACGCCGGCCACTGCCGCGCCGATTCCCGTCAACGTGCTCACAGGCAGGCCGGGCGGAAGCATCGAGACCGTCTCAAGCAGGAGGTCGAAAGCGATCGTGGGGCCGTTGTCCATGTGGACTCCGGGGAACCCGTGCTGGTCCGCCGCGCCAAGTAATTCGGTGCCGCTGCGCAGCTCCACGCGGCAACGGCTCTTCCCTACATCGGCGGCGAGAACGACATCGGTGGCTTCCATGGCTCAACCCTATGTTGTGGGGCCTGTTGTGCGTGGCAAACGTGGGGCATGGGGCCGCAGACCGGGCTCCGCAACGCAAGACCAACCAGGACCCGAAACGAGCGCGCCAACGAAACACGATAAACTCTCCGTATCCCACCACCCGCGACATTTACGCGAACTAAGACGGAGACTTTTGTGAGCTTGACGCAGCTTGACCGTGTTCCCATCCGCCGTGCACTGATCTCGGTTTACGACAAGACGGGACTGGAGGAGCTCGCGAAGGGCCTGCACGCAGCCGGCGTCGCCATTGTTTCCACCGGCTCCACCGCCAAGAAGATCGCCGCCGCAGGCATCCCGGTCAAGGAAGTCGAAGAAGTCACCGGCTCCCCGGAAATGCTGGACGGCCGCGTCAAGACCCTGCACCCGCGTGTGCACGGCGGCATCCTGGCCGACCGTCGCGTCCCGGCCCACATGGAAACCCTCGCCGGTATGGAGATCGAGACGTTCGATCTCGTCGTGGTGAACCTGTACCCGTTCGTCGAGACCGTGAAGTCCGGCGCAGCACAGGACGAGGTGGTTGAGCAGATCGACATCGGAGGCCCCGCGATGGTGCGTTCGGCCGCGAAGAACCACGCCGCCGTCGCCATTGTCACGGACCCGAACTTCTACGGCGCAGTGGTTGCTGCGGCACAAGAAGGCGGTTTCGACCTGAACACGCGTCGCCGCCTGGCCGCCAAGGCCTTTGCTCACACGGCCAGCTATGACAACGCTGTGGCAACCTGGACCGCCAGCCAGTTCCTTGATGAAGACGGCGACGGCGTCATCGACTGGCCTGCCTACGCCGGTCTGTCCTTGGAGCGTTCCGAGGTCCTCCGCTACGGCGAGAACCCGCACCAGCAGGCTGCCCTCTACGTGGACAAGGCTGCTCCGGCCGGCATCGCGCAGGCTGACCAGCTGCACGGCAAGGCCATGAGCTACAACAACTTCGTCGACGCCGACGCCGCCCTCCGTGCTGCGTTCGACTTCGCCGAGCCCGCCGTTGCGATCATCAAGCACGCCAACCCGTGTGGTGTCGCTGTCGGTTCCGCCGACGCTGCAGATCCGATCGCTGACGCCCACGCGAAGGCCCACGCCTGCGACCCCGTTTCCGCTTTCGGTGGCGTGATCGCCGCGAACCGCACCGTCACGGCTGTCATGGCCCGCACGGTTGCCGACATCTTCACCGAGGTTGTCATTGCTCCGGATTTTGAGCCGGAAGCCGTGGAGATTCTTTCCAAGAAGAAGAACATCCGACTGCTTGCCCTGCCTGAGGGCTACGGCCGCTACCCCTCCGAAATGCGCCAGGTCTCCGGTGGCGTGCTGGTTCAGATGAGCGACAAGGTGGACGCCGACGGCGATAACCCCGCCAACTGGACCCTCGCAGCCGGTGAAGCCGCCGATGAAGCAACCCTCGCGGACCTCGCGTTCGCCTGGACTGCCTGCCGCGCCGCCAAGTCCAACGCGATCCTGATCGCAGATCACGGCGCCGCTGTGGGCATCGGTATGGGCCAGGTCAACCGCCTGGACTCCTGCCGCCTTGCCGTCGAGCGCGCCAACACGCTGGGCGTCACGGTGGAGTCCGACGTCGAAGGTGCTGGCGGCGCTTCGAACGCCGACGCGACCAACGCACCTGAGCGCGCACGCGGTGCCGTTGCAGCCTCGGATGCATTCTTCCCGTTCGCTGATGGCCTGCAGATCCTGATCGACGCCGGCGTTCGCGCCGTGGTCCAGCCTGGCGGTTCTGTCCGCGATGAGGAAGTCATTGCCGCAGCCAACGCTGCAGGCATCACGATGTACTTCACCGGTGCACGCCACTTCTTCCACTAAACAACGGCGGGCAACAGCCCAAAGCCAGTGAAACGCAACGGCGGCCGTCCCCGGGTAGGGGACGGCCGCCGTCGTTGTTAACAAGGTCGCGCTAAGAAGGCTGTTATGAAGCCGCCGCCGTGGTGTAGGTGGACTGAATGACGGAGCCCCAGTACGGGCCATACATCGTGTTGGAGTTGCTGCCGTAGCCGTAGCTGTTCACCGAGTTCTGGTAACCGCCGGAGCTGTTGCCGATGAACCAAGGACCGCCCGAGGAACCACCGGTCATGTTGCAAGGGATTCCCTGGGTGGCGAACTGCGGGTTGTAGGGATCGTTGGTGGCGGTGCCGGAGCAGCTCTTGAGCGATTCGCCGTTGAACGGAGCAGCCGCCGGGTAGCCGAAGGACTTGTAGCTCAGGCCGCGGGCGGCGTTGAACTGGACACCGGAGGAGCCTACGACATCGGCGAGCCGCTGGCCGTTGAGGGTGTTCATGACGGCGAAGGCGGTGTCGTACTGCATGTTGCCGTTGGATGCCCATTGGGTGGGGGAGTACAGCGCCCTTGCTGTCCACTTGCCATAGGGTGCGGAGCCGTTGAGGTAGGCGGGTACGAACACGAAGTTGGTGGCGTAGGCGCCGGGTCCCTCGTTGACGCAGTGGCCTGCCGTGGACACGGTGCTCTTGTTGGCTGCTGTCACGGAGTTGCCGGAGCAGACGTAGTTGGAGCCGCCGAGGGTGAAGAAGATCTTGCCGATGTGCTTTACGGGCGTTTCGCTCTGGTTCACCTTCCGGTCGATGGTCTTGGAGTCGGTGGAGGCTTGCTGGCCCTCTATGCTTTTAAGGGCGCCCGGGGCTTCGGTGACCGGGGCTTTTCCGAGGTTGAGGAGCCGGCCGCGGTCAAGTGCCTTGTTGGCGAGGATGTCGCCGGACTTGGCGTTCTTCATGCGTTCCGGGGTCCAGTAGTCTGCGGCGCCGTTGTCTGACGCTACATGGCTGCTGACCGCAACGCCGCTGGAGTCGATGTCCTTGGCGGGGGCCGCATTCGCGCTGGTGGTTCCAACCAGGGCAAGGATTGCGGCAGCGGACAGACTCAGCAGGCTTGTGGCCAGGGTCTTGGTTTTTGTCACGTTTTTCCAACCTATCGAGGGAGTGGGGCGGCCAGTGATGGCGACCGCCGACTGACGGAATCGAAGCTACCCAACGTATGACAAGTTTGTAAAGAGTTATTTCATAGTTTGTGATATTTTGCTTTCACTTCTTGTCACACGGCGGGGAGCACTGCACGACGCCGGTCGGCAGCTCAGGCGGCACGGCCACCGTGGGGGGTAAATCGCTTTCCCGCGCGGTAACGAACACGTGATCCCGGACACGAAGAGCCGCCAATCCGGTCTACTCGGGTAAGTTTAGAGATGTTGAAATCTGCAGACTTTCAGGGAGAACCCCGCCAATGGCCAAGATTATCTATACCCACACAGACGAAGCGCCGATGCTGGCTACCTACTCATTCCTGCCGATTGTGGAAGCGTATGCCTCGACCGCAGGTGTGGAGGTCGAGACCCGCGATATTTCGCTGGCCGGCCGCATCATCGCCGTTTTCGGCGATTTCCTGACTGAAGAGCAGCGCACGGGCAACGCCCTTGCTGAGCTTGGCGAACTGGCAAAGCAGCCGGAAGCCAACATCATCAAGCTGCCCAACATCAGCGCCTCAGTGCCGCAGCTCAAGGCTGCCATCGCCGAGCTCCAGGCCCAGGGCTACGCCCTCCCGGACTACCCGGACAACCCCTCCTCGGACACCGAGACGGACATCCGCTCGCGCTACGACAAAATCAAGGGCTCCGCTGTGAACCCGGTGCTGCGTGAAGGCAACTCTGACCGCCGCGCACCGCTGTCGGTGAAGAACTACGCCCGTCAGAACCCGCACTCCATGGGTGCTTGGTCTGCCGATTCCAAGACCAACGTTGCCACCATGGGCCAGAATGATTTCCGCTCCAACGAGAAATCCGTTGTGCTCAAGGCTGACGATTCCCTCAGCATCCAGCTGGTCCGCGAAGACGGCAGCACCAAGGTCCTCAAGAAGGACTTCCCCGTCCTGGCCGGTGAAGTTGTGGACGCTACCGTTCTGCGCGCAGACGCCCTGGACGAGTTCCTGAAGGCACAGGTTGCCCGTGCCAAGGAAGAGGGCATCCTCTTCTCCGCACACCTGAAGGCCACCATGATGAAGGTCTCGGACCCCATCATCTTCGGCCACGTGGTCAAGGCTTACTTCTCGGAGCTTTTCGATACTTACGGCAAGCAGCTCGCAGCCGCAGGCATCAGCCCGAACAACGGTCTCGCAGCCATCCTCAGCGGTCTGGAAGACCTGCCGGAAGACGTCCGCGAAGGCGTCAAGGCAGCCATCACCAAGGGCCTCGAAGACGGACCTGCGTTGGCAATGGTGGACTCGGACAAGGGCATCACCAGCCTGCACGTTCCGTCCGACATCATCGTTGACGCTTCCATGCCGGCCATGATTCGTTCCTCCGGCCACATGTGGGGCCCGGACGGCAAGGAAGCGGACACGCTCGCCGTCATCCCGGACAGCTCTTACGCCGGCGTCTACCAGGTAGTCCTGGACGACTGCCGTGCCAATGGCGCGTTCGATCCAACCACCATGGGCACCGTGCCCAACGTGGGCCTCATGGCGCAGGCAGCCGAGGAATACGGCAGCCACGACAAAACCTTCGAAATCGAGGCAGCCGGAACCGTCCAGCTCGTGGACAGCAAGGGTAACGTCCTCACCGAGCACCAGGTATCCCCGGGCGACATCTGGCGCGCATGCCAGACCAAGGATGTCCCGATCCGCGACTGGGTCAAGCTGGCCGTTACCCGCGCCCGCGCTTCCCAGACCCCGGCCGTTTTCTGGCTGGACAAGGGCCGTGCGCACGATGCCAACCTCATCGCCAAGGTCAACGAGTACCTGAAGGACCACGACACCGAGGGCCTGCAGATCGAGATCATGTCCCCGGAGGAGGCAACAGCCTTCACCCTGGAGCGCATCCGCAAGGGCGAGGACACCATCTCCGTCACCGGTAACGTCCTCCGCGATTACCTCACGGACCTGTTCCCGATCCTCGAGCTCGGCACCAGCGCCAAGATGCTCTCCATCGTTCCGCTGATCAACGGTGGCGGCCTGTTCGAGACCGGCGCCGGTGGCTCCGCTCCCAAGCACGTCCAGCAGCTGGTCAAGGAAAACCATCTTCGCTGGGACAGCCTGGGTGAATTCCTTGCCCTGGCCGTCAGCTTCGAGCACCTTGCCACCACCACGGGCAATGCCCGCGCCCAGGTCCTTGCCGACACGCTGGACCGCGCCACGGGTACCTTCCTGCTGGAAAACAAGTCCCCGCGCCGCAGCGTTGGCGAGCTGGACAACCGTGGAAGCCACTTCTACCTGGCCATGTACTGGGCACAGGAACTGGCCAAGCAGACTGAGGACGCCGAGCTGGCCAAGGACTTCGCAGCCATCGCTGAAGCCCTGACCTCCAACGAGGAAGTCATCGTCGGCGAGCTGAACGCAGTCCAGGGTCCCGGCGTCGATCTGGGCGGTTACTACCGTCCGGACGCTGCCAAGGCCGCAGAGATCATGCGCCCGTCGGCCACGTTCAACAAGGTCGTCGCGACCCTGAGCTAGTCATTACAGATAATGCCCCTGAGACCCGGTCTTGGGGGCATTATCTGTCTACATATTCCTAACGGTCGGCCAGGAAACGCTGAGGCGCCACACCGCCGTCGACGATGTCTTTCAGCACCCGGCCGATAGCCGGCGTGAACTTGAAACCGTGCCCGGAGAACCCGGCGCCCACCACCAGTGGGCCAAAACGGTCCAGCACAAAGTCCTCCGTGGGCGTGGTGGTGTACGTGCAGCTGATGGGAACCGCCGTTGAAGGGTCGACGCCGGGAAGCCACTCTTGCGCGTAACGCACCAAGGCGTCGAGCTGCTCGGGTATGGGCTGGAACGTGCGCTCGTCCGGATCCATCACGGGGCCGACGCCATGCCAGCCCGCTTTGACGCCCTCGCCGGGGGTGAGCATGCCGTAGACAGGGCTGTACCAGTACTCGTACGCGGGATCGTCAAAATCCGGGGTGTGGTTGAAGCTTGGCCACACGAGCGTGTTGTCCACGGGGGTGAAGTGGGCAGGCTGCTCCTGGGTAACAACCAGTGGCGGTAGCTTCGCGTGGTCGCCGAGGACCTTGTTCGTCCAGGCGCCGGCGGTGACCACCACCCGGTTGGCTGTGTACTCGGTCTCGTCCGTCACGACCACCACGCTTTCGGCACCGTCGACGCGGATGTCGCGGACCGGCGTCGAGTATTTGAAGATGGCGCCATGGGACTCGGCGGCCGTTCGAAGTGCCACCAGTGCATTGGCTGAACGGACCCGTCCGGATCCGGGAACGAAGAGCACATCGGTGGCGAAGTTCATGCCTTGCCATCGGTCCATGGCCTCATCGGCTGAGATGAAGTAGCTTTCGATGCCGCGTTCCTGATGGGCCGCTTGGACGGTCCGGAGCCGCTCGACGTTGCCGTGGTTCGCCAGCCCCACCAGGTCCAGCAGCGGCGCCCCTGTTTCCGCAGCGAGTTCGTCCCACAGGGTCTTGGCCTCGGCGAGGAGGTCCAGGTAGTCGGCCTCGGCGTAGGCGGTGTTGAAGTTGCGCGTGGCGCCGTGGGAGGCACCGATGTGGTGACCGGCCTCGAACTGCTCCAGCAGGACCACGGACTTACCGCTCCGGGCCAACTGCCACGCGGCGGCCGATCCCATTGCTCCTCCGCCAACAACTACGACGTCCACCATGCCAGCTCCATCCACCCTCGGCCCACTATCAGGTTCCATTCTGCCCCCACCCGTGCAACCAGGTCGCAGCAGATGCCCTTTTGAGCGCTCAAAACGGCATCTGCTGCTACTTACTTGGGTTGGCGCTCGTCGCAAAGGCATGGAAGATTGGGACCCGTGAAATTCCTTCACCCGTCTCCCAAGTCCTCTGCCCGCGGCGTCACGATCCTGCGCGTGGTGTTCGGCGCACTGATCATGGTGCATGGCATCCAAAAGTTCGTTGCCGGTCACGCCGCCTTCGCTGCGTCGGTTGCTGCCATGGGCGTGCAGAAGCCCGAGATCGTTGCCTGGCTGGTCATCGCAGGGGAGATTGGACTGGGGCTGCTCCTGGTCCTCGGGGCCCTGACCAGGGTGGCCGGTTTCCTTGCGGCAATCATGTTCGCCGGCATCTGGTTCGTCACGGAAGCCGGCAAGCCGCTGCTTACGGACAAGTCCGGTGTCAATGCCGAACTCCTGATCGTCTACGTCGCGATTTCAGTGGCGTTCGTGTTCCTCGGGCCCGGCGCCTGGTCGCTGGACCGCAAGCTGGCCAGGCAGCCGATCGGCCAACGTCGCTAAGGCCAGTGGCGTCAAGGCCAGCGACGTTAATACAGCCGGGTTAACTCCCGACGGCGGCACACGCCGAACGCGGTAACCTCACCGCGCGTCGTTCGGGTACCGGATACCCAGTTGAGACCGCACGCCGTCGAACAAGCGCATGACGTTGATGGAGTCCTCCAGCGGCATGACCGGGCTCTCCAGCAGGCCCTGTTGAATGCACCGTGTCACTTCGCGGAGTTCGTAGGTGTAGCCGACGCCCACCACATCGAATCGTTCATGCCGCGGCTCATCCCAACCAACACGGATCAGCAGTTCCCGGGGGTTGTTCACCGAGCCCACCGTCTGCAGATACCCGAGCCCGCCCGCCACCGTGGCAGTGCGTGGACCGTGGGCCGTCAGGGAAGAGGTTAATTGCGCCTGGGCGCCGCTGGCGTAACCGAGCGTCAGCGCATTCTGGGTGTCCACGCCGTCCTCGTTCAGCGTGCCGATCGCGGTCACTGACTGTGGGAAGCCCAGCGTTCCCAAGGCCCAGAGCAACGGGTAGACGGTGATGTCCAGCAGTGCCCCGCCTCCGTCGTTGAGTGCCCAGATGCGGGCGGATGGATCGTAGGGTGCAGGGAAGCCCAGGTCCGCGCTGACCCACTGGGTGTGCCCGATTTCCCCTGACGCCGCAATGGAAAAGGCGCGCTGCATGCTTGGCAGGAAGCGGCTCCAGACTGCCTCCATGAAGAACACCTTGTGCTCGCGGGCCAGCCTCACCAGCTCGGTGGCTTCGCGGGCGTTGATGGTGAGTGCTTTCTCGCAGAGCACATGTTTGCCTGCACGCATGGCCGCCGCGGCGATCTGGAAATGCTGTGCGTGGGGTGTGGCCACGTAAACCACGTCGACGGCGGGATCCTCGAACAGTCGCTCGTAGCCGGGGACACCGGCGTCGTTCCCGTACGCCTTGGCGAAACCAAGTGTGTGCGCAAAAGCGTCCGCGGCAGCCTGGGTCCTTGAGCTCACGGCGTAGAGTTCCGCGTCCTCCAGCAGGGAAAGGTCCAGGGAAACACTGTTGGCGATGTTGCCTGTGGACACGACTCCCCATCGCAAACGCTGGCCGGTTGCAGCACGGGGATCCTGGTTGGTCTGGGTGGACAGCCACGGCTTGGCGATAGGGAGAGTCATGCCTGTCATCCTCTCATTTCCGACACTGTAAGCATTCTGTCGAGTCGCCCGAATGTCAGGCCAAACTATATTCCTCGCCTAGGCTGAGGGAATCATCCCTCGCAGAGGTTCTGTGGGGAGTTACCGAAATGGAGCAGGGATGGGTATTTTTCGGCGCGTCATTTTGCCGGTTTCCTGGCTGGTGGTTTTCGCAATAATTGCGGTGGCTTTGGTCAAGATCGCTTTCGTAGACGGCCTTAAGCCATCTGATTCCGGGCCCGCGCCCTTGGCGCAAGTGGACATACCGGTGGTCCCGGCCACCCGTGCAACTGTCACTAATACTGTGGAAATCAAGGGCACCGTTCAGAGCGACGCCGCTGAAGCCATACGGAGCACATCGGCTGGCAAGGTCATCAAGGTCTTCGTGGAGCAAGGCGCCACTGTGGCCAGGGGCGACGCCCTGTTCCAGGTCAAAGCAGAACGCGCTGTGACATCCGCGCAGCCATCGAAGGACGGAATGTCCTCGGCGCCCAAGCCTGTATATGACTACTTCGACGTCCTGGCACCCAGCAGCGGTACCCTGCAGTCCCTGACCACGCTGATCGACCAGCAGGTGAGCGTCGGGGAAAGTGTCGGCAAGATCGACCCCGGAACGTACACCGTGGCCGGCTCGGTCACGGCCGCCCAGCAGTACCGCCTGCTCGGCAAGCCCGGCCCGGCAGAGATCGCTTTGGTTGGCGGGCCGGCACCGTTCCAGTGCACCGAGGTGACGCTCAAGAACAACGCGTCCGACGACGGCGGAGGCACCTCGGGTGGTTTGTCGTCCACAGGCGGAGGTGCTGGCATGGGTGTCGGCGGGGCAGTCGCAATCCCCGGTGGGGGCGGCGGCCAGTCGCAGGACGGTGGCACGCCCACGGGAACGCTGAGCTGCGCCATCCCGGCTGGGCATGAAGTCTTTGCCGGACTTGGCGCGACCATGACCGTCAGTGCGGGCGTCGCCGCCGATGTGGTGACGGTTCCGCTGACCTCGGTGAAGGGCAGCGTGAAGGACGGCATCGTCTGGATTGCGGGCGCAGGAGGGAGCGGGGCTGCTCCGGAGGAGCGCACCGTACAGCTTGGTTTGAATGATGGCAACGTAGTTGAAGTGACGTCCGGCTTGACCGAGGGCGAGCAGGTCCTCGAGTTCGTGCCAGGCGCTCCGGCTGCCCCGGACCCCATGATGGGCCCTGGGCAGGGCACCTACATTCCGGCGGGTTAAGCATGGACGCGATGAGCACCAACGAAACCCTCGTCAGCCTCCGCTCAGTGACCCGTTCCGTGACGCTGCCGGACGAGCAGCAACTGCATATCCTCCGAGGCGTCGATCTTGAGGTCCAGAGCGGTGACCACACGGCCATTGTCGGCCGGTCAGGATGCGGAAAGTCGACACTGCTCAACCTCTTGGGGCTACTGGATGTCCCCACGTCCGGTGAACTGGAATTCCTCGGCAGCCCTGCGGACCGGTTGAGCAGCAACGCCCGCGCCAGCCTGCGTGGTTCCACAGTTGGCTTCGTGTTCCAGCAGTTCAATCTGTTGCCGGGACGCAATGCTTTGGACAACGTCATCACTCCCTTGTTTTACGCCAAGGGCAGGGAGTTTTGGCGCCGCCGCGAACTGGCCATGGACATGTTGGACCGCGTTGGATTGGCCGCCCGAGCCAACACCATGCCAAACATGCTGTCCGGCGGTGAACAGCAACGCGTTGCCATCGCACGCGCCTTGGTCCGCAGGCCACGGCTCATCCTTGCCGATGAACCAACAGGCGCATTGGACGTGGAAACCGGTCAGGCTGTCATGGCCTTGCTGGACACCGTGGCCACGGAAACAGCGGCCGCACTGGTGATCATCACGCACGATACCAATGTGGCGGCACTGGCCCGTGCCTGCTATCGATTGGACTCGGGCGTACTGACCCCGCTGGCACTTGCCGAAACAGCAGGAGTCAGCGCATGACCGGCTTCATGTCCACGCTGGTGGAAGCCTGGCAGGAACTCCGGATCAACAAGGTGCGGATACTCTTGGCCCTCCTTGGGGTCGCCTTGTCTGTTGCTGCGCTGACATCCGTGGTGGGCCTCGGCAGCCTGGTACGCGAAGGGATCAAAGTGCAGTCCGAACGCGATGGAGGCCGCGTGGCAACGTTGACGCTGGGCGTCAACGGCCCGACCGCTCCCGATGCCGAAAAACTGGAGAAAGCCTACGAAGGAATCCAGCAGCGTTACGGCATCACCACGTCTGCACATGTGGGCCGCACCCAGGCGGGCTTCCAGTTTCCCCGCGGCGTGACCACCGTGAACATGACCATCGTGGACATCGGGTATGGCACCATACACCGCGTGCCCCTCACGCAAGGGACGTGGTTCGCCGCCGACGACGACCAAAGGCTCGCACCCGCCGTCGTGGTCTCCGAAGGCTTTTACAACCAAGCGGGCAGGCCCAACCTGGCCACCAACCCCACCGTCACCATCCCAGGTGACCAGCCGGCAACGGCGGTGATTATCGGCGTCGTTCCCGATACCTGGCCCGACTCTCCTCCATCCGCGTTCATCCTCACCAACGCTGCGGCAATGACCGGTATGCAAGCTGATATGTCCGAGTTCAAGATCTGGGTGGGGGAGGAACAGGCCGCCGCACTGACCGCCGCCATCTCGGCGGACCTGCAGGGACAGTTCCCGGGATACTACGTTCAAGCCCAACGCGTCGACTTCGCCGCCTACGGTGATCCGCTGGGACCGGCACAGTGGATTGTGGGCGGCGTAGCCGGACTGGTGCTCCTGCTCGGGGCAGTGGGAATGCTCAACATTTCCATGGTCACCGTGCGCTACAGGGTAAGGGAAATCGGCATCCGACGCAGTTTCGGTGCGACGTCCGGCCGGATCTTCTTCGGCGTCATGATGGAATCCGTCGTAGCCACGGCGGTTGCCGGAATAGCAGGCGTCATGCTGGCTGTCGCAGTGGTGAAGAACCCTTGGATCGAGTCAAAGGTAGCGCCCGGCCTGACCGAATATCCGTCCTTCCCCGTAGACGCAGCGCTCCTGGGCCTTGGCGCGGCTGTCCTTGTGGGCGCACTCGCCGGAGCCATCCCGGCGCTCGTGGCGGTGCGCGTCAAGGTCATCGATGCAATCCGCTTTTGACCTCCTCCGTGAGCCGGCCCTGCTGAAGCCGGAAACAGCGTTCCGTTTTTTGGGCCAGGCTCCGGTCGTGGGTGACAACCAGAATGGTGGTGTTATGGTCCCGGCTCAGTGAGCTCAGCAGCTCAATGATGTGCTCGCCGGTCTGCTCATCCAGGTTTCCCGTGGGCTCATCGGCAAGGATCAGCTTGGGCTCGTTGGCCAGTGCCCGGGCGATCGCGACGCGTTGCTGCTCGCCACCGGAAAGGCGGTTGATCCGGCGCGACTGCTTTTCCGGATCCAACTGCACCTGCTCCAGCAATTCCTTGGCGCGCTTCAGCCGCGCAGCCTTCCGGACCCCGGCGAACTCCATGGGCAGCATGACGTTGTCCACGGCGCTGAGGTTCGGGATCAGGTTGAATTGTTGGAACACGAAGCCGATATCACGACGGCGGTACTCGGTCAGCTTCCTGTCCGGCAGTCCCGCCAGGCTGACGCCATCCACGACGACGTCTCCGCTGGTTGGTTTGTCCAGCGCACCCAGGAGCGACAACAGCGTGCTTTTGCCGCTGCCGCTCTTGCCGACGATGGAAGCAAGAGATCCCTTCTCCAGCTGGAAACTCACACCATTGACAGGCTTGATGGTCCTGTCACCGGACTTGAACTGACGGACCAGGTCCTTGACTTCAATCACGGCTATTCTCCTCGGAGTACTTCGATGGGACGGATGCGGGCGGTCAGCAAGGCCGGGACCAATGCGCCGATGATGGCCACCGCGAAGACCGCGGCGATGCCTGCAGCGATGACGCCGGGGGAGGCGCTCGCAGTGACGGAAGTGAGCAATTGGGAGGCCCCGCCGAACGGACCGCCCTGGCCGCCGGCGAAACCTCCACCGGCGAACCCTCCACCGCCGAAGCCGCCCGCGCGCTGGGTGGCTGGGGCCGCCGTCGTGCTTGTGTTGGAACTGATCAGCGCGGACGCGATACTGCCGCTGGCGAGCGATGCAATGGCGGCACCCACCACGCTGCCCAAAGCCACAAGTACCAGCGATTCCAGGACGAACTGGAGGCCGATAGTGCGGTTCCGGGCACCGATGGCCTTCAGCACGCCAATTTCGCGGCGGCGTTCCCGGACCAGCATCACCATGATCAGCAGGATGATGAGTCCGGCGGTAGCGAGTGCAGCAATGAACGCGACCAGGGAGATGTTCTTGACGCTGTCCAGCGAACTGACCGCGGTTTCGAGGTTGCGTTGGCCTTGGGTGACGTCTGCTTTGCCGGTTCCCAACGCGGCCTGGACGGCCGTCTTGGTGCTGTCGACGTTTTCCATGCTGTTGACCGTGACGATCATCGTGGAGAGCTCGTCAGGGGTACCCGCCAGCGTCTGGGCCTCGGGCAATGTCACGTACACGGCGTTGTTGCCGAAGGCGGTTCCGGCGTCGAAGATGCCCGCCACCGTGAAGGTCTTGTCCTGGATGGTGAACGTCGAGCCGACCGTAAGGCTGTTCTTCTCGGCCAGCGTCGTTCCTACCAGCGCTTTTGCCTGGGCCGTGGCGTAGTCGCCCAAGCCCGTGCCGCTGGTGATGTCCAAGGCCTTGCCGGTGCTGTCGACCTCGGCGCCGATGCCCGTGGCCGTAATAGGAAGGGTGCGAACCCGTTGGGCGGTGCCCGCACCTCCGGTGTTGGTGGTGGAGCCGTTGCGGTTGCCGAGGGTGCCTGCATCGATGGCTGCCGTGAGGTTGGTGGTGACGCTGGCCTGCTGCCCGCCGGGACCGAAACCGCCCTGAACGGCTTGCTCGGTGGTGCCTGTTTCTGCCGTCGCCGTTTGCAGACGCAGCGCCTTGGTACCCACCACGGACGTCACGTTGGTGACCGAGGCTGCCGTCTGCGCTTGAGCAGCGGTGAGCGGTTCGCCGCCACCTTCGAAGCCCTGCCCACCAGCCGGATTCACTGTCAGGGTGGTGCCCACGGAAGCATTGAGCTCCTGGACCTTGGCACCCACGGCCTGGTTGGCGACAAGCATGGCCAACGCCAGGCCGATCGCTACGGCCAGCACAGCGACTACCGCGGCCGTTCTGATTTTGTTGCGGAAGGCATTGCCTACGCTTCGGGCAAGGACGCTCACGTTTCTCCTTTGGACCTGCTGGGTTCCGCAGACCGCTGGCTCGCGGGCTGCAGGTCCAACACTGCTGAGCGCTGCTGTGCGGGAAGCCTGCCGAAGCTATGTGTGGGCTGTGAAATGTGCGGAGGTCAGGCAGGTCCGGATTCCGAACGACCTCTTGACAGCGTGACGAGCTGCACAGGCATAATAGGACAGCCCCTTGAGAAAGCGCTTTCTCGCAGTGAGGGCAAGGAAAAGCAGTTAGTCGAATCGCCCATTCCCGCTACCAGGCATGTGCTCTTTGGCGTGCCGGAAAACAGGCCAATGACGTCCACAACATCCCCGAACAACCTTCACTCCCGATTCCCGAACCGCCCGTTACGGCGACTTCCAGCCACGGTGGCAGCAGTAGCAGGCATCGCGCTGGCGGCAACGCTGGCAAGCGCGCCCCCGAGCAGCGCCGAACCGGTTGATCTGCACGGTTCGCCCACAGTCTCAATACACGATTCAGCTCCCACAGGTTGGGCCTCCGTTGGCAGCACCCCGGCCGGCCCGGGGACCAACGGTGGGTCCGACGCCCCGTCGGAGAACGTTCACGTGGTGAGCACCTTGGCAGAACTCAAGGCAGCCACGCTGAATAACGGCGACCCCAAGGCACCCAAAATCATCTACATCCGGGGGACCATCAACGGTAACGAAGCCCCTGACGGAAAGATCCTTGGCGAGCAGGACTACGCTCCCGGCTACAACATCCAGAAGTACATGAGCTGTTTTCTGGACAATGGCAAGACCTGGAGCGACCAAGCGTTCCCGTACTGCAAGCAAATGAGGCAATTGCGTCAACAGGGCAGCAACGCCATGAAGCGGCAGATCGAGGTGAACCTTCCGAGCAACACCACGCTGCTGGGACTGGACGACGACTCCGGGCTGGTGGGAGCCAACGTGATCATGAACGTTGCCAGCAACGTGGTGATTCGGAACTTGAGCATTGAATCCCCCGTGGACTGGTTCACCACGTGGTCTCCCGACGACGGCGACGGCGCCTGGAACGCCCGCTTCGACTGCTTGTCCGCCGTAACCTCGGACCACATCTGGATTGACCATGTCCTGGTGACAGACGGCCGCTATCCTGACAGCGAGGCGCCCAAGGACTTCAAGAACGAGCCCGTCATCCGCCACGACGGCCTGCTGGATTTGAAGGACGGAACAGAC
Source organism: Arthrobacter sp. StoSoilA2 (assembly GCF_019977195.1). Lineage (NCBI taxonomy): Bacteria > Bacillati > Actinomycetota > Actinomycetes > Micrococcales > Micrococcaceae > Arthrobacter > Arthrobacter sp. StoSoilA2. The sequence continues at coordinate 1,342,699 of NZ_AP024643.1, forward strand.
TTCGTCACGATCTCCAACAGCCAACTCAAGGACCACGACAAGACGAGCCTTCTGGGATCCGGTGACGAGCATGTGGACAAGGACGGCGGAAAGCTGCGCGTAAGCTTCATTTCGAACCTCTTCGAGAACACCCAACAGCGTGGTCCCCGCGTCCGCTTCGGCCAGGTGCACGTTCTGAACAACTACTTCGTCGGCAGTAGCAAGGACCCGGACTATCCCATGATTAGTCAGGAGCAGGGCGGCACCAGCTACTTCATCGGCGCGGGCTACGATTCCCGGATCTTCTCCGAGTACAACGCCTTTGACTACTCCGGGCCGGAGGCCGATGAATCCATAACCGTCACCAGCTACAACGGCAATATGTTCAGTGATACCGGTTCCTGGTTCAACGGTGAGCCCGTCAACCTGGAAGCCATCGCCCAAGACTCCTTTGACGAACGCAAGGCGGAAGCGGTAGCCGCCGCGGCTGAGTCAGGCACCGACGTACCCGAATGGGCCCAGCGTGACTTTACGTCCGACGTCGGCTGGTCACCTTCGGATAACTACGAGTACCGGACGCTGAAATCGCCGGACGCAGTCCGCAAGGCAGTGCTGAACTTTTCGGGACCCGGGGTGATCAAGGTCCAAGAGGGGAAGTAGCCCCTACAGTTCAGGCAAAGCGAAAGCCCCGGCCCGCCTGCTGGCGGACCGGGGCTCTGCTGTTACTTGGAGCTAGCTGTTACTTGGTGATCGGTGCTACTTGGTGATCGGGCCGAGAACCGGATCGTCGACGTAAGCCGTCTTGACGTTCGCTGCCGTCACGATCTGCGGCGGGAGCAGGTAAGCCGGAACAGTCTTGACACCGTTCTTGTAAGAATCCTTGTCATTGATTTCCAGCTGCTTGCCGGCCTGCAGGTCCTTCACCATGGTGATGGCGTGCTCAACCAGCTTGCGGGTGTCCTTGTTGATGGTGGAGTACTGCTCGCCAGCCATGATCGACTTGACCGACTCAACCTCGGAGTCCTGGCCGGTGATGACCGGCGTCGGCTTTCCTGCGGCCTTGACCGAGTTCAGGATGTAGCGTGCCAAGAGGTCGTTCGGGGACAGTACGCCGTCCAGCGGGGCCGAGGTGTAGCTGCCTGCCAAGAGGGTGTCCGCACGCTTCTGCGCGTTTTCGCCCTTCCAACCCTGGGTAACAGCCTGCTCGAAAGTGGTCTGGCCGGAGAGTACCTTCAGGGTTCCGTCGTCGATCTTCGGCTTCAGGACGCTCATGGCTCCGTCGAAGAAGACCTTGGCGTTGGCATCATCCGGGGAACCAGCGAAGAGCTCGATGTTGTACGGGCCGGAAGCTTTCTTGGCCTTCAGTCCATCCAGCAGGGCCTGGCCCTGCAGCACACCGACCTTGAAGTTGTCATACGCCACGTAGTAGTCCACGTTCTCCGTGTTCAGGAGCAAACGGTCATAAGCAATGACCGTGGCGCCGGAGTCCTTGGCCTGCTTGAGCTGCGTACCCAGCTGGGCGCCGTCGATTGCGCCAACGATGATGACCTTTGCACCCTTGGTGACCATGGCGCTGATCTGGTTCTGCTGCTCGGACACGCCGCCGTTGGCGAACTGGACGTCGGGCTTGAACCCGGCGCCGCTGAGGCCGTCGTTGAACAGCTTCTCCGCGAGGACCCAGTTTTCACTGGTCTTCTGCGGAAGGGCGACGCCGATCATCGAGTCCTTGGGGAACGCTTCCCCGCCAGCAGTGCTGCTGCTTGAGCCGCTGTCAGAGCGGCCGCAGGCTGTCAGCGCCAGTGCCGCGATGGCAGCGACTGCTGCTGCCTTTCCTGCTTTACCAAACATTCGCATATCTTGGTTCACTTTCTGTGTGGGTGGGGTGGAGCGAGTCAGGCGGAAACCGGTCAGGCTTCCTTGGAGATGACCTCTTTGGTGGACGTGGTCTCGTCCGGCTTGATGTCGTTGTTGCGCTGGAAGTTCTTCATCAACAGGCCGGTGATGGACCGCTTGCCTTGGATCTTGTTGTAGACGTCGAAGGCTACGGCGGCCAGGAGCACCAGGCCCTTGATGATCTGGGTGAGGTCGGCGCCTACGCCCAGGAGCTGGAGGCCGTTGTTCAGCACGGCCATCACCAGGCCACCGACGATCGAGCCGATCACGGTGCCAACGCCGCCGGTAACTGCGGCGCCACCGATGAACACGGCTGCGATTGCGTCCAGTTCCCAACCGACGCCGTCAAAGGGGCCGGATGCGGTGGATCGGCCAACGAAGATCATGCCGGCGAGGCCTGCAAGGACGGACATGTTGAGCATGACCATGAAGTTGACCTTCTTGGACTGCACACCGGACAGTTCTGCTGCGTGCCGGTTACCACCAACAGCGTAGACGTGGCGGCCAAGGACGGTCTTGTCAGCGATGAAACCGTAGATCAGGACCAGCACGGCCAGGATCAAACCGGGGATTGGGAAGGAGGTTCCGGGGCGGCCGGTGGCGAAGAGGTACGTGGCGTAGAGGATGGCACCGCAGATCAGCACCAGCTTGGTGACCTCAACCCAGAGCTCGGGAACGTCGGCGCCGAGGGCTTTGTTGGTAGCGCGGGCCCGCAGGGACATGATGACAACAAACGCCGCGGCCACGATGCCCAACAACAAGGTGAGGTTGTTGAAGCCCGTGTTTGGCCCAATTTCCGGCAGGTAGCCCGAGCCCAGGTACTGGAAGTCGCTGGGAACAGGGATGGTGTTGGATTTGCCTACGAACTGGTTGAAACCACGGAACAGGAGCATGCCTGCCAGCGTCACGATGAAGGCGGGGATGCCCACATATGCTGTCCAAAATCCTTGCCAGGCACCGATGATTGCACCGAGCACCAGTCCGAACAGCACACCCATGTACCAGGGGATGCCCCAGTCCCGGATCGCGAGGGCTACGGAAACACCCACAAATGCGGCCACGGAACCCACGGACAGGTCAATATGGCCGGCGATAATCACCAGGACCATGCCGATGGCCAGGATCAGAATGTAGGAGTTGCCGTTGAACAGGTTGATCACATTGCCCGGGGTCAGCGTCCGGCCCTCGGTGAAGATCTGGAAGAAGACGATAAGTGCCACCAGGGCGAAGATCATGCCGAACTGGCGGGTATTGCCACCAAATAGCTTCTTGAGCGCGTTCATTGTTTTGGTCCTTGTGTCAGGAAGGGGTGAGTCTGGGCCAACGGTCAGGCCGTCTTGCGGGCGGAGGTCATGAGTTTCATCAGGCTTTCCTGGCTAGCTTCGTTCTTGTCCAGGACACCGGTGATGGCGCCTTCAAAAATGGTGTAAATGCGATCGGACAGGCCCAGGAGCTCAGGAAGCTCCGAGGAAATGACAATCACTCCCTTGCCTTGGTTCGCCAGCCGCTGGATGATGCCGTAAATCTCATACTTGGCGCCGACGTCGATTCCCCGCGTGGGTTCGTCAAGAATCAGGAGATCCGGATCGGTGAACATCCATTTGGCCAGCACCACTTTCTGCTGGTTTCCGCCGGAGAGCTTGGCGACGCCTTCCTCCACGGACGGGGTCTTGGTGCGCAGGGATTTTCGGTACTCCTCTGCCACCGAGAACTCCTTGCGGTCGTCCACCACTGTGTACTTGCTGATCGCCCGGAGGTTCGCGGCTACCGTGGTGGTCTTGATGTCATCCAGCAGGTTCAGGCCCAGGGACTTCCGGTCTTCCGTGACGTAGCCCAAGCCGGCGTCGATGGCCGCCCGGACGCTGCGGAGGTTGACCGGCTTGCCGTCCTTGTAAACCTGTCCCTTGATGTAGCGGCCATAGGAGTGCCCGAACAGGGAACGGGCAAGTTCGGTGCGGCCGGCCCCCATGAGTCCTGCGAAGCCCACGATCTCGCCGCGGCGTACGTAGAAGTTGGAGCCCTTGCAGATCAGGCGGTCCTGGATCTGCGGGTGGCCGACGGTCCAGTCCTTGACCTCGAAGAAGATCTCACCGATCTTGGGCTCATGGTCCGGGAACCGGGACTCAAGCGTCCGGCCCACCATGCCTTTGATGATGCGGTCCTCGTCAACGCCATCCCGCTTGACGTTCAGTGTCTCGATCGACTTGCCATCACGGATGATGGTGATCTCATCGGCAATCTGTTCGATCTCGTTGAGCTTGTGGGAAATGATGATCGAGGTGATGCCCTTGCCCTTCAGGCCCAGGATCAGGTCCAGCAGGTGCTGGGAGTCCGATTCGTTCAGGGCCGCTGTGGGCTCGTCCAGGATCAGCAGGCGGACGGACTTGTTCAGCGCCTTGGCGATTTCCACCAGCTGCTGCTTGCCGACGCCAAGTTCCTTGATGGGGGTGTCCGGATCCTCACGGAGGCCAACCCTGGCCAGCAGTTCAATGGAACGTTTCCGGGCTTCTGCCCAGTCGATGATTCCCCACTTGCTGGGCTCGTTGCCCAGGAAGATGTTCTCGGTAATCGAAAGCTCCGGGATCAACGCCAGTTCCTGGTGGATGATGACGATGCCCGCGGCTTCGCTTGCGCGGATGTCCTTGAATTGCTGCGTTTCGGCCATGTACACGATGTCTCCCGTGTAGCTGCCGTAGGGGTAGACCCCGGAAAGAACCTTCATCAGCGTGGATTTTCCGGCGCCGTTTTCGCCACAGATTGCGTGGATTTCGCCGGCCTTTACGCGCAGGCTCACATTCGACAAAGCCTTCACGCCGGGGAATTCCTTCGTGATCGAGCGCATCTCCAAGAGGATGGGTTCGTCTTGCGTGTCAGGGGTTGTCATCAGCCCTTACGCCTCCAATGCATGACTTCGTTGTCGCTCCCCGAATGGCGGAGCTGTCTGATGAAAAAGTAAACTGGATCACCTATCTTGTCGTCAAGACTTGAACACAAGAACCAGCTAACGATTTCGTTACCTACCCGTAATTCCAGCTTGTTGGAACACCAAGGCAGCCGCGCCAAGCGCTTCGGCACGTGCTCCCAAGGACGACATTGCGAGGTGCGTTGTTTCGCCCACCACGGGTACAGCGTGACGAACAAGGCCCCTGCGGATGGGGTTGAGAAGGAGGTCGCCAAGGCCCGCCAGGGGCCCGCCGACGACGATCACTTCAGGGTTGATCAGGTTGGCCACGTTGCCCAAGGCGCGCCCCACGGCAAGGCCGGCATCATCCACCACGCGTTGGGTTGCGGAGTCACCTGCGAGGCAATTCCGGACAATGTCCTGGGGCGTCAGCGATGTCTCTTTGCCCCTGCCCAGCAGCTCGATCATGGTGGTGGTGGAGGCGATGGTTTCGAGGCAGCCGCGGTTGCCGCACCGGCACATCAGCCCGTGCTCGTGGATGGTCGCATGGCCGATTTCTCCCGTGATGCCCACGTTCCCGTAGTAGGGCACGCCGTTCAGAATCAGGCCCGAACCAATACCGGATCCGATCTTGAGGAACATCAGGTTGGAGACGCCGCTATGAGGTCCCCACGTCACCTCCGAGAGGGCGCCAAGATTGGCGTCATTATCAACAAATACGGGACAATTCAGGGCTTCCTCAAGCCTATGCAGGATATCGATCCCCACCCATTCGGGCAGGATGGCACCTTGCGCCACCGTGCCCGATCTACGGTCGATCGGACCAGGGATACCCGCGCCGGCTCCCACCACAGCGCTTGGATCGATGCCGTTTTCGGCGAGCAATCTCCCCAGTAACCGGACTGCGGCGGCGATACCTTCCTCCGCATGGTGGCCCAGTGGAAGTTCGATGAAATCCTCTGCGATGACGTGATATCCGAGGGAGGCCAGAACCACCCGCAGGTGGCGTCGGCCGAAGTCGATTCCGACGGCGACCGCACCGTTGCTGTTCAACCTCACGTTGGTCGCGCGGCGTCCGGAGCTAGTGGTTGGCTCGGTGGAAACGAGGCCTGCGTCCTGCATGATTTTCACAATGTTGGACACGGTGGCAGTGGAGAGCCCGGTCTGCCTTGAAAGCTCGGCCTGCGTAGACGGCCCGCTCAACAAGCACTCGATAATCCGTTGCTGGTTCAAGTGCCGGAGCGCGGACTGCGAGCCGGGTTTTCGTGGTTGGCTCTTCGTTGAGCGCTGCGTAGCGGGCATGACAAGAAGATTGCCCCAAAAGCCACCTTGTAGTCAAGAAGTGAACACAAGCAGTCAAGCTTCCCCGACATACTCCAACGCAAGAAGTCCCACATCCCTCTGGTTGTGTGGCCTGATCTGCGTGCAATGCGTCCCGCTTCGCCCGCCTCCGGGTCTAAATGCCCCGCTCCACGTGTAAGACCACAGGCCTACTCTGGAAACAAAGAAGACTTCCGGCCCTCACCGGTCCGGTACCCGGTGCAACCAAGGTGGTAATGATGCTGCTATCCGTCCTGCAGGCCAACGCTTCAGTCCTGGACGTCGAGGCGAACCTGCGCACGATCGACGACGCCGCCCGGCGCGCAGCACAGGCGGGGGCCGGGTTGCTCCTGACGCCGGAGCTCTTCCCCGTGGGCTACGCACCGCTGCGGCTTCACGCCGAGTTGGACCCGGCAACACTTCCCGGCATCCGCGAACGCCTCGCTGGCATCGCCCGCCGGCACAATATCGGACTTGTGTACAGCCTTCCGGCGCCATCTCCCGAGGACAACGCCTGGCACATCACCGCTACCCTCGTGGACGGCAGTGGCGAGGAACTCCTCCATTACGCCAAGGTCCACCTCTTTGGCGCGGAGGAGCGCAAGGCGTTCGTCGGCGCCCAAGCACCTCCCGCCGTCGTGGATTTCAACGGGATCCGAACGTCGATCCTGATTTGCTACGACGTCGAGTTCCCGGAGGCAGTCCGGGCGGCTGCAACCCGCGGGGCTGAACTCCTGCTGGTCCCCACGGCGTTGTCAATGGGGTTCGATAACGTGCCGCAGGTGCTCATCCGTGCCCGCGCGGTGGAGAGCCAGCTCAACGTTGCGTACGCCAACCACAGCGGGCGCGAGGACATCTACAACTTCCTCGGCGGCAGCGTCGTTGCCGGCCCCGATGGCTCGTTGCTCGCGGCGGCGGGGGAGGCGGCAGCGCTCCTGTTCGCGGAAGTGGGCACGGAGACGGTGAAGGCCGCACGCGACGAAGTCCCGTATCTGCGCGAACGACGCCCTGAGCTCTACCGGGAATGGGAGGCGGGCGCATAAACCGCGCCTCCCTCGGACCCCGTCAACCCGGCAACAAGCTCGTCCGCGTACTGCAGCGCGATCCATAGTTCTGCCCGGACCTGTGCCTGGTTGAGGTCCTTGTCCAGCAGCTCACCGAGGACGCCTATTTGCCGGCGGACGCTGTTGCGGTGCAGGCCCAGCATTTTGGCCGAACCGTCCCAGCTTCCGTTTTCGCTGAGCCAGCCGCGCAGCACCGACAGGAGGGAATCACGGCGGTCAGGTTCCAGGGACAACACGGGGGCAAGGAGGCGCTCGGCCAGCATGGTCCCTGCCTCGCGTCCCAGAAGACCGGTTACAGACCACTGCACTTCGTCCACACGGACACTCTTCCCGCTGGACAACACCCGCCCGCGCAGCGAACTTACCCGCTGATACGCCGTCGCAAGCCCGGTGAGTTCGGTGGGCTCGCCGATCGCCAGCCTCCAGCCAAGCTTTTCGACGTCGGCAAGCAGCGCGTCATCCACCTTCAAACGGGTGATGGCCGCGAAGCCGTAGTCGGTTATTTCCACGAGCTTGGTATCGAACAGCCTGCGCCACTGCAGCAGCTCACGGACCGGGCCGTCGCCGGCGGGCCAGTCGGGGGATTCGGCCTTGATGCCCTGCACTACCCGCATCTGGCCCGAACGCGTCGAGGAAAGGCTCTGCGCCAGCAGGTCTTTGAGTCCGTTGACGTGCTTGGTTGCGCCTGTGGACAAGGTGTCCGGATGGAGGAGCAGTGCGGTGGCAAGCTGGCTCGGAGCAAGTGATCCGCTGGTTCGTTGACGGACCAGCAACTCCAGCAAACCCACCGCCGACTGCACCACATTGTTCTGCGCAGGCGTCAGGGGAGCGTCCGAGCCAAGAATCAGCGCCCCAAGGTTCGCGTCCTTTGTACTGCGCAGAGGATGACCGAACACCAGGGCAGACCCAGGCTGCTCGAAACCATCCATCTCCACGCGCGGTCCGCTGCCGGTCAGCAACCGTTCCAGCAGCGGCGCCAACAATGAATGCTCGACGCCGGTGCTGCCGCCGGCATTGTGCCCGCGCGCCCGCACGCGTCCGTCCGCCCCGACCAGCACGGCCCACACGGGAACGCGCTGGACGAGGGCTGCCAGTAATTCATGCTCTGGTCTGGGGGAGAGGACTGCCCGCATGAGTTGGCGGTTGGTTTCCGCCAATTGCCGGAATACGCGGGCGTTGTCCGATTCCAGGAGCTGGGAGAACTCCAGGCCGATCGCGGCGAAGGGCACGGACTCAGGGACCTCAAACAGGGTGAGGTTATGCCTGCGGCAGGCGTCGAGGAGGACGTCCGGGACGGCGTCGAAATAGGGCCTGATGCCGAATCCGAGGGCGGCCACCTTCGCCCCCACCAGTCGCCGAACATACGCGTCCACGCTGGCCGCCGAGCCGCCGTCCCCAAGGAAAGGCAGGCCGGCGGTCAGCAGGAACTCGCCCTCTGGAAGGTAAGGGGTGGGGTCTTCGAGCTCGCTCGGTTCCACCCACCGCAGCAGCGAGGCGCCGCTGCCGCCGTCGTGAAGCATTTTCAACTCGGGCGGCAGCTGCTCCAGGAACTGTTCCAGCGTGACGAAACTCAGGCGGGCGGTGGCGGGCTCAGGCAACATGGTCCTGCCCGGCGGCTGCCGGCTCCTGGTAGTCGGGGCACTCGTAGGCTGCATCTTCTTGGGTAAAGGAGGCGTATACGCGCGGCAGTCGAGGCGCGATCCTGTTGATGATCTCATCCCCGTGGCTGCCGATCGCGGCGCCCCAATCGTCGGCGCTCGCCGCTCCGGTGGCCGGGTCACCGAACAACACCGCAGTATCGCCTACGCCGATCCCGGTCGCGTCGGGTCCGAGGTCCACCATGAATTGATCCATGCAGACCTTGCCGATGACCGGGACGCTGCGTCCCCCGATGTTCACCACCGAGCGGCCACTGATGCCTTTCGGGATGCCGTCCGCGTAGCCGAGGGGAATGAGCCCAAGGTAGCGGGGTTCATAGGTGATGGCCTGGTGCTCGTAGCTGACGCCAGTGCCTGCGGGGACCTTCTTGACCATCACCAGCGGGGCCGTGACGCTGAGGGCCGGCCGTAATCCGAAGTCGGTCGGATTGAGGTGGTCTGCGGGGGCGAGGCCGTAAATTGCCAGTCCCGCACGGACCATGTCGAAGTGGAATTCCGGCCGGTCCAGGATGTTGGCTGAGCTGGAAACGTGCCTCAGTTCAGGTTTCAGTCCGGCAGCGCGTGCCTCACGTACGGCGTCTTCGAACTCAGCAACAGCGCTGGCATTCCCAGGATGGGCGGGCACATCGGCCCACGCCAAGTGGGTCCAAATGCCGCGGACAAGAACGGTGCCGTCCACTTCCGCTTGCCGGGCATGGGCTACAAGTTCGGCCCAATCCTCCTTTCGCGCACCACCGCGGCTCAGCCCGCTGTCCAGTTCAAGATGTACGACGGCGGGACGGCCAAGGCGTTCGGCGATGCCTGCCAGCACCTGGAGTTGGTGGACGCTTCCGAGGGAGACGTCGATGTTGTTTTCGAGTGCTTCCAGGATGGTGTCGCTCGTCTGGGATGCCAGATACAACCACGAAAGGATCGGTGCTGTGATGCCGGCTTTGCGCAGTGCGATGGCTTCGGTGAGCTGCGCGGTTCCCAGCCAGTCGGCGCCGGAATCAACGGCCGTACGGGCTACTTCCACGAGCCCATGCCCGTAGGCGTTGCCCTTCACTACGGCCATGAAGAAGGGTGCCTTGGTGCGGTCCTTAAGGGCCTTGATGTTGTCTGAAATGGCGGACAGGTCCACTCTGACCTGACCGGAGAGGGCCAGTGGACCGCCCTCTTGGTACTGTGCAATACGTCTCATGGTTGAACACTATAGGTCATTTTGCACCATTGTGTGAGGTGGCTTACATGCCAGTCTTGTGGAGGGGAAATCGAAACTACTTTGAAGGGACGTCAAGGGTGACTGTGCCTGTGAACACTCAAAACTCAACGGCGGCGAGCATGGCCAGGCCCAGCCTCGGTGGCCAACTCCTGCGCCGCAAGCCGATCGGGCAGATGGTCAACGAGGCCGGAACCGGCGAAAGCGGCACGCCGCTGGTGCGCAGCTTCGGGGTCCTGCAGCTGACCATGATCAGCGTCGGTGCAACACTGGGCACCGGCATCCTGGTGATCCTTGGCGAGTCCGTGCCGCTGGCCGGCCCGGCCATCTGGATCTCCTTCGTGATCGCTGGTTTGGCTGCGCTCTTCTCCGCAGTGTCCTACGCCGAAATGGCAGGGCTCGTCCCGGTGGCAGGCTCCAGCTACTCCTACTCCTACGCCACGATGGGTGAGGGCATGGCGTGGATCTGCGGTTGGTGCCTGGTACTGGAATACGCGGTGTCCGTGGCCGCTGTTGCGGTAGGTGCGGGACAGTACGTCAATGAGACACTGGCGGCGTTTGGGCAGGTCCTGCCTGATGCCATGAGCCAGCCGCCGGGCGATGGCGGGGTGGTGAATGTTCCCGCCATGGTGATCGTGGTTCTTGCCATGATCCTGCTGGTCCGGGGCGCCCGTGAAAGTGCCTGGATCAACACGGCGATCGTCATCATCAAAGTAGGCATCCTGATCTTCTTCTGCGCCGTCGCTTTCACCGCTTTCAATGCCGGAAACTTCGAGCCCCTCATGCCGATGGGTGCAGCCGGTGTCTCTGCCGCAGCATCAAGCGTCTTCTTCTCCTACATCGGATTCGACGCCGCCTCCACCGCCGGCGAGGAAGCCAGGAACCCCAAGCGGGACCTGCCACGTGCCATCATGCTCTCCATGGTGATTGTCACCAGCATCTACGTCCTGGTGTCCGTAGCCGCGATCGGTGCCCGTCCGTGGGGCTGGTTCGATGGCACGGAAGCTGCCCTGGTCCAGATCCTGCACGAGATCACCGGCCAGCCGTGGATCGCTTTGGTCTTCTCTGCCGGTGCAGTGCTTGCCATCGCCAGCATCGTGCTGACAGTCCTCTACGGCCAGACCCGCATCCTGCTCTCAATGTCCCGCGATGGCATGGTGCCCAAAGTCTTCGGCCGCGTCTCCCGCCGCACCGGAACACCAGTCGCCGGGACCCTGATAGTGGGAACCGCCGTCGCACTCACCGCTGGCTTGGTCCCGCTGGGTGCCCTGGCCGATGCAACCAGCATCGGCACGCTGTTCGCCTTCGCACTGGTCAATGTCGCCGTGATCTATCTCCGGCGCAACCGCCCGGACCTTGACCGGAGCTTCCGGGTCCCGCTGTACCCGATCACCCCAATCCTGGGCACGCTGATGTGTGCCTTCCTGATGCTCAACCTCGGCGCAGACACCTGGATCACGTTCGGTGTTTGGATGCTGGTGGGCATCGCCATCTACTTCGGCTATGGACGCCGGAACTCCAAGGTAGCCGCGCTCAGCGAACAGGACTACCGTGAACTGACCACCAGGGCCGCGAGCCCGGAACCTGTGAAAGCCGCAAACTGATGACCATCGCTACCGAACTTCCCACAGCCGACGTTGCCGCTTCCGCGGCGGAGGCAGGCGAAGCCCCCATCACCATGCTGAACCCGGACTTCCCGTTCAGCTATGACCATTACCTGGCACACCCGGACGGACTCGGAAGCATTCCCGAGGAGCTCTATGGCACGGAAGTAGCCGTCATCGGCGCCGGCCTGTCAGGGCTGGTCACCGCCTATGAGCTCATGAAACTTGGCCTCAAGCCCGTGATCTACGAGGCCGACCAGATCGGAGGCCGTCTTCGCACGGCAAGCTTCCCCTCTGCGCCCGGCGTCGTAGCCGATCTTGGTGGCATGCGTTTCCCGGTCTCCGGCAAAGCCTTCTACCACTACGTGGACCTTCTTGGCCTGGAAACACAGGACTTCCCCAACCCGATGGCCCCGGCGACGTCCAGCACTGTGATCGAACTTGCGGGCAAAAAGCACTACGCCACCACAGCAGATGAGCTGCCGGAATTTTTCCAGGAAGTGGCCGATGCCTGGAAGGCCGCAGTCAACGATGGCGCTGCCTTCGCTGAAATGCAGGAAGCCATCAAGGCCCGCGATACCAAGCGGATCAAGGAACTCTGGAACGCACTCCTGCCCGAACTGGACGAGCAGACGTTCTACGGATTCATCGCAGCCAGCAAGTCCTTCAAGGAAGCCGGCTTCGCCCACCGCGAAGCGTTCGGCCAGGTGGGCTTCGGAACCGGCGGTTGGGACACCGATTTCCCCAACTCCATCCTGGAGATCCTCCGCGTTGTCTACACCGACGCAGACGACCAGCACCGGCTCATTTCGGGAGGAGCGCAAAGGCTCCCCGAGGCACTGTGGAACCACGCGCCGTCGGACCTTAAATACTGGCCGGCCGGCACGTCACTGTCGTCGCTGCACTCCGGCTCCCCGCGTGGAGCGGTGGACAACATCCGCCGGGCAGACAACGGTGACCTGGTGGTCCGCGAAAACTGGGGACGCGAAGCCACTTACCAGGCGGTGGTAACCACTTGCCAGTCGTGGTTGCTATCCACGCGCATCCACACCGAGGAGGCTTTGTTCCCGGCCGAGCTGTGGACGGCGATCGAGCGCTCGCACTACATGCAGTCGTCAAAGACATTCGTGATGGTGGACAGGCCCTTCTGGAAGGACATCGATCCCGAAACCGGACGCGAAGTCCTGTCCATGACACTCACCGACCGCCTCAACCGGGCTACATACTTGCTCGACGACGGCCCTGACAAGCCCGCTGTCATCCTCCTGTCCTACACATGGAACGATGACGCGCTGAAATGGCTTGCGCTCACTGCCGAAGAGCGCGTCAAGCTCATGCTGCATTCGTTGGAGCAGATCTACCCCGGCGTGGACATCGCCAGCCACATCGTGGGGCAGCCGATCACTGTCTCCTGGGAAGCGGACCCCAACTTCATGGGGGCCTTCAAAGCCAACCTGCCGGGCCATTACCGGTACCAGCAGCGGCTCTTCACCCACTTCAAGCAGGATCAGCTGCCGGAGAGCCAGCGCGGAATCTTCCTTGCCGGTGACGATGTCTCCTTCACCGCAGGCTGGGCCGAGGGCGCCGTGACCACCGGCCTCAACGCCGTGTGGGGTGTGGTGAACCATCTGGGCGGATCGTCCGTTGCCGGTAACCCGGGCCCGGGCGACCTGCTGGACGAGTTCGGTCCCATCAGCCTGGACTGAATTTCCCTCGACCAGATGCGTTGCGGGGCCTGCCCTGCGTCCCAAACCCCGGGTTAGGGCACAGGGCAGGTCCCCGCATTCGCGCCTAAGCGTGCATTTCCCGGTGCGCCGCAGCGAGATCCTTGTAATGGGCGGCGTTGTGCTTGACGCCCTCAAACTCTTCGTCGGTCAATTCGCGGCGTACCTTGGCGGGAACCCCGGCCACGAGTGATCGCGGCGGGATGACTGTGCCTTCCAGGACCACGGCGCCGGCTGCAATGAGCGAACCCGTGCCAATCACTGCGCCGTTCAGGATGGTGGCACTCATGCCGATGAGGCAGTCGTCCTCCACAGTGCAGCCGTGGACCACTGCGCTGTGCCCGACGGAGACGCGCTCGCCAACCGTGCAGGGGAAACCGGGATCGGCGTGCAGGACCACGTTGTCCTGCAGGTTCGATCCGGCACCGACGCTGATCGCGGCCGTATCTGCGCGCACGGACACACCATAAAAGGCGCTGGAGTCCTCGGCCAGCGTGGCCTTGCCGATGATCGATGCGGTGGGTGCCACGAAGGCGGATTCATGGATGACCGGGGTGTCCCCGGCGAAAGTGTAAGAGGGAGCCATGGAGCCAGCTTAGTTCCCAACTGGGTAGCAGCAGAGCGCGTTATGAGCGCTCATAACGCGCACAAATGCGACCTAGTTGGGGGAGGGGGTGCGCAGGACCAGGAATTGGTAGTGCTGCGTCCAGTTGCCCGCTCCCGGCCCGGACTCGACACCGATGCCCTCCGGCCAAGTCCTGAAATGCTCAATCGAGCCGTGCTCTCCGAAGATCCGGCGCACGGTGTCGTCGCTGCGGCGGCTGAAGAAACGGCGGGGTTCTTCGAGGTCCTCCGGGTTGAGGACCTCCACATCCTCACCGGACCAAAGCCCGACGGCGATCGGCGCGCCAGCCGCGCTGACCCGCACAAGTTCGCTGACGACGTCGTGAATCCTGCTGTTGGGGACATGCAGGAGGGTGCTCATGGTCCAAACGGCGGAGAAAACCGAATCGGGGAACGGCAACTGGCGGCCACTGGCGACAGTAACTTCGAGCCCGTGGGAGCGGGCCACATGAACGCTCTCCGGTGAGAGGTCCACGCCTGTGTAGTGCAGGCCTGCACGGACGAACTCCAACCCTTCCACACCCGTGCCGCAGCCCAGCTCGAACACGGAGTGCCGGTGTTCCTCCTTCAGGAGGCGGGTGAACCATTCCCGGCACTCGACCCGGTGAGGGGTGAGGGCGCGGGTGTTCCGGACGGGTGCCTGGCGGTCGTAGAAAACTGCGAGGTCAGCTTCGTGGTCAGCTTCGGGGACGCCATGCATACCCCCAGCTTAGGAGTGGCGCTAGTTGAACACCACGGTCCGGGTGCCATCCAAAAGCACGCGGTGTTCAGCGTGCCACTGGACTGCCTGGGCCAGGGTGCGCCCCTCCACGTCGCGGCCCATCTGGACGAACTGGGCGGCAGTGCGGGCGTGGTCCACACGGATGACTTCCTGCTCGATGATCGGCCCCTCATCGAGGTCCGCCGTCACGTAGTGGGCCGTCGCGCCGATGATCTTCACACCGCGGGCGTGGGCCTGGTGGTAGGGCTTGGCCCCCTTGAAGGAAGGCAGGAACGAGTGGTGGATGTTGATTGCCTTGCCGTTCAATTCCGTGCAGAGCTCGTTGGAAAGGACCTGCATGTAACGCGCCAGGACTGTGAGTTCGACATCGTGCTCCGCAATCAGTTTCAGGAGTTCGGCCTCGGCCTGCGGCTTGGTCTCAGGCGTCACCGGAATGTGGTGGAACGGGATCCCGTAGAACTGGGCCAGCTCTTCAAGGTCGCGATGGTTTGAAACAATCGCCGGAACATCGATAGGCAGCGTTCCGGTGCGCTGCTGGAACAGGAGATCGTTCAGGCAGTGCGCATCCTTGGAACACAGGATGATGGTGCGGACCTTCCGGCCTACCGGGTTGATCTGCCAGGTCATGCCAAAGGACTCAGCGACCGGCCGCAGTGCGGCGGCCAGCTCGTCCTGGGAGGACGACGTCGTAGCCTCCACGCGCATGAAGAAGTTGCCGGTGCTGGGGCTTCCGTACTGCTGGGAATCGGCGATGTTGCAACCCGCCTCAAGCAAGGCTCCAGCTACCGCGTGGACGATGCCGGGGCGGTCGGGGCAGGAGAGTGTTACAACAAAAGCAGCAGGCAAGGCGGATTCAGTCACGCGGATAAGCCTACCTGTGCTGCCTTGTTGTACTGTTAACGGGTCGCAACTGGCGTTGGGTGGACTACCACCAGGGAGCGGCAATCACGAAGACCACGGATCGTACGCCTGGGCCGAGGGTCATGTCTTACCGCTGCATGCACGTGACCGATGCCTCCGTAATCAAGGGGACGCGGGAATGCTGCTGCCGGTAGCCTGACCTGTAGCACCACCGTTGCCTAGCCAGGAGATCTCCGTGCCTACCACCACCACTTCCGCGTCTGTCAGCAACCAGTCGCTCGCTGAGCTCGATCCCGAGATCGCAGCAGTCCTCGACCAGGAACTCGGCCGCCAGCGCGGCACCCTGGAAATGATCGCCTCCGAAAACTTCGCCCCCCGCGCCGTCATGGAAGCGCAGGGCTCCGTCCTGACCAACAAGTACGCCGAGGGTTACCCGGGCCGCCGCTACTACGGCGGCTGTGAATACGTCGACGTCGCGGAGCAGCTGGCGATCGACCGCGTCAAGGAACTGTTCGGTGCCGAGTACGCCAACGTCCAACCGCACTCCGGTGCACAGGCAAACGCTGCGGCGCTGTCCGCCATGATTACCCCGGGCGACAAGATCCTGGGCCTGTCCCTGGCACACGGTGGCCACCTGACCCACGGCATGAAGCTGAACTTCTCCGGCAAGCTCTACAACGTAGCTGCTTACCAGGTTGAAGAAGACAGCTTCCGCATCGACATGGACAAGCTGCGCGAGCAGGCCATCGCCGAGAAGCCGCAGGTCATCATCGCCGGCTGGTCCGCTTACCCGCGCCACCTCGACTTCGCCGCCTTCCGCTCCATTGCCGACGAAGTTGGCGCACTCCTGTGGACGGACATGGCACACTTCGCCGGACTGGTTGCAGCAGGCCTGCACCCGAGCCCGGTCCCGCACTCCGACGTCGTCACCTCCACTGTGCACAAGACGCTCGCAGGTCCGCGTTCCGGTGTGATCCTGGCCAAGCAGGAGTGGGCCAAGAAGCTGAACTCCAACGTCTTCCCGGGCCAGCAGGGTGGCCCGCTCATGCACGTCATCGCCGCCAAGGCTGTTGCCTTCAAGATCGCCGGCAGCGAAGAATTCAAGGAGCGCCAGGAGCGTGTCCTCGAGGGTGCCAGGATCATCGCTGACCGCCTGAACCAGTCCGACGTCGCCGAAGCCGGCGTCTCGGTCCTCACCGGCGGAACCGACGTCCACCTGGTCCTGGTTGACCTGCGTAACTCGCAGCTGGACGGCCAGCAGGCCGAAGACCTCCTGCACTCCGTGGGCATCACCGTGAACCGCAACGCTGTTCCGTTCGACCCCCGCCCGCCGATGGTCACCTCCGGCCTCCGCATCGGTACGCCTGCACTGGCTACCCGCGGATTCGGTGCCACCGAGTTCACCGAGGTCGCCGAGATCATCGCCACGGCACTGAAGGCCGGCTCCGCAACGGACGTCGAAGCCCTCCAGGCACGCGTCGACAAGCTGGCTGCCGACTTCCCGCTGTACCCGCAGCACGAGCAGTGGTAAACAGCGGTTCCCGCGACAACAGGCGCTGAAAAACGCATTACCCGGGCACTGAACCGGAGCCAACGGGATCCGCGGCCACACCCTCGGCGGCGGGTCCCGTTGGCATGAGCCTGCTCGAAGGCTTTCGAAAATAGGTCACCCACCAGAAAGAGCAGATGGAATGACACAGTCCACAGCACAGATCCTTGACGGCAAGGCCACCGCCGCAGCCATCAAGGCCGAACTGACCGAACGCGTTTCCGTCCTCGCAGCAAAAGGCATCGTCCCGGGCCTGGGCACCATCCTGGTGGGTTCGGACCCGGGCAGCACCTGGTACGTCGGCGGCAAGCACAAGGACTGCGCCGAGGTGGGCATCCAGTCCATCCGCCGTGACCTGCCCGAGGACATCACCCAGGAAGACCTCCTGAAGGTTGTCCGCGAACTCAACGAAAACCCGGAATGCACGGGCTACATCGTTCAGTTGCCGCTGCCCAAGCACATTGACCAGGACGTCATCCTGGAGGCCATGGATCCGAACAAGGACGCCGATGGCCTGCACCCCATGAACCTTGGCCGCCTGGTGGCCAACGTCAGTGGCGAAATGAAGTCCCCGCTTCCTTGCACACCCAAGGGCTGCGTGGAACTGATGCGCCGGCACGGAATTGATCTCAACGGCAAGCGCGTCCTGGTAGTGGGCCGCGGTGTCACTATCGGCCGCCCCATTGGCCTCCTGCTCACCCGCAGGGAAGTCAACGCCACGGTCATCCTGGCGCACACGGGAACCGTTGACCTGCCTGCGGAACTCAAGCAGGCCGACGTCGTGATTGCCGCTGCAGGCGTGCCGCACATGATCAAGGCTGAAGACCTCAAGCCGGGCGCAATAGTGCTCGACGTCGGCGTCAGCCGCGTGGAGGACGCCAACGGCAAGGCTGTGGTCACCGGAGACGTGGACCCCGCAGCTGCCGATGTCGCCGCCTGGTTGTCCCCGAACCCGGGCGGCGTGGGTCCGATGACCCGCGCCATGCTGCTCGCCAACGTTGTGGAGAGCGCCGAGCGCGCAGCTGGCATCGCCTGAGGCGTACCAGCAGTCGAAAATGCAGGGCGCCTACTCCTCCGGGAGTAGGCGCCCTGCTCCGTTAATCCGACGACGAACACCCGGAGCAAAGCTAGGCTCGGTGTATGCAACCCCGTTTCCCTGGTGGCCGCCGTTTTGCGGGCCCACCCACGAGCTTCATCGTCATCACGGTGGCGCTCATCCAGGTGGCGGGGACGCTTTTTTCCGCGAGCCATCAGGACGCCCCACGGCCGTTGGACGCGCTAGCGATCCTGTTGCTGCTGGCCGGGCCCGCTGGACTGGCGTTCCGGAGGCGGGCGCCTGCGGTTATGCTTCCCGTCGCCCTGGTGGCCACGGGTGCCTATGTTGGCCTTGGCTATGCCTGGGGTCCGATTCCGCTCTCGCTGGCGTTGGCCATAGTTCTGACGTCGTCGGCGGGTTTGCGGTGGCAGGCGTGGGTGGGGGCCGGAATCGCCGCTGCCGCGGTCGTGTTCGCGACCGCACTCGGCGGCGATCCCAACTGGCCCCTCCGTGCTTCAGCCGGCGTGGCATGGGCCGCCATTCTGGTGCTGATAGGACAGGGATTCCGACGCCGGCGCGAGCGGTTCGCGGAATACCGACGTCGCCGGGAGGCCGCCCGGAAGGCCGAACGCGATGAGTACCGGCTCACCCTCGCCCGCGATATCCATGATGTCGTGGCTCATTCGTTGTCCATGATCAACGTGCAGGCATCCGTGGCGTTGCACGTGGGCTCGGATGATCCCCAGAAGCTTCGGCCTGCACTGGAAGCCATCAAAGCAGCCAGCAAGGAATCCCTCACGGAAGTCCGGCAACTCCTGGGCGTGTTGCGGGAGGACGTGCCGCTTGCCCCTGCGGCCCGCCCTACGCTTGCCAGGATCCCCGAACTTGTGAAGAACGCGGAGCTGGGTGGCTTGCAGATGCACTTTGAGGACCACTCGAACCATGAGCTCGTCGGCCCGGCGCAGCAGGAAGCGGCGTACCGGATCATCCAGGAAGCCCTGACCAACGTCGGCAGGCACTCAGGTGCCCAATCCGCCGTCGTGAGCCTCACCAGCGGTGAGGGGCTGCTGACTGTCCGGATAGACGACGACGGCGCGGGCATGGGCCGGGCGCTCCCCGGCAACGGCCTCACGGGGATGCGCGAGAGGGCGGTCGGCTTGGGCGGGACGCTCACGCTACACGAACTCCGGCCCGGGCTCCGCGTAGAGGCGCTGTTGCCCATAACAGAGCAGGCAGAAGGAAACCGCCCATGATCCGCATCCTCCTCGCCGACGACCAAACCCTTATCCGGGCAGGCTTCCGTGCCCTCCTGGACGCTGAACCGGACATGGAAGTGGTGGCCGAGGCCGGCACCGGCAGGGAGGCAGTGAGACTGGCGGCGCGCGACAAACCGGACGTCATCCTCATGGACATCCGGATGCCGGACGACGACGGCCTCACCGCCACCCGCAGGATTCTCTCGGACCCAACCCTGTCCGGCACACGCATCATCATCCTGACAACCTTCGAGCTCGACGAGTACATCGCCGAGGCCGTCCGCGCGGGCGCAGCCGGCTTCCTGGTGAAGGACACCGAACCCGCAGAGCTCATCCGAGCCGTCCGGGTCGTCCACGACGGCGATGCGCTCCTTTCGCCCTCGGTCACCCGGCGGATCATGGCACAGATGGCATCGCAGAGTCGGGCGGCAGGAAAAGTCATTCCCCTTGAGCAGGTGACGGAACGCGAACGCGAAGTTCTGGCCTTGGTGGGGGAGGGCCTGAACAATGCAGAGATCGCCGAACGCCTGTTCATCACCCCGCTGACCGCGAAGACCCACGTTTCGCGCATCATGACCAAGCTGATGGTGAGGGACCGCTCGCAACTGGTGGTGCTCGCTTACGAATCGGGCCTGGTCCGGCCAGGATGGAGCAGCTGACCGCCGCCCGGCCACTCCACACGGAGTAGCGGGCCGCTTCCAAGTGACTCCCGACGGCGGACGTCCCGCCGGCCGTCCGCGGGCAGACTCGAATCAGAGCCGAAAGACGGTTCGCGCCGGGAAACGGCGGAGAGAGTTTGGATCACTGACATGTTCACCGCATTGGCTTCAATCGTCGGGGAGACCACCACGGGAGCGCTGGCACAGTTGCCGGCCACCGTCGTCGCGCATGGTCCCTGGGGAGACGGTACGTACTGGCCGTTCTTCCTGCTGTTCCCGCTGTTCTGGATCCTCGTGATCTTCCTGTTCATTTTCGTCGGCCGGAGGGCTTGGCGCCGCAACCATCACTGGGTAGCTACCCAGGGTGCCGAGGGCGTGCTGCGCGAACGCTATGCACGGGGCGAAATTGATGAGACCGAGTTCAGGCAGCGGCTGGAGGTATTGCGCTCGCAGCCACCGTCCTGACCTGGACGAAAGCGAAAATGAGAGGGCTCTTGCAAAAATATCTGCAAGAGCCCTTTCACATATTCGTTGGCGCTACTAGTCTGCTGAGGGTGCACAATGAAGCAACCGGCTCTGCAACACACTCCGAATCGTGGCAAACCAGCTTCGACATGAACCCACCCACCGTCATCAGCGCGCGGAACCTCACCAAAACCTATGGCGAGCTCACAGCCGTGGACAACATCTCCTTCGATGTTCCGGCGGGAGAGTCCTTCGGGCTGCTCGGCCCCAACGGCGCGGGCAAATCCACCACCATGAAAATGATCGGCGGAGTCTCGCAGCGCACTTCGGGAACGCTGAACATCATGGGCCTGGACCCGGAATCCCATGGCCCCGAAGTCAGGGCACACCTGGGCGTCGTTCCGCAGCAGGACAACCTTGACGAAGAACTGAAGGTTCGCGAGAACCTGATCGTCTACGGCCGTTACTTCGGCCTGCCGCTGAGCTACCTGCGGCCCAAAGCGGACGAGCTCCTGGAATTCGCGCAGCTCACGGACAAGGCCAACTCCAAAGTGGATGCGCTGTCCGGTGGCATGAAACGGCGGCTCACCATCGCGCGGTCGCTCATCAACGAACCCCGTATCCTCCTCCTGGACGAGCCCACCACGGGCCTTGACCCGCAAGCCCGGCACATCCTCTGGGACCGCCTGTTCCGGCTGAAGGAAAACGGCGTCACACTGATCCTGACCACCCACTACATGGACGAGGCAGAGCAACTCTGCGACCGCCTGATCGTGGTGGACAAGGGCAAGATCATGGCCGAGGGATCGCCGGCCAGCTTGATCCGCGAGCACTCCTCCCGCGAAGTACTTGAATTGAGGTTCGGATCCGAGCGGAACTCGCGTATCGGCGTCGAACTTCAGGGCATCGGCGAGCGGCTCGAGACACTTCCTGACCGGGTGCTCATCTACGCGCATGACGGCGAGGCCGCGCTGGAGCAGGTTTCGGCGCGGGGGCTGCGTCCGATGACGTCCCTGGTGCGCCGTTCCTCCCTGGAGGACGTGTTCCTCCGGCTCACGGGCAGGAGCCTCGTTGATTAAGGATCCGTTGGGACCTTTCGGTGAAGGTACTGCCAAACCAATCACGACGGCGGAGCAGCCGTTGCGGGCACACCCGCCTGCCGTGTCGGCGGCCAGGGCGCGGCGTTGGGGTTCCTTCTTCTACGCGGAACAAGTGCTCCGGGTCATGCGCAATTACGGCTGGTCCGTGGTGCTCTACAGCGTGGGGCAGCCCGTGGCCTACTTGTTCGCCATGGGAGTCGGGCTGGCAAGCCTGGTTGATGCGAACAGCGAATCCGTCTTCGGGGGCGTCAGCTACCTGGAATTCGTGGCACCAGCGCTGCTGGTGTCAGCGGCAGTCATGACGGCTTCGGGAGAATTCTCCTACCCCATCATGGACGGCTTCAAATGGCGGCGCGTGTTCTACGGGCCGCATGCCTCGCCCCTGGTACCGCAGCAAATTGCGAGCGGCCACATCATGGCAAGCACGCTCAGGTTCCTGCTGCAGTCGCTGGTCTACTTAGCAGTAGTGGCCATGTTCGGGGCCTCGCCGAGTCCCTGGGGATGGGCGTCCGCACTGGTTGCCACCGTGGCGGCATTGTCCTTCGGCCTGCCACTCATGGCCTATGCCGCCAGCATCACCCAGGACAAGGGGCAGTTCGCGTTAGTGCAGCGATTCATCGTCATGCCACTGTTCTTGTTCTCCGGGACGTTTTTCCCCCTGGACACGCTGCCGTGGGCTGTCCGTTGGATCGGCTGGATATCGCCTGTATGGCACGGAACCGAGCTGGGGCGGGTCTTCACTTATGGCATGGACGAGAACCCCTTGCTGACCATTACACATGTGGTGTACCTCCTGGCGACCGCCACGGCCGGCTGGCTGCTGGTCAGGCGCCAGTTCGTGAAGAGGATGGGCTCATGAGTATCCTGACCGGCGGCCACAGCGCCACGGATATCGCCCGGGAACGCAAGTTCGGACCGCTCTACTCCCGAAATGCCAAGGCAGTGGTGGCCCGTGGCCTCATGGCCGCCAAGTCCAGTACCTGGCTGGTGTTGCTGTCCGGGTTCTTCGAGCCGGTCCTCTTCCTGCTGGCCATGGGCGTAGGGGTGGGCTCGATCGTGGGCACAGTCCAAGGACCCGGTGGCGCGGACATCAGCTACGCGGCCTACATAGCGCCGGCACTCCTGGCGGTCTCAGCCATGAACGGCGCCATTTACGATTCCACCTGGAACGTCTTCTTCAAGATGAACTTCGCAAAGCTGTACCAAGGGATGCTCTACACATCCCTTGGCCCGCTGGACGTTGCCATGGGCGAGATCTTCCTGGCGCTGTTGCGGGGTCTCCTCTACGCCACGGGATTCACAGCAGTGATGGGAGTCATGGGGCTGATCACTACCTGGTGGGCCATCCTGGTTATTCCTGCGTCAGTACTGATCGCTTTCGGCTTTGCGAGCTTCGGCATGGGTATTACCAGCTTCATGAAGACGTTCCAGCAAATGGACTGGATCAACTTCTTCCTGCTGCCCATGTTCCTGTTCAGCGCCACGTTCTACCCGCTCAGCGTCTACCCGCAGGTCATCCAATGGTTTATCCAGGCCATGCCCCTATGGCACGGGGTCGAGTTGCTGCGGCAGATCAGCGTGGGCTCATTCAGTCCTGCCACTGCCATCCACGTTGGCTACTACCTGGTGATGATTGCCTTGGGGATCATGCTCACCACCGGACGGCTGCGTCAACTGTTCCTGAAGTGATGGGTTTGTGTTCGCCATCCGTGGAAGCGGCACAGGCACCTTCAGGGGTTTGCGACAATTGACTCATGCAATCTCTCGGCGACCCGCACCCGTCCACGTCCTCGTCCGGTAAAGGCCTTTTCAAGGGCTTCCGCATCGGCGGCCTGGGGATGACCGTAGTCATCATCGCTTTCGTGGTGGCTGTTATTTTCGCGGCCAACCAGAACGATTTTGTGGGTTGGGTAGTTGCGGTGGTCGCCTTCGGCTGGCTCGCGCTCGCCGCCTTCGTGGTGTTCAGCATTCGAAGGGCCGCGCGGCGCGCCGGAGCAAAATTGAGCGAAGCGCAAGCCGCCTTCAACTCGGCGACCGGCCGCGCGCCGTCGTCGTCCTCGGCTGACAGCGGCGGCACCCGCGTTGTCGCTGAACGCAGCCAGGCCGATGAAGTACGGGATCTCAAGCTGGACCACTCCTTCAAGATTGTCCAGGTGCAGGTGCGCGTTGTGGACGAGGAGCGCGCCAAGGGTGCAGCGGCAAACCAGGACACCATCAACCGCGCGCTGGAAACCATCGCGATCACGGCCACCAATGCCCGGGACATGATCAAGTCCTCAGGTGGCTCGGACGAGCCCGTGGCCGGCACCATCATCGACTAGAGTAGACCGGGTGAGTACGGCATTGAAGAAGGACTTCCTTCGCATCGCATCGGTCAACGTCAATGGCCTTCGGGCTGCCTACAAGAACGGCATGGCGGAATGGCTGGAGCCACGCGAAGTAGACATCCTCTGCTTGCAGGAAGTCCGCGCTCCTGACGCAATCGTCAACACCCTGCTCGGCGAAGGGTGGTACATCCTCCACGCCGAGGCTGAGGCAAAGGGTCGCGCAGGCGTTGCCATTGCTTCCCGCGAGGAACCCACAGCCACCCGGATCGGAATCGGCGATGACTACTTCGCCACCGCCGGCCGCTGGGTTGAAGCGGATTTCATCGTCACGAACACCGGCGGTGAATCCTCCACGTTGTCCGTGGTCAGCGCCTACGTTCACTCCGGTGAGGCAGGTACGCCCAAGCAGGATGACAAGTACCGCTTCCTGGACGCCATGACCACCCGCCTCCCCGAGCTCGCCAAGCACAGCGATCACGCGCTGGTAGTTGGCGACCTCAACGTCGGACACACTGAACTGGACATCAAGAACTGGAAGGGCAACGTCAAGCGTGCCGGTTTCCTGCCGGAGGAGCGCGCTTATTTCGACCGCTTCCTGGGTGAAGAAATCGGATGGAGGGATGTCCACAGGGGCCTGGCAGGAAATGTTGCCGGCCCCTACACCTGGTGGTCCCAGCGCGGAAAGGCCTTTGACACTGACACAGGCTGGCGCATCGACTACCACCTGGCTACTCCCGGACTTGCAGCAGCCGCGTTCTCGGCTGTCGTGGATCGGGCGCCTTCGTGGGACACCCGCTTCTCTGACCACGCACCGCTGGTAGTGGACTACCGGCTTTAAGCTTCACGAAAGTATTGCTCAATGACTAGCTCCATCACGACTGAAACCGGCACCCCAGCCGCCACACTGCCCAGCGGGAGTACCGTGACCTCCACCAAGCTTGCCGTTGGCGCCAAGCAGCGCGTCCTTTCAGGTATGCAGCCCTCTGCTGATTCCCTGCACCTTGGCAACTACCTTGGCGCTTTGGTCAACTGGGTTCGCATGCAGGACGAGTACGACGCCGTCTTCTTCATTCCGGATCTGCACGCCATCACCGTTCCGCAGGATCCTGCCGAGCTCGCCCGCCGCACCAGGGTTACGGCTGCCCAGTACATAGCCGGCGGCGTGGACGTGGAGAAGTGCACGCTGTTCGTGCAGTCGCAGGTCCCCGAGCATGCCCAGCTTGCGTGGGTACTGAACTGCATCACCGGTATGGGTGAAGCCGGCCGCATGACGCAGTTCAAGGACAAGGCACAGAAGCAGGGCTCGGACCACGCCAGCGTCGGCCTGTTCACCTATCCCATCCTGCAGGCTGCAGACATTCTGCTCTACCAGCCGCACGGCGTACCTGTCGGCGAAGACCAGCGCCAGCACGTGGAGCTCAGCCGGGACCTCGCGAACCGCTTCAACAGCCGTTTCGGCGAGACGTTCCAGGTGCCCGAGCCCTTCATCCAGAAGGAATCGGCAAAGATCTACGATCTCCAGAACCCCACGGCCAAGATGTCCAAGTCCGCTGAATCACCCGCTGGCCTCATCAACCTGTTGGATGACCCCAAGACCGTGGCCAAGCGCATCAAATCCGCTGTCACTGACACTGAGACCGAGATCCGCTACGACCGCGAAAACAAGCCGGGCGTCTCCAACTTGCTCACCATCTACTCGGCCATCAGTGGTACCCCGGTGGAGAAGATCGTGGCCGACTACCAGGGCAAGATGTACGGCCACCTCAAGGTAGATCTCGCCGAACTCGTCTCCGGACGCCTTGCGCCCATCCGTGAGCGGGCCAACGAACTTCTAGCGGACCCCGCCGAACTGGACCGTCTCCTGGCTCACGGTGCGGACAAGGCGCGTGAGATCGCCTCGGCGACGCTCGCCGATGTCTACTCCAAGGTAGGCTTCCTGCCCTACCGCGGGGATGCCTACCGCAGCGAGCAAGGAGTCCGCTAAGTTCATGTGCGCAGCTGGCCAGCTTAACGTCAAGACCGATACCCCCCAAGGCGTCGGTCCGGACGAATCGCGCCAGCCTGCTGTCACCGGCACCGATTGCGGTGCCGGTGACACCATGTGCGTTGGGGTGATCCTCGGCTTCCCGCCGGAGATCGCGCGTGAACTGCAGGCCTGGCGCGCCTCCTTTGGGGATCCCATGGCCGAAGTCATCCCAGCCCACATCACCCTCATCACCACCACGCCCACCCAGGATTGGGCAGCCACCCGGGACCACGTGCGCGAGATCGCCCGCTCACAGGAACCGTTCACCATCACCATCTCCGGTACCGGTTCGTTCCGGCCCGTTTCGCCCGTGGTTTTCGTCAACGTGGAAGAAGGCTTTGAAGAGTGCGTGCAACTGCACGAAAAGCTCCAGACGGGTCCGCTTGAGCGTTTGCTTCCTTTCCCGTACCACCCGCATGTCACCGTGGCCCATGATGTGGCCGAGGAAAATCTGGACGAGGCCGAAACGGTCCTGAGAGATTACCGGGCGACCTTCCCAGTGGTTAGCATGGGACTTTACGAGCACGACACCAATGGAATTTGGCAGCTACGGGAAGAGCTCGACTTTGGCGGCGACACTGACGAAACGCAGCAGGCGGAATCAACATCCACCGGCGGGAAGTCCTCCGCTGCCAACTGAGCTGGCAAAGCTCAAACTTCAACTTCTTCACAAGCGGCAGGACTGGGGCCATGCCAAACGTGCCGGAGAAGGCCTTCCGAAGAGGGCCGGAGCCCTTCTCGCCCTCCTGATTGCCAGGCTGAACACCAACCGGGCCATGCGCTCCTTCCAGAACTACACCCGGCAGCATGGACCGCTTCTGAGTGCGGGCATCGGCTTCAACATGTTCTTCTCCATCACAGGTCTGCTCACCACCGGTTTCGCCATCGCGGGAATCGTCCTGGGCGGCAACCCGGTGCTCGAAGACGCTGTCATTGGCAGCGTTGCCTCTGCAGCTCCGGGACTCCTCCAAGTCAATGGCGGCGAGGGACTGGTCGATCCCCAAACGCTGCTCAATCCCTCAGGGCTTGGATGGACCGCGGTCATCGCGGCTGCGGTAACCATCTTCACATCCCTTGGGTGGATTGCCAGTGTCAGGGAAGGCCTGCGTGGCGTGATGGATGCTGATCCGCTCCAGCGCAGCCCCATCCTGCAGAAACTGATCGACGCCGGCACCCTCCTGCTCCTTGGCGTGATCCTCGTGGTCAGCGCCGGCGCATCCCTGATCTTTGGCACGGCTGCTGCCTGGATCTTCGACCTCCTCCGGTTGGACGAGGCAGTGGCGGCTCCCGTGGCGGCCGTCGTCAAGGTCGTCGTCCCCCTCCTGCTGAACTGCGCGACGGCGGCAGTGTTGTTCCATATCGCCGGTGGCCTAAAGCTGGGGCGCCAGGCGTTCATCGAAGGGGTTGCACTGGCTGGCATCGGGACCACCGTGCTTCAGCTGTTCAGTACCGAACTCCTCGCCCGGGCAGGACAGAACCCTGTCCTCGCCTCGTTCGCCATCATCATCGGCCTTCTGATCTGGTTCAACCTGGTAAGCCAGGTGTACCTTGTTTCGGCTTCGTGGGCCGCCATCCGCGAAGCTGACCTGCAGGCAGGGGAGACCCCGCGCAAGAAGGTCCTCGGTTCACGCCGCACAACGCCCCAGACGTAAGAGTTGCTTTCTTCCAGGAGGTTTCATGAACAACCAGTTGTGGATCGCTTGCCTCCTGGGAACCGCTGCAGGGCTGGTGGTTGGCCAGCTCGTCTTCAACTCTCCATTTGTGGGAATCCTCGTTGGCCTCGGCCTGGGCGCCTTGGTTGGAGCGGCTGTAGGACCCCGCCGCGAATAGAGGACCCCGCCGCGAATAGCAACGCGGGGTCACTTACGGCCCATCCGGAGGGGGATTATGGGCCGTAAGTGACCCCGCGTTGGTTCCAATCCGGCTATGGTGCCCGGACCAGACCTTCCCACCTGACGGTCCAGTCAGCCGGGAAACCTGGTGCGTGGCGGTCCGGTCCGTTGTCCCAACCAGCGGCCATCAACGCGACGGCGGCGAGCAGCCCACCATTCCCGGGCAGATATAGCGGAAGCGAATCCGTTTGACGGTTGTGCCCGTTTGTCAGCACGCTGTTCTTACCGGCGTCCAGCAGAAGGGCGTCGACGGCGGCCTCCGGATCCTCCAAACGGGCGGCTGTCATGGCCATCACTGGGTAGTCCCAACCCCAGGTACTGCCCCAATCCCAGTCGGCCAGGACATCTGACAGGGTGGCGCGCATGATGTCGGGATCAATCAGGTCGGTCAGAGGCAGGACGCCCAGCGCGCACAGCATCGAAGGGTGGTCCGTGCGGATAGTGAAGGGCTCCACGTCGATCGCAGCGTAAACGCCATTCACCACGCGTGGCTTTACCAAAGCGTCCGCAACGTCAGCCCACGCTTCCACGGGTTCCAGACCCAGCCGCTCGCGCCAGGCAGCTGCGGTCCGCAGCCCCCACTGCCAGTAGGCCAGCTCAAACGTGGGATTGGTGACCCTGGCCCGGATGGAGCCGTAGCTTTCCTGTGCCGGAATCAAGGGTGGCCCCAGCTCGAATCCACGCTGCGTTGGATGGGCGAAGCTGGCCATGAAGGCAGCTGACTCGAACACAATCTCCGCGAATTCTTCCAACACCTCACGGCTGGGATTTGCCCGGTACGCAAGCTCGGCCAAGTGAATGGGGTGTGGCTGCTGCCAGATCAGGAATGTTCCGATCGGACTTGGGCTTTCCCGGCCGTCCGGCCCGATCTGCTTGGGCCAGCGGACGCCGTCGAATCCTTGCGCGTTTGCCGTTTGACGCGATACCTCCAGCACTGTGGAGTACCACCGTAGCGATGGCAGGAGCAGCTCCACCCGGTTCCAGTGGGCAAAGTGTGCAGCATGCCACCAGTGCATTTCCAAGTGGAAGCGGCCGCGCCAGGAGTTGCACACGAGTCCGGTTTCCTGCGGAGGCAGCGAACCTGAGCAATTGATCGCCGTCAGATACTGCGAAAGGACAATCCGGCGCTCAAGTTCCTTTGCTCTGGGATCGTCGGTCGCATCAAGTTCGATCGCCCCGCCGGAGGACCAGAACCCGGGCCAATAGGCCTCCGAAGCTGCGGTCACGCTAAGGGCAGGTGAAAGCCCGACGCCGGTCTGGCCAATGGCGTCAGGGCTCACCGCTGGCGTCGTGGCTGTTGGCCTGTTGTTGCCTCGAGGGATGCAGTCGCCATCTCCGGCGGACAGGAAGGCGACGGTGAAGTCCAGCATCTGGTTGGTTTCCGGACGCGCGGTCATGGCGTGAGCTACTCGGAGTTGGTGCTGTCCGGTCTGTTCCACTGTCAGGTTGTGGCCGGTGATCACCACCTGATAGCGGGCCTCATCCAGTTCCCGGTGGACTGTCCATGTCGCGCAGCCATCATGCTCTTCGGACATCACGGGACCGTCTACCGAGGTGGTGTGGGCGTCCGGACTGTTCCAGTCGGCCGCGTCGTGCCAGGCTTCGGAACCGTAGGGAAAGCTGATGCCAATAAGCAGACCGGCGCCCAGTGCTGGCGACTCCACGCGGAAGCCGAGTTCGTCGCGGTCCGGGTGGCACGCCGTCGTGACCTTGACGGGGTGTCCGGCCAAGGTGAAGCGGCTGATGATTACTCCCGACCATAAATCGAGTGTTTGTTCGGTGTCGGTGATTTCAGCCTCAATGATGGAGCGCGCCGTGCCATTCTCCAGCCACTGGAAGCCGACGCGCCCCACGTCCAGCCGGTGCTGGTTCGCCCGGAGCCACGTTTCAGCCGTGGATGTGTCTGTCTCGCGATCATTGACGATGCCACCCACCATGTCCACGTAGGGCACTGGGCCGCGGGGGGAATCGTAGAGGACTATCGAGTCGGCAAGGTCGTACGGCTGCGGCGGCGGCACGGAGTGCCAACCCCATTGTGACTGGGTTCCCAGAAGCGTGCCCGGCGGGAGGTCATCGCGGGCGCCCACAGGGTAAGAGGCCGGCAGCGATTGGAGTCCGGTGACGTCAACGGTGAAGCCGAACTCGCCATTGCCCACGGAGAGCGGGCTTCCGGGATCGAGACGACTCTGATGGACGTTGTGCCGCTGAACGAGAGCCCTCCGGTCGATTTTTCCGGCTATTGTGTGCACTCCGCACGCCCTCCCAGTTTTGTGATCGAAATAGTTAATGGTCATAACTATTGACGAGCATAACCCCCCTTGATACGTTTCAGGAACCGTTTTCTCAGACTTGAAGGAAGTTACCCAATGACGCGTAAATCTGTCCGTCGCATGCGAAAGTCAGTAGCAGTTTTGGCTGCCGTCAGCCTGTTGGGGCTCACCGTGGCATGCTCCAGCCCCTCATCCAACCAGTCCGGGGACGGGCCCGTGGAAATACGGTTCTCGTGGTGGGGCAATGCCACCCGCGCCGAACTGACCAACCAGGCCATCAAGGAGTTCGAGGCCGCCAACCCCAACATCAAGGTCAAGCCGGAGTATGGCGACATTGGAGGCTACTTCGACAAGCTGGCAACCCAGGTGGCAGCCAACGACGCCCCCGATGTCATCACCATGGGAGGTGCCTACCCGGCCGAGTATGCAAACCGCGGCGCCCTGCTGGATCTGTCCAAGGTGGAGGGCTCACTCGACCTCTCCAAAATGGATCAGGGAGCCCTTGAAAACGGCCAGGTCAAGGGCAAGCAGTACGGCATCTCAACCGGTGCCAACGCTTTGGCCATCGTGGTGAACCCCGCTGTTTTCCAGGCGGCAGGCGTTTCCCTGCCGGATGACAACACGTGGTCATGGGATGACTTCGCAAAGACCGCAGAGGACATCACGGCCAACAGCCCCAAGGGAACGTACGGTACAGCCACAGTCCTCACGCATGACTCGCTGGACGCTTTCGCCCGTCAGCGGGGCAAGTCTCTTTACACAGAAGACGGCCAGTTGGGACTGGACAAGGAAACCGTGCAGGACTACTTCGATTTCTCGCTCAAGCTCAGCGAGTCAGGCGCGGCCCCCAGCGCTTCGGAGACGGTAGAAAAGCTCAACGTCAGCACTGAGCAGACACTTATGGGCATGGGGCAGGCCGGCATGATGCTCACCTGGACGAACTCCCTGACCGCACTGAGCAAAGCCTCCGGCGCTGAGCTGAAGTTGCTGAAACTGCCCGGGGAGACGCCCACGCCCGGCATCTGGCTGCAGTCTTCGCAGTTTTACACCATCTCAGCCCGCAGCAAGCACGCGGATGCCGCTGCCAAGCTGGTCAATTTCCTCGTGAACAATGAGGCCGCAGCAAAAATCATCCAGAGCGACCGTGGCGTACCCAGCAACTCCGGCATGCGTACGGCCATCCAGGATCTGCTGACGCCGCAGGGCAAGGCAGAGGCCGCCTATATCGACCAGATCGGCAAGATGGATTTCGCGCCCACCTTTATTGGTCCCACGGGCTCCACGGCA
The DNA here is from genome assembly GCF_019977195.1 of Arthrobacter sp. StoSoilA2. NCBI lineage: Bacteria > Bacillati > Actinomycetota > Actinomycetes > Micrococcales > Micrococcaceae > Arthrobacter > Arthrobacter sp. StoSoilA2. The sequence goes on from NZ_AP024643.1 coordinate 1,374,114, forward strand.
GTCTCCGAGATCACGGCGCGCATCAACACCGAAGTCCTCTTCAAGCGGCTGACGCCGGAGAAAGCCGCCGAGCAGTGGCTTAATGAGAGCAAAGCGGCCATCGGCAAATAGGGAACACCAACGCGGGGTCACTTAGGGCCCATCCGGAGGGGGATTATGGGCCCTAAGTGACCCCGCGTTGCTTTAATCAGTGGGCGTCCCGGACTTCCAAGTAGGGATCAGCCCAGGCGCTGATGATCCGTGCCACCCGGGCGGCTTGTCCTTTGCCCGTCAGGAGGTGCTCGCTGCCCTCCAGGGAAATGAAGCTGCGGGGATGCCGCGCTGTCCGGAAGATTTCGCTGGCGTTGTCGATGCCCACGGTGTTGTCAGTGGGGGAGTGCATCACCAGCAAAGGCTTATGGAGTGTGCGGATGCAGTCGCGCAGGTCGGCGCGTTCCACGTCCTCCACAAAGTGCCGGCGGATTTCCATGGGCCTGCCGCCCAGGTCAACCACGGCGCTGCCGTCGCGCAGGATGGAGTCAATTTCGGCGTCGAACATGTGCTCGACGTGCTTTGGCTCGTAAGGTGCGCCCACGGTCACAACGGCATTGAGGCCGGGAATGTCGCGTGCAGCAGCCAGCACCGCGGCGCCACCGAAGGAGTGGCCCACCAGCAAGGAGATCCCCCTGCCCTGCTCCCGCATGAAGTTGGCAGCGAGGATGGTGTCAGCCACTTTGACGCTGAACGAGCCTGCGGACCATTCCCCGGCAGAGCCGCCCAGGCCAAGGTTGTCGAACCGGAGCATGCCCACACCCTGCTCCGCGAGCCCTTTGCAGATCCGGGAAGCAGCGGGGCTGTCCTTGCCCAGGGTCAGGCCGTGCGAGTACACGCCCCAGCCGCGGAGAGGGCCCTCAGGCACGTCTACAATGCCAGCGAGGGCATCACCCGTACTTCCAGTGAAAGTGATCTTCTCAGGGCGTGACACGCTGGACTCCTTGCTTTTGCACTATCGGGCCGGAGCCGGACTGGTGAAGTGATTAACGACGACGGCGCCACTCACCAACAGGGGTGGGCGGCGCCGTCGTCGTTTGGTTCCTAGGGGGACCGGCGAACTAGATCTTGCGGGCCAGGATGGCCTGCTTGACCTCGGCGATTGCCTGGGTCACCTGAATGCCGCGGGGGCATGCTTCCGAGCAGTTGAAGGTGGTGCGGCAACGCCACACGCCTTCTTTGTCGTTCAGGATTTCCAGGCGCATGTCGCCGGCGTCATCACGGGAATCGAAGATGAAGCGGTGTGCGTTGACGATTGCGGCCGGACCAAAGTACTGGCCGTCGGTCCAGAAGACCGGGCAGGACGAGGTGCAGGCAGCACAGAGGATGCACTTGGTGGTGTCGTCAAAGCGCTCACGGTCTTCAACGGACTGCAGGCGTTCCTTGGTGGGCTCGTGGCCCTTGTTGATCAGGAACGGCATGACTTCGCGGAACGACTGGAAGAAGGGTTCCATGTCCACGATCAGGTCCTTCTCCACGGGGAGGCCCTTGATCGGCTCGACCGTGATGGGCTTGGTGGTGTCCAGGTCCTTCAGCAGCGTCTTGCAGGCGAGGCGGTTACGGCCGTTGATGCGCATGGCATCCGAACCACAAACACCGTGTGCGCAGGAGCGGCGGAAGGAAACGCTGCCGTCGATCTCCCACTTGACCTTGTGGAGGGCATCCAGAACGCGGTCCGTGCCATACATGGTCAGCTTGTAGTCGTCCCAGCGGGCTTCTTCCGAGATTTCGGGATCGTACCGGCGGACGCGCAGGGTGATGTGGAAAGTGGGGATTTCACCGTCGCCGGCAACACTCGCCGGAAGCTCGATCTTGGAAGCGGGCTCTGCCATTTCGGTAGTCATTAGTACTTACGCTCCATCGGCTCGTAACGGGTGAAGACAACGGGCTTGGTCTCCAAACGGATGCCCGCAACGGATTCGGCCGACGAGTCGACAGTAACGGAGGAGTCCAGGTAAGCCATGGAGTGCTTCATGAACTTTTCGTCGTCGCGGTCCGGGAAGTCCTCGCGGTAGTGGCCGCCGCGCGACTCTTCACGGTGCAGTGCACCGACGGTCATGACCTTGGCCATGTCCAGGAGGAAGCCCAGTTCCACGGCTTCCAGCAGGTCCAGGTTGAAGCGCTTGCCCTTGTCCTGGACGGTGACGTTCTTGTACCGCTCTTCGAACGAGGCGATGTCGCTGAGCACCTTTTCCAGGGATTCCTTGGTGCGGAACACCTGCATGTTCGCGTCCATGGTGTCCTGCAGTTCCTTGCGGATCTGGGCAACACGCTCGGTGCCGCTGCCGTTAAGCAGGCCGTCAAGGATGCCCCGCGTCATGGCCTCCGGGTCCTCGGGCAGCTCGACGAAGTCGGCCGTCTTGGAGTACTCGGCGGCCGCGATGCCGGCGCGCTTGCCGAAGACGTTGATGTCCAGGAGCGAGTTGGTGCCCAGACGGTTGGAGCCGTGGACGGATACGCAAGCAACTTCACCGGCTGCGTAGAGGCCCGGAACGATCGTGTCGTTGTCCTGGAGGACTTCGGTGGTGATGTTCGTGGGAATGCCGCCCATTGCGTAGTGCGCGGTGGGGAACACCGGAACCGGGTCCGTGAACGGTTCCACACCAAGGTAGGTGCGGGCGAACTCGGTGATGTCCGGAAGCTTGGCCTCGATGTGGGCAGGCTCAAGGTGGGTCAGGTCCAGGAGGACGTAGTCCTTGTTCGGACCACAACCACGGCCTTCACGCACTTCGTTCGCCATGGCGCGGGCCACGATGTCACGGGGTGCAAGGTCCTTGATGGTGGGGGCGTAACGCTCCATGAAGCGTTCACCCTCGGAGTTACGCAGGATGGCACCTTCACCACGTGCACCCTCGGTGAGGAGGATTCCCAGCCCTGCGAGGCCGGTCGGGTGGAACTGGAAGAATTCCATGTCTTCCAAGGGGATGCCACGGCGGAAGGCGATGCCCATGCCGTCGCCTGTCAGGGTGTGGGCGTTGGAGGTCGTCTTGAAGACCTTGCCTGCACCGCCGGAGGCGAACACTACGGACTTGGCCTGGAAAACGTGCAGTTCACCGGAAGCAAGATCGTAGGAGACTACGCCGGCGACACGCTTCTGCTTGTACGGGGTACCGTCTTCGCGTACTGCGTCTTCTTCGACGATCAGCAGGTCAAGGACGTAGTACTCGTTGTAGAACTCAACGTTGTGCTTGACGCAGTTTTGGTACAGCGTCTGCAGGATCATGTGGCCCGTGCGGTCGGCAGCGTAGCAAGCACGGCGGACAGGAGCCTTGCCGTGGTCGCGGGTGTGGCCACCAAAGCGGCGCTGGTCGATCCGGCCTTCGGGCGTGCGGTTGAACGGCAGACCCATCTTCTCCAGGTCCAGCACGGCGTCGATGGCTTCCTTCGCCATGACCTCGGCTGCGTCCTGGTCAACCAGGTAGTCGCCACCCTTGATCGTGTCAAAGGTGTGCCACTCCCAGTTGTCTTCCTCGACGTTGGCCAGTGCTGCACACATGCCACCCTGGGCTGCACCGGTGTGCGAGCGGGTGGGGTAGAGCTTGGTCAGTACCGCTGTGCGTGCGCGCTGACCGGATTCGATCGCGGCGCGCATGCCGGCGCCACCTGCACCGACAATGACGACGTCGTACTTATGGACCTGCATACCAGATGCTCTCTCTTTCAAAAATTCAGATGGTCGGCGGAGGCTGTTCCGCTAAGTCAGGCGCAACCGGTTCCCTGCGGGGCCGGCCGGCTGCGCCAGGAAGCCGCTACGGGGCCGGGCAGAAGCCGCCAGGCAGCTGAACGCCGTCGACGACGGGGCACGGGTTGAACGTGAAGATCACCAAGGTGCCGAGAATGATGATGACAGCCGTGGCTGCATAGAGGACTACCTTGAGCCAGAAGCGCGTGGAGTCCTTTTCCGCGTAGTCGTTGATGATGGTGCGGACGCCGTTGGTTCCGTGCAGCATGGCAAGCCAGAGCATCGCGAGGTCCCAGAACTGCCAGAAGGGATCTGCCCACTTACCGGCAACGAAACCGAAGTCGATGGCGTGGATACCCTCACCCACCAGCAGGTTCACGAAGAGGTGGCCGAAGATCAGCACCACCAGGACGATGCCGGAGAGGCGCATGAAGAGCCAGGCGATCATCTCGAAGTTGCCACGGCTGGAGCCGGTGCGGTTGTACTTCGGAGCAATCTTGCCCGAACCGATTTTTCCGCTGCGGGGGGATTCGATCGTCGTCATGGTTTAGTGGCCTCCCAGCGCGAGGGAAAGGTGGCGGATAGCGAAGCCGGCGAACGTAACGAGCCACAGCGCAAGCACGATCCACAGCATCTGGCGCTGGTACTTCGCGCCTTTCTTCCAGAAGTCGATGGCGATCACACGAAGGCCGTTGAAGGCGTGGAAGATGATCGCGGCGACCAGGCCCGTTTCACCCAGGGCCATGAGGGGGTTCTTGTAAGCACCAATGACGGCCGTGTAGGCCTCGGGGGACACGCGCACCAATGAGGTGTCCAACACATGGACCAACAAGAAGAAAAAGATCACTACACCGGTAATACGGTGTCCAACCCAGGACCACATGCCTTCACGGCCGCGGTACAAGGTGCCAGCTGGTTTTGTCGGCACTGATTAAACCTTCCTGCAACACAGCGGCGCTGGCATGGGATCCATGCGGGGGGAACGCCTGCTGCGAGAGCACTCGTAGCTCACGCCTAAATCTAGGCTTCGCTACCAGCTTATTCAATTTAGGACGCGCTTCTCTGGTTGTTAATTCCATGTTTCCTACCCGTATTTAGGCGATATTTCGGCGATTTCCCGTACTTCGTGAGACGAAGGCCACATGTGTGGAGGCCTGCGGGGCTTCGCAGCCGCGTCGGATAAAGTGTTGCGGTGAGTACAGAAGACGCGACATTCCCGGAATCTCCATTGAACCGCTTCCACGCGGTTATTCCGGCGGGCGGTGTGGGGACCCGGCTGTGGCCACTCTCGCGTGCCGCTGCGCCCAAGTTCCTCCACGACCTGACCGGCTCCGGCAGCACGTTGTTGAGGGCCACCTATGACCGCCTTGAGCCGCTGGCCGGTGACCGGGTGCTTGTTGTGACCGGCGAGGCACACCGTGCCGCTGTATGCCGGCAGCTCCCCGAGGTGAGCGATGACGAGCTGGTGCTCGAGAGCGAGCCCAAGGACTCCGGTGCTGCCATCGGATTGGCCGCCGCGATTCTCCACCGCCGTGACCCGGAGACCATCATGGGTTCGTTCGCCGCGGACCAGGTGATCAGCCCTGACGACCTCTTCCAGGAGACCGTGCGCGAGGCAATTTACACCGCTGCCACGGGCAAGATCGTCACGATCGGCATCAAGCCCACGCACCCCTCTACCGGCTTCGGCTACATCCGCTCCGGTGAAGCACTGAACGTGGAAGGCGCTCCGAACGCGCTTGCCGTGGCTGAGTTTGTTGAGAAGCCCAGCGAGGAAGTCGCGAAGAAATATGTAGAAGCAGGGGACTACGTCTGGAACGCAGGCATGTTCGTGGCTCCCGTAGCGCTCATGCTCCAGCACCTCGAAGCGAACCAGCCGGAGTTGTTCAAGGGCCTCCAGGAAATTGCCGAAGCCTGGGATACGCCACAGCGCGCTGAAGTTACCGCGCGTGTCTGGCCCACACTGCCCAAGATTGCGATCGACTACGCGGTTGCCGAGCCGGCAGCGGCAGCCGGCGATGTCGCCGTCGTGCCTGGTACTTTCCGCTGGGACGACGTTGGCGACTTTGCCGCGATCGGCCGCCTGAACAATGCGGGCGACGTCGATGAAGTTACCGTTCTTGGCGAAGGTGCCCGGGTGTTTGCCGAGAATGCGAGCGGCGTGGTGGTGTCCGATACCAAGCGCGTGATTGCCCTCATCGGCATCAAGGACGTGGTCATCGTGGACACGCCCGACGCACTCCTGGTGACTACCAAGGAACATGCCCAGTTGGTCAAGGGCACTGTCGACGCCCTGAAAGCCAGTGGCGATACGGACGTCCTGTAGCAATCCCTTATACCGTGAGCCACCTCTTTGGTTGTCCTGCGCCTGAACGCAGCGTAACCAAGAGGTGGCTTTCGTTCTTCGGAGGCCGCGGATGGCTAGAGTTGTGACGTGCGCAATTACACGACTGAAACCGAGCCGACCCCCGTTGTAAGTCCGTGGGTGGATGAGCTGCTGCCTGGACTCATCGATTTCAGGCGGGACCTGCACGCGCACCCTGAACTTTCCTTCAAGGAATTCCGCACCACCGACAAACTCGTGGAGCGGCTCGAAGCTGCAGGATTGCAGCCGCGCCGCCTTGAAGGAACCGGACTTACGGTTGACGTGGGCGAAGGCCCTATTGCCACTGCGCTGCGCGGTGACATCGACGCCTTGCCCATCATCGAGGAAACGGGTCTGCCGTTCGCTTCGAAGAACCACGGCGTCACGCACGCCTGCGGGCATGACGTCCACACCACCACCATGCTCGGCATTGCCTTGGTGCTGCAGCGGATGCATAAGAACACCCCGCTGGGCGGGACTGTCCGCATTATCTTCCAGCCGGCCGAGGAGACGATGCCCGGCGGTGCTTTGTCGTGCATCGAGCAGGGTGTGCTGGAGGGCGTTCCCCGGATCCTTGCGTTGCACTGTGATCCCAGGATCAACGTGGGCAAGATCGGCACCCGGATCGGGGCCATCACCTCGGCATCGGACACCATCAAGATCGAGCTCACGGGCCGGGGTGGCCATACATCCAGGCCGCACCTGACGGAAGACCTGGTCTTTGCCCTGGCGCAGATTGCGGTCAACGTACCCGCCGTGCTCTCCCGTCGCGTGGATGTCCGCAGCGGCGTGTCAGTGGTGTGGGGCCAGATCTCAGCAGGTTCGGCACCCAACGCCATCCCGGGCACTGGCTACATGGCTGGCACCATGCGCTGCCTTGACCGCGATGCCTGGCACAGTGCCGGGGAGTTGCTGGACGACGTCGTGAAGCAGGTTGCCGCTCCTTACGGTGTGGACGTGCACCTGGAGCACACCCGTGGCGTTCCTCCCGTGGTCAACTCCGAGCATGAGACAGCCCTGATTGAAGCGGCGGCGCGAGCCGAACTCGGCGAGAACGCCGTCGTCCTGACACCCCAGTCCATGGGTGGCGAAGACTTTGCCTGGTTCCTGGCCGACCTCCCGGGAGCCATGATGCGGCTCGGCACCCACACGCCCGGCGGCGAGGAATATGACCTTCACCGTGGCGACTTCATCGTGGATGAACGCGCCCTTGGCTACGCCATCCGCGTCCTGACCGCAGCCGCCCTCCGCACCATTCGCGACCTCCAGGACTGACCCCAACTGAGTCGCAGTTAAGCGCGTTTTGAGCTCTCAAAACGCGCTCAACTGCGACTTACTTGGGTACCAGCACGGAAAGATGAGTTGTGCACAATTGAATTGTGCACTATCGTTTTGTTCATGAGTGATGCACCCCGCCTCCGCCACCAGGTCTGCTTTGCGCTGTATTCAGCGTCCAAAGCCGCGACGGCGGTCTACCGCCCCGTGCTGGACGAGCTGGGCCTGACCTATCCGCAGTACCTGGTGATGCTGGTCCTGTGGGAGCAGGAACCGCGCAGCGTGCGGGAACTTGGCGCCGAACTCGGGCTGGACTCCGGTACGTTATCGCCCCTCCTGAAGCGCCTTGAAGCCCTTGGTCTCCTTGAGCGCCACCGATCCGTTGAGGATGAACGCCGGGTGGATGTCGTCCTGACCGACGCCGGCAGGGAGTTGAGCACCCACGCCCAGGCCGTCCCCAAGCGCCTCGCTGATGCCGCGGGCCTGTCCCCGGACGAAATTGAGCAACTGCATGCGACGCTCGGCAAACTCACGGCGGCACTGCAGAAGTCACTCTGACACTTCCAAAGCCACCCACAAGCCCTTTGATATCCAAGAGAAAAGGAAGATTCGTGAAGACTCTCTACACTGCCGAGGCTTTGGCCTCCGGCGAAGGCCGCGACGGCAACGCCCGCACCAACGACGGCAAGCTCGACGTCGCCCTCGCCAGCCCGGTTGAGCTCGGAGGCAACGGCCAGGGCACCAACCCCGAGCAGTTGTTCGCCGCCGGCTACGCGGCATGCTTCCACTCCGCCCTGCGCTTGGTGGGCCGCAAGGAACGCGTTGACCTCAGCGATTCCGCCGTTGCCGCCAAGGTCCACTTCGGTGCACTCACCGACCGCGAGGGTTACGGCTTGGCCGCCGAGCTGGAGATCGCGCTGCCCGCCTTGGATCGCGACACCGCCGAGGAACTGATGGCCAAGGCCCACCAGATCTGCCCGTATTCCAACGCCACCCGCGGCAACATGGCAGTGGACCTCAAGCTCGTGGAGTTTGCAGCATGAGCACTGCAACAACTGTCCTGCCAGTGGAAACCCGGGAAATCCAGCTCACCTCGCGTCCTGTCGGCCGCCCATCGCCGGAGAACTTCCGCCTGGCCGCCTCCGGGCTGCCGGACCTTCAGGACGGGCAGATCCTGGTCCGGAACCAGTTCATGTCCGTGGACCCCTATATGCGCGGGCGGATGAATGACGTCAAGTCCTACTCGGCACCTTTCCGCCTGGATGCAGCGCTCGACGGCGGTGCGGTAGGTGAGGTGATCGCGTCCAGGTCCGACGCGCACAAAGTGGGTGACGTCGTCGTGCATCAGCTGGGGTGGCGTGAGCACGCGGTGGTGCACGCGGCCGCGACAACCACCGTTCCAAGCGGCCTTGCTCCAACATCGGCATTCCTTGGTGCTTTGGGCATGACGGGCCTGACCGCTTATGCGGGCCTGCTCAAAGTTGCCGAGTTCAAAGAAGGCGATGTCGTCTTCGTGTCGGGAGCAGCGGGTGCTGTGGGATCCATGGTGGGCCAGATTGCGAAGGCGTCGGGAGCCGGCAAGGTGATCGGCAGTGCCGGTTCTGCCGGGAAGGTCGCCAGGCTGCTGGAGCTCGGCTTTGATGCCGCCTTCAACTACAACGATGGTCCCGTCCTTGAGCAGTTGCGTGAAGCTGCGGGGGAGCGCGGCATCGATGTGTACTTCGACAATGTTGGTGGCGAACACCTTGAAGCCGCCCTGGCTACGCTCACCGTGGGCGGGCGCGTTGCCATGTGTGGTGCCATTGCCCAATACAACTCCACCGAGCCGCCGGTTGCACCAAGGAACCTGGCCGTGGCGATTGGCAAGCAGCTGACACTGCGTGGATTCCTCGTTGGTGGCCAGCGTCAGCACGCGGCGGAATTCGCGGAGAAGATGGCCGGTTGGCTGGCGGACGGAACGGTTCGCTACGACGAGACGATCGTGGACGGCCTGGAGAACGCACCACAGGCATTCATTGATTTGCTGGACGGCGCAAATACCGGAAAGATGCTCGTCCGGCTGTGATCTGCGGGGTGGGCCGGGTGTGACTTGCACACCCGGCTACTGCTTGGTAACAAAAGGTCAACAATCTGCCCTCGGGGGCCGGATTGTGCTACCTGCGTGTGGTCTGCGCCACTAGTGTTGGGGGTATCAAGGCGCTTCGGCGCAGTGCTGCGAACTTCAGTGAAAACAGAATTTCTGCCTCGGGTATTCGAAACGGACACTCATTGACCATCCGTCGTAGCGCGACTCACTTTCTTCCTGGAGGAAAATTGAAGAACCCACTGCGTTCCACCCTTAAGCGCGGTTCAATGGCCGGAATTGCAACCGCAGGAGCCGCAGCGCTCTTGCTCAGCGGTTGCGGACAAGCTCCCGACGCCGGTTCGGGCGCCGCCACCAAGAGTGACTACATCGGCTGCATTGTGTCCGACTCCGGCGGATTCGATGACCAGTCCTTCAACCAGTCATCGTTCGAAGGCCTGCAGAAGTCCGAAAAGGACCTCGGCATCACCATGAAGTCGGCTGAGTCCAAGGCCAACAGTGATTACGAGACCAACCTGAATGGCATGATCTCCGCAGGCTGCAATATGACCTTCACTGTGGGCTTCCTTCTCGGCGATGCCACCAAGGCTGCCGCGGAGAAGAACCCGGACAAGCACTTCGCAATCATCGACTACTCGTACACGACCCCCGTCGCGAACGTGAAGCCCGTGGTCTACGACACCGCACAGGCCGCATACCTGGCTGGCTACGCAGCTGCCTCAGCAACCAAGACCGGCAAGGTGGGTACCTTCGGCGGCATCAAGCTTCCCACGGTCACCATTTTCATGGACGGCTTCTATGACGGCGTCCAGGCATACAACAAGGCCAAGGGCAAGTCCGTCCAGGTTGTCGGCTGGGACAAGACCAGCCAGGATGGCTCGTTCACGGGCGACTTCGAGAAGCAGGACACCGGCAAGCAGATCACCAAGAACCTCCTGGACCAGGGTGCGGACATCGTCATGCCCGTAGCGGGCCCTGTAGGCAAGGGTGCCGGCGCGGCGCTGAAGGAAGCCAAGGCAGCCGGCAAGGACGTCAAGCTCATCTGGGTTGACTCCGATGGTTACCTCACCGCCCCTGAGTACAAGGACCTCATGCTGACCTCCGTGGTCAAGCAGATGGGTCAAGCCGTGGAAGCCGTGGTGAAGGACGACAAGGAAGGCAAGTTCAGCAACGCAGCCTACGTTGGCACCCTGGCCAATGAGGGCGTCGCCATCGCCCCGTTCCACGACCTCGATTCCGCAGTATCCGCAGACACCAAGTCCGAGCTCGACAAGCTGAAGGCGGACATCGTGTCCGGCAAGCTGGTTGTTGAATCGGCGGCAAGCCCTAAGAAGTAAACAATTCCTGGACGCGCCGCCAGTACCGAGTGCCGGTACTGGCGGCTCGTTTTTTGCCCTGACCAGCGCCTATTTTGGGGACCCCAGCGCCTATCTTGCTGGCCCTCGCAAGAATAGGCTTCTGCTCAAAGCCAATGGCTTTGAGCAGTACGGCCGTCCCTCGGACTCAAAGAACGGTGGGAGTTGTGAAACTCGAATTGAAGGGGATCTCGAAAGCGTTCGGGACCTTCTACGCCAACCAAGACATCGACCTCGTGGTCGAACCCGGCCAGATCCATTGCCTCCTCGGCGAAAATGGCGCCGGAAAATCAACCCTCATGAACGTGCTGTACGGACTCTATGAACCGACGGCCGGACAAATCCTTATTGACGACAAGCCGGTCAACTTCCGGGGCCCAGGCGACGCCATGGCCGCCGGTATTGGCATGGTCCACCAGCACTTCATGCTGGTTCCTGTCTTCACAGTGGCCGAAAATGTGGCACTCGGAGCGGAGCCAACGTCCTTCGGCGGGGTCCTCAGCATTGACGAAACCCGGAAGAAGATCCGGGACATATCGCAGAAGTACGGCTTCCACGTCGATCCCGACGCCCTGGTGGAGGACCTGCCTGTCGGTGTCCAGCAGCGCGTCGAGATCATCAAGGCCCTGGTCCGCGAGGCCAAAGTGCTCATCCTGGATGAACCCACGGCAGTCCTCACGCCCCAGGAAACCGATGAACTCCTGGACATCATGCGCCAACTCAAGGCAGGCGGAACATCCATCGTGTTCATTTCACACAAGCTGCGCGAAGTGAAGGCCGTCGCTGATGTCATCACGGTCATCCGTCGCGGCAAGGTAGTAGGAGATGCCCCACCTACGGCCTCGGCCACGGAACTTGCTTCCATGATGGTGGGCCGCCCGGTCAGCCTGACCTTGGACAAAGCCACGGCCCAGCCCAAGGAAACCACGTTCGTGGTGAAGGACCTGACAGTCCGCGCCCCCAATGGAACCAACGTGGTTGACGGCATCAGCTTCGACATCGCCCAAGGCGAGATCCTCGCCGTCGCGGGTGTCCAGGGCAACGGCCAGACGGAACTTACGGAGGCCATTCTCGGTATCCAGCCGCACGTTACGGGATCCGTGACGCTGGACGGCAAGCAGCTCCTGGGCCTCCCGGTCAAGGACGTGCTGCGCTCCGGCGTCGGGTTCGTCCCGGAAGACCGCACAGTGGACGGCTTGGTGGGTCCCTTCTCTGTTGCCGAGAACCTGGTGCTGGACCTTTACGACCAAGCACCGTTCGCCAGCGGCATCAGCATGAAGCCCTCCAAGGTTGCAGAAAATGCCGAAGCGAAGATCCAGGAGTTCGATATCAGGACGCCTTCGGCGGGAGTAGCGGCCGGAACCTTGTCCGGCGGCAACCAGCAAAAAGTGGTCATGGCTCGTGAGCTCTCTAGGCCCTTGCGGCTGTTCATCGCAAGCCAGCCCACGCGTGGCGTGGATGTTGGCTCCATCGAATTCCTGCACAAACGCATAGTTGCCGAGCGGGACGTCGGAACACCCGTGATGATCATTTCCACGGAACTCGATGAAGTGATCGAACTCGCGGACAGGATCGCTGTCCTTTACAAGGGGAAGCTCGTGGGCATTGTCCCTGCCGGAACTCCCCGCGACACGCTCGGCCTGATGATGGCCGGCGTCGGCCCGGAAGGAGGCTCCCATGACGAGTAACGACCAGACCCCCAGTAAGGACCAAACCCCCGGTAAGGACCAGACTCCCGAGGAATCTGCCTCGGAAGTACGTGCGGCGGATGTCGCACTGGACACCGCTGGCGGCACGCTCGAACCGTCCATCGTTCCAGTGTCCTCGCAGAGCGGGGACACCGGTCACCGGCAAGCCAGCACGATGCGCAGAATCGTCATGGGCAACGGCTTCGTGTCAGTCCTGGCCGTTATCGTGGCGCTGTTCCTGGGCGGATTGCTCATTGCCAGCACGGACAAGAAGGTTTCCGAGAGCGCGGGTTACTTCTTCGCACGGCCCAGTGACTTCCTGCTGGCGCTGTGGAATGCCATGACCAAGAGCTATGTTGCACTGTTCCAGGGCTCGGTCTTCAACCCCCGCCAAGGACTCATGCCGCTGCTTGAAACGATGACGGTGGCCACGCCCCTGATTTGCGCTGGCCTGGGCGTTGCCCTGGCCTTCCGCGCAGGCCTGTTCAACATCGGTGCCCAGGGCCAGATCATCATCAGCGCCACCTTGGCTGCCTATGTCGGCTTCACGTGGCACCTGCCCTTCGGGCTCCACCTGCTGGTGGTTATCATCATGGGCGTCCTCGGAGGCGCTGCATGGGGTGCGATTGTTGGAATCCTCAAAGCCAGGACCGGCGCACACGAGGTCATCGTGACAATCATGCTCAACTACGTCGCGCTGTTCCTTTTGGACTTCCTCCTGAACACGGCGGCCTTCCGGCGCCCGGGGGACAACAGCCCCATTTCACCCCGATTGGATGAGACTGCCACCTACCCCGTGCTCATCCCGGGTTCCCGGCTTCACCTGGGCTTCCTGGTGGCCGTCCTGCTGACATATGGCGTGTGGTGGATGCTGAACCGCTCCACTATTGGCTTTGAGTTCCGCGCTGTTGGTGCCAACCCCGTTGCCGCACGGACGGCCGGCGTCAAGGTACCCCGGGCCACCATCCTGGTGATGGCCTTCGCCGGCGCGCTCGCAGCCTTCGGCGGAGTTGCCCAGGTGGCGGGTACGGAAAAAGTCCTGACCGGTGGCATTGCAGCCCAGATCGGTTTCGATGCCATCACGGTTGCCCTGCTTGGCCGAAGCACTCCGTGGGGCACGTTCTTTGCGGGCCTCCTGTTTGGTGCTTTCCGGGCCGGTGCAGTCCAGATGCAGATCCAAACGGGCACGCCGATCGACATCGTGTTGGTGGTTCAATCGCTGATCGTCCTGTTCATCGCAGCACCGCCATTGATCAGGTCGATCTTCCGGCTTGAGCCCAAGAAGAAGAACAAGACAACGAAGGCGGCTCGGAAAGCTGTCCTTGCCAACGCCGCCGGAGGTGCCAAGTGAGCGCGACATCCACCGCCCCCATGGCGGGAGCAACAGCCTTGCCCGGACTTCGCCCCTCCTTGAAGGTCCCGGTTTCGCTCGGCGTCCTGGCACTCATTGCGCTCGTGTTCTTCGGCCTCATGGGTCCGGACCAGACAGCAGAGATGAAGATCAGCGATCCCGGCGATGCCTTTGTCGTCCCGGCGCTGGCGATTCCAGGCCAGGTAGGTGGCATCGTCCTGGCCATCGTGCTCCTGGCCATGGCCGCTTACTCCATCTTCCTGTGGACGCGGGGAGAGCGATCACCCAAGTGGTTGCCCATCGCGTTTGCGGTGGTCTTCGTCTTCGCCTTGTTGGTATGGATTGTTGCCGGTGCGCGCCAGCCCTCAATCTCACTTGCCGGCCTGGTTGCGGGTTCGGTGACGTTGGCTGTTCCCTTGGTCTTTGGCTCCCTCTCCGGCGTCTTGTGCGAGCGGGTTGGCGTGGTCAACATTGCTATTGAAGGCCAGTTGCTCTTTGGAGCCTTCACCGCCGCCTTGGTGGCAACGGTGACCGGCAGCCCGTACGTCGGCCTGATTGCTGCCGCAGCCGCCGGCGCAATCGTGTCCATGGTCCTCGCCGTCTTCAGCATCAAATACCTCGTCAACCAGATCATTGTGGGCGTTGTCCTGAATGTGCTGGTCTCCGGCCTCACGGGCTTCCTGTTCGGCACCGTCATGGTTCCCAACAAGGAGCAGTTCAACACCCCTGGCCGCCTGGATATCCTGCCGATTCCGTTCCTTTCGGACATTCCCATCATTGGGCCCATCCTGTTCAAGCAGTCCATCGCGGGCTACCTCATGTATGTGGCCGTGGCCGTAGTTTGGTTCGGCCTGTTCAAGACCCGTTGGGGCCTGCGCGTCCGCGCTGTCGGCGAGCACCCGCAGGCTGCGGACACCCTGGGCATCAACGTCAACGCCACCCGTTTCTGGAACGTGACGCTTGGCGGTGCGATCGCCGGCATCGGCGGTGCCGTGTTCACGCTGGTGACCATCGACTCGTTCACCAAGGAAATCTCCGGTGGCCGTGGCTTCATCGCCCTGGCAGCCTTGATCTTCGGACGGTGGAATCCGATCGGAGCCTTCCTCGCCTCCCTGCTGTTCGGTTTTGCGTACAACCTGCAATCGATTCTGGGCATCATTGGTACCCCGGTTCCGAGCCAGTTCATGGCCATGCTGCCGTACCTGGTGACCATTTTCGCCGTCGCCGGTTTGGTGGGTAGGTCGCGGCCACCGGCTGCAAGCGGCATACCGTACGTGAAGGGTTGACGATGCCGACTCTTCATGAGAGGCGCGTCGATTGGCATGCGCTGGAAGAAGCTGCAGTACAGGCCATGGAGCGGGCCTATGCCCCGTATTCCAAGTTCCCGGTGGGGGCTGCGGCCCTCACCGAGGACGGCCGGATTGTCAGCGGCTGCAACGTGGAGAACGCCAGCTATGGACTGACGCTCTGCGCTGAGTGCGCGTTGGTGGGCCAGCTCCACATGACCGGTGGAGGCAGAATAGCGGCTTTCTACTGCGTCGATGGCGAAGGGAACGTCCTCATGCCGTGCGGGCGTTGCCGGCAGTTGCTCTACGAATTCCGGGCGCCCGGCATGCAGCTCATGACGACGCAGGGAATCAAGTCCATGGACCAGGTGCTGCCTGATGCCTTTGGTCCCGAAAACCTGGAGGAAAGCACGTGAGAAGCACCGAGGCCTTCGACGCCGTTCAGATCATTTCCATCAAACGTGACAAAGGCACACTCACACCGGAACAGATTGACTGGACCATCGATGCCTACACGCGCGGCGTGATTGCCGAGGAGCAGATGGCGGCGTTGAACATGGCGATCCTGCTCAACGGCATGAACCGTGAGGAAATCAGCCGCTGGACTTCGGCGATGATCGCCTCGGGGGAGCGGATGGACTTTTCCTCGCTGACAACGCCCGACGGCGGCCGGAAACCTACCAGCGATAAGCACTCCACCGGTGGGGTAGGGGACAAGATCACCCTGCCGCTGGCTCCGCTGGTGGCAGTATTCGGCGTCGCCGTTCCGCAGCTGTCCGGCCGTGGACTCGGCCACACGGGCGGCACCCTGGACAAGCTCGAAGCGATCCCCGGATGGCGCGCGAACTTGAGCAATGAGGAGATCATGGCCCAGCTCCAGGACGTGGGAGCGGTGATTTGTGCTGCCGGATCCGGTCTGGCGCCGGCCGACAAGAAGCTCTACGCCCTGCGCGATGTCACGGGAACCGTCGAGGCAATCCCGCTGATCGCATCTTCGATCATGAGCAAGAAGATCGCGGAAGGCACGGGCTCGCTCGTGCTTGACGTGAAGGTGGGATCCGGTGCGTTCATGAAGGATGAGGCGCGGGCACGTGAGCTGGCGGAGACCATGGTGGCCTTGGGGAAGGACGCGGGTGTTCACACAGTGGCACTGATGACCGATATGTCCACGCCGCTGGGCCTGACAGCAGGCAACGCTATCGAGGTGGAGGAATCCGTGGAGGTGCTTGCGGGTGGCGGTCCGGAAGACGTCGTCGAACTGACTGTCCGCCTGGCCGAGGAGATGCTGGCCGGGGCCGGCATTCACGACGCCGATCCTGCGGCTGCCCTCAAGGATGGGCGCGCCATGGATGTCTGGAACCGGATGATCGAAGCACAGGGTGGCGATCCGCGCGCTGCGTTGCCGGTGGCGAAGGAATCCGAGGTGGTCTACGCCCCGGCTGACGGCGTCCTGGTGGAGCTCGATGCTCTGTCCGTGGGCGTTGCGGCGTGGCGGCTCGGAGCCGGCCGGGCCCGCAAGGAGGACAAAGTCCAGGCCGGAGCCGGGGTACGGCTGCACGCAAAACCGGGCGCGCTGCTCAGGGCCGGCGAACCGTTGATGACCCTGTTGACGGACACTCCTGAAAAGTTTGACAGGGCCAAGGAAGCGCTGCAGGACGCCGTGGTGATTGCGCCTGAGGGCTCGAGACCGGCCCATCAACTGATCATCGACAGGATCGCCTAGGCTTAGATCCTGTGCAGGCCATCAACGATTTCATCCTCGCCGCGGCCGGGCAGCCGTGGGTGTTGTTCCTTGTGTTGGCCTGCTGCCTGATCGACGGTTTCTTCCCACCGATTCCCAGCGAGTCCGTGGTGGTCGGCTTGAGTGCGGTCTCCGGCGGCGGAGGCTCACCCAACGTGTGGCTGCTCGGTGTGGTGGCAGCAATTGGCGCTTTCTCAGGCGACAATATTGCCTACTTGATCGGCCACCGCATCGGGATCCAGCGTTGGCGCTGGATGCGTACCCAGCGCATGCAGGGCGCCTTCCGCTGGGCCGGCAAGGAACTTCGACGGCGGTCGGCCTCACTCATCATGGTGGCGCGCTTCATTCCGATCGGACGGGTGGCGGTCAACCTGACGGCCGGTGCCACGCATTTCAACCACCGCCGCTTTATTGGGCTCACCGCAATGTCGGCCATCCTGTGGGCCAGCTATTCCGTGGTCCTGGGGTACTTCTTCGGGGTCTGGTTCGAGCACAACCATCTATTGGGTGCCGCGATTGCGATTGTGGTGGCGGTGATCCTGGGAATCGTCATCGACCGCATCATCAGCAAGGTCCGGGGATCGGTTCCGCTGGACCGCAAGAACATCGCCGAAGGCACGAATGTCGCTGGGGAAGAAGCGCCGCCTCCACCCACGGTATGACACGGACGACGCCGGAAGATCAGTCCGGCGGCTGAGGCCGGAACGCGGGGTCCACGAGTAGCGTTAAGTCAGTGATCCCGAGGCTGGGGCGTAGCGAACGACGTCCCGGCCATGGGACACTAAGAGCGACTTCCGTCACAGTGTCAAGTCATATTCGCCTAGGAGCTACCGCCGCGTGGAGTTTTTGAACCAAATGCTCGAGCATGCAGCAGGGCAGCCCTGGATTTATCCGGTCCTTCTGGTCTTCTTCTTCATTGACGGATTTGCCACCATCCTTCCCAGCGAAACAGCCATCGTTGGCCTCTCGGCACTGTCCCTCCACAATGGACAGCCCAACCTGTGGATCCTCGGCGGCACCGCATTAGTGGGTGCCATGGCAGGCGACAACATGGCCTACATGCTGGGCCGCAAAATTGGCCTGAACCGTTGGAAGTGGATGCGGCGTCCCAAGGTCCGGAAGATGTTCGCCTGGGCCCAGTATGAGCTCGACAAACGTGGGGCTGTCCTGATCTTCACGGCCCGCTATATTCCCTGGGGACGTGTGGCTGTGAACTACGTTGCCGGACAGACGGGATTCCGTCACAGGACATTCTTCTTCCTGGATGCCTTTGCCTGCGTCACCTGGGTTTGCTACTCCATCGGCATCGGACTCCTCGCAGGGCAATGGGTGCACAACAACCCGCTGCTTGGCGTGGGCATTGCAGTGGCGTTCGCGGTGATCCTGGGCATTGTCGTGGACCACGTCCTTCGCTGGTGGCACAAGTACCTGGAGAAGAAGGACCTGGAAAAGAAGGATCGGGCTGCCGCCGCTGCGGCAACTGCGATGGCGCCCACGACGAACCCGCAGGAGATGACCCCAAAGGCGGCCGCCGGCGTCGACCTCTCCAAGCCTGCTGGCTAAGCACCTGCGGTCCCCCTACAGTTAGTACGTGACTGAGCCCATTGTTGACGCTGCCCCTGCCCTCGACTTCGATTTGAAGAGCCTTCCCAAGGTTTCCCTCCATGACCACTTGGACGGGGGACTGCGGCCTGCAACCATCATTGAACTGGCGCACGCCGTCGGCCACACGCTGCCTTCCACTGATCCTGTTGCCTTGGGCCAATGGTTCCGGGAATCCGCGGACTCCGGTTCGCTGGTGCGGTACCTGGAAACGTTCGACCACACGATTGCCGTGATGCAGACCAAGGAGGGCTTGTTCCGGGTCGCCAAGGAATTCGTGGAAGACCTCGCCGAGGACGGCGTCGTCTACGGTGAAGTGCGGTGGGCCCCCGAACAGCACCTGCAGAAGGGCCTGACCCTGGATGAAGTGGTGGAAGCGGTCCAGGATGGCCTCGAAGCCGGCGTGGATGCGGCTGAAGAACGCGGCCAGCAGATCCAGGTCGGGCAACTCATCACTGCGATGCGCCACGCTGACCGCGGCCAGGAAATCGCGGAGCTGGCTGTTCGACACCGCGCCAACGGCGTTGTCGGTTTCGACATCGCGGGGGCCGAGGACGGCTTCCTGCCCTCACGGTTCAAGGACGCCTTCACCTACCTTGCCGAGAACAACTTCCCGGCCACGGTCCACGCCGGTGAGGCCGCAGGCCTGGACAGCATCCAGTCGGCGCTCGTGGACGGACGGGCTTTGCGGCTTGGGCACGGGGTGCGTATTGCCGAGGACATCGCGGTGGAGTTTGAGGACAACTCCGACGACGACGGCGAGGACACCATCGGCATGGTGACACTCGGCGGCGTGGCCGCCTGGGTGCGCGACCGCGGAATCGCCCTGGAAATCTGCCCGTCATCGAACCTCCAGACCGGTGCTATCTCCAGCTTCGGCGAAGGCATCGAGAGCCACCCGTTGGACATGCTTTTCCAGCTCGGTTTCAAC
Source organism: Arthrobacter sp. StoSoilA2 (assembly GCF_019977195.1). NCBI lineage: Bacteria > Bacillati > Actinomycetota > Actinomycetes > Micrococcales > Micrococcaceae > Arthrobacter > Arthrobacter sp. StoSoilA2. Next base: position 1,393,503 of record NZ_AP024643.1, read on the forward strand.
GTCACCATCAACACGGACAACAGGCTCATGAGCGGTGTCACGTTGACGGACGAGTTCGAGCTCCTGGTGGAGACTTTCGACTACGACCTCGATGATTTGCTCGAACTGACGCTCAACGCCGCAGAGGCCGCCTTCCTGCCCTTGGACGAGCGTGAAGCTTTGGTCGAGTACATCAACGATGCCTACGCCAACCTCGGCTAAGGAGTCCGGCAACGGCATTTCGGAGCTGATCCGGACCATAGCCTCATTGCGCGAGCATTGCCCTTGGATGGGTGCGCTGACGCATGAGTCCCTGGTCGAGTACCTGATCGAGGAAGCCTACGAGGTTGTGGACTCGATTGAGGCCGGGGATTCGCCCGCCAGGGACGAGGAGCTTCGCGGCGAGCTGGGCGACGTACTGCTTCAAGTGGTGCTGCATGCCCGGCTTGCCGAGGAGCGCGGCAGCTTCGACTTTGATGCTGTGGCCCGCGGCATCAACGCGAAGATGGTCCGCCGCAATCCACACGTCTTCAAGCCGGACGGTTCGCTGCAGGCCACGTTCCCGGCGACGGTCGAGGAAATCATCCTGAAGTGGGATGCCGTGAAGCGTTCCGAGAAGCCCGGCCGTGCCGATCCGTTCGAGGGAATTCCACCGCACTTGCCTGCCTTGGCAGGGGCGCAAAAATCCCTGGACCGTGCTGCCCGTGCGGGTCTGTCGGTCGACGCCCAAAGCCGGGCAACCGCCGTCGGGCTTCCTGCGGTTCCAGACTCGGAAGAGGCGCTCGGTGAGCTGTTGCTCGCCGTCGTTGCCGGTGCCAGGGAGCAAGGGCTCGACGCCGAGCGTGCCCTCCGCGCAGCAGTTCGATCGTTTCAGAACGGGAAGGCCCGGCCTTCATGACGTGAGGAGTTTGAACCCGTTCCGTAACCTAAGCCACTCTCGACTACGCTAGTAGCGACGAGGACGTTGAGAATTTCCCTCCACATTCCTGTAATTTGCCCATAAGGAGCACATCCATGGCGCTTATCGATGCCATCCACGCCCGCGAAATCCTTGATTCCCGCGGAAACCCGACCGTAGAAGTTGAGGTCCTGCTTTCCGACGGCCAGATCGGCCGCGCAGCAGTTCCCTCCGGCGCCTCCACCGGCGAGCACGAAGCTGTTGAACTCCGTGACGGCGACAAGGGCCGTTACCTCGGCAAGGGTGTCCAGAAGGCCGTTGACGCGGTCATCGACGAGATCTCGCCGGCACTCATTGGTTTCGACGCAACGGACCAGCGCAGCATCGACCAGGCCATGATCGACCTCGACGGCACCCCGAACAAGAGCAAGCTCGGCGCCAACGCCATCCTGGGTGTATCCCTGGCCGTTGCCAACGCCGCCGCTGCTTCCTCGGACCTGCCGCTGTACAAGTACCTCGGTGGCCCGAACGCACACGTCCTGCCGGTTCCGCTGATGAACATCCTCAACGGTGGCTCGCACGCCGACTCCGATGTTGACATCCAGGAATTCATGATCGCCCCGATCGGTGCCGAGACCTTCTCCGAAGGCCTGCGCTGGGGCGTTGAGGTGTATCACAACCTCAAGGCTGTCCTCCAGGAAAAGGGCCTCTCCACGGGCCTCGGCGACGAAGGTGGCTTTGCCCCCAACCTGCCGTCCAACCGCGCTGCACTGGACCTGATCCAGGAAGCCATCAAGAACGCCGGCTACACCCCGGGCACGGACATCGCCCTTGCCCTGGACGTTGCATCCTCCGAGTTCTACAAGGACGGTGCATACCAGTTCGAAGGCAAGGCACTGACCGCCTCGGAAATGAGCGCCTACTACGCCGAGCTCGTTGCCGACTACCCGCTGGTCTCCATTGAAGACCCGCTGGACGAGAACGACTGGGAAGGCTGGAAGACCCTCACCGACACCATCGGTGACAAGGTCCAGCTGGTTGGCGATGACCTCTTCGTCACCAACCCGGTCCGCCTGCAGCAGGGAATCAGTGCCGCCACGGCCAACTCCCTGCTGGTCAAGGTCAACCAGATCGGTTCCCTGACCGAGACCCTGGACGCCGTTTCCCTGGCCCAGCGTTCCGGTTACACCACCATCACCTCGCACCGCTCCGGCGAAACCGAGGACACCACCATTGCTGACATCGCCGTTGCCACCAACGCGGGCCAGATCAAGACCGGTGCCCCGGCCCGCTCCGAGCGCGTCGCAAAGTACAACCAGCTCCTGCGCATCGAAGAAGAACTCGACGACGCCGCACGCTACGCCGGCCGCAGCGCATTCCCGCGTTTCAAGGGCTAGCATTCCGCGAAAACAGCTGACCGGTGGCTATGGTGGAAAGACCATAGCCACCGGTTCTGTTTTAACGCTTGCCTGCGGAGCCGCGGGCACAGCAGGACCTACGCAAGTTCCGCACACGTACGTTACGCGCAGGGCAAGCGCAGCAACCCGCCAGGCAAGCACCGGGCATTACAGGAGTGTCATGGCCACCCGTCGTCCAAAGGTTCCCAGGGCCGACGCCCTCGGAAGGCCAAACAGCGCAGGAAGGCCGAACAGCGCAGGAAGGCCGAACAGCGCAGGCAGGCCAAACAGCGCAGGCACGGCCAACGGCCCGGCACGGCCCGCTACGGCAGGCAAGCCAAACAGTGCAGGCCATGCCGACGGGGACGTCATCGAGGCAGAGTTCGGCGCCTCCCGCGCCCCTGCGGAATCCTCGACGCCGGCAACGGCCGCCAGAAAAACCCGGGCTCCCAAAACCCCGGGCAGCGGCAGAAGCCCCGCCACCAAAACCACGGGCAGCGGCAAGAGCCCAGCCACCAGGACGAGCCCCGCCGCGTCCACGAAAGCTTCAAGCAAGGCCTCCGGCAACAGTGCCGGTGATGCCCAGGACCTCGATCCCGTACCGGCCAAGGCGTTCTCGGGCAGGATGCTCGCGCTGGCCGTCGTCATGATTGCCATCACCATCATGCTGGCGCCCACGGTCCGGATTTTCCTGGAGAAACGGGCCGAAATCTCCGCGCTGGAGGCCGAGATCGCCAGCAAGCAGGCAGAGCAGGCGGAGCTGAACAAGCAGCTTTCCCGGTGGCAGGATCCCAACTACGTGAAACAGCAGGCCCGCGACCGCATTAACATGGTTATGCCGGGTGAAACGGGTTACTGGGTATTTGGCGGGGAAGAAGCCGCCGGTACCCCTGGGGGCCGCACCGGCTCCGGCTCATCCGCAAACCCGGCAAACCTGCCCTGGGTGGATGCGCTCTGGGAGTCAATCAGACGATCGGCAACAGACTAGACGCGGTGCCCGCCGCCGTCGTGTTCCTTCCGGGACATGGCCAAAAGGGCAGGAAGGTTGGCAGCGCAAGTGGAAGAGAACACGGCAGCCACGCCGCAGGAATCCCGCCAGCCATCAGCACGCGACCTCGATGTCCTCAGCCGCCAGCTGGGCAGGCCGGTGCGGGACGTGGTGGAGATTCCCGCACGCTGCGTATGTGGGAATCCGCTCGTGGCGGCCACGGCGCCCCGGCTCAGCAACGGGACACCATTTCCCACGACGTTCTACCTGACCCACCCGGTCATCACGTCCGCTGTGTCGCGCCTGGAAGCGGGCGGGCTGATGAATGAGATGAATGATCGGCTGACCGCGGACCAGGAACTTGCGGATGCGTACCATGGTGCCCACGAGGCCTACCTGCAGGCGCGCAACGAGATCGCTGGACGTTCCGGGACCGGTGCCGTGCCGGAAATCGACGGGATCTCCGCTGGCGGCATGCCCACCCGCGTCAAGTGCTTGCACGTCCTGGTTGGCCACTCGCTGGCTGCCGGTCCCGGGGTCAACCCGCTGGGCGATGAGGCCCTGGAAGCAATTTCAGAGTGGTGGACCAAGGATCGTTGCTACTGCGATGGCGCCTGGGACACTGCAGGCGAGGCGCCCTCGAGGGATCTTAGCCGTCATGGTCCTCAAGGCTTGCCTGACATCGTGGGTCGCCCGGCACCGGTCCGTAAACCCAAGGCCGGGTCCGTCAGCGAAGTGGTGGAGGACGCATGAGCCGCGTTGCTGCCATTGACTGCGGAACCAACTCCATCCGTCTCCTCATTGCCGATGCCTCGGCGAACGGGGCAACTGGGCCGCTGACCGACGTCGTGCGTGAAATGCGTGTGGTGCGGCTTGGCCAGGGCGTGGATGCCACCGGAGAACTTGCTCCCGAGGCCTTGGAACGCACCTTCTCCGCCACAGCGGACTATGCAGCGCTTATCCGCGAACACGGTGCCACGCGCGTGCGCTTTGCCGCCACCTCGGCCACCCGCGACGCGAGGAACCGCCAGGTTTTCGTTGACGGGATCCGTGACCTTCTGGGTGTGGAGCCTGAAGTTATCTCGGGTGATGAGGAAGCTGCGCTGTCCTTCGCAGGGGCAAGCAGTGTTTTGCCGGTAACGGGGGATGACGCCGTGCTGGTGGTTGACCTGGGCGGTGGCAGCACCGAATTCGTCCTCGGCGATGCCCATGGCGTGATTGCTGCGCGTTCGGTGGACATTGGCTGTGTACGGTTGACCGAACGGCACCTTCGCAGCGACCCACCTACGGCGGCGCAAATTGCAGCGGCAGAGGCCGACGTCGACGCCGCACTCGACCTCGCCGCTCAGACAGTCCCGTTGGACCGTGCCACAGCCGTGGTTGGCGTCGCGGGTTCCATCACCACCATCACTGCGCACGCCCTGGGCCTCAGCGAATACCAGCCGGACCGGATCCACGGCGCCTACCTGGACATTGAAACCATCAGCGACGCGTGCACCAGCCTGCTGGAGATGACCCGCGACGAGCGGGCGGTCCTTCCCTACATGCACCCGGGCCGCGTGGACGTTATTGGAGCTGGAGCCCTGGTGTGGCGGCGCATCCTGGAAAGGCTTGCTGCCGTGGGCAACGGTGCCATCGGCGGTGCAATTTCGAGCGAGCACGACATCCTGGACGGGATTGCCCTGAGTATCCGGGACTCCGCATGACCCTGCGATACCACCGCCTGCTTTCTGCTGCCCTGGCCACGATGCTGGCCGGGGGAGCGTTGGCGGGTGCGCTGTTGACTGCACCGGCAGCGATGGCAGACGCCTGGCGGGACAAGGAGTACTGGCTCAAGGAATCGGGAATCACGAATGCCTGGCAGGTCTCCAAGGGTGCAGGAGTCAAGGTCGCCATCATCGATAGCGGCGTTGACGGGAACCACCCTGACCTCAAGGGCGTCGTCGTGGGCGGAACGGACGTTTCCGGAGCCGGCGCGCCCAACGGACAGAAAAGCATAGGCGCCAAGACAGAGCACGGAACCCTTGTGGCCACCATGCTTGCCGGGCGTGGTCACACCACGCCCACAGCTTCCCCGTCGCCCTCAGCCTCGCCGACGGTTCCTCCTGCCGGGGGACCGGACGGGATCATCGGCGTCGCGCCTGAAGCGGAGATCCTGGCAGTGTCCACCTGGCTGGGGTCACCCAACCCGGGAGGCAAGACGGATCAGGAACAGATTCCGGACGCCGTGCGCTGGGCTGTGGACAATGGCGCGAAGGTCATCAATATTTCCCTGGGCAGCACCTCGCCGGTTTGGCCTCAAAGTTGGGATGCCGCCTTCCTGTATGCCGAGCAAAAGGATGTGGTGATCGTCGCCGCCGCGGGCAACCGGGTGGGTGGCAACGTGCAGGTTGGCGCTCCTGCCACCATTCCCGGCGTGCTCACAGTGGCAGGGCTCGACGGCGATGGCCGGGCCAGCGTCGACTCCTCCTCCCAAGGGATCAGCATTGGCGTTGCAGCACCGGCAGAAAATCTGTTGGGAGGCCTTCCCGGGGGCGGATACGCGCAATGGGCTGGAACGTCCGGGTCCGCGCCCATCGTTTCCGGCGTGGCTGCGCTCATCCGGTCCAAGTGGCCTGACATGAGCGCGAAGCAGGTCATCAACAGGATTGTCAGCACGGCCAAGGATGCCGGTGCCCCGGGCAAGGATCCCCTTTACGGCTACGGCGTGCTCAACGCAGAGGCAGCGCTGAAGGATCAGGTAGAGACAACAAGCACCAATCCACTCGGATCGATCGCGGACTGGATCCGCGTCCATCGGCGAGGTGACTTCAGCACGCCCTCCGAGGCCCCTGTGGCCAGTCCTACAAGCGCTGCACCCACCTTGGCAGATCCGACGGTTCCTGTCGCCGCCACTCCTGCACAAGTGGATGATGCCCTTCCGGCCGCTGTCGTACTCGGATTCGGCGGCATTTTCGCAGTGATCATCGTGGGCGCATCCATTCAGTTGCGCAGGGTCGCCAAGAACCCTTCCACTGCCGGGGAAGAGGCAGAAACTGGAACGCTGGAAGCGGTGGATCCACCCACCCGGAAGTAGCTAGTGAAGATTTTCACAAAGTGCTGTACTCTGGTTTCATGGCAACCACCCCAGAGCTCATTGACCGTCCCCGGGTTCTCGTCGTCGGCGGCGGCTACGTCGGCCTGTACGTAGCCCTTAAATTGCAGAAGAAGATCGCGAATGCAGGTGGCATCGTCACCGTCGTAGATCCACTGCCCTACATGACGTACCAGCCGTTCCTCCCCGAGGTCGCTGGTGGCAACATCGAGGCACGCCACGCCGTCGTCTCCCACCGTCAGCACCTCAAGCAGACCGAACTCATCCAGGGCCGCGTCACCAGCATCGACCACGCAAACCGCACTGCGGTTGTGGCTCCTGCCAATGGTGAAGCTCCGTTCGAGGTTCCGTACTTCGACGTCGTCATCGCAGCCGGTGCCATCACCCGCACGTTCCCCATCAAGGGCCTCGCCGACAAGGGCATCGGCCTGAAGACCATTGAGGAAGCCGTAGCACTTCGCAACAAGGTGCTGGAGCGCATCGAAGCCGCTTCCACCATGACGGACCCCGCAGAGCGCGCCAAGGCCCTCACCTTCGTGGTTGTCGGTGGCGGTTTTGCAGGCATCGAATGCCTCACCGAAATGGAAGACCTCGCCCGCGCAGCGGTCAAGAACAACCCGCGTGTCCGCCAGGAGGAAGTCCGCTTCATCCTCGTCGAAGCCATGGGCCGCATCATGCCCGAGGTCACCGCATCCCAGGCCGAGTGGGTCGTCGAGCACCTGCGTAGCCGCGATATCGAGGTCCTCCTCAACACCTCCCTGGACAGCGCAGAGGGCAACCTCAAGCTGATCAACCTCCCGGACAAGACGTCCGCCGGTGAAGTCGAAGCTGACACCCTCGTGTGGGCTGCCGGTGTGCAGGCCAACCCGATGATCCGCTCAACGGACTTCCCGCTGGAACCGCGCGGCCGTGTCCGCGTCCTCCCGGACCTCCGTATTGCCGGTGACGAAGGCATTGTCGAGAACGCTTGGGCAGCCGGCGACATCGCCGCTGTTCCGGACCTCACGGGCAAGGGCCTGCCGGACGGTACCTGTGTGCCGAATGCCCAGCACGCGCTCCGCCAGGCAAAGAAGCTCGCCAAGAACCTCTGGGCTTCCCGCTGGGACAAGCCGCTGCACGACTACAAGCACAAGAACCTTGGTGCTGTTGCCGGCTTCGGCGAGTGGAAGGGCGTTGCCAACATCAACCTGCTCGGCCGCATCGGCCTCAAGGGCGGCCTCGCATGGCTGGCACACCGTGGGTACCACGGAATGGCGATGCCCACGGTTGAGCGCAAGTTCCGCGTGATCTTCGGCTGGATCCTGGCCTTCTTCGCTGGCCGCGACACCACGCAGCTGATTGACCTGGACAACCCACGGGGCGCATTCGTTGCAGCTGCAACCCCGGCCCCCAAGCCGGCTGCTGCACCTGCACCTGCTCCCGCGCCTGCTGTTGCGGAAAAGCCTGCCGAGGACAAGACTCCGGTATCGGCTGACGCCAAGTAGTACACGTCCGACGACGGCTGCTCCCTCAGGGGAGTGGCCGTCGTCGTTTAAGCTGTTGCCATGCCTGGCGAAACCGATCTGAAGACCCTCCTGGAGTCCCTGCATCCTGTCATCAGGGATGGTGACTATGTGTACGCTCTCTGGCCGCACGGCAAACCGCTGGAAGGCGACATCGAGGCCGCCGTCCGGGAGGCCGAAGGTTTGACCGTGGTGCTGCGGCGCGACGAAGCGGACAGGCTTGGTCTTTCCTACGATTTCGTGGCCGCCTGGATCACGCTCCAGATCCATTCCGACTTGGAGGCGGTGGGTTTGACGGCGGCCGTGAGTGCGGCGCTGACGCACGCAGGCATCAGCTGCAACGTCCTGGCGGGCTTTCATCATGACCACCTGCTGGTCCCCGTAGCGGAAGCGGACCGAGCGCTGGACGTGTTGCGTTTGCTGGCCCGGGGAGTGGTCCTGCGGACAGAGCGGCCAGAAGACCGTCCTGAAATCCTGGAACTGACCGCCCGGGCCTTTTCGGTGTCTCCAGTGACCGGCGAACCGGTCCAGGGGACGCCCTTGGAGGTTGGATTGCTGCGCGAGCTCTTCGAGTGCGACGAGTACATTCCAGAGTTGAGCATCGTAGCTGAGATCGGCGGGGACATTGTTGGCCACGCCATCAGTACCCGTGGCTGGATCGGCGACCTGGAACTTGTGGGGTTGGGTCCCATCGGAGTGCTTCCCCAGTTTCAGCGACGCGGCGTCGGCTCGGCCCTCATGCGTGAAACCGCCGCGCGTGCCACGGCGGCAGGGGAGCCTGCCATAGCTTTGTTGGGCAGCCCCCTGTACTACCCGCGCTTCGGGTACGTTCCGGCCACCTCCCTGGGTGTGGAACCGCCCGAGGCTGCCTGGGGCGATCACTTCCAGCTGCTGCCGCTTCCGGCATGGCCCGACGGCGTTCGGGGGACCTTTCGCTACGCGGCGCCATTCGAACGCGTGTAGCTGGGATACCATGGTGCGGGCGCCCCAGTAGCCCAATTGGCAGAGGCAGCGGACTTAAAATCCGCGTGTTGTGGGTTCGAGTCCCACCTGGGGCACAAATGGAAGGGGAGGAGGTTACCTCTCCTTCCATTTCTTGCCCCAGTTTATTGGCAGCATTCTTCATACACTTTTCCCAGCAGGCTCGTAGATTCCCCACAGGCAACGAGTGTTATAGGGATGTGACCTGAATCACTTATCTTCCCGGATCAATTGCACTAGTTTGAGTCTTAATCAGGAACACCTGAGTTATCGCATCAAAGGCAGTTCGCACCTTTCGATCGAGGAGACAACGAATGTTTGATCTTTCCCAAGCGGCGCCCCGAGCCGCCAAGCTTACAGCGCTTGGCATTGGGGTTGCCCTCCTGGCCACAGCTTGTGGTGGGTCCTCCACGCCAAGCCAGACCGGGTCCAGTTCCGCCGCCGCTGCAGGCATCTCCTGCCCGGCTCCGAGTGCAGGGGCGGGAGCCGGCAACAGCCAGGCTGCTACCAACACGGGACCCGTACCTCCCTCGACCACCACTACCGCCACTCCTCTCAAGCTTGGATCGCTGCTGCCGACGACGGGGTCGCTCGCGTTCCTCGGCCCACCCGAAATCGCTGGCGTCAACCTCGGTATCAAGGAAGTCAATGATGCCGGCGGCGTCCTGGGCGCTCCTGTTGCCGTTGTGCACCGTGACTCCGGCGACACCAAGACCGACATCGCAACCCAGTCCACCACCGCCCTCCTGGGCCAGGGCGTGAGCGCAATCATCGGTGCAGCTTCGTCCGGTGTTTCCAAGACTGTTATCAACCAGATCACGGGCGCTGGGGTAATCCAGTTCTCGCCGGCGAACACGTCCCCTGACTTCACTACATGGGACGACAAGGGCCTGTACTGGCGTACTGCTCCCTCCGACGTCCTGCAGGGCAAGGTCCTGGGCAACTACATGGCTACCTGTGGTGCGCAGACCGTGGGCATGATCGTCCTCAACGACGCCTACGGCACGGGCCTGCAGAAGAACGTCAAGGAAGCCTTTGAGGCCGCTGGCGGCAAGGTTGTAGCCGAGGAACTCTTCAACGAGGGTGACTCGCAGTTCAGCAGCCAGGTGGACAAGGTCATCGCCGCCAAGCCCGACGCCATCGCACTGATCACCTTCGACCAGGCAAAGAGCATCGTCCCCCTGATCACAGGCAAGGGAATCAAGCCCACGCAGCTGTTCATGGTTGACGGCAACACATCGGACTACAGCAAGGACTTCCAGGCCGGCACCTTGAAGGGCGCACAGGGAACCATCCCCGGTACGTTCGCCAAGGACGCCTTCAAGCAGAAGCTCCTCGCCATCGATCCTGCACTGAAGGATTACAGCTACGCAGGCGAGTCCTACGACGCCGTGAACCTGATCTCGCTGGCCTCTGAAGCTGCCAAGAGCACCAAGGGCACGGACATTGCAGCCAAGCTCAAGGACGTTTCCCAAGGTGGCGAGAAGTGCACCGACTTCGCCTCCTGCGTAACCCTGCTTCGCCAGGGCAAGGACATCGACTACGACGGCCAGTCGGGTCCGGTAACGTTCTCCGACGCCGGTGACCCCACCGAGGCATACATCGGTATCTACGAATACCAGGACAACAACACCTACAAGCCGGTCCGCGAAGAGTTCGGCAAGCTCTAAGCCAAATCCTGACCAGACCGCAACCGGAACAGGTCCCCTTCCTCTCGGAAGGGGACCTGTTCTGCTTCATGGGGGTGTGTTGTGGGGCAACGGCGGCACATGAAGGAGGGCCCTGGGTATACCCAAGGCCCTCCGTGCGTGCGTGATGCGGCTCCTAGACCTCGTCGGCCAGGGTTCCCAGGTACAACTGGATGACCTTGGGGTCCTTCATAAGTTCGCGACCCGTGCCCGTGTAGGCGTCCTTCCCTTGGTCCAGGACGTAGCCGCGGTCGCAGATCTGCAGGCAGCGGCGGGCGTTCTGTTCCACCATGATGACTGAGACGCCGGCGCGGTTGATCTCATGGACCCGCAGGAACGTCTCGTCCTGCTTGACGGGGGAGAGGCCCGCCGATGGCTCGTCGAGCAGGAGCACCGCGGGATCCATCATGAGTGCCCGCCCCATGGCTACCATCTGCCGCTCACCGCCTGAGAGGGAACCGGCCCGCTGGGCACGTCGCTTGGCCAGTTCGGGGAAGAGGCTGGCAACGAAGTCGAACCGCTCGGCGAAGTCCTTGGGCCGCTGGAACATGCCCATCTGGAGGTTCTCTTCGATGGTGAGCGTGGCGAAGACGTTGTTGGTCTGGGGTACAAAGCCGACGCCCTGCGTGACAAGCTTGTTGGCCTTCAGGCCGGTGAGATCCTGCCCTCTCACCACCACGGTGCCCGAGTGGACCTTGACCAGGCCGAACATGGCTTTTAGCAGGGTGGACTTACCGGCGCCGTTGGGGCCGATAATTCCGATCAGCTCACCCTTGCGGGCCTCGATGGAGCAACCGTTGAGGATGTTAACGCCAGGAATGTAGCCAGCCACCAGGTTGGTGACTTTGACGACGGAATCGCTGGCGGGTGCATCTGCTGAGGCGGGCATTGCGCTGGTGCTGCTCATTTCCCGTCCTCCTTCTTGGTTTCTACGATGTCGGAGAGGATACCTGCGTCTTCCGTTCCCACCACCGACTCTTCGTCGGCCTCGAGCTCTGCCTCAAGCACCTTGATGCCTTCTGCGTCACCGAGGTCGACGTCGTGGTGTGCGCCGAGGTAGGCGTCGATCACGGCAGGGTTCTTCATGACCTCGCCGGGAGGACCTTCGGCCACGATCTTTCCTTCTGCCATGACTACTACCCAGTCTGCGATGTGGCGCACCATGTTCATGTCGTGCTCCACGAACAGGACCGTCATGCCTTCAGCCTTGAGGTTCTTGATGTGGTCCAGGAGGGACTGGGTCAGTGCCGGGTTCACGCCGGCCATCGGCTCGTCGAGCATGACGAGCTTGGGCCTGACCATCAGGGACCGTGCCATTTCCAGGAGCTTACGCTGGCCGCCGGAGAGTGAAGCCGCGTAGTCATCCTTCTTGGTGTCCAGCTTGAACTTCTCCAAGAGCACGTGTGCCTGTGCTGTGATCTCCTTCTCGCGGCCGCCCCAGATGCCCTTGAACAGGGCTTTGGAAAGACGCTCGCCTGGCTGGTCCGCGGCACCGAGCCGCATGTTTTCCATGACTGTCAGCTTGCCCATGACTTTGGTCAGCTGGAATGTCCGCACCATGCCCATGCGTGCCACTTTGTAGGACGAGACGCCGGCAATGCTGTTTCCTTCGAACTGCCACTTGCCCGTGTTTGGCGTGTCGAAGCCGGTGAGCAGGTTGAACAGTGTGGTCTTGCCGGCACCGTTCGGCCCGATCAATGCAGTGATCTTGTGGCGCGGAATTTCCAGGTATTCCACGTCCACGGCGTTGATGCCGCCGAAGGAACGGGTGACGTTTTCGGCCACGACGATAGGATCGCGCTTTTTGCAGCCGGGGGTGTTTTCCCCGACCGCAATGGGGCGGGAATCGGTCATGTAGTCGATGCCTGCCTCGTCGCTTGGCGTAGCGCGGTGGGCAGAACTACCACTGCTGGAAGGCGTAGCTGGGTTCATTGGGTTGTTGCTGTTGTGTTCGTTGGTCTCACTCATGCGAAAGCAAGCTCCTTCTTATTGCCGAAGACGCCTTGCGGGCGGAAGATCATCAGGAGCATCAGGGCCACACCAACAAGGATGTAGCGCAGTTGGCCGGCCTGAACGGTGGTCAGCCAGGTGATGACTCCGGATTCGATGAGCCCATAAAGCAGGCTCTGCGTCAGCGAGAGCACTACCCAGAAGATCATGGCTCCGATCACGGGGCCCAGGACGGTTGCCATGCCGCCGAGCAGGAGACAGGTCCAGAGGAAGAACGTGAGCTCCGTGCCGTAGTTGGACGGTTGGACGGCGCCGCGGGGGAGGGTGAAGATCATGCCTGCAAGGGCACCCAGGATGCCGCCGATGATAAGGGCCTGCATCTTGTAGGAGTAGACGTTCTTACCAAGTGACCGAACGGCGTTCTCGTCCTCGCGGATGCCCTTCAGGACGCGGCCCCATGGGCTGCGCATCAGCAGCCAGACAAGCAGGCAGCAGATAATGACCAGGCCCCAACCGACAACGCGGATGAAGAAGTCACGGTTGTTCATGCCCATGTAGGACCCCTCGGGGAAGGGATTCATGGAGTAGAAGCCACCCTCGAACGCGGCCAGTCCGTTTGCCGAACCCGTGACGCTGGTGAGCTGGTTGGTGGTGACAACGTAGCGCACAATTTCTGCTGCTGCGATCGTGACGATAGCGAGGTAGTCCGCCCGCAAGCGCAGGGTCGGAATGCCCAGGATAAAGGCGAAGATCACCGAACACAGGACCGCGATAAGCAGCCCGATGAAGAACGGCGTCTTGAAGGTCAACGTGGAGATGGCGAAGCCGTAGGCTCCCACTGCCATGAATCCGGCCTGGCCGAAGTTCAAAAGGCCTGAGTAGCCGAAGTGGACGGCGAGGCCCAGAGCAGCAAGTGCGTAGGCCGCCGTCGTCGGGCTGAACAATTCGCCAAGGGCGCTGGAAAGAATAAATCCGAAGTCCATGGCCCGCTCCTAACCCACACGCTCACGCCGGCCGAGGATACCCTGCGGTCGGAACAGAAGGACAACAATCATGATGAACAAGGCGCCAACGTACTTGAGGTCGGCGGGGAGGCCAAAGACAGTCGTCAACTCCACGAAGATCCCGACGACGATGGAGCCGATGAGGGCACCAAAGACAGTTCCCAGGCCACCGAGCGTCACGCCGGCGAAGATGAGCAGCAGGATTTGCGAGCCCATGTCGAAGGTCACGCCGGGCCGGTAGTAGGCCCACAGGATGCCGCCGAGGGAAGCGAGGACGCCGCCAACAATCCACACGAGCCGGATGACCGAGTCGACGTCGATGCCGGAAGCAGCCGCCAGGGCAGGATTGTCTGCCACCGCCCGGGTTGCTTTGCCCAGACGGGTCTTCAACAGGACGATGCCGATCAGGGCAATCACCACGGCACTGATCAACAGGGACCACAGGTTGTTCGGAGAGATGGAGATGGGCCCGATCTGGACTTCTGCGCTTTGGGCTCCGGGCAGCTGTTGGGTTGCGCCGCCAAAGAAGAACTGGATGACGTAGCGGATAGCCAGCGCCAGGCCGATGCTGACAATCATCATGGGCACCAGGCCCGAGCCGCGCCGTCGCAGAGGCCGCCAGAGCCCGGCATCCTGGACGTACCCGAAGAGCCCGCCGCCGATCAGCGAGAGCAGGATGGCCAGCCAGAACGGCAAACCAAAACCGTTGAACATGAATACCAGGACAGCGCCCATGGTTACCATCTCGCCGTGGGCGAAGTTGGTAAGGCCTGTGGTACCGAAGATGAGGGACAAGCCCACGGAGGCAAGTGCCAGGAGCAGGCCGAAGCTCAGTCCTGCGACGAGGCGATTGAGGAGGTTTTGGCCGAAGTCCTGCTGCTGGACGACGATGCCTTTGCCGAACGCGAAGATCACCGACAGGTTGGACGTTTGGTTGAACGTGACATCGCGGGGATTCTCCTGGCCGTCGGCCAGCTTGATGCCCTCCGGCAAGGTGGAGGTATCCAGCTCAACCCTGTACGTGCCCTGCACCGGGACGCCAATGCTCCAGGCGCCGTTGGCTCCGGAGGTTGCTTCGCCTTCGAATCCGTTGCCCGAGGCCTTGATCTTCACGCCCGGTATGGGAGCACGGGCGTCGTCGCGGAGGAAGCCGCTGATATTGTTCTGGAAATTCGTTGGGGATGGCGAAGGCGAGGGGGTGGTAGCCTCCGCCGAGGGGGCGGCGATCAACAGAGTGGCAATGAGGGCTGCGAAGAACGCCCCCACGGCTCTCTGCAGTCCCTTGGACCGTCTCATGGACGGGTCGCGCAGTGTGCTTCTCAAAATGGAAACCTCCACAGTGGGGGTGGTCCCGGCTGCGCCATTGCAGCCGGTGCGAACGGTCATGGGGCTTGTGAACAGTTCTTGCCTAGCTGCCTCGATTGTGATCTAAGTCACCCATGTGTGGCCTATGTTACCGCTCGGTGCGGCTAAAAAATGCACAGCATAGAGGTCAGAAGATCGCGATCGGATAACAACTGTGAAGCTATAGGCAACAAGCAATCTTCCACATTCGTGTC
Source organism: Arthrobacter sp. StoSoilA2 (assembly GCF_019977195.1). Taxonomy (NCBI): domain Bacteria; kingdom Bacillati; phylum Actinomycetota; class Actinomycetes; order Micrococcales; family Micrococcaceae; genus Arthrobacter; species Arthrobacter sp. StoSoilA2. The sequence continues at coordinate 1,408,543 of NZ_AP024643.1, forward strand.
ACGGTTGAGTTTCGTCTGGGTGAACAAGGGAACTTTCCCTGCCTTGGGCGCGTGGTAATTGGTACCGTGAATTATCACTTAGCCCTTTTTCAGGAGGACACCCGCAATGGCACTTGGCGGAAACCCTATCTTCAACGGAAAGAATTTCCGTGGAGCCAAACAGGCACCGCCTGTTCCGCAAAATCCGTACTCCAACCCGTACGGCCAACAGTTTAACCAGGCACCTGGCCGCGCGCCCGGACAGGTCCTCGACGCCCAGTCAGCTTGGTCCGCTCCGCAGCAGAACATGACCAACGAACAACTGCAGCAGATGTACAACCAGCCTGCAGCAGGACCCGCCGAAACCGGGCGGATGACCTACGACGACGTCATCATGAAGACCGTCGCGTGCCTTGTGGCCCTGGTCGTCGGCGCCGGCATCACGCTCTTTGTGGCTCCGGGCCTGTCCACGATGCTCATGATTGTCGGTGCACTGGGCGGTTTCGTCCTGGCACTGGTCAATACCTTCAAGAAGCAGCCTTCTCCCGCGCTGATCCTGGCCTATGCGGGCCTTGAGGGACTCTTCCTCGGTGGCCTGACCCGGATTCTTGACGGAATGTTCCCGGGCGTGGGCCTCCAAGCGGTCATCGGCACGCTGGCCGTCTTCGGCGTTACGCTGCTGCTGTTCAAGAGCGGTAAGGTCCGGGCAACGCCCAAGATGGTGCGCTTCTTCATGATCGCCACCATCGGCTACGCGGTCTTTGCGCTGATCAACCTCGTCATGATGTGGACCGGCGCGGTCCAGGAACCGTTCGGCCTGCGCACGAGTATCACGATTGCAGGCATCCCGCTGGGTGTCTTCATCGGCATCCTGGCGATTGGCCTGGCAGCTTTCTCGCTCATCATGGACTTCACCAGCATCGAAGAAGGCGTCCGTGCCGGCGCCCCGGAGCGCTACTCCTGGATCGCTGCCTTCGGCCTGACCGTCACCCTGGTTTGGCTCTACGTCGAAATCATTCGGCTCCTGGCGATTCTGCGCGGCGACGACTAAGTCCGCCCGGGTTCAGGAAAAATGCCCCCGAAATTATTTCGGGGGCATTTTTTTGTCTAAACGGGTTCAACCATGGGCGCCGTCCCAGAAGGCCTCAACCCAGGCGTTCGAAAACAACAGCCATTCCCTGGCCGCCTCCCACGCATAATGTGGCCAGGCCAAGGGTTCCGTCGCGTTCTTTCAAGCCATTGAGGAGCGTAGTGGTCATGCGTGCTCCAGTCATGCCGAAGGGGTGGCCCAAGGCAATGGCGCCGCCGTGGACGTTGAGCTTCTGTGGGTCGATGCCCAGTTCACGGGCGCTGGCAACCACTTGGACCGCAAAGGCTTCGTTGAGTTCCACGAGGTCGATATCGTCAATCGTCAGTCCTGCCAGTGCCAACGCCCGCCGCGTTGACTCAACTGGCCCCATGCCCATGAGTTCGGGTGAGAGGGCTGAAACGGCGGTGGAGACAACGCGCGCGAGCGGTTGTAGTCCAAGCTCGCGCGCACGGGAGTCACTCATGACCAGGACGGCGGCGGCACCATCGTTCAAGGGGCACGCATTGCCCGCGGTTACTGTACCTTGGGGCCGGAAAACGGGCTCAAGGGCGGATACGGCTTCCAAGGTTACTCCTGCCCTCGGGGAGTCATCCTGCTCAACCAGGGTCCCGTCCTTGCGCGTGTATGGTGTGATTTCGCGGGCGTAGAAGCCCGAGGCGATGGCAGCTTCGGCGCGATTCTGGCTCAGCACGCCCCACTCGTCCTGCTCTGCCCGGCCTATTCCGTAGCTGGTGGCCACATTCTCGGCTGTCTGGCCCATGGCGATATAGATATCGGGAAGCCTCCCGCCAAGCCGCGGATCCGTCCAGGGAATGTTCGACGCCGCCCGGGCAGCTGTCCGCTGGGCTGCTGCTTCGAAAAGTGGGTTGTGGTTGCCGGCGTCGGTCTGTCCGGCCCCTGCCCAATTCTGGTATCTCGAGACACTTTCCACGCCGGCCGAGACGATCGCGTTCGCTTCACCGGTCTTGATCGCGTGGAATGCCATGCGAAGAGTCTGGAGGCTGGATGCGCAGAACCGGTTGATGGTCGCTGCCGGTACGCGGTCCAGTCCTGCAAGGACAGCTACGACGCGGGCCATGTTGGAGCCCGCTTCGCCGCTGGGTTCGGCGCATCCCAGCAGGATGTCATCAAGGCCGCCTCCATTTTCGGCGGCAGGATCGAAACCTGGAACTTTCGCGAGTGCGGCCTGCACCATGGCGGTCGCAAGGTCGTCGGGGCGTTCGTCCTTGAGGGAGCCTTTGAAGGCCCGCCCGATTGGACTTCTGGCAGTGGAAACGATGACAGCCTCAGTCATGGCCCCAGCTTACGCCCGGCATCTGGAATGAAGACGGGCGTAAGCCTGGGCGGTCAAGCCAAGCGAAGGGCGCCTGCTGCCGGAGTCACCGTGAAGATGTCAGGGGCGGTAAAGCCGCTCTCAGTGAAGGAACGCACGACGGCGTCGCGCACCTGCTGCTCCCGGCCTGCCGGAGTCAGGGCGATGGCAGAGCCGCCGAAACCTCCGCCGGTCATGCGGGCGCCGATCGCGCCGTTGGCCCTGGATGTCTCCACCGCGAGGTCCAGCTCAGGGCAGGAGATCTCGAAGTCGTCGCGCATGGACACGTGGCTGGCGTCCAGCAACGCACCAATGCTGGCCGGGCCTTCGCTGTTGAGGGTTTCCACGGTCTGAAGTACCCGGTCGTTTTCGGTGACGACGTGCCGGACCCTGCGAAGGGTTGTCTCATCCAGCAAGCCCGCGGCTTCCTCCAAGGATTCCACGCCGACGTCGCGCAGTGCTTTGACGCCGAGAATTTCGGCACCCAACTCGCAGGAGGCGCGCCTGGAGGCGTAACCGCCGTCGGCGTGTGAATGCGACACCTTCGTATCGATGACCAGCAGGACCAGGCCCGATGCCTCGGCGTCGAAGGGGACAAGGTCAACGTGCTGGTCCCGGCAATCCAGGAACACGGCATGACCCTTGGCTCCGCGCAGTGAAGCTGACTGGTCCATGATGCCGGTGGGTGCGCCGACGAACACGTTCTCAGCGCGCTGGGTGGCAAGCACCAGATCCTCTGCGCCTAAACCTGCCCCTGTGAGGTCGTTGAGGGCGGAAATGACGGCACATTCGATTGCGTGGGAAGACGAGAGCCCGGCACCCAGCGGCACGTCCGAATCGAGCAGCAGGTCAAAACCGGGAACGTCGATGCCACGCTCTTTCAAAGCCCAGGCAACGCCGAGCGGGTAGCGCGACCAACCGTTGCCGGATCCCGGCTCCAGGTTTGAGAGGTCCGCCTCCACCAAGCCGTGGCCACCGAACAGGGACAGCAGCCGCACCGTGGAGTCCGTACGAACCCGAACAGCCACCTTGGCCGTCTTATCAATGGCGAACGGCAGGACGAAGCCCTCGTTGTAATCCGTGTGTTCACCGATCAGGTTCACGCGCCCCGGTGCCTGCCACACGCCGTCGGGAACTGAGCCGAAAGTTTCCTGGAAGCGGGCCGAAAGCACGCTGGTGTCAGTGGTGGTGCTCATGCTCGGGTGCCTTCCAGGGTGTCGGTCAACTGTGTGGTGTCGGCGGCTGCGGCGACATCGCGGAGTCGCTGCGCCACAGCTTCGGGGGTGGTGTCATTGATGAACGCGCCCATGGCTGCTTCGGAGCCTGCCAGGTACTTGAGCTTATCGGCAGCGCGGCGCGGTGAAGTCAGCTGCAGGTGCAACTGGCCGGCGGGGCGCAGGGCCGGGTCCAGCGGTGCCTGGTGCCAGGCGGAGATATACGGCATGGGCGTGGGGTAGAGGGCATCAAGCCGCTTCAGCAGGTCCAGGTAGACGTGGGAGAGCTCGTCGCGTTCTTCACCCGTCAGGGCAGCGAGGTCAGGGACGCTGCGGTGGGGGACCAGATGAATTTCCAGAGGCCAGCGGGCGGCGAAAGGCACGTAGGCACTGAAGTGCTTGGCTTCGAGGACCATGCGGCTGCCATCCTCGCGTTCTGCTTTGAGCAGTGACGCGCCGAGCGTTTCTTTCGCGTCGACGTCGTCGTAGTATTTGCGGGCTATCGCGCCCAGAGTGGCAGCCCGGGGCGTGACGTAGGGGTAGGCGTAAATCTGGCCGTGGGGGTGGTGCAGCGTGACTCCGATATCGGCGCCGCGGTTCTCGAAGGGGAAGACCTGCTTGATGCCGGGCAGGGCACTTAACGCCTCTGTACGTTGCGCCCATGCCTCGATGACGGTGCGGGCGCGGGTCTCTCCCAATTCGGCGAAGGATCCGGTGTGCTGCGGCGTGAAGGCCACAACTTCGCAGCGACCGAAGGCGGGCCCGGTGACCCCGTGGCCGGCGAGTCCGTTGCGGGGGATCTCCGGGATGTCGCCCAGTGCCGGTCCCAGTGAGGGGAATCGGTTTTCGAACACCACGACGTCATAATCCGGGGCGGGGATCTCGGATGGGTTATCAGCAGTGGTGGGGCAGATAGGACATTGGTGGGCCGGGGGGAGGTGGGTGCGGCTTTGGCGATGGGCGGCCACTGCTACCCATTCGCCGGACAGGGCGTCGTATCTGACCTCTCCGGGCTCGCCACGTGCCGGAAGCCCGCGGTGGTCCACCAGCGAGTCCGGTGTGCGCTCGGGAGTTCCGGGGTCGTCAAAGTAGATCAACTCACGGCTGTCAGCGAGGCGGGTGTGGGTCATACGGATCATGGGTCCATCATCCCACAAAGTAATCAAAAACGCATAGTTTCAAACAAAAGTTAACAAGTTGATCCGGGGAAGTGAGCAGGCATGCAGTACGGTATTGCCATGCCTGCCTCTCCGCCCCCTGCATCGTTGCCAGACGCCCAAAGCCCGGCCGAATCAGCACCCCGCCGCTTCGCCACAGGCCGCCAATTCGAGCTTCGACGGGACGATGCGCTCGCCGTCGTGACCGAGCTTGCTGCAGGCCTTCGGCTGTACTCCCGCGGAGGCATCCAACTCACCGAAAGTTACGGTGATGCCGAGATTCCGCCAGGCGCCACAGGCATCACGCTCGCCCCGTGGGCCAACCGGGTGGAGGATGGCGTCTGGTACCTCAACGGCAAGAAGCAGCAGCTCGATATCACCGAGGTCTCACGCAACAACGCCAGCCACGGACTTCTCCGGAACACGGGCTACACCCTGGTGGACGAGTCCGAGTTCTCGGTGACACTGGAAGCAACTGTCTTCCCCCAGCACGGATACCCTTTCCTTGTCCGGCACATCGTTCGGTATGAGCTCGACGAAAACCTGGACCTTCGTGTCTCACAGACGATGGTCAACGATTCCCAGGACGATGCTCCCGTGGTCCTGGGCGCCCACCCCTATCTCCGGCTGGGGGAGGTGGCCGCCGAAGATTTGGTCCTGACCGTCAAGGCAGCCACCCGCCTGGTAGCGGACGAGCGATTGATTCCCCGCAGCGCCGCTGAGGTGGAGGGCGATTTTGACCTTTCTGCAGGTCGGGCGCTGGGCAGCTTGGACATTGACGTCGCCTTGACGGACCTGACGTTCGACGGCGGTGTGGCCCGCCATACGCTGACCGCGCCGGATGGACGCAGCGTGTCGCTGGAGCAGGACAAGAACTGCCAGTATGTCCACGTGTTCGTCACGGACACCTTCCCTGGGCGATCAAAAGTAGTCGCTATTGAGCCCATGACCGGTCCAGCCAACGCCTTTAACAGCGGGGATGGCTTGCGTTGGCTTGCGCCGGGGGAGACCTTCACCATGGCGTGGGGGATTACCGCCTCCATCTAGGCCACCTGCGCGGCGGGCCGGTTTCCCATACAGGGCGGGCTGCGGAATTATGGGTTCATGACGCCAACACCGGACGCCAAATCACGTTCTGACCGACAAATAGCCCAAGACATTCCCTACGGGGTGCGCATTGCGGCCGCATGGTCGTGGCGCATGGGCCTGATCCTGCTGATGATCGGCGCTCTGGTCTGGCTGCTGGGCAAGGTCAGCTTCCTCATCATTCCGGTGATGGTGGCGGCCCTCCTCGCCGGACTCCTCTACCCGGTGGTGCTCTGGCTACGGAAGCGGAATCTGCCCAACGGTGCGGCGGTGGCCATCACAGTGTTGGGTTTCATCGGGGTTATCGGGGGTGCCCTTGCGCTGGTCGGCAGGCAACTTGTCTCAGGATTCGGGGAGCTTTGGACCGAGGCGCTGACGGGAATCCAGCAGATCCAGGACTGGCTGTCTGCCGGCCCCCTGCACCTGACAGCAGACCAAATTGACCAGTACATTTCCGACGGCGTCACGGCCCTGCAGGACAACAGCAGCAGCATCCTTAGCGGTGCCCTGTCCTTTGGCAGCACGGCCGGACACTTTGCCGCCGGATTGGTCCTGGCCCTGTTCATCCTGATCTTCTTCCTGCTCGAAGGCAGCCGTATCTGGGGCTTCCTGGTCCGGCTCCTGCCCAAGACAGCCCGAAGGGCCGCTGATGGTGCCGGACGGCGCGGCTGGACCTCCATGGTCAGCTATGTGCGGATCCAGATGTTCGTTGCTTTCGTCGACGCCGTGGGCATCGGAGCCGGTGCCGCGATCATCCAGGTTCCGCTCGCGCTTCCGCTTGCGGTCCTGGTGTTCATCGGTTCGTTCATTCCCGTAGTGGGTGCGCTGGTCACCGGTGCGATCGCCGTCCTGCTGGCCCTTGTGGCGAACGGACCCGTGAATGCGCTGATCATGCTGGCCATCGTCCTGCTGGTCCAGCAGCTTGAAAGCCACATCCTGCAGCCGCTGGTCATGGGTAAGGCTGTGGCACTCCATCCCGTGGCAGTGATCCTTTCGGTAGCTGCCGGATCCTATCTCGCGGGCATTCCCGGAGCATTGTTCGCAGTTCCGCTGCTCGCCGTAGTAAACACGGCGGTTCGCTACATTGCCGGCCGGACGTGGGAACATGATGAAGGATTGGGCGCGGCCGAGCTGCAGCCTGGAGACGCATCGTCGGAAACTGATGGCGACTCCAACTTCAAGGAAGTCCACCTTCCTGGAGCCGGATCCCGCAGCGGCAGCAGCGCCGCCGGCAAGACCAAGGCCGCAGATAACACCTCCGTCCAGGAGCCTGCAGTTGACACCAACAAAGGAGAATAGTCAGTGAATACCCTCGATACCCTGCCCGTCACGCTGGACGATGTCCTCAAGGCGCAGGAGCTGCTCGAGGGCATTATTACCAAGACTCCAGTGGAGTCGTCCCGTGCGCTGGGCAGCCTCGTGGGCGGCAATGTCTTCTTCAAATGCGAGAACCTGCAGCGTGCCGGATCCTTCAAGGTCCGCGGCGCCTACGTACGGATGGCACGCCTGACTGATGCCGAAAAGAAGCGCGGAGTGGTGGCTGCCTCTGCAGGCAACCACGCCCAGGGCGTAGCCGTAGCCGCAAAGAGCCTTGGCATCAACGCGCGCATCTATATGCCGCTCGGTGTCGCGCTGCCCAAGCTTGCAGCAACGCGCAGCCATGGCGCCGAAGTCATCCTTCACGGCCACAACGTGGATGAGGCTTTGGCTGAAGCCCAGCGCTACGCCAACGAAACAGGCGCAGTCTTTGTGCACCCCTTTGACAACGTGGACGTCGTCGCCGGCCAGGGCACCATCGGACTGGAGATCCTGGACCAGATCCCCAACGTGGACACCATCCTCATGGGGGTCGGCGGCGGCGGACTGCTTGCAGGCGTTGCAGTGGCCATCAAGGCACGGGCCAAAGAGCTCGGCCGCGAGATCCGCGTCATCGGAGTGCAGGCCGAAAACGCGGCCGCTTATCCTCCGTCCCTCGCTGCGGACGCCCTGGTGCCGCTGAAAAAGGTTTCGACCATGGCTGATGGCATCGCAGTAGGCCGGCCGGGGCAACTTCCTTTCAGCATCATCCGCGAGCTCGTGGACGATGTTGTGACCGTGAGCGAAGATTCCCTTGCCCGGGCCCTGATCTTCCTGCTGGAACGGGCCAAGATGGTCGTGGAGCCGGCAGGCGCGGTGGGAGTAGCCGCCCTGATGGATGGCAAGATCGAAAACCCGGGGAACACCGCCGTCGTGCTTTCCGGCGGCAACATCGATCCGATGCTGATGCTCAAGGTCATCCAGCGCGGTCTGTCGGCTGCGGGCCGGTTCATGACGGTTCGAATGATGCTGGACGACCGCCCGGGCTCACTGGCGACGATCGCCCGCATCATTGCCGAAAACGACGCCAACGTCACAGGCCTGGACCACACGCGCCTGGGTGGTTCCATCAGCATGGGCGATGTCTCCATCACCATCAACCTGGAAACGAAGGGCCACGAACATGGCGAGCAGGTCCTCGGCGCCTTGAGGGCCGAAGGCTTCCAGCCGATCGTGGTGCACTGACGGGAGTCGCGGACATGGTGCTCGAAACGCCTGATGGATCCAAGGCCGAGGCCAAGGAGACACTCGCGGGCCGAGCCAAGGGCGGCCTGCTGTTCATGGGCAGCTTCGTGATCCTGCTGTACGTCATCGAGTTCCTGAACACGCTGATGAGGCATGGCCTTAACGGTACTTTCGGGCTTCGTTCCCGCAGCATGGACGGAGTGCTGGACATCCTGACGTTCCCGCTGCTGCATGCGAACCTCAACCACTTGCTGTCCAACACCCTGCCTCTCATCATCTTCGGTTTCCTGGTTTTCCTGGCCGGTATCAGGGTCTTCCTCACAGCCTTGGCCTTCAGCTGGCTGGGTTCAGGCCTGATGGTATGGCTGATTGGTGGAGGAGGAGTCACGGTGGGGGCGTCAGGGCTGGTCTTCGGGTTCTTCGCGTTCCTGCTGGTCAGGGGATTCTTCAACAGGAACTGGTGGCAGATTCTGCTGTCCGTGGTCCTCTTCATGGCGTACGGCAGCATCCTCTTCGGGGTGCTGCCCACCGTCATGGGCTTTATTTCGTGGCAGGCCCATTTGGGTGGGGCCATTGGAGGGATTATCGCGGCCCTCCTGTTGCGTCCGAAGTCCAAGCTCGCAGCCTGAGCCAACTAGGTCGCAGCAGAGCGCGTTTTGAACGCCCAAAACGCGCTCAACTGCGACCTAGTTGGGGAGGCAGGCACGAAAAACGCCGGCCCACCCTGTGAAGGGGTGGACCGGCGTCGGGCTTTTTCGCGCTGCCTAGGCGACGTACGGCTTGGCGGAAACGATCTCCACCGGAATTTCCTTGCCGTTGGGGGCGGTGTAGCTGAGCTTGTCGCCCTCCTTGTGGCCGATGATGGCGGCACCGAGCGGAGACTTCTCGCTGAAGACATCGAGGTCGGAGTCGCCGGCGATCTCGCGGGAGCCGAGCAGGAACGTCTCTTCGTCCCCGGCGATGCGGGCAACAACCAACATGCCAGGTTCTACGATTCCGTCATCGGCAGGAGCTTCGCCCACCTGGGCATCGCGCAGGAGCGCGGTGAGCTGACGGATGCGGGCTTCAATCTTGCCCTGCTCTTCCTTGGCTGCGTGGTATCCGCCGTTTTCCTTGAGGTCGCCTTCCTGGCGGGCGGCTTCGATCTTCTGGACGATTTCCGCCCGGCCAGCGCCGGAAAGGTGGTCCAGCTCAGCCTTCAAGCGGTCGAAAGCTTCCTGGGTAAGCCAAGCTGCTGTGGCGCTGTTGGTGGTAGACACGGATTTCTCCTCTTGATCTGACAAAGCAAAGACCCCGCCGAGGTGGCCACTCGTGAAACTCAGTAACCAACTTAACGGGGTGAAGGTTTCATCCATTGTAGTAAATCCTCTGGACGAACCCAAACTGGTTGAGTTGTGGGTCACACGATTGTTATTTCCCGCTGTCCACGATCCAGCAATTATCCACTACTCCGGAGACGGCAGGGGACTCGGTTCTCAACACTGTGCGTTGGGCTGTTGTGCTGCCGCCATCGGCACCGTCCTTGGGGTCATTGGGGCCGATCTCAACCACTTTCCAGCCCACCACGGCAAACTTCGAATCCATGGCCTTCACGGCGCATTTGGCCGTGGCTCCCGGGTATTTAGTGACCTGGTAATCTACCTCGGCCCGTGTGCCATCCACAGTGCTGTAGCCGATGTCCTTGAAGGTCACGGGGGCTTGTGCCGAGGACGTTGCCACCCATGCTGAGAACACAATTCCAAGGACCAGGGCCACGATGACGATGTTCCGCTTCGATGTGCGGGTCAAGCCGCGCTTTTGACCACCGTAGCGATTGGCTAGGCTGTTGCTTGCCGGTAGTTCGTTGGCCAATTGGTCCTCTGAAGTCACCTATCCAGTTTAGTGCGGATCCCGGCGCCTCCTGCACAGTCCTGATTTCGCACCATCCATGAAAGAGGAGCCGTCAAGTGACAGCGTCCAGCAGTTCCGAGCAGCAGCTGCGGCTGCTCGCCGTCCACGCTCATCCGGACGATGAATCCAGCAAGGGTGCAGCCACCATGGCGATGTATGCCGCTGCAGGAGTAGACGTCATGGTCGCTACCTGCACTGATGGATCCAGAGGGGATATCCAGAACCCTGGCATGGTGGACGCTCCGCACCCCAAGCGCGACATGGCAGGTGCCCGCCGCTTGGAAATGGCGAGTGCGGCCGCCGTGCTTGGGATTCGGCAGCGATGGCTTGGCTTTGTGGACTCCGGCCTGCCCGAGGGCGATCCCCTTCCACCGCTTCCCCCGGGATGCTTTGCCCTGCAGCCATTGGAGCGTGCCACGGCACCGCTGGTCCGTCTGGTCCGCGACTTCAAGCCGCACGTCATCATCAGCTATGACGAAAACGGTGGCTATCCGCACCCGGACCACATCATGGCCCACAAGGTTGCCGTCGAGGCGTTTGAGGCAGCGGGTGACGCCGCGCGCTACCCGGGAACAGGGGAGCCGTGGGCGCCCAGCAAGCTCTACTACGACCGTGCCTTCAGCCCGGAGCGCTTCCGCGCGCTGCACTTTGCGCTGGAAGAGGCTGGGCTGCAGTCGCCCTATGCTGAGCGGCTGGCGGCATGGCTTGAGGCAGACGCCGAGGGCCACACTCCTCCCGCTCCCGCGCACCAGACCACCACGCAAGTGGACTGTGGCGACTTCTTCGAGGCCCGCGATGACGCTCTTCGGGCGCACCGGACACAGATCGATCCGATGGGTTTCTTCTTTGCGGTCTCACCTGACCTGCAGCGGAAGGTATGGCCGTGGGAGGACTACACGCTGATCAAGTCCAGGGTGTCCAGCGATCTACCCGAAAAGGATCTGTTTGCGGGGATAAGATAGGTATTGCCATCAGTTTCTATCGTTTGTAGAAATCGGCGGCGGCCATCGAACAGCCCAGTTCCACGCTGAAGCCAACCGACATGCATCAGCTCCCGTAGAAGGTTTGAACGTGCACCACTTGATCCTCGCCTTGACCGTCAGTCCGTCGCCGGACCCCACCGGGACGCTGCGGCCTGGCCTGTCCGAGGACCAGGTGACGCCCGGAACCTGGGGCTTCGTCCTCACGGCCTTCATCGTGATCCTCACGACGTTCCTCATCGTGGACATGGTTCGCCGTATCCGCCGGGTTCGGTACCGTGCGCAGGTTGAGGAGGCGCGCTTGGCTGCGGAAGGCGGAACCCTTGATAGTGCGGGCGGCGACGCCGGCACCACGGATGAGAACGGCGATGCCGCTCCCGGAAGCCGCTAACCCACGCGGAAACAACTGGCCCGGGGCTGCGAATGTCCTGGGTTCGGAGCCCTCTGCCTATTTGCGCCAACACGCAGGTAACCCGGTCTTCTGGCGTCCTTTCGGCGACGAAGCGTTTGCCCTTGCCGCTGCCCGGGATGTCCCCGTCTTCCTCTCCATCGGATATGCGGCCTGCCACTGGTGCCACGTCATGGCCCATGAGTCCTTTGAGGACCAGGAAACTGCGGACTACCTCAATGCGCACTTCGTGCCCGTCAAAGTGGATCGCGAAGAACGGCCGGACGTCGATTCCGTCTACATGACGGCCACGCAGGCCATCAGTGGTGAGGGCGGCTGGCCAATGTCCGTTTTCCTGACGCCGGAGGGCCTGGCCTTCCATGCGGGCACGTACTTCCCGCCCGTACCCTTGCCTGGCCGGCCGTCCTTCCGGAATGTGCTTGAAGCGGTCCATGAGGCGTGGGTTGAACGCCGCGAAGCTGTTGAACAGAACGCGAGGGGACTGGCCACGAACATGGCCAACGCCCAGCTGTCCTCTGCCGTTCGGCTTGACGGGCCGCCCGAGGTGGTGGATGCCCAGCTGCTTTCAGATGCAGTAAGGGTTTTGGCCCGCTCTGAAGACCCCGACGCCGGCGGGTTCGGCAGCGCTCCCAAGTTTCCGCCGTCGGCGGTTCTTGAGTTCCTGATCCGCCACGCAGCGGCGGCCCTGTCGGAGACTGCGGAGGATGCGCAGGACATGGCTGGGCGTGCGCTGGCCGGAATGGCACGTTCGGCATTGTGCGACCAACTCGACGGCGGTTTCGCCCGGTACTCGGTCACGGCGGATTGGTCCGTGCCGCACTTCGAGAAGATGCTCTACGACAACGCCCAGCTTCTGCGCGTCTATGCCCACTGGGTGCGGCTTGGAGGCAATGAGGTGTTCCCGGCTGAGGAAGCGGCGGACGTAGCGTCCGGGTGCGCGGACTGGATGCTGGCCTCCCTGGGGCTGCCTGGGGGTGGCCTGGCTTCGTCGCTGGACGCCGATACGGTGGTGGACGGTGTGCACCACGAGGGCGGATCGTACCTCTGGACGCCGGGGTCGTTGCATGAGGTCCTCGGCCCCGCTGATGGCCAGGACGTGGCCCGCATGATGAATGTTGGCGCCCAGGGGACCGTCTCGGAATTGGGTTCGCCGCTGCATCCCGGACGGCCCTTATCCGCCTCAGAGTCCAGGCTCTGGCAGCGGGTGAGGCCTGCACTCCTGGCTGCCCGCGATCTCCGGAACCAGCCTGCGCGGGACGAGAAGGTCGTGGCCGGCTGGAACGGGCTCGCGATAGCGGGCCTTGCCGAGGCGGGAGGCGTACTGGACCGCCCGGATCTCGTGGCTGCCGCCGGGGAGGTTGCTGCCTATCTTGAGAGGGTGCATTGGAATGCCGAAGACGGGCTGCTGGTCCGGGTCTCGCACGATTCCAAGGCCCGTGGCATCGGGGGACTCCTGGAAGACTACGCGTTCTGCGCAGAGGGCCTGTTTTCCCTGTACTCGGTTACGGGGACAAAGCACTGGTACCGTCTTGCGGAACAACTCATCCGGGCCGCTGAAACGCGTTTTGTGGACGACGGACACCTTGCTGATTCGGCGGGGGAGTCAGCGCAGGTGTTCAACGCCCAGGGGCAGCGTGCTGCCCTGGATCCGTTCGACAATGCCACGCCCAGCGGGGCAGCCGGGTTTGCTGGGGTACTGCTGACGTATTCGGCGTACTCGGGCTCGCACGCGCACCGGCTCATGGCCGGGAACATCCTGGGCCTGCTCCCTCCGCTGGCCACACGCGCACCCCGGGTTGCCGGTTGGCTCCTTGCTACGGGGCAGGCGGCGCTGGCGGGTCCGGTGGAGGCCGCCATCGCTGGTTCCGACTCATCCCTGCGGCAGGAACTGCACGGCGCGCTCTTGAAGTCCGCCAGCCCGGGCATGGTGGTTGCCGTTCAAATGGACGACGCCGGGTCCCCGGCTGGTGAGGGTGAGGTTCCGTTGCTGATTCATCGCACGGGTGCGCCAGATGGCTCGCCACAAGTGTATTTGTGCCGGGATATGGTGTGCGGGAGGCCCGTGGGGACTGTCGCCGAGGTGCAATCCATGCTGGCGCGGATGGCCTCCGGCGCTAGCTGAGGACGGCCATCATGATGGCAACGAAGTGGGCCGCGAACGCCAGGACAGTGAAGGCATGGAAGAGTTCGTGGAACCCAAAGTGCTGGACACTGAAATTTGGCTTCTTGATGGCGTAGAAGACCGCCCCGGCGATATAGAGGGCGCCGCCGATGCAGATGAGGGCGGCAGAGGGGGCGTTCGCTGTGAAGAACTGGGGGAGGTAAAAGAGCGCCCCGCAACCCAGCGCAATGTAGATCGGGACGTATAACCAACGCGGAGCGTCGGTCCATAGAACCCTGAACAGCACTCCGGCTATGGCAGCGGACCAGATAATCCACAGCAAGGTGACGGCCTGGGAGCGCTCCAGAAGCGACCAAGCCAGCGGCGTGTAGCTTCCGGCGATCACCAACATGATGTTCGTGTGGTCCAGGCGCTTGAGCACCAGCCTGGTCTTCGGGGACCAGTTACCGCGGTGGTAAACGGCGCTGACGCCGAACAGCAGGACGCCTGTTACCGCATAGATCGTGGAGGTGATTTTTCGGTCGGTTGTGGGGGCAAGCGCCACCAGGACGATTCCGGCCGCGAGGGCGAAAGGGGCGGCGACGGCGTGGATCCAACCGCGCCATGCGGGCTTGATAGTGAGCAGCTCGGCCATCGTTAAAGAGTAACCTTCGCTCCGGTAGGTTACTCACTAGTAACCCTGACTGGATGTGAATGCGACCCGGCCCTGCACCTGCGAGGCAGTTCGGGAAGGTAGCCTTGGATGTGCGCCGTCGTCGTAAAAGCAAGGAAGTCAGGTGAGAGTCCGGTGGAGCTGCCCGGTTTCCTCTATGGCTTCTACGAGCGCCAGCTCCTTCGCTCCCTGAAGCAGGACCGCATCCCCAGGCACATCGGTGTCATGGTGGATGGCAACCGCAGGTGGGCCCGCCAGTTCAATGCGCCAACCAGCCAGGGACACCAGGCCGGCGCGGACAAAATCCACGAATTTCTTGGCTGGTGCCAGGAGCTTGGCGTCAAGGTAGTGACGCTGTACATGCTGTCCACAGACAACATGAACCGCTCCGGCGAAGAGCTTGACCTGCTCATGGGCATCATCGCCAACACCATGGACCGGCTGGACGAGAATGAGGACGTCTCCGTGCACGCCATGGGTGCGCCAGAGCTTTTGCCGGACTACTTGGCCGAACGCCTGAACAAGCTAACGGCCCGCACTCCGGTCCACGAAAAAATCCACGTGAACGTGGCAGTGGGCTATGGCGGGCGGCGTGAAATCGTCGATGCCGTGAAAGAACTCCTCCGCGACGCCGTCGCCAAGGGGCGGACCATGTCCGACGTCGCAGATGAACTTTCGGTGGACGACATCTCAAGGTTCCTTTACACGCGCGGCCAGCCGGACCCGGACCTGGTCATCCGCACGTCCGGTGAGCAGCGGCTCTCCGGATTCCTGATGTGGCAGAGCGCCTACAGCGAGTTCTACTTCTGCGAAGCCCTCTGGCCCGCATTCCGCAAGGTCGATTTCCTCCGGGCGCTCAGGGACTATGCCGGGCGCCAACGCCGCTACGGAACCTAGGTGCGCTTCGGTTCACCAAAATTTTACGATCCGGACATGCGACTTGCCGATGACACATTACGGAAATGAATGTGCCGAGGATTACGTTAATCCCATCAGCAGGCAAAACCGCCCGCTGATCGGGGAGGCCAGTAGATGGAGCGAACTATCGCACCAGTTACATGGGAGGCCACGCCCGGCCTTCCGGCCGAGCCGCTTCACCATTAGGCCGGGCGACCGCCCGGGGCTGGAGTCGATGTGGCTATTTCTGAGCAACTGCCCGCAATGGTTTCCGACGGGGAAAGTGCAGCTACCTCTCGCGCCAAGAGGGGCTCACAAAAAGCGCGGACCGCACCATCCGCCACAGGCCGCAGCTATGTGATCGATACATCCGTGTTGCTCTCGGATCCGCACGCATTGCTGCGCTTCGCCGAGCACGAGGTCATCGTCCCGATCGTGGTCATCAGTGAACTGGAAGGCAAACGCCACGATCCCGAACTCGGGTATTTTGCCCGCAAAGCCTTGCGCCTACTGGACGACCTCCGCATTGAACATGGCGGACTGGACCACGCAATACCTATCGGTGCCGACGGCGGCATGCTCCGGGTAGAGATGAACCACATTTCCACGGAGGTCCTGCCCGCAGGCTTCCGCGGAGGCGACAATGACAGCCGCATCCTCGCGGTAGCCAAGAACCTGGCCAACGAGGGCCACAACGTGACTGTGGTGTCCAAGGACCTCCCCATGCGTGTCAAAGCCTCGGCCATGGGATTGCACGCAGACGAATACCGCAACGAACTGGTCAAGGATTCCGGCTGGACCGGCATAGCCGAAGTGGAAGCCAGCGAAGACGAGATAACCACGCTGTACGGCCACGAACCCGTTTTCATCCCTTCCGCCGCTGAACTTCCCGTGAATACTGGCCTTGTTCTCCTGTCCAACCGTGGCTCGGCACTGGGCCGCGTAGGGGCCGACAAGCAAGTCCGCCTCGTCAAAGGCGACCGCGACGTGTTCGGCCTGCATGGCCGTTCGGCGGAACAACGGCTCGCCATCGACCTCCTCATGGATCCCGCAGTGGGCATTGTCTCCATCGGTGGGCGGGCCGGCACCGGCAAATCGGCCTTGGCACTCTGTGCGGGCCTCGAAGCCGTCCTGGAGCGGCGCGAACACCGCAAGGTGGTCGTCTTCCGGCCCCTCTACGCTGTAGGCGGCCAGGAACTTGGATACCTGCCCGGGTCTGAATCGGAAAAGATGAACCCTTGGGCGCAGGCCGTGTTCGACACCCTGGGCGCGTTGGTCAGCCAGGAAGTCGTGGAAGAAGTCATGGACCGCGGCATGCTCGAAGTGCTGCCTCTGACCCACATCCGCGGACGCTCACTGCACGACGCCTTCGTGATCGTGGACGAGGCCCAGTCCTTGGAGAAGAACGTCCTCCTGACGGTGATGAGCCGCATCGGCCAGAACTCCAAGATCGTCCTCACCCATGACGTCGCCCAGCGCGACAACCTCCGTGTCGGCCGGCACGACGGCGTGGCAGCCGTCGTCGAAACCCTCAAGGGACATCCGCTGTTTGGCCACATCACATTGACCCGGTCCGAGCGGTCGCCGATCGCGGCCCTGGTGACGGAACTCCTAGAAGGGGCCGAAATCTAACCCCATCGACCAGGTGCCATAGCGGCGAAGGCCAGGCATCCTCTGCGTGCTAGCTCGTTCCTCGCTTTTGACGCACGCTGCCGGATCCCTGGCCTTCGCCTTGTCAGGCGGCCCGCCGGAAGTTGCTAGATGGCTATGTATTGGGAAAAGGCTTCGTGGCCGTGGACTTTTAGGGTCCAGTTTGGGCGGATGAACGTTTCCGGGGTGAGGCGGACTCTTTGGACTTCTTCGACTTTGTCGCCCCAGCCGTCGCGGACGAGGCCGTTGAGTTCGTAGCCCAGACTCAGGGAGACGCCCAGGGATTGCTTGTTCCAGACGGCAGCCTCGGACTCCGCAACTTCCGCTTTCAGGTAGTCGAAGGCATAACTTACGACGGCGGCGCGCATCTCTTTGCCGAGGCCCTGGCCTTGCGCGGACTGCTTGAGCCAGGAGCCCGTGCCCACGGTCTTTAGCGTCTTGAAGTTCTTGGCGCCGATGTCCTGAACGCCCAGGAAGTCGTCGTTGTGCCAAACGCCAAGGAGGAGGGTCCAGGAGTCAGGCGTGAATCCGGCCCTGCAGCGCCAGTACCACTGGGCCATGTTGGGAGCGAGTTCGTCGTCCGGGAGTTCTGCCCACGGCGTGCTGAACGGGCTCTTGCCGGGCTCGTGGACGCCGGAACGGGCGGCCGCGACGGCAGCCGGGATATCGGCGTCGAGAACTGGACGGAGAGTCAGCCGGGGCGTCGTGAGCGTGAGTCCGAAGGGCGGCCAGATTTCCGTGAGCGTGGTCATCGGTGCAGCTTAGCCCGGCTGTCGAGGGCATGCGAGTCACAGGGCCGGTGCCAGCCTCATGAGTGGTGAACCCGCTAATCCGTTGTTGGCCAACCAAGGAATAGCGGGTTCACCACGTTGGCAGATCCTGGGGATGTCAGGCTGCTGGGCCGATGTCCCAGGAGATATGGCGCCGAACGTCGGTCAGGTTCATTGATTCGGCAAGGAAAAGATCGTCCAGCATGTATTCGTCAACGGCCAGAATCTTTAGCCAATGACCTTTGCCGGCCGTATCGCCGTCCAGGCTTTGGCTGGCCACGCAGACGCCCGTCCCGGCATCCACGCGGATCAGCGTCCGCCCCGGATGGGCCAAAGGTTGGGAAGGATCCAAGGGCACGTAGGTCCGGCCACGGGTAACCACCGTTTCCAGAGCCAAGCGTCCCTCATGGTCAACTTCCCGGGGCTCTTCCAGGGACACGGGATTGGAATCCGGGAACTCCAGCGGGACGGGCGCATTGCCGGCAAGTTCCACCGGATCCAGTGCTGCAGCCAGCCGTCCGTTGCCGAAGGACGGTTCACCGTATGCCGCCTCCGGGCGCCTCCGGACCAAGCCAGCGCCATCATAGACCGGGGTCACCAGGTGGGCAGGAAGCAACCATGAGCGTCGCGTCGCACTGACGTAGAAGTCGTCCCGGGAATCGTTGATGCCCGTCGTGCTGTGCAGCAGCTTTCCGTCAGGAGTCTCCAGCCGCAGCGCGCCGGGCCGCCTGAGCCATGCACGGACCAGATTGGCGCCCGTCCCGGGCCGTTCGAGGTATTCGAAACGCAGACTCGTCCATTTCCACGGGGAAGAACGGCAAAGGTTGCGGAATGTGGAGGACAAGTCCTGCTGTTGCCCGTTGTTGCCGTTGGCCGGGCCAAAACCTGTTCCGAAACCTGATCCACCTGCACTGTATCGGCCCATATCCACAGTTTACCTACGCGTTCAACCCGGCCCTTTGAGCAATCCGGGATAGCATCTGCAGGGTGATCCGACGACTCGCCGACCTCTGGGACGCCAGCCCACTGGGCTTCTGGCTGGTGGTTCTTGCCTGTGCGTACTTTGTGGTGATGGCCGTTCGCCTGACCATTATTGATATCCGGAGCCATCTGCTGCCGAACCGGATTGTCTTTCCCTCGTATGCGGTGGGCGGGGTACTGCTGCTGGGCGCTGCTGTCCTGGTGTTCTTTGGCGGCCCGGATGCTGCGCTGGA
Source organism: Arthrobacter sp. StoSoilA2 (assembly GCF_019977195.1). Taxonomy (NCBI): domain Bacteria; kingdom Bacillati; phylum Actinomycetota; class Actinomycetes; order Micrococcales; family Micrococcaceae; genus Arthrobacter; species Arthrobacter sp. StoSoilA2. The sequence continues at coordinate 1,427,506 of NZ_AP024643.1, forward strand.
TGCCTCGATGTTCGGTATCCCCGGGCTAGGAGTGCTGGCCGGTGGCGGCGTGCTGTGGCTGTTCTACTTCCTGCTCCGCCTGGTCTATCCCCCCGGTATGGGGTTTGGGGATGTGAAGCTGGCCGGAGTGCTTGGGCTCTACCTCGGCTACCTGGGGTGGGCCCATGTCTTCGCCGGCACCTTCGCTGCTTTCTTGCTCGGCGGGTTGTGGAGCCTGGTGATCCTTATGTCCAGGCGCGGAACGCTGGGTTCGGCCATCCCGTTCGGGCCCTTCATGCTCGCGGGAGCCTTGGTGAGCATGGTGCTTTTGCCTGCTTGATTCTTGCAGTCGCCACCGCAGACAACTGCGGCCGAACTGCAACGCTTCCCGTATTCTCAGCGTTCACCGGGCTGCGGCATGCTTAGCCCAGATGGTTTGATCGCTCAGGAACGCCTGAAGGGGGCCAGGGTGCAGCGGAGTGGATTTTGGCCCGTTCCGGGTGTCACAGTGGCCTGCGCATTGCTGCTCTCCGGATGCGGGCAATCGGGCAACGTTCCCGGTGCAACCCCCGGGCCCAGCATTCAACCGCTCATAACCCAGAAGCCGGAGCCTTTCTGCGAGGGCGGTCCGCTGGGTTGCTCCACGTTTACGTCGGTACACGGAAGCGATGCCACCGGAGATGTAGCCTGGCTCGGCACACGCCGCTGCAGATCAGCGCGACGCATATCAACGGGGCATGGACCCTACTGGTGAAGACGCCGTGCAACGTGCTCAATGTGGAAATCTCGGTCAAGGACGATACCTGGGCCATGCGCTCGATGGCCGCCTCTGCCATGGGCTGCCCGGAGCTTGAGGGCAGCCACGAGGCCTGGACCGCCAAGCTCTTCGAGCAACCTGTTCAATGGAAACTCAATGGCGGCGTGCTCACGTTGAGCAACCCGTATGCCACGATCGAATTGAAGGAAAACTAACTCCATGGGCGCACCGGAATTTATCCTCAAGCTTCGGGAGAAGATCGGGAATGACCCCCTGTGGTTGCCGGCGGTCAGGGGAGTGGTTTTCGACGACGATGGCCGGGTGCTGCTCTGCCAAAGGGTGGACAATCACCACTGGACGGTGATCACCGGCATCCTTGAGCCAGGCGAGCATCCCGCACCCGGGCTGGTCAGGGAAATCTTCGAGGAAACTGCGGTTGTGGCCGAAACTGAGCGGATCATCGCCGTCGGGGTTGTAGGTCCGGTGACCTTTCCGAACGGCGACATCTGCGACTTCCTGGACATCACTTTCCGCTGCAGATATGTTTCCGGCGAAGCCCAGGTAAACGATGATGAATCGATCGCCGTCGGATGGTTTGGCCTGGATGAACTGCCTGACATGAGCGAGGGAAACCTTCAAGCCATCAGGCTTGCCACGGAGCCCGAAGGCCCCGTGGCGTACCAGGTGGAGGACTAAACTATGTGGCGCCGGTGTCAGCCGGTGCCCGCCCGGGCTCCTGCCCATGGCCCGGGAACGCCAACGGCCGGCACCTTTTCGAAGAAAGGTGCCGGCCGCCGTCGTGCTTTGGGTTTTAGGCCAAACGTCAGGCCTTGTGCGCCGGGGACGTCATGGTGGTGACGTCCAGGGCCTTGTCGAGTTCTGCCTCGGAGACCTTGCCGTCGCCTTCACCCACGAAGCCAAGCTTCTCCGTTGCCTGGCGGATGGTGAGGCCCTCCTTGACGGCGATCTTGGCAATCTTGGCGGCGTTCTCGTAGCCAATGAACTTGTTCAGCGGCGTCACGATGGACGGGGATGCCTCAGCCAGGAAGCGGGCGCGCTCCACGTTGGCGGTGATCCCGTCGATCATCTTGTCGGCCATCACGCGGCTGGTGTTGGCCAGCAGGCGGATGGACTCCAGGAGGTTGGCGGCCATGACGGGGATGCCTACGTTGAGTTCGAAGGCGCCGTTGGTGCCGGACCATGCGATCGCGGTGTCGTTGCCGATAACCTGGGCGCACACCATGATGGAGGCTTCGCAGATAACGGGGTTGACCTTGCCCGGCATGATCGAGGAGCCCGGCTGAAGGTCCGGGATGGCGATCTCGCCGAGGCCCGTGTTGGGGCCCGAACCCATCCAGCGGAGGTCGTTGTTGATCTTCATGAAGGAGATCGCGATGTTGCGCAGCTGGCTGGAGCCCTCGATGAGGCCGTCGCGGTTTGCCTGTGCTTCGAAGTGGTCGCGGGCCTCGGTCAGCGGCAGGCCGGTGTCGGCTGCGAGCAATTCGATGACGCGCTCCGGGAAACCGGCAGGAGTGTTGATGCCGGTGCCAACAGCGGTGCCTCCAAGGGGGACCTCGGCGACGCGGGGGAGTGCTGCGTTGATGCGCTCGATGCCGTAACGGACCTGGGCGGCGTAGCCACCGAACTCCTGGCCGAGCATCACCGGTGTGGCATCCATGAGGTGCGTGCGGCCGGACTTGACGACGTCCTTGAACTCCACGGCCTTACGGTCCAGGGAATCGGCCAGGTATTCCAGGGCCGGGATCAGGTCATTGATCAGGGCCGAGGTGGCGGCAACGTGCACGGACGTCGGGAACACATCGTTGGAGGACTGCGAAGCGTTCACGTGGTCGTTGGGGTGGACCACTTTGTCGCTGCCCGCAGCTGCGAGGGCACGCGAAGCGAGCTCTGCGATGACCTCGTTGGTGTTCATGTTGGAGGAAGTGCCCGAGCCGGTCTGGAAGACGTCAATCGGGAAGTCGCCGTCGTACTTGCCGGTCGCTACCTCATCGGCAGCTGCGGCGATGGCCTCGGCGAGCTCACCATCGAGCACCCCCAGTTCGGCGTTCGCCAGTGCAGCGGCCTTCTTGACGCGTGCAAGGGCTTCGATGTGAGTGCGCTCAAGCGTCTTGCCGGAGATGGGGAAGTTCTCCACAGCACGCTGCGTCTGGGCGCGGTACAGGGCGTTCACGGGGACGCGAACTTCGCCCATCGTGTCATGTTCAATACGGAACTCAGTGGTGGAAGTCATGGGGCTAGCTTAGGGCGACTTAATGGTTCACAGAAAACCAGGAATGGAGTGCTACGTGCTCCGGCCTGACGACCGGAGCACGGCCGGCTAGAGCTTGCCGATCCCGGAAACGAGGGCCGCGCGGCCCTCATCGAGCTTGTAGGACAGACCCACGACGGCGACGCGGCCGTCGTCGATGGCGTCGGAAATCACACGCGAACTGTCGGCCAGCCGGGCCGCCGTTTGCTTGACGTGCTCCACCACCATGTCGTTGACGTCTTCCTGGTCATTGCGCTTGGCCGTCAATACCGACGGCGTGATGCGTTCCACCAGGTCACGAATGAACCCAATTGGCATCTCACCCGTTTCCACCGCGGCCTTGGTGGCCTTCACGGCTCCACAGCTGTCGTGGCCGAGAATGACGATCAGTGGAACACGGAGTTCGGCAATGCTGTATTCAAGCGAACCAAGGACGGCGTCATCAATCACCTGCCCCGCCGTGCGAACCACGAAGGCGTCGCCCAAGCCGAGATCGAAGATGATTTCTGCGGCAAGCCTGGAATCCGAGCAACCGAAGATGACGGCAAAGGGATTCTGGTTCTCCACCAGGGAGGAGCGTCGCGATGCATCCTGGTTGGGGTGCAGGGATTCACCGGAAACAAAACGTTCATTGCCCTCTTGGAGGCGGCGCCAAGCAAGGGCGGGAGTCAGATAGGTAGGCACCTGATTACTTTACGGCCCGGAGGCGGCGGCTCGTAAAACTGTTGCGCTGCGTGTGCTTATGAGGTCGGCGCTGCAGAGGCCGAAGCTGCAGCGGCCTGGTCCGCGGACTTAACCACAGCGGCGGCGAGGGAAGCGAACTCTTCAAGGTTCGCCGTGCCGCTGAGAATGATGGTGGTTCCGCGGTAGTCGAGCACCATGCTGCGCTTGTCCTTGCCGGAATCGTGGAGCTCCCAGTCCTGGCCACCGGCGTTACGGGTGCCGGTCAGGGGCAGGTTACCTGTCTGCTGGAGGACCCACGTGGGATTCGCCTTGTTGGTCTGGGTGAGGCCGATGAAGGACTCCTTGGGAGTCAGGTAACCAACTTCCCAAGTGGGCACGCCCGTTCCGGTGCCGGATTCCCAGCGGGCGTAGTTCGGCTTGAATGTGTCGCCGGTTTCCGGCGTGACAGGTGTGAATCCCGCCACATCGGCAGCGTTGCGGGCTATGGAAGCAACGTCAACGGCGGGCCGAAAGCCCTCACCCTTGGGTGCAGGGTTCATCAACACAATGGGAAGGAATGCGAGGACACACAGCACCAGCGCAATGATCATGCCAATGACGGAGGCATTGGCCCGCTTGGCGGCTTTTGCCGGAATGACGGGTTTATAGGGGGCATCCACAGCGTCCGGGACGCTGCCGGGGTTTGCCTCTGCAGCCTGGGGCTGGTTGCCGGCGGCGGGCTTGTCCTGCGTTTCACTCACACCTCCATAGTCCCTCATCCCGGCTATGAACACACAACCGGGAACCTCACCACAGGAACTGCCCGCCGTGGTCATCCAGCGACTCCAAACGCATGCGGCGACTATGATCGTTCATAGAGGGACCCCAGGTTGCCTCGTGCAACCGTGTCCGGTCCCGTGAATCGTCACTCGAAGAAGAGGTTCAAGTGTCTCCTGCACCAATGACCCAGCAGTATTCCACGATTTCGCCGTCGCTCGCCGTCGGCACCGACGAACCCGACCGCAACCTGGCGCTGGAACTCGTCCGTGTCACCGAGGCCGCGGCAATTGCCGGTGGCCACTGGGTAGGTTTCGGCGACAAGAACAAGGCAGACGGCGCCGCCGTCGACGCCATGCGTTCGTTCCTTCACACCGTCCACTTCAATGGAGTCGTGGTCATCGGTGAAGGCGAAAAAGACGAAGCCCCCATGTTGTTCAATGGCGAGCAGGTTGGTGACGGCACCGGTCCCGAGTGCGACGTCGCGGTGGACCCCATCGACGGAACCCGCCTGACCGCCCTCGGCATCAACAACGCCCTGGCCGTCCTGGCAGTAGCCGAGCGCGGCTCCATGTTCGATCCGTCCGCGGTCTTCTACATGGAAAAGCTGGTCACAGGCCCCGAAGCTGCCGACATGGTGGACCTGCGCCTGCCCGTGAAGCAGAACCTGCACCTGATCGCCAAGGCCAAGGGCGTCAAGGTCAACCAGCTCAACGTCATGATCCTGGACCGCGACCGGCACCGCCCGCTCGTGGAGGAAATCCGCGAAGCCGGTGCACGCACCAAGTTCATCATGGACGGCGACGTCGCAGGTGCCATCGCCGCAGCCCGGTCCGGAACCGGCGTGGACGCACTGATGGGCATCGGCGGAACCCCCGAAGGCATCGTTGCCGCATGCGCCATCAAGTCCCTCGGCGGTGTTATCCAAGGCCGCCTGTGGCCCACGTCGGACGACGAAAAGCAGAAGGCCATTGACGCCGGACACGACCTCGACCGCGTCCTTTCCACCAACGACCTCGTCACCTCGGACAACTGCTACTTCGCAGCCACCGGTATCACCGACGGCGACCTCCTCCGCGGCGTTCGCTACCAGAAGGACCGCGTCCTGACGCAGTCCATCGTGATGCGTTCCAAGTCCGGCACGGTGCGCTTCGTTGATGCTGAGCACCACGCATCCAAGTGGGAGACGTACGCGCGCAAGCCGTAACCTTCCCTTGGCGTAACGCGCCTTTGGACGCAAATAGCGCCCCATCGCTCTGCGGCTATCTCCTCGTACCTCGTCGATTTGATGCCGCTCCCGCGATGGGGCGCTTTTCGCTGTCCGGAGGCGTAAGTGCCGCGGCTTCCGGCTTCGCGCTGTTGTGGGATCAGCGGAGTTTGTCGCGGAGCTTTCGGGCCAGTTGGTAGGCGCCGTAGCGGAGTTTGTTCACTGGGAGGTCCCAGGTGCCGGGGTAGGCTACTTCGCGGCCTCCGAAGGACTTCTTGAAGGACGTGAAGCCTGCCCACTTATGGTCCGGCTGGTCTTCAGGGGCCACACCCCAGAGGTCCACGTGTTTCAGGCCCTTCTCCTTGGCATCTGCCATGAGGTTGACCAGGAGCGGAATGCCGGCGCTGAGCTTGCGGTGCGTGTCGTCCAGCGCGGCATGGGCGTAGGTGCGCGTGTCCGAGGAATCGTAGGTGAACGCGGCAGCGATCGGCTCGCCCTCCAGCTCAGCTATGAACAGCGTTCCGGCGCCGGAGGGTAGCAAGCATTCAGCCACCTGGGTGAGGTACTCATCGCTTTGCGGCTTGAAGCCGTTGCGTGCTGCCGTCAGGTGGAGGAAATGCAGGAGAACCTTGATGTCAGCAGGATCCTGGGATGCCCGGAACGTCACGCCCTTCTTGTGGATGTTGCGGTAGAGGTTCCGGTTGGTCGGCTTCATTCCGCCAAGAACGTCCTTGAAATCGCCCTCAAGGTCCACGATCCAGCTCAACTCCGGCTGCAGGTTCACGGGCGCCGGCTGGAGGCCACGGGCACGGAGGAGTGCGTCGGCCTCGGACGCTGTGAAACCTGCTGACACAGGTTCCATGCGCACGAAGACAGCACGTTCCTTCTTCGCCAATTCCACCAAGGCAGCCGTCGCGGCGTCGAAGGCGTCCACGGACTTTGCCACGGGCCCATAAGGGGCGTAGATGACCTTGCCAGCCGGGTTCTTTTCCTCAATGGCGAGGAAGCTCCAGCCGGGGCCGGACTGCTCATGGACCCGGCGGCCGAGCGAACGCTGGACGTCAGCCCAAGCGGGCGACTGCAGAAAAAAGTCCACGGCTCAGTTACCCAGTCCTGTGGTCACGGCGAAGGCAATACTTGTTTCGGTGGCGCCTTGCACAGGATGAACATTCACCGGGTTCTCCACCTCAGGGATGAACGCAGCGCCGCCGCGCTGCAGCGGGAGGTCGCTCTTGGGCGAATCGAGCACCACGGAACCGGCAACAACCACGACGACGGCGGGTCCGGACTGTGCCAGCGGCACCGGTTCGGCGCCCGGGCCGAGTTCGATCCGCTGGAGTTGGAACTCCTTGAAGGGCGGGCGGTACAGTTCCTGGCCAAACTCTGTTCCACTGGCCTCAACGCGGGGTACGCCCATCGATTCGAAGCGGATGGTCTTGATCAGTTCCGGGACATCCACATGCTTGGGCGTGAGTCCGCCGCGCAGCACATTGTCCGAGGAAGCCATGACTTCCACGCCCAGGCCGTGCAGGTAGGCGTGAACGTTGCCGGCCGGCAGGTACACGGCCTCGCCCGGCTGAAGGGAAAGGTGGTTGAGGAGCAGGGAAATGAGCACACCGGGATCGCCGGGGAAAGCTTCATTGATTCCCAGCATTGCGGCCAGCGCATCTTCGTGGGGCTCTTGGGGTGCGCCTGCACGCAGGACGGCTTCTACCTCATGAATGGCATCCGAGACGTCGCTGCCGCCCTCAATCAGGCGGGTGAAGGCAGCTTTGAGGGCATCGGATTCGTTGGGAAGGCTGAGGTCGGAGATGACGTCGCTGATGATTGCGGGGACCTCCACTGCGGCGGAATCCAACAACGAGGCAAGGTGCTCAAAAACGCTTTTGGCTGCTGCAGGGGAGCGGAACCCGCACAACGCCCGGAACGGCGTGAGCGCAAAAATCATCTCCGGCTTGTGGTTATCGTCCCGGTAGTTGCGTTCGGGGGAATCCGCGGGGATCCCTGCGGCGTTCTCACGGGCGAAGCCTTCGCGAGCTTGCTCCAGGCTCGGGTGCACTTGCAAGGAAAGTGGCTGCTCGGCGGCCAGGATCTTGGTGAGGAACGGTAGCCGGGGCCCGAACTCGGCCAGGCTGTCGGTTCCCAGGAAGTGGGTTGGGTTCGATGCGATCAGGGCATCGAGCGGTTGGGTAACCCCATTCGGATGAATGGCTGTGGACGGCGAATCGGGGTGGGCGCCGATCCACATTTCTGCCTCCGGACCACCTGACGCCGGCCGCCCCAGCAAGCCGGCAATCGCCGTCGTCGAACCCCACGCGTAGGGCCGCAAAACATTCTCAATCTGATACACGAAGGAAAGTCCTTATCGTCGCGCTGAACGTAGGGTGGTGGTGCTGCTGGGGCTACAGCGGGGCGCATTGCCCATTGGTTGCCACGAGGTCCCGGATGCCTTGCTCGTCACCCTGGGCCTTGAGGCCGTTGAGCAGTTCTTCGGTGATGGGCGTACCGTCCGGCGTGGTGGTCACGGGCGTGAAATCAGAGGACGACGGCGACGGCTGCTGGCCCGCCGGCAGTCCGGCCGGGAGGCTGCCCTGGACCGGACCCGCCGCCACGACATGAGAGCCCGCCTTGGCGTCGTTGGACACCATGGAGTCATTGGCCTTGGGACTGTCCTTGGATGTCAACAGCTCCTGGACTTTGGAGTGGATCAGATCGAAGTCCGGCACCGTGGAGAAGGAGGCATCGAAATCGGGAGGACCAATAGTGAGGCGCTTGACCGGCTGGCTCTTGGACTTCAAGGCAAGGTCCACAAAGCTTCCGAGCTGCGCGGAGGAGATGTTGGATTCCACCACCTTGGTGCCTGCGTTGGCGATGTCCTCGAACTTCGTCAGCAGCGTTCCGGGGTCCAGCTGCTTGAGCATGGCCTGCTGTACGCATTGCTGGCGTGCAATGCGGGCGTAGTCGTCAACGAACTCGCGGGAACGGCCGTACCAAAGGGCGTGGAAGCCATCCAGGTGCTGGTCGCCAGCCGGGATCCAGCCATCGGGCATGCCGTGGATCCCGTTGGCCTCGTCAGTGACGGGACCACTGATGGGTACCCAGCCGCCAGCCTTGATGCGGATGCCGCCCATGGCATCGATGAGCTTTGCGAACCCGTCCATATCCACCAGCACATACGCCTGCACGGTGATACCCAAGGTCCCGGATACAGCTTCCAGGGTGGCCTGTGCGCCAGGATCGGCAACCCCCGGGTACAGGTCCTTGTGATTGTTGGTGACCTCGGTGTTGACAGCGTTGATGAGGCATTCATCGCCGCAGTTATAGCCGTCGGGGTAGATCTTCCGCATGGGGGAGTCCTCGCTGAACTGGGCGTTCTGCAGGTTCCTGGGCACGGAAATTATGGCACTTTCACCGGTTTTGGCGTCGACGCTGATGACCGAAAGGCTGTCCGGACGCCTACCCGTACGGTCATCACCGGCGTCGCCTCCCATCATCAGGAAGTTATAGCGACCATCCACGGGATCGATGGCTGGGCCGGCGTTGAAGATGCTGCCGATCGCGTTGCGGCTGACATTCAGGACATACGCGAGGTAGCCCAATGACCCGCTGGCCAGGACTGTTGTCACGGCAAGGACGACGGCAATGATGGGCCGCATACCGGGTGCCAGCAGGTTGGGCCTGATGATCCGCAGGGTGTTCAGGAACAGGTAGGCCCAGCCCAATGCAAGGGCAACGAGGACAACGATGATGAACAGCGATCCCACCGGATGGGTGACGATGCTGAGCAGCATGCTCCGGTTCACCAAAGCGATCAAGAGCGTCAGCAAAGCCAGCGCCCACACAGTGAGGGTGATGCGCAGGGCGAGGCGGCCCAGCTTGCGGTCACCTGCCACGATCTGGGCGCTGCCGGGGATGAAGAGCGTGAGGAGGACCAGCACGAAGGCGCGTTTGGTCCGCACCGGGGCGCTGGCCCCGGCTGGATAGCGGACTGGATCAGTCAGCGCGGCGCCGGACTGATTCGAATTCTTGTGCATGGTGGTCATCCGCTGCCTTCCTAGCGGCTGCTCCGGGCGGAAGCGTTGGCAGGGGAAAAGACCTCTTCCACCTTGTGGCGCAGGTTTTCGCCCTTCTTGGTGGCGACGTCGTTCAGCTCCTGCGCGAAGCGGAGCAGGTCCTCACGAAGACGGACGGCAAGGTCATCCGTGCCGGAGGCGAGCATCCGTACAGCCAGGAGTCCTGCGTTCCGGGCCCCCGCGATGGAGACCGTGGCAACGGGGACCCCGGCAGGCATTTGCACGATGGACAAAAGTGAGTCCATGCCGTCCAAGGTCTTCAAGGGGACGGGGACGCCGATCACAGGCAGGGGAGTGACCGAAGCCAACATTCCAGGCAAGTGTGCTGCGCCGCCTGCTCCGGCGATGATGACGCGCAGGCCGCGCTCGTGGGCAGTCTGGCCATAGCGGATCATCTCGGTGGGCATGCGGTGCGCCGAGACGACGTCCGCCTCAAAGGGGATGCCGAACTCAGCCAGGGCGTCCGCGGCGGCTTCCATGACGGGCCAGTCGGAGTCTGAGCCCATAACGAGACCTACGAGTGGGGCTGTTGATGCTGATGTCATTCGGTCTCCTCGGGGGTGGTCTGTGCGGGCATCCGGCCGTCACGGATGATGTTGGCCACTGCCGTGGCGCGTTGTCGGACGGAATCTACCTCCGAGGCAGACGTGCCGGCCAGGTTGACATGGCCGATCTTCCGCCCTGGCCGCACGGACTTGCCGTAGCAGTGCACCTTCGCTGCCGGCTCATAAGCCAACGCCATGGGGAAGGCCTCGAAGAGGTTCTGGTTGTCCCCGCCCAGGAAATTCTTCATGACAAATACCGGCGCCACAGCATCCGTGGCGCCCAGTGGCAGGTCCAGAACCGCACGCAGATGCTGTTCGAACTGGCTGGTGATCGATCCGTCCTGCGTCCAATGCCCCGTATTGTGGGGGCGCATTGCGAGTTCGTTGATGAGGAACCCGGCACCAACCCCAGGGGTCTCGAAGAGCTCAGCAGCCATGACGCCCGTAACACCGAGTTCGTTGGCGATCCGTAGTGCAGCCCCCTCGGCAGCCGCGGCAACCTCGAGTGGAATGTTCTGGGCGGGGGCGATAACTTCATCGCACACACCGTCAACCTGGATGGTGTGAACTACGGGCCAGGCACGCGATTCGCCGCTCGGCGTGCGGGCTACAAGGGCGGAAAGTTCGCGGCTGAAGTCCACCTTTGCTTCTGCAAGCAGGGGACTCATGGCCTGGAACCAATCCGCAGTACCAGCGGCATCATCGGCGGAGTCAACAATGCGGACGCCCTTGCCGTCGTAGCCGCCGCGCGGTGTCTTAAGCACTACGGGCCAGCCGATCTTGTCGCCGAATGCCACCAGTTCTTCTACTGAGTCAACGGCGGCCCACTCCGGGTTGGGCAGCCCGAGGCGATCGATGGCCGCGCGCATCACGAGTTTGTCCTGCGCATTCACCAGGGCGTCGGGTCCGGGCTGCACATTGACGCCGGCGTCGATCAAGGCACGCAGATGTTCCGTGGGAACGTGTTCGTGATCGAAGGTCAGGACGTCCACGCCCTTGGAGAACTCAAGGAGGGCGTCCAGGTCTTTATAGTCGCCAATGGGGGCGTTGGCCACAGCGGGGACAGCCGAAACGTCCTCGCCCTCAGCCAAAACCCGTAGTTCGAAGCCTAAAGCGGTAGCAGGCGGGGCCATCATGCGTGCGAGCTGGCCGCCGCCAACAACACCAATTACTGGAAAAGTCACAAGGTTCAGCCTACCGAACCAGTCGCCCGAACACTGATTCAGCCGCTGTAACGTCCCCTGGGTAGATGAGGGAGATCTGGTTTCCGCCGTTGGTTTGGTCCGGTTTTCACAGTGGCGCAGGCCCCGGTATCGGCGTTCTCACAGGGGACTCAAAGGGAACGGTTGGAAATGGGCGCTAAAATGGATGTGGCCCATCGGCCCACTTTTCAACGGCCATGGAGGGTCATGATCACCACACTTGCAGATCGCATCCGCGGACTTGCCTCGCTTTTTTGGCGCGAGGTAGCAAAGTTCGGCGCCGTAGGCGGTGTTGCTTTTGTCATTGACTCGGCAGTTTACATCTGGCTGTTTTCGGGCCCGATGCACGGAAGCGAAGTCTGGGCCAAGGCCATTGCGACGATCGTTGCAAGCGTGTTCTCCTGGGTAGCCAACCGCTTCTGGACCTTCCGCCACCGCAAACAGGCGAACGTGGTCCGTGAGGCCGTTCTGTTCGCCGTCATGAACTTCGTCGGGCTGCTGATTGCTTCCGGTTGTGTGTGGTTCGCCAAGTACGTGCTGGACTTGAATGACAAGCCGTCGCTGTTTATCGCAGGGAGCGTCGTCGGACTCGTGCTGGGCACCATTTTCCGGTTCTTCGCATACCGCTTCTGGGTCTTCAACGAAGAGCTGGATGCCGAGCCGGCTTACTCCCACGACCACGAGATCCTGGAGCTCCATCACAAGGAGAAGTCAGTTGCCGAGGCGGGCACCGGAGGTCCTGCAACCGGCGAATTGCCCTCCATCAAGAACTGATCTCAGGATCGGCTGACGCGCTCATTCTCAAGCAGGTGCGCGGTCACTTCCAGGTCGGGATGCACCAGCACCACTGAGCCGTCTTCTTTCCACGCGCCCAACGCTGCTGCCAGGCCCGGCTCCAAACCATCGGCCGCCCGAACCAGAAGCCGGACGCCCGGTTCCTGGGGAGCGGCGAATCCGTCCAGAAGGCTGTCATGGGTGTGGCCCGCGCTGCCGCGGACGGCCGGAAGGCCGGCTTCCGGTTCGTTGTGTGCCATGAAGACGTCACCGTGCGACCGGACTTCCGCAGCAAAATCCACGACGCCGGGCGGCAACTCGCCGGGCCAGCGCATCGCAAGTGCCGCGAGGGGTACGGCGACGACCGCGTCAAAGCCGGCCGCGGCGCCGTCGTCGGGAGTATCTGTCACCAGCAGGTCCGCTGCCGTGCCGTCGAAGACTACCTCCATGCCCAACTGCCACGCGGCAAGCGCCCACACGAACGATTTCCAGTGTGCCGGGAGGTCCAGCCTGATAGCCTTGCCCGGCTCGGCGTCCAGTTCGTCCTGCAGCAGGTTGCTGGTTTTTGCAACCCAGTTGTCCAAAACCCGCCCGGAGAGCTCTACGCGCTCGGAATCAGGGCCGTACCAGGTCAGCCTCGGGGATGTGGAATGGCCGGATCGCAGGGTGGTCATCAGGTTCGCTGCCGGGATGCTCATGCATCAATCCTGCCACGGTGGGAGCGTCGAGCCGCCGGAGAATGTGAAATGCAACACACCTCCGTTAAGTCCAGTCGATGGACATCCTGTGTGGGTCTTGGGAATTCCGCGGAATGTCAGGAGTTGTTCATCCAAAGTGATGCGGGGCTTCCGTTTTAGCCTCAGCCGGCCCGCGCCACGGCGGAAAACGTTGGGCGTGGCGCATCCCACGTTTCTACAGATTCTTGATTATTATCCCGGCGCGGCTTGACTGGTGGGTAGTTACACGCGTGTAATTAGTAATCAACGCCGCTGCACAGATTCCCGGAACACCGCCGGAAATCGGAAACACATCCAAGCAGCAGCTGCAAAATCAGGAGGGACGCCATGGGGCAAGCGTTGCGTATCCAGGAAGATGCAGTCGTCGCAGAACATGCGTCGGTGAAATACCGTTCGCGGGAAGTGCCAGGGGACTGGTACGTGGACCCGGCGGACCCGGAAGCGGCAGACCGATACAACCAGAACGTGCAGCAGTCGTTGGAGGATCAAGCAACTGCCCTCCTCGCTGCGCACGAAGCGTTGATCGGGGACCTGCCTGCCGGGCCGGACGAAGACTTGGACGACCCTCCCATGGAGTTGCGTCGTCCCCAGGAAATTCCAGGACAGCCGGTGTGGATCGGACTGCCGGGCCAAAGTGACTTCGATGACGAGGGCGAACTCGGTTGGCAGACTGACGCCCTGTGCGCCCAGACAGATCCGGAAGCATTCTTTCCGGAAAAGGGCGGATCAACCAGGGACGCAAAAAAGGTCTGCGGAGCGTGCAACGTCCGGTCGCAGTGCCTTGAGTACGCCCTCGCGAACGACGAACGATTCGGCATCTGGGGCGGGCTCTCCGAGCGCGAACGTCGCCGGTTAAGGAAGCGGGCAGTCTAATTCTTAAGGAAGTACACGTTACCGCCGTCGTGGTTGCCCACGACGGCGGGAGCTATCTCCCCAGGACCTTGGCGGCACTGTCGAACCAGACGCGTTCGGCAGATGCCGCCATTGGCATTGATACAGGATCCACGGACAACTCCCTCGACTTGCTTCGTGAGGCCTTGGGTCAAGCAAACGTCACCACGTTCGTCCAGCCCAAGTCCGGCTTTGGCGCCGCTGTCCAGGCCGGCCTGGACGAGCTTGCTCCCAGGGATGCCGCCAGGAATGAGGACGTTGCCAAAAGCGCAGAATCGGCCGGTGCCGTCCCATGGATCTGGCTCCTTCACGACGACGCCGCTCCTGCTCCTGATGCCTTGGCCGAGCTTCTCCACGCAGTGGAACGGACCACTTCGGTAACAGTTGCCGGCTGCAAGCAGCTTGGGTGGCAGGACGACCGTCATCTGGTGGACGTTGGATTATCCACCAGCCGCTGGGCCGAACGCCTCACCCTGATCGACGCAGACGAAGTAGATCAAGGGCAATATGATGCCCGCTCTGACACTTTTGCCGTGAACTCTGCCGGAATGTTGATCCGCAGGGACGTCTGGGAGCAGTTGCAGGGCTTTGACCCTGCCTTGCCCGGCAGCGGCGACGACGTCGATTTCTGCTGGCGCAACTGGCTTGCGGGAAACCGTGTGGTGGTGGTGCCAAGCGCGCGCATGTTCCACGTGGAGCACCGCCCGCACGGTCTTGGTACGTCCTCCGCGGCGCGCAAAGCGCAAATTCACATGCGCCTCAAACACACGCCGTGGTGGAACCTGCCGTTCCAGGCAGTGGGGGCGCTCCTGGGCGCACTTGTCCGTCTGGTGCTGAGCATTCTGGTCAAGGAACCGGGCTACGGATTCTCCCAGTTCACGGCCACTATCGCCGGCTTGGTGCGGCCCTTGGCTATCGCAAGAGGCCGCCGGATTGCGGCGAGGACCCGCCGCGTACACCGTTCGGTGGTCCGGGGCCTCCAAACGTCCTCGCGTGAAGTCCGCGCCAACCGGCGTTCCCTGCTGGAGGCCATCCGCCCAAGCGAGGAAACTACCGTAGCCTCCGATCTTCTCGCCCCCGAACCCAGCGGCGATGCCTCTGACGATTTCGAGGCGTTGGCCACCAACGAACGCGGGTGGGTTGGCACTGGTGCAGTTGCTGCTGCCCTCATCACGTTCGCCGCTTCTTTCGTTGGACTTTTCGGCCTCCTTCGCACAGGAACCGTGGCCGGAGGAGGACTCCTCCCGTTGTCCGGGTCACCCTCCGATATCTGGGCCAACGCCTCTACATGGTGGATTTCCCTCGGTGCGGGACTGCCTGGGCACGCCGATCCCTTCGCTTACGTGTTGTGGCTTCTTTCCTTGTTTGGGGGTGGCGATGGCAACTCGGCAACCGTGTGGTTGCTGATACTGGCCATGCCACTCTCTGCGATCGGTGCCTGGTTCGCTGCCGGGGCCTTGACCGCCCGGCGCCGGTTCCGGGTTGTTGCCGCTCTTGCCTGGTCCGGGGCACCTGCCCTGCTGGTAGCCATCAACCAAGGCAGGCCGGGAGCCTTGGTGGCCCACGTGCTGATGCCTTTGCTGCTGCTGGCGCTGATACGCGCGTCCGGTTCTGCGATAGGCCGGGCCAATGCCGCAAGGGCGCCTTTCACGCGTCGCCCCTCGCCCGTGCTCGGTAAACCGGGAATTAACGGCACGCCGTCCTGGACCGCAGCGGCGGCTGCCGGCTTGGCGATGGCTGCAATCACTGCATCCGCGCCGTCGCTCCTGGGGCCGCTGACGGTGGTCGTCGTCCTGGCGGCCGTGGTGCTCGGAACGCGGGGAAAGACACTCTGGTGGTCGCTTTTGCCCAGCGCCGCGCTGTTCATTCCCTACGGCATTTCGGTTCTTGACCGCCCCCGCTCCTTGCTTGCCGATCCGGGCCTGCCGCTCAGTTTCGACGCTGCACCACTGTGGCAGCAGTTCCTGGGCCAGCCCCTGGCTTTCGACATCGACGGCGGCCTTACGGGTCTTGGGATGTTCGGACCGGGCGCTGTGCCTTGGGCTCTGGTGCTTGCTCTGCTGGTGAGCGTCCCTGTCCTTCTCTTGGCCGTAGCGGCACTGTTCCTTCCCGGCAAGCGCACCGCCCTTGTCCGCGTCTTCTGGTTGGCCGCGCTGGCTACGTTGGCCAGCAGTTGGCTGATGGGCCATGTGGCCACCGGAGTCAACAACAACGTGATTGTTGGTCCGTTCACCGGCCCGGCGGTTTCTGCAGCCGGAATCCTGCTGCTCGGTGCGGCGTTGCTCGGTGCCGATAAGCTCTTTGCAGTTCCCACCAGGACTTCTGATGCTGCCCGCTGGAAGTCGCCCTTGCGGCGCGTGGCGTCGGGTGTTGCCCTTGCGCTGCTGCTGGGCGGACCCTTGGCCGGGATTGCGGCATGGGCGGGACAAAACGTCCTGCGGCCCGTCTCTGAGGCCCCGGTCGCTGCCGATACAGCTGACGCCCCTGGATCAGAGGCGGGTAAGAAGCTCTCCTTGGGCGCTGCACGCCAGGTGCGGCCGGTGGACAACGGCACCTTGCCGGCCACCGCCGTCGACCGCGGTGAGGGACCGGAACGTACGCGGACGTTGGTCATCACCAGCGGCGAGCAGGGCGCCTTTACGTCCTCTCTGATGCGTGGTGCCGGGACTACGTTGGACAGCCTGTCTACCATCGCCTCGGCCAGGACCATTATTGGGGCGCCCGGCCGTGAAGAGATTGCTACCGACGACGCCGCTACCGCGTCCCTCCGCAGGGCAGTGGCCACCATTGTGGCGAGCACAGGTGTGGACCCCCGCAACGATCTGGAGCAGCTCGGTGCCGGTTTTGTGGTGCTCAAGGCCGCTGATGACGCCGCCCAGCTGACCGCCAGCAGGATCGACGCCGTTCCGGGCCTCGTTGCTGTTGGACAAACCGACGCCGGGTGGTTGTGGCGCGTAACCCCGAGGAATTCCTCTGCCGCCACCGCTGCAGACACGGCCCACAGGGTTCGCATTCTCAACGCCCAGGGTGAGGCCATCGGCTCCCTGCCCTCAGCAGAGGTGTCCGTGGACACAGCTGTGTCGGCGGGCGACGAAGGCCGCCGGCTGGTCCTGGCTGAACGGTCCGATCCTGGCTGGAGTGCTTGGATGAATGGGCGCCAGCTGAAGTCGACCACCTCCGGGTGGGCGCAGGCTTTCGAACTTCCGGCCACTGGTGGCGACCTGGAAATCCGGTACACCAACCCTTGGGGGCTTTGGTTTGGCATCCTGCAGGCCGTGGTGTTCGGCCTAACCGTGCTGTTGGCCGTTCCGATGCCCGCACGCCGCTCGCGAACCGGCATGTCGAGGGACGAAGTCTCCCTCCGTAAGGAGTACAGCAGTGTCTGAGGACCCAAAGAAGCAGGTGGACGATAACGCGACGCGCGGTTCCACGAAGAATGCCCGCAGTTCCACCAAAGATGCACCCAACTCCACCAAAGATGCCCGTTCCGGCAAGGGCGCCCGCAGTTCCAACAAGGGCATCATCACAGGGGTTTTGTCCGCAGCGGTGATCCTTGCCGCGGGAGGCGGAGCGGTTGCGGCCACCTCGATGGTTCCAGGGCCCTCAGGCGGATCTGCAGCGGACATCCGGCAAGCCGACGTTCCGGCGGGCCGCTCCCTGGGCGTCTGCCCGGAACCAGCGCGCCTTGTCACCGGAACCGATGTGGACACCGATGCTGAATTCAGCCCGGTTTCCACCACCGCCACCAGTGCGCTCAACGCACTGGTCCTGAGCAATCCCGCAGGCACCATTCCGGGCAGTAAAGTAACGTCATTGGCAGGCGGCGCAGTTGCTGAAATTGCAAAGACCCCCACGAGTACCCCATCGGCCAGTTCCGGTCCACCGGTTCTGACGGCAGCGGCTGCGACCATCAGCCCGGTGACAGCTCCTACCGTGGTGGGTGCTGACCCGCTCGGGAACGAACAAGCCTCCTTGGCCGCGAACCTGAGCTATTCAGCCAACGACGGCGACCTCCGTGGCCTTGCGGCGGCTCCGTGCCAGCAGCCCGGAAATGATGCTTGGCTGTTGGGCGCGGACACCGCGCTTGGCCGGACCGCGGTCCTGAACCTCAGCAATGCATCCGAGACGCCTGCCACCGTCAACCTGGACCTCTTCGGGGCCCAGGGGCAGATCCAGGCGCCGGGCGCACGGGGTCTTCTGGTGGCTCCCGGGACAACGCGTTCCGTAAACCTTGCCGGCCTTGCCCCGGGCGAATCCCAACTGGCAGTGCACGTACGCAGCTCGGGTGGACCCGTTGCAGGGACCATTCAGCAGAGCGTGCTGCGCGGACTGGTGCCGGGCGGGGTGGAGTTCCTCGCCCCGGGTTCCGGGCCGTCCAACCTCCAAGTGATGGCCGGCGTCGACATCCAGGATGCAGCGGCGATCAAGGCACTTGGCAGTAAATCCGGCTTTGCCGACGCCGTTCCGGCGCTTCAAATAGCCGTACCCGGGTCCACGGACGCCGTGGTTCAGGTCCGGCTGTACGGCGCGAACGGTGAGCGCCAGCTCCCCAATGGGGGAGTAGTCACGGTCAAGGGCGGCACGGTAGCTACGTTGGACCTGGACGGCGTTCCGGCCGGCAGCTACACCGTGAGTGCGAGTTCCGATGTCGCGTTCGTCGCTTCAACCCGGATCACACGGGGGGCCAAAGCGGAGGATCCAACGGATTTCGCGTGGTCGCCGTCTTCGGCCAGGCTGGGAAGCCAGCATGTGGTGGCCGTGCCCCGTGATGGGCAGAACTCCTTCAGCTTTGGCGTTCCTGAGGGACGCGCAACTGTTAGCTACGCACCGGTGACAGCCGATGGGAAGGTGGGCAAGTCGGTGGACGTGGACATGTCCGGTGGCACAACATCGCTGATCGAGCTTCCAGCAAAATCCGGACAAGCAGTGGTTGCCGGGTACGTGGTTTCAGCATCCGGGGACCCTGCGTACGGGGCACTTATCCTGGGTAGGCAGGACCGCGCCGACGTCTCAGTGCTGGGCATCCAGGATGCTGCTGCGGGGCTCGAGAAAGTTCCTGTGACGGTGGGCTACTAGGCGGGTTGGGACCCGCGGGCGCTACTGGTAGCGACGCCGGTACACCGGATCCAGCGTCTCCGGCGGTACCCCGAGCATTTCCGCGGTGTACTCCACCACGACGTCGTGAACGAGGTCCTGGAGCTCTTCCCGTGTTCCGGCTGTCTGTTCGACGACACGGCGGTACACAGCGATCATGGGTGCTTCGCCGCGGCTGCCCGGAGTGTAGGAGCCCATCGGGGCTGCCGTACCTTCGGCGACCAATTGCTCCAGATTCGGCGGGATTTCGTCGACGGCGAAGAGCACGCCATCCAACTGCTTGCCCCACATATCCTGGAGGCGTTCGGCTGAGTCCAGCACCATGTCATCGAAACGTTCGGCGCGGGTCCGGAAGCCGGGAAGACTTGGGAGCATGAGTTCCCCACGCAGTCCTCTGCCGTGACGGTTTCTCCGGCGCCGCCGGAAACCGCGGACATCCGTGCCGGTGTGTTCCTTTGCCTGATCGCCTTCGGCGTCAGTCCACCGGATTGTGAAGCCAGGAACATGTGGCTGTGACTGCATATATCGACTTTAGTCCCGAGGAACCGCCAACGCGACATCATGGCGAACACCGCGCCGTGACCGGCGCTGACTGCACCTTCCGGGTGGGCACGGCCAGCCAATGCGCAGGTTATGGGCCAAGGGGCGCTAATCTGGGATGTTGTGGGTGCTATTCGTCAGTGTTCAAGGTCCGCCTGCCGCCAATCCGCGGTGGCTACTTTGACGTACGTGTATGCCGAGTCCACAGCGGTCCTCGGCCCGCTGGCCATGTACGCCGAACCGCATGCGTACGATCTTTGCGCCCAGCATGCGGAATCCCTGACGGTCCCGCGGGGCTGGGAAGTGCTGCGCCTGGCTATGCCAACGACACCTCCGGAGCCTGGCCCCGATGATTTGCTGGCTCTTGCCAACGCGGTGCGGGAAGCAGCTTCAGCGGCAACGGACACCCCGCCGCGTTCCAGTCGGCCGCATGTGGAGCCTCCCGCCATGGTTGAAGGTGCGCGCCGCGGCCACTTGCGGATACTGCGCGAACCGTCCTAGGTCCGGCCTGGCCCTGCCGTACGACCACCCCGGACACGCACGGCCACCCCGGACACGTACGGCAACCCCGGACTCAAATCTTCGTCGGCTCCTTGGTGGATGGTCCTGCGCTGTAGGCTGGAATCTGCAGATAAATCCGCCAGCGGCGCCATGCCCGCGCCATCCAGGGAGCATCATTCATGCCAAAGGTCAGTCCTGAACTGTTGTCCATCCTGCGCTGCCCAGTGACGGGTTCATCGCTGGTCCAGGAGGGGGAGGACCTTGTGTCAACGGCTACCGCCGAGAACGGTGAAAAGGTCCGTTACGCGATTGAGGACGGCATTCCCCTGCTTCTGCCGCCGGAACTGCTGGCTGCTTCCAACGCCGCAAGCTCCAGCCAGCACAACGCCAAGGGCTGAGTACTTCCAGAACAGCAATCCCGCACGGTACGCCTAAACATCCATAAGGACTTCCATGACTTTCGACTACAAAGTGGCTGACATTTCACTTGCCGAGGCAGGCCGCCACCAGATCCGTCTCGCTGAGCACGAAATGCCGGGCCTCATGTCACTTCGTGCTGAGTTCGGCCCCTCGCAGCCGCTCAAGGGCGCCCGCATCGCCGGTTCGCTGCACATGACGGTCCAGACAGCCGTCCTCATCGAAACCCTCACCGCCCTGGGCGCCGAAGTTCGTTGGGCCTCGTGCAACATTTTCTCCACCCAGGACGAAGCCGCCGCCGCCGTCGTCGTCGGTAAGGGCACGCCGGAAGATCCGCAGGGTGTTCCCGTGTTCGCGTGGAAGGGCGAGACCCTCGAGGAATACTGGTGGACTGCAGAGCAGATCCTTACCTGGCCCGGAGCGGACGCCGACCCGGAGCTGGGTCCCAACATGATCCTGGACGACGGCGGCGACGCCACCCTGCTGCTGCACAAGGGCGTCGATTTCGAGGCTGCAGGCGCCGTTCCCGCAGCCACCGAGGAAGATCCTGAAGAGTACGTCCTCATTCTGGACCTCCTTCGCCGGACCCTGGCCGCGGACCCGCAGAAGTGGACACGCGTGGCCGCCCGGATCCAGGGTGTCACGGAAGAAACCACCACGGGCGTGCACCGTCTGTACCAACTCGCCGAACAGGGCAAGCTGCTGTTCCCGGCCATCAACGTCAACGACTCCGTCACCAAGAGCAAGTTCGACAACAAATACGGCATCCGCCACTCGCTGCCGGACGGCATCAACCGTGCAACGGACGTCCTCATGGGCGGCAAGGTTGCCGTGGTTTGTGGCTACGGCGACGTCGGCAAGGGTGCGGCAGAAGCACTACGCGGCCAGGGTTCGCGCGTTGTAGTTACCGAGATAGACCCCATTTGTGCCCTGCAAGCCGCCATGGACGGCTACCAAGTGGCCAGGCTGGAATCTGTCCTTGCCCAGGGTGACATATTCATCACCACCACCGGCAACAAGGACGTCATCATGGCCGAGCACATGCTGGGCATGAAGAACAAGGCGATCGTGGGCAACATCGGCCACTTCGACAACGAGATCGACATCGCAGGTCTTGCCAAGGTTCCCGGCGTCAAGAAGGTGGAGATCAAACCCCAGGTTCACGAGTGGGTCTTCGATGCCGGCTCCGACTCCGAACGGTCGATCATCGTGCTGTCTGAAGGCAGGCTCCTGAACCTGGGCAACGCAACGGGCCACCCGTCCTTCGTGATGAGCAATTCATTCACAAACCAGACGATCGCGCAGATTGAACTCTGGACCAAGAAGGACCAGCCGGCCGGGGAACGCGAATACGAGAAGCAGGTTTACGTCCTGCCCAAGATCCTGGACGAAAAGGTAGCCCGCCTGCACCTGGATGCGCTTGGCGTGGAGTTGACGGAACTGAGCAAGGATCAGGCGGATTACCTGGACCTGGATGTTGCAGGCCCATACAAGCCGGAGCACTACCGCTACTAGGCCAAGTTCAGTTTTGCGGTGCCAGTAACCTCCAAGCAGTAGCCCCAAGCCGCAGTGAAAGGCCGGACACGTGACCAGCGTGGCCGGCCTTTCGGCTAGAATTGGGTGTTCAGTATTGCTTGCCGGGGGACAGGAAGACGGGAACCATGACGGAAGTCGCCAAACGGAAAACGGGCAAGATCCTTGCCATTGCAGGGGTCTTTGCGGCCATCGTCGTGGGCGGTATTGGCGTTGCCACTGTTCCTGGATTGCTGTCCGGTTCCACCCCCAACGGCGTGGCCACAACCCAGTCCACTCCGACGCCGGAGGCCAAACCCGTCGAACTGGGCATCACACCGCTGGATGGCGCTGTGGAGTGGAATCCAGTGGTTGGCCCGCAGATCAAGGCCGTCAACGGCAAGGTCAAGGATGTTGTGCTGGCGCCGGTTGAAGGCGGTACACCTGTGCAGGGGAAGACCAGCGCGGATGGCAGCACATGGACAACCCTTGAGGTCCTGAAGTTCAAGACCCAGTACAGCTATTCCTTCACCATTGTGGACACCGCAGGTAAGGAAACGAAGAAGACGCAGACCTTCACCACGGTTTCTGCCGCCTACGAGGCCGATGCTTCCATTTATCCGCGTAACGGCACAGTTGCCGGCTCGGGCCAGCCGATCGAAATCAACTTCAGTGAACCTGTGGTTGACAAGGCCGCGATGGAAAAGCGCGTTGCCATCACCGTTTCATCGGGCCAGCCAGTGGCGTGGCATTGGTACTCGGACAAGAAGGTCCGCATTCGTCCGGAGGCCTTCTGGGCGTCGGGAACCACGGTCACAGTGGATATGAAGCTCCTGGGCGTCGATTTCGGCAACAAGATGATCGGCAACGGCGATGTCGTTTCCACTTTCACTACGGGACCGCAACGCGTGGCTGTGGTGGATGACAACACCAAGACCATGAACGTGTACTTCGATGGCCAACTGATGCACACCGCACCCGTATCGCTGGGTGGCGAAGACTGGCTATCGCCCACCGGCTATGCCGTGATCCTTGAACAAGAACGCAAATCCAACTTCAACGCTGGAAGCATCGGCCTCAAACCCGGGGACAAGGGCTATTACGCTCCAATGGTGGTGGACTATGCCAACCGCCTCACGTGGTCCGGCGTCTATGTCCACCAAGCCCTGGAGTCCGCTTGGGGCGCCATTGGCCGCGTGAACGTCTCCCACGGCTGCGTTGGCTTGCTGCCCGAGGATGCTGCCTGGTTCTTCAACAACATGAAAACCGGTGATGTGGTGCAGATCCTGAATACTGGTGCGCCGGCTGTGGAACCCTTGGAGGGGTTCGGCGACTGGAACATCCCCTGGGCCAGCTACGCCCAGCGGTAGCCTCCATCTCCAGCCGGGGACAGAATTGCTGTTAATATCGAGGCAGTGATTATTTCTTGCGGTCTTTGATTCTCCTTTCCGGTTCCGGCACCTGGCCGGACCTGTTATTTGTGCTGCCCTCCGTGGTGATTACGAGTCTTCCCTAGGGGAACCCGCGCAGGGTTCCCGGCTCCTTCCACCGGATTCCATTTCATCGCTTGGAGCACTAATGACTATTTCGCCAACCCTTCGCCCGGACTGCAGCAATTGCTTCGCCCTCTGCTGCACCGCCCTTGGCTTTGCCCGCTCAGCCGATTTCGCCATCGATAAACCGGCTGCTTCAGCCTGCCCGAACATGGCCAGCGACTTTTCCTGCACCATCCATCAACGTTTGCGGCCCCGCGGATTCAGCGGATGTACTGTCTTTGACTGCTTCGGCGCAGGCCAAGTGGTTTCCCAACGCACGTTTGGGGGTACGAGCTGGGTCCAGGATCCGGAGTCCAAGGCCTCGATGTTCGCTGTCTTCAAGATCGTCAAGCAACTGCACGAAATGTTGTGGTACTTGGCCGAAGCTGAACAACGCGCTTTCGATCCCGAGCTGGCGGCCACCGCCCGCGGGCTTTCCGCAGATATCGAAACCACATCCCAAGGCGAGGTGTCCGCAGTCCTGGCTGCCGACGTCGGACATTTACACGCCCGGGTGCGCGCCCTTTTGATGGAGGTCAGCGAGGAGGTGCGCGCTTCATATGCGGCTGAGGGCCGTGAAATGCCCGACGGCGGAATCCACCCGGGTGCCGACCTCATGGGTGCCAATTTGGCAAAGCGGCAGCTATGCGGCTCGGACCTCCGCGGGGCCTACCTGATAGGGGCAAACCTGGAGCGTAGTGACTTAACCGCCGTTGACCTCCTCGGCGCCGATCTGCGCGATACCCGTCTCCACGGCGCCAACCTAGCAAGGTCCCTCTACCTCACCCAACCGCAAATCAACGCCGCCCAAGGAAACCGGGAAACGCGCCTGCCTGAAAGACTCGCTACGCCTGCCCATTGGCACTAGGAACATCGGCGAAAGGCTGCGACGTTGTCTCAGCCCTGGGTAAACGGCAGCTTGCGGAGCCTTTCGCCGATGGCGGCGTTGCGCTGTTCCGCCGTGCGGAGGCGGGCAAATTCGCGGTTGCGTCGCTCACCGAGGACTGCCCCTATGTAGTCCTCGGGAATCGTTCCCGCTGGCGGTGGCGGCGCGACGTAGTTGGCCAGCTCGGAGGCCAGCGCTGCGGCCATCCTGGCGCGTGAGGATGGTGCCATGAGGTACGCCTGCTGAACGAAGGTTCCGGCCCGGCGGGCTGTGGCGTCGGGGATCCGGCCTATGTCCGCTAAGGCCACCCATGGTTGGAGGTATGGCGGAGCGCCGGGAAAGATCCTCGGCTCGGAGGGCACGCGCTGCCGCAGGGAGTAAGTGCCGGCTACGACGTCGCCGAGGCGCTTGGACTTGTCGTTGAAGAGCGCCACTCCGATAGCGAGGCCACCGAAAGTCATGTAAATCTCGAGGAACCCGAGCAGCCCACGGATGACCGCGTGCCGAAACCGGATGGAGCCGCCGTCGTCCCTGACCACACGCAGGCCCGCGGCCAGCTTCCCCAAGGAGCGGCCGCGGGTGAGCGTCTCCACACCGACGGGAACGATGACGAAGGAGAAGACGACACAGGCCAGGACCATGGCCCGGACCGCGGCTTCATCGAGATCCCGGGCGGCGGAGAGGACCAGGATGATGAGGAGGATCAGGAGCAGGACGTTGGCAATGACGTCCAGAATGAGCCCCAGCGCGCGGGCGGCGAAGGACGCCGGGCGCAACTCCAGGACCACTGCCTCGCCTGTGATGATTGAACTCAAATCCGCCCCCGGTGGCCAGCAATCGCGGCGGGCGCATCATGTACCCGCATCAACGAGTCTAGCCGCGACCATCAGGGCAGACAGGAATAGGGCAGGCAGGGATAGGGCAGGCAGGGATAGGGTGGTGCCGTGGACATCGATGCCTTTTCGGCCGTGCATGGGGACAAATGGTCGCGGCTGACGTTTTTGGCACATAAGCGGCGGCTCACTGGGTCCGAGGCCGACGAACTATTGCGCCTGTACCAGACCGTCTCCGCACATTTGTCCCTCATCCGCTCGGTGGCTCCCGAGACGGCGCTGTCCTCATCCCTGTCTGCCGCGCTTGCCCAGGCTCGAACCAGGTTCACCGGGGCACGTTCGAACTTCATGGAAGACCTCGCCCGTTTCTTCGTTATCGCCTTGCCGGCGGCGTTCTACAGACTCCGATGGCTAACAGTGTGGTGTGGGATATTCTTCGTGCTGGTGAGTGGGGCGTACGCCCTGTGGATCGGAACGTCGCCCGAGGCGCTGCGGGCCGCGTTTGGCAGCGATGACAGGGTGCGTCAGTACATTGAAGATGACTTCATCGACTACTACTCGGAGAACCCGGCGGCGTCCTTTGCCGGCGCGGTCTGGACTAATAACGCCTGGATTTCAGCCCAAGCCGT
This sequence comes from Arthrobacter sp. StoSoilA2, assembly GCF_019977195.1. Taxonomy (NCBI): domain Bacteria; kingdom Bacillati; phylum Actinomycetota; class Actinomycetes; order Micrococcales; family Micrococcaceae; genus Arthrobacter; species Arthrobacter sp. StoSoilA2. Next base: position 1,453,327 of record NZ_AP024643.1, read on the forward strand.
TGCGTTCGGAATTACGGGGTTTTGGGTGCCCATGATTCTCTTCCTCAACGCCCAGGGCGTGGGTGCGGCAGCCGGCGTGTTTGCCTCCGCGGGAAAGTTGGATGTCTTCTTCAGCTACATCCTTCCGCATGGGCTCATGGAATTGACCGCGGTGTTCATCGCCTGCGCAGCCGGGCTGAAGATTTTTTGGTCGATGGTCCGGCCCGGACCCCGGACCCGGATGCAGGCCGTGGCGGACGAAGGACGTTCGCTCATCACGGTTGCCCTCGGGTTGGTCCTCGTTCTTCTCATCTCGGGCCTGGTGGAAGCATTCGTGACACCAAGCCCCTTGCCTGTCTGGATGAAGATCGCGATCGGGGCGCTGGTCCTGGTGGCCTATTGGACGTACACCCTGGTTGTGGGTGGACGTTCATTCCGCTCGGGCGCTACCGGCGATCTTGACAGCCATGACGCCGGCTACCGGGGGATTGCTGTCTAGGCGGACACGCCCGCACCTTACAGTTGCGTTTCGATCTTGCCCAACGCGGGGTGGCTCCTCGTCTCCGCCCAAAGCCGGACTGTAGGCTCGAATGCAGACAAGAGTGCCGGCAGCATGGTCAGGCCGGTGGGATGCCTACGGAAGTGAAACCGCTGTGAGTGACAAGAGCCCAAAACCACAAGATCCGGGGACGGACGTCCACGAGGACCCCGACGAGCCGGCCTTTGACTGGATGAAGCCCAAGGCGCCTGGTGGTTCTTCTGCTGCTCCCTCAGGTCCGGTCCCCGTTCAGCCAGAGAGCCGCGCTGACCGGAAGGCCGCCGAGGCTGCGGACGTTGAGCCGGAGCCACCGCTTTTCGCGGAGACGGTGGCAGATGCGCCCGCAAGTCGCCAACCGGCACACTATTCGGAACCGTTGCCGACGTCGGCCCTCCAGGTTCGTCCGCCGGAGGACGAAGTTGCCAGGCGTAATGCGGAACGCGAACAGGCTGCAAAGGTCAAGCCGATCGGCCCCCGCATTTTCCAGGTATTGCTCGCCGTCTTCTTTCCTGTGATCCTCTTGGTGCTGGCTGTCCGCGCAGTGACCAGCCCCCTCTTCCTCTGGGTTGAATACAACCGGCCGGGTTTCCCCGGAGACGGTTACGGGTTCAGCACGGACGATCGCATGACTTACGGCTCCTATGCTGTGGACTACCTGAGCAATTGGTCCGGGCCCAGATATTTGGGTGGCTTGGTAAACCAGGACGGTGCCAAGCTTTTCAAGGACAGCGAAGTCGCGCACATGGCGGACGTGAAGATGGTCATTCTGTCCTCGTTCGGTGCCGGCCTGCTGCTCATTCTTTTGAGCATCATCGCCATTGCCTACTTGCGTAAGCGCAGTACAGGCGGTGTTCGGCGCGGGCTCTTCGCCGGCTCCATCGTCACCTTGGTCATCATCATCGGCCTTGGAGTGCTGGCAGCCCTGAGCTGGCAGCAGTTCTTCACGGAGTTCCACCGGATCTTCTTCGCCAATGGAACCTGGACATTCTCGCTGGAAGACACGCTCATTCGTCTCTTCCCGGGACAGTTCTGGGTGGATGCCGGAATCGTCATTGGAGCGCTCGTGTTCCTGGCCGCAACGATCACCTTCATCCTCACCTGGCCAACGCGTCGTCGTCGTGGTTTGGACGCAAAGTCAGCGGCCGAAGAAGAAGCATCCTCAACGGAGATCGACGACGAAAGCGATACCCCTGGTGTCCGCAAGGACACCGGCGAAACCGTCGCATAAACGAGCGGGGCGCTACTTTTCGTAAAGCTTCTCCACCAACGAGGAGAAGTCCTTAACCACCGCGGCCCGCTTCAGCTTGAGCGACGGCGTCAGGTGCCCGGACTCGACGCTGAGATCCGCAGTGATAAAGCCAAACTTACGGATGGATTCGGCCGAGGACACCAGAGTGTTCGCTTCGTCCACCGCAGACTGAACTGCTGCACGAACGCGCTCGTCCCCGGCGGCTTCACTGGGGGACATGGCGTCGCGCTTGTTCTCGGCGCACCAGTCTTCAAGCCCTTCAGGATCCAGGGCCACCAGTGCTGCGACGAACGGCTTGCCGTCGCCCACCACCACGGCCTGTCCCACAAGCGGGTGCTCCCGCAGTTTCTCTTCGAGGGGACCGGGTGCGACGTTCTTGCCCCCTGCGGTGACCAACAGGTCTTTCTTCCTGCCTGTGATGGTGAGGAACCCGTCCGGGTCAAGCTCGCCAAGGTCTCCTGTGCGGAAGAAGCCGTCGACGAAGGCCTCAGCGGTGGCGGCCTCATTGCGGTGGTAGCCCTTGAACACGCCGATCCCCTTGACCAGCACCTCGCCATCCGGGGCCACCCGGATGGTGGTGCCGGGCAGCGGTATGCCAACGGTCCCTATGCGGGACATGCTTGGCGTGTTGACGGTACAGGGCGCAGTGGTTTCGGTGAGGCCATAGCCTTCAAGGACAGGGATCCCGGCACCGTGGAAGAAATGGTTTTCCCGGAGGCTGAGGGGGCTGGCCCCGGACACGGTGTACCCGATGGCGCCGCCGAAGACCTCCCGCACCTTGGGGTAGAGGAGTTTGTTGAATGCCGAATGCTTGAGGTTAAGGAACCAACCCGGACCGGGCCCCTGCCCGCGGGCGGCGAGCTCTACCGCCGTCGAATATTCGACGGCGGCCGCGGACGCAGCGGCGAACAGCCGGGACTTGCCTGACATTGCCGCTTTGTGTCCGGCGCCGGCGTAGACCTTTTCGAAGATGCGGGGAACTGCGAGCAGGAAGGTCGGTTTGAAGGCGCCCAGGTCCGCCATGAGGCCGCTGGCACCCGGACTGTGCCCCAACGTGACGCCTGCGGTGAGGCAGACCACCTGGACTGCCCTTGCCAGGACATGTGCCAGCGGCAGGAACATCAACGTTCGCGCGCCGTGCTGCATCAACAGTTCGGGGAGGAACGGGATGACGTTCCGGGCAACGAGCACGAAGTTGCCATGCGTGATTTCGCAGCCCTTGGGTTTGCCGGTTGTGCCGGAGGTGTAGACGATCGAGGCTACATCGGACAAGTTGGCGGCGCTGCGCTGGCGCTCAAGCTCGGCATCCATAATGCCAATTCCGACGGCGGCAAGGCTGGTCAGGTTCGGCGCCTCACCGTCGTGCTCCATGCGGATGATCGTCACCGGGTCCTCACCCAAAGCTGTGGACTTCTCAACGAGGGCGTGAAGCAGGTCTGCTTTGGAGGTGTCTTCCACAAAGATGCGCCGGGCACCGGAATCGGCGAGGATCCACTCGATCTGGCTCGCCGAAGACGTTTCATAAATGGGTACGGTAACTCCGCCAGCCATCCAGATGGCGAAGTCCACCAAGGTCCATTCGAAGCTTGAGCGGGAGAGCACAGCTACGGGATCGCCGGGGTTGACGCCCCCTGCAATGAGGCCCTTGGCCAGTGCCTGGACGTCCGCGAGGAAGCGTGCAGCAGGCACGTTGAGCCACCCATTGGCTGTCTTGTGGGCGTAAAGGTTGCCGAACGGGTCCTTGGCGCATCGTTCCAGAAGGAGGTCGGTCACGTTGGTATTCTCGTCGGCCTCGACCAGAAGCTCCGTGCTTGCCTCCCTCACGATCCTCCTCCTAGATCCACGATGGCATCCACATCCTCATCCGCCACTCCTGGTAGCTGATGACTTCGGCGGTCAGTACGGGGTAGAAAAACGCTGTTGCCAGCACGGCCAGCACCACAACCGAGCCCACTATGTAGAGTCCGTATCTCCGCCTCCAAGGAGGATCGGTGGTGCGGCCCAGCACCAACCCCAGGACATACGTCAGGGCCAGCACCAGGAACGGTTCAAAGGAAACTGCGTAGAAGATGAACATCGTGCGTTCGGGATACATGAACCACGGCAGGTATCCAGCCCCGACTCCAACGAGGATGGCCCCGGCGCGCCAATCCCGTCGGCCTGCCCACCAGAAGAGCAGGATCACCAGGGCAATGGTGCCGCCCCACCAGACAACGGGGTTGCCGACGGGCAGGATGGCCGAGGAACACGTCTCGGCAATGCAGCCGGCAGTGCCCTGCTTGGGCGATTGGTAATAGAACGAGGTGGGCCTGCCCATGACCAGCCAGGTCCAGGGGCTGGATTCGTAGGGGTGGTCGGCACTGAGGCCCTGATGGAACTTGTACGCTTCAAGGTGGTAATGCGCCAGGGAACGCACGGAATTGGGCAGCCAATCCCACCCGGGCGCCGGATTGGTGGCCGCCCACTGGCGGTAGTAGGCATCCTTGGAGAGGAACCAGCCGGTCCACGTGGCGACGTATGTGGCCGCCGCGATCGGGACAATGGTCAGGAAAGCCGGAAGTCCATCCTTGATGACCGCTGCACTGGGCCAGCTGCGGATCCCGGCAATGCGGCGGGCGCTCATGTCCCAGAAGACGGTCAACAAGCCGAACGCGGCGACGAAAAACAGCGCAGACCATTTGGTGCCCACAGCCAGTCCGAGGCAAATCCCGGCAACCAGGCGCCACCAACGCATCCCCAACCAGGGGCCGGCCAACAGTTGCTTGGCCGGGGGCCGGCCGTCGGATGAAGCAGCCGCACGGGCGGCCAGCCTGGAAGCAAGGCGACGCCGGCCGTCGTCGCGGTCCAAAAGCAATGCACCAAAGGCGGCAAGGATCCAGAACGCAAGGAAGATGTCCAGCAGGGACGTTCGCGACAACACCAGGTGGTGGCCGTCAACCGCGAGCAGCAAGCCGGCCACTGCGCCAAGCGTGTGGGAACGGAAGAGCTTCAGCGTGATGAGTGAGAGCAGGAAGACCGTGAGAGTCCCGGTCAGGGCGGCACCAAAACGCCAGCCGAACGGATTGTCAGCCCCAAACAACCACATGCCGAAGGCAATCATCCATTTCCCCACCGGAGGATGAACCACGTACTCCGGGGTATTGAGCAGGATCTCGGGATTGCCGGCGTTGAAGGAATCGTTGGCGTTGGCTGGCCAGCTGCGTTCGTATCCGCTGACGAGGTACGAATACGCGTCTTTGACGTAATACGTTTCGTCGAAGACCAGGCTGTGGGGGACCTCAAGACGGAAGAAGCGCAGGATTCCGCCGATGGCGGCGGTAATGGCGGGAATCAACCAGAACCATAAACGCAGCGACGGCGGGTAGTCCCGCCAGCTTTGGATCCCGCCGATCAAACGTGATGTCAGGGCGTCCACCGAGAAGGCCGCAGCAGGTCTGGCGATCCAGCGGTGGCCTTCGAGCCCGCGTCCGGGAGGCAGCTTGCTGTTGCTGCCAGCGGGGTCGTCCTGCCTGGACGGAGGCCGCCATGAGGTAGTTCCCCTGGCCGCTGTTTCCTGGGTCGGCTCTCCGGAGCCGTTGCTTGCCGCCACGTCCGTGGCTCCGGAAGGTAATGCCGACACTGCGGGGGTTCCGGAATCGGTGGTGGGAACGGGGGACTGGCTCACCCGCCCATGCTACCGTTCCATCCTTGCTGCGGCGTTGAAGTGCGCTCTTGCTGCGGCGTTGAGGTGCGCGCGGCATTAGGCTTGGCAGGTGGACGAACAACACAGCACCCCGGACGAAGCCCCCTTTGATGATGCATCGGCGGTTGATGAACCGGACGCGGCCCAGGAACCCGAAGCCGGTGCCGACACGGGCGCAACCACGGCAAGCGGCAGGATTGTGCTTGCTGCCACTCCCATCGGCAACGTGGGCGATGCTTCCTCCCGCTTGATCGAACTCCTGGCGACCTCGGACATCGTCGCAGCCGAGGACACCCGTCGCCTGCATCGTCTGGTCCAGGCCTTGGGCGTGGAGGTGTCCGGGCGCGTCATCAGCTATCACGAACACAACGAGGTAGCCAAGACCGGTGAACTGCTGGAGTATGTGCGGGCCGGCAAAACCATCCTGATGGTCAGCGACGCCGGAATGCCGTCGGTTTCAGACCCTGGCTTCCGTTTAGTGGAGGGAGCCGTTGCCGCAGGCCTGACCGTCACTGCCGTGCCGGGACCTTCCGCCGTGCTGACGGCCCTTGCGCTTTCCGGACTGCCCACAGACCGGTTTTGCTTCGAAGGCTTCCTGCCACGGAAGTCGGGGGAGCGGAATTCCCGCCTGGCGGACTTGGCTGACGAGCGCCGCACCATGGTGTTCTTCGAGGCTCCGCACCGGCTTGAAGTGATGCTTCGGGCACTGCACGAGCGCTTCGGCGCGGAACGCCGGGTGGCTGTTTGCCGTGAATTGACCAAGACCTACGAGGAAGTCATCCGCGGAACACTGCGCGAACTCCTGGAGTGGGCAGAAAACAATGAAGTCCGCGGCGAAATTGCCGTGGTTGTGGGTGGCGCTCCCGAGCAGGCTCCCGGCAAGCCGGAAGACCATGTAGCTGCCGTGAACGAGCTCATCTCCCAGGGAATCCGGTTGAAGGAAGCCGTCGCCGCCGTGGCCGATGACGCCCGTGTCAGCAAGCGGGAGCTGTATTCGGCGGTGCTTGCAGCACGCTGATCATCCCTGTGCAGGTGCACAATTTGGCGGGCGCATGGCAGTGCGTGAAGGCGTAGACACTGCTTCTTGCATGGCAGTACCGTGGCAGTAATTCAAGCCAATTCTGGCAAGGAACCCTAGTGGTGCAACCCTCCAATGCACCCAAGACGAAGGAGTCGCCATGACTGTAACGGTTGAACGCGAAAGCGAACTGCTGGCTTCCGTCCCCACCGGCCTGCTGATCAACGGTCAGTGGCGTCCGGCGGGATCCGGAAAGACTTTTGATGTTGAGGACCCGGCTACGGGCAAGGTCCTGCTCAGCATCTCCGACGCCGGTGCTGAAGACGGTGCCGCGGCCTTGGACGCCGCTGCTGCCGCCCAGGCTGACTGGGCACGCACGGCACCGCGCGAACGCGGTGAGATCCTGCGCCGTGCCTTCGAACTCGTCACCGAGCGCGCCGAAGACTTCGCGCTGCTGATGACCCTCGAAATGGGCAAGCCCCTGGCCGAAGCCCGCGGCGAGGTCACCTATGGCGCCGAATTCCTGCGCTGGTTCTCCGAGGAAGCTGTCCGTGTTTCGGGCCGCTATTCCGCAGCTCCGGACGGCAAGAACCGCCTGCTGGTTCAGAAGAAGCCGGTTGGACCCTGCCTGCTCATCACGCCGTGGAACTTCCCGCTGGCCATGGCCACCCGCAAGGTAGCCCCGGCCGTCGCCGCTGGCTGCACCATGGTGCTCAAGCCCGCCAACCTCACCCCGCTGACAAGCCTGCTCTTCGCGCAGGTGATGCAGGAAGCCGGCCTTCCCGCAGGTGTCCTGAACGTCATCCAGACCTCCACGGCCGGTGCTGTCACCGGACCGCTGATCAAGGATGACCGCCTCCGCAAGATCTCCTTCACCGGCTCCACCCCGGTTGGCCAGGCCCTGATCCGTGAAGCCGCGGACAAGGTCCTGCGCACGTCCATGGAACTTGGCGGCAACGCACCGTTCGTCGTCTTCGAGGATGCTGACCTGGACAAGGCCGTTGAAGGCGCCATCGCCGCCAAGATGCGCAACATGGGCGAGGCCTGCACCGCAGCAAACCGCTTCATCGTGCACGAGTCCATCGCCGACTCCTTCGCCGAGAAGTTCGCCGCGAAGATCGGTTCGCTCACCACAGCCCGCGGTACCGAGCCGGAGTCCAAGGTTGGTCCGCTGATCGACGGCAAGGCCCGCGATGGCGTGCACGCCCTCGTCACCGAAGCCGTAGCAGGAGGTGCCACAGCAGTCACCGGTGGTGCCGCCGTCGACGGTCCCGGCTACTTCTACCAGCCCACTGTGCTGAAGAACGTCGCCGCCGACTCCCGCATTCTCCAGGAAGAAATCTTCGGACCCGTGGCCCCGATCGTCACGTTCTCCACCGAAGACGACGCCATCCGCCTGGCCAACAACACCGAATACGGCCTGGTTGCCTACGTCTTCACGAAGGACCTCAACCGGGGCCTGCGGGTCAGCGAGAAGCTTGAGACCGGCATGCTCGGCCTCAACGCCGGTGTCATCTCCAACGCCGCTGCACCGTTCGGTGGCGTCAAGCAGTCCGGCCTGGGCCGCGAAGGCGGCTCCGAAGGCATCGAAGAGTACCTCTACACCCAGTACGTAGGTATCGCCGACCCGTACGCCGACTAGGTCCTGTACCCCGACTGAGTCCCGTACCCCGACCAGTCCAGGGGTTCCGTCCACCGCTCTCGCAACAAGAACGGTAGAGACAAGCAGAGGGCCCGACCCCGCAGCCATAAGTTCCGGAGTCGGGCCCTTTGCTGTTCCCACGTGGGATCGCGGTCTTAGCGGCGTTGCGGGAGAAGTCCCCTGAGCGCGCGCCATGATCCGGCAATCCCTTGCCCCGTCCGCCGGAACAGGGACCCCACAGCGCGGGAGGGGGCACCGAGTGCGTGGAACCAGCGGCGCATGAGCGACGGCGGCAGCCAGTTGGCACGGAAGCGAACCAGCCAGTTGGCATTGTTCCGTAACGAGTCACGAACAACAGCGATCCTGGCGGCAGCCGGCGAGGCTGCCTCCATCGGGCGACCATAACGTTGCCGTTCGAAGTCCGTGGTGAGTGAAGCGACGGCGCCGTGTGCGGCGTCGTCGAGACCCCCGGCCTCACCCAGAATGGAACTTGAACGGAGCCGGGACGAAAAGTGCCTTGGCGTTTCACTGGGAGTGGACGGTACACCATAGTCAGTGGCGAGGTCCTGCAACTCTGCCCATGCGAGAGCTGCAGAGTCGTGGTAAGCGTCAGGCGATCCACGATCCGCTGGTTCCTTTGGACTGAGCCGGCGGCGTCGCACGACTACCCTGCTCAGCCTCGGCGAGCCAAGGAAAGCAGCGAGCAACAGCACTGCCGCAATCGTGGCAATAACCGTTGGCAGCGGGTCACGTGGCGCAGAGCCGGCAGTTTGCGCGTCGCCTCCCGGCAGCGGAACGGTGGTGGGGGGAGGCGTCACGGCGGTGCCTGGAACGTCCTTCTCGTCAGCATTGGTGCTCAGGCTGCCCGGGACTGAGGACTCGGTGGCATATTCCGGAACAACCCCACGGGATGGAGTCGGCTCAAAGGGCACCCATCCCAGTCCTTCGAAGTAGAGCTCGGGCCACGCGTGCGCGTCACGGGCATCTACCTCATACTCAGGGAACGATCCCTGGCCAACCAAAGCCACGGTCTCGCCCGTCAGCCGCCCGGGTGCGTATCCCACCGCAATGCGGCTGGGGATGCCCTCCACGCGGGCCATCACCGCCATGGCGGAGGAGAAGTGGACGCAATAGCCGCTCTTGACCGCCAGGAAGTCCGCCAGGACCGACAACCCGTTGCCGTCATACCCGTTTTGCACCGGCGCTTGAAGGGAATACGTGAATTCACTGGAACGCAGGTATTTCTGGATCGCCAGCGCCTTGGCGTAGTTGTTGCCTGCCGAAGACGTGACCTGCTCCGCCGTCTGGCGAACAATGCTTGGCAGGTTCCCTGGAACGCGGAGGAAGTCCTCCGAAATGGACTTTGGCTTACCTGTTGCCTGGGACAGGGCCTGCGCACTGATCTTGGGTGCCGCCGAGAAGACCACATAGCGTTGGGCCAGCGTGCTCGTCTCCGTACTCATGATGCTGAGGGTGGCCGGATCCCAGGTCCAACGGCCGTTCAGCCCGTTAACGGACACGGGGGCGAACGGCGCCGGTAAGTACGGGCTGGTGAACAAGCCCGCGTTGATGGACGTCACCGCATTCACGACTTCTCCCTGGATGGAGTAACCCGGCTCTATCCGGTCCACCCCGGCCCGCCGTGTGGCGGAGCGGTCATCAGGTGCCCAGGTTTCGCCGTCGAAGTGGTCAATGGTGACAGACCTCAGGTAAGTGGCTGCGCTGGAACTGGTGGAGTACGTGATGCGTCCTGCCCCCGTGGGACTGCGAAGGCTGTTACCCAGCGTGATCATCGGATTGAGGCCGTTCGAGGTACCCCAGGGGCTCAACCGCGAGCCTTGCGGAAAGGTGCCTGTTTCAAACCCTGGAATGGCCAGCGGAACAACCAATGCCAAACCCAGTGCCAGCGCCCCCGTCACCAGGGAGCGCCTGATCTGGCCGGAACTTCGTGGTGCTCCGGACTGCAGCCTGGCGTCAGGGGCGAACCAATGGCTGCAACCAAGAATGAGCAGATATCCCACCGTGGCCCCAACGAATCCAGCGACACCTACGCTTTGCGGCTTGATGGTTGCAGGAACCACCATGACCGCAAGGAGTCCGATTCCACTGGCCGCCGGCATCGATAGCGGGACGGCCAAAGCATCGATCAGGATCACCAGAAGTCCCAGGCACGCACAGGTGACGAAGACAATCCCCGCGTTGGGGGCCACCGGAGCGCTCTCGGACACAACCGTCTCGGCGGCCCGCTTGATGAGCCGGCCTACCGCGGCAAACGTCCCGGTAGTGGGGATGAAGCCCAAGAAGCTGTCCTGCCGGCAGAACGTGAAACTGAGTATGCCGGCCAATGCTGCCAAGGCACCCAGCGTGGTAACCAAGGGCTGGATCCGGAGGGTCCGCAGGATGGCCAGGGTCAGGGCCACCACTACAACAGTGGTGATCAGCGGCATGAACCAGGCCCAGCCCCTGAACACTCCATTCAGGGATATGGCCGCACCAAGAACGGCCACGGCAACGGAACCAGCCATGATCCACGGGTAGAGGCCGGGAGCCTGCGGCCGTTGTTGAGGTGAAGCGGGGGCGGGCCCGTCTCCGCTGGCACCCTGCTGGGGAACGCCCCGCTGGAATGTTGCAGGGGACCCACGATGGGACGTTGCGGTCATCGCGGCACCGCCGCTCCGCGCCGTACGTCCATTGCCGCGCTCGCAGCAACCAGCAGGCCGCCTTCGTCGAAGCCGGACCAGGCCGCTGTCAGTGGTGTCTTCGAGGTGACGGAAACAGCCTTCCAGCCGCCCTGCCTCAAGGTTTCCAGGACATCGTCCTTGTTTCGAAAGTCCGGGTTCCGGGAGTCATGGTTGCGGGACTCGTTGCTGCTTTGAGGGTCCGTGACTACTATCGCGAAGGCGTTGGCACCATAGCCGGCCGCCTGAGCAAGGGCTTTGGCCTCGGCAAGGGTCAGATTGCCAAGCAAGGCAAGAAGCGGCCCGCGCAAACGATGCGCAGCGAGCTTGTCCATGAGGCGGTCGTCGAAGACCGAATCAACGCTCTCCTGGCCCGGCACCTCCAAGACCCCACTGTGGTTAGGCACGGAACCGGTAGGTTCGGGGGAGCGCCGGGCATGCCCCGGACTATTTTCTCCGACCCTGTGATGTTCAGCCCTGTGGTGGTCAACCCAGTGGTGCTTCGGTCCGCTCAACTCAATGGCGGCCAAACCTTCGGCAATGGCATGAAGGCCGGCAACGCCACTGAACTCTTCCACGCCCGGATCCGGTGCCGACGGCGAGCGAATGAAGGCCGGGCTACCGAAGGCGTCCAGGACGCGCAGCGAGTAGTTCCGTTCGGCCAAGTGCGCGCTGATGGACATTGCCGCTGTCACAACCCACTCAAAATTCGGGCTGGTCACCAGGTCCGAGTCGTCGTCGTGCGAGCTGAAAACCGAGGCACTGCCGGAGGCGAAGGCCGCGAATCGTTGGTCAAGGATGATGGTGGCTTCTGGAGTGGTGACCGATTCCTCCTGGCGGACCATAAGCTGTCCGTGCCGCGCCGTGGCGGGCCAGTGGACGCGCCGCATCGGATCGCCGTGCCGGTATTCGCGCGTCATGATGTCGTCGTCGCTGGGGTTCGCCCTGATCCGGGTGGCCGTTACGCCATCGTTCCCACGCGCCCCGGCGAGTCCCGTTACGGGAAGTTCGACGGCGGCCGGCGTCACGGTGAGGAGGTCGCCGTCGTCGATGGCATGGCGCCGCAACGACAAGCCGAACGGGTCGCTGAACTCGGCAGTAACAGGACCTATGCGGAACTGTCCCCGCTTGCCGGATCGCAGATGATATTCGTAGCGGCTGGTGCCGCCTGTTGCAGACCGGGCCGGGAAACGGAAAGCCGGCGGATCACCGAACCGTGGAGGCAGTTGCTCCTCCATGATCACGTGGCCGGTGGAAAACGTGGATCGGGCGACCGCCAGGCGAACGGTGGTGGCGGTGGACGTTTCCACGGTGGAGGGATTGAATTCCCGGTACACCTGGAACTTGGGTTTCCAGACCCGGACACCAGCCAGTGCAACCAAAGGAAGGATCAACAAAAGGACGGCCAGAGTCAGCAGATCACGTCTGCCCATAATGTAGGCGCAGACCAACGAGGCCACCCCGGCGGCGAGCAATCCCCATCCGCGGCTGGTGAACAAATGCTTGGGGAGCCGATCCACGAGTGCCATGCCCGCTGTCTCCTATGCGCTTTGCTTGTCCCTGCGCCACGCGCCAGGCGGTTCCTGGGCAACCGGGAGGGAAGCGAGGATGCCCCGCAGGACTGTTTGGGGCGTGTCGCCGGAACTCGCAGCCTTGCGGTCCAGGATGATGCGGTGGGCGAGCACCGATTCGGCCACGTCCACGACGTCGTCGGGAAGGACAAAATCGCGTCCATCCAAAGCTGCCGTGGCCTTCGCGGCGCGCAGCAACTGCAGCAAGGACCGCGGGCTGGCACCGAGTCGAAGGCGGGCACTTTCACGCGTGGCACGGCCAATGGCAACGGTGTATTCCTTGATGGCCGTGGACACGTAGACCTGCTGGACGGCTGCAATCATGGCTGCCACATCGGCTGCCGTGACCACTGGGGTTACCTTGATCAGGGGAGAGGCCGCCTGATGCGTTTCCAACATCTCGATCTCGGCATCCCGATCCGGATAGCCCATGGAAATCCTGGCCATGAAGCGGTCGCGCTGGGCTTCGGGCAGCGGATAAGTGCCCTCCATTTCGATGGGATTCTGCGTTGCCACCACCATGAACGGCAATCCCAGCTGGTACGAATGCCCGTCCACCGTCACCTGGTGTTCTTCCATGCACTCCAGGAGCGCGGACTGGGTCTTGGCTGAGGCGCGGTTGATTTCGTCGCCGATCACGATGTTCGCGAACACCGCGCCGGGCCGGAACTCGAACTGCCGCGAAGACTGGTTGTAGATGGACACGCCCGTCACGTCCGATGGCAACAGATCCGGAGTGAACTGGATACGGGACACCGTGCAGTCCACGGTTCGGGCCAATGTCTTCGCCAACAGGGTCTTGCCAACGCCGGGCACATCCTCCAGCAGGAGGTGGCCTTGGGCCAGGAGAACTGTCAGGGCCAGCTTCGCAGCGTCCGCCTTGCCGTCGATGACCTTGCCGATGGATGCCAGGATGCGCTCGCTGGCATCGTGGAAACGTTCGGCGTCCATGACCTGCGGCTTGTGTCCGTTGAGCGCGGCGGCTTCCCGGGGCAGCGCACTGTACGCCTCGCCCTGTAGCCGGGAAGGTTCAACGGTGACTTGTCGCTTGGACTCCATGGATTGCCCTTCAGCCGTGGCCAACGCCGGTGTCGGCCGTCTGTCCGTTCCAGACTACCCAGACTTTGGCCGTCCCTGACATAGTGCTCCGCGAATTTATGTGCCAACTGGAATTTGTCCCGCAGCACGGGGGACCGCGGTCCGATTAAGGTGGGAACATGTGCAATTCCCTCGCCCCCGCTCCCTACCGCGCGTCCTCCGGTGCAACAGAAGCCTCGGATTCCCGCAAAGAGTACCCTCCGGCCCCGGAACCGCTTCCCGTCCCGGTGATGGACAATCACACCCACTTGGACTTTCGGCACGGTTTGATCGAAGTCGGCGTTGCGGACGCCATGGATGCCGCCGAAGCTGTTGGTGTCCAAGGGGCGATCCAGGTTGGCTGCGACCTGGAATCGTCGCGCTTCACGGTACAAGCTGTCCAGGCCGATGCCCGCTTGCTGGGAGCGGTTGCCATCCACCCCAACGACGCACCCATCTACGCGGGGCGGGGGGAGCTGGAATCGGCGCTGGCAGAGATCGAGGAACTGGCTGCCCACCCGCGGATCCGTGCCATCGGCGAAACAGGGTTGGATTTCTTCCGAACCCACGGTGAAGGGCTGGCACATCAGCGGTACTCCTTCCGAAGGCACATCGACATCGCCAAGCGGCTAGGCCTCACTCTGCAGATCCACGACCGCGACGCCCACGATGACGTAGTGCAGGTACTGAAGGAGGAAGGGGCCCCGGAGCGGGTAGTTTTCCACTGCTTCTCCGGTGATGAGGAGCTGGCACGCATTTGCAATGAGAACGGCTGGTACATGTCCTTTGCGGGCACCATGACGTTCAAGAATGCCGGCAACCTGAGGGCAGCGTTGTCTATTGCGGAGCCCAGCCGGATCCTGGTGGAAACAGATTCGCCATTCCTCACGCCACACCCGTACCGTGGGCGGCCAAATGCGAGCTACATGGTGCCGTACACAGTTCGCTCGATGGCGGAAGTGACAGAAGATGACCTTTCGGAACTTTGCGCCAGGCTGGCTGAAAATACGGTAAATGCCTACGGATCGTGGGGCTGACCGGGGGCGTTCGAAGCTCCGTGGGACCGTCGGCGATGAATACCCGGTATGTAGAATTCTTGGTCCGTTTATAACAGATCGGTTACTGTGTACAACAAGTAGCCGGGGTCGGGGAAGGCCTTCGGAAAACTGGTCCGGATTCGTCCGGGCTCTTTAGTTGAATGTATTTGGCGGCGCAGATGCCGGCAGCAGAGGGTGGGACCAGGCTTTTTTGCCTGGCCCCTCAGTTTTGCGGCTGGCATTATTTTTTGCGCTTTTCCCCGTGCCCGGATGGTCTGAGAGTTATGGGCAATCGTGATCAAGTTCTTCACAACGGATGGCAAGTTCAGCTTTCTCAAAGTCGGTGCCCAGTTGCTGGTTGTTGCAGCGCTGGTGGTCGGTGTAGTCGCCTTCGTCGGCAACAACAAGACAATCACCCTGAACGTAGACGGCAAGGTGAGCTCCATTCAGACCTTCGGCGGCACCGTTGACCAAGTGGTCAAGGCAGCCAAGGTCGAGCTGAAGGACGCAGACCGCGTTTCACCGGATCTTGATACCCAAGTGGAAAACGGCTCGGTGGTCAACATCAACCTCGCCAAGGCCGTCTCCATCGAATTGGACGGCGCCCGCAAGACCGTCAACACCAACGCACCGGACGTCGCCGGCCTGGTGAGTGAACTGGGAGTCGCGAGCTCCTCCGAAATCTCCCAGCCGAAGGACGCCTCGCTGGCTGTCACAGGCTCCTTCGTTTCCATCTCCACACCCAAGACGATCAGCCTGGTAGCTGACGGCAAGGACACCAGCACCACCACGACGGCGCCCGACGTCGCCAGCGTCCTGAAGGATGCCGGAGTCACCCTGGGCGCCAGCGATCGCGTCTCCCAGCCCGGAAACGCACCGGTCATCCAGGACATGGTGATCAAGGTCTCCCGCGTGGACACCAGCAAGACCGCTGAAGCTACTGAGGAAGTACCGTTCGATAGCGTCAGCACCGATAGTGCCGAGCTCTACAAAGGCGACGAGAAAGTGACCCAAAAGGGCGTCGCAGGTTCCGTTGTGAAGACCTTCAAGCTGGTATTGGTGGATGGCCGTGAAGCTTCCCGCACCCTTGTATCCAGCAATGTAACCACCCAGCCCGTCACCGAAAAGATCATGGTCGGAACGAAGGCCCGCCCCGTCGCTGCCAAGGCTGCCACTTCCAGTGGTCCCACCGGCGCCCCGAACGAAGCTATGTGGGACAGGATCGCCCAGTGTGAGTCGGGCGGAAACTGGTCCATCAACACCGGCAACGGCTACTACGGCGGGCTGCAGTTCTCCAGCCCCACCTGGTTGGCCAATGGCGGCGGCGCCTACGCCCCCACTGCAAACCTTGCCACCAAAGCACAGCAGATCGAGATCGCCAACCGCCTCTACGCCAGGAACGGCCTCAGCGATTGGGGCTGCGCGCACGCAGCGTGACCCCGCACAGGCGATACGATACCTAGGTGACTGAACCGAATTCCGAACCCGCCGCCGTCGTGCCTTTGATGGGCGCCACCGACATCCGACGGTTAGCCGAGGAAATCGGTGTCCGCCCCACCAAGACGTTGGGCCAGAACTTTGTCATTGACGGTAATACGATCCGCAGGATTGTTTCAGCCGCCAACATCGACGCCGGCGAAACCGTGCTTGAGGTGGGCCCGGGCCTTGGCTCCCTGACGCTGGGGCTGCTGGATGCGGCCAAGACTGTTGTGGCCGTTGAGATTGATCCCGTGCTCGCCAGGAAACTCCCCGAAACTGTTCGTGCATGGCGACCCGAGGCTGAAGACAACTTCCACCTGGTCCTCTCGGACGCCATGAGGGTCACGGAACTGCCCGTGCAACCGACAGCACTGGTGGCCAACCTCCCGTATAACGTGGCCGTCCCCGTGGTGCTTCACATGCTGCAACACTTCCCGAGCCTGCAGCACGGCCTGGTCATGGTCCAGGACGAGGTCGCGGACCGCCTGGCAGCAACTCCAGGCAGCAAGATCTACGGTGTGCCGTCGGTCAAAGCTGCCTGGTACGGGCACATGCGCAAGGCCGGCGTGATCGGCATGAACGTGTTTTGGCCAGCTCCGAAAATCCACTCCGGACTCGTTGCCTTTACGCGCCATGACCCACCCGCCACGCACGCCACCCGGGAACAGGTGTTTGCTGTCATCGACGCCGCTTTTGCCCAGCGTAGAAAGACCCTCCGCGCGGCGTTGGCCGGATGGGCAGGCAGCGCGGCAGAGGCCGAACGGTGCCTGGTCGCCGCAGGCGTTGATCCCACAGCCCGGGGCGAGGTCCTGGACATCTCTGCCTACGTCCGCATCGCCGAAGCCCGCCACCCAGCGGACGCATGAGTCCGAACACCCGCAAACCCAGCAGCCTGCCATACGTAGGCGATCGCTTCCATGCCAGGACGGTCCGGGTCAAAGCGCCGGGGAAGATCAACGTCTCGCTAAGTGTTGGTCCGCTGCGCCCCGACGGCTACCACTCCGTGGCAAGCGTCTACCTGGCCGTTTCCCTGTACGAGGAAGTGGCGGCCACCAGCACCGAGGCTGAAGGGATTACCGTCAGCATCAGCCCCAACAGCACCCTGGACCTGGACGGCGTCGATATTCCCCTGGACGAACGCAACCTGGCCTACAAGGCGGCAGCCATCATGGCTGAGCTATCCGAGAAACCAACCGGCGTCCACCTTGAAATCACCAAGCGTGTGCCTGTCGCCGGAGGTATGGGAGGGGGCTCCGCCGACGCCGCCGCTACCTTGCTCGCATGCGATGCCCTGTGGAACAGCGGCCTTTCCCGCGAGGAACTCGCACACCTGGCAGCCGAGTTGGGCGCAGACGTTCCGTTCTCGCTGCTGGGCGGGACCGCCGTCGGACTCGGTGTCGGCGACAAATTGTCGCCCGCACTGGCAAAGGCACAAATGGACTGGGTGCTGGTATTTGCCGACTACGGGCTCTCCACACCTGACGTGTTCCACACCCTGGACGGACTCCGCGACTCCGAAGGCGTGGAAATTCCGGAGCCCGTTGACGTTGACCCCACCATCCTCCAGGCCCTGCGGCACGGCGATCCCGAGGCGCTCAGCCGGGTGCTGATCAACGATCTCCAGCGGGCATCCATTGCGCTTGCCCCACAGTTGAGGGACACCATCGGGCTAGGCGAAGCCCGGGGCGCATTGGCAGGCATGGTGTCAGGCTCCGGGCCCACCATCGCACTGCTTGCCAGGGACTCGGTGTCCGCCAGCGTCCTCGCTGAAGAGCTGACCCATCGAGGCCACACTGCGGTTGCCGTCCACGGACCCGTGCCCGGCGCCCGGATCATCTCCGATACCCTCCTTTAGTAGCTCCCGCATTCCAGCAGTAGAAAGTAGTACCCATTGGCCCACCTGCTCGGCGGCGAAAACCTCACCGTTTCGTTCGCGACCCGCACTGTCCTCGACGGCGTCACCCTCGGCTTGGAGGATGGCGACCGCATCGGCATGGTCGGCCGCAACGGTGACGGAAAATCAACCCTCATGCGTTTGCTCGCCCTACGCTCCACGCCCGACTCCGGCCGCGTCACCAAACGTGGTGACGTCAACGTCGGCTACCTCGACCAAGGCGACGTGCTCGACGGCGACCTGACAGTCGGCGCAGCGATCGTCGGCGACCGCGCAGACCACGAATGGGCCGCCAACCCCAAGATCCGCGAAGTCATGGGCGGCCTGGTTGGTGACGTCGACTGGCACGCCAACGTGCACGCACTCTCCGGTGGGCAAAAGCGTCGTGTCGCGCTGGCCAAGCTCCTCATCGAAGACCACGACGTCATCATGCTGGACGAACCCACCAACCACCTCGACGTCGAAGGCGTGGCCTGGCTGGCCAAGCACCTCAAGACTCGCTGGCGCGCCAACCAAGGCGCATTCCTGGTGGTCACCCACGACCGCTGGTTCCTTGATGAAGTCTGCAACTACACCTGGGAAGTCCATGACGCGATGGTGGACATGTTCGACGGCGGATACGCTGCCTACGTTTTGGCTCGCGCCGAGCGGGACCGGATGGCCGCCGTCGTCGAAGGTAAACGCCAGCAGCTCGTCAAAAAGGAGCTGGCATGGCTCCGGCGTGGTGCGCCGGCACGAACTGCCAAGCCGAAGTTCCGGATCGAAGCTGCCAACGACCTCATTGCCGACGTGCCGGATCCCCGCGACTCCGTAGCCCTCAGCAAGATGGCCACCGCGCGGCTGGGCAAAGACGTGCTGGACCTCGAGAACGTGACCCTCGATTTTGTTGACGGAGCGGACGGGCAGAAACTCTTCGACAACATCACCCTGCGGCTCGCACCTGGCGAACGGCTGGGCTTGGTGGGCGTCAACGGGGCCGGCAAGTCCACGCTGCTCAAGCTCCTCAACGGCGAAATCCAGCCCACCTCCGGCAAGGTCAAGCGCGGCAAGACGGTGGTGACGGCTGTCCTCACCCAGGACGTGAAGGAGCTCGACGACGTCTCGGACCTTCGCGTCATTGAAGTCATTGAGCGGGAAAAGCGGTCCTTTAGCGTAGGCGGTAAGGAATTCACCGCCGGCCAGCTCGTAGAGCAGCTCGGATTCACCAAGGAAAAGCAGTGGACACCCGTCAGGGACCTCTCCGGTGGTGAGCGCCGCCGGCTCCAACTCCTGCGCCTGCTGGTAGGGGAGCCCAATGTACTGATGCTCGACGAGCCCACCAACGACCTCGATACCGACACCCTGGCCGCCGTCGAAGATGTCCTGGACGGTTGGCCCGGAACGCTGGTTGTCGTGAGCCACGACAGGTACCTGCTTGAGCGCGTCACGGACAACCAGATGGCACTCCTTGGCGATGGCAAACTCCGTGGCTTGCCCGGCGGTGTGGACCAATACCTGGAACTGCGTGAAGCGGCACTTGCTTCCGGCGCTGTTGGCGGCGGATCCGGTGCGCCGACTTCTGCGGGTGGCGGTACGTCGTCGAGTGCCGCTCCGTCCGGTGCCAGCGAAGCCGAAAAGCGTGAAGCCCGCAAGGACCTCAACAGGATCGACCGCCAGCTCGGCAAGATAGCCCAGCAGGAGGAAAAGCTTCACACCCAAATGGCCGCGAAGTCCGACTCCGGGGACTTCGACGCACTGGGCGAACTCAATGCCAAGTTGCAGGAACTCCTTGAGGAGAAAGAAGGCCTGGAGCTCGAGTGGCTCGAGGCCGCCGAAATCCTCGGTGAGTAGGGCGCGGCCAGCGGTGTTGCCGTGGCGAGTGGCGGCTGGCGAGTGGCAGCTGGCGGCGCAGCGGCTGGCGAGTGGCGGCTGGCGGCGCAGCGGCGCGCATCCTCCGCGTGCTGGCTCGTTCCTCGCCTTTGACGCACGCTTCCGGACGCCCGCCGCTGCTGCAACGCTCTCTCACATCCAGCGGGCTTTTGCGGATCGTTCTCTCAGGTCCAGCGGGCTTTTGCGGGACGTTCTCTCAGGTCCAGCGGGCTTTTGCGGATCGTTCTCTCGGGTCCAGCGGGCTTTTGCGGATCGTTCTCTCGGGTCCAGCGGGCTTTTGCGGGACGTTCTCTCGGGTCCAGCGGGCTTTTGCGGATCGTTCTCTCGGGTCCAGCGGGCTTTTGCGGATCGTTCTCTCACGTCCCGCAGCGTTTTAGCCGTTGCTCTATCACTTCCTCAGGGCTTGCCCTTGCCCGGGCGGGAGTGTCGGAACAACGGTGGATCCGGGGTTGGCGTTGCTTCGATGTTGAAGGAAACCCGGGCCGCTTTGTCACTCGGGATGTGAAAGCACGTTGTGGCGGGCCTCCGGCAGCCTCTTTTTAGTGTCCGCAGAAGTTTCGGTCAGGGGCTGATTTATGGACCGGGGTCGTTCGGATGTGAGAGCGCATCGCCTGGAAGGCGTTCGGATGTGAGCGCGCATCGCCTGGAAGGCGTTGGGATGTGAGAGCGGAACGCCCGAGAGGCGTTGGGATGTGAGCGCGTATCGCCTGGAAGCGGTGGGGATGTGTGCGGCCGTATGGTTTTCTGAGACAGCTTGATGGGAGATTCGTTTCAGATGACCACGCCCAGAAGAAAATATGATGCCGCTTTCCGTGAGGAAGCAGTGCGGCTGGTGCTGTCCACGAACCGTTCGGTGAAGCAGGTCGCCGAGGAGATCGGGGTGAAGGAAAGCACGCTGGGGAACTGGCTTCACCGACATCGGGAACGTCAACCAAATGCCCCTGTCCCGTCCGAGGACAGGGGCCCGGTTGCCTGGGAAGAACACCAAAAGGCCTTGGCCGAGAACGCCAGGTTGAAGGCCGAGGTCGAGTTCCTGGGAAAAGTCAGCGCCTTCTTTGCCGCGAAGCAAAAGTAGAGGATTTCTACGAGTTCATCGAAGCGGAGAAGGCCAACCATTCAGTGGTGTGGCTGTGCCGGGCATTGAAGGTTTCCCGGGCCTCGTTCTATCGGTGGCGCAACCCCGCCGGGCCCTCACCACGTGCCGTGCGGCATGAGGATCTGGTCACCGCGGTCACCGACCTCTATACGAAGGAGGAAGGCCGTGCCGGACGGGACCAGTTGGCCTTGTTGCTGAACGCGGCCGGGACCAAGGTCTCCGCCCCAACCGTCGGAGCCATCATGCGCGAGACCGGTCTGCGTGCCATCCGAACTCGGGCCTGGAAACAGACCACGGTCCAGGACCCGCAGGCCAAGACCGCCCACATCGAGAACCACATGCTCGACACCGACGGCAAACGCGACTTCACCTCCACCGTGCCCGGGACCCGTCTGGTCGGCGATATCACCTACCTGCGCACCGGCGAAGGCTGGCTCTACCTGGCCACCGTCATCGATCTGTTCTCCGGCATGGTCATTGGCTGGTCCATGGCCGGACACATGCGTGCGAGCCTGTGCACCGCGGCCCTGCAGATGGCCCGGAACCACGGCCGCTTCGCCGAGGATTCTGTGGTCTTCCACTCCGACCGCGGCGCCCAGTACACCTCTGAGGAATTCCAGCAATGGTGCGGCACGAACGCGGTCACTCAGTCCATGGGCAAGGTAGGGGTGTGCTGGGACAACGCGGTCGCCGAGAACTTCTTCTCCCACCTCAAAACCGAGTTCTACCACCACCACCGCTTCGGTTCCAGGCTCGCCGCCCGGACCGCCGTGATGGACTACATCGAGGGCTGGTACAACCGCCGCCGACCCAACCGCCGGGCCGGCGGCGCACCACCCGTAACAGCCCACACCGCTTACCAAACCACCGTTCAGGGACCCCTGGCCGCCTAACCAACAACAACGAGAACTGTCTCACAAACTTGACGAGCGCAGTGAGCGCGCATCGCCTGGAAGCGGTGGGGATGTGAGAGCGCATCGCCCGGAAGCAGTGGGGAAGTGAGCGCGCATCGCCCGGAAGGCGCCCGGAAGTGAGAGCGGATCAGGGGTCGGATCGGAGGCCGGGCTCCTTTTGCAGCCCGGTCAGTCCGTTCCAGGCCAGGTTCACCAGGTGGGCGGCTACCGCGCGTTTGTCCGGCTCACGACTGTCCAGCCACCATTGGCCTGTCATCGCGACCATTCCGACGAGCATCTGGGCGTACATGGCGCCATCTGCAGCGCTGAATCCACGGCGGGCGAATTCGTCGGAGAGCAGGTGTTCCACACGCGCTGTGACGTGCGAGAGCAACGTGGAGAAGGCGCCCTCGGGCTGGGACGGTGGTGCGTCGCGCATGAGTATCCGGAAGCCGTCTGTGCGCTCCTCGATGTAGCCAAGGAGTGCCAGCGCAGCGCGCTCCACCAGGACGCGGGGTTTGGCATCGGTGCTCAATGCCTCGGTGATGGAGTCCAGGAGTATGCGGAATTCGGTTTCGACAACCTGCCGGTAGAGGCCTTCCTTGGACCCAAAATGCTCGTAGATCACCGGCTTGGAGACGCCCGCGCTGGCGGCAATTTCTTCAATGGTCGTGCCGTCCAGGCCTTTGGCTGCGAAGAGCGACCGGCCAATGCCGATGAGCTGGGAGCGGCGCTGTTGTCCGGTCATCCTTGACCGTATCGGGCGGTCTCCCAGAGGCTCGACGGCGGCTGCGGGCCGGGAAAGTTCAGTGCGCTTGCTCACGTGTCCATCATGCCCTAACCCGCCGCGCGGCTGATCGGGGCGGGCCGTAACAGGGCATCCGGAGACCCGTCAGAGTGGGTCAAGTCGCGAACCATGCAAAGGTCATGGCAAACTAGATTCTTGTGTGTGCATCCCGGTGATCCGGGATACCGTCAGGCCCTGCCGCCTGGGGGTGCAAGCATGCACGGTCCGCTCTGGTGTAATGGCAGCACCCCGGCCTTTGGAGCCGTGGAGTATAGGTTCGAATCCTATGGGCGGAACGGTCGGAAAATGCGCTCCACTCTGTACCTGGAACAGCTCGAACGGTGCCTGGGTCCACAGTTGGAATGGCAGCATTCCGAAGCCGGGTTACCCGGGACAAAACCGAGCAAGGAGAGCCAGTACGTGAGCCCCGAAACCACCGGTCCCGCAGCAGTCATCGTCTTGGCTGCAGGTGCCGGGACGCGAATGAAGTCGCGGACTCCCAAGATTCTCCACGAAATTGGCGGCCTCTCCATGGTGGGCCACGCCCTCCTCGCCGCCCGTTCCATCAGCCCCCTGAAACTTGCGCTTGTTGTCCGGCACGAGCGCGATCGCGTGGCAGAACACGTCTCCGCGCTGGATCCGGAAGCCCTGATCGTTGACCAGGACGAGATCCCGGGCACGGGACGCGCTGTCCAGGTCGCCCTCAACGCCCTCGACGCCGAAGCGGAACTCACCGGCACTGTGGTTGTCACTTATGGAGATGTGCCCCTGCTGACCGGCGAATTGCTGGGCGAACTCGTGGCCACCCATGAGGCCCAGGGCAACGCCGTAACGGTGCTCACAGCAATATTGGACGACGCCTCGGGCTACGGCCGCATCCTGCGTGCCGAAGACGGCACGGTCACCGGCATTCGCGAGCACAAGGATGCAAGCGAAGCAGAGCACACCATCCTTGAGGTCAACTCCGGCATTTACGCTTTCGACGCCGCTGTGCTGCGCGACGCGCTGACGCAGGTCACCACTGACAACGCGCAGGGCGAGATGTACCTCACCGATGTCCTCGGACTGGCCCGCGACGCCGGTGGCCGGGTTGCCGCGGTCGTCACCCAGGACCGCTGGCAGGTTGAGGGTGCCAACGACCGCATCCAGCTGTCCGCGCTCGGTGCCGAACTTAACCGCCGCATCGTCGAGTCCTGGATGCGGGCGGGCGTGACGGTGGTGGATCCGTCCACTACCTGGATCGACTCCACGGTCAGGCTCGATGAAGATGTCCGGTTGCTGCCCAATACGCAACTGCACGGTTCCACCACTGTGGCGAGGGACGCCGTCGTGGGTCCCGATACGACGCTGACGGACGTCAACGTTGCCGAAGGTGCCAAGGTGACCCGCACGCATGGCTCGGGTTCCATCATTGGAGCCGGGGCAACCGTTGGACCGTTCACCTACCTCCGCCCTGGCACGGTACTGGGAGAGACCGGCAAGATCGGCGCCTTCTACGAAACCAAGAACGTGACCATCGGCCGCGGTTCCAAGCTGTCCCACCTCGGGTACGCAGGTGACGCTGAAATCGGCGAGGACACCAACATCGGCTGCGGCAACATCACGGCCAATTACGACGGCGAGAAGAAGCACCGCACGGTGATCGGCTCGGGCGTGCGGACTGGTTCAAACACCGTCTTTGTAGCTCCGGTGACCGTGGGTGATGGCGCTTACAGCGGCGCCGGTGCCGTCATCCGCAAGGATGTCCCGCCTGGAGCCCTCGCCATTAGCCTGGCCGCGCAGCGAAACGCCGAAGGCTGGGTACTGGCCAACCGCCCCGGTACCAACTCAGCGAAGCTGGCCCAGGCCGCGCAGGAGTCCATGCTGACCCCCGCCTCCACATCCTCACAATCTCCAGCAACCACAGAAGAGGGCAAATAGGCATGAGCGAAATTACCGCACACGGCGAGAAGAAATTGATTCTCGCCGCCGGAAGGGCACATCCGGAGCTGGCGCAGGAAATCGCGAAGGAGCTGGAGACTGAGCTCCTGCCCATCGACGCCTATGACTTCGCCAACGGGGAAATCTACGTCCGTTCCGCTGAGAGTGTCCGCGGCACTGACGCGTTCGTCATCCAGGCGCACCCGGCCCCGCTGAACAACTGGCTCATGGAGCAGTTGATCATGATCGACTCCCTCAAGCGCGCCTCTGCCAAGAGGATCACGGTTGTTTCACCGTTCTACCCATACTCCCGCCAGGACAAGAAGGGCCGCGGCCGCGAGCCCATTTCCGCCCGCCTGGTTGCGGACCTGTACAAGACTGCCGGTGCGGACCGCATCATGTCCGTCGACCTGCACACCTCCCAGATCCAGGGCTTCTTCGATGGCCCGGTTGACCACCTGATGGCGATCCCGCTGCTGGCCGACTACATCCGCACCAAGGTGGAGGCGGACAACATCACCGTTGTTTCGCCGGACACCGGCCGCGTCCGTGTCGCCGAGCAGTGGGCGGAACGCCTTGGCGGTGCCCCGCTGGCGTTCGTTCACAAGAGCCGCGATCTCACCGTGCCCAACCAGGCTGTCTCCAAGACCGTTGTTGGCCAGGTTGAAGGCCGCACGTGCGTGCTTATTGACGACATGATCGACACCGGTGGAACCATCTCCGGTGCCGTCCAGGTCCTGAAGAACGCTGGCGCCAAGGATGTCATCATCGCTTGCACGCACGCCGTTTTCTCGGACCCGGCAGCGCAGCGCCTCGCTGATTCGGGCGCACGCGAAGTGGTTGTCACCAACACCCTGCCCATCCCGGCAGAGAAGCGTTTCCCGCAGCTCACGGTGCTGTCCATCGCACCGTTGATCGCGCGTGCCATTCGTGAAGTGTTCGACGACGGTTCGGTCACCAGCCTGTTCGACGGCAAAGCCTGACGCCGGACTACTGGCATGACGGGCCATCCGCCGCCTCCGGGCGTGTGGATGGCCCGTTTTCAGTAATGAAGGTATCCGCTGGTAAACTCTTGGGGATACCTTGGCGAGGGAGAGCACATCCGGTGCGCGTTTTGAACCGGAATTGCGGGTCTCCGTTATCGACTGGGTCTGCATCTCCTTCGACACAGGCGGGCTTGCTGCTGGACAGCAACGGTCGCCGGGCGTAGAAGGTCCACAGACCTCCGCCCTTGCTGATCGACTTGTCCGGAGTTTCCCGGACGCCACAGTAATCAAGGAGTACACATGTCTGAGCAGAAGCTCACCGCAGAACTGCGCACCGAATTCGGTAAGGGTTTTGCCCGCCGTGCACGTATGGCCGGCCAGATCCCGGCTGTCATCTACGGCCACGGCGCAGAGCCGATCCACATCAACCTGCCCGGCCGCGCCACCACGCTGGCCGTCCGCGTTTCCAACGCCCTGCTGGCAATCGACGTCGACGGCGAGAAGCACCTGACGCTCGTCAAGGACATCCAGCGCGACCCGGTTAAGCAGATCATCGAGCACGTTGACCTCCAGACCGTCCAGGCTGGCGAGAAGGTTACCGTCGACATCGCCATCCACGTTTCCGGTGAAGTTGCTCCGGGTGCTGTTGCCAGCCTCGAAGCCACCACGGTTTCCCTTGAGGCCGAGGCAACCCACGTGCCCACCGCCGTCGAGGTTGACATCGAAGGCCGCAAGGCCGGCGAGAACATCCACGCATCGGACCTCGTCCTGCCGAAGGGTTCCACCCTGCTCACCGAAGGCGACACCCTTGTGGTCCGCATCGCCGAGACCGCTTCTGAGGCTGAAGAAGAAACCACCGCAGCAGCGGCTGAGTAGTCTTTGACTGCATAGGCAAACGCCTTTTGAGTGGCCGGGTCCCCTTGGGTCCCGGCCACTTTCTTCTTTCACTCCCGCGTAATCCCGCGCGCCCCCGCGATTCCGATACCGGTCAGGCAAGTTAGCCGAGCAGATTCGCTGACCGGATTTCCTGACCAGATTCCCTAGGATGAGACCATGACTGACACCTGGCTGATAGTTGGCCTTGGCAACCCCGGCAGCGAGTACAGCAACAACCGGCACAACGTGGGCCAGATGGTGCTTGACGAGCTGGCGTCGCGGATGGGCGGCAAGTTCAAGACCCACAAGGCCAAGGCGCAGGTGGTGGAGGGCCGGCTGGGGATTGGCGGGCCCCGCATAGTGCTGGCCAAGCCGATGACTTATATGAACGTTTCCGGTGGTCCTGTCGCGGGGCTGAGCAAATTTTTCGACATTGCGCCTGATCACGTCATTGCCGTCCACGATGAGATCGACATCCCCTTCAACACGGTCAAGCTCAAGATAGGTGGCGGCGAGGGTGGCCATAACGGCCTCCGCGATATCTCCAAGGCGCTGGCAACAAAGGACTATCTGCGGGTGCGGGTAGGCGTGGGCAGGCCTCCGGGACGTATGGATACCGCGGACTTTGTCCTCCGGGATTTTGCAGCGCCCGAGAAGAAGGAATTGCCATTTCTGCTGGACGAAGCCGCTGACGCGGTGGAACTTCTGGTCAATGAGGGGCTCCTTGCGGCGCAGCAGAAGCATCATGCGGCAAGAACTTGAGCAAATCTTGAGGAAAGCCTGAGGAAAGCCTGATGATACGAGGCGCCCTTAGCCCTACAAACTGTCGGCGCCCGGAGGTAGTGTGCATGGTACGCAGGTAAGCGGTGGGGGACTGTCGCGGATGTTGTAGCGAAGGATGCGAATGTCGGCGGAGTTGCTAAACAAAGGCGGTGGAGGCGCAGCGAGGGCTGCGGCTCCGGACCTTGTGGGCGGTCCATCCGATCGGCAAACATGGTCATTGTTGGCCAGGAGCCAGGATCTGTCCCGGGCAACCAAGCATCTGGAGTCCCCGGAATCGTACGGTGTGGTGCTCACGGGCGAACGGGGAATCGGCAAATCGGGCCTGGCCCGGGCAGTAGTTTCCTCGCTGGGCCCCAAAATCCACAGCCTGCAATTACGCAACACGGTCGCCAACGGCCAGACTCCCTACGGGTGCCTCGGATTCCTCCTGGCGAGGCTGCCGTCCGAGGCCGTCAGTTCGCCCACGGGCATTCTGCACGCGATTACCTCCCTGATCCGTAAAGAAGCCGCGGGCCGCGAGACTGTCTTCATCGTGGACAACGCCGGCGGTATGGATCCCATGAGTACGGGCGTGCTGCTGAATCTGATGGCCACTGGAACGGCCAAGGTGATCGCCACTGTTCAACGCTCCAGTGATCTCCCCGCTGATTTTCATCGGCTGGTCCTTGAGGAGCAACTGGGCGAAGTCCATCTGAACACGCTGAGCGAAGAACAGACCAAGCAGGTTCTCGGCTCGGTGCTGGGCCACTACGTTTCTTCGACCCTGGTTGGCTCACTCCACTCCGCTGTCGGCGGGAACCCGATGCTGCTGCACGCGCTCCTGGACGAGCAACGCCATTCCGGCAACCTCGTCCTCAACGATTCCGTGTGGACGCTCAGGGACCGGATCAAGCTTGAAGGCGCCACGGTTGTGGAGGACTTTGTCCGTTCCAGGTTGGCGCGCGAACCGCAGGCCAACCGGACCGTCGTCGAGGTTCTGGCCTGTGCGCAGCGCGCCACCCTGGTGGATCTTGCAGCGATCTTTGGCACGGAAGTGCTTGTGGAGATGGAGGAATCCGGGCTCCTGAGCGTTGACCGCAGCGGCGAGCACTGGGTGTCCCTTCGGGATGCCTATGTGGGTGAGGTTGTTCGGGGCTGGCTGAGTACCCGGCGCCGTCGCGAGCTGAGGTTGATGCTTCTTGGACCCAAGGAGCCGGAGCTGGCTGGGTTGGCTCCACAGGATTTGCTGAGCTACGCCGCGTGGATGCATGCCTGTGAGGATGAGCCGTCACCGTCGCCCGCGCACGCCTTGGCAGCAGGCCGGGCGGCCCTGGACGATTACGACCCCAACTTTGCCATCCAATGCACACTCTCCCTGGATCCGAAGGATCCCGAATGGGTGCCGGGGCAGCGCCTGAAGTCAGCTGCCTACCTCATGCTGGACCTGCCCCTGCACGCGGCCCAGGCTTTGGATGAGGTTTCCGAGGCACACATTGCGGCTTTGGACCCAATGGAGTTTTCAGAAGTAACAGCGGCCAAGTGCCAGGCCATGACATGGATTGACGGCCGCTCGGCTATGGTGCCCGGAGTGATCGCGGCGGCAAATGAAACCTTGGAGTCCATCGTTTCGAATCCGGAGAAATACACGCCGGAGATGATCACGCGGGCCCGGAACCGGCTCCTGCTTTGCAACTACGAATACCAGACGTACATGGGCGAATACACAGCTGTGGCCGAGGACCTGGAAGAGGAACTGGCCAAGGACCCTGCCGTGGACCGGGAACACTGGCTCAAGTCCGCCTTTTGCCTCATTGAAGCCCGTTGCGTGATGGGCCGGGAACTGGAAGCGCAGCAACTGGCACGCACCGTGTCCCGGCAGCTGGGGAACAATGACAGGCCGGCGCAGTTGGAGGAGTCTTTCGCGCGGCAGGCTTTCGGAGTGCTGCTGCTGTCCGGACAATGGCGGAAATGCATCGAGCTCATGCGCCGGACGCCCTCCACGCCTTCCCGCCTGCAGTACCGGGGTGCGATCACCGAACTGGGCGTAGGCCTCGCCTACGCTTACGCAGGGAAACCCGCTAGCGCGATCGAACCGTTGCGTTCCGCCGCCGCGCAGCTGGAGCTCCGCCCCGCCATGAACATGGTCAAGGTTGCCTACGCAGCTACCGCCTTTGCCTATGCCCAGTTGGGAAATTCACTCGAAGCCGGACGCTACCTTGACCTGTACCGCACCTGCCGGGGTGTTGGAACATATTTCTCCGAGTCCGTTGCCGAGTTCTGTGCTGAAATGGCAGGGCGATGGATGGGGGACCCGGACGTCAAACAGCGGCTGCTGGCCCGGGTCCATCAGGACATCGCCAAGAGGCGCTTCACAACAGCGGGCATCTGCCTTTTCGGCGCCACGGTGGAGGGCACGGACGCCGAGTACAAGCTGCTGGAAGAAGTTGCCACTAACCGTCAAGGCCCCTTGGCACAGATCGCCCGCGACCTCGCTCGCGGATCCCTGAACCGGAGTTCCCGTTCTCTTCTGGCGGCCGCCGATGCCGCAGCTGCACTGGATTTGTTGGTGGTCGAAGCCAGGTGCGTTGCCATGGCCTTGGACTTTGCCCGTAATGCAGGTGAAACCACGGCTGCCCGGACCGCGCAGCTTAGGCTTGAGCGTCTGGAACAATCAGTCGCGGCGTTGCCGATCCAACCACGAAGCGACGCACCGGTGTTGACCGAGCGTGAACGGCAAATTGCCAAACTGGCCGGAAAGGGTGTCAGCAATCGTGAAATCGCTATGGATATTGGGGTGTCTGTGCGGACCGTTGAGGGACACCTGTACCAAGTGTTTACCAAGCTCGGCGTTTCATCCCGAGGCGAGCTCAATGGTCTCCTGTGAGTTGAGGAGCGTAGTTTCCGTCAACCGGGTGCGTGCCCATGCAGGCTGAGTACCTTGTTGGCAGGGACGCGGAGTTGGACCTCGCGACCGAAATATTGAGGCAGGAGGGCGCGGGCGCCGTCCTGCTCCTTGCCGATCCCGGCATCGGCAAAACGGCCATGGCCGCCGAGATCGCTGCCCGCCTGGCCGGCGAAATGGTAGTGATGCGGATCCATGGAAGTCCGGCACTGTCCGCTGTTCCTTTCGGTGTCCTGGCGCCCTACCTCCTGGACCTGCCTGTGGAGCAGGCCACCTCGCCGGTGGCGATTCTTCGCGAGTTTTGGTCCCAGTTCGAGAAAAGGCGCGGAAGCGAAGGCGCACGGCTCCTTCTGGTTGTAGACGACGCCCATGACCTCGATGAGGCCAGCACACAGATTCTGGCCGAATTGGTGACGGCTGGCTGGGCGAGGCTGGTGGCGACCAGCAGGCCGCGGCCAGGACTTCCTCCTGCCCTTCTCCAGCTCTGGTACGACGGCCTGGCAGAGCGCTTCGAACTCCACCCCCTGGAAAAGGAAGAAGTGGCCGAGCTGGCCGGGAAAACCTTGGGCGGGTCGGTCATGGCAAGCACCACTGATGTTTTGCATGCTGTTTCGGAGGGTAACCCCCTGTTGCTCCGTTGCCTCCTGGAAGACTCAAAAGCTGACGGAAACCTGGTGCGTCGAAATGGCGTCTGGTTCCTCACCAGGGCCCTCTCCGGCACCGGCGAGGGCCTCTCTGAAGTGGTTCGGAACAAAGTCCTGCGAACCAGCGAGGCTGAACGGGAAGCGATGTACATCATCGCCTTGTCCGAACCCGTCCCCGCCGCCGTACTCGACGCGCTCGTGGGCAGGGATACGTTGCGGTCGCTGATGGACAACAGGCTCGTGATTTCCAGTAACGGCGCTGGTAGTCCCCTGAAAATGTGGCACCCGATGTATGGTGAGGCGCTTCGCCACATTGTTTCGCCCGCGCGTAGCCTCCAGATCCGCCAGCGTATGGTTCAGCACCTGCCCGCGGAACCATCAACGGCAGAGGGCCTGCTCCGAATGGTGAGTTGGGCGCTGGACTGTGGTGCCGACGTCGACGACGAACAGCTGCTGAGGGCAGCGTTCCTCGCCGCGAAACTCCTGCAGAATCCGCTCGCGCTGGAGGCCGCTGCCAAGGTTCGCTCCGAAGCGCTGCGCCCCCGTGCGCGTGCCGTGATGGCAATGGTCAAATACAACGACGGCGACTACCGCAGTGCCGTGGAGCTGCTCGAGGAAGATGCCGGGTTCCTGGACGCCGATCCGTCCGGGCCCCTGGGCGCCGGACTGCTGTGGGGAGCTGCGAGGTCCGCGATGGGGGACAGCTCCGGTGACATCCTGGCTGACGTCCACTCTGCCGCCGACGCACTGGTGGCGGGCCGCAACGCGCAGGACCCTGTGGTCGAACAGATCCGACGACACGCGGCGGCTTTGGAATTGGCGGCGCTGGCCCATGACGGCCGCTATGGAGAGCTTCGTGAGGGACTTGCCACGTTCCAGGCCGGTCTTGCCGCGGACGAGCCCGATTTAGTCATGAACCAGCTTTTCCTGTTGGCAATGCAGTGCGAGCTCCTGATGGTGGAGGGCCAGGCGGTGCAGGCATTGGAGATGGGCAGGGAAGCTCTGGTGTTGCTGGATGAACACCACGACGACCTCCTGTACTTCACCGACTTCATCCTGGTCCGCTATGCCTTGGCTGCGCTGGAGTCGGGGGATTGGGCGGCCGCCGAGACGGCCCTGAACCGCTACGCCGCCAGCTCCGCCATGGGGTTGATAACGTTCGGTGGCGACATCCAGGCGCTCAAAGGATTGTCCTTGCTCCGGCAGGGTCGGTTGGAACAAGCCAGCGCTGTGTTGATTCCCGCAGTGGAGGCACTCCGTGTGAAGGACCCGCAGAGGTTGCGCCGCCTGGGCAACGCGCTGGCGTTTTACGTTGCGGCCCGGTCAGGAAACCATGAACTGGCCCAACGCCTGTCCATGGACACGGTGGTGGTCCCGGCTGCCGGTGGCGCCTATGTTGAAGCCCTGGCCGAGATCTTCACCCTGGCCGCAAAGGAGCTTTTGAATAAAGGAACAGGGCTGGAGAAACTGCGGAGCCTCCCTGATTCCACGCATCTGCATCAACTTCCGGGCGTCCTGCTCCAGAACCTGGTCCTCAGGGCAGAGCTGGGGGACGGACAGGTCATGGAAGCCATCCAGGAAACTGCCTCGTCAATGGCTGGAGCATGGGCAGGCGGCTGGCACATGCTGGCCACCGCCCAAGTGGACGGCGCTGGCGATGCGTTCGTCAACGCAGGCAACCTGCTGGCCGCCGGAGGCATGCCCGGGCCAGCGGCGACAGCTTTCGACAAAGCCGCCGTTGCCTTTGACGCGGAGGGCAAACGGCCCGAGGCGCGGCAGGCGGCCGTGTTGCGCGACGTCAGCGAGGCCAGCCTGGGCGACGCACAGCTCCACGACCCCCACACCGAAGTGGACCGTTCCGTGCCCCTGACCCGGCGCGAGCAGGATATTGTGGCGCTGGCCGTTTCCGGACTCACTGACCGGCAGATCGCGGAGAAACTCATGGTCTCTGTCCGCACCGTGGAGGGCCACTTGTACCGCAGCTATGCCAAGCTGGGCATCCGCCGGCGCGAGGACCTTGGGGCTGCTGTCCGCAATTGATGCACGGCGTTTGAGTAGCTCCGGGAGCCTGTAAACACCACGTGGTTGCGGTATTGCACCAATTACCACCAATCAATGGACTAACCCGCGCCCTTTCCCTGCCTGGACCAAGTAGTGCCCCTCCAGGGGACTGAGTACAACAGAGTATCGGGGCCCGGAAACCGCCCTACTAATCGAGTACCGATTACTGGTGTTCTGATTTCCGGCACGCGGTTAACTGATCTTGGAAGGAAGGAAAGCCCCAAGCATCCCCGAATTCCACATCGAAATACCGCATCGGTGGTCTCTTTGAGCCGATGCTCCGGCCACCGAAAGGCGGTCCGGCCCTGGACGAAGCCGGCGGCGACAGAGTCTTCTGAGACCGAGACTCTCCCCCCAGCCGTCGCCGGCTTCTAGGCCAGGGATCCCGCAAAATCGCGGAAGCCTAAATTCTCCCGGACCAAGGGACTGCTGCTATTGGAGTGTGCATGTTGCCGGACCCCTGGCTGGACGAAGACGCTGTCACAGTCAGGCTGAGGCCGTCAACATTCCCGGACCGGAAGCAGATCCTGGATCTGATCCTCGCGGCAGTACCCTCTCCTTCCACCAACGGCATTGTTGTGATCGGCGACAGCGGATCTGGAAAGAGCCATTTGTTGCTCTCCATCAAAGCAGGACTACCGGACACCATGGATGTCCGCACTTTCGCCGGCAAACCGGAACTCCAGACAACCGTCTATGGTGCGTTGAGCGCCGCAGTGGAGCCCCCAGGCGAACAAACGGCCCTCCCGGGACTTCATGTCCTGCGGGCGCTCACCCAAAGCCTCGGTCCAGCAGAATACCTGTACACGCCCCCGGTTGCCCGGCGTCGAAGCAAGCGCCACCCCGGGCCCAAACGGCCTCCACTGGTCCTCCTCGTGGACGACATCCACTTCGTCGATCCTGCGTCACTGGCGGTTTTGCTGCAGCTGATGCCGGGATTCGGAGCCACCTTGGTAGCTACGGCCGACAGCCGCCGCCCGCTACCGCCGGATCTGTACCAGTTGTGGGAGGAGGGCTTCCTGGAGCAGTATGTCCTGGCTCCCTTTACGTTCACTGAGGCACAGGCTCTCTGCGAGGACGTGCTGGGCGGAAAGGTTCAAAGGCGCGCCAGCAGTCTTCTGGCGGCGATGTGCGGATTTAACGTGGGACTCCTTTGCCTGGCGATCCAGGAT
This sequence comes from Arthrobacter sp. StoSoilA2, assembly GCF_019977195.1. Lineage (NCBI taxonomy): Bacteria > Bacillati > Actinomycetota > Actinomycetes > Micrococcales > Micrococcaceae > Arthrobacter > Arthrobacter sp. StoSoilA2. Next base: position 1,487,139 of record NZ_AP024643.1, read on the forward strand.
GCACGCAACGCCCATCTCCTGGTTCAGCGCGACGGATACTGGACCCTCGACGTACGGGCTCATTGTCAATGGCCCGGGGTGGTTGAGCACGTCCGGGCCGATATCTCCCACCATGCTGCGGAAGAACTGAAGGCGTTGGAGGTCATTGCGCTCGCCGAGCCTCTGGCCCTGGATGTTGTTGAACACAGCTTCGGCCAGAAGGCCGTGGAACACCTTCTTGACGCCCACCACATCAGGGTCCTCCCAGGAAGGCCTCCGCTTGTCCGTACGAGTTCATGGCTGCGGGGCGAGGGCATCCGGCTGTCCGTTCCCCGCTCGCGCAGCACGGCGCTCCGGCTTGGCATCGAGGAGCCGGGACTCACAGCGGATTCTGCGCCCGCCATGCTGCGCTGGATGACGTGGACCCTCGATTGCGGGCTGAGCCTCTCCGATGAACTCATCCTGGCTGCAGCGCCTGCCGCTGACAAACCCTCCACCGCTGAGCTGGCCATCAGGGCTTCCATGGGTATTAACGGTCCAGGCCACCGGGATGACGCCAGGATGATCCGGGCCAGGGCGCTCATTGCCGAAGGCCAGCTCAAGGAAGCAGCACCGGAGTTGCGCCAGTTGGTGGGTGGATCGCAGGCGGAGGTGCAGGCGGAGGCTGCACGCCGGTTGATGGCATTGGGTCTTTTGGGGGCGGCCTCTCCCATGCCGCCCGACGGCGGGGCCCAGGAGCCGCAGGAACCGTCGGATCCAGCCGCCCGGGTCATGTGGAATGTCCACATGGCCGAACAGCTCCTGCTGTCCGGGGACGCTCCCCAGGCGTTGGAAAAGTCTTCCGCTGCCTTGGCTGCCACTGATGCCGACCCTGCGCTGGAGATGTTCCGGCCAGGGGTGCTCCTTCGCCACGTTTTCCATCTGCGGCACAACCTGTCATGGAGCAGGCTGGACTCCGTCCTGGATTGCCCGTGGACCTATGCAGTGCCAGCGCACCTGGCATGGTGCCTGGATGTAGCGCGGGGTTATGCGCAGCTCAGCCAAGGCCTGCCCCGGGCCGCATTGCGAACGCTGGAACCCGTTGTGGCTGAACTGCACGACGCCGGCCTGCCGCCGGTTCTGCAGCTGGCAACGGCGATGCTGGCGTACTCCGCGGCGCTGTGCGGTGATTCGGAGCTGGCAATGGCAAGGGTGCGGAAGAGCTTGATGGCAGTGAAGGAAGGGGCCGGCCGAACTGAAAATGGCCTGTTGTCCCAGTTCAGCTCCCTGTTCGTGGCGGCAGCCCAGGACAAGGTTTCGCGCAAGCCCGGCCACTTGTTTGCGGCAGCCGAGGCCTTCCATGACCAGCAAAGTCATTTGATGGAAGCCGAGGCGTTGACCCTCATGATGCTCAACGCAAGCGGGTCCGCCGTCGAGGACCTTGTGGTGCAGCGCCGCCTTAGCGAGCTTGCCGCCTCGTTGCGGGGCGCCGGCGCTGCGGCGACGGGAACTTTCGCAACGGCTTTGTTGGGTAATGACCCCAAGGTGCTTGAATCTGCCGGCAAGAGCCTTTCCGGGGACCGGCAGTTCGCGCAAGCGGCCCTGTGTTACGCCCGGGCGGCCAGTGGCTACGAAGCGAGGACCCGCAGCGCGGCGAGCCGCCGCGCCTGGACCTTGATGGAGCGGCTGCATGGGGCTTTCGACAGCGATGTTGCTCCGCCGCTGGGATGGCTGCCTGGTACAGCGGGACATTGAAGTACAGCGGGGCACTGAGATACTGCAGGACGCCGACGTGCTGTAGGGCACATCTCCGGGGACGTCGCGCCGTGGGATAATTGAGTGTCCCTGAAGGATTTCCAAGGAGCGCCCCTTGACAGTCGTATCAACTCCCGCCTCACTGCAGCAGTCCGTGGTTCCTGCCATGGACAATGCGGAGGTGCTGCGGATCCGGAACGACTTCCCCGTCCTGGACCAACTGGTCAACGGCAAACCGTTGATCTATCTCGATTCCGGGGCCACCTCGCAGAACCCTTTGAGCGTCATAGAGGCCGAGCAGGAGTTCTACGAGCAGCGCAATGCCGCGGTTCACCGTGGCGCACACCAACTTGCGGTGAGCGCGACTGAGGTCTTTGAGGACGCCCGCCAAACTGTCGCGGATTTTGTTGGTGCCCAGTACGAGGAAACCGTGTGGACGTCCAACGCTACGGAGGGCCTGAACCTCATCAGCTATGCCTTGTCCAACGCCGCCTTGTGGGCTGCTCAGGGCCGCGGCAGTTCGGCGTTGAAGGAGCTGGCCATCGGTCCCGGGGACGAGATCGTGGTCACGGAAATGGAGCACCACGCCAACCTGATCCCCTGGCAGGAGCTCGCTTTCCGCACCGGCGCCACACTGAAGTACATTCCCATCACGGACGACGGCGCGCTCCGGCTCGATGCCGCGGCAGAAATTGTGCGGGAGCGGACCCGACTGCTGGCTTTCACGCACGCGTCCAACGTCCTGGGAACCATCAACCCGGTTGCCGAACTGGTGGCTCTCGCCCGACGCGTGGGTGCATTGGTGGTTCTTGATGCTTGCCAGTCGGTGCCTCACATGCCCATTGACGTCAAGGACCTGGATGTCGACTTCGCGGTGTTCTCGGGCCACAAGATGCTGGCTCCCACGGGCGTCGGTGTCCTGTACGGCAAGCAGGAACTCCTGGACGTCCTCCCGCCGTTCCTCACCGGTGGGTCCATGATCACCACGGTAACTATGGAGCGCGCCGAATACCTGCCTGCTCCGCAGCGCTTCGAGGCCGGGACACAACGCATCTCCCAGGCGGTTGCCCTTGCCACTGCCGTGAACTACTTGTCCGAAACCGGGATCGACCGCATCCATGCCTGGGAGGCTACGCTGGGTCAGCGCCTGGTCAAGGGACTTGAGGGCATCGACGGCATCCGCGTGGTGGGTCCTGCTTCCGGCGCGGAACGCATCGGGCTGGCTGCTTTCGACGTCGCCGGTGTCCATGCCCACGACGTCGGCCAGTTCCTTGACGATCGCGGCATCGCCGTCCGCGTCGGTCACCATTGCGCCCAGCCGCTGCACCGCCGCTTGGGGCTGACCGCTACTACCCGGGCCAGTACGTACCTTTACAACACCACAGACGACGTCGATGCCTTCCTTGACGCCGTGTCTGGCGTCCGGGCCTATTTCCAGGCCTGACCCAGGGCGTCTGCCTTCGGGCGCTCCCCACACACTTCCACGAACGGGTAACCAGCACCATGAGTCTTGACCAGCTGTACCAGCAGATCATCCTGGACCACTCCAAGCAGCGGCACGGAAGCGGGCTCGCGGACACAGAAGCTCCAACGGGCACGTCAACCGGCCAATCCCACCAGCTCAACCCGGTCTGTGGGGACGAGGTAACGCTCCGTCTGGCTGTTGCCGATGGAACTGTCAAGCAGATCAGCTGGGATGGTGCGGGCTGTTCCATCTCCATGGCGTCGGCCTCAGTGTTGACCGACCTTGGCGAGGGAATGTCCGTAGAGGAACTGCACGCCGTGATCGATAACTTCCGTGAAGTCCTTCGCTCGCGTGGAAAGGTGCAGGCGGATCCGGAGATTCTGGGGGACGCCGCCGCATTCGAAGGCGTGGCCCGCTACGCCGCCCGGGTCAAATGCGCCATGATTTCGTGGGTTGCCGCAGAGGACGCGCTGAACCAGGCGACGGCCTAACAGCCCGCAGAGCAGTGTGCCGCTAGGTGCGGCTGAAGACGTCAGGCACGCCGTCGCCGTCGTCGTCCCGTTGTTCTTCCACCTGAACCAGGCGGTAGTGCCGGTTCCTGGCCCTAAGTACGACGGCGGCCAGCAGCGCCGCGATCAGGGAACCGGCCAGGATGGCCACCTTGGCGTGGTCGTTGTGTGCGGATCCGGTGCCGAAACTTAGCTCGCCGATCAACAGTGAGACGGTGAATCCGATCCCGGCCAGCAAAGCCAGCCCAAAGAGGTCGATCCAGGCAATGCTGGAATCCAGGCTCGCTCGGGTGGTTTTGGTCACCAGGAACGTGGTGCCGAAGACGCCAATGGCCTTGCCCAGCACCAACGCCGCAACGATTCCCACGGCCACCGGATCACTGAGCGCCGCCCGCATGCCATCCAACCCGCCCAATGCCACGCCTGCGGAGAAAAAGGCGAAGACGGGTACTGCGAACCCGGCGGAGAAGGGGCGTAGCCGGTGTTCGAAGTGCTCGGCGAGCCCTTCGGCCGGCTCGCCCTTTCTTCCGCTGTTGAAGACCGGAACCGCAAAGCCCAAGAGGACCCCGGCCACTGTGGCGTGGATACCGGACGCATGGACGAGACCCCACGTGGCCAGGGCAAGGGGGAGCAGGAAGTACCAACTGCGGATCCGTTTCTGGACCAGGAAGGTGAAGAGCGCCAGCGGTACCAGCGCGGCCAGGAGCATGAGGGGCTGAATCCCCGTGGAGTAGAAGAACGCGATGATGCCGATGGCGATGAGGTCGTCAACTACTGCGAGGGTCAGCAGGAAGGTCCGCAGGGCTGCGGGAAGGTGCGTGTTGATCACGGCAAGGACGGCCAGGGCAAAGGCGATGTCCGTAGCCGTGGGGATGGCCCAGCCCTTGAGTGTCTCCGAGGCGGAGCCGAGGTTGAAGAGGACGTAGATCAGGGCGGGGATGACCACTCCACCGACGGCCGCGGCAACGGGTACAACAGCGCGGGCAGGTTTGCGGAGTTCCCCGGCGACGAACTCCCGTTTGAGTTCAAGGCCCGCGAGGAAGAAGAACACAGCCAGCAGGCCATCGGAGGCCCAATGCCCCAGGCTCAGCTGCAGGTGCCAGGGTTCATAGCCTATTTTGAGATCGCGTAATGCGAAGTAACCCTCAGCGGCGGGGGAGTTGGCCCAAATCAGCGCAATCACAGTGGCGGTCAGAAGGAGGGCGCCGCCCACGGTCTCTGTTCGGAGGATCGAGAGGATCCGGCGGTACTCGGGGTAGCTGGAGCGGCTGAAAACGGTGGTGGTCAGGGGTTGTTTGGCCACGGAAGCTCCTGTGGGTCGAGTGGTCGAAAGGCGGGCATCGCAAAGACACCGCCGACCAGACTTCCCGGCACACCAAAGCCCAGTCTACCCAACTGGGTAGCAGCAGAGCGCGTTATGAGGGCTCAAAACGCGCGCTACTGCGACCTAGTTGGGTGGGACGAGCGCTAGGAAACGAGCCCTGCAACCCCTATGGCCGCCGTCGCGAGTCCCAGCACCATGGAAATGGAGACCAGGACGACGTGGACAGTGAGGAACCTGGTGGCCTTGCCGGCGGCGTCGCGGGCCCGGGGATCCTTCATGACGCGCTTCAGGAACTGCGGCCATACAACCAGGGACCACACGCCGGCAACGATCAGGACCCAGCCCAGAATGGCGGGGAGCTGCATGCTAGTGGCTTTCGAGCCAGGCCTGCGCCTGCTGCGACTGGATGTTCAGGGCCTTGCCAACCATCGGCTCAGCAGCATCGGCGATCTTGCCGCCGAGGAACGGAACCGACGAGGAAACGTTGCCCTCAAGCTCGATCCGGGTGTTCCCGCCTTCAGCCACGAGGCGCTGGACTGCCGTGACGTCGAGCGGAGCGCCGGAGACCTTAAGGGCGATCTTGCTGGCGCGGGAGCCGTCGGCTGCCGGTGCCTCCCACTGTTCGGTCTGCGTGACAGTCAGGCTCTCGCCGACGAACTTGCGGGCGATATCCGGCAGGCGGGTAGTGGGGAGCGTACGAACCGTGGTGGTGCTGAAAGCGCCGGCGGGGTCGCCGTCGATCGTGAACGATTCCAAGGAGCCGCCCACCAGTTCACTCGTGTGGCGCAGGAAGTCTTCGTCGACAAATACGGCCGCAACGCGGTCAACGCTGTGGGGCAGGGTGGTGGATGCACTCAGGGCCATTGGTCCTCCGTGGATATGTTGGTGGTGAAGCTTTTTAGCTCCCAACATCCTACGGGGTGTCCGTGGCCACGCCGGAACTCTGCTCCTGTTCCTGCTCCTGAACTCTGGTTGCTGCCGCGGAAATGTTCCGTGCCATGGACGGGAAGATGATCCCGTGGAACGGGTACACGCCCAGCCAATAAAGTCTGCCCGCCAAACCGCGTGGGAAGAAGATGGCGCGTTGCTTGTAAAGGCTCCCGCCGCCGTCGGGCTCCACTGCCAACTCAAGCCATGCACGCCCGGGTGCCCGCATCTCGGCCCGGAGACGCAGCAAATGTCCGCGGTCTATGGCTTCGACCCGCCACCAGTCCACCACCTCGCCGCTGCCCAGCTTTTTCGGATGCCTGCGGCCCCTCAACAGGCCCGCCCCACCGGTGAGCTTGTCCAGCCATCCACGCACCCGCCATGCCAGCGGAAGTGAGTACCAGCCGTTCTTGCCACCGATGCCCTCAATGATGGTCCACACATGCTCAGGCTTCGCGTCGCTGTGGAAGGTCCGCTCGTCCAGGAAGACCTTGTAACCGGCCCAGTCGGGATCGCTGGGAAGAGGGTCGGCGTCGATTCCGGCATTTGCCCAGGTGGTCTCCACCTGCCCGTCCCGTTCCTTGCCCAAAGCCAAGCCGACGGCACGGCGGTACGGCGTCAGGCCGCCGTCGGGCTGGGGAATGTAATGATCGACGTCGTGCTCCCGCGATACGGCATCGTGCTGGAGTGACTGCACCAGCGGCAAGGACATGGACAGCGGAATGGGCGTGACCAGTGCAACCCAAAGCCCGGCGAGTTTGGGCGCCGGAACCGGAAGGGCGATCACCAGACGGCGGGGCAGGCCCCGCTCCAGGGCGTACTCGTTCATCATGTCCTTGTACTTCAGGACGTCCCGGGAGCCGATATCGAACGTCCGGTTCAGGCCGTCCGGGAGCGTTGCAGCAGCCACAAGGTAGTGGAGCACATCCCGCACTGCGATGGCTTCGATGCGGTTATTGACCCAGCTGGGCGCCGGCATGACGGGCAGGGTATCGGCCAAGTGGCGGATCATTTCGAACGACGCCGAACCCGAACCGATAACGACTCCGGCCTGGAACACGATGGAATCCACCTGGGAATCAAGGAAGACGCGTCCCACCGTCTCGCGGGAACGCATGTGCGTGGAGAGCTCTGCGTTCTCCGGGTGCAGGCCGCCGAGGTAGACGATCCTTGTGACGTGTGCCCGGGTCGCTGCGTCCGCCACGAGGCGTGCCATGGCATCTTCCGTCGCCTCGAATCCACTGCCCGAAGCCATGGAGTGAACCAGGTAATAGAGCACATCCACGCCCTGGAGTGCGTTCTCCAGGCTTCCGGCGTCGGACAGGGAATCCGTGATGATTTCGACGTCGTCGTGCCATGGAACATCGGCGATTTTCTGCGGGGAGCGGACCACCACCTTCACGCGGTGGCCAGCCTCGAGAAGCCGGGGGACCAGGCGGCCTCCAATGTAACCGGTGGCGCCCGTAACGAGGACTGTCTTGGATGGCTTGTTTGGTGATGGCTGCAAAGGAACTCCTGGGCTGGAGGGAGGGGTAGGCTGGAATGACCCGGCATTCATTTGAATTTCCGGGCATTTGTGTTGCCTGCCCTTGGACCCACCCTAGGAGTTTCAGCCATGAGCCTCAACGGTCTGCGCCGCGCACTGGCGGAGGACAAGACTTTTGCGCGCGTCCGAACGGAAGCTCAGCGGCCCTTTTCGGCCCGGAGCACGGACTACCAGATCAGCGCCCCTAACGGGATGCGGGCAGTGCTGCTTGCGGAAATGGCCGATGGCCTTGCTGCCCTGGAAACTGAAACCGGGAGCACGCCTGTTGTGCTGGCGGTCACCGCCACCGGGCGTGAGGCAGAAGACCTGACGGCGGCGCTCGCCTCGTACTTGCCCGCGGAGTCTGTGGCCACCTTCCCGAGTTGGGAAACCCTCCCGCATGAGCGGCTTTCGCCGCGCTCGGACACCGTGGGCCGCAGGCTCTCGGTCCTGCGCCGCCTGACCCACCCTGAAACCTCGACGGCGGCACCCCTGCGTGTGGTGGTTGCCCCGGTTCGCGCCGTGGTCCAGCCGATCGTGGCCGGTTTGGGTGACCTCGTCCCCGTCACGCTGCAGGTAGGGCAGGAACGTTCGTTCACCGATGTTGTCCGCGCCCTCTCCGACGCTGCCTATGCCCGCGTTGACATGGTGACCCACCGAGGCGAATTCGCGGTTCGCGGCGGTATCCTGGACGTTTTCCCGCCCACCGAGGACCACCCCATCCGTGTGGAGTTCTTCGGCGATGAAGTTGACCAGATGCGCTGGTTTGCCGTGGCCGATCAGCGCTCTCTGTCTGCACCCGGGATACACCACCCGACGGAACTGCATGCGCCGCCGTGCCGCGAAATCCTGATCACGCCCTCCGTCATGTCCCGTGCTGCCAAGCTCAAAGCAGATATGCCGGCGGCGGCTGACATGCTGGAGAAAATCGCGGGTGGGATCGCCGTTGAGGGCATGGAATCCCTGGCCCCGGTGCTGGTGGATGCCATGGTCCCGTTCGTGGACCAGCTTCCGGCCGGTTCCCTGAGCGTGGTCATCGAGCCGGAAAAAGTGCGCACCCGTGCGCACGACCTCGCTGCTACCAACGAAGAGTTCCTGGAAGCTGCTTGGTCAACGGCGTCCGACGGCGGTTCCGCGCCACTGGATCTGTCCTCCCAGGCCTCCACTGACTTGCACGCCGCGAGCTTCCGTTCGCTGACTGACACCCGGTCTGCCGCCTTGGAACACGGGGTGTCATGGTGGTCCATCACCTCGCTCGCAACTGACGAGGACCTGGTGCTGGACATCGACGTCCTCAACCTCCACGCCCGGGAACCCCGCGGGTACCAGGGCGAGGTGGCGGAAATGCTGGACTTCATTGGCTCCCGTGTCCGGGAGCAGTGGCGCCTGGTGGTTGTTACTGACGGGCCAGGACCTGCCCAGCGCCTGGTTGAGCTTTTCCATGACGCCGACATTCCGTGTGCACGCGTGGACTCGCTGGTTAAGGATCCCCAGCCGGGCATCATCGAGGTGACCACTGCCGCCGTCGGACGTGGTTTTGTCCTTGACGGCCTCAAACTGGGTCTTTTGACTGAAGCGGACCTGCTGGGGCGCGCCACCGCCAGTTCCACCAAGGACATGCGGCGCATGCCGTCCAAGCGACGGAATGCCGTGGACCCGTTGCAGTTGCACGCAGGCGACTTCGTGGTCCATGAGCAGCATGGAATCGGCCGGTTCGTGGAGCTCATCCAGCGCAAGGTGACGGGTACGTCGTCGTCCGATGCCGGGCTGCGTGAGTATCTGGTGTTGGAATATGCAGCCTCCAAGCGTGGCGCTCCGGGGGACCGTTTGTTTGTCCCTACGGACCAGCTGGACCAGGTCACGCGGTACGTCGGCGGGGATACCCCGGCGCTCAGCAAGATGGGCGGCGCCGACTGGGCGAGTACCAAGTCCAAGGCACGCAAAGCCGTCAAGGAGATCGCCGGAGAACTCATCCGGCTCTACTCGGCCCGGATGGCATCCCGCGGACATGCCTTCGCCCCGGATACTCCGTGGCAGCGGGAGCTCGAGGAAGCCTTCCCCTATGTGGAAACCCCGGACCAGCTGACCACCATCAACGAGGTCAAAGCGGACATGGAGCGGGAGATCCCCATGGACCGCTTGGTTTCCGGCGACGTTGGCTACGGCAAAACCGAGATCGCAGTCCGGGCGGCCTTCAAAGCTGTTCAGGACGGCAAGCAGGTGGCGGTCCTGGTGCCCACCACGCTGTTGGCCCAGCAGCACTACGAGACCTTCACTGAGCGTTTCTCGGGATTCCCGCTGCGCGTAAAGCCTCTTTCCCGGTTCCAGAGCGGCAAGGAAGCTAAGGAAACCGCCGAGGGAGTCAAGAGCGGTGCGGTGGATGTCGTGATCGGTACACACCGGCTGCTGTCCAAGGACTTTGAGTTCAAGGACCTGGGTTTGGTGATCGTGGATGAAGAGCAGCGCTTTGGTGTGGAACACAAGGAAGCGCTGAAGAAGATGCGCACCAACGTGGACGTCCTGGCCATGAGTGCCACGCCGATTCCGCGTACCTTGGAGATGTCCTTGACGGGCATCCGGGAGACGTCCACCCTGGCAACTCCGCCGGAGGAACGCCACCCTGTACTCACCTATGTGGGTCCCTTCACGAACAAGCAGACGTCAGCGGCCATCCGCCGTGAGCTCATGCGTGAAGGGCAGGTGTTCTTCGTGCATAACCGTGTGTCCTCGATTGAACGTATCGCAGCGCAGATCCGCGAGCTGGTCCCCGAGGCCAGGGTGGAAGTAGCGCACGGCCAGATGTCCGAGAGCCGCCTCGAGAAGATCATTGTGGACTTCTGGGAGAAACGGTTCGATGTTTTGGTCTGTACAACCATCATTGAGACCGGGCTGGACATCTCCAACGCCAACACCCTGATTGTGGATGGTGCCGACAAGTACGGACTTTCGCAGCTGCACCAGCTCCGTGGCCGTGTTGGCCGTGGCCGTGAACGCGCCTACGCGTACTTCCTCTACCCCTCTGAAAAGCCGTTGGGCGAGGTGGCGCTGGAAAGGCTCAAGGCTGTGGCCGCGCACAACGAACTCGGCGCCGGCATGCAGCTGGCAATGAAGGACCTCGAAATCCGTGGTGCAGGCAACCTGCTGGGCGGGGAGCAGTCCGGCCACATCCAGGGCGTGGGCTTCGACCTCTACATCCGGCTCGTCGGTGAAGCTGTTGCCGAGTACCGCGGTGAGGCCGAGGAGAAGGCCGCCGAGATGAAGATCGAACTGCCCGTCAACGCCCACCTGCCGCATGATTACGTGCCCGGTGAGAGGCTGCGCCTGGAGGCCTACAGGAAACTGGCCGCGGCGGTGACCAATGAAGCTATCGACGAGGTCCTCGCTGAACTCGTGGACCGCTACGGTGAGCCGCCCTTGCCGGCGCAGAACCTCATCGCCGTGGCCCGCTTCAGGGTGGGGGCCCGCGAAGCCGGGCTGTCCGACGTCGCGCTCCAAGGCAACTTCATCCGCTTCTCGCCGGCGCAACTGCCTGAGTCCAAAACCATGCGGCTGAACCGCATGTACCCGGGTTCCCAGGTCAAGCCTGCCTTGGATGCGGTTCTGATCCCCAAGCCCAAGACAGCCAGGATCGGCGGCCGTGATCTCCAGGACGCCGAGATCCTCCAGTGGGCCAACAACGTGATCGAAGCGATCTTCTCAGATGTACCCGTAAAGGCAGGCTAAACGAATGATGGGAGGACACCACGCCGCGTCAGGAGCCGCGGCGTGGATTGCTATTGCCTCGACCGGACCCTACGCCTTGGGGTGGTACCCGCTGGACTCCACCGGCATCCTCATCGGAGCCATGGCGACGGCGGGCACCGCGTTGGTGTGCGACTGGGACCACCGGCACAGCACCATAGCGAATTCGCTGCCGCCGCTGTCCAATGTGATTGCGGTGGGAATCGAGAAAGCCAGTGGCGGCCACCGGCAAGGGACGCACTCACTCTTGGGAGCCTCGGCCTTCGTTGTGCTGGCGGCCATGGCAGCTCAATTCCAGATGGTCACACCGGTGGGGAAGCTCTCCGTCGGCGCGGGTTTGCTGTGCATGTTCATGATCAACCTTGCCGCCAAGGCTTTGAACCTGTTTCCCAAATCGGGGTGGATCACCAACTGGGTGTTCGCCGTGGTGATGGCTGGCCTGGTGACCTGGTTTGCGCCGGATCAGTGGGGATGGCTGCCGCTGTCAATGCTGACGGGAGTCGTGGTCCACATCGTGGGAGACATGATTACGGTGGGCGGTGTGCCGTTGCTGTGGCCTATCGTCATCAAGCCACCTAAATTCCTGCGGAAATCACTGATCAGCGGCATCTGGCGGGCCAACGGGGCCTTTTCGATTCCGCTGCTGGGCAGGGCCGGATCACGGCGCGAGTGGCTGGTTCTGATTCCTGTCAGCGGATACGCCATGGTGGGCATGGGCGTGGCTGCCTGGGCTCTGGCGGGGCAACACTGGCCGGGTATTTTCTCGGCGCTGGGCGGGATGCTGCAGCTGCCCTGACTCGGTCGGCGCACGGTCCGCATGCACGTCGATTGAAGCTTCCATCAAACCAGCGTCACGACTTGCGGCCTCCCTCCACTTCCAGACGGGCACTTGTACCCAGTTTGGAAAAAATGGAGGGTTTTGATGGATTTGGTCCGTTCACACGGCATCCACACCGGCAGTAGGCAAAGTCTGCCCACACAGGGGCGCGCAGCATCGTTGCGGCGCTCGCACGTTGATCTTGAAGTCATCATTCCGGCGTATAACGAGGCCGCGAGGATTCCCCGCACACTGATCCAGACCACCGACTTCCTGTCCGCCCAGCCGTGGTCCTCGCGGATCGTCGTAGTGGACAACGCCAGCGTGGATGAAACGGGAGCCGTAATTCGTCGTCTCTTCCCTGATGGAGGAACCGCCGTGCCGATTTCGGTCATTGGCTGTTCGCGTCGTGGCAAGGGTGCCGCCGTCCGTCGGGGTCTCCTCAGCGGCACGTCGCGGTTCACGGGATTCTTTGATGCTGACATGGCTACTCCGTTGGAAACGCTGACATCGGCAATGTCGTATCTCCAGGAAGGTGCGGCCGCTGTGATTGCTTCCAGGCACGCGCCTGGATCCACACTGGTACGGCCACAACAGCTTGGGAGACGGATGGGAGGGAAAGCGTTCCGCGCTCACCCGAACAAAAGTCAAGGGCATTTTCGATACCCAGTGCGGTTTCAAGTTCTTCGAACGGGACGCGCTCACTGCTGCCATGGTCCAGTGCCGGGCCTCCGGATTTGCCTTCGACGTCGAACTGCTTCTTCGACTTCAACACCAAAACGCCAGGATCATCGAGTTGCCCGTGGCATGGACGGACGGGGCTGAGTCCACTTTCCGGCCCATGCACGACGGCATAGCGAGTTTTGCGTCAGTTCTCCAGCTACAGAAGACCATGCCATGACCGAGGTACTGGCAGCCGAAACCGCCATCACCGATCTCGCTGGGAAACATGTGCTTGTCCTGAACTGGCGGGACGTCAGGCATTCGCAAGCGGGCGGGGCCGAGCAATATATGCACCAGATTTCCCGGAGATGGGTTGAAAGCCGAGCCAAGGTCACGTGGTTTACAGGCCGGGAGCCTGGCCAGGCGGCCGAGGATGTCATCGACGGCATTCGGATCCTCCGGGCGGGAGGGCCTTTGGCTATCTATGCGCAAGCAGCCGGCAGGCTCGTGAAAACAGGCCAGAACTTCGACGCGATTGTGGATTGCCAGAACGGAATCCCCTTCTTTACACCCTTGTTTGTGTCCGCTAAGACCCCGATAGTCCAACTGGTACACCATGTACACCAGGAGCAATTCAGCACCAGGTTCTCCCCGCCACTTGCGGCCTTGGGGCGGTTCCTGGAAAACAGCGGTGCCAAGGCAGTGTATGGCCAGCGGGCCATTGTTGCCGTATCGCCGTCCACGCGGCTGGAACTGCGAAAACTCGGATTTACGGGACCCATTCACGTGGTGCCCAACGGAACCATCGACGTTCCGGCGACCATTGGACCCAGGGATGCGGACCCCACCATCGCCGTGGTCAGCCGCCTCGTGCCGCACAAGCGGCTGGATGTGCTGCTGGGCCAGTTCGCCGCTGCTGCACGGAGCGTTCCCAAGCTGCGCCTGGAAATTGTGGGCGACGGTCCGGAGAGGCCCCGCTTGCAGCAGTTGGCCATGGATCTCGGCCTGGACCATGTGGTGACGTTTCACGGATATCAGCCCAACGCATTCCGCGACAGTCTGCTTAACCGTGCTTGGCTCACTGTGTCGACGTCGGCCTCTGAAGGGTGGGGCTGCTCGGTGATTGAAGCTGCGGCCTGGGGCGTTCCCTGTGTTGCACTGCGCGTTCCCGGTATCAGGGATTCGGTAGTGGACGGAAGGACGGGCTGGCTCGCGGAAACCCCGCAGGAATTTGGCACTGCCCTGGTGACGGCCCTTGAAGCCTTGCTCGATCCCGATACCGCCCTTGAGGTTTCTGCGCAGTGCCAGGATTGGGCGCGCTGCTTCACCTGGGACCGCAGCTCCGAACTGCTGGCCGCTGTGCTGCTGGAGGAGGCGGAACGCCGGACGAGCACCGAACCAGGCGTCTTTAGCTCGGACATGTCAACGCTCGCACGCTTCGAGCTTCCCGCCGGCGCAGACCTCCGCAGCGTGCTTCGGCGGACAGATGAAATCCGGGAAGTCCGGGGCGGGGTAGAGGTCCTGATTAAGGGGCGCGATGAATTTGAGGCCTCTGCCCTCTTGAATCGCATCGGTGTTGTCGCCGCAGAACTGCGCCCAGCAGGGCCGGGCACCTTGCTGGCAGGGCCGGGGAGCGGTTTCACGCCTTCTGATGCGGTTGATGACCAGTAGGATCGGTGGCCGCAGGGGGCTTCGTGGCGTTGGCTACCATCGCCAAAGGTGCAGACTTCCTGCGTGTCGGAGAAAACAGGATGGCCCGGGCATTCGCCCGGGCCATCCCATGTTGCGTGAAAGTTTAGCTTTCGCCGGCTGAGTCCGAGCGGCCAAGGATGGTTTGCGGAATCCAGAATGCGAGGGCGAACAGGCCCAGGCACACGGCCATCGGCCACGGGTTGTCCAGGCTGAGGAAGGACAGGGAGTAGATGGCGCCCAGGAAGAGCACGATCATAATCACGAACAGGACAATGCTTACGCCGAGGTTGTTCTCTTTTTCAATGGGCGCGCTTGTTGCGTTCTTGGACATTCATTCCTCCTCGGCCCCGCAGGGCTCAAAATCTGTGGCTGTCGCGGACGCCTCAGTAATCCGATGAACCCTGTTCACCTTTGACAATGGCTATTCCGGAACTCGCTCCGATACGTGTTGCACCAGCAGCAATCATAGCCTGTGCGTCAGCCAGGGACCGCACTCCGCCTGACGCTTTGACCCCAACATCGGGCCCTACCGTCTTGCGCATCAAGGCAACATCCTCAACTGTGGCTCCGCCGCCATTGAATCCGGTGGAGGTCTTGACGAAGTCGGCTCCTGCTTCCACGGCGGCTTCGCAGGCAATGACCTTCTGTTCATCGGTCAACATGGACGTCTCGATGATGACCTTCAGGATTGCCTCGCCGGCGTGGACAGCTTCGGCGACGGCGGTGATGTCATCCACCAGGGCGCCTTTGTCATTCGCACGGGCGGCCGCCATGTTGATCACCATGTCGATTTCATCCGCGCCGTCCAAAACTGCGCCTCGGGCTTCGAACGCCTTGACGTCGCTGGGCGTGGCGCCGAGGGGGAAAGCGATGACGGAGCAGGTCAGTACGCCCGAGCCTTTGAGGGCCTTGGTGACGGTCTTGACCCAGATCGGATTGACGCAGACGGACTTGAATTTGTACTCGACGGCCTCGGCGCACACCTTCAAAACCTCGGCCTCGCTGGCCTCGGGCTTCAACAGTGTGTGGTCGATGTACGAGGCGATGCTTGCAGGCGCGACGGCTTCGTTGCTCATGGGATCCTTCCGTGCCGGGCGTGGCCGGCCCGATGGCCGCAGGGTTGTCACTGCCCGTCAAAGGACCATCTTGCCACGATCATGTTCCCTCGTGGCACTGCAGGCGTACCACCACGCTGGAGGCAACTGCTAGGCCGCCTTCGCGGCCTGCTGGTTGCTGCCCCATGCGCCCAAGAGCATCCCGGAAACGCACAGCATGGCGGAGGACTCGGCAGAGAGGAGAAGGCCCAGGCGAAGGCCGTCGCAGGAAGCGGCGTCGCCGATCGCCCAGATGCCCGGAACCGAGGTAGCGAGGTCGCGACCTACTGCGATGCCGCCGTCGGAAGCTATCTGGAGGCCCGCGCTTTCCGCGAGTTCGGCGCGCGCCGTACGTTCTTCGGCGAGGACCACGAGGTCGCCGTTCATGCTGCTGCCGTCTTCGAAGACGATCCCGGTGGGCGGCACGGCGGAATCGGATACAAGCGTGTCTACGTTGGAAGAAACGACGGCGGCTGGGCGGAGGGTGGTGCGGACGGGACGGACTCCGCGGGCCCGGAGTACGGCCTCTGCCTGGCCCGCTGCGGGACCATTGCCCACGAGGATTCCCAACGGCCGCCGGCCAACGATTCTGGTGACGTCCTTGACCGCTTCGCCGATCTTCGCGGCGTCGTCGATAGTGGAGTAGCTGAGGCTGGCTTCGGCTCCGACAACCGGCGGGAGGCTGGGAGCCGACCCCGTGGCGATCACCAGTTGGTCGTAGGAGAACTCCATGCCATCCACGGTGGTGACGATCTTCGCTTCTGCGTCAATGAAACTTGCAGCCTGCCCGAACCGGACCGAGACCTGCGGCAGTTCTGCCAGCTCCAGGAGCGCGTCGGGGCATTCGTCGCGATTGCTGAGCACGGTGATGGTGCCATCGAAGGGGCGTTGCCGGGAGTCTGATCCATCACCGGCCAGCCGCCGCACCAAAGCCTGGGCGGCCGGACCTGCGCCTGCAATGACAATGTGAAGGGGGGTGGAGGACATGTTTGGCCCTTTCGCTGGCGTGACCTGTTGATCATCAGCGTAGAGTCCCGGTTTTTCGCGGGTGTTTCCCCGTTGTTGCCATCTTTTGCAGATCCGTAGTGCGCTGTTTACCCGCCGGTAATAACGTGGATCACAGTGGCGGTCAGTACCGTGCCAACAACTCCCGTAGACCGTTGGCGGCGAAGCTGGCAACGGCCTCTGCCCGGTCAACGAAGCCGTGGGCACCCACGGGCTCTACCGAGGCCAGGAGCCCTGCGGCGTCGGCCAGGCTCATGGTTAGTCCGGCAGTCAGTTTGTCCACTTGCGGGCCGTGAACGTGCAATACTGCCTGGCGCGAGTCGGTCCAGGCATCCGGACCGGGATCGTCCCGCAAGGTGCGCGTCAGGGACACATCCTGCCACCCGCCGTCGAGCCTGATCCGTGCACGGTAGGTGACGTCGTGGCCTTCCGTTTGAACGCGTCCATCCGCGAAAAAGACGCGGCCGCCGAATAGCGGGTTCTCCAGGTATCCCGTGAACTGCGCGGGCACACCGGACCCGGCCGTGGGCAGCATGACGGTGGCTTTGAACGTCAGGGGTGAGCCATCCAGTTCTCCACGCAGGGTGTCGTTGAAACGGACGCCGGCCGCTGGTTCTGTCATGGCTGTGCAACTCGCGTCTTTCGGCACGCCAACTGGCGTCATGGTGTCCAGGTACGTACGGGCGTCACGGTAACCCATTCCGATCAGGGTGTCGGCGTCGATCCTGCCCAGATAGAACTCGGGGTCCAGAGGGAGCGGGTTTTCAGGACGCACCACATGCAGGACAAACTCGCGTCCAGCCGCGCTTGCAACCTCGAAATCCGCAAGGAGGGCTCCCATGGCGCTCATTTCGATCATGTGGACGTACTGCTCCAAGGGCCCGTCGCCCCAATATGGCGAGTTGCCGATGCACCAAATCAGCCACACTTCCTCCGCTCCCCGGCGCAGGGCTTCGGCTACATTGGCGTCACGCATCCAGACCGCATCCGTCCAGATCTTCCCGTCCCGCCGCAGCGGCGTCAGGAAGAGGGGAAGCGACATTCCCGCGGCCATGAGCTCCGCGTCAATCGCTGTTGCGTCGATGGCGTGGCATTGCTTCCCGGTGAACTCCACCACGTTGAAGGAACCTTCGACGGCGCCCTGTTCCGCCGCGCGGCCACGGATAGTCGCGTCGTTGATCCCCAGGGCGGGAAAGACCTTGTTCAGGATGCCGTCCGCGTCACCAATAGCGGGCAGCGCCCATGGGCCCTTGAGGTAGTCACCGATCGGCAGTGCCGAGCCGAAGTCCTTAACGTCCACGCCGGACCAGCGCGTGCACATTTCCTTGGGTGTCACCCCGGACAGCAGCATCCCCGCCGTCAGGATCCCTCCGGAACTGCCGTCAACATGCTGGAACTCCAGGCCTTCCTCGGCGAGCGCCCGCATGACGCCGGCCTGCCAGGCTACGCGCATTCCGCCACCGGCGAGCACCAAAGAACGCTTCACAGTTCGGTTCCTGCTGCCATGGCTCCACTGATCCTGCGCCAATAGAGGAACAGGAGCACCGCCGTCGCGAGGTCAAAGAAGGCCACCAGCAGCGCGATGGGTGAGAAGACGCCGTTAAGTACCCCGATGCCGACGGCTCCGAATGCCCCGGTTTTCTGCAGCCCGGACCAGAGCACCACCTCGGGGGAGGGCACGGCGTTGAGCAGTGTGTGGAGGAGCAGTCCGCCCACCACCACCATGAACATGCCCACAGTTCCGAAGAGTTGCCGCATTCCGGGCGTGGAGTCGGCCCCGATCAGTTGCAGGACCGTGCCGCCAAAGGGAACTTGCACGGCACCGGTCAGGACCGTGATGACAGCAATCGCTGCCAGGACGGCGCGCAGTGGATCGGCGGTGGCCCAGGCGATCAGGCCGGGGCGCCGGGCCTGGTGGTGAGGCTGGTTATGGGGCTCGTGATGGTGGGCCGGCTGTGCCGGCTGATGGGCGGTCATGCGAAGGACTCCAGCAGGCGACCGCGGTCAACGAGCAGCCACACCATCGCGGCCCATGTCAGTGTTGAGACGTAGAAGCGGATGTCGTTGAGCATCATCCAGCGTTTCAGCAGGGAGCGGAGTTCGGCGTCGTCTGCGAAGTCGCCGCCGCGGATGCGCTTGTTGATGGGGATGATGATGCCTTGGCCCACCCAGGTCAGGACGATGATGCCCACCAGGCAAATGATGGCTGGTATGACGCGGATGGTGCCCCACTCGGACCACACCAGGATGCCGCCGGAAATGAACATGATGGGCACAACGATGGTGAAGAACTTGGTGGCTGCGCGGGTGGGGATACCGAAGTGCATGTCTACGTTTTCGCGGGCGAGTGAGCGCCATGTGGGGTACAGGAAGAATTTGAGGACCCACATGGTGCCCACGTACATGGTTGCGCCGAACAGGAAGTAGAGCGCGTTTATGAGGAGTAGCCAGTTCATTGGATGCTTCCCGGAGTAGCGCGGGGGATGGCGCCGGAGCCTGGTGCCGTTCCTGCGATCCTGCTCCGGTCCGGCGGTGCCAGCCATTCCTGGCTCTGGCCCAGGTTCACGACGCTGTCCAGCATGTCGCCTCCCCGAAGGGCGGCGGCAGCGGATTCTGAGGGTGCCGTGAGGAACCAGGCTTCGTAGTGGTCGTCCAGGACACCGTGGGCCTGCGGCAGCCAGGCGGTGAAGACCGGCTTACTCTCAACCTGCAGGTTCTTCAAAGGCTCGACGCCGGGCGCGTCACCGAGGATGAGGCGCGCCTTGGCCTGGGCGCCCAGGGCGATGTCCCCGGTGGCTTCGAAGTAGATGTCCGATTTCCAGAGCATGTTCCGGAAGACGCAATAGTTTGAGGCTGCCAGTTTCAGCGGCAACCCGAGGGGTTCAGGACGTTCAATTTCGATGTAGCAACCCAGTTGGCCGTCCTTGTCATATTGTGCTGACACGGTGGAATCAGTGACCACGAAGTCCAGGTTGGCCTGATGCTTCGGCATGCCCCAGATCCCCTTGCCTCCCTTGACGGAAACCTCGGAACTGACGGGGAGGTCCACCACGAACTGGCCCAGCTTGAAGGTTTTCTGGAAGATCAGCGGGAGGATGGGTGGGGCCGGCCTGCTGCCGTGCGTGATGGCGATGGCCAGTGAGTATTCGATGTACTTGCCGATGTCCGTTGACTTGTAGTTGACAACCGTGACCACCAGCAGCCCTTTGCCGCCCAGGCTGAAGGGCCGCATCTCCGTGCCCGGGAGTGCTGCCGCCGCGGCTTTCTTGTTGATGGGGAAAGCGGCCATGAGCACGGGGGAGTCGTCGGAATTGACCGGCATGAGGTACTTGATGCCATCGGCCAGTGCGTGCTGGCCACGGAGCCGTTCCTGGCGGCGGGGAACCGGGGACGGCATGAGCTTGAGCAGGGGAGTAACCAGTTCGGTGAGTGTTTTCATGAGTTCGGTTCCTTGGTTCCGTTGAGCTCCTGGACGATGACCGGAAAGGTGTCCTGCCATGCATGATCGCCGAAGAAGACGTCCAGATGGCCATAGCCGGGGATGAGGTGGAGGGAGTCCTTTCCGGGCCGGTGTTGTTGGAAGAATTCGAAGGTGCGTTGCTGGCTTTCGGGAAGGAAACAGAGGTTGTCCAGCCCGGCGATGAATGCGAACCGTGCATCGGTTTGGGGAGCCTCGGCCACGAAGTTATCCGGCAGTTCCGGATGGTCTCCGGCAGCCACCATGTGGCCGGCTTTGATGCTGCGGCCCATCTCCTCGAAAAACGTCACCGGGACCTCGGCGAACTCACCGCTGAGCCATTGGTGGGTGGCGTCGTCGAGGTTTTCGTGCGCCCAAAGGGCCGGACGGCCGCTGCCGTAGGTGAAGCTGACCATCTTGCAGACGATGTTGTCGCACTCGCGGTGCGTGGCTTTGACCAAGCCCCGGATGGCCCGCGTGAAGTAGCCCTGCGATTTATAGCCCCACGCGGGGGATAAGTAGGGAGTAAAGACCTTGACCACCGGCGTCAGGTAGTCGATCTTCAACCGCGAGAACGCCGGCACCACGGGATGAAGGGACACCGCGTTGGAGACGATCGTGTCCACCTGGGGCAGGAGACCGGCCACCGCGGACATGGTGAACGACGTCGATCCCTGGCAGTGGATGACGGCCTTCATCGTTTCCGCGCCGGTGGCGTTCAACACGTGCTCGACTGCGGCCGGGTGGTCGTACACGGCGGCGTCGGCGAGCGTCCAGGACAGGGGATCGAGATCGATGGATGCCCGCCAGTTCAGCATCCACACGTCCCATCCGTCCTCCAGCAGGACGTCCACTATGGTGGTCCGGACCGGAGGCCTGAACAGCTCTGCCCGGACGCCGGAACCATGGACCAGCATGACCGGTCCTTTGGTCACCTCCACGGGCGATGTCACATGGACCAGGCTCAACGGGGTGTTGTCCCGGGCCCGGAAAGGGATGACCTCGGTCCGGTGCTCGGCACGGGTGATGATCATGGTGCGGTTCCTTTCCGCGTGATGGTGATGGGTTCTTCAAGCAGCCGCACGGCGGGCAGGCCGGACTGCGGAACCAGCCGCGCGCCGTCGTCGTTCCGGGCCAGCTGCCAATCGCGGCAGACTGTGTCCACCACCAGCGGGTAGACAGTGAGGGTGCCGTCGGCGGCGAGGTGGAGGCGTAGGAAGCCTTTATGGTCTTCGATGGATTGGCCGGACATTTTCCAGGTAGAGACCTCCCCGCTGGGCGTCGCCAGGATGAACAGCGCGAAGGCCTCACTGCCAACGGCCCAGCCGCCCAGGTACACCGCCGCAAGCGCCAGCAGCAGGATGACGACGTCGGGCCAGCCGTTCGGCCAGGGAAGCAGGATCACGACGGCGGCACTCACCGCGAGCGCGGACAGCTGGTAAAGCGCGCCGCGGGTGAAGACCACGATCCCTGCCTTGGCCAGCCCAAGTAGCCGTGCCACCAGTGAGAGGACTGCGAGCAGGAGCGGCACCGCAAGGATCAGGATCACGATGAGGAGCAGCGTGTTTCCACGGGTCAGGCTGCGGAGGCTGTCCACGAAGGATTCCCCGCGGAAAGCGCTGAAGACTGTCCAAAGCGTTAGTGTTGCGATCACGTGCACAATGCCCAGGGACAAACCGAAGCCAGGGTTGCGGATGGGAAGCCAATATTGCGAGAAGGGGTTAGCGAGCCGGGGGCCGAGCAACTGGGAATCTGCCTGGTCCGGGTAGAGGGTAGGCATGCGGGTGAAGTGGCGGGGTGGGGGTTCCTGGTCCTTGCCGCCGTGGGCGTTTCCGGCTTGGGTGACGCTGGAGGACAGGCCCGGGGCGTTGTCGTGGCAGGGAAGGACGAGGCGCTCCGGGAGCCAATGGGCGTCTGAAAGGTACGCGCCGCCCAGGCCGCAGGTGATCATTTGCGTTCCGTCAGGAGAGGTTTGCTCCTCGTAGCGGGAGTAGTGGTGCAGGTCGCCGGTGAGCCATAGCCGGACGTTTGCGCCGGTGGGCTCGAACAGGCCCGTCACGGGATTGAACCGACGGCGAAGGTAGTCCTGCTCGAAAAAGTTGACCTGCCTGAACTCATTGGGTCCCGGGTGCCCGGCGTCAACCCAAAAGGGAGCTGCCACGCACAGGATGATGGCGTCTCCGGGTTGGAGCTGGAGGGTGACGTTCCGGTAAAAGTAGTCCAGTTGTGGTTCGTCGATGTACTGTCCCAGCTGGCTGTCCAGGCCCAGGATCCACCAGCCGGGCGTGCCGTCCTGCCGTTCGCCGGAAGCCTCCGTGGGTGATTGACCCGTGAGCCGGACCGCGAAGTAGCTGCGGGTCTGGATGGTCCGCCAGCCCCCGATGCTCCGTTGCCGGGTGAACATCCGGATGAACGAAGTGAGGCCGTCGTACCAGTCGTGGTTGCCGGGGAGCGCGAGCATGATGGGTGTCTCGTTGTGGGGCCCACTCTGCGTGCTTGGCACGGATTTTAGGGCGCTCAGCGGGCCCTGCAACGCAGGACTGGGGAGCGCCATCCTGTATGGTCCTGCCATCCGGTTCTCGTAGGCGGCCGGTGAGGCAACGGGGTACACCTCATCGCCGCCCAGGACCAGGACCCTCCCGCGGGGAAGATCACGGCCGTCAACCGTCAGCTTGTCCTCGGCAAGCAGCAGCGCGACGGAGTAGGTCGCGTCGAAGCCGTCTCCAAGATCGGCGGTGTAATCGAGCCACAGATCCGCGGGCGCCAAGGGCTCGCTGGGCTTTGCGGTGCGGGACGCCTCAAGATCCCCGGGCGACGGGAGCCCCCGGCTTGTGACCGGCGGCTGGGCCGGTTGGCCAGGGACGGGAAGTTTGTCCAAGCGCAAGGGATCCCCAGGGAAGCTCCCCTCGAGTTCCCTCTTGTCGCCGAAGTCCGCGAAAACAGTAGCTGCCATGACCTTCAATGCCGTCCGTGCCAGGGACATCGGCGAGAGCCAGCGAACCGCTGCCTGGGGAGTGAAGCCCAGGACAGCACGATGCCTCGCAAGCTCCCAGCTCTTCATCTGCGTGGCCGTCGCAGTGGGCTCCGGACCGGGAACGGAACCCGTTTGAGGCCCCGCCCGTAGACCTGCCACAACTCACCGGCGAACAATTTCATGAAGGAAGCCAAACCCGCGGCCGGCGCCGGACCCTCGGCACGGAAGGTGGTCAGCTGCTTGGCGAAGTCCAGCGGGCGGATGTACAGAATCCCGGCACCGAAGACGTCCTCCTCGCCGGGCTCTTGGACGTCAGAGGCTTCCGACGGCGGAACGTGGCCACGCAGGATTCTCGCGTACAGCGTTGTGGTGTCCTGCCAAATATCCAGCCCTGCCTCGTTATGGATCAACTTGTACCCGGTGAACGTGAACGGTGTCCCGCCCGGGTCCCGCAGCCACAACCGGTAGAGCATGCGCCTGGCCGGCCTGCCGTCGTCGGAAACGTCCTCCACAAAGAGGTTGAACCAGCCGCGCTCCACAGGCATCCGGCCACCGAAATAGTCTGCGAGCACATACCCCTCCGCCTTCGCCGGGTGGCTCGGATCCTCCACAAACGCGTCCATGTCCTCTGCGGTAATCGTCAGCTCGAACATGATCCTGCGGCTCCGGTCCCTGCCCAGGCTTCGCCCCTTCTCGGGGTCAGTGATTCCCGGGCTGAACCAGCCGTGCATCTGCTCCGTGAACCGTACAGACGTCCGCGCGTCTCTTGCAGCCGGTTGCACGTCTTGGGGTTGCGGCAACCCCAAACCACGGCTCCTGGTTCCCGTCGTGGCAGCTGCGCCATCCTCAACTGCGCTCGCAGGCCGCTCCTCCCGCGCACCCTTGCCCTTGGTCGCGTCCGGCGCCAATTCGCGCGGAACCGAGGCGTCGACGTCGTTCGCAGTGTCGTCAGCGCCAAGCAGATCATCACTGGTCCAGTCGTCACTTCCGGCAGTATCGGCAGGGGAAATTCCCCTGTGTCCGGCATTGAGAGTGTCTTTAGGGACGTGGCCGTCCTCCAGGATGTGGTGGCATGCGCGTTCGGCGAAAGCGGAAATGGTCAGCGAAGGGTTGGCGCCCACCGGGCCAGGCATGGCTGCCCCGTCCATGACGAACAAGCCGGGATAACCGAACACCTCACCGTAGGAGTCACACACCGCCTCGCCGGGATGGCGGCCGGACGGCGCGCCTCCAATCGGGTGGACCGTGATGACGCGCTTGGCCCACCACAGGGGATTGTCGATGAAGTCCCCGTCGAGGTCCTTGGCGATCTCGGACATCGTTCCGCGGACGCGTCCGAAGTAGTCCTTGGACGTGGCCATCGTCCATGCAATGGCTAGCCTTCCGTCGCGAAGGGTCATGACGCCGTCGGGGATATCCCTTCCCATCCCGAGCAGCGGCACGGAACTGGAGGATAGGCGACCGTCACCCAGTGCGGCGGCGAGGTCGGCCGAAACGTTGGACCGCCCGGCGTCGAACAATCTGTCCTTCAGCAGTTGACGGGCAACCTTGGCTGTCCGCTTGACCGTGGTGCTGAGCTGGGCGGTCTCCATGAGCCAGTTCATGAAGGCCGGATACCCGGCGTCCTCCACGTAGTAGCCGCGGCCATCGCCGTCGTCGTCGTTGGAATCGGGAATCCGGATCGCTGTGGTGATGACTGGCCCACGGCTGCCGGTGAGGGTTCGCACTCCCGGTGGCGAACCATTCGCGCCAGGAGTTTTGGCGCCCATGATGAACGTCAGGAGATCGCCGTTGCCGCTGAAACGGGTGCCCAGGGCGTCGCTCAGGGCGGGCAGTGAGCTTCGGTTACGCAGGAGCAGGAAGTTGGTGCCGAACGTGCCGGCGCCAAGGATGAGCCGGCGGCAGTGAATGATTCGTTCCTTGAGGAGTTCGCCTTGGCGCTCAGGATCGTGCACCACATAGCGGACCTCGTATCCTCCCCTTGCAAGTGGCCTGATCCCGCGGACATCGTGGAATGTGCGGATATCCGCCCCCTGATGAGCGGCTGCCGAGATGTAGTTGTGGTCCAGCGTGTTCTTGGCACCGGCGTTGCAGCCTATGTCGCATTCACCGCTGAGCGTGCACGTGGTCCGGACGGTGTTTGGACCGTGGATGCTGCCGTACTCCGGGAGGGGGAGTGGCCTGTTGGTTTGAGGTTCCTTGGTGGGCTGCGTGGAAAACGTGACGGCAATGGGTGGCCTGCTGATGGGTAGGCCGAGGGTTGCGGCTGTCTTCTCCATGGCCAGGGTTTTGGGCGTGTCATGGTACGGATAACGGACCGGTTGGAGCATGTCTTCTGCGGCCTTGTAGTACGGGTCAAGGTCCGCCCGCGTGAAAGGCCAATTCTCGTAACCGCCGCCAGGGATGGGGGACTCGTTGACGAACCATTTCTCGTCCTTGCGCAGGAGGACGTTGGCGTAGATTAGCGAACCGCCGCCCAGGCCGCTGGACACCAGGCCCTCCGTGCCCCGGAATGTCCAGGCATCAAAAAGCCCATACAGACCGCGGTCCGGGTCCCAGAAATTCCGGCCCATCTCCGCGGGCGAACGCGCGAAACTACCGGGCGGATAGGGCTTGCCACGTTCCATGAGCACCACGGATTGTCCGGCCTCGGCCAGGCGAAGTGCAGCCACCGAACCACCGAACCCGGAACCGACCACCACGGCGTCAACTTTTTCGATGTGGTGTGTTTCGATGTCCTGTGCACTGTGGCGTGCCGGATCGGGCGCGGGATCCGCACCCGCATTCCCGCTGTTCCCGGTCCCCAGACGACCCATGGCCGTTCCTCTCAGAGGAAAGCTGACATGAAGGCAGCTCCGGCGTGACCGGGCGGTGCCTCCGGACTATCGCCCTTATGTTCCCACCGGGCCGGGGATCTGTCCA
Organism: Arthrobacter sp. StoSoilA2; assembly: GCF_019977195.1. Classification (NCBI taxonomy): domain Bacteria; kingdom Bacillati; phylum Actinomycetota; class Actinomycetes; order Micrococcales; family Micrococcaceae; genus Arthrobacter; species Arthrobacter sp. StoSoilA2. Next base: position 1,512,967 of record NZ_AP024643.1, read on the forward strand.
TGAGGTGGAGTTATTCCTGTGATCCAGCGCGGCTGGCCGGATGTCACGCGATGATCCGGGTGAAGTTCAGGTCGAAGTCGTGCTCAAGCGGTGCACCGAGGTAGTTTCCCCGTTCCCAGCGGCCTGTGATGGTGTTCCCGTCCTCGCTGATGTGGCCAATGTAGCGTTGCGGCCAATCGGGGCCATCCCGGAAAAGGGTCCACACATTCCCTTCCAGGGTCATGTCCAGGACGCGGGCGACGCCTCGGGAATCAAAGTAGTGCTGCTGGAGTGCGCCGTCTGATCCTGTAGCGCCGATAGTGCAGATAGCATTCGGGAATTCCGGCCTCTCCACAGTGGAGCGTTGGATCAGGAAACCGCCGCCCTGCAGCCATTCGAACGTTGTTCGGCCCACAGCGTCCATGCCGGGGGCAGTAGTCTCCCATTCGCCGACCAGGATGTTGAGTCGCTCCAACAGCACGGATGTCATGTGGTCCTCCTGAGATGTGTAGCCCCAGTTTCCGCTGCGGGTGGGGATTTGGCGAGGGTGGCCACTGGCTTCCTGACCCTCTTTGACGGGCGTCGGCCCACAAATCACCCAAAGGAGGTTGATTATGGCGGTACTCGTTGCCAAACAAGGTCAGGAAGCAACGCCCTATCGGGTTTCCCAGTGGCATGATGGGCAAATGAGCCGAGTGACGTGCGATCTGACCATCTCCCTGGACGGCTTCGTCGCCGGTCCCAACCAGCGAATGTCGGAGCCACTGGGCGACGGCGGAGAGCTGCTGCACCGATGGATGTTTGAAGAGGCCGAAGCCAACGCGGCCCAGGTTGAAGAAATCCTCGCTGCCGGTGCCTTCATCATGGGCCGGAACATGTTCGCGGGCCCCGGGCCGGACATGTGGGACGAGGAATGGCGGGGCTGGTGGGGTGAGGAACCGCCCTATCACGCGCCGGTTTTCGTCCTGACCCACCATCAGCATGAGCCGTTGGAGATGCAGGGCGGCACCACCTTCCATTTCGTGACCGACGGGATCGAATCCGCCCTTGCCCAGGCACGGAAGGCCGCAGGAAGCAAAGACGTAGCCATCGCCGGCGGGGCCCGGACAGCCCGCCAATACCTTGACGCAGGGCTGATGGACGAGTTGCGGCTCCACATTTCGCCCATGATCCTGGGTGGAGGCGAGCGGTTGTTGGACGGCGTGGGCAATCTCAAGCTTGAACCCACGGAAGTGGCCGGCACCAAACTCGTCACCCATGTGCGGTATAGCGTGGGCCGTTAAGAGGCCGCGTCACGGCCGCTAAGACGTCCCGTCAGCGCTGGAGCTTGCACTCACATCCAGCCCATTCATCATTCACCTTGAGCCGAACGGCCTCACCACCTAGTCTTTAAGCAACAAGTGCGCATGGGTGCACATGTGTACTTATAGATGAGGTCGGATTTCGATGTTGTCGGTTTTGCGGAACCCAACGTACCAGCGGCTGTTTTCTGCGCAGATCGTGGCTTTGGTGGGAACTGGCTTGTTGACTGTGGCTCTTGGGCTGCTGGCGTTTGACCTGGCTGGCAGCAATGCGGGTGCCGTGATGGGAACGGCGCTAACCATAAAGATGCTGGCTTATGTTGGTCTCGCCCCAGTGATCAACGCCTTGGTGGATCGCCTTCCGAAGAAGCCGGTGCTGGTCAGCGCGGACCTGGTCAGGGCTGCCATGGCTCTGTGCCTGCCGTTCATTACCGAAGCCTGGCAAATCTACGTCGTGATTTTCCTGTTGCAATCGGCATCCGCCACATTCACGCCGGTGTTCCAATCCCTGATTCCCACTGTGCTCAAGGATGCAAGAGACTACACGCGGGCCTTGTCTTTGTCGCGGCTTGCGTACGACATGGAAGCCCTCGTCAGCCCCGCAGCGGCGGCCATGCTGTTGAGTATCACCGGCTACAACAACCTGTTCCTGGGCACAGTCGCCGGGTTCCTGGTTTCCGCTGGCCTGGTGGCCATGACTGCCATTCCCCCCTCTCCGGCTGGCTCCACCACCCAGGGATCTCTCTGGCACCGCACCACCTTGGGTGCCAGGATATTTTGGCGGAACCGGAGACTCAGATCCCTACTCGCCCTGAACGTAGTGGTGGCAGCACCCACAGCGCTAGTACTGGTCAGCTCCGTTGTCTATGTGCGTGAAATCCTTCACCGGCCTGAGGCAGATTTGGCATTTGCCCTCGCCTGCTTCGGAGTGGGCTCAATGATTGTTGCTATCTCGGCACCCAGGATGCTGGAACGGTTCGGGGACCGGACGGTCATGCTCACGGGTGCCACGCTGATTCCGACGGCGATGATTGGGGCCACGACCGTCACCCTTACGGCGGAGCCTGAAGCGGGATGGTGGCTGTTGCTGGGATTGTGGTTCCTGCTGGGCGCAGGCAATTCGACCATCCTCACCCCGGCCTCGCGCCTGCTGCGCGAAGCATCCACGGAGCAGACCCGGCCCTACCTATTCACTGCCCAGTTCTCGCTCTCGCATGCTTGCTACATCCTCAGCTATCCCTTGGCTGGCTGGCTTGGTGCTGCCGCCGGTTTGGGTTGGGCTGCGGGGGCGCTGACAATTCTTGCGATACTAGGCAGTGCAGGAGCTTTCCTGTCCTGGCCACGGCATGACGCCGGGGGAGCAGGTGCACCCGATCTGAAGGAGCGCTACGTTGAGCAGCCAGCCGAGCAGCCCGTTCCCTGACCCTTCGGAGGCGCCCTCGCTGTTCCACCTGGTCACCCCCCACCCGGAACTGCTCGAGAGCGCTGCCGGTACCTTGCGGATGCTGGCCGAACCAACCCGCCTGCACCTGCTCTGGCAACTCGCCCAAGGCCCGAAGTCCGTTACAGAACTCGTCGACGAAGCACTTGTTCCCCGGACGGTGGTCAGCCAGCATCTGGCCAAGCTCCGTCTCAGCGGACTGGTCGATACCCGCAAAGACGGGCGGCACGTGATCTACTCCCTGCACGACGGCCACCTGCTGCGCCTGATCCAAGAGACCATCAATCACGCCGATCACCGGATAACCGGCGAACCCACCCACGACTAACCTCGACAGGAGTCGCGGGCCAGCTGGACACGACACAGATCCCGCCCGGACACGTGTCCGGGCCGGATTCGTCTTTGAGGCCTCTTAAGGTAACTCCGCTTCCTCAAGCTGGGCCCGACTTTCTGCGGGGAGCTGTGGTTGCTTTCGGCCCCGTGCTGTCATCTCGATGATTGCCAAGGCCGCCAGGGTGAGAATCGCACAGGCGGCAAAGACGCCCTGGTAACCAAGGGATGACACGGACCCGACGGCGATGATCGGACCGGATGCGATTGCGCCAAGGCGACGGGTGTTGGTAAACAAGCCCGATGCCAGTCCCGGTCGGGGGATGATTTGTTGGAACAGTGTCAGGCCCACGCCGGCCACCACCCCGAAGAACCACGCGTGGAGAACCTGAAGAGCGATGAGCGTGGCGGGGTCGGCCACAAAGGTCATTCCTGCGTAGTACGCCAGGCCGGCCAAACACCCTGAAGCGATGAGGGCTTTCCCTGAATACTTTCGGCTCAAACGCCCGACGAAGAGTAGCGCGGGGATCTCCAGGGCTGCTGAGGCTCCCAAAGCGACCCCGGCCCAGATGAGTCCTTGCCCCATGCGCTCATTCACGAACAGGGCCATGATGGTCACAGCCGCACTATCGGTGGCTTGGAGCACGATGAAGCCCACCACCACGCCTATCACGGCCAACTTCGCCGGGATAGGCCCATCATCTCCCGCCCTCTCATGAAGTAGCGTGCTCGCCGCCCGGGCTGCTTTACGGTGAAGGGCCGCGGCACCGGTTGCCGTGAGATTGAGGAGCGCAATTGCCGCCAGCGCCAGCAGAATCGCCCGGCTGCCGAAGACACCGACGATGTACGCGGCAAGCGGGGGTCCCCCTACCCACGCGAAGGACACTATTGCCCGGGTGTTGACGACATCGTTAGGGCTTGCCCCCGAGTGTTTCAGGTGTGCAAAGAGAAGCGACATGCCAACGCCCGAGGGGCCACCCAACGCAATCAGGGCGGTCACGGCAACGGGAAGGGTGGTGGTGAGAGCCAGTAGGGCCGGAAGGGCCAGTGCAAGAACACCACAAAACAGCATGGGCCGTATGTAGTCGTTTTTCCGGTCCGCGTAAGCCGGTATGAGCAGCGAGGCAACGAACCCTCCAGCGTTGTAGACAGCAAGAACCCAGCCAACATCCGCAGGCGTAGCGTCGAACAGATCCACCAGGATCAACGCGAGTGCCGGAGTGAGGAAAGCAAATTGCAAGCCCCACAACAAGGCCATTGAAGAAGTAAGAACGTGTTTCACGGGCAGCACTTTCCACGGCATCTTGTTTTAACCGGCCGATGCCGGCGGTGCTGTTTGTGTGCGGCCGTCTGCGGCAGTCACCGGATTGGCGGTGCTGCTCCAGCTGGCGAGGAAGGCCAGTTGTTCTTCAGCTTGGCTGGCAGGCTCAGCCGTGTAGGCGATCAGTGTCAGTCCATCGCCGGGCAGCTCCAGGGCGTCACCCGTCAGTTCGACTTCACCAACCAACGGGTTCCTCATCCTCTTGTGGGCTGACCTGTGGAAACGCACATTATGCCGGGCCCAGCGCGTGGAAAATTCAGTGCTCCCGGCTGCGAGATCGCCAATCAGGCCATTCAAGTAGCGGTCGCGGGGACGACGACCGGACTCCACGCGGAGGGCGGCCGCAAAATCATCCGCGACAGTCTCCCATTCGACGAAGAACTCCTTGGAGCGGGAATCCAGGAACATGAACCGGGCAAGATTCAGCGGCAGGGTCGCCGGGGCAAGGATGCCGGTATAGAGGGCGAAGCAGAGGCTGTTGGCGGCGACAATATCCATCCTGGCGTTTCGGACGTAGGCCGGAGTGCTGGTCATTCCGGAGAGTATCCGTTCGATGCTGGGACGGATCTCGGCTCGTGGTGTGCGGTTGCCGGAATTCCGGGGCGGCGCCGCCGCCTTGGCCAGGTCCAGTAAATGCGAGCGTTCAGCCTCGTCCAGTTGAAGGGCACTGGCCAGGGAGTCAAGGACGGAATCGGAGACGCCCCTGAGGTTTCCGCGTTCCAGGCGGGCATAGTATTCGGTGCTGACGCCCGTCAGCATGGCTACTTCCTCGCGTTTTAGCCCCGCTACCCGGCGCGTCCCACTGTAGGCGGCCAAGCCCGCTTGGGCCGGTGTGATGCGGGCCCGCCGTGTCATGAGGAAGTCGCGGACTTCTTTGTTGTTGTCCATCGTCCAAGGCTACGTGCGGCCAAATGCCCGTAACAGGCACTGCCAGTACACCGCACAGCAGGTACTCCCTCCCTGGGAAAGGGCTGCTTTTCTTGAAGGAGTCCCATGCCGCGATCAAAGCCAGCGGGCCAACACACTCCTACAGGCAACGTCCAGGACGACAGCAAACGCGCCTTGGCAGGGCCCCGCCCAGCACATGGCCAACTATCCCGAAATGTGATTGACCCGCGCCGTGGAGTTGCGCACCACCAACTGCGGCATGAGGCGTTCGTCGGCGATAGGGGCATCCGGATTATTGAGCCGCTCCAGGGCTACTGTGCCGGCGGTCCGGCCCAATTCAACGGCATGCAAATCCACGGATGTGAGGTCGATGCCGTGCAGGTGTGCTGTCCTGGAATTGTCGTAGCCCACAAGGGACAAATCTTCGGGAATCGAGAGTCCCCGTGCGTAGGCCGCTTCACGGACGCCGAGGGCCAGCTGGTCGTTGTGGGTGAAGATTGCAGTGGGCCGGTGGTGCTGGTTCAGTATTTGTGCGGCGGCCCGCTCTCCTGCGTCCGGCGTGAAGTCCTCTGCAGCAACCGTCTGCGGCGTGAGTCCGGCGTCGTGCATTGTCTGCTCGTAACTCCGGCGGCGGACGACGTGGCCGTCGTAGACCGGGCCAGAGAGATGGGCGATGCGCGTATGCCCGAGGCCAAGTAGATGTTCAGTTGCCGCCCGAGCCCCCGCAAGGTCATCCGAGTAGACACTGTCCACGCCGGGCACCGGCCGGGTCACACTCACCAACGGGACGATCCGGGCCATCTCCTGCACGTGTTCGTCCGAGTCCAGCAGCGTCGCGGCGATGATAATTCCGACCCGGGCCTCAATAAGCGATTCCAGCGCGCCGGGATCCACACCGTCCACGGACCGCGAAACGCTCAGGATGAGCCGGTTGTTGTCTTGGGGGAGCGCTGTGCGAACGCCGCTGAGGACATCAGCGTAAATCTCGTTGCGGATATCCAGCAGATAAAGCCCGACGGCGGAACGGTGCTTGCGTGCCAGATCGGCTGCTACCGCGTTGGGCCGGTACCCGAGACGCTTCGCGGCCTCGAAGATGGCCTGCTTCGTCTCGTGGCTGACACCTGGCGCGCCGCGAAAGGCGAAGGACACCAAGGTGCGGGACACGCCCACTTCGCGCGCGACGTCGCTTTGCGTGGCGGGGCGGTGTTGAGGGTCAGGAGCCATAGTTCATCCTCCCACGGGCAAAGCGGGTAAATTTATCATTTGTTAGTTTGACCTTACATTTAAGCCTTTCGCGCGTTAGTCTGGATTCAGCGCGGGCGAGTATGGCCCGCAACACACTGACAAAGGAGTCCTGATGTCTGCTACGCAAACGCAGAGCAAAGGAACCGGCAATGCCGCCCTTCCCCCGCTAACCAATGGCCCACACCGTAAGCGGCTGGGCCTTGTTGCCTTGGTGGCAACGTTCGGCGGCCTGCTGTTCGGCTACGACACGGGTGTCATCAACGGCGCACTGAGGCCAATGACGGCCGACCTCGCCCTGACGCCACTCACGGAAGGGATCGTCACCAGTTCGCTGTTGTTTGGCGCAGCTGCCGGAGCAGTCGGAGGTGGCCGCCTCTCCGATAGCTGGGGCCGCAGGAAGACGATCATCCTCCTGGCCGTGCTGTTCCTCATTGGTACCTTGGCCTGTGTCTCGGCGCCGAGCTTCGAGGTAATGGTCATTGGGCGCATCATCCTCGGCCTGGCCGTAGGCGGTGCTTCCACTGTGGTGCCCGTCTTCCTTGCCGAGCTGGCGCCCTACGAAATCCGTGGTTCCCTGGCCGGGCGGAACGAACTCATGATCGTCATCGGCCAGCTGGCTGCGTTCGTTGTCAACGCCATCATCGGCAATGTCTGGGGCGAAGTTGAAGGGGTCTGGCGGATCATGCTCGCTGTTGCCGCCCTTCCCGCCATCGCACTGTTCTTTGGCATGCTGCGGATGCCGGAATCTCCTCGCTGGCTGATCTCAAAGGGCAGAAACCCGGAGGCCTTGGCGGTGCTGAAGACCATTCGTTCGGACGATCGCGCCGAGGCAGAAATGGCAGACGTAAAGCACCTCGCGGAGGAAGAAAGGGCATCGAGGGCTACCTCTTGGGGTGCACTGAAGGACAAGTGGATCCTGCGCATCATTCTTGTGGGCATCGGGTTGGGTGTGGCCCAACAGCTGACGGGCATCAACTCGATCATGTACTACGGCCAATCCGTACTCGTTGAGGCCGGATTCGACTCCAACGCCGCCCTCATCGCCAACATCGCGCCCGGTGTGATCGCCGTCGTCGGCGGTGTCATTGCACTGACGCTGATGCAGCGCGTTAACCGCCGCACCACGCTGCTCCTTGGTTTCACCTTGACCACGGTCTGCCACTTCCTTATCGGCATCGCGTCGATCGTCCTCCCCGTGGGCAATGCAGCCAGGCCGTTCGTGATCCTTTTCCTGGTGGTGGCGTTCGTGGGATCGATGCAGACGTTCCTGAACATTGCGGTCTGGGTGATGCTGTCCGAGATCTTCCCGTTGCACGTCCGCGGCTTCGCCATCGGCCTGTCCGTCTTCTGCCTCTGGATCGCAAACGCCCTGCTGGGTCTCTTCTTCCCCACACTCGTTGCCGGGATGGGGATCACGGGAACGTTCTTCCTGTTTGGTGTTGTGGGCATTCTCGCTCTGGTATTCATCTACACCCAGGTCCCGGAAACCCGTGGACGTACGCTGGAGGCCCTGGAAGGGGACGTGACCACCGGCGCCATCTACCTGGTGCACAAGAACTAGCCGGCTTTCCAAGACCGCCGCAGGGGAGCGCCGCTTAATGCGTCGTTCCCCTCCGGCGGTTTTTGCGAATATCTATAGACCGAGGTGCCTGTTGAGCTCGTCCAGGGACTTCACAGTGGCGATGTTGTACCCGTCGGCGAAGGGTTCAGCACCACGGTCCAGCATGACAAGGTCCCGGAAGCCCAGGTTGTACATCGGGATGTGGTCATACAGGGGATGCGAGGAGACGTGCAGGAAGTCCTCCGGCCTGGCATCCAGGGTATCGAGCATGTACTCGAACGCTTGAAGACGCGGTTTGTAGGCCCGGGCCTGCTCAGCGGTAAACACAGCGTGCCACTCTGCACCGAGCTTGGGAATGCTGATGTCCAGGAAACTGTCGTCGGCGTTGGACAGGGCCACGAGCTTGTAGTTGTCGCCTTGGAGCTTCAGCGCAGCCGGCACATCCTCGTGGGCGACGGAGCTGCGTACCGCTTCAGCAAGCTCTGCGCCGGCACCAGGGGTCGGTCCAATGCCAAACCGCTTGCACGCGCGGTCAAAGGCACTCTGAAGGATCTCGACGTAGGGCTTGTAGTCGCCATTGACCTCGTCGAACCGGTACGCGCGGAATACCTTCTTGAAGGCAAGCCACTGTTCTTCGGGGATGCGATCGGCGAGCAAGCGCTGGGTGGTGGGGTAAATGTTGAAATTGATCAGCGTTCCGTAGACATCGTAGGAGATGTACTTCGGCCGAAAGTTCGTGTCTGCCATGATTCGTCCGTTCTTAAGGATCTTGTATTTTTTTGGGGGTAGAGGAGGGGATGCTTAGGCTCAACCCAGAGCCAGTGAGGAGAGCCGTGCGTCTGGTCCGAGGAACCTCGCGGGGTTCATGAAACTGACGTCGGTGGCCGTTGTTCCGTCCAGCACGAGGTCTGCGGCAACGGCTCCCAGCGCGGAGGCCATCTTGAAGCCGTGGCCGGAGAAGCCTGCGGCGGCCACCACGCCTTCCATTCCGGGAACCAGCCCCAGCAGCCCGGTCGCGTCAGGTAAGTGACCATCCGCGCACACGGCAACCCGAAGGGGTTCCGGAACCAGTCCGGGAATGAACTCCCGGACCCACGCCCGGATGGTGTTCAAATGCCTGGGATCCCAGGTAGGAGGCTTCTCCATGGACTCAACCTCATCCAGGAATATGCTCGCGACGACTTTCACCGTCCAGCCGTCAGCACTCGGGAATCCGTAGAACTGGGCTTTGTCCGGCCTGCCGTCTTCCTCGGCCCTCCTGAGGAAGACCGGCATGTCTTCCCTGCAGAATGTTGCCGGGTCCGCAGCGGGGAACCAGGTAAGGATCTGCGGCAGGACGGAAAGGTGGACGCCGAGTTCTTTGCAGAGTGCTCCCGCACCGTTGCCTTGGGAGATGATCACCCGGGAGGCAATGATTTCTTCCTGGTCTGTCCGCACGAGGTATCGGTCACCATGCTTCTCAACGCTCTGTGCTTTCCGGTTTCCGAGGAACCGGGCGCCAAGGCGGGCGGCCTCTGCCAGGGCCACCGTCACGGCCTTCTCCGACTTCAGGTAACCGCCCTCCGGATCAAGAATCGTGACGTCAGTGTCCCTAATCACGTGTTCGGGATACTTTGCCCTTGCTTCTTCGCCCCGGAGAAGCTGGTAGTCAAGGCCGTTGTCTTTCCCCGCTGCAAGGAGGGATGCCAGCCGCGGGTTGTGGTCGTCGTAAATCGTGACAGCGCCGGTGGTGGTGAGTAGCTCGGTACCGGTGGCTTTCTCCAGTTCACGCCAAAGGTCCTGTGACCTCTGCAGGAGAGGGGTGTAGTGCCCGCCTTCTGCGTAAACCTTGCGGAAGATACGGGATTCCCCGGCATAGGCGGAGAAGGGGCCCGGGATTGAAAACCTGTCAATTCCGATGACCCGCTGACCGCGGGAGGCGAGCTGCCAACTTGCCATGCTTCCTACGGAGCCGACACCGACGATGACGACGTCCGTTTCGAGTGCAGTCATGCTTTACCTTGCTTTCCCTTATTGCGCGCCGTTTTTCCGGTTTCGGGTTTCAGTTGAAGAGCTCCACCGTCGGCTGTGCTTCCAGTCACTCGAGCGTACGACACAAAAAGAGGCCGATTAGGGGGCTGTGAGACAATGCATTGTTTCCAAAAACGAAAGAAGCAAGAGATGGACCTTACATCGATCGATGATTTGGAGTTTTTTGAACAAATCTCCCGTTCCCAGAGCCTCACGGAAGCAGCCAGGAACTGGGGAAAGTCGGTGTCAGCCGTCAGCAAACGGCTTGCTGCGCTGGAGTCACGGCTTGGGGTAGCGCTGGTCCGGCGCAGCACCCGCCGACTGACCCTCACCGAAGAGGGACAACGTTATGCGACAGGTGCCGTGGCCATCCTGCAGCAGAAAACAGATCTCGAAGACGCGCTGTCCGTGCAGCATGGTGAGCTCAAGGGGCGCCTCCGTGTGCACTCGAGCCTGGGCATTGGACGCAAGCACATTGCGCCGCTGCTGGGGGAGTTCGTCCGGCAGCACCCCCTGATTCAGATAGACCTGGAGCTTTCGCCGCTGCCTTTGAACATAGCCGGCACGAATTTCGACATCGCGGTCCGCGTTGGAGGATTGTCGGACTCCAGGCTCAAGGGAAAACTCCTCGCGCCGAACCGGAGGATTGTGTGCGCCGCGCCGGGCTACATGAAAGGTGCCCCTCCGCTGCGGACCATCAGGGATCTGGAGCGCCACAACTGCATCGTCCTGCGGGAAAACAACGCCGACTATTCGCTGTGGCGCTTTGGCGGACAGGGGCAGGATTACGTCGATGTCAGAGGCAGCATGATCAGCGACGACGGAGACGTAGTGACCGACTGGTGCATCCAGGGCCTCGGCTTGATTATGCGCTCTACCTGGCACGTCAACCCGCTGATCCGTCAGGGAGTACTCCAGCAGGTCCTCCCGGACGTCCCGACCCCAAGCGCCGATATTTTTGCCCTTTACCCTGCCACGGCCAAAACACCCCGCCGGATCACTGCGGCCATTGACCATCTGCGCCAGGGGCTGGCCGCGAGGTTGGGGTCCTAGCTTTCCTCACTAAAGGGGACCACTTCTTTCGTTTTCAGAAAGAATGGGTTGTCTGATGCGCCTATAATCATTGGCTTTTTGTGCCATACGCTCATTTGCATGACTAACCCCCCGGTACTTGCATTGTTGCACACCGTCCCCGGATTGGTGAAGGACATGGAAACCCTGGCCTCCGAGTTAGTCCCGGGCCTTCGTGTCCTGCACTACGTGGACGAATCCCTGCTCCAGGACACCATTGCCATGGGAACAACGCCAGGGCATGTTCGACGACGGCTGGTCAACTATGCGCGCTACGCCGAGGAATCAGGTGCCCAGGCATTGTTGGTGAGTTGCTCCTCCATCGGCGAGGCCGCAATCGCCGCCAAGGACTTTGTCTCCATCCCCGTCCTGCGTATCGACGCTCCCATGGCCGGGGTCGCCGTCGAATCGGGTGACAGGATCGGAGTGCTCGCGACCCTGTCCGCAACCCTCGGACCAACCACCCGCCTTGTCCGGGACTCCGCCGAAAGGCGGAACAAAAAGCCCGACATCACCGCCAGAATAGTCGACGGCGCTTTCCAGGCTCTGCGAGCAGGTGACCGTCAGCTGCATGACAGCTTGGTGCTCGCCGCGTTCTCGGAACTGGCAGCGGACTGCGATGTGATCGTTCTCGCCCAAGCGTCGATGGCCCGCGTCGTTGACCACACCCAGGGAGAGCTGGGAGGACCTCTTGTGCTGGCTTCGCCGGATTCTGGAATGAGCCAGCTCAGCTCTCTTTTTCCTTCCCACGACTCATCAACAGCGCCGGTAACCGAGAAAGATCCGAAGCATGTCTGACATACCAACGCAGGCCAATGCCCCTTGGCTGGGCGTTATCGCCGATGACTTCACAGGAGCCTCGGACGTGGCCGGCACCCTTGCCAGCGCCGGAATGCGGGTAGTGCAGTCCTTCGGCACGCCTGATCCATCAACGAAGCTGCACGATGTTGACTGCATCGTCATTTCACTGAAGACCCGCAGCGTCCCGGCCGCCGCGGCCGTAGAACAGTCTCTGGCCGCGGCGCGTGCCCTGAAATCCCTCGGCGTGCAGCAGCTCTACTTCAAGTACTGCTCCACGTTCGACTCAACTCCGGAAGGCAACATCGGCCCAGTGGCAGATGCCCTACGCGAAGAGTTAGTCCCGGCCGGCATGGTCACAGTCGTTGCTCCAGGAACTCCTGCATTACGACGGACCGTATACAACGGCGTTCTGTTCGCCGGTACGGACCTCCTGCAGGAATCATCCATGCGTCACCACCCGCTGACCCCGATGACCGATTCGAACGTGCCACGACTTCTCCAGGCCCAAACCAACAACCCGGTGGGTCACGTCGGCTATGGCGTTATAGAAGCAGGAGCATCCGCGGTTGGAGCGGAACTCGAAACCCTGGGCAGTCAAGGTGCCGGGTACGTGGTCGTGGACACACTCAGCGACCACCACCTCGCGGTGCTCGGGACTGCACTCCTGGATCACCCGCTCGTCACTGGCGGATCGGGTCTGGTGGGAGGCTTGGCGGCGGCACGTGGGCACCGTGTCACACCGGACTTGGGGAATGCCAGCCGTCCGACCGGTCCGGCCGCAGTGGTCGCGGGCAGTTGCTCGGAGATGACGAACGCCCAAATCCAAGTGTTCCGCCAGGTGCACCCCTGCTTCCAGGTGGATCCTGTCGCCATCGCCGAAGGACGGGACGTAGTGGCCGAAGCGCTGATGTTCGCCCGGGAAAATCTGCCGGGCGGCCCCATCCTGATCCATTCCACTACTTCTCCAGAGGAAGTCTTGAGTGCCCAAAGGCATCTTGGCAAGTCCAGGGCCGCCGAAATAGCCGAAGACGCCCTGTCCGCGATCGCCGAAGGACTCGTCGGCATGGGCTGCCGGCAACTCATAATCGCCGGCGGAGAAACCTCCGGCGCCGTGGTCCGCAGGCTCGGCATTACGACAGCCCGCGTCGGCAAGGAAGTTTCACCCGGCGTGCCATGGCTGAAAACCGAAACCGACCCAGGGCTGTCCATCCTGCTCAAATCCGGAAACCTCGGAGACCCGCGGCTCTTCCTTGATGCATGGGACCATGGTCGATGACCGGCATGGACAGCCGCCAGGAGCTCGTCCGGTTGGCCAGGTCCCTCCACCAAAGGGGGCTGACCCGGGGAACATCCGGAAACCTTAGCCTACGGGTGGACGGCGGAATGCTGGTCACCCCCACCAACGCCTCCCTGGGCGAACTCAGGACCGAAGATCTGGCCATGGTCTCCGGCGCCGGAGAACACCTGTCCGGGGGCCGCCCCTCCAAAGAGGCCTTTCTTCACCTGGCGATGTACAAGGCAAGGCCGCAGGACCATGCCGCCGTCCATCTGCATTCCACCTACGCCACCGCCCTTTCGTGCCTGGCGGACCTGGATGACGAAGACGTTCTGCCACCTTTGACGGCCTACTTTGTCATGAGGGTTGGACGGCTGGTCCGGTTGCCGTATTTCGCGCCGGGCGACGAGGGCTTGGGCGTGACGGCCCAAAAAGCTGCGGCATCGAGCCGTGCCCTGCTGCTGGCCAACCACGGACCGATCGTTTCCGCGCCCTCCCTGCCACAAGCGGTGGACGCTGTTGAGGAAGTAGAAGAAACAGCCCGACTGTTCTTCCTCCTTCAAGGCCACGCGACACGACCCCTCCAACCCGCCCAGGTGGCCCGGCTTTCCGCACCCCGCGTGTAGTTGGTGCTGCCGTTACTGCACGACGGCGAAGCTCACCAGGTTGGCGCCCTCGCCTTCTGCAAGGAGGGCAAGGGCCGTACTGGAGTCCGCCGGAAAGATTTGGTCGGTGATGGTCGCCCTGCCATCCTGGGCGAAGACCTCGACGGAACAGCGGTCCACAAAGATGCGAAGCCGTATCCGGCCATCTTCCAGAGGTACAGCAACGCGATCCACTGAAGGAAATGCCTCGTGGAATCCGACGTTGCCGGATTCGGTGCGGTCCAGGCTGAGTTCCCCCGTCGCCGGGTCGTAGGCCAGTACTGTGCACTCCATACCTGCGGAAAAGCCGCCCGGTGCGACCCCTTGCCGGGGGTCGGCCCGCAGCACGATGCCGACCCTTCCGGCCTGCCCGGGCTCGAACTCGGCATCGATCCTTAGCACGTCCCCGGATACCTCTTCGGGAAGCCACGTCAGGCCGGGTTCCAGCCGTTGCCGGCCCAGTGCCAAATTCTCCGTCGCATGGTCTTCGAAAGGGTCAATTGCCTCCTGTAACAACACGGGACGCCCGCCTCGGGAAACCAGCTTCACTTCGCGAACGAGCGACATGGCGCTGCGCCAGCCGTCTGAGGGTGTCTCAGCGGCGTACTGCCAATTGTTCATCCAGCCGATCATGAGCCGGCGTCCGCCGGGTACGTTGCTGAAGGACACGGCGGCGTAGTAGTCCCGGCCCCAGTCGAGCCAGCCGTACTCGGCCATCCGGGTGTCGTCAGCCTGGAGGCCTTCGGTGACGGTTGTTTCGGAATGGAAGGTCACGCCGTCGAACGTTCCGAGGAAGTACTGGCCGCCGGAGCCGCCGGCGATACCGCCCGGGCTGAGGTTTACCACCAGAACCCACCGGGTGTTGGAGGCGTCGCCGTCCACTGGAAGTTCAAACAGGTCCGGACATTCCCACACGCCTTCTGTGGCGTTCGCCGGGCCGAAGGTGCTGAGGTATTCCCAGGACAGCAGGTCCGGTGAGCTGTAGAGCACGACTTCACGACGGGCTGCCTCGACGGCGACCATGACCCAGTAACTGCCGGCGTCGCCGTCGTACCAAAAGACTTTCGGATCACGGAAGTCCGGGGAGGCCCTGTCCAGCACAGGGTTTCCCGAGTACTTCGTCCAGGTGGCGCCGTCATCCGTGCTGTAGGCAAGGGACTGCGCCTGGAGGCCGGCCATGGGCGAGCCGGAGGTGTAGGCGCTCGTATAGATCGCCACGAGGGGCGGGTTGTCTGCGGTGCCGAGACCGCTCGTGTTATGGATATCCACCACAGCGGAGCCGGAGTAGATGGCTTCATCGTCATCGCAGGGGATGGCAACTGGCTGCTCATCCCAACGCAGCAGGTCCACCGAGGTGGCGTGGCCCCAGGACATGTTGCCCCACGTATCGCCGTCCGGGTTGTGCTGGTAGAACAGGTGGTAGACGCCCTTGGAGTAGAGAAGTCCGTTGGGGTCGTTGAGCCAGTTGCGCTGCGCGGAGTAGTGCCACTGGGGCCGGTACCGGCAGTCGAGGTCGGCGGTTGTGTGCATAGGAGTATTTCCCTTTCGCATGAGGGACAAGATGGTCAGCCCTTGACGCCGCTGGAGGCGATGCTGTTGATGAAGGAGCGCTGGAACGCGATGAACAGCACCACCACCGGGACGGTAATGAGGGAGGCATAAGCCATGACTTCGCCCCAGGAGACGTTGAGCTGGAAGAAGTATTGGATGCCGATCATGACGGGCCGGAGCTCCTCGGACTGGACCACCATGAGCGGCCAAAGGTAGGAGTTCCAGGCGGGTAGGAACGTCAGGATCGCCACCGTGGCTGTCGCTGGGCCTGCCAGGGGCATCACCACCAGGCGGTAGATTCTGAACCAGCCAGCGCCGTCAATCCTCGCAGCCTCATCCAGTTCCTTCGGGATCGACTCAAAGTACTGGTGGTACAGGTAGATGGAGAACGCATTGGCGATGAACGGGATGATCTGGACCTGGTAGGTGTCCAGCCAGCCCTTGGAGATCTCGAGGCTGAACCCGTTGAGCTCAAAGAACGGCAACTGGTTCACCCACCACACCAGCGGCAGCGCCAGCGTCTGGAAGGGGACGATCAGCGTGGCCAGGATCGCGGTGAACACTATGCGCTTGCCGCGGACCTCCATCCGGGACAGGGCGAAGGCGCAGAGGCTGTTGATGAAGATCCCCAACACCACTGTCACAGCAGAAACGCCGGTGGAGTTGATCAGGAAGCGGGCGGCAGGCACTCGGTCAAATACAGCAGCGTAGTTGTCGAACGAGATATTGCCGATGGGAAGGAAGGCTGCCACCGAGGACATGTCCCCGAAGATCTGCTGGTCCGGCTTGAGTGAAGACACCAGCATGAACACGAGGGGGAATGCGGCGACGACGGCGAACAGGATCCGCACCAGCATGGTCCCTGCACTGCTGAGACTCTTGGATGTGAGTGTCTCTTTCATGTCAGTCCTTCTCTCGGGTCAGGTAGCGCTGCACTGCGGAGATCAGCAGCACCAGGACGAAGAATACGAGGGAGATGGCCGATGCATAGGATGTTTCCTGCTGCTTGAAGCCGGAGCGCACCGCCTCGAAAATGATGGTGGTGGTGGAATCGAGCGGCCCGCCCTGGGTCATGACGCTGACTTGGTCGAAGAGCCCGAGCGCCTGGATGGTGATGGTCACCAGGATCAGGGTTCGGGTATGCCTGAGGCCCGGCCAGGTCACGTAACGGAACTGGTGCCAGCGGCTTGCCCCGTCAAGCTGGGCTGCCTCATACAGTTCCCCGGAGATGCTCTGCAGGCCGGCAAGCCAGATGATCATGTGGAAGCCGGCGGCCTGCCAGATGGACAGGATGATGATGGCAGGCATGGATGTGGCTGGATCGTTGAGCCAGTCCGGGCCGTCAATCAGGCCGAAGCTGGCCGCGGACAGGAACTCATTGATCAGCCCGTCCTTGCGGTACATGAACAGCCACAGCAGGGACACCACCACCATGGACGTCACCACCGGAAGGAAGTACAGGGTGCGGAAGAAGTTCACCCCACGGAACTTCTTGTTGATCAGGAGCGCCATCGCCAGGGCAAGGCCGGACTGGACGGGCACCACTACAACCGCGAAGTAGCTGACATTCAGCAGTGCGCGCCAGAACGTGGGATCCGTGAAGAGGCGGACGAAATTGTCCGCACCCACAAACTCAACGGGTCGCGGTGACACAAGGCGGGCATTGGTGAAGGCCAGGCCGAAGCCCAGGATCGCGGGGAGGAACACAAAGAGCAGAAGCAGGGCTGCGGCGGGCGCAATCATTGCCCACCCGCTCAGCTGCTCGCGCAGGTAGCGCGGCCGGCGGTGGGGTTTGCTGGGCGGTGCCGCCGGGGCGGGGGCCGCCACGCGGCGGCCAGGACTTGGGGGAATTTGGGTGGTTGTCATGGGGTTCTCCGTAGACAGTCGGGGGCCGGGAGGTCCGACGACGGCGGCAGGGTGAGTGCCGCCGTCGCCCGTCCGGCTGCCGTCGGCTAGTTCTTGTAGCCGCCGTTGGACTTGATGTTGGCGTCAATCGCCTTGACCGCCTTGTCCAGGGCCGTCTTGGGGTCCGCGCCGGCAAGGATGTCCTGGACAGCCTTGCCATATTCGGTGGCGATGAACGGGTAAGCCGGGGTTTCGGGCCGCAACACCGCGTAGTGACGCGAGAACTCCATGAAGATACGGTTGGCACCGCCCTCGGCGAATGCGGGAATCAGGGCCGCGGCTTCATTGGTGGCCGGGATGCCTCCAGTTGCCTTGATGACGGACGCCACGTTTTCAGGCTTCAAGGAATAGGACAGATAGTCCATCGCGGCATCCATGTTGTTGCAGCCGCTGGTGACGCCCCACTGCCAGGAAGCTCCGCCGATCTTGGGACCGTTGCCCAGATCCACGCTGGGCATGACCACCAGCTCATCTCCCAGGGCAGCCCGGGCCTTGTCCCCGGCCCAGGAACCGGTGTAGAGGAGGCCGCTCTTGTTGTTCAGGAAGTCCTGGGTGGAATCTTTCCCGCTCTTCGTCGCCATGAAGCCCTGATCCGCCAGCCCGCGGAACCACTTGGCCCATTCGACGGCCTTATCGCCATTCAGGGCTCCGTCGGCCGACTGGTAGTCCTCGCGGTTGATCAGGTCTCCGCCGAAGGACTGCAGGAACGGCGAGTACGCATAGGGCAGCCATTCGCCGGTTCCGGCAGTACCCATGTCCAGTGGGTAATCCCATTTACCCAGTGCCTTGAGTTTGGTCAACGCGTCCTGGAACTCGTCCTTCGTCCATGGCTTCTCAATGGTGGCGACGCGGACGCCCGCCGCTGCGAGATCGGATTTGCGGGCAAACATGGACAAAGCGACGTCGCCGTACCCAACCGCATAGGTCTCGCCCTGCCACTTGGCAACAGTGCTGGGGAGGTTCTTGGAAAGGTCCGCGGACAGCTTCAGCGGCGCCAGGTACTTGGCCCATGCCCAGTTGGGAACGTTGGGCCCGTCAATGTCCACGATGCAGGGAAGTTTCCCGGCTGACGCCGCCCCTACGACGGAGTCGTTGTAGGACTCCTGCGGGAAGGCCTGCACCTTGATCTGCGCCTTCGCGCCACTGCTTTTGTTATAGGAGTCAACGATCGCCTGGGTCGCCGCCAGTTCCTCCGGGTTTCCGGCGGCGTGGGTCCACATGGTGATCTCTTTGGGGCCGTCGCTTGAGGACGAGGAACTGCCCTTGCTGCAGGCGCCCAGGCTGCCGACGAGGGCCGCCGCAGCTATGCTGGTTGCCAGGATCCGCGTGAATCGTTTGTTCATGATTGTCAATCTTTCTGCTGATTTTGGGTGTGGATGATTGGCCCGGGTCCTTCGGGGCGCAGCCGCTGCAACGGCTGCGCCCCTCTTCTTGCGGACTTCCGGTGTTGTGACGTGGTGTTTCGTGTGGGTTGGTGGTTTATGTCAGCGTGGCGGTGCCACCGAACCCCGTTCGATGACGGGGCAGATGAGTTTTTTCTGCCCCGGCGGCGTGCCGGGTTTTTCAATGTCGTCCAGGAGCCGCGTAACGGCCCAGCACCCCATCTCGTAATGCGGAAGGGCAACAGTGGTCAGCCCTGGCCACAGCGCATCTGCGATGAGTTCGAGGTTGTCCATTCCCACCACTGAGAGGTCTTCCGGGATGCGAAGGCCTGCTGCCGAAGCTGATTGGTAGGCGCCCATGGCCATGCGGTCGTTGAAGCAGAACAGGGCAGTGGGCCGATCAGGTAAAGACAGCAGTTGTGCCGCTGCCTGCCTGCCGCCGACAGTGTCCGAGACCGCGGAGGCGACGAGCCGTGGATCTTCCGGCAGCCCGTTGCGAAGGAGGGCGTTTCGGTAGCCCTCCAGCCGTCCGTGCGTGGCCGGGATGTCGTCAATATTGTTGATCATCCCGATCCTTGTATGCCCTGCAGCAGCCAGGATTTCCACCGCGCTTTCCGCGGCGGCGATTTCATCCGGGACCACTGAGGAGATTGAACTGTCAGCGGAGGCCGCGTCCAGCAGGACCGTGGGGACTTCGTAAAGCTCCTCGGGAACGGTGACGCCCTGATGGTACATCCGGGCGTAAACGATCCCGTCCACCTGGTGTTGCTGGAGGGTTTGGATTTCGTGTTTCTCAAGATCGTTGTCAAGCCCCGAATTGAGCACCATCAGCAGGTAGCCCCGCTGATACGCGGTTTCCTGGGCGCCACGGATCATGGCCCCGGCAAAGGGCGTGGTGGTGATTTGATCACTGACGAGGCCAATGATCTGCGAACGCTGGTTCCGCAGTCCGCTGGCCAGGCGATTGGGGGCGTAGCCCAGATCCTTGGCCACCGCCCGGACGTGTTCTTGCGTTTTGCGGTTCACGCGATCGCTGGTGGCGTCGTTGAGTGCATGGGAAACAGTGGTGATTGAAACGCCGGCAGCCTTCGCCACTTCGCGGATTCCTACCTTCGTCGTCATCGACAGCCCTTTGCAAAACGTTTTGAATGTTGTTTGGATCACATTACCTAAAACGTTTTGCAACTGTCAAGGACAACGGGCACGCCCTTAAAAGCGAAAGGCACCGCAACGTCCTGGACGTTGCGGTGCCTTCTTGAGCGAGGGTCTGCGGGCGGGCTTGCCCCGGGCTAGCGAACCCAGGGAACCTAAGCCCGCAGCCGGTACCCGCGCTTCACGACCGTTTCTATGAGCTTGCCGTCAGGAAGCGAGGAGCGCAGCCGGCTGACTGTCATGTCCAGGGCGTGCACGGAACCGCGGAGGTCCAGGAGGTCCGAGAGCGATTCACGGGACAGCACCGCACCACCGGCGCCCAGCAGGGCCCGGAGCAAGAGCAGGGGCGCTGGAGCGAGTTCCACTACTTCGCCGTTGATCCGCAGGCAGCGTCCGCGGAGTTCGATGGTGGCGCTCTTGGTTTCCAGGCGGCGCACGTGGTTCAAGGACAGGTGCTCCGTCACCAGGCGAATGAGTGCGCCCATGCGGTAACGGTCGGGAATGAGTGGCGTCAGGCCGGCGTCGAGCAGTGGCTGTGCCGTGACAGGCCCGACGGCGGCAACCGTGACGGGCCCTTTGAGTGCTTCAATGAGCTGCCGGTACAGGCCCATCTCATGCGCCGTGCTCCACATCGCGTCCACTGCTGGGGCGCTGGTGAAGGTCAGGACGTCAAGGTTGCCATTGCACACGGCCTCGATCAGGCGCGGGAGTTTGTCCTCGCCGTCGGGCTTGACCCACCGGTATGGCGTCACCGTCAGGACCGTGGCGCCGGACATCCGGAGGCGCTCCAGCTGGCGTACATCGGTGTACCCGTGCAGCTGAACAGCCACCGTCTTGCCCCGGACACCCTCCGCCAGGAGCATGTCCACAAGTGTCGCTGTGGTTTCGTCACTGCTGATTCCGACGTCGGCAAGGCCGGCCGCGCGGACGGCACCGCGCGCTTTGGGTCCCCGAACGAACATGCGGCAGGCCGAGAGTGTTTCCAGGAGTTGCTCGCCGATGCCGAAGGAGTCCGCCGCCTCGCACCAGCGGCGCATGCCGTAGGCCGTGGTGGCGATGCAGATATCCGGCTTGGCGGCGATGATGGTGCGGGTGTCCTCGATGAGGACCATGTCCTCCTGCACGGGCGCGATCTTCAAGGCCGGGGCATGGAGCACGCTCGCACCCCGCCGTTCCAGGGCCTCGATGAGGTCCCTGGAACGGCGATGCGAGGTAACGCCGATGCGGAACCCGTCCAGCGGCGCTTCGGTAGCTTCTGAAACGTCCGTGGCGGTTGTGACGTCTTGGATTTCAAGGGCACGTGCAACAGTCATTGATTTACTTTCAGGCTTCAAGGAGCGAAGCCGCGAGTCGGCTCAGTTCAGCGGATGCTTCGGCATGATTACGGTTGGCTTCAGCCACCCGGACCACCTCGCCTATGACCAGCACGGCCGGGTTGCTGCAACCAGTGGCTGCCGTTTCGATCGTACCCAGATCGGCGATGGTGGTGCGTTGGCCCGGGCGGTAGCCACGCTCCACTACGGCCATCGGCATGTCAGCCTCCATGCCCGCCCGGCGCAAACCGGCGGCAAGCTGCGGGAGGGTTCCGATGCCCATGAGGACAACGATCGTGCCGCCGAGTCCTGCCAGGTGCGTGTGTTCCTTCTCCGTCAGCGGGGCGTGTCCGGAAACCACGGTGAACATGTGGCTTACCTCGCGGTGCGTTACCGGAATTCCCGCTGCAGCCGGAACAGAGATAGCGCTGGTGACACCGGAGATCACGCGGACGGGAACGCCAGCGGCAACGCAGGCTGCCACTTCTTCGCCGCCGCGGCCAAAGACGTATGGATCGCCGCCCTTAAGCCGGACCACGTTCTTGCCCAGGAGCGCAGCTTCCACCATGAGTTTCTCGATGTCACGCTGCGTGACCTTGTGGTGCCCGGGCTGCTTTCCAACGTCCACCAACTCGCCGGACGTCAGGTCGGCCAGCTCCTGATACGGGGCCAGGCGATCGTAAAACACGACGTCGGCATCGCGGAGGGCGTCCACCGCACCAACCGTGAGGAGATCCAGGGCGCCCGGACCACCGCCCACCAGGGTCACATGCCCCTCGATGCCTGGTGCCGGCTCGAAAGCTACCGGAATACCGGCACCGCCGCAGCGTTCAACCAAAGGCTCCCAACCGGCGTCGCCGTCGTCCACCACTGCTACCAGGAACGGACGCTCGGGCAGAGGTCCGTCGCCGGGTGCGCCGGCAGGGGTGCTGAGGCGGTAAACGTTGGCCCCGGCAGCCTCGTAGCGGCGGACGGCCTGGCGGGCGGCTATTTCGGATCCCGTGACGAGGACGTCGCGGCCTGTGAGATCAATGGTGAGCTGCATGGGTTCCCCTACTTCTCTGCGCCGACGGGTTCTGCGCCGACGGGTTCTGCGCCGACAGTTTCGCGGCGGACCGGGATGGTGGAGGCGATGAGCACGCCGCCCTTTTCCTCGTTCGTCGCAGGGCGGATCTGGCCCCGCTCCGGAACGAAGGAGATGGACTCGTCCTTCTGGTTGGGGGCGTTGACGAAGGAACGGAAACGGCGGAGGCGCTCCGGATCCTTCAAGGTCTCAGCCCACTCGTCCTCGTAGGTGTCGATGTGCTTGGCCATGGCCGCTTCAAGCTCCTCGGCGATGCCAAGCGAGTCGTGTACCACTACTTCCTCGACGTGCTTGATGCCGCCGTCGAGCTCTTCCTGCCAACGCGCCGTGCGCTGCAGGCGGTCGGCGGTACGGATGTAGTACATGAGGTAGCGGTCGATGTACTTCAGCAGTGTTTCGTCATCCAGGTCCTTGGCAAGCAACTGTGCGTGTGCCGGGGTAGCACCACCGTTGCCGCCGACGTACAGGTTCCAGCCGTCAGCCGTGGCGATGACGCCGACGTCCTTGCCGCGGGCCTCGGCGCATTCGCGGGCGCAACCGGACACGCCCATCTTCAGCTTGTGCGGGCTGCGCAGGCCCCGGTAGCGCAGTTCCAGGGCGATGGCCATGGCTACGGAATCCTGGACGCCGAAGCGGCACCACGTGGACCCAACGCAGGACTTCACCGTGCGCAGGCTCTTGCCGTAGGCCTGGCCGGATTCGAAGCCGGCATCAACCAGTTCCTTCCAGATGTCCGGCAGCTGCTCGAGGCGGGCGCCGAACATATCGATGCGCTGGCCACCGGTGATCTTGGTGTACAGGTTGTACTTTTCCGCGACCGCTGCGATGACACCGAGACCCTTGGGGGTGATTTCACCACCGGCAATACGCGGTACCACCGAGTAGGTGCCGTCCTTCTGCATGTTCGCCAAGGCGCGGTCGTTGGTGTCCTGCAGGGAACCACGGCCGGCGTCCAGGACGTAGGCGGAGTGCTGGCTGGCCAGGATGGAGGCGATGGTCGGCTTGCAGATATCGCAACCGGCACCCGTACCGTACTTGGCCATGATGTCTTCGAAGGAGGTAAGTTCCAGGACACGGATAGCGTCGAACAGCTCCTGGCGGGACAGGCTGATGTGTTCGCACAGGGCCTTGGAAACCTCGATGCCGGACTTCTTCAGTTCGCCTTCGAGGAGCTTCTTCAGCATGGGGACGCAGGAACCACACTGGGTGCCGGCACGCGTGCAGGCTTTGACTTCACCGAGTTCCTGGACCGGTGCGTTGCCTTCGCAGGCACCGCACCCATTGATGGTGTCGCGAATGGTTCCGGCGGACACGTTGTTGCAGGAGCAGAGGATTGCATCGTCAGGCAGCTCGGTTTCCGGAGCCTCTCCGCCACCGGCAGCGCTCAGGAAGGCGCCGGGCTCGGCAGGCAATTCACGTCCCAGCAGCGGACGCAGGCTCATGTAAGGCGAAGCATCGCCGACGAAGATGCCGCCCAGGAGAGTCTTGGCATCGTCAGTGGTGACGATCTTCTGGTAAACGCCACGGGCGGGGTCTGCGTAGACGATTTCGAGGGAGTGCTCGGTCTTGGCGAAGGCATCGCCGAAGCTCGCCACATCCACGCCGGACAACTTCAGTTTGGTGGCGGTGTCGAATCCCGGGAAGGTTGCCTCGCCGCCGTGCAGGCGGTCCGCAACGATCTCGGCCATGGTGTTTGCCGGAGCAACGAGGCCCAGGCACATGCCCTCGAAGTTGGCCACTTCACCGATAGCCCAAATACCGTCCACCTCGGTGGCACAGAAATCGTTGATCACCACGCCGCCGCGCTGGCCCAGGCTAAACAGCTGCTCTTCGCCCTCAGCTGCGCGGAAGAGATCATCGCGCGGCTTTACACCGATAGCCACGATCACGAGGTCCGCATCAATAATGCGGCCATCTGCCATCAGGACGCCGGTGACCTGGCCGTCGTCGTCCGTCAGTACCTCGGACGGGAAGACACCGCCGTGGACTTCGAAGCCCTTCGCCTCGATCAGGCGGCCAAGTGCCTGGCCGGCGCCTTCATCCAACTGCGTGTTCATGAGCCACGGCGCACCGTTGATGACGATCGGCGTGGCGCCCAGCTGCTCGGTGCCTGCAGCGGATTCAAGGCCCAGCAAGCCACCGCCGATGGTGACCGCGTTAACCTTGCGGCCCAGTTTTTCGCGGAGCTCCGCAATGGCCTTGTTAATCGCCCAAACGTCCTCGAGCGTGCGGTAGACGTGGGTGTGCTCGGAGCCAGGGATGGGGAGCCGGGCTGCATCGGAACCAGAGGCAACCACCAGGTGGTCGTATTCGTACTTGTTGCCCGCCGCGGTGAGGACACTCTTGGCAACGGAATCAATCTTGACTGCGCGCTCGCCGGTCTTCAGCGTCAGGGCCTCGTGGTCCCACATGGCAGCATCGCCCAGGGTGAGGTCCACGTCGGTTTCCGTCAGCGCCTTGCTCAAGGCAACGCGGTCGTAGGGGAGGTGCGCCTCTTCCGTCAGAACCGTAACCTGCCAGCCTTCAAGACCGCGGTTGTACATTGCGTCGGCGAAACGGTGGGCCGCAGGGCCGCCTCCGACGACAACGATGCGGCGCGGGTTCTCTGTACTTGAAGTGTGTCCGGTCACTGGTGGGCCTTTCGCAGATGTTGCAGACGGATCTCCGCAACTTGTGCTTCCAGCCTAGGGACGGGCAGTTTCGCTTCAGTTTCCCCTTTGTTTCGTGATCTTAACTTCTGCATCACGAACGCATTTCGCAAGGTGTGAGGTCTCTTTTACGCACCGGACACAAATGCGGACCCCCGATGAAACACCCGCGCCCTAGCTTTGAAGAGTGGCCGCAAGCGTGGCCCGGTCCGGGGGAGTGAAGGTGGAAATTGCCAGCGCCCGGACACAGTGAGAGGGGCTGAAATGACCGTAATTCTGGACCGTGCCGACGAGCTGACTACTACCGCCGTTGGCGAATGGCACCGTGTGTGCGCAGTGGATGAACTCGAAGTGGCCTGGGGCGAAGCGGCATTGATCGAGGGCCGCCAGGTAGCGTTGTTCCGCATCGCACCCGGCGAAGTCTTCGCCGTCGCACAGCAGGACCCGGCCACCCTGGCCAACGTCATGGCCCGCGGCATTATCGGGTCCCGCGGCAGCCGGCCGACCATTGCGTCGCCGCTGCACAAAGAGGTTTACGACCTCGAAACCGGTGAGTGCTTCACCGACCCCAACCTTAAGCTCGCAACCTTTGCCACCCGCCTTGTGGATGGCTACATCGAGGTTGAACTCTAAAACGCCGGACTCCGGCGGCTACAAACCCAACGCCTCGCGGACATCCCCAAGGACATCGTCCAGGGATGTCCGCGCTGCTTGGCGTGCAGCAGGAAGCTCTGCCGCCGACTCCACAGCCTGGATCACCTCCAGGTAACACTTGAGCTTTGGTTCGGTGCCGCTGGGCCGGATGATCACGCGGCTCTGGTCCCGTGTGAGATACAAAAGCCCGTCCGTGGGCGGCAGGGATTCGCTGCCTTCGGCAAGATCGGTGAAAACCTCGACGGCGGAGCCTCCAAACGCTTCCGGCGGGTTGACGCGTAGTCGGTTCATCATGGCGTCCAGGAGACCCAGGTCCGCCACGCGGATGCTCAACTGGTCACTCGCATGAAGCCCGTGCACCAGGTACAGCTCATCCAGGGTGTCGAAGATCGTCTTGCCCTCGGCCTTTGCGGTTGCCGCCAATTCCGCGATCAGCACCGCCGCCGAGATGCCGTCCTTGTCCCGGACCAGATCCGGTGCCACGCAATAACCCAGCGCTTCCTCGTACCCATAGGTGAGCCCCGGGACGCGCGAAATCCACTTGAAGCCCGTGAGCGTTTCCTCATGGGCATAGCCCGCCGCAGCCGCAATGCGTGACAACAGCCGCGAGGACACGATTGAGTTGGCGAAGACGCCTGCCCGGGGTTCTTCGCCGGCACCGGCGGCCATACGCGCAACGATATGGGCGCCCAGGAGCGCACCCACTTCGTCCCCGCGCAACATCCGCCAGGCTCCCGTTGCGGGGTCAACCGCAGCGACCGCCGCCCGGTCGGCGTCGGGATCGTTGGCCAGGACGATGTCCGCACCTAGGTCCGCAGCAGCCGCAAGAGCCAGGTCCAGGGCGCCGGGCTCTTCCGGGTTGGGGAATGCGACCGTGGGGAAATCAGGGTCCGGCTCGGCCTGTTCCGCCACGAGCGTGACATTTGCGAAGCCGGCTGCGTTCAGCACGGATACGGCTGTTTCACCACCCACGCCATGCATGGGGGTCAGGACGATCTTCAGGTCCCGGGCGGGGAAGTGCTCTGCATCCACCAAGCCTGCCATCGCGGCTTGGTAGTCAGCGGTGATGGAGGTGGGCAGGACAGTCCAGCCATCGTCTGCCAGCGTGATCGACTCCAACGCGCCCACGGCCTCAATCTTTTCGGCAATCTGAGCATCGTACGGCGCCACGATCTGGGAACCGCGCCCGCTTTCAGATACTGCATGGCGTCCCAGATAGACCTTGTAACCGTTGTCCTGCGGCGGGTTGTGGCTCGCTGTGACCATGACACCGCCGTCGCAATCCAGTGACCTGACCGCGTAGGCGAGCAACGGCGTCGGAAGCGCTGCCGGCATCAGGAAGGTTTCAATGCCTGCTGCCGTAAAGATTGCGGCCGTCTCTTGCGCGAAGATGTCCGAGTTGTAGCGGGCGTCAAAGCCGACGACGGCGCTCGGCCGGGTACCCGGCGCAGCTGCGGCTACCACTTCGGTCAAGAAAGCAGCCAAGCCGGCCGCCGCCCGGCGGACCACCACCCTGTTCATCCGGTTGGGACCTGGTCCGAGGGCAGCTCGAAGGCCGGCGGTGCCAAACTGCAGGGTGCCATTGAAGCTGTCGCCCAGTTCCTGGACTGCTCCTGCGTCACCGCCGCTGGCGAGGTCGGTGAGCTCAAGGAGAGCTGCCGACGTCGTGGGGTCCGGATCGTGGGAAGCCCATTCGCGGGCGTCGGTGAGCAGCTGGTTAAGGGCGGCATCGCTTGATGTCATAGGGACAAAACTATCCTCATTGCCCACGTCAAAGGCAACGCGGGGTCAGATACGGCCCATAAATCTCGTCGTAATGGGCCGTATCTGACCCCGCGTTGCTTTTAGAGCGAGCGGGATTGGACAGTGAAGTCGGTGTTCCCATCCATGCTGAACACAGAAGATCCTGTGTTGTCCCAGTCCGGGAAGAAGATGTCCGAAATGACTGCCGCACCATCCTGGGCGAAGACCTCCACGGACGAGGAATCCAGGAGGATACGCAGGTGGACCTTGCTGTCGCTGCCGGAGGAGGGAAGGGCAACCTCGTGATAGGGGCTGAATTTCTCCGAGAAATTGCTTGTCCCGGCCTTCGAACGGTCGACCTTTACCGTGCGCTTTTCCTTGTTGTAGGAGATACGCAGGCTGGCGCTGCCATCAGCCGATCGACGAAGGAGAATACCTGCTTCCCGCGCGGAGGTAAGGTCCATTTCAAGGTCAATGAGCTGCGTACGGGCGGAGAAATCGGCGCCAAGATCCTGCGCCTCCGGCCCGACGGTGAGGTTTTTGCTCTTCACCTCACCACCGGAACTGTCAGCCATGGTGTTAAGGGCCTGGGTGGCGATCGCCGAGCGGAGCTCCAAGCGCTTTTCGCCCCGTACCAGGGTGAGTTCGCGGGGGATTGCCATGGACCCGCGCCACGGCGTGGTGGGAACGTGTTGGGCGTAATCCCAATTGCCCATCCAGCCAAGGAGCACGGGCTTGCCGCCAGGTGCTCCGGAGATGGAGTTTGCCGCGTAGTAGTCGGCGCCATGGTCCAGCCACTGGGATTCGGTGAGCGGAGCATCGGCGGGCGCGGCGTTTTCAGCCGTAAAACGGGTGCCGTCGAATTCGCCGACGAAGTACTGCATGCCTGAGCCGCCCGCGATGCCGCCGGGGTTGATGCTCAGCAGCATGACCCACTTCTTCGCAGTGGAGCCTTCTACGTCCATCTGGACAAGTTCCGGCACCTCCCAGAGTCCGCCCTGGGCGCCGACCCCGGAGAAATCACTGAGGAAGTCCCAGTGGAGAAGATCCGTGGATTTGAACATCTTCACTACCTGCGCATCCGCCACGACTGTGGTCATCACCCAGTATCGGCCGGGCTCGTACCAGGTGATCTTGGGGTCGCGGAAGTTGTTGTTGGTAGGCGCGAGGTTCAGGACCGGGTTGCCCTTGTACTTCTGCCAGGTGCTTCCGTTGTCCAGGCTGAAGGCCACGGACTGTGCCTGGGCACCTTGGGGGAGTGCGCCGTTCTTTCCATATGCACTGGTGTAGAGGGCCACCATGGGTGGGTTCTGCGCGGACCCCAGCCCGGACGCGTTGTTCTTATCCATCACGATCGAACCGGAGAAGATTTCCTCCTGCGGGCTTGCCTCCATGGCAACAGCCTGCTGTTCCCAGTGCACCAGGTCCGTGCTGGTGGAGTGGCCCCAGGACATGTTGCCCCACGAGTTTCCCCGAGGGTTGTACTGGTAGAAGGCGTGGTAGGTCCCATTGTGGTAGACGAGGCCGTTGGGATCGTTGAGCCAGTTCTTTTCAGCAGTCAGGTGGGCTGCCGGCCGCCATGGATCCGAAGCGGATGGCCGGTGCCCGCCCGGGACGGGGGCCGACGTCGGGCTTTCAGGTGCTGGAGCAGTGCAGGCAGCGGCGGAAAAGGCGACCACGACGGCGGCACTTGCGGCCAGCAGATGACGGCGGGACAGGCGGGGATTGGGGTAAGTCATGGGGAGAGATCCTGGGGTTGGGGAGTGGCAGGGGTGCCGGCCCTTGTGGAGCCCGCACCCCCGCCGTGGCCTAAAGGCCGGGGGTGTTGCGGCCTACTTGTAGAGGCCTTCGCCGCCAACGCGGAGGTTGGTGGGCAGGTAGCCGAACGGGCCGAGGCCGTTCTTGCCGAAGGTGCGGTCAACCTGCGTCACGCCACCCTGGAAGTTCATCTTCACGGTGGGGGACAGGGAGCCGCCGCGGACGCCGTCCACGTTGTCGATGAACGACTGCACGAGGCCGCCAGGCTGTACGTAGTGCGAGTAAGCCTGGAACTGACGGCCGTTCTGGCGCGGGTCCGGACCCTCCGGCGCGTTGGCCGGCATGTTCAGGTCCGTGGGGGAGCCCAGGGCCAGGCCGCTGTTGTTCACCGGCTGGAAGTCGGAGCGAACGCCGTTGCCCACGAAGCCGTAGACGCCGTCCGGGCCGCGCATGCCATCTGCGTAGGTGAACTGATGGCTGATGGTGAACAGGTAGTACTTGTTCTTGCCGTTTTCGTTCTGGATGTAGATCTGCGGACGCTCAGTCTGGTCGTTGACGCAGTTGGCGGACAGGATCGGGGGCAGGAAGCTCCACTTGGTGAGGTCCTTGTTGTCTGCAACTGCCAGGCCCACGTTGGCGGTCTGGTACCAGGCGCCGGTGGTGGTGTTGACCTGGTTCACGGTCTCGGCGTGAGGATCGCCCGGACGGTAGCCGAGGTCTTCCTGCTTGCACTTGTAGTCGCCGCGGTTGCCGCCGGTGTTGCCTTCGAAGACCATGAAGGTTTTGCCCGGGTGCGCCGGGTCCGCGAAGGTGTACGGGTCACGGAACGCGAAGCCCGGGTTCTGGGCCTTGTTCTGGTACATCTTTCCGTCCGGCTCCAGCAGCTTGGTGTGCTCGAAGCCGTCGAAGGTCACGCCGTCCTGGTTGGCGTGGATGTTGCCCAGGGCCTTGGCGATGACAGCATCCGGAGCGATGCCGCCGCCACCGGCGTTGCGCTCAGCGACGTCGTAGAACGTGGTTGCAGTGTAGAAGACGTTGATCTTGTTGCCCTGCATGAGGCGCGTCGAGCCGGACCACTCGGTGTTGCCGATGGACGTGTTGTCCAGGAACAGGTGTCCGCCGTAGTTCCACTTGTCCTTGGCCGGATCGGCGTTGGTCTTGCGGAAGAAGTACCCGATACGGGCGTTCCAGTGGCGCTGGTCGAAGCCGTAGCCGGCGTGCCGGTCAGCTACCAGGGAGAAGATGACGTCCCAGCCCTTGTAGCTGATCTGGTTCGCGTTCTCGTCTGTCAGGGACCAGGTGTCCCACACCCAGACGTCGTCGTTCATGGCGGGGAAGTCCTTGGGGATTTCCGGCATGGTGACGTCCGGGCTCATGGAGTTCTGGCCCGGAGCAACGTTGGTGTTGCTCTGTGCCATGATCTGCTTGGCGTCTGCCCGGGTCCATTTGGACGTGAAGTCGGCGGCGGGGTCGTACGCCTCCTGCGTGTGGACGGAGGGCAGTGGGAAGCCGGGCGTGGGTGCCGGCATGGTGTTCGACGGCGGGTCGGCCGGCAGGTTGGCCTGCGCGGCCGGGGTCACCAGCAGGATGCTGCCGGCAACGCTGGCTGCGGCTGCGAGGGCGGCTGCCTGTCGCAGACGGCGGCGCGGCCGTGTTGGGGTTGAGTGCGTGTTCATGCTTGCTCTTCTCGCGGAGTGTTGGACTTCGTGGAGTGCTATCAACTCCGGCGTCCGTCGATCCGCTGAAGGCGTCTTCGAGGGACGCCATCGTTTCGAGGTGCGGCGATCCCTTATGGGGTTCTCGCCGCGGTGGTTCCAGTACGTCGACTTACCGGAACGACTCCCACGCTAAACACGTGTGAGGGGTCAAATCAAACAACATTTCACGGCCTTAAATCACTTGTCAGACATATGTGTGCAAGCGTTTACATTCTCCAATGCGCGCGCGTGCCACAACCCGGCGCCTCGATCAAATATGTCGAAATAAAACTGACTTATTCTGAGAATTAACTGTGCGTTTACGCGGGGTCCGTTTGACTTGACGCCCCGCATTTCCTGGCTTATGCGGCAGTCCCCAGCGGGAAAATCCTTCTAAAAGTCCAATCGGTGGACGTAAAATGTGGTAGCGATTCCGGCCACCCCTGCGAGCCGGACCCCGCCTGGTGTGAGCTGGTGCAGCATGTGTGAGTTACCGAAGCGGCGTTGGCGGTCCTCCCTGACTCCATTGCGGCTGGTCCTCGCGCTCCTTGCGTTGGCAGCGATCGTGGCAGGCTGGCTGGTTCCGGATCTTTTGTCCGCCGTCCCCATCGGGGCAGGCCTGTTGACCCTGGCCGTTGCCGTCCTCATGCCCGCCATCCGGGAAATCGAACTGGGGGCTTCCCCCAGCATCAAACTCGCGCCCGCCCTCAAAGACCGCGAAGACGAGCTCCGCAGCGTCTTCGAACGGCAGAGGGGAGACATGGAGTACTGTGCCCACTTGCTCTGCGACAACCCGGAAACTGCACGCCGCTTGCTGGAGGCGGCGTGGTCCCAGTCCACCAATGCGTGGAAGGGGCCGGTGACACCCCAGTTGCGCGTCTACACGCTGTGCGTCTTCGTGGAGCTGCTGAAGAAGCACGAACATTGGCTGCAGAGTCGTGCCGGCCAGACGAAGAAGCCTAAGGCCGGCAAGTCTCCCTTGGCGCGGTTGCCGTACGACGAGAGGGTCGCCGTCGTGCTTCATGTCTTCGCGAACCTGACCGTTGGCGAGATTGCCGGGATGACTGATCGTCCCGCCCTGGAAGTGGGCAAATCCTTGGCGGCCGCCGAAGAGAAAACCAACCGCCTGGCGTTGGAAGAAGGCCGGCCGTGAGGGACGCGCTGCGGGAGCGGTTGTTGTCCGAGGCCGCGCTTCATGCGCAGACCCACCCGGCCGATCTGGACCGGGCGTTGGGCGAAGGCATGTCCACGATCCGGCGAAGGCTGGTGCGAACCTGGGTGGTGGTGATCGTGGCCGCGGTGCTCGTGGCGGCCGGGCTGGTGGCTGTCCGCGTGCTCCTTGACAGGCAACCAGCAGTGCTGGAATCCATCGCGGTGAGCGCTCCGGCGAGCTCCCTCCAACCCGGGGCCATTCTTCAGTTGTCCGCGGAAGCGACCTACAGCGACGGCACGCGGCGCCCGTTACAGGATGGCGTCGAGTGGGCCTCGGACAACCTCGCGGTGGCCGAAACCACTGCCGATGGCCAGGCGACGGCGGTCGCGCCGGGTGTCGCTGGCCTGACAGCAACGCTCGACGGCGTCTCCGGACGCTTCGAGCTCAAGGTCACCCCGCCGGGAACGGCCTCGCTCACGGCCCTGCGCATCACTCCGGGTGACGCTGAAACAAATCCTGGAGGCAAGGTACCGCTCGTCGCCGAGGGAACGTACAGCGATGGGTCACTCGGAAGGCTCAACGTCACAGCTATTTGGGCGTCCCGTGATCCTGGCATTGCGACCGTGGACGGCGACGGCCTGGTCACCGCCGCAGCGCCGGGCACGGCCATCATCTCCGCGTCGCAGGATGGGTTCGAAGCCACCGCACGCATCACCGTCAACCCGGCACCGCCGGCCAAGCTCTCCGGCCTGGCGATTGAGCCCGCCGAACTCACGATCAAACAAGGGCAGACGCACCAAATGACCGCAGTAGCCTCGTACACGGACGGGTCCACCAAACCCGAGTCCAACGTGACCTGGTCCACCAGCAACCCGAAGATCGCAACAATCTCCGCCTCCGGACTCCTGACCGCGCAGGGCATAGGGCAAGTGCTCATCGAAGCCAAGCACGTGGACGCGGATGGCAAGGAATGGAAAGCGCAATCGAAGGTGACCGTGGAGCATGCGGTGATTCGCGTCGTCGTGGGTCCTGCTGGCCCGCACGCACTCGAGCCCGGCGCCACCGTCCAACTGACCGCCACCGTCACGTACAGCGACGGCAAACCCGGGAAGCCGGTCATTGCATGGGCGTCAAGCCGCCCGGTCATCGCCACCGTCAGCAATGGGTTGGTGCGGGGAGGCCCCGTGCAAGGTCAGGTGACCATCACGGCCACGGTGGAAGGCGTGTCCAGCAACGGGGTAGTGGTCAGCGTTGGTCCAACGATTCCGACCCAGGGGCCGGTAAAGGGCTAGCGCTGCCTTAGAGCTTCGCGATGATCTCCGCCAGCAGCGTGGAAATACGCTTGCCCGCCGCTTGGCCGGCTTCGAGGACCTCGGCGTGGCTCAGCGGAACCGGGCTGATGCCCGCGGCAAGGTTGGTGACCAGCGAGATGCCGAAGACCTCCATGCCTGCATGGCGTCCGGCGATGGCTTCCAACGCCGTGGACATCCCCACGAGGTCAGCGCCGATGCGCTTGGCGTACTGGACCTCGGCAGGCGTCTCGTAGTGGGGGCCGCTGAACTGGGCGTAGACACCCTCCTGCAGTGAGGGATCCACCTCGCGGGCCAGTTGCCGGACGCGTGAGGAGTAGAGGTCCGTGAGGTCCACGAACGTGGCGCCCTCGAGCGGGGAGGTGGCGGTCAGGTTGATGTGGTCGCTGATGAGAACAGGCGTGCCCGGGGTCCATTCCTCGTTGAGGCCACCGCAGCCATTGGTGAGGACCAGCGTCTTGCAGCCCGCGGCTGCGGCAGTGCGCACGCCATGGACCACGGACCGGACACCCTTGCCTTCGTAGTAGTGCGTCCTGGCTCCGAGGACCAGAGCGCGCTTGCCTTCCTTGGTCAGGACGGAGCGGATGGTTCCAACATGGCCCACAACGGAAGGTTGATGGAAACCGGGAACCTCCGAGGCATTCAAGGTGGCGGTGGTTTCGCCAATGAGATCGGCAGCTTCGGCCCAGCCGGAACCGAGCACCAAGGCTACGTCGTGGGACTCTACGCCGGTCTCGGCGGCGATGAAGTCCGCCGCGGCCCGCGCAGCTTCGAAGGGGTCTGTGTTCATCAGCTCAGTGTTACTCACTGGTACAAGCTACCTTGCGTGTGCGGCAATTTGGTAGGGACCCGTCCGCGCCGGCGGGTGAGGCTTGGCTGACTGGCAGCCTGCCGTGCAATGAGCGAGAATTGAGGATTGTGACCACCCAAGTTGACTTCAGTTCCCCCCGTATCGCGATTCTGGGAGGTGGTCCCGGAGGATATGAAGCCGCCATGGTGGCCGCGTCCCTTGGCGCAAAAGTCACCATCATCGAGCGGGCAGGCCTTGGCGGCTCCGCCGTGCTGACCGACGTCGTGCCTTCCAAAACCCTTATTGCCACCGCCGACCTCATGACCCGCGTCGGTGAGGCGGACGAGTTGGGCGTCAAATTCGACGGTGACGGTGGCGGCTCCAAGCCCCGCGCCGACCTGAAGCACATCAACGATCGCGTCCTGGATCTGGCCCGTGGACAGTCCCACGACATCCGCACGGGGCTGGAGCGCCTCGGCGTTGAGATTGTGATCGGTTCCGGCAAGTTGCTGGACAACAACACCATTGAGGTGCTGACCCTTGAAGGCGTCCGCACCATCGACGCCGATGCCATCCTGCTGGCGGTGGGGGCGCACCCGCGCGAACTCCCTACCGCCAAGCCCGACGGCGAACGCATCCTCAACTGGGCCCAGATCTACAACCTCGACGAATTGCCCGAGGAACTGATCGTGGTGGGCTCCGGTGTAACCGGTGCTGAGTTCGCATCTGCCTACAACGGCCTCGGCTCCAAGGTCACGCTGATTTCCAGCCGCGACCAGGTCCTCCCCGGTGAGGACACGGACGCTGCCAAACTGCTGGAAGGCGTGTTCGAGCGCAGGGGCGTACGCGTGTTGTCCCGGTCGCGCGCCAACGCAGTTGAGCGGACGGACGACGGCGTGAAGGTCACCCTTGGTGATGGATCGGTGGTTACGGGCTCGCACTGCCTGGTGTGCGTTGGTTCCATCCCCAACACAGCGGGAATCGGGCTTGAGGAAGCCGGGGTGACCTTGACGGAGTCCGGGCACATCAAGGTGGATGGTGTTTCGCGCACCACTGCCCCCAACATCTACGCTGCCGGCGACTGCACCGGCGTGTTCGCGTTGGCGTCCGTCGCTGCCATGCAGGGCCGCATCGCGGTTGCCCACTTCATGGGTGATGGCGTGAAGCCGCTCAAGCTCAACCAGGTGGCGTCCAACATCTTCACCTCCCCGGAAATCGCTTCGGTGGGCGTTTCCGAGGCCGACCTCGCCTCCGGCAAGTACCAGGGCGACGTCGTGATGCTCTCGCTGCTCAGCAACGCCCGCGCCAAGATGCGCAACACCAAGGATGGCTTCGTCAAGATCATCGCCCGCAAGGGTTCCGGCACCGTGATCGGTGGCGTGGTGGTTGGCCCCAACGCTTCCGAGCTCATCTTCCCGATCTCCGTGGCCGTCACGCAGAAACTGCACGTGGACGACGTCGCCAGCGCTTTCACGGTGTACCCGTCACTGACAGGGTCCATCTCGGAGGCAGCGCGGCGCTTGCACGTGCACATGTAGCTGCAGGCCCCTTGGGCGTTCTGTGTTCTTAGGTGCGCAGGGCGGCGACGGCTTTCGCCAAGGACATGCGCAGCGCTGGGCCGTGCCCCGGCAGGATCACATTGGCTTGGATCTTGCTCAGTGAGCGTGCCGCTGCGAGGGCGGTCTCCGGATCCGAGTGGTACATCCGGTGCAGCATCTGTGGGCCGGACTTCGAACTGATCGGGTGGCCACTGGCAAATGTGTCACCTACGGCGATGGCCTGCGCCCCGGGGATCAGTAGGGCAACGTTGCCTGGGGTGTGACCGGGCAAGAGGATCGCTTCCGGTTGGCCAGGCAGGCTCCGGAGCCTGTCCTCATCCCATGCCTCGGCACGCGTTGCGGGCTCGGCTTGGAGGGCTTTCGCTTGGATGACATGGAGCAGCCAGCGGAAAACACGTGGCCGCCACGCCCGTGCCAGCACCTGGCCGATGGTGACCTGATGCTTTTCCTTGCCCTGCACGTGGGCCAATTCCTCGGGGGAACACAGGATGGGCGTGCCGAACGTCCTGGAGAAGTACGCAGCCGAGCCCGTGTGGTCCACGTGGCCGTGGGTGATGAGCATGGCTTTGGCATCAGCCGGCTCAAGCCCGAGCCCGGTGATCGATTCGAGGACCAGGTCCCTATCGGCAGGGTATCCGCTGTCGATCAGTAGGAACGCGGACCTGTCCGCGGAGGCCGGGGCATCCCGGAGAATGACCCAGTTGGACGCAGGTCCTTCAACAAAGTGGACGCCGGGCGCGGGTTCGGAGATCTTCACCCCGAAAGTCTAGAAGCCCCGGCAACGAATTCGCGGGAAGCGTGCGAGCACGCAGGGAAACTTCCCACGAACCCGCAGCTTTCCCGCGAACCGAGCGAGCTACTCAGGCGGCAGCCGCTTGGAAATGTTTTTCGATGAGCCCCTTGATGTCCTCGTGGCATCCTCCGCAGCCTGTGCCGGCGCGTGTGGCCTTGGAGACCTCGCCAACAGTGCTGCAACCTTCCAACACGGAATCCTCGATGCTGGCGGCACTGACCCCGGCACAACGGCACACCGTGCGCTGGGGATCGTTGCTGGTGGCGCTGCCTGAACCCAACTGGTCAGGGCCGTCCAGGCGAAGCAGCAGGGAACGGTCCGCCGGTAGCTCTGAGGAACGTTCGAAAAGGACGACGAGCTCAGCAGCGGTCCGCGGCATGCCCACGGCCACCAAACCCTCCAACACGCCGCCACGGGTGGTCATCTTGACGTAGCGGCCGTGCTCGGGATCGGCCCACTGGGAGATTTGGCGGCGTGCCCGGCCGGATGCGGCCCCGGCTTCAAGCAGCTCTTCGTCCCACGGATCGGCCTGGTTGTCGCCGGCAAGGGCAAGGTTGATGCCCCGCGCCTTCAGGACCACAACGCCCGGCTTTTCCGTGGGCAGGGCGTCCAGCGCATCCGCGGCTTCCTGGCCGTCTTGTGCCAGGACCACCAAATATTCAGCAAGCCACTCGGCCTGACGCCAGCCCGGGCCTATCAAGCCGGAGGGGCCGGTGGCAGTCCGGCAATCAAGGCAGGAAGCGTCAAGGCAGCGGACCTCTGCACAATCGCCGATCGCGAACATGTGCGGCTCGTGGTAGGTGCGGAGATGGTGGTCCACCAGGATCCCAGCGCCGGTCGGAAGGCCACAGCCTTCAGCCAGCTCGATCCGCGGGCGGACTCCACAGGAGAGGACCAGCAGGTCGCCGTCGATCGCCGAGCCGTCTTCCAGCAGCAGCGCAGAGAAGCTTCCGCCGGGGCCAGCGGTTTCCACGCCGGTAGACCTCGCATTGCCGGCCATCCGGACGCCGCCCGCACGAAGGCTGCTCGTCAGGACGGAACCGCTGCCGCGGTCAATGCTGCGGCCCAAAGGGAAGGGGCCGTTGTGGACCACGGTTGCCTGGGCCCCTTCCTCCGCGGCGGCGAGGGCGGTTTCCAGGCCAAGGACGCCACCACCCAGGACCACGACGCGCTTGCCGCCGGCCACAGCTTCGCGGAGTACCGCGGCATCGCGAAGATCGCGCAGGGCAGTGACACCTGGCGGAAGCACGGGGCCAGAAGGATCGGGGTTCAACCCGGTGAGGTTGGGAATGACGGGCCGGGAGCCGGTGGCAAACACCAGACGGTCGTAGTGTTCATTGGTGCCGTCGGAGAGAATCACCTGCTGGCGTGCGCGGTCAATCCTCTTGACCTTGACACCCAACCGCACGTCAACGCCGTCGGCCTCCAGTTCAACAGCGTCGGCCATTGCCAGGGCTTCAAGAGTGGTCCGTCCGACGCCGAGTTCTGCAACCATGACGCGGTTGTAAGCGGCCTCAGCTTCCTGTCCGACCACCAGAAGTTGCACGAGTCCTGTGCGGACCGCGGGAAGCAGTTCGTCCACCAGTCGCGCAGCAACCGGGCCGAATCCAACAACAACAATGCGCTCGCTCATGATGCCTCCTTGGCGTGCAGGGGCAGCCCGGATCCGGCAGGCACAGCGGCTGGAGCCGCTGACACTGTGGTGGACGCTGCCCGCCGGACCCATACCCGGCTGGTCTTGAACTCCGGCATGCCGGAAATGGGATCGGTGACCGCCTCCGTGAGGCGGTTGGCGTTTTCCTGGCCCGGGAAATGGAACGGCAGGAACACAGTGTCCGGGCGGACCGAATTGCTAAGCTCCGCCCGGCACAGGACCTCACCGCGCTGGTTGGTCACGGTTGCGTAATCGCCGTCGGCAATGCCACGCGCCGCTGCCGTGCCAGGGTGAATCAGGAGTTTGGCCTGTGGCTGGGAAGCCAGCAGCTCGCTCACGCGGCGGGTCTGGGCGCCGGACTGGTAGTGCTCCAGGAGGCGGCCAGTGGCGAGTGCCAGGGAGTCGTCCGCAAACGAACGTACAGCCCGCTTGGAGGGGGTAACCGGGACCATCACGGCGCGGCCATCGGCGTGGGCGAATCCGTCAGCGAAGAGGCGCGGCGTTCCCTGGCTGCCCACGGGGTACGGCCAGTAGGCAGCCTCGCCGCGATCCAGCATGTCGTAGTCGATACCGGAGTAATCAGCCAGACCGCCAGCCGAGGCCAAGCGCAGTTCCTCGAACACTGTCTCGGGGTCGTCACTGAACGTGGAGGGTGCTTCCAGCATCCCGGCGAGCCGGGACATGAGCCACAGTTCGTTGCGAACACCCGGGGGAGGGGTGAGTGCCCGGCGGCGGCGGATCACGCGGCCCTCGAGGTTGGTCAGCGTGCCCTCTTCCTCGGCCCACTGGGTGACGGGGAGAACGAGGTCGGCTTCAACGGCCGTCTCGGACATGAAGAAGTCGCACACCACCAGGAAGTCCAGGCTGCGAAGTCCCTGGGTCACCGCGTTGGTATCCGGCGCCGAAACCACAACGTTGGCGCCATGCACGAAAAGGCAACGGACGCCGTCGGGCTGTCCCAGGGACTTAAGAAGCTCGACGGCGGGCAAGCCGGCTCCCGGGATCAGTGACTCGTCGACGCCCCAGACCTTGGCCACGTGGGCGCGTGCAGCGGGGTCGGTGATCTTGCGGTAGCCGGGGAGTTGATCGGCCTTCTGGCCGTGCTCACGGCCACCCTGGCCGTTGCCTTGGCCGGTCAGCGTGCCGTAGCCGCTGCGGGCCGAGCCGGGCAGGCCAAGGAGCAGGCTGAGGTTGATGGCTGCGGTTGCGGTGTCAGTTCCATCGACGTGCTGTTCCACTCCACGGCCGCTGAGGATATAGCTCCCGCCGTTGCGGGCGCCCTGGGCCAGACGCCGGGCGGTTTCGCGGATGAGGGTGGCCGGGACGCCGGTGATGGACTGGACGCGCTCGGGCCAGAAGGCGTTGAGGCTGCGAACCACGGCGGCATAGCCCTTGGTGTTTGCCTCGATATAGCTCGTGTCAGCCAGGCCTTCGTGGACCACAACGTGGCTGATGCCCAAAAGGAGGGCCAAATCTGTGCCGGGCGTTGGCTGCAAATGGATGCCGCCGCCGTCGCCCGTGAACGCTGCCGTCGCCGAACGGCGCGGATCCACCACGATCAGCCCGCCGGCGTCGCG
The DNA here is from genome assembly GCF_019977195.1 of Arthrobacter sp. StoSoilA2. Taxonomy (NCBI): domain Bacteria; kingdom Bacillati; phylum Actinomycetota; class Actinomycetes; order Micrococcales; family Micrococcaceae; genus Arthrobacter; species Arthrobacter sp. StoSoilA2. Next base: position 1,552,558 of record NZ_AP024643.1, read on the forward strand.
CGCGCCCTGAAGGTGCTGGACGAACGGAGGCATGGTCTCGGCGACGTTGGAGCCGAGCATGAGGATCACGGAAGCGGAGTCCAGGTCAGTGACGGGGAAGGGGAGGCCGCGGTCAACGCCGAAGGCGCGGTTGCCTGCCGCTGCCGCCGACGACATGCAGAAGCGGCCGTTGTAATCGATGCGTGAGGTGCGCAGTGCCAGCCGGGCGAACTTGCCCAGCATGTACGCCTTCTCGTTGGTGAGGCCGCCGCCACCGAAAACTCCGACAGCGTCGTTTCCGTACTGCTTCTGGGTGTCCTTCACAGCAGCGGTGACAAGCATGAGGGCCTGGTCCCACGAAATCGGCCGGTGGACGCCGTCGGATCCTTTGAGCATTGGTTCGGTGACGCGGCCGTTGTGACGCAACAACGACGCCGATGTCCAGCCTTTGCGGCACAGCCCGCCCCGGTTGGTGGGGAAGTCGCGCCCTGAAACTTCCAGGGGCACGGCAACTTCACCGCGCATCGCGGGTGTGGCAGGGCTTGCCGGTGCTGCCTCGGACGAGGACGCCGGCGCTGGGCCGCCGGCTGCCGAAGCAGCCGGGGCCAGCGTCATGGCGCACTGGAGCGCGCAGTACGGGCAGTGGGTATCGGCGCCGTTGGGCATCTAGATGTGTCCGATCGTGTTGCGCTTCTGGGCGGGGCGGATGTAGCAGGCCCAGCAGACGGTGAGCATCAGGACGTAGGCTCCAACGAATCCGTAGAACGCCGGGGTGTAGGAGCCGCTTGCTGTGTTCGATGCGTTCAGTACCTGGGGGATCACGAATCCGCCGTAGGCACCGATCGCCGAGATCAGGCCCAGTGAGGAGGAAGCCAACCGTGCCGTGGTGGTGCTTGGGGCACCTGCGCGGGCTGCCCGGCTGGAGGTCGCGAAGATCACCGGGATCATGCGGTACGTTGCACCGTTACCGAATCCGCTGGCTACGAAGAGCAGCAGGAACAGGGTCAGGAAGAGCCAGAAGTTCTTCAGCGGAAGGGTCCAGATCATGGTCAAGGTGATGACGGCCATCGAAGCGAACGACGTAATGGTCATCCGGGCGCCGCCCATGCGGTCTGCCATGCGTCCGCCGTAGGGACGTGCAAGGGAACCGACCAGCGGGCCTAGGAATGCCAGGGACAAGGCCACCGCACCGACGTGGATGGAGGAGAAATCGGGGAAGTAGTCCTTGATCAGTTTCGGGAAGACGCCGGCGAAGCCAATGAAGGAACCGAACGTGCCGATGTAAAGGAACGCCATGATCCACAGGTGTGGTTCTTTGAGGGCCGCAACGGATCCGGCCACGTCACCCTTGGCGCTGGTGAGGTTGTTCATGTACTTCCAGGCACCAAAGGCCGCGATCAGGATCAGCGGGATCCAGATAATGCCGGCCATGGGGAGGTTGACCGTTCCAGCTGCGAGCAGGGTGATGGCGATGGGAACCACAAGCTGGGCGATGGCGGCACCCAGGTTTCCGCCCGCGGCGTTCAGCCCCAGTGCCCAGCCCTTTTCGCGGGCCGGGTAGAAGAAGGTGATGTTGGCCATCGAGCTGGCGAAGTTGCCTCCGCCGAAGCCAGCGAGGGCTGCAACCAGGAGCATGACACCGAACGGAGTTTCCGGATTGGAAACACAGATCGCCAAGCCGCTGGCGGGAATCAGGAGGAGCAGTGCCGAGACGATGGTCCAGTTGCGGCCACCGAACTTCGGCACCATGAAGGTGTAGGGGATTCGCAGCGTGGCGCCTACGAGGCTGGGGATGGAGATGAGCCAGAAGATCTGGTTGGTGTCGAACTTGAAACCTGCTGCGGGGAGCTGGACGACAACGATCGACCAGAGCTGCCATACGACAAAGCCGAGGAATTCGGCGAAGATCGACCAGTACAGATTGCGCTTGGCGATGGACCGGCCTTCGGCTTCCCACTGGCCCTTGTCCTCGGCATCCCAGTTGGCGATCCAGCGCCCGGGGCGGTGTTCAAGGGTGGGAACGGCGGTAGCAGTGGACTGGGTGGGGGCCAGTTCTTCTGCAGTGCGGTCAACAGTCACGGAGTGCCTCCTTTGGGGGACGTTGTTCTTCCAAGGTAGGTTTCACGCGTTTCGCGGACCGTCGCCCTTTGTAAACGTGCTGTGACATTTCCCTATCGGCGGGGTCACCAGCGCGTGAGGCAATGGTGAGGTAGTGTGGCCCGGACCACAGTGTGAGACTTTTCGACTAGTCCGCATAGTGGACTTAGTTGTCCAGTCAATGGACTGCGGGAACTATTATTGAACTCTCGAATAATCCTTCGCCGGGCAGGCTCCCAGGGCCATCGGCCGGTGTGAACGAAAGCTGCTACTACATGTCTTCGACTGCTACGTCCAAGGAAGGCGAGTACACCAAGCCAGTGAACTCGCGGGGCAAAGTGATCTTCGCCAGCCTGATCGGCACGACGATCGAGTTCTACGACTTCTACGCCTATGCCACTGCGTCAGTGCTCGTCTTCCCCAAGCTCTTCTTCCCCGACGCCACTGACATCAATGCGCTGCTCAGTGCGTTCGCCATCTTCGGTGTTGCCTTCTTCGCCCGTCCCATCGGCGCCGTCGTCTTTGGCCACTTTGGTGACAAGATCGGCCGCAAGGGCACCCTGGTTGCCTCGCTGTTGACCATGGGCATCGCAACGTTCCTGATCGGACTCCTGCCCACGGCATCCATGCAGGGGTGGGCGATCCTGGCCCCGATCATGTTGGTAATCCTGCGCTTCTTCCAGGGCCTGGCTTTGGGTGGTGAATGGTCCGGTGCAGCTTTGCTGGCAACCGAGAATGCCCCCGAGGGCAAGCGTGCCATCTATGGAACGTTCCCGCAGCTGGGTGCCCCTATTGGCTTCATCATCGCCAACGTGATCTTCATCTGGATGAACGTTGCCCTGTCGGCCGAAGAATTCCTCGCTTGGGGTTGGCGTGTTCCGTTCATCCTTAGCGCAGTCCTGGTCATTGTGGGCCTCTACGTTCGCCTGAAGCTGGTGGAGAGCGTGTCCTTCACCAAGGTGATCGAACAGGAAAAGGTTCAGAAGCTGCCCCTTGCCGCGACCCTCAAGAGCCACTGGCGTCCGGTCCTGGCCGGCACTTTCATCATGTTCGCCACCTACGTGCTCTTCTACATCATGACCACGTTCACGCTGTCCTACGGCACCAAGCCAACCCTGGCCGGCGCCCAGGCCGCGGCCGAAAAGGCCGGCAAGCCCATGACGGCGGACCAGATTGCGGCGTTTGTTCCCGGTCTGGGCATCACCCGGTCCGACTTCCTCTGGATGCTGATCATCGGCGTCGTGTTCTTTGGTATCTTCACCGTGGTTTCCGGACCTCTGGCCGAGAAGTGGGGGCGCCGCAAGTTCCTGCTCGGCGTCACCGCCGGCATCTTCGTATTCGGTGCGCTGTGGTTCACCATGTTTGGCCCCGGCCAGGCAGCAGCCATGGTTGGCCTCATTGTGGGCTTCACCCTCATGGGCCTGACGTTCGGCCCCATGGCAGCCATCCTGCCCGAGCTGTTCCCGGCCAACGTCCGTTACACCGGTTCTGCTGTGGCGTACAACCTGTCGTCCATGATCGGAGCGGCCCCCGCCTCGTTCGTCGCCATCGCTCTCTGGTCGGCAGCCAACGGCAGCACCTGGCTGGTGGGCGTGTACATGGCCATCGCCGCCGTAGTCACTTTCGTGGCGCTCTGGTTCACCCGCGAAACCAAGGACATGGACTACGAGAACAACGTCGCCTGACCTTGGGGACATTAACGACGTCGGCCCCGCACCGGAAGGTGCGGGGCCGACGTCGTTAAGCTGGCTTAGTCCTCGAAGCTCGCTTAGTCCTCAATCGTGGCGATGACAGCGCCTGCAGCGACCGTCTCACCGGCGCTGGCTGCGAGGCCACGAACTGTGCCGGACTTATGGGCCGTCAATGGCTGCTCCATCTTCATGGCTTCCAGGACAACGATCAGATCGCCCTCGGCCACGACGTCGCCGTCGGCAGCTGCGACCTTGACGATGGTGCCCTGCATCGGCGAGGTCAGTGCATCCCCGCCGGCGGCAGCGGCTGCAGCGCCTGCCGAGCGGGAACGCTTCTTGGACTTGCCCGATTTGGTGCCCGAGCCGCTGGAAACAGCGGCGACGCTGGCGCCCAAGCCGGACGGCAGAACGACCTCAAGCCGCTTGCCGCCAACCTCGACGACGACGCGCTGGCGCTCACCGGCGTCGGGCGTTTCCGCACCTGCGCCGCTGGCCGTCCAAGCGGGGATGTTGTTAACGAACTCGGTCTCGATCCAGCGGGTGTGGACCTTGAACGGGCCATCTGCCGGTGCGAAGTCGGGATCGGTGACCACTGCGAGGTCGAAGGGGATGACGGTGGGAATGCCTTCCACCACCATCTCCTCGAGGGCACGGCGCGAGCGCTGGAGGGCTTGTTCGCGGGTGGCGCCGGTGACGATCAGCTTGGACAGCATGGAGTCGAAGTTGCCGCTGATGACGTCGCCCTGCTCAATGCCGGAGTCCACGCGGATGCCCGGGCCAGTGGGGTTCTTCAACGTGCTGACCGTGCCGGGCGCGGGCATGAAGTTGCGGCCGGGGTCTTCGCCGGTGATGCGGAACTCGAAGGAGTGGCCGCGGACCTCGGGGTCCTCGTAGCCAAGTACTTCGCCGCGCGCAATGCGGAATTGTTCGCGTACGAGGTCGATGCCCGTAACTTCCTCGGAAACACAGTGCTCCACCTGGAGGCGGGTGTTGACCTCGAGGAAGGAGATGGTGCCGTCCTGGCCCACGAGGAACTCGCAGGTTCCGGCGCCGAGGTAGTTGGCTTCTTTCAGTATGGCTTTGGAAGATTCGTAGAGCCGCTTGTTCTGCTCCTCGCTCAGGTAGGGAGCCGGGGCTTCCTCGACGAGTTTCTGGTTGCGGCGTTGCAGTGAGCAGTCGCGGGTGGAGACAACCACAACGTTGCCGTAAGCATCCGCCAGGCACTGCGTCTCGACGTGGCGCGGGGCGTCCAGGAAGCGCTCGATAAAGCATTCGCCGCGGCCGAAAGCTGCAATGGCCTCACGGACTGCGGATTCGTACAGCTCAGGAATCTCTTCCATGGTGCGGGCAACCTTGATGCCGCGTCCGCCACCGCCAAACGCAGCCTTAATGGCGATGGGCAGGCCGAATTCCTCGGCAAACTTCAGGATCTCATCCGCGTCCTGGACGGGGTCGGCGGTGCCGGGAACCAACGGGGCGCCCACCTTTTCGGCGATGTGGCGCGCCTGCACCTTGTCGCCCAAGGCGGAGATTGCCTCGGGGGAGGGACCGATCCAGGTGATGCCGGCCTCGATCACTTTGGCAGCGAACTCTGCGTTTTCGGCGAGGAAACCGTACCCAGGGTGGATCCCATCAGCGCCGGCTTGCTTGGCGACGTCAATGATCTTGTCCATGACCAGGTACGACTCAGCTGCGGTGTTGCCGCCAAGGGCATACGCTTCGTCGGCGAGGCGGACATGCAGGGCGTCACGGTCCGGGTCTGCGTAGACGGCTACGGAGGCGATGCCTTCGTCCCGGGCGGCTCGGATGATGCGGACCGCGATTTCGCCGCGGTTGGCAATCAAGACCTTGGTAAGAGGGCTGGAAATGGGCTGCGCCGGGTTAGCTGACAAGTTGTTGACTCCTTCTGTCCTTGAGGAGCCTAGCGTGATTGTGAGGGTTCCGCCCATATTGATGGGGGATTCCGTGTGTGAGGAGATGTTCCTTTGTAGGGTTGCTACAAATCGCTTCTACTGGTGCGCGTCCCACAGTTCGGTGATTCCAACGTTCGCGTGGACCAGCAGTTCGCGCAGGGTAGAGATGGAAAGCCCGACGACGGCGTGCGGGTCGCCGTCCACCTTGCGGATAAATGCGCCGCCCAGGCCGTCGATGGTGAACGAGCCCGCGCAGTGCAGCGGTTCTCCGGTGGCAATGTAGGCGTCGATGTCGTCCGCCGTCATCTCAACGAAGTGAACCTCGGCACTCGACACAGAGCCGACCGTCGCTCCCGTTCCGTCCGCGGGCTCGTTCTCGTCCACGTCGGCTGCGGTGTCCCGGCAATCAACAAGCCAGTGACCCGTGTGCAGCACACCCTTGGAGCCGCTCATGCGCAGCATCCGCTCGCGGGCGACCTCCGCCGTGTAGGGCTTGCCGTGGGACTCGCCGTCGAACTCGAAAACCGAATCGCAGCCGATCACCAGGGCGCCCTCGGCCTCGGGTAGCGCGGCCACGGCTTCAGCCTTTGCCCGGGCCAGGAGCAGCGCAGTGTCGTGCGCGTCCGTGACGCCGTAGTGCGCCTGCACCGCGTCCTCATCCACGTCCGAGACGAGGATGTCGTGCTGGATTCCCGCTTCCCTCAGCAACTTGGTGCGGGCAGGGGATTGCGAGGCAAGGATCAATCGGGTCACCGTCCCAGCCTAATACGTTGTTCTCTCACTTCCTGCCGGTTTTGGGGGGATGTTCTCTCACATCGCCTACGCTGGTCGAATGCTGCTGCTCGTGGACCTGGACGACACCTTGGTCGACAGGACTTCGGCCTTTGCTTGCTGGGCTACGAATTTCGTGCGCTCGCTTGGCAGGCCGCATTCTGATGCAGCATGGCTCATCACTGCAGACCGGGATGGTTATGAGCCGCGGGGATCCTTGGCTCTCGCCATCAAACAGCGTTTTCGCATGGACCGTGGAATCGAAGCCCTGGTAGACACCTTGCTCTTTGAGCATGTGGAACTGATGACCATGGATCCGCGTACGCGCATCGCACTGAGGGAGGCGCGGGAGGCCGGATGGAGGATTGGCATCGTCACGAATGGGGCGACGGCGCAGCAGACACAGAAGATCGAACACCTAGGAATTGAACCCTACGTCGATTGCGTCGTGATTTCCGAGGCTGTTGGCATGAAGAAGCCTGATGCTGGGATTTTTCGGCTGGCGGCGCAGGAATGGGGTTGCGATCTGACCGATGGCTGGATGGTGGGAGATCATCCCATCGCCGATATCTCGGGTGGACGCGCGGCGCGATTAAAGACCGGTTGGGTCTCCCGCGGGCAGGAATGGCCCAACGACGTGCCGCCGCCGACCCTCACTCGCCGCACGGCTGCCGAGGTTATCGATGCTCTGATTCGGATCGACGCCAGAAACGCCCGACGTCGGCGCCAAGGTTGAGCGCCGACGTCGGACGTTCTGCAGGATGTGAGAGAGGACCGGTCAGATCGGGGGTGGATGTGAGAGAGGACCGGTCAGATCGGTGGTGGATGTGAGAGAGGGACGGTCAGATTGGGGGTGGATGTGAGAGAGGGCCGGTCAGATTGGTGGTGGATGTGAGCGAGGATCAGTGGACCAGTTCCTCGGAGCCGGCCTTGCGGCGGTCGCTCCGGTTCAGTTTGGCGCCTTCGACGTCCACATCCGGCAGGATGCGCTGCAACCACTTGGGCAACCACCAGGCCTTCTCGCCAAGCAGGTACATGACGGCGGGAACGATTGTCATGCGGACGACGAAGGCATCGATCAGCACACCGAACGCCATCGCGAAGCCCAACGGCCGGACCATGGTGAGGTGGCTGAAAATGAAGCCGGAGAACACACTGACCATGATGATCGCGGCTGCGGTGACCACTGCTGCGGCGTGGCTGAAGCCGGTGCGAACAGCGTGTTTGGCGTTCTCACCATGCATAAATGATTCACGCATGCCGGATGTTATGAACACCTGATAGTCCATCGCGAGGCCAAACAGCACGCCGATCAGGATGATCGGCAGGAAGCTCAGGACGGCGCCCGGGTTGGCGACGTCGAAAATTGCTCCCAACCAGCCCCATTGATAGACGGCCACGACGGCGCCGAATGCGGCGGCCAGTGACAAGAGGAACCCGCCGGTGGCGAGCAGAGGAACCACAATCGAGCGGAAGACGAGCAGCAACAGGATCAGCGAAAGTCCGACGACGATCGCCAAGTACGGCGGCAGTGCAGCCCCGAGCTTTGCGGAGACGTCAATGTTGCCGGCTGTCTGGCCGGTGAGGCCGATGCTGACGTCGAGGTTCTCGCGGATTTGAGTGCCCTTGGCCCGGATGTCGGAAACTACCTGGACTGTGCTGGCGCTGGCTGGGCCTTCTTTGGGAATGACCTGGAAGACGGCCGTGCGGCGATCTTCGCTCAGGGCCACAGGCACGGCCGCCGTGACGTTTTCCACGCTACGCAGCTGTTCCGCGACGTCGAACTGCTTGTTCTTGGCATCGGTTTCGCTGAGCCCCTCCGGGAATTCGGCGACGACGACGATCGGTCCGGTGACGCCTTCGCCGAAGCTGCTGCGCGTGAGGTCGTAGGCTTTGAAGGCTTGCGAATCGACTGGCTCGGATCCGCCGTCGGGAAGTGCCAGGCGAAGCTGGGAAGCCGGCAGCGCCAGGGCGCCCAACAGAACCACGCTGGCTACAAGGGAAACCCAAGGATGCCGTGTGACCAAGCCGCCCCAGCCGCTGCTGCTGCGCTTTTCTTCCAGGGCCCGATCCGCGGCTTCGTGGCCCGGCTCGGCATTGTGCTTGGCGGCTTTGGCCCATGCTCGCTTGGAGATGAGTTTGGGGCCGATCAAAGCCAGAACGGCGGGCGTCAAGGTCAAAGCAACGACGACGGCGACGGCAACTGTCGCTGCGGCGGCAACACCCATGACAGCCAGGAAGGGCAGCCCCGGGACCACGAGTGCCGCCAACGCGATGATGACGGTGAGGCCCGCGAACAGTACGGCGTTGCCTGATGTTCCGGTGGCGAGGGCTGCGGATTCCTCGCCGTCCATTCCGGCGAGGAGCTGGTTGCGGTGGCGGTTGACGATGAACAGGGAGTAGTCGATGCCGACTGCAAGCCCGAGCATCAGGGCAAGCATCGGGGAGATGGAGCTCATGTTGATCACGCCGGTTAGCGCGAATGTTCCGCCGACGCCCACCGCCACGCCGATGAGGGCCATGACGAGGGGCAGGCCGGCTGCGATGAGCGTGCCCAGCATGAGGATCAGAACGAGGGCTGCCACTGCGACACCGACGATCTCCGCCACTCCGAAGATCTGTGAGACGTCCTCGGTGATTTCCTTGCTGGCGTATGCCGTGACACCGGCCGAGGAGACGCCCTGAACAATGTCCTGAACTTGCTTGCGGACGGCGGGATCAACGGCATTGATGGAGGTCTTGAATTGGACCTGGGCGATGGCGGCCTTGTTGTCAGTGGACACGAAGCGCATCCCTTGGGAGGCCTCCAGCTGGCGCTTTCCCAAGGCCAACGCGGTGGCTCCGTCCGCTGCTTCCTTGGCACCGGCGTCGAGCTTTGCTTTGTTGGCGGCGAGTTCGGCACGCTGAGGCGCAAGTTGGGCCTCGATTTGTGCCGGCGTGAGGCCTGTTGCGGTCATCTGCTGTTCCGCACCGGCAAGCTGGGCTTCGCCCGCTTCCAGCTGGGCACGGGCTGCGTCCAGCTGGGTCTTGCCTTCGGCAGCCTTCGCTTCGCCATCGGCGATGTCGGCCGCGGCCTTGTCCAGCTGCTCCTGCGTGGTGAACGGATTCACCGTTCCCTGCACGTCCGGCATGGCTTCAAGCTTGGTGAGCGCAGTGGCAACGGCGTCCTTCTTGGCTTGGTCAAAACCGGAGTCGCCGGCGTCGAAGGCCACGCTCGCCGAGCCGCCGGACGCGTCGGGCAGGGCTTCTTTGAGTTTGTCGGCCATCCTCTGCGTTTCCGTGCCGGGGATGCTGAAGTTGTTGGACATGCTGCCGTGGAACGCGGCGGCCGAACCTCCCACGGCCAGGAGGACTGCCAGCCACAGCGAGATGACCAGCCAGCGGCGGCGGTAGGAAAACTTGCCGAGACGGTAGAGGAACGAGGCCATGTCAGAACCGATCTGTGGAGGAGGAGGATGATGCTTGCGCAGCTGACGCCGCTTGCGGAGTGGCTTCCGACGACGGCGCGAAGCCGGCTCCCAGCAGGCCCATGGCGTCGATGAGGTACTGGCGCAGAACCGCCAGCGATTCGGCCGATAGGTCAGGACCACGTTCGGCGAACCAAACTGTCATGGCTGCCTTGCCGCACGAGATGACGGATCCGGCCAGGGCATGCAGGTAGAGCTCGCTGGTGTCCGGGCCAAGCCTGCCGCGGGCGGCGTCGATAATCTGCCCTGTGCAGTACTCCCATGCTTCGAGTTCGGAACGGGCCAGGGAACGGTTCTCGTGGGTGAGGCTGAAGAGTTCGGCCATGGGTGCTACGGACATGGGGTCAGCGAGGGCCATCAGCGCGGCCTGTGCGGATTCGAGGATCGACTCCTCCGCTGGCCTCAGGCGGAATTGCTCGAGGGCGCGATCCATGAAGCCGTCGGCCACGGACGCGAGGGCAGCCTCGAGGCTCGAAAAGTAGTTGAAAAACGTGCGACGCGAAACGCCAGCGCTGGCAGTGATGTCCTCCACCGTGAAATTGCCCGGGCCGTTGGTGCGCAAAAGGTCAAGGGCTGCGGTGGTGATGGAGGCCCGGGTTGCCGCCTTGTTGAGCTCGCGCCGTGAAGGTCCGGAGGGTTCGGCCGATTCCACGGTGCCCGGCTCGCTGCTGATTGAAGTCACATACTTACACTAAGTGCAAGTTTGCACTCTGCGCAATATTTCATCGGCTCTGCCGGTCTTTACTAAAAATTGTCGTACCCCTTTGGGAGAGTTGAGGCATGGACAAGATGCAGGAGCAGCGGGAGTACAGTCGCGGCGCTCCCGCCCGTTCACCCGGGCAACACTGTCCGGGCAGGCACGATTGCAAGTGACCTGATTGACCAACTGCGTGTGTTGGAGGACATGAAGTCCGCCATCTCCGGTCTGCAGGCCAGGATTGCTGTGGCCTTTGATCTGGCCCAGCGTCAGGCGCAGGCGGAGTCCGGCGTTCCCGCCTCGGAGCAGGGCAAGGGAGTGGCCGCGCAGGTGGCGTTGGCCAGGCGGGAGTCGCCGAACCGAGGATCCCGGTTGCTGGGCCTGGCAAAGGCTTTGCTGATTGAGATGCCACGCACCCTGGCTGCGGTGGAGGCTGGCCAGCTCAACGAGTGGCGGGCGACGCTGCTGGTAAAGGAAACAGCCTGCCTCTCCTCGGAAGACCGCTGCGCGGTCGACGAAGAACTCGCCGCCGACACCGGAACCTTCGACTGCGCCGGAGACCGCGCCATCATCGCTGCAGTCAAAGCAGCCGCTTACCGCCGTGACCCCCGTTCCGTCACCCAGCGCGCAGCCCGCGCAGCCACGGAGCGGCACGTCAGCCTCCGCCCTGCACCGGATACGATGACCTACCTCACCGCACTGCTGCCCGTAGCCCAAGGCGTTGCAGCTTACGCAGCCCTCAGCCAATTCGCTGACACTGCCAAATCCAGCGGAGATGACCGCTCCCGTGGGCAAGTCATGGCCGATACTTTGGTTGATCGGCTTACCGGTACCGCTGGCGGCATTTCCAAGGTGGAGGTCCAGCTCATTATGACCGACCGCACCCTCTTCCAAGGCGACACTGAGCCCGCACGGCTCAAGGATACGGGATTGTTCCTGCCGGCTGGGCGGTCACTCATCGAAGCAGGTGAGGGCGTGGCTACGGCCAGCGGGCAGGACCCTCGCGGGCAGACTTCTCAAGAACCGGGCATTGACGTGTGGCTTCGCAGGCTGTTCACAGCACCTGGTACCGGTGAACTTGTGTCGACGGACTCAAAGGCGCGCCTCTTCCCTGTCGGAATGCGGCGCTTCATCGAAGCAAGGGACAATACCTGCCGAACACCATATTGTGACGCGCCCATTCGGCATATCGACCACATCGTTCCGTGGCAAAATCGTGGACCAACCGATCTGGCAAACGGGGCTGGACTCTGCGAACAGTGCAACCACACCAAGGAAAACCCCGGCTGGACGGCAAAGCCGCTGGCTGGGAAGCCCGGCATGCACACACTGGAAATCATTACGCCTACCGGACACAGATACCGGTCCAAGGCCCCGCCCCTGCCGGGGACGCGCGCCCTGCCGGGGACGCACGGGAACGGCGTTGGCAGTAAGGATCCCGAACAAGGTTGAGTCAGGGTCAGAACTGGTGCGGAGGTGTGGGCTGCTGCTGCGGGGGAGCCGGGGGAGTGTTCTGCTGCGGCTGGGCGGCCTGTTGGCCTGCGTTCTTTGTCAGGTACACCGACTGTCCCGTGGCGCCGGGCTCGCCCTCGCCGAGCGGAAGTACGTAGACGGCCGTGCCATAGGCGCAGACTTCCGTCCAGTTGGTCCCCATTTCGGAGGTGTCGAAGCGCATGGCGACAATTGCGTTGGCGCCGCGCTGTTGTGCTTCGTTGACCATGCGGGCCATGACTTCCTGTCGGCTTTCGTAGAGCGCCCTGGTCATTTCGGGCAGCTCCCCGCCACCGAGGGAGCGGAAGCCAGCAAGCATCTGCGAGCCAATATCGCGCGAGCGGACGGTCAGGCCCATGACTTCGCCGAAGACGGCATCAATGCGGTGGCCGGGTATCTCATTGGAGGTGACGATCAACATGGACCTGAGCCTACCCAGAATTTCACCCTTAAACGGACAAATCCCCCGGGGATTCCCGGGGGATTTGTCTGTGAGGCGGTGATGAACCGGCCAGAGCTAGGATCAGGCCTTTGAGTCGGCCAGTTCGCGCGCCTCTGTTGCGGCAGCAGCGGTGTCATTGGCGAACTCGTCAGCGAACGCGGCACCATTGCGGGGCGCGTTGTACAGCGATTCGTCCAAGATGCCCTGGCGCTTGGCGACGATTGCAGGAATGAGCGCCTGGCCTGCCACGTTGACGGCCGTGCGGCCCATGTCCAGGATGGGATCGATCGCCAGCAGGAGTCCGACGCCGGCCAGCGGCAGTCCCAGCGTGGACAGGGTCAGCGTGAGCATGACGACGGCGCCAGTGGTACCTGCCGTGGCAGCGGAACCAAGCACGGAGACCAGGACGATCAGCAGGTACTGGCTGAAGTCCAGGTTGATACCGAAGAACTGGGCCACGAAGATCGCTGCGATGGCGGGGTAGATCGCCGCGCAACCGTCCATTTTGGTGGTGGCACCGAGCGGCACGGCGAACGAAGCATAGCCGGACGGGACGCCAAGGTTACGCTCGGCGACGCGCTGCGTGAGCGGCAGCGTACCGATCGAGGAACGGGAAACGAATGCCAACTGCACGGCCGGCCAAACACCGGAGAAGTACTGCTTGATGGAAAGGCCGTGGACGCGGACCAGGATGGGGTAGAGCACGAAGAGCACAAGTGCCAGGCCAATGTAGATGGCGGCAGTGAACTTGCCCAGGGAGCCGATGGTGTCCCAGCCGTAGATGGCAACTGCGTTACCGATCAGGCCGATAGTGCCCAGCGGAGCGATGCGGATGATCCACCACAGGACCTTCTGGATGACGGCCAGTGCGGAGGCGTTGAAGGTCAGGAACGCTTCTGCCTGCTTGCCGACCTTGAGAGCAGCGATGCCTACGGCGATCGCGACCACCAGGATCTGGAGTACGTTGAAGCTGACGGAGGTGCTGACCGTGGTGGCAGCGTTGGCGCTCTCCGTGACAGTGGAGCTTGCGCCGAGTCCGAGGAAGTTCTTGGGGAACAGCCCGATCAGGAATGCCCACCAGTCACCGGTTTTGCCGGCGTACTCGGCCTTCTGCGTGATCCCGGTAGCTGCACCAGGCTGCAAGAGCACACCCAGGCCGATGCCGATGAGCACAGAAACCAGCGAAGTGATGGCAAACCAGAGCAGCGTGTTCCATGCCAGACGGGCGGCGTTGGAAACCTGGCGAAGGTTCGCGATGGAGCTCACTACCGCGGTGAAGATCAAAGGAACGACGGCGGTCTGCAGCAACGAGACGTAGCTGGAGCCAATCGTTTGAAGAGTTGCGCCGAGCCCGTTCGGGGCGGCCTTGGTGCTGCCGGTGTACTTTGCGATGAGGCCAAGTACGAGGCCAATGATGAGGGCCGCGATGATCTGGACGCCGAAGGATCCTGCCCACTTGGGGAGCCGGAAGCCGGTCGTTCCAGCTGATGGGGAAGTGTTGGTTGAGGTGCTCACGGGAACACGCTAGGTGCACTTCAAATAACACACCTAACGAACGTTTAGAAATGTTACCTAGCTGTGAAGTTATTCCCGAACCCGGTGTGGCGTGCGTCTCGAAGACTCACCCGAGCAACGCCCGCCGCAGCACGTCCAAGCCGACCGAGCCAATATTTAGTGCCTTGCTGTGGAACGATTTCAGGTCAAACCCTTCGCGGGTTTCAAGCTCGGCCCGGATCTGCTCCCAGAGCCGCTGGCCCACCTTGTACGACGGTGCCTGCCCGGGCCACCCGAGGTAGCGGGTGAATTCGAACTGGAGCTGGCCTTCGCTGATGTCGAGGTTGGATTTGAGGAAGCCAAAGCCCTTCTCGGGAGTCCAGGTTCCCGTGCCCCAGCGTTCGGGGACGGGCAGTTCCAGATGGACGCCAATGTCGAACACAACGCGGGCGGCGCGCATGCGTTGGCCGTCCAGCATGCCCATGTGGTCGCCGGGGTCTTTGAGGTAGCCCAGTTCCAGCATGAGCTGCTCAGCGTAGAGTGCCCAACCTTCGCCGTGTCCGGAAACCCAGCAGGCGTTGCGGCGCCAGTTGTTCAGGAGTTCGCGGCGGTAGGTGGCGGTGGCGACCTGCAGGTGGTGGCCGGGCACGCCTTCGTGGTAAACCGTGGTCGTTTCGGACCAGGTGGTGAAGGTGTCTTCGCCGGCGGGAACGGACCACCACATGCGGCCGGGCCGGGAGAAGTCGTCGGACGGGCCGGTGTAGTAGATGCCCCCTTCGTCGGTGGGGGCGATCATGCATTCGAGGGTTTTCATGACATCCGGGATGTCGAAATGGACGTCGGCGAGCTCGGATACTGCGCGGTCCGAGAGCTCCTGCATCCACGCCTTCAGGGCGTTCGTTCCCTTGATTTGGCGGGCCGGATCATTGTTGAGGATGCTTTTGGCTTCTTCGATGCTGGCACCGGGCTTGATCTGCGCGGCTACCTTTTCCTGTTCGCTGATGAGCCGTTCCAGCTCCTGGACGCCCCAGGCGTATGTTTCCTCGAGGTCTACGGCCGCGCCGAGGAACGAGCGGGAAGCCAGGGCATACCGTTCCCGTCCCACCGCGTCCTTTTCCGGGGCAACGGGGAGAAGCTCGTCCTGGAGGAAAGTACCCAACGATTCGTAGGCTGATCGCGCGGCGGAGGCTCCGGCGTCGAGCTTGGACTGAAGGTCCGCCGGAAGCGGCGAACCAGCCAGTGTGGCTCCGGCCGCCATCTTGGCGAAGAAGCCGTCCTTGGCGGCGTACCGGCCGGTTTGTTCGATGACGATCCGAACCTGGCGGGCGGCGGCTACTTTGCCGTCTTCTTTGGCGGCGCGAAGCGAGGAAATGTAGCCTTCGATTGCACCGGGAACGTTGGCGGCACGGCCTGCGATGTGTTCCCACTGCTCAACAGTGTCCGTCGGCATGAGGTCGAAGATGGCGCGGATATCCTGCGCGGGCGAGGCGATGTTGTTGAGGTCGGCAGCATCCCAGCCGGTTTCATGGATCTCCAGCTCCAGGCCAAGCCGCTCGCGCATTGCGTCAAGTGTGACGACGTCGGATTCGTCGGTCGGTTCCAAGGCCGCCAACGATTCCAGCGCCTCCCGGGTGGCCTGCGCATGCGCCTCGGCACCCGCCGGCGAGTAGTCCTGATATTCAGTCTCGTGCCCCGGCAACCCCAGCGTGGTGGCAAAGCTGGGATTGAGTTCGATCAGCTTTTCCGTGTACGCGTCAGCAACGGAATCGATGGCGGTCTTGGCTCGTGCAGGCGTGTTTGCAGTAGTCACCCACAGAGCCTAACCGGGAGTCGGCTCACGTGAAAGGGTTGTTGCACTTTCTTCCCCTCCCGGGAGAAGCGAAGCTATCCGCGGCTGCGCTTCCACGCGCCCGGACCCGGTGTGGGGTCAAGGCGCAACTGTTGACGGCGCACCCAATGACGAACATTCGGCTTTGCAGGCGCCGACGTTTGGGGTACTCCCACGGAAGCGACGACGGCGGCAAGCGCCGCGAGCTCTTCGGCCGTGGGTTCTCCCTTGACCACGGAGAACATGGGAGCAACAGGTTCGGGCGCCGCAGCGCTCTCGTGTGCCGGGCTCACAGCGGGATGTTTCCGTGCTTCTTGGTGGGCAGGCTGGCGCGCTTGTCGCGGAGAGCGCGTAGGCCGCGGATGATCTGGAGGCGTGTGTCGGAGGGTGCAATGACTGCGTCCACATAGCCCAGCTGAGCTGCCTGGTAAGGATTGAGGAGCTCTTCCTCATAGCCTTGGATGATCTCGGCACGCTTGGCCTCGACGTCGCCGCCGGCCTCGGCAACCGCTGCGAGGTCGCGACGGTAAAGGATGTTCACTGCACCCTGGGCGCCCATGACACCGATCTGGGCGGTGGGCCAGGCGAGGTTCAGGTCCGCGCCGAGCTTCTTGGAGCCCATCACGATGTATGCGCCGCCGTACGCCTTGCGGGTGATGACGGTGAGCTTGGGCACCGTGGCCTCAGCGTAGGCATAAAGGAGTTTGGCGCCTCGGCGGATGATGCCCTGGAATTCCTGGTCCTTGCCGGGGAGGAAGCCGGGCACGTCAACCAACGTGATGATGGGGATGTTGAAAGCGTCGCAGTGCCGAACGAACCGGGCGGCCTTCTCGGACGCGGAGATGTCCAGGGTTCCTGCGAACTGCATGGGCTGGTTCGCAACGATGCCCACCGTGTGGCCTTCGACCCGACCGTAGCCAATGATGACGTTGGGCGCGTAAAGCGACTGCATTTCAAGGAAGTGGGCGTCATCCACGATCTGCTCAATGACCTTGCGCATGTCGTAGGGCTGATTGGCCGAATCCGGGATCAGTCCATCCAGGGCGAGGTCGTCGTCGTCGAGTTCCAATTCCTGGTCGTGTTCTACAACCGGGGCCTCCGAGAGGTTGTTGGAAGGCAGGAAATCCAGGAGTTCGCGGACGAATTCGATCGCGTCGGCTTCGTCGGAGGCAAGGTACGTGGAGGTTCCCGTGGTGGCATTGTGCTGGCGGGCACCGCCCAATGTTTCCATATCCACGTCCTCGCCCGTCACGGTCTTGATCACATCGGGGCCGGTGATGAACATATGGGAAGTCTTGTCCACCATGACGACGTAGTCGGTCAGGGCGGGGGAGTAGGCAGCGCCGCCGGCGCACGGGCCCATGATGAGCGAGATCTGGGGGACTACGCCGGATGCGTGGACGTTGTTGCGGAAGATATCCGCGAACATGGCAAGGGAAGCCACGCCTTCCTGGATGCGCGCGCCACCGCCGTCGTTGATGCCGACTACCGGGCAGCCATTGCGGAGGGCGAATTCCTGGACCTTGACGATCTTCTCGCCGTTGACCTGGCTCAAGGAGCCGCCGTAGACGCTGAAGTCCTGGCTGTAGATGGCAACGAGGCGCCCGTCCACTGTGCCGTAACCGGACACGACGCCGTCGCCCAAGGGCTTCTTTTTCTCCATGCCGAAGGCGGTGGAGCGGTGGACGGCCAAGGCGTCGAACTCAACGAAAGATTCGGGATCGACCAGAAGGTCAATGCGTTCGCGGGCGGTGTTCTTACCGCGCGCGTGTTGCTTTTCGATCGCTTCCGGGCCGGAAGGCTGTTCTGCACGGGCCTGGCGGTCGCGGAAGTCTGCAATCTTTCCCGCTGTCGTTGTCAGATCGTGGCTCATCAAGTGTCTCCGGCTCTGTAGCTGATTTTCGCTGGCGCAGTTCTGGTGCAAACAAGTAGCTGACTTAAGTAGCTTCCGTACAAAGAACAGGCCCCGCTGGCCAGTCTAGTGACGCCATTGCCGCGAACCGCTGTAGAAACCCTACAATTTTCAGCGCCCAAGCCAAAGCTGCAAGTATGTTACCCGTCAGTAACATACTTGGGTTAGAGTGTCTCCATGACTCCAAGCAACGATGCTTTCCCAGCTTCCGAAGAGAGTAAGCCGAAGGGCAGCACCCCTTATGTAGCCAGCGGTTCGCTCAAAGGCCGCACCGTCATCATGTCCGGCGGCAGCCGTGGCATCGGATTGGCCATCGCCACCCGCGCGGCCCGCGACGGCGCCAACATCGTACTCATGGCCAAGACCGGGGAACCCCACCCGAAACTTGAGGGGACTGTCTTCACCGCTGCCGATCAACTCGTCGCCGCAGGTGGCCAGGCGCTGCCTCTCGTGGGCGATGTCCGCAATGACGAGGACGTCGCCGCAGCCGTGAGTGCCGCCGTCGAGCGCTTTGGGGGAATCGACGTCGTCATCAACAACGCGTCAGCCATCGACCTCTCGCGCACGGACGCGATTGACATGAAGCGCTACGACCTCATGCAGGACATTAACGTCCGGGGAACATTCCTGCTCTCCAAGCTGTCCCTCCCTGCACTGCGGGAATCCGGGAACGGGCACATCCTCACGCTGTCTCCACCGCTGAACCTCGACCCAAAATGGGCCGGGATGCATCTGGCCTACACCATGGCCAAGTACGGAATGAGCCTCACCACCCTGGGGCTCGCCGAAGAGCTTAAGGACGACGGCGTTTCGGTCAACTCGCTCTGGCCTTGCACGCTGATCGACACCGCGGCGATCCGGAACATGCCTGGTGGGCAGCAGATCGTGAAGGCCGCCCGCGGACCGGCGATCATGGCCGATGCTGCGCACGCTGTTCTGACTGGCGCCAACCTTGCCGACGATGTCACGGGTTCGGGGAACTTCTACACGGACGAAGAAGTCCTCAGGGCTGCTGGCGTGAAGGAGTTTGCGCCATACAGCCTCGGTGCGCCTGAAGACCGTCTGGTGCCGGACATCTTCCTCTAAGCGGATTCCCATGTTTCGGGCAGGTTCTGTGGGCCGCAACTGGATAGGATTCAGCTATGGATGCCGAACAGCCTGCCAGCAGCGAACCCCTCGTCCCCATGCCCGGGGAAGACCGGCCCTCGTTGGACCGTGAGGCGCTGGACCGCGAGGCATTGGACCGCAAGGCATTGCTTGAGCCTGATTTCCTGTCGGCAACCGGCATTTCGCAATTGAATATTGTCGAGTCCACGGGATCCACCAATCAGGACCTGGTCCGCGCCGTAACCGTGGAGCCTAAGAAATGGGCTGATCTCGCCGTCTTGACGGCCGAACACCAGACGGCGGCACGCGGACGGCTGGATAGGCACTGGGAATCTCCGGAGCGCTCTGCCGTTTCAGTGTCAATGGTGCTGCGTCCCGTCACAGCCGAAGGCATGCCCGTGCCGACGCAGAGTTACTCGTGGCTCTCACTGCTCGCCGCCGTTGCCCTGCGCGAAGCCTTGCAGGAAACGGCTGGCGTTACGGCAGAAATCAAGTGGCCCAACGACGTCCTGGTTAATGGACGGAAGATCGCCGGAATCCTGGCCCAAATGACGCCACTGGGTGACGGGTCGGTCCCCGCAGTGATCCTGGGTGTTGGGCTCAATGTCTCGCTGTCACAGGATGAATTGCCGGTACCAACCGCTACATCCTTGGCGTTGGAGGGGGCCACGACGACGGACCGCACCGCGCTGCTGAAGAGCTACCTTTCACGCTTCAGCCGGCTTTACCGCAGCTTCTGCAATTCGGAAGGCGACCCCGCGGCAGGGTTGGCAGGCGGGCCCTCGCTGCATAAGCGCGTTGAGTCGGCAATGGTCACGTTGGGACGCGAGGTACGCGCGCACCTTCCCGGTGATCATGAAGTGGTGGGCCATGCCTCCCGGTTGGACGAGCACGGCTCGCTCCTTGTGGTGGACCACGGCGGCCGGGAACATGTTGTGACGGCTGGTGATGTGGTCCATTTGCGGGCTACGGAAAGCGGTTATGCGTAAAGAGTTGCTTCCGGGGGAGCAGGTCATCACCATCACGCGGCAACAGGCCCGCTCGCTGTTCTTGCCAACGCTGGCCTTCATAGTTGTTCCTGCCCTGGCAGCCTACGCGTGTGCGTGGATCATCAAAGGAAATCCGCAACGCCTGGCCCCATTCATTACAGTGGAATGGACGCCGTGGCTTGTCGGCGCCTGTGTGGCCGTGGCAGGGTTCGTGCTGGTGGCCTACAGCCTCAGGCGGGTGTTGAAGTGGCGTTCAGTCAGGTTCATCCTGACAAGCCGCCGGATAATTGCCAAGTACGGAATGTTTCGTCGCGGCGACTGGCAGGTGTCGTTGATGGCGGTCCGCAGCGTGGGGGTCCACCAGAACCTGCTGCAGCGGACATTGCACTCAGGGAATATATCCTTGGATACCGGGCCCTCTGGCGAAGCGGTCTTGACGGACGTTCCGGAGGTCGGAAAATTCAGGGGCTACATTCTTGACGCCATGGATGAACTGCCCAGTGCTGGAACTTTAGAGGCCAACGGTGGAATTTTTGAGGGTGAAGTCCTGCAGGACGTTGATGGGTTGCCGTGGGAATTGAGAGAAGGTGGAAGAGATGAGCGTTGAGGATCAGCAGTCCGGCGAGGACCTGGACGAGGAGTTCGACGCCGTACCCGAACCTTCAGTGGACGAGGACACGGAACCTGCGCCCGCCCAAGCGCCGGTGACTACCGGCCCGCCGACCGGCGTGATGTCGGCAGAGCGCTTGGCCATCAAAGCGCTTGAGGCGAGGCTGCTTGGCGGCGAACGCAAGCTCCGACGTCGTGAAGTTGCCGCAGGTGCCGGTGTCTCCATTCTTTCCGCACGGAAGTTGTGGAGGGCTTTGGGCTTCCCCAATTTCGGCGATGACGACGTCGCGTTTACTGAGCGTGACCAAGCAGCATTGTCCACCATCCTTGACCTTGTCCGTGCCGGGATCCTCACCGAGGAAGCGGCGATATCCGTCACCCGATCGATCGGCCAGATGACGGACCGCATGGTGGTGTGGCAGATCGAAGCACTGGTTGAGGACATGGTCCAGGAGCAGGGAATTCCGGATGCCGTGGCCCGCAAACAGCTTGTGGGTCAGCTGCCGGCGCTGGTGGATTCCCTGGAAGAGATCCTGGTCTACTCGTACCGCCGCCAACTCAATGCCGGCGTTCAGCGGCTTGCCGTCCGTGCCGAGGCGGGCTTGCAAGCGAGCGAAGAAGGACGCGAAGGGGACGAAGACGATTCCCCCTTGCCTTTGGCCCGTGCCGTAGGGTTCGCCGATCTCGTCTCCTACACAAGCCTCTCGCGTCGCATGAACGAGAAAACCCTCGCCCAAATGGTCCAGCGCTTCGAGAACAAATGCGCCGAGATCATTTCCGTGGGCGGTGGGCGCCTGGTGAAGACCGTGGGCGACGAAGTTCTCTACATTGCCGAGACCCCGGCGGCTGGCGCGGAAATCTCCCTCGCCTTGGCGCAGGCCTTCACTGAAGACGAGATCCTGCCCCAGGCGCGTGTGTCCATGGTGTGGGGTCGCATTCTGTCCCGACTCGGCGACATCTATGGCCCAACCGTGAATCTTGCTGCGCGGCTGACCACCCTTGCCCAGCCGGGGACGGTCCTGGTTGATGCGATGACCGCTGCCGCGCTCGGGCAGGACGAACGCTTCGTGCTGGTCCCGCAAAAGTCCGAGAATGTCCGTGGTTTCGGCGAGATCCACCCCGTGATGCTCGCGCGCGGCCGCGGCAAGGGCTTGGTGTTGGACTAAACCCTCTCCCACATCCTGCGGGTTTTTGGTGATCGTTCTCTCACGTCCTGCCGGTTTTTGGTGATCGTTCTCTCACGTTGTGCGGGCTTTTGGTGATCGTTCTCTCACGTCGTGCGGGTTTTTGGTGATCGTTCTCTCACGTTGTGCGCTGAGCGTGGGATTGTCGCTGCACGATGAGGCCCGACGTTGGCACTTTCCGTGGGTGCCCGGCGTCGAGCTACTGCTGCGCCGCCTTCCCCCGAAGAGGACACGATGTGAGCGAGCATCGGGCAGAAGCCGGTGGGATGTGAGCGAGCATCGGGCAGAAGCCGGTGGGATGTGAGCGAGCATTGGCCGAATTTAACAATTCGATGGAATAACCTAGAATTCTGAAGAGCGGTCGAGGGGAGTTCTCCCCATCGCCGCGTCCCCGGGGAAGGCCATAGGCTGTCAAAGCCAATGGAGAGTCCAATCTCGGGTTCCCTTGGCTCCTCGTTCGGTGCGTGGGATAGTCTTAGGGACTGAAAATTCCGCCGCCGTATGGGGGTACTGCGGAATGCAAGGCTGCCGGCACATGCCGGTTGGTCTGGACGCCGCCTGGGGGCGGCTGTACAACAAGGGAATTTTGGGGCTGTGACATCTTTCTTCGGCAAGCTGGGGCTGAAAAAGCGTCGAAACAGGAAACTCGTATCTGCAACTGCCGTGACTGCGGCCGGTGCCTTGCTGGTAGCGGGCGCAGTCCTCTACCCGGGGTTCAAGACGGCCGAGGTCGATTTGAACGATGGCGGCGTGTGGGTTGTGAGCAAGACCAAGAACGCCGTGGGACGGTTGAATTATCCCTCCCGGGTTCTTGATGGAGCTGTGACACCGGCCACCACCACCTTCGATGTCCTGCAGCATGACGGCAATGTTTTTGTGGACGATGAGTCCGGCTCCACTATCAACCAGGTCTCTGCGGCGAACCTGAAGCTGGGCGGCGACAAACAACTGCCCTCGTCCTCGCAAGTCAGCTACGGTTCCAGCGTCCTCTCAGTCACGGACCCCGCCCGTGGAAAAGTGTGGGCGCTTTCGCCATCCACCGTGAACGGCTTCGACGAAGAATCCACCGAACCCGTCCTCACTGGCTCGCAGAACATGGTGTCGGCCGTCGGACAGGACAACCGCATTTACACGGCGGACCCGGGCAAGGGCGAAATCACCATCACCACCGTGGACGCCAACGGCGAACGGACTGCCTCGGACGTAACCAAGGTGGACGAGCTCAAGGGCGCCGGTGACCTGCAGATTGCTGTTGTGGGCGACAAACCAGTGGTGCTCGATGCCGCGTCCGGAAACCTCTTCCTTCCCGGTGGCCGCAAGCTCCAGCTGAAGGACGCCCGGGAAGCCAAGCTCCAGCAGAGCAGCGAAGACAGCGGCTATGTGGCCATCGCTACCCGCAAAGCCCTCCTGAAGCAGCCTTTGGACGGGTCCACGGCGGCGACCGTCAACGTGGACGGTGAGGGAGTTCCCGCCGCGCCAGTGCAGGTCAGCAAATGTGTGCACGCAGCGTGGGCAGGGGCCAACAAATATGTCCGCGATTGCGATAACGACGCAGACGATAAGAAAAACGACGTACCCAAGGCCAGTGCCTCGCCCAGCTATGTCTTCCGCGTGAACCGGGACCTCGTGGTCCTTAACGACATCAACTCCGGCAGTGTGTGGCTGGTCAACCAGAACATGCAGCTCGTGAACAACTGGGACGATGTTGTCCCGCCAAAGAACCAATCCGATGACCAGGACCAGGAATCCGCGGACAACAACACCATCAACGTCCTCCCGGACCGTACCAAGCCGAACCGTCCGCCCGAGACCAAACCGGATGAGTTCGGCGTACGTCCCGGCCGTACTTCCGTCCTGGGCGTCCTGGACAACGATTCGGATCCCGACGGCGATGTCCTCACCGCCTCGGTTGGCGCCAACGGCCCCAAGTCGGGTGCGCTGGAGAGCATTTACGGTGGCTCAGCGTTCCAGATCAAGGTCCCTCCCACCGCGAAGCCTGGCACGGAGGTCTTCGACTACAACGCCTCGGATGGCCGGGGTTTGTCAGCCGGCGGGAAGGTGACGTTGCACGTCGTCGCTCCGGAAGAGAACAAGCCTCCACTGTTCAAGCGTGCCGAGCCCACCACGATGCTCGTGGAGCAAGGCAAATCCGTTAGCCAAAACATCCTTACGGACTGGATGGACCCCGACGGCGATGACCTCGTCCTGCTGGACGCCAAGGCTGACAATGACCAGGACCAGGTCAAGGTCCGCCGGGATGGGTTGCTCACGTACCAGGATTCCGGCGCTGCGCCCGGAAAAAAGAACGTCACCATCACCGTCTGGGATGGCCGCGCCACCATCACAGGCCGGGTGGTGGTGAACGTGCAGCCGCCGGGAGCCTTGGCGCCGGTGGTAAACGCGGACCACGTCACAGCGGTGGTGGGCCAAGACCTGGTCATCTCCCCGTTGAAGAACGACGTCGACCCCAACGGTGGCGCCTTGCGCGTGGCCCATGTTGAGGCTGCCGGCCCGGCAGAGCTGGGCCCGGTCACCGACGGCGGGACCTTCACGTTCCGCAGCAACACGCCCGGTCCCGTGTATTTGAGTTACATTGCCAGCAACGGACCACAAAGCAGCCAGGGCTTGATCCGCGTGGATGTGGAGTCCGGGAAGGACGCCGGGGCCCCGGTTGCCGTCCACGACGTCGCCCTGCTGCCTGTGGGTGGAAGCGTGTTGGTTGATCCGCTGGCCAACGACTCCGATCCTTCCGGCGGGGTCCTCGTCCTCCAGTCGGTTACGGTTCCCGACGGCTCCTCGGCATCGGTCAGTGTGATCGACCATAGCGTCCTTCGCATCACCGACGTCCTCGGGGCCAAGGAACCTTTTGTGTTCAGCTACACCATGTCCAACGGCCGCGCCTCGGCCACCGGAACGGTGGGCGTCGTCCCGGTGCCGGCCCCCGCCGTCGTCGAGGCTCCCCAGCCGAAACCCGACGAGGTGAACGTACGCGTCAACGACGTCGTCACCATTCCTGTCCTGGACAACGACACACATCCGCAGGGCGAAAAGCTCTCTGTTGATCCTGTGTTGGCCCAGCCCGTTGCCGAAGAAGACGGCAAGGCGTTCGTTTCCGAAGACACGCTCCGCTTCATCGCTGGTCCTGTCCCCAAGACGGTGCGCGCCATCTACAACGCCGTGGATCCCCAGGGGCAGAAAAGCGCCGCTGCAGTGACCATCCATATCCTCCCGTTGGAAGGCGCCCAGAATTCGCGGCCACAGCCCAAGAACCTAACGGCGCGCGTAGTGGCGGGCGGCAGCGTCCGCATTCCGGTTCCGTTGGATGGCATAGACCCCGACGGCGACTCGGTCCAGCTCACCGGCATCGACAGCACACCCAGCATGGGAACTGCGACGGCGGGAAGCAACTTCATCGATTTCGTCGGCGCAGGCGACGGCGCAGGTACCGATACGTTCCGATACAAGGTGATTGACCGCCAAGGAGCCGTCAACACGGGAACTGTCACTGTCGGGGTTGCGCCGCGCGGTGAAGACAACCAGAAGCCGGCTCCGGTGGATGACGAAGTCAAGGTCCGTCCGGGCCGGCAGATTGCCATGGATGCTACTGCCAACGACACTGATCCGGATGGTGACCTGATCCGGATCGTGGCCGATGGTATTGAAGCTGACGCCGGTTTGGATGCCCATGTGAGCAAGACCAGTGGGCGCATCCTTATTACGGCGCCTGCTGCCGAAGGGACGGTCAACGTCCGCTATTCTGTGGCCGACGACCGCGACGCCGTGGGCCAGGCCAGCATCCGGGTGATCGTCAAGAACGATATCCCCCTGCAGGCCCCGATTGCCCGCGACGACCGCGTGACATCGGCCCAGACTCTCGGGAAGACAGCCGTGGACGTCCCCGTCCTGAAGAACGACGAAGACCCTGATGGTGTGGGGGAGAACCTCAAAATCAGTACCGGGTTGGAGACGGCCCGGCCCGGGTCTGAGGGCAACGTGGTTATTGACCTCACCGAGCAGCCGCAACTGGTTCCCTACACGGTGGAGGACGTGGACGGACAGAAGTCCACGGCCATCATCTGGGTGCCGGGCATCGGGCAGCAGGTTCCCACCTTGGCCAAGGATGAGGTGGTGGAGCTGGTATCAGGCCAGTCCGTCGACGTAAATTTGGCCGACTGGGTCAAGGTCCGTGATGGACGTTCCCCCCGGCTGACGCAGGCAGACCGCATCAAGCTGATCGGCGCCGATGGCAGCGACCCCATTGCCAACGGTGGTACTGCGATCAAGTACACGGCAGGCGCAGAATACGTGGGCCCTGGTTCCATCAGCTTTGAAGTCACGGATGGAACCGGCCCTGACGATCCCAACGGCTTGAAGTCCACGCTCAGCATCCGTACCAAGGTGCTCCCGGACCCCAACAAGAACAATCCGCCCACGCTGCTTGGCAGCCAGGTTGAGGTTCCCAAGGGGGACTCGGCGAGCCTGGATCTGGAGAAGCTGACCTCGGATCCTGATGCCGACGACGTCCAGAACATGAGCTACGAACTGGTGGGCGCGGCACCCGGCGGTTTCCGGGTGAACGTAGATGGCAAGACACTCAAGGTGTCCGCCGAAGATTCAGTGCAGATCGGCCAGGGCGGCACAGTCCAGGTGAAAGCCAAGGACCGCCGCGGACTGGAAGCCCTTGCTACGTACAAGCTCTCCCTGTCTGCATCCAACCGCCCTAAACCCGTTGCCAATGATGACGTGGAACCTGATGCCCAATCGGGCAAGCCGGTCACAGTCAATGCGCTGGCGAACGATTCGAACCCATTCCCGGATACGCCGCTGAAGATCGTCTCCGCCGTGACGGAAACCGGCCAGGGGACGGCGGATTCCAGTGGTGGCAACGTGACGGTGACGCCCGCAACGGGCTTCACCGGAACACTGGTTGTGGCATACACGGTGCAGGACAAGACCGGGGAGCTCTCGCGGTACTCCACGGCACGCATCCGGCTCACGGTGAAGGATAAGCCGGCTGCTCCCACGACTCCGCTTGCGCAGAGTGTCGGCGACCAGACAGCCTTGCTGACCTGGAATGCCCCTGCCGACCGTGGTTCGCCCATCACCAAGTACACGGTGTACGGCGAAGGTGGCTTCAAACAGGACTGCCCTGCCAACACCTGCACCCTGACGGGCCTGACCAACAACGTGAAGTACCACTTCGCAGTGACGGCCACCAACGCCATCAATGAGTCCGATCGCTCGCCAGTCTCCGCGGAGGTTCGACCCGACGTCAAACCGGACACCCCCGTGGCGCCCACGCTCAAGTTCGGGGACAAGCAGTTGTCCGTAGCCTGGGTCCCGCCTGCCAGCAAGGGCTCGCCCATCAAGTCATACGATCTTGAGATCTCCCCGGCTCCTACGGGCCAGAATCCCCAGATCCAGAACCTCACCGGCGCAAGCTACGTCTGGAAAGGCCTGACGAACGGCGTTGCTTACAAGGTCCGTGTCCTGGCCAGGAACGACGCCAAAGAACCCTCGGAGTGGAGTCCCTACTCCGCCGCGGAAACTCCGGCAGGGGTACCGGCAACACCGGCTGCTCCTTCTGTGTCCGGCGCCGGATCAGTTGGCAGCCAGAGCCAGTTGAAGGTCAGCTGGGTAGCTCCCAACAACAATGGCGACCCCGTCTCTGCCTACACGCTGACCACCTACCGGGGTGGCGCCGTCGTGGGTTCCCAATCCGTAGCCGCCACATCGCAGAATGTCACCGTGGCAAACGCGGAAGCTGACTACACCTTTACAGTTTCGGCTACCAACAAGGCCGGCGTCAGCGGAGTCAGCCAGCAGTCGGCTGCTATCCGCGCGGCGGGCAAGCCAGGCACGGTAGGAAGCGGTTCGGTCACTGCAACCGGCACCAGTGGACAGCTACGGGTGACGTTTACCCCGCTGACCGCCGCGGAACGCAATGGTTCGCAGGACAACGAAATCACCTACCGCTGGCAGACCGCCTACGGTTCGGGCCCGATTGGCCGCGGCGGCGGAGACATCGGCGGCCAGCCAAACGGCGACAACGTGGTGGTTAACATCATTGCCACTTCAGTGAAGAACGGCATGTCCGGCGATGCCAAGGCGATCGGGACGGGGAACCCCTATGGGCCTCCGAACGCGCCGAATGTCAACGGTGGAAAGTCGGCCAAGGGCGATGGCCAGGTGCACTGGACGTGGAACAACCCATCCATGAACGGCCGGCCTTTGGATCACTACGAGGTCAGCCTGGACGGTGGCGGCTGGAGCGGCGTGGGTAAGGCCACGAGCTTTGATGCCTCCGGTGGTGGATGGAACAACACACGCAACCTGAAGGTCAGGGCAGTGACTGTTGTGGCCGGTCCGGCCGGCAGCGCCAACTCCACCAGCGGCGACGACCCCACCCCACCGCCGCCGGCTTCACAGATCCAGGTGGACGCCAGCAGTGTCCGCACGTGCCCGGGTAAGCCCGGTCTGCCTGACTCGTACACTCCGGGCAGCCCTGCCAGTTGCGGCGTCGGCTGGGTGGAGCGCTCCTGGGGCAAGATCACCATCAATTGCACCAAAGACATTTACGGCAACGGCACGCCCTGGTACCGGCTCCAAGGCACTGCCAAGGACGGCTGGTTCGTCAAGTCCACCACGGTGGATCTCTACGGACCCCGGCCCGGCGGTTGCTGAATTGCCCACCACACGTCATCCCAACCCGTCATACCCAGATAAGGAATGAACCCCATGACCATGACAAACGAGCAGGCCGCGTGGTTTGCAGAAACGTTCGAGAAGCTCGTTGCCAACGTGGGCCAGGCCGTTCTGGGCAAGGATCATGTGATCCGCCTCACCTTTACGGCGATGCTGGCTGAAGGCCACGTCCTGTTCGAAGATGCCCCTGGCACTGGCAAGACCTCGCTTGCCCGTGCCTTGGCCGCGACAGTCCAGGGTTCCCACAACCGCATCCAGTTCACTCCCGACCTCCTGCCTTCGGACGTCACGGGTGTGACCATCTATGACCAGAAGACCCAGAAATTCGAGTTCCACAAGGGCCCGGTCTTCAACAACATTGTCCTGGCCGATGAAATCAACCGTGCCTCGCCGAAGACCCAGTCGGCATTGCTGGAGGTCATGGAGGAATCCCGCGTCACCGTGGATGGCACCACGTACGAGGCAGGCCGTCCGTTCATGGTCCTGGCTACGCAGAACCCGATTGAACAGGCCGGTACGTACCGCCTGCCCGAAGCGCAGCTGGACCGGTTCCTGATCAAGACGTCCATAGGCTACCCGGACCACGCTTCCACTGTGAGGCTCCTGGGAGGGGCCAACTTGAAGGACCGTTCCAAGGACCTCACTCCCATCATCACCACCCAGGCCGTGGCTGACATGGCGGATCTCGCCGCCACCACCCATGTGGACACTGCAGTGCTGGAATACATTTCTCGGCTCTGCGAAGAGACACGCAACGCTTCCGAGACCCGCCTTGGCGTCTCCGTCCGTGGTGCTTTGGCCATGGTTCGCGCGGCGAAGGTTTGG
The DNA here is from genome assembly GCF_019977195.1 of Arthrobacter sp. StoSoilA2. Lineage (NCBI taxonomy): Bacteria > Bacillati > Actinomycetota > Actinomycetes > Micrococcales > Micrococcaceae > Arthrobacter > Arthrobacter sp. StoSoilA2. The sequence goes on from NZ_AP024643.1 coordinate 1,581,759, forward strand.
GCCGCCGGGCAGGGACGCAACTTTGTTCTTCCAGACGACATCAAGGAACTTGCTCCCGTGATCTGGACACACCGTTTGGTGATGGATCCCGAGGCTGAATTCTCCGGTGCGACGCCGGAGGTGGTCCTCGCGCGTGTCCTGGCCGAGGTCGCGGCCCCGCAGCAACGCGCGAGCGCATAGGGCTGTGCGGACGCTTGGCAAAGTAGCCGGTGCCTGGCAGCGCAAACCAGGCATCCAGAAGCCTGGCAAGCTCCACCCCTCGGCCGTATGGGCTGAAGCTGTGGGAATGGCAGGCGAGTTTGTCGCACCGGCATGGGCCAAGGTGCGGGACCTGTGGCTTCGCTTCGTCTGGCCTGTCCTTTCCGTGGTGAGTGTGCTCGGCTGGGTAGTCCTTGCTGCGGCCATTGGACTATGGATCGCCGGGCAGTCCTGGGGTTGGCAGGAGGCGAAGTCTGCCGCGATGGTTGCTTTCCTGCTGTTTGTGTTGGCCGTGGGCTTCATCGTGGGCCGTTCGGCTTACGGCGTGGTCCTGGATCTGGCCCGGACCCGTGTGGCGGTGGGGGACGACGCAGTGGGCAGCATCGCCGTGTCCAACGTTTCGGCCAGGCCACTGTTGCCTGCCGCATTGGAGTTGCCGGTGGGCGCCGCGACGGCTGTCTTCCATTTGCCCCGCATGAAGCCGGCCCAGGTACATGAGGACCTTTTCACTATTCCGACGGCGCGGCGTGCTGTGATTGTTGTCGGTCCCGTACGCTCCGTGCGTGCAGATCCGCTCCATCTGCTGCGGCGGCGCGTGCTCTGGACTGAGCCGGTGGACCTTTTCGTCCACCCGCGCACCGTACCGTTGGGAGGCTCGGCTGCCGGCTTCATCCGCGACCTTGAAGGCATGCCCACCACGGAACTATCCAGTGCCGATGTGTCCTTCCACGCACTGCGCGACTACGTTCCCGGGGACGACCGCCGTCACATTCACTGGAAGACGACGGCCCGCACCAACAAACTCATGGTCCGGCAGTTCGAGGAAACCCGCCGTGCGCACCTGGCTATTTCCCTGTCCATCAATACGGATGAATACGGATCGGATGGCGAGTTCGAGATGGCGATTTCCGTCGCCGCGTCAATCGGCCGCCAGGCTATCAAAGAGCAGCGTGAGCTGGACGTCCTGACCCAAAAGGGACCGCTCCGCTGTGAAACGGGCCGCAACCTGCTGGACGACATGACCAGGATTGTGGGGACACCCCTGCGGAAGACCGCCGTCGACCTCGCACGGAACCTCTCGGACACGGTTCCCAACGCATCGGTGGTGTTCCTCGTGGTAGGGAGCCACGTCACGGCTACCCAGCTCCGCACCGCGGCCGCGTCCGTTCCGCCGGGCGTTCGCAGCCTGGCCGTCCGCGTCCAACCCGGAGCGGCGCCGTCGAGGGCCAATATTGCAGACCTGACGGTCCTCACCGTTGGCGACCTCGATGACCTGGCAATCGTGCTGAGAAAGGCGGCAGCATGAGCACCGCACCAAATCTTCGCGCACGCCGCAGGGAAACCAACCGCAGGGACACCAACCGCAGGGACACCAACCGCGGCGCCGGGCGCGCCAGCGCTGGCTCGATATTTGCCGACGCCCGGCCCCTTTGGCATTTTGCGGTGGACTGCAGCGCCCTGGTGGTCCTGCTGTTCCTGGGTGTGCTTGGCTTCAGCCTGAGCTTCGGTGGCGATCCGCATTACATCATCGCCGGGCTGGGCGGCATTTTCCTGGGACTCGGCATAGCGATCCTGAACGCGCACCTTCGCTTGGGACTGCTGATCACCACCGCACTGGGATTCGGTGCCTACATGCTGTTCGGTTCTGCCTTGGCAGTGCCCGACCCAGCCGTCTTCGGGTTCCTGCCGAGCCTGGAATCGCTGCGGACTTTGCTGCTGGGGATCGTCTTTGCATGGAAGGATATGCTGACCGTCGGCGTGCCCGTGGGCACGGCCAACGGCATGCTCATTGTGCCCTTCCTCAGTTCCATGATCACTGCGCTGGCTGCGGGTTTGTTGACGTGGCGCCTGAAGAGTCCATATTGGCCGCTGTTGCCGGTACTGGTCCTTTTCGTTACCGGCGTCGCCTTCAGCACCAGCGCGGGGTTCCTAAATGTGGAGCGCGGCGTTTCCTTGACCATTGTCTCGATCGCCTGGGCGGCGTTCCGACGCGACGCACTCCGGCAGAGCAGCACCAAGACCGTTTCGGCCAACAGGGCGCAGTTCGACGCCGGTGCGGCCCGCCGCGGGAAGCTCCGGCGCCTGGGGACTGCTGCTGCCGTGGTGGTCGCGGCAGTCGGGATCACTGCAGTCGCTTCGCCGCTGGTGACAGCCAGCGACGACCGGAAGGTACTGCGCAACACGATCGTTCCGCCGTTCGATCCCCGCGACTACATCACGCCCCTTGCAAGCTTCCGGAATTTCGTGAAGGACGAGAAAGACCACACGCTGTTCACAGTGAAGGGCCTACCCAAGGATGCACGCGTACGACTCGCGGCGCTGGATGCCTTTAACGGCCTGAACTACACCATGGATCCCAACAGTTCCGGCAACTTCAGCAAGGTGGGTGATGCCCGTTCGCTTAACACGCTGGCCGATACGGGAAGCCCGGTAGCCGGCACCAATTACACGCTGGAAATCAACATCGAGGATTACCAGGGATATTTTGTCCCGGGAGGCCGCCACACCACGGGCATGAGCTTCCTGCAGAGCTCCGGTGCGGCGTCGGGACTGTACTTCAATGCCGGCACCGATACGGCAGTGACCACCAAGGGCCTGGCAAAAGGCGACAACTACACAGTCCAGGTTTCTGATCCGGGAACCCTTGAACATGGCCAGCTGACGCAGTACGACTTCGCCAAGCTCACGTTGCCCGAAGCCCAGGAAGTACCGCCGATCGTCGCCTCGCAGGCGAACGAGCTCTCGGCTGACGCTCCCACGGCCATCGACCGTGTACGGCAGATAGAGGCCCATTTCCAGAAGAGCGGGGCGTTCAGCAACGGCCTGGTTGCTGACGGCCAGTTGCCCAGTTTGCCTGGCCACAGTGCAGCACGCGTTCGCAGCCTGCTCTCCGCCAAGCAAATGCTGGGTGATGACGAACAGTACGCCGTCGCGATGTCACTCATGCTGCGTCACCTCGGCATCCCTTCGCGCGTTGTCATGGGGTTCTATCCGGATCCCAAGAGCCCGGAAAACGGTGCAGGGGACGTCAAGATCATGGGTAAGGACGTGCACGCGTGGGTGGAAGTGGCCTTCGACCGCGTCGGCTGGGTGTCCTTCGATCCGACTCCGCCCAAGGACAACGTGCCCATCCCGCCGGATCCTGAGAACAAGTCCAAGCCCAAGCCGCAGGTGCTGCAGCCGCCGCCCCCGCCGCAGGAGCCTGCGGACCTCCCGCCGGACTCCACCCCGGATGCCTTGGATGCCGATGAGAAGAAAAACAACCCCTGGCTGTTCTGGGGGCCGCTGCTTGCCGCGATCGGCGTGGCGATGATTCCGCTGGGAATTCTCGCAGTGCCGCTGTTGCTGATACTTCTGCTGAAATCACGACGCCGGAAGGCACGTTTTCGTGATGGCCACCCCGCCCAGCGGGTCGGCGGTGGGTGGAACGAGGTGTTGAGCCTTGCTACTGACATGGGCGCCTCGATTGACCCTAAGTCCACGCGGCGGGAATCGTCTGCCGTCATTGCGGATGCATTCCCGGTGACCGGAACCACCACCACAATGTTGGCGCACAGGGCTGACGCCGCAGTTTTCGGGGCAGGGCAACCCAGCGAGGAGGAAGTCAAGGAGTATTGGGAGATCGTGGATTCCTCGCTTCAGGACATCACAGGAAGCGTTGGTTTCTGGAAGCGGCAGCAGGCCCGGTTCTCGCCGAGGTCTTTGCTTTCCGATGGCCGGGCCGCACTGCGCCGGCGCGAACAGACACCCAGGGTCTCCAGGAAGGGTGCCATCTTCACCAACCGCACCCTGTTCAAGAAGAAGGGCAGCGTTGATGAGTAGTGAAGCTGAGCTGTGCCCGGCCTGCAAACACCCGGTGCGTCCCGGCGCAGCCTTTTGTACTCATTGCGGATCGCCGCTGACCAATCGTGGAGCCCGGAAGGAACGCAACGTCAACCGTGCCCAGGCTGCCGCCCTTGACTTCGCCACCCGGCAAGGCCTGCCCGATCCCGGTAGTATCTCGGTAGTGCCGGCGTCCACAGCACCGATGCAGCCGGGACGTGAAGCTGCTGTAAACGTACATCCGGGGCCAGGGGGAGGGACCACAATGACTGCACAGCTCGAGCTGGTACCGGCATCCGTCGGAAAACGCCTCGGCGCGGCAGTGCTGGACTGGTTGGGACCTGTTGCCGTCCTGACAACCGCGTTCGCACTGGGCATTGCCGGTATCACCCAAACCCGGCGGAACGGCTTTATCGTCTATGACACCGCTCTGCTGGTCCTCTTGGGGAGCATCGGCCTCGGTGTCACCGTCCTGTACATGTTTGTGCTGCTGGGAATCGAAGCCAGGTCTGGAAACACCATTGGTAATCAACTGATGGGAATCCGCAGCTCCGATGCCGACGGCTACGCGCCCGGCGCCGGCGTCGTTTTTGTCCGTGGCATTCTCACGGGCGGGCTCCTCCTGCTGGCGGCAATCCTCGGCGCGGTGCTGTTGGGCGTTGGGTTGCTTGGATTGGTCCTGTGGATCGCCCTCCCTCTTATGGTCCTGGGTGTGGTCTGGGCCGTCCTGGTGGTTGTTTCCAGTGCTTGGGACAGGAACGGCAAGCTGCGTGGATGGCATGACAAAGCCGCGAAGTCCTTGGTGTTCGACGTCCACGCGGGCCGCAACCCGGTTGCCACTGGAGGTATCCAGGGGCCCTACAGCTTCGCGCCCGTGGAGCTACCGCCCGTGCAGCCGGTGGTGTCACCGGTCCCGTCAATGTCGGCTGCCCAGCCCGTGTCCGCACCGCGGCAGGTATCCAATCCGCGGCCAGCTCCTGTTGCCCCCGCACACCCTGACGATGACGTCGAGAAGACGCAGATGCGGCCCGGAACTGCCCGGGCGGAAGCCGTGCTCCGGATCCGTGTTGACGACGGCCAGGACGTCGAACTGGGTGGAACCGTCCTGGTTGGCCGCAACCCAGCACCCCAGCCCGGGGAAGCTGCCGAGCAGTTGTTGAGTGTTTCGGACCCCGGAAGGTCCATCTCCAAGACCCACTTGCATCTCCGGGTTGATGGCGATGGCGTGTGGGTTACGGACCGCAACTCAACCAATGGAAGCGCTGTCACTACGCCCGACGGCCTCCAGACCCGGCTTCATCCGGGGGAAGCAGTTTTCGTCAGACCAGGTTCCACCGTTCACTTCGGGGACCGTTCCTTCCACCTAGGACAAGCATGAACTCACAGCCGGCCGGCCCCGCCGACCCGGATGCCAACGCCGCTGGATCCGCCTTTCAACTCAGCTACGGATACGGGACGGACCGTGGACTGCGTCGCGAACTGAACGAGGACTCGTTCATTGCATCGGATCCGGTCTTCGCGGTGGCCGATGGCATGGGGGGCCATGAGGCAGGCGAAATCGCCAGTGGCGTGTGTGTGCGGACCCTTGGCAGTTCCCCTGTCCTGGCGGCAGGGGTCCGTTCGGCTTCGGCAGCGGACCTGCAGGAGTGCCTGTTAAAGGCCGATGCCAGCATCCGCGAAGCCACGGGAGGGCGCGCGGGCACCACACTCTCCGGCGTCGTGGTGGTGGAACAAATGGGCGTGCCCTATTGGCTGGTCATGAACATTGGGGATTCCCGGACGTATCGCCTTAGCCAGGGTGATTTCGCCCAGGTCAGCGTGGACCATTCAGAAGTCCAGGAACTGGTGGACTCCGGTGACATCACGGCGGAGCAAGCGGCCGTTCATCCGCGCAGGCATGTGGTCACGCGCGCTTTGGGCACTGGCGACGAGACCGAGGCGGACTTCTGGTTGCTGCCCATTCAGGAGGGGGACCGGATCATGGTCTGCTCCGATGGGCTGAACGGCGAACTGGGGGATGACCATCTGTTCCGCATCCTCAGCACCGTGGCCCATCCGCAGGACGCGGTGGATGCCTTGATCCAGGCTGCATTGCGCAGCGGTGGGCGGGACAACGTCACGGTCATTGTGGTGGACGCCAAGAACGTCCTTAACGATGCCGGCATCGCCACCACGGCGCCGCGCCCGGAGACCGAATCCGAGGTGGAGGAGGACACCCTGCCCAGGGCCTGGGTGACAGGAACGGACCAGGAGGAGGGCGTAGATGGAAAGCAGTAACAAGCCACCCCACGCCCGATACCAGCGTGGTGACTGGTTCGGCGTCATCCGTCAGGGCACTGTGGTGCTGCTCGGCCCCGATACCCCGCCTGCCCTGATCGATTCGGTGTGGGACCTTCTCGCGTCCGCGCCCGAAGCCCATGAGGTCCTCCACGAAGTGACCGAGGCTTTCGGGGTTTCCCTCAGCCGTATTCCGCCCTTTGGCATCATCGATTCCAAGGACGCCCTGCGCGTGTTCCTTCGCGGCGACCTTGAACTCGTTGTGAAGATGTCCGCCGGGGAAGAGGTGCTATCTGGACGGGACGTGACTACCTGGACGGAACGCCGGCTCACCGCGGCTGATTCCTACGTCCTGCGGATAGGCGCGGGAACCCGTTCCTCCTCCGTTCCGGCAGACCTTGGTATCCCGGCAAGACCTGGTGAAACCTCGACGCCGGACGGCAGCCTGCCGCTGGGGGAGGGTGTGGTCCTCCTGGCCTCCCTCGAGGTGGTACTCCAAGCCGGCGCTGTGAATGTTCCGGCGCCCGCTGCGGTTTCCGATGAAACCATGATTGGCTACGACGATGCGGACCTGGGCCTCACCATCGCGCCCGGAATTTCCGAAGGTCATGTGCATACCGAAAGCGCTGAAGAATCCTTGGGCGTGCCCGTCCACACCAGCACCACGGATCCCATAGTTCCTGCGCTGGAGACCACCACCAACTATGACCACCTGTGGGACAAGACGGTGATGCGCAACATCGAAGACGCTGCGGTGCGCGCGGACGAGGAATCCGAGGATCACGATGCTCCGGCGGCCCATGCCCCTGCGCCACAAAATTCGGTATCAGAAACAGCGCCGTCGGCAACACCCACGGCAGTGCCTGCACTGATCGAGTCCGTTCCCTGGCTGCGCAGCCCCGGCGAGGTGCCTGCCTCTGGGGGACGGGCCGAATCGATTGCTCCGCCGCAAGCCCCTCCCGCTTCAGCGCCTCAGGTTCCGGCGGAATGGGAGTCGACGCCGGTGGGTTTGGCGTCGATGCCCGCGCCTGGACCCAGCATGCCAACGAATGGTCCGTTCATGGATGGTGTCCCCGCGGATGACGATGCTGACCATGACGGGCAGACGATCATGAAGAGCAGCATCGCCAGCCCTGACGCCCAGGGTCCTGGGCCCGGGGTTGCACCGAAGGATGCCCGGGCCGGCAACGGTCCCAGCGTTTTAGCGCGGGTGTGCTCCCAAGGTCATGCCAACCCGCCGACCTACGCTCAATGTGCCACGTGTGGTTTCGCGCTGTCCGGTGATTCGCTTCAGGTCCCGCGACCCCGCCTGGGCAGAATGCGCTTATCCACTGGTGAGCTGATCGACCTGGACCAGTCACTCGTCATTGGCAGGCAGCCGTCAGTGTCCCGCGTGCAAGGCGGCACCATGCCGCGGCTGGTGCAGGTGGAGAGCCCCGGAGGGGACATTTCCCGCTCACACGTCGAGGTTCGGTTGGAGGGTTGGCACGTCATGCTGTGCGACCTCAAAGCGACGAACGGAACCGTGCTCATTCGAGAAGGCCAAGCACCCCGCAGACTCGCCCAAAACGAGATGGCCATCCTTTTGGACGGCGACATAGCTGAGTTGGGCGACGACATTTCATTGCGTTTCGAGGAGATTCTTTGAGTTCCAAGAGGCCCCCCGCGCCGCCTCCACCCATTCCCGGTTTCAAGTACATCAGCCTGCTGGGCTCCGGTGGTTTCTCCGACGTATACCTGTACGAGCAGGACAGGCCGCGCCGTAAAGTAGCAGTCAAAGTGCTGCTGTCCGACTTGAAGACCGAAGGGGCACGCCGCCGTTTCGAGTCCGAAGCGAACCTGATGGCACAGTTGTCCTCGCACCCGTACATCGTGACGATTTTCGAGGCGGAAATCACGGAGAGCGGCCATTCCTATTTGGCGATGGAATACTGCTCCCGGCCCAGCCTCGATGTCCGCTACCGCCGTCAGCGCTTCAGCGTCGATGAGGTCCTGGCCGTCGGCATCCAGGTGGCATCCGCCGTCGAGACCGCCCACAGGGCCGGCATCGTGCATCGCGATATTAAGCCCGCCAACATCCTGGTCACCGATTACAACCGTCCCGCCCTCACCGACTTCGGCATTTCCGGGACCATTGGGGCCGATACCGAGGACGACGCCGGAATGTCCATCCCGTGGTCACCGCCGGAGCAATTCCGGGGCGGGGCAGTTGACGGCGTTCCGGTGGACATTTGGGCCCTCGGTGCCACCCTGTACACGCTCCTTGCTGGCCGTTCACCGTTTGTTCTTCCCGGCCAGGACAACTCGCAGCGGGAACTGATCTCCCGCATCACCAACTCGCCCCTGCCCAGGCTCGGCCGTGCCGATGTTCCGGAGTCGCTGGAACTCGTCCTGTCTACATCCATGGCGAAGTCACCGGAATCCCGCTACTCGTCGGCCCACGCTTTTGCCTTGGCGTTGCAGCGGATCCAGACCGAGCTGAATTTGTCCGTGACTCCCTTCGAGGTGCTCGAGGAACCGGGTCACGGAGACGAGCAACACCCGGACGACAACTTCGAGGAAACGCGCGTCCGCAGTATCGCTTCAATCGATCCGGACGCTTCGGGAACCGCTACTACTGGTTCGGCACCCACGTTCCCGGCACGGACCTTCCCGTCCACTGTGCCCGGCGCCACCCAGACTCCTCCCCAGCCAGGCCAGGCTCCTGCCCGGCCAGCCCAAGCTCCTGCCCAGCAAGCCCCAGCGCAATTCCAAGCGCCGGTTTGGGACTACCGGCAGGTTGGGCAACCGGACGTGGCGGAGTCGACGGTACTCCGAGGCTGGCAGCCTTCACGTCCACAGGACGACGTGGGCGCAACAGTCCGGCGTTCCCAGGCGCCTGCAGGGGCATCGCCGGCGTCCCAAGCCGCTGCTCCCGGCGCGGATCATGGCAAGCGCAATCTGTGGCTGGCGGCGACGGGTGCCACGGTTTTGGTGGTCGCTATTGTGGTGGGCGTGGTCCTGGGTGCCCAGGCGCAGCCGAAGGTTGCGCCCACGGAGACGGCGAGTAAGCCGGCGGTCGACGCCTTGGGCGATGGTGGGGTTCCGGACGTGGAAGGCTTGGTCGGCAAACGCAGGCCGGGCAAACCCGACTTCGCAGATTTCGAGTGGAAGAACCCGCAGCCCAAGGAGGGCGACACTTACAAATGGCGCTACAAGACGGTTGTCCTCAGCGAAAGTGAATACAGCAACTCCGAACTGGAACCACGTGCACTGGCCTATGGTACGGAGTCGCCGCTCTGTATTCAGGTGATCATTGTCCGTGTTGACGGCAGTGCCTCGTCCGGGGGCGAGGGTTCTGTCGCCTGCGTGGACTAGAAGCGGCCGCATGACACACATTTACAGCCGACTGAGGAGGCACAGATCATGGGGGATCTAGCAATAGATTTCTGTGGCGAATGGTACGAACCATCCGACGAAGACGTCTTTGACATCGGCAGGGAAGGCGACCTGGAGGTTGACGACAACCCGTACCTGCACCGGCGTTTTTTGCAGATTGCACGGTATGACGGCATGTGGTGGCTCAGCAACGTAGGCAGCATGCTCTCTGCTACGGTCGCGGACGGATCGGGCGGCATGCAGGCCTGGCTGGCTCCCGGTGCCCGGATTCCACTCGTTTTCAGCCACACCAACGTCATCTTCACTGCGGGGCCCACCACGTACGAGTTCGCCGTGCATTTGAAGACGCCGTCCTTCCGGCATGAAGCCAGGGACGAGGACCAAGCGGGGGACACCACTATCGGGCCTGTGGTCTTTACCGACTCGCAGAAAGCCCTGATCGTCGCCCTCGCCGAGCCCATGCTGCGCCGCGATGGCACCGGCTTCAGCGCTATTCCGTCGTCGGCGGAGGCGGCCAAGAGGCTTGGTTGGGCCCTGACCCGCTTCAATCGCAAGCTGGACAACGTCTGCGACAAGTTGGACCGCGTGGGCGTCGTGGGCCTGCGTGGTGGCGCCGGCAAACTCGCCACCAACCGCCGCGCCCGCCTGGTGGAGCACGCCGTGACCTCGCACCTGGTAACAGCCGCGGACCTGTACCTTCTGGAATCCATGTCTGGAGTAGACGAAGCATGAAGTTCCGCTTGACCCTGCGGCGAGACCCCGCGGAAGCGAAGGACCTCGCCGTTACGGTGGATGGTCGCGCCACCGTGGCGGACATCGCCACTGAACTTTGGGTTGCCGACCCCGCGCGCAAGGGCACCGAACCGCCGTCGAACCTGTCCATCAGCGTGGACGAAGCGTTCGTGGGCGGCGGGCTTTCCGGCCATGTCCTCAGGCCCTCGGACAACCTGCTCGAGTCCGGACTGCGGCCTGGCTCCAAGGTTTCGCTCGCGCAGGTGGGCGAGCAGTTCGCGTCGAACGGCAACGGTGGTACCAACGGCCAAAACCGGGGACCAGCCGCGGCGACGTTGCGCGTCATGTCAGGGCCCGACGTCGGACGCGAATTTTCGCTGCCTTTCGGCACCAGCTACATCGGCCGGGACAGGGACGCCGACATCCGTCTCTCGGATCCGCTGACGTCCAAGCGCCACGCACGCATCACAGTTGGCGAGACCGTGGAGATCGTGGACACGAACTCGGCCAACGGACTCCTCATGGAAGGTTTGCCGGTCACACGGGCAACGCTTGAATCCTCCGATACGGTGACCTTGGGCGATACCACCGTTGGGGTTGTGTCACTGTCGCGGAACCATGGCGGCGGCCCATCATCGCCGCTGGTGGACTTCAACCGCTCGCCTCGTGTGCTGCCGAGGTTTGAGTCTCCCAAACGTGTGCCGCCGGCCGGGCCGAAACGGCCTGAACACCAACCATTCCCGTACATCATGTTGATCGCACCGCTTCTGATGGGCGGCGTCCTCTTCGCCTTCACCCAGAACCTGCTCTCGGTGCTTTTCATGGCCATGATGCCGCTGTTCATCGTTGGCCACTATGTGGACCACAAGATGCAGGGCAAACGCCAGGCGAAGGAAGGCCATAAGCAGTTCCAGGCTTCCATGCTTGCGTTCCGGGAGGACATTGACCGGCAACAGAACATTGAACGGGCCGTGCGGCTCCAGGAAGCACCATCGGTCAGCGATACCGTGGATGCGATCTACAAACTCGGCCCCCTCCTGTGGACCAACCGTCCTGAGCATCAGCATTTCCTTGGTGTCCGGTTCGGACTCGGATCTTCGCCGTCGCGGATTCAGTTCGAAGAACCCGGCGCCAACGAAACCGAACCCCGGTACATGAGGGAAATCCAGGAATGCCTGCAGCAGGTCCGTGTCATTGATGGCGTGCCGATCGTGTCCCAGCTGCGCACTTCGGGTTCGTTCGGCGTGGCAGGGGACCGCAACGTGGTGGACGATGTCGCCCGGGGCATGGTGCTTCAGTTGGTGGGCCTCCACTCGCCTGCGGAGGTGGTGCTGACTGCATTGACCTCGGCCCGCTCGCGTGAGCGCTGGGACTGGTTGCAGTGGCTCCCGCACGTTGGTTCCGGTCACAGCCCGCTCTCCGGCGACCATCTGGCCGCCGGCCCTGCTGCTGGTGCCTCGCTGCTCTCGCGCCTGGAGGACCTGGTGGAGCAGCGCGAGGCCCAGGCCAATGAGCCTGGTCCGCAGCCACGCCCCGCGCTCAAGGACGAGCATGAAGAGATTCCCGGTCCCGTGGTACCTGCTGTCCTGGTGGTCGTTGAGGACGATGCACCTGTGGACCGGGGACGGCTGACGCGGCTGGTGGAACGCGGCCCGGACTTCGGGGTGCACGTCATGTGGGTGGCAGCGAATGTGCAGTCCTTGCCTGCCGCTTGCCGGGACTTCCTCTCCGTCGACGGCGATCACGGCACCACTACCGGCCAGGTACGGCTTGGCCGCCACACCTACCCCGTGAGCTGCGAAAGCCTCGACGCCGGTCTCGCCACGCAGCTGGCGCGCATGATGTCGCCGTTGGTGGATGTCGGAAATCCGCTCGAGGACGATTCGGACCTCCCGCGTGCCGTTTCCTATGCCACTTTGATCGGCAAGGAACTCATGGACAACCCGCAGGCCGTTGCCGAACGCTGGCAGGAGAACAATTCAGTCCATGCCACGGCGGTGCCCAACCGCAAGGACAACGGAAGCCTGCGTGCCTTGGTGGGCTCCAAGGGCGTTGAACCGTTCTACCTGGACCTTAAGAACGAAGGACCCCACGCGCTCGTGGGCGGAACCACCGGCGCAGGTAAATCGGAGTTCCTTCAGTCGTGGGTGATGGGAATGGCAGCGGCCTACAGCCCGGACCGCGTCAGCTTCCTGTTCGTGGACTACAAGGGTGGTGCGGCCTTTGCGGACTGCCTGCACCTGCCCCACACCGTGGGGCTCGTCACCGACCTGTCTCCGCACCTGGTACGCAGGGCCCTGACCTCGTTGCGGGCCGAACTTCACTATCGGGAACGCCTGCTGAACCGTAAAAAGGCCAAGGACCTGCTGGCACTGCAGCGTGAAGCAGACCCCGAGGCGCCGCCGTACCTCATCATCATCGTGGACGAATTCGCGGCGCTTGCCACCGAAGTCCCCGAGTTCGTTGACGGCGTGGTGGACGTTGCTGCCCGTGGACGTTCGCTGGGTTTGCACCTGATCCTCGCCACCCAGCGCCCCGCGGGTGTCATCAAGGACAACCTGCGTGCAAACACGAACCTCCGGGTCGCGTTGCGGATGGCTGATGAAGTGGATGCCGTGGACATTCTTGGCGTCCCCACGGCGGCATACTTCGACCCGTCCATTCCAGGCCGTGGTGCTGCGAAAACCGGCCCGGGCCGCATCCAGGGGTTCCAGACCGGATACGCGGGTGGCTGGACCACCGAGAAGCCGCAGCGCCCCCGGATCGACATCGTGGAGATGGCCTTCGGATCCGGTCCCTCCTGGGAGCCGCCGCCTGCCACAGCTGTGGAGGAAGAACCTGCGGGCCCCAACGACATCGCCAGAATGACAGGCAACATTATCCGGGCCGCGGACTTCCTGGCGATTGAGCCACCACGCAAGCCGTGGTTGAACGAACTCGCCATGACCTACGACTTCTCCAAATTGCCAAACCCGCGCACGGACGAGCGGCTCTTGCTAGGCGTGGCCGATGACCCCGCACACCAGGACCAGCCCACCGTGTTCTATGAACCGGACAAGGACGGCAACATGGCCGTCTACGGTACGGGTGGTTCGGGCAAGTCGGCGGCGCTGCGCGGAATCGCGATCGCCGCCGCCGTCACACCTCGTGGTGGGCCCGTCCACGTGTATGGCATCGACTGTGGTTCTTCAGGTTTGAAGATGCTGGAGGGACTCCCGCACGTGGGGGAGGTCATCAGCGGGGACGATGTGGAGCGGGTTGGCCGCCTTCTGCGGTGGCTCAAGGAGGTTGCCGATGACCGCGCCGCCCGGTTCGCCGAGGTCCGGGCCTCCACCATTGTTGAATACCGGCAGCTCGCAAACCGTCCGGACGAAAAGCGTATCTTCATCCTGGTGGACGGCATGTCCGCCTTCCGTGAAGGCTATGAGTACAGCAACCTGTCCGCGCTGTGGGACATCTTCCTCCAGCTGGCAACGGATGGACGTCCCCTGGGTATCCACCTGGTAGTGAGCGGTGACCGAACCAACTCTGTGCCGGCGTCGCTCCTTGCCTCGATCCAAAAACGCCTGGTCCTGCGTCTTAGCTCCGAAGACGACTACATGACGCTCGATGTGCCCAAGGACGTCCTCAACTCAGCCTCGCCCCCCGGCCGCGGTTTGCTCGATGGCCTGGAAGTCCAACTGGCCGTGCTGGGTGGCAACTCGAACCTGGCGCTGCAGGCCCGCGAAGTGTCCAAACTCAGCCAGGCCATGGTGCGCCAGGGCCTGGAGCAGGCGCCAAAGATACAGCGGCTTCCGGAACTCGTGGATTTGGATATCCTGCCTTCGGGTGCCCCGGACAATCCTGTTATTGGCGTGGACGATGAGACCTTGGGTTCGGCCACCATCGCTGCAAAGGGTTCGCTCCTGCTCGCGGGGCCGCCGGGTGCCGGACGCACAGTTGCGTTGGTCACGTTGGCGTACGCCCTGCGGCGGTCCAACCCGCGGACGGACCTTATCTACATCGGCTCCCGCCGCTCCGCGGTTGCCTCCCTGAACATCTGGAGCAGGTCCCTGGTGGGGCCTGACGAGGTCTCGGACGTGGTGGATGATCTCATCGACAAAGCCACGGACAACCCGGGCACCATGGCCATCTTCATCGAAGGCCTGACGGAGTTCACGGACACGTTGGCGGAATCGGGCGTGGGACGGTTGGTCACGGCTGCCATCAAGGCCGATCAATGGGTTGTTGGCGAATCCGAAACGTCCACGTGGTCCCAGGCATGGTCCTTGGCCCAGCCCTTCAAATCGGGCAGGCGTGGACTGTTGCTCAACCCTGGGGATGTGGAAGGGGATACCCTCCTTAACACCTCGCTGGGCCGGATCAGCAAGGACTTCATCCCTGGCCGCGGGTACATCGTGGGACGTGGAAAGGTACGCAAGCTGCAGGTCGCCATGCCGCCGGAGAACCGTAGCTAGGAACTGGCTGGTACGGGCCCCCGCTCCGCCAGGACAATAATGTCCGCGGCTTGCGGCAAGATAGACCTGTGAGCACACCAGAGAATCCAGATCCGGTCGACACCACAACCCAGGATGCCGCTGCGGCCATCGTCGCAGAAGAGGGAGCACCTCCGTCGGAGAGCCTGCGGGATGAGTATGAGCAACTTGCGGACCTCGTTCGCAAGTACCGGTATGCCTATTACCAAGAGGACGCGCCCACGGTTTCCGACGCCGAGTTCGATGAACTCTACCGTCGCCTGGAAGAAATCGAAGCGCTGCATCCGGAACTCGTTTCCAATGACTCGCCTACGCAGGAAGTCGGCGGCGAAGTCTCTGCCGCCTTTACTGCCGTCGCGCACCTACAGCGGATGTACAGCCTGGACGACGTCTTTTCCCTCGAGGAGCTCGAAGCCTGGGTACGTAAGGCTGAAGCTTCCGTGGCCAAGCTCGGGGACAGCGTCCCGCCCATTGCCTGGCTGACTGAACTGAAAATCGATGGACTCGCCGTCAACCTGCTGTACAGGGACGGAAAATTGGTGCGCGCTGCCACCCGGGGTGACGGCACAACAGGTGAGGACATCACTCATAACGTGCTCACCATCAAGGAGATCCCGCGTCAACTCAGCGGCTCGGGTTATCCTTCGGAAGTTGAAATCCGTGGGGAAGTATTCATTCCTTCCAAGGCGTTCGTTGAGTTCAACGAAGCCTTGGTTGCGGCAGGCAAGGCCCCCCTCGCCAATCCACGCAATGCGGCTGCGGGCTCGCTCCGCCAGAAGGACCCGGCAGAAACAGCAAAGCGTCCACTGAGCATGTTCGTTCACGGCATCGGTGCCCGGGAGGGCCTGAATGCCATGAGCCAATCCGAAACCTATAAGTTGCTGGCTGACTGGGGACTGCCTGTCAGCCCCTATTTCAAGGTTCTGGATTCCTTTGAAGGCGTCCTGAAATTCATCGCCCATTATGGCGAGCACCGGCACGACCTCCTTCATGAAATCGATGGCATCGTGGTCAAAATTGATGACTTCGCCACACAACGCGCCCTCGGCTACACTTCCCGCGTCCCCAGATGGGCAGCCGCTTACAAATACCCGCCGGAGGAAGTCCACACCAAGCTTTTGGACATCCTCGTCAACGTGGGCCGCACGGGGCGCGTCACGCCGTTTGGAATGATGGAGCCGGTGAAGGTCGCGGGTTCCACCGTGGGAATGGCCACTCTGCACAACCAGGACGTGGTCAAGGCCAAAGGCGTCATGATCGGCGACATCGTGATTCTCCGCAAGGCCGGTGACGTGATCCCCGAGATCGTTGGACCCGTGCTGGCGCTGCGAGACCAACAGGACCCGCCCGTGCGCGAATTCGTGATGCCCACCGAGTGCCCGTCCTGCGGTACGCCATTGGCACCGGCAAAAGAAAGCGACGTGGACATCCGTTGCCCCAATGCCAAGTCCTGCCCGTCGCAGCTGCGTGAGCGTGTTTTCCATCTGGCTGGCCGCGGTGCGTTCGATATCGAGGCCCTGGGCTGGGAAGCAGCGATCGCCTTGACGCAGCCGGCAGAGCCGGAGACTCCTCCGTTGACCAGCGAAGCCGTGCTGTTCACTTTGAAGCCTGAGGATCTGGCGAATGTCATGATCCGCCGGGAGAAGAGGTCCAAGGGTGTAGGCACGGGCCAGTATGAGCTTGTTCCGTACTTCTACTCAAGGGGAACGGCCAAGTCGCCTTCAAAGCCAACGGCAACCACGGAAAAACTCTTTGCCGAGCTGGAGAAAGCGAAGAAGCAGCCTCTGTGGCGTGTCCTCGTGGCATTGTCCATTCGCCATGTGGGACCCACAGCCTCCCGTGCCCTTGCGACGGCCTTCGGCAGCATGGACGCGATCCGCAACGCCACTGAAGAGCAGCTTGCGCATGTTGACGGCGTCGGACCTACCATCGCGGCGGCCCTGAAGGAATGGTTCGCCGTGGACTGGCATAACGAGATCGTGGACAGCTGGGCAGCTGCCGGCGTGCGGATGGAAGACGAACGCGATACCAGCGTGCCGCGAACCCTTGAGGGCCTCACCATCGTGGTTACGGGGACCCTGCCAAACTTCAGCCGGGACGAAGCCAAAGAAGCCATCATCATTCGAGGCGGGAAGGCCTCCGGCTCGGTGTCCAAGAACACGAGCTACCTCGTGGCTGGTGAAAGTGCCGGGACCAAGCTGGATAAAGCCGAGCAGCTCGGTGTTCCGATTTTGGATGAGGACGGCTTCCGCGAGTTGTTGGAGAAGGGCCCGGGGAACACCGAGGCCGACGCTGACGCTGCAGCCGAGGCCGATGCTGCAGAGACAGTGAAAGCAGAAGCAGAATGACCGACGCCATCGAGCTGCTCGCCGTAGCGAAACGCGCTGCTGCTGCGGGCGCGGCTGTCCTGTCCCGGAGAGCTGCCGCGGGCACAGGCGGCGTGGGATTGGGAATATCCAACAAAGGCGATGCCGGCGATTGGGTGACCGAGTTCGACGTCGCAGCAGAGAACGCAGTCCGCGAGGCTATCCTTGCGGCCCGGCCGAACGACGCCATCACGGGGGAGGAGCACGGCACCACCCGGCCCCAGCAAGCCTCGGGTTACCGCTGGTCCATTGATCCCCTTGATGGCACTACCAACTTCATCCGCAACATCGTCTATTACGCCACGTCGGTGGCCGTGGCGGATGCCGACGGCGTCTGGCTGGCGGGAGTAGTTCATGCGCCGGCCCTGGGTCGGGTCTACTCGGCCGCCCGGGGCGAGGGCGCCTGGTTGGAAGTCGCGGGGGAGACTACCCGTTTGGCGGGCCCCGTTCCCGGACGCACCGGCCTCATCCTTGCCACTGGGTTCAGTTACGATCCCGATACCCGTGCCAATCAGGCAGAAGGCCTCGCCGATCTGATGAACGGCTTCGCGGATGTTCGGCGGCTGGGGTCCGCGGCGTTGGATCTGTGCCTGGTGGCAGATGGCACCTACGACGCCTTTGGGGAGCGCGGATTGAACGAGCATGATTTCTCTGCCGGCGCCCTGATCGCCGAAGAAGCGGGCTGTTGGGTGCGAAGGCCACGGCTCGCGAGCCCACTCGACGGCGGTCCAACACTTGAGGATCGCCTGGCCGCGTGGACGTGCGCAGGGGCCTTGGAGCTGTCCGGCAAATTTCCCCTGTGATCTTCCTGTACCCATGACCAGCATCCCCTCGCCATGATCAAGACCCTCGCCATCGCCAACTACCGCTCCATCCGCGATCTCGCGATTGAGCTGCATGGCCTGGACGTGGTGACAGGGGCCAACGGCAGTGGCAAATCCTCCCTGTACCGTGCGCTGCGCCTGCTGGCCGAATGCGCCGGCGGCGACTCCGGAAACGTGGTGGGATCGTTGGCCAGGGATGGCGGGCTGGCATCGACGCTGTGGGCCGGTCCTGAATCAATCAGCGAGGCAATGCGGCGGGGCGAAGTTCCGGTCCAAGGTACCCTCCGCCGGGATTCCGTCAACCTGAAACTGGGGTATTCGGGTGACGACTTCGGTTACCTTGTGGACTTGGGCATGCCCGTGTCCAGTGGCGCCGGCTTTGACCAGGAAACAGGCAGGCCCCGTCCTTCGGCTTTTAGCCTGGATCCCGAGGTCAAGCGCGAGCAGATCTTTTCCGGACCGATCGCAAGGCCAGGTTCCCTGTTGGTGGATCGCAAAGGAAGCCTTCCGAAGCTCCGTGGGCCTGACGGTGAATGGACCGAACTCTCGCGCCGGCTGGATACTTTCCAAAGCATGCTGACGGAAGTTTCGGACCAGGACCGGGCTCCTGAAGTACTGCGGGTCCGGGACTCCGTGCGTTCCTGGCGGTTCTACGATCACTTCCGGACAGATGCCGAAGCCCCGGCCCGGCAGGCGCAACTCGGCACCCGCACTCCCGTGCTGCACCACAGCGGGAAGGACCTGGCGGCGGCGCTGCAGACCCTGCGTGAAGTGGGATTTGAACGGCAGCTGGACGCAGCGATCGATCACGCCTTTCCGGGAAGCCGCCTCGAATTAGCCGTAAGCGACGGCCGCTTCACCGTTGAGTTGCGGCAGCCTGGGATGCTGCGGCCCATGAAAGCGGCCGAACTCTCGGATGGTACGTTACGCTTCCTGCTCCTGACCGCCGCGTTGCTCACTCCCCGGCCTCCGGAATTGATGGTTCTCAACGAACCCGAGACGAGCCTCCACATCGACCTGATGCCGGCACTGGCTGGACTCATCATCCAAGCCAGTGCCAACAGCCAGATCATCGTGGTGACACACTCCGAAGCGCTGCTCAGGGCGCTCCGGGAAAGCGGAGCGGCCCATGAGCACGAGCTTTACAAGGATCTGGGCGAGACCAGGATCAAGGGACTCGGATCCCTGGAAGGCCCATTGTGGAGTTGGCCCAAACGCTGACCTCGAACCACAGCGCCAGGCACGCGGCCGGGGCCAGCCAGTCATCAGAAGGCCGAACCGATGGATGTGAGCTGCTGCGCCGCGGAACCGGAGAAGCGGTTCCCGGGGCGTGCCAGCCCGTAGTGTCCGCGCAGCGTCGACGCCGTGTATTCGGCGCGGAACAGGCCACGCTGCTGAAGGATCGGCACTACCTGGTCCACGAAGACCTCCAGCCCGGACGGCAGGACGGGCGGCATGATGTTGAAGCCATCGGCGGCGCCTGCCTGGAACCAGTCCTGGATGGCATCGGCCACTTGCTCCGGCGTCCCTGAGAAGGTGCGGTGCCCACGTCCGCCGCCCAAACGGCCGATCAGTTGCCGGACCGTAAGCTGTTCACGGCGGGCAAGCTCCACGATCAGCGTGTACCGGCTCTTGGCTCCCTCAATCTCGTCCTCGGAGGGGAGGTCCGCAGGCAATTGCTGGTCCAGCGGAAGGTCCGCGGGGGCCACCCGCAGGGTCCTTGCCAGCTGTTCGCGGGCGTATTCAGGCTTGATCAGCTCGTCGAGTTCACGCTCAAGCTTCAGCGCTTCTGCCTCCGTGGAACCAATGACCGGGACGATGCCGGGCAGGATCTTGATGCCCTCGGGATCGCGCCCCACGGCCAGGGTGCGGGCCTTCAAATCGGCGTAGAAAGCCTGCGCATCCTCCACTGTCTGGTGGGCTGTGAACACGGCCTCGGCGTACTGGGCGGCGAGCTTCTTACCGTCTTCCGAGGATCCCGCCTGCACGATCAGCGGGTGGCCCTGGGGGGAACGGGGGACGTTCAGGGGACCACGTACGCGGAAATGCTTGCCTTCGTGCTCGATGGTGCGGATCTTGGTGTCATCACCCCAGACTCCCTCCGCTTTGTCGGCCAGCACGGCGTCGTCTTCCCAGCTGTCCCACAGCTTTTGGGATACTTCGATGAACTCGGCCGCCCGCTCGTAACGGACGGCATGCGCAGGCTGGTCATCGACGCCGAAGTTTCGCGCAGCGTCCGGCCCCGCCGTCGTGACGACATTCCAACCGGCGCGACCACCGCTGACCCAGTCCACCGAGGCGAAGCGCCGTGCCAGGTTGAAGGGGTCATTGTAGGTGGTGGAGGCTGTGGCGATCAGGCCGATGTTCCGGGTTGCCGCCGCGATGGCGGTCAGCAGCACCGTGGGTTCCAGCTTGCCGGCAGGGCGACGGCCTACCTCGCCGAAGAGGACGGGGGAGTCCGCGAAGAAGATGGAGTCGAGTTTTCCGCGTTCCGCCGTGCGGGCCAGGTGCTGGTAGTGCTCCACCTTGGTGGAGGCGAAAGGATCACTTTCCGGCAGGCGCCAGGAGGCCTCGTGATGGCCAGTGCTCATCAGGAAGGCGTTGAGGTGGAGTTGGCGTTGTGGGGCGGTCATGGGTTTCTCCTTGATTCTGGTGAGGGGTGATTTCTGGTGTGGGTTGGGTTCTGGTGAAGGTTGGGTTTCAGGCACCAACGTGGACGCCGAGGGCGGCGAGCAACTCGCCCCTCAGCGATGAATGCCCGACGCCGGTTCCGGCCTGGCGCTCGAGGGCTACACGGCCGTCTTGTAGGACGATCACGCGGTCGGCCAAGGTGATGGCCTCGTCGACGTCGTGGGTGACGAGCAGGACGGCGGGGCGATGCGCGGCAACCAGTTCCTTCAAGAGCGCGTGCATCTTCAGGCGGGTAAGGGCGTCGAGGGCACCGAAGGGTTCATCGGCAAGAAGCAGCCGGGGCTCCCGCACCAGCGACCTCGCCAAGGCAACGCGCTGTTGCTCACCTCCGGACAGCTCGTGCGGCCAGGCTTTTTCGCGGCCGGCGAGTCCCACCTCGGCGAGTGCACGGCGTCCGCGGGCATCGGCGTCGTCATATCTGAGGCCCAACGTGACGTTGCCCAGGACGGTGTCCCAGGGAAGGAGCCTCGAGTCCTGGAACACCACCGACACCTGGTCCGGGACCTTGACGATCCCACTCCCGCGGACGTCGCGGTCCAGGCCGGCAAGGGCACGGAGCAGTGTGCTCTTACCGCAGCCGCTGGGGCCAAGCAGGGCAACGAATTCGCCCGGAGCGATGTCCAGGTCCACCCCGTTGAGCACGCCCTTGGGACCGAAGCTTCGGATGAGGTTGCGTACGGAGACCTCGTGGGAAGGTGCCGTGCGCGGCCCGACTCCCTGCGAGGCACTCAGCCCGCCAACGTGCGTTGCCATGACAATGCCTTTCGTTCCAGGAGCCGGACGGCTGCGTCGGAAAGCAGGCCCAGGACGCCGTAGACGGCAAGGCCCAGGACGATGATGTTGGTTTGGCCGTACGTGCGGGCGAGCTCCATCATGTAGCCGATGCCGCTGGTGGAATTGATCTGCTCCACCACCACCAAGGACACCCAAGCGCCAGTGACGGCGAAGCGGAGCCCCAGGAAGAATCCGGGCAGCGCCCCGGGGAGCACCACGCGACGGATGAACCCGGACCGGGTTAGCCCAACTGTCTGTGCCAACTCGACGTATCGCAGGTCGATTCCGCGCAGTCCGGCGTGCGTTTGCAGGTAGATCGGCACGAACACCCCCAACGTGATGGTGAGGACCTTCATGGTTTCATCGATGCCGAACCAAAGGATCAGCAGGGGGATCAGGGCCAGGCCGGGGATGGCGCGCTTGATTTGCACAGGACCATCGATCAAGGCCTCACCCACCCGGCTCAGCCCAGCCAGGAGAGCCAGCACGGCTCCCACCACAATCCCGAACAACAGCCCGAAGCCTGCACGCTGGGCAGAGATTGCAAGGTTCTCCTGGAGTCGGCCGTCCGCGATCAGCTCGCCCGCCGTAGACACTACGGTCCACGGCTCGGACAGGATCCGGGGATCCAGGAGGCCTGTAGCGGCCGAAACCACCCAGAGCAGGATCAGGGCGGCGGGGCCCACCAAACCGGCCAGGCGGCGTCTTGGTCCAGGACCCAGGGGGCGGCTGACGGGCCTGACATCGGGGCGGCCCGTCAATGCCGGGTCGAGGTGAGGTTCGACGACGGCGCCCGGTTGGGTGCCGACGTCGCGCGTCTGTGGGGGAGCCGTGCGGGTTCGCGCGGTAGCGGCAGTCGCGTGCTGGGCAGCAGTTGTTGTCATGGCTAGGCGCCCCCTGCCGCAGCGTAGGCCGTGCCGGCTATAGCCTCGAAGCGCAGGTCGTACAGCTTTGCAGCGTCCAATTTGGGCTTTTTCTGCTCGCGTGCCAGCAGGTCGATGGTTTGCTGGTGGCGGGCAATGGCCTCCGTCCACGAGGCAGGGAGATCGCGCTCGCCGGCGGCATCGATCAGGTACTGGCCGTCCTCGCGGGAGAGCCCCTGGTTCTTGACGTAGTAGCCCTCAAGCCATTCCCTGGGGTGGTCCTGGATCCACCGCTGTGCCTGTCCCCAGAGCTTCACATACTCCGCAAGTGCGGCAGCCTTGGCCGGATCCTCCAAGACCTTTGCCGGCGCGTACAGGTGACCGGGATCGTCGCGGAGTCCGTGGCGGAGAGTGGTTCCGCCGTCGGCGCCGTACTTGGCCAGGTATCGCTTGATTTGGACGCCTCCCAGTGGGGCAGCATCAACGTGCTTGCTGGACAGGGCGGTGGAATACGTGTCCCCCGTGCTGGGCAGTTCCACGAGCTTGACGTCCTTTTGTTCCAGGCCTGCCTTTTCCAGGATGCGCAGGACGAGCGCGCCCTGCGCCTGGCCGGGACTGTAGGCGATCTTCTTGCCACGAAGGCCCTGGAGTTCCGTAATCCCGGCGCCCGGGGCCACACCCAATTCATAAAGTGGGTGGTTCACGGCGTCTTTGCGAAAGACGCCCGCAATGATCCGGACATCCAGGCCGGTCCACGTGGCATGGATGGGAGGTATGTCGGCCACGGAACCGACATCCAACGCGTTGGCCCGGAACGCTTCGGTGGTGGCCGGGCCGCCGGAAATGTTGGCAAACTTCACCGGGAAGCTGAGCTTCTTGTCCAGGCCGGAGAGTTCCAAGGCGACCTGTACCGTGGGGTCGCCCACCACCAGCGTGGTCCCTTCCGGGACGGAGGTGGCCAGCGGTGCCGTGACCTGCGCGGCCTGTGTGGCGTCGCCACCAGCCGTGGCCGAACCGCCGCAGGCAGTTAATAGGCCGAGGGCGGGGAGGGCGATGAAGGCGCCGAGGACTTGGCGGCGGTTGGGTGCAGTGCGTTGATGATTTGTGTTGATCCGTGTTCGAACGCGGGGGGACGCGGACATGTAAAGCCTTTCAGGTGCGGGTGGGTCGCCTCAGCCCGGAGCCAAGGGCTCAAACGGGCGGCGGTGGTGCGGATCGCTTATTTCTGAAGGCAGGACGGACAGCAGGTGCGAGCCTGCGTCGCGCTGAAATGGGCCTGGGGCATCGTTCCTCCTGTTCTGTATTTCTTAGGGATCGGTATTTCCTGGTGATCGGTATTTCTTAGTGATCGGTGTTTCCCAGGGATCTCCAATCCGCAGTTTGTTTAGCGCGGTGAAGGGCAATGTGCGGTTGCCGTGTGGCAACTCAAGCACGGTCCCCGCACCCTTCGCCAGCTCTTCGACACGTGCCCGCAACAGCGGGAAACCGGGCTTCACGGCACGCCACAGGACGCAATCCAGGGCCATGGAAAGCAACACAAAAGGGTGCCCAAGGACTGGCAGCGGAACAACGTGACGCAACAATCCGCCGTCGGAAATTCTGCGGCTGACTGATAGTTCGGTCACGGAAAGGGCTGTTTGGCGTATGGTGCGGTGACCGCGCCACTACCATTGATAAGTGCATTCGTCGATTACTGTCCGCCCAGCCCTGCCCGAAGACTATGACGACGTTGCCCGCATCACGCAGGATTCATACGTCACCGCGGGGTACTACGGCAGCGCGGACCACCCGTACCTTCAGCAACTCCAGGACGTGGCAGCGCGCGCGGAGCACGCCGAAATCTTCGTCGCGGAACGGAACGGCCAGGTGATCGGTTCCGTCACGGCAGCACCGGCCGGTGGCGGATTCTCTGACATCGGCCTGGAAGACGAACTGGAACTGCGCACCCTGGTGGTAGATCCCGCTGTACAGCGTTCCGGCGCCGGACGGGCTTTGGTGCAGGCCGTCGTCGAGCAAGCCAAAGCGATGGACGGCATCGGTGCTGTCTCCCTCACTACGGGAGCCACGTGGGAGAGCGCCAATGCCCTCTACGCCCGGACCGGTTTTGCCCGCGCTCCGCACCGCGACTGGTTCGTGCCCGGCACCGACATAAAGCTGTTCGTTTACAGGCTGGACCTCCAGCAGCCATAAAGTTTCCTTTCGTAAACCCCCGCCAGGTTTGTACAACCGGAACGGGCACAGCGATCAGGAAAGGCGCGGCATGCGCAAGACATATGGCACGGGTTCCGTCTGGGAACAGACCCTGGGGTACTCCCGCGCGGTCCAGGTGG
This sequence comes from Arthrobacter sp. StoSoilA2, assembly GCF_019977195.1. Taxonomy (NCBI): domain Bacteria; kingdom Bacillati; phylum Actinomycetota; class Actinomycetes; order Micrococcales; family Micrococcaceae; genus Arthrobacter; species Arthrobacter sp. StoSoilA2. The sequence continues at coordinate 1,606,489 of NZ_AP024643.1, forward strand.
ACAACACACTCTTCATTTCTGCTACGGCGGCTTCCGGCGTCGTTGATGGGCAGGATGCAATCGTCGGCGATGACTTCTACTCGCAGACCAAATACATCCTAGAGAAGCTCGGAGCGGTCCTGGAAGAAGCGGGGTTCTCCTACGAGGACGTGGTTCAGTCCAAGCTGTACCTGACGGACATCAGCAAGTGGGAAGACGCCGGCCGGGCCCACGGCGAGGTTTTCGGAGAGATTCGTCCCACCCTGGCACTGGTGCACGTGCTGCCCTTCCTGGATTCCAGGATGCTGGTGGAAATCGAGCTCGTCGCGCAGAAGTCCGCGTAAGGCCCTGCTTGGGTTAGCCCGGGATGCCGTAGCGGTGTTCCGGGCGGCCCGTGCTTCCGTAGCGTAATTGGATTTCGACGGCGCCATCGTCGGCAAGCGAGGACAGGTACCTCTGCGCCGTCGCCCGGGAAACGCCCACCCGGTCCGCGACTTCGGCGGCCGAGTACTGTTCGCCCGGAAGCAGCGATTCCAGGACCGCCGCTTCGGTTGCCGAGCGTGGTTTTTGAGCGGGCGTCACGTCACCTGGGATCAGTGCCCGTTTGGCACGTTCAATCGTGGTCTGGTCAACGCCGGTTTGCTGTCCAAGGATCCGGCGATACCGTGCATAGGACCTCAGCTGCTGGGACAAGGATTCCGCGGGGAAGGGCTTTAGCAGGTACCCCAGCGCGCCGCGCCGCATGGCAACCCTGATGGACGGGGCATCAGAGGCCGCTGTCAGCATGATGGCATCGATGTCCAGCTGGCCCAGCAAATCAAGCCCTGAACCGTCCGGCAGGTACACGTCCAGCAACACCAGGTCAGGACGCAGGCTGTGGATCGCCTGCAAAGCCTGGGACGCGGAACCGGCAGGAGCGAGCGCCATGAATCCGGCCACTGAGTCCACGTAGGCTGCATGCAGCCGGGCAACGTGGAAGTCATCGTCCACAATGAGCACCCTCAAATCCTCAGCCACTGCTGTCCTCCCGCATTGTCCTGTCAGCTTCCCTTCCAGCCCCCGTGCCGGTTGGGGCTTCAGCGCCGGCGTCGGCCGATCGCCCCAACACGCCAGGAATTGTGGCCATGAAGACAGCTCCGGGGCCGCCTTTCCTGCCGGTCTCCAGGACGCGGACGTCCCCACCCCGACGCCGGGCCAACTGCCGCACCAAAGCCAAGCCCAAACCTTGTCCGGCCCCCTGGCGGACCGGTTGTTCCGACGTCGTGAATCCTTCAGCGAAGACTTCCTCAGGTTCCAGGTTCCCCAAACCGTCTCCGGAATCGCCCACGACGATATGCAGGGTTCCGTTGTCCTGGCCGGCATCGTCAAGCAACTCAACTTCCACCCAACGCTCCGAAGCGGAACCGGCGACGGCGGCACTCACGGCGTTGTCGATCAGGTTGCCGAGCACTGTGGTGACGTCCTGCGGATCGGCCACGTGTCCCCGGACCAACGTTTCCGGCCCGATCCGGAGCGCGACTCCGCGTTCGGAGGCCTCCACACTCTTGGCGCCGACAAAAGCCTGCAAGTACGTGTCCTGAAGGAGTTCCGCCTGCTCCACAGGGAACTTGAGGGGGCCGGTGGCGGAGATCCTTGCCAGGTACTCCTTGGCTTGCTCGTGTTGGCCGATGCTCATGAAGCCGGCAATGGTGTGGAGTTGGTTGGCGAATTCGTGGCGCTGGGCACGCAGGGCGGTGGACATGGTTCCCACGGCGTCCAGCTGGCGGGTCAATTGCTGCAGTTCGGTGCGGTCGCGGAGCATGACCACCCAGCCGAGGTCTTCCTTGCGGTGCCAGGCTTTTCGGGCGCTGGCCACCAGGACCCGTCCACCGGCTACCAGTTCCACGGCTTCGGCGTCACGGGCTGCCGGCTGGGTGAGCTGCTTGAGTTGACCGGGAACGTTGGCTGTAGCCCAGTCCTGTCCGGTGGCGTCGGGCAGGTCCAGGAGCCTGGCGGCAGCGGCGTTGAACACGGAGATGCGTCCATCGGCCGCGATGCCGATCACGCCCTCGTCCACGCCCTGGAGTACTGCCACTTGATCGTGGACCAGGGTGCTGATCTCCTCTGGTTCCAAACCCAAGGTGAGGCGCTGCAGGCGGCGCCGGAGCAGGAATGAAGCCAGGACGCCAGCCAGGAGTGCGCCGCCGGCGGTCAGGGCAATGGGCACAATGTCCTGTGCCAGGCTCTTGCTGAGGGACTCCATGGAGTAGCCCACACTGACTTCGCCCACGATTGATCCAGCCGTGCCTGCGCCCTCAGCCGAGGGTGCGTAGACCGGAACCTTGGCGCCCGCTGATGGACCCAGAGTGCCCGTGTTGCGGGTGGTGATTTCCCGGCCTGCCAAAGCTACTGAGGGATCTGTGCTGACGCGTTCACCGAGCCGCGCAATGTCCGGGTGGGCCAACCGGAGTCCGGTTTCGTCCGTGATGACCACGAAGAGTGCCCCGGTGCGGACCCGGACCGCTTCCGCTGCTGCCTGCAAGGGGCCGGCCGCCAGAACGCTGGCTGGCGGGGTTCCTTCTTCTTTGCTGATGGCCTGGACGTCTTCCCTGATGTCGGGATCCGCCGCAACTGTGCGGGCGAGGGTGAGTGCTTGGTTTTCGGCTTCGTCGCCGATCCGTTCGTAAACCAGCCAAGCGTGGACGGCACCGCTCAGGAGCACTACAAGCAGAACTACCCCCAGCTGGAGGAGGAGCGTCTGGGTGGAGAAGCGCATACTGACCCTGCTAAAGCGCGGCACCGTTACTCCTTTCCTCCAGCTCCATTGAAGCACTGAGCACAATGCGCAAAACGCTCGCAATGATCAGTATTCCCAACAATTCCCGGAAACCCCAGCCCGTGACGGGCGCCACTATAACGTCTGTAGTGCGCATCACATCGAAGTGGTGCCCTTCACAGTAGTAAGGAGCCGGCCGTGCTGGTTTTGCTTGGATTCGCAATGATTGCGGTATTCATGGTCCTGATCATGACCAAAAAATTGACGCCCGTCTTGGCGCTGATCATCGTCCCCACCATCTTCGGTCTCTTCGCGGGGGCCGGCTTGGGCATTGGTCCCATGGTCATGGACTCGATGAAGTCCATGACCTCCACGGCCGCGCTCCTCATGTTCGCCATCATCTACTTCGGCCTGATGATCGACGTCGGGCTCTTCGACCCCCTGGTCAAGTTCATCCTGCGCAAGCTTGGCAACGACCCCGCCAAGGTAGTCCTCGGTACCGCGATCCTCGCTGCGGCAGTCTCCCTGGACGGCGACGGCTCAACCACCTTCATCCTCACCACCGCCGCCATGCTGCCGGTCTACCTGCGCCTGAAGATGAGTCCCGTGGTCCTCACCTGCGTGGCCGGCCTCGCGAACGGCACCATGAACATCCTGCCGTGGGGCGGGCCCACAGCCCGCGCCGCTACAGCACTGAAGCTGGACGTCAACGACGTCTTCGTCCCCATGGTCCCGTCCCTCATCGTTGGCCTCATCGTCGTGCTCGTCTTCTCCTGGCTGCTTGGTCTGCAGGAACGTAACCGCCTCCGCACCACCGCCCCCGAAATCTGGGGCGACGTCGCCGATCCTTCCGACGCGTTCGACGGCGGCTTTGCCCGCACCGGCTCAACCACAACCGCGCCCAAGCCGGTAACCGGCGGAGGCGCCGGCGTCGCAGTTCTTGAACGTACTGAAGAGCTGGTGGACGATCACGACACCGCCATGGCTGATACCGCGCTGGATCCCAACCGCACCACGCTGCGTCCCAAACTGTTCTGGTTCAACCTTGGACTCACGGTCGCCGTCATGGTCACTTTGGTAGCGAACATCGTCCCGCTCCCGTTCGTCTTCATGGTGGGCTCGGCCATCGCACTGCTGGTCAACTTCCCCAAGGTCAAGGACCAGGGCGCCCAGCTGATCGCCCACGCGCCGTCGATCGTCGCCGTCGTCAGCATGGTCATGGCCGCTGCGGTCCTCACCGGTGTCCTCAACGGCACCGGCATGGTCAAGGCAATGTCCGAGTGGCTCGTCCAGATCATCCCCGCGGACATGGGTCCCTTCATGGCAGTCATCACCGGCGTGCTGAGCATCCCCATGACCTTCTTCATGAGCAACGACGCCTTCTACTTCGGCGTACTTCCGGTCCTCAGTGAAACCGCAGCCCACTACGGCGTCGGCGCAGCGGACATGGCCCGCGCCTCCATCACCGGCCAGCCCTTCCACCTCCAGAGCCCGCTGGTCCCCGCCATCCTGCTCTTGGTGTCGCTGGCCAAGGTAGACCTGGGCGACCACCACAAGAAGGTCCTCTGGCGCACGGCAGTCATCTCGATCGTCATGCTGGCTGTCGGAGTCCTGACCGGAGCAATCGGCATCGGCTAAACAACCCCATCAAGCAACGCGGAGTCACTTACGGCCCATCCAGGCACCTTGGATGGGCCGTAAGTGACCCCGCGTTGTTGTGCTTCGGCGTACGGCGGCTCACCCAAGCCAAGTAGACTGGTTCGGAAAACCATTTGAACTTTGCAGGGGAGATCCATGGCTGCGATCAACCGTGACGACGTCGCGCATCTTGCGCGTCTCGCTCACATTGAAATGAGTGCCGAAGAGCTGGACAGGATGGCGGTCGAGCTTGCCGTCATCGTGGATTCGGTGAAGTCCGTCAGCGAAGCCGCCGGGGAAGATGTCCCGGCCACGTCCCACCCGATTCCGCTGACCAACGTGTTCCGCGAGGACGTCGTGGGCCACACGTTTACGGCTGAGCAGGCGTTGTCCGGCGCTCCGGATGCTTACGAGAACCGTTTCAAGGTCCCGGCAATCCTGGATGAGGACTAATTACCATGACTGAGCTGAAGAACGAACTCATTCGCCACTCCGCTGCCGATCTTGCTGCGAAGCTTGCCGCCCGCGAGGTTTCCGCTGTTGAAGTGACGCAGGCGCACCTTGACCGTATTGCTGACGTGGACGGCCAGATTAACGCGTTCCTGCATGTTAATACCGAGGAAGCCCTGGCTGTTGCGGCCGAGGTTGACGCTGCGCGCGCCGCTGGTGGCGCCGCTGCCGGGGAGCTTCATGCCCTGGCCGGTGTGCCGATCGCTGTGAAGGACTTGATCGTGACGATTGGCCAGCCGACGACGGCTGGTTCGAAGATCCTTGAGGGCTGGCACAGCCCGTACGACGCCACGGTGATCAAGAAGCTCCGTGCTGCGAAGATGCCGATTCTTGGCAAGACCAACCTTGACGAGTTCGCCATGGGTTCCTCCACGGAGCATTCGGCGTACGGGCCCACCCGGAACCCGTGGGACCTGGACCGCATTCCTGGTGGTTCGGGCGGTGGCTCGGCTGCCGCCGTCGCCGCTTTTGAAGCGCCGCTGGCGCTGGGCACTGACACCGGTGGATCCATCCGCCAGCCCGGTGCTGTCACCGGAACCGTCGGCGTCAAGCCGACATATGGTGCAGTTTCCCGTTACGGCGCGATTGCCATGGCGTCCTCGCTGGACCAGATTGGCCCGGTGTCCCGCACGGTGCTGGACGCGGCTCTGTTGCAGGAAGTTATCGGCGGCCATGATCCGTTCGATTCCACGTCCCTGACCGATCCGTTCGACAACCTGGCTGCTGCTGCCCGCGTAGGCAATGTTGCCGGCATGAAGATCGGCATCATCAAGGAACTGCACGGCGAGGGCTACCAGGCCGGCGTCGAGAACCGCTTCAACGAGTCCCTTCAGCTGCTCAAGGATGCCGGCGCGGAAATCGTTGAGGTTTCCTGCCCCAACCTGAAGTACGCCCTGGGCGCTTACTACCTCATCATGCCGTCCGAGGCGTCCAGCAACCTGGCCAAGTTCGACGGCGTTCGGTATGGCTTGCGTGCCCTGCCCAAGGACGGCCCCCTGACGATCGAGCGCGTCATGGGTGCAACCCGTGCCGCTGGCTTTGGTGATGAGGTCAAGCGCCGCATCATCCTGGGCACCTATGCCCTGAGCGCTGGTTATTACGACGCCTACTACGGTTCGGCGCAGAAGGTCCGCACGCTCATTCAGCGCGACTTCGACGCCGCGTTCTCGAAGGCGGATGTCCTCATTTCGCCTACGGCTCCCACCACAGCGTTCAAACTGGGGGAGAAGGCGAACGATCCCCTGGCCATGTACCTGAACGATGTCGCCACCATTCCGGCCAATATGGCTGGGATCCCGGGCTTGTCGCTGCCCGGCGGCCTGGCTGACGAGGACGGTCTGCCCGTCGGCGTACAGCTGCTGGCCCCTGCCCGCCAGGACGCCCGCCTGTACCGTGTGGGTGCTGTGCTTGAGTCCATTCTGGAAGAAAAGTGGGGCGGCCCGCTTCTTGCCCAGGCTCCCGAATTGAAGACACCCGCTCTCGGGGCCGCTTCCAACTCCGCCGGAGGTTCAAACTAATGTCCGTCGACGCAACCCTGAGCTTCGAAGAGGCCATGGAGAAGTACGATCCTGTTCTGGGTTTCGAGGTCCATGTGGAGCTCAACACCAAGACCAAGATGTTCTCCTCCGCCCCGAACGTCTTCGGCGATGAGCCGAACACCAACGTCAACGAGGTGGATCTCGGCATGCCCGGCGTCCTCCCTGTGGTGAACAAGACCGCTGTGGAGTCCTCCATCAAGATCGGCCTTGCCCTGAACTGCAAGATCGCCGAGTACTGCCGTTTCGCCCGGAAGAACTACTTCTACCCGGACACCCCGAAGAACTTCCAGACCTCGCAGTACGACGAGCCGATCGCGTACGACGGCTACCTCGACATCGAGCTCGAAGACGGCACCGTCTTCCGCGTCGAGATCGAGCGTGCCCACATGGAAGAGGACGCCGGAAAGCTCACCCACATGGGTGGCTCCGCAGGTCGCATCCAGGGCGCCGACTACTCGCTGGTGGACTACAACCGCTCGGGTGTGCCGCTCGTTGAGATCGTCACCAAGCCCATCCAGGGTGCGGGAAGCCGTGCCCCTGAACTGGCCAAGGCCTACGTTGCCGCGGTCCGCGAAATCGTGAAGAACCTTGGTGTTTCGGACGCCAGGATGGAACGCGGCAACGTCCGCTGCGACGCCAACGTTTCCCTGCGCCCGCACGGCCAGGAACGCTTCGGCATCCGTTCGGAGACGAAGAACGTAAACTCGCTGCGCGCCGTCGAGCACGCCGTTCGTTACGAGATCCAGCGCCACGCTGCCGTCCTGGACTCCGGCCAGCCGGTGATCCAGGAGACGCGCCACTGGCACGAGGACACGCGTTCGACGACGTCGGGCCGCGCCAAGTCCGACGCCGACGACTACCGCTACTTCCCTGAGCCGGACCTGGTTCCCGTCGTCGCCTCCCGTGAGTGGGTGGAGGAGCTTCGCGCCACCCTTCCGGAGCCGCCGGCCGAGCGCCGCAAGCGGCTCAAGGAAGAATGGGGCTACTCGGATCTGGAGTTCCGCGATGTGGTCAACGCCGGAGTCATGGACTCGATCGAGGAAACTATCGCGGCCGGTGCCAGCGCAGATGTTGCCCGGAAGTGGTGGATGGGTGAGATCGTTGGCCGCGCCAAGGTTGCCGACGTCGATCCTTCCGCTCTCGGTGTCACGCCGCAGGTCATCGTTGAGCTGAACAAGCTGGTCGAGGACGGCAAGATCAACAACAAGATGGCCACCCAGGTCCTGGACGGCGTACTTGCAGGCGAGGGTACACCCGCCGAGATCGTTGAAAAGCGCGGCCTTGCGGTGGTTTCCGACGACGGTCCCCTTCTGGAAGCCATCGATGCCGCACTGGCAGCACAGCCTGACGTCGCGGAGAAGATCCGTGGTGGCAAGGTCCAGGCCATCGGTGCGATCGTGGGCGGTGTCATGAAGGCCACTCGTGGCCAGGCCGACGCCGGCCGTGTACGCGAACTGATCCTGGAAAAGCTCGGCGTACAGGCCTAAGTACCCAAGTAGCTGGCAGTTGTCGTTGTTTTGAAGGCTCAGAACAACCGCAACTGCCAGCTACTTTTTTGTCCGGCCAGGAGCAGAATGGATGCATGGCCACCATTACACCGGGCCTTCGCAAGGCCTTTATCGCCAGCGGCATTGCCGTCGCCCTGACCGGCGGCGCGGCAGCCGCAGTGTGGGCAGGCACCCAACCCAGCCCATCGCCGTCGAGCGCTACCGCATCACCAAGTCCCACCACGACTGACGGCGCCAAGCGCCCTGAAGGGCGAGCCCATGGGATCCATGGCGAGCACGTTGTGAAAGAGCCGGACGGCACATTCCGCACTGTGGTCACACAGACAGGCAAGATCGAGTCCGTGAACAGCACCTCGATCACGGTGAAGAGCGATGATGGCTTCACGCAGAGCTACGCGATCACTTCAGATACGCGCATCTCACGGATGCCCACTAAACTTTCGGAGCTCCGGAACGGCAAGGGCAAGCCTACGCTGCCTTCAGCTGCCGCATCGGACCTTAAAGCCGGAGACACCGTCAGGATAGCCGGGTCCAAAGACGGCGACACCGTGACGGCGCAGCGCATTGTAGCCGGTGAGCTTCCGGCAGCCCTCAAAGGCCACGGCCCCAAGGGGCGCGGACATCAGGGACTATGACCAGTCGCCCCTCGCGTTCTGCGTTTAGGGTGTAACTGTGAATCAACCGCTGGACGAGGGTCCGTTCTTTCATGGCACGAAGGCCGACGTTCGGGAAGGTGATCTCCTGAGCGCTGGCTTCAGGTCGAATTACCGTCCCGAGGTCGTGATGAACCACATCTACTTCACAGCTCTGCGGGATGGCGCGGGACTGGCTGCCGAACTCGCGGCCGGGGACACGGAGCCGCGCGTTTACGTCGTCGAGCCGACCGGCGCATTCGAGGACGATCCCAACGTGACCGACAAGAAATTCCCAGGCAATCCCACCCGGTCATACCGCAGCGCGGCCCCGCTCAGGGTCCTCGGCGAAGTCACCGATTGGACGCGACTGGAGCCCGGGGCGCTGCGGGCGTGGAAAGAACGCCTGGCAGCAATTCTGGCTGACGAGCGCGGCGAAATCATCAACTGACTGAGATCTCTGCCGGATCCAGGGACCCTCGCCGGACCGGGGACCCTCGCCGGACCGGGGGCTTTAGAGCGCTACGGTCCTGAATCCGAGGTTGGCGCTGGCGGAGTCAGGCGTGTTGGAACTCCGTGCGGCCAGCCGGTAACGGTTGCAGTAGGAGTCGTGGCATAGGTATGAGCCGCCGCGCATGACCCTTCCGCGGCCAATTGTTGGGCCCTGCGGGTCCTTTACGGTTCCGGCGCTCAGGCACGTCTTGTAGTACTTGGGCAGGAACCAATCGTTGCACCATTCCCAGACGTTGCCGCTGGTCTGGTAGAGCCCATAGCCGTTGGGGGCGAAGGACCTGGCCGGCGCTGTAGTGAGGTAGCCGTCCTCGACGTCGTTACGCACGGGGAACTCGCCCTGCCAGATGTTGCAGTTGTGCCGGGCGCTGCCTTCGACGCTGTCATTGTGAAGTTCGTTGCCCCATGGATAGCGCTGCCCGGCCGCGCCGCCCCGGGCTGCATACTCCCATTCCGCTTCGGTGGGCAGTCGTCGGCCAGCCCATGCGCAGTAGGCCAAGGCGTCGTTGAAGGACACGTGCGTCACAGGATGGTCAGGGATGTCCTTCCAGTGCGAGAGGGGTCCGGCCGGGTGGGCCCAGTCGGCGCCACGGACATTGAGCCACCAAGGGACGTTGTTGACTCTGTTCAGGATGTCGTGCGGCTCGGCCTTGACTGCAAGATGGAACACGGCAGAGGTCCCGAACTCTTCAGACTCCGTGCGGTGCCCTGTGGCATCCACGAACGCCGCAAACTCCGTGTTTGTGACCGCGGTGGCGCTGATGGTGAATTCGGATACGGACACCTCGTGGACTGGAGTCTCGCCGTCTCCGTCGTACCCTTCACCGAAAGGATCGCCCATGGCGAAGGTCCCGGACGGGATCTGGACGTCGCCATGACCCGCTGCCGCGGCGTCGTGGCCCGAACGTACGACGCCGGTCGTCGGGTTCCGGTGTCCGCCCGCCGCGCGTAGTGGGAGCGTCAGTCCGGGTGTGGTGTGTTCCCGGGCGCCGGCGCCCGGGCTGCAGCAATCTGCCATGTCAGCCTTCCCTCTGCGGTTCTCCATCAATCTTAGTGGGGTGGGCCACACCGCCAAGAATGATCAAAACTGATTTCTATCCTTAGTTTCAATCATGATCTTGCAAACATGTTGGTCGTCGTTTATCGTTTGTTAAACGGTTAACGGGAGTGTTTTGAATCACACTCTTCAATCAACACTGATAACCCTTGCCCCAGCACTGAGGAGACAGCATGAACTCGACGACGCAACAAGCTCCGGCTTTGCCGGAAGCGCGCCGCGTCCCGGAGCCATTGCCGGGAAAATCCGGCACGGGGAGGCGCAAGGGCAACAGGGCACCTCAACAAAGCTTCCGTTCAAGGCTGAGGCGCGACAAGCAGATGCTCCTGATGATGCTCCCGGGCATCGCTTTCCTGCTGCTGTTCTTCTACATCCCCATCCTGGGCAACGTCATCGCGTTCCAGGACTACCAGCCCTACCTCGGCATCGGGGACAGCCTCTTTGTTGGCTGGCAGAACTTCGTGGACCTGTTCGGCAATCCCGACTTCATCCATGCCTTCTGGAACACGCTCTACCTGGCGGCCTGGCAGTTGGTTTTCCTTTTCCCGGTGCCGTTGGTGCTTGCACTGATTGTTGACTCCCTGATCAGCACGCGGATCCGCAGGATTTTCCAGAGCATTGCCTACCTGCCCCACTTCCTGTCCTGGGTCCTGGTGATCGCATTCTTCCAGCAGATGTTGGGCGGTGCGGGCTTCGTCAATAACCTGCTCCGCGATATGGGCATGGATCCGATTCCGTTCATGACCAATCCAGAAACCTTCCCCCTGATGGTGGTTGTCCAGATGATCTGGAAGGACGCCGGCTGGGCCATGATCATTTTCCTCGCCGCCCTGGCAAGCATCGATGCCTCCTTGTATGAAGCAGCGGCCGCTGACGGCGCGGGACGTTGGCGCCGGATGTGGCACATCACCCTGCCTGGGCTAAGGCCGGTGATCGTGCTCCTCCTGATCCTGCGCATTGGCGACATTCTCTCTGTCGGTTTTGAGCAGTTCATCCTCCAACGCGATGCCGTGGGTGCCGGGGCGGCGGAAGTGCTGGACACCTTTACCTACTACACGGGCGTGGTCGGTGGCGGCTGGAGTTCAGGTGCCGCAGCGGGCCTGGCGAAGGGTGTGGTCAGTGCCCTGCTGATCTACGGCGCCAACAAACTTGCCCACCGCTTCGGCGAAGACGGAATTTTTGCAAAGCAAGCACGCTGAGCCCACGCGGCTGCTGCACAAGGAGAACCCTATGGCAACAACATTTTTCACGAGGAAACCGCGGGAATTGACCTACAGCCCTAAACGACCCGTCTGGAAGGAACGCCCTTCTCCTCTGTACCAAACGGTAAAGGCCGTGGTCCTCGTCCTTTTCAGCCTTTCCATCCTGACCCCTATCCTCCTGGTGGTGTCCACGTCCCTGGCGGACACCGAACAACTCGTACAGGCCGGTGGATTCGTGCTCTGGCCGGAACGTCCCACCTTGGAGGCTTACGCCACGATCTTCAAAGGCCCCATGGTCCTGCAATCCCTGGGGGTGAGCATGCTCATCACCGCCGTGGGCACCATCCTGGCGCTGTTCGTCACCATCACCATGGCATACGCCACCAGCCGGTCAGTCCTCTTCGGCCGCCCCGTGGTGCTTGCGGTGTTGTTCACGCTGTTGTTCGCGCCGGGCCTCATCCCGTCCTTCCTCATGATTCGACAGCTGGGGCTGCTGGATTCCCTGTGGTCGCTGATCCTTCCGGGCATATTTGGCGCCTTCAACTTCGTGGTGATGCGATCGTTCTTCATGAACATCCCGGGCGAATTGATCGAAAGCGCCAGGATCGATGGCGCCAACGACTGGCAGATCCTTTGGCGGATCGTCATGCCACTGTCCAAGGCCGTTATCGCCGTCGTCGGCTTGTTCTATGCCGTTGGATTCTGGAACTCGTTCTTCAACGCACTGCTCTACATCAATGACCACAGTAAATGGCCCATCCAGTTGCTGCTCCGCAACTTCGTAGTACAGGGCAGCGGGGCGGCAGACCAGCTCGGAATTACCACCACACCGCCTCCGCAATCCATCCAGATGGCCGTAGTAGTGGTGGCCCTGGTTCCCATCCTGATGGTTTACCCGTTCCTTCAAAAGCACTTCGCCAAGGGCGTCATCACCGGCGCCGTGAAGGGTTAGCCGTTCCCGCGGCATACCTGCAACAAGCACAGCATCAACTACCAGCAAACAACCAGAAAGGCTTATGCCATGACGAGCACTACCTCACAGGCTGGATTCAGCCGCCGCGGTTTCCTTGGCCTCGCAGGCCTGGCCGTGACCGCCGTCGGCTTGTCCGCCTGCGGTGGTGGCGGAGCCGCAGGCACTGGAGGCGCCGCAGCCTCCGCTTCGGTCAAGCTGCCCACCTACAAGGAATTCACCGGCGTAACTCCAGACCTTGCCGGCAACGCCAAAGGCCTGCAAGCCGGATACTTCAAGCTGCCCACCGCCGTGCAGTCCGTGAAGGCTCCGCCGCTTAAGGGCAAGGTGACCGGTCTGACGGAAACCTTCGACACCATGAGTCCCGGTCTGAAGGACAACCCCTTCTGGCAACGGCTCAACGCCAAGCTCGGCGGCGACCTGGAACTGCAGATTGCCGAGGACATCGGAGACGGCTATCCGGCCAAGTTCGCCACCGTCCTGGCCAGCAATGAGCTGCCGGACATGATGTGGGTTCCACCGAACCAGGGAATTCCCAATGTTGGCCCCATGCTCGAGGCGAAGTTTCAGGACCTGACGCCCTACCTCTCCGGTGACGCAGTGCTTGAGTACCCCAACCTGGCGGCGCTCAAGCCCGATTCCTGGAAGACCGCCGTCGTGAACGGCAAGATCTGGGGAGCGCCCATCCCGAGCACCCCGTTCGGTCAGGTGTACCTGGGCAACCACGACGTCTGGGCGCAAGTAGGTGGTTTTGAGGCCGCGAGCGCGGACGAGTTCCTGGACAAGGCAAAGGAACTGACGCGTCCAGGCGATCAGAAGTATGCCCTTGAGCCGGCCTATATCAATGCCTTGCACATGGTTACCGAGTGGTTTGGCGCTCCGAACAGCTGGGCCGTCAACAAGGACCGGACGTTGACGCATTTGTACGAAACGGACGAGTACATGGCCGGCGTTGAATTCACGGCCAGGATGTTTGCAGCCGGCGTTTTCTACCCGGATTCCAAGGCCACGGACATTCGTTCCCGGGTTGCCAATGGCAGTGTGGCGGCACAGGTGGTGGTGGGTCCCCATGACCTCCGTAGCTACCGGGCACTGAACAAGACCGCAAAGTTCGACATCCTTATTCCGTTCAGCGCCGACGGGAAGGTCAAGCCAACCTACGACATGGGCTATGGGACGGTGGGTTTCACGCCGTTCAAGAAGGCCGGGGAAGGCAAGATCCGTGAACTCCTGGCCCTCATCAATTACCTGTCGGCACCTTTCGGCACGGTTGAGTACATGCAGAAGAACTTCGGCGAGCTCGGCCAGGACTACACACTGGACGGCTCGGGCAACCCCGTGCGTACGGAGACTGGAACCACCAATGCCCCCGGTCTGGTTTCAGCGTTGAACATCATGTCCAGCCCGGAGAACGTCATCTTCAATCCGGGATTCGACGACGACACCCGCTATGTCAGCCAGCAGGAAGAAAAATTGCTGGAGCTCGCATGGCGCAACCCCACCAATGGTTCCTACTCGGATACGAACGCCAAGATGGGGGCGAAGATCACCAAACAGCTCCGCGACAAGGTGGTGGACATCATCACCGGACGGGCCAGGATCGATGAACTCAAGGATGCGGTCAAGCGCTGGAAGAGCGAAGGTGGTGACAAGATGCGCGACGAATACCAGGCCGCGTTGGATCCCGCTGCTCCCGTATTCAGGAGTTAGCCTCAAAAAACAAGACGGCATCAGAAACGAACAAGCAGGGGGAACTCATGGCAAAAGCGGGTAACACAGGCGTCCGGCCCACCATCCGTATGGTGGCCGAACTCGCGGGCGTTTCCACGGCCACGGTTTCCTATGTGTTGTCGGGTCGGCGCGGTGACGCGGGACCCGGAGTTTCGGACCCGACGGCGGAGAAGGTCAAGGCTGTTGCGGAGCGCCTGGGCTACCGCCCCAACCAGGCTGCCCGGGCTATCCGGACAGGGCGGACGAACACCGTCATCCTGTCATTGACGATGCTCTCCGATCCTTGGTCGTTATCCGTCATCGAGGCGGTGCAAAAGGCGGCAGCTCCCTTGGGAATCACGCCGATGATCCTCGGCGACGCCGACTGGGTGAAGGTCCTTGGCACTCATAACGCCGATGCCGTCTTCGTGGATGCAGTCCGTCCCGACCAGCGGGATGCCTTGCGGAAGCTCGCGGAGCACGGGACCACGCTGGTGGTTTTCGACGAAGGGCTTGAACCCGAGGGCTTTGACGTCATCAGGTCCATTGCAGGCCCGGGTTGCCGGATGGCCGTGGAGCACCTCCTCCACGGCCATCGGAGGATCGCCTGCCTCACCCCGGCCACGGCCGCCGGCGCCCCTGGCGGCACCCGCTACCGGGCCTACGCAGATGCCTTGGCGGAAGCCGGCATCCCGGATAACGAGGATTACGTGGGCCTCTTCGATGGCACATCTGCCGGTGCCTATGCTGCCACAACGCGGCTGCTCAGCCTGCCGGACCGGCCTACTGCCATCTACGCCACCACGGACTTCGCCGCCGTCGCAGCCATCAATGCGGCTCAACGGATCGGGCTCGCCGTTGGCGTGGACGTGGACATCATCGGTGTGGGCAACACGGTGGAGGGGGAGCGCATGTCGCCGTCGCTCAGCACGGTGGGCCCCGTGGATTTCTTCGGCAAGCTTGCCAGGCTTCTTTTGCAGAGGGCTACTTCATCCGCTGCGCCTGACGCCAGGCGTGAGCCTGCGGTCCTGGACTTCCCATGGCACCTGTTCGTGCGCGAATCGGCACCCCACCGCAGCTCCGCAACCAGACTTTATTAGACGAACCAGCAGAAGGAAATTGCACCTCATGGAAAAGGATTTGAAGGTCGGCATCGTGGGTTTCGGTCTGCGCTCCGGGTTGTGGAGACACGCCCACAAGCCGGGCAAGGGCTCTGAAGTCACCATCGTCTGCGACGTGAGCGAGAGGGGACGGGCGGATGCCGCGGCGGCCATTCCCTCGGCCCGCATCACCAGCGACCTCGAAGAAGTGCTCGCCAGCGACCTGGACGCCGTCCTGGTGTTAACGCCCGATAACCAGCATGCCGCCGTCGCGGTCCGTACGCTTAAGGCCGGCATTGCGACCTTCTGCGAAAAGCCGCTGGATATCACTTTGGAGGCAGCGGACCTGATCCTGAAGACGGCGTATGAGACCGGAACGCGCCTCTACGTTGGGCACAACATGCGGCACATGCCGGTTGTAGTACAGATGCGCCACATCATCCAGGAGGGCAGGATCGGTGAGGTCAAGGCCGTCTGGTGCCGGCACTTTGTTGGCGATGGTGGGGACTACTACTTCAAGGACTGGCATGCCCAGCGCGCCAATGTCACCTCGTTGCTCCTCCAAAAGGGCGCGCACGATATCGACGTGATCCACTGGCTTGCCGGCGGGTACACCAAGCGGGTTGCCGCCGTCGGCGATCTTGCGGTCTATGGCAACGTCAGCAGGCGCAGCAACAACTCCGGCAAGCGCATGGGCGAATGGTTCTCCGTGGAGAACTGGCCCCCCACGGAGCAGAAGGATCTGGCGGAGGTGATCGACGTCGAGGACATTTCCATGATGAACATGGTCCTGGACAACGGTGTGCTGGCCTCTTACCAGCAGTGCCACTTCACACCCGATTACTGGCGCAATTACACGATCATCGGCACCAAAGGCAGAATCGAGAACTTTGGCGACGGGCCAGGGCAGACCATCAACGTCTGGACCAGCCGGACTTCCGGCTACGCTCCACCGGACGAGGTGCACACGATCCAGGACGGTGACGGAGGCCATGGGGGCGCAGACCCGCGCCTGATTGAGGAATTCCTGCGCTTCGCCTCCAAGGGCGGCCCCACACAAACCAGTCCGGTGGCTGCACGGCAAGCAGTGGCGGCCGGCATCCTCGCCACCGAATCGCTGCGCGGCGACGGCTGCGCGCGGGAAGTCCCTGCCCTGCCTGCCGGGCTCGTGGCATACTTCGAGGCCGGCCAGCCCGCCTTGGTCCGCGACTAGCCAGCGGGGCTGGATAGCTCGATAAGTTCGGTCATGACGGTTTGAAGTGACTCGCAAACCGTCATGACCGATTTCCGTTTCAGCGTTTCCGGGCGTGCGAGGATGTCGATTTTCCGCACCGAGTTCACGCCGGAAAGGGGCCGCAGCACAACACCGGCATCCAGGACGCGCCGTGCCGTGAACCTTGGCAGGAGTCCGATTGCACCGCCCGCCGCAACAAGCGCGGCAACAGTTGAGTAGTCGTTGATGCGGTGCAGCACTTCGGCGGGCCGTCCACTCACGGCAACGACGGCGGCGAGCACGTCCGCGGGGGAGTAGCCGTCGCGGCTGGTCGCCCAGGTTTCACCCACGACGTCGGACGGATTCAGTTCGCGCCGGGACGCCAGCGGGTGGTCCGCGGGCAGGGCGACGTCCAGGGGCTCGTCCGCCAGCGGGATCACGGCCACTTTGTCTTCGGGCCAGGGCGGGCTGTTGTCCATCCTGTGTGCCAGGACGAGGTCGTAGCGTGCAACCAGCCCCGGGAAATCTTCCTGCGCCACATCCTCATCCGAGAGTCGAAGCCTTGGCGACCTTCCGCCGTCGGACGCCAACAGCGCTGCCAACGGCGCAAACAGCGCCTGTCCCGCGCTGTGGAAGGCGCTGACGCTCACAGGCGCGTAGGGAGCGTCGTGATAGGCGCCGATCGCCGCCCGCGCATCCGCCATGGCGTTCACGACGGCGGCCCCGGCCTCGGCGAGGACCTTTCCGGCGTCGGTCAGCACCAGGGCGCGGCCTTCCTTGCGCGTCAGTGGAACGTCCACCGATTTCTGCAGGAGTGCGAGCTGTTGCGAAACGGCCGATGGGGTGACCATAAGAGTCTCAGCCACAGCTTTTACACTCCCGAGGTCACCGAGTTCACGGAGCATCTGCAACTGATGTATTTCCATTAGTAAATCCTAAATCGTTGATTGAGAAGAATCTAGTTGTGCTAAATCGTTGGCGGCGCTCTAATGGAGTCAGCAGCAGCGAAGCAGCCCCAGCAGTGAGGAATCCCATGAAGGCTCTCTACAAATCCGGACCACACGCAGGGTTCGAACTCGTTGACCGCCCCGAGCCCGAAACGGGACCCAGCGACGTCAAGATCCGTGTCATGACCACGGGCATCTGCGGTACCGACCTCCACATCCAGAGCTGGGATGCCTGGGCTCAAAGCATCATCGAAACGCCGCTCATCGCGGGCCACGAGTTCTACGGTGAAGTGGTGGAAGTCGGCGAGGACGTCCGTGACGTCAAAGTAGGGGACCGCGTTTCCGGCGAAGGCCACGTCGTCTGCGGAATCTGCCGCAACTGCCGTGCAGGGCGCCGCCAGATGTGCATCCACACCGTCTCCGTTGGAGTGCAGCGGGATGGTGCTTTCGCCGAATATGTGGTCATTCCGGAGACCAACGTCTGGGTCCACCACGACGAATCCGTCACGCCGGAACTCGGCGCCATCTTTGACCCCTTCGGCAATGCCGTCCACACCGCGCTTAGCTTCCCCTTGGTGGGCGAAGACGTCCTCATTACCGGTGCGGGACCCATCGGGCTGATGGCCATCGCCGTCGCCCGCCACGCAGGCGCCCGCAAGATCGCTATCACTGACGTATCCGCTCCGCGCTTGGAACTGGCCCGTCAAATGGGTGTTGACCTCGCCGTCGACGTTTCCAGGATGCGCGTCCGCGATGCACAGCGGGAGCTGGGTATGCGCGAAGGATTCGATATCGGCCTGGAAATGTCCGGACACCCCACCGCCCTGCCTGAGATGATCGACAACATGAACCACGGCGGGCGGATCGCCATGCTGGGACTTCCCAGCCAGTCCATCGACATCGACTGGGGCAAGGTGGTCACCCACATGCTCACGCTCAAGGGCATTTATGGCCGCGAGATGTTCGAGACCTGGTACGCGATGAGCGCCATGCTTTCTTCCAACCCCGTGTTGCACCGGAACATCTCCGCAGTCGTCACCGACAAGCTGTCCGCAGCCGACTGGGAAAAGGGCTTCGAGATCGCCCGCGCAGGCACCGGCGGCAAAGTGGTCCTCGACTGGACCGAACTGTAACCCCGCTGCCGCCACCGAACCCTTCCCGACGTATTCAGGAGCACCCCATGTACTCAGCCATCAAAGACCAACTCCAAGGCGAACTCGACGAGATCCGCAGCGCGGGCCTCTTCAAGACTGAACGCCACATCGATTCCCCGCAGGCCAGCCACATCGCCGCAGGCCAACTCGGCCAGCCAGCCAACACCGTGCTGAACTTCTGCGCCAACAACTACCTTGGCCTTGCCGACCACCCTGACATCATCGCCGCAGCCAAGTCCGCGATGGACGAGCGCGGCTTTGGCATGGCCTCTGTGCGCTTCATTTGCGGCACCCAGGATCTTCACCTGGAACTCGAGGCGCGTGTCTCGGCGTTTTTGGGCACCGAGGACACGATTCTGTTCTCCAGCTGCTTCGATGCCAACGGCGGCGTGTTTGAGTCGCTCTTCGGCCCTGAAGACGCCATCATCTCGGACTCCCTCAACCACGCATCCATCATCGACGGTATTCGCCTGAGCAAGGCCAAGCGCTTCCGCTATGCCAACCAGGACATGGCTGACCTTGAGGCCAAGCTCGTTGAGGCCGAGGGGTCCCGTCGGAAGATCATCGTCACCGATGGTGTGTTCTCCATGGACGGCTACCTCGCGCCGCTTGAAGCCATCTGTGACCTCGCCGAGAAGCACGACGCACTTGTCATGGTGGACGATTCCCACGCCGTCGGCTTCATGGGCCCCACGGGTGCCGGTACTCCCGAACACGCTGGTGTTTCGGATCGCGTGGACATCTTCACGGGTACCTTCGGCAAGGCCCTCGGTGGCGCCTCCGGCGGTTATGTTTCCGGCCGTGGCGAGATCGTCGCGATGCTGCGCCAGAAAGCTCGCCCCTACCTGTTCTCCAACTCCCTGGCGCCCGCCATCGTGGCCGCCACCATCAAGGCGATCGAGCTCGTGCAGGAATCCGGTGAACTCCGCACCCGCCTGTTCGAGAACGCTGCCCTCTTCCGTCGCCGCATGAGCGAGGAAGGCTTCGAGCTGCTCGACGGCGAACACGCCATCATTCCCGTCATGTTCGGGGATGCCGTCGTGGCCGCAAAGGTGGCCGACGAGATGCTCGGTCACGGTGTGTTCGTCACCGCCTTCAGCTACCCGGTGGTGCCGAAGGGAGCGGCCCGCATCCGCGTCCAGCTTTCCGCCGCACACAGCGCGGACGACGTCGAAGCGTGCGTTCAGGCGTTCGTGAAGAGTCGCGCAGCGGTCGCGTAAGCTGCCCTGCCCCCGATGTTCTCTCACATCCTGCCCCTTTTGACCGGATCCGCTCTCACATCCTGCGGGCTTCCGGCGGATGTTCACTCACTTTCTTGACGCAAGGGAGAGAGCATCGGGCCGGTGGGGGTTGGATGTGAGAGAAGATCGGGCCGTTTGGGGGTTGGATGTGAGAGAAGATCGGGCCGTTTGGGGGTTGGATGTGAGAGCGCATCGATCTGGGCACCCGTCATGCCTTCTGACAGGATGGAGCCATGGCTTCGAATTATGACGTGGTAATCGTTGGCGGCGGCATTGCGGGGCTTTCCCTGGCGTCCGCGCTTGCAGGGAAGTGCACTGTGGCACTGGTGGAGGCGGAGCAGTCGTTGGCTTTCCATACTTCTTCGAGGTCGGCCCGCCAGTTGATCCCAAGCTACGGTCCGCCCGTGGTGCAGGAGTTGACTGTCCGGACCTTGGAAATGATGAGGGCGCGCGACGCCGAACTTCCTGAGCCCGTCCTTACCCCGCGCGGCTTCATGCTGGTGGGCGATGAGGAAACTGTCCAGGCAGAGGCCAGCGGCAACATGCACACAATCACCCATGCAGAAGCCATGCAGCTCTGCCCGGTCCTGAAGCCGGACTCGTTCACGGCGGCAGGATTGGACAATGGCTCGTTTGGTTGCGATGCACCCGCCTTGTTGGAAGATCACCGGACGAGGGCCGAGGCCGCCGGGGCCGACATCATCACCGGTGCGCGCGTTCACTCGGCCCAGCGGCTCGGAAGCGGCTGGCAGGTGGGTGCCGGAACGGAAGGTTTCCAGTCCGCCGTCGTGGTTAACGCCGCAGGTGCGTGGGCGGATGAGTTGGCCGTTATCAGCGGCGTGGAGAAGCTGGGATTGCAGCCGTATCGGCGGACTGCGGCGATTGTGAACGTCGAGCAATCGTTGACGCGGCAAACGCCAATGGTGGCTGCCGCCGACCACTCGTTCTACTTCCGCGCCGAGGGTGACCAGGTGCTCATCTCTCCGTCGGAAACCGTGCCCAGCGGTGCCGAAGACGCCAAACCCTATGCCGGCGATGTGGACAAACTCATCAGCAAGCTCAACTCACTGACATCCTTGGGCATCCGTTCAGTGGACCGGGCGTGGACGGGGCTGCGCACGGAAGCTGCGGACGGAATCCCCGTGGTTGGTTTCGACGCCGAAGCGAAGGGGTTCTTTTGGCTGGCGGGGCAGGGCGGCTATGGATTCCAGACGTCCTCGGCCATCGCTGAACTTGCCGCAGACCTCATCCTGGGAAACGTAGAGGCCGACAGTCCGGAATCCCGGACAGCTGAGCAGCTTGCGGCCGTCCGCTGGTCCATCCGGCGCTGAACAATAGGGACATGAGCGGAATCAGCAGTCCAGGACAAAACAGCACTCTCATCACCAACATCGGCGAGCTGATGACCCAGGACCTGGAGCATCGTGTCCTCAAGGACGCCGCGATCGTGTTCGAAGGCGAGCGCATTGCCTGGATCGGGTCCAGCAACGATGCTCCCGTGGCCGATACAAAGATCGACGCCGAAGGCCGCGCCGTCCTGCCCGGCTGGGTCGACTCGCACTCCCACCTCGTTTTCGCCGGTGACCGCACAGCCGAGTTTGAGGCCCGGATGGCAGGGCAGAGCTATAGCGCCGGCGGGATTGCCGTCACCACGGGTGCCACGCGCAGCGTTAGCGACGACGACCTCGCCCGCCTGGTGCAGGACCGGGTGGAGGAAGCCGTCTCGCAGGGAACTACCTACCTTGAGAGCAAGACCGGCTACGGCTTGGACGTGGAGAACGAAGCCCGGAGTGCACGCATCGCCGCGGCGCTGGTGGACGAGGTCACCTATCTCGGCGCGCATCTGGTGCCGGCCGGCTCCGATCCGGAGGAGTATACGGACCTGGTCTGCGGTGAAATGCTCGACGCCGTCCTGCCGCACGTGCGCTGGGCGGACGTGTTCTGCGAGCGCGGTGCCTTCACGGAGGAGCAGTCGCGCCGGGTCCTGACGGCTGCCCGGGATGCCGGGTTGGGACTGCGCGTGCATGGCAACCAGTTGGGCGAGGGGCCAGGTGTGGCGTTGGCCGTGGAGTTCGCGGCCGCCAGCGTGGACCACGTGAACTATCTTTCGGACAAGGACATTGACGCGCTCGCGGGAACCTGGGCGGGATGGGACCCGGCCACGGGCAGTGGCGTCCGTGGAACCGTCGCAACGTGCTTGCCTGCCTGTGACTTGTCCACGCGACAGCCGCTCGCGCCTGGCCGGGAGCTGATCGATGCGGGCGTCCAGATCGCCCTGGCCGCCAACTGCAACCCTGGCACCTCCTACACGAGTTCCATTGCCTTCTGTGTGACCACGGCGGTCCTGCAGATGCACCTCAGCGTCCATGAAGCGGTCCGGGCGGCGACGTACGGCGGCGCGCTGGCGTTGGGTCGGGAGTCAGGGAACGACGTCGACGGCGAACGGGCGGTGGGTTCGCTCGCCGTCGGTCATCGCGCGGACCTTCACATGCTGAAGGCGCCGTCGGCAACGCACTTGGCGTACCGGCCAGGGATTCCCCTGACGCATTCTGTGTGGCGGGCGGGCGTTCGCGCCGTCTAAGGCAGGTTGAAAGCAAGGTAGGGCGGCGTTCCGGTGGGGACGTCGCCCTTTCTGATCCAGCATTCAGCCAGAACGCTGGCACAGCTGACAGACTGTGGACATGGCAAGGGGAATTCTTCGGATACGCTCAGGAGGGCTGGGCCGGGCCAGGACCACGGCGGGGTTTATTTTGGCGGTACTCATCCCCGTACTGGCCACGACGGTGATGTCCTTAGCCCCGGATCTGAACTTTGCCACCCATGTACTGGTGCATTTGACCGGAGTGATGGCGGTGGCGTTCATCGGCGGTCTCTGGCCTGCCGTGCTGGCCGCGATTCTGGACTCGTTGTTGCTGAATTATTTCGAGACCGAACCGGTCGGGACTTTCAGAATCAATGACCCGCAGATTCTGTTTGCCTTGTTCGTGTTTTTGGGGGCGGGGATTGCTGTGTCCTTGGTCGTAGGCCTCTCGGCCAAGCGGGCCCAGGAGGCTATTCATGCCCGTGCCGAGGCGGGGACACTGTTGGAGTTGGCGAGGGACGCCCTGATCGAGAACGACACCATTGCGGCATTTCTGGATAAGGTCCGGGAGACCTTTCAGGTCCGCTCGGTGGGCTTGTTTACCAGGACCCCCGGAACAGGCGAGGGCTGGGAACTCCAGGCCCAGTCGGGTGAACCGCAGCCAAAGCCTCCGGGCTCGGCTGAATCAGGCGGCGGTGCGTATGAGATGGCAGATACCGGGACGGCCCTTGTGGTTTCCGGCAGGACCCTCACCGCCGGAGAGCGGCGGCTGCTGGCGGCACACGCGACCCACCTGCTTTTACTCCGGCAACGTCATGCACTCCAGCTCCGGCTGAAGGCGACCACGAAAATGGCTGAGGGCAACAGCATACGGACGTCCATTTTGAATGCCGTCAGCCACGACTTGCGGACGCCATTGGCCGGAATCAAGCTGGCCGTGACCGCCTTGCAGCGCCAGAAGGGACGGCTTGCCGAAGACGTGCAGGACGAGATGCTCCATACCATCGACTCCTACGCGGACCGTCTTGACTCCTTGGTGGGCAATCTGTTGGACATGTCGCGGATCTCCAGCGGATCCACCGCCCCGCTCACATCTTCGGTGACCTGGCGTGATGCCATCGAAGATGCGCTGCGGGGTCTGCCGGCAGGAGCGATCCGGATCGATCTGGCTCCTGACACGCCAGCCATTGATGCCGACCTCGGCATGCTGGAACGCGTCATTGCCAATATCGTCGAGAATGCCCTGAAATACGCGGCGGGCTCGGATATCGCCATCGTGGGACCTGCCAATGGACCAGCCAATAGGCCAGGGGTTGCCACGATTGAAGGACGCCCCTGTGGAGAACTGAGGATTGTGGACCACGGCCAGGGGGTGGCCGCCGCGGATGTGATCGCGATGTTTGAGCCGTTCCAGCGGCTGGACGACGCGCCGGCGGGCTTGGGAATAGGACTCGGACTGGCCGTTGCGAAAGGATTTACCGAAGCGATGGGCGGCCAACTAAGGGCGGAACCGACACCAGGAGGGGGACTGACCGTTGTCATCCGCCTTCCTCTTTCCACCGGGGACGGAAACCCACATCACGCACCCGGCACCCCGGAACGAAGGGAGCCATGAGGACTGTACTCGTCGTAGACGACGAACCCCAACTGCTGCGCGCTTTGCAGGTAAATCTGCGTGCTGAGGGATATCAAGTGCTCACGGCACTGGACGGCACCGCTGCTCTGCAGCAGGCCACGGCCAACCACCCGGACCTCATCGTTCTGGATCTTGGACTTCCGGACATTAATGGCGTTGACGTCATCACTGCGATCCGCCGTTCCAGCAGTACCCCGATCATTGTCCTGTCTGCCCGGCAAGGGTCCGTGGACAAAGTCCGCGCTTTGGATGCCGGCGCGGATGACTACGTCACGAAACCGTTTGGCCTGGATGAGCTACTGGCACGGTTACGCGTGGCCGAACGCCGTCTGGGCACGTCCGACGGCGGCGAACAAGTTGTGATTGTCGACGTCGGGGACTTCGCAGTGGACCTCGAAAAGAAGAAAGTGACACGCGATGGCTCACCAGTACGGCTGACCCCGCGGGAATGGGCCATCCTGCAACTGCTGGTCTGCAACCCGGGACGGCTCATCACCCAGCAGCAGATGCTTGCCAGGATCTGGGGCCCGGGTTACGACGGAGAAACGCATTACCTCCGCGTCTATATGGGACAGCTGCGACGCAAACTTGAAGCCGACCCTGCCCGTCCCAGGCATCTGCTCACCGAGGCCGGAATGGGTTACCGCTTCGAGCCGTAACCGGCAGCGACGGGCATGTCTTCAAGGGACAGCCGGGGCGTTCCGGAGGGGCGTAAATGATTCGTAAATAGAAATGCCTATCCCGTTTCAATGCCTTCTGTCGGTGTTAGCTTCGGCTGTGACCGCGGTGCATTGACCGCGCGGAAGGGAAACCATGACCACGTTGAGCAGGCCCCCGGCTGACCCGTCGGCGCCCAAGCCGGGCGGCAAAGCCGCGCTGAAAAACTGGTTGTTGTTCGGGCTCCAGGACAGCAAAGGCACGCACCAGGGTCCCGGCGGACTAACTGCGGCCAATGAGAAGAAGCATCCGTGGTGGCAGGTCATGTGCCTGACCGGCGTCGATTACTTCTCCACCTTGGGTTACCAGCCGGCAATCGCGGCCCTGGCCGCCGGTGTGATCTCACCATTGGCGACCATGGTGCTCATCGTCGTCACCCTGTTCGGCGCCCTGCCCGTCTACCGCCGCGTGGCCCGGGAAAGTCATCGCGGCGAAGGCTCCATTGCCATGCTTGAACGCCTCCTGCCACGCTGGGGCGGCAAGCTCTTCGTCCTCATCCTGCTCGGATTCGCCGCCACCGACTTCATGATCACCATGACCCTCTCCGCCGCGGACGCAAGTGCACACCTGATCCAGAACCCTGTCGCCCCAGGTTGGTTGCAGGGCCAGAACATCCTCGTCACGCTCTTCCTTCTGGCTCTGCTGGCTGCGGTCTTCCTCCGAGGTTTCAAGGAAGCCATCGGAGTGGCCGTCGTCCTCGTCGTCCTTTACCTGGGCCTGAATGCCGTGGTCGTGGCCGTAACCCTCGCCCAGGTATTCACGCACCCGGTGGCCATGGGCGGCTGGTGGAACGCGCTCTGGACCTCGCACGGGGACCCGGTCATGGTGGTGGGAATCGCCCTGCTCGTCTTTCCCAAACTTGCCCTCGGCCTGTCAGGCTTCGAAACAGGCGTCGCCGTCATGCCCCAGGTCCGCGGAGACGACACCGACACAGAGGAAAACCCCGAAGGCCGCATCCGCGGAACCCGCAAAATGCTCACCACCGCAGCTGTCATCATGAGCGGATTCCTGGTCACCACCAGTTTCATCACCGTCGTACTGATCCCGGAACAGGAATTCCAACCCGGCGGACAAGCCAACGGCCGCGCCCTGGCCTTCCTCGCCCACGAGTACCTCGGCGTGGGATTCGGCAGCATCTATGACATCAGCACCATCGCAATCCTGTGGTTCGCCGGAGCCTCCGCCATGGCCGGACTGCTGAACCTCGTCCCGCGATACCTGCCCCGATACGGCATGGCCCCAGGCTGGGCCAAAGCCGTCCGCCCCCTGGTGCTCGTCTTCACCCTCATCGGTTTCCTCATCACCTTCCTCT
This sequence comes from Arthrobacter sp. StoSoilA2, assembly GCF_019977195.1. Classification (NCBI taxonomy): domain Bacteria; kingdom Bacillati; phylum Actinomycetota; class Actinomycetes; order Micrococcales; family Micrococcaceae; genus Arthrobacter; species Arthrobacter sp. StoSoilA2. The sequence continues at coordinate 1,632,399 of NZ_AP024643.1, forward strand.
TTGAAGCCGACGTCGATGCCCAGGGCGGCGCCTACGCCACCGGCGTTCTTGTGCTCATGACCTCGGCAGCCGTTGCCGTCACGCTCTCTGCACGCCGGCGCAGGCAGCGAAAACGCACCATGGGCTTTGGCATCATCTCCCTGGTGTTCACATACACCACGATCGCCAATATCTTCGAACGGCCCGAGGGCATCAGGATCGCCGGAGTCTTCATTCTGGGCATCATCGTGATTTCCCTGCTCTCGCGCATCCGCCGCTCCTTCGAACTCCACGCCACACGCGTCCATCTGGATCGCCAGGCCCTGGAATTCATGTCCGACACCCTCGAAGGCCCCATCGCAATCATCGCCCACGAACCGCTGCGGCTCACCGCCGAAGCGTACCGGGACAAGCTCACTTCAGCGATCGAGGTCAGCCATCTGCCGCTGGAACAGCAAGCCATCTTCCTCGAAGTGATCGTCGACGATTCATCTGACTTCGAAACGGAACTACAAGTACACGGCGTGACGCGGCACGGGTACCGGATCCTGGAGGTCCACGGCCCCGTGGTACCTAACACGATCGCGTCCGTCCTGCTCCATATCCGGGACGTCACCGGGCTCATGCCACATATCTACTTCCGGTGGACCGAAGGAAATCCTTTCACCAATCTCCTGCGCTTCCTGTTCCTGGGCGAGGGCGAAATCGCTCCCGTCACAAGGGAAGTGCTGCGTGAGGCAGTGCCCGATGTCACCCAACGCCCGTGGGTCCACGTCGGCTGACCAAGGAGGTGTTCCCGCATGGGCCCGCATCAAGGCGATACCGACGGCGGAGTGAGGTTCGCTGCACCGCCGGACTCAGTGGAGGGTTACGGAGGACGCGGTGTAGACGGCGCAGCGTATCGCCCTCCGGGGGGCTACCTCTTCAGGGACAATGCCGGCGATACCTGGTGGATCATTTTCCAGGTATCCTCTGACCCGGCTTCTCACGGACCCAACGTTCGTGGAGACGTCCTCGGCTGCAGCGAATCCTACGAGGAGCTTGTTCACGTACGGGTGCTGGCCGCCGACGTGCTCCGTGTGGACGCTGATGCCGCCTTCCGCCAAAAGTTACCCTCCAGCTATGAGGAGGCTGCAAATGTTGCCGCGGGCATCCCGCGTGCTGGAACACAATTCCGGCGTGAAGGGGGCGGGGCGTAAAGGAACCGTAAAGGATCCCCGATTTTCCTGTTTCCACGTTTTCTCCGGTGCTACGCTCCCCGGGATCACGTCGGCAGACAGGAAGACGAGGCAGTGACAACATCGGCCCGGAAGGACATTCCGGACAGCATCCCAAACCCTGAACGCAAACGGCAATCAGGAAATCCGCTGGTGCGATGGTTGTTGGAACACCGTGTCCATCAGCCCGTCGGTCCTGAATCCGTTGAGGACCATGCCACCCAACAAAGCTGGTGGAAGGTCATGTGCCTGACGGGTGTCGATTACTTCTCAACGTTGTCCTACCTACCCGGCATAGCAGCCCTGGCAGCGGGTGCGCTTTCGCCGCTGGCGACCCTGTTAATCGTTGCTCTGACATTGCTGGGCATGCTGCCGATGTACCGAAGGGTGGCAAAGGAAAGTCCCCACGGACAGGGATCCGTGGCCATGCTGGAGAACCTGCTGCCTTTCTGGCGCGGCAAGATTTTCGTACTCGTCCTTCTCGGCTTTGTTGCGACATCGTGGATCATCACCATCACACTGTCCGCGGCCGACGCAACAGTACACCTTCTGGAGAACCCGTTCCTTCCGCCTTTCCTTGAAGGCCAAGCAGTCGCCGTGACGGTGGTTCTCCTCCTGATCCTGGGCGGGGTGTTCCTGATGGGCTTCAGCGAGGCCGTGGCCGTGGCGATCCCGCTCGTAGCCGTGTTTTTGGGACTGAACGCCATCATCATCGGCGTTGGGATCGTGGACATCGCAGCTTCTCCGGCTCTGTTGTCCTCCTGGTCCGAAGCACTGACTGCCGCGTCCGGTGGAGGCTTGGGTGGGCTGGTCTGGTCCTGCCTGCCCTTGTCGCCTTCCCACTCCTCGTACTGGGCCTTTCAGGATTCGAGACCGGCGTCAGCATGATGCCACTGGTCTCGGCGAACGGTACGACACCCGGGGAACGGCTCGCCGTCCGTATCAGGAACACCCGCAAACTCCTTACGACCGCTGCTGTCATCATGAGCGTCTATCTGATCGGCAGCAGCTTCGTCACGACCGTTCTGATACCCGCAGAAGCTTTCCGGGAAGGCGGGGCAGCAAATGGCCGTGCCTTGGCCTACCTGGCACACCAAAGGCTCGGTGAAGGATTCGGATCGGTATACGACATCAGCAGTATCCTCATCCTCTGGTTTGCCGGGGCATCGGCCATGGCGGGACTGGTCAACATCGTCCCGCGCTATCTTCCGTCCTATGGCATGGCTCCGGATTGGACCCGGGCAGTGCGCCCCGTCGTCCTCGTCTACACAGCCGTAAGCATCCTGATCACCATCGGATTCAAAGCAGACGTGAACGCCCAGGCAGGAGCTTATGCCACGGGGATCCTCGCCATGATGGTTTCCGGATCGGCTGCCGTGACGATCTCCGCCCTTCGCCGAAAACGACGGCGGGCCGCCGGCGGCTTCATAGTCCTGACTCTCATTTTGCTTTACGCCCTGATAGCGAACGTCATTGAGAAACCTGACGGACTCACCATCTCCGGCTTCTTCATCCTGGGCATCATCGTGGTGTCCCTCGTTTCCAGGGTCAGCCGGACGACCGAGTTGCGGGTGGATCGAATCCAATTCGACGAGAATGCGCGTCGTTTTATCGCAGATTCCCTCGACTATGACGGCCGGCTCAACCTCATTGCCAATCGCCCTCAAGCACGGGACGCTGCCGAATACGCGGCCAAGGAAACCGACCAGCGCGAAATGAACCCGGTACCTGGCTCCGCCGACGTCATCTTCCTCGAAATCGACGTTAGTGACCCGTCCAGCTTCAGCGATACCCTCACCGTTACCGGCGTCGAAGTTGCCGGTCACCGCGTCCTGCGCGCCCAAAGCCCCGCCGCGCCGAACGCGATCGCTGCGATCCTCCTGGCTCTCCGCAACGCCACAGGCGTTCGTCCCCACGCCTATTTCGAATGGTCCGAAGGCAACCCCCTGGCACACCTGATGCGCTACCTGCTGCTGGGCCGCGGCGACACCGCTCCTGTGGTCCGGGAAATCATCCGCGAAAACGAACCCGACCCCGACCTTCGGCCAGGCATCCATGTCGGCTAACCCCAAGCCGTCGGCTAACCCCAAGTCATCGGCCAACCCAAAGCCGAACCGGACCCCTGGACCACCCCAGGCTGGGAACGGCAACACACGCCTGCGGTGGAAGCGCCGGGACCCACAGACACGGCGTGAGAACGTCTTTGGGCGCGCCCTTTCGCACCCAGTCCGCTCAGTACCCCTCGCTTTCCTGGCGGTCATCCTCCTCGGCGCAACCCTGCTGATGCTGCCTGTCTCCCGCAACGGCACTGATCCAGCCTCGCTCATGACGGCCCTGTTCACCGCCGTGTCCGCGACGTGTGTCACGGGCCTGATTACCGTTGACACGGCAACCTATTGGACCCCTTTCGGGCATGTCGTGATTCTGGCATTGATCCAGGTTGGCGGGTTCGGCATTATGACCCTCGCGACCCTGCTGGCCCTGCTGGTCCGCAAAAGCATCGGCTTGCGCGGCCAGCTTGTTGTGCAGTCGGAAACGCACACCCTCAATCTCGGGGATGTCCGCTCCGTGCTGTTCCGGGTTGCCCGGATCATGGTCGTTTTTGAGGCGGTAACGGCTGCAGTCCTGGCTGTCCGGTTCTGGTTCGCCTACGACTCCAACCCAGCTGTTGCGCTATGGCATGGCGTCTTCCACGCAGTGTCAGCCTTCAACAACGCCGGGTTCGCGCTCTACAGCGACAACCTGATCAGTTTCCGCGAAGATCCTTACATCCTGGTCCCCATCTGCCTGGCCATCATTTCAGGTGGTCTCGGCTTCCCCGTCCTCATCCATTTGCTCAACGGCGGGGGACTGCGGGTCCGTAACTGGACGGTTCATTTGCGCCTTACAGTCTTCGGTACGGTCTTCCTGCTCATTGCCGGCTTCGTTTTGTTCGCCGCGTTCGAATGGAACCGGGCCGAAACGCTGGGGCCGCTGTCCCTCCCGGGGAAGATCGTCGGTTCCCTCGCCGGAAGTGTGTTCCCGCGCACTGCGGGATTCAACAGCATCGACTACGGGGTGGCCTCACCAGAGACGCTGATGGTCAGCGACATTCTGATGTTCATCGGAGGGGGTAGCGCTGGAACTGCGGGTGGAATCAAGATCACCACTTTCCTCCTCCTGGCGTTCGCCATCTGGAACGAAGTCCGGGGCCGGGACGATGTGACCATAGCCCACCGGTCCATTAGCCCTGCCTCGGTTCGGCAGGCCCTTTCGGTAGCCCTGCTCGGCATTGCTGCGGTCATTACCGGAACCATGCTGCTGCTCATGTTCACCGACTACAGCCTGGAGAAGGTCCTGTTCGAATCCATCTCGGCGTTCGCCACGGTTGGCATGAGCACAGGAATCACGTACAACCTTCCTCCATCGGCTGAGTGGGTACTCATGGTTCTGATGTTTACGGGCCGTATCGGGACCGTCACGGTCGCTTCCGCACTGGCGCTGTCCTCCCGCCCCCGCCTGTTCAACCTGCCCGAAGAACGGCCCATCATCGGCTAACAGGGACAGGTTGGACGCTCGCTGCTCCGCTTCACTGTTTCCTGCACTGTTTCCGCTCGCCGGACCGCACGAGCGTTCTGACTACTGGCGCGCCCAATTGCCTGATCCACTCCAGTAGATGATCCTTGTGAGATCGAAATTGATCGTTTAGTGTTTCTATAGATCATAAAACGTCACTGGATGAGCAGGAGTGAAACACACGATGAGCGAGAACACACTGGGCGCCTTCATGGAAGAAGAGCTGGTATCACAGCCCGACGTCTGGCAGCGGGCCATCGACCAGGCCGGTGCTGAGAAGTTGCTTCCCGCCGACGGTCAGCGGATCGCCGTCATCGGCTGTGGCACCTCCTGGTTCATGGCCCAGAGCTATGCTGCCGCCCGTGAATCCGCGGGCAAAGGCGTGACTGATGCCTTCGCGGCGTCGGAGGCTTTCCTGAACAGCAACAGTGTGGATCGCCAGTACGACGCCGTTGTGGCCATTACGCGGTCCGGCACCACCAGTGAGGTGCTGGAGATCCTGACGGGGCTGAAGGGCATCGTCCCCACTGTCGCCATCATTGGCGATACGGCGTCTCCAATCGCTCACCTGGCCGATACCGTGATCGGACTCCCGTACGCAGATGAGCGATCCGTGGTGCAGACCAGGTTCGCTACCTCGGCACTGGTGTACTTGCTCGCCAGCCTTGGCATTGACCTGAAGCAAGCTATCGAAGACGCAAGGGACGCAGTGACAGGTCCCGTGCCGCAGGAACTCCTGGATGCTGAGCAATTCACCTTCCTCGGTACCGGATGGACGGTTGGCCTGGCCCACGAGGCAGGACTTAAGATGCGCGAAGCCGTGCAGGGCTGGACCGAGTCCTACCCGGCCATGGAATACCGCCATGGTCCCATCTCCATCGCTGCGCCAGGACGCGTGACCTGGCTGTTCGGCGCACAGCCGGAGGGCCTTGACAAGGACATGGCTGCTACCGGTGCCCTTTACATCCACACGGACAAGCACCCGCTGGCTGAACTGGCCCGCGTCCACAAAGTAACCCTTGAACGTGCCCGCGTCCGTGGGCTGAACCCGGACCTGCCCCGTAACCTGACGCGCTCCGTCATTCTCGACCCCTCCGCCTAGGCCCCGTCATGGTTCTTGGGCAGGCAGAATCAGCGGTCCTGGCCTTCGACGTTGGTGGTACAGACGTCAAGGCCGGACTCGTGGATGCCTTCGGAAACGTCCTGGGCATGCGCCGGGTACCCACGCCCCTGGATCCAGCGCACCCAGGGGAAGCGGTGCTGGACAGGCTCGCAGGGCTCGCTGATGAGCTCGCATCCGAGTTTCCGCACATCCCGGCCAAAGCAGCGGGCGTCATCGTCCCTGGCATCGTGGATTCCGTGGGAGGAATCGGGATCTACTCCGCGAACCTCGGGTGGCGTAACTTCCCGTTCACTGCTGAGGCCGAGAAGAGGCTGGGGCTTCCCGTGGCGTTCGATCACGATGTCCGCTCCGCCGCTGCCGTGGAACACGCTTTCGGCGGATCCAAGGAGTTCAACGACGTCGTGGTCATGGTGGTGGGCACAGGAATCGCCGCCGCAGTCTTCTCCGGTGGTGTGGCCGTCACCGCCGGTGGTTTCGCCGGCGAACTCGGCCACGCCCAGGTACCGGACCCCGACGCCGGAACTGACGCAACAGGGGCCACCATCCTCGAGGCCGTGGGTTCGGCAGGCGCCATCGCCAAACGGTACAGCAGGAAGTCGGGGAATGCCGTGGACGGTGCCCGCGACGTCCTGCTCCGGTCCCAGAAGGGAGATGCCGTAGCTGCCCGTGTGTGGGCAGATGCCGTGGACGCCCTGGCCTTCACGATCTGCCAGTGCGTGAACATCATCGGCACAGAAGCGGTAGTGATTGGGGGAGGCCTGGCCGAAGCAGGCGAGGACCTTCTCGAACCGCTCCGTGCCCGGGTTGACCAAATCCTGGACTTCCAACGACGCCCACGCCTCATCCAGGCCCAGCTTGGCCAGGACGCCGGACTCCTTGGAGCGGCATTGAACGCACGAGCGCTCCTGGATGGTGCGCGATGACCGCTCCGGACGCGGCCCGCAACGGCACGTCCCCAAATGCCGCAACCCGGATTGTCACCGTGACCCCCAATCCGGCCATCGACATGACCTACACAGTCCACGGAATCACCGAAGGCGCCAGCCACAGGGTTCCCACACCCATCAGCCGTGCCGGGGGTAAAGGGCTCAACGTTGCCAGGGTGGTTCACCAAGTAGGCCATCCCGTGCTGGCCATCGCTCCTACCGGAGGAGCCGCGGGCCAGACCCTGGCCGCTGAACTTTGGACGAGCGGGGTGCCGCATGCGCTGGTGTCTGTCGCCGCCGAGACACGCCGCAGCATCGCGCTCGTGGACACCCTCGCCGGCGAAACCTCCATCTTCAACGAGGAGGGCCAGGCACTCCTGCCGGACGATTGGCGCTCGCTGACCGCCGCCGTCGTTAAAGCCCTGCACGGCGATGACGGAGAAGGTCCGGCCGCTGTGCTGGTGGGGTCCGGCAGCCTGCCACCGGATGCACCCGCCGATTTCTACCCGTCCCTGGTGAAGCTGGCACACGACGCCGGCATCCCGGCCATCATTGACACCTCTGGACCCGGAATCATCACCGCAGCCCAGGCGGGTGCCGATGTCCTGAAACCCAATCACCACGAGCTCGCGGAAGCCACGGGGGAGCCGGGTGTGGAAGCCGCCGCACTCTCGCTGATTGCCATGGGCGCCCGGACGGTCCTCGTCAGCGCCGGTGCGGACGGAATGCTCGCCTTCGACCACGCAGCGCCCGGCGGGTACTGGAGTGCCCGCCTCCCCGGGCCCCTAAGCGGCAACCCCACAGGGGCGGGCGACGCCGGTGTGGCGGCTGCCGCCGTCGCCCTCGCCGAAGGCATTACGGAACCCCGCGAGATTCTGCGCCGGGCCACAGCCTGGTCCGCCGCGGCGGTGCTCATGCCTGCAGCAGGCGAGATTTCGCCCAGGTGCCAGGAACTTGAAGAACAACTCATCGTGACATGGAAGGAGACCCGGTGACCCTTGTCAGCACGCGGGAATTGATGGACAAGGCCGCGGCCAACGGCACGGGCCAAGGCGCGTTCAACGTCATCCATGTGGAAACAGCGGAGGGACTGGTGGCGGGCGCCGAGACAGCGGGAGTTCCACTGATCCTGCAGATTTCGGAAAACTGCGCCAAATACCACGGCGGACTGGAACCGATCGCGGTGGCGGCTTTGGCGATCGCCCGCGAAGCATCAGTGCCCGTCGCCGTTCACCTGGACCATGCCGAATCCGAGGACCTCGCCATCGCGGCCGTGGACCTGGGCTTTGGCTCCGTGATGTTCGACGGCGCGCACTTGCCCTACGAATGGAACGTCGAAGTCACACAACGGGTAGCCCGCTACGCCCACGAGCGAGGCGTTTACGTGGAGGCCGAACTCGGCAAAGTGGGAGGCAAGGACGGCGCCCATGCACCCGGTGTCCGTACCGACCCCGCGGAGGCGCAGGCGTTTGTTGAAGCAACGGGTGTAGATGCGCTCGCCGTCGCCGTTGGATCCTCCCACGCCATGACCGAACGCAGCGCCGCATTGGACCTGCACTTGATCACGCGGCTGAAGTCTGCTGTCGGAAAACCACTGGTCCTGCACGGCTCTTCAGGCGTCACAGACGACATGCTCGTAGCCGCAATCGGGGCAGGTATGACTAAGATCAACGTATCCACACATTTGAACGGGTTCTTCACCCGTGCCGTCCGTGAGTACCTCGATGCCAACCCCGCAGTGGTGGATTCCCGGAAGTACATCAAGGCCGGCCGGGACGCACTGGCGCTGGAATCCGCACGTATGCTCACGCTGTTCGCCAAAGCGAAATAGCCAGACCCCGCGAAAGGCTCGTCATGACCCGCACCGATCGGCTGACTGCCATCCTTGACCTCCTGGCCGAATCCGGCCATGTGGAAGTCGAGGACATCGTGACGCGGCTTGGCGTGTCACCGGCCACGGCACGCCGGGACCTGGACAGCCTTGCGAAACAGCGCCTGCTGAGCCGTACCCGCGGTGGCGCCACCACCGGATCCGTTGCATACGATCTCCCGGGCCGTTATAACCGTGACGACCACGCCCTGGCCAAGCAGGAGATCGCCCAGGCGGCATCGGCCCTGATCCGCCCCGGAGCCGTGATCGGCTTGAGCGGGGGAACCACCAACACGGCGCTGGCGCAGCTGTTGTCCACCCGTGAGGACCTCAACGCACCGTCCAACAGGCCAACCCTCACGGTGGTGACCAACGCGATCAACATTGCCTCGCAGCTCGCCGTTCGTCCGAACATCAAGATCATGGTTACCGGAGGCATCCTGAATCCGCGTTCCTACGAGCTCGTGGGGCCCTACACCGACGTGATCATGCAGAAGGTTGCCCTGGACATTGCGTTCATTGGGGTCAACGGTGTTGACCCGGACCTCGGCCCCACGATCACCGATGAAGGCGAGGCCATGGTGAATACCGTCATGGCGCGCCGGGCCACTGAATCCTACGTGGTGGCTGACTCCTCGAAAGTAGGTCGCCGCTCCTTTGCGGCCATGGCAGGGTATGACTTCCGGCACCTCATCACGGACGCCGGGATCAGCGCTGAAGATAAGGCCGCGTTTGAAGCCAAGGGCACGGAAGTTATCGTCGCACCTGCCAACTAACCGGTCCTGCAACCAACCGGTCCCGTAACCAGCCGTTTCCGCTAGAAACGCATTCTCGGCGCGTGAAGCACTGAATCGTCAACATCCCTTGGCACCCACTGGCTGAACGGTTTGTCCAGGCTGTACTGGCCGTCGTCGGTCCTTACCAACGTTCGGAGTTCGGCGTTGTCCGGGTTGTTCAGCGATTCGAAATACTCAACAGTCCAGTGGAACCAGCGCATGCAGAACAGCCTCATGGTCAGTCCATGAGTGACTAATAGGGTATTTGGGGCATACGTCGGCTTTTCCCAATGGCGGTAAAGGGTCTCCATGAACGAGGACACGCGGTCGTAGACATCCGAGCCTGACTCGCCCTCGCGGAACCTGTAGAAGAAGTGGCCGTAAAGGTTGCGCAGCTCCTTCTGGTCCTCGATCTCCCCGGCAATCTGAAAGTTGGCCCAGTCCTGCTCACGGAGCCTGGGTTCTTCGATGACGCGCTCGATCAGCGGTCCCAGGTCCAACGCCTCAAGAGTCTGGTACGCCCGCAAATAGGGGGAGACATAAACACAGACCTGCTCGCCGTCGAGCTTCCGCCGAAGGGCTTCGCCCGCTATCCGGGCCTGTTCAATTCCGGGTTCGGTCAGCGGAATGCGGTAGTCCGGCACACGGTTGTAGATTGACGTGTCGGCATTCGCGGCCGACTGGCCGTGCCGGATCATGAAGATTCTCCCTGGGGCACTCATCCCACCAAGCATAGGGTCTGCCTACGGATGGAGCGGGAACGTGCACAGTTCACGGCAAAGTGGCAGGAACTGCAGGCAAGATAGGTACATGCTCCTTGCTTCCCGCCGCCGCCTGCGCGCCGAAGTACTCATCGTACTGGGCCTGTCTTTGGGCCAATCAGCTGTGTATTCCGTGGTGCAGCTCCTGGACAAGATGACGCGGGCGCCGCTGTCCGAGGCAACCTCCACTCTTAACAGGTCCCAAAGCACCCGCGAGTACTTCGACCTCACGTATCAACTGTTGGACATTGTCTTCGCTTTGGTGCCGGTGGTCCTGGTGTTCTATTTCCTGTCATCGCATGCCCAGGGTGGGCGGGAAGGCGCAAGTGGCTTTGCCCGGCTGGGGTTCAACTTCGCACGCCCCGGCAAGGACCTTTTGCACGGATTGGGACTCGCGGCAGTCATTGGCATCCCGTCACTTGGCTTGTACGCGGCCGGCCGTGCCCTGGGAATCACCACCGCCATTGTGCCCAGCGGCCTGGAGGCTTACTGGTGGACAGTGCCTGTGTTGATTCTCTCCGCGATTCGCCACGCGATCGTTGAGGAAGTGATCGTCGTGGGATACCTCATGGACCGTTTCGGAAAATTCGGTTGGAGCACGCCGCTGGCCATTGTCGTGAGCGCGGCCCTTCGCGGCAGCTACCACTTGTATCAAGGCTTCGGGCCGTTCATCGGCAACTTCGCCATGGGCTTGGTCTTCGCCTGGATCTATACCAAGACGAAGCGGGTGATGCCTTTGGTCATTGCGCATGCGCTGCTGGACATCGTCGCGTTCGTTGGCTTCAGCCTCTTCGGCAAGGCGATAGGCCTGGGCTAGACAGCCGTGGAGCCAGGGCACCGTTAAAGAGAAATTCGGCCGCCATCGGTGGGTGACGTCGTTGGCACCCGCTGATGGCGGCCGAAGCTTGACCGGACACACTGGACCTGTGACCCAACATGCTGGACTGGAGGGGACCAGGCCCCAGGGAAGGTGTGCGTCAGATGGTGACGGCGCCGGATGCGGTTTCGAAAGTGACGGACATGATGCCAGGCGTACCGTGCGGGGCCATCCACTGGACAGCGACGTCCTCAAGCGGCTTCTCGACGGGCTCGCCCAGCCATTCGGTAACGCGTTCCGCCGAGCCTGCAATGGTGAGGCTGGACATCTTGACGTCACTCTCATAGACCTTGGACGGGTGCAGTGAGGGATCGCCCTCCCACTTGAGCAGGTAAGGCACCTGGGGATCGGCGATCAAGCCGAGAATGCCGATCTGCTGCCATACGAGTTCGCGGCCATCCGGGAACTTGCGGTTGCCCGGAACTGCGGACCGGCCGAGGCGTTCCTCGAAGGGGGCGAGGTCGTCAACGGCGACGCACCAGCCCATCCAACCGCCGCCTGCCGCCGAGCGTGCGCGGACTGCCTGGCCAAAGGGTGCCTTGTCGGAAGCAGGGTGGTCCAGGACCTCTACGACTTCCAGGTATTTGTTATCCGCCAAGGGAATGATCATGTTCCGGGTACCGAAGCGCGGGTGCACTCCGCCCCGGACTGCGTCCACTCCCAGAGCTGCGGAAATTCGTTCGGTGGTGGCCAAAAGGCCATCTCGTTCACAAGCGTAAGAGACGTGATCCATGCGCATGGCTTCATCTTGGCACTTTGTGATCGGGGTCTCAGCTAAGGGAAGCCTTACTAACATGGGATGTTATTGTGCGCCGCCGGAACGCTTCACGCCGGGTCGCGTAAAGACTGAAAAATACTGCCTTCGTCACAAAGCTGTCCAAGTGTCCGGACGCTTCCTAGACTGGCTCCAGCCCACGCCTACAGCGATCAACGGCAAACCCGCGCGCCACGAAGAGGAGAACCCAATGTCCCAAGGATGGTCTTTCGAAACCCGCCAGATCCACGCAGGGCAGGAGCCCGACTCTGCCACGGGGGCGCGGTCGCTTCCGATCTACCAGACCACGTCCTTCGTTTTCCCGAGCGCAGAGTCCGCAGCCAACCGCTTTGCACTGGCCGAGCTCGCCCCGATCTACACGCGGATCGGCAACCCAACACAAGACGCCGTGGAGCAGCGGATCGCCAGCCTCGAAGGCGGGCTGGGCGCGTTGCTCCTTAGCTCAGGACAGGCCGCGGAAACCTTCGCTATCCTGAACATTGCCGAGGCCGGAGACCATGTCGTCGCGAGCCCCAGCCTCTACGGTGGCACCTACAACCTGCTGGCGCACACTCTGAAGAAGTTCGGCATCTCCGTGACGTTCGTGGAGGATCCGGACAACCTGGACCAGTGGCGGGACGCCGTGCAGCCCAACACCAAGCTGTTCTTCGGCGAGGTTGTGTCCAATCCGCGCCAGGACGTGCTGGACATCGAGGGTGTTTCACGCGCTGCGCACGAGGCTGGCGTGCCACTCATCGTGGATAACACGCTCTCAACCCCCTACCTCATCCGTCCCATCGAGTGGGGTGCGGACATCGTGGTGCACTCGGCTACCAAGTATCTGGGCGGCCACGGCGCGGCGATCGCCGGCGTGATCGTGGACTCCGGAAACTTTGATTTCGGCAAGGACCCGGAGCGCTTCCCCGGATTCAATACTCCGGACCCCAGCTACAACGGACTCGTTTACGCCCGGGACCTTGGCAAGGATGGCGCGCTCGGAGCCAACCTCTCCTACATTCTCAAGGCGCGCGTGCAGTTGCTGCGCGATCTGGGTTCGGCGGTTTCCCCGTTCAACGCCTTCCTCATCGCCCAGGGCCTGGAAACCCTGAGCCTGCGCGTCGAGCGTCACGTCTCGAACGCCACCAAAGTGGCTGAATGGCTGGAAGCCCATGACGACGTCGAATCGGTTGCCTTTGCGGGCCTGCCGTCCAGCCCTTGGTACGACCGCGGCCGTAAGTACGGGCCAAGGGGTACCGGTGCAGTGGTGGCATTCAACATCAAGGGTGGCGTCGAGGCCGGCAAGCGATTCGTGGACGGCCTGGAGTTGCACTCCCATGTTGCCAACATCGGTGACGTCCGCTCGCTGGTTATCCACCCGGCGTCGACTACCCACAGCCAGCTCACGGTCGAACAGCAGCTGGTTGCGGGCGTGAATCCAGGCCTTGTCCGCCTCTCCGTGGGAATAGAGCACGTGGACGACATTATTGCTGATCTTGAGGCCGGTTTCCGGGCTGCCAAAGGCGCTTAATCGCGCTGCTGGGGGAGCGGCCGCCCGCCGTCGAAAATTCGCCGGGCGGCCCTTCGCGGTGCGTGTTCCTGAACGAAGCGGCGCCAAACCGTCACACAGCTGTCACATTCTTCGCCAAGACAGCGGTATTTTTCCTAGACTCTACGTATTAGGTCATGAGTGCCAGCGACAGCCCCGGCTTGCTGGCCGGCAACCCTCCTCCGCGGTGGGGTGCCCCGGGTGAAGACCTGGCCTGTCGCACGCAAGGCGGCAGGCAAGCGCGAGGTTAGGTGTCAAAGGAATGACCATTACTGCTACAGCACCCCCCAAACCGGGCAAAGAAGACGGGACGGTCAAGTACGCCGGCGTAGGTTCACTGGAACTTGAAGCCGGCGGTTTTCTCCCGGATGTTGTGCTTGCCTACGAAACCTGGGGGCAGTTGAATGCGGATGCGTCCAACGCAGTCCTGGTTCAGCACGCACTGACGGGCAGCACGCATGTGGCCCGCGGTGCTACTGATGAGGAAGGCTGGTGGGAGCAACTCGTTGGTCCCGGCGCGACGATCGACACCAACCGGTTCTTCGTTATCTCCATCAACATTGTCGGCGGCTGTTACGGCAGCACGGGCCCATCGTCAGAGGCGCCGGACGGACGGCCCTGGGGATCCCGCTTCCCACTGATCACCTTGCGCGACAGCACGGTGGCTGAAGCCCGGCTCGCGGATGCCTTGGGGATCAAGGCATGGCACGCAGTCCTTGGCGGTTCCATGGGTGGGGCGCGGGCACTTGAGTGGGCGGTCACCTTCCCTGAGCGTGTTCAGCGGTGCGCGGTTATTTCTGTGGGCGCCTACAGCACAGCCGAGCAAATTGCTTTCGCCCAGTCGCAGACGCTCGCCATCCGCCAGGACCCGAACTTCAACAACGGCGATTACTACGGTGGACCAACTCCTGAGGCAGGCCTTGCCCTGGCCCGACGGATAGCGCACATCACGTACCGGTCAGCGCTGGAGCTTGATGTCCGCTTCGGCCGGGAAGCCCAGCACCAGGAGACGCCCCTGGCCGCTGCGGTCCTGGGGGAGCGTGGCCGCTACCAAGTGGAAAGCTACCTCGACCACCAAGGCACCAAGCTGGTGCGCCGGTTCGATGCGAACAGTTACATCGCCATCACCGAGGCGCTGATGTCCCACGACATCAGACGGGGCCGGGGCACCTTGAAGGAAGCCTTGGCTGCCGCCACTGCTGAATTCTTTGTGGCAGCCGTCGATTCCGACCGCCTCTATTTTCCGGCCCAGTCAGTGGAACTGGCGCAAAACCTGCCAGGCAATGTGCCCGTCCACGTGATCGAGGCCCCCATCGGCCACGATGGCTTCCTGACCGAAATCGGCCAACTATCGAAGCAGCTTCGCGAGGCCTTCTTCGCCTAAGCCGGCTCAGCCGTTCATGATGTCGCCGCGCTGCTTCATGTAATCCTCCATGGCAATTTCGCCGTTGCTGAACTTGAGGTCCAGTTCGGCCAGCTTGCGCGCGCGGAAGCCTTGCTGCTCAGAGCCGCGGTGGCTCGGAAACGTAGGTGAAGAAGCGTTCGACGCCGGTCCTGGCGGCGGTGGGGCATCGGCAGGGCGGATGGTGGTGGGCTGCGTGGGATAGCCCGGATAATTCGGCTGCGGGTAACCCGGTCCCGGAAGATTCTGCGGGGGATAGCCGGGGCCCGGATAATTCGGGCCCGGGAAATTGCGGTCCTGGAGCCGCCGCGCCCGGGACTTGTTGTACATGCGTATCCCCATGGGAATCAGCCACGAGCAGACGATGATCCAGAAGATCAGATTGTTCACGGTGCAGGCCTCCTAGGTCTTAACCCAGCTTAGTCCCGCAGTTTCACACCAGCTTTGTCTCCATGCCCAGGAACCTCCCGTAGCGTTCCACTTCTGCCTCCAAAGCTTGTTGTTCGGCTGTTGTGAGTGGCCTGTTCATTCTGATGTCGAGTTCGCAGATCCCACCCGAGAAGCTGTGGCGCCACCATCCGGTCAACCTGCCATCGAGCAACACCACGTGAATTGGAGCATCGCCCTCGGGGAAATAGGGCGCCCTGCCGCCGAGGTAGTGCCTCGATTGTGAATAGCCCATCACGTACTCGTCGTAGCACTGGATGAGATCGACACGGGGAAGTCCTGGCCCATCGTCACCTGGTGGGGGAGTCGCTGCAAGTGCCTCCACATCTTCTGCTGGCAAGTAGAAGTCCAAGCCGTCGACCGCCACGGTTGCCAAGGCGCCCGGAACGGACTCTTCAGCTACCTGCAAGCCAAGCCGTACATCCTTGATGGTCAGTCCGGACCACGCGGCACAGTCCTTGATGGTGGCAGGTCCCCGGCTGCTGAAGTACCGCAGGGCCAGCTGGCCCAAGGCCCATTCGCGGTCGCCGTCCTCCATCAGGGACGTATTGCCGTCGGGCACACGTTCCTCGAACAAGGCGTATGTCTGTTTCAGTGCACCCCCTGCAGAACGGACCGGGCTGCCGCTCACCAGGATTTTGCTGATCTCGGCGTGCATGAGGTGGTAAACGAAGCCAAGGCCTTTGCCGGGGAGCCCCGCCTTTTCCAGTATTCCGGCTAGTTCTTCGCGTGTTTTGTGGGCTCCACCGGCCACCGCTTCGGCAAGGATGTGCCCACTGCGGGCGGCTGCGTGCTCATCAACTCCCGCCTGCCGGTACATGCCCTTGTTGCCTTGATGAAGGCGATCTGCAGACAAACCCATCAACCAGCCGAGGTCGTCACGGTGCACAAAATGCCACGTCGGCCGCAGGATATGCGTCCGGAGGATCCTGCCGTCAGCCACCGCCTGCTCCACCTCATCGGCAGTGCTCCCGACCGCCCTTTGGGCGAGGCTCCACCTGGCATACGGAAATTCCTGCGACTGCACCGCCAGGAGGTTGCGCAGAACATCATCAACGTTTTCGCCGTAGGGAGCCCGCAGCTGCTGACGGCGCAGGCGCAGGGGGACAACATTGTTAGGCTGCATCGAATCCTCCCGGCCGCAGTCCCATCAGCTCAGCCGCGCGGCAGCATGGTGCCGTTGGGGCCGAAGACCGGTCCCGGCGTCGGGCGTTTGGGGGTAATGCCGTCACCGGAGGATCGATGCCGCAACCTGCGGATAACCCACGGAACAAAGTACTCGCGGGCCCACACCAGATCCGAGGATCGGGCCTCGCGCCAGGTGCGGACCGGCAGGGGCTTGGGCACCAGGGGCTCAAGGGTGTGCTGGACGTTCAGCGCTTCAAGGACCATCATCGCGATGGTGTGGTGTCCCAGAGGTGAGAAGTGCAGGCGGTCTTCGTCCCACATCCGCGGATCGGCCAACTGCCTCAGGGACCACATGTCCGCGATGATGGCGTCGTGCCGTGCAGCTACAGTCCTCAGGTTTTCGTTGTAGATGGCCACCTTGCCACGGATGCGGCCCAACACCGAGGACGCGGTGTCCGGTCCGTTGAACAACACCACAGTCGCCCCACCGGAGGCCAGTTCCTGAACAGCAGCATCCAGCTTCTCCGCCAAGAGGTCCGGGTCGCCACCGGGCCGGATGAGGTCATTGCCGCCCGCTGAAATCGAGACAAGGTCCGGCTGAAGTTCCAGGCAAGGACCAATTTGTTCATCCACGATCTGCTGCAGCAGCCGCCCACGGATAG
Organism: Arthrobacter sp. StoSoilA2; assembly: GCF_019977195.1. Lineage (NCBI taxonomy): Bacteria > Bacillati > Actinomycetota > Actinomycetes > Micrococcales > Micrococcaceae > Arthrobacter > Arthrobacter sp. StoSoilA2. The sequence goes on from NZ_AP024643.1 coordinate 1,649,422, forward strand.
CAAGGTTGGCATAAGCGAAATCCTCATGACCGCGGCCCAGTTCCTCCGCTACACGGTCAGCCCATCCCCGGAAGCCGCCGGGGTTCCGGGGCTCGGGATCGCCGATGCCTTCCGTGAACGAATCCCCCAGTGCCACGTAACGGCTCCAAGGGTGTGTTTGAACCGGTTCGCCCGGCTTCACCAATGAATTGACGTCACTCACGCTTTCCATCCTGCCTTGAATCTGCGAACCTACGCCACCGTAGGTTGTTACTCATCAGTAACTGCAAGAATAGACCCATGACTGAAGCCGTTGCATTCCCCGCGCCCGTTGTCCTGTGGTCCCATGACGAAGCTGAACGGGAGGGCAAGCCGCTTCTGGTGCTGCTGCACGGCTATGGCTCCAATGAGGACGATCTCTTCAGCCTCGCGGGCCTGCTTCCCGAAGGGTTTGTGGTGGCTTCCCTGCGCGCGCCGATGCCCATGGGCCCCGGCTTCACCTGGTTCCCGCTCACTGCGTCAATCGACTATTCCCTGGAAGCAGTAAAGCTTGCCGCCGAGTATGCCCTTGAATGGTTGGATACGGTCAAAGCCAATCATTCTTCAGTGACGCTGCTCGGCTTCTCCATGGGCATGGCCATGGCGACCACCATGCTCCGGTACCGTCCCGCGGACTTCGCTGCCGTCGTCGGGCTTTCGGGTTTCGTGGTGGACGCCGGCGATGACCCCGCCTTCCGCGATGCCGAACTGGACGGCACCTTGCCGATGTTCTGGGGCCGCGACCAGCAGGACCCCGTCATTACTCCGGACAAGATCGAATACACCATGGGGTGGGTGCGCAAGCACGTGGACCTCACCAAGGTGCTCTACACAGGCATGTGGCATGGCATTAATCAGCAGGAAATCGGCCACGTAGGCGAATTCCTGACGCACAAAGTCCTCGCATCTTAACGCAACGCGGGGTCACTTACGGCCCATAAATGGCCTCACCATGGGCCTTAAGTGACCCCGCGTTGCTTCAGGCGGAGATAATCCTTACGGTCTGGCCGTTGACGGTGACGGTGTCGCCGGCGTGCAGCTGGCGGCCCCGGCGTTCGTCGATCTCGTCGTTGACCTTCACCAAGCCATTCTTAATGAGCTCGGTGGCCTCCACGCCGTCCTCCACCAGGTTGGCCAGCTTCAGCAGCTGACCGAGGCGGATCATGTCGTCGCGGATGGGGACCTCTTCGATTTCCGGGTTGCTCATAAAGCAATGATGCCTGACGTAGTGTGGTGTCAGTGCCGCAGTCTTCCCGTCGTTCCACCCTTCCGCTCGCCGCTGGCCTCCCTGTTGCAGTAGCAACTGGGCTGGTCATTCCGCTTCAAGGAAGGATCAACGGGGCTCTCGGGGCCCGGCTGGACGATGGCATCGCCGCAGCCGTGGTGAGCTTCACCACAGGCCTCGTCCTCATTGCGGCCATTTCCCTCGCCACACCCAAAGGCAGGGCAGGCCTTCGGCGCATCGTCCCGGCGGTCCGCAGCCGTAGCTTTCCCCGCTTCTACGTCATGGCCGGTGGGATCGGTGCACTCTTCGTCATCGCGCAAACATTCACTGTGGTCCTGCTGGGGGTTGCGCTGTTCACTGTGGCGGTGGTCACCGGGCAGACCCTGAGCGGCCTCCTTGTGGACCGAATGGGAATAGGTCCCGGCGGCAAACGGTCCATTACCGGAGTGCGGATCCTGGGCAGTGTGCTGACGGTAGCCGCCGTTGCCTGGGCTGTTTCCCCGCGGTTCGGGGGCAATACCGACGTCGCCTCCCTGGTGCTGCCCGTCCTGTTGCCACTGGCTGCAGGGTTTCTCATGAGTTTCCAGCAAGCCATGAACGGAACCGCCACTGTTCACTACGGGACCCCTGTCGCAGCCACGCTGGTCAACTTCATCGCCGGTGCCGTCATCCTCTGGATTGCCTGGCTGATCAAGCTTTCCGTGGCAGGCGCCGGCAACCCGCTTCCGGGTGAATGGTGGTTCTACCTGGGCGGCCCCATGGGCTGCCTTTTCATTGGGCTTGCGGCGCTCCTGGTCCGAAGCCTTGGCGTGCTGGTCACCGGTCTGGGCATGATCGCCGGGCAGCTGGTGGGTTCTTTAGTGCTCGACGTCGTGATCCCCAGTCCCGGTGCGGTGGTCGCCTTGCCCACGGTGTTGGGTACGGTATTGACGCTCGCGGCGATCGTCGTGGCCACGCTGCCCTGGCCCAGGGGAGCATTCGCACGAAAGGTCCCGGGCAAAGGCCGGTAGGCTAGGACACGCAGCTTTTCTGCACAGTTATTATCCGCACCAATTCCCCAGCCCACCCCGCCGGACAACCTCGTTCGGAATCCGGGGCAACCACCGCGGACCGCACCCAGCGGCCCTGTAGAACAAATGGAGTACCCATGGCAGCAAAATCCGTCCTTGACCAGGTCATTTCCCTCTCCAAGCGGAGGGGCTTTGTCTTCCAGGCCGGTGAAATCTATGGTGGTTCCCGTTCGGCGTGGGATTACGGACCCCTGGGTGCGGAACTGAAGGAAAACATCAAGCGCCAGTGGTGGCAGAGCATGGTCCGCGGCCGCGAAGACGTCGTAGGCCTGGACTCCTCGGTCATCCTGCCCCGCCAGGTCTGGGAAGCCTCCGGCCACGTCGAGGTGTTCTCGGACCCCCTGGTGGAATGCCTCTCGTGCCACAAGCGCTACCGTGCCGACCACCTTGAGGAAGAGTACGCGGAAAAGAAGGGCCGCCCCGCCGAGAACGGCTTGAAGGACATTGCCTGTGCCAACTGTGGCACCCGTGGTCAGTGGACCGAGCCGCAGGAATTTTCCGGCCTCCTGAAGACCTTCCTTGGCCCGGTGGCCAACGATGAGGGCATGCACTACCTGCGTCCGGAAACGGCCCAGGGCATCTTCGTGAACTTCAACAATGTCCTCACCACGTCCCGGAAGAAGCCACCGTTCGGCATTGGCCAGATCGGCAAGTCCTTCCGCAACGAGATCACGCCGGGCAACTTCATCTTCCGTACCCGCGAGTTCGAACAGATGGAGATGGAATTCTTCGTCGAGCCCGGCACGGATGAGGAATGGCACCAGTACTGGATGAAGGAGCGCATGTCCTGGTACACCAGCCTGGGCATCCGTGAAGAAAACCTCCGCTTCTTTGAGCACCCGCTTGAGAAGCTGAGCCACTACTCCAAGGGCACCACGGACATCGAGTACCGCTTCGGTTTCCAAGGCTCCGAGTGGGGCGAGCTCGAGGGCATCGCGAACCGCACGGACTTCGACCTCTCCACGCACGCCAAGGCATCCGGGACGGACCTGAGCTACTTCAACCAGGCCACCAATGAGCGCTACACCCCATACGTGATCGAGCCCGCTGCCGGGTTGACCCGCTCCTTCATGGCGTTCCTGATTGACGCCTACACCGAAGACGAGGCACCCAACGCCAAGGGCGGCGTCGACGTCCGTACGGTCCTGAAGCTGGACCCGCGGCTTGCCCCGGTCAAGGCAGCTGTCCTGCCCCTGAGCCGCAACGAGGACCTGTCCCCGAAGGCAAAGGCGCTGGGCACCCAGCTGCGCAAGAACTGGAACATCGACTTCGACGACGCCGGCGCCATCGGCCGCCGTTACCGTCGCCAGGACGAGATCGGTACTCCGTTCTGCATCACCGTGGACTTCGATACCCTCGAAGACCAGGCCGTGACCATCCGTGAGCGCGACACCATGAGCCAGGAACGCGTGTCCCTGGACAAGGTTGAGGCTTACCTGGCAGCACGACTGATCGGCGCCTAACCGTGGCCTTGGAATACCGCGAGTGGAAGGAAGGCGACGACCTCGCCCTCCTGGAAATCTGGGGCGGCCCGGAGACCCTCCCTGCAGAACAGTTCCGTGCTGCTTTGGCGCCCTCGAGCAACCAGCCTTGGCGCCGCTGCATCGTTGCCGAAGACGTCGTTGACGGCGTTCGCATCCCCGTTGCGGCCGGCGTGGTTCACGAAGCGTCCCTGCACCCGGAACGTCTCTGGGCTTACATCGAGGTTGCCAAGGACCATCGCCGGAACGGCGTCGGTGCCACCCTGCTGACCATGCTGCGCCGCGAAGCCGGGAACTCGCCGTCGGGCGTTTCCAAGCTCCGCAGCAAGGTTGAACCGGGCACCCCGGGGGCTGCTTTCGCCGAAGCCGCAGGCCTGGGACCCATCCAGCGTTCCCAGTTGGTAGTAGTGGAGCCTGAGCCGCTGAAGCTCCCGCGGTTCGGCGACGGTTCCGAGGAAGCTGCCTCGGAGCGCGTGGAGGACCTCGCCACCGGATCCGTGGAACTCAGCGAAGTGGTGGGCCGCTACTACTCAGCTGTCCACCACTGGGACAGCCCGGGCGAGCTCAGCATTGCTACGGTGCAGCGGCTCTTCCTGCACGATCTCACCGGGGCGCACGGAGCCATTGTGCTTCGTGCTCCGAAGGCAAGCGCCTTTGGCGGGGGAGTGCCGGCCAGCCGAAAAGGTAAGATCCAGGCCTTCGCCATCAGCTACGCCCAGGGGAACTCCGAGGAGCCCTCGGATGTCTTCCTGGGTCACGATCCCATGCTGTCCGCCGACGACGCCGAAGCTGCCGTACGGGATCTTCTGGCGCTTATTGCGTACCAGCACCCCGTGCTGTTGGAAGTGGACGAATCCATGACGGCGCTGCGCAGCGTTCTGGCACCTTTGCTGGAGTCGGGCAAGGCCCACGTTCGTGGCGCTGACACACTGATCGTGAGCGACTGACCACGTACTCGCATGTCCGGATCCCGCCCTGCCCATCGCCGATGGGCAGGGCGGGATCCTCGCTTTAAGCTCAGCCCGCATTCGTGGTGGAAAAGCCTTGACGCGGCCATGGCGCAGGAGTAGGAAGGCGACGTAAGCCACGCGCCGGCACACTCGGAGGGAAGCGGCGTCTGTGGAACAGCTCCGGTCTCCTCTGAATCGGCGGTAACAACAATGAACGGAACGACCTTGGACGGGCTGCGGGATCAGCTGCGCGGACAGCTCATCACTCCCGAAGACCCTGAATATGATTCGGCACGGGCAGTCTTTAACGCCATGGTCGACAAACGTCCGGCGGGCATCGTCCGGGTGGCCCAAGTTGCGGATGTGATTGCGGGGGTGAACTTCGCACGGGAGAATTCCATGCCCCTGGCCATTCGGGGCGGCGGACACAGTGCTCCTGGATTTGGAACAGCGGATGACGCCCTGGTGCTGGACTTCGTCAACCGTACAGGGGTGCGGGTTGATCCGGAGACCGCAACTGCGCGGGCCGAAAGCGGAACCACGTGGGCTGATTTCAACCACGCAACGCACGCCTTCGGATTGGCGACCACTGGCGGGATCGTCGGATCCACGGGAGTTGCGGGACTGACCCTGGGCGGGGGAATAGGCTACCTTGCCCGAAAGTACGGTCTCTCCTGCGACAACCTCGTTTCAGCCGATGTGGTCACGGCTGATGGAAAGTTCCTGGTGGCCAGCGAGGACCAGAACGAGGACCTGTTCTGGGCGCTCCGGGGCGGTGGTGGCAACTTCGGCGTGGTGACCTCGTTCGAGTTCAAACTCCATCCTGTTGATATGGTCCATGCCGGAGTCATCCTCTACGGCGCAGAACATACTGACACAGTCGCCCGGTTCTACCGCGATTACATCGCGAACGCGCCCGAAGAGTTCGGCGCTTTCCTGGGATTCCACCAGGGCCCGCCAGTCCCGTTCCTACCCGAAGAGTGGCACGGCAAGCCCGTCTGTGTGGTGGTTGGGATGTGGACGGGGGATTTGGGAGAAGGCGAAGCGCGGTGGCAGCCTTTCCTGGACGCAGCCCCTGTTGCGGGCTCACTGGTAGCTCCCATGCCGTACCCAGCCCTGAACGTTGCCTTCGATGCGCTCAACCAGAAAGGAATGCAGGGCTACTGGAAGGCGAACTTCCTCCCCGAGCTCAGTGATGGCGCCATCCAGGCTCACGCTGAGCATGGTGCGACGGTCACCAGCGTCAATACGGCTGTCCACATCTACCCCATCGACGGCGCCGTCTCACGCGTTGGCGTCCATGACACAGCCTTTGCGCACCGTGACATGAAGTTTGCGCCCGTCATTGCCGCCCAATGGATGGAACCCACGGATAACGAAGCCAACATCGCCTGGGCGCGAGGCTATGCGGCGGCCCTTGCACCGCACTCGGCGCTGGGCGGGTACATCAACTTCATGGACGCTGAAGACCAGAACCGGGTCACTGACAATTACGGCCCCAATTGGGATCGTCTGGTGCAGGTCAAGAGCAAGTACGATCCCGGCAACCTTTTCCACGTGAACCAGAACATCAAGCCAGCCTGAGGGAAGGGTTTGCGTGTGACCCGGCTAGGCTTGAAACCATGAGGTTTTGCAGCTGATGGGTCACGGACACTCCCACGGTCACGGTCATTCTGAAAGTTCCGAGCCAACCCCGCAGGCGATTGCCTCCCGGAACCGCGCCAACTGGCTCCTGGCTGCGGTGCTGGTTCCACTTGGGGTGCTCACTGTCATTGCCATGATGGTCATGTGGCCCTCGGGCAGCCGGGAGGGAATCTCCTTCGCGAGTCCCTACCAGGATGCCCCGGGGGTGACTTTCGATACCGGAAAGATCCAGAGCGTGGTGCAGGAAAGCTGCACACAAACCGGCCAAACCGGTGCAGGCCAAACCGATCCAGGCCAGTCCGGCGGATCCGACTGCACTTTCGCCTTCACGCAGCCGGACAAGGGCGGGGAAGCCGTCAAGGTGGTGATCAACCCCGACGTCGCTAAATCCCATGGCGTGAATGTGGGGGATTCGATCCGCTATCTGAACCTTTCCGGTGTCCAAGGCGCGGCGCAGGCCAACGGCTCGCCGTCGTACGTTTTTGTGGATTTCGTGCGGAGCCTGCCGATTGCCCTGCTGGCTGTGCTCTATGCGGTGGTGGTGATCGCTGTGGCGCGCTGGCGTGGCTTCCGGGCACTCCTTGGACTGGTTGGCGCTTATGCCGTGCTGGTCAGCTTTATCCTGCCGGGGCTTGTGGAGGGGAAGCCGCCACTCATGCTGGCTTTGGTGGGTTCAACGGTGATCATGATCGGGGTCCTGTACTTCGCCCATGGTTTCTCGGCGAGGACGTCCACGGCCCTGCTCGGAACCATCTTCGGGTTGGGCATTACGGCGCTGTTGGCGGCGTGGGCCACGGATGCTGCCAACCTTGCAGGCGTCGGTGACCATGACGCTGCAACGCTGATAAATATGTCGGACAAGATTTCAATCTCCGGCATCATCTTGTGCGGCCTGATCATCTCCGGGCTCGGCGTCCTCAACGACGTCACCATTACCCAGTCATCTGCTGTGTGGGAACTTTACGAACTGGCCCCGAACACCAGTGCCCGGAAGCTGTTCTCCTCGGCCATGCGGATTGGCCGGGACCACATCGCCTCCACGGTTTACACGATTGCCTTCGCGTACGCTGGTGCCGCCCTTCCGATCCTGATCATCGTGATGCTTTACGACCGCCCACTTGCCGAGGCCCTGACCAGTGCGGAGTTGTCCGAGGAAGTCATCCGGACATTGGTCGGCTCCATCGGACTGGTGCTCGCCATCCCGGTTACCACACTGATAGCTGTCCTGGTGGTCAAGGCCACAGGCGTGAAGGGTGCCGTCCCTGCGCCCGCACTGTCCGTGAATCCGGAGGACGTGGACGATACCGGTACGCTCGCTGCTGCGGCCGCCGTCGTGGGTTCCGGCAGGGCCGAAACGCTCGACGGCGGCCGGTCTCCGCGCGCGGCCGGCAAGCCTGCCCGCCCGGGGAGCCGCCGTGCCCAGCGTGAGGCGGAGCGCCGGGGCGACGGGGAAAAACCGATTCCGTAGGGCAAAGGGTCGATTTGCCCTGATTTGCAACAATGGATGGGTGACTGTAGTAGCAACCCCCCCTGCCCCAAAGCTTGAGCTTCCGCCTTTGCAGCTCGGTGGGATCACCGTGGACACTCCCGTGATCCTTGCCCCCATGGCGGGCATCACCAACTCGGCCTTCCGCAGGCTCTGCCGTGAATACGGTGGTGGCCTGTACGTGGCCGAGATGGTTACTTCGCGTGCACTGGTGGAACGGACCCCGGAATCGTTGCGCATCATCTCCCATGATGAGGACGAGAAAGTCCGTTCCGTGCAGCTCTACGGTGTTGACCCCGTAACGGTCGGCGCGGCTGTCCGCATGCTCGTCGAAGAAGACCGGGCTGACCACATTGACCTCAACTTCGGCTGCCCGGTGCCCAAGGTCACCCGGCGCGGTGGTGGTTCCGCGCTGCCATGGAAGATCGATCTGTTCACGTCTATCGTGCAGACCGCGGTGAAGGAAGCCTCCAAGGGTGGCATCCCGCTCACCATCAAGATGCGCAAGGGCATTGACGAGGACCACCTGACGTACCTCGACGCCGGACGGATCGCCCGCGATGCGGGAGTGGCCGCCGTCGCCCTTCACGGCCGTACCGCCGCCCAGTTCTATTCCGGCCAGGCTGACTGGTCCGCAATTGCCCGCCTTCGTGAGGCGCTGCCTGACATTCCGGTGCTGGGAAACGGTGACATCTGGTCCGCAGAGGACGCTGTCCGTATGGTCCGGGAAACCGGTGTGGACGGCGTGGTGGTAGGCCGTGGTTGCCAGGGACGCCCGTGGCTGTTCGGTGACCTGCAGGCGGCGTTCGAAGGCAGCGATCAGCGGCACCGTCCGGGGCTGCGGGAGGTCGCCGAAGGCGTCTACCGTCACGCAGAGCTCATGGTGGAGACCTTCGGCAACGATGAATACAAGGCACTGCGGGAAATCCGTAAGCACATGGCCTGGTACTTCAAGGGTTACGTAGTTGGCGGGGAGCTTCGCGCCAAGCTGGCCACCGTTCCCACCCTCGAGGTCCTGCGCGGACTCCTTGATGAACTGGACATGGATTTGCCGTATCCGGGCATCGATTCCGAGGGCCCGCGCGGCCGTGCCGGATCACCGAAGAAGCCTGCGCTGCCTAAGGATTGGCTCATGAGCCGTCAGCTGAACGCGGAACAGAGTGCCGAAATCTCCGCAGCAGAGCTGGACGTGTCAGGAGGCTAGCTTCACACGTGTAAGACTGGCTCAAGAGGCACCATACAACGGCGCTTGAAGGAGGCAGATACCCATGGGAACCGAAGCGATGCTTGGACGCACCGGAACGCCGCACGACTACGTGCAGGCAATTCCGGGCTACACCGAAGCGGATTCTGCGCGGTGGGTGGAAGAGCCGCGAAAAACCAACTACCGTTCCGATTTTGAACGTGACCGGGCACGGGTCCTGCATTCCTCGGCCCTGCGGCGGCTGGGCGCGAAAACGCAGGTTGTTGCTCCGGACACGGACGATTTCGTTCGCACCAGGCTGACGCACAGCCTGGAGGTTGCCCAGGTAGGCCGCGAACTTGGCCGTTCACTGGGCTGCGACCCGGACGTTGTGGATACCGCATGCCTGAGCCATGACCTTGGCCATCCACCCTTCGGCCACAATGGTGAGTCAGCACTGAACGAAGTCGCACATACTATTGGCGGCTTCGAAGGCAACGCGCAGACGCTGAGGTTGTTGACGCGCCTGGAACCGAAAGTCCTTGCCGAGGACGGCAGGCCCGCCGGGCTCAACCTGACCCGCGCCAGCCTGGATGCTGCGTCCAAGTACCCGTGGTCCGCCGTCGACGCCCCCGTCATCCATGGCCACCGCACCAGCAAGTTTGGCGCGTATGAGGACGATCTTCCCGTGTTCGAATGGCTGCGTGAGGGCGCTCCGGGTAACCGCTCCTGCATTGAGGCCCAGGTGATGGACCTCGCGGACGATATTTCCTACTCGGTCCATGACGTCGAAGACGCAATCGTCGCAGGCCACTTCCAACTGAAGTGGATGGAGAATCCGGACCACCGTGCCCGCGTTGTGGGCTACACCAAGCAGTGGTACCTCCCACACAACGATCCTGCTGACATCGATGCTGCCCTTGCCCGGCTGGAAGCCACCAAAGTGTGGGTCCGTGAGGCTGACGGGAGCCGGAAATCCATGGCCGCGCTGAAAGACATGACCAGCCAGCTCATCGGCCGGTTCTGCCAAAGCGCCATGGAAACCACCAGGGACCATTTCGGCCCTGCCAACCTGACCCGCTATGGCGCCGAGCTCATGGTCCCGGAGGACACCGTGACCGAAATCGCGGTCCTGAAGGGCCTGGCCACTACATTCGTCATTTCCACGGACCACCGCCAGCCCGTCTACGAACGCCAGCGTGAAGTCCTGCACGCTCTGGTGGGCGTTCTGAATGCCACGGGCGACCGCCACCTCGAGCCGATGTTCGCTGCTGACTGGCGTGACGCTGCCGATGATGGCGCCCGGCTGCGGGTAGTGATTGACCAGGTGGCGTCTTTGACGGATGGTTCCGCGCTGGCCATGTACGAGCGCCTGGTGGGGAGCCTGCCGTCGCTCTGGTAGCACCGTCGCTCTGGTAGCACAGGGCCGTCAAGGCGGAGCGGCTAGGATGGTCACGTGGCTGGCTTGATCAAACGTGAAGATATCGACGAAGTACGCCAGCGCACGGATATCAAGGAAGTCGTTGACGGTTACGTCACCCTGAAGAGTGCTGGCCTGGGCAGCTTCAAGGGCCTGTGCCCCTTCCACGATGAACGCTCACCATCCTTCACTGTGCGCCCCCAAGTGGGCAGATATCACTGCTTCGGTTGCGGCGAAGACGGGGATGCCATCTCCTTCGTCCAGAAAATGGACCACAGCTCCTTCCACGAGGCAGTGGAAAAGCTGGCCGCCAGAATTGGCTACGAGCTGCGGTACGAGGACGGTGGCAGTGGTCCAAGCCGCGAAGAAGTGGGCAAGCGCCAGCGTCTCCTGGATGCCCATAAGATCGCCGATGAGTTCTTCCGTGCCCAACTGCTGACCCCCGGAGCGGCCGAGGGCCGCAACTTCCTCGCTGGGAGGGGCTTTGACCGTGCGGCAGCAGAGCACTTCGGCGTGGGCTATGCGCCCCAGGGCTGGGACTCGCTTCTTAAGCACCTGCGTGGCCGCGGGTTTACCGATGCTGAACTCAAACTTACGGGCATGTTTTCGGAAGGAAACCGGGGCATCTATGATCGCTTCCGTGGCAGGCTCATTTGGCCCATCCGGGACATCGCCGGCGACACCATCGGGTTCGGCGCCCGGAAGCTCTACGAGGACGATCAGGGTCCAAAGTACCTGAACACGCCTGAAACCACTCTCTACAAAAAGTCCCAGGTCCTCTACGGGATCGACATCGCCAAACGGAACATCGCCAAGGACCGGCAGCTGGTGGTGGTTGAGGGGTACACCGACGTCATGGCCTGCCACCTTGCAGGAGTCACGACGGCGGTCGCCACCTGTGGCACCGCGTTCGGCACCGAACACATCAAGATCGCCCGGCGCCTGCTTTCGGACGACGGCACCGGGGGAGAGGTTGTCTTTACCTTCGACGGAGACGCCGCCGGCCAGAAGGCCGCCCTCCGCGCCTTCGAGGAAGACCAACGGTTCGTCGCGCAAACGTACGTTGCGGTGGAACCCACTGGCGCTGATCCGTGTGATCTTCGTCAACTCAAGGGCGACGCCGCAGTACGTGAACTCATCGATAGCAGGAAGCCGCTCTTCGAGTTCGCGATCCGTGCCTCGCTCCGCAGGCACAACCTGGACACGGTAGAAGGCCGGGTCGCAGCGCTGCGGGAAGCGGCGCCCGTTGTGGCACAAATCCGCGACTCCGGCATCCGCCCCGCCTACATACGCGAACTCGCTGGCTGGTTGGGGATGCCGATTGAGGAAGTCAGCCGCTACGTTGGGGCGGCAGCCAAGCGCGCGGCATCCGGCGCGAGTCCGTCCGGTGCTGCGGAACAACCCACGACGACGGCGGCATCGTCGAACGGTCAGGCATCGAACGGTCAGGTCTTCAATCGTCCCGATCCGCGGGACCCCGTGGCAGGGATGGAGCGCCAAGCGCTGGAAGTCGTCCTCCAGGAGCCCTCAGTCCTGGGCGACGGGGCATGGGAGCGCTTTGAGGCGTCCTATTTTGCCACTCCTGCATATGCGGCGGTGCATGCAGCTGTGCGTGCCACAGGCCTGGCCCACGCAGCTGATCCGGTGGCATGGGTGGAGCACATCCGGCAGGAAGTCCCGGAGCCTCTTCGGCCCTTGGTTTCGGAGTTGGCGGTAACTCCTTTGCCGGCCAGTACCCCGGAGGCCATGCAACGGTATTGCCGGGACATTTTGGCGAGGCTTTTCGAACTGCAGATCACCCGCATTAAAGCGGACAAGATGGGCCAGCTGCAGCGCCTTGACGCAGCAGCATTTCCCGAGGAATTCCAGCGGCTGAACCGCGAACTGATGGTGCTGGAAATGCAGCGTCGAGCCCTGCGTTCAGACTCCTGAGGGTCCCTGCCGAGGGCCCTCGGAAGCGGCCTGGAGGCTCGATTTCGTTTTCCGGCGGGGCCCTGTTAAGCTAGTAACCGCTTCATTCCTCCGTAGCTCAATTGGCAGAGCATTCGACTGTTAATCGAAGGGTTACTGGTTCAAGTCCAGTCGGAGGAGCGCACAATACCCCCGTTCCGGAGTTTCGGAACGGGGGTATTTTTTATACCCCCAGGGGGTATCTCCGTCCGATTCGCATTCGCCTAAAACCTTTGCTAAAGTCATAACCGCTTCATTCCTCCGTAGCTCAATTGGCAGAGCATTCGACTGTTAATCGAAGGGTTACTGGTTCAAGTCCAGTCGGAGGAGCGCAAGGACCCCGCACCGGTTTCGTACTGGTGCGGGGTCCACTTTTTTACACGAAATCCATCTCCACCTGGAGGAACCGTGCGGCTTCGGCCACGGCTGCCAGGAAGGCTTCCTGTTCGGTAGGGGGTGTCCGCGGTTCGCGCGGATGCCACTCGTGGGGAGCGGAGTACACGCGGGTGAACCCACCACCCGGCGGTGCATAGAAGATTCCAAAGCGCTGGACCGGCCACTCAGGTGAGGTCTCGGGGGCAACCAGCAACGCGGCGTCGGCTTCCGGGTTGTACCACTGGGCGATGGGCCGGCGCCGGTCATCCGTGAAAAGGCCTGCCGCATAGAGGGCAGCGGACTGGGGACTGGTCACGGAGCACAGCCGGTCCCACCACAGCGGCAGGATGCGTTCATCCCGACGCTGCCAAGGTGCCGGAAGCGGCTGCAGCTCTTGCCAATGTGGCACATCTCAACTTTATCGCCGGGGACGGGCCGGCAACAGGGCTGCCTAGGGGGACAAGCCGAGTCTCGGATACAGCACCTCAAAGCCCTTTGTCAGGCCGGCGTTCAATGCGATGCCTACATGCCCGCCGTTTGGCACCTCGTAATAGGTCACCGTCATTCCGGAAGCTTTTGCAGCTGCCGAGACAGCCTTCGCAGCTGCAACATAGGTCACATCATCCGAGCCGACGGTGAAAACGGCAGTGGTGTCTGGAAATTGCTTGCCCTTCATGATGTTGATGGGCTTCTGGGCGTCATAGGCTGCCTGGTTGCCGCCAAAGATCTCTGCAAGGTTGCCTGCAGGGTCCTCCGCCCCGGGAAACTCCTCGCCGGAGATATCCACCACATTGCCCCACATCTTCGGGTATTTGAGCGCAAAGGAGATGGCGCACTGCCCGCCGTTGGAGTATCCGGCGATGGTCCAATGATCGCGGTCCGGGAGGATGTTCAGGTTCGCCTTGGCCCAGTTCACCACGTCAACGTTGATGTACTTCTCCACGTTTCCGTACTTGGCCGTATCCAGGCATAGAGTGTCGTCCTGATCCGGTCCGATCTGGTCGGCCACGATCGCGATGGGCGCCAAGCCATTGTTCTTCGCAGCAAATTCGTCCAACGCGGCCGAAACGTACTGGGGGTCAGGCAGGCCCGGCTGGCCCATCATGAGGACAAACAAGGGCAAACGGGGTGGGTTCTCCGTCAGGGCAGCAGGCGGCAGGTAGATCCCGGCAGGGCGGGCATTGAAACCCGAGGCGGTGGGTGGAATGACCTGCGTTCCCACTTCGCCTTTTGCTGGCATGTTGGTTGGCGGTTTCCAGTTCTGCCAGAGGGGCCCGGAAGGGACAGGAGCATCCGGGTCCGGCTTGCTCAGTTGGATGGCTTCCTCAGTGGAAATCCCCAGCGCTGAGCCCAGGGTCCTGTTGAGCCCGAACTCCATGTTGACGCCCAGCGCAGTGACCAGGAGGAACACGGGAATCGATATCGCCGCCACGGCCTTCCGCCACCGGGGACTGTGGCGAAAACTAACCGCGGCCAGGCCAAGTGCAGCGAAGCCTGTGATCACCCAGAACCACACCCGGGGTGTCAGGCCCACGTGGAAGACGTCCAGGACATCCTCCACGATCCAGACCGTCAACCAACCCAGCGCTGCTGTCACCACAATGCCAACCACCGCGGTGATGACCCAACGCGAAGACGGCCTGAGGAACAGCAACAGGAAAAGCCCGACGCCGATAATCACCGCTATCGTCATGACCACAGGGCCGCTGATCTCGATTTCCAGGAGGCCCTTCATGACTGCCGCGTCCGTCCGGCGGCAGTCATGCGGCGGGTTCCCGGGCAACCATTTGGCGTAGCAAACCGGCGCTCTGTGCGGGGGACAACCCCGGCAAATACGCCGACCCAACAGCAAGGCCTATGGAAGGCAGGGCCAGCGGATCCCGGTAATACATGTACAGAGTGCGGTGCTCGGGCTGGAACCGCGATTTGAAAGCTGCCAGGGACTTGAAGCCGTACATGGGCTCCAGTGCATTGCCCAGCATTGCCAGGACCCGGTCCAAGGCACTGTGGTCACCGTCGTCCGTCGCTGCCCCCGTGTTGGCCAGCGGGGAGCCTGACAGCGAGATGCGCGGAACGTCGTCCTTGAAGTGCGTAACAGCGGAGGCGATCAGGAATTCCATGACCCCTTTGAAACCAGTGGTTCGGCGGCGCATGAAGTCCAAGGTCCAACCCGACACCACTCCGTCGGTAAAGACCGGCAGCCAGCTTGTGACCCCATGGACCAGGCCGTCGTCGTCCACCGCGACGCAACACATGACTTCGGGATCCTTCAGTTCATCGAGACCGCCCAACGTGAACCCCATCTCGGGGAGGGGCTTGTCCGCCACCCACTCTTCCGAGATTTCGGCAAGTTGTGCCCGGATCCCCGGAGGCATCTCCGCGTAGTGGTACCAGTGGTCTTTGATGGACAGCTTCTCCGCCCTGTTCAGCGCGGTCCGGACGTTCTGCCATTCCTTGCCTTTGAACGTCATGGCCTGGACGTTCAGCAGGGTTTCTTCCGCCACCTCCAGTTTGCGGAAGCCGCGGGGGAGGAGAGCTTCGTCAAGCTCCGCCGTGGCCGAGTAGAAGCACGGTGTGAGGCCCAGTGCTGCGCAATGTGCCAGAAAGCCTGTGGCAGCCTCGGTGTGGTGTTGGCGGGCTCCGAACGGACCCGCCACCGTCAGTGCCACCCCGTTGTGCACTTGGTAGGCGAGGCCAGCCCTCCTGTCCGGCGTGAACCAGTACTGGTTGTTGTCCCACAGGGCCATCCAGGACAAGGTGCCCCCGCCGTCATGAAGCAGTTCACGGGTGTGTCCCAGATCCGCAGCAGGGTCTTTCGCCAGCGCCCGGAACCGCTGGAAATTGTTCAGGACCATCAAAAGGATGCACAGCCAAATGGCGTCCCCGCCCAGTCCGTAAAGAACGGTGCTCAGCAGTCCCTGGGGCAGTTCAACGACGAACGGAACGGGGAAGGGGACCAGGATATGGGTCAATTGGCCTGCGAGGTCCCATAGGGATGAGCGGCTGGGGTTGCCCTCCAGGAACCAGAAGACCACGTAGAGGGCCGCCGCCACAGCAGCCATGATGAGGGTTGTCCTGCCCAGGACGCGATATCCGGCGTCGCTGGATTCCACCCGGAATTTGTGGCGGTTGACCACCAGCAGGACCGCGATGATCAGCGGTGCCAGGATAGCGGGCACGGCGTAGAGCAGGAGGTAGCCGATGTCGTCATTGCCGAGTGTCACTTCCGGATCCGTCACGTACTGCAGGATTGCCACGCTCGTCACGAACGCCAGGTACAGCTGGATGACCAGGGTCAGCCTGTACGCAAGGCGGCGACCACGGCGCAGCCCCTCGGCACAGACAAGGAGCAACAGCACCGGGATCACTGTGAGGATGGTGGCACCGAAACTCTGCACGCCCACAACACTTTGCAGCGTGACGCAGCTCTTGTCGTTGTCGCATGCTTCGTTGACTTCGTCCACGCTGGGGCTTGCCTGCAGCATCACCTCGGAAACCACAGAAAGCGGGCCGACCTCCAACGTGCCCGTTAGCTGCGTCAGCAAGGGACCCAGGGCGAACACACCCACCACTGTGCCCACAAGGAACCGGGTCTCACGAAGGCTAGAGGAGTGAAGGGAGCCCGCACGCCGCCGCAGCACGAGGGCTTGGACGGCCCAACCGGCCAGAATGCCGATGACAGCGCCGGCAAGGGCCTGGAGTGTTTGTGCGACGCCTACAAACAACGCGAACATGAGCGTGGCGGCCAGCAACCATGTCCGGAGGCGACGACGCCACAGCGCCTCCAGCGCCGCCGTCGAACATCCCAACGCAGCGGCGGCACCACCGTAGGCGCCCACAACGTACTCGCCACCCAGGAAACTCAGCCATTGGTCGCTGTTGTCCGTTCCAAAAGCAACCAGCCCCATCAGCACCAGAGCGCTCAGAGCGGAACCAAAGATGAATGCTGCCAGCGCCAGCCATGGCCCCATGGTGCGCTCGGCGATACCCACGCCCACCAGGATCAGAACGGTGCATGCCAGATAGTCCAGCAAGGATGAGGCAAAGAAAGATGATGTGAAGATGGACCATCCCGGTCCCGGATCCAGCGCCAAACCCAGCCCGACTTGTTCCAGGAGTGACTCGCTGGGACCGGCGACAAGGCTGCCCGTAACTGCGCCGACAACCCAAAGGAACAGCACGAGTCCCAGGGTCAGGGGCAGCCGCCGTATGGCCGCCAGGCCGTAAACAGTGCCCCTGTATCCATCAGTCGCACTCATGTGATGTCCCCTTCACCGGCGAAGCAGGGGGAAACCCCCGGCTGGCCACCATTCTGCCCTGCCAGGCGCCCTAAGGGGAGGGCTTATACGGGCCGATAGGTCCGGTTACTGTTAGTCCCTGTTCCAGGGGCCCGGGTTCACCCGGTACAGCAGGGCCGCTCCAATGACGGCGCCAAGTATCGCCCCGAACAGTGCACTCCCGGCCAGACGGCCCAACAGCGCCCCGACGACGGCGCCAAGCACGGCCCCGAGGAAAAGGCCCCTACCGTTGCGGTGCGGTTTCTTGGTCATGGTCACTGCCTTTGGTCGGGTCAAGGTGAAATGCCGAATTAGTGGATTGAGGGGACCTAATGAATTGACGGGACCGTCCGCGGCCGGACCACCAGCCACAGTGCGGCAATGGCTCCGGTGATGCAAACAGCCTGGACCGCGCCCATGGGTATCGCTGAATCGACACCGAGCCAGCCGACAACGGGGGGAACGATGCCCGCCATCATGAATTGCGCTGCCCCCAGGAGCGACGCCGCCGTCCCCGCTTGGGCTCCATGGTTCGCAAGGGACAGGACCTGGACGCAGGGGAACAGGAAGCCTGTGGCGCAAATGTAGAACCACAGCGGAATCAGGATGCCCCACAGACCCACGTGGAGGAGATCGAGCACGATAATCAGGGCCGCCATAAGCAGCATGAATACCGTGGCTCCGGCCACGATCCACTGTGGCGCGACGCGTCGGATCAACCTCGAACTGATCTGGACGCCCGCCACGATGCCCAGTGAATTGACCCCGAAGAGGAGGCCGTATTCCTGGGGAGAGAATTCATAGACGTTCTGGAACAGGAAGGTGGAGGCGGAGAGGTAAGCGAACAAGCCACCGAAGTTGAGGCTGCCAACCATCAACATGCCCACGAATATCCGGTCCGTCAGCACCGTTTTGTACCGCTGGCGCACCGTGACTGTGGATTTCCCGCGCCTTTCCGCTGGGAGGGTTTCGCGAATAAAGAAGATCGCGGCCACTATCACCAACGTGCCATAGCAGGCCAGGAAGTAGAAGATGCCGGGCCACGGGAACACCAGCAGCAATTGGGAACCGATGATGGGGGCCAGGATCGGAGCCAGCCCGTTGACCAAAGACATCCGGGAGAACATGCGGACCATCGAATAGCCGTGGAACAGGTCCCGGACCATGGCCATGGCGACAACGCCGCCGCCCGCGGCGCCGATACCCATGAGCACACGGAAAAGGGACAGGAACCCGATGTCCGTAGCCAAGGCAGCGCCCAATGACGATCCAATATGCAGGGCGGTGGCTAGGATCAAGGGCAGGCGACGGCCAAACTTGTCGCTGAAGGGACCAACCACCAACTGTCCAAGGCCAAACCCAACCGTGGTGCCGGTCAGCGTCAGTTGGATCGCCGTGGCTGATACGCCAAAACTCTCCTCCAGCGCAGGGAACGCAGGAAGGTAGAGATCCACTGTGAAGGGCCCCAGAGCGGTCAGGGCACCGAGAAGGACAATGTAGACAAGCTTTTCGCGTCGGCTCAGGGAATCGCCCGGAGCAATTGGATTGGTCACGATCATCTATCCTATGGCCGTCACATCATATTTATGCAGCTGCGTCAGGCGCGCCGCGGTGTCATCGGCGAAAGTTGAGCCGGAACCTGAATGATAGTTTTGAGGACAGGTGCCCGCGGCGATCTTTTTCCGGCCGCGTTCGCCCGACACGATGCCCAGAGGAAGCAGTTAGGCGGAACCCAATGAGTGGACGTCACACCGGCCGGACCAGCACGAGACCAGCCATCCGTACTTTGCCGAAGACCCTCAAGCTCGTTGCCCGTTTGGCTCCCAGGCAACTCAACGATGAGATCGCCCTTGCCAAGGTCGAACTCAAGCGAAAGGCCACCCAGGTTGGGGTGGCCGGCGCGTTCTTTGGCGTAGCCCTTGTCTTCATGTCGCTCCTGGTGATCGCGTTGGTGGTGGCCGCGATTCTCGGTTTGGCTACCATCATGCCGGGCTGGCTTGCGGCGTTGATCGTTGCAGCTGTGTTTCTCGTGATCGTCGCGCTCGGAGCCTTGATCGGTGTCTCCAAGTTCAAGAAGGCCATGCCTCTGATCCCTGAAGACACCATCCGTGGACTCAAGCACGATCTGGGAATTGCGAAGGAGGGCTCGGCCTTCGACGAATCGATCCTCGATCCCAATTCGCCCGCTGCCAAGGCGGAGAAGGCTGCCAAGGAAGCTGCCGCCGAAAAGGCGAAGGCAGAAAAGGCTGCAAAGGAAGCTGCCAAGGAAGCGGACGCAGCCAAGGCGCCCACGGAGGCAGAACTCCGCCTGCGCCTGAACAAACGGCGCGAACACCTTACCGGCGTGCGCGATGAGCTTGGCGAGCAGTTGGACGTCAAGAAGCAGAGCCAGGCTTTGCTTGGGGCAGCCACCGTGAAACTCCAGGAGGGAAAGGACTTTGCTTCGGCCAAGTTCGCTGACCTTGGGGAGGCCGTCCCCGAGGACCTCGCCGGGCGCCTTGCGTCCCGGTGGAAGGACCTCGTGGCTTTCGCCGCCGCGGCTGCACTCTTCGTGGTTGCCCTGCGGAAGCTGCTGAAGAAGTAGCAGCCTGACGCGGTACCGCACACACTGGAGGAGAGGAAAGGGGGACACCATGAGGTTCATCGGTGCTGGTTCGCATCCGGACCGTCCCCAGGTGGACCACGACCTCGTCTTTACCGTTCCCAATGTGCTCACCGTACTGCGCTTCATGGGCGTCCCGCTCTTTGTGTGGTTGGTCCTGTGGCAGAAGGAATATGGCTTCGCTGTGCTCGTGCTGGTCATCATGGGCAGCACGGACTGGGTGGATGGCTATATCGCCCGCCGCTATGACCAAACCTCCAAGTTGGGCAGGATCCTGGACCCCTTGGCGGACCGGGCCGCGCTCATAGCCGTTGCCGTCACTTTGGCGATCGCCGGCGTCGTGCAGTGGTGGTATCTGGCCGCGCTGGTGGTGCCTGACGCCATTCTTGCCATTGCCTCGCTGATTTACTTCCGCAGCCATCCAGACCTTCCCGTCAGCATCATCGGCAAGATCCGCACCGGGCTGCTGCTGGTGGGCACTCCGTTGCTGGTACTTTCCAAATTGCCGATTCCCTACACCGACGCCTACTTCGCCGCTGCTTGGGTCTTCCTCGGCCTCGGCCTGCTGGGCCACTGGATTGCGGCGTACAACTACTACTGGGCCATCCTGCGCAAAGGCAAAGAACTGCGGGCCAACGACGGCGGACACGGCTGATGGTGTGGCTGGCGGTTTTCCTTGCCGTACTTGGCGCCTTTTTCCTTGCCATCGGCGCACAACGCCAGGGAAGCGCGGTAAAGGCTGATACCGGCGGACTGGCCCTGAGTTCCAACGGGTTCCTGCGGCTTCTGCGCAACCCACGATGGATGCTTGGGCTCTTGCTGTTGTGCCTTGGCATGGTGATGAATGCGATCGCCCTTGTATCGGCACCCCTGACGGTGGTGCAGCCCATTGGCGCGATCGCACTGGTCATTACCACCGTGGTCAATGCCAAGGACCAGGGCCTGAGTATCAACCGCGCCACCGTGGTTGCCATTACCGCCTGCGTCACCGGATCGGCATTGTTCGTACTCCTGGCAGTTAACGTCACGCAGGAAAACCACCATGTTAACGCTGAAGACGAACTGACAATCGTGCTGCTCCTGGCCCTGGCCGTGGGCCTTTTCGGCACTCTTGCAGTGCTGTTCAAACACCGCATGAGCGCCTTCATATACATCTTGGGAGCGGGTGTACTGTTTGGCTTCGTGGCCGTCCTGACCCGGATCATCGGCAAGCACCTCCTGGACCCCAATGGCCTGTTCCTGCTCAATGTGCAGTGGTACACCCTCATTGCCATCGCCGCCGCCGGCGGCCTTGGTTCCTGGTTCGTCCAGAGCGCGTATTCAGGTGGCCCTCCGGATCTGGTTATTGCCGGACTGACCGTGGTGGACCCCATGGTGGGCATCGCCATCGGCATCGTTATCCTTGGTGAGCTTCGTCCCGATGTCCATGCCGTGATGGCAATCAGCATGGCCGCCGCAGCTTCCCTTGCTATCGTGGGGGTTATTGCCTTGAGCCGGCACCATCCGGAAGTCACCAAGCGTAAGAAGGACGCGAAGGCGGCTGCAAGCCGGAAGGCCTAGGCAAAGTTTGATCCTTGCGCCACCGCTTCCCAGCGGTCCGGCAACCCGGCGACACCGCAGCATTGACCCGTTCAAGGCTGTTCCGCACCGTGACCATCAGGAGTTCTCCACGTGACCATTCCCGACACCAACAAACCCCTTACCATCCTGATCGCGGCGGACACCTACCCGCCGCACGTAAACGGTGCTGCGCAGTTCGGCTACCGCCTGGCCAAGGGAATGACGGCGCGCGGACACAACGTGCACGTGTTGGCTTGCCGTCCGGACACGGGCAAGAGCTACACCGAGTTCCGTGACGAGGCAACCGTCCACCGCCTGCGCTCCCATGGGGTGTTCACCCACGAATACTTCCGCATCTGCTTCCCCTGGGAAATCAAGAAGGAAATCAGTCTCCTGTTCGACAAAGTCCAACCGGACGTGGTGCACATCCAAAGCCACTACATGATTGGCGAACACGTACTCTACGAGGCAGTGAAGCGTGGCATCAGGATTATTGCCACCAACCACTTCATGCCTGAAAACCTGAACCCGTTCCTTCCGTTCCCGCAGTGGTTCAAGGACATCGTGGGGCGCATCTCCTGGAAGGACATGGGCAAGGTGATGGGCCAGGCGGACGTCGTCACGACACCCACACCCCTTGCCGCCAAGGCCATGCACCAGCACGCGTTCCTCCGTAAAGTCCTGCCCCTGTCCAATGGCATTGATTCCGCAGCGTACGAGCTTCAGCCGGGCGAGACGATCGAACCCCATGCCAACCCCACTGTCCTTTTCGCCGGACGGCTTGCGGAAGAGAAGCACGTCAATGTGCTGATCGACGCCATTGCCAAGACCCCGCGCGAACTCAACGTCCACCTGGAGGTCGTGGGTGGCGGCGAAGTCCGCCCGGCCTTGGAGGCACAGGTGGCCAGGCTTGGATTGGGGGATCGAGTGAAGTTCCTGGGGCTGGCAAGCGATGAAGAGCTGCGCGAGGCCTACATCAAGGCCGATATTTTCTGCATGCCCGGCACTGCGGAACTTCAGTCGTTGGTGACGCTGGAAGCCATGTCCGCCTCCACGCCCGTGCTGTTGGCAAATGCCATGGCACTGCCGCACCTGGTCCGCGACGGCGAAAACGGATACTTGTTCACGCCCAACGACAGCACGGAACTCGCCGCGAAGATCACCAAGCTGGTGGAGCTTCCTGAAGACCAACTTAAGGCCATGGGGAAGGTCAGCCGCGAGATGGTGGAGCCGCACAGCATCAACGGCACCCTTCAGACATTCGAGGACCTCTACCGCGGTGCTTCCTACGAGGACATGGTGGTGTGACAAAAGCACTCTTGAGTAGCTATTAGTATTGCTAGAGTGCATTTGCCCCAACTGTTGCTTTTTAGCGGCTTGGGGCGTCACGGGGCTATAGCTCAGCTGGTTAGAGCGCGGGACTCATAATCCTAAGGTCCTCGGTTCAAGTCCGAGTAGCCCTACCTTTGCACGGGAGCCGTGGCTGGCGTTTCATACGTCTGCCACGGCTCTTTGCGCTTCGGCTGTTCATCCCACTGCCGCTGATAATTCCGAGCGAATGCGGGCTTCCTCCCCGCTTCCCGTCGTAGGCAAACGCAGGAGACGAATCCCATGGGCATGGCAGATGGCATCTTTGAGTTCATCCCGGACGTGTTGAGCGGACTTGTCTTCGTGGAATGCGAAACCGTCAACTTCAATGGCCAGGACCGGCAGGTTGGTGACGCGGTTATAGACCACGAAGTCCAGGCTCGCCCGGTTCTGGACAAAGGAAGCCTGTTGGTACGTGAGCGTTGCAGGATCGCGAAGCAAATTCTTCAGCAGGACCTGTGGGGCCACAGCCAAGTCGGAGAAGTCCTCTTCCTCGAGGACCTCCGACAAGAGGGTCCAGACAATATTCTCCGAAGCGAATGTGGAGCCGT
This sequence comes from Arthrobacter sp. StoSoilA2, assembly GCF_019977195.1. Taxonomy (NCBI): domain Bacteria; kingdom Bacillati; phylum Actinomycetota; class Actinomycetes; order Micrococcales; family Micrococcaceae; genus Arthrobacter; species Arthrobacter sp. StoSoilA2. The sequence continues at coordinate 1,672,582 of NZ_AP024643.1, forward strand.
TTCGGAGTCGGCCGGCCAAGGGTCGTAGCAACGCTGAATACTCTCGGTACAGGAGGTCGAAGACGGACAGGACGCTGCTGTCGAAAACACCGTCCTCCGGATTTCGGTAGCGAATAAACTGCACGAGGTCTCGAAGGTGCCGGCTTTTTGGCAGCATCTCATTGTTCGTTACAAGTACGAACCGCTTCACTGCCCGGGAGACGGCGACATTGACGAGGTGCGGGTCATCGACGAAGCTGACGCCCTGGTGTCCGCTGCTTGTCTCGTCCAGGACTGTGCTCATGATGATCACGTCCTTCTGCCGCCCTTGGAACTTGTGGACTGTGTCGGCGTGGATGCTACTGAGCAGGGCTTTAGCCACTTTGTCCACTTGCCGTCGATACGGGGTCACCACGCCAATCTGGTCATTGCTGATACCTGAGCAGTATCGCCCGAGGACCTCCTTGGCAATGACGTCCGCCTCACGCTGGTTGGTCCGACCCCCGCTGCTGTGCTGGCGCATGTGGTTCCCCTCCACCGTCCGGACTACCACCAACGGCTGACCGCCCGGCCCGCTGGAGGTGTACGGGACCAGCCTCCCGCCGTAGAACTTCCTGTTGCAAAAGTCGATGATCGCCGGATCGCAGCGGTAATGCTCCCGAAGCATAGTGCGGGGAAGGTCATCGCCGAACTGCTCGATGATTGAGGACAGAATGTTGTGCTTCCTGTAGTCCACGCTGGTGGACGGGGCTCGCGTGGAGTTCCTTGAAGCCTTCTCATCGGCGATGTGCTGAAGTTGCTGAAGGTCCCCGACCACGATGACGTTCCGGGCGCGGGAGAGTGCCAGTCCAGCGGCGAGCAGATCGACTTGGGAGGCCTCGTCAATGATCAGATAATCGAGGAGCTGGCCGGTGGGAACATTTCGTCGCAGGGAGTGGCACGTGCTCAGAATTACCGGATAGTCAGCGGTGAAGCCTGCAAAGTTTGACTTGTAGGTGGCCTCTGAATGGATCCGCCTGCGGGTTCGGCTGTAGCGGCGGTGGAGAGATGCTTCCAGGGTCTGTCTGGAAGCCCGCCGGTGGTCTTCCTCAAGACGCCCGTAGTCCTTGTTTGCCAGCAGCCGCTCCGCTTGATCGATACGCTGTTCAAGCTCCCGTATCTTGCTGTCGTAATAGGCTCGCTGAAGCCGCACCACGACATCGGTGTCGTGGGGATCGATTCGTCCGAGTGGTCCATATCGGAGGCGAAGTCCAAGACGCTGGAAAAGTTTACGGAGTGGCCCCGATCCGACGGGCGTGATTGCGGTCTCGGCCAGGAATTCCAGGATCCGACCGGATGGGCCACGCAGTAGCGGGACGCCTTCCAGGCCGGGCACCTCACGGGCGTCTGCCTGCAGAAGGAAATGACGCCTCTCGAGTTGGTACGCGTCCAGCTCCTGCTTCAATATGGCCAGCTGTCTTGCGGTCCCTTGCAGGGTCTGCAATTGACTGTCGAGTTCGGCCACATACTCTGACGGCGGCGCCTCGCCGGATGGCCTGCCGACCAATTGATCGACCCTGGCGTTCCTGGATTCCTGCTTGGCGAAGAATTCGGTACTTTTCTCTTTCCGGCCGAGGTCCGCCACGAGGTATCCGTAGCCTTCCTCGGCGAGTTTGTCCCCGACATTTTCCACGGCGGCGTTGTTGAAGGAGACGATTCCAACCGTCTGCCCCGGAACTGTCACGATGTTGGCCACAAGGTTCAGTATCGTTTGGGTCTTTCCCGTACCGGGTGGGCCGTCGATCGCCGATATTCGATGGCCGAGTCCTCTCAGGAGAGCCTCTCGTTGGCTGATGTTTGACGAGAAAGGCAGTATCGGGTGCTGTTGAACCAATTCCGGGGAAACCAGGGGCTGGCGCTGGAGCAGCACATCCAGCGCGCTTCCTTTGGGGACGCTCCTGAAGTTCTCGTACTGCCCGCGCAGCGGATCGTCTGCGCTCAGCTTCGATGCAACATCCCGCCAATAATCAAGCACGACCTGGGCTTGTATTTCTTCCTCGGATGGCCGGGAGATTGCTATCTCACTGTCACCACAAGATTGAAAGCAGGGCCCTGGGCCGCCCATATGAAAAACGCGCCACCATGGCCCCTGAGGGGAATCGAAACGGAGGACCTCTGTGACAGCTTCGAGAACCTTGCCACGCACGATGACGGTGTCGTGGGGGCTGAGGAATATGGGTGCGGGATTTCGAAGAATAATGACGTTGTCCGCCGAGTATTTGTATGTCTTCCCGGAACTGAAGGTTACATACGTGAACGCGCCCGCGGCGCGGTACTCCACCAGTTCCGCGGTCTTGTCATCAAAGCCGTTCCGGCTACGATTGCGGACCAAAATGGCTTCGCTCCGTGGATTGATCATCTGCACTTCCCCCAAACTCGTGTGCGGCGTTGCACTAGCGACGTTACAGAAGTGTCCCGTGCGATCAGATGATTTGGAATCGGGTGAGGTGTCTCCAGCGTTGCGGTAAACCGTGAAGCTGCGGTATGTTACTCATCAGTAACTTACTACTCGCCGGTAACTTCCGGGGCCGTGACGTGGTGGCAGGTGACCACCACCCTTGAAGGAGCGCACATGTCCAACGCTGCATTTGATGCCAACAACCTCCCCTATGCTGATGGTGACTTTTACGCCTTTGAGCAATTGCTGACGGGCAAGGAGCAGGATCGTCTGGCCGAGGTCCGCCAGTTCCTGGCGCGCGAGGTCAAGCCCATCGCCGTGGACTGCTGGAACCGCGCCGAATTCCCCATGGACCTCATTCCCAAGCTCGCCGAACTCGATCTGGTCAGCCCGGTGCGCCGGCAGGGGTACTCCAATCTGTTTGCGGGCATCCTCCACGCTGAAGTGACCCGTGCCGATGCATCGATCGCGACGTTCATGGGAGTGCATGATGGGCTATTCACGGGCTCTATCGAGGCCCTGGCTTCCCAGGAGCAGAAGGATGCCTGGCTTCCGGACATTTACTCCCTGAAGAAGATCGGCGCTTTCGGCCTGACTGAGCCTCTGGGTGGTTCAGATGTGGCTGGCGGTACCCGGACCACGGCGCGGCGCGAGGGGGACCACTGGATCCTCGACGGGGCCAAGCGCTGGATCGGCAACGCCACGTTCTCCGATTGGGTAGTCATCTACGCCAAGGATGTGGAAGACAACCAGGTCAAGGCATTCCTCGTGGACACCTCGCTTCCCGGATACTCGGCACGCAAGATCGAGAACAAGATCTCCCTGCGTACTGTTCAGAACGCGGACATCGTCCTGGACAACGTGGTGGTCCCGGACTTCTTCAAGCTGGCCAACGCCAACAGCTTCCGCGATACCAACAAAGTCCTCAAGGTCACCCGCCTTGCCGTCGCCTGGCAAGCCGTGGGGCTTCAGCTCGCTGCCTTCGATGTGGCCCGAGCCTATGCAGTGGAGCGCCAGCAATTTGGCAGGCCCTTGGCAGCCTTCCAGCTGGTGCAGAACCAGTTGGTACAGATCCTGGGCAATGCGGTGGCGTCAATGGGCATGATGGTGCGGTTGGCGCAGCTCGAGGATGCGGGGGTTGCAAAGGACGAGCAGTCAGCATTGGCGAAGGCATTCACTACCGCACGCATGCGCGAAAGTGTTGCCCTTGGCCGCGGCATCCTGGGCGGCAACGGCATCGTCACGGATTATGAAATGGCCAAGATATTCTCCGACGCCGAGGCCATCTACTCCTATGAAGGCACCCATGAGATCAACACCCTGGTGACCGGACGCGCCATCACCGGCGTGTCCGCGATCGTCTAGGTGGTCCTTTGTCGGTGAGGACCTGGTCCAAGGGCAGCAGGATGGAAGGCCGCAGGTCTTCCACGAATCCCAAAGGGTTCACGTAGTCCTCGCCGCGGCGGACGCCCCAATGAAGGCAGGGGGTTCCGCTGCAGTGCCCCAGCGCCAGGGAGCCAATGGACTGGCCCTTGCGAACGTGATCTCCAGGCTTCAGGTCACTCGTCATGGGTTCAAAGCTGCTCCGGAGTCCGTCGCCATGATCGATCGTGAGGACCGGACGGTCAACCACGACGCCGGCAAAGGTCACCACGCCGTCGGCAGGCGAGGCGACCAAAGCGCCGTCGAGCGCTGGCCCCAGGTCAACCCCGCGGTGCCCGCTGAGCCACGGTTTGTCTGGCGGATCGAACGTCCGAACGACTCCGGGTTTGGGGGAGAGGGGCCAGCTCCACCGCTCGCCTGTGGGTGCGGATCCGCCGGGGCCTCCAGCCGCAGTCGCGGCGAGGACGAGCAGGGAAATGGAAAGCTTCAAAATGGCCATGTACCAAGGCTTTCCGGTCGCGCCCTGCCGTGCCATCCCTGGACTGTCCTATGTGGACAATGTCCCCGACAACATCCGGGTTCGGGAGGTCAAACGAGTGGTGCCGCTGTAGTACACTTGGTGGAGCAGTTTGCTGTGCCCTCAAGCTAATTCAGGAACATGTCTCATTCAGATATGTGAGGGTCCAGAGCTGACTACGCGTATCCAGCCCTCCACCAGCGAAGCCGCTTGGCTTTAGGCTGCGGAGGATTGTGCCTCTTGCGGTCCGGTTGAGCCTTTGCGGCTCCATTCCGGATGAGAAGCGCAATGGATGCCAGGAGCCGCGCCCGTCCGGGCAAAGGCTAAACAACCGTCAACTATTGGCAGGGTAAGAGCAGCCCCATGGGCTCTCTCATGAATGACCTGCCGGAAGGAGCGTCGGCATGCCCGTCGTAACTATGCGCCAGCTGCTTGACAGCGGCGTCCACTTTGGACACCAGACCCGTCGTTGGAACCCGAAGATGAAGCGCTTCATCTTCACGGAGCGCAACGGCATCTACATCATCGACCTCCAGCAGTCGCTGTCCTACATCGACCGCGCCTACGAGTTCGTCAAGGCTACTGTCGCCCACGGCGGCACCGTCCTGTTCGTCGGCACCAAGAAGCAGGCTCAGGAAGCAATTGCCGAGCAGGCTACCCGCGTTGGCCAGCCGTACGTCAACCAGCGTTGGTTGGGCGGTATGCTCACCAACTTCCAGACCGTCGCCAAGCGTATCCAGCGCATGAAGGAACTCGAAGAGATCAACTTCGAGGACGTCGCCGGCTCCGGTTACACCAAGAAGGAGCTCCTGCTCCTCAAGCGCGAACTCACCAAGCTTGAGTCCAACCTCGGTGGTATCCGCAACCTGACCAAGGCCCCGTCTGTTCTGTGGGTTGTTGACACCAAGAAGGAACACCTTGCTGTCGACGAAGCCAAGAAGCTGAACATCCCGGTTGTTGCCATCCTGGACACCAACTGCGATCCCGACGAAGTTGACTTCCCGATCCCGGGCAACGACGACGCCATCCGCTCCGTCAACCTGCTCACCCGCGTTGTTGCCGACGCCGTTGCTGAGGGCCTCATCGCCCGCAACCAGCGCGCCACCGGCACCACCGAGGCTCCGGAAGAGCCGCTGGCCGAGTGGGAGCGCGAGCTCCTCGAAGGCAGCAAGACTGAAGAAGCTCCGGCCGCCGAGGCTGCCGAGGCTCCTGAAGCTGCAGCCGGCGAAGCCGAAGCAGCCAATTAAATCTGGACCTTCCCTGAGGCCGGAAACGGCATCGGGGGCATCTGACAGGATGGCGGCCCACATGGTGGGCTGCCGTCCTGTCAGTCCGTAAACACACAACTTTCTAGACAGAGGGGTTCACATGGCGAACTACACTGCTGCTGACATCAAGGCCCTGCGCGAGCGCACCGGCGCCGGCATGATGGACGTCAAGAAGGCTCTTGACGAGGCCAACGGTGACGCCGAGAAGGCCATCGAGATCATCCGCATCAAGGGCCTCAAGGGTGCTACCAAGCGCGAAGGCCGCTCCACCGCAGAGGGCCTGGTTGCTGCCAAGGTTACCGACGGCGTGGGCGTAATGATCGAGGTCAACTGCGAGACCGACTTCGTCGCCAAGGCTGACAAGTTCATCCAGCTGGCTGACAAGGTCCTCAACGTTGCAGTCGAGTCCGGCGCTGCCGACCTCGAAACCCTGCTCGCCACCGAGGTCGACGGCAAGCCGCTGTCCGAGATCGTCATCGAAGAGGGCGCTGTCCTCGGCGAAAAGGTTGTTGTCCGCCGTATTTCCCGCGTTGAGGGCACCACGGTTGACGCTTACCTGCACAAGACCTCCAAGGACCTTCCTGCACAGGTCGGCGTCCTGTTCGCTGTTGACGGCGAAGGCGAAGCCGCTGCCACCGCAGCACACGACATCGCCGTCCACGTGGCAGCCATGGCTCCGAACTACCTGACCCGCGAAGACGTCCCGGCCGAACTGGTCGAGTCCGAGCGCCGCATTGCTGAAGAGACCGCCAAGGCTGAAGGCAAGCCGGAAGCTGCACTCGCCAAGATCGTCGAAGGCCGCGTGACGGGCTTCTACAAGGGTGAGGTCCTGGTTGACCAGGCATTCGCCAAGGATTCCAAGAAGACCGTTGCACAGGTCCTCGAAGAAGCCGGCGTCAAGGCAACCGCAGTATCCCGTTTCCGCGTCGGAAACTAGTAATTCATGAAAAGGGGTGGTCACTTCGGTGGCCGCCCCTTTTTCATGCACCCGTCCGGGTAGTATCTGCGCGGACCCACAGCACGATAATCTAGCCAGAGTCCACCAACGGGAAGGCACCATGGAAACCGTCAATACTGCAATCCAGCCCGAGAAGACCCGCCGCCGTGTACTTCTGAAACTTTCCGGCGAGGTCATCGGCGGAGGCAAGCTCGGCGTCGATCCTGAAACCGTCCGCGCTATTGCCAAGCAGATCGCTGCTGCCGTCGCTGACGTTGAAGTAGCCATTGTGGTTGGCGGTGGAAACTTCTTCCGCGGAGCCGAACTATCCCAGAGCGGCATGGACCGGTCCCGTGCGGACTACATGGGCATGCTTGGCACGGTCATGAACTGCCTCGCGCTGCAGGACTTCCTGGAGCAAGCAGGCGTGGAAACCCGTGTCCAAAGCGCCATCACCATGGGCCAGGTGGCAGAGGCGTACATTCCGCGCAGGGCCATCCGCCACATGGAAAAGGGCCGCGTGGTCATCTTCGGTGCAGGAGCCGGCCTGCCGTACTTCTCCACGGACACGGTAGCTGCGCAGCGCGCCCTCGAAGTCCACGCCGACGTCGTACTGATGGCCAAGAGCGGTGTGGATGGCGTCTACACCGCAGATCCCAAGAAGGATTCATCTGCCGAAAAGCTTGATGTCCTCAGCTATGACGACGCCCTGCGCCGGGACATCCGTGTGATGGACCAGACGGCCATGACCATGTGCAAAGACAACAACCTGTCCATGGTGGTCTTTGGCATGGAGGGCGAGGGCAACGTTACCCGCGCCATCCTGGGTGAAACGCTGGGAACCCTGGTTACTCCCTAGCAGCGGCTAGGATATTTCTAGGACCGTCCGCCCCTCGTGGCGGATCTTTACTGTGCATTCCTGTAACGTGCATTGCCGCCCGCAGTTGGGCAGCGACTATTTTCTGAGGAGAAACCCGTGATCGAAGAGACCTTGCTCGAAGCCGGCGAGAAGATGGACAAGGCGGTTGAGGTAGCCAAGGAAGATTTCGCCTCGATCCGTACGGGTCGGGCAAACCCAGGGCTCTACAACAAGGTGATCGTGGAGTACTACGGCACTCCCACTCCGCTGCAGCAGCTCGCATCCTTCGCAGTTCCGGACGCACGGACCATCCTCATCACGCCGTACGACAAGACGGCCCTGCGTGACATCGAGAAAGCCTTGAGCGATTCCGAAGTTGGCGCCAACCCCTCCAACGACGGCAACATCATCCGTGTCACCATCCCGGAGCTCACCAAGGAGCGCCGCAAGGAGTACGTCAAGATCGTCAAGGGCAAGGGTGAAGACGCCAAGGTCTCCATCCGCAGCATCCGCCGCAAGGCCAAGGACGCAATTGACAAGTTCGTCAAGGATGGCGACGCCGGCGAGGACGAAGGTTCACGCGGCGAGAAGGAACTCGACGCCATCACAAAGCAGCACGTCGACAGCATCGACGAACTGCTCAAGCGCAAGGAAGCCGAGCTGCTCGAGGTCTAATGAACCAGGCAGAGCCGGCACCCGCTGGGAGGGTCCCGACACGCGATACGAGCAAACGCGTCAGGCGTTTGCGAGGTAACCCGACGCCGAAGGCAGGCCGCAATCTTCCGGCCGCCATCGGCGTCGGGCTTGCCATGCTTTTCGCCGTTCTTGGGGGATTGCTTTTCCTTCCGCTTGGCTTCGTCCTGCTCACCACATCGTTTGCGGTGCTGGGCGTTTGGGAAGTCTTCAGGGCCCTTGAGGCCCAGGGAACCAGGATGCCGATCATCCCTGTGATGATCGGAACGCTGGTGATGCCGGTTTCCGCCTACTTCGGCGGTTTGGAAGGCTTGCTGTTCACCATGACCGCAAGCTGCGTCGCGGTTCTGCTGTGGCGCTCCATCGAGAGTGCTGCAGGTGCTCCCCGAAGCGTTTTCGCGGGTGTCTTCACTCTCGCCTGGATACCGTTCCTGATCAGCTTCGCGGCGCTCCCACTGCATGCAAGCGGTGGCGCGACTCCAGTCGGCCTATGGCCGGACGGGATTCCAGAGGGAGCCTGGCAGATTGCCACCATGCTGCTTCTGGTCGTTTCGAACGACACGTTCGGTTACATCGTTGGCGCTTCCTTCGGGAAGCACCCCATGGCACCGAAGATCAGTCCCAAAAAGTCGTGGGAAGGATTTGCGGGTTCTGTCGCGGGCGCCATGATCATTGGCGTTCTCGCGTGTGTCCTCATTTTGGACAAACCGTGGTGGGTTGGCCTGGTGCTGGCTACCGGCATGGTTGCTGCTTCGACGGCGGGAGACCTCGCCGAGTCCATGGTCAAGCGCGAACTGGGCGTGAAGGACATGAGCAGCATCCTCCCTGGCCACGGCGGCGTCATGGACCGTTTGGACTCGATCGTCTTCGCGGCTCCTGTAGCCTATGTTCTGTTCGCGCTGCTGAGCGGCGTCTGACAACCCCGATGAAGGAAAATTAGTGGCTTTGGATATTCGTCGCCAGATTCCCGCAACGTTCGATCGCGTTGAGCGCAGCAAGTACGGCTACAACGCCAAGCAAGTGGATGCGTTCCTTAGCCGCGCCAGGACGTCTTTCGAGAACCCTGTGGGTGCCGCAGATCAAGTGTCCAGCACGGACGTGCGCGATGTAGCTTTTGACCCGGTCAAGGGTGGTTACGACGCCAACAGCGTCGACGCTGCCTTGGACCGGCTTGAGGACGCCTTCGCACGCCGGGAACGCGACGACCTCATCAGCCAGCAGGGCGAGGAAGCCTGGCTGCGGCAGATCGGTAAACTTTCCGGCATCCTTCGCGGACGGCTGCACCGGCCCGACGGCGAACGGTTCCGCCGCCCGGCCAAGAAGAAAGTCCGCAGCTACAACGTCCAGGATGTGGACGCACTCTGCGCCGAACTTATCGGTTACCTGGAACACGATCAGCCCCTCAGCGTGGACACCGTTCGTCGTGCAGTCTTCCGTGCGGCCAAGGGTGACGAAGGCTATGAGGAAGCCCAGGTGGATGCATTCCTTGACCGTGTGGTTGAACTGATGGCGGCCATCGACTAAGAAGTCCGCAAAACTACCGTGGCGTTGGAGAGATGGGTGGGTTGTTCTTCCACGCATCGAGGTAGCGGCGCCTTCCACGGGCCAGCGCTGTAACGAAAAAAGCCAGTGCTGCCACTACGGCGACGCTCACCGCTACAACGGCCGGCAGTCCTGCAACCAACAGCGCCGAGCCCACCAACAAGGCGATCAGGGCTGCGTTTACGGTCGCCATGAACACCATGCTGCTGCCGGCAACCTGACTGAAGTCCTTCCTGCCGCCGAAGAAGTAATACGTCCGTTTGGCGCCTTCCTCGTCATCGTGGGATCCAGCCATAAGGTACCTGGCAATGCCGGGGTCCAGATCCAGATATGCGGCGCGCAACCGGTTCATGGCAATGACATACATCAGGTCCTCCATCCCCACGCTCATGACGCGTATGTGGGTTAAGAGCCCCACCATAAGGTCAATGGTGAGGATAGTCAGCGCGAATGCCCTGAAGGCGTCGGAGAATTGCGTAGCCTGACCCACCAGTGCCACACTCAGCAGGCTGGCCGACGTGAAGGTCAGGAACATGCTGATACGCGTGAGGACCTCACCTTGCGTAGTGCTCCTTGAGGCAAGCAGGCTCCAGTGCTCGGTGGCCAGCAATTGCGCCCGGATGCTAAGGGAAGCCGGGCTGGCGGCATCCGGTTCTTCGGACATGGCGTCATTGTCCACCTTGCCCAATGCATGGACAACAGGTGCTGGCCGTTACCGTTCGGTAGCCACTGGCCGTTCTGGAACGTGCAGGCGGGACATCACGCGGTTCACGGAAGCCGGCACGCGGTTCTTTGTCCAGACCGAGACCGCCAGCGTCACTGCGAAAGCGGCCGGGACCGTCCATGCAGCCGGTTGGGCCAGCCAGGCAGGAGCGTTGCCCTGACCCATGACAGTGCCGATCACCATGGCCCCGCCGCACAGCAGCGCGCCGGTCACCATCCCTGCAATTGCCCCGGCATCAGTCAGCCCGCGCCACCAGATTCCCAGCAGCAATACGGGACAAATGGTGGATGCAGTAAAGGCAAAGACGAGCCCAACGCTCCCCGCCAAGGCCAGGGTGTCTGTCATGAAGGCAAAACCCAAAGGCACGACGGCGGCAAGCAGCGCTGCGAGGCGGAATCCCCGGACGCTTCCTCCGAAGAGGTCCTGGCTGATGACGCCCGAGAGCGAAACCACCAGCCCGGACGTGGTGGAGAGGAACGCGGCGAAGGCGCCGGCGACCACGAGCGCTGAGAGGAGTTCACCTGCTGTTCCTCCCACGAGCTTGCCGGGCAACAGCAGGACCAACGCATCGGCTTGTCCGGACTGTGCAAGTTCCGGGGCGAAGATTCTGCCCACCGCACCGGAAAGCGTGGGGAAGAGGTAAAACACGGAGAGCAGCCCCAGGACGATCAGTGTGGTGCGGCGTGCAGACTGTCCATCGGGATTTGTGTAGAAGCGCACCAGGACGTGCGGCAGGCCCAGTGTCCCGAAAAGCAATGCCACCATGAGCGAAATGTTCTGATAGGCGCTGGCCGCTGGTTGGCCGGTGGGATTGACCGGGAGCTGGGCTTGCTGCGGGGTGCCGTTTCCAGCCAGGACCAGGAGCACGAAGATTACAGGAACAGCCAACGCAGTCAGTTTGAGCCAGTACTGGAAAGCCTGAACGAACGTAATGGAACGCATCCCACCAGCCACCACCGTCAGGCACACCACCAGCACCACCGCCGTCGAACCTACCCACGATGGCAGTCCCGTGGTGATGCGGATGGTGAGCGCAGCGCCATGAAGCTGGGGCACGATGTACAGCCAGCCGACGGCCACTACGACAAGGCTTGTGACGCGTCGAACCACTCTGGAATCCAGCCGCGCCTCGGTGAAGTCGGGGATGGTGTACGCGCCGGAGCGCCGCAGGGGAGCGGCAACGAAAAGCAACAGCATGAGGTAGCCCGCGGTGTAACCAACAGGGAACCACAAGGCATCAGTTCCGGACAGCAGGATCAGTCCCGCGACTCCCAGGAAACTCGCAGCCGAGAGGTATTCGCCGCCAATCGCTGAGGCGTTCCACCACGGCGGGACTGTCCGCGAGGCAACATAGAAGTCACCCGTGGTGCGTGAGATGCGCAGTCCGCAGAAGCCGATGACCGCCGTCGTGATCGAAACTGCCAGAAAGGCGACCAAGCCAACAGCAGGGTTCACTTGTCCTCCACAAGGTCCTTATAGCGCGCTTCATTCCGGGCGGCCGCACGGTTGTAGAGCCAGGCGCTGAGGCCGATCACAGGGTAGATCCCCACACCCAGCAACAGCCAGTCGAGCGGAATGCCCAGGATCCTTGTGTCAGCAACCCCTGGTCCGAAGACCAGGAACACCGCGAACGAAGCAAGGATCAACAGGAAGCCGCAGGCCACCACCAGGGCAAGCCGCAACTGCGAGCGGATAAGGGAACGGACGAAAACCCGTCCCACGTCCGAATCCTCGGCGACTTCGCCACCATAGGGGAAGCGCAGGGGAGCCGGTTTCGCTGATTGGCGTGGTGCTGTGACCCGAACGCGCGTCATCCTTGTGGCCGGATGCGCGTGGATTGCAGCTTGTCCCGCACCGATGGCAGGTGGCGCCGGCTGATGGGCAGTTCCGCACCGGCAACTCTTACGCTGGGGGAAGTGGCAGAGAGCTTCAGATGACCCACATGGTTGAGCGCAATCAGGTAGCTGCGGTGGATCCGGATGAAACCGGCTTCCGCCCACTTCTGTTCCAGATCGCTGAGGGGGACACGGATCAGGTAGCTGGCTTCGGCCGTGTGTAGCCTGGCGTAGTCGCCCTGTGCCTGCACATAGCTGACATCATCGCGACGGATCATGCGGGTGGTGCTGCCCAGGTCCACCGTGATCATTTCGGGAGCAGGAGCCCCGTCCTTGATCAGCTCGCTGATCCGGTCAACGGAACGTGCCAGCCTTTCGGCACGCAGCGGCTTGAGGAGATAGTCAATGGCAGCGAGGTCGAACGCCTCCAACGCGCAGTCTTCGTCAGCAGTAACAAACACGACGGCGGGAGGACTGCTGCTGCGCGCAATGGCGCGGGCGATGTCCAAACCGGAAAGGGCCGGCATATGGATGTCGAGGAACACCGCGTCAACGGACTCCCGTTCCAACGTCCGCAAAGCCTCCGCCCCGGATGACGCCCGGTGGATGGTGCCGATGCGCGCATCCTGCCCCAGCAGGAAAGCGAGCTCCTCCACGGCAGGCAGTTCGTCGTCAGCGACGAGCACGTTGATCATGATTAAAGATTAGCCCGGTGTGTCAGGCGTCATGTCCGGGCTGGGATTTGGGGACCCGCATGGTGATCAGCGTCCCCTCGCCGGGGGCCGTTTCGATGACGAGGCCGTGCTCGTCCCCATAGACCTGCCGCAAGCGGGCGTCGACATTCCGCAGGCCTACGTGCTCACCGTCCGTATGTCCGGCAAGCACGGACCGCAGGTGCTCCGGGTCCATCCCCACGCCGTCGTCCTCGATAGTGACCTCAGCGAACGCGCCGGAATCGTTGGCACAGATGGTGATGTGTCCAGGGCCTTCCTTCGCCTCAAGACCGTGCCGGACCGCATTCTCCACCAGTGGTTGCAGGCTAAGGAACGGTATGACCGTGCTCAGCACCTCGGGTGCGATCCGAAGGCTCACCTGCACGCGCTCGCCGAACCGGGCCCGTTCCAGAAGAAGGTAGCGGTCAATACAGCGCAGTTCCTCGGCCACGGTGGTGAAGTCGCCGTGCCTTCGGAAGGAGTACCTGGTGAAGTCGGCGAACTCCACCACTAACTCCCTTGCCCGGGCCGGATCGGTATTGATGAAGGAAGCGATCGCGTTCAGGGAGTTGTAAATGAAGTGCGGGCTGATTTGGGCACGAAGAGCCCGGACTTCCGCCTCCATCAGCAGGGTCCGGGAAGCTTCCAACTCAGCCAGCTCAAGCTGCGCGGCAATCCAGTCAGCCACTTCGCTGGTGGCCCGTACCAAGCCGGCTCCGGCCGCAGGCGCCAATGCTGCCACCGATCCGACAACTTTGGAGCCGGCACGGATGGGGGCAATGACGGCACTGAAATCGTGGTGGCCGTGCTCGGATCTTACGGAGGCCGAATGACCGGCGTGGGGCACCACGGCAGTCCGGCCCGTCGCCAGCACTTCCGCGGCGAGGCCCATGAGGGAAGGCCGCAGCTCCTCGGCAAACCCGTCCCATGCAAGGACCGAATCGGTGTCGGTAATGGCCAACGCGTCGCAGCCCAGCAGCATTCGCAGTTGCTTGCTCGCCTTGGCCGCGCCGGCCGCCTGCAGCCCGCCACGCAGATGCTGCCCCGCACGCGAGGCGGCGTGGAGTGTGTTGTACGTGGCCCGTTCAGCATCCGTGCCCAGGTCCCGGAAGGAGCGGATCACCTTCAGCCCAACACCCACGACGACGGCGACGGCCAGCACGATCACGGCGATCGCGGCTGCGGTGAAGAGCGGGGAGTCAGGCATAGAGCCAGCGTAGCCGGATGCCCGCTCACATCCTGCGCCGTTTTCCCCAACGTTCTCTCACATCCCACCGGGTTTTCCCCAACGTTCTCTCACATCCCACCGGGTTTTCCCCAACGTTCTCTCACATCCCACCGGGTTTTCCCCAATGTTCTCTCACATCCCACCGTTCGGCGCAGCATCCTGACCGCTGGGCGACGGTGGCCGCTGGTTCTCTGGAACCGCTGGCACCGCCCGTTCGATAGTGATTGCAGTCACATTGGCAAAGCGTGTGGAGCTGATGTGGACACATCACAATCAGGAGGAACCATGGGTAATGAGGCCCAACCCCAAGACGCAACAGCGTCCGTGGACTTCCAGGAAGTCCAGCAGACGGAACGGTTCAAGACGCTGCGCAAGCGGCACCGCAGTTTTGTCTTCCCGATGGCAGTGGCGTTCCTGCTCTGGTATTTCGCCTACGTCCTCTTGGCCGACTACGCCGTCGGCTTCATGTCCATCAAAGTTTGGGGCAACATCAACGTCGGCCTGATCCTCGGGCTGCTCCAATTCGTCACCACTTTCGGCATCACGGCTTGGTACGTGAGCTACTCCAACAGGAAGCTGGACCCCATCGCGGCATCGATCCGCAATGAGATCGAAGGCCACCAGTTCGATAAGGATGGCAACATGATCCGCGGGGCAGCCAAATGAACACGAACCACATCATCACCGTTGTCCCCGCGGTCAACGTTGCAGCATTGAAGGATACGACGCTCCTCAATATGGGCATTTTCGCCCTCTTCGTGGCGGTCACCATGGTGATCGTCTTCCGGGCAAGCAGGAACAACAAGACCGCGGCCGACTACTATGCGGCCGGCCGTTCCTTCACCGGTTCACAGAATGGCACCGCGATTGCGGGCGACTACCTTTCTGCGGCCTCGTTCCTCGGTATCACTGGCGCCATTGCGATCAACGGATATGACGGGTTCCTTTACTCCATCGGCTTCCTTGTCGCCTGGTTGGTGGCGTTGCTCCTCGTGGCCGAGCTCTTGCGCAATACCGGCAAGTTCACCATGGCCGATGTCTTGTCCTTCAGGCTGCGCCAGCGGCCGGTCCGCATAGCGGCTGCCCTCTCCACCCTCGCGGTTTGCTTCTTTTACCTCCTCGCGCAAATGGCAGGAGCCGGCAGCTTGATTTCGCTCCTCCTGGGCATCAGCGACTGGGGCGGACAAGCTTTGGTGATCATCGTCGTCGGCGCATTGATGATCATGTACGTCCTCATCGGAGGCATGAAGGGCACCACGTGGGTACAGATCATCAAAGCCATCCTGCTGATCGCAGGGGCCGCAGTCATGACTGCCTGGGTACTGGCGATCTACGGATTCAATCTCTCCAACCTGCTCGGTTCCGCGGCTGAGGCAGCCAACAACCCTGCCGTTCTCAACCCAGGCCTGCAGTACGGCAAGACGGAGACGTCCAAGCTTGATTTCATGTCCCTGGGCTTGGCGTTGGTCCTGGGCACAGCTGCCCTCCCACACGTTTTGATGCGTTTCTACACGGTTCCCACCGCCAAGGAAGCACGCAAATCCGTGGTCTGGTCGATCTGGCTGATCGGCCTGTTCTACCTGTTCACGCTGGTGCTGGGTTACGGTGCTGCAGCTTTGGTTGGAGCAGACACCATCAAATCGGCCCCAGGCGGCGTCAACTCTGCCGCGCCCCTGCTGGCCTTCCACCTCGGCGGGCCGCTGCTGCTCGGCTTCATTTCGGCCGTTGCTTTCGCCACCATCCTTGCCGTGGTGGCCGGACTGACTATCACCGCGGCAGCGTCCTTTGCCCACGATATCTACGCCAACGTCATCTCAAAGGGCAAAGCCGATGCAACCACAGAGGTCAAGGTGGCCCGGCGCACCGTAGTAGTGATCGGCATCCTGGCCATCCTCGGCGGTATCTTCGCCAACGGCCAGAACGTGGCCTTCCTGGTGGCTCTCGCCTTCGCAGTTGCAGCTTCGGCCAACCTGCCAACCATCGTTTACTCGTTGTTCTGGCGGAAGTTCACCACGCAGGGCGCCGTATGGAGCATGTACGGCGGATTGGCCTCGGCCATCCTGCTCATCACGTTCTCGCCCGTGGTCTCCGGTGCAAAGGCGTCCATGATCCAGGGAGCCAACTTCGCGTTCTTCCCGCTGAGCAACCCGGGCATCGTATCGATCCCCCTCGCCTTCCTGCTGGGCTGGCTGGGGACCGTCCTGGACAAGCGCCGTGAGGATCCAGCCAAACAAGCGGAGATGGAAGTCCGCTCGCTGACAGGTGTCGGTGCAGAGAAAGCAGTGGAGCACTAAGGTCACCAAGGACCAGGCCAAACGCGGGGGCTCCTCTGCCATACGGCGGGGGAGCCCCCAGGCGCGCCAGCACTAACTCACTTCTTGAGGCTTAGCCATTCCTTCAACTGCTCCAACGGCCATGTGGTGACGATCCGTTCCTTAGGCACGCCAAGCGCCTCGGCACGTTCGGCGCCGTACTGAAGGAAATCGAGCTGGCCGGGGGCATGGGCATCACTGTCAATGCTGAACAAGCAGCCGGCATCAAGCGCCATCTTGATCAGCGCGTCCGGAGGGTCCTGCCGCTCCGGCCGTGAATTGATTTCGACGGCGACACCCCACTCGGCACATTCGGTGAAGACCTTGGCGGCGTCGAATTCGGACTCGGGCCGGGTGCCGCGGGATCCTTGGACCAGACGGCCGGTGCAATGCCCCAGAACGTTCGTGTGTGGATCGCTTATTCCACCAAGCATCCGCTTGGTCATGGTCTTCTTGTCCGAGCGCAGCTTCGAGTGGACACTGGCCACCACCACGTCCAGCCGGTCCAGCATTTCCGGCGATTGGTCCAATGTCCCGTCCTCAAGGATGTCCACTTCGATGCCTTTGAGCAACCGGAAGCCGTCCTGATTGGCGTTGATCCCTTCCACCACACCCAGCTGCTTTTCAAGCCGTTCTACGCTGAGGCCGTTGGCGATGGTCAGGTTGGGGGAGTGGTCAGTAAGGGCCAGGTATTCACGGCCCAGGGTTTTGGCAGCAGCCACCATGGTTTCAATCGGTGAACCGCCGTCGGACCAGTTGCTGTGGCTGTGCAGGTCGCCGCGTAACGCTGCCTTGAGCGTGTCGCCGCCGGATGCCAACGATTCCGCGCCGCGCGTGCGAAGGTCGGCCAGATAGTCGGGCACCCTGTCTTCCATTGCCTGGGTAATAACTTCCGCGCTTCGGTCCCCAACACCTTTCAGGCTGGTGACTCTTCCATTTCGGACGAGCCTGGCCAGCTCGTCGGGCGGAAGCTGCCGCACGGCGTCGGCCGCTTTCCTGAAGGCCTGGACCTTGAAAGTGGGGGCTTGGCCGCGTTCCAGCCAAAAGGAGATTTCTTCGAGCGCCTCAACGGGATCCATGGCTCCATGATCCACGAACCGGGCGCACCATCAACAGAGGGCAATGTTGACGGTGCGCCGGTCCGGGCCGTTACTTCTGGTGGTGGCCGCCTGGAATCAGTCCGGAAGGTGTTCCGTCCGAGGGTGCCAGTCCATGTTCCCCATGGGGAACGGCCTGCTGGCCGGCCATGGATGCGGCCAATCCCGGCGTGGCCACCGATGCAACAACGACGGCGGCTCCGAACGCGGCTGCCAGAAGCCGCCCGGTCCTTGGCAGGCCGTGGGCGCCGCCGTCGTTGGTCTTTTGCTGCCGGCACAGCCAACCGCCTCCGGCAAGTGCCATCAGAGTTAGTCCCAGAGCCGCAAGATGGCTCATTCCAAGCGAGCCTTCACTGGCCGCCAAACCCCCTGCAAGGACAGTGATGTGGGCAGCGGCGGCAACCAGCAAAGCTGGAAAGGCAAGCCGGCGCAAGACAAGGGAGTTCCGGTGGAGTCCCCACAAAGACCACGCCAGGAAGGCCAGCCCGGCTGCGAGGGCCACCACTCCGGCAAACACCATGCCAGGTGCGCCGTCTTCCGTGAGGTAGCCGGCCGCAATGGACAGCTCCACTATCCCGCCGGCCATGGCTGCGAAGTAGACGAACAACAACGCAGCGGCGTTCAGCGTGGGGTGATATTTGGCTGCCATGGCGCTGTCCTCGGTCTCGATGGGTCTGTGATCAGGGGCTATGTGATCAGGGGTTCTGTGATCAGGCGCGGGCTGAGGCTACGACGGCCTTGTCCTGGGACAGGGCAACGCCCAGAAGCACCACAGCGCTGGCCAGGTGCAGCACGTTGTCTGCCCCGTTCAGGGCGATGATGTTCAGGGAAGTTCCAACGAGGAACAGCCCGAGGATACCTACCAACAGGTAGACACCGCCCACCGCCGTGTTGACGGATTTGGAAAGCGTGACACTGTTCATACCTGCATAAAGAAGGGCGGCACCAATGGCCAGGTGAATGACGTTGTGCAGGGGGTTCACCGCGAAGATGATCAGGTTGGCACCTTCAGTGGCGGAGAAGCCGGTTCCTGAGGTGACGAAGAATCCGAGCACGCCTACCAAGAGGTATACGGCTCCGAAGATGGTGGCGATCAAGCGATTGGGCGAAGTACGCATTGGTCCGAACCTTCCGGTGATGGCCGGGTGTTCCCGGCCGTCCTGTGGAGCCCCGGACGGGGCTCTCAAGCAGTGATTCGGACCATGCGTTGCTGCGGATGGGTGGAAACCGGAATATTTTTTCCCGCCCTTATGGACGGAGGCGGATGCTGCTCATTTTGAGATCGTTGGTGCCCTCGAAAACGTACTTGAGATCGATGGTCTTGCCGGTGCACTGCAAGGTTCCCGCGATGTCCGCTTTGTTATTCCCGTTATCCGAATTCACGCTGACGGAGTTGTAATTTGGCTTGCAGGAATCATCAAGTTCCAGGCTGGCAATACCGTCGATGAAGGACTGCTTATCCAGTTCTTCCTTCAAGGCCGGGTGGAGGTAGTTGTCATAGGCCTGCTCAGTTTGCCCTGAAACCACCAGGTTGGTGAACTCGTCAGCCAAAGACCTCGCCTTCGACGTCGCGCCGCCCACAACGTTCACCAGCACCAGGATGCCCACCACGGCCAGGACGATCACTCCTGCCACAATGCCCAGGACAATCCAGAGCACCTTTTTGCTCTTGGCCGGCGGCGGAAGCTGTTGGCCGTACTGGCCGGGTGGATACTGGCCGGGCGGGTACTGGCCGGGTGGGTACTGCCCCTGGGGGTACTGGCCTTGCGGGTACGGGTTTTGGTCAGGCGGATATTGTCCCGGCGCATACTGGCCTTGGGGACCCGGGGACGACGGCGGCTGTTGCCACTGCGCTGGAGTCCCGTTTGGTTGGGGGTACCCGGGGCCGGGTGGGACGGGTGGTGGGTTCTGGCCGTATTCGCTTCCGCTGTGTCGGGTTTCGTCGCGACCATTCGGTTCTTGCGGGTTGCTCACTGTAGTGCCCCTTTCGGCAGCCTGCGGCAGCGCCACCACGTAGCCAGGAACCGCTGGCCGGCCCCCGATGCGTCCACCTGAATCAAATCGCATCCGCAGTTCCACAGGCAAGGGCCAAAGGGTAGTAAGGGCAGGTGAATACGGGGGGTGTCAGCCTTCGGAGCGCCGGCCCAGCAGGGGTTGCACCCGGTACGGAATCATTTCCCGCATCGCTAAGGCAGTATCGGTGCGGTCAACGCCGTCGCATGCAAGGATCTTGCCGTTGATCCGGTAGAGGTCTTCGGCGTCCAGCGCCACCACACGCAGGAGCAAGTCGGCTGATCCGGTCAGCCCGAAACCTTCCAGGATCTCCGGGATGTCCGCAAGATCCTTCGCGAGCGAGGCGAGTTTCTGTTGCTGGACATGCACGGTGATGAACGCCGTAAGGGGGTAGCCGAGGGCAACCGGATTGATTCGCCGCTCAAAGGAGAGGAATGCGTGCTTCTTCTCGAGTTGGGCCATGCGCGCCTGGACAGTATTGCGGGACAAACCAAGTTTCTGGGCGAGAGCCACAACGGTCCCTCTGGGATCCTTTGCCATCGCTGAAAGGAGCCGGGTGTCAGTGCCATCCAAAGGTTGCATAATGCGCAAGATTAGCACGGCTCGGCCACTCCCAACATGGCAGAATGCTCAAGTTTTTCAACGGTAGTTGTACCCGATGCGTCTTGTGAGTAGGGTCACAATTAACGCTGGCGAAGGAGCCAGGGGGCCGGTCTGCGCTTGGATCACAAGTCCAGCAGGGTCGGCAAAACCTAGCCGGAAGGTTGCGATCACCTGTGTTAACGGATAAGGCGGGCAAGGGAGTGCAAAATGACGCTCCGCGCCCCGGACAAAGTGCACAAAATCCTTTGCGGACGGGGGGCAACCTCCTCCAGTTGGTGTCGCCGGAAGGCGAACGGATCAGCCACCCGGAATTTGATCTTTGGATCAAGGACATCGGCGATGAACAATTGGGCTCCTTGTTTGAGGACATGACAGTCATCCGCCGCATCGACACCGAGGCCACAGCCCTCCAGAGGCAGGGCGAACTGGCCCTGTGGCCGCCGCTGCTTGGGCAGGAAGCAGCCCAGATCGGCTCAAGCCGCTCCTTGCGCGACGACGACTTTGTCTTCCCCAGCTACCGTGAAAGCGGCGTGGCGTACATCCGCGGCGCGCACGTCTCAGAGATCGCCCAAGTATGGCGCGGAAACGCCTTGTACGCCTGGGATCCCCAACGGATCAACATGGCGACACCCCAAATCATCATTGGTTCCCAGAGCCTCCACGCCACTGGTTACGCCATGGGCGTCCAGTTGGACGGCGCCAGCACGGCAGTACTGGCCTACTTCGGGGACGGCGCCACAAGCGAAGGCGACGTGAGCGAGGCCATGGTGTTTGCGGCCAGTTTCCAGGCTCCCGTGGTCTTCTTCTGCCAGAACAACCATTGGGCTATTTCCGAACCCGTGCGCGTGCAGTCCCACGTTCAACTGGCCGACAGGCCAACAGGGTTCGGCATCCCCAGCCTGCGCGTTGACGGAAACGATGTCCTCGCCGTCATGGCTGCTACCCGCTGGGCTTTGGACCGTGCCCGCAGCGGCGGCGGCCCAACCTTTATCGAAGCGGTCACCTACCGCATGGGCCCGCACACCACGGCCGATGATCCCACGCGATACCGTGACCCGAACGAGCTGGAGGACTGGGCTGCCAAGGATCCCATCCTCCGTCTGCGGCGGCTCCTTGACGCCAAGGGCCTGCTCACTGAAGAACTGGAAGGCAGAGTCAAAGCCAAGGCCGACGCCGTCGCAGCCGAGCTCCGAACCAGTTGCGTCAATATGCCCGATCCGCAGCCGTTGGACGTTTTTAACCACGTCTACAGCACACCCAACTCCTGGATTGAACGCCAGAAGGATCACTATTCGCGCTACCTGAGCAGTTTCAACCAGCCCGTCGAGGAAGGTGCACTCTGATGTCCAAGCTCACATTTGCCCGGGCAATCAACGCCGGCCTCCGCAAGTCCCTGGAAAACGATCCCAAAGTCATCCTCATGGGCGAGGACATTGGTTCCCTCGGTGGTGTCTTTCGTGTCACCGACGGACTCCAGAAGGACTTTGGAAAGCACCGGGTGATCGATTCGCCGCTGGCCGAGTCCGGCATCATCGGAACCGCAGTGGGCCTGGCCTACCGGGGCTACCGCCCAGTGTGCGAGATCCAGTTCGACGGCTTCATCTATCCTGCCTTCGATCAGATCGTCAGCCAGGTGGCCAAGATGCACTACCGGACGCAGGGGCGGGTCAAGATGCCGATCACCATCCGCGTTCCTTTCGGTGGTGGCATTGGCTCGCCGGAGCACCACTCGGAATCGCCGGAAGCCTACTTCACCCACACTTCAGGGCTTCGGGTAGTGGCGGTGTCCAACCCGCAGGACGCCTACACAATGATCCAGCAGGCCATTGCCTCCGATGATCCTGTTCTCTATTTCGAACCCAAGCGCCGCTACCACGACAAGGGTGACGTCGATGAGTCCATCGACCTCTCCCAAGCGATGCCATTGGACAAAGCGGCAGTGGTCAACGCCGGATCGGACGTCACCCTGGTGGCTTACGGCCCTCTGGTAAAGACCGCCAAGGCTGCGGCACAGGCTGCAGCTGATGAAGGAATTTCCGTGGAAGTCATCGACCTGCGCTCGTTGTCCCCGGTTGACTACCCGGTGGTTGAGGCATCCGTGCGCAAGACAGGCCGGCTGGTCATCACGCACGAGGCCGGCCAAAATGGTGGCCTCGGAGCGGAAATTGCGGCCAGCATTACCGAGCGCTGCTTCAACTACCTGGAATCCGCACCCGTCCGCATTACTGGCTTCGACGTTCCCTATCCCTATTCGAAGCTTGAGATGCATCATTTGCCCGATCTGGACAGGATTCTGGATGGCGTGGACCGCACGTTGGGCCGCCACAACTCCCTGAGTGGACTGGAAGGATGACCGCTACCATGATCAAGGAATTCAGGCTGCCGGACCTTGGCGAAGGCCTGACCGAGTCGGAAATCCTTAGCTGGAAGGTCGCAGTGGGGGACACCGTCACCCTCAATCAGGTCATCGCGGAGGTTGAGACGGCCAAGGCCGTCGTTGAGCTGCCGTCGCCTTTCGCTGGCGTCGTAGCGGCACTGCACGAGCAGCCTGGTTCCGTGGTGGAGGTCGGCAAGCCGATCGTCTCCTTCGAAGTGGACGACGCCGGGGCCTCCAACGGGGGCAATGCCAACGGCGGTGGCAACCCGACCGCCGTCGAGACCAAGGCTGCAGCGCCACAACCTGAAATGCCGCAATCTCAAACGCCACAATCTCAAACGTCACAATCTCAAACGTCACAGGCCGAGTCGCCTGAGGCTGACGCGACCCCCGCCAAGAGGGAGCCGAACCTGGTGGGCTATGGCGCCGTCGTCGAGGAGACCGGGCGCCCGGTCCGCCGCGCCCGCGGCCTTGTACAGGCTGCGGCAACAACAGTGCAGCCAAGGCCCAAATCCGACGATGTCCCCGCAGAGCGTCCACGTTCCACACCGCCGGTCCGTAAGCTGGCGCGCGATCTTGGAATTGACCTCCAGCTGGTTCCCGGCACTGGTCCAGGGGGACTCATCACGCGGGAAGACGTCCAGAACTTCACGGTTGAGCCGGAAGGCACAGGCGCAGTACCAACGGCGCCGGCAACCACCGGCGAGCGTGAAACGCGCACGCCTATCAAGGGTGTCCGGAAGTTCACGGCCGCTGCCATGGTGCAGAGCGCTTTCACCGCGCCGCACGTGACGGAATTCCTGACGATCGATGTCACCGCCACCATGGAATTGCTCACGCGGCTCAGGGCAAGCAAAGCGTTTGAGGGCTACAAGCTCACTCCGCTTACCGTTGCGGCCAAGGCGGTCCTGATAGCGCTCCGGAACAACCCAACGTTGAATTCCCGTTGGGACGAGGCGCGCCAGGAGATCATCCAGTTCAACTACGTCAACCTTGGCATCGCGGCCGCTACGCCGCGAGGCCTGACGGTACCGAACATCAAGGATGCCGATCGCCTGACCCTACGGGAACTTGCCTCTGCGCTGTCGGAACTCACGGACACAGCACGTGCCGGCAAGACGTCTCCGTCAGATCTTTCGGGTGGCACCATCTCCATCACCAACATCGGAGTATTTGGGATCGACGCCGGAACGCCCATCCTGAATCCGGGCGAGGCGGCCATTGTGGCCTTGGGTGCCGTGCGGAAGGCGCCGTGGGTGGTCGATGATGAGATCGCCGTACGCCAGGTGATGTCCCTGAGCTTGTCCTTCGACCATCGCTTGGTGGATGGGGAACAGGGTTCACGATTCCTGGCCGACCTTGGCGCTATCCTGTCCGACCCCGCCATGGTGTTGACTATGGTCTAGCTTCACGAATGTAGGAAGCTGCGCCGGCCCACCCCTTTACGAGTGCTTGCAGGAAACTGCGGCTAAGGGGTGGGCCGTTGCGTGTTCAGGCCCGCGCGTTCAGTCCTCTGTGGGCGTGGTCCGGTTGGAGTGGTAATCGCGCCAGCTGTGTTCCGGCTCAAAGCCAAGGAGCCGCCGGGCTTTGTCGATGGACAGCATGGTTTCGTTCTGGCCCAGTTCCTTGACAACCTCGACGCCGGGAAAGACTTCCGCGGCTAGTTCGGCGCTGCTTCGGCTCATCACGGTGTCCGAAGCGGCGATGATGAAGGTCTCGAAACCGGCTGCACTTTTCTCCAGGGCGCGAACCACTGCCTGGGCGCCGTCGCGGGAATCGATATAGCCCCACAGATTCCACTTGCGAAGGGTGGCGTCCGAGTCGAAGGACGGGAAGGCGTCGTAATCCTCGGGGTCCATCACGTTGGAGAACCTGAGCGCGGTGATGCTCAACGTCGGATCCCAGCGCGTGAGCTGGATGGCCATTTGCTCCTCGAGGTGTTTCACCAGTGAGTAGGTGCTCTCAGGCCGCGCCGCGTACTCCTCATCTACAGGAATGTAGGGAGGGTCGATTTCGAAAGGGAGCCCCAGGACTGTCTCGCTGGAGGCATAAACCACTTTCTTGATGCCCGCTCGCCGGGCTGCCTGGAAGACGTTGTAAGTGGAGAGCATGTTGTTTTCAAAAATTGCGGCGTCCGGAGCCAACCCCGGTGCGGGGATGGCGGCCAAATGGACGATCGCGTCCAAGCCGCTGTGTTGGTCGTCCAAACCAAGTACCACGTCCAGGACCTCGCCATAGTTGCGGAGGTCTACGCTTACGTAGCCGTGGCCCCTCTTGCCTGCGCGGTCCATGTTGAGCACGTGGTGGCCGTCCTGCGTCAGCCGGCGGACCACGCTCCTGCCCAATTTTCCGCTTCCCCCAGTGACAGCAATCCTCATGATGCGCTCCTCGCGTTATGTAATCCGCTCCAGCCTATGTGCCGCAGGAGGACCGCACAGCCCCTGAAACTGGCCCTGTGAGTCCTAGGAATACTGGAACAGCCCAAGCACATACGGGTAGCAGGTTGCGGGTTGCAGGTAGGGGCAATCAGGCAACTGACGCAGGTAGAGCCAGGGGCCTGGCGCCCGTCTGTGCACGTGTGCACGCGCGTTGACACTCGTCTGTGCACGCGCGCGGCAACCGTCTGTACACGCGCGCTGACACTCGTCTGTGCACTCGCGCGGAACCCGTCTGTGCACGCGCGCAGGCACCCGGCAACCATCTGTACATCGCATCCGGCACCTTCCGCATACCGCGGCACTCCCTGGACGCACCCGGCACCTTTGTCGGGCAGGTTTATGTTCTCTGGGGTGTGTGGTGGTGGTTGCGTCGGGGTGTTTGTTTGGGGTCGATGTGGGGTGGCGGGATGAACCACGGAACCCCTGTTGTGATGTCGATGCGCCAGTCTTCTTTGTGAATGAGGTGGTGGTGGTGGCTGCAGAGCAGGGTGCCGTTGTTGGTTGACGTGGTGCCGCCATGTGACCAGTAGGTGATGTGGTGGGCTTCGCACCAGGGGGCGGGCATGGTGCAGTCGGGGAACGCGCAGCCTTGGTCCCGGGCGGTGATGGCTTTGCGGATGTGTGGCGGGAAGATCCGGGTGGTGCGGCCGATGTCCAGGATGCGGGAGTCGGTTCCGAGCAGGACGGGGAGGATGTCGGCGTCGCAGGCGATTTTGCGGATGGTGTTTGGGTGCATCGGACCCTGGAACGTTGCTGTGCCGGTGCTGAGTCTTTGGCGGCCCGTGAGTCGTTGGTGGCCCGTGAGTCGTTCGAAGAGGTCGCGTTCGTCGATGGTGACGGCGAGTTGGGGGCGGAGTCCGCCGTTGGAGGGCAGTTTCCCGGTGGTCATCGCGACAGCACAGGCTCCGATGAGGCCGTTGAGCAGTTTCTGGGCCCGCGTGCGACGGTCCAGATCCGGTCCGCCTGACGAGTGTTCTGGTCCGGGGTGGAGGGCCGTTCCGGTGCCATCGTCGGTGCTGGTGCTGGTGCTGGTGCTGGCGTCGGGCGCGATGGCGGGCTCGCCGTTGTGGCCCATGAGTCGTGGATTGGTGGCGGTATTCATGGCGGTGGCCAGGGTTTCGTATTGTTCTGCGGTGGCGAAGATTTCGATGTGGTGCAGCCCGTTGCGGCGTCGTCGGCGGAGGAACGCGCCTTGGATTTGGCGGAGAACTTCTTCGGACGGTTCGGGACCGTCTTGGTCGATCGAATCGACCCAGCGTTTGGCCATTTTGGTGACGAAATCCGGGTCGGATTCACTGGCCGTGGCGGTGAGGGCGTGTTCCATCCGGGCGATGGTGCCGTCATCGGCGAGCTGCCGGACTTTGTCCAGTGCGGTGCTGATGATCGTTGCGGACCGGGAAGGCACCAGAGCTGAGGAGAGGGCTTCGGCCAGCACTTCGCGCCGGGCCGGGATCTCCTGCCCGGCCATTCCGGCCTGAGGAAGGACGTCGGGTGCGAGGGCGAGCCTGCGCCGGGCTTCCCCGATGCTGATCCGCAACCGGGCCCGAAGGAACTCAGCGGCATTCCGGTACCCGTCATCCAGGACGCTGCCCGTTCCCGTAACCCTCGCATCCGAGGCTGGTTCGGTCCAACCGGTTCGCCACCCGGGCGCGCCAGCCGACGACCCCGGTGACGCTAGCTGTGCTTCCTTCCGCGTCCTTTCCACCGCCTGCGCCGCGACAACCTGCAAGTACTCCAACGACCGGGAGATCTCCTCGATCCTGCCGGCAAAGTCAGCGGCCTCAAAAAACCCACACAGTCGCGCGGCATCGGCCGCTGCGGACAACCGCATGGGGTCCGAAAGAGCCGCACTGTCCCCAAGAAGAGCCGCCAGATCCCTTCCGGTAGCTGCAGGATTGGGATGCCTAATTTCGAAATGGGGGCTCGGCTGAGCAAGCTCCGGGCCATGGCCGGTGCGAGCTTTCCCCTCTGAGTCACTGTTCTTTCCGGCGGCGGGGGCCGAGGCGTCTACCATCGGAGCGCCTGGGGACCCGGTGTCCGTGGATCTGGCGCCTGTGGATCTAGCGCCCGTAGACCCGGTGTCCATGGATCTGGCGCCTGTTGACCCGCTACTCGTGGCTATG
Source organism: Arthrobacter sp. StoSoilA2 (assembly GCF_019977195.1). Classification (NCBI taxonomy): domain Bacteria; kingdom Bacillati; phylum Actinomycetota; class Actinomycetes; order Micrococcales; family Micrococcaceae; genus Arthrobacter; species Arthrobacter sp. StoSoilA2. The sequence continues at coordinate 1,699,660 of NZ_AP024643.1, forward strand.
TCGCCCGCGGGCCCTGAAGCCCGGGCGACCTTGGCCTTGCCGTTGCCCAGCCCAGCGTCGTTGCCCAGCCCAGTGTCGTTGCCCAGCCCAGTGTCGTTGCCCAGCCCAGCTCTGTCGCCCAGTCCAGCGTGGAAATGGCTGATGGCGGTGATGGACGCCGTCGAATCCTTGAACCCGGCCTTGACCAAGTCCGGCATGCTCAAGAAGCGTTGTGACCGGATCGCGGCCAGGGCAGCGACAACAGGGGACGGTTCCGTCCGAAGTGCTGTCAGCTGCCCCATGTCTTCCATGATCAAAATCATTACATCGGGGTCTGACATTTTAAGATGCACTCGGAAGACGGTCACGATCTCCCGGAAAGAGTAAGCAGTCAGGCTGCTGTCAGCGCAGCCAGGGCCATCTGTTCCAGGATGGGCCTGGCCGACTTGACCGCGATCTTCCGCCCGTGATGGCGGACGGAGTGGGGTGTGGAGTTGATAAGGCCGAAGGCCGCATGCGCCCGGACACGGAGGCCACCGACATCTGCGTCGGAGTGGATGCGTGCCAGGACGTCCACCCACGTTTCAACGTAGGCGCGTTGCAAGGACCGGACTTCGGCTTGGTCGGTGCTGCTGAGGCTCCCGAAGTCGCGGTCTTGGACACGTATGACGTCCGGGTTGCTCAACGCAAAATCCACCTGGAACTGGATCAAGCCCTTCAACGCATCCATGGGTTTACCGGCTTCCGAGACCACGCGGAGGCCGCCGTCGAGCAGATCGCGGCTGACGCTGAGGAGAAGCTCGGCGAGGACAGCCTGCTTGCCGGGAAAGTGCCGGTACACGGCAGGCCCGCTGACGCCTGCCGCCGCCCCAAGATCCTCCAGCGAAACCCGTGTGAAGCCATTCTCCGCAAAGAGTCCCGCGGCCGCTGAAAGCAATGCCAACCTGCGGAGTTCCTTGGCCTGGCCTCGCTGCGTTGCTGGGGCTGGATTGCTTGCTGGGGCTGGGCTGGGGACAGTTCCTGTTTCCGGGCCTCCGGTCACATTCTCCTCCTTGGTGAAGTTCCACCGTGCTGGACATCACAGTTAATACAGACTAACCTAAATTTCAGTTACGTGGCACTAACCGAAATGGCCTGGGGCCGGGAATGGAACAGTGGTCAATGGAGACAATCGCCAGCGTGGCAGGACCCCACAGCGGCACCTTTGAAGCCAACCAGGAAGCGCAGCTGGCCCTCGTAGGGGAGCTGAAGGAACGTCTTGCCGCGGCAGCCCTCGGGGGGCCCGCGAAATCCAGGGAGCGGCACGTCGCCCGAGGCAAACTGCTGCCACGCGAGCGAATCGACTACCTCCTGGACGATGGCAGCCCCTTCCTGGAGATAGCGCCGCTGGCCGCCAACGGCATGTATAACGATGATTCGCCGGGCGCAGGAGTGATTGCCGGTATTGGGCTGGTTCATGGCCGGCACGTCCTGGTGATTTCCAACGATGCCACGGTCAAGGGCGGCACTTACTACCCCATGACGGTAAAAAAGCACCTCAGGGCTCAGGAAATTGCCCTGGAAAACAAGCTTCCGTGTATCTACCTCGTGGATTCCGGGGGAGCATTCCTGCCCAAGCAGGACGAGGTTTTTCCCGACAAAGAGCACTTTGGCCGGATCTTCTACAACCAAGCCAAAATGTCAGCGGCCAACATTCCGCAAATTGCCTCGGTGATGGGCTCGTGCACGGCCGGTGGTGCCTATGTCCCGGCCATGAGCGATGAGACTGTCATCGTAAGAAATCAGGGCACCATTTTCCTCGGCGGCCCGCCACTGGTGAAGGCAGCGATCGGCGAGATCGTCACCGCCGAGGAACTGGGAGGCGGCGACGTTCACTCCCGGATTTCGGGCGTCACAGACCACCTCGCCGAGAACGACCAGCACGCGCTGGAGATCGTTCGGGACATCGTGGCGACGTTGCCCAAGCCGGCGAAACCGGCATGGGACGTGCTCGACGTCGTCCTGCCGCCCGTCGTCGACCCCTCCGGTATTTATGGCGTGGTGCCCACAGACGTCAACGCCCAATACGATGTCCGCGAAGTAATTGCCCGGCTCGTGGACGGTTCCCAATTCCATGAGTTCAAAAAGAACTATGGCACCACGCTGGTGACTGGATTCGCCCATCTTCATGGGCACCCGGTTGGCATCGTTGCCAACAACGGGGTCCTGTTCAGTGAGTCCTCGCTCAAGGGCGCCCACTTCATCGAACTCTGCGATCAACGCGGGGTCCCGCTGATTTTCCTGCAGAACCTCTCGGGTTTCATGGTGGGCAAGGACTACGAGCAAGGCGGCATCGCCAAGAACGGCGCCAAAATGGTCACGGCGGTCGCAACAGCGAGGGTCCCCAAGCTGACAGTTGTCATCGGCGGCTCCTTCGGCGCCGGAAATTACTCCATGTGCGGGCGGGCCTACTCGCCGCGTTTCCTGTGGATGTGGCCAGCTGCCCGCATTTCAGTGATGGGCGGAAACCAGGCATCCAGTGTCCTTGCAACGGTAAAACGCGACCAGTACGAGGCCGCCGGCCAGGAATGGTCCGCCGAGGAAGAAGAAGCCTTCAAAGCTCCCATCAAACAGCAATACGAAGACCAGGGAAGCCCTTATTACTCCACGGCCCGGCTTTGGGATGACGGCATCATCGATCCCGCAGACACCCGACGGGTCCTGGGCTTGGCTTTGGACGTCGTCTCCCGCCAGCAACTGCCCGAGACCTCCTTCGGTCTCTTCAGGATGTGACCATGACTCTGCCAACCACCACCGCACCGGCCGCCACCGCGGCATCCCGTCCGTTCAGCGCCGTCCTCGTTGCCAACCGTGGTGAGATCGCCTGCCGCGTGATCCGGACCCTGAGGGACATGGGCATCCGCTCCATTGCCGTCTATTCGGACGCGGACAAGCACGCCAAGCACGTGGCCCTTGCCGATACCGCAGTGGCGATCGGGGGCACGGCGCCCTCGGAGAGCTACTTGAAAATCGAGGCCATCATCGATGCCTGCCGCCGCAGCGGTGCGGAGGCCGTCCACCCCGGATACGGCTTCCTGTCCGAGAATGTGGAGTTCGCCAAAGCCCTTGACGCGGCGGGGATAACGTTCATCGGACCGGGCATTGACGCGATCGAGGTCATGGGTGACAAGATCCGATCCAAAAACCACGTCATGGCCTACGACGTCCCGTGCGTACCCGGAATCGCAGTACCCGGACTCACGGACCAGGAACTAATCGACGCTGCGCCGTCCGTAGGTTTTCCTTTGCTCATCAAGCCCTCGGCAGGCGGCGGCGGCAAAGGGATGCACATCGTGGAGCGGCCCGAAGACATGGCTGCCACGCTGCAGACCGCACGGCGCGTGGCAGCTTCGGCGTTCGGCGATGACACCCTGTTCCTGGAGCGGCTCATCAAGGCACCCCGCCACATCGAGGTCCAGGTCCTCGCGGATAAGCACGGCAACGTCATCCACCTGGGCGAGCGCGAATGTTCCCTCCAACGCCGCCATCAGAAAGTGATCGAGGAAGCTCCTTCGGCACTCTTCGAATCGCTGGCGGACGGCCCGGCCGAACGGGCCCGCATTGGAGAAGCAGCCTGCAACGCAGCACGCTCGGTCAAATACAGCGGTGCCGGCACCGTGGAATTCCTGGTGTCCGACGAACATCCCGATGAGTTCTTCTTCATGGAGATGAACACGCGCTTGCAGGTGGAGCACCCCGTCACCGAAATGGTCACCGGGATAGACCTCGTTGAATGGCAGGTGCGGATCGCCGCCGGTGAGGTGCTCACCGTTGCGCAGTCCGACGTCGTTCTTGAAGGCCACGCCGTAGAGGCGCGCGTCTATGCAGAAGTACCGGAACGGAACTTCATGCCCTCGATGGGGCGCGTCGTTGCGCTCGCCGAGAATGGCGGGGCGGATCCCAAGGTGCTCGGCGAGCAACGCTCCAACGCGAACGTCCGGATCGACTCCGCTATGCGCGAGGACCTTGAGATCACCGGCGACTACGATCCCATGCTGGCCAAGGTCATCGCCTGGGGCGACAACCGCGCCGCTGCGCTGGACACCTTGGACGCTGCCCTGGGCAGGTACACGCTCCTGGGCTTGGACACGAACGTGGAATATCTCCGGCTGCTGATCAATGATCCTGACGTCCGCGACGGCCACCTGGACACGGGACTGATCGAGCACAAGCTGCCGTCCATGGAATTCAGGCACGTCGGCGCCAACGAGTTGATCGCTGCAGCCCTGGCGCTGTGGCTCGAAAAGAAGGAAAACTCCGGGGCCTTCATGCTCGCCGGTAGCGCCTGGAGTTCGCCGGACTCGTGGCGGATCGGCCAGCGGGCCGCTTGGCGAGCCAGCTTCGGACTGCCAGGGGGCGGCACCGCCACAGTCGCGTTGACGGAGGACTCCGGCACTTTCGCGGCAATCATCGACGACGGCCCTGAAACCGGCGGGGCCGCCAAGGTCACAGTGGTGGAGCGCACCGGTGACGGCATCGTCCTGGAGGTCGACGGCGGTCGGGTCACCTACGCGGTTGGTCTATCACCAGCAGACGTGAGCGGGATCCGGGACATCTACCTTGGCAACGACGGCTGGTCCTGCCGTCTGGAAGTCCTGGACCGCGCCGAACGTCTTCAGAGGATGCTGGCAGGCATCCAGCGCGAAGAAGGTGCTGCGGACCCGGAGGTGCGCTCGCCGATGCCCGGAACGGTGGTTTCCGTGGCAGTTGCCAGCGGCGACATGGTCCAGGAGGGACAGCCGCTCCTGTCGGTCGAAGCCATGAAAATGGAGCACCAACTGGTGGCATCGGTTGCCGGAACCGTCCACCTCACCAGCAAACCGGGCGACCTGGTCAAAGCCGACCAGGTGCTCGCCACTATCCACGCGGCAGCCCCTCTGGAGGGGCCCGCAGAAACAGACAAGCCCGCAGAAACAGACAAGGAAGTCCAGCTATGAGCAGTTTTGACCTCAACGAGGAATACCAGGACCTCAGTGATTCCGTCCGCGAATTCGCCGACGAAGTGGTGGCACCCGTATCTGCCAAACACGATGAAGAACACAGCTTCCCCTATGAAGTCATCAAGCAGATGGGGGAGATGGGGCTGTTTGGCCTTCCGTTCCCGGAGGAGTTCGGCGGAATGGGCGGGGACTATTTTGCCCTGGCGCTGGCTTTGGAGCAGTTGGGCCGGGTTGACCAGTCCGTGGCAATCACCCTTGAGGCCGGCGTGTCCCTGGGCGCCATGCCGGTGTACCGGTTCGGCACGCAGGAACAGAAGGAGCGCTGGCTTCCGGAGCTGGCATCCGGACGATCCTTGGCCGGATTCGGGTTGACTGAGCGGGAAGCCGGTTCCGATGCGGGCGGTACCAAGACCCACGCCCACGTGGACAACGGGGAATGGGTCATCAACGGAAACAAGGAGTTCATCACGAACTCCGGCACGGACATCACCACCTTGGTCACGGTCACCGCCGTCACGGGCAAGACGGAAAACGCGGACGGCAGCACCAGGAAAGAGATCTCCACCATTCTGGTTCCCACCGAAACCCCGGGCTTCAAGGCAGAGCGGGCCTACAACAAGGTGGGCTGGAATGCGTCGGACACGCATCCGCTGACGTTGGACAACGTCCGGGTTCCTGAGGCGAACCTCCTGGGCCAGCGGGGCAGGGGGTATGCCAACTTCCTGTCGATTCTTGACGAGGGCCGCATTGCCATTGCCGCTTTGGGCACGGGCGCGGCCCAGGGTTGTGTGGACCTTTCGGTGAAGTATGCCAAGGAACGCACCGCCTTTGGCCAGAACATCGGCAAGTACCAGGCCATCCAATTCAAGATCGCAAGGATGCAGGCCAGGGCCCATACGGCTCGTTTGGCCTATTACGATGCCGCGGCAAGGATGCTGGCCGGCAAGCCGTTCAAGACTGAAGCGGCCATCGCTAAGATGGTCGCAGGCGAGGCAGCCATGGACAACGCACGGGACGCCACCCAGGTGTTCGGTGGCTATGGCTTCATCAACGAATTCACGGTGGCGCGCCATTACCGCGACTCCAAGATCCTTGAAGTCGGGGAGGGCACCACCGAGGTTCAGCTGATGCTCATCGCCCGCGAGCTGGGTCTGTAACCGTACGGGAAGGATCAAGGATGATTGACAAGGTTGTTGCCAGCGCCGCGGAAGCGGTGAAGGACATACCGGACGGCGCCTCGCTCGCCGTTGGCGGTTTTGGCTTATGCGGTATCCCCGTGTCACTCATCGACGCACTCCACAGCCAAGGCACCACGGACCTCGAAACCGTCAGCAACAACTGCGGAGTGGACGACTGGGGCCTGGGCATCCTCCTCAGGGACGGACGTATCCGCCGTACCATCAGCTCGTACGTGGGTGAGAACAAGGAATTCGCCAGGCAGTACCTCGCCGGTGAACTGGAGGTAGTCCTCACGCCGCAGGGAACACTCGCCGAGAAACTGCGGGCCGGCGGTGCAGGCATTCCCGCTTTCTATACGAAGGCCGGTGTGGGCACCCAGGTGTCCGAGGGCGGCTTGCCGCAAAAGTACGACGCCGAGGGGAACGTTGCGATCGCCTCCTCGCCGAAGGAGGTGCGCACCTTCAATGACGCCGACTATGTGCTGGAAGAGTCGCTGACTCCGGACTTCGGCTTGGTCCATGCGTGGAAGGGGGACCGCCACGGCAACCTCGTTTTCCATGCAACAGCCATGAACTTCAACCCGCTCTGTGCCATGGCTGCCAGGACAACAATCGCCGAGGTCGAAGAGCTTGTGGAAACCGGCGAGCTGGATCCGGAGCACATCCATACCCCTGGTATTTTCGTCCAGCGGGTGGTGGTGGCTCCCACAATGGAGAAGCGGATTGAGAAACGGACGGTGGCCCTGACCACCAGCCAGGCAACCGGGCAGGCAGGAGCAGCACAGTGAACGACAACTCGTATCATGACATCCCGCCCCGCCCCGAAGCCGTGAGGCACGAGTACCGGCGTGCCGACGTCGACCATCACGAGGCCAAAGGCTGGAGCCGCAACGAACTTGCCGCACGCGTAGCCCGGGAACTCACCAACGGTCAGTATGTGAACCTGGGGATCGGGATGCCCACCCTGATCCCCAACTACATTCCCGCGGGTGTGGAAGTGATCCTCCATTCCGAGAACGGCATTCTGGGCGTTGGCCCGTACCCTGCCGAGGACCAGGTTGACCCGGACCTCATCAACGCCGGCAAGGAAACTGTCACCACCAAACCGGGGGCTGCATTCTTCGATTCGGCCTCGTCCTTTGGCATGATCCGGGGCGGCCACGTGGATGTGGCGGTCCTGGGGGCCATGGAAGTGGCAGCCAACGGTGATCTTGCCAACTGGATGATCCCCGGAAAAATGGTCAAGGGCATGGGTGGGGCCATGGACCTCGTGTTCGGCGCCAAGAAGGTGATCGTCATGATGGAGCATGTGGACCGCAACGGCAGGCCCAAAATCGTCAAGGACTGCACCCTGCCCCTCACGGGCAAAGGCTGCGTGGACCGGATCATCACCGACCTTGCCGTGATCGACGTCGTCAAGGACGAAGGGGAGCCGCGGTTGGTCCTTCGTGAGCTCGCCCCCAACGTCACTTTGGACGATGTAGTGGCTGCCACCGGGGCTGAACTCTTCGAAGAGGACCAGGAACTCACCGTATGACGCGTGTTGTTGAGCAGCGTGGACTGTACTTCGATGAGCTTGAAGAGGGCGTGATCTACGCCCACAAGCCCGGACGAACCGTGACGGAGACGGACAACGTCCTTTTCACTACTTTGACCATGAACACCCAGGCGCTGCACCTGGATGCAGCCTGGAGTTCCGCGCAGCCATTCGGGCAGCGGCTGATGAACTCGATGTTCACCTTGTCCACAATGGTGGGGCAGTCAGTGACCCAACTGACGCAGGGCACCATCATCGCCCAGCTGGGGCTGACGGATGTCACCTTTCCCCACCCGCTCTATCACGGGGATACCCTGTACACGGAAACGGTGATCACCGCCAAAAGGTTGTCGTCCTCGCGTCCTGGCCAAGGTGTGGTGACCATGCAACATACTGGCAGGAACCAGGACGGGGTGGTGGTGGCACTTGCCACGCGTACCTGCTTGATGTGGACCCAGGAAGCACACGCCGCACAGTCCTAGGCTGTTTTCCACATTTGTCAGCATTCCAGCAGCAAGGAACCGTTCATGCCTTCTTCCGACTCGTCACTCCACGGAGCCGTTACGCCGTTCACCATGGGGCCGGCACTCCTGTTTTGCCCAGCTGACCGGCCGGAGCGTTTCGGCAAGGCGGCGGAGCGCTCGGATGCCGTGATCCTTGACCTCGAAGATGCCGTGGCTCCGGGGGACAAGCAGCGGGCCCGGGGCGCGATCCTCGCGCAGCTCGGATCCGAAGGAGAGACTGCTGAGCTGGACCCCAGCAGGACGATTATCCGCGTCAACCCGGCGGGCTCCGCAGAATTCGAGAAGGACCTGCACAGCCTTGCGCACGCTCCCTACCGCACCGTCATGCTCGCCAAAGCGGAGAGTGCTGAGCAGCTCAGGGCACTTGAGGGCTACCGCGTGATTGCTCTCTGCGAAACAGCGGCCGGCATCGTCAATGCTGCAGCCATCGCCGCGGAACCCAACGTGGTTGCCCTGATGTGGGGCGCGGAGGACCTGCTGGCTTCCCTGGGCGGCCTCTCCAGCAGGAACGACGACGGCGGCTACCGGGCCGTGGCACTGCACTCACGGTCCGCTGTGCTGCTTGCTGCCAAAGCCGCCGGCAAGGAAGCCATCGACTCCGTCTATGTGAACATCCCCGATCTCCAGGGCCTGTCTGTTGAATCCCTTGACGCCGTGGCCAGTGGTTTCGGTGCCAAGGCGTGCATCCACCCCAGCCAGGTGGCAACCGTACGGGAAGCCTACGCGCCCACGCCCGAAGCCGTGACCGAGGCCGCCGAGCTTCTCGATGCAGCATCTGCGGCCGGAACGGGCGTCTTCCAGTTCAAGGGCAAGATGATCGACGGCCCTATTCTTAAGCACGCCGAGGCAACACTGCGCCGGGCCCGCCACGTGAAGTGACAGTTGAACCCACGCGTTCGTGGGAAAACCGAACTGTGGGTTCAACTCTCACCTCGGCGTGCCCTCAGCGCTAGGCGCGTACCGGCGTCGTGAGTTCTGCCAGTTCCACCATGTCCGGACGCTTGACGGTGCTCTGGATGGCTACCGCCTGTCCGGTCTTGGCGGATTCCAGCACAGACTCCATGACCTCAAGGGCATGGAAGGCGAGTTGGCCACCCGCGCGGGGCTCTTGTCCCGCCGGAGTTGCTGACAAATCGGCGATGCCGAAGCCGCGGCCGGCGTCGACGTAACCCGCGGATACGGGGAGGGTTTTCCAGTCGTCGGCTCCCAACTCGAACAACTGCACGTCGCCGTCGAAGTGGTTGGGATCCGGAACAACGAGCGACCCCTTCTCCCCATGGATTTCGATGTTGGGGCTCTTGGTCTTGACGGCGTCGAAGCTCATGAACAGCGTCGACAGGGCGCCGGATGCGTGCACCAGTACACCTGTGACATGGGAATCGATCTCCACCGGCACTTTTTGCCCCTCGCGGGGACCGGAGCCAATGGTTCGTTCGCTGCGCGTGTGGCTGGCCGCGCCCACCACGGACACTATGGGGCCAAGCAGCGTGACCAGAGCGGATACGTAGTAGGGGCCCATGTCCAGCAGCGGACCCCCGCCGGGCTGGTAGTAGAAATCGGGGTTCGGATGCCAGCGCTCATGCCCGGGCGTAGCCATTGTGGCGGTCGCCGAAACCGGAGCGCCAATCAGGCCGTCGTCGATCGCTTTGCGCGCTGTCTGAATGCCGGTACCCAGCACGGTGTCGGGAGCGCAGCCGACAGCCACGCCTGCCGCGGCGGCGGCGTCGAGTACTTGCCGGGCCTCGGCGGTGGTCGCTGCCAGCGGCTTCTCGCCGTACACGGACTTGCCCGCGGCAATGGCCTTGAGCGCGACGTCGGCATGCGCTGCCGGAATGGTCAGGTTCAGGACGAGCTCGACGTCCTCTGCGGCCAGCAGCTCGTCCACCGACAGAGCACGGACGCCGTCGTAAGAGTCGGCAACTGCTTGGGCCCGGGCGGGATCAAGGTCCGCGACGGCCACGAGGTTGATCGCATCCAGTCGGCGGAAGTTCGTCAGGTACTGGGCGATGATGGCGCCACAGCCAATGATTCCTACATTTAGCGGGATGCCCACAGCATGCCCCTTTCGATGATGGTGCGGACGTTGCTGTCCTGGAGGATTTCGACTCGGTGGCCGGGAGTGGAAACGAAGATTCTTCCCTTGCCCCATTGCCTGGTCCAGATGGCGGGGGAGGTCACTTCACGGTTCCAGGGGTCCCATTCGCGTACTTTTTGCGTAGTGGTCGCCAGGACGTCGATGTAGTCGTCGGCCAGAACCCAATACTGCTCGGTGACGAGGTCAAAGTCTGCGATTCCCTGGGTAATGGGATGCTCTGCTGCGGCTGGGAGCATGTTCACCGTGTAGGGAACATAGTTGTCCGACTGTTCCCCGGTCCGTTCGTCTTCATGCTTGCCCGGGTGGCAGGCGAACTGGCCCCCGATCAAGTGCAGGTAGTCCGAAGTGTTGCGGTAGGAATCGGCGATCCCGCCATGCCATCCGGCAAGCCCCGTGCCATTTTCGACGGCGGCGCGGAGCCCCTCGAACTCGTCCTTTTCGATGGTGGACATCGTCATGCACTGCACGATGAGGTCCACTCCGGCCATGTATTCAGTGTCTGCGTAGATTTTGGGGGATTCCTCCACCCTGACCTCATAGCCGTTCTGTTTGAGGAAGGGGAGGAACAGTTCGGTGGCTTCCACCGGCTGGTGTCCGTCCCAGCCGCCCCGAACCACAAGTGCGGTCTTACTCTTGGTTGTCATGTTTTCCTTTGTATTCTTAAACGTCCGGGTGAGTCTGTTGAGTGTTCGTAAGCGGGTTCAGCGGGCAGCGAAGGCGGCATCGAAAGCCGCAGCCGGGGGACGGATGGCAGCCAACCGGCGGACCATGTCCAACGCTTCCGGAGCGCCGATCAGCCGGTCCATTCCGGCGTCTTCCCATTCGATGCTGGTGGGCCCGGCGTACCCGATCGAGTTGAGCATGCGGAAAATGGGTTCCCAGTTCACGTCGCCATGGCCTGCGGTGACGAAGTCCCAGCCGCGGCGGGGATCCGCCCACGGCAGGTGGGATCCAAGGCGGCCATTGCGTCCGTTGAGTTGGCGTACGGATTCCTTGACATGCACGTGGAAGATCTTGTCCGCGAAGTCCTGGAGGAACATCACGGGGTCAAGGTCCTGCCAGATGAAGTGGGAGGGGTCGAAGTTCAGGCCGAAGTTCTCCCGGTGCCCGATGGCCTCAAGGGTGCGTTTGGCGGTCCAGTAGTCGTAGGCGATCTCCGAAGGATGGACTTCCAAGGCAAATCGGACTCCTACCTCGTCAAAGACATCCAGGATGGGATTCCAACGGTCTGCGAAGTCCTGGTAGCCGCGCTCGATCATGGCTTCGGAAGCCGGCGGGAACATTGCGACGCACTTCCAGATGGACGAGCCCGTGAACCCCGTGACGGTCTTGACGCCAAGCTTTGCCGCCGCAAGCGCAGTGGTCTTCATGGCTTCAGCAGCACGCTGGCGGACGCCCTCAGGATCGCCGTCGCCCCACACGTCCGGTGCCAGGATGTCCCGGTGACGTTCATCGATGGGGTCATCGCAAACTGCCTGCCCGGTGAGGTGGTTGGCGATCGCGTGGACCGATAGGTGGTGCTTCTCCAGGATGTCCAGCCTGCCTTGAAGATACGCGTCGTCCTCGACGATGCGCTGCGGGTCCAGATGATCGCCCCAGCAGGCTATCTCCAGGCCGTCAAAGCCCCATTCGCCAGCCAGGCGCGCTACTTCCTCAAACGGCAGGTCGGCCCACTGGCCGGTAAAAAGGGTGATGGGTCGGGTCATGTTGGTTCCTCTCAGACGTTCTGCCAGCGGCTCGCGTTGCCCGCGCTCGCCTCAACGGCGGCCAGCACCTTTTGAACCTGCAAGGCATCAGAGAACGACGGCGAGGGCTGCTCCCCAGCGCCGATGGCATTCACCAGGTCCACCACCTGGTGGGTGAATCCGTGCTCGTAGCCAAGACCGTGCCCGGTGGGCCACCAATTGCCTGTGTACGGATGGGACGGTTCGGTGACGATGATCTTCCGGAATCCGGCGTCAGGTTCCAGCGCCGAATCGTAGACCTGTAGCGAGTTCATGTCCTCGAAGTCGAAAGCCAGCGAGCCCTTGGTCCCGTTGAGCTCCAGGCGCATGGCGTTCTTGCGGCCCAGGGCAAAGCGAGTGGCTTCGAAGATGCCGATGGGCCCTGCCACAGCGCTGGAACCAGTGCCGGAAGGAGTCCCGACGGCGGTGCCTTCCGTGGCGGTGGTGGCGGCAGCGCCGTCGTCGTGCTTTCCGGCAAAACGGGCGGTGAACAGCGCGGCGTCGTCCACCGTGACCGGGCCCTTGGGAGCGTCCGAACCGCCGCGGCCACCGAGGCCCACGAAGTCACCGCCCACAGGCCGTTCCTTCACGAAGGTTTCCAGCAGCGCCGAGACCCCGGTGATTGTGGAACCCGTGATCCACTGCGCGGCGTCAATGCTGTGGGCACCGATATCGCCAAGGGAACCGGAGCCGGACTTGGACTTGTCCAGGCGCCACGTGAGCGGCGCATCGGCGTCACTGAGCCAGTCCTGCAGGTATTGCGCCCGGACGTGGCGGATATCGCCCAGGCGCCCTTCCTCCACCATCCGCTTTGCCAACGCCAAAGCGGGAGTGCGGCGGTAGCTGAAGCCGCACATGGACAGCACGCCGCGCTGTGCTGCCGCCTGGGCGACGGCTGTCATTTTCTCCGCCTCTTCCACTGAATTGGCCAGTGGCTTTTCGCAGAGAACGTGCTTGCCCGCTTCCAAGGCGGCGATGGCGATCTCGGCGTGCGTGTTTCCGGGGGTGCAGATATCGATGAGGTCAATGTCATCGCGCTCGATCAGCCGGCGCCAGTCGGTTTCCACGGAATCCCAACCGTACTTGCGTGCCGCAGCATTGACGCCTTCTTCGTTGCGGCCGGCGACGGCAGCCAATTCCGGGGCGAGCGGAAGGTCGAAGAACCGCGGAGCAGTGCGCCAAGCGTGGGAGTGGGCGGCACCCATGAAGGAGTAGCCCACCATGCCTACGCGCAGGGGTTTCGGTTCTGACATGTGAAAGTCCTTTCTTGTCTGAATTCGCACCTGGCTACTTGCTGAAGCCTGCGGTCAGGCCACTGACCAGCTGACGGCGTCCAAGGACGTAAATCACCAGGATTGGCAGGGTGCTCAGGACGACAGAGGCCAGTACGGCGGGGATGTTGACGCTGAACTCGCCTTGGAAAGTCCACAGTCCCAAGGGGAGGACACGGAGTCCGGGGCTTTGGGTGAGCACCAAGGGCAGCAGGAATCCGTTCCAGACATGCAAGCCGTTGTAAATTGCCACGGTTACTATCGCCGGGCGGGTCAAGGGCAGCGCCAACCTCCACATCGTCTGCCAATCACTGCAGCCGTCCAGGCGCATTGATTCGAACAATTCGTTCGGCACATCGCGGATGAAGTTGGACAGGATCAGGACCGTCAACGGAATGGCGAACGCTACGGAGGGAAGCATGATGGCAAGGAGGCTGTCATACAGATTCAGCCGGATGATCATCAGGTAAATCGGAATGATGGTCGCCTGGAGCGGAATCGCCAAGCCCATCAGGAACATGCCGTTGACAAACTTCAGGTACCGGCCGCGACCACGAACGATCGCGAAGGCAGCCATGAAGGAGATCAACACCGTGGGGATCACGGAGCCAAGTGTGACGATCACGCTGTTCATGAAGTACGTCGTGAAGTTCGCCTCGAGAACCAGTTGGTAGTTCTCCAACGTAGGAGCCGTCGGGAGGGCCAGCGGATTCTGCCCAAAGTACCCTTCGGAGGTCTTCAGGCTGGTGATGACGATGTAATAGATCGGCACAATGATGATGGCCAGCCATATCCAACCGCCGAGGCCGCCGGGAATGTTCAGCCGCCTGACCCGTGAACCAAGGCTCTGCTTGGCCTTCATGGAATGGCCCGGGGGAGTGGCCGGAGCGGTTTTCGAATCGCTTTGAAGGACAGTGCTCACCTTACAAACCTTCCAATTGGCTGCCCTGCTTGTCCTTGCCTCCAAGGCGCTGGAGGAACAAGGCAAGGACAAGGCCTATAACGACGAGGATGACGGCGATGACACTTGCCGGGCCCATCAGGTTGGCCCGGAAGCCGCGCAAGTACATGTCCAAGGCCAGGATGCGGGTGGAATTACCAGGCCCGCCACCGGTGAGGACGAAGATGAGGTCGAAGTACGTCAGCGATCCTACGACCATCAGGGTGGACGAGGTGATGATGGTGTATTTCAGCTGCGGAAGCGTGATGTGGAAGAACTGCTTAATGATTCCCGCACCATCGATCTGAGCTGCCTCGTACAAGGATTTGGGGATTTGCCGCACGCCACCTTGATAGATGAGTGTGTGGAAGGGCACGAACTGCCAGGCGATCACGAAGATGACCAGGCCCAATGCCAACTGCGGGACGCCCAGCCAGTCCTGGGCCAGGATGGGCAATCCCAGTCCCATGGCCAGGCCAAAGTTAGGGTCCAACAGTGCCTTGTATGCGATGGCAACTGCCGCGGAGGAGAGGAGAAGCGGCAAGAAGTACAACACTGCCAAGGCAGCCCTGTAACGCTGTGTACCTGCCGTGAAGACTCCCAGGAGAAGGCTGATGGGAGTCTGAACCAGCCAGGAGACAATCATGATCAGGAAAGTCAGGCCCAATGCGTTGTACAGTCCAGGGTCGGTGAGTACTGAGGACCAGTTCTCCAGGCCGGCCGCTCCGATGGCGCCGATGCCGTCCCAGTTGGCGAAGCTCAGCACCAGGACACCTACCAGCGGCACGAGCGCAAACACCACGAAGAAGATCAAAGCCGGCACTGTCAGCCAGGCAAGTGCAGATTTTTGCTGCCCGGCCTGCTCGACTTTCCGCGATCCAGTGGCAGCCCTGTGAGTGGTTGTTGAACTCATTTGCCCAGGGTGGCATTCATGTTCTCGGCGAACTGCTGTGGCGTGATCGACTTGAGGAACAGTTGGTCGATGTTGTTGAGCAGGGCCTCGGCCGCAGTCGGGCTCAGGGCTTGATCCCAGGACTGCTGGAAGTTCGGGGCATTCTTGGCCATGTCGTAGACGAAGTTCAGGAAGTCCTTGTCCGGCGACGTTGCGAGCTTGTCTTCAATTCCGTTGACGATCGGGACCGATCCGGAATTGATGTAGGCGTCGATGACCGTATCCGTCATGATGCCGTCCTTGAAGAACTTCTTGGCCGTTTCCTTTTCTTTGTCGGTGGCCTTGGCCGAAATCGACATGTACTGGGCAGGGTTGCCTACGCCATTCTTAGGATCTCCCTTGCCTCCCGGGATTGTCGGGAAGGTGACGAAGCCCAGTTTTCCGTTCTGGACGAAGTTCTGGCCTTCCTTCTTCATAGGTCCGTAGACCCAGGAACCTTGAAGCAACATGGCGGCTTTGCCGGTGAACAACAGCGCCTGGTCTGCCTTCGAATCTGCCGTGATGGAGGAGAAGCCCTTGATGAAGCCGTCGGCGGATACCAGTTCCTGGATCCTGGTTCCCGTTTCGATCACGGCCGGATCCATCCAGGCGTTGGGCTTGCCTTCGAAGATTGCCTTGAACACCTCGGCCCCTCCGATGCGGTCCAGCAGGTATTCCAGCCACATCATCGAGGTCCAGCGGGATTGACCGCCCAAGGAGAACGGGGCTACGCCCATGTCGTTGAAGGTCTTGACCAATGACATGACGTCATCCCAGGTCTTGGGTGGCTGCACCCCGGCCTTTTCAAAGAGCTCTTTGTTGTAGAACAGGACAACAGGGGCCACGTACTGGTTGGGGAGGGCGTAGATCTTGCCGTTGACGGTGGCTGCACCGAACGAAGCGGGGAAGAACTTGTTTTTCAGGTCCGGGTTGGCCTCGAACCAGCTGGTCAGGTCTTCCACCTGGTTGGCCTCGGCGTAGGTCTTCAACGTTCCGCCGCCCCATCCATAAACAATGGTTGGGGCCTGGCCGGCGCCGATCGCGGTTTTGATCTTCGTCTTGTAAGCATCGTTCTGGAAGTACGTCACAGCAATCTTGTTGTCGGGATTCGACGAACCAAAAGCATCGACGGCCTTCTGGATGGTGGTCTGGTTCGGCTCACCGGAGAGGAACCACATGCTGGCTCCTCCTCCGCTCGCGCTGCCCGGTCCGGACGTACCGCAGGCACTGGTTGCCATGACTGCGAATGGTGTAACTGCCGCCAGAGCCAGAAAAGAACGCCGTGATGATTGGAACTGCTTCATTGCTTCTCCATGTGTAGTCGCCTCGTTGGGCACTGCGTGCCCATCTCCCAAAGGAGTGACCGTGTCTCGAAAAATACCGAAATATTTCGCGAATGCTGTTTAGGTCACGGTCTAAACTAAAGTGCATTCGATCACACGTCAAGGCTTACTTCTGCGAGGAGTCGCCTGCTGTTGCGGCGGTGTTGAGCTTTCCGCGGGCATCCCGCATACTCGAACCAAGCCGAAATATTTCGAAAGCAGGGGGACTATGAAACGCGAGCAACGTCCGCTCAAACTCACATTGGCTGCCGTGGCCAAAGAGGTGGGGGTTTCAGCGCCTACGGTTTCCAAGGTGGTGAACGGCAGGGAGGACGTGGCCGAGGAAACCCGGGCGCGCGTGCTTGAGGCCTTGCAACGAACCGGATACAAATCGCCCCTCCAACGCAAAAGCCTTCCGCTCCGGCAGTCAGTTGAAGTGGTTTTCGACTCCCTGAACTCGGCCTACTCCGTGGAAGTCCTCAACGGGGTGATGGAGCATGCGGCGGTCTCGGACATGGAGGTCATCCTCTCGGTGACCAGCAGGCAAACAGCGTCACCCTTGGGACCCGAGGAGCGGGCCCAACGCATTATCGACGAAGGCCGCAGCGGAATGATCGTGGTCACTTCCGCCTTTGGCTCCGCGCAGTTGGAAGCGTTCCAACGCCGCCGGATCCCCATCGTGGTGGTGGACCCCCTCAACCCGCCGCCGGCAGACGTCTTCAGCGTTGGCGCAAGCAACTGGGCCGGAGGCAAGGCCGCGGCTACCCACCTGCTCGGGTTGGGACACCGCAAAATCGCCTATATAGGCGGACCTGCCACGGCTGAATGCAGCCAGGCGCGGCTCCACGGCTATATGGCGGCACTCATGGCAGAGGGCATTGCCGTGGACGACGACTATGTCTCCTCCGGCCCGTTCCGGCCCGAGAACGGTGTGCGGGGCATGAAGGCCCTGCTTGCACTTGAGGATCCGCCCACGGCAGTATTCGCTGGAAGTGACAGCATCGCGCTGGGTGTCCTGGCAGAAGCGCGAAGGCAGAACATCCGGATCCCGGAGGACATGAGCCTCGTCGGTTTCGACGGCACACACCAGGCGGAAGAATCCGTTCCACCCCTGACGTCCGTGTCACAGCCATTGCAGGAGATGGGCCGCTCTGCCCTGCGGTTCATCCTGCGCCAGGTCCGTGGCGAGGACATCGACTCCCGCCGCGTGGAGCTGGCAACGCACCTGGTGGTCCGTGAGTCCACAGCACCACCGCCCGCGTCCCACGCCAAATCCGCTCAGGCCAAACCCGCCGTGCCCGCATCCCAGGCCAGACAACACTAAAGGAGCCGCCGCCGTCGAGGCGTAAGGGAGACCGGCGGAATGGCGTCATACAGGAGCACCCGCACCCAACGCCCACCCGTCTCACGGAACTCCGCACGGCTGGCGAAACGGTAAAGATAGCTGCGTGCACGCACCCAACGCGGGCGTTCGCCGTCGAACGGGTCATGGCGAAGCAGCCCAAGCGTGGGCTTGTCTGCCTCCAACAGCTTCTCCAGGAAGGCGTAGAACCACCCTTCGTGGACGGTCCGCAGGGGCAGGAACCACATGAGCCAATCAAGCCTGAGGTGGTATGGCGCCCACTGCCGCGGGATGCGGCGCACGTCCCCGGGTTTGCCTTTGAAGCCGTACTCCAGCCACTGCTCGTCAGCTGCATCGGGCTCTTCAGCCATGGTGCCTTCGACGACGATCTCGATCCGCTGCTTCGTCACCGTACCGAACGCACCATAGGCATTCACCAGGCGCCAGCGGTTGAAGCTCGCATTCATGAGTTGATGGCGCGAGAACAGGTTCAGAAGCGGCCGGTAGCTGAGGACCAGCAACAGGACCGTCACGGCAAGTACGACGACGAACCACCACGCCGGGGTTTCGGCACCTGCATGCCACTCGAGCGGGATGACGGGAAGAACCCCATGCGCCACCGGATCACTCACTGCAGCGAAGGCAAGGACGATTGCCATCCAGTTCAGCCAGGCAAAATTGCCGCTGCCCACCAACCAAAGCTGCGTCACGACGATGATTCCTGCCGCGATACTGGCCAGCGGTTGCGGCGCGAACAGGAAGAACGGAACCACCAACTGCGCGAAGTGGTTCCCCACCACTTCCACTTTGTGCAGGGGGCGGGGGAGGAGATGGAACTGCCGGCTCAGCGGCCCGGGCATCGGCTGCGTCTCGTGGTGGTAGAGCATCGCGGTCAGGTCGCGCCACTCTCGACCGCCCCTGATTTTGATCATTCCCGCGCCGAACTCAAGCCGGAACACCAGCCAAACAATCAGGACCAGGATGGTGGTGGGCGGTGGAACCTGGTCCGAGCCAAGGAAAGCTACGGTGAAACCGGCCTCCAGCAGCAGGATCTCCCAACCAAAGCCGTAGAACGTCTGGCCCACATTCACGATCGACATGTACAGGAACCAGAGGGTGAGGAACGCCAGCATCGGCAGCCACGGCGGTCCCAGCTGCGGCAGGCCCAACACCAGCAAGGCCGACACGGCAATTCCCACCCAACAGACAGCACGCAGCAGGGCATCCGAGTACCGCCACGAGAAGAGAGTGGGCCGGGCCAGACGGCGTGCCATGTCAAGGAACGACGGGACGGGAAGCAGGCCGTGCTCGCCAAGGAGTGCAGGAAACTGGTTCATGGTGGAGAGGAACGCAACCAGATAAAGGGCGGCAGTTCCGCGTTGCAATACCTGGCGCGCAAATTCGTAGTCCTGCGCGTCAAACCAGTCCTGCGCGTCAAACCAGGCCAGCCACTCCACAATTCCACGTTACGCGCGGGAAAGAAGTGGTCAAGCAGGGTTTTCCACTTAGCCCGATGCTCCGTTCGCAGCCTTCTGCACGTGCTGGGATACTTAAGCAATGCAGCCGCGCAAGATCGTCATCCTCGGGTCCACCGGTTCCATCGGCACACAGGCGATTGACGTCGTCGACGGCGCCCCGCACCTTTTCGAAGTTGTGGCACTGAGCGCCGGCGGCGGGAACCTGGAATTGCTTGCCCATCAAGCTGTGCACACGCGGGCGCAGGCAATCGGCATTGCCCAGGGCGATCCCGAAGCATTGCAGAACCTGATTGACGCCGCCGCTGCCCGAAGCGGCCTGCGCAACTTTGCACCGGAAATTTTCGTTGGACCCGACGCGTCCACCCGCATCGCAGAAGTGGAATGCGACGTCGTTCTCAACGGCATCACCGGTTCCATTGGCCTTGCGCCAACCCTGGCCGCGCTGGCATCCGGTGCCACCTTGGCGCTCGCCAATAAAGAGTCGCTGATTGTCGGTGGTGCCCTGGTAAAAGCAGCTGCCGGACCCGGCCAGATTGTGCCTGTCGATTCCGAACATTCGGCCATCGCCCAGTGCCTGCGTTCGGGTACCGAGCAGGAGGTCGAGAAGTTGATTCTCACGGCGTCCGGCGGACCCTTCCGTGGCCGCAGCCGTGAGCAGCTGCACGATGTCACACCCGCTGAGGCCCTGGCGCATCCAACATGGGATATGGGCCTCATGGTCACCACCAACTCTGCGAGCCTGGTCAACAAGGGCCTTGAAGTGATCGAGGCACATCTGCTCTTCGACGTACCCCTGGACAGGATCGACGTCGTGGTCCATCCGCAGTCGGTGGTCCACTCGATGGTCCAGTTCGTGGATGGGTCCATCATCGCCCAGGCGTCGCCGCCTGACATGCGGCTTCCCATTGCCTTGGGCCTGGGCTGGCCCGGGAGGGTTCCACGGGCAGCACAGCCATGCGACTGGACCCAAGCCACAAGTTGGACGTTCGAACCACTGGACTCAGTTGCGTTTCCGGCCGTGGAGCTCGCCAAGGAGGCCGCGAAGCAGGGCAGCACCTATCCTGCCGTCTTCAACGCGGCCAACGAGGAAGCCGTGGAGGCTTTCCACGCCGGCCGCATCCGCTTCACGGACATCGTGGACACAGTGGAGTCCGTCCTCAGCGAACATTCAGGTTCTTCGGAGCTTACGGTGGAGTCCGTGCTGGATGCTGAGAGCTGGGCACGCACGCGCACCCATGATCGTTTAGCCAACAGCTCCGTATAGCAGAGATACCGGTAAAGAAACCCCTATGGAAGCAGTCCCGTCGGCATGAGTCCCGTCCTTCTTTTCATCCTCGGAGTCGTCTTCGTCGCCATTGGCGTCGCAGTGTCCATCGCTTTGCATGAGGTTGGCCACCTGGTCCCCGCGAAGCTCTTTAAGGTGCGCGTGACCAAGTACATGATTGGTTTCGGGCCCACCTTGTGGTCCAGGAAGAAGGGCGAAACGGAGTACGGCTTCAAGGCCCTTCCTTTGGGCGGCTATGTGGCCATGATCGGCATGTACCCGCCCAACAAAGAAGATGGCGGGGTACGTCCCTCCAGCACGGGCATGTTCCAGACGCTTGCCAGCGAAGCCCGTTCCGTCGCCCACGAAGAAGTTGGCCCCGGGGACGAAGGCAGGGTCTTTTACAAGCTTCCGGTCTGGAAGAAGATCATCGTCATGCTCGGCGGTCCGGCCATGAACATGCTGATCGGTTTGGTTCTCCTTGCCATCCTGCTCATGGGTTTTGGCGTTGCCACGCCCACCACAACCATCGCGGACGTCTCAAAGTGCCAGGTGGCTGCGGGGAAAACGGTGGACCCGGACTCGGCGGACTGCAAGCCAACACCTGCTGCGGCTGCCGGGCTGCAGCCGAACGACGTCGTCAAGACTTTCGACGGCAAGGCTGTCACCAGCTGGGATGAACTCACCGGCTGGATCCGGGCCTCCGCCGGCAAAGCAGTACCCGTCACCGTCGAGCGCAACGGCTCGGAAGTTTCCACCACAGTTACTCCGGTTTTGTCCTCGCGGCCGGTTGTGGGTGCCGATGGACGCCAGGAGCAGGACGCCAACGGCACGCTGAAGTACCAGGAGGTGGGCTTCCTGGGAATCGGCCCGCAGAGCGCCTTGGTTCCCCAGCCGGCGTCGTCGGTTCTTCCCATGGCGGGGGAGAACATCAAGCAGATATCCGGAGTGATCCTTAACCTGCCCGCCCGTGTGGTTGGTGTGGCAAAGGCCGCCTTCAGCGAGGAACCCCGGGATCCCAACGGCCCCATCAGTGTGGTTGGCGTCGGCCGTGTGGCCGGCGAGGTCGCTGCGATGGAAGAGGTCCCCCTCCAGGCGCGCATTGGAACGTTGGTAGGGCTGCTTGCGGGCCTGAACTTCGCGCTGGCCATCTTCAACCTTGTACCCCTGCTGCCTCTCGACGGCGGCCACGTGGCGGGTGCGCTGTATGAGGGGGCCCGGCGCCAGGTGGCCAGGCTGAGGGGAAAGCCGGATCCGGGTGCTTTCGATATCGCAAAGCTGCTTCCTGCCACGTATGTGGTGGCCGCGCTGCTGATGGCCATGGGAGCCCTGCTGATTTACGCGGACATCGTCAAGCCAGTGAATATCTTTGGCTGAGATTCCCGCAGGGACCACTCAGTGGGCTGGAATGGATGGCGGATCATCGGACGCGGCGGGATAGGCTAGCTCCATGACTGTTTTCGCTGTTGAGTATGTATACGTCGCCGAATCCGGCGCCCTCCGCGACGAAGCCCGCCCGGCGCACCGCGCCTGGCTCGGCGACCTCGCAGAAGACGGCACCCTGCTTGCCAGCGGCCCCTACGGTGACGGCGCCGGCGCCCTGCTCATCTTCAAGTCGGCTGATGAAGCCGAACTCAACGACCTCCTGAAGCAGGATCCGTTCGCCGAAGCCGGAGTCATAGCCGGCATCCGCACCACGGAATGGGACCCCATTATCGGCGTCCTGGCTGCCCACGCATCCTAGCTCCCGCGTCCTCCACCACAACGATCCACCCCAAACCCAAGGAGTCCACGTGACCTCGGTCAGCCTGGGAATGCCAGCAGCCCCACCCCCCGTCCTTGCCCCTCGCCGCAAGACGCGGCAGATCAAGGTTGGGTCCGTTGGCGTTGGTTCTGATTCACCCATCAGCGTGCAGTCCATGACTACGACGCCCACCACGGATATCAACGCCACGCTTCAACAGATCGCTGAACTGACGGCCTCGGGCTGCGACATCGTCCGTGTTGCCTGTCCGTCAGCCGACGACGCCGAGGCGTTGCCGATCATTGCCCGCAAATCCCAGATCCCCGTGATTGCCGATATCCACTTCCAGCCGAAGTATGTTTTCGCGGCCATTGAAGCGGGATGCGCAGCGGTCCGTGTGAACCCCGGCAATATCCGGAAGTTCGATGACCAGGTCAAGGAAATCGCCGCAGCCGCGAAAGACCATGGGACGTCCATCCGCATTGGCGTCAACGCCGGCTCCCTGGAACCGGGCATCATGAAGAAGTACGGCAAGGCCACCCCTGAAGCGCTGGTGGAGTCTGCGGTCTGGGAAGCCTCGCTCTTCGAGGAGCACGGGTTCCACGACTTCAAGATCTCCGTGAAGCACAACGACCCCGTGATCATGGTGGCCGCCTACGAGATGCTCGCCGAAAAGGGCGACTGGCCCCTGCACCTTGGCGTGACTGAAGCGGGTCCGGCCTTCCAGGGAACCATCAAGTCCGCAACTGCTTTCGGGGCACTGCTGTCCCGAGGCATCGGCGACACTATCCGCGTTTCCCTCTCGGCGCCACCCGTGGAGGAAATCAAGGTTGGCAACCAGATCCTGCAGTCATTGAACCTGCGTCCACGCAAGCTTGAGATTGTGTCCTGCCCGTCCTGTGGCCGCGCCCAGGTGGACGTGTACACGCTGGCTGAGCAAGTAACCGCCGGCCTTGAGGGGATGGAAATCCCTCTCCGCGTTGCTGTCATGGGTTGTGTAGTCAACGGTCCGGGCGAAGCCCGCGAAGCGGACCTCGGTGTGGCCTCCGGAAACGGTAAAGGCCAGATTTTCGTGAAGGGCGAAGTCATCAAGACAGTGCCTGAAAGCGAAATTGTTGAGACACTGATCGAAGAGGCCATGCGTATCGCTGAAGAGATGGGGGAGGCCGATGGCGAAGATGCTGTCAAGGGTAGCCCCGTGGTTAGCGTCTCGTAACGAGACAGGCCTGGGGGTCAGGGTGCTCGGCAGTGCCGACACCTTGGCCCTTCGCGCGCTTGCGAGCGAAGATCCCGTTGCCAACGTCTTCATCCTGGCGCATCTGGACAGCGTAGGTACGGCAGCGCCCACCAGCGGCGGCGCCAGCGTCTTTGGCGTGTTCGACGACGACACCCTCCTTGGAGCCTGTTGGGCCGGGGCCAATCTGGTCCCGGTGCAACTCGACCCCGGGCTGACCGGATATGTGGCTACGGCGGCCCACCAGTCCGGCAGGCGGTACGCCTCCATCTTCGGGCCGGCGGAAACAGTGCTGGCGCTTTACTCCCGCTTTGAGCAGTTGGGCCACTTCGCGCACGAAGTCCGTTCCAGGCAGCCCCTCTTGACCATTTCCGGTGGCCCGGCCATCGAAGCCAATCCGTTGCTGACCTTCGGCACGATGGCGGACTTCGAACGCATTCTGCCTGCCTGCGCCGCCATGTTCGAAGAAGAAGTTGGCTATTCGCCCTTCCTGGGAGGCCAGGACTTCTACAGCAGGCGCGTTGCGGGGCTCATCCGCCAAGGGCATTCCCTGGTCCACATCGACGCTGCCGGGACAGTTGTCTTCAAGGCAGAGTTGGGTGCAGTTACCCAGGACGTCACCCAGGTCCAGGGCGTATGGATGAATCCGGACATGCGTGGACACCACCAGAGCGCCGGCTACATGGCCGCCGTCGTAAATCTCTCACGTACCTTTGCGCCGGTAACGAGCCTGTACGTCAATGACTACAACGCCAAAGCGCGCGCCACCTACGAAAGAGTCGGCTTCGAGCAAGTCGGTACATTCGCAACGGTCTTGTTTTAGCAGGCAATCCAAGTAGCAGCTGATGCCGTTTTGCCGTCTCTAAACGGCATCAGCTGCTACTTACTTGGGCGGGTTCAGGTTTCCGGTGAGATACCGCTGGATGGTCGGTGCCACCAGGCTCACTACTTCCTCCTGGTCTGCACTCGCCAGGGGTTCGAGCCGGATCACGTAGCGGAGCAGCATCAGTCCCACCACCTGTGTGGCCACCAGATTGCCACGCAGGCGGACTTCCTCAGCGGGGCCTTGCACGCCCACCATGACCCGGGACAGGATGGTCCGGCTCACGGTCTCCCGCAGCAGTGCCGTTTTGGCCTTCGATCCGATGGTGCCCCGAACGAATGCCACCAAGCCGGGTTGCGCCGGGCCCTCCCACAACCGGACAACCGCACGGACAAGCGCTTCTGCCCTCGCCTCCGGTTCCAGGGTTTCAACGCCTGCCAGGACCTGTTCAGGATCGGCAGGCAACTCCACGCTGGAGGCGAACAATTCGTCTTTGCCTTTGAAGAAGTGATGGACCATGGCCGGATCCACTGAGGCTTCCCGCGCCACCTGGCGAAGACTCGTGCCGTCGAACCCTTGCTCTGCGAACAACTTCCGGGCCGCCACCAGAATGGCTTCGCGCGAATGGTCGCTTCCGCTTCGACGGCCGCGGCGCAGGGGTTCCAGGCTCATGAGGTCTGCCGCCTCAGCGTCAACGAGGCAAGGACAAGGACTCCCACCACGATTCCGCCCATCACCAGGGTGTCCTGCCACAGGGCGTCAGTCGCATCGATGTTTCCTGCGATCTCCTGAAGGGCATCAACAGAAAACGTCAGGGGAAGGACGCCGGAGATGGCCTCGAGGACGTCGTTCATCTGCTCCCGGGCAACGAACAGTCCGCAGAGCAGGATCTGCGGCACCACCACTACAGGCATGAACTGGACAGCCTGGAACTCGGTGCGTGCAAAGGCTGAACACAGCAGCCCCAAGGCCACTCCAAGGACAGCGTTGATCACCGCGATCATCACGACGAACCCGGGACTTCCCTTGATGTCGAGATTGAAGATCCAATATGCAACTGCCGTCGCCACCAGGGACTGCAACGCGGCCATGATGGAGAACGCAATGGCGTAGCCGAACAAGAGGTCTGCTTTATGGATGGGTGTGGTGAGGAGTCGTTCCAGGGTCCCGGAGGTTCGTTCCCGCAGCATGGTGATGGACGTGACCAGAAACATGACGACGAACGGGAAGATCGCCAGCATCATCAGGCCGACGCGGTCGAAGGTGCGTGGAAAGCCCGGGGGCAGTGTTTCGTTCTCGAAAAGGTAGTAGACGGCGGTGAGCAGCAGCGCCGGGACCACCATAATGAGCGCCACGCTGCGGTGATCGTGCCGCAGTTGACCAAGGACCCGGGCTGTGGTGGCAAAGGTCATCCGAAGATTCATGATGCCACCTGGCTCTTCTTTGCTGGCTGACCGCTGTCCGGACCACGTTCGGCGTCTTTGATCATGTTCAGGAACGCGCGCTCAAGGTCATTGCTGCGTCCCCGCCTGGCAAGCTCGGCCGGTGTGAGCTGCGCCAGCAGCAGGCCGTCCCGCAGAAGCAGCAACGAGGAACAATGCGACGCTTCCTCCATAACATGGCTGGAAACCAAAAGCGTTGTTCCGCCAGCTGCCATGTCAACGAACCGCTCCCACAACTCCGCACGCAGTACCGGATCCAGGCCCACTGTCGGTTCGTCCAGGACCAGCAGCTTGGGGTGTGCCACCAGCGCGCATGCGAGGGACACGCGGCTGAACTCACCGCCCGAGAGGTTCCCGGCTTTCTGCTTTGCAAACGATTCGAGCCCGACGGCGGCAATCGACTCCGCTACGTCCGTCGCCGTTGCCTTGTGCATGGCACCGAAGTACCTGACGTTGGCTTCGACACTGAGGTCCGCGTAGACGCTGGCGCCTTGGGTGACATACCCGACGTCGTGCCTTAACGGTGCGCTGCCCGCGGGGCGGCCGAGAACGCTGATGGATCCGCGCGTGATTCGCTGGACGCCCACAATGCCGCGCATGAGTGTTGTCTTGCCGCTACCTGACGGGCCGAGCAGTCCCGTGATGCGCCCGCTGCCCACGGCGAAGTCCAGGCCCCGCAAAATTCTTGTCCGGCCCCGGGAGATGTGCAGGTCGGTAGCTTCTATTGCTGCTTGTGACATGGCTGCCTCCGGCCCCACCGAGTAATTCACCAAGTGATGAATTAACGCTAAGTCGGGTCAACGGTGCGGTCAATAGGCCTTTGCCATCAAAATCCTTGAAAACGTGTCCGCTATCACATAGGTTTTTCCCAAGCCGTGTCGATGGGGCACGGGTGGTTACAGGGGGAATTATGGCAAAGACCTTGAAGGCTGCTTCCGGCAGCCGCACCATCCGTGAGCTCGGCAGTCACCAATGCTTCCCAGTCGCAGGCGATCCCGTTCCGCTGGAGGGAACGGGGGGCTAGTCCCCGGACAGAGTCTGCGGCCGGCCGGCCGCTGAGCCACGCCATCGCAGGATGACCAGCCGATCTTTGGCCAGGGGCTTCCAGACGCGACGGCGTGGCTCTTCTCTGTGCTGGCCGTTCCGTGCGAAGCAGCACTGTGCGGAGCGGCGCGCTGGCAGCCGGTAGATTAGTAGACAGTTGTTTTTGCCACATCTGCCATAGAAACGGATACGTACCCGTGGTCCTTCGCCTTTCCCAGTTGTTCCTGCGCACCCTGCGTGAAGATCCCGTCGACGCCGAGGTCGCCAGCCACAAGCTCCTGGTCCGGGCCGGTTACATCCGCCGTGCCGCGCCGGGCATCTACACGTGGCTGCCGCTGGGACTCAGCGTCCTGCGCAAGGTGGAGGAAATCATCCGGCAGGAAATGTCCGCCATTGGCGCGCAGGAAGTCCACTTCCCGGCACTGCTCCCGCGCGAGCCCTACGAGGCCACCAACCGCTGGACGGAGTACGGAGAGGGCCTGTTCAGGCTTCAGGACCGCAAGGGCGCCGATTACCTCCTGGCTCCGACGCACGAGGAAATGTTCACCCTCCTGGTCAAGGACCTGTACTCCTCGTACAAGGACCTGCCGTTGAGCCTGTACCAGATCCAGAACAAGTACCGCGATGAAGCGCGACCCCGCGCAGGCCTCCTCCGTGGCCGCGAGTTCATCATGAAGGACTCCTACTCGTTCGACGTTGACGACGCCGGCTTGGACGCAAGTTACGCCGCCCACCGTGCTGCCTACCTGAAGATCTTCGACCGCCTGGGTCTGGAAGTCATTCCGGTTGCTGCCACGGCAGGGGCCATGGGCGGCTCCAAGAGCGAAGAATTCCTCTTCCCCACGGAGATCGGCGAGGACACCTTTGTTCGCTCGGCAGGGGGCTATTACGCCAACGTCGAAGCAGTCACCACGGTTGTCCCTGAGGATATTGACTTCACGGACGCGCCGGCTGCCCAGGTTCTGGACACACCGAACACCCCCACCATCGAGACCCTGGTTGACGCAGCCAACCAGCTGGCACCCCGCAGCGAGGCCGACGGCGGCGCCTGGACTGCCGCTGACACGTTGAAGAACGTCGTCCTCGCCGTGACGCTGCCCACCGGTGAACGCCAGATCGTCGTCCTCGGCGTTCCAGGTGACCGCGCCGTGGATCTCAAGCGGGTGGAAGCCAACATTGGTTCGTTCCTTCCCATCGCGGGCGAGATCGGCCTGGAGGCAGCCAACGAGGAAGACCTCAAGAAGCTGCCCTGGCTGGTCAAGGGCTATATCGGGCCTGGTTTATCCCTGGATGAAGCAGTTCTGGGCCTGGAAGGATCTTCCAAGCTGCTGTACCTCGTGGATCCCCGCGTCGTCTCCGGCACAACCTGGGTGACGGGCGCCAATATTGATGGCAAGCACGTCTTCGGACTGGTAGCGGGCCGCGACTTCACCTGGGACGGCGTCATCGAATGCACAGACGTCCGGGCAGGGGATCCGGCACCTGACGGCTCCGGACCGCTTGAAACTGCCCGCGGCATCGAAATGGGCCACATCTTCCAGCTCGGACGCAAGTACGCAGAGGCGCTGGACCTGAAGGTACTTGACCAGAACGGCAAGCAGGTTGTTGTCACCATGGGCTCCTACGGTGTTGGTGTCACCCGTGCTGTCGCAGCCCTTGCCGAGGCCAACCATGACGACCGCGGCCTCGTGTGGCCACGCACGGTGGCCCCTGCCGACGTACACGTTGTGGCTGTGGGGCGCGGTGACGAAATTTTCGAAGCCGCAGAGAAGCTATCGGCGGAACTCGAGGCTGCAGGCCTCGACGTCATCTTTGATGACCGGCCCAAGGTTTCTCCCGGCGTCAAGTTTGGCGATGCCGAGCTCGTCGGAGTGCCCACCATCCTGGCCGTCGGACGTGGGCTCGTGGACGGCGTTGTGGAGATCAAGGACCGCCGCAGCGGTGAAGCCGAGAACATCTCGGTGGAAAAGGCCGTGGATTACGTGGTCAACGCTGTCCGTAACCGGTGATTTCCGGCTTCGAGACTATCCAGCTCACCACCATCATCCTGATTGTGGTGGCTGGATTCGCAGCCGGCTGGGTTGACGCGGTAGTAGGTGGCGGGGGGCTGATCCAGCTCCCCGCACTGCTGCTGGTGCCCGGCATCACGCCCGTCCAGGCCCTGGCAACGAACAAGATGGGTTCCATCTTCGGCACCACCACCAGTGCCACTACCTATTACCGGCGGGTGGGACCGGACCTCAAGACGGCAATACCCATGGCGGTGATTGCGCTGGCGGGGAGCTTTGGCGGTGCCATCCTCGCTGCATCGTTGCCGGCCAGCGTCTTCAAGCCCATCATTGTCCTGGCGCTGATCGCCGTCGCGATTTTCACGGCACTGCGCCCCAGCGCAGGCGAGCTGACTGCTCTGAGGCACGACGGGCACAAGCACTATGTGGTGGCCTGCCTGATCGGTGCCGTGATCGGTTTCTACGATGGCCTGATCGGGCCCGGTACAGGATCCTTCCTGGTGATCGCCTTGGTCTCGGCCATGGGCTACGCGTTCCTTGAAGCCAGCGCGAAGGCCAAGATCGTCAACATGGCCACCAACGCCGGTGCCCTCATTTTCTTCCTCCCCCACGGCTCCTTGTTGTGGGGAGTGGGCCTGGTGCTGGGCCTGGCAAACATGGCGGGCGGATACCTTGGCGCCCGCACAGCTGTAGCCAGGGGGAGCAGCTTTGTGCGGATCGTGTTCCTGATCGTCGTCGCGGCACTGATCATCAAGCTCGGCGTGGACGTCTGGAACGACAACGTCAGCTGACTGCGTCCCCGGGCTCGGGCAAATCCCTTGCTGCTGGAAGTCCTTCGAGCGTCCTGCCCGCCAGTGTGCTCGCCACCCATAGGGAACGGGCCACATCGCCTTCATGACCCCGCTTTCCCGCGGACCACAGGGCATTGTTCACTTCGCGGGCGATGCTCCATTGTCGCGCGACCTCCGGATCAAGGCCGGCGGCGAGGCTGAAGTCCCGGCATCGCTCCCGCAGGGCAGCCCCCGGATCGCGATCCGGCAAATCCTTGATCCGGTTCCACAGAACAGGTGCCACCGCAAATTCGGCTTCACCGATCTGCGGCTGGGGATCGATGGCCAGGTAGCCTCGACGGTCCGCGTCCAAGGTGGCGAGGATGTTCATGAAGTGGAGATCGGTATGCACCAGGACGTCCCTGCCGGATCGTCGGCCAACAGCACCGCGGGTCTGGCACACTTCCAACGCGGCCTCCAGTAACCATCGCGGGAAGGGGCGGTCCTGCTGCTCCCACTCCAAAGGCATTTCGTCGCTCCAGCGCTCGGCCGTGGCGGCGATGTGATCGAAGCCCCGCCACTCGGGACGATCATCCGGCGCAATGGAAAGCCCGCGAATGATGTCACCCCAGACCTGCCGGGCTTCATCCATGGGGGCATCCTGCAGCCAACGGGACGCGTCAAGGCGTTCCAGCAGCATGGAGCAACTGGCGGCGTCGGCAGCCAGGAGCCGGACAGCTCCGTGGCCACCCCACAGGGCCAGGGCATGGCGCTCTACAAGGGCTTCCTCATGCGGATAGGCGATCTTCAGCGCAGCCTGCCTGCTGTGCTGGAGAACGGGCACAACCAAGGCTCCGTGTCCGTTCCACGGCTCTTCACCGGGTGCGAGGTCCACGGACAACTGCCAACGGTCCAAAGCCTCACGGATAAGCCCCGGAAGGCTCGCCAGCCAGTCCCGCCCCGCGGAATCGCGGTTGTATCGGGCGTGCAGGTCGCCCGGAATCGGAATCATGGCGTGAAGGGTCACGCCATCAGCCTAGCTCTGCCCGGCGGCAGTACCCTCAGAAAACGCCGCTGGCGCCCAAGAGGCTTCCGATCGAGAACGTGGCTGCAAGCGCCAACGCTCCGCCCAACACCACCCGGGCTGCGGCGCGGAACCTGGGCGCCCCACCAATCCAAGCCCCCACGGCTCCCGTGATCGCGAGAGCCAGCAGGACGGCAACGAACGTCAGCGGAACGCGCATCGCCGGGGGAGGGAGCAGGATGGCCAGCATGGGAAGCACGGCGCCAAGGGTGAACGCCACTGCCGATGCAAGGGCGGCGTTCCACGGACTGACGATGTCGTCCTCGTGGATATTGAGCTCGGCGGACAGATGGGCGGCAAGGGCATCATGCTTCGTCAGTTCTTCGGCCACTGTCCGGGCGGTACGCGCGCTGAGCCCCTTCGCCTGGTAGATCGAGGTGAGCTCTTCGAGTTCTTCCTCCGGCTGCTCGGCGAGCTCCCGGCGTTCCTTCTCAATGAGCGACTTCTGCGTGTCGCTCTGGCTGCTGACGGATACATATTCGCCCAACGCCATGGAAATGGCTCCACCTACCAGGCCCGCCGTGCCCGCAGCAAGGATGCTGCCGGTGTTGGTCGTGGCACCGGCCACGCCGACGACGATTGCTGCGACGGAGACAATGCCGTCGTTCGCACCCAAAACGCCGGCGCGCAGCCAGTTCAGCCGATGGGCAAGGTCATCACGATGCGGTTCGTTCTCATGTGTGGTGGCAGTTTCTGCGGAAGCCATGCTTCAAGCCAAGCACCGGCGGGCCGCCTTGACCAGCATGGCTAGGCTCGCCTATCCCATGCGCCGCTTTACTCACTACCGGGGGTGGGGGATTTACTCACTACTGGGAGTGGGCGTCCTACTGGGAGTGGGCGTCGGCAGCGGAGGCAAGTCATCGTCGTCGACCTCCAAACCCGGCAACGCGGCAAGCGTGGCACCCCAATCCACGCTCCTGCGGACGGCGGCCAGCAGGCTGCTGGCAGCCCAGTCCCGGGTCTCTCCTGTCGAAAGCGCGATGAGATCGCCAAATCCCTGCAGGGAGTCCGACTCCAAGGCCCCCAAGCCGGCAGCCGGGTCTTCAGCGAACTGTGCCGGCAGCCTGTATCCGGCCTCGCGGGTGGGGACGTCGCCACAATTACGGCGGGTCAGGGCTTCTGCTTGTTGAAGGAGCCGCTCGTGCACTGCAAGGTCCTTGGCGGCTTGGGCAGTTGCGCCAGCGTCCAATCGCTTCAGCGCCACCTGGTAGACGTAAATGGCTTCCTGTTCGGAACGGACAGTCGCCGCAAGAGCGGCATCGGTAGTGGCAGCGGTTGCATCCGGAGTGGGGCTGACTGAAGGGCACTGGTGCGCAGCCGGTGTTGTTACAGCAGGTGTTGTGGCAGACGGGATACCGCTCGACGTCGGCAACGGCACCGGCACCTGCCACGCCGCAGCCAGTTTTTCGCCCTGGAGAAGTTGGGCGGATCCGACGGCGGCCAGCAACCGGGCGGTCCCGCCGTCGGCCTCGCGTGCGTCGTCCAGCCGTTGCCGGCCGCTGGCGATCAGGCCGGCCACGACCGAGGCAGGCGTGGCTTCCGTGGCCGTGTCTTTGTTGTCGCTTGTCATTGAAGCTGCGGGAGAAGGCGGAAGGAGGGCCCGGGACTGTGTTGTCAGCAATGTCACAGCATCGTCCAGGGCGGCCGTTTGGGAACCGGATCCTGCAGCTGCCATCAATCCAGCAGCAGATTCCTGCAGCTTCCTGGTATCGGCGGAAGCGTCGGCGAGGGCAGATACGGAGAACGAAACTGTAGGAGGAGTCCCGGAATCCCGCGGTAGAAGGACGATTCCCGTGCCCGCAACGAGCAGCGCAACCACGGAAATGAGAAGGAGCCGGCCCCACGCTGGTGATCGTCGTTTTTCACTTGTCTGCTCGTCCACAACACACCATGGTGTCACGTGGACGGGCGGACAAGGGAAAAGCCGTGCACCATGTGCTGCCGAAAATCGTTAGGCTAGTAGTCACAACAACATCTATCGGGAGGCGGCGGGCAACGTGAGTGACTCGGAAGCCACGACTTCAACAGACCGTACTGAGTCGAATTCAACGGCCACCATCCACAACCCGGAAGAGCGCAGGCTAAAGGCACTGCTCGAACCGGCAGTCCTTGCCAACAGGCTCTACCTCGAGGATGTTTCCATCCACGTCGCCGGTTCACACCGCACGGTCCACGTCGTCGTGGATCTTCCGCAGGAGGAGACCGGGGGCGTCAGCCTTGACGCCATCGCAGATGTCTCGCGTGGGTTGTCCGATATTCTGGACAACGATCCCCACGACGACGGCCGTCCCTACGACCTCGAAGTTTCTTCGCCTGGAGTAGGCCGTCCTCTGACGGAACCGCGCCACTGGCACAGGGCGCGCGGCCGCATGGTCAGGGTCAACGTCATCCAGGGTGAGAACGTCCTTGGCCGGATTGCGTCAGTAGATGACGCCGGCGTGACCCTCATTCCGGAGCACGAGGTCAAGAAGGGCATGAAGCCCAAACAGGGCGACCCCATCACTATTCCTTTCGACAGGATCCGCCACGGAAAAGTCGAGATTGAATTCAGCCACCTCCACGAGGCCGGGCTGGCAGACGAACACAATGGACCTTCCGAGGAGGCCTAATGGATATTGACATGAGCGCACTGAGACTCCTGGAGCGTGAGCGTGAAATCCCGCTGGACCTCCTGATTCCCACCATCGAGCAAGCGCTCCTGGTGGCCTATCACAAGACGCCCGGTGCCTTCGAGAAGGCACGCGCCGAGCTGGACCGCAAGAGCGGCCACGTGACCATCTGGGCAACGGAAATCGACGATGACGGCGAGGCGATCGGGGAGTTCGAGGACACCCCGGCCGGTTTCGGCCGGATCGCGGCAAGCACGGCACGCCAGATCATCCTGCAGCGTCTTCGTGACGTTGAGGACGATAACGTACTGGGCGAATTCAAGGGTCGCGAAGGCGAACTGGTCGCCGGCATGATCCAGCAGGGCAACAACCCGCACATGATCCAGGTAAACCTCGGATCGGTGGAGGCCCTGTTGCCGCCGCCGGAGCAGGTTCCTGGCGAAAAGTACATTCACGGCAGCAGGCTTCGTGCCTTCGTGGTGGATGTCCACCGTGGGGCCAAGGGCCCGTCCATTACGTTGTCGCGTTCGCACCCGGGCCTGGTCCGCAAGTTGTTCGAAATGGAAGTTCCGGAAATCGCGGATCGTTCCGTCGAGATCGTGGCACTTGCCAGGGAAGCCGGCCACCGCACCAAGATTGCCGTCAAGGCGAACACCCCGGGTGTCAACGCCAAGGGCGCCTGCATCGGCGAAATGGGCTCCCGGGTCCGTGCAGTCATGACTGAGCTCAACGACGAAAAGATCGACATCGTGGACTTCAGCGAGGATCCTGCGACCTTCATCGCCAACTCCTTGTCACCGTCCCGGGTGAATTCGGTCACTATTACGGACGAGGCAACGCGCTCGGCCCGGGTAGTTGTGCCGGACTACCAGCTGTCCTTGGCGATTGGCAAGGAAGGCCAGAACGCACGCCTCGCTGCGAAGCTGACCGGATGGCGGATCGATATCGTGTCCGACGCCGCCCCGGCCAAGACCGAATAGCGATCGTTCCGGCGGCTTGGCCGTCGGAACCGCGCCGCGCTTACAGTGCGGCCGGTTTCGGCTGTCCGGGGCCGGGGGGCTAGAATAGATGGAACCGGGCTTACGTCCGGTATCCGCGCGCTTTGACGTGCCTTATCTGCATGTGCAGTGTGGGTCGTCAGCGCAAGTTTGCAGAGGCAGGTAAGGACACGTCGTGGCTGAACTGCTTGAACGCGGCCATGGCCCTGTTCGTACGTGCATCGGATGCCGGAAGCAAGGCTCCCGGTCCGAGCTTGTCCGGCTGGTCGCCCAAGGTGGTGGTTCGTCCACTGTCCTTGTCGATGTTCGACGCCGGATGGCCGGCAGGGGTGCGTGGCTGCATCCCAGCGAAAAGTGCTTGGCATTGGCAATCAAGCGGCGTGCTTTCGGAAGGGCCCTCGCGGGCGCTGCTGAAACAACCGCCGTCGAAAGCTACTTCATGTCAGGCGCGCCACTTGTGGAGGCTCCGGCTGCCACAGGAAAACCGTCCAAACCTGAAAGCGGGTCAGAAAACTGATGGAAACCCGATGAGTTCCCAGCGATGAGTGCGTAACGATGACAACTTTGTTGCGCTCTGCAATGGGCCTTTCAGTCGCGCTAGCGGCAGGGGCCCGCAGTAAGAAGTAGACGGTTCGTGCCTGGCTCGGTGCGGACCGAGACAGGAGAAATGTGGCCAAGGTCCGCGTACATGAGCTCGCCAAAGAGCTCGGTATTACTTCCAAAGATGCAGTAACAAAACTGCAGGAATTGGGCGAATTCGTTCGCTCCGCCTCTTCCACCATTGAGGCCCCCGTCGTGAAGAAGCTTCGCGACGCCTACCCCGGTGCAGGCGCTGCAAAGGCAGCTGCCCCCGCACCTGCAGCCGCCCCCAAGGCTCCGGCTGCTCCCGCAGCATCCCGTCCGGCAGCGCCGGCTCCGGGCCCCGCTGCACCCAAGGCTCCGGCTCCGGCAGCACCGGCCGCGGCGGCACCTGCCCCCGCAGCACCAGCTCCCGCGGCGCCTGCTCCGGCAGCGCCCTCGGCTCCCGTTGCATCCACGCCGTTTTCGGCAAAGCCCGGTGCCCGTCCTGCTCCCAAGGCAGAGACTCCGGCTCCGTCCCGCCAAGGCGGCCAGGCCCCGCGTCCCGGCGGTCCCCGTCCGGGCAACAACCCCTTCGCCACGTCCCAGGGCATGCCCCGCGGCCGTGGTGGCGACGGCGAACGTCCGCCGCGTCCGGGAAACAACCCGTTTGCAACCTCGCAGGGCATGCCCCGTGCAGGTGGCCGCAATGATGGCGAACGCCCCGGTGGTCCCCGTCCCGCAGCAGGTGCAGGCGGACCCCGTCCCGCAGCAGGCAGCGGTGGTCCCCGTCCGGGTGCTCCGCGCCCCGGTGCACCCCGTCCCGGTGGTGCTCCGCGTCCGGCTGGTGGCCCCGGTGGAAACCGGCCTACTCCGGGCATGATGCCCAACCGCACTGAGCGTCCGGCTCCCGGCGGCGCAGGTCGTCCCGGTGGCGCAGGCCGTCCGGGTGGCGGACCGGGTCGTCCCGGTGGCGCACCAGGTGCAGGTACCGGTGGCGGCGCTCCCGCCGGCGGTGGCTTCGGCAAGGGTGGCCGCGGTCGCGGTGGTACCCAGGGTGCCTTCGGCAAGGGCGGCGCCGGTCGTGGCAAGCAGCGCAAGTCGAAGCGTGCAAAGCGCCAGGAACTGGAGCAGATGAGTGCTCCGTCGCTGGGCGGCGTATCCGTACCCCGCGGCGATGGCGAGACCATCATCCGTTTGCGCCGTGGTTCCTCCATCACGGACTTTGCAGAGAAGATCGATGCGAACCCCGCGTCGCTCGTGACCGTTCTCTTCCACCTCGGTGAGATGGCAACGGCTACGCAGTCCCTCGACGAAGACACCTTTGGACTGCTCGGCGCCGAACTTGGCTACAAGCTCCAGGTTGTTTCGCCGGAAGACGAAGAGCGCGAGCTGCTGGACCAGTTCGACATCAACATCCAGGACGAGCTTGACGCCGAAGGTGACGATGTCCTTGAGGCACGTCCGCCGGTTGTCACCGTCATGGGTCACGTTGACCACGGTAAGACCCGCCTGCTTGATGCCATCCGCAACTCCAATGTTGTGGCCGGCGAGCACGGTGGAATCACCCAGCACATCGGTGCTTACCAGATCAGCCACATCCACGAGGGCACGGCCCGCGACATCACGTTCATTGACACCCCCGGTCACGAGGCCTTCACGGCCATGCGTGCACGTGGTGCCAAGGTCACCGATATCGCGATCCTGGTTGTTGCAGCCGACGACGGCGTTATGCCGCAGACGGTTGAAGCACTCAACCACGCCCAGGCAGCCAACGTGCCGATCGTCGTCGCAGTGAACAAGATCGACAAGGAAGGCGCCAACCCTGACAAGGTCAAGGGTCAGCTCACCGAGTACGGCCTGGTTCCCGAGGAATACGGTGGCGACACCATGTTCGTTGAGGTTTCTGCCCGCCAGAACCTCAACATCGACGAACTGATCGACGCCGTCCTGCTGACGGCCGATGCCGCACTGGATCTGCGCGCCAACCCGGACAAGGACGCTCGAGGCATTGCCATCGAAGCGAACCTGGACAAGGGCCGCGGTTCCGTCGCCACCGTCCTGGTGCAGTCCGGTACCTTGGCCGTGGGTGACACGATCGTGGCCGGTACGGCCCACGGCCGCGTCCGTGCAATGTTCGACGAGAACGGCGAGGCCCTCGATGTCGCACTGCCGTCGCGTCCGGTCCAGGTCCTCGGCCTGTCCAACGTACCGCGTGCAGGTGACACCTTCCTGGTGACGCCGGACGAGCGTACGGCCCGCCAGATCGCCGAGAAGCGTGAAGCTGCCGACCGCAACGCCGCACTGGCCAAGCGTCGCAAGCGCATCAGCCTGGAAGACTTCGACCAAGCCGTTGCAGAAGGCAAGATCGACACCCTCAACCTCATCCTCAAGGGTGACGTCTCCGGTGCCGTGGAAGCCCTCGAAGATGCCTTGCTCAAGATCGATGTCGGAGACGACGACGTTCAGCTCCGTGTCATCCACCGCGGTGTGGGTGCCATCA
Organism: Arthrobacter sp. StoSoilA2; assembly: GCF_019977195.1. NCBI lineage: Bacteria > Bacillati > Actinomycetota > Actinomycetes > Micrococcales > Micrococcaceae > Arthrobacter > Arthrobacter sp. StoSoilA2. Next base: position 1,737,042 of record NZ_AP024643.1, read on the forward strand.
CGCAGAACGACGTCAACCTGGCAACGGTGGACAACGCCATCATCATCGGCTTCAACGTCAAGCCGGCTGAGCGCGTCGCTGAACTGGCTGACCGTGAAGGCGTGGACATGCGCTTCTACTCCGTCATCTACGCAGCAATCGATGACATCGAGATGGCCCTCAAGGGCATGCTCAAGCCGGAGTACGAAGAAGTCCAGCTCGGTACTGCCGAAGTCCGCGAAGTCTTCCGTTCCTCCAAGTTCGGAAACATCGCCGGTTCGATCGTCCGCACGGGCATCATCCGCCGTAACACCAAGGCACGCGTTAGCCGCGACGGCAAGGTCATCGGTGACAACCTCACCGTTGAGACGCTCAAGCGCTTCAAGGATGACGCAACCGAAGTCCGTACTGACTTCGAGTGTGGTATCGGTCTTGGCTCGTTCAACGACATCTCCGAAGGCGACATCATCGAGACCTTCGAGATGCGCGAAAAGCCGCGCGTCTAGGTTCCGCTTGGAGCGGGTCCGTTGGGTAGCCCCGGCGGACCCGTTCCGTACCCGTTTCTACTTTCCAGGAGGAAGTCATGGCCGATCCGGCACGCGCTGCCAAGTTGGCGCAGCGGATAAAGGTCGTCGTCGCCGAGGCCCTCGGCCGCAGGGTCAAGGACCCGCGCGTCGAGTCCATCACGATCACCGACGCCCGCGTCACCAACGACCTTCAGCACGCCACCATCTACTACACCGTCTTTGGTGACGACATAGCCCACGCCGATGCCGCCAGGGCATTGGAGAAGGCCAAGGGTGTGCTCCGACAGGAAGTCGGCCGCAATATCACCGTACGGCTTACTCCCACCCTTGAGTTCGTTGCTGACCAGATTCCTGTCAACGCATCCAACCTTGAGGAGCTGCTCCGTGAAGCAAAGCGTCGCGACGCCGAGGTAGCCGCTTTGGCTGCCGGCGCCAAGCACGCAGGCGAGGCTGACCCCTACAAGGGCGAGGGCCCCGAAGGCTCCGAAGAAATCGACGAAGACGACTTCGACGAAGAAGACATCGACCTCGCGGACGATGACGAACTCGACGAAGACGCCAACCGCTAGAAGTTTTCTTGCCGAAAGGCCGGTTCCTCATGAGGAACCGGCCTTTCTGCCGTCCATGCTCGCTAAGATCGGAGCATGTCGGCGCACAGTGCTCAGCAACGTGATGAATTCCTGAACCATGCGATTCGGCTCGCGGTGCAGAACGTCTCCGACGGCGGGGGGCCGTTTGGCGCTGTCGTCGTCACCCCGGATGGGCGAATCCATGAGGGGGTCAACCGGGTCACACGGGACAACGATCCCACCGCGCATGCGGAAGTGGTGGCCATTCGCCGGGCCGCAGCCGACATCGGCAACTTCGATCTCAACGGCTCAGTGCTCTATGCCAGCTGCGAGCCATGCCCGTTGTGCCTCTCGGCCACGCTCTGGGCCAGGATCGGCCGGGTGTACTTCGCCGCGGACAGGCACGGAGCCGCCCGGGCCGGCTTCGATGATGCGGTGTTCTACGAGTACTTTGCCGGCGGGAGGCCTGAGCTGCTTCCTGTAGAACACGCGCCGGTAGCCGCTTCCGAGACGCCTTTCGATGCTTGGCGCAACAACGCGGAACGCACCGACTACTGACGCTCCCATCGCTGCGCCGATTGCGGCGGGAGTACGTGGGCCCGGGCAGGAAGCCGATACACGCCGTCGAGCAGTTCCTGCTGATCGCCGCACAGCGCAATCCGGATCCAGCCTTCGCCGATGGACCCAAATGCAGTGCCGGGCGCGAACGCTACTCCCGAATCGGCCAGGAACGCGTGGACCCAGGCCCGGACATCGCCGCCACTGACGTGGGAGACATCAGCCCACAGGTAGAAGGCTCCCTGCGCGCCAAGGAACGGAATGCCCTTGCCTTCCAGGACGGCGGAGGCGGCATCACGGTTGCTCCTATAGTGGTTTCGCGCATCCGTCACGTAGTCCTGGGGGCCGGTCAATGCGGCCAAGGCGGCATACTGCGATGGCGAGGCAACGCAGGAAACGATCGCTTCCATGACATTGTTCATTTTCTTTTCCAAGCCCGGCGGGCAGATCAAGGCTCCGATCCGTAGGCCGGTGAGCCCGTACGTCTTGGACAGCGTCAGGGACGTGAAGACGCGCGACTCGCCGGGGATGTCGCTATCGAACCGGGCCGGCTGACATGCGGGACGTCAAAGGTGAAGGCTTCATAGCACTCGTCCGAGAGGATCCAGAGATCGTGCCGGACGGCCAGTTCCACAAGTTGGCGGACGGCATCCTCGCTGATGACGGCGCCCAGGGGGTTGGACGGCGAGTTCAGCACGAGAACGCGGGTCTGCGGCGTGATGAGGGCTTCGATGTCCGCAATGTCCGGCTGGAACCCGTTATGTGGGTACAGGGGATACCGGACGGGCACTGCGTTCAGGAGTCGGCTGGTCATGGCAAACGTGGGATAGCCGGGGTTGGGAATCAGGATTTCGTCGCCGGGGGAGAGGAGCAGGCTCATGGCGAAGTGCAGGCCCTGCTGCGCTCCGTCCACCACGTAGACCCGCTCGGCACCGATTTCCACGTGATGATGCTCACGGAACCTCGTGGCGAAGGCTTCGCGCAGCGCGGGGATGCCTGCGTTTGGGGTGTAGTTGGTTTCGTCCCGCTCAAGGCATGCTATTCCGGCGTCGAGGATGTGCCGTGGGAGAGCAAAGCCCGGTTCGCCGATGCTCAGCACGATCGCTCCCGGGGTCCTCCAGGCGGCCTCGGTGATTTCACGGATCTGGTTCACGGGGACGTCGCGGACGTGCGCGGCAAGCTCAGGCATGGGAGCTATCCTAGCCACCCATATACTGGTAAGCGTGCTTTCTGGACTGGTAATCGTTGACAAACCGCAGGGATGGACCAGCCATGATGTGGTTGGCCGGATGCGGCGGCTGGCCGGCACCCGGAAAGTGGGGCATGCGGGCACGCTCGATCCCATGGCTACCGGAGTGCTGGTCCTTGGGATCAACAAGGCCACACGGCTCCTGACTTACATTGTGGGAACGTCCAAGACGTACACAGCTACCATCAGGCTCGGCGAGACCACCATCACCGATGACGCAGAAGGCGAAGTCACGGAGGCGCGCAGCGCAGTGGACATTACCGACGACGCCGTTGCCGCCGGTGTTGCCGCCCTCACCGGGCCCATCCAGCAGGTGCCCAGCAGCGTCAGCGCCATCAAGGTCAACGGCGAACGCTCCTACGCGCGTGTCCGCTCCGGCGAAGAGGTCAAGCTTGCGGCCCGGCCCGTAACCATCCACCGCTTCGACATCCACGCCATCAACAGGATCGACGGCGGAAGGGTGGTCGACGTCGACGTCACGGTGGAATGTTCCTCCGGTACGTACATCCGGGCCCTGGCCCGCGACCTCGGCAACGCCTTGGGCGTCGGTGGACACCTCACGGCCCTGCGCAGGACGCAGGTTGGCCCGTACTCCCTTGACCAGGCCCGGACGCTGGAGGAGCTCGCAGAAGAACTCGAGGTTCTGGAGATGTCCCTGGCAGCACGCTCGCTGATGCCCAACCGGGAGCTCAGCGAAGAAGAAACTACCGAGATCTCCTTCGGCCGGCGCATCGCCGCGGGGCCAGGAGCAGGAACACCGGACGCCGCCACGGCCGAAAAGCCTGCCGCAGCGTTCGCGCCGTCGGGAGAGCTGGTGGCCCTGCTGGCCGATACCGGGAGCTTCGCGAAGCCTGTGCTGGTCTTTGCCCCCGGAACCGGAACCGCCACGGTCGGCGAGGAAAAGTAGGCATGGACGGCTATTTCTACTCCATCCTTATTGTTGGTTTGGTATCCACGATCGCGTGCGTCGTGGCAGGCTTGATGAAGAAGGCCCCAAACGACGTCACCATCTTCTCCGTGCTGGCCGTAGAGCTGGCCCTGCTGGTCTACCTGGTTGGTTCGATTGTCCGGGTTGCCGTGGGTGAACGGATGGCCGGTGAAGCCTGGGAGTTCTGGGGATACCTGATCACAGCGTTGATGATCCCGCTGGGGGCCGTGTACTGGGCCATCCTTGAGCGGACCCGCTGGAGCAACTTCGTCCTGGCGGCGGTGGGCGTCACAGCGCTCGTCATGGCTGCCCGCATGAATCAGATCTGGTACTGACCTTGAAGGAAAAACGAAACATGACTGGAACCGAGACTGAGGCAAACGCCGGCCGGACACCCCAAAAAGACACACGGAACACCGGCCCTGGGCGCTTGCTGATCGCGGTCTATGCCGTCTTCGCACTCTCAGCCACTGCCCGGGCCGGCTATCAGATTGCCACCAAGTTTGCCGAAGCTCCGCTGGCGCATATCCTGTCTGCGTTCGCCGCCGTCGTCTATGTCGTAGCCACCATCTCGCTGGCAAAACCGGGCCGCACCTGGTTCAAAGTGTCGTTGGCCGCGGTACTTGTGGAACTGCTCGGCGTGCTGGTGGTTGGAGCCATAAGCCTCTTCGATCCCGTGGCTTTCCCCCATGACACTGTGTGGTCGCTGTTTGGACGCGGTTATGGTTTTGTCCCGCTCATGCTGCCCGTCCTCGGACTCCTGTGGTTGAACAAGAGGCGGCCGTCCAAAGCGAATAGCCACAGCGGGTAACCTTAGAATGTTCCGGCGCCGGGAGGTTGCCGGGCGGAACGAATATCTGCAGTAAAAGGCGAGGTTGATGGTCCACATCTGGAACGATCCCACCGAAGTCCCCAGGGACTTCGGACCAACAGTCGTTACCATCGGGAACTTTGACGGCGTCCATCGTGGCCACCAGCATGTTCTCGCGCAACTGACGAACACCGCCAGGCGTCACCACATCCCGTCAGTGGCCGTGACCTTCGATCCCCACCCCGCCCAGGTCCACCGCCCGGAGTCGGCCCCGGAGCTGATCATGGGCCTCCAGGACAAACTGGACGCCCTCGGCGAAACAGGGGTGGACGCTGTCCTGGTCATGAAATACACGCTGGACCTCGCGTCCATGACGCCCATCGAGTTCGTCCGCCAAATCCTCCTCCAGTCCCTTCACGCTGCGCACGTCGTGGTTGGCCACGATCTCCGCTTCGGCGCAGGGAATGTGGGAGACGTCGTCACCATGCAGGAACTCGGCGAGCAGTTGGGCTTTGGCGTCCAGGTTGTCAATGAGTATGGCGCAGGAGGCTTCCCGGTCCACGAAGACGGGGATGCCGACCGCCGTTGCTCCTCCACCTGGGTGCGGGAAGCTTTGTCCGAAGGCGACGTCGTAACGGCAGCCGCCGTCCTGGGACGTCCCCACCGCATGCGCGGCGAGGTGGTTCATGGAGCTGCCCGCGGGAGGAACCTCGGTTTTCCCACCGCCAACCTTTCGCATGATTCCACAGGGTACGTACCAGCCGACGGTATCTATGCAGGCTGGTTGATAGACCAGTCCGGAACGCGGTGGCCCGCCGCCATCTCCGTTGGCTCCAACCCCACGTTCGACGGTGTGAGCCGACAAGTGGAGGCCCACGTTATTGACCGTCCCGAGGAGAACGTGGAGGACTTTGACCTCTACGGCCAGACTGTTGCGGTCGAATTTACCCAGCGCCTCCGCGGAATGGTGGCATATCGCGGGCCCGAGGCCCTGGTGGAGCAGATGTGCCTGGATGTAGCCCAGGCACACGAGCTGCTGACCCGGCGCTAGCGGTATTTCGACAACAATGCTGACCTGCCGGTAAACTGTTAGTGGATCCGGCTGCAGTCCGTGGCGGCTGGACCTGTTTTTGTGTGCGGAGACGCATCGGAAGCAACCCGTCAGCGAGGCGCTGCACCGGGAGGCACGGCACAACTCTAGGAGTTCACGTGGCACTTGACGCCGCTGTAAAGCAGTCCATCATCAAGGAATACGCAACCTCTGAAGGCGACACCGGTTCGCCCGAGGTCCAGGTTGCAGTCCTGACCCAGCGGATCAAGGATCTGACTGAGCACATGAAGGAGCACAAGCACGACTTCCACACCCAGCGCGGTCTGCTGGCCATGGTTGGTCGTCGCAAGCGCATGCTTTCCTACCTGAAGAACACTGACATCGCCCGCTACCGTTCGCTCATTGAGCGCCTCGGCCTGCGCCGCTAGTCTGCCTTTGGGGGCGGCCCGATCCCTCGCGGAACGGGCCGCCTTCTTCAAAAACAACTAAAAAAAGGAATCAACCGCATCGCGCATTCGCGGTCCTCGGTAGTGATTCCCGGGAAGAAATCGGCGACGATTTGCCCGTGGATCTCGATCGATGACCGGGTGTCGTACAGGCCAGGAATAAAGAAGAGGCCTGGGTTGATGCGGCGGACTTCCGCTAAATCAGAAACGGAGGTGACTCTCATGGAGGGTCCCGAAATCCAGTTCTCCGAAGCGATTATTGACAACGGCCGTTTTGGCAAGCGTGTCATCCGCTTTGAAACCGGCCGCCTTGCCAAGCAGGCTGCCGGCGCTTCGATGGTCTACATCGACGAAGACACCGCACTCCTCTCGGCAACCACCGCAGGCAAGCAGCCGCGCGAAGGCTTCGACTTCTTCCCGCTGACGGTTGACGTCGAAGAGCGTATGTATGCTGCCGGCCGTATCCCGGGCTCGTTCTTCCGCCGTGAAGGCCGCCCCTCCACGGAAGCCATCCTGGCTTGCCGCCTGATGGACCGCCCGCTGCGCCCGGCCTTCGTGAAGGGCCTGCGCAACGAGGTCCAGATCGTTGTGACCGTCCTGGCGATCAACCCCGACGAGCTCTACGACGTCGTGGCCATCAACGCGTCTTCCATGTCCACGCAGCTCTCCGGCCTCCCGTTCTCCGGCCCGATCGGTGGCGTCCGCGTTGCCCTCATCGCCGACGAACAGGGCTCACAGTGGGTTGCCTTCCCCAAGCACTCCCAGCTTGAGAACGCCGTGTTCAACATGGTTGTTGCCGGCCGCATCGCAGGCGACGACGTCGCCATCATGATGGTTGAAGCCGAAGCAACCGACAACTCCTGGAACCTCATCAAGGAACAGGGCGCAACTGCTCCCACCGAAGAAGTTGTTTCCGAGGGCCTCGAAGCCGCAAAGCCATTCATCAAGGCTCTCTGCGAAGCCCAGGCCGATCTTGCTGCCCGTGCAGCGAAGCCGACCGTCGAGTTCCCGGTCTTCCTGGACTACCAGGACGACGTCTACGCTGCCGTTGAGGCCGCTGCCGCTGACAAGCTGGCTGCTGTCTTCCAGATCGCTGACAAGCAGGACCGCGACAACGCCTCCGACGAGCTCAAGGATGAGGTCCTTGGCTCACTTGCCGGCCAGTTCGAAGGCCGCGAGAAGGAGCTGTCCGCAGCTTTCCGCTCGGTCACCAAGCACGTTGTGCGCCAGCGCATCCTCAAGGACCAGGTCCGCATCGACGGCCGTGGCCTGACGGATATCCGCCAGCTCACCGCAGAGGTCGAAGTTCTGCCCCGCGTTCACGGTTCGGCCATCTTCGAACGTGGCGAGACCCAGATCATGGGCGTCACCACGCTGAACATGCTCAAGATGGAGCAGCAGATCGACTCGTTGTCGCCGGTAACGCGCAAGCGCTACATGCACAACTACAACTTCCCGCCGTACTCCACCGGTGAAACCGGCCGCGTCGGTTCCCCGAAGCGCCGCGAAATCGGCCACGGTGCCCTCGCTGAGCGCGCCCTGGTACCGGTTCTGCCTACCCGTGAAGAGTTCCCTTACGCCATCCGCCAGGTATCCGAGGCCCTCGGTTCCAACGGTTCGACGTCCATGGGTTCGGTGTGTGCTTCGACGCTCTCGATGCTCAACGCAGGTGTCCCGCTGAAGGCAGCTGTTGCCGGTATCGCCATGGGCCTGGTTTCCGACCAGGTTGACGGTCAGACCCGCTACGCAGCCCTGACCGACATCCTCGGCGCCGAAGACGCCTTCGGCGACATGGACTTCAAGGTTGCCGGTACGTCCGAGTTCGTCACGGCCATCCAGCTGGACACCAAGCTCGACGGCATCCCCGCTTCCGTGCTGGCAGCAGCGCTGAAGCAGGCCCGCGAAGCCCGCCTCCACATTCTTGAGGTCATCAACGCAGCGATCGACACCCCGGATGAGCTCTCCGAGTTCGCCCCCCGCGTCATCGCCGTGAAGATCCCCGTAGACAAGATCGGCGAGGTCATTGGCCCCAAGGGCAAGATGATCAACCAGATCCAGGAAGACACGGGCGCGGACATCTCCATCGAAGATGACGGCACGGTCTACATTGGCGCCACCAACGGTCCGTCTGCTGATGCAGCACGTTCCGCTATCAACGCCATCGCCAACCCGCAGGTACCGGAAATCGGTGAGCGCTACTTGGGCACGGTCGTCAAGACCACCACGTTCGGCGCATTCGTTTCCCTTACCCCGGGCAAGGACGGCCTGCTGCACATCTCCGAGCTCCGCAAGCTCGCCAACGGCAAGCGCGTGGACAACGTTGATGACGTCGTCTCGGTGGGCCAGAAGGTCCAGGTCGAAATCACCAAGATCGACGACCGCGGAAAGCTTTCCCTCTCCCCGGTTGTTGCCGAGGAAGAAGGCGCAGCCTCCGAGGAAGCTGCAGAAGAAGCCGAAGTTTCCGCAGAGTAGTCTGTAAGCAGTACCCGGAGGGGCCGGTGGGCTGAAAGGTCCACGGGCCCCTCTGGCTTTACCCGAAAGGTCTTAATGACTGTCGTACCCTTGCCGTTGGAGCAGACACTTCCCGGCGGCGACCTCATCCATGGTGCCGAGGGCGGTTCCGTCGTACGGCGTTCGGTCCTGCCCGGCGGCGTCCGCGTCCTCACCGAGGCAATGCCCGGGCAGCGTTCGGCCACCATCGGATTCTGGGTGGCAGTCGGTTCCCGCGACGAGGCCGATGGTCAGCATGGTTCCACGCACTTCCTGGAACATCTCCTGTTCAAGGGCACCAAGCGCCGTACCGCCTTGGAAATTGCTTCAGCCTTTGATGAGGTGGGTGGCGAGTCCAACGCTGCGACTGCCAAGGAAAGTACCTGTTACTTTGCCCGGGTGCTCGATTCGGACCTGCCGATGGCCATCGACGTCATAGCGGACATGATCACCGGCGCTGTCCTGGATCCGGCGGAGCTGGAACAGGAACGGGACGTCATTCTTGAAGAAATCGCCATGGACAGCGATGACCCAACAGACGTGGCCCACGAAAAATTTGTTGCAGCCGTGCTCGGCAGCCATCCGCTCGCGCGTCCTATCGGCGGAACTCCGGACGCCATCAAGGCCGTTGCAAGGGACTCGGTCTGGGAGCACTACCAGCGCTACTACCGTCCGGAAGAACTGGTTATCACCGCGGCTGGCGGCTTGGACCATGACGTCGTCTGCGATCTCGTGCAGAAGGCGTTGGAAGCAGCAGGCTGGCACCTGGATCCGGAAGCAGCTCCGGTAGATCGTCGGGCCACCAACCGAGCCGTGATCACCGGCACATCCGGCCTTCATGTGGTCAAGCGTCCCGTGGAGCAGGCAAACATCATTATGGGTTGCCCCACTATCGTGGCAACGGATGATCGCCGATTCGTCATGAGCGTGCTCAATGCCGTGCTCGGTGGGGGAATGTCCTCCAGGCTTTTCCAGGAGATCCGCGAGAAGCGCGGCCTGGTCTACTCCACCTACTCTTTCACCGCCGCGTACGCCGATGCCGGCTATTTCGGCATGTATGCAGGGTGCACGCCGTCAAAAGTGCGCCAAGTGCTCGATCTTCTTGGTGTTGAGTTGGACAAGCTCGCCAAGGAGGGCATCACAGAGGAGGAACTCCGGAAGGCCGTGGGACAACTCAGCGGCGGCATTGTCCTCGCCCTCGAGGACACGGGCTCACGTATGTCCCGACTCGGCCGGGCGGAACTCGTGTCCGGGGAGTTCCAGGACATTGACGAGACACTGGCCCGGATCAAGGCAGTCACTGTGGACGAAGTCCAGGAGCTCGCCCGGGAACTTGCCGCAGCTCCCCGCACCATCACCGTCGTCGGGCCGTTTGAAGAAAGCGAGACCTTCGGTCTTTAGGACCCAGCGCGTTCAGCTGGTCCTCCATCTCTGGACTCCCGCACTGTAAACAGGGCAGCATGATCACACGATCATGCTGCCCTGCTCACATTGGAGTCGTGATGGATGTGCCCTCAAAAGGACATGCCGCAGAACTGCTAAGGGACTTTATTGGACACTGGCGGGGGATCACCGAGATAGCACAGTCTCCATGGGGCGCAGCGCGGACCGCAGAGGCCGAAGCCGTTTTCACGCAAGCTGCGGGGGGCTACGCCGTTGTGCAGAGCTACCGACACCGTGAGCCGGATGGAACGCATTTCGAAGGGCACGGGATGTTCACAGTGGATCCGGCCCATGGGGATACGCTCTGGTATTACGTGGACAGCATGGGCCGGCCACCAAGTGCCCCGGTGCGCGGTACATGGCATGCGGGGACGCTGACGGTGGACCGGCGAACGCCGGAGGGCGTAGCCCGGCACGCGTTCCGTGTTGAAGATGGCGTCCTGGTGCACACCGCGGAACTGCGGCTTGAGGGCACGGCCGAGTTCACTCCTTTGCTCAAGAGCGTGTTCCGGAAAACCTGACGGCTTATGAATCCGGGTTTGTTGCCTCTGCCCTTAGCCGCCTGCGAACGGAGGAAGGACGTCGATAACATCCTCGGCGCCCAGAGGAGCAGAAGGGTCTCGAACCGCTACCTCATTCCTAAGGAAGCTGCTGCGGGCCACGATGCGGGCAAGCGTTGGTGTCCCCTCCGGAGGCAAAGGACGTTCGACGGCGAGGGCAGCTTCCAGCAAGGCCTCGAGGCTGGATCCTTCCGGGAGTGGATGGATTTCCTCTTCGACACCTGCAGCGGCGCGTGCGGCAGCGAAGTAACGTACAAGCAAGGGTTCAGCCTCCGATTGCGCTCATGCTGCGGTCCGGCTGCACGAAGTCCGGTGCGCCGAGGCCAGTGTGGTCCATGCCGTGGGCTTTGGGTTTGACCCACATGGCGTCCTGCCAACGTTGGGCAAGCTCCTCATCCGTTGCGCCTTCCCGAAGCAGTCCGAGGAGATCGAACTCCTCACGGGAGAACAGGCAGCTCATGATCTTGCCTTCAGCCGTAATCCGGGTGCGGCGGCAGTCTGAACAGAACGGTTCGGTGACCGATGCGATGATCCCGACTGTACCGAGGACCGCCCCTTCAGCTTCACCCGTTGCCTGGTTCCGGCGTCGTACTTCAAATCGTTCGGCAGGGGCGCCGTCGCGTTCCCGCGGGTCCGGACCGAGGACAAAGTCCTTTGACAGCAAATCCCGGATTTCAGCCGCAGTGATCATGTTGCGCCGGGTCCACCCGTGGTCGGCATCCAGCGGCATCTGTTCGATGAAGCGAAGTTCGTAGCCACGGTCCAAGGCCCAGGCGAGGAGGTCAGGAGACTCGGCATCGTTGATGCCCCTCATCAGCACGGCATTCAACTTGACCGGACCAAGACCGGCAGCCCATGCGGCGTCCACGCCGGCGAGGACACGGTCCAGGAAAGGCCGGCGCGTGAGCTTGGTGAAGGTTTCCTCGTGGAGCGAATCCAGGGAGACGTTGATCCGGGTGAGTCCTGCGGCTTTGAGGGCGGCCGCTTTCTTGTCCAGGCCCACGCCATTGGTGGTCATCGAAATGGGAAGGTCAGGGTGCTCGTTCCGGATGCCTGCAATGACGTCAACCAGATCAGCCCGGACCAACGGCTCACCGCCAGTGAGGCGCAGTTCCCGCACGCCCAGGGCGCCAACGCCTACACGCACAATGCGAATGATTTCGTCTTTGGTCATCACCGCCTGCTTGGAGAGCCATTCCAACCCTTCCGCAGGCATGCAGTACGTACACCGCAGATTGCACTTGTCTGTCAGGGAAAGGCGCATATCAGTCGCGCGGCGTCCATAGCGGTCCCACAAACCGGTGGGCGTGCCAGCTGGACGCGGCGGCGGAACCGGGCCGCCTGCAGCGCTGCCCAAAGGAGGCACAGGCATGCCAAGCTGAACACTCATGAATTCAGGCTACGCCACCGTGGGCTGAACAGTGATACCGGCTACATTTCGTTTCACTCAGCGGACATTGGTTCGGCTGATCCTGAAAAGGCCGCGGCCATGTCCGGTGCCCTCGGCAGTTCTTACGGAATGCGGACATTCACCCGGAAGTGACCCCTATCCGATGCCGGGCAGCTTCGGCGTACCTATGCTGAAAGCGTGAGCATGCAATCGGCATCAACAGCGGCAGAGCCCGGCAATCGCCGCATCCTTCTCGTCGAAGACGAGCAGACCATCGCTGATGTCGTCCGCGACTATCTCCTGCAAGCCGGGTTCCAGGTTGACGTGGCCGGGGATGGGTTCTCGGCGCTCAGGCTCGCAGCAACCCGACAGCCGGACCTTGTGATTCTGGACCGCATGTTGCCCGGGCTGGACGGTGTGGAAGTGTGTCGCCGGCTCCGCCAGAGCATGAGCGTGCCGGTCATCATGGTTACGGCACTGGGAACCGAAGATGACCGCATCCTTGGTTTGGAGATGGGCGCGGACGATTACGTCACCAAGCCGTTCTCGCCGCGGGAGCTTGTCCTTCGCGTCAAGTCCGTCCTTCGCCGCAGCGTGAAGGAATTCTCCCCCGAACCACCTGTCGAATTGGCAGGCTTTGAACTGGATCCCGCATCCCGGACCGTCACGCACCGTGGAACGCCGCTGACTTTGACGGTGCGTGAGTTCGATCTCCTGGCCTTCATGCTTCGCAGGCCAAACCAGGTCTTCAGCCGGGAAGAACTCATCAAGGCAGTCTGGGGCTGGGACTTCGGCGATCTTTCCACTGTGACCGTCCATGTGCGGCGCCTCCGCGAGAAGATCGAAGTCAACCCCACCAAGCCTGAGCTCCTTAAGACGGTTTGGGGCGTTGGCTACAGGTTCGACGCCAAGGGGGATGGCCATGGAGGGCACTGAGCTTGCAACCATCCTTGCCTGGGTGCTCCTGTGGGCAGTGGTCATCGGTGCCATCACGCTTGTGCTGCTACGTGTCCTTCGCCGGGCTTCGGTGTTGGCCCAGATCTGCCTGGTTGTGGTGGCTACCGTGGCTGTCCTTGTGGCAGGCATGGTCAGTGCGTTCAATGCCATGTTCATTTCCGCCAGGGACCTTGAGGTCATGTGGTACATCCTGGCCATGGCTTCGGCAGTAGCAGTGGCCTTATCGCTCGTGCTGGGAGCCGGGGTATCCCGGAACGCGGCGCGCCTTGTGGCGGCGGCCAGGAGACTGGGCCGGGGCGAAACCCTGGACCACAGCACTAAAAACGGAAAGCGGACCGGACCTGCCATGACCTCGGAACTCGCTGAACTGGCCCAGGAACTGGAGGCCAGCAGCCGTAACCTTGCGGAGTCGCGGGCCAGGGAAGCCGCCATTGAAACCGCGCGGCGCGAGCTCGTCTCGTGGATTTCACATGACCTCCGTACTCCACTTGCCAGCATGCGCGCCATGACCGAAGCCCTTGAGGACGGCATGGTGGCCGATATCCCGGAGTACTACCGGAAGATCATCGGGCAGACCGAACAAATGACTGCCATGGTCAACGACCTTCTGGAGTTGTCCAAGATCCAGGCTGGAAGCCTTCGCTTGCGCGCCGAGTCCCTGGACCTCTACGACCTTGTCAGTGATGCTCTGTCCGATCTGGCGCCGCTGGCCGCCCAACGCGGCATTACGCTCACCGGCGGAGGAGACCGCGAGTGCATGGCTGTGGCCGACGGACCCAGCATGGCAAGGGCGATCCGGAACGTGCTGCTCAACGCGATCATTTACAGCAGGCCGGACACGGACGTTCACACCAGCGTGGGGCGCGACAACGGAAACGCCGTGGTCGCAGTTCAGGACCACTGCGGGGGCATCCCGGAGGAGGACCTTCCCCACCTGTTCGAAACCGGCTGGCAGAAGGACCCTTCAAGGGGGAACCCGGCGGGATCGCAGGGAAGCTACAGCGGAGCAGGAATCGGATTGAGCATGGTGGCTGGCATTGTCAAGGCGCACGGGGGAGCGGTGAAGGTGGAAAACGTCGACGGCGGTTGTCGGTTTGCGCTGTCACTTCCGGCTGGTTCGCTTCCTTCTGGTTCCCTCCCTGCGGGTTCTGTTCAAACAGGATCTGTTCAAACAGGATCTGTTGTGGATCGCCAAGGAGGCGCAGCATGAGAAAGCCCGGATTCTGGGCTGCGGTTGCCGGTGTGGCGGCCGGGGGAGCCGGCATTGCGGCAGGCGAGCTGAGCGCGGGCTTCCTTAGCCCCCTCGTTTCGCCAGTGACGGCACTGGGCGGCGCCGTCATCGATTCCGTTCCTCCCGGAGTGAAGGACCTCGCCGTACAGCTCTTCGGGACGGCGGACAAGATCGTGCTGGTCGCTTCCATCCCGGTTGTGGCCGTGGTTCTGGCTGCCCTGGCCGGGATTCTGGAGCGCCGTCGAACCGGACTCGGACTTGTTCTGGCGGCGTTGGCCGGTGCGGCGGGCCTCAGCGCTGTCCTGACCCGGGCCCAAACAACACCGCAGGCCGCCATCGCACCCATCGTGGCCGCCGTCGTCACCATGCTGCTGCTCCGCACGCTGATTCGCCGCCTAGGCACGTGGATGCCGCTACGTGAAGCGTCAGCCGGCGTGGTGCCGTCAGATCCGGCCAGTGCCTCACCTCCGCCGGAACCTGCCCCTCTGGCACGGCGGAGCTTCCTGAACGCCGTGGCGGCCACATCGCTTGCGGCAGCCGTAGGCGGAGTGGTCACCAGTATCCTTACGCGGGCCACCACCGTGGCTTCCGGTTTCAGGGGCTCTTTAACGCTGCCGGCTCCATCGACGACGCAGCAGGCTATCCCTGCAGGGGCATCGCTGCCCCTGGAAGGGATCAGCCCCCTGGTGACACCGAACCCTGACTTCTACCGGATCGACACCGCTTTGACTGTGCCGGCCATCGATCCTCCACAGTGGAAACTGAAAGTGACCGGAATGGTGGATCGCGAGGTCGAACTCGACTTCGCGACGCTCCTCACAAAGCCCATGACGGAGCGGCACATCACCATCGCGTGCGTGTCCAATGAAGTGGGCGGCGACCTCATCGGTAATGCCCTGTGGCTTGGCTGGCCTGTACGGGAACTCCTGGCCATGGCCGGTCCCAAACCAGGGGCAGACATGGTGCTTTCCACCAGCAACGATGGCTGGACGGCAAGTACGCCCCTGGAAGCGCTCACGGACGACCGCGACGCCCTCCTTGCCGTTGGCATGAACGGCGAGCCGCTGCCTCTGGAACACGGATTCCCGGTGCGGATGATCGTGCCGGGACTCTACGGCTTCGTCTCGGCAACCAAATGGCTCACCGAACTCAAGGTCACCCGGTTTGCGGACGACACCGCTTACTGGACTCCCCGTGGCTGGAGCGATCACGGCCCCATCAAGACGCAGTCCCGCATCGATGTACCGCGTAGTGGGCGCACGGTCAAAGCAGGTAAAGTGCAATTTGGCGGTGTGGCCTGGGCCCAGCATCGTGGGGTGGACCATGTGGAGCTCCGTGTCAACCGTGGCCCCTGGCGACAGGTGATGCTTGCACCAGGGATATCCGCGGATACCTGGTACCAGTGGCAGCTGGGAGTTGACCTCTCACCCGGCGACTATGAAGTCCAAGTGCGTGCCACGGACTCTACGGGCAAACCACAAACCGAAGACCGGACCCCCGTAGCTCCCGACGGCGCCACCGGCTATCACACCATCAACGTCAAGGTCACATAAAGGCCCTACTCTGGGTACGTCCTGATAATCTCCGGACAGGAGCGTGACCACACAGGAGGATGTCCTTGCCCAGATCCGTTGCTGCCCATCGCGACGCCGTGGTGGAACTACTGAGCGGTCCTGCCGCCACCATGGCCACTGAACAGCTGCCACTGCTTGACGCGCTGGGCAAGGTGCTGGCCGTGGACCTCCACGCGCCACTTTCCCTGCCGCCATTCGCCAACTCCCAAATGGACGGCTTTGCCGTCAACTCTGCCGGGATTCCCGACGGCGGCGCGAAGCTACGGGTGGCGGCACCTGTTCCGGCGGGGGCGGCTCCGGAGGTGCTGAAGCCAGGCTTTGCCGCGCCCATCATGACCGGCGCCATGATCCCCGAGGGCGCCGACGCCGTAGTCCCCATTGAGCGGGCACGCCCTAGCACTTTCCCGAATCCCGAGGCAAGGGATGTTGAGGTTGAACTCCCCGCCGTTGCTCCCAATACCTATGTTCGGCACGCGGGCAGCGACATCAAAGAAGGGGACCTGGCCCTTCCCGCAGGTACCTGTTTAGGACCCACTCAGCTTGGCCTGTTGGCCGCGCTGGGGTTGACCGCCGTCGAAGTCCGCAGGCCATGGCATGTCCTGCTGGTCACCACGGGCGATGAAGTCCTGGAACCGGGCCGGAATCTTACGCCCGGCAAGATCTACGACTCCAACGGAACGCTCCTGGAAGCATCCATGCGCCAAGCAGGCCTTGACGTCGTGCGAAGCCGGATCTCCGATGATGATCCCGCGCAATTGCTCGAACTGCTTCGCAGCCACCTTGGCAGCGATGACGGCCGGCGCCCGGTAGACCTGATAGTGACCACCGGCGGCGTCAGCAAGGGGGCATACGAGGTCGTCCGGCAAGCCATGGCCGCCCAGCACGTGGAGTTCCTGCCCGTGGCCATGCAGCCAGGAGGCCCACAAGGAATCGGCCGCTTTGAAGGCGTTCCGTTCCTCGGCTTTCCGGGCAACCCTGTCAGCTGCCTCGTTTCCTATGAGATGTTCCTGCGCCCTGCCCTTTCGCTGATCCACGGCGTCCCGGCAATGAGGCCGGTACAGCGGGCGCGTTTGGTGGAACCGCTGCATTCACCAGAGGGCAAGCATCAAGTCCGCCGCGGAACGGTGCTGCCTGACGGCTCCGTCCGCATGGAGGGTGGCGCGGGAAGCCACCTGGTGCATGCCTTGGCACGCTCGAACGCATTGGTGCAGATCCCCAGCGACGTCACGGAACTCGCTGAGGGAAGCGAAGTGGAAGTATGGATGCTGTGAATGAAACTCCCACGAACACGTCCGGCAACACCGGCGGCCTGACCCATCTCCGTCAAGACGGTACCGCCCAGATGGTGGATGTCTCAGAGAAAGCAGTCACCACCCGTGAGGCGACAGCCACGGCCACGGTCCGCAGTACTGCCGAAGTCCTGGCCCTTCTCGGCGCCGGCGAACTTCCCAAGGGCGACGCGCTCGCAGTGGCGCGCGTGGCAGGGATCATGGCCGCCAAGAAGACACCCGAACTGATCCCGCTGTGCCACCCGTTGCCGATTTCCAAGGTCACGGTCGATTTTGAGCTGGGAGCCGACTCGATCGAAGTACTGGCGACTGTGAAGACGCGTGGTGTCACCGGCGTCGAAATGGAAGCTCTCACCGCTGCCTCTGTAGCGGCCCTGAGCGTCTACGACATGATCAAGGCCGTGGATAAGCACGCAGTCCTGACGGATATTCAGGTGCTGGCAAAAAGTGGTGGCAAAAGTGGGGATTGGAAGCACGGTGACTGGAACCGGGGCAGTTCGGCGCCGGAAAGAGCCCAAGCATGAGTGCGTGCGAACCAAACGCCCACGGGCCGCGGAAGGCCGGCGTCGTCATAGCGTCCACGCGTGCGGCAGCGGGAATCTACGCCGACGAAACAGGCCCCGTCATCCTGGACTGGCTCAAGGAGCACGGCTTTGATGCCTTTCCCACCATGGTGGTGCCGGATGGCGAGCCCGTTGGCGCGGCTTTGAGGGCGCTCCTGACCCAGCAGCCCGCAGTCGTCATCACCAGTGGCGGAACGGGCCTGAGCCCGGACGACAGGACGCCGGAAGTAACCTTGCCGCTGCTGGATCGTGAGATCCCGGGCATTATGGAAGGCATTCGGCGGGCGGGCGCTGCAAAGACGCCCATGGCAATGCTGAGCCGTGGGCACGCAGGAGCAGCAGGAAAGACATTCATCATTAACTTGCCCGGTTCCCCGAAGGGCGTCATGGACGGCTTGACCGTCCTGGATCCGGTGATCGGGCACCTTTGCGATCAATTGGAAGGAAGCCATGGGCACTGAAACAGACTTTGAAGTTGTTAGCGCGGTCCTGAGCACCGAGCCCATCTCCGTGGACCAGGCAATTGCCGCGGTGGAGTCTGACACCGCCGGGGCAGTAGTCAGCTTCAGCGGCGTCGTGCGCAACCACGATTCGGGCAAGCCCGTGGACCGCCTGAGCTACAGCGCGCATCCGACAGCGCACCGAATCATGGCCGACGTAGTCGCGCAGTTGGTGGCCGAGCACTCCGGCGAAGCAGCGCAGCCCGTCAGGATTTGGGCCGCACACAGGATCGGGATGCTGGAGATAGGTGATCCCGCGTTGGTGTGTGCCGTGGCGGCCGCCCATCGGGGCCAGGCGTTTGCCGTTTGTTCAGAACTTGTGGACCGGGTCAAAGAACAGGTGCCTATTTGGAAGGAACAGTTCTTCAGCGACGGCACCGTGGAATGGGTCGGGGCCGGGGAGTAAGAGGGTACGGCCCGGGGAGTAAGAGGGTACGGCCCGGGGAGCAGGGGGAAGGGCCCGGGGGAGTGGTTGCGAAGTCACGGTTCCTGCCGCACCCCGGCCCGGCGGTAGGGTTAAAGGCATGACCGAACAACTTGCCGTTGCAGTGCTGGGCGCCTACGGGCGCATGGGAATTGAAGCCGTGAAGGCTGTTGAAGCAGCCGACGATATGAAGCTGGTAGCGGCTCTCGGTCGCGGCGATTCCCTGCAGACGCTGCTCGACGCAGGTGCCAAGTATGTTGTGGACCTGACTGTTCCGGACACTACCGAGGCCAACGTCCGTTTCGCGGTTGAACATGGCATTCATGCAGTGGTCGGGACCACCGGTTGGGATGGGCAGCGCCTTGGGTCGTTGCGGACGCTTTTGGAGCAGAAGCCGGAAACGGGCGTTCTGATCGCCCCGAACTTTGCTTTGGGTTCCGTGCTGGCGTCGGCGTTTGCGGCGAAGGCTTCGCAGTACTTCGAGTCCGTGGAGATCATTGAACTGCATCACCCGAACAAGGTTGACGCTCCTTCAGGTACGGCCGTGCGTACTGCACAGCTGATTGCCCAGGCCAGGCAGGAAGCGGGTGTGCCGGCAAGTCCTGACGCCACGGAAACGTCCTTGGACGGCGCCCGGGGCTGCGATGTGGAGGGTGTACGTGTCCACAGCGTGCGGCTCCGCGGGCTGGTGGCGCACCAGGAAGTGCTGTTCGGCGGGCCTGGTGAACAGCTGACGCTGCGCCATGACTCCTTCGATCGTGCCTCGTTCATGCCAGGTGTGCTGCTCGGGCTTCGCAAAGTTGCGGAGCACCCAGGCTTGACCGTGGGCCTGGATGGCTACCTGGACCTGGGGCTTTAGGATCATGGGAACTTTTTGGGAGTCTGTGAAGAAAAACCGCACCAAAATCTGGGTTGGTGCCATCACCCTGCTCTTGGTGTTGTATCTGGTGGTGTCCCTCCAGCGTTCCATCCTGTTGCTTGGTGATCCCA
Organism: Arthrobacter sp. StoSoilA2; assembly: GCF_019977195.1. NCBI lineage: Bacteria > Bacillati > Actinomycetota > Actinomycetes > Micrococcales > Micrococcaceae > Arthrobacter > Arthrobacter sp. StoSoilA2. The sequence continues at coordinate 1,756,571 of NZ_AP024643.1, forward strand.
ATCCGGTGGCAAAAGGTATCGGCGCGGCTTACCTCGTTTTGCCTGTGATTGGCGCTTGGGCGCTCATTCGTGAGCTGCTGTTTGGGGCGCGGACCGAACAGATGGCCAAGGTCCTGGAGGCCGAGGGAGGCCTTCCTGTGGACACCTTGCCGCGCACGCCCGGTGGCCGGATTGTCCGGGCTGCCGCTGACGCCGAGTTCGAAAAGTATCGTGCTGAGGCCGAGGCAGCACCCGGGGATTGGCGTTCCTGGTTCCGGCTGAGCTGCGCCTACGACGCCTCCGGCGATCGCAAACGTGCCCGCGCTTCAATGCGCGACGCCGTGAAGCTCTTCCGCTCTCAGCCCACGGTGGCCGGGCGGTAACTGCCCAGGCGCGACGCCTGGTGGGCCAGCCACTCCAGTGGTCCGCGCCAGCGCAGGAGGGCAAAGCAGACGCCGATGCCTACAGCGGCCAGGGCCTGCGTCCAATACATTCCTTCGTCAGTCCACCCTGCTGGCAGTGGCTCGTTGTGGAAACCGGATACCACCCAGACGTGGAGTGAATACAGCGTGAGGGTCATGGCGCCCGGACCGCTGAGGAGTATGAGGAAGTTGACCTTGATGCGTTGGGCAAGGGTGCCCAGCATCAGGAACAAGCCGACGACGGCGGCAGCCACGCCACCGGTGTGAAGCAGATCCAGGGTGGTGCCGGCATGCGGTGCCGCGCTTGCCAGCCACCACCACGAGTCCACCTGCTGCAATCCTGTCAGGTTCACTTGGAGCATGCTCTCCAGCGGGTATCCCCGTGTTCCCGGCAGTGCTTCCAGTGCGGCGCGGCCGCCCCATACCTCCATGGCCAGGGTTCCTACGATTTTCGCCAAAGCGGCCACCGCGAATCCGCAGGTGAACAGCAGCAACTGGACGTTCGCCGTCGTGAGCGCCAAACGGCCGATCGCCAGTCCGATCAGCAAATAGGCGATCCATTGGAACACCGGGTAGTAGCCCGTGAAGAACAAGTCGGCGACCAAGCGTCCCGGTGTCTCAAGGTCCTCGCTGTTTGGGTTGTGCCCCAACTGAAGGGGAGGGTTGGCGTCGAGCAGCCAGGGCCGGACGAGGTAGGCGATCAGGGGTGAGACCAGTACCCAGCCGAGCGCCCATAAGCAGAGCGCTTTCAGTCGCAATCCCAGAAACGGCAGGATGCACAGGAACAAGACGGCATAGTGCACCAGGATGACCGCGACGTTGACGTCCAGACCCCCAAGCGTCAGCCCGACCACGGCAATCACCAAGGCGCGCATCGCGACACCGCTTCTCGCCGCCCAGAGGTCCAGGCCCTGGCGCGGCTCCTGCTTTCCGGTGGTGAGTGCCAACCCGATTCCGGCGAGGACTGCGAACAGCGCAGCGGACCTGCCCGAGAAAACCAGTCCGACCCACGTGGGTTCCCACTGGGGCGAGGGGCCGAACGTCGGCATCAGATGGGTGGCCATCATTCCGAGCAAGGCCAGGCCGCGGGCGGCATCTATGCCCGTAAGGCGGGTGGAGACTTTGCGTCCCCTGGGCACCTTCCGGGCTGGCGCCGTCTCTTGCGAAGTCATGCTGCGATCGTCTCACAAGGGACTGTGGCCCTGCTGTGAAGCGGGCTGGAAGCATCGTGGCAGCAGATGGCTCATTGCGGAAATGATTCCACGAGACGGGCGAGCGGTGGGGGTGCCTGTCCCGCCGGCAGTGCGTCGACGAGCAGGGAGGCGTACCGGATTTTGTTGCCGCTGCGTCCCCCGAAGAAACGGCGCAGCTGTGCCGGTGCCGGCTTGCCGCGCTGTGAGGGCTGGCGTTGGAGGAGCCGGAACGAAGCAAGCTCACCTTGGGCCGCAATGACGTTGAGCACCGCATCGACGCCAAGGCAGCGGATGAGTTCGTCCTCCAGATCCGCTTGGCACACGTGGAAGCCGCTCCCGGACAAGGAGCCGGAACCAAGGCCTGCCCGGCTGAGTGCGCGGGCGATGCCCTGTGCTTCGCCTGCATCGCAAAGTCCGAGTAACCGGTGGTCCGTGCCTTTCGGGCCGTAGCGGTCAAGGAAGCGAACGATGTTGGTCGCGCCTCCCATCGGCACCACAGCGACGCGCTCAGCCTTCAGGTCATGGCCAAGGCGAATGGCCAGTGTCTCCACCGCAAGCCGGTCACTTTCGCCCTCCACCAACACAGTCGTCACCCGCATGGAACCAGTATGAACGACACACGCTGCCGGCCCACAGGCCTTGTCTTCGAATATATGTTCGAATAACATGGCCTTCATGAACGATGCTCCAAAGCCTCCGGAAGGCCTCCAGGGACCCATGAGGGCGATGAGTCCAGGTGTTGTCGACTTCCTTTTCAGGCAACTCGTGGCAGGTGAACCGCCGGAAGATGTCCAGTGGCGCAGCGAGGGAACGGTCCTTGCCGAGCAGGCGCCGGGTGCTGAGCTTGCACGTCGCCTGGCTGAAACGGACCTTGAGGCCCTCACGCCAAGGGAACTCTTCGACTACGTTCGCGCGTCCCAGCGTTTGGTTGCCTGGGCGGAACAATTGAAGGAAAAAGCGGTCGCGCAATATTGCTCTGAGGGCACTGCCAGGACGCCCAAGCCCGCATAGTCAGCAGGGCCGATGACGACCATCACGCGGAACCCATTCCCGGAACATGGCTGTGACAGGGTAACGTTTTTCTTATGTCTGACTCCCGCGCCCACATTCCCGCACTTGGTACCCTGCTGACCGCCATGGTCACCCCGTTCACCGAGGATGGCAAGGTCGACTACGACCAAGCCGCGGCGTTGGCGGAGAAGCTGGTCCAGGACGGTTGCGACGGACTCGTGGTCACCGGTACCACTGGAGAGACCTCAACCCTTACTGACGAAGAAAACCTCGGCATGTTCCGTGCGGTCAAGGAAGCCGTGGGGGGCAAAGCTGCCATCATTGCCGGAACCGGCACCAACGACACCGCGCACTCCGTGCATCTGTCCCAGCGCGCGGCCCAGATTGGCATCGACGGCCTTCTGATCGTCACTCCTTACTACAACAAGCCCAGCCAGGCCGGCGTTCGCGCCCACTTCGAGACGATTGCGTCCTCTACGGACCTGCCGGTCATGCTCTACGACATCCCCGGCCGCTCGTCCATTGCCATCGCGCCCGAGACCATGATCGGGCTTGCCAAGCACCCGAACATCGTGGCCGTCAAGGACGCCAAGGCGGACTTCGCCGCAGCCACCCGCGTCATGGCCGAGACCGATTTGGTCTTTTACTCAGGCGACGACGGCCTCACGCTGCAGTGGATGGCGCTGGGGGCAGCAGGCCTCGTGGGCGTGACCACGCACGTGGCCACCCGCCGATTCCGCGAACTCATTGACGCTGTCAATGCCAATGACCTTGCCACGGCGCGGGCCATCAACTTTGAACTGGAACCCGTGGTGCGCGCAACCATGACGCGGGTCCAAGGCGCTGTAGCCGCCAAGCAGATTCTCAAGTGGCAGGGAGTCCTGCCCAACTCGGTTGTCCGTTTGCCCCTCGTGGAGCCGGACGAGGCCGAGATCAAAACCATCCGCGGGGATTTGGCGGAAGCCGGAATGGACTTCAACGTCTAGGACGGCACCGCCGGAAAGAAGCACAATATGACCCAAACAGCCCTTCCTGGACTGGTTACTCCGCCGAAACTGCCGCAAGGCACACTGCGGATTGTTCCGCTAGGTGGACTGGGGGAGATAGGCCGCAACATGGCGGTCTTCGAAATCGACGGCAAGTTGCTGATCGTTGACTGCGGCGTACTTTTTCCCGAGGAAACGCAGCCCGGCGTTGATTTGATCCTTCCCGACTTCTCTTACATCGAGGACCGGCTGCAGGATGTTGTTGGGGTGGTGCTCACGCATGGCCACGAAGACCACATCGGTGCTGTTCCGTATCTGCTGCGCCTCAAAGCTGACATCCCGTTGATCGGCTCCCAGTTGACGCTGGCCTTGGTGGAGGCGAAGCTGCAGGAGCATCGGATCAAGCCGTACACGCTGACCGTCAGCGAGGGCCAGGTGGAGCAGTTCGGCCCGTTCGAATGCGAATTCATCGCAGTGAACCACTCGATTCCCGACGCCTTGGCCGTCTTCATTCGCACCGCGGGCGGCACTGTCCTGCATACGGGCGACTTCAAGATGGACCAACTGCCTTTGGACGGCCGCATCACTGACCTCCGCCACTTCGCCCGCCTGGGCGAAGAAGGAGTGGACCTCTTCATGGCGGACTCCACCAATGCCGACGTTCCCGGGTTCACCACCGCCGAGAAGGAAATCGGCCCCACCCTTGACCGCTTGTTTGGGCAGGCGAAGAAGCGCATCATCGTGGCTTCCTTCTCCTCCCACGTTCACCGCGTCCAGCAGGTCCTCGACGCCGCAGCCAAGCACGGCCGCAACGTTGCGTTCGTCGGCCGTTCCATGGTCCGGAACATGGCTATCGCAGCCAAACTGGGGTACCTTGACGTGCCCAACGGGATCCTGGTGGACATCAAGAACATTGACAATCTCCCCGATGACCGGGTGGTCCTGATGTCCACCGGTTCCCAGGGCGAGCCCATGGCAGCACTCTCACGCATGGCAAACGGCGACCACCGTGTGGTTGTTGGCCAGGGCGACACCGTGATCCTGGCCTCCAGCCTTATTCCAGGCAACGAGAATGCCGTGTTCCGCATCATCAACGGCCTGCTGAAGCTCGGTGCCGATGTCATCCACAAGGGAACGGCCAAGGTTCACGTTTCCGGGCACGCAGCTGCCGGCGAATTGCTCTACTGCTACAACATCCTTGAGCCCCTCAACGCGATGCCTGTCCACGGTGAAACCCGGCACCTGATTGCCAACGGAAACATTGCAGAAGAGTCCGGCGTGCCCTCCGAAGGCATCATCCTCAGCGATAACGGCACTGTCATTGACCTGAAGGACCACAAGGCCAACATCGTTGGCCAGGTAGAGGTCGGCTTCGTCTATGTGGACGGTTCCAGCGTTGGTGAAATCACCGATGCGGATCTGAAGGACCGCCGTATCCTGGGCGACGAAGGCTTTATCTCCATCATCACGGTCATTAACCGCACCACCGGCAAGATCGTCTCCGGACCGGAGATCCATGCACGCGGGGTGGCGGAGGACGACGCCGTCTTCGACGAAATCATCCCCAAGATCAACGCTGCGTTGGAAGAAGCCGTGCTCAACCACGCAGACCACACCAACCACCAGCTGCAGCAGGTTGTGCGCAGGATCATCGGAACGTGGGTGAACCGGAAGCTTCGTCGCCGTCCCATGATCATTCCTGTGGTCCTGGAAGCGTAGTCCACCGGCAACATGCATCCAAGGGGGCCTGAAATCCGCGGATTTCAGGCCCCCTTGCGGTAGCGTGGCAACCATGGCGACCCGTACTTCCTCCACGCCACGAGGCAGCTCCAGCAGTAAATCCGGCGGCACAGGCCGGGGCGCAGCTGCATCCAAAAGCAGTGCAGCCACGTCCAGGAACGGCCGGGGCAGCAGTGCACGCTCCAAGCAGCCGGCCGCCGTCGAGCCCCACGCGCCGCTGCCGTTGCGCATGCTCGCAGGCGCCTGGCAGGGTATTGGCCACGTTGTGGGCGCAGGAGTCCGCCGGATCGGGTACGACGTTAGCGACCTCGATCCCGCCGATCGCCGCGACGGCGCAGCCCTGTTCAACCTGGTGCTGGGAATCGGCATTGCAACGTTCGCCTGGTGGGGTCTGACAGGATGGCTGCCTGACGCCGTCTACAGCGTGGTCAACGGCACGTTCGGCTGGATGTCGCTTGTTTTGCCTTTCATGCTTTTCATCTGCTCTTTCCGCCTCTTCCGCAAACCGCAGGATAGCCGCGGCAACAACCGCGTTGGCATCGGCTTCATGATCATGACTTTTGCCGGCTCCGGCTTGGCCCACATTATTGGTGGCCAGCCCACCGTGGCTGATGGCTTTGATGGTCTGCGCAGGGCGGGTGGAATGCTGGGCTTCCTTGCAGCGTCTCCGCTGGCTGCCATCCATGCCATTGTCCCGGTGATCGTCTACAGCCTGTTGGCCTTCGTATCGGTGCTGATCGTCACGGCCACGCCGTTCGGGGCGATCCCCTCCAGGATCCGCTCTGCCTACGAGCACCTCATGGGCGTGGACCTCATGGACGCCGAGTCCGGCAAGGATGCCCATGATCGCAGTTACCTCTATGAAAACGGGGCTGTTGCACAGCCCAAGAAGAAGAAACGGATGCGTCTCTTCGGCAAGGATGAGGACACCGATGCCGGTTTGGAAGGCTACGTCGGTGACGAGGCCTTTGAGCACGCAATAGTCGACGACGACGAAACTCCCCAACCGTCTGCACCCCGGGTTCCGCCGGGCGTACGTCGCCCCACCCAGGCCGAGATAGCGGTGGGTAAGATCAAGGCTGCCCAGGGCCTGGGTGCTGCTCCCGGCATCGACAACCCCACCGAGGCCATTCCCGTCCTCACCCCGGAGATGACCGCACCCACTGTGGCGCAGGTTCCGGCCAGGCCGGCAACGCCGCCTCCGCCGCCGACGCCCATTCCCCAGCGAACGGAGCAACTGTCCCTGGCAGGGGACGTCACGTACACCCTGCCGGCTTCAGACTTCCTCACGCCAGGTTCCATTCCGAAAGAGCGCACCGAGGCCAATGACGCCGTCGTGGCCGCCCTCACGGACACTCTGACGCAGTTCAACGTCGATGCCGCCGTGACCGGCTTCAGTCGCGGCCCCACAGTGACACGCTATGAAATCGAGCTGTCTCCCGGCACCAAGGTGGAGCGCGTAACGGCGCTCTCCAAGAACATCTCCTACGCGGTGGCATCCAGCGACGTACGCATCCTGAGCCCCATTCCCGGTAAGTCCGCGATCGGCATCGAGATTCCCAACACGGACCGCGAAACGGTCTCCCTGGGTGATGTGCTGCGCAGCCAGAACGCACGCCGGACCGACCACCCCATGGTCATGGGTGTCGGCAAGGACGTCGAGGGTGGTTATGTAGTGGCCAACCTTGCCAAGATGCCCCACCTCCTGGTGGCCGGTGCTACAGGTGCTGGTAAATCAAGCTTCGTGAACTCCATGATCACCTCGATCCTGATGCGCGCTACGCCTGACGAAGTCCGCATGGTCATGGTGGACCCAAAGCGCGTTGAACTGACTGCCTATGAAGGCGTTCCACACCTGATCACACCCATCATCACCAATCCCAAGAAGGCTGCCGAAGCCCTGCAATGGGTGGTTCGCGAGATGGACGCCCGCTATGACGATCTCGCCAACTACGGTTACAAGCACATCGACGACTTCAACAAGGCGGTCAGGGCAGGAAAGGTCACTCCGCCGGTTGACTCCAAGCGTGTCATCAAGCCCTACCCGTATTTGCTGGTCATCGTGGACGAGCTCGCGGACCTCATGATGGTGGCGCCTCGCGACGTCGAAGATTCGATCGTTCGCATCACCCAGCTGGCCCGTGCCGCGGGCATCCACCTGGTGCTGGCTACGCAGCGACCTTCCGTGGACGTTGTTACGGGCCTCATCAAAGCCAACGTGCCCTCCCGCATGGCGTTCGCCACCTCGTCCGTTACGGACTCCCGAGTGGTGCTGGACCAGCCGGGCGCCGAAAAACTTATTGGCCAGGGTGATGCGCTCTTCTTGCCGATGGGCGCTTCCAAGGCCATGCGTGTGCAGGGTGCCTGGGTGACGGAATCCGAAATCCATAAAGTTGTGGAACACGTCAAAGGCCAGTTGCAGGCCGTGTACCGCGACGACGTCGCCGCCGAGGCTCCCAAGAAACAGATCGACGACGACATCGGAGACGACCTCGAGGTGCTGCTCCAGGCCACCGAATTGGTGGTCACCACCCAGTTCGGTTCCACCTCCATGTTGCAGCGCAAGCTTCGTGTCGGTTTTGCCAAGGCCGGACGCCTTATGGACCTCCTGGAGTCCCGCGGCGTCGTGGGTCCCTCCGAGGGGTCCAAGGCCCGCGATGTCCTGGTCAAGCCGGATGACCTCGCTGCCGTGCTTGCTGCCATGAAGGGACAGGAATCCCCGGCTGCGCCTGACGCCCACACTGCGGCCCTGAGCGATAACGCGAACTCCAACATCGCCGTCGGCGGTTATGCCGAGGACCTGGTGGCAGCGGATCTGGACAACCGGACCCAGGCTGTTGAATATTTCGACGGCGCCGACGGCTCCGATGACGAGGACGAGGATGGCGAGGACGCCTGGTCGCTCACCGGACGGTAGCCTAGAGGGGTGACTACAGCCGAAGGTGACAACGCCTCTTCCAGCAGCTCCGACGTCTGGAACCTTCCCAATATCCTCACGATGCTCCGCATCGTCCTGGTTCCGTTTTTCGTCTGGTTCCTCGTGGCAGATGACAGCCATCAAGGCATTTGGCGGTGGGCGGCAGTCGTGGCCTTCGCCGTAGCGATCTATACCGACAAGCTCGACGGCGATATCGCCCGCGCGCGTGGCCTTATCACCAACTTCGGCAAGATCGCGGACCCCATTGCGGACAAACTGCTCATCGGTTCAGCGCTGGTGCTCTTGTCCATCCTCGGGGAACTGCCCTGGTGGGTGACTATCCTCATCCTGGTCCGCGAGTGGGGCATCACGGCACTGAGGTTCTTTGTGATCCGCTACGGCGTCATGCCGGCCTCACGCGGCGGAAAGCTGAAAACAGTCATCCAGACGGTGGCCATCTTCCTGTACATCCTGCCGCTCGAGGCGATCGCACCGTGGTTGGTCATTGTGGCCTTCTGGGTCATGATGGCCGCCCTTGCCATCACGCTATGGACCGGAGCGGAATACGTCGTCCAGGCGCTCCGGCTTCGTGCCGCTGGCCGCGGAGCATGAGTCACCCCGGAGACGCTGCCGAAGCGGCAGCGCTGGCGACGGCGGCAGTGGCCCTGTCGCTGGGAAAGAGCCTGACCGTGGCGACGGCGGAGTCGCTGACAGCCGGAATGGTGGCGGCAAGCCTGGCCAACACTCCCGGTGCGTCCGGAATGTTACAGGGCGGCGTGGTTGCTTATCAGAACTCCGTGAAGGCCTCCGTCCTCGGTGTTGCAACGGAACTGCTTGATGCCGTTGGTTCAGTGGACGGCGCAGTAGCTGAGGCGATGGCGGAGGGCGCCAGGCGGGCCTGCATGGCCGACGTCGGAATATCCACCACCGGGGTGGCTGGTCCGGAGCCCCATGACGGCAAACCCGTGGGAACTGTTTTTGTTGGCGTCGCTACGGGAACCGGCACGGGGTCGTTTGAATTCAGCTTTTCGGGGGACAGGCAGAGTATCAGGCAACAAGCCTGTGAAGCTGCGCTGGCGCGCCTGCTTGATGCGCTGGAAGGGGTTGGTTACCGTTCGTAAAGTAGCCGGGAACAAAAACTCATTGCCAATAGTTGTGTCATTGTGTCGCTTCGGAACAGCCGGGGCGCCTAGGATGTAGAAAACCACACCGGTCCGCCAGTCAGCGAACCGGATGAACGAGGGAGCAAGGCGATACAGATGGTAAAGCAGCCCGTATCCGTAAACGGCGTTGTCCGCTGGAAGGATGTGGGCTTGGCTAAGCAGGCACAGAGCGAACAGAAGGAGCGCAAAATGGTTGTACTACGCCACGAAATCGGTGATGTACTGCGCGATGTCCGCCAGCGTCAGGGCCGTACCCTCCGCGAGGTCTCGCACAGCGCCCGTGTCTCACTTGGATACCTGAGTGAGGTTGAACGCGGCCAAAAGGAGGCTTCTTCCGAGCTCCTGTCCTCTATCTGCACCGCCCTGGACGTTCCGTTGTCCAGCATGCTCCGCGAAGTCAGTGACCGCGTGGCTGTTGCGGAGGGCGTAGCTGTTCCGGACACCGTTCCGCAGGAATTCTCCCAGCGTTACGGTCGCGATCTTGACCTGACCGACGACTTCCCGCAGGGCATGCTCTCCGGAGCCCGGTAACGGTCACACCCACACATCAGGAATTAGCACGAAAGGTCCCCAGCCTACGGCTGGGGACCTTTCGCGTCCGGCGACATTTCGCATGTGCTGCTGCGCGGCCTAAAGCCGGGTTTGGAGGCGCGTTAGTCCTCGGTGGGATTGGTGGTCTCCCCGGACTCGGTCTCCTTCAGGGTGGCGTCCTTGATGATACTTTCACCGTAGACGGCGTTGAGCCGGCCCATGTAGTCGGCCAGGGTTTGGACATCCTCCAGGGGCCACTCACCGAGTCGCTCACGGAACACCTGCCGGCGGGCGTCCTGGACCTGGTGCATCTTCTCTTCGCCTTTTTCCGTCAGGCGAATGGACTGGGCGCGCCCGTCCTGCGGATCTGCCTCCTTGTAGACCAAGCCGATGCTTTCCAGAAATGCGATCTGGCGGCTCACTGAGGGCTTGCCCACTCCGATGCACGAGGCAAGGTCCGTCAGGCGGATGGGGCCTTCGCGGCGAATGATCGTCAGCAGTCCGTACGCGGCAGGCTCCATGTCGGGATGGACCTGGCGGGACAACTGATGCGAGATGGAACGGGCACGGCGCCAGAGCAAGCTCAGCTGGTGTTCCACCTGCTGAAGGGCGTCGTCTATGGTTTCGCCTGGCACGGCCTCGGGGGGCGTGCTCTGGAGAGGATTGCTCATGGCAACCATTCTAGAGTCCGGCGTCGTGAGAGACTCTATCCGTGAGGGCAAGTGACTTTTGGCGATTAATGGACGATGAATTTGGGGCAGGCTATTCCCGCGTCCTGGCCAATTCCCTGGTGCTGGCCGGGGTGGGAGGGCGGACTGCCGTAGAGGCGCTGGCTGCCGGCTACCAGCCACGGGAAGTCTGGCTGGCTATATGCGAAGTCCAGGATGTCCCTTTGGAGCGCAGGCTCGGCAGGGATATCAAGCCTGCGGCCAACTGAAGTCTCCGGCCATGTTTGCCGGGGGACTTCCAGCCCTGTGGTGGTGACACGCCCGCGCGCGTTGTTCGAATATCTGTTCGGATAGGGATATGCTCCTGTGAGAGGAAAATTGTTCCTGAAGGACGCATTCCACAGGCAATCCGAGGGTTGGTTATCCACATAGCCCACATCGGCTTCAAAAAATGTCAGGGAGCCGTAATAGCGTCTGACATGACAGGAAAGCGGCCATTCAGGCCACTCCACAGCGAGAAAGCATCAGAGGTGTGAACCATGGCGGCAACCCCGGATCGTGAAAAGGCGCTCGAAGCAGCGCTTGCCCAGATCGACAAGCAGTTCGGCAAAGGCTCCATCATGCGCTTGGGTGATGACACCCGCGCCCCGATCGAAGTCATTCCTACTGGATCCATCGCACTGGATGTCGCCCTTGGCATTGGCGGCCTGCCCCGTGGCCGCGTCGTGGAGATCTACGGCCCGGAATCCTCTGGTAAGACCACAGTGGCGCTGCACGCTGTAGCCAACGCGCAACGTAACGGTGGCATCGCGGCCTTCATCGACGCCGAGCACGCCCTTGACCCCGATTACGCCGCCAAACTTGGGGTGGACACGGACGCACTGCTCGTGTCGCAGCCGGACACTGGTGAGCAGGCCCTGGAAATCATGGACATGCTTGTGGGCTCCGGCTCCCTGGACATTATCGTCATTGACTCCGTGGCTGCCTTGGTCCCACGTGCTGAAATCGAGGGCGAGATGGGCGACTCCCACGTCGGCCTTCAGGCGAGGCTCATGAGCCAGGCCCTGCGAAAGATCACCGGTCGCCTGAGCCAGACCAAGACCACCGCCATCTTCATCAACCAGTTGCGTGAGAAGATCGGCGTCTTCTTTGGATCGCCCGAAACCACCACCGGTGGTAAGGCCCTGAAGTTCTACGCCTCAGTGCGCATCGACGTCCGTCGCATTCAGACGCTGAAGGAAGGTGCCGACTCCGTCGGTAACCGGACCAAGGCCAAGATCGTCAAGAACAAGATGGCCCCGCCCTTCAAGATTGCTGAATTCGACATCATCTACGGCCAGGGCATCTCCCGGGAGGGAGGCATCATTGACATGGGCGTAGAGCACGGCATCATCAAGAAGTCCGGCTCGTGGTTCACGTACGACGGCGATCAGCTGGGCCAAGGCATGGAGAATTCACGGCGCTTCCTGCGTGATAATCCGGAGCTGGCACAGGAACTTGAGCGTCTCATCAAGGAAAAGCTTGGCGTGGGTGTCAAGCCGGAGGCAGATTCCCCAAAGCTGAAGGCCGTTGACGGCTAGAACCGGGCCGGACCCGGAGTCCTCCGTCTCCGGCGATCCTGAGCCTGATCCCGAATCCGTGGCCCGCGCCATCGTCTTGCGGCAATTGACGATGGCGCCACGGAGTCGGCTGCAGCTGTCCCGCAAGCTGGCCGAGCGGAATGTCCCTCCGGATGTTGCTGAGGCTGTGCTGGACCGCTTCGAGGAAGTCCAGCTCATTGACGACGCTGAGTTTGCCAGAATGTGGGTGCGCAGCCGCTCCCAAAGCAGAAAACTGGCCAAAGGTGCCATTCGCCGTGAGCTGACGGAGAAGGGTATCGAGCTCGATGATGCCGAGGAAGCACTCTCACAGCTCAGCGATGAAGACGAGGAAATCGCCGCTCGTGAGCTCGTTGAGCGCAAACTGAGGCCAGGCGTGGATCTCTCCGATCGTGCAGAACGTGACAAGTACACCCGTAGGCTGGCATCCATGCTGGCCCGGAAGGGCTATGCCCCTTCGATGGCCTTCCGGATCGTCGGTGAGGTACTTGCCCAAGCCGGTACCCTTGAGTAGTGAGTTTGACCATTCCTTCCCCCTCAGCAGAAACCACGCCTTCGGCCGTAGCATTGGCAACCAATGCTGATGCCCAAGTGACGGATGTCCGTGCCCCGATGGAATCTGCCGCGTTTGAACCTGCGCCGTCTGAATCTGCCCCGTTTGAACCGAGGACGTATCAGGTCCGCACTTTCGGCTGCCAGATGAACGTCCACGATTCCGAGCGTATGGCTGGCCTCCTTGAGGATGCTGGTTACGTGCCCGCCGAGGGTGAGGTTGCGGACATCGTGGTGTTCAACACGTGCGCCGTTCGGGAAAATGCCGACCACAAGCTTTATGGAAACCTTGGCCAGCTTCGGCAGGTCAAGGCAGCCAACCCTGGCATGCAGATCGCCGTGGGCGGTTGCCTCGCCCAGAAGGACCGGGAAACCATCGTCAAGAAGGCTCCTTGGGTGGACGCTGTGTTTGGCACCCACAATGTAGGAGCACTTCCGGCACTGCTGAAGCGGGCGCGGCACAACAACGAGGCCCAGCTCGAAATTCTGGAGTCCCTGGACGTCTTCCCGTCCACGCTCCCCACCAAGCGCGACTCCGTCTATTCCGGTTGGGTTTCGATTTCAGTAGGTTGCAACAACACCTGCACGTTCTGCATCGTGCCATCGCTCCGCGGCAAGGAGAAGGATCGGCGTCCCGGAGAAATCCTGGCCGAAATTCAGGCCTTGGTGGACGACGGCGCCGTGGAAGTTACGTTGCTGGGCCAGAACGTGAACTCCTACGGGGTTGAGTTCGGTGACCGCTTGGCCTTCTCAAAGCTTCTGCGTGCATGTGGTGAGATCGAAGGCCTTGAACGCGTACGCTTCACCAGCCCGCATCCGGCAGCGTTTACGGACGACGTCATTGATGCGATGGCCGAGACACCCAACGTGATGCCGCAGTTGCACATGCCCCTGCAATCGGGCTCGGACAAGGTACTCAAGGATATGCGGCGCTCGTACCGTTCCAGCAAGTTCCTTGGCATCCTGGACAAGGTGCGTGAGCGGATTCCCAATGCGGCCATCACTACGGACATCATTGTTGGCTTCCCCGGAGAAACCGAAGAGGATTTCCAAGCGACGCTCGACGTCGTCGAGAAATCGCGGTTTGCCTCAGCCTTCACCTTCCAGTACTCCAAACGGCCTGGTACGCCTGCTGCCGAGCTCCCGGAGCAACTTCCCAAAGCAGTGGTCCAGGAGCGTTTCGAAAGGCTGACCGCCCTTCAGGACCGAATCGCCGCGGAGGAGAACGCAAAGCAGCTGGGTCGCCGTGTGGAGATTCTGGTGACAGCGCAGTCGGGCCGCAAAGCAGAGGAAACGCACCGGTTGTCCGGCCGGTCCAAGGATCAGCGACTCGTTCACTTCTCGGTACCTGATGGTGCGGAAACCCCCCGCCCAGGTGACTTTGTCACCGTGACCATTACCGAAGCCGCGGCATTCCACCTGGTTGCCGATCCTGCCGGCCTGGACGATTACATGTTGCGCCGGTCAAGGGCTGGTGACGCCTGGGATCGTTCGCAGGCAGACTCCTGCGGTGTTCCGAGCGCGGGTGCGGCGTCGGGCAGTAAAGGCGTGTCTTTGGGCATGCCGTCGCTGCCTGTTCGCGGCGCCTAACGCCCATTATTCGAGGTCGAATGGCTCCCTCCCATGCCGCGCCGCCGGTCATCGCAGTCGTAGGCCCCACCGGTTCCGGTAAATCGGACCTGGGCGTCGAGCTGGCCCTTGCCCTCGATGGTGAGGTCATCAACGCTGATGCCTTGCAGTTCTATCGGGGCATGGACATCGGGACGGCCAAGATCACTGTGGACGAGCGCAGGGGTGTGCCACACCATCTGCTGGACACAAAGGATGTCACGGAGGAAGCCAGCGTGGCGGACTTCCAGGCGGAATGCCGCGCCGTCATTAGTGACGTGCACGCCCGCGGCAAGCGCGCCATCATGGTGGGGGGTTCTGGCCTCTATGTGCGGGCCGCCCTGGATGTTCTGGAGTTTCCCGGCACGGACCCTGTCTTGCGAAAACGGCTTGAGGACGAATGGGAAACGTTCGGTCTGGCGCCGTTGCGGGCCCGGCTTGAAAAGGTGGATCCCATCTCGGCGGGGCGTCTGGGGGATGCCCGGCGGGTGATCAGGGCCTTGGAGGTCTACGAAATGACGGGACGGCCGTTCAGCTCGTTCATGCCGCAACGCGAGTACTTCCAGCCGGCCATACAGATTGGCCTGGCTGTGGAACGGGAGGTTCTGCGGGAGAGGCTTGCGCTCCGCGTACACCGGATGGTGGATGCGGGCTTGCTCCAGGAAGTGGAACGCCTTGATGCGGCTGGGCTGCGGCACGGCAAGACGGCCTCGCGTGCCTTGGGATATGCGCAGTTCCTCAGGGTGCTCGACGTCGAAGCCACTATCCCGGAGGCAGCTGAGGAAACCATTGTGGCCACGCGGCAGTTCGCCCGGCGGCAATTGACCTGGTTTCGGGCCGATCCCCGCATCGCCTGGCTTGATTGGCAGGACCCTGACCTTGTGTCCAAGGCAGTGGCGCTGGCCTAGCCGCACCGCCACTCCCATACAGCAATTTCTGACCGAACCTGCCCGGCGGGTAGCCTAGTCCCATGGATCAAACCGCCGCAGTTCCCGCCCAGCAGTCCGCCGCTGCCGGTGCCACCGAGTCCACTGCCAGCCTTTCCGGTTTGGCGTTTTCCAAGGGCCATGGAACGGGTAATGATTTCGTCCTGATTGCTGATCCGGGTGCTGTCCACGAGATTTCTCCAGAGCAGGTAGCACAGCTGTGCGACAGGCATCGGGGGATTGGTGGTGACGGTCTTATCCGGGCTGTCCCCTCGCGGTATTTGCCCGAAGGCCGCATCCTGCTTGAGCAGGACGCCTCTGCCGAATGGTTCATGGACTATCGAAACGGCGATGGTTCGCTCTCCGAGATGTGCGGCAACGGTGTCCGAGTGTTCGTGCACTTCCTGATCGACCAAGGCCTGGTTGAGCTCGGGCCGGGTCAGTCCTTGACCATCGGAACACGTGGCGGCATCAAGAAGATTGTGCGCACGTCCGGCGGTTATGCCGTGGATATGGGCCCATGGGAATTCATCTTCCCTGCAGAAGCACAAAGCAAAGCCATGGATGCTTTGGTCAGCGCAGATGGTCTGGAGGTGGCCCGGCCCGGGCTGTCGGTCAGCATGGGCAACCCGCACACGGTGGTAGCACTTGCTGAGCTCAGTGAGCTCGCCGCCACGAAACTGTTCACAGCTCCGGTCGTGGATCCCAAGCCTGCCAATGGCACCAACGTCGAGTTCGTGGTGCCCGCTGAACCGCTGGTCCACGACGGTGTGGGAAGTATCACCATGCGCGTCCACGAGCGCGGCGTAGGCGAGACGCAATCGTGTGGCACCGGTGCGTGTGCGGCCGCCGTCGCAATACGTCACTGGGCTGGCAGCAGCGCCCCCAATGCCTGGCAGGTCAACGTTCCCGGCGGCGTAGTGGAAGTGAAGTTCTTCCCCGGCGAGGACGGCCGCGAACACGTTGAGCTCAGCGGGCCGGCGGTCATTGTGGCTAGTGGGACGCTTTCCTGACCCGAAGGATCCTGAAGGACTTGGAAGTGCTTTCCCGGGAGACTGTGTAGGACTTGTCCAGTTCGTTGGCCAGCCAGCGTTGGAGTGAGTCCGAGCCCAGGTTCTTCTGGACCACCATCCATGCGTTGCCGCCCGGTGCCAGCCGGGGCAGCCACGTCAGGAGAAGCGAGTGCAGCTCGTCCTTGCCGATGCGGATGGGCGGGTTGGACCAGATCGTGTCGAATTCGACGCCGGGATCTACCTCCTGCGGGAGGCTGGCCTTCACGTTGTTCAAGCCCAGGGAAACGGCGTTTTCATTGGTCAGGGCGATGCAGCGCTCGTTGACGTCCACGGCATAGACCTGTGCATGGGGCGCCATGAGCCCCATGGTGAGGGCAATAGGGCCCCAACCGCACCCGATATCCAGCAGGTTGCCCCGGGGCGAGGGCGGTGGAACCTCGGCCAGAAGGACCTTGGTGCCTTTGTCCACACCGTCGGGGCTGAAGATGCCCGACGAGGTCTGCACCTGACGGGTAGCTCCAGCCAGTTCCACAGTGAGGGGCTTGCGGGTAAACGGACCGGCCGGTTGGGCGCTGAAATAGTGTGCAGACTCCATAATTTGCCAGATTAGTTGGCTTCCGGCGGCTTGGGAAACTGCCCTCGGGCCGGGACGGTTTGACAGTGCTGCTAATGTGGAAGGCATGTTCTTGATCTTTGAGTAATCAGCCCGAGCCGGCCAAACAGTCGGCAAGGCACCTGCCCGCGATGCAGGCCCGCTTGGCACATCAGCCCGGCGCATGGCCATTCCGCCCGCAGGTTCCGTCCGGCAGACTCCGCATCTCCCGTTGTTGGTGGATCGCGGTTGCTCAGTAGAACATGTCCCACCCAGCTGTCGCGAAAGCAGTGGCCCAGCCATCTGCCGTCAGCGCCTGGCTTCTGGATTGGCGACGAATTCTCCTGCAGGACAGGACCTCCCGCGGACCAACCCGCTCGATTCAAGCACCACAGGAGGCCCTATATGGCCGAAGCCCGTCAGCCCACCGCGAATACCGTCCCATTGGACACCAAACAGCACTATTCTGGATATGCCGAACAGTCTAAGGAGACCATGACCACCCAGAAGCACTCCGGATCCGATTCCGACGCCCAGGACATGAGTCCTGAACAAATCCAGGCCGTCATTGACCGGATTCTTTCCAAGGATGTACCCGCACAGGCATCCGATGACAATGATGCCAAGGGCGTTTTCGGCAGGGCACAAGCGATCTCCACGCTTGACCACGAACACAGCATTTACGACGGCGACCAGGAAGACCTGGCCGAGCGTCGTGCACTTCGCCGTACAGCGGGCCTTTCCACCGAACTCGAAGACGTCACAGAGGTCGAATACCGGCAGCTGCGCCTGGAACGCGTCGTCCTGGCCGGCCTGTGGACAGAAGGCACCTTGGCTGACGCCGAGAATTCGCTTCGCGAACTCGCAGCACTGGCAGAGACTGCCGGATCAGAGGTCCTTGACGGACTGGTTCAGCGCCGTACGAAACCGGATCCCGGAACGTTCCTGGGGTCGGGCAAGGCCCAGGAACTCAAGGACATCGTGGCTGCCACGGGAGCCGATACCGTTGTGGTGGACACCGAGCTTTCCCCCTCGCAGCGACGCGGACTTGAGGACATCGTCAAGGTCAAGGTGGTGGACAGGACCACGCTGATCCTGGATATCTTCGCGCAGCATGCAAAGAGCCGTGAAGGCAAGGCACAAGTTGAGCTCGCACAGCTTGAGTACCTGCTCCCCAGGCTTCGTGGTTGGGGTGACTCCATGTCCCGCCAGGCCGGTGGCCAGGTGGGTGGAGCCGGCGCCGGTATGGGTTCCCGTGGTCCCGGTGAAACAAAGATCGAGCTCGACCGCCGCAGGATCCGGACGCGCATGGCCAAGCTTCGCCGGGAGATTGCCGCCATGAAGCCTGCGCGCGAGACCAAGCGGGCCAACCGCCGTCGTAACGCCGTACCTTCGGTTGCGATTGCCGGCTATACCAACGCTGGTAAGTCCTCGCTCCTGAACCGGCTGACCGATGCTGGAGTGCTGGTGGAAAACGCGCTGTTCGCCACCCTGGACCCGACGGTCAGGAAGGCGCAAACGCCGGACGGCATCGGCTACACGCTGGCCGACACCGTTGGGTTCGTCCGCTCGCTGCCTACGCAACTGGTGGAAGCCTTCCGTTCCACGCTGGAGGAAGTAGCCGACGCAGACCTGATCCTGCATGTCGTGGACGCCTCCCATCCCGACCCGGAAGGGCAAATCGCGGCAGTGCGTGCTGTCTTCACCGAGGTCGACGCCCGCAAGGTCCCCGAAATCATCGTCCTGAACAAAGTGGACGTGGCTGATCCTTTCGTAGTGGAACGCCTGAAGCAGAAGGAGCCGCGGCACGCCGTGGTTTCCACGCGCACAGGCCAGGGCATTCCTGAGCTCCTGGAAGAGATCAGCCGGTCCATTCCCCGGCCGGGAGTCCGCCTCGAAGTGTTGATCCCGTACGACCGCGGTGACATGGTCAACAAGCTGCACAACTCCGATTCGGAAATCCTGAGCCTCGAGCACGAGGAAAACGGAACCCGCGTGGTGGCCATGGTCCGTGAGGGATTGGCGGCCGAACTGGAGTCATTCGTCAGCAATGGTTGAGAAGGTGGCGGCGGACGTCGTCGAGTCGGTGGGGGAGAAGTTCACCCTCGAACTGTTGGACAAAGCTGTTGCCGGGATGGGCGGTCAAAGCCGTTCAGGCCAGCACGAGATGGCCAGGCAAGTCACCAAGGCCATCGAGTCCGGTGAACATTTGTTGGTCCAGGCTGGAACGGGAACGGGTAAGTCCTTGGCGTACCTGATTCCGTTGATCGCCCATTCCATGGACAGCAACAAACCGACGCTTGTGTCCACCGCTACCTTGGCCCTGCAAACGCAGATTGTTGGCAGGGACCTGCCCCGGCTGTTGGAGACCATAAGCCCGGCCCTTGAGCGTCCCGTGAACGTGGCGCTCGTTAAGGGCCGGGCAAATTATGTTTGCCTGCAAAAGCTGGAGGGCGGCTTCCCCAGCGAAGAGCCGTCCGAGGGGCAACTTTTTTCCCTGGGTGAGGACACCAGCGTTCCCCATTTCGCAGCGGCGGTTGGCGGCCCGTCGTCGCAATTGGGCAAGGAAGTGGTCCGGCTCCGTGAATGGGCCGAAAAGACGGCCACTGGCGACCGCGATGAACTGATGCCGGGTGTCACCGACCGCGCCTGGAGGCAGGTCTCCGTGACGTCCATGGAGTGCCTGGGAGCGCAAAAATGTCCGCTTGCCGAGGAATGCTTCAGCGAGCAGGCACGGGCCCGGGCGGCTGAGGCTGACGTCGTGGTGACCAACCATGCCATGCTGGCCGTCAGTGCCTTCGAAGGCCTTGCTGTCCTGCCCGAGTACGACGTCGTTGTGGTTGACGAAGCACATGAGCTGCAGGACCGGGTCACGGGAGCTGTGACAGGTCAGCTGTCCGTGGCAATGGTGCATGCTGCGGCTTCGAGCGCGCGCAAACACACCGCTATTACCGTAGACGCCCTGAACGCGGCCGCCGATCGATTGGACATGGCCATTGCCGGTGTCCCCAACGGACTGCTGCCCAATGGGCTAAACGACGAACAACTGGACTGCCTGGACCAGCTGCGCGATGCCACACGCGCCGCATTGTCCGACTCGAAAACCGACTCTTCAAACGCGGTCGACGGCGGGAGGCAGCTTGCGCGCTCACGGCTCATGCTCATTCTGGAACTGTGCGAGCGGATGCTCGCAGCCAAGGAGAACCGTGAAGTGGTGTGGTTCTCCAGAAACAGCACCTTCGATCCCCAGCAGGGATACTCACACCCGGACGAGACCGCGCCCGCACTGATCAACATCGCCCCGCTTAGCGTTGCCGGCCGCCTGCGGGAGGGCCTTTTCGCGGGGCACACAGTGGTGCTTACTTCTGCCACGCTGGCCATTGGATCTGCCTTTGAACCCGCAGCCGGTGGCCTGGGGCTTATTGGAGATGGGGCGCCAAGCTGGACCGGGTTGGACGTCGGGTCACCTTTTGATTATCCGAAGCAGGGTGTGCTCTACGTGGCCAAGCACCTGCCCAAGCCCGGCAGGGGCACTTCACCCGAGGCCCTGGATGAGCTTGAAGACCTCATCCGTGCATCCGGTGGGGGAGCCCTGTGCCTGTTCTCATCGCGTCGGGCGGCCGAAGAAGCTGCAGATGCCATGCGCCCACGGCTGGATGTGGACATCCTCTGCCAGGGAGAATCCACCATGGCAGCACTGGTGAAGCAATTTGCCGATGAACCGGACACCTGCCTCTTCGGCACCATGTCCCTGTGGCAGGGCGTCGACGTCCCTGGCGGTTCATGCCGCCTTGTGGTGATTGACCGCATTCCGTTCCCGAGGCCCGATGACCCGCTAATGACCGCACGCTCACGGGCCGTTGCACAGTCCGGGGGCAACGGGTTCATGGCGGTGTCGGCTACGCATGCGGCAATTCGTCTTGCACAGGGAGCAGGACGCCTCATTCGTTCCACCGGCGACAAAGGCGTGGTGGCCGTCCTGGACTCACGGCTTTCCACCGAACGGTACGGCGGGTTCCTGCGTGCCGCTTTGCCGCCATTTTGGGCAACGACGGACCGCAACGTGGTGCGCGGCGTCCTGGAACGCCTGGGCGCAAAGAAAACGTAGGCGAACTCCCTAGAGGGAGCGCAGTACCGAGACGACCTTGCCCATGATGGTGGCCTGGTCTCCAAGTATCGGTTCGTACTGCGTGTTCTGGGGGAGCAGCCATGTGTGGCCGTCCCGCTGGCGGAAGGTTTTTACCGTGGCTTCGTCATCCAGGAGCGCTGCCACGATATCGCCGTTGATGGCGTCATTCTGGCGGCGGACAACCACCCAGTCACCGTCACAAATTGCGGCATCGATCATTGAGTCCCCAGCGACCTTCAGCATGAACAGTTCGCCGTGGCCCACCAGTTGCCGGGGCAGGGGCAGGACATCCTCAATAGTCTGGTCGGCGAGGATGGGCCCACCGGCAGCAATGCGTCCAACCAGGGGTACCATCGCGGTGTCGCTGGCGCTGGCCAGTTCCGTCACGGCGAGTCCGCCTGCGCTGCGGAGTGTAGTAGCTGCTTCCACTCCGGGAATTGTCCCGCCGTCAAGGGTCAAAGGCATGAGTACTTCCATGGCGCGGGGGCGCTTGGGATCTCTGCGCAAGTAGCCGAGCTTCTCCAACTGGGAGAGCTGGTGCGTGACGCTGGAGAGGCTCGCGAGACCCACGGTGTCGCCAATTTCGCGCATGCTGGGCGGATACCCGTTGTCATTGACAGACCGCTGGATGGTTTCCAGGATTTTCTTCTGCCGGACAGTCAGGCTTTTGGGACTCTTTTGAGGCTGCTGGCTCCGCAGGGGTGCCCCGCCGCCGGTGGCTTTCGCTGCCATGTTCGCCAATGCCCTTCCGTTCCGCCCGGCCACGGTCTGAAGTGTGCCCGGGGATGTGGGATCCGAAAAAATGTCAGACCCTCCTGTTCCACTGAAACAGTGCCTGTTTCTTCACTCAAACCTAGGCCAGGCACAGGCGTTTATCAAACATTCGTTCTAGCGAGTCTCGACACCGTTCGATGATAAGTGCTAAAAATGTCATAGCAAGGTTCGAATATGTGTTCTATAAAGGTTGAGCGCGGTTCGGATGTTCGAAGAAAGTGTTCGAACATTCGGGGCCGGGCTCGGCGAACACAAGGAATTGGCAGCCGGCAACGGGCATCCGATGCAGGCAATCGCTCAGAAGGGCTCAGCTCATGTCCGCAATCTCTACGTTCCACGAATTCCGCAACACTCCGGCTCCTGCGCGTCTCCGGCTTACCCAACGCGGCAGGATCGTCTTCTTTGGAATTCCCGTCATGCTGCTCCTTGCCGCGCTGCTGAGCCTTGCCGGCTTCATCAACTCCCCGGCCAAAGCTTCTGATTCCCAAGCCCAGCTGCAGCCGCCGGTGGCAGTTACGGTTACCGTCCAGCCAGGGCAGTCCCTGTGGGGCATCGCCGGTGCGGCCGCGCCGGAGCGGGACCCCCGTGATGTCATCGCGGAAATCATCCAGTTGAACGATCTCCGCGGGGGACGCATCCAGCCCGGCCAGCAGCTGTTCGTTCCCGCCAATTGAGCGGCCAGGGGCGAGGGGCCAGCGTCTCTGGCGTCACAGTTACTCCGCAGTCGCACCGGCACCTTAAACTGTCTTGGTGAGTGACCAGCTTGAGCGACTTGACCGACTTCCCCTTCGGACCAACCTGCGTGGATTGAGCCCTTATGGCGCGCCGCAGCTTGACGTCCCCATTTTGCTCAACGTCAACGAGAACACCCATGGCGTGCCGGCAGATGTGCAAGCGGCGATTACCCAGGCTGTTGCCGCCGCGGCCACTGGCCTGAACCGGTACCCTGACCGCGAATTCACGGAACTCCGTGAATCCCTTGCCGATTACCTCGGACACGGGCTTTCCGCGGAGAATATCTGGGCAGCCAACGGCTCCAACGAGGTCCTCCAGCAGATTTTGCAGGCCTTTGGAGGTCCGGGGCGTAAGGCGCTGGGATTCCCTCCCACGTATTCCATGTACCCGTTGCTTGCCAGTGGCACGGACACTGAGTATGTCCGTGGGGTGCGGGCTGATGACTATGGCCTGGATGCGGCTTCTGCGGCTGCCCAGGTGCGGGAGACCGGCGCAAATATCGTCTTCCTGTGCTCGCCGAACAACCCCACGGGAACGGGACTGGGCCTGGACGTGGTCGAAGCCGTCTACGAAGCCGGCGAGGCCAGCCAGGCAATCGTCATCGTGGACGAGGCTTATCACGAGTTCGCGCACGACAACACCCCGAGCGCACTGACGCTGCTTCCCGGGCGGGAGCGTTTGATCGTCTCGCGCACCATGAGCAAGGCCTTTGCCTTGGCAGGTGCCCGGTTGGGCTACATGGCTGCCGCGCCTGAGGTCACCGATGCCATCAGGCTCGTTCGGCTGCCCTACCACCTTTCAGCCGTCACACAAGCCACGGCTCTGGCCGCCCTGAACCACCGCGAAGCGCTCATGGCCGACGTCGAAGACATCAAAGTCCAGCGGGACCGCATTGTGACCGAGCTCCTCCGAATGGGACTCAAGCCTGCGGCCTCGGACTCAAACTACGTGTTCTTCGGTGGGCTTTCGAACCCGCACGCAGTCTGGCAGGGCTTGCTGGATGCGGGAGTCCTGATCCGCGACGTCGGTATTCCAGGGCACCTGCGGGTGACTGCGGGAACAGAAAAGGAAACAACGGCCTTCCTGGAGGCCCTGGAAGCCCTTCTGGACAGCGCTGCGTCCCAGCCCAACTAAACTTGTCAATAGACCCACCCCATTCTTCGTGTATAAGGACGTCCCAATGAGCGAAACCGGCGCCAAGCCGTCCGCTGACCGCACTGCGCGCATGGAGCGCACCACCAGCGAATCCTCCGTCCTGGTGGAGATCAACCTGGATGGCACCGGTGTCTCGGACATCAGCACCACGGTTCCCTTTTATGACCACATGCTGACGGCGTTGTGCAAGCACTCCCTGATTGACATGACCGTCAAGGCCACGGGTGACACCCACATTGATGCCCACCACACGGTGGAGGATGTGGCCATTGCCTTTGGTGAGGTTTTGCGTACTGCCCTGGGCAACAAAGCCGGAATCCGCCGCTTCGGCGAAGCAACGGTTCCTCTGGACGAGGCCTTGGCGCACGCTGTCGTGGATGTTTCGGGACGCCCGTATCTGGTGCACGGAGGAGAACCTGCAGGGCAGGAGTACCACCTGATCGGTGGCCACTTCACAGGCTCGCTGACCCGTCACGTCTTTGAGGCCATCACGTTGCACGCCGGTATCTGCCTGCACATGAACGTCCTCGCAGGCCGGGATCCCCACCACATCGTCGAGGCCCAGTTCAAAGCCTTTGCCCGGGCTCTTCGTTCTGCAGTGGAGTCGGATCCCCGCGTGGAGGGCATTCCATCCACCAAGGGGGCGCTATGAGCGGGCAAATCCTGAAGGACGGTGCGGTTATTGACGCTTCGGCTACCGTCAAGCCGGAGTCTCCCGAAGGCAAGCCCACGGTTACGGTGCTGGATTACGGTTCAGGCAACGTCCGTTCGGCTGTTCGCGCCCTTGAGCGTGCAGGCGCCCAGGTGGTTCTTAGCTCCAAGCCTGAGGACGTACTGAATGCCGACGGGCTGCTGGTCCCCGGCGTGGGTGCCTTTGAAACGGTGATGAGGGAACTCAAGGCCGTCGATGCCATCCGCATGATTGGCCGCCGCGTCGCGGGTGGACGGCCTGTCCTGGCGATCTGCGTTGGGTTGCAGGTCCTCTTCGAGGCCGGAGTCGAACACGGAACCGAGTCCGAGGGGATGGCCGAATGGCCGGGCAAAGTTGAGCTCCTTCCCGCCCCCGTGGTTCCCCACATGGGTTGGAACACGGTGGACGTGCCTGAAGGATCCAAGCTATTCGCGGGCGTCGAACAGGAACGTTTCTACTTCGTGCACTCATACGGCGTGCAGGAGTGGAACTTCGACGTCGTCCAGCCCCGGATGGCTCCACCTTTGGTGACGTGGTCCGAGCACGGAGCCCCCTTTATCGCTGCTGTTGAAAATGGCCCCCTGTGCGCCACCCAATTCCACCCCGAGAAATCCGGAGATGCCGGGGCACGCCTCCTGCGCAACTGGGTGGACGGGCTTCGCAAACCTGAAGCCAAGGTGGCACAAGGTCCGGCAGCGGACGATCGTGGTGCAGCCTAAGTGTGGTCGGTAGTGCTTATGGGCCTTGCCGGCGTGCTGGTGGGTGGAGGTATCTCCTTCCACCAGCAGAAGAAGCCACTGTGGGTTTCCGTTTCCTTTTATGTGCTGGCGGGGATGTCCCTGCTTGCCGCCTATCTCCTGACGCTGCCGGGCAACTGAACGCCTCGCGTCCCCATCAACTCCTAGGACACACATGACCACCTCTGCCCAGTCCGTTCTGGAACTCCTCCCCGCCGTCGACATCGTTGATGGCCAGGCAGTCCGCCTGCTGCAAGGCGAGGCAGGCTCGGAAACCAGCTACGGTACGCCTCTGGAAGCTGCCTTGAACTGGCAGAACGCCGGTGCTGAGTGGGTGCACATGGTGGACCTCGACGCCGCTTTTGGCCGTGGCAACAACGCGGACCTCATCAGCGAGGTCGTCTCCCAGCTCAACGTAAAGGTTGAGTTGTCCGGCGGTCTGAGGGATGACGAGTCGCTGGAACGCGCCCTGGATTTGGGCGTGGAGCGGGTAAACCTCGGTACGGCAGCACTGGAGAACCCTGAGTGGACACGGCGTGCCATTGACCGCTTCGGTGACAAGATCGCCGTCGGCCTCGATGTCCGTGGTACCACCCTGGCTGGTCGCGGCTGGACCAAAGAAGGCGGCGACCTCTGGGAAGTTCTTGTCCGCCTGGAGGACGCTGGCTGCGCACGCTACGTGGTCACCGACGTCACCAAAGACGGAACGCTGCAGGGCCCGAACGTTGATTTGCTGCGCCAGATGGTGCAGAAAACGGGTAAGCCCGTGGTGGCTTCAGGCGGTATCTCCAGCCTTGAGGATCTTCGCGTGCTCCGCGAACTCGTGCCCTTGGGCGTCGAGGGTGCCATTGTTGGCAAGGCCCTTTATGCAGGTGCTTTCACTCTGCCCGAAGCCCTGGATGTAGCCGGTCGCCGCTGATGGCTGCTTCACGTCCCACAGATTCCGGCCCGGAGAACCACCCGGGCAACCGCGATGCCGGACGACGCGAACTTCCGGGCCACATTGCTGCTGCCTTGGCTGGCGCCGGGGGAGCCACCGACTCCGCGGGGCAACCTTGGGAAGGCCGGAGCCTGAGTGGTGACGATGCCAGGATCCACAATTTCGAAGACGACGACGGCACGGCTGATGCCGGTTACCTCGCGGCCGTTGCTGCACTGCTGAACGGTACGGGCAGTGAGGCAGACGTCCTGGCTTCACTCGCTACCGCCAGGGTCTTTGTTCCCGTGATAGCCCAGCTCGCCGAGGAAGCCGAAGGCGTTGGCGGGCTGCACGCGGACAAGCAGGCGGATATGGCATTAGTCACACTTAAGGCGCCTGATGGCCGGAAGGCAATGCCGGTCTTCACCACGGCCGCCGCTCTTGAATCGTGGCATGCAGAGGCCCGGCCCGTAGCTGTTTATGCGGCAAGGGCGGCCCTTTCGGCCGTTTCCGAAGGCGCTCAATTGCTGGTGTTGGACCCCGGTTCAACGTTCACTTTCGTGGTTCGGCGGCCAGCCATGTGGGCGTTGGCTCAGCAGCGGGACTGGACGCCGTCATACCTTGATGATCAACTGGAGTTTGCTCTCGCTTCACAGGCCGAGTCGTTTCCGGCGGTGCGCCGGCTCGAAACACAGGCCGGTGGTGGCGTCGCCTCCCTGACTGCGGACGGCCGCACGGTCCCGGGCGGAGGCGCTGGCCCGGAACTGCGGATAGTGCTGTTCCTTGAGGACGGACTCGACGCCGCTGCCGTCCAATCGCTGGTGGCTGACCTGAACGAGGCGTGGGCGCAGCTGGAATCCTTTGCCGAGGGCGTCGATTCCATTGAAGTAAAACTGCAACGTGCGGCGCAGGAGCCTGGGCGGCACTAACGGCAGTACCCGTCCACCGGGGACTGCCCCGGGGGAACAAGAGGAATTAGCCCGTGAACTTCGCTCTCTACAAGGAGATGCTTTCCATCCGCCCTGTCCGGCGGCTCCTGCTGGTGGGCATGGTCGCCCGTATTCCGCATTCAGCGGCTGGCGTGCTCCTGACGCTGCACATTGTCCTGTCGCTGGGGCAGGGCTACGCCGCCGCGGGCGCTGCTGCCGCCGTCATGACCATAGGTATTGCCTTGGGGGCGCCTTGGCGTGGTCGGCGCGTTGACATGGTGGGCCTGCGTAAGGCGCTGATCCCTTCCGTCATCTCGGAAACAGTGATCTGGTCTCTTGTTCCGCATGTCCCGTACGCCTGGCTGCTTCCCTTGGTCTTCGTGGGGGGCTTGTTCACATTGCCTATCTTCAGCGTGGTGCGTCAATCGTTGGGCGTCATGGTGGACGGAGACCAGCGACGCTCCGCGTTTGCGCTTGATTCCATCGCCACTGAGCTCGTGTTCATGATAGGTCCCGCTGTTGGCGCGATCGTCGCAACGAGCGGCTTCTCGGCCGTGGGACTTACCGCGGTGGGCATCTCTGTCTCCGTGGCCGGCCTGTTCTTGATCTGGTTCAACCCTCCGACCCGCAGTGATGCCAAGTGCACTCCGGAGGAATCCGCGGCACGGGCCGCTGCGGACCTTGCCGCCGCCGAGGCAGCCATGGTCGCCTCCGCACCGGGCCACGTGCAGGAGGCGGCGTCTGAAATGGCACCGGCAGCCATCTCCCGTACAGCCGGACTTCGGAACCGCGTGGCCCGCAATTTCACCTGGTTTACGGTTTCCGTTGCAGCGCTTTTCGCCGTAGCTGCGGGATCGGGGATGGTACTTAGCGGTTCGGACGTCAGCATTGTTGGCCTGTTGGAGCGCGGCGGACACCAGAACGAGATTGGCATCGTCTTCTTTTTCTGGTGTGCGGCATCGGTTGTGGGCGGCCTCATCTACGGTGCCATGAATCGTCCGGTCTCTCCCATGCTGCTGTTGTTGGGCATGGCCGCGCTCACCATCCCAATGGGTTTCGCACACGATACCTGGACGCTGGCGGTGCTCTCGATTCTCCCCGGCCTTCTTTGCGCTCCAGTGCTGTCTGCGTCATCGGAGAAGGTGGCGGACCTTGTCGATGAGGAACGCCGCGGCGAGGCCATGGGGTGGTACGGATCCGCGCTGACGGCCGGGATTGCGTTCGGCGCACCCCTTGCCGGGATATTTATTGACCATGTAGGGCCGTCCGGAGGTTTTGCTTCCGTCGGCTTCGCCGGAGTCGTACTCTGCATCGCGGGCTTCGCCCTCATGTCCCGGCGCCGCCGCGCCCGGGTGTAGCTCCAGCATTGCCAGGGTCTAGCTCCTGTATTGCCAGGTGTAGCTCCAGCATCGCTAAATGTTCGCCGTAATCCCTGTGTCGGCGGCATTAACGACGACGGCGGCCCGGCCACATATGTGGTCGGGCCGCCGTTGTAGGTACTTTGGGCAGTTCCTGGCTAGTTCACCGGCCCGGTGAACTTCTCACCCGGGCCTTTGCCTGGCGCGTCAGGGATAAGGGAAGCTTCGCGGAATGCCAACTGGAGGGAGCGCAGTCCATCACGCAAGGGCCCGGCATGCTGCGAACCGATTTCGGGGGCGGCCGCCGTTACGAGGCCGGCCAATGCAGTGATGAGCTTGCGGGCCTCGTCAAGGTCTTTGAGGTCTTCTGCGTTGGGGTCATCGGCGAGGCCGACCTTCACAGCGGCGGCGCTCATCAGGTGGACCGCGCCGGTGGTGATGACTTCTACAGCCGGAACTTCCGCGATGTCACGGATCTGCTGGGAGACCCCGGAATCGGCCGCGGGGGCCGCAGCTGTGGTTGTGTCGGCGTCCTTGGAGTAGGAATTGCGCGAATTGCTGTCTTCAGTGCTCATACTGGTAAGCTTGTCACAGACCGACTGGAAGTCGTTATTCGCATTAAATGCTCCCGCCCCGTGCAATGTGCGCTTGGCGGGTTATTTCTGTAGAATTGATTTTCAGTTTGCAAGCGGAGTTCTCTCCCACCCGCGTCAGCCGTTTTCCCTCCGGGGAACAGGATTCCTTCACGGAACAAGAGGTTGCCGGGTACTGGTCGGACACACCGAGGCGTAGCCTCTGGAGTGCGTGCCCCCTTCAAGGGAGCACACCCGATCCTTGAGGCCTTCGATTGCACCAGCAATTGGAGGCCTTCTCTATTTGCCGGTGAAACTCACCACAACCACAGGAGCTTTAACATTAGCGAGCCAAGAATCAATGAGCGTATCCGCGTCCCCGAGGTGCGGCTGGTCGGCCCTGCCGGCGAACAGGTAGGAATCGTCCGCATCGAGGACGCCCTGCGTCTTGCTGCCGAATCCGATCTCGATCTCGTTGAAGTTGCCCCGCAGGCTAAGCCTCCTGTTTGCAAGTTGATGGACTTCGGCAAGTACAAGTACGAAGCTGCCGTGAAGGCGCGTGAGGCCCGCAAGAACCAGACCAACACGGTTCTGAAGGAAATCCGTTTCCGCCTCAAGATCGACAAGCACGACTACGAAACCAAGCGCGGACATGCACTTCGCTTCCTCGGCGCCGGTGACAAGGTCAAGGCAATGATCCAGTTCCGCGGCCGCGAACAGCAGCGTCCGGAGATGGGCATCCGCCTGCTTCAGAAGTTTGCTGAAGACGTCGCAGAGGTGGGCATTGTTGAGTCCAGCCCACGCATCGATGGCCGCAACATGGTCATGGTGATCGGTCCGCTGAAGAACAAGGCCGAAGCCAAGGCTGAAGCCCGGCGTGCAGCCCAGCGTGCAGAAGCCAAGGCCCAGAATGAGGCCAAGGCATCCGGGCGCGTGGACACGACAGGTGACCAGGCTCCGTTGACGCAGACCTTGGGCGACCTTCTTCCGGCAGGCCTGCTTGCTTCCGAAGAAGAGCCCAAGCAGGAGGCTGTCGAGGCTCCCGCAGCTGAAACCCCCGTTGCTGAAGAGGCACCGGTTGTTGAAGAAGCCGAGGAAGCGCCCGTAGCTGAAGAAGCTCCCGTAGTCGAGGAGGCTCCGGTTGTTGAGGAAGCTCCTGTAGTCGAAGAAGCACCCGTGGTTGAGGAAGCCCCGGCTGTGAAGGCTGCACCAGCGGAGAAAGCACCGGCCCCCAAGGCAGCAGCCCCTGCACCCGCAGCTCCGAAGCCAGCTGTTCCGGCAGCTGCCCCGAAGCCTGCAGTTCCCTCGGCTCCGAAGCCCGTCGCCAAGCCGGCAGCTCCCAAGCCGGCAGCTCGGCCCGCAGCCCCCAAGGCTGCGCCGAAGCCTGCATCACGCAAGACCAACTAGTTCAACGCCCCGGAGGCCCTGGCCTCCAACGGCAAGCAACCAGCACGCCAGCCCTTGTAGGCCGGCTGCACGAAAGAACTGCGGACTTTGTCCGTGGATACGTAAGGAGATCGGTTCCCATGCCGAAGATGAAGACCCACAGCGGTGCTAAGAAGCGCTTCAAGCTGACCGGCACCGGCAAGCTGAAGCGTCAGCAGGCCAACCGCCGCCACTACCTGGAGCACAAGTCCTCCACACTGACCCGTCGCCTCGCCGGCGACAAGATCGTCTTCAAGGGCGATGCCAAGGTCATCAAGAAGATGCTCGGCGTCTAAGTTCCAAGTTCTTTGGTTGCTGCCATCCGGTAGCGGCCGACTACACCAAAAGCCTTCTCAGGCCGGCCGGGTTTCCGGCAGTAGCAGCTTGGGATAAAGATTTCTGAAGGAGTACGCACGTGGCACGTGTGAAGCGGGCGGTAAACGCCCACAAGAAGCGCCGGGTTATCCTCGAACGCGCCAAGGGTTACCGCGGTCAGCGTTCGCGCCTGTACCGCAAGGCCAAAGAGCAGCTGCTGCACTCGTTTGTGTACAGCTACGGCGACCGCCGTAAGAAGAAGGGCGACTTCCGTCGCCTCTGGATCCAGCGCATCAACGCTGCATCCCGCGCCAACGGCCTCACCTACAACCGCCTGATCCAGGGCCTGAAGGCCGCTGAGGTTGAGGTTGACCGCCGCATGCTGGCCGAACTGGCTGTTTCGGACGCCAACGCATTCGCCGCTCTGGTGAACATTGCCAAGGCCTCCCTGCCTGCCGACACGTCTGCTCCGGCTGCCAAGGCCGAGGTTGCTGCACCGAAGGCTGCCAAGGTTGCTCCGGCTGCTGCTACCGCAACGGCTGTCAAGGCTTCTGTCTCTGAGAAGCCCGCCATCGATGGCGCTATTGCTGCCGTTGAAGGCGAAGGTGCCCCGGAAGGCCACGCCATCAAGGGCAACGCTGAGTCCAAGAAGTACCACGTACCGGGTTCCACTTGGTACGAGAACACTGCTGCTGAATACTGGTTCTCCACGGTTGAGGCTGCAAAGGCTGCCGGCTTCGAGCCGGCCGGCGGCGAAGCCCGCCAGCAGATCAAGAACTAGTCGCAACTGCCACTAAAGTTCTTTATATGAACCAAACCGGGCGCCCGCAAGACTTTTCGATGACCAACCCCCGAGCAGATCGGGTAAGGGACGTTGCCAAGCTTGCCGGGCGCCCGGCCCGTTTAAAGCGCGGCCGTTTCCTGGCTGAGGGTCCACAGGCGGTTCGCGAGGCTTTGACCCTTCACCGGGAGCGCATTGCGGCAGGGGGTTCCGCCGTCGTGCATGAAGTCTTTGCGAGCGAGGCATGCCTGGAGCGGCTCCCGGAACTCGCAGACCTTGCAGAAGGAACACAGCTTCGGCTGGCCAATGACGACGTCCTGGCCGCCATGGCGGACACCGTCAACCCGCAGGGCATCGTTGCTGTCTGCAGTTTTGTGGATGTCAGCCTTGAATCAGTGCTCGACGCCGGTCCTCGCCTTCTTGCGGTCATGTGCCAGGTCCGGGACCCCGGCAATGCGGGCACAGTTTTGCGCGCGGCCGACGCCGCTGGTGCCGATGCTGTGATCCTGACGGGTTCCAGCGTGGATATCTATAATCCCAAGGCGGTACGGTCCACGGCGGGTTCCTTGTTCCACCTGCCGGTGGTCCTGGGGGCTGATGTTGAAGATCTCGTCACGCGTTGCCGGGCACTGGGTATAGGGATCCTGGCCGCCGACGGATATGGGACGGTAAACCTTGACCAGCTCCAGGACGAGAATGCTGCCCGGAGGCTCGGAAACGGCGATGTCGCCTCTGATTATGCCCTTGAAGCGCCCACGGCCTGGTTGTTCGGCAATGAGGCACAAGGATTGTCCGACGCCGAATTGGCGCTTGCGGATCACCGCGTAGCCGTTCCTGTCTATGGGGCGGCGGAGAGCTTGAACCTGGGTACAGCGGCCACCGTTTGCCTCTATGCAAGCGCCCGTTCGCAGCAAGGCGCCCGGGTCGGGAATGCAGAAATAGCCTGACGCCCGGTACGGTGTTTCTTGCAAGATCGTCACGATGACGACTCTTCTTGGCCCATTCCAATCTTTCCCAAAACCGAAGAGGTGAAGCTTTCGTGGCTGCAAGTGGCGGTACCAAAGCGATCGTGGCGGCCCTCGCCGCGAACCTGACCATCGCTGTCCTGAAGTTCGTTGCGTTCGTCCTGACGATGTCATCGTCCATGCTCGCTGAGGCCATTCACTCAGTGGCTGACTCCGGCAACCAGATCCTTCTCCTGGTAGGAGGCAAGCGAGCACAGCGTGCGGCAAGCCCCGAGCACCCCTTTGGCTACGGCCGCGAACGGTACATCTACGCGTTCATCGTGTCCATCGTCCTCTTCAGCGTGGGTGGCCTCTTCGCCCTGTACGAGGCGTGGGAGAAGTTCCAGCACCCGCATGGCATCGAAGGCGACTTCTGGTGGGTGCCGTTGGCCGTCCTGGTTGGCGCCATCATTGCCGAGTCGTTCTCTTTCCGAACCGCCATCGTGGAATCGAACCATATCCGTGGCAAGCAGACGTGGGCCAAGTTCATCCGCAATGCCAAGCAGCCCGAACTGCCGGTCATCCTCCTTGAAGACTTCGGCGCCTTGCTGGGCTTGGTGTTCGCCCTGTTCGGCGTCAGCATGACCCTCGTAACCGGCGACGGCGTGTGGGACGCCTTGGGTACGGCCATGATCGGCCTGCTGCTTGTCGCCATCGCTGTCATCCTTGCTGTGGAGACCAAATCGCTCCTGCTGGGTGAATCGGCCACTAAGGACGACGTCGCACGCATCACCGAGGCACTGCAGGCGGATGGCACCCGGATCATCCATCTCAAGACCATGCACCTGGGGCCGGAAGAACTGCTGGTTGCCGCCAAGATCACCATGGGTGCAGCCGATACCGGTCAAGCAATTGCCCGCGTGATTGACGACGCCGAGCAACGGATCCGGGCGGCCGTTCCGATCGCGCGGGTCATCTACCTTGAACCCGATGTTGAGCGCGTTCAGGCTTAGTCAGGTCAGCATTAACCAAAAGATGGGCTCCTCAAACCGAGGAGCCCATCTTTTTTGTTGCGGTTTCGAGCAGTTGGATTATCCGCTAGCGATTCATGCGGTAGCCAGCGGCTTCTTGCGTTCCAGCAGCCCGCTGATGATGGCAACTCCCAGCCCGAGGATGGCGAGGACTGCGCCCACAAGGGCCGGAGCCACGTAGCCCCAGCCCCAGGCAATCACGGTCCCGCCGAGGAAGGCTCCCAGGGCATTGGCAATGTTGAGGGCGGAGTGGTTCAGTGACGAAGCGAGCGAGGCGGCGCCGGGAGCGGCATCCAGGAGACGGGTCTGCAACGCTGGTGTGAGCATGGAGCCTATGCCGCCGACGACGAAGGCCATGATGAAGGCGGACCAGGCCCAGTGGGCGGCAATGGCGTAAACCACCAACGCTGCGGCGATGCCGGGCATGACCCAGTAGATGGTGCCCATGACGGACTTATCCGCGATGCGGCCCCCGATGATGTTGCCCGCAACCATGCCTAGCCCGTATAGCGCCACCACTGCCGGAATGAGGCTTTCGGGTATGCCGGCCACGCCGGTCATGGTGTGCGCGATGTAGGTGTAGACGGCGAAGAACCCACCAAAGCCGATGATGCCGATCAGCAAAGCAAGCCATACCTGAAGCCGCTTGAGTGCACCGAGCTCGCGTCGAATACTTGCTTCAGGGTGCGCTGCTTCGAAGGGGACGAATTTCCAGACCATGGCCACGGTCAGGAGGCCGATGGCCCCCACGATGATGAAGAGGAGGCGCCAGCCGAAGGTCTGCCCCACCCAGGTGGCCAGTGGCACTCCGATGACGTTGGAAACTGTGAGGCCAGCCATGACCATGGAGATGGCCCAACCCCGTTTTGTGGGGGCCACCAAGCCGGCCGCAATAACGGCAGCCACGCCGAAGAACGCCCCATGGGGGAGCCCGGACGCGAAGCGGGAGAGCAGCATGAAACCGTAGTCGGGAGCAATGAAGGAGGTCAGGTTGGCGATGGAGAGGAACAGCATCAACCCCAGGGCCAAGCGCTTCCTGGGAAGTTTGGCTCCGAATGCAGCGAAGATGGGGGCTCCGATGACAACCCCCAAGGCATAGGCGGAGATGAGGTTGCCGGCCTCGGGCGTGCTGATGCCCAGTCCTTCCTCGATTTCCTTGAGAAGTCCCATCATCGCGAATTCTGTGGTGCCGATGGCGAACCCGCCCGTGGCAAGCGCGAGGATAGCCAGGCCCAGGTGGCGCCTTGCTGTTGTGGAGGCGGCGGGTGGGGACACGGTGATAGTCATGAGCCTGCTTCGTGAGGTGCCTTGAGGGCTGGGAAAAGGTGGAGAAAATCCGATAACAAGCTTAGACCCGTAACCGTGACTTGACGTCGCTATGTGACGATGCCCATGATGCGCGGCACCCATAGACTGTTTCAGTGACTGGACTGATAAACGTTGTGGGCGCCGCCGTCGTCGACTCCCTGGACGCCCCGGCCCGACTCCTTGTAGCACGTCGTACTGCGCCCCCGCAGTTCGCCGGAATGTGGGAATTTCCCGGCGGCAAAGTAGAAGACGGCGAGTCGGCCGAAGCTGCCCTTCATCGGGAGCTCGCGGAGGAGTTGGGAGTTACGGTTCAGCTCGGGGCGGAGCTGGAGTCCGGTGAGGTCGCGGGGTGGCCCCTCAATGAGCGCGCGGCTATGCGTGTCTGGTTGGCTGAACTCGCTGAAGGCACACCTCGTGCCCTTGAGGATCACGACGAGCTGCGCTGGGTATCCCTGCTTGATGACGAAGAAGCTCTTGGGCTTGCGTGGATCCCGGCTGACTTCCCGATAGTCCGGGCGTTGCTGGAAAGAGTGACTGCAAGGGCCTAGGCCTCTTCATAGGCGTCAGTTCAGAAAAGTGGTTCTTGCCCTGGCAGGGGCGTCCCGACCGCAGGCTCCGTGCCCGAAGCTGGAGCGGTGGCTGGCCGGGCATTGCGGTGGCTGAAGCCATGCGTCCCGGTGAAGCCATGCTTGGCTTTGAAGTGATTAATCCTCCCCGATAACCAGGTCCGGTATTCCTTGGAGGCATAAGAACCCTGCCCGTACAGGCGACGGTACCGTCCTACAAGTTCGGGATGGTGGGCGGCAAGCCACTTCATGTACCACTCACGCGTACCCGGCTTCAGGTAGAGGGCTCCTGCAGTGATGCCTGTGGCGCCGGCCTTGGAGAGTTCTGAGAACAAGGATTCAAGGGCCTCGTCTGAATCCGTGAGCCAAGGCAGGATAGGCATGGCCATCACTCCGCAACCCAGACCTGCCTCACGGAGCCGCGCAATAAGCTTGAGGCGGGCCCTAGGGGAAGGGGTGCCGGGTTCAACAATCCCAGCAAGATCCTCATTTGTCATGGCCAGTGAGATGCCCAGGTCCACTGGGACCTGGGTGGCCGCATGCTTGAGCAGGGGAATGTCCCGGGCCAGCAACGTGCCTTTGGTCAGGATGGAAAACGGGGTCCCTGAATCTGCAAGGGCCCGGATGATCCCTGGCATCAGCGCGTATCGGCCTTCGGCGCGCTGGTAGGGGTCTGTGTTGGTTCCCAAGGCAACCTGGTGCCGCTCCCAGGAGGGTTTGGCCAGTTCCTTCCGCAGGACCTCGGCCGCGTTGATCTTGACCACCACTTGGGAGTCGAAGTCACGCCCGGCGTCGAACTCCAGGTAGGTGTGCGTCTTCCGGGCGAAGCAATAAACACAGGCATGGCTGCAACCCCTGTAGGGATTCACTGTCCATTCGAAAGGCATATTGGAACCGGAAGGCACCTTGTTGAGCACTGACTTTGCGGTGACCTCATGGAAGGTGACTCCGGAGAATTCGGGTGTTGAGATGGAGCGCACAAGCCCGGCCAAGGGCAGCAGGGCGTCCAAGGCCGGGGCAGGGCCAGGAGCCATACTGTCAAGGCTTTCGGACGCCGGTCCACGCGTTGGCGAAAGTGCTTGTGCGTCCCATCTCATGCACTCTATTCGAATGTATGTTCGAACCAATGTCAAGGACCGCGAATGCCGATTCAGGACCTTGCTAAGGTTGGCCCATGATTCTGCTGACTGGGTTCGAACCGTTTGGCGATCAAAGTGTCAATCCATCTTGGACGGCTGCGCTGCGTGCACGTGACATCCTTCGCTCCGAGGGATACAAGGTTGAAGCAGTAGAGCTTCCCTGCGTGTTCGGTGAGTCAGCGTCTGTCCTGCTGGCCGCAGTCGAATCCCTGGCGCCGGACGTCGTACTGTCCGCGGGGTTGGCTGGAGGAAGGGAGAGGCTCTCCCTGGAGCGCGTAGCCATCAATTGCGATGACGCCCGCATCCCGGATAACAAGGGCAAGCGGCCCATCGATGAGGAAGTGGTTCCCGGTGGCCCGGCAGCTTACTTCTCGACGTTGCCGATCAAAGCCTCCCTACGGAACCTGCAGATCGCCGGCATCAAGGGTGAGATCTCACAGTCGGCCGGAACCTACGTCTGCAACCACGTGTTCTATGCGCTGATGCATGCCCTCGCAACCCGGGACGGCGTCCGGGGCGGATTTGTCCATCTTCCTTACCTTCCGGAGCAGGTGCCCGAGGGGAGCGCGACGCCGTCCATGCCGCTAGATGCGATGGCTGCCGGCATCGCAGTGGTGGTGCGGACGGCAGTCCAGGCGCCGGTGGATGGACCTAAGGCTTCAAAAGTTCCCATTCCACGGTGACGCTTGCCGCCACGGACGACTCGCCGGCCTCAAGGGGAAGTGCTTCAACAGCAGCGGCCCTGACCAGTCCGCCCATCGGGATGGGGGAGCCCGGCAGGGGCTGCTGGGAAATGGAAACCACGGAGCCCAACCGGGCGGACGCCAAGGACGCGTACTGCTCCGCCCGCTGAAGCGCGTCCTGCCACGCCGCTTCCTGCGCCTGCCTCGTGACCTGGGAGCCGTCCGCAAAGCCCTGCTCGATCCCGTTGATCCGGATGTCGTCCCCACCGGCAGCCACCGCCGCAGCAATGGTTGCGGGGGCTTCCGTGTGTGAGCGGATGCCGACGTGCACATTGATGGATGCCACATAGGCAGCGACCTTCTGTCCTTGCCCCTCCACCCACACCAGGTCTGCCCGAAGGTTTAAGCCGCTGGTGCGCAGATCCGCATCCTGCACGCCAGCCGCCCGCAGACTGGTGGCGACGGCGGCGGCCGCCTTGCCGGCGTCGTCGTATGCCTTGGACGCAGTCTCCCTTCGCGTCTCGACGCCCAGCGTCAGTGTCACCAGGTCCGGCACTGCCTTGGCGCTCGCCGTTCCCGTAACGGTAATGGTGCGTTTCATGCTTCGGCCTCGATTCGATGGTCAATGTAGCCGCCTGCTGCGAGTCCAGCCTGCCGTTCAAAGAAATTCCTGGACGCCGGATTGCCCGCGCGCAGCATGGACCAGCCGGCGGCGACACCGTAGAAAACGAGGAACGGCAACCCCAGGCAGTAGGCGTACTGGGTGCTGTGCCGTTCCTCGTGGGCAAGGAGCAGCTCATTGCGTCCTGCCACGTCGTGCGCTGCACGGTAGAGGACGACGTTCCCCACCGTGAACGCTCCGGCGTGTGGAAGCTTCCACGCATACCCTGCCGCTATCAGCAGGCCCCGGGGTCCACGCGAAATGCGTGATCGGGAGGCGCGCGCGACCAACAGCCCCAAGGGTGTTGTCAGGTTCAGGAAGTTGGCGACTTGCCTTAGTCGCTGCCCGGGAGTCATGAAGACATGCTAGACCTGTGGAGTTAAATGGCGCCTGTGAGCTTCAACTAGACTGAAGGGTAGTGCCTGCCGTCCGCGGTGAGCACTGCCCTTTCGTTTTGCAGGCCAGCCATGCCGGCCGCTCCCGACTCGTAGCTAAGAACAGTAGATGACTGACACTTTGCCAGGCGCTGCCATCCCGAATCCGCTGGATGAAGCCGCCATCAACGCCGCCGTTGAGGATGCGATCGCCGCGATAGCGGCTGCCTCCTCCCTCGAAGAACTCAAGGCTGTCCGCCTCGCCCACACAGGCGAGAAGTCGCCCCTGAGCCTGGCCAACCGTGAAATCGGTGGCCTCGCCAAGGAGCACAAGGCTGCCGCCGGAAAGCTCATGGGATCCTCACGGGGCCGGGTCAACCAGGCGCTCGCCGCCCGGACCGAAGTACTCGAAGCCGAGAACGACGCCCGGATCCTGGTGGAGGAAACCGTTGATGTCACGGCGGCGCCGCGTCGACGCCGTGCGGGAGCGCGCCATCCGCTGTCCACGCTGCAGGACCGTGTTTCGGACATCTTCGTGGGCATGGGCTGGGAAATTGCCGAAGGTCCCGAGGTGGAGTCCGAGTGGTTCAACTTCGACGCCCTGAATTTCAAGCCGGACCACCCGGCCCGCGAAATGCAGGACACGTTCTTCGTGGAACCTCCCGAGGCACACCTGCTCATGCGCACCCACACCTCTCCGGTTCAGGTCCGTTCCATGCTGGAGCGCGAAGTGCCCATCTACGTCCTGTGCCCG
The DNA here is from genome assembly GCF_019977195.1 of Arthrobacter sp. StoSoilA2. Classification (NCBI taxonomy): domain Bacteria; kingdom Bacillati; phylum Actinomycetota; class Actinomycetes; order Micrococcales; family Micrococcaceae; genus Arthrobacter; species Arthrobacter sp. StoSoilA2. The sequence continues at coordinate 1,795,450 of NZ_AP024643.1, forward strand.
GGCAAGGTGTTCCGCACGGACGAGCTCGACGCAACGCACACCCCGGTCTTCCACCAGTTCGAGGGTCTGGCGATCGACAAGAACCTGAGCATGGCAGACCTCCGTGGAACGCTGGAGCACTTCGCCCGCCAGATGTTTGGCGACGAAGCCTCCATTCGCCTGCGCCCGAACTACTTCCCGTTCACCGAGCCGTCAGCCGAACTCGACATTTGGCACCCCGGTGCCAAGGGCGGTCCGCGCTGGATCGAATGGGGTGGCTGCGGCATGGTCAACCCCAACGTCCTCCGGGCTGCCGGCATCGATCCGGACGTCTATTCAGGTTTTGCCTTCGGCATGGGCATCGAGCGCACGCTCATGTTCCGCAACGAGGTCGGCGACATGCGCGACATGATCGAGGGCGATGTACGTTTCAGCGAGCACTTCGGGATGGAGATCTAACAGTGCGTATCCCACTTTCCTGGCTGCGTGAATTTGCGCAGGTTCCGGCCGATGCCACGGCCGAAGACGTCATGGCGGACCTGGTCAAGGTCGGTTTTGAAGAAGAGGAAGTCCACCGTCCCACGGATGAACTCACGGGTCCCATTGTGGTTGGCCAGGTGCTGAGCCTGGTCAAGGAACCGCAATCCAATGGCAAGACCATCAACTGGTGCCAGGTCCGTGTTGTCCCTGAAGGGCAGGAACAGACCCTGACTGGCGAGGGAATCGATCCTTCCGGCGTGCAGGGCATCATTTGTGGCGCCCACAACTTCGTGGAAGGCGACAAAGTTGTTGTCACGCTTCCCGGAGCTGTGCTGCCCGGCAACTTCCGGATTTCGGCGCGGAAAACTTACGGTCACCTGTCTGCGGGCATGATCGCTTCCGTCCGCGAACTGGGCATCGGCGATGACCATGATGGAATCCTGGTCCTCTCACGGATCGGGTTGGATCCGGAAATCGGCACGGACGCCATGAAACTCCTTGGTCTCTATGACCAGGCTGCGGAAATCAACGTCACGCCGGACCGCGGCTACGCCTTCTCCATCCGTGGTGTGGCACGCGAATACGCCCACGCCACCGGAACATCCTTCGTTGACCCGGCCTCCAAGGTCAACGCTCCGGCCAGCCTCCAAGGCGGGTACGGCGTAAAGCTCAACGACGACGCCCCCATCTATGGCAAGCCGGGCTGTGACCGCTTCGTGGCACGTACAGTGCGTGGCGTGGACGCTTCCCGTCCCACCCCGCCGTGGATGTCTGCACGTCTTCGTCTGGCCGGCGTCCGTTCCATCTCCCTGCCGGTTGATATTTCCAACTACGTCATGCTTGAGCTCGGCCAGCCGAACCACTGCTACGACCTCGACAAGCTTGCGGGCGACATCGTGGTTCGCCGCGCTGTGGCGGGGGAAAAGATCACCACGCTGGACGACAAAGAGCGCACGCTCGATGTCGAAGACCTGCTGATCACCGATGACTCCGGAGCTATCGGCATCGCCGGGGTCATGGGCGGTGCCCACACCGAGGTTTCGGATTCCACCACGAACATTCTGGTGGAAGCCGCGCACTTCGACGAAGTATCGATTGCACGTTCCCGTCGCCGCCATAAGCTTCCGTCCGAAGCATCCAAGCGCTTCGAGCGCGGGGTTGACTGGCACGTTGCGAATGTCGCCGCGCAGCGCGTGGTGGACCTCTTGGTTGAACTTGCCGGAGGTACTGCGGACGAGACAGGTACCGACGTCGGAACCGCTCCTGACGCCGTCACCATTGACTTGCCTGCAGAGTTCGCCGCCGCCCGTATCGGTATCGACTTCACGGCAGAGCAGATCACAACGTCCCTGGTGGATCTTGGTGCTGCTGTGGAGAAGACTTCCACCGGCTATCTGGTGACGGCTCCGAGCTGGCGCAACGACCTCGAAACCAAGGAAGACCTGTCCGAGGAAATAGCCCGCTTGGTTGGCTATGACAACATCCCGGCAACGCTGCCCGTGGCGCCTCCGGGCCGTGGCCTGAGCCGCAGCCAGCAGCAGAAGCGCCGCGTCGTGCAAGCTCTGGCGGACGCCGGACTGACGGAGGTCCTGTCCTATCCGTTCGTCTCCAAGGCATCCAACGAGACCTTCGGCGTGCCAGCGGAAGGCGAAGAACGTCCGGCCTTGAAGCTGGCCAACCCCATCAGCGAGGAGCACGGTTACCTACGTACGTCCATCCTGCCGGGACTGATCGAGGTTGCCCGCCGGAACCACTCCCGCGGTTTCCGTGACCTGGCACTCTATGAGGCCGGCTCGGTGTTCCTTCCCGGCGAAAAGCTCGGTACTGAATCCATCCCGCCGCTGGGCGTCAAGCCTTCCGATGAGGTACTGGATGCACTGTACGACGGCGTCCCGCACCAGCCGCTGCACATCGCGGCTGTCTTGACTGGCCACGATTCTCCGGCTGCTGCGACGCACACGCCGCGTGCCTGGGACTGGGCCGACGCTTTGGATGTCGCGCGGCTCATCGCGGATGTTCTCGGCGTTGAACTTGTAGTCAGCCAGGGGAGCCACCAGGCCTTCCATCCCGGACGTGCTGCACAGCTCGCGCTGCGGTCCGGCGACGTTGTGGGCTACGCCGGTGAGCTGCACCCGAAGCTCCTCGCAGCCCACGACATGCCAGCACGCTCTGTGGCGGTTGAGGTCAATGTTGAGGCGCTGTTCGATGCAGCCGCCGACGTCATTGTGGCCAAGCACATCTCCGGGTTCCCCGTGGCGACGCAGGATGTCGCCTTGGTGGTTCCGCAGGATGTTCCGGCTGACCAGGTGCTTGCCGCGTTGCGTGAAGGTGCCGGGGAACTCCTCGAAGACGTCGCATTGTTCGACGTCTACGTTGGCCCGGGCATCGAGGAAGGCAAGAAGTCTCTCGCGTTCGGCCTCCGTTTCCGTGCAGCTGACCGCACGCTGACTGCCGACGAAGCTTCGGAGGCCCGCGCCGGCGCTGTGGCTGTTGCTGCAGAGCGTTTTGGTGCAGTGCAGCGGTAGCGCCTTCGCATGCGATGAAATCCCCGGAACCTCCTGGTTCCGGGGATTTTTTTTCAGTTGCCTCCGGAATCAGCGACAGCTCGGTCCGTTTGGCCAGACAATGGAGACTCGGAATACTTTGGGGAGGATTGAGCCATGGCAAAGCGTATCCGCGGTCTAACCGCCGTGATTTATCAACCGGTTCGGTCCGTGCCGACGATGAACCACGTAACCTCGTGAAGCAGATGCGGCTCCGGTACGCCGGAGTGTGCCGGGAGTGCGGTGCATCTCTTCCGGCCGGGACAGCGGCAATCTACGAGAGCGAGACCAGGACTGTCCTCTGCTTGGAGTGTGCCACCGAGGCTACGGAAGCTATGTCCTCCGACACGGAACCGCCTGGAACGGAGGGTGCGGTCGCAGATCCCGGAGTAGCCGGTTCATCGGCCCGACGTGAGTACGTTCGCCGAAAGGCGAAGGACGAGGAGAGGCTGCGCGGGAAGTGGGGTCGTTTCGGCGGCCTCGCCGTCGCGCTCTCTGACGAGCGACCGCACACCAAGTCCTGGGATCGGGGCGCGGTCGGTGAAGAACGACTCGGCGCCAGGCTAAGTGCCCTTGCCACCGATGGTTTGGCCGTCCTTCATGACCGCCGCATCCCCGGCTCGAAGGCCAACATCGACCACATTGCCATCACTCCGGGTGGAATCTGGGTGATCGACGCCAAGCGGTACAAGGGACGGCCCGAACTGGAGATCGAGGGTGGCATCCTTCGCCCACGCGTGGAGAAGCTGCTGGTCGGCCGGCGCAATTGCACGAAACTGGTCGATGGGGTGCTCAAACAAGTCGATCTCGTCCGAGACTTCGTAGGGGATGTCCCCGTCACCGGCGCGTTGTGCTTCATAGAGGCCGATTGGCCCCTCATCGGAGGTTGGTTCTCCATTCGTGGCGTTCACGTGCTGTGGCCGAAACGCCTAGCCAAGGTGCTTGCAGCGGAGACAGCCGGCGATGTTGATGTGGCGGCTGTGCGGGAAGCGGTGGCCGCCCGATTCAGGTCAGCGTGACCTTAGTGCAGAGTCCTGTGTTCGAACTGCGCAGGCTCGACGAAGTGCTTGTTGCGGGCGCCCGCCTTCAGGAGCTCGGGCGGCCCGCCCAGGAACGGGCGCTCCGTTTCGCCAGCGCCAAGGACCGGGAAGACTTCATCGCGGGCCGACTGGCGTTATGGCACTTCGCTGCTTCGCTCCTCGACGTGGATCCGGCCCGGCTAGTGCCCGACTACAGCTGCCCACAGTGCGGGCCGGCCCAGGACCACGGCCGCCCGGGTTTCATGCTCGACGGCGTCCCCGCGCCTCTCGCGCTAAGCGCATCCAAAGCCCAGGGCTGGGTGCTGCTGGCCGGCGTCGTGCATCCATCCGAGGGCGCCCGGCTGGGAGTCGACCTTGAAGCTATTGATCAAGCAGCGTTCCAGGGCTTTGATGATGTTGCCTTGACTCCGGGGGAGAAGCACTTCCTGAAGAGTGTGCCGGAAAATCAAAAGGCGGTGCAGCGTACACGCTTGTGGGCACGCAAGGAAGCCTGGCTGAAGATGACCGGGGAGGGCCTGCGGAGGAACCCCGCGGAAGTGGACGTATTGGACCGGCCCGGCCTATGGGACATCACCAGCATCAACGGCGAACGCCAGGAACTGCCGGAGGGATTCGTGGCGGCGGTGGCTATTTCCTAGCCCTGCGGCAGCGGCGGGAGGGCGGCCTCGTACAACCAAGGCCGGAGAATCGCACCGGCATTGAACCCCGGAATGAAAGAGTCGGCGGCTTCGATGAAGGACGCTGTGGAAATTGAGCCGTGGCGGTTGACCAATGTCCAGTTCTGGAGGAGACCGAAGAACGCTTCGTCACCGGCTGCCACCCGGACGGAGTGGAGCGCCAGGGCGCCTCGTTTGTAGACGCGGTCATCGAACATGAGCTCCGGACCGGGATCGCCAACGAGCAGGTCCTGCCGCCCGGCGTCGAGCTTTTTCCAGGCGGCGAGGGCACGGGCTGCAACTGGCATCGTTCCGGACTCCTCGGACCACAACCACTCGGCGTAGCAGGCGAATCCCTCGTGGAGCCAGATGTCCTTCCAATTGCTGACGGTCAGGGAGTTACCGAACCACTGGTGGGACAGCTCGTGAGCGATCAATCGCTGCGCATCCCAGGCATCACGCATGTGGTTCCGGCCAAAAATGGAGACGGTCTGTGCTTCCAGCGGGATTTCCAACTCATCTTCGGTGACAACCGAGGTGTAATCGCTGAACGGGTAGGGGCCGAAGCAGTCCTCGAAGGTCTTCATCATGTCCGGCTGGCGTTGAAGCCCCTGGCGGGCGTCGTCAGCCATGTCCGCAGTAACCGCGGCGAACTGCGGAACTCGGTGATGGGTGTCTGCAGGGTTGAGCGGCACCATGACATACCGGCCGATCTGCATCGTGGCGAGATATGTGGCCATGGGTTCGGAATGCTCGTAGACCCAGGTCTCGCGGCTCGATTTTCGTGACCGGGACACTAGCTGGCCGTTGCACACCGGCCGGTAGTTGTCATCCGTGGTCACGGAGATCCGGAACGATGATTTATTGCGCGGATGATCATTGCAGGGGAACCACGACGCCGCGCCGTTGGGCTGGCCGGCCACCAGGACGCCGTCGTTCAGTTCTTCCCAGCCGACCTCGCCCCACAAGCCGCGACGTGGTTGCGGGTTACCCTCGTAGCGGATCTCAAGGACGAAGGGCTGACCGGCCTTCAACGGGGACACAGTAGTGACCACAAGGTGCTCGGCCCGTTGGCTGAACTTTTGGACCTTCCTGCCATCCAGTTGGATCTTGGACGCCCGCAGGCCCACCAGGTCCAGGACTATCCGGGAAGCCGGCTCAAGGGCCGTGCAACGCAGCACCGCTTTGCCGATCAGCTTGTTGCTGCCCAGCCTGACATCGAGGTCCAATTCGTACCGATCCACACGGTAGCTGGTGCTGCCGTGGTCCAAGGTGTATGGGTCGGCGTTGGTCGCAGTAGTAATTATCGGTGCCGTCATGGTCTGCCCCAATCTACTTGAGTCGGGCGGCCGGTGCTGCCGGACCCTCCCAAGGACTCACGGGGTTTCCCATCCAATAGGTCCCTGCCGGCACGGTTTCGCCGCGCATTACCAACGACGCCGGACCAACGGTTCCGCCGTCGCCAATGCTTGCGGCAGGAAGGATGACGCCATGGGGTCCCATGGTTGCGCCGTTGCCCAGCGTCACAGTATCGATGCTCATGACGCGGTCGTGGAAAAGGTGCGTCTGGACCACGCAGCCGCGGTTGACGGTTGAGTTCTCGCCGAGCGTCACGAGGTCCGCTTCAGGGAGCCAGTAGCTTTCGCACCACGTTCCATGCCCGATCTTCGCGCCCAGGCCGCGGAGCCACCACACCAAAGCGGGAGTTCCAGCGGCTGAACGGGCGAACCATGGAGCGCTGACCATTTCAATGAAGGTGTCCACCACCTCATTGCGCCAAATGAACGAGCTCCACAAAGGGTGCTCACCGGCGCGAATGGTGCCCACGAGGACCCACTTGGCAATGATGGAACTCAATGCCGCCACCGCTCCGGCAGCCAGGACCACCACACCGCCTAGAAGTGCGGCCAACCAGTAACTCCAGCCTCGAGCGATCGCGTCCAGAACCAGCATGACCCCGACGCCGATTGCCACCGTGAGGATGACAGGCACCAGGCGGCACAGTTCCCAGAGACCCCTTGCCAGCTTCAGCTTCAAGGGCGGCTGGAACGTGAGGCTCTGATCGGCGTCGACGGCGGTGCGGCGCAACCTGACAGGTGGGCTGCCGAGCCAGGAGGTGCCGGACTTGGCTTTGGCCGGCGTAGCGGACAGCACGGCGACGAGAGAGTTCTTGGGCACGTTGCGGCCCGCTGCCGTCATACCCGAGTTGCCCAGGAACGAACGCTTCCCGATCTTGGCAGGGGCGATTTTCATCCAGCCGCCGCCGAGTTCGTAAGAGGCCACCATCGTGTCGTCGGCGAGGAATGCGCCGTCGCCGATCGTCGTCATCCTGGGCACCAACAGCACAGTCGATGCCTCCACGTTCCGTCCAACCTTGGCTCCCAGAAGACGGAGCCACACGGGGGTAAACAGGCTCGCATAGATGGGGAAGAGCAGGTCCCTTGCCATGTCCAGCAACCGCTCAGTGGCCCAAACCTGCCAACCGATGCGACTCCGCACCCGGTAGTACCCTTCCTTGAGTCCCAAGCCCAGGAGCCGGGCAACAACCAGGATCAGGATGAGGTTGCTGAAAAACCATGCGAGGGCGGCAAGCGGCAACGCCATGCTGATCTGCGGCAGGGCTTCTCCGAGAGACTCATGCCCACGGACAAATGCGAAGATGACCAAAGCACCGGCGAAGGCGGACATATATGGGATCAAGGCCAGAACGGCGGAGCCGGTGGCGAATGCCGAGAACCACAAGCGGGCCGCGATGGGGCTTCGGCTGCTGGGCTCAGGCCAGTCGTGTTTTGCTTTTCCCCGGCGTCGGGCCGGGGAGCCCGCTACAAGGTGCCCGGCCTTCACCTTGCCCAGCACTGCGGACCCTGCCTCGACGCGCGCGCCAGCGCCGATGGTGGCTCCGGGCATGAGGGTACTTCGGGAGCCGACCACTGCTCCCGCGCCAACATGGATTTGGCCGATGTGGACAGAATCGCCGTCCACCCACCAGCCGGAGAGGTCCACTTCCGGCTCGATATTGGCCCCGGTTCCCAAGGACAGCAGACCGGTGACCGGCGGCAATGAATGCAGGTGGACGTCCCTTCCGATCTTTGCGCCGAGGGCCCGTGCGTAGTAGGGAACGAACGGTGCGCTGGCCAGGCCAATGGCACCGGAGAGGTCCTGTATTTGCTCAGCCAGCCAAAGCCGCAGGTGCGTCTTGCCGGACCGCGGATATGTTCCGGGTTCAACCTTGCCCAGCAGGATGCGGGCAGCCACGACCGAGATCGCCATGCGGCCCAGTGGACTGACAAAAACCAGCCAGGAAGCCCCGATCCACCACCAGGAAACCACGGGGGCTGCGGTGAATCCAGCGAAATCGGCCAACAGCCTGTTGGCAGCCATGACGTAGGTCAACCACCGCATGCCCACCAGGATGTGCAGGGGTACGCCCATGAGGACCTGGAAAACCTGCGACTTAAGGGCTGTGGGCCGTACGGTGCGCTCCGCAGCGGGAGCCGGCATGCCGCCGTCGGGAAGCGACTGCCGCGCAGCCTCTATGAGCGCGCCAACCCGCGGCGTCGCATAGATGTCCGCCACCGTGATGGTCGGGTACCGAACACGCAATGCGGAAACAAGCTGCGCGGCAGCCAGCGAGCCGCCACCGTAGGCGAAGAAGTCCGCGTCAAGGGAGCTGACAGGGCTGCCGAGGACCGATTCCCACTGCTCCACAATCCATCGGGCGTCGTCCGGCAGATTCAGCGGTGCTTTGCCCGCCTCCTTGGCTGCAACGCCGGCAAGAGGCCACGGAAGCGAGTGACGATCCACCTTGCCGCTGGTCTTTGTCGGCAGCGAACCAACAACCGTCAGGAGGGGGACCAATGCTGCAGGAAGGCTCTCGCCCAACTGTCTGCGGGCCTCGTCCAGGTCCAGTACGCAGCCCTCGGTGGGCGCCAGGTATCCGACGAGGATCTGGTTACCTGCAGACGTCGTTTGCACCGCGGCGGCCGCACCTCCCACCCCAGGCAGAGACTGCAGTGCGGCGTCGACTTCGCCCAGTTCGATCCGTCGCCCACCCAGTTTGACCTGTTCGTCGGCCCTCCCGACGAAGACCAGACCCTCGGCTTCGAAGCGCACAAGGTCACCGGATCGGTAGGCGCGTTCCCAGGCCAGGGTCGGCATGGCTGCATACTTCTCAGCATCCTTAGCCGGATCCAGGTATCGGGCCAGGCCCACTCCGCCGATAATCAATTCCCCAATTTCACCCTTAGCCACGGGAACGCCGGCCGAATCGACGACGGCGAGGTCCCAGCCGTCCAGCGGCAGTCCGATGCGAACAGGGCCAGGTCCGCCCAGGGGAGCCGCGCAGGCGACCACCGTGGCCTCGGTGGGTCCGTACGTGTTCCAGACTTCCCGGCCGTCGACGGCGAGCCGTTCGGCGAGTTCAGGCGGGCAGGCCTCCCCACCAAAGATGAGTAGACGCACATTCTCGAGGGCTTCGACTGGCCACAAAGCAGCCAGGGTTGGCACTGTCGAAACAACGGTGATGCCGTGATTGATGAGCCATGGGCCCAGATCCATGCCGGTCCGTACAAGGGCGCGCGGAGCCGGTACCAGGCAGGCGCCGTGCCTCCAGGCCAGCCACATCTCCTCGCAGGAAGCATCGAACGCGACCGAAAGGCCGGCCAGGACCCTGTCCTGCGGGCCGATGGGATCGGATTGCAGGAAGAGACGGGCTTCGGCGTCCACGAAGGCGGCCGACGAGCGGTGCTTGACGGCAACGCCCTTCGGCGTACCCGTGGAACCGGAGGTAAAGATGATCCACGAGTCGTCGTCCAGCCCAGGTTTCTGCGGCTCCGTCACGGCCTTCCGCGCACCGCCTGCCACTTCAACGGCCAAGCCGGCACCAACGACGGCGGCCACCTTGGCTTCGCCAAAAACCAGCCGGGCGCGCTCCTCGGGGTCGTCGGCATCCACGGGGACGTAGGCTGCCCCCGCCATGAGGATTCCCAGGATGGCGACATAAAGATCACCGGTGCCGGATGGGATGCGGACGCCGACCTTGTCCCCTCGGCCAAGACCAGCGGCGTTCAGGACCCGCGCGAACGCGCGGACTGCTCCAAGCAGTTCGGTGTAGCTCAGTGACTTCCGGCCATCGTCCAATGCCGAGGATTCCGGAAAAGCTGCCGCAGTCGCTTCGAGGATATCCACCAGGGTCCGCTGAGGAGGTGCTGCAGACGCCCCCGGAAACTGGGGGCGGTAGGTGGCCAAGGCATCCAAGTTCCCGGCCACGGCAGATTGTTCTGTGCTCACGCAGTCAGCTTTGCCCAGAAAGGTGAACAAAAGGTGTCGGCGGCTTCCTGCCGTTCACGGTTTGTTGCACGAATGATCGCTTTGCCGTTACGGCAGCAGAAGGACCTTCCCCGTGGTGAGGCGTCCTTCGAGGTCCCTGTGTGCCTGGGCCGCTTCGGCCAAGGGGTAGGTAGCGCCGACCCGAACCGCCAGCGTGCCGTTCGCTGCGGCCTCGAAGATCTCGGCTGAGCGCCAACGCCGCTCGTGCGTGTTCTGGACGAAATGGCCCATCGTGGGGCGGGTCAATGTCAGTGAGCCGCCGGAGTTCAGGCGTTGGGGATCGAACGGGGGGACGGGACCTGAAGCGGCGCCGAAGAGCACCATGGAACCCCTGATGCGCAGGCTCCGCAGGGAGTCGTCGAACGTATCCTTGCCTACGCCGTCGTACACCACATTGACGCCCTCGCCGTTGGTAAGTTCGCGGACCTTGTCCGCGAAGCCTTCATAGCGGAGGACTTCGTCGGCGCCGGCGAGCTTGGAGAGGTCGGCCTTTTCGTCTGAGGAAACTGTGGTGATGACCCGTGCCCCACGCGCCTTCAACAGTTGGGTTAGAAGCAGTCCCACACCGCCGGCTCCCGCGTGCAGCAGCACCGTGTGGCCAGGTTCCACGCGGAAGGAGGAGTTCATCAGGTAGTGGGCGGTTATTCCCTGCAGTGGCAGGGCGGCTGCGGTGTGATCATCGACGCCGGCCGGCACGGGGAGCGCCTTCGCAGCTTCCACGATTGCGTAGTCAGCGTAGGTCCTGGAACCTTCGGCCGTGGCAATCCTGTCACCTACCGAGAAGTCCTCTACACCCTCACCGATTGCTTCGATGGTTCCGGCGGCTTCCGCGCCGGGAGTGAAGGGGTACTCAACCTTGTAGATGCCGCGGCGCTGGTAGGTCTCAATGAAATTGACCCCGGCAGCTGCGACCTTGATCAACAGCTGCCCGGGACCAGGTACGGGTGGCTCCACGGAAGCATATTCGAGGACTTCAGGTCCTCCCGGCTCCTTGGCAACAATCGCGTGCGTCATGGTGGCTCCTTACTCCGGGACGGTCCTTCCGGTGCCCGGTTCCAGAACCCATCCTATGAAGGATGACGCCTTTGGTTGTGGAGGCCTAGAAGCGTCCGTGCGTCGAAGCGACGGGGCAGTCGAAGCCACGACCAGCTGCCAGGCCTACCTCGTTGAGGTAGCTGACTACTATCCCGTAGGACTGAATCAGCGTGGTTTCCGTGTACGGGATGGAATGCTTCGTGCAGAACTCGCGGACGATTCCTGCGGCCTTGTGAAGGTGGGGCCGGGCCATGTCAGGGAACAAATGGTGTTCCACCTGGCGGTTCAGTCCGCCCAGCAGGAAGTCCATGAAGCGTCCGCCCGAGATGTTGCGGGAGGTAAGGATCTGCCGGTTGAGGAAGTCGACTCGGCTGTCCTTGGGAAGGACAGGCATGCCCTTGTGGTTGGGGGCAAACGAGGCGCCCATGTAGAAGCCGTAGACCATGATCTGGACACCGAGGAACGCAAACGCCATACCGATGGGCAGGAAGGTGAAAGCGAGGACCGGAAGGGCGGCAAGACGGGCCACCAGGATAGGCGTCTCCACCCAGCGGTGGCGCACCTTCTGCTTGCCGAAGACAAAGCGAAGCGAGTCGAATTGCAGGCTCAGGCCAAGGAGCGTGAGGAGCGGGAAGAAAAACCAGCCCTGCTTCTTGGTCAGGAAGGCCAGGCGTCCTTTGCGTTCGGCGGCTGCATCTTCGTAGAAGACCAGCGCGTTGTTCCGGATGTCAGGGTCCTTGGAAATGACGTTGGGGTGGTTGTGGTGGGCACCGTGTTTTTGCTCCCACCAGGAGTAGCTGATGCCTGCGATTCCTGTTGCCAGGAGGCGGGCTGACCAGTCGTTTGCGCGACGGGACGCGAAGATCTGCTTGTGTCCGGCCTCGTGTGCCAGGAAGCTCAATTGTGTGCAGAAAATACCCACGGCGGCAGCGATCAGGAGCTGGAACCAGGAATCACCCAACAGGGCGAAGCCTGTCCAGGTGGCGGCCATGAGGATCATGAGGGCTACGAAGAGCCAGATGTAGAACCCGCTGCGCCGTTCGAGAAGACCGGCAGCTTTCACGCTCTTAAGGAGCTCCGAATAGCTTTGAACAACGGGGTTTGGCTGAATTGCGCGTGTCTTGGGGCGCTCAGCGGTGGACGTGGGTGCCATATATGTGCCCCGTATCGCTAACGGGCAACGCTGCAGCCGACGTTCGGACTGCACGGTCTGGATCACCCTCCACTAAGCATACGCCGTCCGCACTAACTTATGTGACGCCGTGCACTTGCCAGAAGACGGCGTGCATAAATATCGGCAACCATGAATAGTTTTGCTGTACAGTGGAGCTATGACTATTTCTGTTGCCGTCTCCGGTGCCAGCGGCTACGCCGGGGGAGAAGTGCTGCGCCTGCTTGCGGGCCATCCGAACGTCACTATCGGTGCGATCACTGCGCACAGCAACGCCGGTTCCAGACTAGGGGAGTTGCAGCCGCATCTCCACGGTTTGGCGAGCCGGATTCTTGAAGACACCACTGTGGAGAACCTGTCCGGGCATGATGTCGTCTTCCTGGCCCTCCCGCACGGCGCTTCTGCGGAGATCGCTGCCCAATTGCCGGAAGGCACAGTAGTCATCGACGCCGGAGCGGACCACCGCCTGCAGGATCCGGCTGCCTGGGAAAAGTTTTACGGCTCGGCCCACGCCGGGACCTGGCCGTATGGGCTCCCTGAACTGCCGGGACAGCGCGACGCCCTCAAGGGTGCCAAGCGCATCGCCGTTCCGGGTTGCTACCCGACGTCGGCCCTGCTCGCCTTGACGCCGGGGTTCGACAATAACCTCCTCCTGACTGACGACGTCGTAATTGTCTCGGCCTCTGGTACCTCCGGTGCGGGCAAGGCGGCAAAGGTCAACCTGATCGGCTCCGAAGTCATGGGATCCATGAGCCCCTATGGAGTTGGCGGCGGGCACCGCCACACGCCGGAAATCGAGCAGGGGCTTTCCAATGCCGCCGGCGAGCCGGTGACAGTGTCCTTTACTCCAACCCTGGCTCCGATGAGTCGCGGTATCCTCACCACGGCCACTGCGAAAGTCGGGCACGGAGTTACCTACGCCGAACTGCGCCAAGCCTGGGCGGAAGCTTATGACGACGAGCCGTTCGTCCACCTTCTCCCCGAGGGCCAGTGGCCCAGCACCAAGTCAGTGCAAGGTTCCAACCACGCAGTCATGCAGGTGGCCTTCGACCAACACACCGGCCGCGTCATTGTCACGTGCGCTATCGACAACCTCACCAAGGGAACTGCCGGCGGAGCCGTGCAGTCCATGAACATAGCCCTCGGCCTGGACGAAACCGCCGGCCTGAACCTGGAGGGAGTTGCACCGTGACCATTACCGCACCGAAGGGATTCCGGGCTTCCGGCATCAAAGCCGGCATCAAAGCTTCCGGCAACCCGGACCTGGCCCTCGTCGTCAACGACGGTCCGCGAAAGTCCGCTGCCGCCGTCTTCACCTCAAACCGCGTAGCCGCTGCTCCGGTTCACTGGTCACGCCAGGTGGTCAGCGATGGCCGTGTGGACGCCGTGATCCTGAACTCCGGCGGAGCCAACGCCTGCACTGGCCCGCAGGGATTCCAGAACACGCATGCCACGGCCGAGAAAGTGGCCGAAGTGCTGGGAGTCTCAGCTTCCGACGTCGTGGTTTGCTCCACTGGCCTGATCGGCGAGCAACTGCCCATGGACAAGATCCTTCCGGGCGTTGAAACCGCGTTCGGCGAGCTTTCGGCAGACGGCGGTTCGGCCGCTGCCACGGCGATCATGACCACGGACAGCGTCTCCAAGGAGGCCGTCTTCACAGGAACCGACGCCGAAGGCAAGCAGTTCACAGTTGGCGGCATCGCCAAGGGTGCTGGCATGCTGGCCCCCGGCCTGGCAACCATGCTTGTTGTCCTCACCACCGACGCCGAGGTACCGGCGGACGAGCTCGACGTCGTCCTCCGCGATGCCACGCGTGTCACGTTTGACCGCGCCGACTCTGACGGTTGCATGTCCACCAACGACACCGTGGTGCTGATGGCCTCGGGTGCCTCCGAAGCACTGCCCTCTGCGGAACAGCTGAGCGAGGCCATTACGAAGGTCTGCGCCGAGTTGGCCCGTAAGCTCATCGGCGACGCCGAAGGTGCAAGCCACGACATCGCCATCCGTACCTTCAACGCGGCAAGCGAACGCGACGCCGAGATCGTTAGCCGCGCCGTTGCGCGCTCCAACCTCTTCAAAGCGGCCATCTTCGGCAAGGACCCCAACTGGGGCCGGGTACTCTCTGCCGTGGGCACCACCGATGCCGTGTTCGAGCCGGACCAGCTCAACGTGTCCATGAACGGCGTGCAGATCTGCCGCAACGGCAGCATCGGCGAGGACCGCAACCTGGTGGACCTGGAACCGCGTGAGGTGCGCGTCGACATCGACCTTCAGGCCGGCGACGCCGAGGCAACCATCTGGACCAATGACCTCACGCACGACTACGTGCATGAGAACAGTGCATACTCGAGCTGAGCGGATGACTATGACTGCGCACACCCGGGAAACCACGTCCGCGAGCCACGTCTCGGCCGAAGCAGCCCAGGACAAAGCGGGCACGCTGATCGAGGCCTTGCCCTGGATCCAGCGTTTCGCTGGAACCACCATGGTGATCAAGTACGGCGGGAACGCCATGGTCAACGATGACCTTCGGCGTGCCTTCGCCGAGGACATCGTGTTCCTCCACCACGTGGGCATCCACCCTGTGGTGGTGCACGGCGGCGGTCCGCAGATCAACTCCATGCTGGGCCGGCTCGGCATCGAGTCCGAGTTCAAGGGTGGGCTGCGCGTCACCACTCCGGAAGCCATGGACGTGGTGCGCATGGTCCTCACCGGCCAGGTGGGTCGTGAACTTGTGGGCCTCATCAATTCCCATGGTCCGTATGCGGTTGGCATGTCCGGCGAGGATGGCGGCCTGCTGCGCGCAGTCCGCACCGGAACCGTGGTGGACGGCGAGGAAGTTGACCTCGGCCTGGTGGGCGAAGTTGTAGGCGTGGACCCCGCCGGGATCACGGACATCCTCGACGCCGGCCGCATCCCGGTGATCTCGACGGTCGCCCCGGAAATCCTCGACGACGGCAACGGTTCCGGTCCCACTACCGGCCAGGTCCTGAACGTCAACGCAGACACCGCGGCTGCAGCTGTCGCTTCTGCGCTGGGCGCCTCCAAGCTGGTCATCCTGACCGACGTCGAGGGCCTCTACGCGAACTGGCCGGACAAATCGTCGCTGATCTCTTCGCTGACTGCATCCGAACTCCGCGAGATGCTGCCCAAGCTCGAGTCGGGCATGATCCCCAAGATGGCTGCATGCCTGAAAGCGATCGACGAAGGCGTGGAACGCGCGCACATCGTGGATGGCCGGCTGCCGCACTCAATCCTGCTGGAAACCTTTACGACCGCGGGCATCGGCACCCAAGTTGTCCCTGACGAGGAAGTGAACGCATGACCGCGAACGAAGCAGAACTGGTGGAATCCCCAACAGACGCCATTACTGGCCACAGCTCAGGCGCTGACTGGCTGGCCCGCTACAACTCGTCGCTGATGGGTGTCTTCGGCACGCCCCAGCGGGTCCTGGTCCGCGGCGCGGGTTGCCTCGTGTGGGACGCCGACGGGAAGGAGTACCTGGATCTCCTCGGTGGCATCGCCGTGAACGCGCTGGGCCACGCCCACCCCTTCGTCACCTCGGTGATCTCCAGCCAGCTCGCCACGCTTGGACACGTTTCCAACTTCTTCACGAGCCCCACGCAGATCGCTCTGGCAGAAAAGCTGCTGGCCATCACCAATGCTCCCGCCGGATCCAAGGTTTTCTTTGCCAACTCCGGGACGGAAGCCAACGAGGCAGCGTTCAAGCTGGCCCGCCGGAACAGCGACGCCGAGCGCACCAAGATTGTTGCCCTCGAAGGCGCTTTCCACGGCCGCACCATGGGTGCGCTCGCACTCACGGCAAAAGAGGCCTACCGGACACCGTTCGAGCCCCTGCCCGGCGGCGTGGTCCACATTCCGTTCGGTGACATCGAAGCCCTGCGCTCCGCCGTCGACGAATCCACGGCAGCCGTCTTCCTGGAACCAATCCAAGGCGAAGCGGGCGTCCGGCCGCTGAGCGCCGAATATCTGCAGGCAGCCCGCGAAGCCACCACGGCGGCCGGCGCCCTGTTGATTTTGGACGAGGTCCAGACCGGCATCGGCCGGACCGGCAAATGGCTGGCCAGCGAAGACGCGGGGATTGTCCCCGACGCCATCACGCTTGCCAAGGGACTTGGCGGCGGCTTCCCGGTCGGTGCGTTGATTACTTTCGGAAGCACGACGTCGGCCCTGCTCACCGCCGGGCAGCACGGAACCACTTTCGGTGGAAATCCCGTGGCCACGGCTGCTGCCCTTGCCACGCTCCACGCGATCGAGAGCCAAAGTGTCCTCCAGAACGTCCTGAGTGTCGGGGCACACCTACGCGAGGGTCTTGCCCGGGTGGACGCCGTGACTGAGGTCCGCGGTGAAGGTCTCCTTATCGGATTCGACGTCAATGCCGATGTAGCTCCTGCCATGGTTACTGCAGGCCTTGACGCCGGGTTCATCATCAACAGCCCGGGGCCAAAGACCATCCGGCTGGCACCGCCGCTGATCCTCACCATCGAGCAGGCAGACCGTTTCCTGGCTGCACTGCCTGAGCTCATTACAACGGCTACCGCCCAAACTGCTAAGGACGCACAGTGACTACATCCACCACCCGTCACTTCCTCAAGGACACCGACCTGAGCGCTGCTGAGCAGGCCGAGGTTCTTGAGCTCGCAGCCCGCATGAAAGCGGCGCCGTACAGCGTCCAACCTTTCGCGGCCGATGGCAATGGCCGGAAGACCGTCGCCGTCATCTTCGACAAGACCTCCACCCGTACCCGTGTTTCCTTCGCCACCGGCATCGCGGACATGGGCGGCAACGCGCTCATCATCAACCCCGGCGAAGCACAGATCGGGCATAAGGAATCCGTGGAGGACACCGCCAAGGTCCTTGAGCGCATGGTCTCCACCATCGTGTGGCGGACCGGGGCCCACTCGGGCCTGGTTGCCATGGCGGAGAACTCCAAGGTCCCGGTCATCAACGCCCTCTGCGACGACTACCACCCCTGCCAGCTCCTCGCGGATCTCCTGGCGGTCAAGGAGCACAAAGGCGAACTGAAGGGCCTGAGCATGGCCTACCTCGGTGATGCGGCCAACAACATGGCCAATTCCTACCTTCTGGCTGGCGTCACAGCTGGCATGCACGTCCGTATTTCCGGTCCCGTTGGCTACTTGCCGGCCCCGGAGATTGTGGCTGCTGCACAAGAGCGTGCCGCCGAGACGGGCGGCTCTGTGCTCATCACCAGCGATGCTGCCGAAGCCCTTAAAGGCGCTGACGTCGTGGCAACGGACACCTGGGTATCCATGGGTCAGGAAGCCGAGAAGGAAGCCCGGCTGCAGCTCTTCCGCGACTACTCCGTGGATGAGGCCGCCATGGCGCAGGCCGCGCCGGACGCCGTCGTTCTTCACTGCCTTCCTGCTTACCGCGGTTATGAAATTTCCGCTGGCGTCATCGACGGCCCGCAGTCGATCGTCTGGGACGAAGCTGAGAACCGACTCCATGCCCAGAAGGCACTCATGGCCTGGCTGATGCACCGTTCCGGACTCGCGTTCGTGGAAGGTCTTTCTCCCGTCGAGGGCACTGGGGAGAGCACGTTCTAGTGTCCACGAATCCGTCGGTTCCGGGCGCCAGCCCGGCCACCAAGACTGCCCGCCAGGCGCGCATCACCGCGATCCTGACGGGTGAGTCCGTGCGTTCCCAGGCAGAGCTTGCAGCCCTGCTGGCGGACGACGGCGTTCAGGTCACTCAAGCCACGCTGTCCCGCGACCTTGTGGAACTTGGCGCGGTGAGGGTTCGCGGCAAGGAAGGCGCACTGGTCTATGCCGTTCCGGGGGAGGGCGGTGACCGCAACGCTAAAAGCGGCGTCACGCAGGAAATCCTGGACGCGCGGCTCTCCCGGCTGTGTGGTGAGCTGCTCGTAACTGCCGAGGCTTCGGGCAACATTGTTGTCCTGCGAACACCTCCGGGGGCAGCGAACTTCCTGGCATTGGCCATCGACCACTCCGTAATGCCGTCGGTATTGGGTACGATCGCAGGCGACGACACTCTGCTGTTGGTTGCCAGGGATCCCGACGGCGGAGCCGAACTGGCGGCCCGTTTCCTGCGAATGGCCGAGGAAGCCGGACCGGGAAACTAGCCCGCGGTGGCAACAACCGATTTACGCAGCATTGATTTCAAATGAACCAAGCAACAACAAAGGAGCACTCTCGTGACTGAGCGCATTGTTCTGGCCTACTCCGGTGGCCTCGATACGTCCGTAGCCATCGGCTGGATCGGTGAAGCCACCGGCGCCGAGGTCATCGCTGTGGCCGTCGACGTCGGACAGGGCGGCGAGTCCCTGGAGACCATCCGCCAGCGCGCCCTCGGTTGCGGCGCCGTCGAGGCCTATGTTGCCGACGCCCGCGACGAATTCGCCAACGAATACGCCATGCCGACGCTGAAGGCCAACGCCCTCTACCAGGGTCACTACCCGCTGGTGTCTGCCATTTCGCGTCCGGTGATCGTCAAGCACCTCGTGAAGGCTGCCCGCGAATTCGGTGCCACCACCGTCGCCCACGGCTGCACCGGCAAGGGCAATGACCAGGTCCGCTTCGAAGTTGGCATCCAGACGCTCGGCCCGGACCTGAAGTGCATCGCACCGGTCCGCGACCTCGCCCTGACCCGCGACAAGGCGATTGCCTTCGCCGAGGAAAAGGGACTGCCGATCGAGACCACCAAGAAGAACCCGTACTCGATCGACCAGAACGTCTGGGGACGCGCCGTCGAGACCGGCTACCTTGAGGACATCTGGAACGCACCTACCAAGGACATCTACGACTACACCGCCACCCCGGAGTTCCCGCCGGCGCCGGACGAGGTCACCATTTCCTTCGAAGCCGGCGTGCCGGTAGCCATCGACGGCGTGAAGGTCACCCCGCTGCAGGCCATCCAGGAACTGAACCGCCGTGCCGGCGCGCAGGGCGTTGGCCGCATCGACGTCGTCGAGGACCGCCTCGTTGGCATCAAGTCCCGCGAAATCTACGAGGCACCGGGTGCAATGGCGCTGATCACCGCCCACAAGCACCTCGAGGATGTCACAATCGAGCGCGAGCAGGCCCGCTTCAAGGCCACCGTTGGCCAGCGCTGGGCCGAGCTGGTCTACGACGGCCAGTGGTTCTCCCCGCTGAAGCGCTCCCTGGACGCGTTCATCGAGGACACCCAGAAGTACGTCTCCGGCGACATCCGCATGGTCCTCCACGGCGGCCAGGCAATCGTCAACGGTCGTCGCTCCGAGACTTCGCTGTACGACTTCGACCTCGCTACCTACGACACCGGCGACACCTTCGACCAGTCCATGGCGCGCGGCTTCATCGAGCTGTGGGGCATGTCCTCCAAGGTTGCCTCCGGCCGCGACCTGCGGGTCTCGGGCGAATAATGACGTCCGCAACAAACGAAGGCGCACTGTGGGGCGGCCGGTTCGCCGGCGGCCCCGCGGATGCGCTGGCAGCATTGAGCAAGTCCACGCACTTTGACTGGCGGCTGGCCCGCTATGACATCGCCGGCTCCAAGGCGCACGCCCGCGTGCTGGCGAAGGCCGGATTGCTGGACGACGCCGAACTTGAAGGCATGCTTGCCGCCCTCAACCAGCTGGACGAGGACGTGGCGAGCGGTGCCTACCTCCCGGCCGAGAGCGATGAGGATGTTCACGGTTCACTTGAGCGTGGCCTGATCGAGCGTGCCGGAACACAATTGGGCGGCAAGCTCCGTGCGGGCCGTTCCCGCAACGATCAAGTGGCAACGCTCGGCCGCATGTTCCTGCGCGACCATGCCCGGATCATTGCCAGCGGTGTCCTCGCCACCATCGACGCACTCGTGGAGCAGGCAAAGGCCCACCAGGGTGTGGCGATGCCTGGCCGGACGCACCTGCAGCATGCGCAGCCGGTGCTGCTGAGCCATCACCTTCTGGCACACGCCTGGGCGCTGCTGCGCGATGTACAGCGACTCCAGGACTGGGACAAGCGTGCTGGCGTTTCGCCGTATGGCTCGGGTGCCTTGGCCGGTTCGTCGTTGGGGCTGGATCCCGAGGCCGTTGCAGCTGATCTTGGCTTCTTCTCGGCTGTCCACAACTCGATTGATGGCACCGCCTCCCGCGATGTCTTCGCCGAGTTCGCGTGGGTCTGCTCCATGATTGGCGTTGATCTCTCCCGGATCTCCGAGGAAGTCATCTTCTGGGCCACCAAGGAATTCTCCTTCGTGACCCTGCACGACTCGTACTCCACCGGGTCCTCGATCATGCCGCAGAAGAAGAACCCGGACGTTGCCGAGCTCGCGCGCGGCAAGGCAGGGCGCCTCATCGGCAACCTGACCGGACTGCTGGCAACGCTCAAGGGCCTGCCGCTCGCGTACAACCGCGATCTGCAGGAGGACAAGGAACCGGTCTTCGACGCCGCCGACACCCTGGAGCTGCTGCTTCCCGCCGTGTCCGGCATGATCGCCACGCTGAAGTTCAACACCGAGCGCATGGAGTCCCTGGCTCCCCAGGGCTTTGCGCTGGCCACTGACATCGCAGAATGGCTCGTCCGCCAGGGCGTTCCCTTCCGTGAAGCACACGAGCTTTCGGGTGCCGCGGTCAAGCAGGCTGAAAGCCGTGGGGTTGAGCTGTGGGACCTGACGGATGAAGAGTATTCAGCGATCTCGGAGCACTTGACTCCCGAGGTCCGCAGCGTGCTCAGCACTGAGGGTTCGCTCAACAGCCGCAACTCCCAGGGCGGAACTGCACCGGCCGCCGTCGAACGCCAATTGGTGGCGCTCACGGCAGAACTGGATGCAGCACGCAGCTACGCCAGCTAAACGCACCATCAATCCTGTGGGATGGCACATCACGTGCCGTCCCACAGGGCTTTAAGGGGTGCGTTAGCATGGCGCTATGACTCAGATCACCACTGGGGCGTTGCCCGCAGAGCTTCACAAAGCCGCCGACATCGTTACCCGCCTCCTCACCAAAATGGACGAGGCATCCGTCCCGCAACCGTCCGAGCTCCCGGGCTGGACCCGTGGCCACGTCCTCGCCCATATTGCCGGGATTTCGCGCGCCATGGCCCGCCAGCTCGAGTACGCCCGGCGCGGTGAGGCCGTGGAACTGTACGACGGCGGCATGGACGGCCGCAACAAGGCCATCGAGCTGGCCGCCGGACACAGCCTCGCAGACCATAAGGAGTCCGTTGACACCGCGCTGTCTCGTGCCTTGGCGGCGTTTGACGCACTGGAACCAGCCGACTGGGAAGCGCGCATCAGCTACCGGGACGGAACAGTCCTCGACGGCGGTCTGGCACTGTGGCGCGAACTCACCATCCATGCATCGGATCTTGGACTGGGATATGGGCCTGAAACCTGGAGCCGGCCCTTCTGCGAGCACCTGTTCACTTTCCTCGAAGCACGCGTTCCGGAGAAGTACAAACTTGTCCTGCAGCCCACAGGACTGCCGCAGCGGGTCATTGGCCACGGGGGCACCTCGATTGCCATTACGGGCATGCTCACGGACATCGCGGCATGGCTCGCCGGCCGCGAACCGAGCTTGGGAAGCCTACGAGCTACCGCGGCGGCCGACGGTGTCGACCTGCCCGAGCTGCTCCCATGGCCCGCGGCACAACCTGCCGGCTAGGCCGTCCTTCTCTCACTTCCTTACGTGTTTCGGCGGATGTTCTCTCACTTCCTGACGTGTTTCGGCCGGTGCTCTCTCACTTCCTGACGTGTTTCGGCCGGTGCTCTATCACTTCCTGACGAGTTTCGGCCGTCCTTCTCTCACTTCGTGCCGTTTTTTGGGTCGTGGTCGCTAACGTCCTGATGCACCGGGGGAGCGGTGCGACGTCGGCACCCGGCTGAATGCCGACGCGGGGTTATGGGAGACGAAAGGGAGCTGCGAGTCCTTGTCCCTTGGGGATGTTCTCTCAGATCCTGAGGTGTTTCCGGCGACGCTCTTTCAGATCCTGAGGCTTTTCCGGCGACGCTCTCTCACTTCCCGCGGCGTTTTCCCGTTTCCTCTCTCACTTCCTGCCGCGTTGAGATGTGAGAGAGGAAACGGCGAAAGGCGTTGGGATGTGAGTGAAGGATGGCGGAAGGGCGTTGAGATGTGAGAGAGGAAACGGCGAATGGCGCCGGGATGTGAGAGAAGGATGGCGGAAGAGCGTTGGGATGTGAGTGAAGGATGGCGGAAGGGCGCTGGGATGTGAGAGAAGGATCGCGGAAGGGCGCCGGGATGTGAGAGAAGGATCGCGGAAGGGCGCCGGGATGTGAGAGCGGAAACGGGAGCTACGAGTGTTTGGGCTTCGTTGCCGCCCGCCACAAATGCATGGTGGCGTAGGACCGCCAAGGACTGACTTCCCGGAATTCAGGGGTGAGGCCGGGACCAGGAGGGAGGACCCGCAACCCGTTTCGAACGGCCGCGTCATTGCTCAGGAAAACGTCGGGCGCTCCCAGCACGCGCATGGCGACATACCCTACGGTCCAAGGCCCAATTCCTGGTAACGGCAGCAACTTTCGCTCCAGTCCTGCAACGACGTCGCCGTAGCCGAACTCGAGGGCCCCTGTGGCCATCGCTTCGGCCACGGCAACCACTGACTCGATGCGGCGCTGGGGTCCCCGCAGCAGGGTGCGCGCGTCTTCGGCGAGTTCCGCCGCGGTCGGAAACAGGCGATCCAGGCCGGGGACACCGCCGTCGATCGGGGAGCCGAGGGCCGATAATTGGGTCAGTGCCGTCCGGGCAGCAGCAACGGTGATTTGCTGGCCGATCAGAGCCCTGACCAGCAATTCCTGGGGGTCGACTGCTCCTGGCACGCGAATTCCGGGAACCTCCTTGATGCTCCCTTTGAGCCGGGGGTCCATCGCCAAGGCGTCGTCGATCGCTTCTGGGTCGGCGTCCAGATCGAACAACCTGCGGACACGACTCAACAACACCGGGAGGTCGTGGAGGTCCACCACCGTAGCCGACAACTGCAATGGCTTGCCCTGCCTTGAGGGGCTGTAGGCCACCGAGAACGTGGCGTTGCCGCGCGGGAGGCGGAGGGTTCGGGCATAGGTCCTGGTTCCGTCGTGTCCGGTGCTTGCCGACTCGATGCCCGGCACAGCACGAACCGCCAGGAAATCGAAGATTCCCGGGTCGAAGGGCTCCCGATATGGCAGATTCAACGTCAGAGCGGCTGGTGTCCCGTCGCTTGCCTCCCCGGCACCCCTGCGTACTCCCGATTTCGCACCGGTGGCTCGCAGCGCCGTCGGGGTCATCGCAAAAACCTCGCCGATGGTGTCGTTGAATTGCCTCACGCTATTGAACCCCGAGGCAAAGGCGACATCCGCGAGGAGCATCTTCGTTGAGACCAACAGCGTCCTTGCTGTCTGCGCCCTGCTGGCCCGTGCCAGTGAGAGCGGGCCGGCGCCAAGTTCGTGGCTAAGGATGCGGTTGAGCTGGCGCGCGGAGTAGCCAAGGCGGTGCGCAAGGCCGTCGACCCCCTCGCGAGTGATAACGCCGTCGTTGATCAGGCGCATTGCACGGCCGGCAACGTCGGATCGGATGTTCCAGGCCGGTGTTCCGGGGACGGCCTCGGGCAGGCATCGCTTGCAAGCCCGGTACCCGGCTTCGTGGGCAGCGGCCGATGTCTCGTAGAACGTGACATTCTCGGCCTTCGGCGTACGGGCTGGGCAGGACGGCCGGCAGTAGATACCAGTCGAGCTGACGGCCGTGAAGAATTGTCCGTCGAAGCGGGTGTCGCGGGCGTCAATTGCCCTGTAGCGCTGCCAGAAGTCCATTCCTTCATCCTGTCAGGAGTGCACGTCCGCTGCTAGCGGAAATCGGACATGGCCGTTTCACGATTTTTGCTAGGGTCTGGGCATGAGCTCGTCCATGGAGAAGGGAGTCAGCGATCCCGAAAAAGTGCGTAAGTTCCTCGAAGGCGACCCCCGTGTCATCGCTCCACTGGTCCTTGGCGCGGTGCTCACCCACTACTCCGAAGCCGGTCGAGTCGCGGTGAGACTCACTGAAGTGGAGGCCTATATGGGCCCTCGCGATTCCGAACACCCCGATCCCGGATCGCACACTTTCGGCGGTCCCACGGCCCGTAACGCGCCGATGTTCGGACCACCGGGTTTCCTGTACGTGTACTTCACCTACGGCATGCACTACTGCGCCAACATCGTCTGCGGTCCAGCAGGCTCGCCGTCGGCGTTGCTTCTGCGGGCCGGCGAGATTGTAGAAGGCGAGGGGCTTGCCACGGTACGGAGGCCTGCCTCAAAAACGCACAAGGACTTGGCCAGTGGGCCTGCACGCCTGGCATCGGCGCTGGGACTTACGACGGCGGACACGGGCCGTGACGCGCTCGCCTCACCGTTCAGCTTTTGGCTGCCCAAGACGCCGGTAGCGGCCGTGGCCAGCGGACCGCGGGTTGGGGTAGCTGGTCCCGGTGGAAGTACGGACTACCCGTGGCGCTTCTGGATCGAAGATGATCCCACGGTGTCACGGTACAAAGCAGCGCGGCCACGCAACCGGGCGTGAACTTTGGCCGCTGGTCCGCCATATGACCTGGACCAAACACGTTTACCAAAATCGCTGTAGAATGGACGGTCTGTCTTTTGCGATAGGGGTTACGGTTCGATGCACGACGCTGATTTGGTCCACGAGCAGGAATACGTTGCTGGGCTGTACGCCCGGCTCGATGAGCTGCGCGAAGAAAAGCGTGCCCAGCTGGCCCAGGTGCGTAAGGCCGGTGCAGTGGGAACCATGCAAAACGTGTCCGAACGTGACGCGTTCGCCGCGCTGTATGAGGACCGCCTTGCCCAGCTCGACGCCGTCGATGACCGTTTGGTCTTCGGGCGCCTCGATCTGGACTCGGGGGAGGCCCAGTACATTGGCCGTATCGGGTTGTCTACCGCCGATCTCCAACGGCTCATGGTTGACTGGCGCGCCCCGGAGGCCGGCCACTTCTACCAGGCCACCGCTTTCGACCGCCAAGGCGTGCGCCGCCGTCGACACCTGATCCTGCAAGGCCGGGACGTGAAGGCGATCGAGGACGATGTCCTGGATGCCGGCATGCTCGCGGACAACGATTCCCTGCAGGGCGAGGGCGCGCTCCTTGCGGCCCTGAATTCCAAGCGCACGGGCCGCATGTCGGACATCGTGGGAACCATCCAGTCGGAGCAGGACAGGATCATCCGTTCGTCGATCTCGGGCGCGCTCGTCGTACAAGGTGGTCCAGGGACGGGTAAGACCGCAGTGGCACTGCACCGCGCCGCCTACCTCCTTTACACGCACCGTGATCGGCTCAAGAGTGCCGGCGTTCTGCTGGTGGGACCGTCGTCGTCGTTTATGCATTACATCGAGCGTGTACTGCCCTCGCTGGGCGAGACCGGCGTCGTCATGGCCAGTCTTGGCCGGCTTATGCCCGGAATCCACGCTGTTCCCGAGGAAGATCCGGACGTTGCCGCGCTCAAAGGCAAGCTCGACATGGCCACGGTGGTGGCCAACGCCGTGGCAAACCGGCAGCGCACGCCTGTAGAAGACCGCATTCTCGAAGTCGATTCCCGCAAGCTGACGCTGACCGTCCGCCAGGTCCGCCGCGCACGGGAAAAGGCCCGGGCCACGGGCAAGCCGCACAACGAAGCCCGGCTGACGTTCGTCAAGATCCTTCTGCGTGAGCTCACGGAGCAACTAACGGACCTCGTCGAGGAATCGAACATCGGCAATAACGCCGATCGCGCCTACCTCGCCGAAGACGTCCGGTCCGCGCGGGACGTCCGCATCGCATTGAACCTGTGCTGGATGCCGATGACTCCGGAGAAGCTGATCTCCGAGCTCTTCAGCAAGCCCGCCATCCTGGAAGCCTGCACGCCACACCTCACACCGGAACAGCGATCCCTTCTGCAACGCCCAGCGGATGCGCCCTGGACCGAGGCGGACGTGCCGCTCCTTGACGAAGCTGCCGAGCTGCTCGGTGAGCTGGATCCTGCCGCGGGCAGGGGACTGGCCCAGCAGGAAGCCGACCGCGCCCGCGATCTGGCCAACGCCAGGCAGACCCTGGCCAACATGGAAGCCATGGGCGTGGATGTCCTGGTGAGCGCCGAAGAACTGGCAGACCAGAACCAGGAACGCGAGAACCGGCTCACCGCAGCCGAGCGCGCCACGAGCGATCGTTCCTGGGCTTTCGGCCACATCGTGGTTGATGAGGCACAGGAACTTTCGGCCATGCAGTGGCGGCTCCTCGTGCGTCGCTGCCCGCTGAAGTCCTTCACGATCGTGGGGGACATCGCCCAAACCAGTGCAGCGGCAGGCGCCAATTCGTGGCAAAGCGCGCTCGCGCCGTCGTTCGGTGACCGCTGGCAGCTCGAAGAACTGACCGTCAACTACCGCACGCCGTCCCAGATCGCGGAAGCCGCTGTTCGGATGGCCAACCGCGCAGGCCTGGTGGTCTCGGCTCCGAAGGCCGTGCGCGAAGGCAAATGGTCGCCCATCGTGGACCGCGTCGAAGCGGACGGAATTGTCTCCCGCCTGGTCGAGGTCCTGCCTGAGGAAGTGGAAGCAATCGACGGCGGCCTGCTGGCTGTCATCGCCGACGGCCCACTGCTGCCGCAGGCGGCTGCCGCGCTGCGCGGGATCTACGGCCGCCGCATCGGCTCGGGAGCCGGAAGCTACGAGCAGGACATCGTGGTCATCAGCCCCAAGGAAGCGAAGGGCCTGGAATTTGATGGCGTCATCGTCCTGGAGCCGGCTGCCATGCTCAATCACGAGCACGGCAAGGTGGGCGACCTCTACGTCGCTATGACCCGACCCACGCAGCGGCTCAGGCTCATCGCCGCGGCACCGCTGCCCGCCGGCATCGAACGCTAGGAAAAGTGAACCCAACAATCCTGCTAACTTAGAACTCGTGTCACACGTAAACAACATCGAGTCCCAGCACAACGATCCCGCCTTTGCCAACATCTGGCAGGAGCTCAAATGGCGCGGCCTGATCCACGTTTCCACCGACGAAACGGAACTGGAAAAGCTGCTCGCCGGGGACCCGATCACGTATTACTGTGGCTTTGACCCCACCGCTCCGTCCCTTCACCTGGGTAACTTGGTGCAGCTCCTGCTGATGCGGCGCCTGCAGTTGGCTGGCCACAAGCCGCTCGGCCTGGTTGGCGGATCCACGGGCCTTATCGGTGATCCGCGCCCCACGGCGGAGCGCACCTTGAACACCAAGGACACGGTTGCGGAGTGGGTCGGCTACCTCCAGGGGCAGGTGCGCCGTTTCCTCAGTTTCGAGGGCGATAACGCGGCACGCATGGTCAACAACCTGGACTGGACGGCGCCGCTGAGTGCCATCGACTTCCTCCGTGAGATCGGAAAGCACTACCGGGTGGGCACCATGCTTCGCAAGGATGCTGTCGCCTCCCGTTTGAGTTCCGAAGAGGGCATTAGCTACACCGAGTTCAGTTACCAGATCCTGCAGGGCATGGACTACCTCCAACTGTTCCGCGACTACGGCTGTGCACTGCAGACCGGTGGCTCGGACCAGTGGGGCAACCTCACCAGCGGTACCGAACTCATCCGCAAGGTGGAAGGCAAGAGCGTCCACGCCCTGGGTACGCCGCTCATCACCAACTCGGACGGTACCAAGTTCGGCAAGAGCGAGGGCAACGCCATCTGGCTGGACCCCGAAATGTGCAGCCCGTACGCGTTCTACCAGTTCTGGCTGAACACGGCCGACGCTGACGTGGTGGACCGGCTCAAAGTCTTCACGTTCCTTTCACGTGCGGAAATTGAAGAGCTTGGCCAGGCTGTTGCGGAGCGTCCCTTCGCACGGGAAGGCCAGAAGAAGCTTGCGTTCGAAGTCACGTCCTTGGTGCATGGCATCGATGCGACTGAAAAGGTCATCGCCGCTTCGGCAGCACTCTTCGGCAACGGCGATCTCACCGTCCTGGACGAGCGCACCCTGGAAGCAGCGACCGCGGAACTTCCCTCCGCGAAGATCAGCGCCGACGGTCTTGGAATCATCGACTTGTTGGTGGCCGCCGGTTTGTCCGACAGCAAGTCGGCAGCCCGCCGGACCATCGGGGAGGGCGGCGCCTACGTGAACAACACCAAGGTCTCCGATCCGGATGCCGTTATCGCGCAGGATGAACTGCTTCATGGCCGGTACCTGCTCCTTCGCCGGGGCAAGAAGAACCTGGCGACGATTGAGGTTTCGGCCTAGTTCGCCGTACATCGCAATACCTGAAAGGGCCGGCAACCGTTGTGGTTGCCGGTCTTTTCTGCGTTTAAGCGTGTTTGTGCGTGGGTGGGCGCCGAAGGCGGTTGGGTGGTTGGCGCGGCGCGAAGGTGGGTGGGTGGTTGGCGCGAAGGCGGTGGTCTTCCTCTGCGCGCTCGGTCGTTCCTGCCTTGGACGCGCGTTGCCGGATGGGCGCCGCCTTCTTCGGATGTTCTCTCAGATCGTGCGGGGTTTGGGGGATCGTTCTCTCGGATCGTGCGGGGTTTTGGTGGGTTGGGGGTGTGGTGTTCGACGGCGGTGGTTGGCGTGGGTGTTTGGCGGCGGGGTGGTGGGGTGTGGTTGGTGTGACGGGCTTCACTGGGGTTGGTTTTTGGGGTTTTGGGGTGGTTTTGGCGGGTCTGTGGCGTTGTTTGGCCTGTGTTTGGGCGGTTTTGGCCGGTTTTTGGGTGGTGTTGGGGTGGATTTGTGTGGGGGCTGGTGGGCGTGTAATGTCTTCTGAGTCGCCGCGAGTGAGACAGCCTGGTGCTGGGAACTGCGGGGGCCGACCCCCTTTGATAACAGCCTGGAATATGGTGCGCTTTTGGGCGTGCTGGTTGCCGGGTGGGGCCGGGGCCTGGATCGGGAATCGCGGAAACGTTGGTTTGCCAAGATCGGGTTGATCGGGTAAGTTTGAAAAGTTGCTCCGGAGCGATCCAGCGAAGGCTGGTGGTACTGCTTTGGAATAGTGACCTGTTGTTTGAGAACTCAATAGTGTGCCAAGTTTGTTGATGCCGATTGTTTTTTGATTGGTTGAAATTATGGCCAGGCTGCTGCGCACCCCCGTGTGTGGTGGTTTGGTTTTCAGCTGGTTTCGAATTTTGTGCAGCCGTGTTCGCCGTTATTTCCGGTGGGTGTGGTTGTGTCTGTTTGATTTTTTGTTTTCAACGGAGAGTTTGATCCTGGCTCAGGATGAACGCTGGCGGCGTGCTTAACACATGCAAGTCGAACGATGATCCCTGGCTTGCTGGGGGGATTAGTGGCGAACGGGTGAGTAACACGTGAGTAACCTGCCCTTGACTCTGGGATAAGCCTGGGAAACTGGGTCTAATACCGGATATGACCATCTGGCGCATGTCATGGTGGTGGAAAGCTTTTGTGGTTTTGGATGGACTCGCGGCCTATCAGCTTGTTGGTGGGGTAATGGCCTACCAAGGCGACGACGGGTAGCCGGCCTGAGAGGGTGACCGGCCACACTGGGACTGAGACACGGCCCAGACTCCTACGGGAGGCAGCAGTGGGGAATATTGCACAATGGGCGAAAGCCTGATGCAGCGACGCCGCGTGAGGGATGACGGCCTTCGGGTTGTAAACCTCTTTCAGTAGGGAAGAAGCGAAAGTGACGGTACCTGCAGAAGAAGCGCCGGCTAACTACGTGCCAGCAGCCGCGGTAATACGTAGGGCGCAAGCGTTATCCGGAATTATTGGGCGTAAAGAGCTCGTAGGCGGTTTGTCGCGTCTGCTGTGAAAGACCGGGGCTCAACTCCGGTTCTGCAGTGGGTACGGGCAGACTAGAGTGCAGTAGGGGAGACTGGAATTCCTGGTGTAGCGGTGAAATGCGCAGATATCAGGAGGAACACCGATGGCGAAGGCAGGTCTCTGGGCTGTAACTGACGCTGAGGAGCGAAAGCATGGGGAGCGAACAGGATTAGATACCCTGGTAGTCCATGCCGTAAACGTTGGGCACTAGGTGTGGGGGACATTCCACGTTTTCCGCGCCGTAGCTAACGCATTAAGTGCCCCGCCTGGGGAGTACGGCCGCAAGGCTAAAACTCAAAGGAATTGACGGGGGCCCGCACAAGCGGCGGAGCATGCGGATTAATTCGATGCAACGCGAAGAACCTTACCAAGGCTTGACATGAACCGGAAAGACCTGGAAACAGGTGCCCCGCTTGCGGTCGGTTTACAGGTGGTGCATGGTTGTCGTCAGCTCGTGTCGTGAGATGTTGGGTTAAGTCCCGCAACGAGCGCAACCCTCGTTCTATGTTGCCAGCGCGTTATGGCGGGGACTCATAGGAGACTGCCGGGGTCAACTCGGAGGAAGGTGGGGACGACGTCAAATCATCATGCCCCTTATGTCTTGGGCTTCACGCATGCTACAATGGCCGGTACAAAGGGTTGCGATACTGTGAGGTGGAGCTAATCCCAAAAAGCCGGTCTCAGTTCGGATTGGGGTCTGCAACTCGACCCCATGAAGTCGGAGTCGCTAGTAATCGCAGATCAGCAACGCTGCGGTGAATACGTTCCCGGGCCTTGTACACACCGCCCGTCAAGTCACGAAAGTTGGTAACACCCGAAGCCGGTGGCCTAACCCTTGTGGGGGGAGCCGTCGAAGGTGGGACCGGCGATTGGGACTAAGTCGTAACAAGGTAGCCGTACCGGAAGGTGCGGCTGGATCACCTCCTTTCTAAGGAGCTGCTAACAACCGTGTCTGGTTCCCGTGCATGCGGGGGCTGGTGGTTGTCAGTGTTGCCCATTGCGCAGGCGTATGTTCTGCGGTGGGTGCTCATGGGTGGAATATCAACGAATCAAACGTTTGTTTGGCATGGCCTGACCGGTTGTGTCCTGGTGTTAGTACGGCAGTGCGTGCCCCTTTTGGGGGTGTGTGGTGTTGGGAACGTGCCGGGGCGTGGTTTGTGTGGGTTGTGTTTGGCGCACTGTTGGGTCCTGAGGCAACAGGACCTTTTTGCAGCAATGCAGGGGGACACAGTTCTGGTGTTTCTTTTGTTCCTGCTTCCGGTTCGTACCGGCACCCTGTGTGGGTGTTGGGGGTCTGGTTGACGGGGTTGTTGTTTGAGAACTACATAGTGGACGCGAGCATCTAGAACACGCACATGTTTGTGTGTGTTCTTACAGCAATTTCTTATGAATGAACCTGGCCCTTTGTGGTCGTGGTTCTCTCGAGTAAGTTTTTGATCTTGTGTGGTCAAGTTTTTAAGGGCACACGGTGGATGCCTTGGCATTAGGAGCCGAAGAAGGACGTAGGAATCTGCGATAAGCCTGGGGGAGTTGATAACCGAGCGTTGATCCCAGGATGTCCGAATGGGGAAACCCCGCACAACGCTTTTGGGTGATTGTGTGACCCGCATCTGAACACATAGGGTGCGTGGGGGGAACGCGGGGAAGTGAAACATCTCAGTACCCGCAGGAAGAGAAAACAAGAGTGATTCCGTTAGTAGTGGCGAGCGAACGCGGATCAGGCTAAACCGTTTCCATGTGTGATAGCCGGCGGGCGTTGCATGGGCGGGGTTGTGGGACTTTCCGTACTGGTTCTGCCGGACCGGTGAGGTGAGGTGCAGGCATAGGTGAACGGTCTTGAAAGGCCGGCCAGAGAGGGTGTGAGCCCCGTAACCGTAATGTTGTGTACCGCCTGGAGAGGATCCCAAGTAGCACGGGGCCCGAGAAATCCCGTGCGAATCTGTCAGGACCACCTGATAAGCCTAAATACTTCCTAATGACCGATAGCGGACCAGTACCGTGAGGGAAAGGTGAAAAGTACCCCGGGAGGGGAGTGAAACAGTACCTGAAACCGTGTGCTTACAATCCGTCGGAGCAGCCTTGTAGCTGTGACGGCGTGCCTTTTGAAGAATGAGCCTGCGAGTTAGTGTTACGTCGCGAGGTTAACCCGTGTGGGGTAGCCGTAGCGAAAGCGAGTCTGAACAGGGCGAGTGTAGTGGCGTGATCTAGACCCGAAGCGGAGTGATCTACCCATGGCCAGGTTGAAGCGACGGTAAGACGTCGTGGAGGACCGAACCCACTTCAGTTGAAAATGGAGGGGATGAGCTGTGGGTAGGGGTGAAAGGCCAATCAAACTCCGTGATAGCTGGTTCTCCCCGAAATGCATTTAGGTGCAGCGTTGCGTGTTTCTTGCCGGAGGTAGAGCTACTGGATGGCCGATGGGCCCTACAAGGTTACTGACGTCAGCCAAACTCCGAATGCCGGTAAGTGAGAGCGCAGCAGTGAGACTGTGGGGGATAAGCTTCATAGTCGAGAGGGAAACAGCCCAGACCACCAACTAAGGCCCCTAAGCGTGTGCTAAGTGGGAAAGGATGTGGAGTTGCGAAGACAACCAGGAGGTTGGCTTAGAAGCAGCCATCCTTGAAAGAGTGCGTAATAGCTCACTGGTCAAGTGATTCCGCGCCGACAATGTAGCGGGGCTCAAGTACACCGCCGAAGTTGTGGATTTCACACGGTACCCTAGCCTTCGTGGTTCAGGGGTGTGGAGTGGTAGGGGAGCGTCGTGTGGGCAGTGAAGTCGCGGTGGAAACCAGCGGTGGAGCCTACACGAGTGAGAATGCAGGCATGAGTAGCGAAAGACGGGTGAGAAACCCGTCCGCCGAATGATCAAGGGTTCCAGGGTCAAGCTAATCTGCCCTGGGTAAGTCGGGACCTAAGGCGAGGCCGACAGGCGTAGTCGATGGACAACGGGTTGATATTCCCGTACCGGCGAAAAACCGCCCATGCCAAGCGGGGGATACTAACCGCCCGGAGCCTGCCCGCCCACCCTTGTGGTGTGTGGGTTTTGGCCGAGCGCGGGACCTGATCCCGGGAGGTAAGCGTATTAACAGGTGTGACGCAGGAAGGTAGCCGGGCCGGGCGATGGTTGCCCCGGTCCAAGGATGTAGGGTCAGGGATAGGCAAATCCGTTCCTGTGTGTTTCGAGCACGATCCTGAGATCTGATGGGACTCCCGTTCGGGGGGATCCGGTGATCCTATGCTGCCTAGAAAAGCATCGACGCGAGGTTTTAGCCGCCCGTACCCCAAACCGACACAGGTGATCAGGTAGAGAATACCAAGGCGATCGAGAGAATTATGGTTAAGGAACTCGGCAAAATGCCCCCGTAACTTCGGGAGAAGGGGGGCCTGCCCCGTGATGGAGACTTGCTCTCCGTGAGCGGGTGTGGGCCGCAGAGACCAGGGGGAAGCGACTGTTTACTAAAAACACAGGTCCGTGCGAAGTCGCAAGACGATGTATACGGACTGACTCCTGCCCGGTGCTGGAAGGTTAAGAGGACCGGTTAGCCCCTTGTGGGCGAAGCTGAGAATTTAAGCCCCAGTAAACGGCGGTGGTAACTATAACCATCCTAAGGTAGCGAAATTCCTTGTCGGGTAAGTTCCGACCTGCACGAATGGAGTAACGACTTCCCCGCTGTCTCAACCATAAACTCGGCGAAATTGCAGTACGAGTAAAGATGCTCGTTACGCGCAGCAGGACGGAAAGACCCCGAGACCTTTACTATAGTTTGGTATTGGTGTTCGGAGTGGCTTGTGTAGGATAGGTGGGAGACGTTGAAGCCCGGACGCCAGTTCGGGTGGAGTCATCGTTGAAATACCACTCTGGTCACTTTGGACATCTAACTTCGGCCCGTGATCCGGGTCAGGGACAGTGCCTGATGGGTAGTTTAACTGGGGCGGTTGCCTCCTAAAAAGTAACGGAGGCGCCCAAAGGTTCCCTCAGCCTGGTTGGCAATCAGGTGTCGAGTGTAAGTGCACAAGGGAGCTTGACTGTGAGAGAGACATCTCAAGCAGGGACGAAAGTCGGGACTAGTGATCCGGCGGTACATTGTGGAATGGCCGTCGCTCAACGGATAAAAGGTACCTCGGGGATAACAGGCTGATCTTGCCCAAGAGTCCATATCGACGGCATGGTTTGGCACCTCGATGTCGGCTCGTCGCATCCTGGGGCTGGAGTAGGTCCCAAGGGTTGGGCTGTTCGCCCATTAAAGCGGTACGCGAGCTGGGTTTAGAACGTCGTGAGACAGTTCGGTCCCTATCCGCTGCGCGCGCAGGAAATTTGAGAAGGGCTGTCCTTAGTACGAGAGGACCGGGACGGACGAACCTCTGGTGTGTCAGTTGTACTGCCAAGTGCACCGCTGATTAGCTACGTTCGGATGGGATAACCGCTGAAAGCATCTAAGCGGGAAGCTCGCTTCAAGATGAGATTTCCATACACAATACGTGTGAGAGGCCCCCAGCCAGACCACTGGGTTGATAGGCCGGATGTGGAAGCGAGGACCAAAGACTCGTGAAGCTGACCGGTACTAATAGGCCAACAACTTACACCACACACAACACACTGCACGCGTCCACTATGTGGTTCCCGAACAACAACCGTTCCAGGAACCAACAACTAAATACACAACACCACAGTTGTAACCACACAGTCTTCCCACCCCACACCCCAAAACCGGTGCGCGGGACGGGTAACAAGGTTACGGCGGTCATAGCGTGGGGGAAACGCCCGGTCCCATTCCGAACCCGGAAGCTAAGACCCACAGCGCCGATGGTACTGCACCCGGGAGGGTGTGGGAGAGTAGGACACCGCCGGACACACATTAGGTAGAGACCCCCAACCCACACAGGGTTGGGGGTCTCCCGCATTAAAGCGACTGCATTCAAACGAGAAAAAACAGACCAACACAAGACAAGCCCCGTCCACCACGGCCGGGGCTTGACCCATTTAAACCCCCGGAAGACACCGCGCCAATAACGCTGTGAGACTTGCCACGGGACACCCCTGGAGCTGCTCTGACGTTCGGCGACTGAGGTGCTGTCGCCTAGAATTGCATAAGACATACGAGTCGGCAGCCCCGTGCTGCAGACGGCGTGACAACGAAATAAGGGTTATGAGCGACTACGCACGCGCCAGTGGTCGGCTCGCAACAGGAGGAATCCACCATGGCTGAGCACAACGGCGGCAATCGCGACGGCAACCGCGGAAACTTTGGCGGGAATCGCGGCGACCGCGGTTCTTTCCGCCCCAACAATAACTCCGGTGGAGATCCTCGCGGATTCCGTTCCAGGGAGAATCGCGACGGCAATGAGCAGGGTCGTTCCTTCGGTGGCGATCGTGATCGCAGGCCCTTTGGTGACCGTGGTGATCGTCCGGCGCGTGATGGTGAGCGTCGTCCGTTCAACAGCGACCGTGGCGAGCGTAAGCCGTTCGGTGACCGCCCGCCCCGTGATGGCGAGCGTCGTTCCTTCGGTGGCGATCGTGACCGTAAGCCCTTTGGTGACCGCGGTGAGCGTGGTGATCGTCCGGCGCGTGATGTTGAGCGTCGCCCATTCAACAATGACCGTGGCGAGCGTAAGCCGTTCGGTGACCGTCCCGAGCGTGGTGGTGAGCGTCGTTCCTTCGGTGGCGATCGTGACCGTAAGCCCTTTGGTGACCGCGGTGACCGTGGTGATCGTCCGGCGCGTGATGGTGAGCGTCGTCCGTTCAACAATGACCGTGGCGAGCGTAAGCCGTTCGGTGACCGCCCGCCCCGTGATGGCGAGCGTCGTTCCTTCGGTGGCGATCGTGACCGTAAGCCCTTTGGTGACCGCGGTGACCGTGGCGACCGTGGCGATCGTCCGGCGCGTGATGGTGAGCGTCGCCCATTCAACAGCGACCGTGGCGAGCGTAAGCCCTTCGGTAGCCGTCCTGAGCGTGGTCCGCGGAACTTTGATGGTCCTCGTCGTGATGGCGAGGAGCGTCGTCCGTTCAACAATGACCGTGGCGAGCGTAAGCCCTTCGGTGACCGTCCGGACCGTGGCGGCGACCGTCGTCCCTTCAGCAATGACCGCGCCAACTCATGGGAAGACCGTCCGGCCCGGGTTCCCAACGCGAAGGACATTCGCAGCGCCAACCGCCCTGACCGCGAACGTTCTCCCGAGATCGATGAGGATGTCACGGGTAAGGAACTTGACCGCGCCACCGGCCATCAGATCAAGACCCTCGAAGAGCAGAGCGCAGGCTGGGTTGCCAAGCACCTGGTCATGGCCGGTCGCCTGATCGACATCGAGCCGGAGTTGGCCTTCCAGCACGCTTTGGCTGCCAGCCGCAGGGGTGGCCGGCTCTCGGCTGTCCGGGAGGCTGTTGGCCTGACGGCTTACGCTGCGGGTCACTATGGCGAAGCGCTCCGCGAATTCCGTACGTACCGCCGCATCAGCGGGTCCAACGTTCACCTGCCTGTCATGGCGGACTGTGAGCGTGGCCTTGGCCGTCCTGACCGTGCACTGGACATGGTCCGTTCTCCGGAAGCGCAGGACCTGGATGCTCCGGGCAAGGTAGAGCTGGCGATTGTGGCTTCGGGCGCACGCGCTGACCTTAACCAGCTTGACGCTGCTGTTGCCGAACTTGAGATCCCGCAGCTGGACATTAATCGGGCATTCTCCTACAGCCCCCGTCTGTTCCGCGCGTATGCGGAAGCACTGACGGCTGTGGGTCGCACCGAGGAAGCCGAAAAGTGGGCCCGCCAGGCAGTGGTTGCCGAGAATGCCTTGGGTGTTGGCGACTTCGCTGAACCGGAAATTCTTGATCTCGGCTGGGACGAGCAGGAAGAAGCAGCAGCGGCGCGGAAGCCGCGCTTCGAGAAGCGCGGCGAGGATTCCGACGTCGTTAGGCCGGAAAGCGAATCGGTGATCGCCGAGGCGGCTGCTGCAGATGCCGAACACGACGACGTTGACATCGATGATGCCGAATCGGATTACTTCGAGTCGGACGATGCCGAATCGGATATTGATTCAGCAGAAGAGTCTGACGAAGCCGAAGAAGAAGCAGAGGCTGACGAAATCGTGTCCCACGCGGAATCCATCGATGAAGAGGCTACCCACGAACAGGGCACTGACTCCCAGCATGGCTGATTCACTCATTTCGTCCTTTGACGCGGTTCTTTCCGATCTTGATGGTGTCGTTTACGCGGGTCCCCACGCCATTCCCGGAGCTGTAGAGTCGCTGCAGCGCCTGGAGACGGTAGGCGTCGGGCTGGGTTACGTGACGAACAACGCCTCGCGTACTCCCGCCCAGGTTGCAGCGCACTTGAGGGAATTGGGAGCGCCTGCGGAGGATCACCAGGTGGTCAGCTCGTCGCAGGCCGCGGGGGAGTTGCTTGCTTCCATGCTGCCTGCGGGGGCTCACGTGCTCATCACTGGCAGTGCGGCGTTGGCTCACGAGATTGAGCTCGTGGGCCTCAAGCCCGTGCATAGTGCGGCGGAGTCGCCAGTTGCTGTTGTCCAGGGCTTTAACCCGGAGATCGGCTGGAAGGACCTCGCTGAGGCATCCTATGTTGTTGCCGGTGGCGCCCAATGGTTCGCGACCAACACGGATATGTCCATCCCGCAGGCGCGCGGTATGGCTCCTGGCAACGGTACTCTCGTTGCCGCTGTTGCGGCCGCAACGGGCAAGACGCCTATGGTGGCCGGTAAACCTGAAGCACCGTTGTTCCACGCTGCGGCCAAGCGCTTGAAGTCGGACCGTCCTTTGGTAGTGGGGGACCGTTTGGATACGGATATCCTGGGCGGTAATCGTGCGGGATTTGCGACGGCGGCGGTACTCACCGGCGTCGATACCACGCTGACGATTCTGGCTGCACGGACGGAAGAGCGCCCGGATTACCTGTTGGCGGATCTGGGTGATCTTTACAATCCATACCCCGAAATCGTCAGCGACGGCGGCACCTACCGTTGCGGTGCAGCTTCTGCGATTGCCGAGGACGGCAAGGTCACGCTAACAGGGCACAAGGATGACCTCGACACGTGGCGGGCGGCGTGCGCTGCCTGGTGGGCTGCGGTTCCGGACACGGCTGTGGCCCAAGCGCCGAAGCTGGAATGGCGAACTCATTAGACTGGTGCGATGACTGAGCCCATCAATCTCCCGGAAGCTGAGGCTGAACGTACCGCTGTTCACTGGCCGGAGGCTCTCGATTCCACCGGCGATGCTCCGGTGGACCGTGCCCTCAGTTTATTGGAGGGCGTTCATGGCGCTCCGGTGGCCGAGCATGCCGGGCTGTATTCAGCACTTCATGACTCTCTCCTGGAGGCGCTGGATGCTGAGCCTGGCCTCCCGCCGGCTTCTGACCGGCATGCCAGTCCTACCCGCCCGGAAGGCGACAAATAGCGGATGGCAAGACTTGATCAGGAACTCGTGACGCGTGGGCTGGCGAGGTCCCGGACGCATGCTGCCAAGCTCATTAGCGACGGCAAGGTGAGTTCAGACGGGGTCGTTTTGGCCAAAGCGGCCCAGCAGGTGGACGCCGGTACAGACCTGGACGTCCAATCCCACCTTGAGGACATCTACGTGAGCCGCGCCGGGCATAAGCTGGCTGGCGCGTTGGCAGCGTTTCCGGGGGTCGCAGTTTCCGGGAGGCGGTGTCTCGACGCCGGAGCCTCCACTGGTGGCTTCACCGACGTGCTGCTTCGGCAAGGCGCCGCGCAAGTGGTGGCGGTCGACGTCGGGCACGGCCAACTGGTGCCGCTCCTTCGCGATGATCCCCGCGTGGTGGTCCATGAGGGGCTAAACGTCAGGTACGTGACGCCGGACCAGATCGGCGGCACCGCGGCCCTCACAGTTGCAGACCTGTCCTTCATTTCCCTGACGTTGGTCCTGGGCCCCCTTGCTGCCTGCACGGAACCCGGCGGAGACCTTGTCCTGATGGTCAAGCCGCAGTTTGAAGTCGGCAAGGAGCGGCTGAGCCGCACCGGCGTGGTGTCTTCCGAGAATGAACGACGCCGGGCGGTGGCCCAAGTGGCCCGCGCTGCACTTGATGCCGGGCTGGAACTTCATGGCCTGGCAGCAAGTCCACTCCCGGGCCAGGACGGAAATGTTGAGTACTTCCTGTGGATGAAGCGCAGGATGTCCGCTGTGTTGCCTAAGATCGAAGAGCGGGACGAGGACGTTGCTGCGTTGATAAAGAACCTCTGGCCAAACGACTAGAAAGCAGAACCCGATGAGCAGGCATGTACTTGTCCTTGCCCACACAGGGCGGGAGGAATCGCTCCGGGCGGCGTGGGATGCCTGTACGCAGCTGCACTCCTCGGGCCTGGTTCCGGTCCTCCAGAAGTCGGAATTGGCAGATGTCGAGCGCTTTTTTGGTGCCGTTGACACCCCCATTGAGATCCTCCACGACGACGTGAGTTTGGAAGACGTGGAATTGGTGATGGTTCTGGGTGGCGACGGAACCATCCTGCGCGCGGCGGAACTGGTCCGGGAGGTGGACGTTCCCTTGCTGGGCGTGAACCTGGGCCACGTGGGCTTCCTTGCCGAGAGCGAACGTGCTGACCTGGCCCAGACGGTTGAGTGGATCGCGAGCCGCCAGTACACCGTCGAAGAGCGCATGACCATCGATGTCCAGGTGTGGATCAAGGGCCAGAAGATCTGGCATACCTGGGCCCTGAACGAGGCCGCCATCGAGAAAGCCAACCGGGAACGGATGCTCGAGGTCGTCACTGAGGTGGATGAACGCCCGCTGACGTCGTTCGGCTGTGATGGCGTGGTCCTCGCGACGCCAACGGGATCAACGGCGTACGCATTTTCGTCTGGTGGGCCGGTGGTGTGGCCTGAAGTGGAAGCGCTCGTCATTGTGCCGATCAGCGCCCATGCCCTTTTCGCGAAGCCTTTGGTGGTCTCTCCGCGTTCCAAGCTCGCCGTGGAAATCATGAACAGGACGGATGCCCTGGGCGTCCTTTGGTGCGATGGCAGGCGTTCTGTTGATCTGCCTCCGGGTGCGCGTGTCGAGGTGACCCGCTCAGCCACGCCTGTACGACTGGCACGGACGCACAGGACTCCTTTTTCGGCGCGGCTTGTGCGGAAGTTCCAGCT
The DNA here is from genome assembly GCF_019977195.1 of Arthrobacter sp. StoSoilA2. Lineage (NCBI taxonomy): Bacteria > Bacillati > Actinomycetota > Actinomycetes > Micrococcales > Micrococcaceae > Arthrobacter > Arthrobacter sp. StoSoilA2. The sequence goes on from NZ_AP024643.1 coordinate 1,835,495, forward strand.
CCCCATCCACGGCTGGCGCGGTCCGGCTCCCCGGTCGGGGGAAGTCCACACTGGCCCAATCCCCGTGATCCGAACCCTTTCACCGGCTCCTTTGCCCACTCCCCGGGAAGCGAATGATTCCCGGGACTCGAACGATTCCCGGGAGCCGAACGATTCCCGGGCCGCCGAAACATCCCTGTACCCGGGGCACGGTGAGCCATCCGACCCCACGAATGCGAAGTGAAGCATGCTTGAAGAACTCCGAATCCGTGACCTCGGTGTCATTACTGATGCCGCCCTGCCGCTGGGCCCCGGCCTCAGCGTGGTTACCGGCGAAACCGGTGCCGGCAAGACCATGGTGGTGACCGCCGTCGGGCTTCTCCTGGGTGCCCGTTCAGACGCGGGTGCCGTCCGCAGCGGCGCCAAATCTGCCTCCGCCGAGGCAGTCTTGAAGCTTGATCCAGCCCACAGCGCGGTGGAGCGGGCCAAGGAGGCCGGCGGTGAGGCGGAGGAGTTCGACGGCGTCGCTGAACTCCTGCTGGCCCGGACCGTTGGTGCCGATGGCCGCAGCCGGGCTTACGTTGGGGGACGGGCGGCGCCGGTGGGGGTTCTGGCCGAACTTGGCGAGAGTTTGGTGGTGGTGCACGGCCAGTCGGACCAGATCAGGCTGAAGAGCGCTACCGCGCAGCGACACGCCCTGGATCGCTTCGCGGGTGCACCTTTGGCGAAGGTCCTGGGGGAATACCAGGATCTGTACAACCATTGGAAGTCCATTCAGGCCGAGCTGGAGACCCTTCGCAGCGAGGCGCGGGAACGGCTTCGTGAGGCGGAGTCGCTGGACGCTGCGCTCAAAGAGATCGATGACGTGGATCCCCAGCCGGGTGAGGATGAGACCCTCAAGGCTGAGGCCGTGAAGCTTGCCAACGTTGAAGAACTCCGGCTCGCAGCAGCGGCGGCACATGAGTCGCTCATCGCGGAGGAATTCGGGGATGCCGGCGATGCCACATCGATGGTGGATGCGGCCAAGCGGACGCTGGAGCATGTTGCAGAACATGATGAGGCGCTGGGGGCCGCTGCTGCACGGCTTGCCGAAGTTGGCTTCCTGCTGAACGATATCGCCGCTGACTTGTCCAGCTACCAGGCCGCATTGGACACCGAAGGCCCGGAGCGGCTCTCCGAAATCGAGGAACGCCGCGCCGCTTTGGCCAAACTGATCCGCAAGTACGCCCCAAGCATCGATGAAGTGCTGGAGTGGGCGGCCACGGCCCGTGTGCGTTTGGACGAGCTGCAGGACGATTCAAGCCGCATCGAATCCTTGGATGCCGAGGTGGCTTCGACCGAAGCTACCCTGCGCAAGCAGGCCGCAGCGATCAGCAAGGCCCGTCTCAAGGCGGCCAAGGACCTCTCGGCCCGTGTGAGTGCAGAGTTGAAGGCGTTGGCCATGGCGGATGCCACGTTGATCATCCAAATAGAGGACAGCGGATCGCTTGGCCCCTGGGGAACGGATGAGATCGCCTTCCTCCTTCAGCCACACTCCGGCGCTCCTGCGCGCCCACTGGGCAAGGGAGCCTCCGGCGGTGAACTCTCAAGGGTGATGCTGGCTATCGAGGTAGTGCTCGCTGCGGTGGATCCTGTTCCTACGTTCGTCTTTGACGAGGTGGACGCCGGAGTAGGTGGACGGGCGGCCGTCGAGATCGGGCGCCGGCTGGCCATGTTGGCCCGCCACGTCCAGGTCCTCGTTGTGACGCACCTGCCTCAGGTTGCGGCCTTCGCAGACCAGCACATCCGGGTTACCAAAACCTCAGTGCGGGGCGCCGACGGAAAAACGTCCACGGGATTCACCTCCAGCGATGTGCAACTGCTGGATGACGACGAACGCGTGAAGGAGCTTGCCCGTATGTTGGCCGGGCAGGAAGACTCGGAATCTGCCCAGGCACACGCGCAGGAGTTGCTGGACGACGCGAAGTTGCTTCCCCAGCGGGCGTAGGAAATTCCGGGGACGCGGCCGGTGCCGGACTGCGACCACTATCACATCCGTGCACTTGGTCCCGCCCGGCTCTTGATTGCAGGCATGGTCTTGGGCAACTATTGACCATTTGGGGAATCCGGACGGACGCTTGGAAGGCGTAATTGATGATAAGCTCGAATTCCGTGGTGCAGCGATCAAATTCCCGTGTAAATTCCCGGTTCCCGGGCTCGTCCAAGACGACCAAACACATCTTCGTCACCGGTGGTGTGGCGTCCTCGCTCGGTAAGGGTCTGACGGCTTCCAGCCTCGGCCACCTGCTGCGGGCACGCGGTTTGTCTGTAACTATGCAGAAGCTCGATCCTTATTTGAACGTGGATCCGGGCACGATGAATCCCTTCCAGCACGGCGAAGTTTTCGTGACTGATGATGGCGCCGAAACCGACCTCGACATCGGACACTACGAGCGCTTCCTCGATGAAAACCTGGAAGGTTCGGCCAACGTCACAACGGGCCAGATTTACTCCACGGTCATCGCGAAGGAACGCCGTGGTGAATACCTCGGAGACACCGTTCAGGTCATCCCGCACATCACGGATGAGATCAAGCGCCGCATGCGCCTTCCCGCCGAAGGCAAGAACGCTCCGGATGTCATCATCACCGAAATCGGTGGCACGGTTGGCGACATCGAATCGCAGCCCTTCCTCGAGTCGGCCCGCCAGGTGCGCCAGGACATCGGCCGGAACAATGTCTTCTTCCTCCATGTTTCCCTGGTTCCGTACATCGGTCCCTCCCAGGAACTGAAGACCAAGCCCACGCAGCACTCCGTGGCAGCCCTTCGTTCCATCGGTATCCAGCCCGAAGCCATCGTGATCCGTTCGGACCGCGAAGTGCCCGAGGCCATGCGGGAGAAGATCGGCCGCATGTGCGACGTCGACATCGACGCCGTGGTCAACGCTGCGGACGCACCCAGCATCTATGACATCCCCAAGACGCTGCACTCGCAGGGCCTGGACTCCTACATCGTTCGCGCACTGGACCTGCCGTTCAAGGACGTTGACTGGAGCAAGTGGGACAAGCTGCTTGAAGCGGTCCACAACCCCAAGCACGAGGTCGAGATCGCCCTGGTGGGTAAGTACATCGACCTTCCGGACGCTTACCTCTCCGTCACCGAGGCCCTCCGCGCCGGTGGGTTCGCCAACGAGGCCAAGGTCAAGATCCGCTGGGTCCCCTCGGACGAGTGCGAAACCCTTGCCGGTGCCACCAAGTCACTTGCCGGCGTCGACGCCATTTGCGTACCTGGCGGCTTCGGTATCCGTGGCCTTGAAGGCAAGCTGGGTGCACTGAAGTTTGCCCGTGAATCCAAACTGCCGGTCTTGGGCCTGTGCCTTGGCCTGCAGTGCATGGTGATCGAATACGCGCGAAACGTGGTTGGCCTGGAAGGCGCCTCGTCCAGCGAGTTCGAGCCGGACTCCAAGTACCCGGTCATCGCCACCATGGAAGAGCAGCTGGACATTGTGGAAGGCAAGGGAGACCTTGGCGGCACGATGCGCCTGGGGCTCTATGAAGCCAAGCTGGACGAGGGCTCCGTTGTCGCCGAGACGTACGGCACCACTTCAGTGAGCGAACGCCACCGCCACCGCTACGAGGTTAACAACAAGTACCGTGACCAGATCGCGGCGGAGGGCCTCGTCTTCTCGGGTACCTCGCCTGACGGCAAGCTGGTGGAGTACGTTGAACTTCCCCGCGAAGTGCACCCGTATTACGTTGCTACGCAGGCACACCCGGAGCTTAGCTCCCGCCCGACGCGCCCGCACCCGCTCTTCGCGGGCCTCGTGAAGGCAGCCTTGGAGCGTCGTGAAGGTGCCGTTGTGGGAACCAAATCCGGTGCCGGTGCGGTAGCTGCCAAGTAGCGCGGTGGCCGCCAAGTAAACCGTAAACGCAAGCACTAACGAAGGACGGCGCGATGCCCGGCATTTCCGAAACCCCCAGCACCTCAAGGCAGGTTTCGGATGCGCCGAGCCCGCGCCGTCTTTTGTCTACGAGCAAGGTCTATGAAGGCCGCATCTGGGATGTGGTCAGCGACGCCTTCCAGCTCAGCGAGGATACGGACACCCTGGTTCGCGACTACATCGACCACCCCGGCGCGGTGGCTGTGCTGCCGATGAACGTTGACGGTGAAATCCTGCTCCTGAAGCAGTACAGGCACCCTGTTGGTATGGATCTCTGGGAAATCCCGGCCGGGTTGCTGGACGTTGAGGGCGAGGATTTCGTGGCGGGCGCTGCCAGGGAGCTCGCTGAGGAAGCTGATCTTGTTGCGGCCACGTGGAATGTCCTGGTGGACTTCTTCAACTCTCCGGGATCCTCCAGCGAGGCTGTCCGGATATATCTGGCTCGTGGGTTGAGCGCTGTTCCCGAGGCTGACCTGCATGTCCGCACGGACGAAGAGTCGGAAATCGAGTTCCACTGGATTCCGCTCGACGATGCCGTGAAGGCTGTCCTTGAAGGGCGCCTGCACAATCCGTCCGCGGTCCTGGGAATCCTGGCTGCCGCCGCCGCGAAGGCCGACGGCTTTTCCAGCCTGCGCCCCGCTGACGCGCCGTGGCCCGCGCACCCGAGCCAGCGCTAAGAATGGCCGAGGCCGCCACCCGTCCTGCCAACGGCATCGATCGAGGAGTTACCGACTACCTCCAGCACGTGGGCGTGGAACGCGGCCTGGCAGCCAATACCTTGGCTGCCTATCGCCGTGACCTTGCCCGTTATTCGAACTTCCTGGCTGGCCAAGGCGTGGAACGCCCCGGAGACGTCACGCGCCATCACGTCACCGGCTTTGCCCAAGCCTTGTCAGACGGCTCCGATGGCGCTGCGGCCCTCGGCGTCCGCTCCGCAGCCAGGACCATAGTGGCCGTGCGCGGACTTCATAAATTTTGGGCCCTTGAAGGAACCACGACGTCGGATCCCGCCAGCGATGTCCACCCGCCGATGCCGGGCAAACGACTTCCGAAAGCCATCAGTGTCGGTGAAGTAACGCGGATTCTCGAAGCTGCGGGTTCGGACTCTGCGACCGGGCTAAGGGACCGGGCCTTGCTTGAATTTCTCTATTCCACCGGCGCGCGCATCAGCGAGGCCGTAGGGCTGGACGTTGACGATGTATCCCTGGAGCACGCAGGCGGCGAACCAGCAATAGTCAGGCTCTTCGGCAAAGGTTCCAAGGAGCGGCTGGTTCCTTTGGGCTCTTACGGTGCACGCGCGGTCGGAGCCTATGTGGTCCGCGGAAGGCCGTTGCTGGCTTCCAAGGGCAAGGGCACTCCCGCCTTGTTCCTGAACGCCCGTGGCGGCCGAATCAGCAGGCAGAGTGCCTGGACAATCCTCAAGGCTGCTGCAGAGAAGGCAAACATCACCAAGGATGTTTCGCCGCACACCTTGCGGCACTCTTTTGCCACGCATCTCCTGGAAGGCGGGGCTGACGTGCGTGTAGTCCAGGAGCTGTTGGGGCACGCATCGGTTACCACGACCCAGGTCTACACGCTGGTTACCGCGGACACCTTGCGCGAGGTTTACGCTGCTGCCCATCCCCGCGCGCTCGGTTGATGCTGCAGTTAGTCCAATACACTGAACGTCAACTCCACGGCATCGACGAACAATGCCAGCAGCGACGTCCCCAAACCGGCCACGAGCAGAAGGCCTGGGTGGGCCAGTCCCACCACCACCCGCTTCAACCGCGGCTGTCCCTTGAGGAACTTTTTGGGTACCCGCGTCTTCAACGGTATTTGCCGCCAACCGCGTAGCCGGCGAAGGAACCAGGCGCACCGCACGATGAACGCCATCCACAGGACAGAGAGCACCAGCGGGACCGACGCCAGCATGAGGTTGAAGCCGAGTGCGGTCACCTCCTTTTCGGAGTCGCCGATGACGGTCTGCACCGTGGTCGAGATGGAAGCACTCATCACCACGGAGGCAGCCCACACCACGAAGGCGACCACCAGGGCCAGGAAGCGGACGAAGAAATGGCCCAGGACAGTGGCGTCCACTGCCTTGAGGTGGCTGCGAGGGGTGGCATGCAGCACGGCCAGCGTGGACAGCAGCGTTGGCAGGGCAGCGATGAGGACCAGCAGGTACCACGTCCAACCAGCCAGGTCCACCACCTCATCCAGAACAATGAGCCCGGCCCACACCACCGTCCAAGCCCAGCCGGCGTAGAGCGGATGGGCCACCACCAAGCGGGGCAGCCAGGCGTCGCGCTCCTGCCCGGCTCTGGTGGCTGATGGGGCGTCGGCCAGAGGGGCAGTTTCGGCATCTTCCCCGGCCTGGGCCTTCACCTCTTGGTTGATGGCTTGCGCTTGTGCCTGTGTCCCGGCATGCACTTCGCCCCCACCTTCGTTCATGGGCTCACTGTAGCAATTGGGCTGACTGTGGCAATGGGACCTCAGGTGCAGGAGATCGGGTTAAGGTAGGCAGCATGACAGCAGCCCATGTGACACTGTGCTTCCTCCTCCGTGACGGCGTGGACGGGGAACACGTCCTCCTCGGTACAAAGAAGACCGGTTTTGGGCGTGGGAAAGTGGTGGGCGTGGGTGGGCATGTGGAGCCGGGGGAGACGGCGCTGCAGGCGGTGTGCCGCGAGGTCATGGAGGAAATCAGCGTGGTGGTCCAGGCCGCGGACCTCATCCCCGCCGGCATCATCGACTTCGTGTTTCCTGCCCGACCCGAATGGAACATGTACACCACTGTGTATCTGACGCGTTCTTGGGCAGGCGAACCGTCGGAGAGCGACGAGATTGCGCCCGAATGGTTCCCGGTGTCCAAGCTACCGGTGGAACGCATGTGGGCCGACGCCGAGCATTGGCTGCCCGCGATGATTTCGGGGCAGCGGATCGCAGTTCGAGTCGATTTGGCTGCCGATAACGAGAGCGTGGCTGAAGTGCACACCATCGATTGGGCCGGAACCGACTAGAAGACAGGTTTTCCAGCATACGACGGCGGGCCGGTCGCCTTTTGGTGACCGACCCGCCGTCGTATGCTTCCTCCGCCATCGTGGGCTTCCGGCGCGGCCAGAAGCCAAGAGGCTACGGCACGTGCCGCTCTTCCGGCCCGTTGTATTCGCTCAGCGGACGGATCAGCGAGTTAGAAGCAAATTGTTCCATGATGTGCGCTGTCCAGCCGGTGATCCGGCTGGCGACGAACAGCGGGGTGAACGTCTGGGTGTCGAAGCCCATGAGGTGGTACGTGGGGCCCGCGGGATAGTCGAGGTTGGGCTTGATGGCCTTGGCCTCGTCCATGGCCTGTTCGAGGCCGTTGTAGAGCCCCAGGAGTTCAGGCCGTCCGTAGTGGGCGATCATCTTGTCCAAGGCGGCCTTCATGGTGGGCACGCGGGAGTCGCCATGCTTGTAGACGCGGTGTCCAAAGCCCATGACCTTCTTCTTCTGGGCAAGGGCATTCTCCATCCACGCCCGCGCACGGACCGCGGCTTCCTCCATGGATTCTTCGCTGCGGATGCCGATTTCGTCGAAGGTGTGCATCACGGCCTCGTTGGCGCCCCCGTGGAGAGGGCCTTTCAGTGCACCGATCGCTGCCGTCACGGCGGAGTGCAGGTCAGAGAGCGTGGACGTGACCACGCGGGCTGTGAAGGTGGACGCGTTGAAGGAGTGCTCCGCGTAGAGGATCATTGAGACGTTGAACGCCTCCACCACTTCGGGAACCTGCTCTTCGCCGAACGCCATCCACAGGAAGTTGGACGAGTAGTCCAGGTCCTCCCGCGGTTCCACGGGCTCTTGACCCCGCCGGCGGCGCTGGTCGTAGGCCACGACGGCGGGCATCGCGGCCCAGAGGTCGATTGCTTTCTTCATGTTGGCATCGGGGGATGAATCCTCCGTCAGCTCGTGCCGGGCTCCCAATACGGAAGCTGCCGTACGGCAAACGTCCATGGGGTGCGAGGTGGTGGGCAACGTGTCAATGACTGACTTGACCACTGGATCAAGCGCACGCCCTGCCCGCTCGCGGGCAACAAATTCGGCCAGTTGGGCATCGTCGGGCAGTTCGCCGTTCCATAGCAGGTAGGCGACCTCTTCAAAGCTGCACTTGGCGGCCAGTTCCTGCACCGGGTATCCCCGATACAGCAGGGAGTTGGTGTCCGGGTTGACCTTTGAGACGGCGGTGTAGTCCACCACGACGCCGGCAAGGCCTTTTTTGATGTCTTCAGCAGCCATGCTGAACTCCTTCGTTCATTATGCAAGAGCCCCGTGGGCCGGAGTGCTTGCTTTCCCCTTGATGATTCCCGGACCTAGCGGATGCCAGGAACCTGGAAGTTAAAAACGCCGGTATCGAACTGGTTATATGCCTCGTAATCCACGAGTTCGTAGAGGCGCGCACGCGTGAGCATGTTTTCCACCTGTGCCTCTTGGGTCCCCGCAGCCTTGATCGATTCCAGCGTACGCTCTGCAGCGCCCATGGCAATGCGGAGGAGCGTGACGGGGTAGATGACCATGTTTACCCCGACGTCTTGGAGTTGGTCCACGGTGAAGAGGTCGGACTTTCCGAATTCCGTCATGTTGGCCAGGATGGGCACGTCCACGGCGTCGCGGATGGCCTGGAACTCGGTCAGATCAGCCATGGCTTCGGGGAAGATCGCGTCGGCGCCGGCGTCGACCAAAGCGCGGGCACGGTCTTGTGCGGCTTGGATTCCTTCGACGGCGCGGATGTCGGTGCGGGCCATGATGAGGAAGTTGGGGTCGCGGCGTGCGTCGGCGGCGGCGCGGATGCGTTTGGTGGCGGTGTCGATGTCCACGACGTTTTTGCCGTCCAGGTGGCCGCAGCGTTTGGGGTTGAATTGGTCTTCGATGTGGCAGCCGGCCAGGCCGGCGTTTTCGAGTTCCTGGATGGTGCGGGCCACGTTCATGGGTTCACCGAAGCCGGTGTCCGCGTCCACGAGGGAGGGCAGGTCCGTCATGCGGGCGATCTGCCCGGCGCGGGTGGCCACCTCGGTGAGCGTGGTCAGGCCGATGTCGGGCAGGCCGAGATCATTGGCCAGGACCGCTCCGGAGATGTAGACCCCGGCGAAGCCCTTCTCTTCGATCAGCCGGGCCGAGAGCGGGTTGAACGCGCCGGGGAACTGCTGCACGGTCCCTGAAGCGAGGAGCTCCCGCAGCTTGACCCGCTTCTGTTCGGGGGTGGTGGTGGAGTACAGCATTTAGAACAGTCCCTTCGGAGCTGCGTCGAGGTTGATCACGCCGGGGGCCGCGGTGATGTTGAGCTGGTCCAGTTCCCCGGGGCCGAGTTCGGTGACGCGTTCGACGGCGGCGAGGAACCGTTCGATCTCGGCGTCCTCCACCAAACCTGCAGCGAGGGTGCGGAACTTGTTGATGTATTGCTCGCGGGCGAACGGTCGGGCACCGAGCGGGTGCGCGTCGGCCACGGCGATCTCATCCGTGATCACGGTGCCGTCGTTCAGGGTGATTTCCACGGAACCGCCGAAGGCCTTCTCTGCGATGTCCAGGGAGTGGTAGCGGCGGGTCCACTCCGGGTCCTCCACGGTAGTGACCTTCTGCCAGAGTTCCACGGTGTCCGGGCGGGCTGCGCGTTCGGGGGCGTAGGAATCCACGTGGTGCCAGGCGCCGTCCTGCAGGGCGACGGTGAAGATGTACGGGATGGAGTGGTCCAGGGTTTCCCGCGATGCGGTGGGGGAGTACTTCTGGGGGTCGTTCGCGCCGGAACCGATCACGTAGTGCGTGTGGTGGCTGGTCTTGATCAACACGGATTTCACGTTGGCCGGGTCCGTGGTTTCCGGGTGCTCCTTGTGGAGTTTGCGGGCGAGGTCGATCCACGCCTGGGCCTGGTACTCGGCCGAGTGTTCCTTGGTGTAGGTGTCCAGGATGGCGCGTTTGGCTTCACCGGGCAGCGGCAGCGGGACTTCGTAGGAGGCGTCCGGGCCGTCCAGCATCCACGCGATCACCCCGTCTTCGCCTTCGTAGATCGGCACGGGGGAGGTCTGGCCGCGCATGGAACGGTCCACGGCTTCCACGGCCATCTTGCCCGCGAACGCCGGGGCGTGGGCCTTCCAGGTGGAGATTTCGCCCTTGCGGGACTGGCGGGTGGCCGTGGTGGTGTGAAGCGCCTGGCCCACGGACTGGAAGATCGTCTCAACATCCAATCCCAGGAGCGTGCCGATGCCCGCTGCAGCCGACGGGCCAAGGTGGGCCACGTGGTCGATCTTGTGCTTGTGCAGGCAGATCGCCTTGACCAGGTTCACCTGGATCTCGTAGCCGGTGGCAATACCGCGCACCAGGTCAGCACCGCTGGCGCCCACGTGCTGCGCGACGGCCAGGATCGGCGGGATGTTATCGCCCGGGTGCGAGTAGTCCGCGGCCAGGAACGTGTCGTGGTAGTCCAGTTCACGCACGGCCACCCCGTTCGCCCACGCAGCCCATTCAGGGGAAACCCGCTCGGTGATGCCGAAAACGTGCCCGCCCTTGCCGTTCGCGGACGGCCCGTGGGTCAGTGCCTGGGCGCGGGCCGCGACGATCGGTGCACGGTTCAACGAGGCGATCGCTACGGAGGCGTTGTCGATGATCCGGTTGATCACCATATCCGTGACCTCGGGGGTTACGTCGACGGGGTCGGCAGCGACCACGGCGATCTTGTGCGCCAACTGCTCCTCACGGGGGAGATTCTCTTCGGACTTGTAGACGCGGACGTGGTTGTTCTTGACCATGGTGCTCCTTCTAATGAGGGTCTTAGCGGGCCACATGAGCGGCCTTGACGTGGGTAAGGCTTCGGTGCAAATGAAGTGTGGTGGCGGCTTCGGCCAGCCGTGGATTCCCGGCGGCGATCGCTTCAGCAATGGCGGCATGCTCGGCCGCAGCGGCCTGGAGCCGGGCGGCGTCATCGGCCGCCAGGCGGCGAACCCGGACCAAATGGACCCGGAGGCTGCGCATGGCCTGGGCCAGGTAGGAGTTGGAGATTGCGGCATCGATCGCCTCGTCCAGCCGGCCAACCAACGCGTAATACTCGTGCCGTGCAGGATCCTCCTCGCTGAGCAGCTCCGGCGCCCGGAGCAGCTGCGCCTGCAGCTCGGCAAAAACGCCCGGCTCTCCGCGCTCTGCGGCCAGGGCTGCGGCCCGGACCTCCAGCGTTTCGCGAAGCTCGAACAGTTCGTCGATGCTGTCCAGCGAAATATCGGTGACGACGACGCCGCGCCCGCCTGCCGCCGTCGTCAATCCCTCAGCGGTGAGCCGGCCCAGCGCCTCCCGGACAGGCGTGCGGGAGACACCCAGCCGCTCGGACTGTTCTACTTCCGCGAGAACCGTGCCCGGCCGCAGGCGCCATTCAATGATGTCTTCACGAAGAGCCGCGTAGGCCCGATCACTGGCGCGCATGACTCCAGTGTATACATAAAGCCTGTGTTGTACAGGAAACAGCTCAAAATCGCGCGCCTATGTATACATGCCTAGCATGTGGCCACGTAGTACGCGTTGAACGGATCTTCCTCGAGCTCTTTGACTTCCACGCTGGTGAAGCCGGCTTCGCGGATCATGGCCGCTGCCAATTCCTTGCCCCAGACGGTTCCCAAACCCTCCCCGCCCTGTCCCAGGGAGACGGCCACGCAATGAAACGTGGAGATGGTGTAGAGGAAGGAGGCCCACGGAAGGTCAGCGTTCTTTTCCAGGTTGCTGGAGGCGTTGATATCCACCATAAGGAACGTTCCACCGGGTTTGAGCGCCTTGTGGATATTCTTCAGGACCTGGGCAGGATGCGCTTGGTCGTGGATGGCGTCGAAGGCAGTCACAAGATGGTAGCGGCCTTCTTCCTCAAGCGTCGTTACGTCCCTGGACACGAACCGGACGTTGGAAAGTTTCAACGCTGCCGCTTCGGCCCGCGCCACAGTTAGCGCCGCGTCAGCGAAGTCATATCCCGTGAAAGTGCTGTGGGGATAAGTGCTGGCCAGCAGGTTTACAGCATGGCCTTCGCCGCAGCCGATATCGGCCACGGCGATTCCTGCCTGCAAGGCTTTTTCGCAGCCGGTCAAGGGGAGAATCGAGTCCAAAAGCGAGGCGTCATTCACTGCGGCACTTTCGGAAGCCATGATGTGGTGGAACTGCGGGTAATCACTGTAATTTGTTCCACCGCCCTCCCGGAACGCCGTGACAATCTTGGGGGACACCTCGCCCATCAGCGGGAGATACTGCAGGGTGCGCGCCAGGTTTTCCTTTCCGGTCCCGCACAGAACAGGAACAAATTCAGGACGAAGGCAGTAGGTTGAATCGCCGGGTTCGAAGTCCACGATTCCTGCGGTCGTCATCCCTCCCAACCATTCGCGGACGTAACGCTCTTGTGCTCCAGCGGCATCCGCCACAAGTTGGCTCGTCGCAGGAGGCAGCGAGGCAAGCGTCTCAAACAAGCCGGTTTGATGGCCCACGGCAATGAGCAGTCCGATGGATGAGCTGTTCAGGATGTCAATCAGCCTGCCGGTCGCTTCCTGCACCGCTTCTTCAAGTGATTTTCCGGGCATCGTCGCCGTTTCATACTTTCCGGACTGGGTGCTTTCCATGGCTTTTCCTTGGTCTTCGGGGACCGGTGGCTCCGGCCTGTTGCCCATATCCCACGGTAAATTCAGACCCCAACGAGCCTCTTCGGGCATTTTCTGCATTTTTTTCTGTAGTCGTGGGGCGAACCATGCAGGGCCCCTGGATCGGCAACTACGATCCGGGCCGCTCCGGGATGCCGTGCTGGTGGGCCCAAGCAGCGGCGGCCGTCCGGGAAGTGACCCCGATCTTGGTAAAGATGTTCGCCAAATGACGTCCGGCTGTTTTCTCTGAGATAGTCAACGACCTGGCAATTTGACGGTTACTGGAACCAGCCAGGACGCATCCCAGTACTTCCACTTCCCGGGAGGTTAAGCCGCCAGGCTCCTGGGCGGGACGCGTCCAGGAAATGTTCTTGGCGCCGAGCTGGTTCCGGATGGCGGCCGCAGTGGCACGCTCGGCCTCAGCACGTCCGCTTTCACCCAGGGCAGCCCGGACAGTTGCCAGGCGTTCGTGGATCCGTGCCAGTTCGTAGCGCATGTGTTGGGAGCGGTAGGCCTGTGCTGCGGATTCAAGCTCATTGATCGCCTCAGTCCAACTCTGCTCCGCCATCAGCACGGCGCCACGCGCATGGTGGGCCCAGGCCAGGAAGCCGGGGGTCCTGTAAAAAGCGGCGGTCTGTTCAAGTTCCATGCAATGGGTGGCCGCCGCACCGGGATCCCGGGCAGCCAGCAGTTCCACCAGGGGCAAGAGAAGGCTGGCCCTCCCCAGGGTTCCGCGGTCCGCCAAGGCAGCCTGAAGCGCCTCTATGGCGGACTCTGTCTTTCCCGCATCGGCAAGTAGCAGGGCACGTCCTGGTTGCGCATCCACGCCAAGCCCTCGGGCCAACTCAAACGCGGACCCAGCCCCGGCAACATCGCCCCGGCGCCGACGGATCTCACCCAGCTCACAGTAGCCGTCCGCGGCGATCCAGCCGTGGGCATTCCTAAGGCGCTCGGCTTCGTGGGGCATCTCAGCTTCAACCTGTCCCCAATTGCCCTCAGTGCCGAGCAATTGAAGTTCGTGAACGCGCGATATCCCGCTGTACATGAAGGACCGGGATAGTCCGGCGCACCATGTGGCCAGCGCGTCAGTCCAAGCGCGCATCCGGGCGAAATCAGCCATCTCGTAGCAGAGGTGGATGATGGAGCAGTAAATGTCTCCGCCCCACTCTGCCGGAACCTGCCCCGCCATTACGGGCAGCATGGCCTCATCCAGGTCCTGGAATCCTCGTGCGGACTGTCCTGTCCGAACCGCCGCCAGGCCGGACAACATGTACGCAAAGCTGGCCAGTTCGGGTGATTCGTGCCTCCGGGTCATCTCCTTGAGTGAAACTGAGGCGGCGAGGGCCGGAACCGGATCGCCTTCAAGGTTCATTGCGTCATTGGCCTCAAGGTAGAGCAGGTAGCCGTGTTCGGGTACCTCGGGCATGTTCTCCAGCAGCCGGCGCGCCCGATTAAGCCACGCCGAAGAAACGGCGAGGTTGCCGCGGATGCCCCACTGCATGGACAGCGTCAGTGCCGTCCGGGCCGCCGCCTGCCTCTGGTGGTCGTCATCCAAGCGATGGAAGATCTCCTCTGCGAGGGACATGGAGCGTTGAACGTCTCCCAGCCACCAGGCGGAACGGGACAGGATCTCAAGGTCCGCGGAGCTGAGAGGAGCGTCCACGGCTGCACGTTCCAGGCTTCGGCGCGCCACGTCCCATTCCCCACGGGCAAAGGCTTCGCGGGCCTCGGAAAGTTGCTGCAGCTGCTGGGACATGGGCTCTCCACGGGTTCGGCTCCAGCTTACTGCGGGAGCTGTTCCTTCGGCAGGAGGCTAGCCCCGGTTCCAGCCGTACTCGTTCTCCGGACGGCCTGGTGTTCCGTATCGCGGCGCCCTGGTGACCGTCCCGGCGTCGGCCAGGTACTCCAGGTACCGGCGGGCCGTGACCCGCGACATTCCCAAGGCATCCATGACTTCACTGGCGGACACGGCTTGTTTCCGGGCGCGGACGAAATCCTTGACCGACTCCAGGGTGGAACCGGACAAACCCTTCGGCAGCGGTAGTTCCGTTGGGGCCCGAAGACTCGCGAAGGCCTGGTCAACATCGCTCTGGGAAGCTCCGGCCTTGGAGATGCCGGACTCTGAGCCCGCCAGTTGATCACGGAAAGTGCGGTAGCTGTTCAGCTTGTCGGCAAAGGTTGCGTAGGTGAAGGGCTTGATCAAATACTGCACGACGCCGATGGAAACGGCGCTGCGCACGATGTTCAGTTCACGGACGGCTGTGATGGCAATAATGTCGGCGAAGACTCCCGCGGAGCGCATGCGCCGGGCAACATCCAGCCCATGGAGGTCCGGCAGGTTCATATCAAGGAGAACCAGGTCCACGGGCGAGCCGGAGCCAGCGAACTCGCCAAGGATGCGCAGTGCTGACTGACCATCCGGAGCCGTTCCCACCAGCGTGAACCCTTGGAGCCTGCCCACGTAAATGGAGTGGGCGTCCGAGGCGATGGGCTCGTCCTCGACCACCAGGACGCGGATGTCTGTCATGCCTTCTCTTCCTCGGGAATGGGCGCGGGCAGCACCACATGGAACTGGGCGCCGCCTGGATTGCTGATCGTCATAGTACCGTTCAGCCGCTGGACCGCCTGCCGGACCAGGGCAAGGCCGACACCCCGGCCATGGGCTCCCCGTGGACCCTCCTGGGCGGACTTGGTGCTGTACCCGTACTGCAACACGTCATCGATCGAACCGGGATCGATACCGGCCCCGGAATCCCTAACGGTAAATCCAACACCGGCCGCACTGGCTTCGACGTCCAGTTCCACCTTTCGGGGCATCCCACCGGACGCCGCAGCATCAATGGCATTGTCCAGGAGGTTTCCCAGGATCGTCACGAGGTCCTGGATTTCCAGACCCCGGACACCCGAACTCCCTGATGTCCGAACCACCAGTTCGACCCCGCGCTCATGGGCCTCGGCGGCCTTGCCCATCACCAAAGCACTCATCACCGGTTCATCCACCGAAGCAAGCATGTCGTCCGTGAGCTGCTGGCTGAGCTCCAGGTCCTTGGTGGCGAACTCGAGTGCCTGGGGCGTGCGGCCCAACTCAAGAAGGGAAACGATCATATGCAGGCGATTGGCATGTTCATGGGTCTGGGCCCGCAATGCATCCGAGAGAGTCTTCATGGTTTCCAGCTCGGTTCCCAAGGACTCAATCTCAGTGCGGTCGCGAATAGTGGCCACGGTGCCGTAGACCGACGGCTTTTGCCGGCTGCGGGCAGGAACCGGGCCCACGGCCGGAGCTTGGTTTACCACCAGGATCCGTGAACCAGTCAAATGGATTTCGTCGTGGGCTGGCCTGCCGGATTCGAAAAGCGCTCGCAGGCTCCCGTCAAAGGGGAGGTCGGACAGCTTGGGAGCGTCATCGGGGGAGCGATCGGCCTCGGAAGGTTCCAGTCCCAGCAACTCCGCGGCCTGATCGTTGTACATCACTGCTTTTCCCCGGGTATCGATCAGGATCACGCCTTCACGAACGGAGTGAAGGACTGATTCGTAGTAGGCGAAGAGCTGCGCGAGCTGTTCCGGACCCCATCCGCGCGTCACGGACCGCAGGTAACGTCCGAGCAGCCACGAAGCTATGGAGCCAAAGAACAACACCACCAGCGCGATGCCGCCAATCACTCCCAGCCTTTCGGCCACATCGGTATCCACGGTCCTTACGGTGATGCCTGCCGCCACCAAGGCTTTGACGGTTCCACCGGAGTCCTTCACCGGCGCGATGGTCCGGACCGAGGGCCCCAACGTACCAGCAGTGACTTCGGTGAAAGTCTCACCCCGCAGGGCAGGTTCGATCGTGCCGATATAGGGCTTGCCCAGCTCTTCGGGACGGGGATGGGTCCATCGGGTCCTGTCGGGAGCCATGATGGTGATGAAATCCGCGTCCGCGTCCTTCATGACCTCCAGCGCATAGGGCTGCAGTATGGCCGACGGATCAGAGGTTGCCGCCGCCTGCAACACCAAGGGGTTGTTGGCAATGGACGTTGCGATCGCAAGCATCCGGCTGCCCGCATCCTCGTATGCCCTGTCCCGGGCCTCCAGCACCGAGAACGCGCCGAAGACAGCTGTCAGCACCAGCACGAACAGCAGGTTTGCCACAAACAAGCGGCGGGCGATGCTCCAGCGATGAAACAAATAGGCCTCCCATGACCAATATGACCGCAAGGGTGATGTGTGTCACCCGCAGCTGAATGATGGATATCACACAAGGGCAGCGGATTGGACACAAGTGCAGGACCGCAGCGCCTTACACAGTATCCAGAAGGAGAATCCCATGACCTCTCAACGAGGAGAGTCGGCAGTAGCCGCCACCGGTGGACGCAGGGGGCTCGACAAGTCGCATTACCTGTACATCGCGGTCATCCTGGCCGTAGTGCTTGGTGCCGTGGTCGGCCTGCTGTTCCCTGAGGTTGGAAAATCCCTGAAGCCGCTCGGGGACGGCTTCATCAAGCTCATCAAGATGATGATCGCTCCGGTCATCTTCTGCACCATCGTCCTTGGCATCGGCTCCATCGCCAAAGCTGCCACCGTCGGAAAGGTCGGCGGGCTCGCACTTGGGTACTTCGTGGCCATGTCGACCTTCGCATTGGCTATCGGCCTCGTCGTCGGCAACCTCATCCACCCGGGTGAGGGCCTGAAGCTGACTCCGTACGATCCCAACAAGAAGGCGGCCACGGACAGCACGGTGGACTTCCTGCTGGGCATCATCCCTGGCGACATTCCCGTCCTGCCCACCCTTCTTGCAGCAATCCTGGTGGGCTTCGCACTCCAGAAGATGGGTAAGCAGGGCACTCCGATCCTCACTGCAATCGGCCACGGACAGCGCCTTGTCTTCCGGATCCTCATCATGATCATGTGGCTGGCTCCGGTGGGCGCTTTCGGTGCGATCGCCGCCGTCGTGGGTGCCACTGGCGCCCAGGCAATCCTCAGCATGTTCACACTGATGCTGGCCTTCTACATCACCTGCGCTGTGTTCATCGTGGTCATCCTTGGCTCCCTGCTTCGTGCTGTGGCCGGCGTCAACATCTTCAAGCTGATGAAGTACCTGGCCCGGGAATACCTCCTCATCTTCTCCACGTCCTCCTCCGAGGCGGCCCTGCCCCGCCTCATCGCCAAGATGGAACACCTGGGTGTCTCCAAGCCGGTTGTCGGCGTGACGGTACCCACCGGCTACTCCTTCAACCTTGACGGCACGGCCATCTACCTCACCATGGCCTCCTTGTTCGTGGCCAACGCCATGGGGACGCCGCTGGACCTGGGTGCCCAGATCTCGCTGCTGGTGTTCATGATCATCGCTTCCAAGGGCGCCGCCGGCGTCACCGGAGCCGGCCTTGCAACCCTTGCCGCCGGCCTGCAGGCACACAAGCCCGAGCTCCTGGGCGGCGTCGGCATGATCGTTGGCATCGACCGCTTCATGTCAGAAGCCCGTGCACTGACGAACTTCACCGGCAACGCCGTTGCCACCGTTTTGATCGGCACCTGGGTCAAGGAAATCGACAACGGCCAGGTGGAGCGCGTTCTCTCCGGCAGCGAACCGTTCGACGAGACGACAATGATCGCCCATGGCGCAGAGGCTGAGACGGCTCCGGAAACTGAAGCCCGCGACAAGGCAACCATCTAGCAGGATCAGCTTCGCGGGATACGAAGCAACGAGGACCGGCCCCCGTACAGGGGTGTCGGTCCTCTGCCGTTCGCGCGGATGCCAACGAATCATGGCCCAACTTCCTAACCTTCGACCTCAACTAGAGGGTAAAGGCTCAAAGATCGGCGAAAGTCAAGTTCCCCGAAATGCCGTGTCGGGGGCTGTAGCCTAGGTGGGTAGCAGCGCTGTACCCAGGGGAACAGCGGCAGGGAAGATCGTCGTCGAAAGAGTGGTTAGATACGTGAGCAGCGAACGGGGAACAGCTACGCTGGGAGACACCGAGCTCGATCTGGAAGACGCCATCATGGGGCCTACGGGCCGTCCTCACCGCGATTTTCCGGAACCGGCTCCGCTTGCCTCCCACGGCCCTGCAAGGGTCATTGCCATGGTTAACCAAAAGGGCGGCGTGGGCAAAACCACGTCCACCATCAACCTTGCGGCGGCGCTCGCGGAATACGGCCGGCGCGTGCTCCTGGTGGACTTTGACCCACAAGGTGCCCTTTCTGCCGGGCTCGGCGCCAATCCGCATGAGCTCGACCTCACTGTCTACAACGTCCTCATGGACCGCAAAGTGGACATCCGGGATGCCATCCAGCAGACCGGAGTGGAAGGCGTGGACCTTCTGCCCGCAAACATTGATCTCTCCGCGGCTGAAGTTCAACTGGTCAATGAAGTCGCCCGCGAGCAAGTCCTGGACCGCGCGCTCAAGAGCGTTGAAGATGACTACGACGTCGTGCTGATCGACTGCCAGCCATCGCTCGGCCTGCTGACGGTCAACGCGCTGACCGCCGCCCACGGCGTCATCATTCCGTTGATCTGCGAGTTCTTCGCACTTCGCGCCGTAGCACTCCTCGTGGAAACCATCGAGAAAGTGCAGGACCGTTTGAATCCGCGGTTGCAGGTGGACGGTGTCCTCGCCACCATGTACGACGCCCGCACCCTGCACAGCCGCGAAGTTATCTCGCGCCTCGTGGAGGCCTTCGGGGACAAGGTTTTCGAGACCGTCATCAAGCGTTCCATCAAATTCGCGGACGCAACCGTGGCCGCTGAACCTATTACCAGCTATGCCGGCAACCACATCGGTGCAGACGCCTACCGCCGCCTCGCAAAGGAACTTATCTCGCGCGGCGGCGCACCGTAGCCAACGGCGTGGGACGGTCACTCGCCCCGCCCTCCGCGGTGGTCATTCCGGAAGAAACGCCCGACGCCGATACCTCCGACGCGGGCCCCTCCGAAGCCCGCAAGCCGGGCTTTGAGGTTCGGCTCGCCAACTTTACGGGGCCGTTCGATCTCCTGTTGGGCCTGATTTCCAAGCACAAGCTGGACATAACGGAGGTGGCGCTGGCCACCGTCACCGATGAGTTCATCAAGTACATCCGCCGCCTCCAGGAACTGGGGGAGGATTGGGCGCTGGACGAGGCCAGCGAATTCCTGGTGATTGCCGCGACGCTCCTGGATCTCAAAGCTGCCCGGCTCCTTCCCGCCGGCGAAGTAGAGGACGAGGAAGATATCGCCCTCCTGGAAGCCCGGGATCTGCTGTTCGCCCGCTTGCTGCAGTACAAGGCGTTCAAGCACGTCGCAGGTCTCATCAGTGAGACGCTGGAACAGGAAGGCCGCAGATACCCTCGCCAGGTGGCGTTGGAAGGCCATTTCGCGGCGCTGCTGCCGGAACTCGTGTGGCGGCACACCCCCGAACAATTTGCGGAGCTTGCCGCCAAGGCGCTCAAACCGAAAGACTCCGTGCCCTCTGAGGTGGGATTGGATCACCTTCACGCACCGCCGGTGAGCGTCAAGGAGCAAGCCGAGATCATCGGATACCGCCTGCAACTCGGAGCCCCGCTCTCTTTCCGCACATTGATAGCGGACGCCGGGACAACCCTGGTGGTCGTGGCCCGTTTCCTGGCCTTGCTGGAGATGTTCCGGGACAAGGTTGTGGCCTTCGAACAGGCAGGTCCGTTGGCGGAGCTGACGGTTAGGTGGACCGGGGACGTGGCCGAATGGGACAGTTCGAACCTGAGCGAAGAGTACGAGGAATCGAGCGAAGGGACAGCCAGTGACTGAGCAGGACATGGCCGAAGCCGGCCTTGCCGAGCTTGAAACTTTGCCTGGCGGGGCACGGGCAGCGTTGGAAGCTGTGCTCATGGTCATCGACGAGCCAGCCACCTCGGAGGAGTTGGCCGCGGGATTGAACGTAACGGTCGCCGTCGTCGAGGATTTGCTGCAGGACCTGCAGCGGGAGTATAGCGGCTATACTGTTAAAGCCCCGGACGTGGATGCTGTCGGCTTTGCCGTTGCCAGCGCTGCCCCCCGGGGTTTTGAATTGCGGAATGTCGCCGGTGGGTGGCGGATCTATTCACGGTCTGATTTTGCGGACATTGTGGGCAGGTTTGTCCTCGAAGGGCAGACCACCAGGCTCACTCAGGCAGCGCTTGAGACTCTGGCGGTCATTGCCTACCGGCAGCCGGTCTCCAGGGCCCGGGTGTCCGCAATTCGAGGCGTCAACGTCGATTCTGTGGTCCGGACTCTAACCCAGCGTGGTCTGATCGAAGACTCCGGGAACGATCCCGAATCCGGGGCTGTGCTGTACAGGACAACCTCCTACTTCCTGGAACGGATGGGCATCGGCTCGGTGTCGGAATTGCCCCAGCTCTCGCCGCACCTTCCGGGTTTGGAAGGGATCGACGAGTACTACGACGCCAGCCGGATGTAAGCCGGCACTGCACGAGAACTACATACTGATTCACGGCACCGCATGGACGGTGCCACGGCAACAAGGGGCAGACGATGTCTGCCCGGCTGGCTAGTGTTGATTGCAGCACTGAATGCCGGCCATTACTACACAAGGACGGGTCATGACACAGGCGGGACGCCAGGGTTCACCACGTAACAGTTCGGGACGCAACAGTTCTGGACGCAATGAGGCAAGGGGCGGCACGGGCCGCTCCAACGCCGGCGGCTTCTCCGGCCGCGGCGGAAGTGCCGGCGCTGGAAAGCGCAACTTCAACCAGGGCGAAGGCCGCCCGTTCAAGGCTTCAAAGCCACGGGAAGCGGCCCCCTTCGATCCCGATAACCCCACGACGGCGGGCGATTACGATCGCGGCCAGGCCGCCAGGCCTGCAAAGCCCTTCCGCAAGCCCGGCTCCAACAAGCCCGGTTACGGCAAGGCTCCCGGAACACCCGGTGCGTTGAAGCCCAAGGCCAAGCCCGCAAGGCAGTACGGCTCCAAGGCCTTTGGCAGCGAACGCTTCGGCCAGAACCTGGGCCCCATCCGCAAGCCTGCCCGCAACCGCGGTCCGCGCCAGGAAGTCCCGCAGTCGGACCTCCATGATGTCGACGGCGTGCGCCTGCAGAAGGTCATGGCGCAGGCCGGCGTGGCCTCCCGCCGCGTATGCGAGGAAATGATTCTCGAAGGCCGCGTCGAGGTTGATGGCCAGGTCACCACAGAGCTCGGCATGCGGGTCGACCCCAAAACCGCCGTGATCCACGTTGACGGTATCCGCATCCAGCTCGACGAAACCCTCGTCTACATGGTCTTCAACAAGCCCAAGGGCGTTGTCTCCACCATGGAAGACCCCGAGGGCCGGCCATGCATCAGCGACTTCCTGAAGAACGCCAAGGGTGAGCGGCTCTTCCACGTCGGGCGCTTGGACGTCGCCACGGAAGGCCTGCTGTTGTTGACCAACGACGGCGAACTCGCCAACCGTTTGACACATCCTTCCTATGAGGTGCCCAAGACGTACCTGGTTCAGGTTCGTGGTCCGTTCCCGCAGGGCGTCGGCGCGCAGCTGAAGTCCGGCGTCGAGCTTGAAGACGGCCTGGCAACCGTGGATTCGTTCCGCCTGGTTGACTCCACGCCCGGGCACGTCCTGATCGAGGTTGTCCTGCACTCCGGCAAGAACCGTATTGTGCGCCGCATGTTCGATGCTGTGGGTTTCCCGGTAGAGCGTCTTGTCCGTGTCAAGATCGGTCCCATTGGCTTGGGAGACCAGCGCCAGGGCAGCATCCGCAACCTCGGCAGGCAGGAAGTCGGTCACCTCCTGGCATCTGTGGGGCTCTAGGGCATGTCGGCATTCCGCACGCACGGCCGCGGCCATCTTGATGGCCCGGTCGTGGTTCTTGGTACAGGCCTGCTTGGAGCCAGCATTGGCCTTGGCCTGCGCGGACGCGGCGTTCCGGTTTTCCTTTTCGATCCGTCGCCGACCAACCAGGCGGTCGCTGTAGACATTGGTGCTGGGCGGCCCTTGGCTGAGCTTGACGGGCAGCCTCAGCTGGTTGTGGTCGCTGCACCGCCGGACGTGACGGCCGACGTCGTGGAGAAGGCCCTGGCGGACTACCCGTCCGCCGTCGTCGTTGATATTGCCAGCGTTAAGGCCACTATCCAATCCCAATTGCGGGAGCGCGGCGTGGACCTGGCGAGGTACGTGGGGACCCATCCGATGGCCGGCCGCGAAAAGTCGGGGCCGGTCGCCGCCAGGGGCGAACTTTTCACGTCCATGCCATGGGTGGTTTGCCCAACGGAGGAAACCGACACCGACGCACTGCAAACGGCACGTGCGCTGGCGGGGGACCTGGGGGCAATTGTCTCCCAGTTCACTGCCGACGAGCACGATGAAGCGGTGGCCTTGGTCTCGCATCTGCCGCAGATCATGTCTTCGCTGCTGGCGAGCCGCTTGCAAGGAACACCCCTGCATGCGCTGTCTTTGGCCGGTAACGGGTTGCGGGACACCACCCGCATCGCTGCCAGTGATCCCACCCTGTGGGTGCAGATACTGGGTGGCAACGCGGAAAAGGTTGTTTCCATCCTGCACGGCGTTCGTGAGGACCTGAATCGCTTGATAGGGACTTTGGAAGCGCCGGCTGCGCCCGGAGCGCGGTTGGATCTCGCCCAGCTCATCAGTGAAGGCAACGCCGGACAGGCCCGGATACCGGGCAAGCACGGCGGACCTCCGCAGGCGTATTCCTGGCTGACTATCCTGGTGGATGACAGGCCGGGCCAGATCGCGCAGCTTCTGACCGAAATTGGCGAGATCGGCGTGAATGTCGAAGACCTCCGGCTCGATCATTCATCGGGTCAGAACGTTGGCATGGTGGAGCTTTCAGTCCTGCCGAGCAAGCACGACCTCCTTGTAGAAGCCTTGACCGACCGTGGATGGCGGGTACTCCAGTAATGACGCGTGAATTCTTTGGGCCGGAGACAGTTGCCCGCCCCGGCAAGCCGCTCGTGATCGCGATTGACGGCCCCTCGGGATCGGGTAAGTCCAGCGTCAGCAAGGAAGTAGCCCGGCGCTTGAAGCTGGCGTACCTGGATACAGGTGCGATGTACCGCGCACTCACGTGGTACTGCCTCAAAACAGGCCTCGACCTCCAGGACGGCGCTGCGGTGGAGCAGGCTTCCAAGGTCATGCCCTTGGAAATCAGCACCAGCACGGCCACCGAGTACGTGGCAGTGGACGGCACGGACATTACCGATGAAATCCGCGATCCCTTGATTTCGTCTTCCGTGAGCGCCGTGGCTACTACGCTGGGCGCGCGCACGGAGTTGATCCGCCGCCAGCGCCAGCTCATCGACCAGCACCATCACCGGATGGTGGTGGAGGGACGCGACATCACCACGGTGGTTGCCCCCAATGCCGAGGTCCGCATGCTCCTGACCGCAAGCGAAGAGGCCAGGCTCCGGCGTCGTGGAATTCAGTTGGGTGGGACGCAAAGCAAGGAACAGCTTGCCGCGCAGGTGACGCAGCGTGATGCCAAGGACTCCACGGTGGTGAACTTTACCCAAGCGGCTGACGGCGTCGTGACCCTCGATTCCTCGGAGCTGGACTTTGAGGAAACAGTGGAAACAGCCCTGGCGATCGTTAGCAAGGTCATCTATGGCGACTAACCAGCCTCCTGCGGTCCGCCTCCCAGCCAAGTGGACACGCATCTGGAGCCGTCCCGTTGGCTGGGTCCTGGATCATGTCATCTACCGCACGGTCGTGGCGGGCAAGAGCAACATACCCGCTGCTGGTCCGGTGATTTTTGCAGGCAACCACATCAGCTTCCTGGACGGTCCTGTGATGTTCGGCGCCTCGCCGCGCCCCATGCACATCCTGGTCAAGAAAGAGATGTTCCGTGGATTCCTGGGGCGCGTCCTCAGGGGATCAGGGCAGATTCCCGTGGACCGAAGCGGTGACCGCAGCGCACTGCACGTGGGCAAACAACTGCTCGACGCCGGCCGTTGCGTTGGGATCCTGCCCGAAGGTACCCGGGGGAGCGGCTCCGCTGACAGCATCAGCAATGGTGTCGCCTGGCTGGCCATCAACTCCGGGGCCACCGTCATACCAGTCGCGATCCTCGGAACCCGTAAGGGCGATGAGCACCGCGACCATATTCCCAAACCCCGCCGCAGGCTGTATGTCAGCTTCGGCGAACCCCTCACGGTGCAGCGCCGGAAGGGCGAACCGGGGCGTGTTTCAATGGACAGGGCGGCTGCGGCAATCCGCGATGCACTGGCAGGACACGTCCAGGATGCAGTCAGGACTACAGGGCAGGGCCTTCCCCAGGAACCTCCGTCCGGACCATCCGCACCGCAGCACCGCCAAACAGAAGTAGCCGGGACGCCGGCAGACCACCATTAAGGAACGTGCAATGAGCGATACGACTCAAAAATCCGGCCTCCACGGAGCCGGCGACGACGAATACACGCCCACCGGCACCGACCAGGTGGCTGAAAACCTGGCTGCCCTGGACGATGAAGAGGCCGAACTCCGTGCAGCCACCCTCCGGGCGGGACTGGATGATTACGACCTCGACGAAGACGACGCCGCGCTGCTTAGCGGCGACTACGACGACGAAGGCGATGAAGGTCCCCTCAAGCTGGATCCCGTGCTTGCCATCATTGGCCGTCCGAACGTGGGCAAGTCCACCTTGGTCAACCGCATCCTGGGGCGCCGCGAAGCTGTTGTCGAGGACACCCCGGGTGTTACCCGCGACCGCGTGATGTACTCCGCGCGTTGGAATGGCCGCAACTTCACGTTGGTAGACACTGGCGGATGGGAGCACGACGCCAAGGGCATCCACGCCCGTGTTGCCGAGCAGGCCGAGATGGCTGTTGAGCTTGCCGACGCTGTCCTCTTCGTCGTGGACTCCGCCGTAGGCGCGACCGCCACGGATGAAGGCGTCATGAAGATGCTGCGCAAGAGCAAGAAGCCGGTCATCATGGTGGCCAACAAGGTGGATGACTTTGCACAGGAAGCTGACTCCGCAGCATTGTGGGGCCTCGGTTTCGGCCAGCCCTACCCTGTGTCCGCCCTTCACGGCCGCGGCGTAGCGGACCTCCTGGACCACGTCATGGACACCCTGCCCGAGTTCTCCCTGGTGGAGGGCGTGGAGCGTTCCGGTGGACCGCGCCGCATCGCCCTGATCGGCCGTCCGAACGTCGGAAAGTCCTCGCTGCTGAACAAGCTGGCCGGCTCTGAGCGCGTGGTCGTGGATCCACTGGCGGGCACTACGCGTGACCCCGTGGACGAGTTCATTGAACTTGGCGGCCGGACCTGGCGCTTCGTGGACACCGCAGGTATCCGCCGCCGCCAGCACATGGCGCAGGGCGCCGATTTCTACGCGTCACTGCGTACGCAGGCTGCGCTCGAAAAGGCGGAGGTCGCCGTCGTGCTCCTCGCCGTGGACGAGGTCCTCAGCGAACAGGACGTCCGTATCCTGCAGTTGGCCATTGAATCCGGCCGGGCCTTGGTACTCGCGTTCAACAAGTGGGACCTGCTGGACGACGAACGCCGCCGCTACCTTGAGCGTGAAATCGAGCAGGACCTGGCCCACGTTGAGTGGGCTCCGCGGGTCAACATTTCTGCGAAGACGGGTTGGCATAAGGACCGCCTGGTTCCTGCCTTGGATACCGCATTGGAAAGCTGGGACCGCCGTATCCCCACTGGCCGCCTGAATGCCTTCCTGGGTGAACTGGTTGCTGCCCACCCCCACCCGGTTCGCGGTGGCAAGCAACCGCGTATCCTCTTCGGCACCCAGGCCTCCAGCCGCCCGCCGAAATTCGTGCTGTTCACCACCGGCTTCCTGGATCCCGGATACCGCCGTTTCATCACGCGTCGCTTGCGCGAAACGTTCGGCTTCGAAGGCACGCCCATCGAGGTCAACATGCGCGTCCGCGAGAAGCGCGGCAAGAAACGCTAAATGAGACGGGCATCACAGCCGAGTTTGGCTGTGATGGCGTTGGCACCCTCCAACTTCGTGTAAGCTTTTGGAGGTGGTTCGGCCGGACTGCTTAGGTGGGACTCTTCGGAGGAAAACCTGGGCGGAGAACGGTGGAACCAGCGGGCTGTAGCGCAGCTTGGTAGCGCACTTGACTGGGGGTCAAGGGGTCGCAGGTTCAAATCCTGTCAGCCCGACCATAAAGGCCGGAACCACGCGGAAACGCGGGGTTCCGGCCTTTGGTCGTTAACGAGTTGGTGGCCTCGGTTCAGGGTGTAGGCAGCAAGGCAAGTCAGGGCTGTAGGCAGCAAGGCAAGGCCTTGTTCGCTGAACTCGACGTTGTAGGGGGCGTTCAGCGAACAAGGACGGACTTTGTGCCTGCCTAGGCCTTCTGCAGCGCTCCGAGCGCGCGTACCAGAGGTTCGAGTTCCGGAACCTGCTCAGCGGCCTCCAACGCCGACGCCAGGGTCTCATCGTGCACGGGCTTTGCTGCCTCAAGCAGCTTTTGGCCCGCCACCGTGAGTTCGGTGTAGATCCCGCGGCGGTCATCGGCGCAGAGGATCCGCGTCAGCAGCCCCCGGTCCTCGAGGCGGTTAACCAGGCGCGTCGTGGCGCTGCTGGAAAGGGCCGTGGCGCGGGCAAGCTGCTGCATCCGCATGTGCCATCCGTCCTGGCGGCTCAGGGCGTCAAGAACCGTGTATTCCACTACCGACAGCTCGGTGGAAGCCTGGAGTGCTTTTTCGAGTTCCGCCTCGATGCTTCCGTGCAGGGCGGCGAGGGTGCGCCAACCCTGTGCCCGTACTTCTACGGCGTCATCCTTGATGCCCATGCCTGTTGTGCTCCTGCCTTGGTTTGCGTATCAGCGCAGTCGCCGAAAGTAGTTGCTTGCGCAATTATCTAGCGTGTGCAACTATATATACAGCGTCTGCAACTATTATTCTACGGGTTCCCGAAGGCGCACATCCACTTTGCTTTCAGGAGCCACCCACTTAAGGAGTTCCACATGCCCGCAGGGTTGATAGCCCTTGCCCTTGGCGGATTTGGCATCGGACTAACCGAATTCGTCATCATGGGCCTTTTGCCGGAAGTAGCGGCAGATTTCCAGGTGAGCGAAGCCTCGGCAGGCTGGTTCATTTCCGGCTATGCACTTAGCGTCACGGTCGGCGCCCTCCTGGTTACCGCCGCCGTTACCAGGCTTCCGCGAAAGCCGGTCCTTGTCGGATTGCTTGTTCTGTTCATCGCCGGCAACTTCCTCTCCGCAATCGCGGACTCGTACATGGCCATGCTTGTGGGCCGGATCATTGCGGCGTTGTGCCATGGTGCGTTCTTCGGAATCGGCTCGGTGGTGGCAGCCAGCCTGGTCCCTGCGCACAAAAAGGCCGGTGCCATTGCCATCATGTTCACTGGGCTTACAGCTGCCAACGTCCTTGGTGTTCCTTTCGGTACTCTCCTCGGCCAGAACCTGGGCTGGCGTTCAACGTTCTGGGCCATCACCGGTATCGGCGTGATGGCACTGCTTGGCATCGCGTTGATGGTCCCGAAGGGGAGTACGCAGCCGGCCAAGGGTCTCCGCAGCGAACTGGGTGCGTTCACATCCGGCCAGGTTTGGCTTTCCATCCTGGTGACGATTTTGGGTTTTGGTGGCATGTTCGGTGCTTTCACGTACATTGCCTTCACGCTTACCGAAATCTCCGGGTTTGAACCGGGCGCCGTCCCATGGTTGCTGGTGCTGTTCGGCGGCGGACTGTTCGTCGGCAACTTCCTGGGCGGGAAGGCGGCCGACAAAAACCTGGACGGATCGCTCGTCAAGATCCTCGCCGGCTTGGTGCTGGTCCTGGGCTTCTTTGCCCTGACCGCGGCCAGCAGCATCGCAACTTTGTTCTCACTGGCACTGATGGGCGGCTTCGGTTTCGCTACTGTCCCGGGTCTGCAGATGCGCGTGATGCACTATGCATCCTCCGCGCCCACGCTGGCATCCGGTGCCAACATTGGCGCCTTCAATCTGGGTAATGCTCTGGGCGCCTGGCTCGGAGGGGTTACCATTTCGGCCGGCTTGGGCTACACCTCGCCCATCTGGGCAGGGGCCGCGATTACTTTGGCCGCGTTGCTGGTCATGCTGGCTGCCGCTGCAGCAGCCAAGCGCAAGGAAGATTCGGCAGCAACGGCCAGGCCCGACGTCGAACGCGAACCCCAAGGGGCGGCCGTCTCCTGACGTCTCCTGACGTCCGACCGGGAAAGTGAGAGCCCGCGTGGAACGGTTCAACCGTTCCAGGCGGGCTCTTCAGCGTCCCAGGGGTCGCTTAGGGCTTGGGCGTACTTTCGCGGGCTGCCTGCTCTGCTCTCTTAGCAGCCCTGGTTCGTTCGCTCTCTGCCTGCTTCAACACCTTCATCTGCTTGCCCCGCCTGCGCCACAGGGCCCAAAGAACTGTAACCACCACAAAAACCACTGCAGCCGCTACGGCCGAGATCGCGGTCCAGGTGGTGAAGAATCCGGCATCCACGCTCAAAGTGCGCTGGCCGGCGTGCGCGGACTCGGTGGAACCGAACACAATGCCTGCCGTAAGCAGGTTGGGCGTGGCAATGGCGACGGCCGCCAGCACGATGGCGATCTTCCAAGGCCAAGAGACAGCCTTATGGGTTGCCTGCCATGCCACCGCGAGGGGAATGAACGTAAAGACGAAGCCGTAGAACATGCCCACCAGCACGCTCGCGCCGAGGTCCCGTCGGATCTGCCCCGCCACGACGTCGGACCACCAACGCGGCAGGATGGCCCCAAGGATAAAGTAGGCTGCCACAGCGACAAGCAATGCCACCAGGATCAGAATAATTTTGACGCCCCAATTGCGTTTTTTCCGAGCCGGTACTTGTGCTTGTTCAGTCATGGGTCAATCATGGCAGAGACCTCATCAGGCACAGGGGAATTGTGCCTATACTTTCAGCGGTGGCCGGATGCCCGGGCCGCCGTCGAGATCCGTAAATGTCCCGATGAAAGGCGACCCATGAGCAATATTCCAGCCGATCTTTCCTACACTGCAGAGCACGAGTGGGTTTCCGCTCCTGACGCCGATGGCGTGGTGCGGATTGGTATCACCGACTTCGCACAGGACGCCCTGGGTGACGTTGTCTACGCCCAGATGCCGGAACCCGGAACCAAGATCACCGGGAATGAAGTTGTTGGCGAGGTTGAATCCACCAAGAGCGTCAGTGATATCTATGCTCCCGTTAGTGGTGAAGTCATTAACCGGAATGACTCTTTGGACCAGGATCCGGCACTGATCAACTCTGATCCTTACGGCGACGGTTGGCTTTTTGAAGTAAAGCTGGCAGAAGCGGATGCAGTGGATTCCCTGCTCAGTGCATCGGAGTACGAACAGCAGGTAGGCTAAAGTTATCTGGCCCGCCCGGCTGCGTTCTTTTAGCCAAGGACGCGGGAAGGCGGGCCAGCAACCGATTTGCCCGGCGGTACCGGGAGGCGGAAGTGGCTGGCGGGGTTTGGAACTGCCGGCGGATGAGGAGGAAATTCCATGGTTGGCGGAGAACAGAATCAAGCCAATGTCGGAAAGGGCGCGGAAGAGCAACCCACGTCGGAGACCACCTCGATCAGCATTACGCCAACGTGGGACGAGCCCAGGGTTGCACCCAGGCTTGCACCGGAAGAGCGCGCGTCCGTTGAAGCCCTTCCGCCGGACTCTGCCTTGCTCATCGCACACAGCGGACCAAACGCAGGAGCCCGCTTCCTTCTGGACGCCGATACCACTACTGCGGGCAGGCACCCCGACGCGGACATCTTCCTGGATGACGTCACGGTGTCCCGTAAGCATGTGGAATTCCACAGGACCCCAACGGGCTTCGAACTCGTGGATATGGGCAGCCTCAACGGAACCTACGTGAACCACGACCGCGTGGATCGGGTGCAGTTGAAGAGCGGCAATGAGGTCCAGATCGGCAAGTTCCGGCTGACTTACTACTTGAGCCCTGGCCGCCCGGCGGGCCAAGTCTGACCCCGGGGTACCTGCCTGTGGCAATGGCCCAGCCGGAACGTCGCGGACCGCAGGTCCTGAACATCGGGGAAGTCCTGGCTCAATTGAGCGACGACTTTCCTGGCATGACCGCGTCCAAAATCCGCTTTCTTGAGGAAAAGGGCCTCATTAACCCCAAGCGGACCCCTGCCGGGTACAGGCAGTACACGGACAGCGACGTTGAGCGCCTCCGTTTTGTTCTTGCCCTTCAGCGGGACCAATACTTACCACTGAAAGTGATTAAGGATTACCTGGACGCGATTGACCGCGGGGAGCGGCCTGAGAACCTGCCTCCGGGCGTCACGGTGTCTCCCCGGGTGGTTTCCGCGGAGATGGCTGCGGAAATCCAAGGCCGGGCGCGCGCCCTCAGCGAGGAGCAGCTCCGGGCCGAATCGGGTGCCAGTGTGCCCTTGCTGGAGTCGCTCCTGAGCTTCGGGCTTATCAGCCACGTTGGCGGCAAGTTCGATGAGCACGCCCTCCAGGTTGCGCGTGCTTGCGTTCAGTTGGAGGGTCACGGCTTGGAACCCCGCCATCTCCGGCCGTTCCAGGCCGCAGCCGAGCGTGAGTTCGGACTGGTGGAAAGAGCGGTTGCGCCCCTGACGTCCAGGCGCGACGCAGCCTCCCAAGCACGGGCTGCCGAGGCGGCGCGTGAAATCAGCGAACTGTGCCTTACGCTGCACAGGGCGCTCGTCCACGACCGTATCTCCCGGATGGACACCTGATGATCGAAGTTGAAATTGTCGGCGTCCGGATCGAACTGCCGTCCAACCAACCCTTGGTCCTCCTTCGCGAAATCAAGGGGGAGCGGCATGTACCCATCTGGATTGGAACACCCGAAGCCAGCGCCATCGCCCTGGCCCAGCAAGGTGTTGTCCCACCGCGACCCATGACCCACGATCTCCTGATTGACGTCGTGGAGGCCCTGGGGCATTCGATCATCAGCGTTAACATCGTGGCGGTTGAGGACAACATCTTCTATGGGCAGCTGCAATTCGACGATGGCACGGTTGTCAGTTCGCGCGCTTCTGATGCGTTGGCGCTTGCGTTGCGGGCCAAGTGCCGCATTTGGTGCGCGGATGCAGTGATGGAGGAAGCCGGTGTCCGGATCACTGAGCATGATGAAGGCGAAGATTCAGAGCCGGATCCCAGCGTGGACGAAGAACGCGAAATGCGGCGTTTCCGCGAGTTCCTGGACGACGTCGAACCTGAGGATTTCGAAGGCTGAATCACCCTAAGCCTAAAGTTGAGGGTGAAACTTTCGACACGACCGGATTTTGCGTCCGGGGTCTTTGACCTAGGGCCCTCCCGGGCCTAACGTCGAAGGTATCAAGTTCCCGTTGCATACACTGCCCGCGCAAGTCACACTGGAAGGTGCGGCTTGTGGGAATTACACGGCTGAATTTCGGCGTTGTGATCAGTGGTACGCACCGTCCCCAAGGGAACTGAGAACAAGGAGGTCACGTGAGTCCGAAAGGCGAAGCAGGCGAGCTGAAGCAGGCCTCGACCGGCATTGCTGCGCCCGCATCCGGCGCCCAAGGTTTGCTCTTCACAGAGGACCTTCCAGTGCTGGACGAGGACGCGGGCTACCGCGGGCCGACTGCCTGCAAGGCTGCAGGTATCACGTACCGTCAGCTGGACTATTGGGCACGCACGGGCTTGGTCGAGCCGGCCGTCCGTGGTGCTGCGGGTTCGGGCTCGCAACGTCTCTATGGATTCCGCGACATCCTGGTGCTCAAGGTGGTCAAGCGCCTGCTTGATACCGGCGTTTCCCTCCAGCAGATCCGCACCGCGGTTGAGCATCTTCGCGAGCGTGGCGTTGAAGACCTTGCGCAGATTACGCTGATGAGCGATGGCGCCAGCGTTTATGAATGTACCTCTGCCGACGAAGTGATTGACCTCGTGCAAGGCGGACAGGGTGTCTTTGGCATAGCGGTCGGACGTGTATGGCGGGAAGTCGAGGGAAGCCTTGCCGCGCTTCCGAGCGAGCATGCCGCCGAGCAGTCCTTTCCGGACGACGAATTGAGCAAGCGGCGCGTTGCACGCCGCATCGGCTAAGAACGCCCCCACTGGATCTCTCAGCAACGGAAGAAGCCGCCCCTGGATACAGGGTGCGGCTTCTTCCGTTGTATGGCTGTTGAGTTGAGGGCTAGCGCTGCTGCCGATTCCGCGAAACGGGTTGGCTTTGCAGCAGGCTCTGCAAGAGTGCATCGAAAAGTTTTGCGGAGTTTTTGGCGGAATCGCCTGGCCAATGATGTACCGAATGCGCTGCGCCCTGGATCTGCTGCCAGTTCGCCTGTTCCGGAATGTGCGGAGTCAGGAGCAGCTCGCCGAACATGGACTCCATCTCGGACAGCCGGAAGGTGTGCTCGGCTGATCCGGAACGAACCCGGTTGGCGACGATTCCCGCTGGCGCCAGGTGCGGAGCAAACTCCTGCCTGAACAACTGGATGGCGCGCATGGTTCGTTCAGTACCGGCCACGGAGAACAGGCCGGGTTCGGCCACGAGTACTACGCGGTCGCTCGCGCTCCATGCCATCCGTGTGAGCCCGTTCAGCGAAGGAGGGCAGTCCACAAGAATCAATTCGTAGTTGGTGGTCCCTGCAAGAACGGCCGAGAGCCTGCGAAGGTCCCGTCGGCCGAGGTCCGGGCGATCATAGATGCCCGTGAAAGCCGATCCGACAGCAACGTCAAGCTTGCCGCCGCTGGAACCGTTGGAGACCCAGCTGCTGCTGGCGACGTTCTCGGGGAGTTTGGCTTTTCTGGGACTCTTGAGCATGCGGCCAATGTCCAACTGCCCGCCTCGCTGGACGCCGAGTGCCGTCGTCGCGTCCGCATGGGGATCGAGGTCCACCACGAGGGTTGGAATGCCGGCCGCGAGGGCCGCCGACGCCAGGCCGGTGGTCACGGACGTCTTTCCCACTCCGCCTTTGAGGCTGCTGATGCTGACTACTTGCACTTGAAAACCCAAAACCTAACGCCGGTTGCCGTATCGCGCTGTTTTCCGCTTCGGGACCGCCGAAGCCGGGGCTTGCCGAAGCCCCTCCAACATCATATGGGGCGGGGCGGTGGAATCCCGCTTTCTACGCGCCCGGGCAGCGTTGGATGGTGCGGGCATTAGCACGGCAGGGAGTCGCGCGCACGCATATACAGCCCAGATGACGATTCCATTGTGATGGTTGCCACAAAGATTTGTGTTTGATGCTGGCGGCACTACACACTGTGACCACCGACCGATCCACCCGCAATGATGCAGGAGAAGTATGTTTTCGAAAATTCTGGTGGCCAATCGCGGCGAAATCGCGATCAGGGCGTTTCGCGCTGGTTATGAACTGGGCGCCAAGACCGTAGCCGTCTTTCCGCACGAGGACCGTAACTCGATCCACCGTCAGAAGGCCGACGAAGCTTACCTGATCGGCGAGGTGGGCCATCCTGTCCGCGCCTATTTGGACGTAGAGGAGGTTGTCCGCGTCGCCAAGGAAGCCGGCGCTGACGCCATTTACCCGGGTTACGGATTCTTGTCCGAGAACCCGGACCTCGCGCGCGCTGCCAAGGCCGCGGGCATCACCTTTGTGGGTCCGCCAGCTGAGGTGCTTGAGCTTGCGGGAAACAAGGTTGCTGCCTTGGAAGCTGCCCGCAAGGCCGGTGTCCCCGTGCTGAAGTCGAGCAAGCCTTCAAAGGACCTCGACGAGCTCATTGCGGCAGCCGACGAAATCGGCTTCCCGATCTTCGCCAAGGCCGTTGCCGGCGGTGGTGGACGTGGAATGCGTCGCGTGGAGACCCGCGAAGCCCTCCCCGAGGCCCTGCAGTCCGCCATGCGCGAGGCCGATGCCGCGTTTGGCGATCCCACGATGTTCCTCGAGCAGGCGGTGCTGCGCCCGCGCCACATCGAAGTGCAGATCCTGGCGGACGCCGAAGGCAACGTCATGCACCTGTTCGAACGTGACTGTTCCTTGCAGCGCCGCCACCAGAAGGTAGTGGAAATCGCGCCCGCGCCCAACCTGGATGAGAACATCCGCCAGGCGCTATACCGTGACGCCGTGGCCTTCGCCAAAGCCCTGAACTATGTCAACGCCGGAACGGTGGAGTTCCTGGTGGACACCGAGGGTGAGCGGGCCGGCCAGCACGTTTTCATCGAAATGAACCCCCGCATCCAGGTTGAGCACACTGTGACAGAAGAAATCACGGATGTGGACCTCGTGCAGGCGCAGATGCGTATTGCCTCAGGGGAGACCCTTGCGGACCTTGGCCTGAGCCAGGAGACAGTATCCATCAAGGGCGCCGCGTTGCAGTGCCGCATCACCACGGAGGATCCGGCCAACGGCTTCCGCCCGGACGTCGGAAAGATCACCGGCTACCGTTCCGCAGGTGGCGCAGGCGTGCGTCTCGACGGCGGTACCGTCTACTCCGGTGCCGAGATCAGCCCGCACTTCGACTCCATGCTCGTCAAGCTGACCTGCCGCGGACGCGATTACCCGGCTGCGGTTGCCCGTGCGCGGCGCGGCCTGGCAGAGTTCCGGATCCGTGGCGTGTCAACCAACATTCCGTTCCTGCAGGCCGTGCTGGCCGATCCGGACTTCAACGCCGGCAACGTAGCCACGGACTTCATCGATAAGCGGCCGGAGCTGCTCAAGTCGCACATCTCCGCGGACCGCGGCACCAAACTGCTGACGTGGTTGGCCGATGTCACGGTGAACAAGCCCAATGGCGAGCTGACGGTCCACTCCGATCCCGCCAAGAAACTGCCCGTCGTCGAGGGTCCGGTTCCCACGTCAGGATCGCGCCAGAAGCTGCTGGAGCTCGGTCCTGAGGGCTTCGCGAAAGCCCTGCGAGAGCAGCAGGCAGTCGCCGTTACGGACACCACGTTCCGTGACGCGCACCAGTCCTTGCTGGCTACCCGTGTCCGTACCCGCGACCTCGTGGCTGCCGGCCCGGCCGTCACTGCCTTGCTGCCGGAGCTTCTTTCCGTGGAGGCCTGGGGTGGTGCGACGTACGACGTCGCGCTGCGCTTCCTCGGCGAGGACCCTTGGGACCGCTTGGCTGCTTTGCGCCAGGCGCTGCCGAACACCTGTATCCAGATGCTGCTCCGTGGACGGAACACCGTTGGTTACACGCCCTACCCGGAAGAGGTGACCGAGGCTTTCGTCAACGAGGCCGCGGCTACGGGCATTGACATCTTCCGCATCTTTGACGCCCTCAACGACGTCAACCAGATGGCCCCGGCAATACGGGCTGTGCGTGCCACCGGAACGGCCGTCGCAGAGGTGGCGCTTTGCTACACAGGCAACCTCCTTGACCCGAACGAGGACCTGTACACCCTCGACTACTATCTGGACCTTGCCCAGAAGATCGTCGATGCCGGTGCCCACATCCTCGCCATCAAGGACATGGCAGGTCTCCTGCGTCCCGCTGCGGCTGCCAAGCTCGTCTCGGCTTTGCGTGAACGCTTCGATCTCCCGGTGCACCTGCACACGCATGACACCGCCGGTGGCCAGCTCGCAACAATTCTGGCGGCCGTGGATGCCGGAGTCGACGCCGTCGATGTCGCTTCTGCTTCACTGGCGGGCACTACCAGCCAGCCTGCTGCATCCGCCCTCGTTGCGGCCTTGGCCAATACACCGCGCGACACCGGGATGAGCCTTGCCAATGTCGGCGCACTGGAGCCTTACTGGGAAGCGGTCCGACGCGTGTACGCGCCGTTCGAGTCCGGGCTGCCAGGTCCCACAGGCCGTGTCTACCAGCACGAAATCCCTGGGGGCCAGCTGTCCAACCTTCGCCAGCAGGCCATCGCCTTGGGGCTGGGGGAGCAGTTCGAAGCCATCGAGGACATGTACACGGCGGCAGACCGCATCCTGGGCCGCCTGGTCAAGGTGACGCCGTCCTCCAAGGTGGTGGGTGACCTTGCCCTGCACCTCGTTGGACTGAACGCGGATCCCGCAGACTTCAACGAGAATCCGCAGAACTATGACATTCCGGATTCTGTCATCGGCTTCCTCTCCGGCGAGCTCGGCAACCCTCCCGGAGGCTGGCCGGAGCCGTTCCGTACCAAGGCCCTCCAAGGCCGCAGCATCAAGGTCCGGGACGTTGAGATCAGTTCAGAGGACAGCGCCGCGCTGAAGGGTGATTCGAAGACCCGCCAGCACACCCTGAACAGGCTTCTCTTCGCAGGTCCTACCAAGGACTACCTCAAGAGCGTGGAGACCTACGGCAACATCTCCGTGCTGGACACCCGTGATTACCTCTACGGGCTGCAGCGCGGTGCTGAGCACGTCATCGAGCTGGAGAAGGGCGTACGGCTGATCGCCCAGCTTGAGGCTGTCTCCGAAGCCGACGAGAAGGGCATGCGTACAGTGATGTGTACGCTCAACGGCCAGTCGCGTCCGGTGGTTGTCCGCGACCGTTCCGTGGTGAGCAACGTCAAGGCCGCAGAGAAGGCCGACCCCGCACAGCCCGGGCAGGTTGCAGCCCCGTTCGCGGGGGCGGTCACCGTTACGGTCAAGGCAGGCGATGTGGTCAACGCCGGCGATACCGTTGCCACGATCGAGGCAATGAAGATGGAAGCATCCATCACGACGCCGGTGGCCGGCACGGTTTCCCGCCTCGCCATCTCCTCGGTGGAGCAGGTCCAGGGCGGCGATTTGCTGCTGGTGATCGGCTAACGATCCATCAACGAAAAACCCCTTCCGGAGGAATTCCGGAAGGGGTTTTTCGTTTGCGGTGGCGCCTTGGCTACTGCGGCCGGGGCGCCGAATACATCTCTTCAATCACGGCGTCAAAGTCCTTCATGACCTGCGCGCGCTTGACCTTCAGCGACGGAGTGAGGTGGCCTGAGGCCTCCGTGAAGTCCGCCGGGACTATCCGGAAGGATTTGATCGCCTCCGCTTGGGAGACAGACTGGTTGGCTTTGCTGATGAGGTCCTGGACGGCAGCCCGTACTACCGGGTTCCCGGCAGCTTCCTCCAGGGTGGTACCGGACGGGAGCCCATGGCGCTCCAGCCATCCCGGCAACGCCTCCTCGTCCAGGGTTACCAAAGCGCCGATGAACGGACGGTTGTCGCCCACTACCAGGACCTGGGAAACCAAGGCGTCTGCACGGATCTGGTCTTCCAGCAGGGCAGGAACCACGTTCTTTCCACCTGCCGTGACGATGATTTCCTTCTTGCGGCCGGTGATCTTGAGGAAGCCGTTGCTATCCAGCTCGCCGATGTCGCCGGTGCGGAACCATCCGTCGGCAAAAGTTTCCTGCGTGAGATCCTCGCGCTTGTAGTAGCCACGCATGACGCAGACGCCCTTGGCGAGAATTTCGCCGTCGTCCGCGATCTTGACGGCATTGCCGGGAAGTGGGGCGCCCACGGTGCCGATCCTGATCATCGAGGGTGTGTTGACGGAGATGGGTGCCGTGGTTTCCGTCAGGCCGTATCCCTCCAGGATCTGCAGGCCGATGCCCTGGAAGAAGTGGCCCAGGCGTTCGCCCAAGGGGCCGCCACCGGAGACAGCGTGTGCCACATGTCCGCCCATGGCGGCGCGGAGCTTTCCATAGACGAGTTTGTCGAACACCGCATGCTTGAGCTTCAACCCCAAGCCCAGGGAACCCGCCTGGCGCGCCTTGGAGTACTCGATCGCCGTGTCCACTGCACGGTGGAAGATGGCGCCCTTGCCACTGTCCTCGGCTTTCGTCAGTGCGGAATTGTAGACCTTCTCGAAGACACGCGGCACAGCAAGGATGAACGTTGGCTGGAAGCTCTGCAGATCGGCCAGCAAATGTTTGATATCCGGCGTGTGGGCAACTTTGACGCCCCCTGCAACGGCAAGGACGGAGATGAAGCGCGCAAAGACGTGGGCCAGAGGCAGGAACATGATGGTCTTGGCCGACTCGTTGATGATTTCGCCCAGCGCCGCACGGGCGTTCTCGGAGAGCTCCACGAAGTTTCCGTGGGTCAGTTCGCAGCCCTTGGGCCTGCCCGTGGTTCCTGACGTGTAGATAATGGTGGCCAGGTCTTTCAGGCCTGCAGCGGAGCGGCGCTTCTCAAGTTCTTCATCGGTGACGCTGGTGCCAGCGGCGCGAAGGGCATCAAGGCCGGCACCCTCAAGCTGCCAAACGTTGGCCACTGACTGTATGTCTTCGGCCGCGACGGCCTGCCTGATGATGTCCTCGTGGTGTGCGGCTTCACCGAAGGCGGCCACAGCACCGGAGTCGCCCAGGTTCCAAGCCACCTGCGATGGGGAAGAGGTCTCATAAATCGGGACAGAGACAGCGCCTGCGAACCAGATGGCAAAGTCCACCAGCGACCACTCATAACGGGTCCGGGACATAATGCCGACGCGGTCGCCAGCGCCCACTCCACTGGCGATAAGGCCCTTGGCCAAGGCCTTGACGTCGGCAAGGAAATCCGTGGCCCGGATGTCCTGCCACTCTTTGTTGCTGTCCAGCTTGGCGAACAGGGCCGGGTTCGAAGCCTTGGCGGCTTCCCGGACGACGAGGTCCGTGATGTTGGTTTCAGGGGCAACGTTGACAAGGGGCGGAACACTGAATTCACGCACGGTAGCTCCTTTGATATGCACGGGCCGCGTGGGGCTGCTTTCACTCTAGTATGCCCACCCGCGGAGGTGTGTCCTATTTCACCTACTGGCGAGTAACTTTACGGATGACCCTCCGTTTCGGGCAACTTGGCGCTGTCCAATCCTTCCGATGGCTACCTGCCTTGCCCCGGCAGAATAGGATGTTGGGATGCCTTCACTACGGTCCAGTTCCCGTGCCCGGCCCCGGCCACCCGTCGCTGCCTTGAAGGACGTTCCCTGGGCTGGGCGCAGGAGCCATTTGGGCCGACGGGGGCTGGCCATCGGCATCGATATCGGCGGCACCAAGGTAGCTGCCGGCGTGGTTGACGCGGAGGGCAGGATCCTTGCAGAGGCACGCAGGTCCACGCCTGGCGCCGACCCCCGGGCCGTGGAGCGGACCATCGTGGAACTGGTTGACGAACTCAGCGCGGACCACCGGATTGCCTCCGTGGGTATAGGCGCGGCCGGTTGGATGGACCTCGACGGCGGTACGGTCCTCTTCAGCCCGCATCTTGCGTGGCGCAACGAACCCCTGAGGGAAAGCCTGCAGAACCTGTTGAGGCGGCCGGTATTGCTAACGAACGACGCCGATGCGGCCGCCTGGGCGGAGTGGCGCTTTGGCGCCGGCCAAGGTGAGAGCCGACTCGTGTGCATCACGTTGGGCACAGGCATCGGCGGCGCAATGGTGATGGACGGGAGAGTTGAACGCGGCCGCTACGGTGTAGCCGGCGAATTTGGCCACCAGATCATTTTCCCCGGCGGGCACCGCTGTGAATGCGGCAACCGTGGCTGCTGGGAGCAATATGCGTCAGGCAACGCCCTCGGCCGTGAGGCCCGCCAATTGGTGCGAACCAACTCGCCTGAAGGCCGCGCACTCCTTGAGCGGGCCGGCGGTGTGGCGGAGAGCATCACCGGAGCTGCAGTTACCGAATTGGCGCTGGCCGGGGACTCCACGTCAAGGGAACTGTTGGCGGACCAGGGTGAATGGTTGGGCTTGGGGCTGGCCAACCTGGCGGCGGCACTGGATCCCGGTATGTTCGTGATCGGAGGCGGATTGTGCGACGCAGGGGACCTGCTCGCCGGACCGGCCCGTGAGGCGTTCGCCAGAAATCTGACTGGGCGTGGATTCCGTCCGATGGCAAGGATTGAGCTTGCCGCTCTCGGACCCCGTGCAGGCATGATCGGCGCAGCTGATCTTTCCCGGGTCAGCGGGCGTGCCCACAGCTAGGAAAGCCCACAAGCAATCGGACCCGTCCAGCTAGATGCGGGCGCCGTCGTCGTCCTCGTTTTTCTCGTGCGGTAGCCGCATGATCAGGTAGACCACGGAAGCTGCAAAGGCCACCACTATGCCAAGGATGGCCAGCAACGGTGCGGAACGCCAGAACATCGCCGTAAAAAGCAGGGCGAGGGGGCCGCCCACAGCGCCGATCCACGCCAGCATGGTCAGCGGGTCTGTTCCCACCAGGCTGGGAGGCTCCTCGGGCACAAAGGCGCCGTCGTCGTCGTCCACCTCGAAATCGCGGGGACCCAGGGGCCCGCCGTTCAATTGTTCCTTTTCTCCTGGTGTCGTGCCGGCATCAGGCGCTGCTGCCGTGGCCGGAGTAGACAGTCCCAGCGGATCAAAGTCCCTGAAGGCCTTCGGAGCGTCCTCCCTGGCTGGCCCGGCTCCTGCTTGCTCCCTTTCCTGCCGACCCGGCTCGGCGGTCTCTCCGAGCGGTGAGGATTCCGTCGCTTCCAGCCGTGCCACCAAATCCAACCAGACGGCGTCGTCATCTTTGTTGGCACTCTGATCGGCAGAGTTGGGATCAGGCCTGTTCATCGGCTTTGTCCTTTTCGAGGGAAGACCCGCTGCCGGCCAGTGCCGCCAAGGTCTTTTGGATGAAGTCGACAGTTCCCGCGAAGATTTCAGGGGCGTCGTTGTCCAGGGTCGCAACATGATGGCTGTTGCTGAGGTAGGTGACTTCAACGGGCGCCTGGA
Organism: Arthrobacter sp. StoSoilA2; assembly: GCF_019977195.1. NCBI lineage: Bacteria > Bacillati > Actinomycetota > Actinomycetes > Micrococcales > Micrococcaceae > Arthrobacter > Arthrobacter sp. StoSoilA2. Next base: position 1,876,427 of record NZ_AP024643.1, read on the forward strand.
CCCGTGCACGGAGGAACTCAAGGCTGGCATTGGAGATGACATTGTCCACTGTGGAGCGGAAGACGCGGACAGGCGAACCAATGCGGGGCAGCAGCGCGGCCGTATCCTTGTACATCTTCTTCAACTCGTGGGCCGCGGCAACCGGGGTGCGGGAATAGGCCCCTTCGTCCTGATCCGGCTTCAAAATGTCGTTGGCGATCGCCGGAGTGCTCTTTATGACGTACTTGAGGGCGGCAACAATGACAGCCCGTGGGTCATCAAGGACCAGGCCAGGGTTGACCACAATGGTGCCGGCCACGGGTCGTGTCGCCGCGATGCGCAGTGCCAGTGTTCCGCCCATGGACAGTCCGGCCGCGAAGACGAAATCGCATTCGCCTGCCAGTTCCCTGTAGGCATCGTCAACGGCCCGGTGCCATTCGCGCCATGAACGCGTGGCCATGTCCTGCCAAGTAGTTCCGTGCCCGGGGAGCAATGGAACCCTGACGGCATATCCTGCCGCTGCCAGATGCTCGGCCCAGGGCCGGACGCTGTGCGGGCTTCCCGTAAAGCCGTGGGACATAACGACGCCAACCCTGGGGCCTGAGCCGGTCCAGTTGCTGAGGAACGGGGAGAAATCGGGAAGCATTTTCATGATGACTCTGAGGCTACTCTGTCCGCGGCATGCTGACGGAAAAACTCCGCCGATTCTTCAAAGATGGTGGGTGCATCCACATCCAACGTGGCCACGTGGCCGCTCGCCGGGAGGGTCACCACTTTGAGCCGGGACGGGTCCATATGCCTGCTGATCATAGCTACGGAACTGGGCGGGATGACACCGTCCACTGAAGATTTGAAGACAAGCGCCGGTGCTTGAATCTGTGGGAGGGCGCGGGTTGCCTGGCGGAAGAGCTTCTTCAGTTCGTGCACGGACCTCAAAGGCGTCTTGGAGTAGTCACCGTCCTGCGTGGCGGCCGCCGTCGGCTTTTCTTCCTCAATGGGTGAGGTGGTCCGCATGACGTACTTGAGTGCTCCGACGTACCTGACCCGGCGATCGTAGAAACTCAAACCCGGGTTCACCAGGACCAGGCCCGGAACATCATGCAGTGAAGCCACACGGAGGGCAACGGCACCGCCCATGGACAGGCCTGCCACAAAACATGATTCCGTCCGGGCCGCGAGATCCAGATAGCTTCGTTCGAACGTCCTGTACCAATCCTGCCAGCGTGTGGTGGCCAGATCGTGCCAGCTGGTTCCGTGACCGGGAAGCAAAGGCACTGAAACGGAAAAGCCCTGCCCGGCCAAATACTCGGCCCACGGCAGGACGCTCAGCGGGCTACCCGTAAACCCGTGGCAGATGGCCACTCCGGTGGAAGCGTTCGCTCCATGGCCGGGGTGGTGGAAGGCGAGCGGCGCGGCTGGTTGGTTGCGTTCCGTCATGGCTCCATCGTGTCACTCTTCCCGACATTTCTCACTGGAGTAGGGTTGCTGTTGAGTGCCGCCGGCTTGACCGGATGGACGCCCGTAAACCGGCCGTGAGAGGACAAACGTGTTCTATTGGGTCATGAAGAGGATCTTTCTTGGTCCTGTTCTCAAACTCCTTTTCAGGCCATGGGTCAAGGGGCTGGACAACGTCCCCGAAAACGGCCCAGCGATACTTGCATCCAACCATTTGTCCTTTTCGGACTCCATCTTCCTTCCACTGATGGTGGACCGGCCGGTGATCTTCCTTGCCAAGTCCGAGTACTTCACCGGCAAGGGCATCAAGGGCCGCTTGACGGCGCTGTTCTTCAGGTTGACCAACCAACTGCCAATGGACCGTTCCGGCGGAGCCGCGTCGGAACTATCGCTGCAAGCCGGGAAGGACGTCCTGAATTCCGGCGGCCTCTTGGGAATCTACCCCGAAGGCACCCGCAGTCCGGACGCCAAGCTCTACCGCGGCAAGGTCGGTGTCGCCAAGCTGGCGCTCCAGACCCGGGTCCCTGTAGTGCCGGTGGCCATGATTGGAACGGAAAAGGTCCAGCCCATTGGCAAGAGGCTGCCCAGCATCCGGCGTATCGGTGTGATCTTCGGCCAGCCCATGGACTTTAGCCGCTATTACGGCATGGAAGATGACCGGCTCATTCAAAGGGCCGTAACTGACGAAATCATGTACGAGCTGATGCGGCTTTCCGGCCAGGAGTATGTGGACGAATACGCAGCTGTGGTCAAGGCCCGGATGGATGGCAAAGGACCCGGGACGGTTGGAAAAGTCAAAGAAGCCGAGGAGGCTCCTTCGGACATCGCTGATGACAAGGACGGGCCCAAGGAAAACGGGGGAGCAACCAGCGGGTGACTGTGACGCATCCGGCAAGGACAGTTACGCCTACAGTGCCCCAACCTTGGCGGAGGCTACTACTCTTGAAGGGTGACTGAGCTAACCGCGAACACCGCACCCCCTGTAGTAGACCCACTCGCCAGCACCGCCCAGAGTGGGGCTGCAAACTACCCCGGTCTCGACGCCTGGCGGGACCTGCCGATTTCCCAGCAGCCCACGTGGTCTGACTCTGAAGTCTTCAAGGCCTCTGTTAAGGAACTTTCCGTCGTTCCACCTTTGGTATTTGCCGGCGAAGTTGACGTTCTTCGGGAGCGCCTGGCTGCGGCCGCCCAGGGCAAGGCTTTCCTCCTGCAGGGGGGAGACTGCGCAGAGACCTTTGAAGCCGCCACGGCGGACAAGATCAGCGCACGCGTCAAGACGATCCTCCAGATGGCCGTCGTGCTCACGTACGGTGCGGCGATGCCGGTCATCAAGATGGGTCGCATGGCAGGCCAATTCGCCAAGCCACGCTCGTCCAACGATGAAACCCGCGACGGCGTGACACTTCCCGCGTACCGCGGAGATATCGTCAACGGCTACGACTTCACGCCCGAGTCCCGCGCGCACGACGCCGGCAGGATGCTGCAGGCGTACCATACGTCCGCATCAACGCTGAACCTGATCCGGGCATTCACCCAGGGTGGTTTCGCGGACCTGAGGCTGGTCCACCAGTGGAACAAGGGCTTCACTGAGAACCCGGCACATGCCCGGTACGAGTCCCTTGCCCGTGACATTGATCGCGCCATCATGTTCATGGACTCGTGTGGTGCTGACTTCGAGGCCCTCAAGCGGGTTGAGTTCTTCGCCAGCCACGAGGCGCTGCTGCTGGACTACGAACGCGCATTGACCCGCATCGACTCGCGCACGGGCCTGCCGTACGACACTTCCGCCCACTTCCTCTGGATCGGCGAGCGGACCCGCGAACTCGATCATGCGCACGTGGACTTCCTCTCCCGTGTGCGGAACCCCATTGGCGTCAAGCTAGGCCCCACCACCAGCGGCGACGATGCCCTGCGCCTTATCGACAAGCTGGACCCGAACCGCGAACCCGGGCGCCTGACATTCATTACCCGCATGGGGGCCAAAAACATCCGCGAGAAGCTGCCTGCCGTCGTCGAGCGCGTTACCGCTTCCGGCGCCCAGGTCCTGTGGGTGACGGACCCGATGCACGGCAACACGGTGACCTCGCCCAACGGATACAAGACCCGCAACTTCGACGACGTCATTGACGAAGTACGTGGATTCTTCGAAGTACACCACTCGCTGGGTACGGTTCCGGGCGGCCTGCATGTCGAAATGACCGGCGACGACGTCGCCGAGTGCCTCGGTGGCGCAGATCCCATCGACCAGGACGCTTTCCTGGACCGCTATGAGTCTGTCTGCGACCCGCGCCTGAACCACATGCAGTCACTTGAGATGGCCTTCCTGGTCGCAGGGGCTCTGTCCAAGCGGTAACGCTAAAACGCAAAAGGCGCGGTTCGGAGAAGTCCGAACCGCGCCTTTCGTGTATCTCGGCTAAACCACGGAAAGTTTGATGGTTGAACCTTCCGCGACTTCCGTGTCCTTCGGATCCTGCTTCAGGACGACGTTTAGGATTGCCAGGTCTTGCTCTCTGACGACCACAAAACCTAGCTTCTCCAGTTCTTTCTGCGCCGCATCTGCGTTTTTCCCGATGAAGTTAGGCACTTTAACCAGTTTGGGTCCCTTGGAGACCGTCAGGGTCACTGTTTCGCCGCGGATGAGCGTGCCGTTGCCAGGCGTCTGTGCCACCACGGCGCCTTTGGGCACGGTTTTGTCGTTGACAGCCTCAGGGGCAATGACTGCCTTCAGGCCAGCGTCCTGAATTGCTTTCACGGCAGCATCCTGCTGTAAGCCGCGAACATCGGGAACGGGGATGGGCTGGGGTCCCTTGGAGACGACGAAGGATACCGGCGTGCCGTGGCGGACTTCCTTGCCCGGTGCAGGGTCCTGGGAGATGACAATGCCCGCAGGGATCTTTTCGTCGAACGCCTCCGTGACATTTCCGAGGGTCATTTGGGCGGCGTTCAGGGCACTCTTAGCTTGATCAAGGGTTCCGCCTGCCAGCCCGGGCAGTGCAAAGAGCTGTGCGCCTTTCGAAACGAAAAGGGCGATGGGTTGAAATTTCCGTACCACTTCCCCCGATTTTGGTTCAGTCCCGACGGCGAGACCGGCCTGGACGTCGTCGTCGAATACGTCCTGGGGCTCAGACTGGAATCCTGCCGTTCGCAAGAGCTGTTGGGCCTCGGCCACTGTCTTGTTCTTGACATCGGGAACCGTGCCTGGAGATCCAGGGCCCATGCCGAAGAACCAACCGGCAGAACCTGCCAGCAGGGCCAGGATCACGATCACGACTGTCCAAATCGCAGCGCGTCGGCGGGGATTGCCTTCACGAAGGGGGCGCACAGGAGTAGCAGCAGCCCGGGCTTGGTCTTTAGCCTGTTGCCGCTCCAGCTTTTTTTGCTCCCGTTTGCCGGGCTGGCGCGGGTCATCGTTCGCACCGGGAAGGGCGAGGCCGGCGTTGTGTGGTTGCCGCGCTGCCATGACGGTTGTCGGGTTGCTTTGATGTGGAATGAATTCCGTGGGCGATGCTGTAGTGGCAAGGGCCTCGGTGGGATTCTCCTGCGGGGTTGCGCCGGAACCGGGGCCCGCGGAAGCAGCTGCCCCAACGGAACCAACTGCCCCGGCAGCAGCTGCAGGGGAGAGAGGCCGGGAGGACGGCTGCCTGTGGTCCAGTTGCTCGTCACTGAGTGTGGTCCGGATGTGGCGCAGTTCCGATAGCAGGGCGGAGCCGTCCACGGGCCGGTTTTCGGCGTCCACGGCAGTGCACCACTGCACAAGTTCGTCGAGGTCTTCGGCAAGACCGGGGGCAGCCTCGGAGGGGCGGCCAACCACGGCGTTGACGTGCTGGTAAGCAACTTGAATCGGGGATTCACCAGCATATGGCTGCTTGCCTGTGAGCATTTCGTAGAGCATGATGCCCGCTGAGTAGACGTCGCTGCGGGCGTCAGCGGGTTTGCCGAGCACCAATTCGGGGGCGAGGTACGCGACCGTGCCGATCAAGGCGCCAGTACTTGTGGTGGCCGTGACAGCCCTGGCCAATCCGAAGTCCCCTACCTTGATCCGGCCGTCTTCCGCTATGAGCACGTTCTCGGGCTTGATGTCCCGATGGATGAGTCCGGATCCGTGGGCGGCCGCCAGGCCTTCGATGACCGGATCGATCAGGGCGAGGGCCAGGCGCGGTGGAAGTGCGCCCTGTTGGTTGATGACGTCGCGGAGCGTATGGCCTTTGACATACTCCATCACCAGATAAGCGATATGCCCGTCTTCGCCCTGGTCCAGCACGCTGACAACGTGGGGATGGGACAGGCTCGCGGCGGCCTTGGCCTCGCGGCTGAGCCGTGACAGGAATGTTTCGTCGTTGGCCAGGTGCGGGTGCAGGACTTTGAGGGCCACGTCGCGCTCCAGGCGCTGGTCCGTGGCCAGGTAAACGGTGGACATTCCACCTCTGGCAAGGCGTGAGCGGACGTGGTAGCGCCCGTCCACCGTGGTCCCGATGAGGTGGTCCTGCGTTGGTTCCTGCACCATACGATCCTAAACGAGGCAGGGAAGAGGCCCGAATCCGCGGGGAATCCGGGCCTCGTCCAAAGGTGCTTGGGACGGCCTAGCCGAAAGTGCGTTGCCGGGCTTTGATCGATTCGACGTAGCGCTTCGTGTCGTCGTACATGCCGTACTTGCTGACCGAGTACTGCCCTTGGTAGTAACCGGCGATGGCGTTGTCAAGGTCTTTGCTGGTGGCGATGAGTGCCCTGATGATGGCGACGCCGGCCGTCGCATTGTCATATGGATCCAAGAGGTTGAGCTTGCGGCCCACCAAATCCGATGCCCATTGGCCCGAGGAAGGAATGACCTGCATGGTTCCAATGGCGTTGGCGGGGGAGACCGCGCGCTGGTCAAAGCCGGATTCCTGCTCGGCGAAAGCGAGTGCCAAGGAGGGGCTGACTCCCATGCGGCGGGCGGTATCAGCCACGATTGACTTCATTTCATCCCGGCTCGGGACCGGCGAAGCGTTCAACAGCGCCTTGTTTTCGTTCGCAGAGCTGACAACAGCGGGCGGGTACGTAAAGCCGAGGAAGGTGCTCGGCACCAGTGGCTTGGTCTCCCCGGCGGGCTGCAGCGACGAAGTGCCGGGGATGGTGAGCTTCTGCCCGGGATAAATGACGGTCGTCGCCGAAACTGTATTCACGCTCATCAGCGCTGACAACGAAACGTTGTGACGCGATGCAATGGAGCTGAGGGTATCGCCCGCTTTGATGGTATACGAGCCTGTGCTGGCGACAGGAGTGGCCGCAGGTGCCGGGGCGGGGGCAGGAGCAGGCGGAGTCGAAGGCGAAGAGCCGCCACTGACCTTGATCTTCTGGCCAGGGTAGATGATGGAGCTTCCACCGAGATTGTTCCAGCTGAAGATGCTGGACAGCGGGACACCGTGCCGGGCGGCGATCGCGCCCAGCGTATCGCCCGGAACCACCGTGTAGGTGGTGGCATTCGGAGGTGCCGCAGGCGCCGGCGTCTGTTCAGGGGCGGCCGGGGCGGTGCCAGTGAGTTTGATGGTCTGGCCAGGGTAGATCAGCGTTGTTGCCGTGAGCTTGTTCAGCTGCAGGACAGCGGCCGTGTCCAGGTTGAAGCGGCGTGCAATGGCACTGATGGTGTCTCCGCGGACGATCTTGTAGGTGTCCGGGACAGCGGGGGCCATGGGCCTCAGGGCGGCAGGAAGCGTTGCCGCAACCGCTTGGGCGGGAATCACGTTGCCCACTTTGGTGGCCTGGGCCTTCATGGCTGCCGCGAGGGTAGCCGGAATCTTGCGCGGTTGGGGTGCCGGTGCAGCCGTGGCTGGCTGGGCCAAGGCAAGCGAGGACAAAACCACGGCGGGAAGCGCAGCCGTGGTTGCCGCAATTACCGGCATGCTCATGGTTCGTTTCGGCGAGCGGGGCGTCGTCATGGAGTGTGTCCTCATCTCAGCAGCGGGAATAGTTTGTGTTGCCGCTGTTACCAGTGTTGCCAATGTTACTGATGTTATCAATGTTGCAAGTGTGATCAGTGTGAATCTCTCACACTTATTCATTCGGCACAACAATTCCTGCACTATGGAAATCCCGTCGCTGAATTCATCCCCCTGGAAAGGCGACTTTCTCGCGCATGGAGGGACCGTCGTCGTACTCCGGCTAGGCGACTGGCAGCCCGGCGTGGCAACCTAGTTCCGTGAGTAATGTAGAAAGCCTTGTTTCCGACTGGTTGCCGCTGCCGGATGTCGCCGAGCTGTTGGGAGTTTCCATCACCAAAGTCCATGGACTGTTGGATGAGCGTGCGCTGGTGGCCATCAGGCGGGGAGAGCGGAATATCCGCTCGATCCCGGCGCTGTTTATTCAAGATGGACATGTCGTAGACAGCTTGAAGGGGACCATCGCGGTTCTTAGCGATGCTGGTTATAACGACGAAGAACTCATCGTGTGGTTGTTTACGCCTGACGATTCATTGCGGGGACGGCCTGTCGATGCGTTGCGCGAAGGACGCAAGACGGAGATTCGGCGTCGCGCCCAATCGCTCGCCTGGTAGATCAGTCGCTCGCCTGGTTGCCGGTTAGCCGGCGCTTAGATTCCCATAAGTAGTTAAACAGTGGACGACGGCGGTTTTTGACCGCCGTCGTCGTCTCAACGTCTGGAAATGCCCGGTCAGGCGGCCCGGCTGACAGCTGCCTCGGCCAGTTGGCGCAATGCCGTGAGCGGTAATTCTTCCAGCGGCAGTTGTTCCAGGGCAGCGAAGGCTTTGTCGCTCAGCTCGTCGATGAGGGATTCCGTGGCATCAAGGGCGCCGCACTCGACCATTATGTTGCGGATTGTGGAAACTTCGTCCTCACCCAGCTTCGGTTTCCCCAACATTTCGTCCAAGTACGTGGCTTGATCCGTGGGAGCCAGATTAATGGCAAACCCAACGAGCACTGTCCGCTTGCCCTCCCGGAGGTCATCGCCGGCAGGTTTTCCCGTTGTCTCCGGATCGCCGAAAACGCCCAGGACGTCATCGCGCAATTGGAACGCCTCGCCCAAGGGCAATGAAAATGCCGAATATGCCTTCAGCAGGTCCTTCGATGCGCCCGCCAATGCTCCGCCCAGGGCCAAGGGGTGCTCGGTGGAATATTTGGCGGATTTATAGCGAATAATCGAGGTGGCGCGCTCTACGGAACCCGCGCGATCGCGTACCGGACCGGCTACTTCCTCAAGAATGTCCAGGTATTGCCCGGCCATTACCTCGGCCCGCATGAGGTTGAAAATACGGCGTGCTTCACTTCCTGCGGCTGCCCTGGGGCCGATTTCCGTGAAGGATTCCTCGCTGAAGGAAAGGCACAAATCGCCGGTCAGGATCGCCGCGGCGTGGCCGAACCGTTCATTGTCCAGCGCCCATCCGTTGGCCTCGTGGAGTTGGCTGAAGCGGCGGTGCACACTGGGGCCTCCGCGACGCGTATCGGAACGGTCAATGATGTCGTCATGGATGAGGGCCGCGGCTTGGAAAAGTTCCAAAGCGCAGCCGGCCGTTAGGATGTCCGCGTCACCCGCGGGACCGCCCGCACCCCGCCAGCCCCAGTAGCACATCAGTGCACGAAGCCGTTTTCCGCCTGTGACGAGGCTGGATATTGACCCCATGAGGGGGGCGACGTCCGGGGAAATCGTAGCCATCATGTCCTGCTGGACCGCCAGGAACCCGTTCAGCTTCCCGGCGACGCCGGCAATAAACTCGAGTTGCTCCGTGTGGAGTTGGGAAACCGGCGTCACTTGACGGACCCGGCCGCCACGTTGGCGCCGATGGTGAACGTGGAAACGCCTTCCTTTTGCCTCACCGACACGTTGACCGTCTCACCGTCACCGCGGATGAAGTCGATTGATGTGACGTTTCCTACGGCTTCGGGGCCTGGAACAACCTTGAATCCTTGTGCTTCAAGCGAGGTCTTGTAGTAATCCACCACGCTTTCCGGCGGAGCTTTGACCGTTCCTACGAGGGCAACCGTGGCAGGAGATACGTTCTTGTCAAAGCTGCTGGAGCGCACGGACGTCTTGGGCATCACCGGGATGAGCTGTTCCGGAAAGCCCGGGACCAAAGCGCCAACTGTGGCCGTCGCGCCGGGCACGGGTCCGGCTGACGCGGACGTGTCAGGAGCCTGTGACGACGATGGGTCGGAGGCCGGGGAAGAGGTCGTAGCCGTGGAGGAATCAGGGGAGTTCCCGGATGCGGGTGTGGCAGCCGGGCTGCCGGGGGATGGAGTACAGGCGGAAACCGCCAGGGCGACACTCGCTGCGAGCAGGGTAAACCCTCGCGATTGAGGAGTTCCAAAGAGCTTCACAGGGGTATCCTTCCTTGGGCTGACGGGGGACTGTGCCTCCAGTTTAGTCAGTGGCCGGGCATAGTATTGCCGTTGTGAGGCAGGAAGCATTCGGTGGCGCCCAAAGCGCCGGCAGCGAACCAGCCCGCAGCGCGCAAGACGCCCTGCGGGAACAGCGGCGAACCAGCATCCTGCACGTGGACATGGACGCCTTTTTCGTTTCCGTGGAACTGCGCAGCCGGCCGGACTTGCGTGGAAAGCCAGTGATCGTCGGCTTCCCTGCCGAACGCTCCGTCGTCTTGTCCGCGTCCTACGAAGCCCGGGCCACAGGTGTGAAGTCAGCGATGCCCATGGCCATTGCCATGCGGATGTGCCCCGGCGCTGTCATCATCCACCCGCGCCACAAGCTCTACTACGAGGTTTCGGCACAGCTCATGGAGATCTTCGCCTCCATTACGGACCTCGTGGAGCCCTTGAGCGTTGACGAGGCTTTCCTGGACGTTGGTGGGGCAATCCGACGTCTCGGATCTCCCTTGGACATCGGACATCTCATCCGTCGTCGTGTTCGGTCTGAACTTGGTATCACCGCTTCAGTGGGGATTGCCGGAACCAAGTTTGTGGCCAAGATCGCGTCCACGCGGTGCAAGCCGGACGGCATCCTCCAGATCGACGCCGAGGACACCATCGCGTACCTTCACAGCTTGCCGGTCAGTGCCCTCTGGGGCGTCGGCGGCAAGACCGCCGAGGTGCTGGCACGCCTCGGCATCCGGACGGTGGCCGACGTGGCGGCTACGCCGGTGGCATCGCTGAAAAAAGTCCTTGGCGCCAGCGGAGAGCACGTCCACAGGCTTTCGATGGGAATAGATCCCAGGCCGGTCACTCCTACGAGGCTGGAAAAGAGCATCGGCGCGGAGGAGACTTTCGCCACGGATTCGGCGGACGATGCCCTGCTGCACAGGGAGCTACTCAGGCTGTCCCATCGCACGGCGGCGCGGCTGCGCAGTTCCGGGATGCTGGCCCGTACGGTAGCTTTGAAACTCCGGTACGCCGACTTTTCCACGGTGACCCGCAGCCGGACGGTGCATACTCCCGTTGACAGCGCCCAGCTTATTTACCAGGTTGCCGTGCAACTGCTGGAGTCCTTGGGGGCACGATCCATGAGCGTTCGTCTCGTGGGTGTCCGTGCGGAGCAGTTGGAACCGGCCGGCCAAGCGTCCATGCAGCTCAGCCTTGACCGGCGCGATGACAACTGGCGGGCCGCGGAGCAGGCCCTTGACCGCGTCGCCGAACGCTTCGGCTCCAAAACATTGCTCCCGGCCAGGCTCCTGGATCCGGGCAAGACTCCTGACGTGAAATGACCGCTGCGATGCCACGCAGGCGCCTTCCGCGCGTCTTTCAGAACAGCGCCTGACAAACTATCCTAATTAGTACAGATATTTAGATCGTCTGGACAGCTGTTTCCTGAGCAGTCGGTCCCAGGATGTCCGCTAACAAGGCGGAAATTTTTGGGGAACGCTTTTCGTGGCCCGATCGTTTTGGAAACAGACGCACAGGCCGCGATTCGTCCAGACGCTGGCTGACTAAAGGAGGTCGCGATGCCCCTCTCGGAGCATGAACAGAAGCTGCTTGAGCAACTTGAGAAGCAGCTTCATGAGGACGATCCGAAGTTTGCCAACACCATGGGTTCGGATCCCATCCGCAGCTGGTCAACCCGGCACGTGATAATTGGTGTCCTTGGTGCCATCGCAGGCATCCTTTTGCTGCTGGTCGGCGTGTCGCTTCAACAAATTTTTGTTGGCGTCCTCGGCTTTGTGGTGATGGGCGCAGGTGTCTACTTTGCGACTCTTAGGGGCGCGGCGTTCGGCAAGGCCCGGAAAGGGAAAGCCGGAAAGTCAAAGTCCAAGAGTTCGTTCATGAGCAATCTAGAGGAGCGCTGGGACGAGCGCCGCCGCGACGACAATTGAGCGTGGCCGCAAGCATTAGCCCGGAACCGGATCCCTTCCACGCGACGATTCCTGAATAACCTGCGCCTATACCTGGTGCATGCCCCTGGGTGGCAGGGGACACAAAGGACCCTTCACGGGTCTTTTTGCGTTTAACCCCTGTCCTCCACTTTCCACCCCTTCGAGGTTGATAAGCCGCTGTGGACGCGGAGCGCGGCCATCCCTGCACCCGATTCCGACCGGGGAGCATGGGGCATGCCCCAGGCCTTCCTCTGCCCTCCACTTGCCCTCCACTTCCCACCACGCCCTTGAATCCGCGCATTCACGCGCCTTCGGAAACTCAAAGTGGTGGAGAAACGGTCCGTGGTGCGTTGACTGTGGGGCTTTGTGGAGTAAAGTGGAGCGCATAAGAGGGTATTGGCAGGGTTGGGTTTGAACGGGCACCTTGACTGAGGGGCGGTGGGCCGGTGTTTCTTGGCACCCATTCCCCACGCCTTGATGAAAAGGGCCGGATCATACTTCCCGCGAAGTTCCGTGAGGAACTTGCCGAGGGCCTGGTTCTCACAAGGGGTCAGGAACGCTGCATTTACGTCTTCAGCCAGAGGGAATTCGAGCGCATTCACGAATCGATGCGGGAGGCACCACTGTCCTCCAAGCAGGCTCGTGATTACATTCGGGTTTTCCTGTCTGGGGCCTCTGACGAGGTACCTGACAAGCAGGGGCGCGTGACGATTCCGCCGGCGCTCCGGGCCTATGCAGGGCTCGGCCGGGAATTGGCAGTTATCGGTGCCGGTACCCGCGCGGAGATCTGGGATGCCGAGGCTTGGAATGAATACCTCGCCGAGAAGGAAGCAGCCTTCTCGGAAACCGACGATGACAATCTGCCCGGGTTCATCTAACCGGGGGATGGGGCCTTGGCCCCGGTCCTTGGATGGGATCTCCAGCCGCCCATCGAACTGTCTTCCTGGCTCAACTTCCCCTGGGCCAGGCCGGCGGAACGATAGGCGCGGATGGGGATCCGATCCAAGGAACTGAATGCAAGCGATTGAGGAAAGAGGAGGCAACGTGGAAGAGCAGGACGCGGCAAAGCCCACATCTGAGCGCCACGTGCCCGTCCTGAAGGACCGCTGCATCAACTTGCTCGCCCCGGGCTTCGAAGCAGCCCGGTCCAGGGGTGAGACCCCGATTGTTATTGATGCCACCTTGGGCATGGGCGGCCACTCCGAGGCCATGCTGCAGCGATTCCCGGACTTGCACCTCGTGGGGATCGACCGCGATGAGGAAGCGTTGGCCTTGGCTGGCGCGCGGCTGGAGCCCTTCTCCGACCGCACGGACCTGGTTCATGCCGTCTATGACGAAATCGAGGACGTCCTTGCCGATCTCGGCATCCCGGAGGTCCATGGCATCCTCATGGACCTGGGTGTTTCGTCCCTGCAGTTGGACGAGCGCGAACGCGGCTTCGCCTATTCGTATGACGCGCCACTGGACATGCGGATGGATACCAGCCGCGGACAGACAGCTGCGGACGTCGTCAACAACTACAGCGAAGAAGACCTGGTTCGTATCATCCGCAAGTGGGGTGAGGAAAAATTTGCCGGCAGGATCGCCAATCGCATTGTGAACGCCCGCGCCGAGAAGCCCTTCGCCACTACCGGAGAACTCGTTGAGCAAATCCGCAGTGTAGTACCTGCTGCTGCCGCCAAGAGTGGTGGCCACCCGGCTAAACGGACCTTCCAGGCACTGCGTATCGAGGTCAACGAAGAACTCGACGTCCTGGAGCGGGCTATTCCAGCCGCCGTCGCAGCGACTGCCGTGGGTGGGCGGATTGTCGTCATGTCCTACCACTCCCTGGAGGACAAGATCGTAAAGTCCGTTTTCCAGGCCGGATCCAAGTCCTCAGCACCGCTCGGATTCCCCGTTGAACTCGAAGAACACAAACCCGAACTGAAAACACTGACCAAAGGCACGGAAGTGCCTACGGCCGCAGAAATTGCCGAGAACCCGCGCGCGGCGTCTGCCCGACTCAGGGCCGTGGAGCGCATCAAGCCAAGGAGAGTCGCATGAGCACCGCCGCAGCGAAGACACTGCCCTCCGTGGTAGGCAACACGGCCAGGGCACTTCCGGCTCCAGCCGGCAAGCCCGACGCCGGTCGAAAGGCCCGTACGCCGCTTTCGCTTGTGCGCAGCGCCCCAGGGAAGCGGCGCACTCCCTTTGTCGTCCTGTGCTTCGTGGTGATGGCGGCCGCTCTGCTGACAGTGCTCGTCCTTAACATTTCTGTATCCACGGCCCAGTACCGGTTGGTGCAGCTCAAATCAGAAGCAGCCACCCTGAACAAGGAAAACCAGGATCTGACACAGAAGAAGCAGAACTTCGAGGCTCCCCAGAGTCTGGCTGCAAAGGCTGCAGAATTGGGAATGGTACAGTCCACCGTCAAGGGCCAGATCGATCTGAACACCATGACGGTCACCGGAAAGGCGACCCCGGCTGTAAAGGGTGACAACCCTGCGGCCGTGATCGCCCCTCCCGCCGTTGCCGGCCAGCTTGATGTGGTGCCCTCGGTGACTACCAAGGATCCGTTGGAAAACCTCAAACCGGCAACACCCGTAGCGCCTGCGGCCACACCGGCTGCGCCCGCTGCCAAGCCCGCAGCCCAGGCGCCTGCAGAGCTTCACGGGGGATCCGTTCCCGCTCCCCGGCAGAAGGCACCAGGGCAATAGCCCGCAAGATCACCGACGCAAGGCCAGCAGCAAGGAATCCACGTGGCGCAAAACCCCGGCAAATCAAAAAAGACGAAGGTGCCGGCGGCGAGGAAGCGGCTCCGGGTTGGTCTTGGCATCATGCTGACACTGCTGTTGGTGGTGGGCGGGAAACTCTTCATGGTGCAAGGCCTTGATGTCGGTGGCATGGCCGAGGCGGCCCTTGCGAACCGCCTCACGCCGCAGGTACTGCCGGCCGAACGCGGCAGGATCCTGGACGCCAACGGCACTGTCCTGGCCAGCAGTGTCATCCGCTACAACATTGTGGTGGATCAGGTCCTGAACACCGCCACCGCTGAGTTCAAGCGCTACAACGAGAAGACCGAAGAAGTAGAGACCATCCCGCGGGACCAGGGTATCTCCGAACTGGCTTCGCTCCTCGGGGCCGATCCCGCCAAGGTCAGGGAGTCCCTCACTGGCGACAAGAAGTACTTCACGGTGGCCAAGGATGTGAAACCCGAGCTTGAAGACCGCATTTCCAAGCTGCATATTCCCGGTGTTGCCGCCGAAGGCGTCAGTAAGCGTGTCTATCCGAACGGCAGCGTGGCAGGCGGGGTGGTGGGTTTCCTCCAGGACGGCACCACAGGCCAGGCAGGCATCGAGCAAACCCAGGACCAGGTCCTCCGCGGTACCGAGGGCAAGCGTGTTTTCGAGATTGGCGCCGATGGCCTCAGGATTCCCGTGGCAACTGATGAACTCACGCCGGCTGTTGATGGAAGCGACGTCAAGCTGACGCTCAACACGGACATCCAGTACTTCGCACAGCAGGCCATCCAAAGCCAGGTCAACAAGATGAACGCCGAGTGGGGTTCCATCATTGTGATCGACACCAAGACAGGCAATCTCATTGCCTTGGCCGACACGAATGCCCCGGACCCCAACGATCCCGGGAAAGTTGATGCCAAGGACAGGGGTGTGCGTTCTGTAACGGCCGCCTACGAGCCCGGATCCGTCGAGAAGATGATCACTGCCTCTGCCGTGATCGAGGAGGGTAAGTCCTTCCCGCTGGACCATTTCACTATCCCGCCGTCCTACACCATTGACGGCCAGACGTTCACCGATGCGTTCGAGCACGGCACCGAAGAACGCACGCTGGCCGGAATTCTGGGCTGGTCCATGAACACCGGGACCGTGATGGCGGGAAGCAGGCTGACCAAAGAGCAGCGCTATGAATGGCTGAAGAAATTCGGCGTCGGCGAGCAAACGGACATCGGCCTTCCCGCGGAGGCCACGGGTATCCTCGCCAAGCCCGATCAGTGGGATGAACGCCAGCAATACACGGTGCTGTTCGGTCAGGGCGTATCGCAGTCCACGCTGCAAACCGTGCGGGCCTTCCAGTCGATCGCCAACGACGGCGTGATGTTGCAGCCCAGGCTCATCGACAGTTACATCACCCCCGAGGGTGAAGAGCAGAAGGTTCCCGCCAAGGAGTCCCGGCAGGTGGTGTCCAAGGAAACTGCCCAGCAAATGCGGGACATCCTGGAAAGCGCAGTGACCGAGGGGCAGATCAAGGACGCAGCCATCGACGGCTACCGGGTGGGCGCCAAGACAGGAACCTCGCAGGCGCCCCGCGAAGATGGGCTCGCCGGCTTTGACGGGTACACGGCCTCGATGGTGGGCATGGCGCCCATGGATGATCCCCGGTTCATCGTCGAAGTCGTGCTGCAGCGGCCGAGGGGAAATATCTACGGCATCACCAATGGGCCCGTGTTCCGTTCGGTCATGTCGCAGGTCCTCAGGACCTACAACGTGGCGCCATCCACCGGGACCCCCGCGCGCCTGCCGCAGTTCGTCAAGTAAGCTTCTTGGGCGTCTGTTTCGGCCAAAGAATTTGATCCATCACTACCGGCTGGGCGCCGCTGGCCCCAAGCCGGTCGTTCCACCGAGCATCAACGGAGAACCACGTGTCAGAGCACAAAGAGGCCGCTTTCCATGCCGAGACGCCGGAGACCGGCACATCCGGCTTTCGTCCGGCGTCTGTGGCTGCAGTGCCTTTGTCGACCATTGCAGAAGCCCTGGGAGTCGCCGTCCCGGCGGACGGCGGAACCAGGGGAGTGACGGGCATCTCGCTGAACTCCCGGGCCGTTGAACCCGGTGACCTTTACATGGCCCTGCCCGGCGCTTCGCGCCATGGTGCCGACTTCGTCCCCCAAGCGGTCGACGCCGGCGCGGTCGCCGTAGTCACGGACGACGCCGGGGCACGGCAGCTTGCCTTGGCAGGCGAGCAGCCCGTACCTGTCCTTATCGTCGAGGAGCCGCGCACCGTCGTCGGGCGTTTGGCTGCCCTGATCTACCGCAGCCAGCCGGACGACGGCGGGTTCCCGACACTGTTCGGAGTGACCGGGACCAACGGTAAAACGACCACAACGTACTTCATCAACTCCTTGCTCCGTGCCCTGGGTAAAACCCCGGGGCTCATCGGAACAATCGAAATCCTGGCCGGGGGAGATCCCATTCCGAGCTTGTTGACGACGCCGGAATCCACCGACGTCCATGCACTGCTTGCCTTGATGCGGGAACGTGGGCTGGAGGCGGCCTCCATGGAGGTGTCCTCCCACGCCGTTGCTTATCACCGCGTGGATGGCGTGATGTTCGACGTCGCCGGGTTCACGAACCTCACCCAGGACCACCTGGACCTGCACGGCAGCATGGACGAGTATTTCCGCACCAAAGCTGAGCTGTTCACCCCGGGACGGGCACGCCAGGCAGTGGTGATGGTGGACGACGAATGGGGCCGCAACCTGGCGCGAACAGCGGACATTCCGGTAACCACACTCACTGCCACGACGGGAGGCAGCCCTGCCGATTGGTCCGTTGCCTCAACCACGGCCCGTGGACTCGGCACCGATTTTGAACTGCGGCACACGGACGGCCGTGTCCTGAGCGTACACACTGGCTTGCCGGGTGACTTCAACGTGGCGAACGCGGCCCTGGCCACGATCATGGTCCTTTCATCAGGCGTCGATGCAGAGACCCTCCAGGGCGCACTCGACGCCCACGATCCCTTTACCGTGGCCGTTCCCGGACGAATGCAGCTCATCTCCACCGCGCCGGCCTCCGTGGTGGACTTTGCCCACAACCCGGATGCCCTGGCCCGCGCGCTTCAGGCTGTGCGGTCCCGCGAAGAAGGCTCCCGTGTGATCGTGGTGTTCGGGGCTACCGGGCAACGGGACCAAAGCAAGCGTCCTACGATGGGCGCCATCGCCGCACGCTTGGCAGACATTGTCATCGTCAGCGACGACGACCCCCACGACGAGGATGCAGCAGCTATCCGTTCAGAGGTGCTGGCAGGTGCCTATGCTGCCCGTGAGGCCGGCAACCTGACCAGTGAAATCATCGAAACCTCGCCGCGGGATGCCGCCATCAGACGTGCAGTGGAGTTGGCCACCCCGAAGGACACCATCCTCATCGCAGGTCGCGGCCACGAGGTATGGCAAGAGGTCAAGGGAGTCAACCTCGCCCTTGACGACAGAGTGGAATTGCGGGCCGCCTTGACATCCAGGGGATTCAGCGTTTCAACGGACCAGCGGATAGAGTCCTAAACCGAGATGATTGCACTTACTGCGGCGGAGATCGCCCACATCACCCATGGCCGTTTAACCGGAGACGGGGACATCGCGCCCACTTCCGTCGTCACTGATTCCCGGGAAGCTACACCTGGTTCGCTCTACGTGGCGAAGCCCGGCGAACACGCGGACGGTCATGACTTCGTCGACGCTGCCTTCGAGCGGGGTGCCGTCCTGGTGCTGGCCGAACGCGAGGTCACCGATGTCGACGGCAAGCCGTATCCCGCCGTCGTCGTCGATGACGCCGTGCTCGCCATGGGAGCCCTTGCTGCCGAAGCAATCCGCCGCATCCGCTCCGCCAGGGAACAGCGCGGCGAGGAATTTACGGTCATCGGCATTACCGGGTCCGCCGGCAAAACCACCACCAAGGACTTACTCGCCGGCGTGTTGTCCCAAGCCGGGCCCACGGTGGCTCCGCGCGGCTCATACAACGGTGAGGTCGGCGTCCCGTTGACGGTCTTTGCTGCCGATACGGACACTCGCTTCCTCGTCATTGAGATGGGAGCCACCGGCATCGGGCACATCAAGTACCTCGCTGGGATGGTGCAGCCCGATATTGGTGTGGTGCTGGTGGTCGGCACCGCGCACGCCGGGGAATTCGGCGGTGTGGAAAACATCGCCACGGCCAAGGGCGAACTCGTTGAAGGGCTCAGTGAGCACGGTACGGCTGTCCTGAACCTGGACGATGGCCGGGTTTCCGCCATGAAGAGCCGCACCACGGCGAAAGTCCTGGGCTTTAGCGCCTCTCCAGCGACGAACGAAGACGTGGAAGCGCGCAACGTTGTGGTCAACGCAGAGGGCCACCCCGAGTTTGATCTTGTACTGCCCGACGGCGGCCCTTCCGTTCGCGTCCGCAGCCGCCTGATCGGCGGCCATCACGTGACGAACCTGCTGGCTGCCGCTGCTGCGGCATTTGCCGCGGGCATCCCGGCGGCCGACATTGCTTCCTCGCTTAGTTCCCAGTCCGCCGCCAGCCGCTGGCGCATGGAACGAACCGAACGCCCTGACGGTGTCACCATCATCAACGACGCATACAACGCCAATCCTGAGTCGATGCGGGCAGCACTGCGCACACTCGCTGATCTTGGACAGGGCAGACGGACCTGGGCCGTGCTTGGGGCCATGCTGGAGCTGGGCGAGGATTCCATCCGCGAGCACACCGCCGTGGGAACACAGGTGGTGCGCTTGAACATCTCCAGGCTCGTGGTGGTGGGACGCGAAGCGCGGGCCCTTTACATATCGGCTATCCAGGAAGGTTCGTGGGGGGACGAATGTTCGTTCACGGAGACTGCCGAAGAAGCTTACGAACTCCTGCAACGGGAGCTGCAACCCGGGGACCTGGTTTTGTTCAAGTCCTCCAATGGGGTGGGGCTGAGGCATTTGGGTGATCGGATAGCATTACCCCCACGGGCCGAGTCCACCGGGGAAAGCGCGGCTGAAGATGCCGCAAGCGAAGGGAACGAGCTGCTGTGATTGCACTTTTGATCGGCGCCGGCGTCGCCCTTCTGGTGGCCCTGATAGGGACGCCCCTGTTCATCAGATTCCTGGTGGCAAAGAGCTATGGCCAGTTCATCCGCGACGACGGCCCAACCTCGCACCACACCAAGCGAGGCACGCCCACCATGGGCGGGACCGTGGTTGTTGCGGCGGTCCTGATCAGCTACTTCGTGACCCACTTGATCATGTGGATGATGAATCCACGGTCCGAGGGGCCCTCCGCGTCCGGGCTGCTTCTGCTGTTCCTGATGGTAGGAATGGGCTTCGTTGGGTTCCTGGATGACTACATCAAAATTTCCAACAAGCGCAGTTTGGGCCTGAACGCCCGTGCCAAGCTGATCCTGCAAGCCGCCGTTGGCATCATTTTTGCCGTTCTCGTGCTGCAGTTTCCCAACGAGGACGGACTCCGTCCGGCTTCCACGCAAATTTCCCTCGTCCGTGACATCCCCTGGCTGGATCTCGCCTTTGGCGGGACCATCCTGGGCGCAATTCTCTTTGTCATTTGGTCCAACCTCATTATCACTGCGGCTACGAATGGCGTGAACCTGACAGACGGCCTGGATGGCCTCGCGTCGGGAGCATCCATCATGGTGTTCGGCGCCTACACGATCATGGGGATCTGGCAGAACAACCAGGCCTGTGGTTCGCCCCGTGAGGCGGGCAGCGGTTGTTACCAAGTACGCGACCCCATGGACCTGGCGCTCCTGGCGGCAATCCTGAGCGCCGCTTTGGTGGGCTTCCTCTGGTGGAACACATCACCGGCCAAGATCTTCATGGGTGACACTGGTTCCCTGGCAATCGGAGGCGCTGTTGCCGCCTTCGCAATCCTCTCCCGCACAGAACTTTTGCTGGCCTTCATCGGTGGTTTGTTCGTCCTGATCACCCTTTCCGTCATCATCCAGGTTGGCTTCTTCAAGCTGTCGGGTGGTAAACGCGTCTTCAAGATGGCCCCACTGCAACATCACTTCGAACTGAAGGGTTGGGCAGAGGTCACGGTTGTTGTCCGCTTCTGGATTCTTGCCGGGCTCTTCGTGGCCGCAGGCCTTGGAATCTTCTACGCTGAATGGGTGGTGCTGCTGTGAACGCAAACCAGGAGAGCTCGCAGTCGGCCAACGACCGCCTCAAGGATCTCACCAGCTGGGATGCTGATTGGCGTGGCTTGCGGGTGGTGGTGACAGGAATCGGCGTGTCCGGCTTTGCTGCTGCAGATACCCTCATCGAACTTGGCGCAAAAGTTGTGGTGGTGGATGCCTCGACCACGGCGAAAGCAGAGGCGCAGGCCGACACCCTGAAAATCGTGGGTGCGGTGGATGTACTGCTGGGCGAAGAGGCCGTCAAGGTCCTTCCCCTCATCGACGGCAACAAGCCGGAGCTCATTGTGACCTCGCCGGGATGGCGCCCGGACCAAGCCCTGCTGGCCGCCGCGAAACGCAAGCATATTCCCGTGTGGGGCGACGTCGAATTGGCGTGGCGCGTCCGCGAACGGGCTGGCCGGAAGACCGCTGATTGGCTCACCATCACCGGCACCAACGGCAAGACCACCACGGTTGGGATGACAGAGTCCATGCTGCAGGCGGCCGGACTCAAAGCCATTGCGGTGGGCAACGTAGGCACGCCCATCCTTGACGCGCTCAGGGATCCGGTGGAGTACGACGCTTTTGCGGTGGAACTCTCAAGCTTCCAGTTGCATTGGAGCCATTCGCTGTCACCGGTGGCCAGCGTATGCCTGAACGTCGCCGAAGACCACGTGGACTGGCATGGCTCCTATGCGTCGTACCTTGCAGACAAAGCGAAGGTCTACGAGAACACGCAGAAGGCTGCCATCTACAACGCCGATCAAATTGAAACCGAGCGCATGGTGGAGAACGCGGACGTCGTGGAAGGCTGCCGCGCGGTCGGATTCACCACGGACACGCCTGGCATCAGCATGCTGGGCGTCGTGAATGGATTGTTGGTTGACCGCGCGTTTATCGAAGAGCGGAAAAACTCAGCCGCCGAACTCGCGTCCATCTCCGATCTTGGGCCAGTGGCACCGCGCCATATGGTGGCCAATGCCCTGGCCGCAGCTGCCCTCGTCCGTGCTTACGGGGTTGAGCCTGCCGCCGTGAAGCAAGGCTTGGTCAACTATCTGCCCGGTGCACACCGTATCCAGCTCGTAGCCAAACACGACGCCGTGCTGTGGATCAATGATTCAAAGGCCACCAACCCACACGCTGCCTCGGCCGCTCTTTCGGCTTTCCACAATGTGGTGTGGATCGCAGGGGGACTCTCCAAGGGCGTCAATTACGATGACCTCGTCAAGGAGCACGCTCCCCGTTTGAAGTCGGTTGTGCTCATCGGCACTGACACGGAGGCCTTGGAAGCGTCGCTCCAGCGACACGCACCGGATGTCCCCGTGATAGCCCAGCCCAAGGGCGACACTGAAAGTGTGCAGACCGCAGACGGTAACGCCTCCTCGCCGATTTTTGGTGAGACCATCATGGCCCAGGCTGTGAGGGCAGCGGCCAGCGTGGCGGAGCCAGGTGACACCGTGCTCATGGCTCCGGCGGCTGCATCCATGGATCAGTTCTCTTCCTACGCTCACCGTGGCGACGCTTTCGTCCAGGCAGTACGCGAGCTCGTGGAAGGGCAGGCAAAGACCACCGAGGAGTAACAATGGTCAGCACGCCCACCCGCAGCCGCGGCAAGGTTTCCGGGGATGTCGGAGCCCAGGCTCCGTCGGCTGCCCGCAGGAAGCCCGCCCGGCTTCGGGGCCACGTTCGCTCCTTCTGGGAAGGCCTGGAGGGCAAGAGCAAAGCTCCCAACAGCTCCACGTATTACCTCATTCTTGGATGCGCCCTGGCCCTGACCGCCATCGGTGTGATGATGGTGCTCTCCGCATCCAGTGTGGAAGCGATCTCCGAAGGCAAGTCGCCCTACGCCGATGCATTGAAGCAGGCGATGTTTGGCGTCGTCGGACTGGTGGCGATGTACCTGATCTCGCGGACCAACGTCAGCTGGATGAAAAGGCTGTCGTGGTGGGGCCTCGGTGCCGTTGTGGTCCTGCTGATACTTGTCCAGGTTTTCGGTCGCAGCACCCTGGGCAACCAGAACTGGATCGACATCGGCGGCATCAGCATCCAGCCCTCGGAAGTTTCGAAGCTGGTCCTTTGCGTTTGGATCGCTGCGGTCCTGGCACGCAAGGAGAAATACCTGCACCGCTGGATGCACGTGATCATACCGGTGGTCCCAGGGGCCGGCCTGGTCCTTGGGCTGATCCTCGTGGGCAATGACCTGGGCACCGCGATCGTTGTCATGGCCATCGTCGCCGCAGGGTTGTACTTTGCCGGGGTTCCCACAAAGATGCTGGCAATTGCCGGCGTCGCCGGAGCCATTGGTGCTACAGCCATGACAATCATCAGTCCCAACCGGATCTGCCGGGTGACGGCCTGGCTGGGCATGGCAGGGGATTCCTGCACCGCAGATTCCGACTTCACCTACCAGTCCACCAATGGCATGTACGGATTGGCCCAGGGCAGTTGGACCGGACTTGGGCTGGGGCAGAGCCGGCAAAAGTACAACTGGCTTCCAGAGGCCCACAATGACTTCATCTTTGCCATCATTGGCGAGGAACTGGGCCTGGTGGGCACCTTGGTGGTCCTGGTGTTGTTCGCCATCCTCGGCATCGCCATTTTCCGTGTCGTTGTACGGCAGACCGATCCGTTCCAGCGCACGCTCGCCGGTGGCATCATGGTGTGGCTCCTGGGACAGGCAAGCATGAACATGGCAGTGGTGACGCAGCTGCTTCCGGTGATCGGTGTTCCGCTGCCTTTCATTTCTGCAGGTGGCTCGGCCTTGGTGATGTCGCTGTGCGGCGTGGGCGTAGTGTTGTCCTTGGCCCGCGGACAGTTGCCACCACAACAGCGTCCCCGGCTCTTGCCGCGTCGTTTGTCCAAGACCGCACGAAAGCGTAAATAGCACTTCATGACTTCAGATTCCTCCCACGCGTCCAAGCCTTTGTCCGTCGTGCTTGCAGGCGGTGGTACGGCTGGCCATGTCAGTCCGTTGCTGGCCATCGCGGACGCAATCAAGGAAAAGCGTCCGGAAGCTGCCATCCTGGCTGTGGGCACGCCGTCGGGCCTGGAAACCAGGCTTGTCCCAGCGGCCGGGTACAAGCTCGCCACGATTGACCGGGTCCCGTTGCCACGAAAACCGTCCCTGGATCTCCTGAAGCTTCCGGGACGGTTGCGGGGAGCCGTCAAGCAAGCGGAACGAATCCTCCATGAGGCCCAGGCAGATGTCCTGGTGGGCGTGGGCGGCTACGTTTGCACTCCCATGTATCTGGCAGCCCGCAGGCGCGGTACGCCCATCGTGATCCATGAGGCCAACATGAAGGCTGGGCTCGCAAATCGCGTAGGTGCACGGTTCAGCCGCCATGTTGCCGTGGCGTTTGCCGGTACGCGCCTTCGCGGCGCCCGCCATGTGGGCATGCCCATGAGCCGGGCAATCTCGGGACTGGACCGCTCCGGGGCCGCGCCTGGTGCCAAGGCTTCGCTGGGCCTCAATCCGGACCGTCCTGCCCTGATCGTGACTGGTGGGTCCTCCGGAGCCCTGAGCATCAACCGTGCTGTGGCTGCCGCCCTGCCCGAGCTGGCAGCTGCGGGGATCCAAACACTGCACATCACCGGTGCCGGCAAGGCAGTCCTGGATAACGACGGCGGAACCCTCGCCGCCGATGGGTACCGGCAGGTGGAGTACGTGGACGGAATGGAGGATGTCTACGCTGCTGCCGACATCCTGCTCGCCCGTGCCGGAGCCGCAACGGTCAGCGAAGTGGCAGCAGTAGGGGTTCCTGCGGTGTTCGTGCCCCTGCC
Organism: Arthrobacter sp. StoSoilA2; assembly: GCF_019977195.1. NCBI lineage: Bacteria > Bacillati > Actinomycetota > Actinomycetes > Micrococcales > Micrococcaceae > Arthrobacter > Arthrobacter sp. StoSoilA2. The sequence continues at coordinate 1,900,761 of NZ_AP024643.1, forward strand.
CATCGGCAATGGTGAGCAAGCGCTTAATGCAGCCGCGCTGGTGGAGGCCGGCGGAGCGCTGATGGTCCAGGACAAAGATTTCACCCCGGAATGGCTCAAAGAAGAGCTCATTCCGCTCGTATCGGATCGCGGGAGGCTGGACGAAATGGCCCGCAGGTCCGAGGCCCTTGGCATCAGAAACGCCGATCAGCGCATGGCTGATCTTGTCTTGGAAGCGGTATCCGCATGACGCACGCGATTGCACCACTTGAGTCCCTTGGACGAGTACACTTCATCGGCATCGGCGGGGTGGGAATGTCTGCCATCGCCCGGATCATGGTGGCCCGCGGTGTTCCTGTGAGTGGTACTGACGCCAAGGACCTTCCGGTCATGCATGACCTGGCTGCAGCAGGTGCCCGCATAGCAGTGGGATACGACTCCGGCAATCTGGGTGATGCCCAGACTGTTGTTGCCGGCTCCGCAATCCGTGCTGACAATCCTGAGTTGTCGGCGGCCCGCGAGGCCGGATTGCCCGTGCTGCATCGTTCCGAGGCATTGGCTGCGACCATGGGCGGCCACAGGGTTGTTACCATCGCCGGCACCCACGGCAAGTCGACCACCACGTCCATGGTTGCGGTCCTGCTCAAGGAAGCAGGATTGGATCCGTCGTTTGCCATTGGCGCGAACGTCCCGGCGCTGGGGGTCAACGCGGCCCACGGTTCCTCGGACATTTTCGTGGCTGAAGCGGACGAGTCCGATGGCTCGTTCCTCAACTACCGTCCCCTCATCGCCGTCGTCACCAACGTGGAAGCCGACCACCTGGACCACTACGGAACCGCGGAAGCTGTTTTCGCCTCCTTCGATGACTTCGCAGCGCTCCTGCCGCCCCACGGAGTCCTCCTGGCATGTGCGGACGACCCCGGCGCCCGCGCGTTGGCGGAGCGGACAGCCGCCAAGGCAACCACGCGTGTGCTGACGTACGGGACAAGCCACGACGCCGACATCCGGCTTGGCGATGGCGGTCCGGGTGATGTGTCGGTAGCGGTGGATGGAGCCAGCTACACTTTGAACCTGCAGGTCCCCGGAAGGCACAACGCCCTGAACGCCGCAGCCGCATTCGCCGTCGCCTTGGAGCTTGGCGTAGCGCCAGAGACGGCAGCTACGGCACTTGGACACTTCACCGGTGCGTCCCGGCGCTTTGAACTTAAGGGGCAGGGGAGGGGCGTGCGTGTGTACGACGACTACGCCCACCACCCAACTGAAGTGCGTGCAGCCCTGTCCGCAGCCCGCTCCGTGGCTGGCGGCAACAAAGTCCACGTTCTCTTCCAGCCGCATTTGTTTTCCCGGACCCGGGAATTCGCTGCGGAGTTTGCATCGGCGCTGGATGCTGCGGACACGGCGTTGGTCCTGGACATCTACCCTGCCCGTGAAGACCCCATCCCCGGTGTCACCAGTTCGCTGATTGCTGACAGGCTCTCCCAGGGACGACTGGTCTCCGGCGACGAAGCTGTGGAAGCCATTGTGGCGGCCGCCTGTGAGGGTGACATAGTGCTGACCGTGGGAGCCGGAGATGTCACTACCTACGGCCCGGTGATTGTGGAGGCGTTGGGTGGCTAGCACCCGCAAGCCAACCTTCAGGCCCGCGGCAGATTCCGGTCGGGAGAATAAGGGCCGTCCGGCGGGTGGTTCCCCGGAAAGCGTCATCAGCGCCCAGAGGTCAGTTGAGCCTTCTCCAAAAAACAGCCCGGACAATGTCATTGCTTTTCCCGAGCCGAAGGGCAAACGCAAGCGCCGGCTCCTGCTGTGGACTTTCGCCATCGTTACGGCTTTCGTCGCGGTGCTCATAACGGGTGCCATCTATTCACCCGTGCTCGCGGTCCGGACCATCACGGTGGACGGAACCAAGCTGCTGACGCCTGAGGACGTGCAGAAGGCCTTGACAGCCGTGGAGGGCAAGCCGCTGCCGCAGGTGAGCGGGCAGGAAGTCAATGAGCTCCTGAAGCCCTTGGTCCAGGTACGTTCGGCAACTGTGGAGGCAAGGCCGCCGTCGGAATTGCTGGTGCACGTCAATGAGCGCGTACCGGTGGCCCTGTTGAAGCAGGGTGACACGTTTGTGATGGTGGATGTGGATGGTGTTCAGCTGGGAGCCACGCAGGATCAGTCTGCGGTGGCGCTGCCCCTGATCGACGCCGGTGCAGGTGCCACCAACACCGGGCTGTTTAAAGCGATTGCGGCTGTCCTGAACACTTTGCCGGCCGATGTGCTGGCCAGGATGTCCACGGCATCTGCTGCGTCGCCTGATGCCGTCCAGCTAAAACTGGTGGACGGAAAGACGGTAGTGTGGGGCAATGCCGAGGACAAGGAACTGAAGGCGAAGGCACTTGAGGCACTGCTGAAGATGCCGCCGGATCCCAAAGTCCCCGTGAACGTCTACGACGTCAGCGTGCCCCGGCATCCATTCACCAAATAAAGAGCATTGAGCACGTAACCTGCGGGCCTCGGTGACCTTATTTCGCGACAATCAAGCGACACGCGCAAGCGGTCATTGCATGTGCGAAGCGGAGGAAATACCGTCGCAGTAGAGTTACTTGACATAACTATAACCTTCAACTAGAGGGTTAAGGTCCAAGGATTCAAGTTGGACTCGATCAGTTTCGCTATAGGACACAAGCAAGGGGCACGAAACGTGGCAGCACCGCAGAATTACTTGGCCGTCATCAAGGTCGTCGGCATCGGCGGCGGTGGCGTGAACGCAGTCAACCGCATGATCGAGGTCGGCCTCCGGGGCGTCGAGTTCATTGCCATCAACACTGACGCGCAAGCGCTCCTCATGAGCGATGCCGACGTCAAGCTCGACGTCGGTCGTGAGCTTACGCGCGGCCTCGGCGCCGGAGCCAACCCCGAGGTCGGCAAGCAGGCCGCTGAAGACCACGCTGACGAGATCGAAGAAGTTCTCCGCGGCGCTGACATGGTCTTCGTGACGGCCGGCGAAGGTGGTGGCACCGGAACTGGTGGAGCCCCTGTAGTCGCGCGCATCGCCCGCTCCCTTGGTGCGCTGACCATTGGCGTGGTGACCCGCCCCTTCACTTTCGAGGGCCGCCGTCGTGCGGGCTCCGCCGAAGCAGGTATCGATGCCCTGCGTGACGAAGTTGACACCCTGATCGTGATCCCCAACGACCGACTCCTGTCCATCAGCGATCGCAACGTCTCCGTCCTGGACGCTTTCCGCTCAGCTGACCAGGTACTGCTCTCCGGTGTCCAGGGCATTACGGACCTCATCACCACCCCGGGCCTCATCAACCTCGACTTCGCCGACGTCAAATCTGTCATGCAGGGTGCGGGCTCCGCGCTCATGGGTATCGGATCCGCACGTGGCGAAGACCGCGCGGTGAAAGCTGCCGAGCTGGCCATTGCCTCGCCACTCCTGGAAGCCTCCATTGATGGCGCGCATGGCGTGCTGCTGTCCATCCAGGGTGGTTCAGACCTCGGCCTGTTCGAAATCAACGAGGCAGCCCGCCTGGTGCAGGAAGTCGCGCACCCGGAAGCGAACATCATCTTCGGTGCGGTCATCGACGACGCCCTCGGCGACGAAGCCCGCGTCACCGTCATTGCCGCCGGGTTCGACGATGTCAAGGCAACCTCTCCGTCCATGGACCAGTCGCGTCCCGCGCAGAACCCCGTGCCCGCCGAGCGTCCTGCTGCACCGAGTACCGCTCCCTCCAACGCAAACGCGCCGCAGCATGCAACTGCAGGCATCGGCGCCGCAGGCCTGAGCAACTGGGGCCAGCAGCGTCCGTCGGCGCTCCCCGCGGACTCCGGCTTCGACGTCGACCTTCCGGCCGTAGTGGAGCCGGACCTGTCGGGTAGCCGCTCGGATGACCTCGACGTTCCCGATTTCCTGAAGTAAGCGGGCTTCGAGAGTCGATATCCCGTGTTTTGGTGGCGCAATGAAGTACGGCCCGGCGTTTCTGTTGCCTTCACGGACACAGGCGCCGGGAACCTGGCCCTCCATGTGGGGGACAACCCCGGGGATGTGAGTGCGCGTCGTTCCCGGTTGGACGATGCCGCAAGCCTGGGCAACCGTAGCTTTCAGTACATGGACCAGGTCCATGGCAATGAGGTCGCGCTTATCTCGAGCTATGGTCCCGGTCCCACCGCGGATGCAATGGTCTCAGTGCCTTCGGCTGGCCAGGCTGCCCAGCCATTGTCGGTCATGGTGGCTGACTGTGTTCCTGTGGTCCTCATTGGAGATGCAGGCGATCGCGGTCCCGTCATCGCTGTTGCGCATGCAGGCCGGCCGGGCGTAGCCTCCGCTGTTGTCCCGGCAACCGTCAACGAGATGCGCATGCTCGGTGCCCTGAACATCAGTGCCTGGCTGGGGCCCTCTATTTGCGGCTCCTGCTATGAGGTTCCCGAGCAGCTTCGCGAAGAAGTTGCCAGGGTGGCACCTGCCGCCTGGTCGAGCACATCGTGGGGAACGCCGGCTTTGGACCTTCCCGCCGGTGTTCGCGCCCAGCTGGCCGAAGAAGGCGTCACCGTTGAGTACTCAGGGGAATGCACCCTGGAAAATGACTCCCTTTATTCCTACCGGCGGGATCCCCGTACCGGGCGATTCGCAGGTTTGGTGTGGACGCATGACTAGCCTTGGGCAAGATAACGCGGTGTCCGGCGTTGCAGGTTCTGATGCCCGCACCACTGAACTCGCCCGGCGGCTTGAGATTGTTCAGACGCGGATTTCGGCGGCGACGGCTGCGGCGGGACGCGTGGATCTGCCAGGGCTGATCGTCGTGACCAAGTTCCACCCGGCAGCTGATGTCCGGCGACTATCCACGCTGGGTGTCCGGGATTTCGGCGAGAACCGGGACCAGGAGGCTGCAGGCAAAAGCGCCGAACTCACGGACCTGGACGTTCGATGGCATTTCATTGGCCAATTGCAGAGCAAAAAAGCGAAATCAGTGGCTAAATACGCCTACTCGGTGCAGTCTGTGGATCGTCCCCAGGTGATTGAGGCACTTGAAAAGGCAGTCGCCCGGGAACGGGACGCCACAGGGCGGAATGACCTTGAGTGCTACATCCAAGTCAGTTTGGATGACGACGCCGGGGCGCACCGTGGTGGGGCGCGGCCCACGGAAGTGGAATCCCTGGCGGCAATGATCGCTTCTGCGCCAGGACTGTGGCTCGCCGGGGTGATGGCTGTGGCCCCGCTGGGTGCAGATCCTGAAGCGGCCTTTGAGCGGCTTGCGGGTGTTTCCGCAGAACTTAGGACCAATCATCCGGCTGCTTCAGGGATATCAGCGGGGATGAGCCAGGACCTTGAGGCCGCTATCAAGTTTGGGGCGACACACCTGAGAATTGGCTCCGATATTCTCGGTTCGCGTCCGGCCGTGGGGTAGCGTCAAAGTATTGGAATGACGGGCCGGGGTTCCAATATGTCAAGTCATGGCGGCCCGCCTACTGCAGAAACGATAGGAGTGCACCATGGCTGGCGCTCTGCGCAAGACAATGATCTATCTTGGGCTCGCCGACGGCGATGAACACTACGAATCTGAGCAGGCCGTCGCGCACCACGACGAAGAACGCCCCCAGGCACAGGACCGGGAAGAGCGCCGAGCGCCTGCACCCGTCCGGGAAGTTGTCCGTGAAATGCCCACTGTTGACGCCGAAGAGGAATACCGCGCACCCGTGACACCCATTAAGCGTGCGGCGTCGAGCCGCGAAGATGCCTCGGGTTTGAGGCAGATCACCACAGTCCATCCGCGTTCCTATAACGACGCCAAGATTATTGGCGAAAGCTTCCGGGATGGCATTCCCGTGATCATGAACGTCACCGATATGGGCGAGGCAGATGCCAAGCGTTTGGTGGATTTCTCGGCCGGTTTGGTCTTTGGCCTCCATGGCAGCATCGAGAGGGTGACCAACAAGGTCTTCCTGTTGTCGCCGTCGTATGTTGAAGTCATCGGGGACGACAAGAAGGCCAGCGAAACGCAGGCCAGCTTCTTCAACCAGAGCTAAGAACGATCGCTACGATGATGCCAGGCGGGTCAACCTGCCTGGCATCTGTGTTGCAATAGTAAGGACCGATCGGCATTCCGGAACAAGTGGGAGATCTGAGCTAACTCGTGGGCATTGTTTTCGGCCTTATCTATATTGTGTTGTTGCTGTTTTTCATTGCCCTTATCATCAGGCTGATCTTCGAATGGGTTCAGATGTTCGCCCGTCAATGGCGTCCCCGCGGTGTGGCGTTGGTAACAGCCCATGTTGTCTACTCGGTGACAGACCCGCCACTGAGGAGGCTTCGCAGGTTGATACCTCCACTGCAGCTGGGTGGAATCTCCCTGGACCTGGGCTTCCTGATCCTGATTATCGCCGTGAGCATTGCCATGGCGGTGAGCAGTAGCCTGGCGTAGCTGCGCAGTGATGCTGTACCGCGGAACCGGGGGCTCGCGATGGGTCTGAAGGCCGCAAATTCTCCAATTCAACACGATGGTGTTGAATTGGAGGAACCAGATGATATTTAGGTACCGTAGTTTTGAACGGCCGGAAGGCCTACTGACTAACTAGACCAACGAGGTGACCAGATGGCTTTGACGCCAGAAGACGTTGTCAACAAGCGCTTTCAGCCGACCAAGTTCCGCGAAGGCTACGACCAGGACGAGGTAGATGACTTCCTCGACGAGATCGTGGTTGAGCTGCGCCGCCTGAACCAGGAGAACGACGAACTTCGCAAGAAGCTCGGCGAAGCTGGCTCGGCTGTGCCCGCGGCAACTGCTGCGGCTCCGGTCGTCGAGAAGGTTCCTGCCCCGGCCAAGGTGGACAAGGAAGCCGAGGCCAAGGCGGAAGCCGAAGCGAAGGCTGCTGAGGCTGCCAAGAAGAAGGAAGCCGAGCAGGCCGCTGCGGCTGCCGCAGCCAAGGCACCGGCTCCCAGCAACGGTGTTACGCCTACCGCTGAGTCCGCTGCAGGCCTGCTGGCCATGGCGCAGCAGATGCACGACAAGCACGTTGCCGACGGTGCGCAGCAGAAGGAAAAGATTATCGCTGAGGCGCAGATCGAGGCTTCCAGCCTGGTCAACGACGCCCAGGAGAAGTCCCGTAAGATCCTTGGTGCCCTTGAGCAACAGCGTTCGGTCCTGGAGCGCAAGGTTGAACAGCTCCGTGGTTTCGAACGTGACTACCGCTCACGCCTGAAGGCATACATCGAGGGCCAGCTGCGCGACCTCGACGCCCGTGGTTCCGTCGCTGCCCCTGAGGTCGGCGAAGCAACCGCTGACGTTTAGCAAGTATTCTGAAAGCCGGTGGCTGGGGTCTCCTCTGCCACCGGCTTTTGCTGTTAACACCCTGACAGCAGCCCCAACGCTCCACGAACGAAAGCACTATGACCGACGACCTCACCGACGACGCATCCCGGCCGGAACTTCCCGTCCGGAAATGGCGTCCTGCAATGCTCTGGCTCTTTGCCGGCTTTGCGGTTTTTGCCTATGTCTTTGACCAGCTCACCAAGCTCTGGGTGACCAGCACCATGACAGAAGGTGAGCGCATTCCAGTGCTGCCACCACTGCTGCACTGGTACTACATCCGGAATTCAGGGGCAGCTTTTTCCATCGGTGAGAACGTCACTTGGATCTTCACGATCGTCATGGCCGGGGTGTCTGTAGCCATCCTTTTGCAGTTGCGACGGCTCGGCTCCGCCTGGTGGGCATTGTCGCTTGGGCTGCTGCTTGGCGGTGCATTGGGAAACCTGACCGACCGCTTGTTCCGTGAACCGTCCTTCGCCATGGGCCATGTAGTGGATTTCATCCAGGTACCAAACTTTGCGATCTTCAACATCGCCGACTCCGCTGTGGTGTCGGGCGTTGTCATCATTTGCCTGCTGACCCTGCGCGGGGTGGGCATGGATGGCACCCGGCAAGTGGCCGCACCGAAGTCAGCGAAGCCAGCCAAGCCGGCTCCGGGCTCCAGCGGGGAGACTGTCGGTGAGTGAATCGGTTGTAGTACCTGAGGACCTTGCAGGAGCGCGGGCTGACGCCGGCCTTGCAAGGTTGCTGGACATTTCGCGTTCTGCTGCGGCGCTGCTTATCGCCGAAGGAAACGTCACCAGCGGCGGTGCGGCTCTCGGCAAGTCAGCAAAGCTCATTGCGGGCGCGGTGCTGGACGTCACGGTTCCCGAGCGGCCGGATCCCTTGGAAGTCGTGGAGGAAGTTGTGGAAGGCCTGAAGATCCTGCTGGATGACGAGGAATTCGTTGTCATCGACAAACCCGTGGGAGTGGCGGCGCATCCATCGCCTGGTTGGGTGGGGCCCACGGTGGTCGGAGGCCTGGCTGGAGCGGGCTACCGGATTTCGACGTCGGGAGCACCCGAGCGTGCGGGCATCGTCCACAGGCTCGACGTCGGCACTTCCGGCGTGATGGTCGTGGCCAAGACCGAGCATGCCTACACGGTCCTCAAGAGGGCTTTCAAGGAACGCACGGTGGACAAGGTCTACCACGCGGTTGTCCAAGGACTTCCGGATCCGCTGGAGGGCACTATTGATGCCCCGATCGGCCGCCACCCCGGCCACGACTGGCGCTTCGCGGTGATCGAAGACGGCCGGCCCTCAGTGACGCACTACGAGGTCCTGGAAGCCTTTGGTAAAGCTACGTTGGTGGAGGTGCACCTGGAAACCGGCCGCACGCACCAGATCAGGGTCCACTTCTCGGCATTGCGGCACCCTTGCGCCGGCGATCTCACCTATGGTGCTGATCCCCGTCTCGCAGCAAACCTGGGACTGACCCGGCAGTGGCTTCATGCCCGGCAACTGGGTTTCACACACCCGCGGACCGGCGAGTGGGTGGAAGTCACCAGCGACTACCCGGCGGACCTTCAGTACGCCTTGGACCTGCTGGCCACGGGCTCAGCCTAGGCATCCGTTCCGGGCCGGCCCGGTCCAAGGGCTCCGCATTTTGTCGGGGGCGGGACGGTAGACTGTCGTGGTGACTTCCAGCAATGATTCGTTCGTCCACCTGCACACCCACACCGAATACTCCATGCTGGATGGAGCGGCCCGACTGGGTGAGCTGTTCGATGAAACCGAACGCCTGGGGATGCCCGCCCTGGCCACCACTGATCACGGCTACCTCTTTGGTGCCTTCGATTTTTGGCGCAAGGCCACCGACAAGGGCATCAAGCCGATCATCGGTGTAGAAGCCTACGTAACCCCTGGTACGGCCCGGGGGGACAAAGAACGTGTCCGGTGGGGGGATGAGAGCCAGCGCAAGGACGACGTCTCCGGTGGTGGTTCCTACACCCACATGACGCTTCTGAGCTACAACAACGTTGGCATGCGGAACCTGTTCCGGGCTTCGTCCATTGCTTCATTGGATTCCGTCTTTGGCAAGTGGCCCCGCCTGGACCGGGAATTGCTCAATACGTACTCCGAGGGGCTTATTGCCACTACCGGATGCCCGTCCGGCGAAGTCCAGACCCGCCTTCGGCTTGGCCAGTACCGCGAGGCGCTGGAGGCCGCGGCAGAGTTCAGGGACATCTTTGGCGCGGAGAACTATTTCTGCGAGCTGATGGACCATGGCCTGGACATTGAACGCCGCGTCACCGGGGACCTCCTGCGCCTGGCCAAGGACCTGAACCTTCCCCTGGTGGCCACGAACGACCTCCACTACACGCACGAGCACGATGCGAAGGCGCACGAGGCACTGCTGGCCATTCAGTCCGGTTCCACGCTTCTTGAGCCCACGTACGACAACGGCGGATCCAGGTTTGCCTTCTCCGGCAGCGGCTACTACCTGAAATCCCCGCAGGAAATGCGTGAGCTTTTCCGTGATCACCCGGATGCCTGCGATAACACGCTGCTCATTGCCGAACGTTGCGAGGTGTCCTTCAACACCGACGCCAACTACATGCCGCGCTTTCCTTGCCCGCCGGGCGAGGACGAAACCTCCTGGCTGGTCAAGGAAGTGGACAAGGGGCTGGCCTACCGCTATCCGCAGGGCGTGCCGGACAAGGTGCGCAAGCAGGCTGACTACGAACTCGGGGTCATCACCTCGATGGGCTTCCCCGGGTACTTCCTCGTGGTGGCCGACTTCATCAACTGGGCCAAGAACAACGGGATCCGCGTTGGTCCGGGGCGTGGTTCCGGTGCAGGCTCCATGGTGGCCTACGCCATGCGTATTACCGACCTTGATCCGCTCCAGCACGGCCTGATCTTCGAGCGCTTCCTCAACCCGGACCGTGTCTCGATGCCTGACTTCGACGTCGACTTCGATGATCGCCGCCGCTCCGAGGTGATCGACTACGTCACGAAGAAGTACGGCGACGAGCGCGTGGCGATGATCGTCACGTATGGAACCATCAAGACCAAGCAGGCGCTCAAGGACTCCTCCCGTGTGCTTGGCTACCCGTTCAGCATGGGCGAGCAGTTGACCAAGGCCCTGCCGCCGGCCGTCATGGCCAAGGACATCCCACTGGCCGACATCCAGAACCCGGAGTCCAAGCGCTACAGCGAAGCAGGAGATTTCCGCCAGCTGATCGCCACGGACCCCGAGGCTGCCAAGGTCTTTGAGACTGCGCTGGGCATTGAGGGCCTGAAACGCCAATGGGGTGTCCATGCCGCCGGAGTCATCATGTCCTCGGACCCCATCATCGATGTCATTCCGATCATGCGCCGTTTCCAGGACGGCCAGGTTATTACCCAGTTCGATTACCCAACGTCCGAGGGCCTCGGCCTGATCAAGATGGACTTCCTGGGCCTCCGGAACCTCACGATCATTTCCGACGCCCTGGAAAACATCAAGATGAACCGCGGTGTCGACCTGGACCTGGAAAACCTCGCACTGGATGACGCCGCCTCCTACGAGCTCCTGGCGCGCGGTGACACCTTGGGCGTGTTCCAGCTCGACGGCGGGCCCATGCGGTCCCTGCTCAAACTCATGAAGCCTGACAACTTCGAAGACATCTCCGCTGTCCTTGCGCTGTACCGGCCTGGACCCATGGGCGCCAACGCCCACACCGACTACGCCCTGCGTAAAAACGGGATCCAGGAAGTAATTCCCATCCACCCGGAGTTGGAAGAACCGCTCAAGGAAATCCTGGGTGGGACATTCGGCCTGATCGTGTACCAGGAACAGGTTATGGCGGTGGCGCAGAAGCTTGCCGGCTACTCGCTGGGCCAAGCCGACATCCTGCGCCGTGCCATGGGCAAGAAGAAGAAGTCGGAGCTGGACAAGCAGTTCGCCGGCTTCTCCCAAGGCATGCAGGACAACGGCTACTCCATGGCCGCCGTCAAGACGCTCTGGGACATTCTGCTTCCGTTCTCCGACTACGCCTTCAATAAAGCGCACTCGGCCGCTTATGGGGTCATTTCTTACTGGACTGCCTACTTGAAGGCACATTATGCGCCCGAGTACATGGCTGCCCTGCTGACGTCCGTCGGTGATGACAAGGACAAGTCTGCGATCTATCTCAACGAGTGCCGCCGGATGGGCATTACCGTTCTTCCGCCGGACGTCAATGAATCCTCGTTGAACTTCACCCCTGTGGGAACGGACATCCGCTTCGGCATGGGGGCCATCCGAAACGTCGGCGTGAACGTGGTGGAAGCCATGGTCTCTGCGCGGGCCACGGAGGGCAGCTACACATCGTTCAAGGACTTCCTGATGAAGGTGCCTGCCGTTGTCTGCAACAAGCGCACGATCGAATCCTTGATCAAGGCCGGTGCCTTCGACTCGCTTGGACACCATCGCCGTGCTTTGGCCATGATCCACGAAGAAGCCATCGACTCCGTCATCACCCTCAAGCGCAATGAGGCAATCGGCCAGTTTGACCTCTTCGCCGGCTTCGAGGACCAGGAACCTGAAGCTTCGCTGACTACGGAAATTCCGGACCTTCCCGAATGGGAGAAGAAGGACAAGCTGTCCTTCGAGCGCGACATGCTCGGTCTCTATGTTTCGGATCACCCCTTGCAGGGCTTGGAAGGCGTCCTCAGCCAGCATGCGGAGCAGTCCATTACCTCTATCATCGCCGAGGACGGACCGCACGACGGCGCGATAGTCACCATCGCGGGCATGATCACCTCGTTGAGCCGCAGGATCGCCAAAGCCAGTGGCAACGCCTACGCCCGTGCCGAGATTGAAGACCTGGGCGGCTCCATGGAGGTCATGTTCTTCGGCCAGGTGTACGGTCCGATCGCCTCCGTCCTGGCTGAAGACCTGATCGTGGTGGTCAAGGGGCGCCTGCAGCGCAGGGACGATGGCGCCGTGACGCTGAACTGCATGGAACTCTCGGTGCCGGACCTCAGTGAGAGCGTGAACGGACCGGTGGTGATCACGATTCCGACGTTCAAGGCCACCGAGGCGGTGGTTACTGACCTTCGGGATGTGCTGCGGACACATCGGGGCAACTCAGAGGTCCGGCTCAAGCTCATGGGGGACACCAAGGTTGAGGTCATGGGGCTTCCCGTGCATATGCGAGTCAACCCCAGCCCATCGCTCTTTGGCGACCTGAAAGTCCTGTTGGGTCCGGCCTGCCTGGATAATTAGCGCACTGGATGGCCGGAATCGTGGAGGAGGCTAGATTTCGTAGTCCAGCGGCCTCGGCTGGCTGTAGCCGCCACCGTGATAGAGCAGGGGAGCGCCGTCGTCGCCCACCTGGCCGTCCACGACCTCCACGACCACAACGGCGTTGTTCTCAAACGACAACCGCATTTGGATCTTTCCCACCAGCCAACCTGCGACGTCCTTGAGAATGGGGACTTCGTACGGACCTGGCTCCCAGTGGTCTCCCTCGAAGCGGTCCCGCGTCTTGGCGAAACGATCTGCCAGCGCCTGGTTCTCCAGTCCGAGCATGTGCACGCCAATGTAGCTGGCATTGGCAATGGCCGGCCAGGAGCTTGAGCTTCGGGCCATGTTGAAGGTGAAACGCGGCGGTTCGGCGGACAGGGACGCAACGGAGGTGGCGGTGAAGCCGAAGGGCTTGCCATTCAGGTTTGCTGTGATGATGGCCACCCCGGCGGCATGGCGGCGAAACATTTCCCTGAACGTCTTTTCGAAGCCGGATAGTTCGCTTGCCACGTTGATGAATCTCCTGGAACTGGGGTTGGGGGCGTCTTTCTCTCAGGGTATTCCTCCCTGTGCCCCACCTCCCCATTTTAATGAGCACACGTGAACCTTTGTTAATGTGAGTTCCATGACTCAGCCCACTGTGCACGTTCCCGCGGAAACCCAACCCGACGCCGCAACTCCCTGGCGTTCGCGGGACGCCCTGTGGCTTGTCCTACCTGCGGCGGCGGGGGTAGCCGTAGGCGTTCTCTGGTGGATCCTGGCGCCGGGCGGGGGAAACCTGGTATCGGGCAACCCCGAACTGGCAAATCCTGCCAGCCCTGATTCGTGGTTGCCGCGCGACCTGGTCCTTGCCGGGCTGATGCTGGTGGCCGGGTGTGTCACGGGCCTCATTCTCGACGGAAAGCTCCAGGGGAGCGGGGCCGGCAGGCGGTTGGCGTTGGCGCTGGCAGGGGGCGCTGCCGGCGCAGCGATTGCCTGGGTGGTTGGCTTGGTTGCGGCGCAGCTATGGGGCCCCGCTCCGGACCCTTCCCTGGGCGCGGACTACGGTTTCACCCTTCGTTCCTACGCCGTCCTCTTCCTGTGGCCCGGTGCTGTCGCCTTCGTGACGTTCGTACTTGCGCTGTTCGGGGTTCTTTCCAGGAAGCCCGTAAAATAGCCGGGTGACCACTTCTTCGGATACTTCCGCCCCTGCCGCTGCCTCCTTGAATTTCCGCAGTATCGATTTCCGCGGCCGCCACCTCTCACTGGCTGAGCTGCGCGCTGCGGTACCCAGGGCGAAGCATCAGACGATGGCGGACGCGGAGCAGAAGGTCCTGGACATCATGGGAGCCGTCCGCAGCCGCGGTTTTGCCGCTCTGGCGGAACTTGCAAGGAATTTCGACGGCGTTGAACAGTCCCACCCGCGTGTACCGGCGGAGGCACTTGCCAAGGCCCTGGCCGACATTGATCCGACTGTCCGCGCCGCGCTGGAAGAGTCGATCAGCCGGGCAAGGCAATTCGCCGACCAGCAGCGTCCAGCCAATGTTGACGTCGCTTTGGCTGATGGCGCGGTTGTCAGCCAGAACTGGATTCCCGTGGGCCGTGTTGGGTTGTATGTCCCCGGTGGTCTGGCGCCCCTGGCATCCTCGGTGATCATGAACGTTGTTCCCGCCGTTGCTGCAGGTGTCGAATCCATCGCCCTGGCGTCGCCGCCCCAAAAGGACTTCGGTGGACTCCCGCACCCCACCATCCTTGCCGCGGCAGCGCTGCTGGGAATCGATGAGGTCTATGCAATTGGCGGTGCCCAGGCAGTCATTTCGTTTGCCTACGGCATCCCCGGTTCGGAGGGCGTACCTCCCATCGAGCCCGTGGATCTCGTCACGGGGCCCGGCAATATCTTCGTCGCCACTGCCAAGAGGCTGGTGAAGGGAGTCGTTGGCATCGACTCCGAGGCAGGAACTACCGAGATCGCTATCCTGGCCGATTCCACTGCCCACCCCGCGCTGGTGGCTGCCGACCTCATCAGCCAGGCCGAGCACGATCCCAAAGCCGCCTCTGTCCTGGTGACGGACTCCGCAGACCTGGCGGACGCCGTCGTGGGTGAATTGGCACGGCAGGCAGCGGCCACGAAGCACAGCGCACGTGTCCTTGAGGCACTTTCCGGTCCACAATCGGGTGTAGTGCTGGTGGATGACCTGGAACAGGGGATTGCGGTGTGCAACGCCTATGCCGCTGAGCACCTTGAAATCATGACGGCGGATGCACCGGCCGTGGCGGCGCGGATCCGCAACGCGGGCGCCATTTTCGTGGGGGACTACAGCCCTGTGAGCCTCGGCGACTATTGTGCCGGGTCCAATCACGTCCTGCCCACGAGCGGTACGGCTGCCTTCTCCTCGGGGCTGAACGTCACCACCTTCCTGCGCGCAGTGCAGGTCATCAACTACAGCCGTGCGGCTCTGGAGCAGGTCAGTGGCCACATCGTGAGTTTGGCCTGCGCGGAGGATCTTCCGGGCCATGGGGATGCGGTCAGGATCCGCTTCAGCGGTCGAAGCTGACGTCGAAGACCGCAGGTGCCCGGGGCGACCTGACCACAACATGTACGGGTCAACACCACTACATGTAGTAATTACAAGCTTGTCATTAGGGTGTCATCGAACGTAAACTGGTGCCGGAAGAGAATCTTCCGGCACCTTTGCGTTTCCGGCACCTGCCGGTCGGACGTGGGCCGGAGCTGATCAGGGAGGCCCAGCGTGTACTGTCCGTTCTGCCGGAATCCTGACTCGCGCGTCGTCGACAGCCGCATGGCTGACGACGGAACTTCCATCCGGCGCCGCCGGCAATGCCCTGAATGCGGGCGACGCTTCACCACGGTGGAAACCACCAGCCTGTCCGTCATCAAGCGTTCAGGAGTCGGGGAGCCGTTCAGCCGCATCAAAGTCATCAGCGGCGTCCGCAAAGCGTGCCAGGGCCGCCCTGTCACCGAAGACGATCTCGCCATGCTGGCGCAGGAAGTCGAGGAGAACATCCGCTCCTCGGGTGCCGCCGAAATCGACGCCCACGAAGTAGGCCTGGCCATTCTCGGTCCACTGCGGAAACTGGATGAGGTGGCGTACCTGCGGTTCGCCAGCGTCTATCAGGCATTCGAGTCGCTCGAAGACTTCGAATCCGCCATATCCTTGCTCCGGCATGAGGCCGAGGCCCACGCGAAAGCCGGCGCCAAGGAAGCCAAAGGCTCCGGGAAAAGCCAGCTCTAGCGGCCGCCGGATACTGGGAGGACTGCCCCAGTAATGTAGCCGGCCTCGCCGGACATTAACCACATCACAGCCGCGGCCACCTCTTCAGGTTCAGCGCCCCGGCCCATGGGAATGGTTGGATTGAGCCTCTCCACGCGGTCGGGCATTCCTGCAGCTGCGTGGAGTCCGGTGTTCGTGCTGCCGGGAGCGACGGCATTGACGCGAATGCCCTGCTTGGCCACTTCCGCTGCCAGGCCAACCGTCAGAACGTCCACGGCACCTTTCGACGCCGCGTAGTGAACCCAGGTGCCGGGGGAACCGGCCTTTGTTGCTGTCGATGAAATGTTGATGACGGAACCACCCGGACCGCCGTGGTCGGTAGAGAGTCTGCGGACAGCTTCCTGGCACATGAAGATCATGCCGGAGACGTTCACGTCCATGACGCGCTGCACTATCGCGGCAGGGACCTCCGCCAGTGTTCCAATCAGGTTGCCCGTGATGGCCGCGTTGTTGATGACCGCTGTTACGGGACCCCATGCGGCGGCCGCGTCGAACAAACGCCCGACGTCGGCGGGCTGGCTGACGTCGGCCTGCACGGCCATCGCCTGACCCCCTTCGGCGAGGATCTTCCCCACAACGTCATCGGCGCCGGGGGCGTCCGAGGAGTAGTTGACGACGACGCCGTACCCTTTCCGGGCGGCAGCAAGCGCTACGGCTGCTCCAATGCCCCGGCTGGCGCCGGTGACGATTGCGGTTTCACGTACGGCGTCGTTGTCGATCACGGGGTACCGGTTACTTTGCCAGCTTGTGGTGCAAGGCGACTTCAAGGGCGGCACCGACAATGCCGGCGTCGTTCTTCAACTTGGCGGTGACAATGTTGGTGCGCAATTGCAGGTGCGGGAAGTATTCATCCGAACGCTTGGAGATGCCGCCACCGATGATGAAAAGTTCGGGGGAGAACAGGAACTCGACGTGCTGCAGGTAGCGGTTAAGCAGGACGCCGTACTCGTCCCAGCTCAAGCCATCGCGTTCGCGCGCCACGGCTGATGCCTTGGTTTCGGCGTCGAATCCGTCCACCTCAAGGTGGCCTAGCTCGGCGTTGGGAACCAATTGACCGTTGAAGATGAAGGCGGAGCCGATTCCGGTTCCGAGCGTGATGACCAGGACGGTGCCGTCCACGCCCTCACCCGCGCCGTAGCGGGCCTCTGCGAGACCGGCGGCGTCGGCATCGTTGATGACTTCGACGGGTCGGCCCAGTCGCTCAGTAAACTTCTTGTCGATGTCGGTGCCCAGCCAGGACTTGTCCACATTTGCGGCAGAGTTGACCACACCGTGCTGGATGATGCCCGGGAAGGTGACACCCACAGGGGAATCCGCCGCAGGAGCGTCAGGGCGGCTGGACAGTTCTTCGACGATTTCTGCCACAACTTCGGCAACTGCTTCGGGGGTGGCTGGCTGCGGCGTGGGAACCCGGAAGCGTTCGCCGATCAGCTTGCCCTTCTTGAGGTCGACGATGCCGCCTTTGATACCCGTGCCGCCGATGTCGATTCCGATCAGCGGAGCGTTCTTGTGGGTCTTCTCATCCTTCTTGGACAATGCAATTCCGATCATGGCAGGAGGGGTGGGCATGGCGCAGCCGCCCGGGGCTGCGATGGACCTTCCGGAAAGCTAGGGAAGGGTCAGGATTTCCGCGCCGGTCTCGGTGACCAGCAGGGTGTGCTCGAATTGGGCCGTGCGCTTGTGGTCCCTGGTAACGACGGTCCAGTCGTCGGACCACATATCCCATTCGATCGTGCCAAGGGTCAGCATGGGTTCGATGGTGAAGACCATGCCTGCCTCGATCACGGTGTTGTACGCCGGGGCTGCGTCGTAATGCGGAATGATGAGGCCCGTGTGGAACGCCTCACCAACACCGTGGCCAGTGAAATCCCGTACCACGCCATAGCCGAAGCGCTTGGCGTAGGACTGGATCGCGCGGCCGATTACGTTGATTTCGCGGCCGGGGGCCACGGCCTTGATGGCGCGGTTGAGCGACTCCTGCGTACGCTCAACCAGCAAACGGGATTCCTCGTCCACGTCGCCAACCAGGAAAGTGTAATTGGTATCTCCATGCACTCCACCGATGAATGCGGTGATGTCAATGTTCAGGATGTCCCCATCCTGAACCACCGTGGAATCGGGGATGCCGTGGCAGATAACTTCATTGAGGGAAGAGCAGAGAGACTTCGGGAAGCCCCGGTAGCCCAGCGTGGACGGGTAGGCATTGTGGTCCACAAGGAACTCGTGCCCAATCTTGTCCAACTGGTCCGTCGTCACGCCGGGCTGGATGTGCTTGCCAACTTCAACGATGGCCTGGGCAGCAATCCTGCTGGCGATACGGATCTTCTCGATGGTCTCCGCAGACTTCACTTCGGAGCCGGTGAACTTGCTGGGTGCCTTCTTGCCGACGTACTCGGGGCGGGGGATCGACGCCGGGACGGGCCGTTCGGGGCTGATGATTCCCGGAGTGAGCGTGCCGATGGGTGCGGTCGAAGCAAGAGAAGGCATAGATTGATCATATAAGGCACACAAGAGACGCAAGTAACAAAGCGCGGCTGGGCCCACGTGACTCCGCCAACGTTACGCGTTTGAGGGCAAACGGGACGAGGAGGAGACGTGACGGAGTACTGGTACAACGTCAAGACGCATGAGATCGAAGAGGACGCCATGTCCGATTGGACACAGCTGATTGGTCCTTACAAGACCAGGGAAGAAGCCGAGCACGCGCTGGAAAAGGTCAAGCAACGCAACGATGCCTGGGACGCCCAGGACGATGACTAGGGCACCCGGGACATCTTAGAAGGCCCGGAACACCTTAGAAGGAATGCTCAGGTCCGGGGAATCCTCCGGACCTGACGTCCTCTCCAAAGGCTGCGGCGGCATCCGTGAGCGTCGTGCGAAGGTCTGCATACTGCTTGACGAACTTCGCCATCTTGCCCCCTCGCAGTCCGGCCATGTCCTGCCAGACCAGCACTTGGCCGGTGGTGCTCTTGCCGGCTCCGATGCCTACCGTCGGTACGCGCAACGCGGCATCGACGGCAGCAGCGGTATCCGCGGGCACCATTTCCATGAGGACGCTGAAGGCGCCTGCGTCCTGCAACGCCACTGCGTCCTCGATCAGCCGTTGGGCGTCATCGCCCCTGCCTTGGACCCGGTAGCCACCCAGGGAGTGTTCACTTTGGGGAGTGAATCCAATGTGGGCCATGACAGGAATGCCTGCCTGGACCATGGCCTTCACAGTCTCCGCGTAGTATGCAGAGCCTTCGATTTTGACCGCGTGGGCCAATCCTTCCTTGAGGAAACGCACGCCGGTGGCGACTGCCTGCTCGGTTGAAACCTCGTAGCTGCCAAACGGCAGGTCAGCCAGGACCAGGGCGCGCTTGGCTGAACGGCTTACTGCCCGGCATAGGGGCAGCAGCTCGTCCACAGTGACGGGAAGGCTGGTCTCGTTGCCGAAGACGTTGTTTGACGCGGAGTCACCCACCAGGAGGACTTCGATCCCTGCTTGGTCGAAGATCTCAGCGGTGTATTGCTCGTAGGCGGTGAGCATAGCGAAGTGTTCGCCGTTGTCCTTGGCCTGCTGAAGGTGATGGATGCGCACCCTGCTGACCTGTTTCTTGGCGCCCGTTGACGGTGCCTGGACTGCAGCCGCCGGACCGTTGCCATAGGGCGCGGGGACTTCGGCGGGCGTGGTGGACTCAGGGAGGTTGCTTGGGGCCATGGATAGAGCCTAAGCCGTGCCGGCGACGCCTGCCAGCAGAGTGTCAAGGGTCACTGTTTGTAAACGCTGTGTTACGCGCAGCTACTGCGGCGGCATTCGCACCGAATGCTTAGTAGAGTGAAGTCTGAGCTGCCGTGGCTTCAATGATGGGAACTGCGGCATGGACACCGAACCGGAAAAGAGGCCCTATGGACCGCCAGCAAGAGTTCGTTCTGCGGACGATCGAAGAGCGTGACGTGCGCTTCGTACGCTTGTGGTTCACCGACGTCGTGGGTTCACTGAAGTCTGTGGCTCTTGCGCCGGCAGAAGTTGAAGGTGCCTTCGAAGAGGGCCTGGGATTCGATGGTTCAGCGATCGAAGGCCTTGCGCGGGTTTTTGAATCCGACATGCTGGCACAGCCTGACCCCTCAACCTTCCAGATCCTGCCTTGGCGCGGTGAGACCGAACAAACGTCCAGGATGTTCTGCGACGTCCTGACGCCGGACGGGGAACCCTCGGCAGCAGACCCCCGGAACGTCCTCAAGCGGACCCTTGCCAAGGCCGCGGACATGGGTTTCACCTGCTACACGCACCCTGAAATCGAGTTCTACCTGCTCAAGTCAAAGGAGCTTGGCCCCAACGGTGCGCCGGTCCCTGTTGACGAAGGCGGCTACTTCGACCACGTCCCGGGTGGTGTTGCGCAGGACTTCCGGCGTACCGCCGTGACCATGCTGGAATCCGTAGGTATCTCGGTGGAGTTCAGCCACCACGAGGGCGGTCCAGGCCAGAACGAAATTGACCTGCGCTACGCGGATGCCCTGCAGACTGCGGACAACATCATGACCTTCCGCACTGTCATCAAGGAAGTGGCCCTGCAGCAGGGCACATATGCCACGTTCATGCCCAAGCCGTTCACGGACCACCCCGGTTCTGGAATGCACACACACTTCTCGCTCTTCGAGGGGGACACCAACGCATTCTTTGAAGCCGGTGCGGAGTTCCAGCTGTCCAAGACTGCCCGACAGTTCATTGCCGGTATCCTCAAGCACGCACCGGAATTCACCGCGGTTACGAATCAGTTCGTGAACTCCTATAAGCGGCTCTGGGGCGGCGGTGAGGCACCGAGCTATCTGAGCTGGGGCCACAACAACCGCTCCGCGTTGGTGCGTGTGCCGTTGTACAAGCCCGGCAAGGGCCAGTCGGCGCGCATCGAGTACCGCGGCATCGACTCCGCAACCAACCCGTACCTGGCCTACGCCGTCCTTCTGGGAGCCGGTTTGAAGGGTATCGAGGAAGGCTACGAACTTCCGGCAGCTGCCGAAGATGACGTTTGGTCGCTGACCACCGCGGAGCGCAAAGCCATGGGCCACGCTCCGCTGCCGGCCAGCCTCCACGATGCCATCCGTGCCATGGAGGAATCGGAGCTGGTGGCCCAGATCCTGGGTGAGCAGGTCTTCGAACACTTCCTGCGCAACAAGCGCGCGGAATGGCAGGACTACCGTCTCCAGGTCACGCCGTACGAGCTGCAGCGCAACCTCGGCATTCTGTAGGCAGGGCCAATGAGCCTTGCACGTCGGCTCATCTCAGCCGGATTCAGCGACCTGGAAAAGGGCGAGCGCTTTCTTGCTGCCCCCGAACTGGAAGGCATCGAACAGGATGCCCTGTTCGCCGGGCTCTCCTTGGCGGCGAGCCCGGATACAGCGTTGCAGTCACTCGTCCGGCTGATTGAGAAGAACCCCGGCCTCAAGAAGTTGGCGGGCGCTGACCCGGACACGAGCGAATCCCTGTACCGGCTGTTGGGGGCATCGGAGGCGCTGGGTGAGTTCCTCATGCGCAGGCCGGAGCACCTGGACGTTTTCGACGCCCGGGTAAGCCCGGAGCCACTCCCGGCATCAAGCGAAGAACTCAGGTCCCTGCTGCTTCGTTCGGTCAAGGCCGAGCCAGGTGCGCAGCGCCCGGTGGCCGGGTTGACGGGGCTTCCGGCGTACGCGGCCTTGCGGACGGCGTACCGCCGCGGCCTGACGGAGCTTGCCATCAAGGACCTCTGCGCTGCGTCGCCGCAAGACTTCATGCCCGCCGTGGGTGCAGAGCTTGCAGACCTCGCTGGTGCGGCCATTGAAGCCGCCCTTGCCGTTTCCCGGGCCGAGGCGGCGGCCCAGTTCGATGCCTCGGAGGTCGCCGACGTCGGACTCGCTGTCATTGGCATGGGCAAATGTGGCGCCCGCGAGCTGAACTACATTTCCGACGTCGATGTTATTTACGTCATCGAGGCAGAGGAGCTTGACGACGCCCGCGCAGCGACTATCGGGACCGCCCTGGCATCGGGCATCTCGCGGGCGATTTCCTCCTCCGCACCCGAGCCGGGTTTGTGGGAAGTGGACCCGAACCTCCGCCCTGAAGGAAAATCCGGGCCGTTGGTGCGGACCCTCCCTTCGCATCTGAGCTACTACGCCCGATGGGCTGAGAGCTGGGAATTCCAGGCGTTGCTGAAGGCCCGCACGATTGCCGGCGACAGGGAACTGGGCCAGCGCTATGAAAAGGCCGTTGAGCCGCTCGTGTGGGCTTCCGCCGGCCGTGATGGCTTCGTCGAGTCCGTCCAGGCCATGAGGCGCCGGGTCACGGACTACATTCCGGCCGCCGAGGAACAGCGGCAGATCAAACTTGGCCGCGGCGGGCTTCGCGACGTCGAATTCACCGTGCAGTTGTTGCAGCTGGTTCACGGCAAGTCGGACGAGTCTCTTCGCTGCCGCGACACCACTTCGGCCATCGAGGCATTGTCCGCCGGCGGCTACATCGGACGTGCCGACGCCGCCGGTTTCGATAACGCGTACCGCTATCTCCGGCTTCTGGAGCACCGAATTCAATTGTTCCAGTTGCGCCGGACGCACCTCATGCCAACCGCGGAAGATGCCCAACGGGTGTTGGCAAAGGCTGTCCTGGGGCCCTTCTCGCTCGAACGCCCCCATCCTGACCAGCTGATGGCGACCTGGCAGAAGACCAAGCGGTCTGTTCGGGAACTGCACGAGCGTATTTTCTACCGGCCGCTCCTCAATACCGCCGCCAAACTCAGCAGCGAAGACGCCAAACTGAGCCCGGAAGCAGCCCAGGGCCGTCTTGCCGCCCTCGGCTACCTCGATCCCAAGGGCGCACTGCGTCACATTGAGGCGCTGACTGCCGGTGTCAGCCGACGTGCGGCGCTGCAGCGGCAACTGTTGCCCATTCTTCTTGGCTGGCTTGCCGAAGGCGTGGACCCCGATGCCGGGCTCCTTGCATTCCGAAGAGTCAGCGAAGCGTTGGGCACCACACACTGGTATCTGGGGATGCTTCGTGATTCCCAGGCGGCAGCCGAACGCCTCTGCCAGGTACTTGCCAATTCCAGGCTCATTTCGGACCTCCTGGAAGTTTCACCGGAGTCCGTGGCGTGGCTTGGCAGCGACAAGGACCTGGCTCCCATCTCCTTTGAGGCGCAATGGCAGGAAATACGGTCCAAATTGTCCCGGCATCCGGATCCGGAGAGTGCCATGCGCCTGATCCGGTTGATCCGTCGGCGGGAGATTCTGCGGATCGCGATTGCCGATAGTGCGGGTTTGCTTGACCAGGACGCAGTGGGACTGGCGTTGGCCGAAACAGACCGGGCGGCCGTGCTCGGAGCCCTGCATGTGGCAGAAGCCATAGCTACCCAGTCCGAGCCTCTGAAAACCGAGGTTCTGGTGGTAGCGATGGGCCGGCAGGGTGGCCGCGAAATCGGCTACGGCTCTGACGCTGACGTCATGTACGTTCACCGCGCCCGGCCTGGATTCAGTGATGAGGAAGCGCAGGAGCAGGCGACGGCGATCGTCGCCAAAGTCTCCAGTCTTCTTACCCAGCCGCTCAAGCCCGCAATCATGGCCGAGCGGGTGTTGATGGTGGATGCGGACCTGCGGCCCGAAGGCAAGAACGGCGCCATGGTCCGGTCCTTGGAGTCCTATGCCGAGTACTACCGCCGGTGGTCATTGATATGGGAAGCTCAGGCGCTGCTGCGGGCGCGTCCCATGGCCGGTTCAGACGATTTGGCAGTGGACTTCCTTCGGCTTATTGATCCCATCCGCTACCCGGCTGAGCTCTCCGAACAGGATGTCAGGGAAATCCGGCGCATCAAGGCCCGCGTGGAATCGGAGCGGCTGCCTCGTGGGGCTGATCCGGCCCGCCACGTGAAGCTTGGCCGCGGTGGATTGAGCGATGTCGAATGGCTTGTCCAGCTCATCCAGTTGCAGCATGCGGGCAAGCAGCCTGCGTTGCGCACTACGTCTACCTTGGAGGCACTTGCCGCGGCCGAGAACCTTGGCCTTCTTGGCAAGGACGACGCCGGACTCTTACGGGAGGCGTGGAAGCTCGCCAGTCGCATCCGCTCGGCAAACGTCATCGTGACAGGCCGGGCCTCGGATGTACTTCCATCGTCGCGGAGGGACCTTGAAGCTGTGGCACGCTGGTGTGGCTATGCGCCGGGAGCCGCAGGTCAGTTCGAGGAGGACTATTTGCGCCTGAGCCGCCGCGCCCGGGCTGTCTTCGAAAAAGAGTTCTACGGCAACTGAGGACTGGAATGCCCGATGATGACCTGGAGCTGAATCTCGTCCCTCGTGATGGTCGCGCGTTGGCGGGCGTTTGGCTTATACCGCTCAAGATGCTGGACGATGACGCGCGCGCCATCCACTTGGGGGCGGTGGCCGAAATGGCCGTGGCGGCGAATCAAACGGACTTCGTCGGCGACCCGCTTCGCATGATGCTGATCAGTCTTGAAGAGGAATCCCGCTCTCCCTATGTGATCGAGGCCAACGGGGTGGGTGTGGGAGTCCTGACCCTGCAAAGTGGAGCTGCGCGCCTGGCTGGATGGCAGGACGACGATTCCGCGTGGCTTCTCAGGGGTTTCCTCATCGACTCGAAATCCCAAGGCCAGGGCCTCGGGGCTCTGGCGGCAAGGGCTGCAGTGGGGGAAGCCCGCAAACTGACGGCCAGGCAGGGCGGCGGCCAGGCCGGCGTCGTGCTTTCCGTCAACGAGCGTAACCCCGCTGCCATTGCGGCTTATGCAAAGGCTGGTTTTGTGGACACTGGGCGCTACCTGGGCGGGAACTCCGGCCCGCAGCGCATTATGTACAGGGCCTTCGAGGGCACTTAGGTCTCTTGGGTTGCCGTCAATGTAGGTTGACGATGACCATGACGTCAACTATGGTTGACGCCATGGAGGTGGACAGAATGAAAACACTTGTTGGATCAATGGACGGCATGGGGCCCGCGGAGGCGCTATACGCCGTCGCTGAACTTCACAAGGAAGTTGGCAGGGCCGAGGCTTCCCTTGTACGTGCAGCCAGACAGGCTGGTTTGTCGTGGGAGGCGATCGCACTTTGCCTCGGAGTCAGCAAGCAGGCGGTACATAAGAAGTACGGGAAGCAGTAGGACCAGTTCCGACGACCAGCGTTGGGGAGCATCCCTTGGGGTCTGTTCGTTCGGGCACGATGTCCCTTAGGATTCTCGCGTGACAGTCAAGCGGGATTCGGAGGGCGCGACCTTCTCAGATGCGACGTGCTTCCGGTGTGAACAGGCGGGGCCGCACTGGGCTTCCCGGCACGGCAGTGGCGACGTCTATGCGTGCCGGCGCTGTTTCGCCACTTTTGCTGACGCCGAATGGCGGCAGGATGACGGGGGAGCGCAGGGCCTTTCACTCATGTCTGCTGGCGCCCCTGCTTCTGGCTCTGCCGCCGGGGAGGTCGCTGCCCCGGAGGTGCTGGGCGTTTTCGAAACCAAGTAGTTTGCTGTGCCGGAAGGGTAAAAAACGAGTACACACTACTCGTGCGCTGACTTGCGGCCGGTAGGCACCATATCTGCTATGACAACCTATGTGATTGAACAAGCGGCATTGATTCACCGCTGTCAGTGCTGCGGTGAGGAAACTGATCGGGTGTTTTGTGCGCACTGCGCAGCCCCGCAGCAACCTGGGGAAGTCCCGAAAACCAGGCACTAGACCAAAGGCGAGATGCTGGTTCATCCGTTGAAGAGCCTTATAGACTCGGTTCCGTAACTACTCTCGATGCTTAGGAGAAGTACATGGAATACAACGGAAGTTCGTTTGAGAAGGCTATTCCCGCCGGAGAGTTGGATCGCCGCCACGTGGGTCAATCCATTAGCTTTCAGCCCAATGATTTCACGGTTGTCTTCGGGACGATCGCTGGCATCGCAAGAACTGAGGCGCTCGTATATTTGTCACTCGATGGCGTTTCCGGCGGCACGCATCTGAAGGACGAGTACGACCTCCCGATCGATCAGCACGTCTACCTTCAACTCGATCCCCTGAGCACTGCGGAAAAGGGTCTTGCGGATGCCGCGAAGGCTGTCAGGGAGAAGCTGGACGAGTTCGGGAAAAACATCCGGGACCGTGATCAGGGCAAGGAATCCGAATAGGGCCCAGTTGGCCAGAGCCTGGGGATCTTGCCGACCCGGGCGGCAGCGGGAGCAAAAAGAAGGCCGGCAACAGGTACAAACCTGTTGCCGGCCTTTCTTAACCGGGAACCTCGATGGGTTCCGTGCGGACTAAACGTGGTTTAGCCGCCGGTGTTGCTAGACGCCGTAGTAGAGCTCGAACTCGTACGGGTTCGGGCGCAGCGACAGCGGGCGAATCTCATTCTCGTACTTGTATTCGATCCAAGTATCGATCAGGTCCTGGGTGAAGACACCGCCGGCCTGCAGGAACTCGTTGTCCTCGCGCAGGGCCTCGAGGGCTTCTTCCAGGGAACCCGGAGCCTTGGGGATGTCCTTGGCTTCCTCGGCCGGGAGCTCGTAGAGGTCCTTGTCGATGGGAGCCGGGGGCTCGATGCGGTTGCGGATGCCGTCAATGCCGGCCATCAGCTGGGCAGCAAAGGCCAGGTACGGGTTGGACGAAGGGTCCGGAGCGCGGAATTCGATGCGCTTGGCCTTCGGGTTGGAGCCAGTGATGGGGATGCGGATACCAGCAGAGCGGTTGCCCTGCGAGTAGACCATGTTGACCGGAGCTTCGAAGCCCTTGACCAGACGGCGGTACGAGTTGACCGTCGGGTTGGTGAATGCGAGCACTGCCGAGGAGTGCTTCAGCAGGCCGCCGATGTACCAGCGGGCGGTGTCGGAGAGGCCAGCGTAGCCCTTTTCGTCGTAGAACAGCGGGTCGCCGTTGCTCCACAGCGACTGGTGGCAGTGCATGCCCGAGCCGTTGTCACCGAAGACGGGCTTCGGCATGAAGGTTACGGACTTGCCCCAAGCGTCTGCAGTGTTCTTGATGACGTACTTGAACTTCTGGAGGTCGTCAGCAGCTGCAGTCAGCGTGGTGAACTTGTAGTTGATCTCTGCCTGGCCGGCGGAGCCAACTTCGTGGTGGGAGCGCTCGACCTCGAGGCCGGCCTTGTCCAGTTCAACGCACATGGCGTCGCGGAGGTCAGCCTGCTTGTCGGTGGGGGAAACCGGGAAGTAACCGCCCTTGACGGGGGTCTTGTAGCCGAGGTTTCCGCCTTCTTCCTTGCGGCCGGTGTTCCAGTGGGCTTCTTCGGAGTCGATCTTGTAGAAGCTGCCCTGCGGGGAGGACTGGTACTGGATGTTGTCGAAGACGAAGAACTCGGCCTCGGGAGCAAAGAATGCCGTGTCTGCGATACCGGTGGAGGCCAGGTACGCTTCAGCCTTCTCCGCTACGCCACGGGGGTCGCGGTGGTAGGGGTCGCCAGTGCGGGGGTTCACGATGGAGAAGTTCAGCGCAAGCGTCTTCTCAATGCGGAATGTGTCGATGAAAGCCGAGGTCACATCCGGGATGAGCTGCATGTCGGACTCAGCGATGCCCTGGAAGCCGCGGATGGAAGATCCGTCGAAGAGCTGACCGTTCACGAAGAAGTCGAGGTCTACGCTCTTCGCCGGCACGTTGAAGTGCTGCTGGACGCCCGGAAGGTCGGTGAAGCGGATATCGACGAATTTGACGTCTTCGTCTTTGATGAACTTGAGGACTTCGTCCGCAGTCTTGAACATCTATGCTCCTTATGCATATCAAGTAACAGGCCCGGAAGGCCGCGTGAGCCAGCCCATGCCGGAGGCCCGGAGACACAAAAAATTCCCCTTGCCGCGGTGGCTGGCAACTCATACCACCATAGGGAGATGGGATTTCCCGGGAGTGTCAGTATTGTTTCGGGCAGGTTACAGAATGATCTGTTGTGTAAACGGTAGTCGGCTTTCCGGTGTCAGGTCCATGCGGGTCCAGTGGGCGAACACTTTGGCGCCATACAGGCGCACAGGCGGGCACGAAAGGCGGCCATCGTCGTCGGACTGTCGGTCCGCCAGCCGTTAGGCTTGGAGAGTGGTTGATCGAAAAGACATAGGCTCCTGGTTGAGCGGGCCGGACACGTCCGGCATCTCCAAATATCCGGGCGAGAGACTCGGACTTCCTGAATCCGGACCAGGCTCCATGGCACGGGCCGGGCGACGAATTCTGGGCATCGTGATCGACTGGACGATTTCTCTCGTCATTAGCAACTTCGCATTTGGGGGCAACCAGTGGGCAACGCTCGCAGTTTTTGCGGCTGAGCAGATTCTCCTGATCGGCACCCTCGGCTACAGCATCGGCCACAGGATAGCGGGCATTCATGTGGTCCGCTTAGGGGGAGGTCCCGCAGGCCCCCTGGCCGCTGTTGTGCGCACCTTGCTCCTATGCCTGGTTATCCCGGCAGTCATCTTTGATCCGGACCAGCGTGGACTTCACGATAAAGCCATGAACACCATCCTCATTCGGATGTAGGATCTTCAGTCCTCACCGGTTGGAACCAACTCCAGAGCAAGCAAGCACCAATAAAAACCGCCCCAGTCTCCTTTGAGACAGGGGCGGTTTTCGTAGGGGCAAACAAGCACCTACGGACAATCAGCGTCCGCGTGCAGCCTTGCGGTCCGGGCGGGCCTTGTAGGGATCGATGCCCTTGGGGATCGGCAGGCGGGTACCAAGGGAGTTGATGCGCTTGGACACAGCGTTGACCTCAACCTTGGTGAGTTCGTTCTTCATCTTGCCCATGGTCTTGGCGAGTTTGTTCAGAGGCACCTGGCCCTCGCCGCGACCGGATTCCAGCACGTGGATGGTGACGTTGGGCAGGATGCGCGTGAGGCGCTTGCGCTCCGCTTCCACCAACGGTTTGACGCGATGCGTGGGTCCTTCGGTAACCAAAACGACGCCGGGACGACCAATTGCCATGAACACGGCGTCCTGAGTGCGGGGGTTAACCGCGACAGGCTGGTCCTGGGTGACCCAGCCGCGACGTAGAGTACCCAAGGCCGCTCCGGACGCACCGGGCTGGTTCTCGATCTGCGCGAAGGCAGCCTTCTCTGCGCGACGGGAGAGGATGAAAACGGCGGCGAGGAGACCCAACGGAATACCGATGATGAGACCGGTAACCCAGTTTTCCAGGAGGTAGCCGATGAGGAAGGCCACGGCAACTACCGCCAGGAATGCCAGCAGCATGATCCACACGACCTGGGGATCATTGCGCCGCGTCATCTTGAAGACTTCAGCGATCTGCTTCAGCTGGCTCGGCTTCTTGGCCTTGGCTTCCTTGGGCTTGCGCTGGAACAGCCCACGCTTGGGGGCGTCGGCCGAGGGGGTCGATTTGCTGGAATCAGAGGAATTCGCCATAGTGCCTTAATTCTACGTGATGGACGTCGAAGGACCGGACGCCATTACGCTTGGCATCCGGCCCTTCGATACTGCTTCATGGTGTTGCTGGTGAAGTGTTTGCCGACCCGGGCTTAGGCGTGGGCGGCGAGGATGGTGGAGGCTTCCTGGCGGGTGGTGCCGGAGGACTCGATGTGGGCCAGGGCGGCGGGGATTTCCCAGCCCTTCTTGCGCATCGCGGTGGCCCACAAACGCCCGGCCCGGTAGGAGGAGCGGACCAGGGGCCCG
This sequence comes from Arthrobacter sp. StoSoilA2, assembly GCF_019977195.1. NCBI lineage: Bacteria > Bacillati > Actinomycetota > Actinomycetes > Micrococcales > Micrococcaceae > Arthrobacter > Arthrobacter sp. StoSoilA2. The sequence goes on from NZ_AP024643.1 coordinate 1,930,162, forward strand.
GACATGACACCGAGGAAGCCGATTTCCTCGGCCTCGTGCTGGAGGTCCACGAACTCCTGCGGTTTGACCCAGCGGTCCACGGGCAGGTGACGTTCGGACGGGCGCAGGTACTGGGTGATCGTGATCAGGTCACACCCGGCGGCGTGCAGGTCCCGGAGCGCTTCGGAGATTTCCTCGCGGGTTTCGCCCATGCCCAGGATCAGGTTGGACTTGGTCACCATGCCAAGGTCCCGGCCCTGGGTGATGACATCCAGGGAGCGTTCGTATCGGAACGCCGGGCGGATCCGCTTGAAGATCCTGGGCACGGTTTCGACGTTGTGCGCGAACACCTCGGGCTTGGAATCGCAGATCGCCTTGATGTGTTCGGGTTTGCCGGAGAAGTCCGGGATGAGCAGCTCCACCCCGGTGCCGGGGTTCAGTTCGTGGATCTTGCGGACCGTTTCGGCGTACAGCCAGACGCCTTCGTCGGCGAGGTCGTCACGGGCCACCCCGGTGACGGTGGCGTAGCGCAGCTGCATGGCCTGCACGGACCGGGCCACCTTGGTGGGTTCGAACATGTCCACCGGGGAGGGTTTGCCGGTGTCGATCTGGCAGAAATCACAGCGGCGGGTGCATTCGGACCCGCCGATCAGGAACGTCGCTTCCTTGTCTTCCCAGCACTCGAAAATGTTCGGGCAGCCGGCCTCCTCGCACACGGTGTGCAGGCCTTCCTTCTTCACCAGGTTCTTCAGACCGACGAACTCGGGCCCCATCTGGACCTTGGCCTTGATCCACTCGGGCTTGCGTTCAACCGGGACAGCCGAGTTGCGCTGCTCAACGCGCAGCAACTTACGGCCTTCAGGTGCCAGGGTCACTGGAGTGCTCCTTCTGGGGTGGAAACGAGTGCTTCTTCATGCTTGCGGAACTCTTCCACGAAGCGGTCAACGATGTCTGCCGGGTTGATGGTCCGGCCAGTCTCCAGCGACATGGTGGTGACGCTGGCGTCGGTGATTCCGCACGCGATAATCTGCGCATACGGCGCGAGGTCGTTGCTGCAGTTGATGGCGACACCATGCATGGTGACGCCGTCAAGGACGCGGATGCCGATCGCGGCAATCTTGCGGTCCGGGCCCTTGTCATCGGCGAGGATCCATACGCCCGCCCGGCCCTTCACGGTGACTGCCGGGATGCCGTAGTCCGTCATGACGGCGATCATGGTGGCTTCGAGCCGCTCGACATAGTCCCGGATTCCCGCTCGGTTCTTGAGTTTGAGGATCGGATAGGCGATAAGTTGGCCCGGCCCGTGCCACGTTAACTTGCCACCACGATCCACGGGGACCACGGGGGTGCCGTCAAAGGGGCGTTCATGGTCTTCAGTGAGCTTGCCCGCCGTGTAGACGGCGGAGTGCTCAAGGAGCAGGACGGTGCTGTTTTTCTCGCCGGCAACAACTTTGTTGTGGATCTCGCGCTGTAGGTCCCAGCCCTGCACGTAATCAACGAAATCCGGGGCAAGACCCAGTTGTGAAAACTCAAGAGTCATGGGTTCAAGCTTAGACCCAGCAAGTCACTCACCATGATTTTGTGGTGAACCTCTCAGTCGCATCCGTCGGCGTAGCCCTTGCCCCGCAACCTGGACCTGCCTGTGGATAACTTCTGCGGGAAATCGGATCATCCGGTAGACCTTGGGTATGGAAACTACGGATGTTCCCGCCCCCTTGATCCCGCACATACCGGGATACACGCCATTACGCCCACTGGGCAGCGGTTGCTCTTCGACAGTCTGGCTTGCCAGCAGGGACAAGGACGGCGCCCGATTCGCCATCAAATGCGTCACTGGCGGTCCCGGCAAGGGTTCCGGTGGTTCGACGGGACCAGATTCCGAACATGGCTTCCGTGAGGGCCGGATCCTGTCCGGGCTCCAGCATGAGCACCTTATCCGCCTTCACGACGTCGTGAAGCTGCCCGGCGTGGGTACGGGCAGCGTTGGCCTGGTCATGGACTTTGCCGCAGGAGGTTCCCTTGCGAATCTGGTGGGCGGCCGGCGCAAGCTTGGAGTCGGAGAAGTCGTGACGATTCTGACCCCTGTTGCCCAGGTCCTGGCTTACCTGCATGCCCAGGGAACGGCCCACGGGGATATTTCCCCGGGCAACGTGCTGTTTACGGCACAAGGGAAGCCCCTTGTGGCAGACCTTGGCGTGGCCGGCGTCGTGGGTGAGAAGAATCAAAGCCTCGACGTCGGCACGGACGGCTTCGTTGATACGTCTGTCAGCGCCCGGGGCGCCCCTGGTAATGGTGCCAGAGAAGCCTTGCAGCCGGAACGGGATGTGTATTCGCTGGCGGCACTTGGGTGGTATTGCTTGACCGGCAGGGCGCCGGAAATCGCCAAGCACCGCCCACCACTGCCTCTCTTGGTCCCCGAGGTCCCCAAAGGGCTCGCCGCTGCCCTTGAAGCGGGACTGGACCCCGATCCCCGGGCGCGTCCCACCGCCCGGGAACTGGGAACAGCTATATATCGCAGCGCTGCGGCGCAGCCCGTGGACCTGGCTGGTTCCGTCCATTCCTCCGTGATTCCGGAGCTGCTCACGCGGCGGCAGGCCGGGGGCCGACCCCAGCGGAGGAATCCACTGAGCAGGATTTCACTGGGCAGGATTCCACAGACGGACGCTGTGTCGCGGCTTTGGCCCGTGCGGACAGCAATGACACCGCGCCCTGAACGCCGAAAGCGAAAAGGGCAACCGCAGCGGAGAAGGCAACCGCAGCGAGGGCCACGTTTAACTATCCGGGTCGGCTTGCTGGTGGCTGGCGTGGTGTCGGTTGGTGCGGTGGGGTGGGCCTTCTGGCTGGGGATCCAGGAGCCCGCGTCGGGTTCGACGTCCTTGGTAAATCCAGGGACAACGACCCAGGCCACGCAAACCACCCAAACCAACCAGCCCATTCCGGCAGCGCGTTTGGATGCGCTCCGCTCCGAGGATCCGACAATCGCCGTGCACGCGTTATCGGCCGTGCGCGACATGGCGCTGGGACTGGATCGTCTTGAATTGCTCGCAAGCGTTAACGCAGCAGGCTCACCTGCCCAAGCGGCAGATGAGACGTTGGGGGAGCAGCTAAGGGCTGACGGTATCCACTTTGCCGGACTCACCACCAGCTTGAGCAATGTATCGGTGCTGGGCCCACAGGAGGTTGATCGCGCCGTCGTTGCCCTGACCGCCACGACCTCCGGCTACGAGGAGCGCGACCGGTCGGATCGCCTGGTGAAGTCCCGGCCCGCCGGGGAGCCCCAGCAGTTACGCCTGGTCCTTGTCAGATTGGCTGGGCAGTGGAGCATCTCGGAGATTCTCGGTCCTGCTTAGCGGCATTGCCAAGGATGTTCGTTGACGTGGGTGTTGCCGTCCTGGGTTCGGAATGGTTTAGCTGGAAGGGTTACCCGTCAGCCACTCCATGGCTTCATCGAGCCCGGGGTGTTTCCAGTGAAAACCGGCGGCGGCAAGCTTTGCCGGCTCCATTCTTTGGTTCGCCAGGACGAGTTCGTCAGCAAGCCGGCCAAGGACGAGCCGGAGGGCGGGCCGGGGGACGCGCACGAAGGCCGGGCGGTGGAAGGCTTTCGCAAGCCGCCCGACGATGGTGTTGACGTCTGCGCTTTCCGGGGCGCACACATTAACCGCACTTTCCAGATCGGACTTGAGGAGGAAGGCCAGTGCAGCGGCTTCGTCGGCAAGGGTGATCCACGGCCAGAATTGTCGCCCATTTCCGAAGGGTCCACCAAGCCCAAGCCTGAGCAGGGGAAGCATCGGTCCGAGCGCGCCGCCGGAAGTGCTCAACACCACTCCGGTCCGGGGTGTCACTACCCTCACGCTGGAGGGAGCGGTTCTGGCGGTTTGCTCCCATTCGACACATAGCGCGCCCAGCACTCCTTGACCTGGACCCGAGTCCTCACGGAGCAGGCCTTGCCGGGAGGCGCCGTAGTAGCCGGACGCTGACTGGCTGACGAAGGACAACTCCGGCTGGCCAAGGCGACGCATGGCCGCCGTCAGTGTCCGGGTGGCCTGAAGGCGCGAGTCACGAATGACAGCAATCCGGTGCCTGGTCCAGGGTCGGTCCCCTATTCCGGCGCCCGACAAGTTGATCACAGCATCCGCGCCTTCGAGGACGGCCTCGTCCAAGTCTCCCGTGGCTGGATCCCATGTCCTTTCGTCCTCAGTCTTTGCAGGCCGGCGCACCAGCCGGATGACGTCGTCACCTGTACTTTTCAGATGCTCGGACACTGCCGTCCCGATCATCCCTGAGGCTCCGGACATTACGATTCGCATGACTCATCTCATCACGACCCAAGCATGAGGCAGAAACGGCGTGCGAAGCGCGGGGCGGGTGCCTCTTGCCACGGCGCCTCTTGACTATGATCGAACAATGACCTCCTCCAGCTACCTCCGTTTCCCGCATGTGCATGGCGAACTGGTCACGTTCGTGGCCGAAGACGACATCTGGATCGCCCCCGTCTCAGGTGGCCGCGCCTGGCGTGTCTCGTCCCAGCAAATGCCGGCAAGGAACCCCCGCTTCACTCCTGATGGCAAGCGGCTGGTGTGGACTGCTGTTGTTGGTACCTCACCGGAGGTTGTCACCGCGGACGTCGACGGTGGCGGGTACAAGCAGCTGAGCTACTTTGGACACGCCACAACCCGGGTCAAGGGTTTCACGCCTGCGGGGAACGTCCTGGTGACCAGCGCGTTCCAGCGGTCCGAGAGCCGGCACACGTACGCCTATAGCCTCCCCCTGAAGGGAGGTGCCGCCGTCGAACTTCCCTTCGGACCGGTGGAGGGCGTTGCCTTTGGACCCGAAATCGGTGACGAGAAGCCCGTCGTCCTGGCGAGCGTCCTTTCCCGGGAGCCGGCTTGGTGGAAGCGTTACCGGGGTGGCACTGGCGGCAAGTTGTGGATCGACTCAGACGGCAACGGTGAGTTCGAGCGCTTGATTCCCGACATTGAGGGCAACCTGACGGACCCGTTATGGATCCAGGGGCGCATCGCCTTCCTTTCAGACCACGAAGGCTACGGAAACCTCTACTCCGTTCTTCCTGACGGGTCAGGACTGCGCCGCCACACGGACCATGAGGATTTCTATGTCCGGCACGCCAGCACGGACGGACAGCGGATAATCTTCGAATCCGCCGGTGAACTCTGGATTCTGCCCTCGCTTGATGCCGATGCTGAAGCGGTGAAGCTGGAGATCACGCTCGGCTCCGCATCACCGGCGCGGCGTCCCGCCCCGCTGAAAGCATCCGCGCATTTGGGCGATGTATTTCCGAACGTTGCAGGAACAGCCAGCGCCGTGGAGTCACACGGCACTATCCACTGGCTCCGGCATAAGGACGGGCCATCGCGGGTGGTCGAAGCGACGCCGGGCGTCCGGGCCCGCCTTCCGCGTCCTTTGACGGATGGCCGGATCGCCTATGTGGCCGACCACGGGGGAGTGGAGGCTCTGTACGTCAAGCGCATCGCCGCACGCTTGTCCGGAGTTGTTCAGGTGCCGAAGGCCACCGAACCCGCTGTTGTTTCCGGTGAAGCCGACGGACTCCCCAAGCCGGTCTCTGCATCCAACGTCGTGGGGGAAAGTTCCCCGGCAAACCAGCCAGCCACCCAATCCGTTGAAACGGGCAAGGCGGCCGGACCCTCCGACGAAGCCGCCCACGCAGATCCCTCACCCGACACTCTGGGGGGAACGGCCGTAGTTGGCGCACCGGGCGGAGATGATCAAGCGGGCGATCTCCGGCTGGACTTCCCCGCACCTACAAGGACGAGCGCACTGGAGGCCAGCCCCGATGGCCGTTGGCTGGCCATCGGCACGGCTTTCGGCGACGTTTTCGTAGCCGACACCGCTTCCGGGGCATTGACTCGTTTGGTCAGTATTGGCGAAGGAAGCGTCGATCAATTCTCGTGGTCCGCTGATTCGCAGTGGCTTGCCTGGTCTGAGCCTGTGACGTCCTTCGGTTCCCGCAGCAAACTTCGCCTGGCAAGGCCCTCGGCATCCGACGCCGGAATCATCGATGCCACCGACGGGCGCTTCTGCGATGAATCACCCCGGTTCACCCCCGACGGGAAGTTCCTGGCGTTCCTGTCCAACAGGAGCTTCGACCCCGTCTATGACGGCCATTCGTTCGACCTTTCCTTCCCGAGCCCGATCAAGCCGTACCTGCTGGCTCTGGCCGCTGATACACCGTCTCCTTTCGGGCCGTCCGTGGACACCCTTGAGGACGCGCAGGCTACAACAGCAAAGCACGACGGCGACGACGCGCCAGTTGTGCGGGTCGACGCGGAAGGCCTTGCACACCGGGTCATTACGGTTCCAGTGCCACAGGGAAACTACTCCGGGCTCGCTGCCGCCGACGGAGCGTTGCTGTGGCTTGATACTGAGCTATCCGGTGTCACCGGCGAAGGAAAGGGCACCCTGCAGGATAAGAAGACAGCCCCGTCGCTGGTGCGTTTTGACCTTGCCAAGCGCAAGGAGACCACCCTCGTTCCTGCTGTAGACAGTTACCGCTTGTCGGGTGATCGCAAGAGGGTTGTCTACGTCCTTGATAAGCAAATCATGTCAGTTCCCTCAGACAGCAAGGTGGACGAGGAATCCGGGGAACTGGTCAAAGTGGACCTGAACAGGATCCGCGTGATCCTGGATCCCGTGGCTGCCTGGGGCCAGGCCTTTGATGAAGCATGGCGCCTGCAGCGGGACTTTTTCTGGGCTCCGGACATGGCTGGCCAGGATTGGGATTCCGTCTACAAACGCTACCGTCCGATCGTGGACCGCCTGGGGTCCCACGACGACCTCGTGGACCTGTTGTGGGAGATCCACGGCGAACTGGGAACCTCGCATGCTTATGTGCGGCCCGCCGCTGTGGCTGAACCTGGCCGCAATGGTCAAGGCAGGCTGGGCGCTGAGTTGCAGCTCGGCAGCAAAGGCTGGGAGATAACCCGGATCCTGGCTGGAGAGTCTTCCGATCCCCTCGCAACCTCGCCCTTGACGCGTCCCGGCGCGGATGCGAAGGTGGGCGACGTCCTCCTGGCGATTGACGGCGTCGAGCTTTCCGCGGCGCTGACGCCTGCCATGCAATTGGTGGGGGCAGCAGGGCGAACTGTTGAATTGACACTCTTGAATGGGCCAGGACATGGCGGAGCTGCGGGTGCCCAGCGCCGCGTTGCCGTTGTCCCCATCCCGGACGAGGAGCGGTTGCGCTACCAGGACTGGGTCCGGGCCAACCGGCGCACGGTGCGTGAGGCATCCGGCGACAAGTTCGGCTACCTGCACATCCCGGACATGATGGCCAATGGTTGGGCACAGTTGCATCGTGACCTCGACACCGAAACGGCCTTGGACGGGTTGATCGTAGACGTACGGCGTAACCGTGGGGGCCACACCTCGCAACTCGTGGCTGAGCTCATTGGCCGGAAGGTCACTGGGTGGAGTATGCCGCGTGGCGAGAAGCCACGGACTTATCCCCACCATGCTCCGCGGGGTCCAGTGATTATCCTGGCAGACGAATTTGCCGGATCAGATGGCGACATCATCACCCAAGTGTCCAAACTGAGGGGCATCGGTCCCGTCATTGGGGTACGGACATGGGGTGGCGTGGTGGGCATTGACAACCGTTTTGCGCTGGCCGACGGCACCGGGGTGACGCAGCCCCGCTACGCTACTTGGTTTGGCGGTGGGATCGGCTGGGATGTTGAAAACCGCGGTGTGGAGCCGGACATCGAGGTGCTCTTCCCGCCGCACGCCTATGCCGCAGGCAGCGATCCGCAACTCGAGTATGGCATCGGTGCCCTTAAGGAGATGATCCAGGAGCTGCCTACTGACCGCCCGCCGCTGCGTGAAGGCTATCGTCAGGTGCGGCCCGCGCCGTTGCCCGCCCGTCCGCAGGAGGGCTAGCAGCGCGCAGCTACATCCGGTTGGCTTTGCACCAGACCGGCAACAGCAAAGGCCTCGCAGCCTTCCCTGAAGGGAGGCCGCGGGGCCTTTGCTTGTAATGAGGTTTTTGTGCTGTGAAGCGAAGCCCGAGGCTATGCTTCGAGCGTTGCGTCCAGTGTGATGTCAATGCTGGCCAGCGCACCGGAAACCGGGCAACCGGTCTTTGCCGCTTCGGAGATACGGCGGAAATCCTCTTCGGAAATGCCGGGGATCCTGGCGGTCATCGTCAGGTGGCTGCCGGTGATACCGGTGCCGGGGACGAAGGTCACGTCGGCCTTGGTCTGGATTTCCTCAGGGGTAAAGCCCGCCTGTGCGAGCTCGTTGCTGAAGGCCATGGAGAAGCACGCGGAGTGCGCTGCAGCGATCAGTTCTTCCGGACTGGTCTTGCCGCCGGACTGCTCGGTACGTGCCTTCCAGGTGACATCGAACGTGCCCAGGCCTGAGCTATCCAGCGTCGTGTTTCCAGCACCCTCGATCAGGTTGCCGTTCCAAACCGTGTGTGCGGTGCGTGTTGCTGCCATGTCCACTCCTTGGGGTCGTTTGTGCGTCGGCAACCAGCCATCGCCGGGTGCCACCGGGATCAATCCTATGGATTTGCCGGCTGCGCTGCACTGTCATTCCGCTGAGAGTGGATTGTGACCCCTGGCTTGCCTTGAAGAAAGCAGCCTACCCGCCCGACAAAGGTGGGGAGACTCCTTCTGCGTAGGTTCAGTTCCAGAGCGTTGCGATGGCGATGTTCACCAGGGCCAGTCCGCCAACACCGTGAGCCAAGCCGGTGGAGACGGGTTCGCCGTTCTTGACCTTGCGGGAGCCGATCACGGCAAGAACAGCAACAGCCACGCCGATGGCGAACTTGATGCCGAGCTTGAAGTAGTTGGGATCCGCATCCGGCATCAGTGGCAGGAGGCCCATCATGGCAATGCCTGTGAGCAGCTGAAGGAATGCGCCATCCCGCTGGCGGGGGTGGACGGTAGGTGTCTTGATGGTGGCGATCCAGTAGCCCACAATCATGGCTGCGCCGACGATGTGCAGGAACACCAGGATGCTGAAGAGAATACTCATGGCCCCAGCTTATCCAGTTGGTTCTACGTCCCGTAGCAAAGCCACGCTTAGGTGGGCAAACAGAGCGACTGACACAACGGATAACGAAGCGGGGCAGGCCGCCGGGTTTCCCCGGAGCCTGCCCCGCTGGGTTGATGGGGCGCCCTCCGTACGGAGGGCGCCTGCTAACGCTTTGGCCTAGAGGCCAAGATCGGCTTCGAAGGCACCTTCCTCAAGGCGGGCCTTGAGCGTCTGGAGGAAACGGCCGGCGTCCGCGCCGTCCACCAGGCGGTGGTCGTACGTGAGGGACAGGTACATCATGGAGCGGATGGCAATCGAGTCGTCGCCGTTTTCATCGGCCACCACTACTGCGCGCTTGACGATTGCGCCCGTACCCAGGATGCCTACCTGCGGCTGGTTGATGATCGGGGTGTCGAACAGTGCGCCAACAGAACCGATGTTGGTGATGCTGAACGTACCGCCGGACAGCTCATCCGGGCCGATCTTGCCGTCGCGGGTGCGTCCTGCGACGTCGGCGATCTTACCGGCGAGGCCTGCGAGGTTGAGGTTGCCGGCGTCGGAGATGACCGGAACCAGCAGGCCCTTGTCGGTGTCTACCGCAATGGCCAGGTGTTCGGCGTTGTGGTAGGTGATTTCCTGCTTGGACTCGTCGTAGGCAGCGTTCAGCTTGGGGTGCTGCTTCAGTGCTTCAGCCACAGCCTTGGCGATGAACGGCAGGAACGTCAGCTTCACGCCGTTCTGGGCCTGGAACGAGTTCTTGGCCTTGAGGCGGAGCTTGGCGATCTTGGTCATGTCGACCTCGTGCACCTGGGTCAGCTGGGTGGAGACTTCCAGCGACTCGCGCATGCGGCGTGCGATGACCTGACGGATACGCGGAGCCTTTTCGGTGGTGCCTCGCAGGGAGGAAGCAACAACGGGTGCAGCGGACTTGGCGGCAGGAGCTGCGGCAGGAGCCGCGGCCGGCGCTGCTGCGGCGGCCTGCTTGGCTTCGGCAGCGGCCAGGACATCCTGCTTGCGGATGCGGCCACCGACGCCGGTGCCGGACACGGACGCGATGTCCACGCCCTGCTGGTTTGCCAGCTTGCGCACCAGGGGAGTTACGTAACCGGACTCGGAGGACGAGCCTGCTTCTGCCGGTGCAGCAGCAGGTGCCGGTGCGGCGGCGGGAGCGGGTGCGGCAGCTGGTGCCGGGGCAGCAGCCGGAGCGGGTGCAGCAGCCGGAGCGGGTGCAGCGGCAGGTGCCGGTGCGGCGGCAGGTGCGGGTGCAGCGGCAGGTGCCGGTGCGGCGGCAGGTGCGGCCGGAGCTTCAGCGGCAGGAGCGGCGGGAGCCGGAGCCGCAGCGGGGGCTGCCGCGCCGGAACCGATAACTGCCAGAACCGATCCCACTTCGGCGGTTTCGTCTTCGTTGACGCGGATCTCCTGCAGGGTGCCTGCAACCGGGGAAGGAATCTCGGTATCGACCTTGTCAGTGGAAACCTCAAGAAGCGGCTCATCGACCTCCACGGTGTCGCCAACAGCCTTGAGCCAGCGGGTGACGGTGCCTTCGGTAACGCTCTCGCCCAAGGCCGGGAGGGTTACTTCGTGGCCTTCGCCACCGGAGGCGGCAGGAGCTTCAGCAGTGGCTTCCTCAGCAGGGGCCTCCTCAGCAGCCGGCGCAGCCGGAGCCTCTTCGGCGGGGGCAGCCTGCTCGGCAGCAGCGGGTGCTTCCTGAGTGGCGGGTGCTTCCTCAGCAGCCGGTTCGGCGGAGCCGGAGCCGTCGCCGATGCGTACCAGTGGGGCACCAACCTCTGCAGTCTCGTCTTCAGCGACGAGGATTTCTTCGATGACGCCTGCGATCGGAGAAGGGATTTCGGTGTCTACTTTGTCGGTGGAAACCTCGAGCAACGGCTCGTCGATCTCTACCCGGTCACCAACCTGCTTGAGCCAGCGGGTGACGGTTCCTTCGGTGACACTCTCACCGAGGGCGGGCAAGTTAACGGATTCAGACATGTCGTCCCCGTTCTCCTTATTGATCTTTTGTGCGGATGAATTCTGCTGGTCCGGGCAGGGTGCATGCGGCAGATTCCGCCGCATGCACCCTATCCGTTTGTCTTGGGTAAAGACTTAGCCGTGGAGCGGCTTGCCCGCGAGGGCGAGGTGGGCTTCGCCCAGGCTTTCGTTCTGGGTGGGGTGGGCGTGAACCAGCTGGGCCACGTCCTCAGGGTAGGCTTCCCAGTTCACGATGAGCTGGGCTTCACCGATCTGCTCACCCATGCGGGAACCGATCATGTGGATGCCGACGACGGGGCCATCCTTCTGGCGGACGAGCTTGACGATGCCACCGGTACCGAGGATGGAGCTCTTGCCGTTGCCGGCCAGGTTGTATTCCTGCGTCTCCACTTGGTCGTCCCCGAACTTTTCCTTGGCGCCCTTTTCGGTGTAGCCGACCGTTGCGATTTCAGGCTCGCAGTAGGTGACCTTGGGGATGTTGATGTCTTCGACGATCGCGGGGTTCAGGCCGGCGATTTCCTCGGCAACGAAGATACCCTGCTGGTAGCCGCGGTGTGCCAGCTGGACGCCGGGTACGATGTCGCCGACTGCATAGATGTTGCCTACGCCTGTGTGGAGGCGCTCGTTGGTAATGACAAAGCCGCGGTCGATGGTCAGACCTGCTTCTTCGTAACCAAGGTTCGCGGTGACGGGACCACGGCCGACTGCAACGAGCAGGAGTTCGGCTTCGAACGTCTGGCCGTCCACAAGGGTGACCTTGACGCCGTCGTCGTTCTGTTCCACGCCCTGGAAGAAGATGCCGGTGGTGAACTTGATGCCGCGCTTCTTGAAGGCGCGTTCGAGGTTCTTGACGATCGAGGCGTCCTCGTTGGGAACCAGGGAGGGCAGGCCTTCGATGATGGTGACGTCCACGCCGAAGGACTTCCAAACGGAAGCGAATTCGACGCCGATTACTCCGCCGCCCAGGACGATCGCACTCTTGGGGATGTAGTCCATGGTGAGGGCCTGGTCAGACGTAATGACCCTGCCGCCGATTTCCAGGCCCGGGAGGGAGCGTGAGTACGAACCGGTTGCCAGGACAATGTTCTTGCCCGTGTACGCGGTGCCGTTCACGACGATGGTGTTGTTGCCCTGGAGCTTGCCTTCACCCTCGATGACGGTGATGCCCTTGGACTTGATGAGTCCCTGGAGGCCCTTGAACTTGCCGGCAATAATGCCGTCCTTGTACGCGTTCACGGCCGACATGTCGATGCCGTCGAGCGTGACGTTCACGCCATACTTGGCGGAATCGCGTGCGTGATCGGCCAGTTCAGCCGAGTGCAGGAGTGCCTTGGTGGGGATACAGCCGTTGTGCAGGCAGGTTCCGCCGAGTTTTGCCTTTTCCACAAGGCCAACGGTGAACCCAAGCTGTACGGCCCGCAAAGCCGTGGCGTAGCCGCCGCTGCCGCCACCGAGTACCAGGATGTCGAATTCTTGCGCAGTTGCCTGATCGGCCACTAAAACGCTCCCTCGCGTGAATGATGACACGGGACTGCGTGTCATCGGGTCTTTGGAACTTGTTCTGCCGTGATTATGCCAGCACCTAAGTTCTCTTGCATTTGTGACTATCGAGTTCACCTTAGCGAACCACCTACCCATGCTCCACCCTCCACGGGCGTTTGTGGAGCGCTTGTGTCCAGACTCACGTTCACTTGTGACACAGCGCTACACACCGCATAATTCCGGGGTTGTGCGGGTAGCGCGGACCCATCCGCCCTACCCGCACTGCCCGTCTTAACCGCAGTGGAGTGGGTTGCTTACGCGGAGTCTGCCAACAGATCCTCTGCGTAGGCCACCAAGGTACGGACTGTGCATCCGGTTCCTTGCTTCGGGGTGTACCCGTAGGGGCTGCCGTTGTTGAACGATGGGCCGGCAATATCGACGTGGGCCCAGGGGATCTGCTGGCCGTCGCCGTTCTTACCCACGAATTCACGCAGGAAGACGGCGGCCGTCATCATTCCGCCGTTACGCTCGCCGATGTTGGCAAGGTCCGCGACCTGGGAGTCCAGGCTGGGGCGCAGTTCCTCGGGCAGCGGCATCGGCCAGACAAGCTCGCCTGCCCTGTCAGCGGCGGACTTCAACGCTGATGTCACGGAATCGGAACCCATCACTCCTGCCGTGCGCAATCCGAGCGCGATGAGCTGGGCACCTGTGAGTGTTGCGACGTCGATGATTGCGTCCGGCATTTCCAGGCTCGCGGCCACCAGGCCATCGGCCATGACCAAGCGGCCCTCGGCATCGGTGTTCAGGACTTCGACTGTCTTTCCGCCATAAACGGTGAGGACATCGGCGGGCCGCTGGGCAGCGCCGGAGGGCATGTTCTCCGCAATGCAAAGCCACGCGGTCGCCTTGATGGGCAGGCCGAGCGAGGCGATCGCAAGGACCGTATTAAGAACGACGGCGGCGCCCGCCATATCGCTCTTCATGTCACCCATGCCGAGGGCGGGCTTAATGGAGATACCGCCGGTGTCGAAGGTAATGCCCTTGCCAACGAGCGCGATCTTCCGGGTGGCCTTCGCCGGAGCATATTCGACCTTGACCAGGCGTGGCTGGCGGGTTGAACCCTTTCCAACGCCGAGGATGCCGCCGAAGCCTTCCTTTTCCAGGCGCTTTTCGTCCCAGACGGTCACCTTTACGGGAAGACCCTTTGCGAGTTCCTTGGCAGATTCGGCGAACGACTCGGGGTACAGATGGCTGGGCGGCTGGTTCACGAGCGTACGCGTTGCGTTGACGGCCCTGCCCAGTACTGATGCCCGGTCAAGTGCAGGTTGGGCAGCTTTGGCGTCAACGCCGGTGAAGATCAGAACCTTGGCGACCGGGTCCTTGAGCCCGTCCTTGCTGGAACGGTGTTCGGTGTAGGAATAGGCGCCCATGGCCGCACCTTCGGCGACTGCAGCGACGTCCGTGACGGACGCCGTCGGAAACGCCAAGGTAGCTGAGGGGACTCCGGCAAGTTGCCTGACCGCGGACCCTGCCGCCCGGCGCAGCGCTTCTTCCGGGATAGTGCCGTCCTCTGACAGTTTGCCCACCCCTGCCAGGACCAGGATCCCCGAGCCCGTTTCCGGCAGACCCGGAAGGCGGTGCGATTGGTCGGGGGCACCCGAAACTCCAAGGAGTTTCAGTGATCCCTGCACGGATTCGGCGGCCTTGGCACTCAGCGGGTTCTCCAGCAGCACTGGCCCGTCCGAGCCCTGGGCAACTCCGATCACAAGTGCGTCGCTGGGTGACTTTTTCAGGTCCTTGGCGATGACGCCGAGGATGATGTCAGTAGTCTTGACCACGAGGATGTTTCCTCACTTCTCTCTGCATTGCATGGCGGGGCCGCATGTTTGGCGGGCCTGCCCCGGTACGCGCCCGACGTCCTGTACCGACGGCGGCCTTGGTCTTCAGGTCCAGCGTCGCAAAGGACGTCGGCCCGTTTCGATCGTAGTCTCTCGCAGGCTGCTGACAGCAATTAAATGAGAGCTGCGGCACACCAAGGGCAGGAATGCCTACTGGAGGTGCAGCGTTGTACAAAGAGACACAGAGTCCCCACACCACATTCATGGAGTCAGCGACGCCATGACCAGTGGCGCATGGGGGCACCGAACTTTGCCACTGCGAAAGGAACATGCCGTGTTTGAACGGATATCCGGCTCCCTCCTGGACCCCGAGGCGCTCTACGCGAGCAACATCGAGATATTCCACAGCCCGGAACTGCGGGGGCTGAATATGGTCATGGGTTTCACGGGCTTTGCCGATGCCGGTCATGTGGTCAGGCAGATCAACGCGGAACTCCTGGACCAGCTCGACGCTGAAGTGGTAGCCATGTTCGACGCCGACCAGCTCATCGACTACCGCTCGCGGCGTCCCCACATCAGCTTCGTCGAAGACCATTTGCAGGACTATCAGGCACCCAAGCTGGCGCTCTACAAGCTCTCGGACGGGCTGGGCCAACCGTTCCTCCTGCTCGCCGGTTTCGAACCCGACTTGCAGTGGGAGCGGTTCTCCCGTGCCGTCGTCGGAATCGTGGAGAAGCTCGACGTCAACCTGGTCACGTGGATTCATTCCATTCCCATGCCCGTACCACATACGCGGCCGGTGGGAGTCACCGTCCACGGGAACCGGCCCGAACTTATCGAAGGTATTTCGAGTTGGAAGCCAACGGTCGAAGTTCCGGCCGCCATTGGCCATATCCTCGAACTCCGGCTCACCGAGGCCGAACGCCATGTGGCTGGTTACGTCATTCACGTGCCCCACTACCTCGCCGAGGCCGAATATCCTCCAGCGGCGGTGGCGGGGCTGGAGTACCTGGGGGCGGCGACCTCCCTGATGCTTCCCACTGACCGGCTCCGGGAGGCCGGCAGGGAAGTAGGCCGCCAGATTGCGGAACAGATTGAGGCCTCGGAGGAAGTGCAGGCTGTCGTCGCCAACCTGGAGGCCCGGTACGACGAGAAATCCGAGGGCATCGTCCGGCGTTCGCTGCTCGCCGATGAGAACGACGAACTGCCCAACGCGGAGGACATCGGGGCGGCAGTGGAG
Organism: Arthrobacter sp. StoSoilA2; assembly: GCF_019977195.1. Classification (NCBI taxonomy): domain Bacteria; kingdom Bacillati; phylum Actinomycetota; class Actinomycetes; order Micrococcales; family Micrococcaceae; genus Arthrobacter; species Arthrobacter sp. StoSoilA2. Next base: position 1,945,705 of record NZ_AP024643.1, read on the forward strand.
GCATACCTGGCGCGTAAAGACTCGCCTCAATAAATCAGCTTTGAACCGTTGGCGGGCATAATTGAGGAGTGACTGCTCCCCGCGCCTGGCTCATCTGGACGATCGGCGTCTTTGCCTATCTGGTGGCCGTAGCACAGCGAACCTCATTTGGTGTCGCGGGTTTGGAAGCAACAGAACGCTTCCATGCCAGTGCTTCGGCCATCTCCTTTTTCACCGTATTGCAGTTGCTTGTCTACGCCGGCTTGCAAATTCCGGTAGGCGTCCTGGTGGACAGGTTTGGATCACGGGTCATGATTGCCGGCGGTGCCATCCTGATGGGACTGGGGCAATTGCAGCTCGCTTTCGCCGACAGCATCCCTGGAGGTGTTTTGGGGCGTGTCCTGGTGGGAGCCGGGGACGCTATGACATTCATCTCCGTCATCCGTCTGGTTCCCTTGTGGTTCAGTCCGGCCAGGGTCCCCGTGGTTACCCAGCTGACCGGAATGTGCGGGCAGTTGGGCCAGCTCTTCAGCGTGGTGCCTTTCGCCTTGCTTCTACACTCTGCCGGCTGGACGCCGGCATTCATGTCACTCGCGGCGATGTCCGTGCTGGCTGTCATCCTGGTCCTCGTGCTGTTGCGGGACCAGCCTCCCGGTCATCCGCCGCGGGAAACCGGGCAGGGTCTTCGGGCTACCGGAGTTTCCCTTTCCCGCGCTTGGAAACAGCCAGGCACCCGGCTTGGCTTGTGGAGCCATTTCACCGTCCAGTTCAGTGGCAACCTCTTTGCGATGACATGGGGTTATCCCTTCCTTCTCTCCGCCCAGGGACTTGATGCGGGAACGGTCTCAGCTTTGATGGCTTTGTTCGTGGCAACCGCTATCGTCTCGGGGCCTGGATTTGGGCGGTTTGTCTCCAAACACCCAATGCGCCGCTCAGCCATGGTCCTGCTGATCACTGCGTCCACTGCGCTGGCTTGGGCGGCAGTCCTCATCCTTCCTGACCGGGCGCCGCTGTGGCTCCTCGTGATCCTGGTGGTGGTGTTGGCAGTTGGCGGCCCGGGCTCCATGATTGGCTTCGACTTCGCGCGGACCTTCAATCCTTCCCACCGTATTGGTACCGCGACAGGGATCGTCAACGTGGGCGGGTTCATCGCTGCCTTGGTGGCGATCTACCTTATTGGCCTGGTCCTGGACGTCCTGAACGCGAGCGGATTCTCAGGCGGGGATTTGTACGGCCTTGATCCCTTCCGTGTAGCCCTCAGCGTCCAGTTTGTCCTGCTGGGCATCGGGACGGTCCTCATTATGCTGACCCGCCGGAAGGTGCGGTTGCAGATGGCCGAGCAGGGCGTCCATGTGCCCCCGTTGGCTGCAACCCTGGCCCGGCAGCGCCGCGAAAGGATTGAGCGCCGGCGTGCCGCCCGTGCACAGCCGGATGAAGGAAACAAGGGATAACGGCAGGGACCAAACTCCGGTACGGGGCAGCTTTGTGTTTGCCCGGATGTGGCCACCTTTATCCACATAAGCGTGATGGTCCCTGTTTTCAACCATTGGCGTTGCCCAAGCTTGAACCATGACCACCAAAGAGACGCTGAGCATCCATCAACCAGAGGACATCCTGGGTTACATCCCGCATTTGTTGGGCTATTGGCCCGAGGACAGCCTTGTGGCTATCACGATGCAGGGGAATACGCTCGGAGCCGCTCTCCGCGTCGACCCGCCGGCCCGGGCTTCGGGCCGCGTGCTTGCTGCCTTTGCGGAGCATGTACGTCGTTACCTGGCGTCGGACACCCTTGCCGACGGCGTGGTGCTTGCCCTTTACACCGACGACGGTTGGGACGACGGCATGGTTGTCCACAGAACACTCCCGCTGCTGGCTGAACTTCACGAAACACTTGACCACGCTGACTTGCCTGTCCGGGATGCGTGGTTGGTTGGTCCTGAGTATTGGCGCGGCGCATTCTGCGCCGACCAGGAGTGCTGCCCCGTGCCGGGCCTGCCGATAGAACGCATCAGGAACAGCCGGCTCAGTGCAGAGATGGTCTATCGAGGCAGCACCATCGGGGCTTCTCCGAGGAGCAGGCAAAATCCACCCGTTCCCGGACGTCCCGGTGCCCTGGACCCCGCAGTGTCGGAAGCCGAATCGGATTTTGCCAAGCGCATGAGGACGTCCTGGCGAAGTGGGAAATGCCTTGATGCCGTACTGGAGGTGTGGAGCCAGGTGCTGGATGACGCCCGGATCCATCCCGACAGTGAACCGGCAGATTTGCCAACCCCGCAACTCGCGGGTTTCCTCAGGTCGACCCTCGGCGTCCCCGGATGGCGGGACGCCGTAATGATCATGGCGGCTGCTGGCATCGGTTCCGCGAAGGCCGGTGCAGCAGCGTTCGGATTGTGCAGCAGGAACGATGATTCCGACCCACTTCCTTTCGACGCCGGAGAGCTGGCATTGCCGCCGACGGACACCCAGGAAGGGGCTGGCAAGGCCTATGAAGCAAAAGGGGTGCTCAGCATCTTTGCCTACGCAGACGTCCTCCTAGGTGTTGAACCAGCTGTTCCTGACTGGGGGCAGCTTGATGCCCTGCAGCGCGTCCTGTCGTACTTGTGTGTCCAGGGAGAAATGGGGGACGTAGCTGCTGCTGCCTTGACCCTGCAAGGCTGGATTGCCTGGTGCAAGGGCAGTGGATCCGTTGCACACGCCTGCCTGACGCGCGCCAATTCGGCCAGCCCTGGCTACAGGCTCGCCGAATTGCTGGACGAGGTTCTCGGGCAAGGAAGCATCTGCGCCTGGGCAAGCCGTCCCGAGTCCGCATGGGGAACCTACAAAGGATCCCTTCGGTAGCCATTCCGCTTCATCAAGCGTGGGATTCATAAAACCGTGAGACAATGGATGCCGAGACCCGGTTGGGTCCGCGTTTGAATGCCTGTAATGAGCCCGGAATCCGGGAACATTACGGTGTCGTTGGCAGTTGTACATAGTGACTCTGCAGACGGCGATCGCATTTGAAATTGATCGCGGACTTGACAGGGTCATAGTGGTGTTGCCCGCATGGTGATTCCACAGACCGCCGCTAGAAAGGTTTTCTGTGACCCCGTCTTCCGTCGAGAAGGAACCCGCCGCCCAGGCCGAACTGTCCGCTGAGGAAAACAAGGCGGCCACTTCGGCAAAGCGTGCGGCGACACGTGTTGCCACCAAGGCTTCAGAGGACACCTCTGACAAGCCGGCACCAAAGAAGCGTGGACCCAAGCCCGGCGCCAAGGCCGCGGCCGAAGCCGCGAACCAGTCTTCGGACCCCGAGGCCGACGCCGAAGAAGTGGTTGTCGAGGACGAAGATTTCGATCCCGCAGCAGCTGAGGAAGTTGAAGTCGGAGACGACGATGTCGAGGACGGCGCCGGAACCGGCAAGGACAAGGCAGCGCCCTCCGGATCCGGATTCGTCTACTCGGACGCCGATGACGACGACGCCCCTGTCCAGCAGGTCATGTCGGCCGGTGCCACCGCTGACCCCGTGAAGGACTACCTGAAGCAAATCGGTAAGGTCGCCCTGCTGAATGCTGAACAGGAAGTCGATCTGGCGCTTCGCATCGAAGCCGGCCTGTTTGCCGAAGAAAAGATCAACGCCGACGACGGTTCCATGGACCCGAAGCTCAAGCGTGAACTTGAATTCGTTATCCACGATGGCAAGCGGGCCAAGAACCACCTGCTCGAAGCCAACCTTCGCCTCGTTGTTTCCTTGGCCAAGCGCTACACCGGCCGTGGCATGCTCTTCCTGGACCTCATCCAGGAAGGCAACCTGGGCCTCATCCGCGCCGTGGAGAAGTTCGACTACACCAAGGGCTTCAAATTCTCCACGTACGCAACGTGGTGGATCCGCCAGGCCATTACCCGCGCCATGGCTGACCAGGCCCGCACCATCCGCATCCCGGTGCACATGGTGGAAGTCATCAACAAGCTCGCCCGTGTCCAGCGCCAGATGCTTCAGGACCTGGGCCGTGAACCTACGCCGGAAGAATTGGCGCTGGAACTGGACATGACGCCTGAGAAGGTCGTGGAGGTCCAGAAGTACGGCCGTGAACCGATTTCGCTCCACACGCCGCTGGGTGAGGATGGCGACTCCGAGTTCGGTGACCTTATCGAGGACTCTGAAGCTGTTGTTCCGGCTGATGCCGTGAGCTTTACGCTCCTCCAGGAGCAGTTGCACTCGGTTCTGGACACCCTGTCCGAGCGTGAGGCCGGGGTAGTAGCAATGCGCTTTGGCTTGACCGATGGCCAGCCTAAGACTTTAGACGAAATCGGCAAGGTCTACGGCGTTACCCGTGAGCGCATCCGCCAGATCGAATCCAAGACCATGTCCAAGCTGCGGCACCCGTCCCGCTCGCAGGTCCTGCGGGACTACCTGGACTAAAAAGAGGTCCTGGTGGACTAAAGAGGTCCACTGACAAGGGTATTGGCCCGGTCGGAGTATCCGACCGGGCCAATGCTGTTTCGGGTACTTTGTCACTCAAAGCGGATCAATGGCTTCAAACTAGACAGGGCCCCTCCCGGATGGGAGGAGCCCTGTTCTTGCTCGAAGTGATGTGGCTGGATAGTGTCCGGCCTTACCGCCAGTCCTGTCTAATCGACCGGGACAGGTGCCTTCTCGTTGAGGCGCTCGGTCTCGTCGTGCCAGTCGGAGGTCAGGGGCCGGAGCGTGGCCTCAACTGCGCGTGCGTGGTGGCCGCAAAACAGCAGCTCACCGCCGGAGGACTCGAGTACAACGCGGACATATGCTTGAGCCCCGCAACGATCGCATCGGTCAGCTGCGTTCAGTGTGCGGTCTGCAACTGCTGTTGTCATGTCGGCCTCCTTAGTAGTTCTGTACATCCATATAACCAGTATTCGGAGCAGAACCATGGCAAGGATGGATCACTTTCGCTGTCCGCGTATCACATGTGCGTAACGTAACGAAGTAGAATGCCGGTTTCCGGGAGTGGCAACCGGTGCCGATAGGGGACCGCGACTAGCCTAAGATGGGCAGTGTTTGCCTTGAGATATACCCCGAAGGAGCACACCGCGAGTGGCACCGAGTTCTGAATACAACGCCCGGCATCTATCCGTCCTCGAGGGCCTGGAGGCCGTTCGCAAGCGCCCGGGCATGTACATCGGTTCCACCGACTCCCGTGGCCTTATGCACTGCCTATGGGAGATCATCGACAACGCTGTTGATGAGGCCCTTGCGGGCTTCGGCCATGACATCAAAGTCATCCTGCATGCGGACAATTCGGTCGAAATCCATGACGACGGCAGGGGCATCCCTGTAGACGTCGAACCGAAGACGGGACTTTCCGGCGTCGAGGTTGTCTTCACGAAGCTGCACGCAGGCGGCAAGTTCGGCGGTGGTTCTTACACCGCCTCCGGTGGCCTCCATGGTGTGGGCGCCTCCGTGGTCAACGCGCTGTCCAGCCGGCTGGATGTCCAGGTCGACCGCGGCAGCAAGACGTACCAGATGTCCTTCCGCCGTGGCGAGCCGGGACGTTTCATTGATGCCGGCGCCAAGCCCAGCCCCAACGCGCCCTTCGAGCCGTTCGTCGAAGACTCTGTATTGGACGTGGTTGGCAAGGCCAAACGCGGGGTCACCGGCACCAGGGTGCGTTACTGGGCCGACCGCCAGATCTTCACGCCAGACGCCAGATTCTCTTACGATGACCTCGCCTCGCGCGCACGCCAGACGTCGTTCCTGGTCCCCGGGTTGAAGATCACTGTCCGCGACGAGCGCAAGCTCGCGGGCACCCCTGGCGAGAACGGTGTGCACGAGGAAGTCTTCCACCACGACGGCGGTATTTCGGAATTCGTGGAGTTCCTCGCGGCCGACTCCGGAGTCACTGACGTGTGGCGTCTCCATGGTTCGGGGAAGTTCAAGGAAACCGTCCCGGTTCTGGACGAGAACGGGCACAGCAAGATCGCCGAAGTTGAACGCGATTGCGAAGTCGATATCGCCTTGCGCTGGGGGATCGGTTACGAGACCACGATGCGCAGCTTCGTCAACATCATCGCCACGCCCAAGGGTGGCACGCACCAGGCGGGCTTCGAGGCAGCCCTGCTGAAAACCTTCCGCAAGGCAGTTGAAACGAATGCCAGGAAGCTGAAGGCAGGCAACGACAAAATCGAGAAAGACGACGTCCTGGCCGGCCTCACCGCTGTGCTCACCGTCCGCTTGGCCGAGCCACAGTTCGAAGGCCAGACCAAGGAAATCCTTGGCACGTCCGCTGTTCGCGCCATCGTCGCAAAGGTGGTCGAGCAGGAAATTTCCAGCAGGTTGTCCTCGGCCAACCGCAATGACAAAGCGCAGTCGGCGTTGTTGCTGGAAAAGATCGTTGCGGAGATGAAGTCGCGCATTTCGGCCAGAGTGCACAAGGAGACCCAGCGCCGGAAGAACGCACTGGAAACCTCCTCGATGCCCACCAAGCTTGCCGACTGCCGTACTGATGATGTGGCGCGATCCGAGCTCTTCATCGTTGAGGGTGATTCCGCCCTCGGTACCGCCAAGCTGGCCCGGTCTTCGGATTTCCAGGCCCTGCTTCCTATCCGGGGCAAGATCCTTAATGTCCAGAAGGCGTCGGTAGGGGACATGCTCTCCAACGCAGAATGTGCTGCACTTATCCAGGTTGTCGGCGCAGGCTCAGGCCGGAGTTTCGACCTTGATGCAGCGCGTTACGGCAAGGTCATCCTGATGACGGATGCCGACGTCGACGGCGCGCACATCCGCACGCTGCTGCTGACGCTCTTCTTCCGCTACATGCGGCCCATGGTCGAGGCGGGCCGGGTGTTCGCGGCAGTTCCGCCCCTGCACCGCGTGGAGGTCATCAACCCGGGGCAGAAGGCCAACGAGATGATCTATACGTACTCCGAGGCAGAACTGCATGTTCTCCTGGCCAACCTGGCCAAGGAAGGCAGGCGCTACAAGGAGCCCATCCAGCGTTACAAGGGCCTGGGCGAAATGGATGCACAGCAGCTCGCCGAGACCACCATGGACCCGCGTCACCGTACCCTTCGGAAGGTCGGCATCGACAGCGCCCAGCGTGCCGAAGAGGTTTTCGATCTCCTCATGGGCTCGGACGTCGCTCCCCGTAAGGAATTCATCATCGCAGGGGCAGCGACCCTGGACCGGGAACGCATCGACGCCTAGGAGACTGCGTAATAGCGTTCAGACCCGCGGTTTCCGGCCTGGCTTCGTGACGGAGCCGGAAGCCGCGGAAGCTGGTGCAGCAAAGGCCGCTGCTCCTACGGCCAGGGCCAGTGCTCCCAGGCCCCACGGGAGACCCGCCGCTACGGCAACCCCGCCCACCAACAATGGCCCGCCGGCGTCGCCGAGCTCCCGGCCAAGTTCAGCTGAACCCATCGTGCGGCCGAGGCGTTCGGCGGGAGTCGCATCGGCCAAGTGCGCGAAGGCCAGTGGGGTGGCAACGCCAATTCCCAAGCCGATAAAAATGGCAGCACAGTAGATCGGCATGGCGCGATAGATGGAAACGGCGCCGACCATGGCCAATGCCGCGGGAAGAAGGCCCGCGATGAGTACGCCAAGGACTATGGCCAGCAAACCGGTCACCATGCCGGGCCGGTCTGCCAGGACTCCGCGATCCCGCAATCGTCCGATCCTTGGCTGGACGAGGGATGACGCCACGGCCAATACCGTTACGACGGCGACACTGCCGGCGGTGCCCAGCCCTTCCCTTGCCGCCAGCGCAGGGAGGAAGCCTACTGCCGCCCCCAAGGCGCCGGTCGACGCAGCCAGCACCACGGTGGGTCCAAGGAATGATCGCTCGGTACTTTGCTTCCAGACATCAACGATGGTGTACCTGGGCCGGGGCAGGGGAGCCAGTCGCGGCACCGAGATGGCCGCCCAGACGGCTACTGCCAAGCCCAACAAGGAGAGGATGAGGAAGAGCAGGCTGAATCCGCCTGCGATGATCGCGACAGCTCCCAAAAGGGGACCGATCGCGTAGCCAAGACCTTTCCATGAGCCGTAACGGCCAAAGTAGCGCCCGGTATGTTTGCCTGCCAGTCTGGCAACGCCGACAGAAGATGCCGGCGAGAATGCCGAGGCAGCCATGCCTTGGCCAAGACGCGCTGCGGCCAGCATGAAGGGTTCATCGGCCCACAGTCCGATCAGGGACGCACCGGAGAAGGCGAGGAGCCCTCCGATGATCACGGGTTTGGGCCCGATGCGGTCGCTGACAGCCCCAAACACGGGCTTGAGGAAGACTTCCGCGATGTCGTACAGGGCCAACAGGATGCCCAGGCCAAGCAGGCTCAAGCCGATGTCCGCACTTTCGGCGCCAAGTCCGGCGGCTACTGCGTGGGCTCCAAATGCGGTGGTGAAGCCGGCCGCATAGAGGGGCCATCGGCGGCTGGGGGAGATATCTGCACTCAAGCGTGACTTGTGGTCGTTCACGCTTCTCAATGTAACAGCTGCTACATTCAATCTTGTGACTGATGACGAATTGGGATGGTTGCTGATCCTGGTCCACGTGCCATCCCAACCCTCCAAGCACCGTGTTGCCGTGTGGCGGGAGCTTCGGCGGACCGGGGCGGTTCCGTTGTCCCCCGGGACATGGCTGGTTCCGGCCCACCCCGCTTTTGACGCCGGCCTGGCCAAAGCCCGTTCCCTTGTTGCCAAAAGCGAGGGCAAGTGGACCTTGATAGATGCTTCGCCTCGTGATGGCGCGGACACCTTCCGGGCGGCGTTTGAGATGGCCCGCGCCGAGGAGTGGGCGGAATTCATTGCGGATTGCGCGAAGTTTGAGCAGGAGATAGCCAAGGAGATTGCGCGGAAGAAGTTCACGTTCGCAGAGTTGGAGGAGGAAGAACAAAGCCTGGAGCGCTTGCGACGTTGGTATCGCGGGTTGAAATCCAGGGATGTACTACGACTCCCGCAAGCCAGTGAAGCTTCAGAGCGCCTGGCCCGCTGCGTGACCGCCTTGGAGGAGTATTCGTCCTTGGTCTATGACGCCACTCTTCCCTAAAGGATCAGCACGTTCCACGGGCAACTTTCGGCCTTAGCCAAGCCAAGGGATTCTAGCCGAGCAACCCGGGGACAATGAGGAGCCCTGTGGGTACGGCGAGGAGCAAGGCTGAGGTGGCCAGGACCAGGGCGCGAAGAGCGGTGGCGAGTGGGGGCTGTGGCGAGAGCAGGCGGCTGACGCGTGACGCCGTCGTGCGCGGTGAATCTGCCCCGCCGGTGGCGCTGATGCTGCCGCCCTCGACGACGGCGCCTCCGCCGCTGAGGGCACGCGGGCTGAGTGAATGGCCGCCCGGCTCTGGCGTTGAGGACCCGCTGGAGACTATGGCGATGGCCTTGATCAGCGTGCCTTTGCTTTCGGTCCTGAGCGCGACGTCGTCCGCCAGCATTTCGATCAGGGAGTTCACGGCTGTTTGGGCAAGCCGTGTGGTGGGGAACCAGGGGAGTGCCTGCCGCCATGCAGCGAACGCCCAGAGCAGGAGATCGTGACGCTGCGACAGGTGGGCGTTTTCATGGATGAGCACCGCCCGCAGTTCTGCAGGTTCCAGTGCAGCCATGAGGCCGTCGGACAAGACTGTCACCGAACGTGCGCCGCCGGGCAGGCAGTAAGCCACAGGGGAGTCGTGGTTGATCACTACGGTGCCAGGGCCGTCGTCGGAGGGCGATGCCAGAAGCGTGAGCAGTTCGCGGTGTCGCCTGCGTTGCCGTTCAATCTTGTAGTAAGTCAAAAGCAGCGTGAACACCAAGTGCGCCGTCAGGAGTGCGGCCGCGGAGAGGGCAAAAAGGTGCCAGAAGCCAAGCGCGGTGGTTGGCTCGTTGTTGAAAACCATTCCCGCCAGGCTCCTGAGCCCCGCGATCAGGTTGTCGCCGATCGGTTCCAGTCCGTAGACGAGCATGGCGCCGATCATGGACAAACCACCCGCGAGGGCAATCGCCTGCCACAGGACCATGGCCGTGAAAGGGGACCGGGCAGGCCATTGCGCACGCGAGAGAAGAACGGGTACCGGCCACGCCAGTATCAATGCCAGGACCGCCAGGAAGTATGAGGTCCAGAACATACTGGCTAATTGTAGCCGAGCAGTTTGCGCAGGGTAGCGGCTTCACTTTCGGAGACGGAGCCAATGAAGCGGGCCAGGACCGCTTCGCGGTCGGGAGCCGAGCCAAGGACTTCGTGCATCAGTTCCGCAGTATGGTCAGCGCGGCTCGAAACAGCCTGGTAACGGTGCGGCCGGGTTCCGCGTTCGCGTTCCACCAGGCCCTTCTTCTCCAGCCTGGAGAGCACGGTCAGGACTGTGGTCACTGCCAGGTCTTTGCCCTGGTGTCCTGCTGTGCCGTCGCCGGCTTCGGAGTCCTGCGCGAGAAGATCACGCAGAGTGTTGGCAGTTGCAGCCTCTTGGCCCGCCCAGAGCAGGTCCATCACTGCCCGTTCCAGTTCCCCAAGACTCGCCATCAATACGTCCCTACCTTCCGCGTCCCGGTGGCATAAGCCGCAACCCGGGAGCGATGATCCAACATTCCACAATAAATCTACCGCTTTTCAGCCCTTCATTCTACGTGAGGTAGAACTATCGGCGCGCCGCGGATGCCGATTCACCCTTGCAGGTGCGTAACGCCACTTGAAGAATGGGCATGTGGCTGGGCTATTTGTTCTACACTGTGTAGAAGAATAGATTTCTACACAACGTAGAAGTAAGTACACCGCACTTCGGGCCGCCGGACAAAGGACAGCCATGGACGCCTTGGAAATCGCACGCTGGCAATTCGGGATCACCACCGTCTATCACTTCATGATGGTGCCCCTTACTATCGGCCTCGGCCTGGTGGTGGCCGTGATCCAGACCCTGTGGTACCGCACGGGAAAGCCGGAGTATCTCCGGATGACCAAGTTCTGGGGCAAGCTCTTCCTCATCAACTTCATCATGGGTGTGGCAACCGGCATCGTTCAGGAATTCCAATTCGGCATGGCCTGGAGCGAATACAGCCGGTTCGTTGGCGATGTCTTTGGTGCACCGCTGGCCCTCGAAGCCCTTCTCGCCTTCTTCGTCGAGTCCACCTTCCTTGGGCTCTGGATCTTCGGCTGGAAGCAACTGAAGCGCGGTGTCCACCTGGCATGCCTATGGATTGCCGTGATTGGTTCCGTCTTCTCCGCCTACTTCATCATCGTGGCCAATTCGTGGATGCAGCACCCGGTGGGCGTTGAGATGGTGGACGGCCGGCCCGTCATGACGGACGCCTGGGCGGTCTTCACCAACAACACTGCATTGGTTGCCGTACCGCACACCCTCTTCGGTGCCCTTGGTGTTGCCGGGGCTTTCCTGCTCGGCATCGCCTGGTATCACCTGTGGCGCCGCCGCCATGACGGCATTGACGTGGTTGGCGCGGACGGCCGGCTGGTCGCAGGCGAGGCCGACGTCCCGGGCCGCGACAAGGGCGACTACACCGTATGGATGCGTTCCCTCCGGATCGGCGCCGTGGTGGCGATGATCTCCTTTGCCGGCACCGCCCTCACGGGAGACCTGCAAGGCAAGCTCATGTTCGAACAGCAGCCCATGAAAATGGCTGCAGCGGAGGCAGCGTGCCACGATGGCACCGGGTTTTCCGTACTGAGCGTCGGCAACCTGGGTGCCAAGAACTGCGACGACATCGTGGCGGTCATCGAAGTGCCCGGGATCCTTTCCTTCCTCGCCAAGGGCGACTTCACCACCGAGGTGAAGGGCGTGAACAGCCTGCTTGGGGAGTACAAGGAGAAGTACGGCACGCACTTGCCGGACAACCCGCTGTACGGCGACCGCGCCGGCCAGGAAATCCAGTACGTGCCCGTCATGGAGGTCACCTACTGGGGCTTCCGGATGATGATCGGCTTCGGGGGCGTCGCCGCCTTGGCCGCGTTGATAGCCCTGTGGGTCACCCGCAAGGGCGTCGTCCCTGGGTCAAAGTGGCTCATGCGCCTTGCCGTCTTCGGAATCCTGGCACCGTTCGGGGCCAACGCCGCCGGCTGGATCTTCACGGAGATGGGCAGGCAACCCTTCGTCGTAGCCCCAAACCCTGACATGAACGGCATTGACCAGGTCTTCATGTTCACCGCCGCTGCCGTTTCACCCGGTGTCAGTGCCGGCGAGCTCATGACCTCCCTGGTTGTCCTGACCGCAATCTACGCCGTCCTGCTGGTGGTGGAAGTCAAGCTCCTGGTCAAGTACGTCCGTGGTGGTGTTGCCTCAGCCATGCCCGAACTTGCGCACGGCCAGGAGAAGCAGCCCCGCGACAAGAACGACGACGGCGCACCCGGCCCCGACAAAGCCGACGACGTCCTGGCGTTCGCCTACTAGAACAGAGGAATAGACAATGGACTTGTTGCCAACCATCTGGTTCGTGGCCATCGCAGTACTGTGGACCGGCTATCTCTTCCTTGAGGGCTTTGATCTCGGGGTAGGCATGCTCATGAAGCTGTTTGCGCGTAACAACACGGACAGGCGCGTACTGCTCAATACCATCGGCCCTGTCTGGGACGGCAACGAAGTTTGGCTTCTCACCGCAGCCGGAGCCACGTTCGCAGCTTTCCCCCTCTGGTACGCCTCCTTGTTCTCGGCGCTCTACCTACCGCTCCTGTGCGTCCTGGTGGCGTTGATCTTCAGGGCAGTTGCCTTCGAATACCGGGGCAAGGTGGACACTGAACGCTGGCGCACTACGTGGGACTGGGCAATCGCCGTTGGATCCTTCGTGGCGGCCTTTGGCATCGGCGCAGCGCTGGCGCTCACCACCACGGGGTTGCCGCTGGACGCCAACGGGGACCGAAGCGGTGGACCGTTCGCCTGGTTCAGCGGTTACGCTCTCCTGGGCGGTTTCGGTGTTGTCGCCTTCGCCTTGGTTCATGCCCTGGCCTTCCTGGCGTTGAAGACCGACGGCGAGGTGCGGCTGCGTGCCCGCCGCTGGTTTGTGCGGCTGGTGCCGGTTGCCGTCCTGCCCATGCTCGCCTGGATGGTTGCAGTGCAGTTCCTGAGCGGCAAAGCCTGGACCTGGGTCATTGTGGTGGCTGGAGTCGCGGCAGTTGTTTTGGCCTGGCAGTGGGCCCGCAACGGTTCCGAGGGCCGGGCGTTCGCCGCGATCGGAGCTTTCGTGCTGTGCGCCACGGCATCGATCTTCGGGGCCGCGTTCCCGGTAGTTATCCCCTCAACCATGGATCCCGCGTTCAGCCTGACTATTTCCAATGCTTCCTCCTCCGACTACACGCTGGGCCTGATGAGCATCGTGGCGGCGGTCGGCCTTCCCTTGGTTATCGCCTACCAGGCCTGGACATACTGGGTGTTCCGGCGCCGTGTCAGCGCAGCGCACATTCCCCAAGCCCACGGTTTCCTTCCGGCCATCGCCGCCAAGGTGCTGGTTGCCAAGGAAAACACCGGCCCTTCCAACCCGGGAGCATAGCCGCGCCATGAAGCCCGTGTTCCCCTCCGGCCCGGCCACTCGATCCGCCCTCTACGGAATAGGCCTGCTCTCAGCCCTCAAGGCACTTTCGCTGGTTCTCATGGCGCAGGCTGTGGCGGGTGCGCTGGCCGGGTTGGCCGGAAGTCCGTCCGATTGGGCCAGCGGGCTGGTGTGGGGCGCCGTCGGCGCGGTGCTGCGGTCCCTGGCTGTCTGGGGCCAGGGCGTTGCGTCGCGGCGTGCCGCGCTGGGGGTCAAGGAGGAACTGCGGGCGCAGCTCCTCAAACGCTCACTGGCCGAGGGCGGTACAACGGCGGTTGAGGGCACGAACGACGGCGGGCTGGCTATCCTCGCCACACGGGGCCTGGACGCACTGGATGACTACTACATCCAATACCTGCCGGCCCTGGTGAACTGCGCCACCGTTCCGCTGCTCATCGGTGCCCGGATTCTGTTTGCCGACTGGGTAAGCGCCGTGGTCATCGTATTGACCGTTCCCTTGGTGCCGCTGTTCATGATCCTGATAGGCCGCCACACGGAAGACAGCGTCAGGGACGCCCAAACCACGCTGCGCAGATTGTCCGGGCACATCCTTGAACTTGCCAAGGGCCTGCCTGTGCTGGTGGGTTTGGGACGGGCCAGCGAGCAACGCGCAGCACTTGAGGACATTTCCGAGCAATACCGCAGCCGAACCATGGTCACGCTCCGGACGGCATTCCTCTCCGCCCTTGCCCTGGAACTCATAGCAACCATCTCGGTGGCTGTCGTAGCGGTCTTCATCGGCGTGCGGCTGGTTGCCGGAGACATGGCCCTGGAAGCCGGGCTTCTGGCACTGATCCTTGCTCCTGACTGCTACTTGCCCCTGCGTGAACTCGGTACCGCCCACCATGCCAGCGATGACGGCAGGGCAGCCTTGGAAACTGCCAACACCGTATTGAAGGCGCCCACGCACCATCGTCTTATCGATACCGATACCGAGCTACTTGCCGAGAACCAGGCCTCCCGGGCCGGGCTGGCTGACATTGTGGTCGCAGGCCTCACGGTGACCTACACCGGACGGTCCGCACCCGCCGTCGAGCGTTTGGACTTTACCGCCCCGGCAGGCTCCGTTACGGCGCTGGACGGAGACAGCGGCGCCGGAAAAAGCACAATCCTGGGTGTCCTCGCGGGCCTTATCGGGCCTGGCCCCGGCGCATCCGTGACCGGTACGGTAACTGGCGTATCAACGGATACCGTGGCCTGGGTACCGCAACACCCTGTGATGGTGGCCGACACCGTGCAGGAGGAGATGGAGCTGTACCTTGGCGGGGAAGGGACAGCGGATACTGTAGTCAACATCCTGCGGAGAGTCTCGGCTGACCACCTCGCCGCCAAGCACCCTGCCGAGCTCAGCCCGGGGGAGTTGCGCCGGGTGGCTCTTGCGCGGGGTCTTGCCCGGCTCGAGTCCGGTGCCACCGTGCTGCTCCTGGACGAGCCCACCGCACATTTGGACCACTACTCAGCCAGCGTTGTCCGCTCGGCCATCACGTCCCTTCGAGGCTCTGCCACCGTGATACTGATAGCACACGACTCCGGCACCAGGGCGCTCGCCGACCATGTAGTCCGGGTGGAGCACTTACCTGCAGCGAAGCGGCCCGCCGCCGTGGCGGAACCAGGTGCTGCCTCTACCGCCGCCGTTGTTTCAACCCCCGCCTACCAGTCCGCCTCTGCTGTCAAAGCCGGGGCGAACGCACCCAATCCGGAAGCGCAGAACGCGGCGCTCCACACATCCTTGAACCAGGGATGGCTTCCCAACGTGCAACGCCTCGCGCTGGTCCTCCGGCCGGTCCAGGCCAAGTTCGCCGCGGCGGGCGTGGTCGGAGTCCTCGCCGCACTTTTCGCAGTCGCCCTTTCCGGCCTGTCCGGCTGGCTCATCATCCGGGCCAGCGAGCAGCCACCCATCCTCTACCTCCTGGGAGCGATCGTTGGTGTGCGTTTCTTCGGCATCGGCAGGGCCGTCCTTCGCTACTGCGAGCGGCTCCTGACCCACGACGCCATCTTTGCTGCGATGACACGCCTGCGCGGGGCGCTCTGGGCCGCGCTGAGCCGCCGTGCACTCTCACTTCGCCGGCTTTTGCAGGGCGGCAACGTCCTGGGCTCGATCGTGGACGACGTTGACACACTCAGGGACCTCCTCCCAAGGGTCGCCCTCCCTCCGTTAACTGCCTTGGGCGTAGGCGCTGCGGCCATCACTGCAACTGCCATGGTGTTGCCCGTTGCCGTGACCGCCGTTGCCTCTTCCACCTTGGTGGGACTCATTGTTGCGCCGCTCTTTGCCGTACTTGCTGACCGGAACGCTGCCAAGGCAGAGCAACAGCTGCGCTCGGTGGTGCTCCGCGGTGTTGCGGCCGCCCTCGATGCCCGCGCCGAACTAACCGCCAACGGCGTGGCCGGACGCATCCTGACCGCACTCAGCGACAAGGACCGTGCCGCTACTGTTTCGGCGCAACGTTCTGCCTGGGCCGAAGGTCTCGGCCAGGCCGTCACCGTCCTCGCCTGCTCGCTCGCCGCCCTGTGGGCGGCGCTCCTGGGCGCTGAATCCGTTCAGGATGGTTCCGCCGCTCCTGCCTTGGTTGCCGTGATCGTGCTCATGCAACTGGCCCTCGTGGAGCCTTTTTCCGCAACCGTTTCCGCCGTCCGCCAAGGCCCTGCTCTCGCAGACATCCTGGGTCGCGTAGCAGCTACCGGGGCGTTGTCCGCCTCCGCCGATGCGGACAACGCAGATCACGACGCCAGTACGCACCCTTTGCCTGACCGCGAAGGCAAGGCGGGGCTGGAGTTGAACGGAATTGCGGCTGCATGGCCCGGTGGCCCCACGGTGTTCTCAAGGGTTACCGCTGAGGCAGTGCCAGGCCGATGGCTGGCAGTCACCGGCCCGTCGGGAGCCGGCAAATCAACGCTGCTTTCCGTCCTCCTTGGCTTCCTTCCCGTGAAGGAAGGCAGGGCCCTGCTCACGGGGACAGCGGCGTGGTGCCCGCAGGAAGCCCACCTCTTCGACTCCACCATCCGGGGCAATCTCCTCCTGGCGAGGCCCGCAGGGAAGAAGCCCAACGAACAGGAAATGCATGAGGCCCTGCGCGACGTGGGGCTTGACGTGTTGGTGGAGACTTTGCCCGAGGGGCTCGACACGCGTATTGGATCAGCCGGGGCATTCCTCAGCGGTGGTGAGCGGCAGCGCCTCGCCATGGCCAGGACACTCCTGACCGGCGCGCGGGTGCTGTTGCTGGATGAGCCTACGGCGCACCTGGACGCTGCTGCCGCTCGTGAAATGATGGCCACCCTTCGCCGGGGTTTGCGGAACGTCACGGTGGTCTTGGTGACACACAACCCGGAGGACATCGATCCAGCAGATGCCAAGCTGGAGCTCCCCAGCGCGGCGGGGCTGGTGAGAGTGCCTACTCCCCAGTAGCCTGTTGGCATGCCTTCTGAGGTTCCACCCCTGATCCAGCCCGATGCCAGCCAAACGGGCCTGCAGTGGCGGCCTGCCACAACTGCGGACCTTGACAACTGGGCGGAACTGATCGCCCGGACTGCCGCCGTCGAGCATCCCGTCTGGTTCGAAAAGCGTGGCGACCTTGTCCACGTCCTGGAGTCAACCAAAAATGATCCCGGGACCAACACGCTTCTGGGATTCGATGCGGATGGTATTGCCCGCGCGTACGGAAGAATCACAAAAAACCCCGAAGGGGACAAGGCCACAGGCATGGGCTGCGTAGACCCGGACTGGCAGCGCCGCGGCGTGGGGTCGGCTGTGCTCGCGTGGCAGGAAGCACAGACCCGGAGAAGGTTTGACGCCGACAACGCAGCAGGGCGCAGTACTGCGCGGCCCCGCCTCCGGATCCAAACGGAAGAACAACACCCGCACCAGGCGGCGGTGCTCCGGGCCAGGGGCTATGACGTTGTGCGCTGGTTCAACGAAATGCATCGGCCGTTGTCAGGGCCTGCTTCCATGCCTGCTCCAGCAGCACCGCTTGAGCCCGGACTGGAACTATCCACGTTTGACCCATCCCTGCACGAGGCTGTTCGCCTGGCCCACAACGATGCCTTCAGGGACCACTGGGGAAGCGAGCCACGCGACGAAGAGACCTGGCGGTTCACCGTTGAGGAACCCACGGCAAGGCATGATTGGAGCGCCGTAGTGGTTGACGCCGCCACGGGTGAAGTGGCTGGATATCAGCTGGCCAGCCATGATCCCGACTCAGCAGCCGTCCGCGGCTTCAAGGAGGGCTACACCGAGCTGCTTGGAGTCCGGCGGGCCTATCGCGGCCGGGGAATAGCGCAAGCACTGCTGGCAGACGCCCTTCGGCGATTCACCGCCGCCGGGATGGACATTGCATCCCTGGACGTCGATTCTGCAAATCCGACCGGGGCCCTGGCACTCTACCTCGGCATGGGATACAGCCCGGTGAACCGGAGCATGACGTGGGAAAAGACGCTATAGCCAGGCGCGCCTAGCCGTCAACGTCGTGGAGGTGATGGACAACATCATGCAGGAAGTACTGCGAGAACGTGAGCACGGTGAATTCAGAACCGTTGCTTCGCCGCCCTGTACGCTGCCATTCATCCTGCACCACCCGTGCGAAGGACTCAGCGATCTGCTCCCCTTCCGCGATCAACTCGTCAGCGACGGTGCGGGGGTCCGAACGTCCATATTCGCCATCGATGGCCGCTTGGTCCTGGTCCCAATTGGCAAATTCGGCGTTGTCATCACTCAGCATCAGGTTCAGCCTCTTATCGAAAAGGCTGAAGACATCTCGCACGTGGCATGCATATTCCAAGGGCGACCACGTGTGATCATTCGGGCGTACCGCGACGTCCTCGCGGCGCAGAACGGCGCGCCACCTCGGAAGCATGTTGAGCACAGTGCCCGGGACCGTGGACGGCGTCACGGTGGAGGCGTCAAAGCCGCATTCGGGGCAGGGCTTTGAAAGCACCCACGTCCAGTCTTTTTCGTCAGGGATGATCGGCATGCCGCCAGTCTAAGGGGTCTCCGCCGGCAATCTCAGGCAAGGGCTAAAACCTGCGTCTGTTTGCCACTGACTTCGTTGCCGCCCAGGAGTAAAGTTCGCTCCGGGGAGAGAGTCGGAAAGAGAAAAACATGCTCAAGGATCAGCAAGTGGGTGCCGTTCTTCCGGCATCGGATATTGCCCGGGCCCGCGCTTACTACAGCGAGAAACTCGGACTCGAACCAGAAAATCCAGACGCCGACGACAACCTTCAGTACAGGTGCGGAGACGGGACCGGATTCTTCATCTACCAAACATCCAATGCAGGGACCGCCAAGAATACCCAGATGGGCTGGATGGTCAGTGACGTCGCCGCCACGATGGAGGAACTCCGCGGGAAGGGTGTCAAGTTCGAGGACTACGATTTCCCAGGCCTGAAGACTGAAAACGGCATTGCAACGATGCCGGACGGAACCGCAGCAGCCTGGTTCCTGGACTCAGAGGGAAACATTCTGAGCATCAACCAAAACGGCTAACCCAGCCGGACATGGCCTGACAGGGCAGCCTGCCAAGCCAGGGCAACAGGCAGGGCCGGCGGTCTGCAACCGCCGGCCCTGCTGTTGTTCCCTGCGCTATTTTCGGCGGTGGCCTACTCGGTGGACACAACCATTTCGTCCCAGGCCATGCTCGGCCCGATCGCCTCAACCGGCTGGGACAGCGGCACGCCGGAGCCGTCCCTGCGGCCGTGCTCGTGGGGCAGTGCCCTGGCTACACCGGCAGCCGATGACGCCTTTGCTGGTCCGTGCCCGGCCCACGCAAGGAGCAGCGTGTCTTCACCCTTGAGGAACCGGTGGACGCGGACGCCGCCGGTGGCCCGGCCCTTCGCGGGATACTCGTCGAAAGCCGTCACCTTCGCGGTTCCGGGCGCGGTGCCTGGCAGGGCGCCGTTGGTACCGGCAATGGTCACCACGACGGCGGCAGGATCGTCGGCGCGCACGGTGCCGAAGTGAATCACCTCGTCGCCAGCGGCGAGCTTGATCCCCGCCATACCGCCCGCCGTTCGTCCCTGCGGACGCACGTTGGACGCACTGAACCGCAGCAATTGGGCCTGCTTTGTCACGAAGACGAGTTCGACGTCGTCCTCCTGCGCGGGTTCCACGGCCAGAACGGTGTCCTTGTCCTTGAGCGAAATGATTTCCCAGTCCTCACGGTTCAGCGGATACTCCGGCTGAACACGCTTCACTACGCCCTGCACGGTACCAACGGCAAGAATGGCATCCAGCGGAACCAACGCAACCAACGTCTCGCCCTTGACCAGAGTGATGAAGTCCTTGGCCGGCACTCCACCGGCCAGGTTTGGAAGGCCGCCGACAGGGGGCAAGGCGGGCATATCCATGACCTGCAGGCGCAACATCCGGCCCAGGGAAGTGACGGCGCCGATCTCACCACGGGCCGTGGTCTTCACCACTGAACGGAAGACGTCGTGCTTCGCCCGCGGACCAGCCTCGGCCAGCGGTTCCTGGTTGGTTGTCCGTGCGATCTGTCCCGACACGCTGAGGAGGGCCCAGCAGGGGTCGTCCGGGATTTCCAACGGAAGGGCCGCGGCCTTGCCCTTGGGTCCAGGTACCGCAGCGGCAAGGGCTGCGGCGACAGTGGGGGAGACTGCCTCGGACTCCAGGAGCACGGTGCGCCGGGGAGTACCGTACTTCGTGGCGATTTCGGCCAGCTCACCCGAAACGAGGTCGCGGAGCAGCTCGTCGGAGCCAAGGATGGCCTCCAGGGCTTCGATCTCGCGGCGCAGCTCGTCCTGCTCCTTCTCCAATTCAAGGCGGGAGTACTTGGTCAGCTGCCGCAGGCGCAGTTCCAGGATGTAGTTGGCCTGGATTTCGGTGAGGTCATAGATGGACATCAGCCGCTCACGGGCTGCGGAAGCTTCATCAGAGGAACGAATGATCTGGATGACTTCGTCGATATCGACGATCGCGATCAGCAGGCCTTCCACCAGGTGCAGGCGGTCCTTCTTCTTGCCCAGCCGGAAAGCCGTCCGACGTCGAACCACATTGAGACGGTGGTCCACGTAAACCTGCAGGAGCTGCAGCAGGCCAAGAGTCTGCGGCTGGCCGTCAACCAAGGTGACATTGTTGATGCCGAACGAATCTTCCATGGGCGAATAGCGGTACAGCTGCTGAAGGACGGCGTTGGGGTTGAAGCCGTTCTTCAGCTCAATGACCAGACGCAGGCCATGGTTGCGGTCCGTGAGGTCCACGACGTCGCTGATGCCGGTCAACTTCTTGGCGTTGACGGCGTCCTTGATCTTTTCGATGACCTTTTCCGGGCCAACCATGTAAGGCAGCTCGGTCACCACCAGGCCGGTCCGGCGGGCAGACAGCTGCTCCACTTCCACCTTGGCGCGCGTCTTGAAGGAACCGCGGCCCGTGGCATAGGCATCGCGGATGCCGTCCAGGCCCACGATGCGGCCACCCGTGGGAAGGTCCGGGCCCGGGACGTACTTCATGATGTCATCCAGAGTGGCGTCCGGATTCGCGATCAGATGGCGTGCGGCGGCAATGACCTCAACGAGGTTGTGCGGAGCCATGTTCGTTGCCATGCCGACTGCAATGCCCGTAGTGCCGTTGACCAACAGGTTGGGAAACGCTGCAGGAAGGACGTCAGGCTGGGTCAACTGGTTGTCGTAGTTGGGGACGAAATCCACAACGTCTTCGTCGAGGTGGTCCGTCATGGTCAGCGCAGCCGCTGCCAGGCGCGCCTCGGTGTAACGCGGGGCGGCAGGACCGTCGTCGAGCGATCCAAAGTTGCCGTGGCCATCGATCAACGGCAGGCGCAGGGAAAAGTCCTGGGCCATGCGGACCATGGCGTCATAGATCGCGGCATCGCCATGCGGATGGAGTTTTCCCATGACTTCGCCCACGACGCGCGCACTCTTGACGTGGCCCCGGTCCGGGCGCAAGCCCATGTCCGCCATCATGTAGAGGATGCGGCGCTGAACCGGTTTGAGGCCATCACGTGCGTCAGGAAGGGCTCGCGAATAGATCACCGAGTAGGCGTACTCCAGGAAGGAGCCCTCCATCTCGGAAGTGACGTCGATGTCGACGATGTTCTCGGTGAAATCGCCGAGAGGCTCGCCTTTGCGTGCGGGAGTTTGGCTGCGGGCCATGGGGTCGGTGGATCCTTAAAGATGTACTGCGGATGTTTTAGCTAGGCTAAGCCTATGGTGGATCAGCCCGGCGTCGGCATTTATCCGGAATATTGGGAGGCCGATGTCGTCCTGCGTGACGGCGGGACAGCCCATCTCCGCCCCATCCGCCCCCAGGACGCAGATGCCCTGCAGGCCTTCCACGCCGGTCAATCCCAGGCTTCCATCTACATGCGGTTTTTCTCCTTCAAGCCCAAACTGTCCGGAAAAGAAGTGCGGCGCTTCACTGAAGTCGACCATGTGAACCGGGTGGCGTTCGTCATCACGATCGGTGGCGAAATCATGGGAGTGGGCCGCTACGACCGGCTGGAGGACCCCGACGAAGCCGAGGTGGCCTTCAACATTTCAGACGCCCATCAAGGCCGCGGCATTGGCTCAATCCTCCTGGAGCATCTAGCCGCAGCCGCCCGCGAGAACGGTATTCGTCGGTTCATCGCCGAGGTCCTGCCCGAAAACCGCAAGATGCTCATGGTGTTCGCCGATGCCGGCTATGACCTCAAGCGCGGGTTTGACGACGGCGTTGTGAGCGTCGAGTTCAATATCGACCCCACCGAAAAATCGCGGGCGGTGATGGAGTCCCGCGAACACCGTGCAGAGGCCCGCAGCGTGCGCGACCTGCTGGCGCCGTCGTCGGTGGCGGTGATCGGTGCCAGCCGCAAATGGGGGACAGTAGGCTACCAACTCCTGGAACACATTATTGAGGGTGGCTTTGAAGGCCCGGTCTATGCGGTGAACCCGGAGGCCTTCGAGCTCGCTGGCATGATCTCCTTTGCCCGCTTATCGGAAATCCCCGGGCCCGTTCAACTGGCGATCATCGCAGTGCCTTACGAGGAAGTGCCCAAAGTAGTGGACGACTGCGCAGCAGCAGGCGTCAAGGGCATCGTGGTGGCAACCGCCGGATTTGCCGACGACGGCGAAAGGGGCCTCGCGCGCCAGCACGAATTGGTGCGGCGCGCCCGGGCCAATGGCATGCGGGTTATCGGGCCGGAGTCACTGGGAATACTGAACACCCATCCAGCCGTATCCCTCAACGCCTCCATGGCGCCGAGCATGCCGCCCCGAGGAGGCCTGGGCCTTTTCAGCCAGTCAGCGGCCGTGGGCGTGGCCGTCTACGCCGCGGCCAGGCGGCGCCGGTTGGGCCTGTCCACATTTCTCTCCGCCGGGAACCGCGCAGATGTCTCGGGCAACGACGCCATGCAGTACTGGGAGGACGACGCCGATACTTCCGCCGTAGGGCTCTACCTGGAGTCAATCGGGAATCCCCGTAAATTCTCCCGGCTTGCCCGCAGGTTGTCCCGGAGCAAACCGGTGATCGTCGCCAAATCCGACGTCACGGGCCTCCGCCTTCCGCCCGGACATGAAGTCCGGACCACCCAAGCACCCGCCGCAGCAGTGGACGCAATGATGAGGCAGGCAGGGGTCATCAGGGTGGGAACCATTGAGCAATTGATGGACATCGCCCAGATCGTCTCCTCCCAGGCATTGCCCGCAGGCCCCGGCCTGGCTGTCTACTCCAATTCAGTTGCCTTGGCGAAAGTCGTCGCTGACAGTGCCGGGCCCCTTGGGCTGGATGTCAACCGGTTGGTAACGGACGTCGACCTCGACGCCGGCATGTCAATCGCCCTTCCAGCGCTACGGGCAAGCCTGCAGGCAAGCCTCGCGGACGAATCCGTCAACGCCATCGTGGCCGCACTCCTGCCTGCACGCGGACTCACGGTAGAAGCGCTCGCCGGTGTCCTGGCCGAGTGTGCGGCGGAGGCCGGCAAGCCCGTGGTAGCTGTATTCACAGGCATTCTGGACCCCTCCATCCCCGTGGAAGGAATGGTAGGCGGCTCCGATGGTCCGTTACTGCCCTGCTATTCCAATGCAGGTGCCGCAGTCAGTGCCCTGGCCGCGATCGTCCGCTACGCCCAATGGCTGGATCGCGACCAAGGTCTTTTCGTCGAGCCCGGTGGCTGCGACGTCGAAGGGACCAAGGCAACACTGGCCAGGATGCTGACCGGCGTGACGGGCGAGAAACTCCGCAAGCTCGACGCCGGTGCTGCCGCGGAACTACTCGCCGGCTACGGTATCGCCGTGGTGCCGACAATCGGCTTCGGGACGCCGGAGGAAGCTGTTGAAGCAGCCGAACGCGTGGGCTGGCCAGTGGTTCTGAAGACCACTGACCCCACCCTGAGGCACCGCCTGGACCTGGGCGGCGTCCGGCTGGACATCCAGGATGCAGAGTCCTTGCTGCAGAACATCGCGCAAATGAACCGGGCACTGGAACCCTACGGTTCCCCGTCCCTCGAAGTCCAGGCAATGGCCCCGGTAGGCCAAGCGTGCACCTTCCGCGCAATGGAGGACCCCTTGCTGGGTCCAGTGGTTTCTTTCGGCTTGGCAGGGGACGCAGTGAATCTGCTGGACGATTGGGCACACCGGGTACCCCCGTTGTCCGCGGCAGACCTGCACGACCTCATCCGCTCACCGCGGGCTTCGAGGAAACTGTTCGGCTATCAGGGGCTCCCCGCCGTGGATGTTCCTGCTCTTGAGGACATCGCCGCCAGGCTGGCCAAACTCAAGGATGACCACCCCGGAATTGCCCTGGTGGAGTTCAACCCTGTGCTCGGAGGCCCTGAAGGTGCAACGATTCTGGGTGCCGATGTGTGGATCGGCAACGCGGCCAGGCGCACCGACAGCGCTCGCAGGGCAATGCGCGGCTAGGCGCTTCCTGCACGCCGGCGACAGGCCCAGTGGCCGGGCACGCAGTTAGGAAGTCCCCAGTGGATCTGTGAAAATGGGGGAATGAGCACCCAGTCTCCGACGCCTCAGTCCCGTCCGTCCAACGCCGGGCACCACAGCGCCCATAACCACAGCTTGCAGGGACAGAGCCTGGACCAGGCGCTGCAACAGGCTGGTTTCTATCCCCGGCTGGTGGCCGACGTCGTGGATGACGCCTTGGATGGCCGCGACTGCCTGTCACACCTGGTGCACCTTGAGACGCACTTCGATCGCGCCGAGGTTCGCCGCCACATCACAGTGCTGGTGCTCACCGAAGACATGCTGGTGATCACCCACGTTGACGATCAGCAACTGGATGAAGCCGGGGAGCAGATCGTCGCGCAGATTTCCACGGAGTCCGTACCCGTGGCACAGATCCGTTCCGTGGTCCTCAGCTACATGTATTCGCAGCCGCAGGACTACAAGCCGTCGGATCCCGTTCGGGAAATGACGGTGTCCATTGCCTGGTCCGGCGGGCAGCGCCTGGACATGGGCCCGGCAAGCTGCGGTGATCCACAGTGCGAAGCGGACCACGGCTACAGCGGAACCATTGCCCAGGAGGACATCGTCCTGCGCATCAGTGCCGAAGCGGACGGCCTCCAAGCGGTCCAGGATGCCAAGGTCTTCGCACGCGCCCTTCGTGCCGTGAACACGGCAAATCCCACACCCGTCCCACACACCGGCATCCCCGCGCCGCGGCCACGTTCGGGGGTCTTCAGCAACCGCTTGAGCCGCGGACACCAGCGTTGAGGGTGACTGCACAGGAGCACACGCAGCCAACGTCCGGTACGGCCCCGGCCCTGGACCTCCCTTCGCCCCCGCTCTTTGGGAGCAGATCGATCGCCGAAGTCTTCACCAGTGCGGCCGCGAGCATGGGCATCCCCGGATTTGCCAACCAGCTTCACCTGCCTGCCGCGCAGCGTGTCTGTGTGGTCCTCGCCGATGGGCTGGGCCGCAGCCTGCTCAAACAAAAGGCCTCGCACACGCCGTTCCTGCGGTCCATCCTGTCCAGCGGACAGGGCAGCGTCCCCAACTGGATTGATTCCGCTTTTCCCAGCACCACAGCGGCTTCCCTCGCCAGCCTGGGCACGGGGCTGCCTGCCGGGCAGCACGGCATGGTGGGCTATGACGTCCTGGATCCTTCCCAGGACAAAGTAGTGAACCTGCTTGGCAACTGGGACGCCCACGTGGACCCTGCGCTTTGGCAGCCGCACGCTACCGTGTTCGAACGCATTGGTGCCGAAGCCGACGTCGTTACCGTGAGCCTCCCGCAGTTCGGCAATTCCCCCATGACCCAAGCAGCCCTCCGGGGCAGCCGTTTCGTGGGCGGCACAAGCCTGCATGCGCGCACAGCCGCCGCAGCAGAGGCAATGTCCGGCGGCGGCCCATCCCTGATGTACTTCTACGTCAACGAGTTGGACAAAGCCGGTCACCGCTACGGCTGCCAGTCCGACCGCTGGGAACACCAACTTGAAGAGCTCGACTCCACCGTCAAGAGGCTGTCCGCGACGCTGCCCCCGGGAACCACTATCGTGCTGACCGGGGATCACGGAATGCTGGACGTGCCCGAGTCCCAGCGCATTGACTTCTCAGCTGATGCCTCACTCGTCGCCGGGGTCCGCCACACTGCAGGCGAGCCCCGCATGGTGCATCTTTACCTTGAGCCCGGCCTTCCTGAAACCCAGCGCGAGCTACTGATCTCTGCCTGGCGGGCAAGGTTTGGCGAACGCATCTGGGCTTTCACCCGTGAGCAGGCGATAGGCGCCGGGTTGTTCGGTGACGTCCAGCCGGAGGTGGCGCCGCGCATCGGCGATGTCATGATCGCCGCCCGGGATACCCTTGCCCTTTACGACACCCGCAGGGTCCGTCCGGCATCGTTGGAAGTAGTCGGCCAACATGGGTCCTTGACGAAGGCGGAGCGCGAAGTGCCATTCCTTTACTTCCCGGCGGCCGGCAAAAAGGGCAAACGTGGCTGAACTCGTCTTCTTCTCGGGCACCATGGACTGCGGTAAGTCCACCTTGGCTTTGCAAATGGACTACAACCACCGCGCGCGGGGCAGGGGCGGGGTACGTTTCAGCTGCAACGACCGCGCAGGTGATTCGACGATTTCCAGCAGGTTGGGCCTCCGGACAGACGCCGTTGAAGTCCGTGCGGACACGGACTTCTGGGACGAAGTGGTTGTACGCCGGACCAGTGGGCTCCGTGTGGACTATCTGATCTGCGATGAAGCCCAGTTCTATTCCGCTGCCCAGGTGGAGCAACTGGCACGCCTGGTGGATGAGATGGAGGTGGACGTCTTCGCGTTCGGGATCACCTCGGACTTTCGAACCACCCTGTTTCCCGGCTCCCAACGTCTGATCGAACTCGCTGACAAAGTACAGGTGCTACAGGTCGAGGCATTGTGCTGGTGCGGGCGCCGGGCAACTCAAAATGCCCGAACCGTGGACGGCATCATGGTGGTGGAAGGGGACCAGGTCATGGTTGGCGATGTCGCTCCCCAGACCGCCGGCGACGCCCAGGCCATGAGCAATGAAGTTCGGACAGGGGAAGCTGCCGGCCATGAACCGGTGGTTGGCTATGAGACGTTGTGCCGACGCCATTACATGCGCCGCGTGACAGCCCACGGGGCCAACCTGATGGCCGGCGGAGACCAAACCCTGCCGTTCGACGTCGATGCCTGCCTGTGGCCCGGAGCGGGGTCCGGCACTGGCTCCGGCCTGAAGCCAAGCTAGGTGATGGTCGCCGCGCTGGATGCTGGTCGCCGCGCTGGGCGCTAGTCGCCGCGGGCGCCGAAGACGATCTCGTCCCAACTGGGGATGCTTGACCGTTTTGGACGTGAGGGCTGGCGCTCTACGGGTGCCTCAGCATCCTTGTGGGTGTTATGGTCCCCGGCCTCAACGCTTGCCTTGTCCTGCGCGGCTGGCTCTGTACGCGAGACAGCACGATCGGACTGTGTTTGCGGGGTCGTGGCGCCGCCAAGCAGTTCGTCCAACCCTGCCCGTTGCGTTTGGTTGGCCCCGGAATCAATTCGATCCGCATCCTTGGGATCATGAGCGCCGGCCACCCCCGGCTTGCGGTCGCTTAAGGACGTCACGGGCCTCAGTGGGCTGGCGACAACGGTTATTTCCCGCGTCTCCGTGCTGACGCCATCGTGGAGCTTCAGTGAGTCGTCGTCGTTTGAGTCATGGTTCCGGGGCGCGAGGCTAAGCCGGGACAGCATGGACGGGCGTCCGTCCTTCCGCGCAGGCTCGGCCACGGGAGAAGCTTCCGGTTCCGGTTGATCTGCGGCGGGTTCCTCGGCCGGGTGTTGATCTTCACCGGCTGAACGCGGGTGGGCTGCAGGAACGTTGCTGAGCAGGACGGCCAGGGCGTCATCGCCGTCCTCGTCCACGCCCAGGCGCTGCCCGCGGCGTGAGCGGAGCATTTCCAGGAGGCTGTCGGACTCTTTCGCAGACGCGCGTGCCGCGGTTTCGGCGTCCGTCTCAAAGTCGAAAGGACGATCCGAGACGGCGGCAAGCCGGCGCGTAGGAACGGGCCCGTCCAGTGGCTCCAGTTCGCTGAGCTGCTGGGCCCAGCGGTTGGCGTTCTGCAGGGATTTCCGCTGCGGACTGAACGTCCACATCGCGGGCGGCTCCTCGCCGATGCTGCCGTGCGTACCGGGGACCGCCTCAAAGCGCGCGACGACGGTCCAGGAACCATCCGAACGGCGCCACGAGTCCCATTCAACCGTTGAAGAATCGATGCCGTGCGCGGACAGGCGGTGGGCTACCATTTCGCCGAGTGTCGCTGGATTGTCGCCAAAGGCGGAACGATAGATGTCCTGGCCCGGGGCCGGGGAAGCTACTTCAATGTTCCTGGCCTGCTGCGCAACGTACTCACGCTCGGCCAGGACGGGGCCCTCGTAACGTTGCACGTTGGCAAGGGGCAGCCCGGACAACTCCGCTACCTCGGCCGCCGTCGCTCCACTGCGGATTCTGGACTGAATATCCCTGGGGGACATGGCAATCGGGGTGTTTGACGCCCGCGCAGCAACCTGGGCGGGGGTCCTGCTCGTCGCGGCACGAAGTGCCTCGTCGATCGGAAGCTGGAACATCGCACCGCCGGGTCCGCTCAGGAGCAGATGCCCGCCGTCGTCGTGGACGCCTACCAGCCGTAGATCCTGCATAACACCCTCCACCACATGGCATAACTGACATTCGAAACTCTGCCACCCCCATTGCCCTTTTCCTACTAGGACAAAGGGCGTGCCGTGATATTCCGGCGAAAATGGCAGATTACCGGCCGGTTCCGTCCCTGCAATCCGAGCTCAAATTGCTGCCTCTGGACAATTGCTGGACAGGGGAGGACAATCTGGCCGATATCGGGCACAAATCCGGGGCGTCCGGCGTTACACCCTTAGACCGGCGGCGGGCAGGAAATCCGCCAGGCCGGAATCCTACCCGGAGCAAGTACGACAGGACGAAGAAGGACCATGGCCACGGATTACGATGCCCCTCGAAAGACCGAGGAAGACGTCAGCGAGGACTCGATTGAGGAACTCAAGACGCGCCAGTCGGGGAAGCAATCCTCTGCGGTGGATGTCGATGAGACCGATCTTGCCGATGGCTTCGAGCTCCCCGGAGCGGACCTCTCCGGAGAAGAGCTCCTTATTCAAGTCATGCCACCACAGCCTGACGAATTCACGTGCTACAACTGCTTCCTTGTGAAGCACCGCTCCCAGATTGCAGCTGAGAGGAACGGGCACCTGTACTGCACGGAATGTGAGAGCTAGCAGCTAGCGCGCGCCCAGCGCAGCGACGAGTTCCTCCGGGCGGCGCGAAGACACCAGCCAGTAGGGTGTTCGATCGGCGGGATCGGTGATCTCGATTTTCACGACGGCATCGATCCACCCGCGGAAGCACATGTAGGCGAGGCCATTGAGGCGGGTTCCACGTTCGGCGGTGGCCGCCTCTTTTTTGAAGGCCTCGACGCTGCCGACGAATTTACGGTCGATAGTGGCCCGTCCCACCCTAAGGCTGTCCCGCGTAACGGTGATGGTGGGTGTTGAAACCACCAGCAGGGTGGTCATGACGGCCAGAAGCACCAGGGCGGCCGTGATACCCGCGGCGGCACTGATGGGTGCGAACATCAGGATTCCGGCGCTCGAGAGGCCCACGACGACAACCCAGATCCAGATGGTCGGCCATAATTTCTCGGTGAACAGCACCTGGGAGGCGGAGGGACTGTTCCGGGCAGGCATGGGGACGGACTGGTCAGGCGTAGGCATGGGTCCAGCTTATCGGCCCTTGGGCCGGCTAACTGCCCGGAGTGCCCGCAGGGATGTGCCCCACGTAGAATGGTCCACTGTGAGCAACGAGACCGCAGTATTCAGTAATGACACCACCGCAGCGTATGGCGCGCCCACTTTGGACGTTCAGCTGAAAATGCTCGACGCCGGGCTGGAAGCACCGTCCTACGCGCACCCGGGCGATGCCGGCGCGGACCTGCGGGCCCGCGAGGACGTGAAACTTGCCCCGGGTGAACGGAAATTGGTTCCTACGGGCGTTTCGATTGCCCTCCCGGATGGCTTTGTTGCCCTGATCCACCCGCGGTCCGGGCTCGCCACCAAACATGGCCTCACCGTTGTCAATGCACCCGGGACTGTGGACGCAGGTTACCGCGGCGAAATCGCGGTCACCTTGTTGAACACTGACCTGAACCACGCCATTGAGCTCAAGCGCGGCGATAGAATTGCCCAAATGGTGATTCAGCGCGTCGAGTACGCGCGCTTCGTGATGGTTGATGATCTATCCGACTCCGCCCGCGGTACGGGCGGCTTTGGTTCCACTGGCGGATTCAACGCACCGGTGGCCTGATAACCCACGGGGTTGCGGTTTACTTGGGGATAGACCACTACTAAGGAGACAACCCAATGCTTTTTGGGCGCGGCAAAAAGTCCAAGGCCGAGCGGCTGGAAACCGCTGGCACCGTCGAGGAAAACGACGCCGTTGAGGCAACAGCCCCTGCAACCGGCGCATCCGGTACCAAGGGTGATTTCCGGCTTGGCAAAGGTCCCTGGGACATCGATGAGATCGAGGACCGCGACGGATACGTGGATCTCGGCGCACTGCTGATCGCACCCGCCGACGGACTCCAGCTGCGGCTGGAAGTAGAAGAAGCTACCCAGCGCGTGGTGGCAGTGACCATGGACCTGGCCGGCTCAAGCCTTCAGCTCCAGGCATTCGCCGCTCCGCGTTCGGAGGGCCTGTGGGACGAGATCCGCGAGCAGATCGGCCAATCCGTAGCCAGCCAGGGTGGCGAGACAGAAGAAGTATCCGGAACGTTTGGCACAGAGCTCATCGCCAAGCTTCCCGCGGAAGCTACCGACGGCAGCCGGGGTTTCCGCGCCGCCCGCTTCATGGGTGTGGACGGCCCCCGCTGGTTCCTGCGGGGAGTCCTCGGTGGCGAAGCCGCACTGGACCGGGAGGCCGCCGCCGCCCTGGAGGAGCTCTTCCGGCGCGTAGTTGTTGTCCGCGGCGACAACCCGATGCCGCCGCGGGAACTGTTGCAGCTGCGCCTGCCCAAGGACGCTGCCGCCCAAGCCCCAGCCCAAGCCCAGGTTCCCGATCCCGATGCGCAGCAGGCCGGGCCTGCCATGCAGCAGCCGGAGCGGGGACCGGAGATCACCCAGATTGGCTGATACGCCCGGCTCGACAGGACCGTCCAGCCAGCAGTCCCAGCAAGTCGCTATCCGTGATCTCCCTTCCCGCGGCAGGGCCACCTGCACTGGGTTCATCGAGTCCGTCACGCATCAGCCGCCAAGTGAGCAACCCTTCTTTTCAGCAGTGGTGGTGGACGCGTTGGAGCACAGTTTCCAGCCGTCGGTTGGTGGCGGGGGAGTGAAAAGGCCCTATGCGCGGTTGCGCGTCATCTGGTTGGGCAGGAACCGTGTACCTGGGATTGAAGCAGGAGTTGAGCTGCGCCTGAACGGCATGGTGACGCAACTGGACGGCTTGCCTGCGATGTTCAATCCACGCTACGAAATACTTTCCCGTCAGGAGCACCTATGACCGTGGCCAACGGATCAGAGCCGAAGGATTCCGCACAGCCGACGCCAGGCGGGACTGAAACCCCGGCCACTGGGTCAGCCAAGACCCCGGCAGCCGAAACCCCGGGGGTGGCGGAGTTGGCTGCGGGCTATGCAGAAAAGGCAGGGCTTCAGCGCAACAGTGCCGGCCATGTAGACATGTTGAAGTCTGCCGGGGGAGTGCAAGGCATCGCGGAGAGTATCCTGCCGGGCCTCGTTTTCCTCGTGGCCTTCACCATAAGCCGGGACTTGACGGTTTCCCTGGTCGCGGCGTTGGCGACGGCAGCAATCTTCACTGTTGTCCGCCTGATCCAACGACGCCCGTTGACGCAGGCACTTGCCGGTGTGGTCGGCGTCGGGATTTCTGCTTGGTTGGCCAACACCACAGGGAAGGCCGAGGACTTCTACGTTCTCGGCTTCTTCACCAACATTGCCTACATCGCGGGCATGGTACTTTCCATCGTCCTCAAATGGCCCATTGCAGGGTTGCTGTTCGGATTCGTCCGCAACGAGGGTCTCGAATGGCGCAAGGATCCCGAACGCCTGCGGGCGTACCAGCTTGGTACCTGGATTGTTGTGGCCGTGCTTGCGCTGCGGCTGGTGGTGCAGGTGCCCCTGTACTTCCTGGGTGAACCAGGCTTGACGGCGTTGGCGACTACCCGGCTCCTCATGGGTGCACCGCTGTACATCCTTGGCCTTTGGGTGGCCTGGCTTGTGACCAAGCCGGCACCTCAGCCGTCGAAGCCGTCGTCCTCGGCCTGATCCGCAACGCCGGCATCGCCGTCGCGGGGCCCCTGGCCTGCCATCGACGCCGGCGACAACAGTGCCCGCAGACCGTCCTCTGCCTGGATGGTGGTGACGAAGAACAGTTCGTCGCCACCATCGAGGACATCGTCCCGGCTTGGGGTGATGGGTGCCTGATCGCGCAGGATGGCTACCAAGGTGGCGTCTTCCGGCCACTCAATGGCGCCCACTGTGCTCCCAATGACGTGGGAGTCGTGCGGAACGGTAAATTCCACGATCGAGGCGACGCCGGTCTGCAAGGTCAACAGCCGGACGATGTCGCCGATTTCTACGGCTTCCTCAACCAGCGCAGTCATGAGCTGGGGAGTGTTGACGGCGACGTCCACACCCCACGAGTCATTGAACATCCAGTCGTTCTTGGGGTTGTTGACGCGCCCAACAGTGCGGCCCACGGCGAATTCCGTCTTGGCCAGCAAGGAAACCACCAGGTTCACTTTGTCATCACCCGTCGCGGAAACCACGACGTCGGCATCCTCAAGTTTGGCGTCCTGCAGGGTGCTGAGTTCGCAGGCATCGCCCACCAGCCAGCGCGCACCCCGCAGGCCGCTGCGGCCAATGACTTCAGGTTTGAGGTCGATGAGCAGGATTTGATGGTTGTGGGCCAGGAGCTCACGGGCAATGGACGAGCCGACGCTGCCTGCGCCAACGATGACAACTTTCACTAAGACTCCTTGGCCGGTGCTTTGGCGAGGACCCGGCTGATCTCCGAGGTCCTGTCCAGGCTCAACATTGCGTGGACGGTATCGCCTTCCTGGTACGCCGTGCCCGGCAGGGGCAGGAGGCCTTCACCAAAACGCGTCAGGAAGGCTATGCGAATGCCCGCGGCAGCTTCAATGGACGTCAGGCTGTGGCCAATCCATCCTTCATGCAGGTCCACCTCCGCCAGGACGAGCCGCCCTGATGGCTCCCGGTAATCGCCGGCGAGATGCTGTTCGGGAAGGATGCGCCTGAGGACCTGGTCGGCGCTCCAGCGCACGGCAGCCACGGTGGGAATGCCGAGGCGTTGGTAAATTTCGGCGCGTCCGGGATCGTAAATACGGGCCACGACGTGTGCCACATGGAATGTCTCACGTGCTACCCGGGTGGCCAGGATATTGGAATTGTCACCACTGGAAACTGCGGCGAAGGCGTAAGCCTCTTCCACTCCGGCCTGCTTGAGCGTGTCCCTGTCGAAACCTACGCCGGTGACCTTGCGGCCGGTAAACGTGTTGCGAAGCCGACGGAACGCCCGCTCGTCCTGGTCGATGATGGCCACCGAATGGCCGGCGTCTTCCAAAGTGTGTGCCAGGGTTGCGCCAACACGGCCGCAACCCATGATCACGAAGTGAGCCACCGTGTCTCCTTATGTGTGTTTACCGTGCCGCTGCGTATGACTTTACCGGTGCAGCGGACGTAAGGCGGCGACCGCCGTCATGACATCGCCGGGGATTCAGAGTAGTTTTGCGAAAGTGTTGACAATACTGAATGCTGCGAAGCGTGTGGTTGTGGGCCGGCCAGTCCGGAATGACCGCTTATCCCACACCCTCTTGCCTAAACGCATCGCTTTGCCGATCTTCGCCTCGGACGCCCTGTCTTCAGTGGCCTACGCGCCGGATGAAATCCTGCTGACCCTGGCTCTCGCCGGTGTCAGCGCCGTGGCCTTCTCCCCGTTCGTCGGCTTAGCCGTGATGGTGGTTTTGCTCACAGTGGTTGCCTCCTATCGGCAGAATGTGCACGCCTACCCATCGGGCGGGGGCGACTACGAGATCGCCAACGTCAACCTGGGCAAATATGCCGGGCTCACCGTCGCTTCCGCGCTCTTGGTGGACTACGTCCTGACCGTTGCGGTATCGATGTCTTCCGCAGCGGCCTACCTCACCACGGCGATCCCTTCATTGCACGGCCAACAGGCGATGATCGCGACTGTGGGCGTGATCATTCTCGCCCTGGTCAACCTGCGGGGCATCAAGGAGGCCGGCACGGTCTTCGCCGTTCCCACCTATATTTTCATGGCGTCCATCCTGGGCATGACCCTCGTGGGCATCTTCCAGGCGCTGACGGGACAACTTGGCCAGGCGCCATCCGCCAACTTCACCATCGTGCCCGAGGCCGGCTTCGATGAAGGCCTCGTTGGACTTGCCGGCGCATTCCTGTTGCTGCGTGCCTTTTCCTCGGGCGCCGCGGCATTGACGGGTGTGGAGGCAATCAGCAACGGGGTGCCCAATTTCCAGAAGCCCAAGAGCAAGAACGCTGCCACAACCCTGCTGTTGCTGGGCGCGATCGCGGCGGCCATGCTGGCCGGCATCCTTTACCTCGCCAACGCCACCAAGGTCCACATTGTTCTGGATCCCGCCAAGGAATTCCTTCTTGACGGCAAGCCGTTGCCCGAGGGCTATATCCAGAACCCGGCCATCAGCCAGATCGCAGACACCATTTTTGGGGCAGGTTCCATTCCCTTTTACGTGGTGGTGGCCGCCACTGGCGTCATCCTTGTCTTCGCTTCCAACACCGCCTTCAACGGCTTCCCCGTGCTGGGATCCATCCTTGCGCAGGACGGCTACCTGCCCCGCCAGCTCCGAACCCGCGGCGACAGGTTGGCCTTCAGCAACGGCGTGCTGGCCCTGGCTGCCGGAGCGCTGGTCCTCATCCTTTCGTTCAACGCCGACGTCACCAAGCTCATCCAGCTCTACATCGTGGGTGTCTTCATTTCCTTCACCGCCAGCCAACTCGGCATGGTCCGCCACTGGGGCCGGGAGCTGAAACTGGCCAGGGACAAGTCGGTACGCCGCAGGATCATCAAGTCCCGGACCATCAACATGGTGGGCTTCGGCATGACGGGGTTGGTCTTGGTCATCGTCCTCATCACCAAGTTCGAGCAAGGTGCCTGGATCGCACTCCTGGCAATGTTCGTGCTGTTCCTCATCATGTGGAGTATCCGGGCGCACTATGACAATGTTGCCAAGGAGTTGGCAGTTGACGAGGATTCATCGCCACGCGCATTGCCCACCCGGGTCCACGCCGTTTTGCTTGTGTCCCACGTCCGCAAGCCTGTATTGCGTGCCCTGGCCTACGCCCGGGCGTCGCGGCCTTCGCGACTCGACGCGGTCACCGTGGATATCAACTCCGAAGAGACAGAACATACCGTCCGGGATTGGGAGAAGCTGGAAATTCCAGTACCCCTGACCGTGCTGGCCAGCCCCTACCGTGAGACCGTGACTCCCATCATGGAGTACATCAAGAACATGAGACGCGACTCTCCCCGCGACTTGATCGTGGTGTACATCCCCGAGTATGTCGTGGGCAAATGGTGGGAGCAGCTGGTCCACAACCAGACGGCCCTCAGAATCAAGACGCGGCTCCACTTTGAACCTGGAGTCATGGTTGCCAGCGTTCCGTGGCAGCTGAAGTCCTCCGAAGAAGCAAAGGCACTGCAGGATACCCAATGACCTCCCACAGCATTTCACCCCTTACTGACAACAGCGGAGGCCAAGGTACAGCCGGCACCGAACTGACCGTTGACGTTGGCCCCATCGCGCATGGCGGGCATTTCGTCGCACGCCATGAGGGCCGCGTCATCTTCGTACGCCACGGCATTCCGGGGGAGAGGGTCCGCATCCGGTTGACCGACTCCGGCGACTCGTCGCGCTTCTGGCGTGCCGACGTCGTGGAGGTCCTGGAAGCCTCGCCGGACCGCGTGCCGCACTTCTGGAAGCCGGCAGATTCGCTGGCGGCCTGGCAGCACGGAAATCCGCCCGTGGGAGGTGCCGAGCTCGGCCACATTTCCCTGCAGCGGCAGCGCGCCCTGAAGGCTGAAGTGTTGTCGGAGCAGCTCAAGAGACTCGCCGGCCTGGACCTTGCGGTCGAGGTTGAGGGCGTAGGTGCCAACGACGACGGCGGACTCGGCTGGCGTACGCGCGCCAGCTTTGCCGTGACCTCCAAGGGGCGGCTGGGTATGCATGCCCACCGTTCGGACGTCGTGGTGCCGATCCGGGAGATGCCCTTGGCACTTCCCGGAATTAACGAACTCAAGTTGTGGGACCTCGATCTCAGCGGGATAGCGCGCGTGGAAGTGGCGACACCTGCCAATGGCTCCAGGCCGCTGGTGTTGCTGGCGCCGGAGGAAACGACCAGTCCCAAGCGGCTGCACAGCGTCCTTTCGCAGTTGCCGCATGATGTCTCCGTAGCCAGCTTCGATCCCGGCAAGGGCCAGGTGCTGCAGCTTCGGGGGAGGACCTGGGTGCAGGAATCGGCGGCAGGGCATGAATACCGTGTGACGGGCGAAGGGTTCTGGCAGATTCATAAGGACGCGCCCGATACCCTTGTGGACGCGGTGACGGGCTACCTCGCAGGGGGAGGGTATCTCCAACCCGGTGCGGCGGTGGCCGACCTCTATGCCGGTGCCGGCCTTTTTACTGCTCCTTTGGCTGATGCGGTGGGCGTTACTGGTTCGGTTTTGTCCGTTGAAGGATCACCTGGCACC
Organism: Arthrobacter sp. StoSoilA2; assembly: GCF_019977195.1. NCBI lineage: Bacteria > Bacillati > Actinomycetota > Actinomycetes > Micrococcales > Micrococcaceae > Arthrobacter > Arthrobacter sp. StoSoilA2. The sequence continues at coordinate 1,982,384 of NZ_AP024643.1, forward strand.
AGCCGTGATGCGCGCAAGAACCTGCACGGAGAATCCCATGTCGAGATCGTGCAGGGACGAGTGGAGCGGGTATTGCACCAGCGACCACGGAACTTCGATTCCCTGGTCCTGGACCCACCGCGCGTGGGTGCTGGAAAAGCAGTGGTAAACCAACTCATGGCCTCACATCCCAGGGCAATTGCCTATGTGTCCTGCGATCCGGCTTCTTTTGCACGTGATCTGGGTTACTTCCAGCAAGGGGGTTGGCGCTTGGAGTCATTGAGGGCCTTCGACCTGTACCCCCACACCCATCACCTGGAAACCGTCAGCCTCATCGTTCCCGCCGGTTAGGCCGGTTATCGCCCGTCACGCCACCGATGGCGGGCGATGCGTGGGTTGCCGCGTTTGACGGAGCTGCCTGGCAGCGGTGCTTGAACGTGATCGAAGCCACTACGATGGGCATAGTAGTCCCACATAGCAGCCCCACTCCGCATTGTTCCGCGCGGGGGCAGGGGTTGACCAACTGAGAGTGCCGCCCGGCTAAGTAAGGTGCGCCTAACTGGCTAGCGGCCAACCACGCGACAAAGATGAAACTGTTGCGAGAGGAGTCCTGCCATGAGCACTGTGGACAGCTTCGGTTCCAAAGGCGTACTGAATGTAGCCGGCACCGATTATGAAATTTTCCGGTTGAACTCCGTAGAGGGCGCAGACAGCCTTCCGTTCAGCCTCAAGGTATTGCTTGAAAACCTCCTGCGGACTGAGGATGGCGCCAATATAACGGCTGACCACGTCCGCGCCCTGGCCGGTTGGGACCCCAATGCGGAGCCCGACACGGAAATCCAGTTCACCCCTGCCCGGGTCATCATGCAGGACTTCACCGGCGTACCCTGCGTTGTAGACCTCGCCACCATGCGCGAGGCCGTGAAAGAACTTGGCGGCGACCCCAAGCGCGTCAACCCCCTGGCGCCCGCCGAAATGGTCATCGACCACTCCGTCCAGATCGACGCCTTCGGTAACTCCGGCGCACTGGAGCGCAACATGGAGATCGAATACCAGCGCAATGGTGAGCGCTACCAATTCCTGCGGTGGGGCCAGACGGCCTTCGATGACTTCAAGGTTGTTCCTCCGGGAACCGGCATTGTCCACCAGGTCAACATCGAGTACTTGGCCCGCACAGTCATGACCCGTGAGGTCGACGGCGTGCTTCGTGCCTACCCGGACACCTGCGTCGGAACCGACTCCCACACCACCATGGTCAACGGTCTGGGCATCCTGGGCTGGGGCGTCGGCGGCATCGAAGCCGAGGCTGCCATGCTTGGCCAGCCCGTCTCCATGCTGATTCCCCGCGTGGTGGGCTTCAAGCTCAACGGCAGCATCCCGGCCGGTGCCACCGCAACGGACGTTGTGCTGACCATCACCGAGATGCTGCGCAAGCACGGTGTTGTTGGCAAGTTCGTCGAATTCTACGGTGAAGGCGTTGCCGCTGTGCCGCTGGCAAACCGTGCAACCATCGGAAACATGAGCCCGGAGTTCGGTTCCACGGCTGCCATGTTCCCGATTGACGATGTCACCTTGGACTACCTGCGCCTGACCGGCCGTTCCGAAGAGAATGTCGCCCTGGTGGAGGCATACACCAAGGAACAGGGCCTCTGGCACGATCCTTCCCGCGAGCTGCGCTTCTCCGAGTTCCTCGAGCTGGACCTTTCAACGGTTGTTCCCTCCATCTCCGGCCCGAAGCGTCCCCAGGACCGCATCGAGCTGACCGATGCCAAGGAGCAGTTCCGCAAGGACATCCACAACTACGTCGCCATTGAAGACGGCAGCGTTGACGAGGCATTGGACGAATCGTTCCCGGCTTCGGATGCTCCTTCCTTCACGCACGCGGATTCGCACACCACGGAGACCGCACGCGTTGCTTCCGCCGCCAACGGCGCGCAGGGCCGCCCGTCCGCTCCGGTGCACATCAAGACCGCTGACGGCCGTGAGTTTGAGTTGGACCACGGTGCAGTATCGATCGCCTCGATCACTTCCTGCACCAACACCTCCAACCCGTCCGTCATGTTGGCTGCAGCCCTCCTTGCACGCAACGCCGTTGACAAGGGCCTGACGTCCAAGCCGTGGGTCAAGACTTCCGTGGCTCCGGGTTCGAAGGTCGTTACGGACTACTACGAGAAGTCCGGCCTGACCCCGTACCTGGAAAAGCTGGGGTTCTACATCGTTGGCTACGGCTGCGCGACGTGCATCGGCAACTCCGGCCCTCTGGAGCCGGAAATCTCGGAAGCCATCCAGGCCAACGACCTCTCCGTGACGGCTGTCCTCTCGGGCAACCGCAACTTCGAAGGCCGTATCAACCCGGACGTCAAGATGAACTACCTGGCCTCCCCGCCGTTGGTCATCGCTTACGCCCTGGCCGGTTCCATGGACTTCGATTTCGATACCGATGCCCTGGGCACGGACTCCGAGGGCAACGAAGTCTTCCTGAAGGACATCTGGCCCAACCCCATCGAGGTGCAGGAAGTCATTGACTCCTCCATCGACAAGGCCATGTTCGCCAAGGGTTACGAGGGCGTCTTCGACGGCGACGAGCGCTGGAAGGCACTGGACACTCCTGCAGGCGACACCTTCGCCTGGGCCGAGGACTCCACGTATGTCCGCAAGCCCCCATACTTCGAGGGCATGAAGGCACAGCCGGACCCCGTCAAGGACATCCAGGGTGCCCGCGTGTTGCTCAAGCTCGGCGATTCCGTCACCACCGACCACATCTCGCCAGCCGGCTCCTTCAAGTCCGACACGCCGGCAGGGCAGTACCTCCTGTCCAATGGCGTGGAGCGCAAGGACTTCAACTCCTACGGCTCGCGCCGTGGCAACCACGAAGTCATGATCCGCGGTACGTTTGCCAACATCCGCATCAAGAACCAGCTCCTGGACGGCGTCGAAGGTGGCTTCACCCGCGACTTCAGCCAGGAAGGTGCACCCCAGGCGTACGTTTACGATGCTGCGCAGAACTACCAGGCTGCGGGAACGCCGCTGGTTGTCCTTGCAGGCAAGGAATACGGTTCCGGATCATCCCGTGACTGGGCAGCCAAGGGCACGGCCCTCCTGGGTGTCAAGGCCGTCATTGCCGAGAGCTACGAGCGCATCCACCGCTCCAACCTCATCGGCATGGGCGTTCTTCCCCTGCAGTTCCCCGCTGGCGAGTCTGCGGCAACCCTGGGCCTGACCGGTACGGAGACGTTCTCGGTTGAAGGCGTCACGGCGCTGAACAACGGCACCACGCCCAAGACGCTCAAGGTCACGGCAAAGGCCGAGGACGGCACGTCCAAGTCCTTCGACGCTGTCCTGCGCATCGATACCCCGGGTGAAGCGGACTACTACCGCAACGGCGGCATCCTGCAGTACGTCCTGCGTCAGATCTCCGCAGCATAGTGAACCTGCTGGTTTCCAGCTGATTCTCCAATGCAGGCAGCCCCGGCTGGTCGCCCGACCAGCCGGGGCTGCTGCGTCTGTGGATGACTATTCATCCTCCACAGGCGCGAAAACGCCTGCCCCGGGCACGCGCTAGAGTTAACAAGCACGTCATTCACCCTAAGGAGGGCCGTTGGGACTCTTGGAAACCATCAAGGATCCACAGGACCTGGCAAAACTGTCCGGCCAAGAGCTGGAACAGCTGGCCGGCGAGATCAGGAATTTCCTGATTACCAACGTCGCCGCTACGGGTGGACACCTGGGTCCCAACCTCGGCGTCGTCGAGCTCACGCTTGCCGTGCATCGCATCTTCGAGTCTCCCCGGGACAGCATTGTCTTTGACACCGGGCACCAGTCCTATGTCCACAAGCTCCTCACGGGCAGGCAGGACTTCAGTACGCTCCGGCAGCAGGGTGGCCTCTCCGGTTACCCTGACCGCGCCGAATCCGAGCATGACATCGTCGAAAGCTCCCATGCATCGTCGTCTTTGTCCTGGGCGGACGGCATTTCCCGCGCCCGGCAGCTGACCGGCGAAGGCGACCGGTTCGTCGTCGCGGTTGTAGGGGACGGTGCCCTCACGGGTGGCATGACCTGGGAAGCAATCAATAATATTGCCGCTGATAAGCGGCGCCGCGTGGTGATTGTTGTCAACGACAACGGCCGCTCCTATGCACCTACTGTGGGCGGTTTTGCCGACTATCTGGCATCGCTGCGTCCCACCATCGACACTTTGCGGACGACGCCGGCCTATGAGCGGATGCTTGACTGGTGGAAGAAGAAGCTCCAGAACGGTGGTCCCGTAGGCCAGTTCACCTACAAGAGCCTGCACGCCATGAAGAAGGGCATCAAGGACTGGTGGGCGCCCCAGGGAATGTTTGAAGACCTGGGCATGAAGTACATCGGTCCGGTGGACGGCCACAACCTCCAGGCCATGGAGCACGCCCTCACAACGGCCAAGGCCTACGGTGGCCCCGTGATCGTGCATGCGATGACCGAAAAGGGCCACGGCTATGCCCCCGCCCTTGCCAACGAGGCCGATCAATTCCACGCTGTGGGAATCATTGATCCAGAGACGGGTGAGCCGACCGAAAGGCCCGGTGCCAGATCCTGGACCTCGGTCTTCGCCGAGGAAATCGCCGACATCGCTGACGAGCGTCCTGACATTGTCGGTATCACCGGGGCAATGCTGATACCGGTCGGTCTGCATAAATTCGCGGAGCGCCATCCTGAACGCGTTATCGACGTCGGTATCGCCGAACAGCATGCACTCACGTCTGCTGCGGGGATGGCCTACGGTGGCCTGCACCCGGTGGTGGCGGTTTACGCAACCTTCCTGAACCGTGCCTTCGATCAGCTCCTGATGGATGTGGCACTCCACAAGGCAGGGGTCACGATCGTCCTGGACCGTGCAGGCGTTACAGGGCCGGACGGTCCCAGCCATCACGGTATGTGGGACATGGCAATGGTCCAGATTGTCCCCGGACTCCATTTGGCCGCACCGCGCGACGCCACCCGGCTCAGGGAAGAACTGCGCGAGGCGGTCGCCATCAATGACGCCCCCACGGTGGTGCGTTTCTCCAAGGGCAGCGTCGGTTCTGAAGTGGAGGCTATTGAGCGGCTCCACGATGGCGTGGATATCCTCGCACGACGTCCCGAGGGTTCCAGCGAAAACGACGTCCTCATCATCAGCGTTGGCGCCATGTCCGAACTCGCCCTGGATGTCGCCGGCCGGCTTGGCGCCCAGGGAATCAGCTCAACGGTGGTTGATCCCCGTTGGCTCCTGCCTGTCCGCAGGTCAATCATCGCCCTTGCCGCCAGGCATCGTCTGGTCATCTGCATCGAAGACGGCGTCCGGGCCGGCGGCGTGGGTTCGCGCATCCGCCAGGAAATGCGCGCAGCCGGTGTTGATACGGCTTTGAACGAGGTGGGCTTGCCTGTTGAGTTCCTGGTGCACGGATCCAGGAGCCAGGTCCTGGAACGCGTCGGACTGACGGCCCAGAAAATAGCCCACGACGTCGTAGCCCAGGTCCTGGGTACAAAGGTCCCCTTTGCGCGACCCCTGCCAGGTCAGGAACACCCCACCACCGGCAGTCTGCCCAAGCTGTGAGTCCCGATCGCGAGCCGGGCTCCCTGCAGCCCGGTGACCTCGTGGTGGCGAGAAACAGGAAATGGAACGGCAAGGCCCACTGGGTTGTGCCCGGCCGCTACCTGGGTGAGGACATCCACGGGTGGTGGATTTTCCAGGGCGCGGGCGAGTTCTGTTCGCGTCCCGGTGCTGCCTTCTACACAGCTTCGGATGCCGTCCTGCTGGTACCGCGGACCGGCGAATTCGTAGCCACGTTCTATGACGACACCTACCCGGGTGACTTCCGGATCTACGTAGACCTGGCAACCGGCCATGGGTGGAACACGATCAGGCCAGGCGTCACCGAGTTCCACATGATCGATATGGACCTGGACGTCATCCGATCCACCCTTCACGGTGTGTTCGTCGATGACGAGGATGAGTTTGAGGACCACAGGGTAGGCATGGGATATCCCGCAGAAACCGTGGAAACCATGCGTGCGGAGTGCGCAGCCCTTCGTGAAGCAGTGGACGCCATGAAGGCTCCATTCGACGTCGAGGGCACCAGCAACACCAGTGCAGAGTGGTTCAGGAAAGGACGAACATGAGCGGCATTATCCGCGCATACAAGCGCGACGACGAGGGAGTACTTCACTTCCGTGAAGCCTGGTACGACGACGACGACCACCAGTTCGTGATCAATCACGGGGTGGTGGGCCACCAAAGCAAGACGGATGAAACAGGGGTCGACGACGACTCTTCCGTGGACGGTTTGATGGCGGCTTTCGCTGCCCAGTGTGAAGAGGACGGGTTCGCTGAGATTCCCGAGTCCGAGCAATTTTGGGTGGTGGCACAATTCGCTCTGAAGACCAAGGACGGCACGGAACGTGACCGTCACTTCGAGCGCAAGGCGAAGGCGGCGCTGACTGGTGAACTGGCTTGGCGGGGACTGGGAATCGTGGACCGCACGGAGATTGGGAACTCGCGCCTGAACGTCTTTTGCCTCTGCCCGGATGTCAACAAGGCCGTCAATGCCATCAAGATCTGCGTTCGCAATGAGGACCTGGATTTCACCAAGCTCTCCATTGCAGCGGCTCCGCACAGCGACCCCACGGCATTCCGCCTGAAGCACTCGCCCAAGCAAGGTGTGGGCTTTACCCTCTAAGTAGGACCTAACGCACTCAGGAGGGATGTTCCATGTCGTCCAAGAGCAACTGGCCCGGACATACGCCGCTGCCCAAGGGTCTTGCGGCGCCGGCAAAACGCGCCCTTGCCCACGAAGGCATCGAAACTTTGGAACAGCTGGCCGAGTTCGGCGAACAGAAAGCCTCCAAGCTCCACGGCATGGGACCGGTGGCCATAGCCCAGCTCGAGGAGGCAATGGAGGAATCCGGCATCACTTTCGGCTTGCGCTAAACATCGGCCATGGGCCCCGGAGTGGCGTTATAGGCTGGGTTCCATGACTGAATATCGACGCCTTGGCCATTCCGGACTGACCGTCTCAGCTGTGGGGCTGGGTTGTAACAATCTGGGGCGCGCCAACACTCACACGGAGTCGCAGGAAGGCACGGATGCCGTTGTCCACGCCGCGATCGATGCCGGGGTGACGTTCTTCGACGTCGCGGATGTCTACGGCCGGGAACCTGGCCTCAGCGAGACCATGCTTGGCAAAGCGCTGAAGGGGCATCGCGACGACGTCGTCATCGGTACCAAGTTTGGTATGGATATGCGCGGGGCCAATGGCAAGGACTTTGGCGCGCGCGGTTCCAGGCGCTACATCCTCAAAGCGGTGGAAGCCTCGCTACGCAGGCTGGGCACGGAGTGGATCGACCTCTACCAGTTCCACACCCCGGACCCACAGACGCCCATCGAGGAAACCCTTGCAGCGTTGGATGTCCTGGTCAGCAGCGGCAAGGTCCGCTACATCGGACACTCGAACTTCGCCGGATGGCAGATCGCCGAGGCCGAGTACGTTGGGCGGCAGTCTGGAGGGGTTCGCTTCATTTCAACCCAGAACCACTACAACCTGCTGGACCGTCGCGCCGAGCTCGAAGTACTGCCTGCCGCGGGCGCCTTCTCGCTTGGCGTGCTTCCTTACTTCCCCCTGGCCAACGGCCTGCTCACCGGCAAGTACTCCGCAGGTCATGCCCCCGAGGGCTCCCGCCTGAGCCACACACGAACCAATCTGGTGCATGACGCCGACTGGCAGCAGCTGGGCCGCTTTGGCCAGTTCGCCAAGGAGCGGGGCATCACCGAACTCCAGCTGGCGTTCTCGTGGTTGGCAGCCCAACCCGGCGTCAGCAGTGTTATTGCCGGGGCGACGCGTCCGGAGCAGATTCGTGAGAACGCTGAAGCAGTGTGCTGGGTCCCGAGCCAGGAGGAGCGCGAGGAACTGGACGACATCTTCCCGCGTGCTCCCAAAGTGGCACTCTTCTAGACGGCAAAAGATTCAAACAGGAAAGGGCAGTGGCGGGGGCTTTCGCTCCGGCCACTGCCCTCCCCGATGCCGATTTAGGCTGGGGCGGAGGCGACGCCCGGTGCCAGGAAACGCTTGCCATTGACGCGTTCGGAGGCACCAACACGGTCCAGATATGGAGTGATGCCACCCAGGAACATGGGCCAACCCGCTCCCAGGATGACGCAGAGGTCGATGTCCTCAGGCCCGGCAACTACGCCTTCTTCGAGCATCAGTCCGATTTCTTCGGCCAGTGCATCCTGGGTTCGCCGCAGCACGTCCTCGCGTGTGGAGGGAGTGTTGCCGAAGGACATGATGGCCAGGGTCTCAGCCGGGATGATTGGCTGTCCATCCGGACCTGGGACCCAGAGGGACTTTACGCCGTTGTCGATGAGCTTCTGCAGGTTCTGTGAAACGGGGAAACGGTCTCCGAAGGCATTGTGGAGGGACTCCTGCACATGCTGTGCGACTGGCAGTCCCACCATGGCGCTCAAGGTGAAGGGAGTCATCGGCAGGCCCATGGGCCGCAAAGCGGTGTCTGCCACTTCGGCGGGGGTGCCTTCGTCGAAGGCCGCGATAACTTCGCCCATGAGGCGGAGCAGGATGCGGTTCACGACGAACGCCGGCGCGTCCTTAACGAGGACCGCGGTCTTCTTCAGGCCCTTGGCGAGTTCAAAAGCCGTGGCAAGAACGGCGTCGTCAGTCTTCGGCGCCCTGACAATTTCCACGAGGGGCATGACGGCAACAGGGTTGAAGAAATGGAAGCCCACCAGCCGCTCCGGGTAACGGAGGTCCTCGGCCATGGCGGTAACAGACAGCGAGGAAGTGTTGGTGGCGAGGATGCACTCGGGAGAGACGATCTCTTCGACTTCGGCGAATACCTGCTTCTTGATATTCAGTTCTTCAAACACGGCCTCGATGACGAAGTCGGCATCAGCGAAGACTTCCTTGGATACCGAACCGGTGACCAGCGCCTTGGTCCGGTTGGCGGCGTCGGCCTTGATCCGCTTCTTTGCCAGCAATTTGTCGACCTCTGCGTGGACGTACGCAACGCCCCTGTCCACCCTGGCCTGATCGATGTCTGTCATCACGACAGGCACCTTGAGTTGGCGCGCGAAAACTAGCGCCAACTGGCTTGCCATGAGCCCTGCACCTACCACGCCCACTTTGGTGACCGGACGGGCCAGCTTGCGGTCCGGTGCGCCTGCAGGCCGCTTGGAGCGCTTCTGGACGAGGTCCAGGAAGGCGTACACGGTGGAGCGGAACTCATCCGTCTGCATCAGGCCGGCAAGGGTTTCACATTCCAGTTCGGCCGATTCGCCTTGGCTCATGGTGCGGTTTGCTTCCATGATGTCCAGCACCTTGGCAGGCGCGGGAGAGGCATTGGACGTCTTCGCCTCCACAAACGCACGGCCTGCTGAGACCGCTGCAGCCCAGCGGCGGGCGACGTCCTCGTCCGAGGGGTCGACGGCGTTCTTCCGTGCTGGTGTTTCTTCGCCGGCAATGACACGGGCAGCCCATGCCAGGGACCGCTCCACGAAGTCGGCCGGCTCGAAGAGGGCATCGGCAATGCCGAGCTCAAAGGCCTCCGGGCCGGTGAGTGTGCGGTTGTTGCTGAGCGGGTTCTCGATCATTACCTTGACGGCGTTTTCGGGTCCGATCAAGCGGGGGAGAATGTATACGCCGCCCCAGCCCGGAACAAGGCCAATAAAAGCCTCAGGCAGTGCGAGGGCGCCGGCGCCGGTGGAGACGGTCCGGTAGGTGGATTGCAGGGCGATCTCCAGTCCTCCGCCAAGGGCCAGGCCATTGATGAAGGCGAAGCTGGGCACGCCGAGGTTGGCCAGGGTGGAGTACACCGCGTGTCCAAGCTGGGCCATCCACAACCCATGTTCGCGTTCCTTGAGGGTCTTTACTGCAGACAGGTCTGCGCCGGCCACCAGGAAGTAGGGTTTGCCGGTTACGCCGACGCCGACGATCTCGCCCTTGGCGGCGCGGTCCTTGAGCCCTTCCAGGACCTGTCCCAATTCCACCAGGGTGTTTGGCCCCAGGGTGGTGGGTTTGGAGTGGTCCAGTCCGTTGTCCAGGGTGATGAGGGCGAAGGTGCCTGCACCGCCTGGAAGCTGGATGTCCTGGACGTAGGAATGCGTCACAATCTCGTCAGGGAAGAGGGAGGCGAGCTCCTGGAATTCTGCGGCGCTCATGCGGCGGCTCCTTCTGTGGTGGCGTGGCTTGAAGCCGGGACGGAGGATTCGAAATCAGCGTGGTTCGGGTTCTCCCAGATCACTGTGGCACCCATGCCCAGGCCGATGCACATGGTGGTGATGCCATAACGGACAGTGGGGTCTTCCTGGAATTGCCGCGCCAGTTGGTTCATTAACCGAACGCCCGAGGAAGCGAGCGGATGTCCGACGGCGATCGCCCCGCCGTACCGGTTGACCCGGGGGTCGTCATCCGCGATGCCGAAGTGGTCAAGGAAGCTCAGGACCTGAACTGCGAAGGCCTCGTTGATCTCGAACAACCCGATGTCTTCGATAGCGAGGCCCGCGTTCTTGAGGGCCTTTTCCGTGGCTGGCACGGGACCGATTCCCATGACCTCAGGTTCTACTCCCGCGAAGGCATAGGAAACCAAACGCATCTTGACCGGTAGGCCCAATTCCGCCGCGGCTTCTGCCGAAGCGAGCACCGCAGCCGTCGCGCCGTCGTTCAAGCCTGCTGCGTTGCCTGCCGTAACCCGCCCATGGGCCCGGAAGGGCGTACGCAGTTCGGCGAGATCCTCCACTGTGGTTCCTGGGCGGGGCGGCTCATCCTGGGTGTGAAGTGCCCAACCCTGCCCTGGCTTCATGGTGGCGACCGGGACAAGGTCGTCCTGGATCTGCTGGCGGGAATAGGCTTCGGCCAGTTTCGCCTGCGACGCGGCCGCGTAGGCGTCCGTTCGGTCCTTGGTGATGGCCGGGAAGCGGTCGTGCAAATTCTCGGCCGTGTTGCCCATGTTCAGCGCTGCTGGATCTACGAGCCGCTCGGACATGAACCGGGGATTGGGATCAGCGCCTGAGCCCATGGGGTGGTTGCCCATGTGCTCCACGCCGCCGGCAATGACGACGTCGTATGCGCCAAAGCCGATGCCACTCGCCGTCGTCGTCACTGCCGTCATGGCTCCGGCGCACATACGGTCTATTGCGAAGCCGGGCACCGTGCGGGGAAGGCCCGCCAGGAGGGCAGCCGTCCTGCCGATGGTTAGCCCTTGATCGCCCGTCTGGGTTGTCGCGGCGATGGCTACCTCATCAATGCGGTCAGCAGGCAATGACGGATTGCGGCGCATCAGTTCCCGGATGCATTTCACTACCAGGTCATCAGCCCGCGTCCCCGCATAGATACCTTTCTCGCCGGCTTTACCGAAGGGTGTCCGCACACCATCCACGAACACGACGTCGCGGACGCTCCTCTGGGCGTTGCGTGATGGACTCATGTGTTAACTCCTCGTTGAGACATGGTGCCGGATCCCGCAGAGCGGATCTCCGGCTGGCATTGATGCAATGTTACTCGCCAGTAACTTAGGGTGCAAGGTGCTGGGTCTGCAAGGTGCTGGGCTTGGAATATCCAAGGGAATGCCAGGGGGTCCTGGGACGCAAAAGGCCCGCCACCTCGAACCGGAGTTCGCGTGACGGGCCCGGAGGCAAGGTAGTGGTTCAGTCGGAGTCCTTGGATTGCTGTGCTTCCCTCGGCTTGGACTCCTTGCCGGGGAGTGGCTTTGGGTTCAGGCACGCCTCGGTCAGGATGGGTGCGGCGAAGGAGATTTGCCATTCCCGCGCACCAAGGGTGCGTAGCTCTTCGGCCACTGATTCCAAAGAAACGTCCGACGGCGGGCGCCACGCCACGCGCCGCAGGTAGTCCGGGGTGAGCAGGTTCTCAATGGGAAGTTTCAGTTCGTCGGCCTTTTCCTGGAGCGCGGGGCGGGCCGTGGCGAGGCGTGCCGCAGCGGCCGGATCCCGGTCCACCCACACGCGTGGCGGGGGCGGGGCGTTGGTGGCCAAGTGCAGGGGAGGCAGTTCGGTGAGCGTGCGGGCGGTCGTTATGCACCGCAGCCATCTGGGGGCTTCGCGCTGGGCGGACCTGCCATGGAAGCCCTTGGTGGCCAGGAGCTGCGGAACGGTGGTGGGAAGAGCCTTGGCTGCTGCGACGAGGGCGGAATCCGGGATGAGCCGCCCGGGAGCGACATCGCGCTTGCGGGCTAGTTGATCCCGTTCCTGCCACAGTTCCCGGACGGCGGCCAACTGGCGGCGGTCACGGATCTGGTGGAGTCCGGATGTCTTCCGCCATGGATCCACCCGCGGGGGTGCGATGCCCGCAGCCAGGATTCCCGCGAATTCTTCCTCAGCGAATCCGAGCTTGCCGTCGGCCTCCAGAAGTTCGATAAGTTCCTCGCGTAGTTCGGCCAGGACTTCGACGTCGAGGGCAGCGTAGCGCAGCCACGGTTCCGGCAACGGCCGGGTGGACCAGTCTGCGGCGGAATGTTCTTTGGCGAGACCGAACCCAAGGAGTTGTTCGATGACGGCAGCGAGCCCCACGCGGGGAAGCCCGGCGAGACGGGCCGCGAGTTCGGTATCGAAGAGTTTGTCCGGCCACATGCCCAGCTCGGAAAGGCACGGCAGGTCCTGGGTGGCAGCATGCAGGATCCATTCGACGCCCCGTAGGGCGTCATTGACGATGTCCAGGTTGTCAAAGGGCTCGGGGTCGATCAACCAGGTGCCGGCTCCTTCGCGCCGGATTTGGACCAGGAAAGCGCGTTGGCCATAGCGGAATCCGGAAGCGCGTTCAGCGTCGACACCGGCGGGCCCTGTTCCGGCGGCAATGGCCGCGGCGCAGCGCTCCAGTCCTGCCAAGGTATCGATGACCAGCGGCACGCCTTCGCGCGGGGTATCGAGATCGATGACTTCAGGGATGTGGCTGTCGAAGCCTTCAACTTTGATGTGGGTCGTGGGATCAGCAACCGGATCGCCGGTTGTGGTTTTATCCAGGTTTTCAGGGGTCATGGTGGCTTAAGCTTACCGATTCCTGCTGCTGCAGGCCCTCGCGGACGAATTCAGGGCATTCAATTGAGCCTCCTGTTGGGTAGTCCAGTGACGCCTGGTGGAAGGGGCGGCAGTCCGGCGAACGTACAAACCATGTCAGACCAGGCTTCCAGGTGTGCTTGCACATTGGCCGTGGCAGGCGTCCAGGAGGCCCGCAATTCGATATCTATTGTGTCGGGGCGATCGGAGAGGGTGCCGAAGCTCTCGGAGAGAATCCTCGTGGCGGTCCCTCCGGCAGCGCGGTACTGGGCAGCATGGTTTTCGAGGGCTTCCACCAGCCAGGTCCAGGCGACGGAACCCAGCATGGTGTCGTTTCCCATTTCGGCATCCATCTGGGCGCGGATATAGGTGACAATCCTGAATTCGCCTTCCCATACGGCTGATCCATCGGGATCGTACAGCAGGATGAAACGGCCCGTGGCCAATTCCTCGTCGTCTTCATCCGGAGGGCCGGCGTTCTGCTTTTCGGCGAAGGCTTTGGCTGCAGGGCCGTGGACCGGTACCTGCCGGGTAGCTGCCGTGGGGCTGAAGACTTCCGCTCCAAGGGCCACGGCATATGGTGCCAGACGGGCGGGCGCGGGGATTTCGTCCAACCGCAGTTCGCTGCGGCATTGTGCTTTTCGTAGCGTTCCCAAGGCGAAAAGAAATTCCGAGGGAACCTGGGCGAGGGCGTTCACCATCGCAGATTATGCGTCCGGGGCGGCGAATCCCTGTAGGCTCGCCGCCCCGGACAATTCCTTGTTCACTTGTTAGCTGGCCGCCAAATCGCTGGCCAGCTCCCGCTTAATGGCGGCGACGAAGGCATCGATATCTTCCTCCGTGGTATCGAAGGAACACATCCACCTGACTTCACCACGGGCAGCGTCCCAATCGTAAAAGGCGAAGGATGAGCGCAGGCGGTCTGCGACTCCGGCGGGCAGGATCGCAAAGACGCCGTTCGATTGTGTCGCCTGGGTGGGCTCCACGCCGTCGATACCTTCGATCGCCGAGCGCAGGCGTGCTGCCATCGCGTTGGCGTGGGCCGCTGACCGCAGCCACAGTCCGTCCTCCAGCAAGGCTATGAACTGCGCCGAAATGAAGCGCATCTTCGAAGCCAGCTGCATGTTCATTTTCCGAAGGAATTTCAGGCCGTCGGCTGCTTCAGGGTTGAGGGCAACCACGACTTCACCAAAAAGCAGGCCGTTCTTGGTACCGCCGAATGACAGGATGTCCACACCGGCGTCGCGCGTGAACGTACGCAGGGGGACGCCAAGGTGTGCTGCAGCGTTTGCCAGCCGTGCTCCGTCCATGTGCAACTTCATGCCCTTGGCATGGGCGTGATCGGCGATGGCGCGCACTTCTTCAGGGGTGTAGCAGGTGCCCAATTCGGTGGTCTGGGTGATGGAGACAACCAAGGGTTGCGCGCGGTGCTCATCGCCCCAGCCCCAGGCTTCACGGTCGATCAACGCGGGCGTGAGCTTTCCGTCTTCCGTGGGTACCTGCAGGAGCTTGATGCCGCCCACGCGCTCGGGCGCCCCATTCTCGTCCATGTTGATGTGCGCCGTGGAAGCGCAAATGACGGCGCCCCAGCGGGGGAGGAGAGACTGCAGGGACAGGACGTTGGCCCCTGTGCCATTGAAGACAGGGAAGGTTTCGATGCCACTGCCGAACTGCTGTTCCAGGACCTCCTGGAGCCGGGCAGTGTAAACGTCCTCACCATAAGAGACCTGGTGGCCTCCGTTGGCTGTAGCCAGGGCAGACAGGATCTCCGGGTGGACCCCGGAGTAATTGTCCGATGCAAACCCCCGGACCGAGGGATCATGGAGTTGCCCCGATGCTGCGGTGGCGCCGGGGATTGCCTCTGTTGTGCTCGTCACTGGTTCGTTCACGCTTTCAAGTCTATTTGGCCAACAGGATGCGCTGGCCGTTGATGGTGGCCGCAGGTTTGTCGAAGAGCCCGACGACGGCAGCGGCCAGTTCTTCGACGTCGGTATAGCCGGGGAAACGCCGCTCCGGATGCTCGCGCCGCATTCCGGCATCGACGAGGGATTTGACCACGAAAATAACAGCGGCGCTGTGTTGCTGCGGTGCTGCGGCTTGCTGAGGTGCGCGGTCTTGCGCGTCTCCGGCCTGCGCTTGGCGGAAACCGTCCGCTACCGCGAGTGTCCAGGCTTCCGCAGCGGCCTTGGCAGCCGCATAGCTGGCGGTAGCGGCTGTGGGAGCAGACGCAGTAGTGGACGAGACCATGGCAAAACGGCCATATGGTGATTCTTCCAACTGGCGATAGAAGACGCGGGAGACATTACGCAGGGTGGTGATCGCGCCCTCTTCAAGGGAGGTCCAGTCGTCGTCGGACTGGTCCTCGATGCCGGTCGCACTGCGCCAGCCACCCACAAGATGGATGACGCCGTCCACCCGGTCGATGCCGAGCTGACGAATCGTCTCTGCAAGCTCACGGACGGCGTCAAGGCTTGCGAGGTCGCAAACCAGCGGAGTCACGCCATCTCCGGCCTCCAAAGCTGCGGTCTTGATGCGGACGTCGTCTGAACCGATGGTGAAAACCCTGTGACCGGCGGCCGCCAAAGCGCGCGCCGCGGCGACGCCGGACGCGCTGCTGCCGCCGGTCACGAGGACTGTCAGTGGGCTCATCAGGCCGCCATCGCGCCAGTGATGCCGGTAGTGGATTCGATAACAGGGCGCATTTTCTTCTCCAATGCTTCGTAGAACATGGACAGCGGGAACTCATCGTCCAGGACTTGATCGGTAAGGCCGCGGGGGGCACCGTTCAAAGGCAAGGCATCAGGGCCCTTGGCCCAGATCGATGCCGGGTGTGGAGTCACTGTACCGGAAATGAGTTCGTAGGCCGCAAGCCAGTGGGCAGCCTTCGGGCGGTCGATGGAACGCCAGTACAGCTCTTCGATCCTGGCACCGAGTTCGATGACTACATCTGCCGCTTCGTCCCAGTCGATGCGGAGCTTGCTGTCCGTCCAGTGCAGCACGTGGTGTTGGTGCATCCACGCGAACAGGAGCTGGCCACCAAGGCCGTCGTAATTGCGGACCCGGCTGCCTGTGATGGCGAACCGGAAGATCCGGTCAAAAATCACCGCGTACTGCACGAGCTTGGCGTGCTTGCGTGCATCAGGATCGGCGTTCTCGTCCTTTTCGATGCGAACGGACTCGCGGAAGGCCGTCAGGTCGCATCGGAGCTCTTCCAAAGAGTAGAGGAAGAACGGCATGCGCTGCTTGATCATGAACGGATCAAAGGGAAGGTCGCCGCGCATGTGCGTGCGGTCGTGGATCAAGTCCCACATGACGAAGGTGCGCTGGGTGAGATCCTGGTCTTCAAGGAGCTCCGCGGCGTCCGCAGGGAGCTCAAGTGACGTGGTGGCCGCCGCAGCCTTGAGTACGCGCCGGAAGCGGGCCGCTTCGCGGTCTGCAAAGATGGCGCCCCACGTGAATGTCGGCGTCTCCCGGACAGCCACTGTCTCCGGGAAGAGGACTGCCGAGTTGGTGTCGTAGCCCGGTGTGAAATCCACAAAACGGATCGGAACGAACAGCTTGTTGGAGTACTCGCCAGCTTCCAGTCCCCCAATGAACTCCGGCCAAATGACCTCGATCAAGACAGCCTCCACCAGCCGGTTGGTGCTGCCGTTCTGGGTGTACATCGGGAAGACCACCAGATGCTGGAGTCCATCCACCCGCTGTTCCTGCGGCTGGAAGGCCTGGAGGGAGTCCAGGAAATCCGGAACTCCAAAGCCGTCCTGAACCCAGCGGCTGAAGTCTTCCACCAACAGTTCAAGGTATCGGGCGTCGTGGGGGAAATGAGGGGCCAGCGTGTTGATGGAGTCCGAAATCCTTGCCACCAGTTGGGCGGCTTCAGCGTGGGCAGCCGGATCCTTAATGGAACCGTCCTGCTCCTGGTAAGCCTGGAGTGCGGTGGCAGCGGCCTTGAGTGCAGTCCACTCCGCGTTGTCGGCAGTGACACGCGGGAGGGCGGCGGTGGCGGTGATAGTCATTGATGCTCGTCCTTTCAGAAGTCGTTCATGCTTCTGATGTGAGCGTAGCAACCGAAAAGTTTAGCTAATCCAAAAAACAGTTGAGCATAAGAAACTCTGGTGGAAACGGTTGTTTCAAAGCGTCCGAGATGCAGCAGCTGCGCATTCCGGGACGGGCACCGCACGCGAGACCGCCCCGGAAGGGCCTACTTCTTTTCGGGTTCAGCCGGCTCTTTCGACTCCACAAGCCGCAGCGAGATCGAGTTGATGCAGAAGCGCTGGTCCGTGGGAGTGCCGTAGCCCTCACCTTCAAACACGTGGCCCAAATGCGAGTCGCAGTTGGCACACCGGACTTCCACCCGGTCCATCCCCATCGTGCGGTCATGGAGGTAACGCACCGTGCCCTCGGCCAACGGTGCCCAGAAGGACGGCCAACCACAATGGGAATCAAACTTTTCGTGGCTGGTGAACAACTGGCTGCCACAAGCGCGGCACTGATAAACGCCTTCGGTATGAGTGTCCCAGTACTCGCCGGTGTAAGGCCGCTCAGTACCCGCCTGGCGCAGCACGCGGTACTCATCCGGAGTCAGCTCTTCACGCCACTGGGCATCGGACTTCTCCATGGGCACGGCCGTGGTCTTGCTGGTGTTCTCAGGAGTGTTCATGTCTTATGCAACGCTCACGAGTCGCCGATAAATCCCGAACCCGCATACAAGTGAAGAACTGGAAGCCCCAACTGGTCCTGCGCCTTATTGGCCCAATCCGTGTGGAAAGTATCCGCGATTGCGTGCGGACGTGTTACCACCACAGCTTGCGCGGCATCCAGTGCCCGGACCTTCGCTACCAAGCCGGCCACGGCACCGCCGTCGACGATCTCGCCCGTGACACCCCCGCCCAAACCTTCCAGCGCAGCCAACGAAGTGGCCAGTGTTTCCGACGCCTCCGCCCTCTCAGCATCCGGGTTGGGGGACTGGCCACCAAGTTCCCGGAACGCTTTGGCAATATCGAGCATGGAAAGGTTCTCCAGGAAATCAACCAGGAGATGTCGCTCGGTATTGGCCGGGACCAGGACAACCAAAGGTGCGTCGCCGCCGTCGACCAATTTGGCGATGTTGACGCGGTCGTCGGGACCAAGGGGCTCTTCTGTCAGGATGACGATGGGATCGCTCATGGCTACAGCGTAGTCCCGCCGAACAGCACGACGCAGATTTTCGGCCCTCAATTCTCCCAGCCCATTCCCGCAACCAATCCGCCGCGCTGCCTCCACGTGCATGGACCACGGCCACTGAACGGCGACAATGGAGCCATGGCATTGAATACCCGGTCAGCGAGCGACGCTGCAGAGAAGAAAATGTCCCTGCGCACTAAATGGGCCATCGCAGGAATCCTCACCGGAGGGACACTCGCAGGACTCGTCGGTGCCGGATCTTCAGCGCTCGCAGTGTATTTTGCCCGGCGCGTCATTACGCCCGCTGCCCGTCACGAGGACCAGGAGGTTCTCGCCGTCATCCGTGGAGACAAAGGACTGCAGGTCATCCTTGCGGCCACCCCGGACACCACCATCGACGGCGTGTTCAGCCTCTTCTTCGAGGGCGGTAAAGGCCATGCCAGGATTGGCAGGATCGTGTCCTACTCACCGGCTGAACAAACGGTGCTGCGCGAGGTCGAAGAGGTCTACAGCGGCAATCTGGCTGAAGCCCGCCGGGGATGGTGGAGCGGCGCGACCTACCCGGATCCCGCTGCCATCGGCCTGGCCGCCGAGGACGTGGAGATTGACCTCGACGTCGGAAAGGCGCCAGCGTGGTTGGTCCGGGCGGATGCAGCTACCCACGCGCCCATCTGGGCGATCATGGTGCACGGCCGCGGTGCCACCAGGCTTGAAGGCCTCAGGGCTGTACGGACCGCGCGGGAGCTGGGACTGGACAGCCTGCTGATTTCATACCGCAATGACGGACTTGCACCCTCGGCACTTGACGGGCGGTACGGCCTGGGCTCCACGGAGTGGCGCGACGTGGAAGCCGCCATCGAATATGCGATGGCACACGGCGCCCGGGAAGTGGTCCTGTTCGGCTGGTCCATGGGTGGAGCCATCAGCCTCCAAACAGCCGATCTGTCCAGGCACAGGCACCTGATCCGTGCATTGGTGCTGGACGCGCCAGTGATTAATTGGGTCAACGTGATGGCCCACCATGCAGAGATGAACAGGATCCCCTACAACGTAGGCCGATACGGACAGCTGATGCTCGGGCATCCACTGGGCCGCCGGCTCACCGGGCTATCCGCTCCCGTGGATTTCAAAGCGATGGACTGGGAAGCACGGGCCGTTGAGCTACGAACCCCAACCTTGCTGATCCACAGTGTCGATGATGACTACGTCCCCTTTGAGCCTTCTGCCAGCCTTGCGGAGAAGAACCCGGAAATGGTGACGTTTGAACCGTTCCACGGAGCGCGGCACACGAAGGAGTGGAACGTTGACCCGGAGAAATGGGAACGGCTGGTTCGCTCGTGGCTTCAGCGTCAATTGGCTCCACGGAACAATCCCGGGCAAACAGAGGGTGACGGGCAGGTCGGGTGACGCTAGCCCTTGGCGCCGATCGGGGCGGTCACGGCCTTGGTCAGCCGGACCAGGTCCTTTGGGGCAAGTTCGATGTCGAGACCGCGTCGCCCGCCGGACACCAGGATGGTGTCAAAGGACAACGCGGAATCATCCAGGACTGTAGGGGAGGGCTGGCGCTGGCCCAAAGGGGAGATTCCGCCCAAGACGTAGCCGGTCCGGCGCTCGGCCGCCTTGGGGTCCGCCATGGCTGCCTTCTTCGAACCCAGGGCTGCCGCCACGGACTTGAGGTCCAGGGTTCCTGAAACGGGGACGATGCCGACGGCGAGTTTGCCTTCGACTTCAACCATCAAAGTCTTGAAAACCCGCTTGGGATCGATGCCCAGGACTTCGGCAGCTTCCAGCCCATAACTTGCGGCCGATGGATCATGGGAATACGGGTGCAGCACGAAGGGAACGCCGGCCGCAGCTAGTGCTGCAGTGGCCGGCGTTCCCTGTGATGCCATCTTCTTGGCCATGTGCCAGGACGCCTCTCACCTTTGCTGTGCAGAAAGTGGCTTTGCCTTGCAGAAAGGCTTAGCGTTCCAAACGGCTTGCTGCCGCCACTTTCCGCTTGATCCTGCCCAGCATGGCGGTCATGCCGCGCATACGCAGGGGAGTGATGGCCCTGGTCAATCCCAGCAACTCCGGCATGTCATCCGGAACGTCCAGAATTTCCTGGGCCGTCAACCCATCGAGTCCTTCGTGCAGTACCCCGGCGAATCCACGCGTGGTGGGAGCCTCCGGAGGCGCTTTGAAAAACAACCGGTAGGCGCGGGGGCCTTCGGCATTGTCCTTGTTTTTCTCGGATTCGATCGTGAGGAACAAAGGTGACTGGCACTCCACAACCTGCTCCAGCAACTCCGGGTGGTCCTTGAGGCGCTCCGGAAGCTCCGGCAGCCCACGCGAGAACTCGAGCAGCAGTTGCAGGCGGTCAGGCTCCGTCAGTGCCTGGAAGTCATCGACGATTTCCGCCAGTGCGGCGGGCAAAGTGTTGGTACTCATCACTTCCAGCTTACGCACAACGGCGCTGATTGCATTGCTAGTTACGGACCAAGGCGGCCGGCACGGATCCGCGCTCGGCGCCCTTGACGATGGGGACGCGGACCGCGTTGCCCCACTCGGTCCAGGAACCGTCGTAGTTGCGGACGGTTTCAAAGCCCAGCAGGTACTTCAGTGCGAACCAGGTGTGGCTGGACCGCTCGCCAATGCGGCAGTAGGCCACGACGTCGTCGCCCGCCGTCAAACCGGCTTCGCCCAGGTAGAGGGCTTCCAGTTCCTCACGGGAACGGTAGGTGCCGTCCTCAGCGGCAGCGCGGGCCCACGGGATCGAAGCAGCAGTGGGGATGTGGCCGCCACGCAGCGCGCCTTCTTCCGGGTACGCGGGCATGTGGGTGCGCTGGCCCGTGTACTCCTCGGGGGAGCGCACATCGATCAGGGGGTTGCCCAGGTGAGCCAGGACGTCCTCTTTGAAGGCGCGGATGGGAGCGTCGTTCCGCTCTACTTCGGGGTAGGTTCCCGGGGCCGGCGTCGGTACGTCCGTGGTCAATTCGCGGCCTTCGGCGATCCACTTGTCGCGGCCACCGTCCAGCAGGCGCACATCTTCGTGTCCGAACAGCGTGAAGACCCAGAGGGCGTAGGCTGCCCACCAGTTGGACTTGTCACCGTAGATCACCACAGTGGTGTCGCGGGAGATGCCCTTGGATGCAGCCAGGGAGGCGAATGCGGCGCCGTCCACGTAGTCGCGGGTCACTTCATCATTCAGGTCGGTGTGCCAGTCGATCTTTACGGCACCCGGAATGTGGCCGGTTTCGTACAGGAGGACGTCCTCATCGGACTCCACGACTACCAGCTTGCCGTCGGCGATGGCGCCTTCGGCAAGTGCTGCGGCAAGCCACTGCGTGGACACGAGTCGTTCAGGGTTCGCGTAGGAAGCGAACTTTTCGTTTTGTTCAACGGGGTAGGACATGATGATGGCCTTTCACTGACAACGGGCGGAGCCAGGCCCTGGAAGCTGCATCAGTTGCCGGCCCGGCGTGCTCCAACACTAACCACGGGCCGCGAGGAATGCTTCCCCGCTGGTCACATGGTGAAACATGGCCTTGGTCACGTCGCCGTTTTCGGGACGCCCGATGCCGGTATTCTTGCTGGGGACCCAAATACTGGAAGAACGGACCACCGTGGTACAGATCGAACAACTGGCTGCCCGCACGCCGGCAGTCTCCGTGGAGGAACTCCTCAAGGGTTTCTACCCGTCTCCGCGATTCGGAGAGGTATCGTTCGACAGCTACCGCCCGGACCCCGCCCAGCCCAGCCAGGCCAATGCGGTCAAGCTGCTGTCGGCTTTTGCCGATGGCGTGGGCGCCGATGACGGCGGCGGGCTGTTCAAGAAGTTGTTCGCCAAGAAGACCCCCGCCACTCGGGCCGGCATTTACCTTGACGGAGGCTTCGGCGTCGGAAAGACCCACCTCCTGGCCTCCCTTTGGCACAGGTCTCCTGGTCCCAAGGCCTTTGGCACATTCGTTGAGTACACCAACCTCGTGGGCGCGCTCTCGTTCCGCAAGACCGTGGAAGCCCTCAGCAACTACAAGCTGGTCTGCATTGACGAATTTGAACTCGATGATCCCGGCGACACCGTGCTGATGTCCCGCCTGATGCGCGAACTGGCCGACGCCGGCGTAAAGTTGGCCGCTACCTCCAACACCCTGCCGGGTTCCTTGGGCGAAGGCCGCTTCGCAGCCGTGGACTTCCAGCGGGAAATCCAGGTCCTTGCCGACCAGTTCGACGTCGTCAGGATCGACGGCGAAGACTTCCGCCACCGTGGCCTGCCCGCAGCTCCATCACCTTTGAAGACTGAAGAACTCAAGCACCGCATGCACGCCGAGTTCGACGGACAAACAGTTGCCGTGGATGATTTCCGCACTCTCGTGCACCACCTCGCCGGCGTCCACCCCAGCCGGTACCGCCAGCTGATCTCAGGCATCGAAGCCGTGGTGTGGCGCGACGTCGAGACGATTACCGAGCAGGCAGTAGCGCTGCGCTTCGTGGTCCTCGCCGACCGCCTCTATGACAAAGATGTGCCGATTCTTGCCAGCGGCGTCCCCTTCGACAAACTCTTCACCGAAGAGATGATGACCGGGGGATACATGAAGAAGTACTTCCGTGCCGTGTCCAGGCTTACGGCTCTCGCCCGCGAGGGACAGAACCACGAACCTGCCTGATCCGGTTCAGGCCCTACTTGTGTGAAGGTGTCAGCGGTTCCCGGTCTTTCAGCAACCAGCGGACCAGGATGCCTCCCGCCAAAGCCCAGAAGGCAGCCCCCACTCCTGCGAAGCTGATCCCTGAGGCGGCAAGCAGGAAGGTGATGCACGCGGGTACGCGTTCTTCGGCAACTGCCAATGCGGAGGAGATGGCTGAGGCAAGCGTGCCGAGCAAGGCCAAGCCTGCGACAGCTTCAAGCAAGCCGGCGGGTGCAGCCGCCACCACCGTGACAAGGGCTGCCGAGAAGGCTGCCAGTACCAGGTAGGCAAGGCCAGCCACGAATGCCGCGATCCACCGCCTGCTGTGGTCTTTCCCTGCTTCCTCTCCGGCCGCCAATGCCGCGCTCAAAGCAGCAAGGTTGATCGCGTGGCCTCCGAATGGAGCGCCCGCAATGGTTCCGGCTCCGGTGACCACCATCGATGCCCGCCAGGGTGTTGTGAAGCCAAAGGATTTAAGCACGGCGACGCCGGGAATGTTCTGCGATGCCATCGTGACAATGAACAGGGGAAGGGCAAGCCCCACCGCTGCCTCCACCGTGAATGTTGGAGTGGTCCACTCGAGCCGCGGCAACAGGTCATCCCCGGGAATCTGAACGCCGTTCGCCACGATATGGATGCCGATGACGGCGAGGGCGACCACGAGTGAGGCCGGGACCGCCCAGCGGGCCGCGAACTTCGTCATTACCAACCAGCAAAGGGCCACCGGGCCAATCAGCAACGGCGCTTCTCCCAGGGATCTAAAAGGAGCCAGGCACAGGGGGAGGAGGACGCCTGCGAGCATCGCCTGCGCAAGCGGTGTGGGTATCTTCGTCATGAGCCTGCCAAGGCTGGGCAGTAACCCCGTCAGGACGATCAGCACCCCGACGACGACGAACGCACCCACCGCTGCCGGCCAGCCGCCGTCGACCATTCCTGCAGAGGCGAGGAGCGCGGCACCCGGCGTGGACCACGCCAGGGTGACAGGCATTTTCGACCGCCATGCCAGCCATAAAATGCCCAGTCCGAACGTGAGTGTGAGGGCCAGCAGGCCGCTGGAGGCTTGCGCCTGGTTGGCTCCCACAGCCCTCAGTCCGGCAAGAACCACAGCGAACGAGGACGTGAAACCGACGAGGGCGGTGACGATGCCAGCCGAGATGGGCGGCCCCACCGTGTCCTGGCGGGAGGGACGCTGGACTGCGGAAGAGGCTGATGGCATAAGGACCAAAATACCGGACTGGAAGCTGGAGACCGGTTAAACGCCAAGGGCACCGGTGGCGCCTCTCGGCGGGACCGGTGCCCCCTTGACGTATCTGGTACGGCGGGCTCAGGCAGCTACAGCTGCTTAGGCTCATCCGTGACGGGAGCCTGTGCGGCGTTCCCGTCTGTTGAAGCCACGAAGTCGGAAGCGGCATTCTGAACCGCGTCAACCTGACCTGCGAACTTGCCGCCTGTCTTCTGGTCGACGAAGTCTCCGGCCTTTTCGATGCCATTCTGAATGGCTTCTTCGTTGCCCTGAATGAGACCCTGAGCCTTACCCTTCAGGTCGTCAATTAAACCCACGGGCACCTCCCTTCCTTCGCGGAGCCAGTTCGCTCCTCCGCGTCCGACCCTAACACCAGATCCTGGACGTGCCAAGGATTCCAGGGGCGCTACGCCAAGGGCTTACTGAGCTCAAGGTGGCGTGGGCTGTCCGGATTCATGAGCGAGTGCTTCCGGCCGTAGGAGAAGTAGATGATCAAGCCAACAATGAGCCAGACGGCAAAACGCAGCCAGGTTTCCCAATGCAGCTGGGACATCAGGAACGCGGAAGCCAGCACGCCGAAGGCGGGAACTACGGGCATCCACGGCAAACGGAAGGTGCGGGGGGCATTTGGCTTCTTGTAGCGGAAGACGATGACGGAAATGCAAACCACAACGAATGCTGCCAGGATGCCGATGTTGGTGAGGTCCGCCACTTCCTTGATCGGGAAAACGCCGGCGAGGAACGCTGAGGCGATGCCCGCGATCCAGGTCACCCGCTGGGGTGTGCCGTGACGGTCGGTACGGGCGAACCATCCCGGCAGCAGGCCGTCGCGGCTCATGGAGAACCATACGCGGGTAACGCCCAGAAGGAAGGTCAGCATCACGGTCAGGATGGACAGGACAGCGAAGACCGAAATGATGGTGGCGATGATAGGCAGGCCAACCCCGGTGAAGGCCGATGCGAAGCCAGCCTTGGGATCGATGTCCTTGTAGTTCTGCATGCCGGTGAGGACGAGCGTAGCTGCCACGTAGAGCAGCATGGCGATGATCAGGGACAGGACGATCGCCTTGGGCATGTGCTTCTTGCCGTCCTTGGCTTCTTCCGCGGCGGTACTCATGGCGTCGTAACCAAAGACAGCGAAGAACACCGTGGCTGCACCGGCAAAGACCGGGCCGAAACCACTGGGCATGAACGGATTGAAGTTCTCAGTGTTGATATAGAAAATGCCCAACCCGATGATGAAGAGGATCAACACCACCTTGATGGCAACAGCCACCAATTCGAAGCGGCCGAAAGCCTTGGTTCCCCTGCTGAGGATCCAGGTCACCAGGAGGCACACCAGGATCGCCGGAAGGTTGATGATGCCGCCCTTGCCTTCATCCACTGTGGACGTCATCCAGGTAGGCATGTGGATTCCGATGCCGGACAAGAAGGCATCGAAGTAGCCGGAGATGCCGATTGCCACAACGGCAACAATGGCGATGTATTCAAGCAGGAGATCCCAGCCAATGAACCAGCCAATGATCTCGCCCAATGCCACATAGCCATAGGTGTAGGCGGAGCCGGCCCTGGGGATCATGCCGGCAAATTCGGCATAGGACAGAGCGGCCGCGCCGGAAGCGAGCCCGGCGATAAGGAACGAGACGAGCACTGCAGGGCCTACGCCCGGATTGTTGGCGTCGCCATGGGCTACAAGGCCGGCCAGCGAGAAAATGCCGACGCCGATAATGCCGCCGACGCCGATGGCCGTCAGTTGCCAGAGGCCAAGACTCTTGAAGAGTCCACTGTGCTTGCTTTCTTCCTCGATATCGTCGATGGGCTTGCGCCGCATGACGGATTGGGAAGCCGTCTGTTGATTCATGGGGTACTCCTGCCAGTTGGCGTGGAACGGTGATGAGTTCGCATTACATTGTGCGAGAGGAATCACATTAGATAAAGCGACTTTTTCTTAGGTGTATCAGTTACTCCAAATGATGAATGGCATTTGGCTCCGCGTGGGCATAAAAAAAGCAGCTCCGAGGAGCTGCCTTTTTGTTGGAGCGGACGACGAGATTCGAACTCGCGACATCCACCTTGGCAAGGTGGTGCTCTACCAGCTGAGCTACGTCCGCACATGTTGCCTGCCCGGCAATGCCTGGCCTTCAACAACAAACAAGTTGCCTTGTTCTGGTGGGCGATACTGGGATCGAACCAGTGACCTCTTCCGTGTCAGGGAAGCGCGCTACCGCTGCGCCAATCGCCCGTTTCCGGGTCCTAATGAAAGGAGAGCGGACGACGAGATTCGAACTCGCGACATCCACCTTGGCAAGGTGGTGCTCTACCAGCTGAGCTACGTCCGCACATGTTGCCTGCCCGGCAATGCCTGGCCTTCAACAACAAACAAGTTGCCTTGTTCTGGTGGGCGATACTGGGATCGAACCAGTGACCTCTTCCGTGTCAGGGAAGCGCGCTACCGCTGCGCCAATCGCCCATGCATCCAGCCGTGACTGGAAGACATGGTTTTCACCGAGGTGGGTACGGGATTCGAACCCGTGTATACGGCTTTGCAGGCCGCTGCCTCGCCTCTCGGCCAACCCACCGTGTAAGCAGATTCCGAGGAATTCTTGCCTTGACAGTGCCTTGCGAGCGGACGACGAGATTCGAACTCGCGACATCCACCTTGGCAAGGTGGTGCTCTACCAGCTGAGCTACGTCCGCAGTGCCGTTACGCCGGCCTGCCCAGTAGGCATTCCGTCGCTTTCCGACGAGTAAAAACTCTATAGGAGGTTGCTTCAAACTCCAAATCGGTTGCTTGCTTTTGCTTCCCAAGGGGCTTGGATCCTTGAATTTCCGGGCCTCTTGGGGAGTTTCACGGCTGTAATTCCAGAGTTGTGATTCGGTGGTCTGAGCGCGTTTTGCAATCCAGCCCGGGTGGGCTAGTCTTCTGTATGCATCAGCGAGTTGATGCAGCTTTTACCCGTTGTACCGGGGCGATTGGCGCAGTGGTAGCGCGCTTCGTTCACACCGAAGAGGTCACTGGTTCGAACCCAGTATCGCCCACCAACAGAAACCCCCGGATTTTCCGGGGGTTTCTTTGCTTTCAGGCGTGGTGCCATCGCTGAGGTAAACCGGGATTTCGCGTTGGTGTCTAGGCAGGTTCCTGGCAGCTTCTTCCGGGCTTGCCGGATCGGTTCCGTTCATCTGGTCGGAGTACACGTAGCCCTTTGCTCCGTTGGTGGCGGTTACTGCGAGTAGGTCCGGGGCTTCGCGTCCTGGCACCTCGACGCCATAGCTCTCGCCCTTCGCGTTGATTTTCCACTCGGTAGGAGCTTGTGTGATGTATCTGGCGCTGATCTGCCACCTGTTCCCAGTATCGGTTGTGATGGTCACCCCTTGTGTTGAGGGCTCCAAAGCAACGACATATTTTGACCAGGCACCGTGTGTTCCCAGATCGGACGAAGAGCAGGAGACGTTGGCGCCATCCGGGAAAACGAACTTACCTTCGGTGAGGCAGGTGAGTTCCACCTCAACACCCGTCGCACCAGCGGGAGCCTGTCCAAGGTCAATCGTTGCCGTGCCGCTGTAAACGGCAGTCGAGGGGGTTCATGACGGGTCTCCTTTCAATACTGGCGAATGGACATGGTGAGGTGATCCAGGCAGCACGGCCTTCAGCTTCTGGCGGGCACGGTGCAGACGGACTTTAGCTGCCCCGGGTGAAATCCCGAGTGCTTCAGCTGCCGCTGGCAAGGGCAACTCTTCGAAAACGACAAGGCTGACCAGCCTGAGGTCCAAGGGCTTCAAGACAGCCAACGCCGCTGCGACCTCATCATTCATCGACGAGTCGTGGTTTGGATGGGCCGGATCCAGTTCCGCTTCGGCTTCTCTGCGTCTGGGAATGGCGTCTAAGAGCCTTCGATGGCGGACCTTTGATCGCTGAAGATTCCTGGCGGTGTTTGTCGTTGTAACCAACAGCCACGGAAGGATCGAACCATCAACCAGCCTGACGCCTTCCCGACGGCGCCATAACTCAAGGAAAGCGGCTGCCGTGGCGTCTTCGGCGTCGTGCCTTCCTCCAACCAAGGAGCAGTTCGAGCCCCGACCTCCGGCAGGTAAGGTAAGCGGCAGCCCCGCAGTCTCCGCGGTGCTCAGTACCGCTCACTTTGGCCGTTGTATCAGCCATTCCTTAACGGTCCGGGCCTCCGGCAGGACCTCGCGCGTTGCCTGCGTACTCATGTCGAACTGCCCGGTCCGCAGCCATCGCCACATGGTGGTGAGGTCCTTCCCCACGAACCGTTCAAACAGCTTCTCCGGCATCGGCAAACCACGGGGCTTTCGTCCGGTCCGTTCCCGCCACAAGGTGCGGCACTCGTCTATTGACCGCACGTCAGATGCCAGTCCCAGCACCGCGCCGCTCCACCGTTCGGGGTCGGCGAACATCCGGGCGGCGATGGCGCCCAGATCGTCAACACAGAGCCAGCCCACCGGCCGGGTCGGGCCCATTAGCTTTGGCATCAGGTGCCAGGTGGAAAACTGCGGATAGTAACCTTTGTCCGTCATTAGTTCCATGAACGCCATTGGCCGGAGCACGGTGAGCGGCAGTCCGAGTTCGCGAAAGCGCCGGGCGATAACCAGCTTCGAGTCCCAGGAACCGACGCCTGTTGGCTGGTCGCTGACTCCTGCCGCCCCGTACACCACGTGGCGTATGCCCGCTTCAGCGGCTGCCTCCGCCACGTTGCTGCCTTGCCGGACTTCGGCGTCGATTCCACTGGTCATGGGATTCTGGACGTTGAAAAGCCCGTACGCCCCTTGGAACGGCGTCCGAAGAGAGCCGGGATCCTCGGTGTTCGCATGCGGAACCTGGGCGCCGAGCGCGCGCAGGGCCTGTGAAGCGTCACTGGACGGATTTCTGGTCAGGGCGCGCACCTGCCAACCGTCTTTGAGGAGGTGACGGACCACGGCCGATCCCTGCCGGCCGGTCGCACCGACCACTACCACCACACCCGGAGTGCCCCTGCCCGACGAAAAAACCATAGCTCAGTATCCCATTCGGGCCGAGGATTTGACCCGGGGCGGAAGGAACAGCCCACGCCCCGTCCGGGCGGATGAGAGCGCCGGTTGCGAGAGTTTTTCGAGGATTTCATCGGCGGCTCGGCGGCTCGGCGGCCGGAGCGGGCGGCGCCATCCATGTAGCCGCTCCAGACTGTTGTGGTCTGTGCGCCTGCCCAGTGGATCTGGCCTACGGCTGGAGCGAGCAACCACCGTACTGGATCCAAGCGCTCGCATCGGCCTCAACCAGCTTCCGCGCTGCACTCAGGCAGGCCAGGCCCGCTCCCACAGCTGCCCGGGAACGGGAATAGAGCTGCCACCCGGTGGCCGGCGGCTCCCGCCGCAGCGTGAACGTATGCAGCTCTGCGTGGGCTCCAGATGGTCGAGCCTGCACCTGCCAGTACTCAACGCTGGCGACGTCCCCGGCGCCGACAGCTACGCGGTGCCGGCCTCGGGTGCGAGAGCCACTGCGGTTTCCTTTCTGTTGTTGCTGCCGGTCAGGCAGCTTTGACGAGGGGGAGTTCGTCCCAGTGGGTGGTGTATCTGGGGGAGAGCATGTCGCGTTTCATGGACCAGTCCGGCCCGTTTTTGATGCCGGCATGGCCCAGTCCAATGGAGCCACGGCCGTATCGTTTGCTGACCTCTTCGACGAGGATGCCGATGCCGCGTTCTTCGTGCGGGTTCTCGAACAATTCCAGGGGCTTCTGATTACCGGTCGGGCGGAGGTCGGTGACCATGATCCCGGCGCGGACGTACTTCACTCCCTCGTGGACCTGGGGGAGTAGGGCGTGGGCTGCCCTGGTCAGGAGCACAGGATCAGCGGTGGGCATCGGCAGCGCCAAACACGCCGACGGGAAGGACTTTTCGTTTGGGTTGAAGTGTGACGTCGCTGCGAACGCCGTCAATACCTTCGCCTGCAGGTCGTGTTTGGCCAAGCGGGCACTGGCCATCTGCGCGTAGACGCTCATGACCTGCCGCAATCCGGCACCGGTGGTGATTGGTGTGGAGAAGGACCGCGAGAAGATCAGCTGGTCCCGGCCGATGCGTTCTTCCTCCATGGGAATGCACGGAGTGCCTTGCAGCTCCAGAACTGTGCGCATCATGACAATGGAGAACTTGTCGCGGATCGCTACAGGATTAGCCCGGGTGAGGTCCAGGATCGAGAAGATTCCCATCGCGTTCAGGCGCTTGGTGAGTCTGGTGGCCACGCCCCAGATTTCGATCACCGACAGCTTCGCCATGAGTGCTTCCCGTTGCTCGACGGGTACAGATTCCCAGCGGCAGACGCCATCGAAGCAGGGGTTCTTCTTGGCCCATTTGTTGCACAGCTTGGCCAGCGTTTTCGTGGGCGCGATGCCCACACAGACAGGCACGCCAACGTGGCGCCTGCAGGCTTCTTTCATCGTCCTGCCCAGCTGCAGCAGCTCATCGGGTTCACCCTTGACGCCCAGGAATGCTTCGTCGATGGAGTAGACCTCCAGCCAGGCTGAATACCTGCCCAGCAGCTCCATGACCCTGGCTGAAATGTCCCCGTACAGTTCGTAGTTGCTGGACAGGGCCACCAGGCCCCATTCCTTGGCCCGGGGGCGCAGTTTGAACCACGGCTCGCCGAGCCCAATGCCCAGACGCTTGGCTTCCGGTGAACGGGTGACCGCGCAGCCGTCGTTGTTGGAGAGAACTATGAGCGGTTTACCCTCCAGCGCGGGATTGAAGACACGCTCGGCTGAGGCATAGAAGCAGTTCACGTCCACATGCGCTATCTCCTGCATCCGGCGCATGATTGCGGGCTTAGACATGGTGCAAACACCGTGTCGCAACGCCCCAGATGGTCAGGTCCGAGAGCGCTGGAACCTTGATGTCAGGAAAGTCCGGGTTGTCGGCCTGCAGGACGACACCGTGGGCGGTGATCCTCAGCCTCTTGATGGTCAGCTCGCCGTCAAGAACAGCGACAACGACAGATCCGTCCTTGGGCTCCAGTGCGCGGTTGACGATCAGCTCATCGCCGTCGCTGATGCCGGCCTGCTGCATGGACTGCCCGGTGACTCGGACAATGAAGGTACTGGTCACGTCCTTGATCAGGTGCTCGTTCAGGTCAATGCGACCGTCGAAGTAATCCTGGGCCGGTGAGGGGTAGCCAGCAGCAACCGCTACCGGTGCCATCAGTACAGCTACCAGAGAGAGTCCCGCATCTATCACACGGGGGCCAACTATCGCGCCCACAACACACCTTTTTTCGAATATATGTTCGAATTAAAGTGTACGCCGTTCCACCGACAGAATAGGGACTCCACCAAGTTGCCTTCGGTGACTTATGCCCGGGGTGTGTGACCGGCCAACCGGAGGTGACCGGCCACACTGCACGTTGGCCAGGACGGGGGGTTGTCCCCCTGTCCAACGTGCGTACGCACTGACCTGCGTACTCAGTCCGGACAAACTGTGCAGGCGGTGCGCTTGTGACGGGGGCCAGAAGCCACAGTCTGTTTTGCTAACAGAGATTCCGTGGCCTTTGAGCCCCGCGTCTACGTAGTGCGCGTTAGCAGAGGGTAGTGACGCGTTTTCTCAGAAAGCTTTCCTCGGTGGTGATTTCATCCAGCACTCCGGGACATCGAAGGCCGCGAAGGTTGCCGGCAGCTGATGCGCCAGAGCCGGTAGTTCGGCTTTGGCAGTAACCATCCTGCGCTGGAGGGCATCAAAGTCCACCAGGCTGTTGTTCCAGATGACAGCCTCTTCCGGCCAGCTCCGGATCCGGCGAGAAGGTCCGAGTTCCCGCCCGGTCGCCCCCTGGGGAGCCCCAAGCTTCTCAAAGAGTTTTCGCTTTTTGCGGCATGAACTTTTCCAATCCCGCACTCCTTTGACTGGAGACCCGACCTTGCCGGACGCAATCGGTCAGGCTCCGCAACATATGTTTGGCCGTCGGCTGTGGGGTCTGTCGGTCACTGTTCATTGGAGAGAATCCCTTGAAGTATCTGCTTGGGAAAATAACAGCCTTCGTTGCCGGATTAATGGTCGCTTTTGGTGCACTTTCAATGGGGGTGCTCCACCTAAGTCCATCGGCTCACGCCTACGAAGTAGCAACCAACCAGGCAAGCGTCACAGGTGGGGTCGCTGTTTTGACGATGCCGGGATCGGGCCTTACGGCTACGTACGATCAATCCGGACTGACCGATCTGGTGGGCAGGTCGACGCTCGATAGCAGGGGCTACGTTGCCTCTGATTTCATACCCGGCATTTCAAGCACCGCTCCTGGGGTGGAGTTCTCATCGAACCTGATCAACAACTGCCCAGCGGTTGGCACGTGCACAGGCTTGGGGACTATCACTATCGCTTTCAGCCAGCCGGCGCGGAATCCTGTGCTCAACATCGTGGGCCTCGGCGGATACGTTTTGAATGACGTAGGCAGCAACGGGAGCGTTGACAAGCAGTCCCAGCAGCACGCTGTGTTGAACCTCGCGACCTCGGGGTTGACCATGACCAAGCTCTCCGGTGGAAATCTTTCCGTCTCTGGAAACTCGATCACCACTACCAACGACAACGCCGGAACGGCGTGTAATACGAATGTGCAGACGGGCACGCCCGATCCCATCGACGCGCAGGCGACCGCTGGCTGCGGTTCGGTCCGTATCACTGGCATTGTGACCTCGTTGACGTTCAATGTCAGTGCTGTTTTTGTCCAAACTACTGCGGCCTTGCCGGGCTACACAGTCAATGACAGTACGGACCCATTGCACAACAGGGACAACTTTGTCATTGCGATGACGGTTCCGCAGGATTTTGGTGATGCGCCTGCTACTTACGATCAAAACAATGCTGCGCGGGCGGATCTGTCGGATGTGACGTTGGGGGCGAATGTCACTGAGGACAACGCGTCGGTGGCGAACGGCACGGTTTCGCCGAATGCGGGTGCGACGGCGGCTTTGGACCTGATGGACGACGGCGTGACGCTGGCTCCGATGGTGCAGGGTTCTACGGGTTATTCCACGACGGTGGCGATCAGCGGGGCGGGCAAGCCGGGCATGACGTGTGGGTGGGTTGATTTCAACAGGAACGGGATTTTCGACAGCGCTACCGAGCGGGCCTGCGCCTCGTTCGTGGCCGGTGCGACGTCGGCGACGCTGACCTGGGTGGTCCCTGCCGGGGTGGGTGCGGGGACGACGTATGCGCGGTTCCGGATCGGTTACACGACCGCCCAGGTCCAGGTCCCGATCGGTGCATCGGATTCCGGTGAGGTGGAGGATTACGTCTTCACTGTTGCTCCCTCGTCTGCTCCGGCGATCACGTTGGTGAAAACGGTGAACAAGACCACGCTGGTGGCCGGGGAAACGGCGACGTATACGTTCGTGGCGAAGAACACGGGCAACGTGACGCTGACCTCGGTGGTCATCACCGAAACCCAGTTCTCCGGAACGGGCACGATGTCGGCTTTGTCGTATGCCTGGCCTGGCCTTCCGGGGATCCTTTTGCCGGGGCAGTCCGTGACGGCGACCGCAACGTATGTGGTCACGGCCTCGGATGTGACCACGGGGTTGGTGACCAACACGGCGAAGGTCACCGGGAACCCGCCCCTGGGGTTGCCTGTTTCGGCAACCGATGATGCGCAGGTCACCGCGCCGGCTGCGTGGAAGATCAAGAAGAGCGCCACGGTCAACGGGTCCGTTCCCGCAAACCAGTCCGTGAGCCCTGGCCAGACCATCGTGTACACGGTGACGGCGTCCAGTATCAGCGGCACCATCACCGGGGTGGTGCTGAAGGACAACCTGGCAGAGGTCCTGGATGACGCGACGTTCGTGTCCGGGTCAGCGACCCTGGTCATCGGCACCGGAGCACCCGTGCCGGTGGCCAACCCCGTACCACCCTCCACGGTGCTGACCACGGCGGCGTTTACGCTGCCGGCCGGGCAGACGGCCACCCTGACGTACAGTGTGCTGGTCAAAGCCGGGGCGTGGAACGAACAACTCGTCAACGTCGTAACGGGCACCTCCACCACCACACCCCCGCAGACCTGCGCACCCTCTTCCGGAGCGGCCGGCCCTGACTGCACCACCACCCATCACACCCCGGCGAAGGTCCTGATCGAGAAGATCGGCGAGTCCTCCGGCGGGACCTGGGTGCCGATGGCCGGCTCCACCTGGGCGGTGCACGTCGATAACGCCGGCACCCCCGGTGCCGTGCTGGCCAGCCCCGCCGTGACGGCCGTGGCGGGGCAAACAGGCCGGTTCCAACTCGAAGGAATCCAGCCCGGAACGTACTGGCTTGAAGAAACCACCGCCCCGGCCGGCTTCAACCTCCTGGCCGAACCGGTGAAATTCACCATCGCCACCAACGGCACCGTAACCCTCGGACAAGGCTCCACGGGTCAAGGCTCCGCGGGTGGGGTGGTGACCAGCACCGACGCCGATGGTGACGGGATCTTCCTGCTCACGGTCCGGGACGTTCCGGCCCTGGAGCTGCCCGAGTCCGGCGGCATCGGCTGGTGGCCCTTCACCACCGCAGGATCGGCCCTGTTGCTGGCCGCCCTCGCCCTGGCCCTGGCCGCCAACCACCGCCGGCAGCAGGAATCCACGACCCCCCGGGACGAGCCGGTCACTACCTAAAGAAGAGTTCCCTCCTGGTCCTGTGCGTGTTGCGGGGCGGGGCGGTGCATGTCCATCTCCGAGTACCACCTGTAGGAAGAACCATCACGATGAAAGAGGAAAACACTGTGAGTAATCACCACACCGGGCGGCTTTGGAAGACCGCCGCCGCCACGATCGCCGGGGCGGTGTTGGCGATGTCCTTCTCCGTGGCCCCGGCTTCGGCTGCGCCCCTGGTTGACGGGGACATGACCGGTTCCATCACGGTCCATAAGTTCGAACGTCCCTCCACCCCGACGGGCCTGCCGAACAACGGCACGTCCGTGGACACCACCGGCCTGACACCGTTGGCCGGTATCGAGTTCACCATCGAGCAGGTCAACACCATTGACCTGTCCACCAACGCCGGCTGGGACGCCGCGCACAACCTCTCCAGCGTCTTCGCCCCGGCCGATCCCAACGGTTCGATCACCGGCGCCGGGTACACCCTGGGTGCTGCCCAGGTGAAGACCACCGACGCTGCCGGCACCGCAGCGTTCACCGCCTTGCCGGTGGGCCTGTACCTGGTGACGGAAACGAACTACCCGGCCGGTGTGACACCCTCGGCCCCGTTCCTGGTCTCCGTTCCGTTGACGGACCCGGATAACAACGACAACTGGATCTACGACGTCCACGTCTACCCGAAGAACTCCGTCGCCGGTGCTGAAAAGACCGTCACGGACGCCCCGGACGTGAAGCTCGGGGACCAGATCGACTTCACCATCACCGGTGACATCCCGAACGAAGACGTCATCGATGGCTACAAGATCGTGGACGTCCTGGACCAGAAACTGACCTACATCGGCGCGTCCGCGACCCTCGCTGACGGCACACCCCTGACCGCGGGCACGGACTACACCGTGAACTTCGACGCCGCGAACAACACCGTCTCGGTCATCTTCACCCCCGCCGGCCTGGCCAAACTGGCAGCCCACACCGACACCCGCGTGCAGGTCATGGTCAACACCAAGGTCAACACCATCGGTGAAATCGAAAACGAAGCCCTCGTTTACCCCAACGCTGCCAGCTTCACCATCGCCCCGGGCCAGCCCGGCGGCCCGGTCGTCACGCCCCCGGTCGTGACCAAGTGGGGCGAAATGACCCTGCAGAAGGTCAACGAGAACGGTGCAGCCCTTGCCGGTGCCGCGTTCTCCGTCTACACCAACGAAGCCGACGCGAAAGCCGGGACGAACCCGGTAGACCTCAACGGCCAGAGCGTCTTCACCGTCGCCGCGGACGGCACCTTGACGATCTCGGGCCTGCGTTACTCGGACTGGGCCAACGGCGCAGCCGTGGCACCCGGAACCCCGGACTACCGCACCTACTACCTCGTGGAAACCACCGCCCCGGCAGGCTACGAACTGCTCGCCGAGCCGGTGTCCTTCCTGATCAACAGCACCACCACCGGCGTCGGGATCGACCTGCAAGTCAAGAACATCCCCTCCAACAGCGGCTTTGAACTGCCGCTGACCGGTGGCGTCGGAACCGGCATCCTCTACGCAGCAGGAGCCCTCCTCGTCGCCGGCGCAGCCCTGATGCTCGTCCGCAACCGCCGCACCAACAACAACTAACACCCACTGCAGGGCGCCGCTACCGCGGCCCCCGCAGCAACCCCAAGTGGGGAAGAACGCCAACCACGCGCTCTTCCCCACTTGCATTCCCTTCTGCAGTCTCCACAACTGCCGCACTTTAAAACCGCCGCAGCCCTGTTGATGGTCAA
The DNA here is from genome assembly GCF_019977195.1 of Arthrobacter sp. StoSoilA2. NCBI lineage: Bacteria > Bacillati > Actinomycetota > Actinomycetes > Micrococcales > Micrococcaceae > Arthrobacter > Arthrobacter sp. StoSoilA2. The sequence continues at coordinate 2,018,820 of NZ_AP024643.1, forward strand.
CTGCTGCGATACCGAGCCACATTCGGTGCATACGGAGCATTCCGGCGTCACAAAAATGCCGGCCAGTGCACAGCATCAACATGAATGGAACAACAGAACCTGAAGACTCCGAGGCACTCCTGAAGGACTTGGCCACGACGTCGCCCATCCTTGCGGCAAAGCTCGCCCGCCTGCCGGCTGAACAGGCGGCAATGATCTTTGGGGAACGGCCCGTCGAAGGCGGAATTCGCCCAGCAAGAGCGGGCGCGCCTGGCAGCTGAGGGGAATTCTGTCGGTGCTCTGTGTCAGAGTCTTTGTATGACTGCTCCACTTCTTGCCCACGCAACCGACTACGGACGAATGTACGCCCGCTCCACAACGGAGCAATTCTCTGTCCCCTCCATCACCACGGTGATAGGGCAGCAGGCGCACTCCCTGGACGGTTGGTTCAGTTATATGGGGGCAAGCAGCTTGGCCGCAGATCCCGAACTTCCAGCCTTGCTTGGCAGCCCGGCGAGGATCCGGCAGGCGGTCAACAAAGCTTCCAAGGCAGCTGAGATCTATAGGGACCAAGCTGCGGCAAGAGGCGATCGCGTCCACAATTACTGTGAGCAGGTGGCCTTGCGCGCGCTGGGTCGTCCGCATCGGATGCAGGAATGCCGTGATGAGCTTGCCTCCCACGGTGAGCAGGCCTTTGCAGCCCGCTTTGACGAATGGTGGGAGCTGTACAGGGTGGAGCCGCTGGCTCCGGAAATCACTGTCTGGAACAAGACTGTTGGCTATGCCGGCACGCTGGACCTCGTTGCGAGGATTAACGGGCGCATCTGCCTGATCGATTACAAGACCAAGGGCACCACCCGTGATGGCACTGTCAAGGCACTCGACGACAAAGTCGTCATGCAACTGGTAGCGGGAATGAAGGCGGAAGAGAGCCTCGTTGACCCGGTAGCGGGGGAGTGGGAGCCGTGGAAGTTTGGTGCGAATCCAATGCTGCTGGCCGTGGCTATCGGAGAAACGGAAGTAAGGCCTCAACGAGCAAACCCGGATGTCCTTAAGCACCATTGGTGGAAGTTCTGTGCTCTGAGGCGGGTGTGGGAGATGTCTGCCGATGTAACTGCGGCTGGGCAGGCACTCATGCCCGTCCCGCCGCCGTCGTTCGTCTCGCCCTCGTTGGAGCCCGCGTCGCCGTCGTCGGAGTCCGCCTCGCTGGTGCCTGCAGGCGCTGGGACCAGGGACAGCGGCAGCAGCTTGCACTCAACTAAACTGGCTTAGGCTCCGCAACAGCCGGACCAGAGTGTGACGATCGTGAGGACTGACAGCAGATGGCAATTTTGAGTATCCGAATCATTGGGGATCCGGTGTTGCGCACCGTAGCCGATCCCGTTACTGAATTCGGTCCGGAGCTCGCCAAGCTGGTAGCAGACATGATGGAAACCATGGAGGACGTGGAAGGCGCAGGCCTCGCCGCACCCCAGGTGGGCGTTAGTAAGCGGGTCTTCACCTATCGCATTGGCGGTGTAGAGGGACACATCATCAACCCGGTCCTGGAAAACAGCGAAGATTTCCAACCGGATGAAGTCGAGGGCTGCCTCTCCATACCCGGCCTTGGTTTTCCCGTGCGCCGTCACCGCGCAACGCGCGCCACGGGTGTGGACCTCAATGGCAATCCCGTAGAGGTTGAGGCCGAAGGTATGTTGGCACGTTGCTTCCAGCACGAGACCGACCACCTGGACGGCGTCCTTTATACGGACAGGCTGGAGGGCGAAGACCGAAAAGCCGCGCTGCGTGCCATCCGAAACGCCAACTACCACGCTGTGACGGAGCAAACCACATCCAAGCGGGCAAGCTCTGTTGGTTCCAGCTTTGGTGGCGGCAGTTTCGGGGCTCCCGAGTGAGGGTCCTCTTTGCAGGTACTCCGGCAGTCGCCGTCCCATCCTTGGATGCCTTGGTCAAGGCTGGCTTTGACGTCGTTGCTGTCCTGACCCGCCCGGATGCACCGTTGGGACGCAAGCGGGTTCTGACGCCGTCACCGGTTGCCGCCCGGGCCGAGGAACTTGGCATCGAGGTCATTCGCGCTGCCAAGGTGGACGCTGACACTACGGCCCGAATTGCTGAAATTGCTCCGGACGTCGCCGCCATCGTGGCTTATGGGGGACTCGTGCCTCGCGCTGCCTTGGGCGTTCCCCGGCACGGCTGGGTCAATCTCCACTTCTCGCTCCTGCCCGCGTGGCGTGGTGCTGCTCCGGTGCAGCGCTCCATCATCGCAGGTGACGACGTCACTGGGGCGGCTACCTTCCAGTTGGAAGAAGGGCTGGATACCGGCCCGGTGTTTGGGACGCTAACCGAAACCGTGCGCCCGGCTGACACCGCTGGTGATCTTCTTCAGCGCCTTTCCGTGAGTGGCGCCGTCCTCCTCAGCCAGACGCTGTCGGCCATCGACGCCGGTCAGGCGGCGCCCCAGCCGCAGACCGGCGAGGTTTCCCTGGCCCCCAAACTCTCGCTCGAGGACGGACGATTGGACTGGCAACAGCCAGCCCTTGCCCTGAATCGAAGGGCACGTGGCGTTACGCCTGAGCCCGGCGCGTGGACCACGTTGGAGGGTCAAAGGATCAAGCTTGAACCCGTGGGGCTCCGGCCCGACGTCAAGGACATTGCTCCCGGAGCCGTCCGGGTCGATGGAAAGTCAGTGCTGGTAGGCACTGGTTCCCATGCAGTGGAATTGGGGCGGATTCAACCCGCCGGCAAAAAGATGATGTCGCCGGCCGACTGGGCCCGCGGCTTGGCTGCACCTGAGAAAGTGGTATTCCAATGAGCGAGTCCGGCCGGCGAGGCCCCAACAACAGCGGGAGCCGGGACGGTGGCGGACACGCCAATCGTGGAGGCCGTAGCGACAGCAAGCGCAATGCCCAGGGCAGGGAACGAAACAGGGGGCCCCAGCGGGGTTACTCCAATAACGCCCCGTCGCAGCGCACGCGTCGTGCTGATCCTGCGCGTTTGGTAGCTTACGAAGTCCTCCGCGCCGTTGCGTCGGAAGACGCGTATGCCAATCTTGTCCTTCCTGCCAGAATCCGGGAACATCGGCTGGACCGCCGCGACGCTGGTTTTGCAACCGAGCTGAGCTACGGTGCATTGCGGGGACAGGGCACCTACGATGCCATCCTGGCCCGCTGCGTGGACCGGCCCCTCGAACAACTCGACCCAGCGATCCTTGATGCCTTGCGCATCGGCGCACATCAGCTGCTTTCCATGCGCGTTCCTGCCCATGCTGCGCTGGACCAAACCGTGGGCCTTGCCCGCGCGGTCATCGGCGCCGGGCCGTCTGCGCTCATCAACGCCGTCTTGCGGAAAGTCACCGCCCACACCATGGCCGAGTGGATGGACGTCCTGCTGGAGCAGGAGACTGACGAGACCAGGATTGCTGCCCTGCGTCACGCACACCCGGAATGGATCGTCCGCGCACTTCGACAGTCGTTGGTGAACCATGGAAGATCCAAAACCGAGATTGAAGCCCTGCTGGAGGCAGACAACGCGGCGCCTGTGGTTAATCTGGTTGCTCTGCCAGGGCTGGGGAACCTTGAGGAAGCTTTCGAAAACGGGGCTGCGGCCGGAGAGCTGGTAGAGGACTCCGCGCTGTCGGCCGGAGGCGACCTTGGCAGGCTCGAGTCGGTCCGGAGGGGAACTACCCGCGTTCAGGATGTCGGCTCACAACTCGTAGCCCGCGCAGTTGCAAGCGTCGATCTGGGAGCCCCTGCCCGCGAAGGAGAGCGCTGGCTGGACTTGTGCGCAGGGCCGGGAGGCAAAGCTGCATTGCTTGCCGCCCTGGCTCACCGTGATGGCGCCACCTTGCTCGCCAACGAGCCTGCACCGCACCGCGCCAAGCTGGTCCAGCAGGCGCTGTCTGCGGTACCTGCGGAATCCTGGACGGTGCGGACCGGTGATGGACGGGAGGTTGGCGGCGAACAACCCGACTCCTTTGACCGGGTATTGGTGGACGTTCCGTGCAGTGGTCTTGGTGCCTTGCGCAGGCGTCCCGAATCACGGTGGCGCCGTGCACCCAAGGACATCGCGGACCTTGGTCCGCTGCAGCGAGAACTCCTGGTTTCGGCTATCGACGCCGTCAAGCCCGGAGGCGTTGTGGCCTACGTGACGTGTTCACCCCACCCGGCGGAAACCACAGCCGTCGTGGGTGATGTCCTCGGAAAGCGTGATGACCTTGAGCTGCTCGACGCCGGCAAGGCACTGGACGCTGTAAGCCTCACCGGAAGCCTTGGGGCCGGGCACGAGCTTACGGCCCAGCTTTGGCCGCACGTTCACCACACGGATGCCATGTTCATGGCGCTCATCCGCAAAAAGTCCTAGCTCCGCAAAAAGCCCTGGCTCCGCAAAAGTCCTGGCTCCGCAAAAGTCCTAGCTCCGCAAAAGTCCTGGCTCCGCAAAAGTCCTGGCCCGCCACCCCCGCTTGAACACAAATCGATAAAACACCTGACCCAAAGGGGCTGCCTTGTCTCAGTGCTGTATCAACCCGAGCATCCTGTCCGCAGACTTCGTTAACCTTGAGGCGGAGCTGCAGCGGATCGGCAACGCCGATGCCGTGCACGTGGATGTCATGGACAACCACTTCGTTCCCAACCTGACGCTTGGCCTGCCGGTGGTACAGCGGATCCAAGCCGTCAGCCCGGTTCCCTTGGACGCACACCTGATGATTTCAGATGCTGACAGGTGGGCACCTGCCTATGCGGACGCAGGCCTCGCGTCGGTGACGTTCCATGTCGAGGCTGCCATGGCGCCTGTCAAGCTTGCCCGTGAACTGCGGGCCCGTGGTTCAAAAGCGGGTATGGCATTGCGGCCCGCCACTCCGGTTGAGCCGTATTTGGACATGCTCAGCGAACTGGACATGCTCCTGATCATGACGGTTGAACCGGGCTTTGGTGGCCAGTCCTTCCTGGATATCACCTTGCCCAAGATCCGCCGCGCCCGCGCAGCCATTGACGGATCCGGAATCGGCGTGGCCATTCAGGTGGATGGCGGGATCACCGAGGAAACCATCCTTCGCGCAGCTGAAGCAGGCGCAAACGTCTTCGTGGCAGGCTCAGCTGTGTACGGGGATGAAGACCCTGCCGCGGCAATCGATCGGCTCCGAGCGGCCGGGTCCAAGGCAGCAATGGCGGGCGGCTCGGCGAAACCGTGACGACCGTCATCAGATGTTACGAAGATTGCGGGGAATAGCTCAGGCATCTCCGCAGTTGTGGCAGAATAGCAACACACATACGTGCTCCGGGGTCGGTGTAAGTCCGAACCGGCGGTTATAGTCCGCGACCCGCGCGCCTTGGGATCCAAGTCATTGGAATCCCGCTGGCAAACGGTTGAACCGGTGGAATTCCGGTACCGACAGTTAAAGTCTGGATGGGAGAAGCACGTACAGTCATGCTGTGTGCGTCCTTAGGGACGCCGCGCAGTGCGCTGTCGTACACCCCCGGAGCCATCGCGGCTTACTGGGAAGGAACGGCATGGACTTTCTGCGATGGCTCTTCGAAGCACAGATTCCCGTTGGAGGATCTGCGCTTGTCTTACGCGAAGTGCTTGGCAACATCTTTGGGCTCGCCAGCGCCCTCGGCGGAATGCGCCGCAAAGTCTGGGCGTGGCCTGTAGGCATTCTGGGAAATATCCTCCTGCTGACGGTCTTCCTCGGCAACGTTTTCGGCGCAGCCACCCCGGCAACCCTATGGGGACAGGCTGCACGGCAGATCATGTTCATAGCGGTGGCCGTCTACGGTTGGTACCGCTGGCAGCAAGGGCGGCAGGCCAGCAACCAGGGACGCGCAATCGTCCCGGGCTGGGCCAGTAACAAAGTCCGCATCGCCCTCCTTGGGGCAATGGTGGCCGGAACGGCCGCCCTGACACCCCTCTTCGACGCGCTGGGCTCCTACCCGCCCGTGTGGGCTGATGCCTGGACCTTCACAGGTTCCCTGCTGGCCACATACGGTATGGCCCGGGGATGGACCGAGTTCTGGCTCATCTGGGTGGCCGTTGACATAGTCGGCGTCCCGTTGCTCTTCAGCGCCGGGTACTACGCCAGTGCCGTCATGTATCTTTTCTACGGATTCTTTACGTTGACCGGTTTCTTCGTGTGGTGGCGGGCAGAGAAGCGCGAACGTGCCACGACCGTCACGGCCCCTGCTGTAGTAGGAGTCGCTCCGTGACTCTGAACCCCAAACTCTTCAATACCGCCGAGGCTGCGGCTATGGATGTGGCCCTTGCAGCTGCCTTGGGCGGGCCGCGTGGAGCAAACCCGTTGGTGGGCGCCGTTGTGCTCAGCCCCGGAGGAGAACAGCTCGCCGTTGGCTACCATCGGGGAGCCGGCACAGCCCACGCCGAGGCAGATGCCATTCTTGAGGCACGCCGTCAGGGCGTGGATCTTGCAGGAACCACCATGGTGGTCACCCTGGAGCCCTGCAACCACGTGGGCCGCACCGGTCCCTGCGCACAGGCCATCATTGAGGCCGGGATCTCCAAGGTGATTTACGCCGTCGATGATCCCCACGATCCCGCCGCGGGCGGTGCCCGCACGCTGCAAGCCGCGGGAGTCGACGTCGAATCCGGCCTCGGTGCCGACAAGGCGTTTGACCTCAATCGGGAATGGTTCGACGCCGTCGCAACCCAACGTCCGTTCGTCACCTTGCACATCGCCCAGACGCTGGACAGCCGCATCGCCGCAGTGGACGGTACCAGCCAATGGATCTCCAGTCCTGAGTCCCTCGCGGACAACCACGGATTGCGGGGCCTCATCGATGCGATCCTGGTGGGCACTGGCACGGTACTTATCGACAATCCACGTCTGACGGCCCGGGCATCCGACGGCAGCCTCGCGCAGCGCCAGCCGCTCCGCGCCGTCATGGGTTTGCGGGACGTTCCCGAAGACGCTGCAGTACGCGGAACCGATGGCCGTTTCGTGCACCTGCAGACCAGGGATCCGGCGGAAGCGCTCAGCCAACTGTTCCATCAAGGCGTCAGGCACCTCATGGTGGAAGGCGGTTCCAGCATCCTCAGTACGTTCCTTGCTGCTGGATTGGTGGACGAACTGATCGTCTATCTTGCTCCAACCCTATTGGGATCCGGAACGCCTGCGCTGAACGACCTCGGCATCACCACGCTGGCCGATGCCCAACATTGGGCCTGGGACGATGCCGGTGGCGGGGCTGTACAGACCCTCGGCAACGACCTTCGGCTGCATCTGCGGTCAATGAGATCAGCGGTCGCCACAGCAGCGGCCAGCACAACCAAGAATTCCATTCCGCGCAGTGAAGCTGCGGAATACGTCACAGGAGGACACTGATGTTTACCGGAATCGTTGCCGAACAGGGCACCGTCCTGGGTATTGACCGCGACGGCGATGCCAGCGCGACGTTGCGGCTGAAAGCCCCGACCAGCACCGAGGGCCTGGCCCTGGGAGGTTCCATCGCAGTCAACGGAGTCTGCCTCACCGCAACCCGGATTGACGGGCAGGATTTCAGCGTCGACGTCATGGGGGAGACCCTGGTCCGCACCACCATCGGCGAGTTGGCCGCGGGCGACACCGTGAACCTCGAGCGCTGCGTCCCTGCTGGCGGGCGCCTGGACGGCCATGTGGTCCAAGGACATGTTGACGGCGTGGGTGAGCTGCTGGAACGGGAGCCGCTGGGCAACTGGGATCGTTTGCGGTTTGGCGTCCCTGGGCCGCTGGCACGGTACATTGCCGAGAAAGGTTCGATCGCCGTCGACGGTGTTTCACTGACCGTAACGGCAGTGAGCGCCGCTGCTGAAGCGGCTCCGTGGTTCGAGGTAGGGCTCATTCCTACGACCTTGGAGGAGACAGGTCTGGGGGCCAAGCCGGTTGGCGCACGGGTAAACCTGGAAGTGGATGTGCTCGCTAAATACACCGAGCGGCTCCTGTCCTTTGCTCCACAGGGCTCCCCGGCGCACCGCGCCAGCGCGGAGACAGCCAGCGCGTCTGCCGAGAACCAGGAGGTTGCGCGATGAGCACCCCGACCAAGACGGTCTCGCCGGCGTCGGGTCGTACAGGCCTGGATCCCGTGGAATCTGCGATCGCGGCGATGGCTGCCGGCCAGGCAGTCATCGTGGTGGACAACGAAGACCGCGAGAACGAAGGCGACATCATTTTCGCTGCCGAACATGCCACGCCCGCCCTCATGGGGTGGACCATCCGGTATTCATCGGGCGTCATTTGCGTTCCGCTTGAAGCGGAACGGGCGGACGCCCTGGCGCTTCCGCCCATGGTGGCAGTCAATGAGGACGCCAAAGGCACCGCCTACACCGTTTCCTGCGATGCGGCGATTGGAGTGAGCACTGGTATTTCGGCCACGGACCGCGCATTGACGGCCCGGATCCTCGCCGACCCGCAGAGCACTCCGGCGGCGATTACACGCCCCGGGCATATTTTCCCGCTGCGGGCGGTTAAGGGGGGAGTGCGTGAACGTCCGGGACACACGGAAGCAGCCGTGGACCTGTGTCGGCTTGCCGGGCTTGCTCCGGTGGGCGTGATCGCTGAGTTGGTACATGACGATGGTGAAATGATGCGCCTGGACAGCTTGCGCGATTTCGCCGCCGAACACGGATGCCCCCTCATCTCCATTGAGGATCTGGTGGCATACGTTGACGCGGTAGAGTCCCAGACGGCACACGTTTCAGTGGCAGACGAGGAGAAGCGATGACCGCACCGACAACGCGCAGCAGCGACGACACCGAGCCCACGCCCCACCCGGTGAGCGGCGGCCCGATTGTCCAGCTGCCCACCGCCTTTGGTGACTTTGTAGCCCAGGCCTGGACGGACCACGTTACGGGTGTGGAACACCTTGCCGTGAGTTCCCCCAACGCGCCCAAGGATGGCCAGGCGCCACTCGTGCGCCTGCATTCCGAATGCCTCACCGGCGACGTCTTCGGATCTTATCGTTGCGATTGCGGCGAGCAATTGGCGTTTGCCCTGGAGCTCATCCACGCTGAAGGTGGGACGCTGCTGTACTTGCGGGGCCAGGAAGGGCGAGGCATTGGCCTGGCCAACAAGATCAAGGCCTACGCTCTGCAGGAAGCCGGTTTCGATACCGTCGAGGCCAACGAACAGCTGGGATTGCCCGTAGACGCGCGCTCTTACAGTGCCGCGGGTCAGATCCTGGCCGAGATGGGACTGCATGAAGTCCGTTTGCTCAGCAACAATCCGGACAAGCAGAACCGCCTGGCCCAGGCCGGCGTCTCAGTGGTGGAAATGGTTCCCACCGAGGTCCCTTCGCGTGAACAGAACGTTCGCTATTTGCAGACCAAGAAAGACCGGATGGATCACCGTCTGACGCTCGAAACCGAGCCTGTCGGCAACGGAAAGACTCCGTCCCGAAGCCCCTTTGACAACGAACAAGACTGAACGGAATTCCATCAAACAATGAGCGGACACGGCGCCCCCACTATCGACCTCACCACCCTCAAGCCCGAGGAAACCTCGCAGCTCAGGCTCGCCATTGTGGCAGCCAGCTGGCATACCCAGATCATGGATGGACTGGTTGATGGTGCCCTCCGCGCGGCGAAGGAAGCCGGCATCGCCGAGCCCACCCTGCTGCGCGTCCCCGGCAGCTTCGAACTCCCGGTTGCCGCGGCCCGGCTCGCACCGCACTTCGACGCCGTCGTGGCCCTCGGTGTTGTTATCCGCGGCGGTACGCCGCACTTCGAGTACGTATGCCAGGCCGCGACGTCGGGACTCACCGATGTCAGCGTCCGCACCGGCGTTCCGGTCGGGTTCGGCGTACTGACCTGCGATACGGAACAGCAGGGCTTGGACCGGGCGGGCCTCCCGGGCTCCAATGAAGACAAGGGACACGAGGCAGTGACCGCGGCCCTTGCCACGGCAGTGACGCTGAAGCAGTACAGCTGACGCGGAAGCAGTCCAGCTGACACTGGTCAGCGGGCGTTGAAGGGGATGTGCGTGTGTCTTCATTCACATCCCCTTCGTCATGCAACGCCCCAACAAGCGGTGCCAGCCCCTAAGCAAGTAGTCTGTAGGGCGTGAAGAATTTCGAGACGCTGTTCGCAGAACTGAGTGAGAAAGCAGCGACCCGCCCGGCAGGCTCGCGCACGGTTGCCGAACTGGACTCCGGAATCCACGGCATCGGTAAGAAAGTGGTCGAAGAGGCCGCCGAAGTGTGGATGGCCGCCGAGTACGAATCCGATGAAGCTGCTGCCGAGGAAATCTCCCAGTTGCTGTACCACCTGCAGGTCCTCATGCTCGCCAAGGGCCTCAGCCTGGAAGACGTTTACAAGCATCTCTAGCCACGCCACTCCGTCTTCAATAAGCGGAGCCAGCTGCGTGGCCGAAGTGCCTGAAAACCTCCATTCCAAACAGAAAGTCTCCCCATGCTCCGTGTAGCAGTCCCCAACAAGGGATCCCTGTCAGAAGCCGCCTCTGCAATGTTGTCCGAGGCCGGTTACCGCCAGCGCCGCGACACCCGCGAACTGGTCATGGTTGATCCCGACAATGACATTGAGTTCTTCTTCCTGCGCCCCCGCGACATCGCGGTGTATGTGGGCCAGGGAACCCTGGACGTCGGAATCACCGGACGCGACCTCTTGCTGGACGCAAAGGTGGAAGCCGAAGAACTCCTTCCCTTGGGCTTTGCCCCTTCTACTTTCCGTTTCGCCGGCCCCGTAGGTGACTTCACCGGCGTCGAGCAGCTCGAAGGCAAGCGCCTCGCTACCAGTTACGACGGGCTCCTGCGCGACTATCTGGCGGATCGCGGCGTGAACGCCAAGGTGGTCCGACTGGACGGGGCCGTCGAGTCATCGGTCCGGCTCGGCGTCGCGGACGCCATTGCCGACGTGGTCGAGACGGGCAACACCCTCAAGGCAGCCGGAATGGAAATCTTCGGTGATCCCATTCTTAAGTCCGAGGCCGTGCTCATCAGGCGCACAGGTCCCGGTGGTGCCGCGAATGGCACCGCCAAGGAAATCGACGTCCTCATCCGCCGTCTGCAGGGCGTCCTTGTGGCCCGGCAGTACGTGTTGATGGACTACGACATCCGCAAGGATCTGGTGGAGGATGCTGCCGCACTCACCCCTGGCCTTGAATCACCCACCGTTTCCCCGTTGCGGGATTCGGAATGGGTGGCCGTGCGTTCGATGGTCCCCAAGAAGGAAACCAACCGCATCATGGACGAGCTGTACGATCTGGGCGCCCGCGCCATCCTGGTCAGCAGCATCCACGCCTGCCGTATCTGATCCAGCATCACCATCGAGCAGAGCAGAATTCTAGGAGTAAGCACATGGCTGTAGCCGTACGCGTCATTCCCTGCCTGGACGTCGATGCCGGCCGCGTGGTCAAAGGCGTCAACTTCGAGGGCTTGCGGGACGCCGGAGACCCGGTGGAACTGGCGCACCGTTATGACAATGGCGGTGCGGATGAACTGACGTTCCTGGATGTCACCGCATCATCGGGCAACCGCGAAACCACGTTCGATGTCGTTCGCCGCACGGCCGAGGAAGTCTTCATTCCGCTGACCGTCGGTGGCGGCGTGCGTGGCGTGGCTGAGGTGGATAAGCTCCTGCGCTTCGGCGCTGACAAGGCATCGATCAACACCGCCGCTGTGGCCCGGCCTGAGGTCATTGATGAAATCACGCGCCACTTCGGCTCCCAGGTCCTGGTGCTCTCCGTGGATGCGCGCCGGACCCGCGAAGGCGACGCCCCGACGTCGTCCGGTTTTGAAGTCACCACCCACGGTGGCCGGACCGGGACGGGAATCGACGCCATCGCCTGGGCCAAGGAAGCCGCGGACCGGGGCGTGGGAGAAATCCTACTGAACTCGATCGACGCTGACGGCACCAAGGACGGATTCGACCTTGAACTGATCCGTCTTGTCCGTGGGGCAGTCAACATACCGATCATCGCCTCCGGTGGTGCCGGGAAGCCTGCGCATTTCCCTCCAGCCGTGCAAGCCGGAGCCGATGCGGTGCTGGCAGCTTCGGTGTTCCACTTCGGTCCGGATGACATGATCGCCCAAGTCAAAGCAGCAATTCGCGAGGCTGGCTTCGAAGTCAGGTAGCTCTATCGCCAAAAGCAACGCGGGGTCACTTCCGGCCCATCTCCGCAAGGATGATGGGCCCTAAGTGACCCCGCGTTGCTTGTTTTAAAGGCCGATGTCTGCGGTTTGTAGAAGCGCGACGGCGTCCGGCTGGCCTTCGAAGGTGACGAGGGCCTGGCTGGTGCGGCCGTGGGCATGCATCAGCAACTCGCCGGGTTCGCCGACAATCGCAACCGACACCGGTGCGCGTTTGGCCACGTGGCGGGGGCCCGAGGGCCGCACCAGAACGATGCCGAGGTCCACACCGCGGTAAAGGAAAGCCGCCCGCTTGATCAGTTCATCCCACAAGGCATCCGAGTACGCTTCGTCGAGGGCCCTGGGCGCCCAGCGGTCACTTGCGCGGCGGATGTCCTCGGTGTGGACGAAATATTCAATGAGATTCGACGTTTCGTCCAGCGCCTTGATCTTCAGAGGGGAAAGGGCCGGCGGTCCTGCACGGAACGTCTTGACGAGTTCCGCGTAGTCGTCGGTGGTCTTGAGCTTGGCGGCAAGTTTGGCCGTCGCTTTGTCCGAAGCCTTGCCGAGGCTGGGGATCAGGAGGCCAATGCCCACGGCCGCTTTGCGCTCCCGCAGGTAGAGGTGCGCCGCAAGATCCCGGGTGAGCCACCCTTGGCAGAGCGTGGGGGAGTCAGGTCCGGCCGCCAGCAGGGTTTCGGCCAGTACTTCTCGGGAAGGATCGACGAAATGCATCACTTGTGAAACTAGCACGATCAGGGCAAGGTTGCGCAGTGGAACCGCCGCAGAATACGCCTCCCATCAAAGGCACTAGACTTGATCTGATGTCAGAGCAGTCCGCCCCCAGTCCAACTCCTGCCGTGGAGCTCTCCAGCGACCCCGCGGACACCCTGCCGCAGGAGATCGCCAGCGCACTTAAGCGCGATTCCGCAGGCCTTGTAGCCGCCATCATCCAGCAGCACGATACCCATGAGGTCCTCATGCTGGGCTGGATGGATGACGAGGCACTTCGCCGCACCATGACCACGGGACGCGTGACCTTCTACTCACGCTCCCGCCAGGAATACTGGCGCAAGGGCGACACTTCAGGGCACGTACAGTTCGTGAAGTCAGTCGCCCTTGACTGCGACGGCGATGCCCTCCTGGTCCGCGTTGACCAGATCGGCGCAGCCTGCCACACCGGTACCCGGACCTGCTTCGACGGGCGCGACTTTTCGGTTGTAACGGGCCACCGCGATTAAGGCATCCCCTAGTTTCCCTGACGCACCACCTAAGACCAAAGGCGGAGAACAATAGCCATGCAGGACCTTGGAATCATCAGCCCGGGCCTGGAAGAGTTCCGCGAACTCGCCGTCCACAGCCGTGTCATCCCTGTCCGACTCAAAGTCCTGGCCGACGCCGAGACCCCCATCGGCCTGTACCGTAAGCTCGCCAAGGGCCAGCCCGGTACTTTCCTCCTGGAGTCGGCAGCCGTTGGCGGGGCCTGGTCCCGCTATTCCTTCATTGGTGCCAAGTCCCGCGCCACCCTGACCACCAAGGATGGCCAGGCACACTGGATCGGTGAGCCACCGGTCGGCGTGCCCGTGGCAGGCAACCCGGTGGAGGCAGTCCGTGACACCATCGCAGCCCTGCAAACTGATCGTTTTGAAGGGCTGCCGCCCTTTACGTCAGGGCTCGTTGGGTTCCTGGGTTGGGAAGCCGTGCGCCATTGGGAGAAGCTGACGGCACCGCCGGAAGACGACCTGCAGCTGCCTGAGATGGCCCTGAACCTGGTCACCGACATGGCAGTGCACGACAACGTGGATGGCACTGTCCTGCTGATCGCCAACGCGATCAACTTCGACAACAGTTCCGAGCGTGTGGACGACGCCTGGCACGACGCCGTGGCGCGGGTTAAAGCGCTACTGGACCAGGTCAGCACGCCTGTCGCCCAGCCGGTTTCGGTGCTGGAGCCGGCCGCACTGGATTTTGCGTCGAGCGTGCAGGAACGCTGGGACGAGGCCAAGTACCTGGAAGCCATCGATCGCGGCAAGGAGGCGATCGTCGATGGCGAGGTCTTCCAGGTCGTCATTTCACGCCGCTTCGAAATGGAGTGCGAGGCCGACCCCCTGGACGTTTACCGCGTACTGCGCAACACCAACCCGAGCCCCTACATGTACATCTTCAGCCTCGAGGATGCTGACGGCCGCGAGTACTCGATCGTTGGTTCCTCACCGGAGGCATTGGTGACGGTAACCGGCGGCGAAGTCATTACGCACCCCATCGCCGGATCGCGTCCCCGTGGCAAGACTGTTGAAGCCGACAAAGCCCTGGCCACGGAACTGCTGGCCGACCAGAAGGAGCGCGCCGAGCACCTTATGCTGGTCGACCTTTCACGCAACGACCTCTCCAAGGTGTGCGTGGCCGGCACGGTTGACGTCACGCAGTTCATGGAGGTGGAGCGGTTCAGCCACATCATGCACCTGGTGTCCACCGTGGTGGGAGAGTTGGCTCCGCATGCCAAGGCCTACGACGTCCTCAAGGCAACTTTCCCCGCGGGTACGCTTTCCGGAGCCCCGAAGCCGCGGGCGTTGCGCCTCCTGGACGAACTCGAACCGCACCGCCGTGGTATCTACGGTGGCGTGGTGGGCTACCTGGACTTCGCCGGTGACATGGACATGGCGATTGCCATCCGTTCTGCGTTGCTGCGGGAAGGCCGTGCCTACGTGCAGGCCGGCGGCGGGATCGTTGCCGATTCCCACAAGCCATCGGAAGCTCTTGAAACCGTGAACAAGGCCGCTGCGCCGCTTCGGGCCGTGCACACGGCCGGTTCTTTGCAGAACATTTCCGCCGAGACAGTCCGGGACGCAGGAATCGTCGACGGCGGGACGCCCGCCTCATGACCGCTGAAGCACCGGGACCCGCGGCGACCACACCGCCGCGTTGGGCACGGAAGTCAACGCTTGTTCTTGCAACGGCACTTCTGGCACTAGCTGTCTTTGGAACCACCACGCAGACCTGGATCGAGGTCCGACTTGATCCCACAGCTGCCTCCAACAGCGACCTTCACGTTCAGGGCAGCAAGGCAGCCACGGCCGTTACCGCTCTGGCGCTCGTAGCGCTTGCCGGTGGGTTGGCGGCTTCCATCGCAGGGCGGATCGCCCGCTGGATCATCGCGGCCCTCCTTGCCCTGTCCGCTGCCGGGATAATCCTGGCAGCCGCTACGGTCCTGTCCGATCCTCTCGGCGCAGCCCAGGGTTCCATCGCTGCGGCAACGGGCATCTCGGGAGGTCAGGCGAACGTGGCCACAACGGTCTTCCCCGTCCTGGCTATCGTGGCCGGTGCCCTGCTTGCCGTCTGTGCAGTGGTCTTGCCGCTGGCAGGACGGCATTGGAAAACCCGGACCAAGTACGACGCCGCTGCCGTCAAGGAACGCGGTAGCGGACCCGTGGACGAGATCGACAGCTGGGACAGTCTTTCCCGCGGCGAAGACCCAACGTAGGCGGTCCAGCAATCTTTCGGGCCGGTCTGGCGCAACATAAGCGCCGGCGCTGGTCCTGACGTCGGACGATGTCCCGGCCGCCGTCAATAAATGGCAGAATGTAAGCAGTATTCATCCTGAGGAGATTCCACATGAGCAAAACCACAGTGTCCGCAAACCAAGCTACCTCCACCATGGCCAGCCACGCTGATGCCATCGGCCACGGTAACAGCCCGGCTGCCTGGACCTGCGTGATTGTGATGCTGGTCGGCGCCCTGATTTCCTCCATTGCTTTCGTCATCGCCAGCACCCCGATCTTCATCGGTGGAGTTGTGGTCATGGTGGCCGGCCTCATCGTAGGTTGGGCCATGCGCAAGGCCGGCTACGGAGTGGGTGGCAGCAAGCTGCAGAACAACGGTCACTAATCGTGACCGTTCTTGACGACATCATCGTCGGCGTCAAGGAGGACATGGAGGCCCGCCGCCGGCTTGTGTCCCTCGTTGAGCTGAAGGACCGCGTTGCAGCCGCAGCACCGGCGCGTGACGCCTGGGCTGCCCTGGGTGGTCCCTCCTCGAATCGTGACGATCTCAAGGTCATCGCTGAAATCAAGCGTCGAAGCCCGTCCAAAGGCGACCTTGCACCCATTGATGACCCTGCCTCGCTTGCTGTGCAGTACGAAGATGGAGGGGCTTCGGTCATCAGCGTCCTTACCGAAAAGCGACGTTTTGGTGGATCGCTGGCGGATCTCGATGCCGTACGTGCCGCCGTCGATATTCCCTTGCTGCGCAAGGACTTCACGGTGGACGAGTACCAGATCTGGGAAGCCCGCGCCCATGGTGCGGACCTCATTCTGTTGATCGTTGCGGCCTTGTCTGATTCGGAGCTGGCTGACTTCAGCGCCCTCAGCCATGAGCTTGGCATGAACGTGCTGGTGGAAACGCATACCGACGAGGAAATTGAGCGTGCCGTCGCTGCGCAGGCCAAAATCATCGGTATCAACGTCCGCAACCTGAAGACGCTCGGCGTCGACCGCTCAGTTTTCGGTTCACTGGCCGGTTTGATTCCGGCTGAGGCTGTGATTGTGGCGGAGTCCGGCGTACGGACGGCCGAGGACGTCACACACTATGCCGCTAGTGGCGCCAACGCCATTTTGGTGGGGGAGGCGCTGGTCAGCGACTCAACCCCGCGCGAACGCATCACCGAATTCAAGGCAGCTGGAGCTGCCGCCATCGCCGTCAGGAACTGAGGCAGTACCTGAAGCAAGGCGATAGCCATGAGGCAGCCCGGGCTTGTGCCTGCGGCTGCCTTGTGGCACGTGGAACTACCCGATGAACTAACTGGAACAGGACGGTGAGACTGATGGTGGACGCGCCAACAGCCAGCTCGGAAGAGAATGCGGCCGACGCATTCCTGCAAGGTGGCCATTCGCTGCGCAACGCAAGCGGGCCGTACTTCGGTAACTACGGTGGCCGTTGGATGCCCGAGTCACTTATCGCCGCACTCGACGAAGTCCAGGACACGTTCGAGAAAGCGAAAGCCGATCCCGATTTCCTCGCGGAGTTGAAGGACCTCAACAAGAACTACTCCGGGCGTCCCTCGCTGCTGACAGAGGCCAAGCGCTTCTCCCGGCACGCCGGTGGAGCCAGGATTTTCCTCAAGCGTGAAGACCTCAACCACACCGGTTCCCACAAGATCAACAACGTCCTGGGGCAAGCCCTTCTGGCCAAGCGCATGGGCAAGACCCGGGTCATTGCTGAAACCGGCGCAGGCCAGCACGGCGTTGCCAGCGCCACGGCAGCCGCCCTCCTTGGCCTGGAGTGCGTTGTCTACATGGGTGCCGAGGACTGCCGCCGCCAGGCTTTGAACGTTGCCCGCATGCAACTGCTCGGCGCCACTGTGGTTCCCGTGACCAACGGTTCGCAGACCCTCAAGGACGCCATCAACGACGCCCTGCGGGATTGGGTTTCCAACGTGGAGACCACCCACTACCTGCTGGGTACCGCTGCCGGAGCCCACCCGTTCCCTGCCATGGTCCGCTTCTTCCACGAAGTGATTGGCGAGGAAGCCCGCGCCCAGATCCTGGACCAGACCGGCAAGCTGCCCGACGCCATCTGTGCCTGCATTGGTGGTGGCTCCAACGCCATCGGCCTGTTCCACAGCTTCCTTGACGACGCTTCCGTGAAGATCTACGGCTTTGAAGCCGGTGGCGATGGCGTTGAGACGGGGCGTCACGCCGCAGCAATCTCCCTGGGACGTCCCGGTGTGCTCCATGGTGCACGTTCGTACCTGATGCAGGACGAAGACGGCCAGACCATCGAATCCCACTCGATCTCTGCCGGACTTGACTACCCCAGCGTGGGACCCGAGCACTCGTACCTGGCGGACATCGGACGCGTGACGTACGAGCCAATCACGGACACCGAAGCCATGGACGCCTTCAGCCTCCTGTGCCGGACGGAGGGCATCATCCCGGCTATCGAGTCTGCGCACGCGCTTGCCGGTGCCATTAAAGTGGGCAAGCGCCTCACCGAGGGCAAAGAGGACCCGTCCGAGATCTCCGTGATCGTGAACCTGTCCGGACGCGGGGATAAGGACGTCGAAACAGCAGCCGCGTGGTTCAACATGCTGGACGAAGAAGGTCACGTCAAGGGCACCACGCTTTCTACCCGCAAGCCCAAGGGTCCTGCAGAGCGCACCTCCGAAGCAGCCGTGGACGTAAACGAGGACCAGAACTGATGACTGAACAATTCGCCAGCAAATCCGCTGCCGCCATCGACCGCGCCAAGGCCGAGGGCCGGGCAGCCCTTGTCGGATACCTTCCTGCGGGCTACCCCACGGTCCAGGACAGCATCGATGCAGGCATTTCCCTGGCACGGAACGGTGCGGACCTCATTGAGATCGGCATTCCCTACTCCGATCCCGTGATGGATGGGCCTGTAATCCAGGCTGCTACCACGGAAGCGATCAACAACGGTTTCCGCGTCGCCAATGTCTTCGACGTCGTTGCAGGGATCACAGCCGCTACTGACGCCGCAGTGTTGGTCATGACCTATTGGAACCCGGTCATGCGCATGGGCGTGGATGAATTCTCCCGCCGCCTGGCTGAATCCGGTGGAGCCGGCCTTATTACTCCGGACCTTATTCCGGATGAGGCCAGTGAGTGGTTCGAGGCTTCGGACAAGTACGGACTGGACAGGGTCTTCCTGGTGGCTCCGTCATCCACGCCTGAACGCCTGGACATGACTGTCAAGGCCAGCCGCGGCTTCGTGTATGCCGTCTCCATCATGGGCGTGACCGGTACACGCCAGTCTGTCAGCAGCACAGCCGAAGACGTCGTGGCACGTGCCCACGCTGCAGGTGCAGAACGGGTTTGCGTTGGCCTCGGTGTTTCCAACCCGGACCATGTCCGCGAGATAGCTGAGTACGCGGACGGCGTGATCGTCGGCACCGCTCTCGTGGCGGCCCTCCGCGACGGCGGCGTTGACGCCGTCGGCCAACTCACCAAGAACCTCAGCGCCGGCTTGGGCCGCGCAGCTGCAGACGCCTAGGAAAAAGGAAACAGCGAAGCCCAATGCAGCCCCTCCTCCACGCAGCGGCAATGGTTCCACTAAGCATCCCGAGCCCATCGTGGTCCGGTTTCGACATTCCGCTGCCGTGGGGGACGCTGCGTATCCACGCCTACGCCCTCTGCATCCTGGCGGGAATCATCATCGGCCTGTGGCTGACGTCTTCCCGATGGAAGCGACGGGGAGCCCCGGAGGGAAGCCTGTGGGATATCGCTATTTGGGCGATTCCCTTCGGCATCATCGGTGGACGCCTTTACCACGTGTTTTCATCCCCGGATGCCTACTTTGGTCCTGGGTTCGACGGCACCGGTGACCTCTCCCTGATTCCGCAAATACAGAGAGGTGGCCTCGGTATTTGGGGTGCCGTGCTGCTTGGTGCCGTGGGTGCCTGGATTGGTTGCCGTCGAGCGGGCGTCAAGCTCACGGCGTTCCTGGATGCCGCGGCTCCCGGTCTGCTGCTTGCCCAGGCGATCGGACGTTGGGGCAACTGGTTCAACCAGGAACTCTTCGGCGCCCCCACCACGTTGCCGTGGGGACTCCAGATCGACCCCGCCAACGCCAACTTCCCAGCTGGCATGCCGGCGGATACGCTTTTCCACCCGACGTTCCTCTATGAATTCCTGTGGAACATCCTGGGCGTTGCCATACTTCTTCTGCTGGACCGGAAGTTCCACTTCCGCCGGGGACGCCTGTTCTGGCTGTACGCGATGTATTACACACTTGGCCGGGTGTGGATCGAAGCCCTCCGGATTGACGATGCCGAGCAAATCAGCCTCTTCGGAATCACCACCAGGCTGAATGTATGGACGAGTATCTTCGTCTTTGTTGCGGCGCTGGTTATCTTCGTTGTTCTCGGCAGGGGAGGCCGGCCACAGCCGGACACCCCTTATTTGCCGGGTCGCGACCCGGAATCCACACCTGCCAAAGATGAGGCATCCGTGACGAGAGTCACCAGTCATGATGTGGACCCATCTGTCTCGGATAGTGGTTCCCGTGGTAATCTCCCAGATAACCAAAGCGATCCGGGCCACGTTGACGAGCCGCAGGATGCAGCAGGGGATTCCCTTACGGACGGCACGTCCAAGGCGGAGTCCGAATCTGCTGCGACTGCCGCAAGGAAGGCCCCCGGATCCTCGCTGGAAGCTGACGACACCAAGTAGTCGTTTCCGGCAAAGGG
Organism: Arthrobacter sp. StoSoilA2; assembly: GCF_019977195.1. Lineage (NCBI taxonomy): Bacteria > Bacillati > Actinomycetota > Actinomycetes > Micrococcales > Micrococcaceae > Arthrobacter > Arthrobacter sp. StoSoilA2. The sequence continues at coordinate 2,039,070 of NZ_AP024643.1, forward strand.
GCAACAGAGTCACCGCTCGTAGGGCCCAGTCCACAGCGTCGTGGCACCCCGGAAACCGGATCGCAGCATACCGATGTTCACTGGTCAAGCCGGGGCCAGTGGTCTGCGTAACTGTTAGTTGCGCTTGATTGGCTGGCCTACAATTCCAATAACTAGCGCTTTGTTGTGCCCATCACAAGGGCATGCAAGGTGGGGCCAACGTTGTCCCTTCCATACGCACGATCACGAGGAAGGACGTCTCCCATGACCCATCTTCATAACCCCGGTTGGTCCGAAAATATCGAACCGCAGGGTGCCATGTCTCCATTCAAGCGCTTTGCTGCGCTTCCGGAGGCCCGGGGTCTTTACAACCCGGACAAGGAGAAGGACGCCTGCGGCCTGGCAATTATTGCCACGCTCCGCGGGGAACCGGGATACGACATCGTGGAAGCGGCTCTGACTGCCCTCCGCAATCTCGAACACCGCGGCGCCGTGGGCGCCGATGAAGGTACGGGCGACGGTGCGGGCCTGCTGATGCAGGTTCCGGACGAGTTCTTTCGGGCCGTCACCGAATTCGAATTGCCCGCTCCGGGCCAGTACGTGGTGGGCACGGCCTTCCTTCCTGCTGAATCGCGCGAAGCAGCTACGGCCAAGGCCGGTATCGAAGCGCTGGCGGCGGACGAGGGCCTCACGGTCCTTGGCTGGCGCGAGGTTCCCGTGGTCGCAGACCTCGTGGGTGCCATGGCGCGTGCATGTATGCCGTACTTCTCGCAGCCCTTCTTTGCATCCGCTACCGGCGAGCAGCTTGAGCGCAACGAACTTGACTCCCGCGCCTGGCGGATCCGCAAGCGCGCCCAGAACAAGTACGGCGTGTACTTCCCGTCGCTGTCCTCGCGCACCATTGTGTACAAGGGCATGCTGACGACGGCACAGTTGGAGCCGTTCTACCCGGACCTGTCGGACAAGCGCTTCAAGACCAAGCTTGCCATCGTCCACTCACGCTTTTCCACGAACACCTTCCCGTCGTGGCCCCTGGCACAGCCCTTCCGGACCATCGCCCACAACGGCGAAATCAACACGGTCAAGGGCAACCGCAACTGGATGCGTGCACGCCAGTCGCAGCTGGCCAGCCCGCTGCTTGGCGACACCCCTGAAGAGCTGTACCCGATCTGCACCCCGGGTGCCTCGGACTCTGCCTCCTTCGATGAAGTAGCCGAGCTCCTTTGGCTCTCCGGCCGGCCGATCACGCACTCGATCATGATGATGATCCCGGAGGCGTGGGAGAACCACGCCACCATGGATCCTGCACGCCGCGCCTTCTACGAGTACCACTCGCTGCTCATGGAGCCGTGGGATGGTCCCGCCGCTGTCTCCTTCACTGACGGCAACCTCGTTGGCGCAACGCTGGACCGCAATGGCCTGCGCCCGGGACGCTACTGGATCACTGAAGACGGCTTGATTGTTTTTGCCTCGGAAGTGGGGGTCATCGAGGTCGAGCCTTCCAACGTGGTCAAGAAGGGTCGCGTTGCCCCGGGCAAGATGTTCCTGGTTGACACCGAAGCCGGCCGCATCATCGACGACGCCGAGGTCAAGGCCGAGGTCGCAGCAGCCAACCCGTGGGCCGAATGGCTCAAGGACAACCTGATCGACATCAACGAGCTCCCCGAGCGTGAGCACGTACGCCACACCGCTGCATCGGTGAACATCCGGCAGCGGACCTTCGGCTACACCACCGAAGAACTGAAGATTCTGCTCGGCCCCATGGCGCGTACAGGCGCCGAGCCCTTGGGCGCCATGGGTTCCGATACCCCGGTCGCCGTGCTGTCCAAGCGTCCGCGCCTGCTGTTTGACTACTTCGTGCAGTCCTTCGCCCAGGTCACCAACCCGCCGCTGGACGCCATCCGCGAAGAGCTGGTGACGTCACTTAAGTGCGCCATCGGCCCCAACGGCAACCTCTTGGATGGCAAGCAGGTCCGCCAACCGCAGATCTCCCTGCCGTTCCCCGTGATCAACAACGATCAACTGGCCAAGATCTCGAACATCGAAAACGCCGACGGCGACCGCATCGCCATGAAGGTACGCGGCCTTTACCGTCCGGAGGGTGGGGAAGCGGCACTGCGTGCCCGCCTGACGGAGATCTGTGAGCAGGTTTCCGGCGCGATCAACCGTGGCGTGCAGTACGTTGTGTTGTCCGACCGTGACTCGAACGCGCAATGGGCACCCATTCCGTCGCTCCTGCTGGTCAGCGCCGTCCACCACCACTTGCTTCGCAGTGCCAACCGCACCAAGACGGCACTCGTGGTTGAGGCCGGCGACGTCCGCGAGACGCACCATGTTGCCGTGCTCATTGGCTATGGCGCATCGGCAGTCAACCCCTACCTCGCCATGGAATCGGTTGAACAGCTGATCTCCAACGGCGACGTCGAGGGCGTGACTCCGGAAGACGGCGTTTACAACCTCATCAAGGGCCTCGGCAAGGGTGTCCTGAAGATCATGTCCAAGATGGGCATCTCCACTGTTGCTTCCTACACCGGCGCCCAGACTTTCGAGGCACTGGGCCTTTCGCAGGAACTCGTTGACGAATTCTTCTCGGGCACGCACTCCCAGCTAGGTGGCGTGGGCCTGGACGTTATTGCGGCGGAAGTTTCGGCACGGCACCAGATGGCGTACCCCGAAGGCGGCATCGAGCACCCGCACCGTCCGCTCCTGGGTGGCGGCGAGTACCAGTGGCGCCGTGACGGTGAACCGCATCTCTTCAACCCGGAGACCGTGTTCCGCCTGCAGCACGCTACCCGTGAGCGTCGCTACGACATCTTCAAGGCCTACACCAAGGGCGTTGACGATCAGTCCGAGAACCTGATGACCCTGCGTGGGTTGCTCAAGTTCAAGAGCGACGTCCGTCCGGCCGTGCCGCTGGAGGAAGTGGAGCCCGTCTCCAGCATCGTCAAGCGTTTCTCGACCGGCGCCATGAGCTACGGCTCCATCTCCAAGGAAGCCCACGAGACCCTCGCCATCGCCATGAACCGGTTGGGCGCCAAGTCCAATACGGGTGAAGGCGGCGAAGACGTTGACCGTCTGTTGGATCCGGAGCGCCGCTCTGCCATCAAGCAGATCGCTTCCGGCCGCTTCGGTGTCACCAGCCTGTACCTGACCAACGCCGACGACATCCAAATCAAGATGGCCCAGGGCGCAAAGCCCGGCGAGGGCGGCCAGTTGATGGCCCAGAAGGTCTACCCGTGGGTAGCCCGGACCCGCCACTCCACGCCCGGCGTCGGACTCATTTCCCCGCCCCCGCACCACGACATCTACTCGATCGAAGACCTCGCGCAGCTCATCTACGATGCCAAGCGCGCCAACCCTTCGGCCCGTGTACATGTGAAGCTGGTTTCGGAGGTCGGGATCGGCACGGTGGCCTCCGGCGTGACCAAGGCGAAGGCCGACGTCGTGCTTGTTTCAGGTCACGACGGCGGTACCGGCGCCTCGCCGCTGAACTCGCTGAAGCACGCGGGTGTGCCGTGGGAACTCGGCCTGGCCGAGACTCAGCAGACCCTCATGCTCAACGGTCTCCGCGACCGCGTGGTGGTTCAGGTGGATGGCCAGCTCAAGACCGGCCGTGACGTGGTCATTGCCGCCCTCCTGGGTGGCGAAGAGTTCGGTTTCGCAACGGCTCCGCTGGTTGTTTCCGGCTGCATCATGATGCGCGTCTGCCACTTGGACACCTGCCCCGTTGGTGTTGCTACCCAGAACCCGGAACTGCGTTCACGGTTCAACGGCAAGCCCGAGTTCGTGGTCAACTTCTTCGAGTTCCTCGCAGAAGAAGTCCGCGAAATCCTTGCCGAGCTTGGCTTCCGCAGCCTCGAAGAGGCGATCGGCCACGCCGAGGTACTGGACACCCGCGAAGCGATCGACCACTGGAAGGCCGAAGGCCTTGATCTGGACCCGATCCTGCACGGCCTCGAGTTTGACGACGACGTGCCGCTGCGCAATATGACCACCCAGAACCACGAGCTGGACAAGCACTTCGACCAGCGGCTCATCACCATGGCCGCCGAAGCGCTCAGCGACCGCATGCCCGTCAAGATCACCTTGGACGTCATCAACACGGACCGTTCCGTGGGCACGATGCTCGGCCACGTAGTGACCAAGACGTTCGGGACCGATGTGCTGGCGACGGACACGATCGACATCACGCTCAACGGGACCGCCGGCCAGTCACTTGGCGCCTTCCTGCCTGCCGGCATCACGCTGCGCATGTACGGTGACTCCAACGACTACGTCGGCAAGGGCCTTTCCGGTGGACGCATCATCGTCCGCCCGGACCGCACCAACGTGTTCCAGGCAGAGCGCAACGTCATTGCCGGCAACGTCATCGGTTACGGCGCAACAAGCGGCGAGATGTTCCTGCGTGGCCAGGTTGGTGAACGCTTCCTGGTGCGTAACTCGGGTGCCACCGCCGTCGTCGAAGGTATTGGCGATCACGGATGCGAGTACATGACCGGTGGCCAAACGCTGATCATTGGCCGTACCGGCCGTAACTTCGGTGCAGGCATGTCCGGTGGTACCGCCTACGTGCTGGACCTTCAGCATGAGCGCGTCAACAAGGATGCCCTGGACTCCGGCGAACTTCAGCTCCTGGAGCTTGACGCCGAGGACCGCGACATCGTCCACGGCCTGCTCACCAAGCACGCCGAGGAAACCGAATCCGTCCTGGCCGGCCGTCTGCTCGAGAACTTCGACGACACCGCCGCCCGCATCACCAAAGTACTGCCACGCGACTACGCCGCAGTCCTGCAAACCCGTCTCGACGCCATCGAAGAGGGCCTTGACCCCGACGGCGAAGAAGTATGGTCTCGAATCCTGGAGGTAACCGGTGGCTGATCCACGCGGATTTCTGAAAGTCCGGCAGCGCGAAACGCAGCCACGCCGTCCCGTTCCGGTCCGCATCATGGACTGGAAGGAAGTGTACGAGGCCCAGGAAAAGGGCGTCCTGAAGAGCCAGGCCGGCCGCTGCATGGACTGCGGCGTACCGTTCTGCCATCAGGGCTGCCCGCTGGGCAACCTCATTCCCGAGTGGAACGACCTCGTGTGGCGGGACAAGGGTGAGGAAGCGATTGAACGCCTCCACGCCACGAACAACTTCCCGGAGTTCACCGGCCGTCTGTGCCCGGCACCCTGTGAAGCGTCCTGCGTGTTGGGCATCAACCAGCCTGCCGTGACTATCAAGCAGGTTGAGGTTTCCATCATCGATGAAGCCTTCGACAACGACTGGGTCCACCCCCTCCCTCCGACGCGCCTCACAGGCAAGACGGTTGCCGTGGTGGGGTCCGGTCCTGCAGGTTTGGCCGTTGCACAGCAGCTGACCCGCGTTGGTCACACGGTTGCCGTGTACGAGCGTGACGACAAGATCGGCGGCTTGCTCCGCTACGGCATCCCCGACTTCAAAATGGAGAAGGAACAGGTTGACCGCCGCCTGGAGCAGATGAAGGCCGAAGGCACACGCTTCCGTACCGGCGTCGCAGTCGGTACGGACGTGACCTGGGAACAGCTGCGCCGCCGTTACGACGCCGTTGTGATCGCCACCGGTGCAACGGTTCCGCGCGACCTGCCCATTCCGGGCCGTGACCTTGAAGGTGTCCACTTCGCCATGGACTACCTGGTTCCGTCCAACCGCGTAGTAGCGGGGGAGAGCCCGGAAAATCACATCGACGCCCGTGGCAAGCATGTGGTCATTCTGGGTGGTGGCGACACCGGGGCGGACTGCATCGGTACAGCGCACCGTCACCAGGCTGCTTCAGTTACGACGCTCGCGATCGGCAAGCAGCCGCCTCTTGAGCGTGCAGGGCACCAGCCCTGGCCGACGTTCCCCACGCTCTTCGAGGTCGCCAGCGCCCACGAAGAAGGTGGCGAACGTACATACTTGGCGTCTACCGTGGAGTTTGTTGGCGAGAATGGCAAGCTCACCGGCGTCAAGGTTGCCGAGACGGAGTTCGTGGACGGAAAGCGTCTACCGAAGGCCGGGACCGAGCGGATCATTCCCGCTGACCTCGTCTTCCTGAGCCTCGGCTTCACCGGTGCTGAGCCGTCCGGTATCACCGAGCAGGTCAGTGCAGAATTCGACGGTCGGGGCAACGTAGCCCGCGACGGCTACTACATGACGAACACCGAGGGTGTGTTTGTTGCCGGTGATGCCGGACGTGGCCAGTCCCTGATTGTGTGGGCCATCGCCGAAGGCCGTGCATGCGCGGCGGCAGTGGACAAGTTCCTCATGGGAAGCACAATCCTTCCGGCACCGGTCGCCCCCACCGACCGGGCAATCGCGGTCTTATAGCGCCGGCAGGAATGATCTTTAACTCAATCAGCAGCACACTACTTAGGGTAGGTATATGAGACGCGCGAAAATTGTGGCAACTTTCGGCCCGGCAATCTCCAGCTACGACAACACTCTCGCAGTGCTGGAAGCCGGCGTTGACGTTGCCCGCATGAACATGAGCCACGGCGACTACTCCGTGCACGACAACACCTACGAGAATGTCCGCAAGGCTGCGGCGCAACTGCACAAGCCCGTAGCCATCATGGCTGACCTCCAGGGTCCCAAGATCCGCCTCGGCCGCTTTGTCGATGGTCCGCACGAGCTGTCTGTCGGCGATACCTTCACCATCACCACCGAAGACGTCCCGGGCACCAAGGACATCTGCTCCACCACCCTGAAGAGCCTCACCGAAGACGTCAACGTGGGCGACGCCCTCCTGATCGACGATGGCAAGGTTGCCCTTCGCGCCATCGAGGTTGACGACGTCAAGGTTGTCGCCACGGTGACCGTCGGTGGCTGGGTGTCCAACAACAAGGGCATCAACCTGCCCGGTGTTGCCGTCAACGTCCCCGCTCTGAGCGAAAAGGACGAGGATGACCTCCGTTGGGCCCTCAAGCGTGGCGTGGACCTGGTTGCCTTGTCCTTCGTCCGTGACGCCTCCGACATCAAGCGCGTCCACGAAATCATGGACGAAGATGGCCGCCGCGTTCCGGTGATCGCCAAGATCGAAAAGCCCCAGGCCGTGGACCAGCTCCACGAAATCATCGATGCGTTCGACGCCATCATGGTTGCCCGTGGCGACCTCGGCGTTGAGCTCCCGCTCGAAGAAGTCCCGATCGTCCAGAAGCGCGCCATTGAACTGGCACGCCGCTGGGCCAAGCCCGTTATCGTGGCAACGCAGGTCCTGGAATCCATGATCGACAACCCGCGTCCGACGCGTGCCGAGGCTTCTGACTGCGCAAACGCTGTTCTCGACGGCGCCGACGCTGTCATGCTGTCCGGCGAAACCTCAGTTGGTCAGTACCCCATCGAAACCGTCAAGGTCATGGCCCGGATCATCGAGTCCACCGAAGAACACGGCCTCGAGCGCGTCCCCCCGCTGGGCACCAAGCCCAAGACCCGTGGTGGCGCCATCACCCGTGCCGCCGTCGAAATCGCCGACCAGCTGGACGCAAAGTACATCTGTACCTTCACCCAGTCCGGTGACTCGGCACGCCGTTTGTCGCGTCTGCGTCCGGTCAAGCCGGTCTTCGCGTTCACGCCGGTTGAGCACGTGTGGAACCAGCTGGCCCTCACTTGGGGTATCCAGCCGGTTCTGGTTCCCTCCGTGGGCCACACAGACGAAATGACCGCACAGGTTGACCGCAGCCTCCTGGACATGAAGATCGTCGATGAAGGCGACCTGGTTGTCATCGCTGCCGGTTCCCCTCCCGGACAGGCCGGTTCCACGAACTCGCTGAAGGTCCACAAGGTGGGCGACCTCGCCGACACGTCCAAGGTTGACGCGTCGCGCAAGGAACCTGTGGGCCCGTGGCCTGAAAAGAAGAGCAAGACCAGGGCATAGTCCCCTCGTTTTGAAAGTGGGCCCCGCCGGTTGGCGGGGCCCACTTTGTTTTGTCTTTAGAGAGGGTACGACGGCGGCCGGTCACCTTTCGCGTAGGTGACCGGCCGCCGTCGTTTGCTGCTTGGTGCTAGTTGACCTGGTTGATGATCGTTTCAGCAACCTCACGCATGCTCAGTCGACGGTCCATGGACGTCTTCTGAATCCAGCGGAAGGCCTCCGGCTCGGTGAGGCCCATCTTGGTGGTGAGAAGGCTCTTGGCGCGCTCCACGAGCTTGCGTGTGGCGAACTGCTCCTGGAGGTCGGACACCTCGTTTTCGAGGGCCTTGATCTCCTCGTGGCGGGAGAGTGCGATCTCAATGGCCGGGATGAGGTCAGCTGGCGTAAACGGCTTCACAACGTAGGCCATGGCACCGGCGTCGCGGGCGCGCTCCACGAGTTCCTTCTGGCTGAAAGCAGTCAACAGGACAACGGGGGCGATGCGGGCCTTGACGATCTTCTCTGCCGCAGAGATGCCATCCATGACGGGCATCTTCACATCCATGAGGACGAGGTCCGGCTTCAGTTCTTCGGCCAGCTGCACGGCCTTCTCGCCGTTGTCTGCCTCGCCGACGACGTCGTACCCTTCGCCCTTCAGGATCTCGATAATGTCCAAGCGGATGAGGGTCTCATCCTCGGCTACGACGACGCGTCGGGCCGGCTGGGCTGCGGGTGTGGACTCCGTCTGTTCGGTCACGGGATCTCCTTGAAAAGGTTCGGCGGGTTCATGTCCATCTTAGTGTGGACCGCTGCGGCACATGATTTTGTTGCACTCGCGCGCCCGGTTCTTTGATTTAGCCTATCTGCATGTAGAGTAGTTTCGCGTGCTGGGAAAGGATCGCGTTGCTCACAGGAATGAGGGCAGTCAGCGAGAATTAACTTCCCGGTAATCCGCGCCCGAGTGGCGGAATTGGCAGACGCGCCGCACTCAAAATGCGGTATCGAAAGGTGTGTGGGTTCGAGTCCCACCTCGGGCACTGTATTGTCGCAGGTCAGGGGCCTATATGGCCCCTGACTGTTGACAAAACCCCCAAATCTGTTGACACGGATCTAGCATTGTTATGTGGCTAGTATCCGGAAACGCGTCAAAAAGGACGGCACTTCGTCCTTCATGGTGGTCTGGCGCGACCCCAAAGTCCGGAAGCAGCAGGGCATCACCGTCGACTCCGCGCATGAGGCTGAAACCCTGAAACGCTTGCTCGATGCGAACGGTCAGTCTTTCGAAATCGCCCAGCAGGCCCTCCTGGACAACAGGGCGAAGATACCGACGGTTGGCGAAGTCATTCAGGAGCACATCGACCTTCTGATCCGGCCGTCGAGCGGGACCGTGAAGACCTATCAGACGATGCTTGATCTCCACGTGAAGAAGGTCATTGGCCACGTGCCCGTCGACAAGCTGGATTATCGGATGATCGCCTATTGGGTGAAATCGATGATGGCCAAAGGGCGCTCACCGAAGACGATCAAGAATGTGCATGGGCTGATCTCTGCGTCGATGAACACAGCAGAGATGCTGGGTTACATCGCTCGCAATCCTTGCCGCGGCGTGCAGCTGCCGAGCGTCGAAAAGGCCGAGGACGAGATGATGTTCCTCACCCACGCCGAGTTCGGATTGATCATGGACGGCATGGGGGAGCGGTACAAGGACTTCACCAACTTCCTGGTGATGACCGGCACCCGCTTTGGGGAGGCCACGGCGCTGACTGTCGCTGACATTGACTTGTTAGGAAAACCGGCCACGGCTCGGATCAACAAGGCGTGGAAGCGGGATGGGCAGAACCAGTTTTACATCGGCCCGACAAAGACTGGGGCCGGTAAGAGGACTATCGGGCTGAATCCCGCGCTGGTTGACCTGCTGATTCCGTTGGTGGCCGGGCGCCCGAGCAGTGAACTGCTTTTCACGACGCCGAAGGGGGAACGGATCGTGCACAAGTTGTTCTGGCACCACTACTGGGTGCCTGCAGTGAAAGCAGCCCAGAACCGGGGCATGCGGAAGAATCCACGTATTCACGACTTACGGCACACACATGCTTCGTGGCTGATCCAGGATGGTGTCCCTATCTTCACGATTTCACGTCGGTTGGGGCATGCGTCGACTCGGACTACAGAGGGCGTTTACGGTCACCTGATGCCGGAGGCTCTCCAGGCTGGGGCGGATGCCACAGAGCGGTCGGTGTCGGCGTTCATGCAGTAAGACTGTCGGTCCTTTTGCTCGCTCACGAGACGAGGCGATTTCGGGCTCTTGTGCCGATTAGTCGGGTGCCGGTTGCGCCGCCGCCTGCAGCCGTCGCTGGGTTTCCACTGGGCAAGATTTCGCTCAGTCTTGCTATCTCTGCGATGTGCTCAGATGTGAAGACAATCTTGCCCTTGCCCCAACAAGCGTGCGGGAACCGTCCAGCAGCAGCGCCGTCCCGCAGCCATCCTTCGCTGCAGCGCATGAGTGCTGCAGCTTCCGCAGGTTCGAAGAATTCCAAGTCCATGTGAGTCCGCCCATTCGGTTTGCCGGCCGTGACAGTTCATTTCAGAGTTCTTGGCATCGGACATGATGGAACGGAAAAATATGTTTTGCGCGGTGACTGTGGCCCCCTCCGAGGTCACCACACCCCCCATTCCATGTTCAGCAGCCGACCAGGAAGAAAGGCCACCTCTAGCGAAGATCATGTTCAGACGTATGAAAGGGAAAGTTGGCAAATAGGCCCTCACACAGGCCCAAGTCCTAAGAGATAACGGTGGGCTTGGTCGACGGCTTCAGCGTCCAAAAATGTATCGTTCTTCAAAGGAGGCGTCACTGTGAGATCACGTAGATCCGCGACAAGAACTAACTGCACATCGGCTAGGAGCGTCAATATGGACAGAATCAGTCGGTCCATCATGGGACCGGGGTCAGCATAGAAGCGGCCACCGTCTGTGGTCTGAATAGACCATTCGTCTGGATCCGCTGTTTGCGAGGCAGTTTCTGCGATTTCCTTTCCTTCGCTAGGTGGGATTTCGATCCAAGTGGCTACGACTCGGTGCCTCTCGCTCACAGCTATGGATTCCAGACCTTCAGCATGGATCGTATTTCTGAGAAGACGCAGCGTGGTCAATACAAACTCGTGCTCGGGATGTTCGTAGTATGCACTCCAAAGTTGGGATGCGCGGAGTTTTAGCTCTTTCGCCCAGTCCTTCCTTTGCCAAGCGACCAGGTACATGGGTACAGGCAGCTGATAGATCGTGTTCGCGAGCCGCGCCGTTGCGTCGATAGCACCCATTAGTGACGTGAGAAGTGCTTCGTAAAGTGCAAGCATGTCTTCAGCAGTGTCAATGTCCTGTGGGCGGCATATCAGCTGCCAGATCTGATCTCGCCGCTCGATGCTGCGGCTCATTCGGCGAAATGCAGCAGCGGCGAGACGAACCGCTTCCGGCTCTTTGCGGTCAGCTGCCAGGAGTTGACTCCGGCGGAGAATCTCTATTTGGTGAGGAAGGAACAGAGAGACAGAAGACTCGTAGAACATCGTCTTGTTGGAATCGACTGTGATCTGCGGAAAGATCGCCCGCGAGTACTCGCCGCGGGAGCGGAGGAACAGTCCCCCTATCGATATAGCGTCCGCCACGTCGACAATCGTGAGCCCGCGCACGAAGGTAGAGCGCAGTGAGTGCAGCCCCTGACGGCGGGTGATAAGGATGTCGGCACCTATTTCCTCCGCTGCAGCAACCATAAGTGCTTCTGGCGTGTACTCCATGGCGAGGCCCTCGTTGCGCATCTCCGCAATCCCGCGTGCAATGGCGGCTACGATGTCGCCGCTTAGTGCAGAGGAACGAACGGACTTGCCGTTGCTCCGGAGAACACCATGCGAGCGAAAAGGGCTGGTTTCCTCGTCTCGGGTCACCTTCAGCCATCCCACGGGAGCCGAGCCCCAGAAATTCGAGTCTAAGGTCTGCGCCGACGCAGGCACTCCTTCGTCGGAGAAGCGATAGACCTCGATGGCTTCATGCCCCAAGAGTCCGGCCAGCAGAGCCGAGTCGTCCGCGCCAAGATCCACTGTGTCTACGTCCAAGACCACGAGAAGGTGACGAGCGACACTGTCGTCAAAAAGGCCTCCAATTGGTGGAGCCTGATTCTGGTAAGCGCGTAAAGCAATCATTGCTTCATTGTTCAGCACCCATCGACTCAATCATGCGCACACACGGTGATCGACGGAGATCGGCTGTGTCCCTCCGCACTTGGCGCCATTCGCACAGACACCGGGGATTGCCTCACTGCGGGGGACACGATCGAAGCCGCCAGTGGTTCGAGAATTGGCTGGGCCAATCATCCGCCGGTCTTAGTGGTTTGGCCTGAGGTGATGACGCAATCCTCCGGAGGGCCGCTGGGGGCGTTCAGGGACGGACACGTTCTCCGACGCTGTGGCCGGGATCGAAGTGCTCCCGTACGGGCGCTACAGCCTTCACTCCAATCTGGGCCCGCGAACTGATCACGCCTCTGGACATGTCCAGAGCATGAGAGTTCAATGGTTTTGAGGGTTCGCAGCGGCTCAGCAAAGATTGATCTGCATTGGGCTTCCAGCGAATCGAAAGAGACGCATCACTGGGGATGCTCATGAACAACAACCCATATCCCTCACGACAATCGCCGGCCGAACGCGCCGCGAACGCCTTCTATTCTTTGGCGCTTCCGACCCACCTGAACCTGGAACGACTCGTAGAAGTGGTCGAAGGTGTCAGACATCGGCCGATACAGATTGAAGCTGCCGGAGCTCTGAATGGCGGTTCGATTTGCGGCTTGTGGCTGTCCACGGACGAAGTTGAAATCATCTTGCATGCTATTAGTCCTTCTGGGCTGCACCGGCAACAGTTCGTTCTGCACGAACTCGGGCACATGGTCTTCACGACGAAATAGTCGTCCCAGCGGACTACATAGGAGTCCTGTTCCCGAACCTTCCGGTGGGACTGGTGTCTCGTGTGTTGGCCCGGAGCAGCTTCACTGATGACTTGGAAGCGGCCGCGGAATCGCTTGCGGATCTGTTCGCAGCAGCCATCAGGAACAGCGCCAGGGAGCCAAGATCGTTCGAGAGGGTTTTCGAATGATCCAGATTGTGGCCGCAGCACTGATTTGGTTACTCGTCGTTTGCCTCCTGCCAGGAATGTGGCGACGACGTGATCACAGCGTGCTAACGGCGGCCATCACGATTTCGGTAGCACTGACGCTGAACATCGATTCGGTCTACCTTGGCATCGATTCTCTCGTGGACGGTCGTAATTTCGTTGACCTTTTGGCCAATGTCTCGATGGTCGTTGGGATCTACTTTCTCTCGAGAGCAATCATTCGCGCGGCGACGCCGGACGAGACGGTCGAGAAACGAGACAGTGCTGGCATGGTTCTCTTGGTCGTGGTGACAATGGGCCTTGTAGCCAGCTTCAGTGCCATCGTCACCCAGGGCAGTTCGACTCGTTTCATGCTGGATTTCGGTGATCAGTGGTCTGCCGCCCTCTACTCGTCCATCCAGTTCGTATATATCGGCTACGTGGTTAGCGTCACCGGTGTTACGTGTTTCCGATTTCGTGGCGACATGTTAAGGCCCTACTTTCGCACGGCATTTACGTGCATTGGGGTTGGCTGTAGTTTTGCCGTTCTCCTTGTATTGCTAGTGCTGGTAATGGACATTCTGCATTTGCAAGGGCGCCTGGATGCTATGCGTGCGGTCTCGCCTATTTACGATGCAGCGGTCGTTGCCGCAATGGCATTCCTCTGCGTCGGTCTCGCTATCCCGCCTGTGGCACGTCGAGTTCTCCGCCACAGGCAATCCGCGACCGAGGAGGAGCTAGTAAAAGGCCTGACGAAAATCTGGGACAAGACAACAAAGAAGCGGCAAGACGTTCGGCTCGTGCGAGACACCGAAGTGATCAGCCAACAGGACCGGGCCCAAAGACTCCATAGAATGCTTGTTGAAGTACAGGACGCACTGTTGGTCGAGCCGGGTCTAGGCAGCTCCTTGGACATCCATGACCTCAATGTCTTGAACGCTGCTGAGAATTACCTGGCGGGACCGATCGTGCGCCAAGTTCCAGTTCGTCGACGGAAGGGGGAGCGGGCGACATGACGGATGATGCCACTTCCTCCGAAACTCCTCAGACCAGATTGGCGCGAAAGCTCAACCTCCTTCTTGACCTCTATGAGGCCGCGGGGTCAGAGGCGTTGACCTACCCAGAGATCAATCGGCATATGAGTCAGCGTGGGACGCCGCTTTCCCGCTCCCGCTGGGCCTACATGCGCAGCGGGGATAGCTCATTGGCGACCGATCCCCAGCTGCTGCGTAACCTTGCAGAGTTCTTTGGAGTGGACCGTGATTACCTCTTGGACGATGCCAGTGAGATACCAAGGGTTGTAGACGCTCAGCTGGAACTTCTTCGTGCCCTGCGTGAGTCACGTGTGCGGAACTTCGCCGCTCGTCAGTTGCAGGGGATCTCTCCGGAAACCCTGGTGAAGCTCCGCCAAGTGATCGACGAACGCAAGAGGGCCAAGGGGGTCGGCGATGCCGACAGCAACCAGTCGTAGGGCTTTGGAGGTAGGAGGTCTTGCTGTATTCGGGGTTTTGCTTGCAGGCGTCGCCGGTGCAGCGTACTTCGCTCGTCAAGTCGTCGTGCCAAAATACAGCCGTCGTGAGAGTTTGCAAGTTCGGTCCGTGCACACCGACGGAGACGGATCTCTAGAAATCGAACTTCCCGATACGGAACAAACGAGGGCACCGGGACGATACAGCTTTTGGTTTGAGCAGGGGACAGGCCACGCTTGCCTCGGACCGGTCGTTGACTCCCACCCCGACCGAAACACAGTGGTCCGGGTGGTTGAGCGAGTGGAATCGGTGGACCTCAAACAAGCCAAGGCAGGTATTTGGAGTGGGTACGTTTACTCGAAACCGGAGCAACTTGGTATGCCGTACCAAGACGTTGAGATTCCAGTCGACAACGGTGTCGCCCCAGCATGGAGATTTGACCTGCCCGCCGGTGACGAGGCGCAAACGACCTGGGCTATCCATATCCACGGCATGGGCGGTAAGCGGGCAGGCACTCTTCGCGGCATCCCGGTCGCAAGACGCCTGGGACTGACGTCGCTGGTAGTCTCGTTCCGCAACGACGGCGACGCCCCGCCGTCTTACGATGGCCGCTACAGCCTCGGCCAAGGCGAGTGGCGCGACGTCGAGGCCGCCATCAACTACGCCATTAGCAAAGGCGCTGAACGCATTATCCTTTTTGGATGGTCACTTGGCGCGGCCATCGCCCTTCAAGCAACGGCCCTGTCGCAGAGCTCGTCACGAATAGCCGGGATGGTTCTCGACGCGCCCGTCTTCGACTGGCGAACCACACTGGCTGCGAATGCCAAGGCTGCAGGGTTGCCTCGGCCGCTCGTGCATTTGGGCTTCAGCATTCTTCGATCCAAGGCCCTCCGATGGGTGACCGGCCTTGGTGAACCCATCTGTCTCGATTCCCTGGACTGGCTGACGCGAGCAGCCGAACTGAAAAAGCCGATATTGGTCCTTCATGGGGAGAAAGACGACACAACACCCTTCGAAGCATCCAAGAAAGCTGCCAGCCTGAGGCCAGACCTCATCAGGTTGGTGGAGTTTGAAGCTGACGGGCACTCTTTGGAGTGGAATGTCGACCCCGAAAAATGGGAGCGATCGGTCGAGGAGTGGTTCCACAGTCTCCCGTTGGCCTGCGCTAGTCCTGAATAAGCGGCAGAGCAATCGTAGGGGGTACTTGTACTGAGTACTGGGCCGCTAGGTCCATGAGCTGGCACTCGACGAGTGAGACATCAGCGGAGTAACTCTGGTCGGCCAAAGCCTGAACGTAACCGGCCGACTCAAGGACGAGGAGATGACGCCGAACCGTTGCTCGCGAAGCCTGAAGTCCTGACGCCAACACGCCAGGGGAGGATGGTCCGCTTCTGATAAGGAAGCGAAGGATCTGGCTCCGTGTTCGGTTCATCAAGATGGATGTCGACATTCAAACCACGGCTCAGGATTGTGGAGGATGCTTGCTGTAGACGGGTCTACAGCATCAGGATACGCCTCATGCAGGCAGAGGAACAGATTCAATGCGCAGTCGATTGTTTAGTCACTGCGCTCGCGGAATACTGATGGCAATGCATCAGCATTTTCATCGAACGAGGCAGCCGGGAAGGTGGAGCATGCCGGCACGAGACGCGAGCCGCAACGGCGAATTGTCACCGCAGGCCACTCTCGCCCGCCGACTAAACCTGCTGCTCGATGTCGTCGTGGCCGAGAGGGGTTCGCCCGTCACTTTCAGGGAGATTGAGGCCGGCCTCAGAGCTCGAGGAGTCAAGATCTCCAGAGCCAGATGGTTCTACATGAAGGATGGGACAGGGCGCCTGGTTAGTGACCCGGAGCTGCTCGCCGCTATTTGCGAGATGTTCGACGTCGATCCCTCCTATCTGCTGAACGGCGTCGAAGGCGACATCCCAGAACGCATCGATTCGCAGTTGGAGTTTGTGAAGTCTTTGAGGGCCGCGCGGGTGAAGTCATTCGCCGCTAGGACGCTCGGTGATGTCTCACCGGAAACGCTGCGCGCGATCTCCGAGTATCTAAATAAGGACATCGGCTTGCATCCGAATGGCGAGCGGGCGGCAGCTACTCCTCCAGGACATACCGAAGATGGGCGTCCAGTAACTCCTTGATGCGGGCAGGATTGGCCGAGTAACGGGGGGAGCGGCCATGGCGCCGTCCGGCTTCCACATCGACCTCAATCGCCCCGACCTGCTCCAGTGCGATGAGATGTTTGGCGACGCTGGGCTCGCCGGCGCTGACAGCTGCGACAATGTCCCCCCTGGACGCAGGACCGTTTGCCGTCAAGAACCTCAGAATCTCGTTCCGCGAGCGGTTTCCGAACGTCGCCACGGCGTCTTCGACGTCGGGTGACCAGGCGTCGTCGTGAGGCTGCGTGATCCGTGGCATGCCTCCATTCTTGCTGAACAACATGGAAAAAGTAAGAACTGGAGTCTTGACGATACTTTAATTATCTTTGACAATATTTGTTAGAAGCTTGTGTTGTGGTCAGATCGCTACTAGCCACGTCGAGTCGCCCCATCTGGTGACGCTGAAGATATTCGAATCCGTTAGTCGAAGCGGTGAGAGCCATGAGCCTGGAACACCTGGCGGGCAACGCTGACATAAAGAACTCAAACCCATCCCCAGTGGACATTTCGCTGCTGAGTCCGGTGACACCCACCCTGACAGTACCCATCGACCAAATGATGGGAGCAGTCGAAGGCGTGCGACGGTACGTCGTCTCGCACCTGGCTCGGATCGGCCGCTCATGCGACGTAGACGATGTCATGCAAGACATCAGGGTGGCCGTGTGGGATGGGGTGACACGCGGAAACTACCGACAGATCGCTGGAGTTCCGTTCGAGGCCTGGGTGCAAGGCGTCACTGGGAATGTCTGCGCCGCGCACGTCCGCCGGGAACTCGGCCACAAGACGCTGCCGCTGCTTTTGGATCCGGGCAACGGTGAGAGCTCGGACATTCTCCAGCAGCTAACGGTGCTGGTTGTGTCCCGTGATTGCCGAGAAGCCGAGGAGATCATCGATCAAGAATGGGCGCACATGGTTCTGGGACTGACTCGGGCCGCTGTGTCAGCTACGGTGTGGCGCCTCGCAGTGGGCAGCCTTACCGAGCCGCGACGATACGCCCCTCCGTCGCCGCAAGACCGTCGCCGCTGGAATGCGGTCACCGCGGTTCGGCAGACTGCAAAGACAATAAGCCAAGCGTTGGATGTAGATCCTGAAGCTGTGCACGACATGCCCGGTCTCTGCCGGCACGCCGTTGGTTGTCTGCCGAGTCCGCTGCTGCGGGGAGTGGCAGAAGCAATCGTTCTGCCCGAACATCACGGCGTCGAACGGCAGGTTGCCATAGCCGCGGTTGCCCAGGAGTTCAAAGTGACTGATCGATATGTGGCAGTTCAAGTCGGTACTGCCCGTCGCCTATATCAAACGGCATGGCGAGTCATTCGCAGCTCTATGACCTCGACAGTTTGAGTCATGTTGCCCATTTGTATGCCGAGCCATGAACAGGCCTAGGAGGCGAACATGGCTGAATCTGCATTGCGAGGGCGAGCAACTCGTCGATGGATCTTTTGCCTAGCATTGGCGATAATCCTCGGCGCACTCCTTCTTCTCCTAGTTGGACCGCGAGAGTCGCCGTCAACGAAAGGGACGGGTGCCCCATCGGCAGAGCCTCAAACGCATACGTCTCGGCCGAGCATTTCCCCGACGAATGCGCCGAAACCAACGACGTCAGTTCCACTCTCTAAGGCGCCGGCGTCCGTTCCGCCTGTCACGGCCGATTATCGCGCGCTTGCTTCCGCGGCCGCCGTGGCTATCTATAGCTGGGACACCCGAAGTTCGTCCTATTCGGATGTGTACGCTCGAATTCGGGGTTGGTGGTTCGTCCTCCCTGACGGATCAAATCCACTGGCGGTCCTGGTCCAGGAGTTTGAGGCAACGGGCATAAACGCGGGGTCCTTCGCTTCGCTTGCGGGCCAAGGTGCCTACAGGGTAGCAACGTTCGAATCCATCGCATGCGACAACGAACTCGTAAAAGTTCGTGAACGTCCGGCTCCGTGGCTGGGGCTTCATGTCTGCACGGTTCGACTCAAGGTCGTTGACCAGACAGTCAGTAGCAGCAATTCATACACAGCGCCGGTCAGTGTCATGGCCAATTGCCCGCCGGCAGCGACCGCGCCGCCTGATCGATGCCAAATGGTCGGTTTCTACGCATCGACTAGCAGGATCGTCTACTGATGGCGCATCCGGCTTTGGTGATGGCCGTAGCCAGGCGCCGAACGCTCGTTCGGACTGCAACCGCCGTCGTTCTCGTCATCGTGCTTTCTCTGGGTGTTGTCGTCAGTGCTGTCGCTTTAGCCCTTGCGGGCGACAAGCCGGAATCACCTGTCGGGTGCGTCTCAAGCGGCGGCGTTGTCACACAAAGCGTCCTCGAGAACAGTGGCTCTAGGCCGGATGGCCAAGCCGTTGGACTCTCCGCAGGACAGATTGCTGTGGCCCAGGGGTACATTTCCGTCGGGAAGAAACTTGGCCTTCCTCGTGGGGCGATGGTGATCGCAATAATGATGTCTCTTCAGGAGTCGACCCTCAGGATGCTCGCCAACGCGAATGTCCCTGCGTCGTTTCAGTTTCCTCATGACGGGGTCGGGAGCGACCACGACTCAGTAGGCTCGGCACAGCAGCGGCCAGCGGCCGGATGGGGAACCGTTGCGGAGCTGATGGATCTTTCTTACAACGCACGAGCATTCTATGGAGGGCCGTCTGGACCGAATCACGGTAGTCCTCGAGGTTTGCTGGATGTGCCAGGCTGGTCGGCCATGAGCAAAGGGCAAGCTGCCCAAGCCGTCCAAGTCTCAGCGTTCCCAGAGCTCTATGCTCGATGGGAACCACAGGCGGCGGCCATCGTGGATCTGCTTCAGGGTGTTGCCCCCGCCCCGACGTGCGAGGCAGTGGAGAGCGGCCGGCCAGATTCGGTCTCTGCAGAGGGTCTGCCTCAAATCCGACAGGACATTCTGCGCTTCACCCAAGCTGGTGTAGGCGGCACCTATATCTGGGGTGGTACGGCTTTCAAAGCCTGGGACTGTTCCGGCTTTGTGCAATGGATTTATCGTCAAGTTGGAATCGAACTGCCACGAGTAGAGCAGTGGCGAGTTGGACGAATGACGGCCAGGCCACAAATCGGGGACCTTGTAGTGCAGAACCCTCAGGGTCCCTACAACTGGGGGCATGTAGGCATCTACGCGGGTGACGGGATGATGTACAGCGCACTCAACCCTTCAGCGGGAACCTTGTTGCATCCGATCGACTGGAATCCGGGTACGGCCTATTTCGACCTTTTAGTGAAATAGGCTAGGCCGAAACCGTGCCAGTTCAAGGTCAGACGCGATGTGCTCTTTCCTTCGAGTGACATAAGCGACACGCATCCCACCGCCGTGTCCCTGGCGAAAGTTAGGGGATGGGTGTCATGGACCTGCCGCGCCGCATGCCTTAGCAGCGGCCGTTCAGACGGAACTGTCTCCACCCTTCCCGGACTTGAGAGTTGGTGCGAGCTCTGGCGATCTTCAGGCCGTGCCTATGCATCACGGGCGAGATGGGTTGACGACCCCAGTCCCAGCGGGTCACCAGGTCGAGGCTATACCAGGTGTCTGCCTACGACGTCGCGAATGCCGTCGGCCCCTACCGGTACAGCGATCCCGGCGTTCCGTCCGAAAGCCGTGCGGAAGGTCGAGACACCGTGCCGGCTCCTGCTGTCGAGGCGCTGAACTTCTACCTGGGCACCAGCGGTGCCGATGTGGTGCTGGGCCTGGAACCGGTCGGAGGCGCTTCGTGCAGTCCAACGTCTCGCTTTCTGCAGATGGGCGGGGATGGCCAGCGTGCTGCTCAACCGATGAGCGGGCAGCCGATGTGGACCCTTATGGTGGCTGAGCTGGCAGGCCTCCGGGGAGTAATGCCACATTTCTTGCTGCTGCCGTTCGTCTTTCAATGTCAGGCTTAAGACGGAGGGCCCGCTTGGTCTCTTAGGCAGCGAGTTGGAAAAACGTCCTGCGAGCCGAGTTGCGCTCCGGCGCCTACGCGCCACGGGAGTTCGTCTCGATCTGACCCATTTCAAACTCTGCCGGAGCGGACGTTCTTCCAGAGAGTTTCACCAGGAAGTTCTCCGAATTGTTGTCGGTAGACGTTAGCGAAGCGTCCAAGGTGCTGAAATCCCCATCGGCGGGCAATTGATGCCACAGTATGTTCATGCGGATTCGTGATTAGTAGGTCTGCGCGAACCCTGGCGAGCCGCACGTTCCGCAGGTAGGCCATCGGTGCGATGTCCAGGTACCGCTGAAAACCGTCCTCGAGGGAGCGCACGCTGACATGGGCGCGAGCAGCCAGGTCGCCAACGGTATTGACTGCCATAGGATCGCTGTCAATGAGCTCTCTGACTACACTGATCGCTGTGGGTGGGGCAGGTTTTCCGCGGTCAGTGATGGCGTCCGAGTAGTTGTGGGGCTGGGATACCAGAAGCGAAGTCGCCAAAAGTTCAGACAGAACGGATGCAGTCTTCGGCTCCGCAGCCAAACCGGCGGGGTCACGGGACTCCGCCTGCAGCATCTGGAGAGCACGAATTAGAGAGGAGCTTCGCGTCCGAGTCGGGTCCAAGTCTAGTTGAAATCGAATCCCAGTTGACGGTGCCTTACCGGTCAATTGTGTGAGCATTCGGTCAAGCAGGGCGCGGTCCACTCGCAACGACACCAACTCAGCGTCCGGACTCCAGTTCTCAAAATACGAGATCTGTTCCGGGTCGATGACGGCGCCTCTCAGGCTGGTGACAATCTGGCTACTACGGCCCGATCGGATCTCAAGGGCGCCATGCGGTGCGAAGCAAACGACATATATCGACGGCGGTGGTGCGGTCACGCTCACGTCGCTGCCGAAGCGGATCCGGCCCAGATTGATGCCCGGTAATTCAGCCACGCGGAGCTTGAAGGAGAAATCAACCAGGCCCTTTTTAACGACCAAAGTTGAACGCGCATAGGTTCTCTCGATGGCTTGTTGGGCCTCGTCCGGATTGACAGTGCTATAAAATCGACCTCCCGTACGGTGAAGCCAGCTCAAGCCGGGCTGCTGGGATATATCCTCCACTTGCCTTGCCCTTCCGATACAGTCAAGAGCATGCGTGGAGCCCCGTCCACCGCCCTTTGGCCGGATAATACCACGATGGTCCGGTAACCGGACCATCGCAGCAGAATATGCCAAGCCGAAAAGTTCTAAGCCCGCGCTGGAGGTGAACCAGTAACCACTTCCCGTGAATCACGGTCCAACAATTGTCGAGGCCCCCGGGTCACCAGCCTCAGAACTAGTCAAATCAGATCAAACAAGAATGCGTGACTGGTCGCCTCCACCGGCACCACACGATCTACTGCAGCCACCATCAGCCAGCGGAGTATGGACAGCCTGCCGGATCGGGAGCTTTCAAAGCCGGACATTCGCATTTTGGATTCAGCTGGGGCAGGGGTTTGGGCGGTCAGGTTGCGGGGATGTCGATGAGGGGTTCGAGGTTGGCGGTGCCGCCGCATTCTTTTGCGAGGACGGGCATGATTTCTTCGGCGAAGATGTGCATCTGTTCTTTTACTTCGTCTCCGGTCAGGCCTGGGGTTTCGAAGATCGGCAGGACGAGGTAGTCCTCAAAGCCGGCCTGGTAATCGGCCATCAATCCATCGATAACCTGTTGCACGCTGCCGTGCAGCATCAGCCCGTTCTGGTCGAAGAACTCGCCGGTCATCCGCGCTCCGGCCGGGATGTGGACGCCGCTGATAAGGGACTCGGCAATGTAGTTCGGGAAGTGGTAAAGCCCAGCACGTTTCTCGGGGGTGGGATCGCCTACGTGAATGAACCGCAGGAAGGAGACGCCGCGTTTCCTGGCCGAGTCCCAGCCGAATTTGAATTCGCCACCGTTGTTCCGGTCAGGCCAGCCGGCCTGTTCGGATTCAGTGTGGTAGGCGTCGAGCACTTCTTTGACCTGGTCGCCTCCGGCGCCGAGGTGACATACGTTATAGCCTCGCCTCGCGGCCGAACGCACGGAAGCGGTGCTCAATGCCGTCTGCCAGACTTGGGGGTACGGGGTCTGCAGGGGCTGCGGGTAAACGGACAGTTCCTTCAGGTAGGCCTGGCCATCCCGCACTTCGATGACGTCTTCCAGGCTTCGTTCCAGGCCGGGCTGGGAGAAGTAGGCTTCGGTGATGCGTGAAGGCCATGTCAGCCACTTGGGCGGCACCGACAGGAAGGACCCGTGGTAGGAGAAGGACGGTTCGGTCCAGGCCTTGAGGATGATTTCCATGGCCTCATCGAAGAGCGCGTCGCTGCGGTACCGGTCCACGTCTGAGGAGCCGTATGCCTGGCTGAACGGTTCTGTTTCCCGGGTTCCGCCTCCCCTTCCGACGCCGAATTCCAGCCGTCCTCCAGAAAGTACGTCCAGGTAGCCCGCTTGCTCAGCGAGGCGCAGTGGGTGATGCCGCTGCAGGATATTGGCCATCTGTCCGATGCGGATCTTCGATGTTTTCATCGCGATCGCGGCACCGGCCTGGAGCGGATTTGGCGAGAACTCGGCGCCCTCGGGCTGAAAATGGTGCTCGGTGAGCCAGAAGTAGTGGAATCCCAATTCTTCTGCGAGGACGGCTTGTTCGATCTGCTGGACGGCTACGCGTTGGTAGGACCGGTGGATCGCGGCCATGTCCGCGCTGGGGAAAGTGACATTCCGGTCCCCGGCGCTAGTAGTCATCGGCAAATCAGTTCCGC
Source organism: Arthrobacter sp. StoSoilA2 (assembly GCF_019977195.1). Taxonomy (NCBI): domain Bacteria; kingdom Bacillati; phylum Actinomycetota; class Actinomycetes; order Micrococcales; family Micrococcaceae; genus Arthrobacter; species Arthrobacter sp. StoSoilA2. Next base: position 2,062,299 of record NZ_AP024643.1, read on the forward strand.
CGTTGTGGAGGCAGGAAAACTCAATCATGACGTTCCTTTCGTCTTCGTCGTTGAACACGTGTTGTGTGTCATCCCCACAAAAGTAACCGTCGTCATATCCCCGCGGTTGTCCCAAAATCGCAGGACCATATCCGCTAGACGCACGACGCCACCGCCACTGACCATTCCCATTGATCGCCATCATGGCTGCAGGCGTCGGGCAGGGTAAACCGGTCAATGGTGGGCTTGTCTCCACGATTAGGGTGCTGGGTAAGTTGGGGCCCAAAATATCTGGGCGTGTTGTCTACCATGACCAGCGGTCTGCCATTTGGCTGCACCTGAGCAGGACAAAGCGGCCTTGGCGTCGCATTTTGTTCATACTGTATCGGGGATCGGGACGATGGCGGGGAAGTGACCGGTGGCGACAAGCACCTTGTCCAGCCAGTCGACTCGATTGGTGAAGCGCTTGGCCTTGGACGCAGGGGTCCATCGGTAGGTGTCATGCTCCCAGTCGATCCTCAGCCGGGGGCGGGAGATCATGGCGGTGAAGGTGTAAACGAGCCATGGGCCTCCGATGCTGTCTGTGATCACGAGAGCAGGTCCTTGCAGGAGGCTGTCCAGGTCTTTGGCTTGAAGTCCGGCTTCTTCTGATAATTCTGCAAAGGCTTGCTGTTCGGGCGTTGCCCCCGCTTCGACAAACCCGGTGATGCAGTGCCAGAGTCCGCTGTCGTGACCAAGACGTCGGCTTCTTCTGAACAGGGCGATTTTGCCTCGCCATTCGATGACGGCGGCAATAACTGTGTTGCCGGCGGGGATGTCGATAGCAGCGGTCGGCGTGAAGCCGGGCCCGGAAGATGCATTGATAGTGGTCATTCTCGTGTCCTTAGAAATGCTCCGCGCGTCCCCTGCCCCCTTCTCCGCCGCCCACCTATTCAGGGCCGGACACAGCTGGTCCGGACATCCGTCAGGCTACTTCCTCTTCCGGACGCAAAGTACGGTACTTTCCTTTGAAAAACAGGAGGGGTTCGTGGATGTGCCAGTCCGCAGGGCTCATCTCTTTGACCTTGCCTAAGACGATAAGGTGGTCACCGGCGTCGTGTTCTGCCCAGATGTCGCATTCGAGCCACATCAGCGTCTCTTCGATGATCGGGGTGCCGGCCTCGGTTGCCTTCCACGGCACGCCTGCCCACTTGTCGGTGCCCTTCTTAGCGAACTGGTTCGATACTGCATGCTGGCTGTGTGAGAGTACGTTTACGACAAACTTTCCGGTCTCCCGAATCCGAGGGTACGTGGTGGACGTCTTCATCACACTGAAGGAAATCAGCGGCGGTTCAGTGGAGACGCTATAGAAGGACTGGCAAGTGAACCCGACTGGCCCCGCCTCATCCATACTGCTAATGATCGTGATCCCAGAGGCGTAATGCCCCAAGGTGTCGCGAAATGCACGAGGGTCAATACTCCGTTCCTCTAATGCTGTATTCATGACTGGCTCACCAAACTTTCTGATTAGGAGTTATTAGATTCAGCTGGGGCAGGGGTTTGGGCGGTCAGGTTGCGGGGATGTCGATGAGGGGTTCGAGGTTGGCGGTGCCGCCGCATTCTTTTGCGAGGACGGGCATGATTTCTTCGGCGAAGATGTGCATCTGTTCTTTTACTTCGTCTCCGGTCAGGCCTGGGGTTTCGAAGATCGGCAGGACGAGGTAGTCCTCAAAGCCGGCCTGGTAATCGGCCATCAATCCATCGATAACCTGTTGCACGCTGCCGTGCAGCATCAGCCCGTTCTGGTCGAAGAACTCGCCGGTCATCCGCGCTCCGGCCGGGATGTGGACGCCGCTGATAAGGGACTCGGCAATGTAGTTCGGGAAGTGGTAAAGCCCAGCACGTTTCTCGGGGGTGGGATCGCCTACGTGAATGAACCGCAGGAAGGAGACGCCGCGTTTCCTGGCCGAGTCCCAGCCGAATTTGAATTCGCCACCGTTGTTCCGGTCAGGCCAGCCGGCCTGTTCGGATTCAGTGTGGTAGGCGTCGAGCACTTCTTTGACCTGGTCGCCTCCGGCGCCGAGGTGACATACGTTATAGCCTCGCCTCGCGGCCGAACGCACGGAAGCGGTGCTCAATGCCGTCTGCCAGACTTGGGGGTACGGGGTCTGCAGGGGCTGCGGGTAAACGGACAGTTCCTTCAGGTAGGCCTGGCCATCCCGCACTTCGATGACGTCTTCCAGGCTTCGTTCCAGGCCGGGCTGGGAGAAGTAGGCTTCGGTGATGCGTGAAGGCCATGTCAGCCACTTGGGCGGCACCGACAGGAAGGACCCGTGGTAGGAGAAGGACGGTTCGGTCCAGGCCTTGAGGATGATTTCCATGGCCTCATCGAAGAGCGCGTCGCTGCGGTACCGGTCCACGTCTGAGGAGCCGTATGCCTGGCTGAACGGTTCTGTTTCCCGGGTTCCGCCTCCCCTTCCGACGCCGAATTCCAGCCGTCCTCCAGAAAGTACGTCCAGGTAGCCCGCTTGCTCAGCGAGGCGCAGTGGGTGATGCCGCTGCAGGATATTGGCCATCTGTCCGATGCGGATCTTCGATGTTTTCATCGCGATCGCGGCACCGGCCTGGAGCGGATTTGGCGAGAACTCGGCGCCCTCGGGCTGAAAATGGTGCTCGGTGAGCCAGAAGTAGTGGAATCCCAATTCTTCTGCGAGGACGGCTTGTTCGATCTGCTGGACGGCTACGCGTTGGTAGGACCGGTGGATCGCGGCCATGTCCGCGCTGGGGAAAGTGACATTCCGGTCCCCGGCGCTAGTAGTCATCGGCAAATCAGTTCCGCCGTTGTGGAGGCAGGAAAACTCAATCATGACGTTCCTTTCGTCTTCGTCGTTGAACACGTGTTGTGTGTCATCCCCACAAAAGTAACCGTCGTCATATCCCCGCGGTTGTCCCAAAATCGCAGGACCATATCCGCTAGACGCACGACGCCACCGCCACTGACCATTCCCATTGATCGCCGCCGGGTCACTGGATACCGTTCCATGAACGCCAGCCAGGCGAGTCAGACGAGGGAGATGCGCATGATTGTTCTGCTGAACCGACACGAGGCAAAGATCCTGGAGGCCGATGACTTCCGCCGACTTCACGTTTCCACTGGCCTGACCGCGGAGGGCATCGGTGATGCACTCCGGAAATCAGGAATCGGGGCGTCCTACGAGGACGATCACGCCGTGTTGAAGGTGTCGGCCCTACGGGCCAAGGCGTCCTCGGCCGCAAGGGGCCCGGACTGGGATGCCGGCTGGGAGAAGATGATCGCGTACGCGCGCAGCAAGGGGTGGCTCACGAATGACGAGACTGGCCTTTTCGCCCACGTCGAATTCGCGATACCTGGGGTTGCAAACCCCCATAAGAAAGACTAGATCGCCGGCTACGGAATGCGCGATTGGGTCCGCCGCGCAACTGAAGGCAGCCCAATGACCGAAGCCACATCACGTCCGGTCCCGACGGGCCGGACGTGATGTGGCTTGGTCTATCCGGCGATGGTCACGTTCGCCGAGCAACGAAGCTCGATACTCGGCTAACAGACTGTGTCCGTTGCCGGAACCTGAGCTGCGACACCCATCGCAGATGGACCATTAGCCGCCCTGCGGGCAAGGGCTATTTCAAACCGGCCACGGGCGCGTGTCCGGGCCTTTAGATCTCGACAGTCAGGGGTTGGGGCGCCGGCCAGGTGTTCCACGAAGTCTCTGATCACTGACTGCTTGATACCTAAAAAGGTCTAATGCGTTGGCAATTCACTCGCGACACCAAGGCTTCCGACGACGTCCCGGTCCCCGCGACCGCTTGCGACAAGTGGATAGGCGTGTGCGAGGAAAGGACATCCGTGATGCTCGATCGCGCCTAGAGTAACTGGCTGAGACCCGATGATATGAGCTGCGTCTCATTTGGGCAGACTTGAGGACGGTTTTTAGATGAAAGCATGGCAACTGGTTGATGCGCATCAGCCGCTGACTCTCCAAGATGTCGACTCACCAACCGCCGGCCCTGGTGAGGTTGTGATCGATGTAAAGGCCGCCGGACTATGTCACACCGACGTCAGCTTCCTTGACGGTACCCTCACTCACCTTCTGGGCTACAAACCCATCACGCTCGGTCATGAAATCGCTGGCGTGATCAGAAGCGTCGGCGAGGGTGTTTCGAAGTTTACCCCGGGCCAGCGTGTTGCGGTCGCCGCGCACACCGATGGCCCTGGCACACGCTTTCATGGCGGGTACGCACCGCAGGTCATGGTTCAAACCGAACTCCTTGTCCCGATTCCAGATGACGTCCCCTGGGAACAAGCATCGCCGGCAACGGATGCGGGAATGACGGCGCTTCGCGCCCTCAAGAAGGCAGGAGTCACGGAGGGCACCCGCCTGGGGATCATCGGTGCGGGCGGCCTCGGCTCGCTTGCCATTCAGTTCGCGCTGGGAATGGGTGCAAAAGTATTTGTTGCCGAAATCAACGAAAAGGTTCGTGCCGCTGTCCGTGAGTATGGAGACGTTCAGGTTGCGTCATCAATTACGAAATACGCCGACAAAGACCTCGAAGTAATCGTCGACTACGCCGGATTCGGCACCACCACAGCAGAGGCTATCGACACCATAGGTGCAGGCGGAACCGTCGTTCAGGTCGGTGGGGCTCGCGAACATGCCACGATCTCCACGCAGGCCATGGTTCTGAAACAGCTTACTTATCTTGGATCCCTGGCCGGAACCCCAGCGGACGTTGAGGACGTGCTTCGCATGATCGCTGCGGGTGATGTGAAGTCGAAGGTGGAGACCATCGCGTTCGAAGACATTGGGGAAGCTATGGGCCGGTTAGCGCGGGGCGAATCGACAGCACGAGCAGTCGCTCTCCTCGACTGAAGCCGATCGGCAGGTGCCTCCCGTTGGTCGTCGGGCCAACGTCGGTCTCGTTCAGACCGGGCAGAGATCCAAAGTTTCTGCGACGAAAGCTTTAGAACGTCTTTTTACACGCTTTAGAAACTGCACGGCTGGTCCGCGCAGCCCTCTACGAAGGAGTAGACGATGCTTGCACGCACTGACGCGATGCCAGACGACACTTTGCAGGCGATAGCTACGAAGAAGGCCTTCAGGCACCTGCTACCGCTTTTGATGGCGGTCTTCTTCATAGCTTTCGTTGATCGGACGAACGTTTCGCTCGCTAAAAATTCCCTCGAGATCTCCGCCGGCATCGACGCCGCTGCGTACGGACTGGGGGCCGGGCTGTTCTTCGTCACATACGCCCTGCTTGAAATACCGAGCAACCTCGTTCTCTATCGGGTTGGCCCGAGGATATGGATCAGCCGGATTGCAATCACGTGGGGAATAATCTCCTCGGCGATGCTGATGGTCGACTCACCTGCTGTGTTCTACATCCTTCGCATGCTTCTCGGCGCTGCTGAGGCAGGAATTTACCCCGCCCTCATGTATGTCGTCGCGACGTGGTTCGCGCACTCAGACCGATCGCGAGCTGTGTCTCTTGTGGCACTATCGGCTGCGATTGGCGGCGTCGTGGCAAACCCGCTTGGCGGCGCGATCATCGCGGGAACCGCAGCGTGGCCGTGGCTGGATGGTTGGCAGTGGATGTTCCTGCTCGAGGGAATCCCAGCCGTTCTGATTGGCCTAGTGATCTTCTTTCGGCTGCCGAACAGCCCGGCCGACGCGAGATGGCTGTCGGGCGATGAAGCTGCCGTCCTCACGGAACGCGCCGTCGGCGAAGTGGAACCCCAGCCGACTGTACGCCGTACACTTGCAGCGATCGTATCCACTCCGTTCATTCTCGCGCTTGCTGCGATCTACTTTTTCAGCCAGGTTGCGAACTTCGGCATCATCTTCTTCACGCCGGCGATTGTGGCGGGCATGATCGGGCCCAACATTCAAATCATTGGTCTTATCACGGGCCTCGTTGGACTCGGAGGGGTCACGGGCCTGCTCGTTACGCCGTCCATCCTCAAGCGGTTGGGGGAGATCCCAATGGTCGCCATCTACTCGAGCGCGGTCCTGATTTTTGCACTCCTTTTCGGCATCGTTGACAAGAATATTTTCAAACTCATTTTCCTGGCTTTGATCGGTATCTTCGTTATCGGCTCAGTGCCGGTTTACTGGCCAATTATCATGAAGCGACTTACTGGACGCACAGCAGCAGCTGGCTTCGCGTTCCTGAACACAGTTGGGCTCGCCGGTGGATTCGTCGGCCCATACTTTTTCGGTCTGAGTGAAGTAGTTACCGGTAGCGCCGCATCGGGTGTGTCCGTGGTCGTCCTGGCAGCTCTAGGCATGGTGCTCTTGACGCCACTCCTGTATTTCGGTGTCCGTAAGTTCGACCGCTCCATGGCGGGTGAATATGAAGAGGCTGGGTTCGGAAAATGATCGGCGCCCACGTTCTTACCGAGTGGACCGGTAACGTGCTGCGGATGACGCTCGATTCGGCGAACCACGTCAATGCGCTCGACACGGCAATGACAAACGAGTGGACCAGATAACCGCCGCAGCGATCAAACACTGGTCTTGTTTGGTGGATCACTCTTCATCACTGAAGGTCCTCTCAACCAGGACATGGCCTGAAGTAACTGGAACAGCACGTCACATGAGCTAGGTCTCATTCAATGCAGAAGAGAGGCAGTTGTGTCTGGAGCTTTAAACGGAATCAAGGTCGTGGACTTCGGCCACTTCATTGCGGGCCCCCTGCTCGCAGAACTGCTTGCTCAGAATGGTGCCGAGGTGGTGCACGTCGACCCTCCTGGTGGGCCGCGGCTCTCGGGAAAGCCCGATGCCTTCCTTAACCGCGGAAAGAGCAGGGTCACGCTTGACCTTCACAATGACCGCGACCGGCGTAGGGCGCAGGACCTGATTGCGTGGGCCGATGTCGTGGTGGAGAATTTCCGTCCGGGCGTCATGGGCAGGCTGGGTCTTGGGCCAGACGCGATGTGTTCCTCCAACCCTCGCCTTATCTACTGTTCCCTGCCTGGATTCGCCACCGATGATCCCCGGGCCTCCATGCCGGGTTGGGAGGGAGTGGTGATGAGCGCCACGGCCGGGTATCGACGTCTGAAGGAGCACTGGGACTGGAAAGCACGTGCGCACGTTGATGTCGCTGATCCCGGCAAGCCCTTGTTCACGGCAATCCCCATCGCCTCTAACACGGCAGCGTTTCTGGGTGCTTTGGAGGTAGTGGTCGCACTGATAGATCGGGATAAAACCGGCCGCGGCGCCCGCCTTGAAGTCCCGTTGTCTGAAGCCTTGTTGGAGGTAGTCGGATTTCATCTGGAATTTCCTGGGTTTGTCGGGGCAGGAGATACTGCACCTAGGCCTTTCTTGGGTTCATTTCGGTGTGCGGACGGAGGCTACGTCGACCAGGTGCCCTACCCGCGTTTTGTGGAACGGCTGCTTCGCGCTGCAGGTGTGTGGGAGGAATGGGTCTCCGCGGGTTTGGCAGATATGGGAGAGATGTTTGCAGACCCCGCTCGGCGCGGTGATGCCGAGCTGCGATTTGCCGAGTTGATGCGGTCGCGCCCCTCTACGGAATGGGAAGCGATTGCAATCGATATTGGTACACCGTTTGCCCGGGTTCGGACCCCCGCTGAATGGCTCGTCAACGAGCACGCGCAGGAGTCTGGAGCGGTAACCTCAGTTGACGATCCAGAGTATGGTCCAATCACTATGGCCGGTGCTGCCATCCATTTCAGCAGGACTTCGGAGCGTATATCGCGGCGGTCTCTGCCAGGTGGCGACAGCGAAGTAGCTGTGAGTGGACGACTCCAGGGCAGGCGCGCTTCAGGTCAACAGAACAAGCTGCCTGCTGAAGCGCCCCTAACAGGTATCTCAGTCGTCGAGTTGTCCCAGGTGGTGGCCGGACCGATCGCCGGAAGGTTACTCGCGGACTATGGGGCCCACGTCATTAAGGTAGCGAACCCGGACCCCTCCGGGAACAACGGGTTCCACGGTTCCTTCACTAACCGTGGCAAACACACAGCGTTCTTGAATGTTCAAAGCGGCCAGGACCTGAACATCTTGCAGGAGGCAATTAAAGGGGCGGACGTTCTTCTGCAAAACTACGCCTTTGGCGCGGTGGAACGGTACGGCCTCGGCTTTGAAACCTTGAGCGAGCAGCGACCGGATCTCGTCTACGTCTCGTTGAGCGCGTACTCCCGACAGGGTCCCTGGAAGAACCGGCGCGGCCATGAAAACCAAGCCGTGGCGGCCACCGGACTATCGGTTCGCTACGGTGGGACCGATGACTGGCCCATCTACCAGCCATACCTGATCTCCGACGTCGGGACGGGCATCCTGGGTGCCTTGGCGGCGGCCCTGGGTTTGTTTGAGCTGGGGCAGTCCGGGCTGGGACAGCACATCAGCACGTCCCTTGTGCAGACCGCGACAATTCACCAGGGTGTCTATCTGTTCGACGGAACGGAGGCGGGTCGGATGAGCGAGCCTACGGGCACTGATGCTGTTGGCTGGTCTGCACTGCAACGTTTGTATCAGGCAGCCGACGGTTGGCTGTTCCTTGGTGCAGACTCTGCCCAGGTAGAAGACCTGATAAGGGCTGTTGGCATCCCTGACTGTCCCAGCACCAAGACAGCTGGGGATGCTGACGGACCATTCGCCCAAGCCCTGGCAGTGGCGCTCCGACAGCGCACATGTGCCACTTGGGCAAGCGTTTTGGCAGCAGAAGACATAGGCGTCCAAGAAGTCCGGGAAATTACGCAGGTCGCGCACGATCCGATCTGGCAGAGGAGAAACGTCATCCGCCTTGGGAAGAACGGAGAGCGAAGAGACAACGCGCCGATTCTGGGGCATCGCCCGCGACCCTGGCCGATCCCGGCCGATGCCTGCTCGGATCCCGGGCCGCTTGGGGCCCAAACTTCAGACATTCGAGCCCAATTCCAGCCCATTCATCTCATCACCACCTAGGAGCACTAATGACTATTGAACGTGACACATTGAAAGAGTTCTACCAGTCCAGCGGCGCAGCGTTGACAGCGGCCCCGGACATTGACCTGGTTTTTAACAGGGCCCTTCTGGACCAGATCCACCGTGTTTCGGCCGAGCCGAAAAACGTGACGTATGAAGAGGTGGACGCCGGAGGCAGGCCAGGTATCTGGTGCATTCCTGCCGGTGCGGACCAGAGGCATGTGATTCTGTACTTCCACGGTGGAGGGTTCGTCGTTCAGAGTGTGAACAGTCATCGAAAGCTGGCCGGACATCTGGCCGCAGCAGCGGGATGCCGGGTCCTCCTGCTGGACTATCGTCAAGCTCCCGAGCACCAATATCCTTCGCAGATCGACGACGTCGAGGGTGCTTACGGCTGGCTTCGCAGCCAAGGTGTCGACCCTGATGGCATCGCGTTCGCTGGCGACTCAGCCGGTGTCTGCCTGGCAGTCTCCTCCGTCGTACGCCTCCGGGACAAGGGGCTGCCGCTGCCGGCGGCCATCATTGGTTTCTCGCCGTGGTTTGACCTTGAATGCAACGGCAAGTCGTTGGAAACCAATGCGGCAAAGGACGTCCTCGTCAGGGGACCGTTGGTCCAGCAGATGGTGATGGCATACCTCAGTGCGGACACTTCCAGAACGGACCCGCTGGTAAATCCGCTTCATGCTGATCTTGCCGGATTCCCTCCGGTCTTCCTTACCGCGAGCCTCGACGAGGCGCTCCTCGACAATGCGGAGCGGTTTGCATACCGGGCCCGGGAAGCAGGCGTGGAAGTAGAGCTGCACACTGTTCCTGGCCAGCAGCATGTCTTTCAGTTCATGGCTGGACGCTCTTCGGCAGCGGACCTGTCGATCGCAGAAGCAGGATCTTGGGTTGCGGAACGACTGGGCCTGATGGCGGCCGTGGGCGGGTGAACGTTTTGAACCCCTGCACTTATTACCAGCAGGGCTGCACCAACCGTGGACCTGTCGCCAAGCAGTTGCCTGTCGCAGCAGCAAGCCGTCCGGTCCTTCTACAAGGAACAGAAGAAGGCTCAGTGGACAAGGGGAGTTATTGCATCCCGAGAGCCGGCCTACCGACAACCCAAGCCAAGGAAGAGAAGTACGACAATGATCAATGGTCCAGGCCAACTCCTCCCATATGTGGCAGGCCGGTTCGGCGACAAGGCCGCTCTGGTCACAGCGGCACGCACCATGACCTTCAACGACCTCCACGAGGCAAGTAACCAGGTCGCGGCCGGCATTGCAGCGCGTGGAATCCAACCAGGGCGCGTAGTTTCGCTGTACTCCCAAAACCGTTGGGAATGGCTTGTGGCGTATCACGGTGCGCTCAAAGCAGGCGCCGTGGTCAATCCCATCAACGTCATGCTGACAGCCCGAGAGGTGGAGTTCGTTCTCGAGGACTGCGAGTCCGCGATGATCTTCGTCGGCGAGGATGACGCAGCCAAAGTAATCGCGGCGTCGCAGAACCTCCCCCACGAGTGCCTAATCGTCTCCTTTGGAGGGAGTATCGAGGGGGCAGAGTCGTTCTCGGAGCTTTTATCAGGAGATTATGCAGTTCCGGTCTTCACCCCCGAGCCAGAGATGCCCTGCACGATCGGATACACCTCAGGCACCACGGGGCATCCGAAAGGTGCTATACAGAGTAACCGCGCGGTTGCAACCAATTTCGGACTCACGGCCACGATGCACGGACGTGAAGACCGTGACGTTGTCGTGACGGCGTTACCGGCGCCCCATGTGTATGGGAACGTCGCGATAAATTCGACGTGGCTCGTGGGAGGCACGGTGGTGCTGATGGAGCGATTCCGACCAGCGGACGCCTTGGAACTAATCGGCGAGCACAAGGCGACGATGTTCGAGGGAGTGCCGGCGATGTACGCTACGATGCTTGCCGATCCGGCTATTGAAAAAAGTGATCTGACTTCCTTAACTCGTTGTACTGTCGGTGGTCAAACTATGCCAATCGTGACGATTGAACGGTGGGAAAACCGCTCCGGGGCACCATTGATTGAGCTGTGGGGCATGACCGAACTGGCAGGTCTGGGAACCACGCACGCCCTTCATACGCAAGGGCCCCGAGGATCAATTGGTGTCCCATTGCCTGGTATGGAGGCCACTGTCAGGGACCTCGCCGACCCTGCCCGGGAAGCAGCCCGGGGCGAGGCTGGAGAACTTCTGATCCGTGGTTCCATTGTGATGCTGGGATATCACGGAAAACCTGAGGCTACTGCCGAGGTACTGGACGAAGCGGGCTGGTTACGCACTGGCGACGTTGCCCGTATGGACGAGCAGGGGAACCTGTTCATTGTGGACCGCCTTAAGGACATGATCATCACTGGCGGCTACAACGTCTATCCAGCCGAAATTGAACGAGTACTGAGCGCACATCCGGAAGTTGCTCTGGTGGGCGTGGGCCCCGTACCCGACACGGTGAAAGGGGAGCTGGCCTGCGCGTATGTTGTGCGAACAAACGGCGGGACGGTCGGTGAGAAAGACCTCATCGAATTTTGTGCCGCCCATCTGGCACCCTATAAGCGCCCCCGAATGATTCGGTTCGTCGAAGACCTCCCTAAGACCTCCAGCGGCAAGATCATGCGGCGCAAACTAATCGCCGTCCCCCAGAGCGTTGAGGAGATTGGTTCCCCATCCTTTGCGCAGGTATCAGAACTGCGGTGATACGCAGCCTGACGGATTTGGATCTCCCACGGGCAAGCGTGGGCGCTCCGTCAGTACGGTCTGATCCGTTGACCACGAACCCCCAATCTGCAGGCGGCGCTACCGCTTCGCAGCCAGCGGTTCATTTCGTTCGGGCTCGATGCCTGAGAATTGGAGAAGACAACAGGTGCATGCATTGAGCAGTGGCGTGGAATCGCCGCAAGGAAATTTCACAGTCGCCACTAACGGGCAGATGTTGCTAGCCGAGGATCTAAAGGGGCGTTTGGCGGAGGCAGCGTTGGGCGGTTCGGAGAGCTCCCGGCAGCGGCATGCCAGCCGGGGGAAGCTGTTGCCGCGAGAACGTGTTGACCGGCTCCTGGATGAAGGAAGCCCATTCTTGGAGATAGCGCCTCTTGCCGGCAATGGAATGTATGACGGTGATGCTCCCGGTGCCGGTTTGGTCTCGGGCATCGGCCTGGTCCATGGGCGGCACGTGATGGTGGTCTGTAATGACGCCACGGTCAAGGGCGGAACCTACTACCCGATGACGGTAAAAAAGCACCTTCGTGCCCAAGAGATTGCACTGGAGAATGGGCTGCCATGCATCTATCTTGTGGACTCGGGCGGGGCCTACCTTCCCAGGCAGGATGAGGTTTTCCCTGATAGGGATCACTTTGGCCGCATTTTCTTCAATCAGGCCAAAATGTCCGCGAGTAAAATCCCGCAGATAGCCGCGGTGATGGGTTCCTGCACCGCCGGCGGAGCCTACATGCCGGCGATGAGCGACGAAACAGTGATTGTGCGTAACCAGGGCACTATCTTCCTGGGCGGGCCACCGCTCGTGAAGGCGGCTATCGGCGAAGTGGTGACGGCAGAGGAACTTGGCGGGGGCGAGGTCCACACCAAAATCTCCGGGGTCGCTGACCACTTAGCCGAAAACGATGAACACGCCTTGGAAATTGTTCGGGATATTGTCGCGACCCTGCCAGCGTCGGCGTCCCCCGCCTGGCAGGTGTCAGAAGCTGTCCTTCCGCCGTTGACCGAACCGGAGGACCTGTACGGGGTGGTCCCTGTGGACGTCAATGCCTCCTATGATGTTCGGGAGGTTATCGCCGGCTTAGTCGACGGCAGTGAATTCCACGAGTTTAAGGCCAATTACGGCGCGACGCTGGTCACGGGCTTCGCCCACATTCACGGGCACCCTGTGGGCGTCGTCGCGAACAACGGCGTGCTCTTTAGCGAATCGGCGCTCAAAGGGGCGCACTTCATCGAACTGTGCGATCAGCGCGGTATTCCCCTTCTATTCCTGCAGAACCTGTCCGGATTCATGGTTGGAAAAGACTACGAACACGGTGGCATAGCAAAGAACGGTGCCAAGATGGTCACCGCGGTCGCCACTGCCCGTGTCCCCAAACTGACCGTGGTCATCGGTGGCTCCTTCGGTGCGGGAAACTACTCCATGTGCGGGCGCGCCTATTCCCCGCGGTTCCTCTGGATGTGGCCGGCAGCCAGGATCTCGGTCATGGGAGGCAACCAGGCCTCAAGCGTCCTGGCCACCCTCAAACGCGAGCAATTCGAGGCCGCGGGCGACGTGTGGACCATTGAGGAGGAGGAAGCCTTCAAGGCCCCCATCAAGCAGCAATTCGAAGACCAGGGAAGCCCCTACTACTCAACCGCCCGACTCTGGGACGACGGAATAATCGACCCGGCCGACACTCGGCGTGTCCTCGGGATGGCCCTCGATATTGTTTCCCGCCAGCCATTGCCGGAAACCTCCTTCGGCCTCTTTCGGATGTGAGAACGACGATGAATCAACCCTCAGGAATCAGCAACAACGAGATGCCAAGGACGTTCCACACCGTCCTTGTCGCCAACCGCGGTGAAATCGCCTGCCGTGTCATTCGCACCCTGCGGCGGCTCGGAATCAGGTCCGCCGCCGTGTTTTCCGAAGCGGACGCCGACGCGCGCCATGTGCGGGAGGCCGACCTCGCTGTCTGCATAGGCTCCGCGCCCGCGGCCGAGAGTTACCTGAACATTGAAGCCATCATCGATGCCTGCCGGCGAACCGGCGCGCAGGCCGTGCATCCCGGCTACGGCTTTCTCTCCGAGAACGTCGCATTCGCGCGGGCGTTGCAGGACGAGGGCATTACATTCATAGGACCGGACGTCCACTCGATCAACATGATGGGCGACAAGATTCGCTCGAAGAATCATGTCATTACCCATGGCGTTCCCGTAGTGCCGGGGATCGCGGAGCCTGGCCTGAGCAATGAACAGCTGATGGCTGCCGCTGAAAAGGTCGGTTTCCCCCTTCTGATCAAGCCCTCGGCCGGCGGCGGGGGCAAGGGCATGCATGTCGTCGAACGAATCGAGGACCTGCCCTCTGCCTTGGAAACGGCCCGTCGGGTGGCGCGCAGTTCCTTCGGCGACGATACCCTCTTCCTCGAGCGGCTGGTGCGATCCCCGCGGCACATCGAAGTGCAGATCCTGGCTGACCGCTACGGCCACACCATCCACCTGGGCGAACGCGAGTGCTCCCTTCAGCGCCGCCACCAAAAGGTCATCGAAGAGGCGCCCGCCCCGCTGCTCCAGAACCTGTCAAACGGCACCGAGATCCGAGAACGCATAGGTGCCGCTGCCGTCGAAGCGGCCCGGTCCGTGAGCTATGTGGGTGCCGGAACTGTTGAGTTCCTGGTCTCCGATGAAGCCCCGGATGAGTTCTTCTTCATGGAAATGAACACCCGTCTTCAGGTGGAACACCCGGTGACAGAGGAGGTGGCGCGCGTTCACGGCGCACGGTTGGATCTGGTCGAATGGCAGGTGCGCATCGCGGCGGGGGAGACCCTCGATATCGCCCAATCAAACGTGACCCTGGAGGGACACGCGGTCGAGGCGCGCGTCTACGCGGAAGACCCCAGCCAAGGCTTCATACCGTCCATCGGCCGTTTTCTTGAAATCCGGGAGCCCTCCGGCCCCGGTATCCGGGTAGACAGCTCCCTCATCGACGGTCTGGAAGTATCGCCGCACTACGATCCGATGATCGCCAAAATCATCAGCTGGGGCGGTGACAGGCGAACAGCGCTCCGCAGACTCGACCGCGCCCTGTCAGAAACGCTGCTGCTGGGTGTCAAGACGAACATCGAGTACCTGCGGCTGCTCATCGGTGACGAGGATGTCACCGCCGGGCGCCTCGACACCACGATGATTGACCGCAAGATCTCATCGATGCAATTCAGGACGTTCGGCGGCGAGGAACTGGCCATTGCTGCCCACGCCCTCATGAGCCGACAAGGACTCGTTGGCGACCCTTGGAAAAGTAAGGACGCATGGAGGGTAGGCGGCAACGCCAGGACCGTGATCCATTTGGACGCCGACGGCGGAACGCACATGATCACCATCAGGCAGGAATCGGATGGTCAATCATTTGAGGTCAACGGGGAACTCTTCCGCGTCAGGACCATTGGCGACGGCTTGATCTCGGTGAACGGGATCCGCCGACGGATGTCGGCGGCGGTCTCGGACGAAGGGGCGGTGTGGCTTGGAACCGACGGTTGGGACGGGGTTGCCAGGAAGGTCGACCGTGGAGAACTGGTGAAACGCCGCCTGAACTCCCTCGAGCGGGAACCCGGAGCGGCTTGTCCGGAAGTCCGTTCGCCGATGCCAGGCACTACCATGGCCGTATCCGTGGCAGACCTGGATTTCGTCGAGGAGGGACAGCCGTTGCTCTCCATTGAGGCAATGAAAATGGAGCACCAACTCAACGCCACGATGACCGGGATCGTCAGGCTGAACCTAAAAGTCGGCGATCCGGTCAAGGCCCAACAGATCGTGGCAACCATCGAGCCCCTCCCAGCGGAGACGACTGGCAACGACACGGAAGAAGAGTCCAAGGACATGGCTGAAGCGAAGGCATAACTCCATGAACATCACTGACACCCAGCGCATAGAGCAGCGCGGTCTTTACCTGGATGAACTGAAGGAGGGGACCGTTTACGTTCACCGCCCCGGGCGCACCCTGACCGAAGCCGACAACGTCCTCTTCACCACCTTGACCATGAACAATCAGGGCCTTCACCTGGATGCCGCCTGGAGCGCCACCCAGCCCTTCGGGCAAAGGCTGATGAACTCGCTCTTTACCCTCGGAACTATGATCGGCCAATCAGTGTCCCAGCTGACTGAGGGAACGATCGTCGCCCAGCTCGGCTTGACCGACGTCCGATTTCCCCACCCGATGTTCCATGGCGACACCCTCTATACCGAAACCGAAATCACGGAGGTCCGAATGTCCTCCTCCCGGCCAGGTCAGGGGATAGCCAGCATGAAGCACACCGGACGCAACCAGGACGCCGTCGTCGTGGCCGAAGCGACACGCACCTGCCTGATGTGGACCCGGGAAGCACACGAAGCGTCTGGGCCGGCAGAAAGGAAGGAACCTTGACCGCTTTTGACATGGGCCCAGCTATCCTCTTCTGCCCCGCTAACAGGCCAGATCGGTACGCCAAGGCAATGGACAGTGCTGACGCGATTATCCTGGACCTCGAAGACGCCGTGGCTCCCCTCGAACGGCAGAGCGCCAGACAAAGTCTCATCGACAATCCCGTGGATCCCAACAGAACCATCGTCAGGGTCAATCCAGTGGACACAGGCGACTTCGAGCTGGATCTGCGGGCGCTTAGACAAACCGGCTACCGATACATCATGCTGGCCAAGACCGAGACAGCGGACTCCCTGGTCAAGCTGGCAGGCTACTCCGTGATCGCTCTGTGCGAGACAGCCAAGGGGATCCTTAATGCGCCAAGCATTGCGGAGGAAGGCAACGTCGTAGCCCTCATGTGGGGAGCGGAAGACTTGGTGGCTTCGCTGGGCGGCGTAACCAGCCGAATGGCTAATGGACAGTATCGCGATATTGCCCTGCACGCCCGTTCCCAGGTGCTCTTAGCGGCAGGTTCGGCTGGAAAGCCCGCACTTGACTCGGTCTACACAAATTTCGCTGACCTTGCGGGATTGAAGACGGAGTCCGACGACGCACAGGCAAGCGGATTTGCCGCGAAAGTATCAATCCACCCCGCACAGATGCCGATCATCCGCAGCTCGTTCCTTCCCACGCAGAGTGAGGTTATGCAGGCCCGGCGGATCCTTGCCGCCGCAGAGAAGACCGGCGGCGTGTTCGCTTTTGAAGGACGCATGGTGGACGAACCAATCTTGCGGCATGTCCGAAAGGTCCTCGCCCGCGCGGAACGCTCGGGCACCCGTCCAGAAGCAGACAGCAATGTGAGTACGGCCGAGGCGCTTTCCGGTCGCTGACGAAACGAAACCATCACAACGAGAGAGCCCCGAGAGTGGGGAACATCAGAGGGTGCCGAAATTATGAGCGCATACATCGAAGACTGGACTTGTTTAGCGGGCCGCATCATTTGTATTCGAAGGAACGGCCGACCTGTTCGCATCGGATTGGTCGAGGCAGTCACGCCTGCCGGCGACATGCTGTGGTTACGACGGGGATGGGTCGAACCGAGGGCACTCTTTCAAAAGGAATGCGGTTACACAGCGTGGATTCCCCCCGATGCGCCGTACGACTACCCGCCCATCGATCATGTCTACCTGAGTTGAAATACGATCATGGGCGCGTAGGCACGGACCCGGCGAGGACCGGACAGCTATCTGCGATCTTAGGACATCTCGCGCTACGGCCTCCTCCTACGGTTAAGGACAGAGGCATTCCGCCTCCTTTGAGTCATCGCTCAAGGCAGCACTCATAAGAAAGAAGGAACCGCCATGAAGTCTCGGCGGATAATCAATGCCTCAAGAGGAGGCAACACCCGCGGCGCCATGCGTTCGCAAGCGAACCAACAGCGCATTCCGGCCGAGCTTGAAATGTTTGGCCCCTATGACGCTGAGGCCACGGCGCTCATCCCCCAGGTGGCTTCGCGCTATCTGGCTGCAACTGGGGCCAGAGATGCCCGGTGATTTTGACGGACGACTGTGCCATCACTCCACCTTTAGTGCCCGCAGGATGAAAGACGCCGCGTGTTCCCTCCAGCCTGTACCGGACCAGACAACTGGAGTCGGACATACCGAACGAGGACGGCAGACTACAGGGCACCCCCTGCTCCCACCGCTATCTGCCGAGAGGGAGGGGCCAGAAGGTCGTCTCCTCCTCTCAGCTGCCTGGTTCGGATGGTGGTATGAGACCTAAACGATAAACGAAAGTATGGGCCCGAGCTTCGGTCGCTTCAGGTTGGGCCAACAAGCATCCCACCAACTGAACCACGTTGACCTAGATTCGGATTTTTAATGAGCATTCCAGGAGTCCGACAATGATGTCTAAACTCGCGATCGAAAGCGGTGCATCTGAAACCGGAGCTAAAACGAGAACGCCGCCTGCGGTGAGTGTGTTCTCCACTAGGAAGGCTCCCGTGAGTCACCGGGTGGGGTTGTGGGAGGAACGCAACGAGCGGTCGCTGATCGGCCTGAATGTGTCGACACTGGCCAAGGACAGTGTGGTCAGCACCATGTACAACCTCAGCCTGAGCCGGCTAAGGTTCACCGAGATCTACGGCAACGACCACATCATCGAACGTGCTGCCTCCAAGATCAGGCAGCTTCCCGCGGACTCGGTCCTGTTGTGCCTGCTCCTCGAGGGAAACGCCTTCTACTACCATCAGGACGGGTTCGAGACCCTGGGGGCCGGTGACGCGATTCTGTATGACGCCGACCGGCCTTTCATGTATGGGTTCCACACGCCCATGAGGCAGCTCATCCTTGAAATGCCCCGCGAGGTCTTCCGGGCAAACACCGGAGGCAGCAGCCCGGGTAGGCCCCGCGTGCTCAGGGGCAGGGAGAGCGCCGCGGCCGATGAGCACGTGCGCACATTGGCCCGGGTCATTCAAGGCACCCTTCGGTCCACGTCAGCCCCCGAACCGTTGCTGGAAGATGAAGCCCTTGATCTCTTCGGGCTCCTTGTCGGGTCGAACGCCGGGCCCGCGAGTCAGGAGGCTTACCTCTTGACGGCCAAGGGCTTTATCCGCAGAAACCTCCACCGCCCGGACCTCACCACCTCGAGCATCGCCCGCGCCGTGGGCATCAGCGACAGGCACCTCGCCCGGGTGTTCGCAGTGGAGGAATCCTCCGTCGCCCGGTTCGTCATGGACACCCGCCTGGAGCGGGCGTATCAGCTCCTGACCGAGACGGGTTCCGGGCACGTGCAGGTCGGCGACATTGCCGCCTCCGTGGGATTCGTTTCGGCGGCGCATTTCTCCAGGGCCTTCAGGAACAAGTTCGGATTCACCGCACGCGAGGCCAGGGAGCGGGGCCGGGCACGCCAGCCGTAGCCCCCGCGGGGGGACCGCACGCCCCCCGGTTTTCGGCCCGCCTTGTCTCGTTCTGCCATGTACTTTGCCGGTTCGCGCCATGCCAGGTCAGCCGAGACTGTGAGCTGCAACACTCATTGAAGCGCCCCATACACACAGATGTGAGGAAAATACCATGACGCAGGAACTCGTCGAAGAGACAAACCAGCTGCACGAAATGAGCGATTTTTCCGATCTGCTCGAACGGCTCCACGCCATCTCCCCGGTGCTCAAGGCCAACGGTGAGGCCAACGAGGCCGGGCGCCAGCTTACGGACGAAGTGACCGCGGCCCTCCACGAATCTGGCATCTTCCGGCTGGGAATCCCGCGGTCCGTGGGCGGTTACGAGGCCTCGCCCCGGCAGGTGATCGAGGCCATTGAAACCGTGGCCTACGCCGACGCCTCCGCGGGCTGGGTCGTCATGGCGCTGCAGATGATCACAGGAACCACGGCCGCGTACCTGGGCGCCGAGGCTATCGGGACGATCTTTCCCGACGGCGGCTACTCGCTGATAGCCGGGCAGGGCACTCGCATGGGCAAGGCCACCGAGGTAGAGGGCGGCTACAGGCTCACCGGGTCGTGGAGCTTCGCCTCCGGCATGCCCGAGGCCTCCTGGATCCACACGGCCGCAATCGTGGAGGAAACGGGTGGGGCCCTCATCTTTACCCTCCCCAAGGAGCAGGCCACGCTCATCGACAACTGGGATGTCATGGGATTGAAGGCCACCGGCAGCATCGATTACGTCTGCGAGGACGTCTTCGTCCCGACGGCGTTCACCTACACAGCTACCACTATGGAACCTCTCAACGGCGGAGCGCTCTACAAAATGGGGCTGGCGAACATGTCCGGCATCAACCACGCCGGGTGGGCCCTGGGCGTCGCACGCCGCCTGCTCGATGAGATGCGTGAACTGGCGCAGAAGAAAACCGGCAGCCCCGGCGCCGGCGTGGACACTGAGCAGTACTACGCGGAGTATGCCCAGGCCGAGGCGAAGCTCCGCTCCGCCCGGGCGTTCGTTTTCGAGGTCTGGTCCGGCAACGAGGTCACTCTCGGCCGCGGCGAAAAACTCACCCGCGAGCAGGAAACACTCACGCGGCTGGCGCTGAACAACGCCACCTGGTCCGCGCACGATGTCTGCATGACCGTCTACAAGTGGGCGGCCACCGCTGCCCTGCGTTCGGGAGACCTGCAGCGCTTTTTCCGGGACATGCACGCCGGGACGCAGCACGTCACATCTGGTCCGGTCGTCCTGCAGAACTGCGGCAAGGTCTTGACCGGCCTGGCCGAGGATTCCCAGTGGAGCTACTTCAACCTGGTCAAGAAGTAGCCACCAGCCTGCCCACGCAGAGCCTACACACCGCACCGACCCCACACTTTCCAGGAGCGACCATGACATCTCAATCCGCACACCAAGTCCGGCCCGCAGCCGGTCCCGCCTCGGCATTCGCGGAAACGGTCAGCGCCGACGACTTCAAGGCCGCCTTCCGCAACCATCCGGCCGGCGTGTCGGTCATCACCACCCAGAGCGTCAACGGGCCGGTCGGGCTCACCGCGAGCTCGGTGTTCTCCGTTTCGGCGAACCCCCCTTTGCTGGTTTTTTCGCTCTCCACGCTTTCCTCGTCCACACCAGCCATCCGCGATGCGGAGACCATCGTCGTCCATCTCATGGGAGCCGGGCAGCTCGAACTGGCCCAGACGTTCGCGACCAGCGGCATCGACCGCTTCGCCGACACATCGACCTGGTCCCGACTTGTCACGGGAGAACCGATACTTCACAGCGCCAACGCGTGGCTGCGCGGCAGGATCGTCAACCGGATGGAGGCCGGGGACTCCACCGTCGTGACCGCCCGGGTGCTTCAGGTTAGCGTTCCGGACCAGATCGAACACGATGCGGAAAGCACCCGCCCGCTCGTCTACCACAATCGCGCCTGGCATTCGCTGAGCGAAGCCTCGGTCGTTGGGTAGGAAGCGGAAATGAGTCTGACGTTCGAGCACACCACCCTCGGGCAGCGTGTGCTGTTCGGGACCGGGCAGGCCGGGGAGAATCTGGCCTCCGAGATCGCGCGGTTGGGGGCGCAAAGGGTCATGGTCATTGCATCTACATCCCAGTCCGCGGTTGCGGAAAGCATCACGAAGGACGTCGACGTTGCCCTGAACTACGCCGACGTGGCCCCGCATGTCCCGCTTGAGAAGGCGCAGAAGGGCCGCGCCGCCGCAGCCGAGCTTGGCATCGACCTGTTGGTCTGCGTCGGCGGCGGATCCACCATCGGCCTGGCCAAGGCCATCGCGATGACCTCGGGCCTGCCCATCGTCGCGGTGCCAACTACTTATGCGGGTTCCGAAGCGACCAACGTCTGGGGTCTGACCATGGACGCCCGGAAGACCACCGGCGTCGACGATAAGGTTCTACCGGTCACCGTCATTTACGACGCTCGCCTCACGCTGGCACTGCCCGTGGGGTTGTCGGTGGCTTCGGGCCTGAACGCACTCGCGCACTGCGTTGACTCGATGTGGGCCCCCCGGGCCGACCCCATCAACCAGACGCTGGCCGCGGAGGGCATCCGGGCCCTGAACCGTGGGCTGCGCACAATCAAGCGAGATCTACACGACCGCGACGGGCGGGAGGAGACGCTCTATGGCGCGTACCTCTCCGCCGTGGCCTTCGCCTCGGCAGGATCGGGGATACACCACAAGATCTGCCACGTCGTGGGCGGGGCATACAACATGCCCCACGCCCACACCCACGCCGCCGTGCTTCCCTACGTGCTCGCCTTCAACGCACCCTTCGCACCGGAGGCCGAGCGGCGGATCGCAGCGGCGTTCGGCTCTGACACCGCCGTTGAGGGGCTCAGCGCCCTGCGCGCGGCTCTCGATGCGCCCACCGCGCTGAAAGACTACGGCTTGGCCGAGGAGAACATCCCCGAAGCCGCACAACTCATCCTGCCCTTCATACCCGCTTCGAACCCGCGGACCGTCACCGTCGAGAACCTCGAAGCGCTCCTGACCGCTGCCTGGTCCGGCACCACACCTGGACTCTAAGGACCCGCTATGACCGCACCCTCATCAGCACAACCGATCTCCTCCGAGCAGGCCGCCGTCGAGCTACAACTCGTGGACACCGTCGTCGCTTCTTTCCACAAGACTGAAGATCCTCGCCTCAAAGAGATCATGCAGTCCCTGACCCGGCACCTGCATAACTTCGTCCGTGAAGTACGCCTTACCGAAGACGAGTGGAACACCGGGATCGAATTCCTTACCGCCTCGGGCCACATCACCGATGCCAAACGCCAGGAATTCATCCTGCTCTCGGACGTGCTGGGCCTGTCGATGCAGACCATCGCCATCAACAACACCATGCACACCGGCGTCGCCGCCGCCACCGAAGCCACAGTTTTCGGGCCCTTCTTTGTGGACGACGCACCCGAAATCCCGCCTGGTGGCGACATAGCCGGCGGTGCGGCAGGCCAGCCCTGCTGGGTCGAGGGAACCGTCACCGACACCGACGGGAACCCGGTTCCACGGGCGCGCATCGAAGTGTGGGAAGCGGACGACGACGGCTTCTACGACGTCCAGTACACCGACGGAAGGGTCGCCGGACGGGCCCACCTTTTCGCCGACGAGAACGGCAAGTACGCGTTCTGGGGACTCACCCCGACCCCCTACCCGATCCCGCACGACGGACCGGTGGGGAAAATGCTCGAGGCCGTGGGCAGGTCCCCTATGCGCGCATCCCATCTGCATTTCATGGTCACCGCCCCCGGCCTGCGGACCATCGTGACGCACATCTTCGTGGACGGAGACCCCCAGATTGAGATTGGCGACTCCGTGTTCGGCGTAAAGGAATCCCTCATCAAGAAGTTCGAACAGCAGGCGCCCGGCAGTCCCACTCCCGACGGCCGCGGCCTCGGCAACCAGACCTGGGCCCGTACGCGCTTCGACATCGTCCTTGCCCCCAAAGGCGCCTAGAAGCAACCCGACCTAAGGAAGTTTCCCCATGGGACCTACAACTGCTCCCCATCGTGCCGCCAACCCGCTCATCACCTCAAGACGGGGTCAGATTTGGATTGCCGGCGAAAAAATCTCCGGTACATACGGCACCCTTCAACGCGCGCCGCTCTTTGCATCGTGGGAGGCGCCCGAGACGGTAATCCATCCCTGCCCGCTGGTCCTCATCCACGGAGGGGGTGGGCAGGGAACGGACTGGACCGGCACGCCCGATGGACGGCCAGGCTGGGCGACCAGGTTTGTCGAGGCCGGTTTCGTTGTGTACGTGGTTGACCGCCCTGGCCACGGACGATCCCCCTATCATCCCGGTGTGGTTGGCGAGATGGGGGCGCCGTTCCCTTACGAAGTCGCCAAGTCGCTCTTCTATCCCGACGACGCAGCCACCGAGCAAACCCAATGGTCATACTCCCGCACCAGTGAATCGGACGAAGTTGATCAGTTGGTCGCCGCGATGGGCCCCCTGCCAGAGGACCTCGCGGAGTCCCAGAGAATGGATGCCGAGCGTCTGGGCCGCCTCCTGGACCTGACCGGCCCCGCCGTCCTGGTCACGCATTCCGCCGGCGCACCCGCGGGCTGGCTCACTGCCAACGAACGCCCGGACCTCGTCAAGGCGATCGTCGCGGTGGAACCGATAGGGCCGGCCTTTGCCGAGTTCCCTGGAATTGGCCGGCTGGACTGGGGACTGACGGCCGCCCCCATGACCTACGAACCCGATCGTGAAAGTGCCGAGGAAGCCTTCAACGCCGCAGCCGGAACACTTAAGATCCCGGCTTTGAGAGGGACGCCCGTTGCGGTCCTCACAGGGGGCGCATCTGTCTTCGCAGCCTTCGCCCCGCAAGTCGTCGACTTTCTCCAAACCGCAGGCGCTTCCGTGGAATGGATCCATCTGCCTGAACAAGGGATAGAGGGGAACGGCCACGGACTGATCTTTGAAGCCAACTCTGACGAAATCGCCCGGCTCGTTGCAGACTGGATAGCAACCAGGATCGCCCACAATGCGCCCCTGGATACGTCCACCTCCCGCAGTGATCCGGAGATTGTTCTGGCCCCAGGGAAGGGCGTGGTTTCGCTGGCCGGAACTCCGTAGGACGGCGTAGATTCGGCTCTGAGTGAAACCTTCGAAGGAGTCAACGATGACCGGATGGAATGCAGAGAACGCGGCGGGGTCGACTGGGGCAGGGGTCCTAACTCTGGTGGAAGGCTCGTCCTTCTGTATTTCGCTCCAGAACGGGGACATTTTTCCACATCACCCCCATGGCGTTTTTCACGAGGACACAAGAATCCTGTCCCGCTGGTGCCTGACTGTTAACGGCCGGTCGCTGGAGCCGCTGGCCGCATGGGCTGGTGCACCGTATGAGGGGACCTACATAGGAACGATCCCGTCTGCCAACGGCCGGGCCGATAGTCCACTGACGGTGGAGCGCAGCCGCGAGGTGCACGCCGGCATTGTCGAGGACATCACCATCCGCAACTATGCCCCTCAGCAAACCGACTGCGAAGTAGCGCTCTCGGTGGATGTCGACTTCGCAGACCTATTTGAAGTCAAAGACGGGCGGATCCATCGGCAGTGGGACGCGGCGGCCCAAGAACGGGTCGCTGTCCATCGAGGGGATTTGGGAGGGCGTGCGGAAGGGCATCATGGTGGCCGCATCTGGAGCCGACATCGGAACCGATGGACTCAGCTTCCGCACTGTTATCCCCGCACATGGGGAATGGAGCATGCGCGTGACCGTGACGCCGAGGATGGAGCTCGCCGGATTGGCGGAGCATCCGACCCTCGCCCCTTCTAGGGATACCATCTCACCCCAGAACCTCCGACAGCAGGCCTGGGAAGCCGCGACCCCATTACTTCGGATGGGGAACCGGTCCGTCGAACGAACCATACAGCGCAGTTTCGGTGACATCGGAGCCCTTCGGATAACTGATCCGCAGCATCCGGACCGGATGGTCGTTGCCGCCGGAGCGCCGTGGTTCATGGCGCTGTTTGGGCGGGACTCGCTGCTGAGCTCCTTCATGATTCTTACACTTGACTCGTCACTGGCCCTCGGCACACTGCAGACTTTGGCCGACCGCCAAGGCAACGTGGTGGATCCTCTGACAGAGGAACAGCCCGGAAGGATTCTCCATGAGGTCCGCCTCGGGGTCGGCACGGGTCTGGCACTCGGCGGCAAATCCGCCTACTACGGTACTGCTGACGCCACTCCCTTGTTCGTGACCCTGCTTGGGGAAGTCAGCCGTTGGGTACTCGCCGCGGATGATGTCGCGGCGCTGGTACCTCACGCGGACCGGGCGCTGGACTGGATCCGGGATTACGGGGATCGTGACGGGGACGGGTTCGTCGAGTATGAGCGCCTCAACGACCACGGTCTCATCAACCAGGGCTGGAAGGACTCCTGGGATGGAATCAATTTTGCCGACGGCCACCTCGCAGAGCCACCCATCGCATTGTGCGAGGTACAAGGTTATGTCTACAGCGCATACGTCGCCCGGGCGTGGATGGCGTACGACGCCGGAGACAGGGCTCTCGCAGTTGATCTCCGGGAACGTGCCCGGCGGCTGAAGAAACAGTTCAATGAGCAGTTCTGGTTGCCGGACCGCGGCTACTACGCGATTGCGCTCGACAGGGACAAACGGCCGGTCGACGCGTGCGCGTCCAACATGGGGCACTGCCTGTGGTCCGGCATCGTGGATGAGGACAAGGCGCCCCAGGTTGTCGAGCGTCTCATGTCGCCGGAGATGTTCAGCGGCTGGGGAGTGCGGACATTGGCAACGGACATGGGCGCCTACAACCCGGTCAGCTACCACAACGGGTCCGTCTGGCCGCACGACAACGCGCTCATAGTTGCAGGGCTTATGCGGTACGGCTTCGTAAAGGAGGCGCAGCGGCTCTCCTCAGCGCTGATGGAAGCAGCCGCGTACACGGAGAACCGGCTGCCCGAACTGTTCTGCGGATACAGCCGCTCGGGCTACCCGAAACCGATACCCTACCCGACGGCCTGCTCTCCGCAGGCTTGGTCTTCAGCCGCCCCGGTGATGTTGCTCCGGTATCTGGGCCGCTACGATGCGCACTTATCCCAGGGCGGCATCTGGATAGACCCAGTCCTGCCAGACACCTGGGGGGACCTCCACGCTGAGAACGTGCCTGTTGGCCGATCGCGGGTCACTATCGACGTAGTGGGCAACGAGATTACGGTCACTGGGTTGCCCGACAGCATCGTGTTCCATCGGGAGGCACAGCCGTCACTTGCGGATCGTTTGGATTCCGCCAAAATCTCCGGAAGGCCGTCCAAGATTCGCCTTAGTGAACCTTGATTCATAAAGTGGCCATGGACATGAAGCCGGCTAGGAGCGCGGGTCTGTAGTGGTTTGGTGGCTTGACAGTTCGTGACCTTGCTTGCTGGTGCCGGCCTTGGTTCCTGACGGTTTTCGGTGTGAACGCGGGGACCGGTCAGCTTGGTTGGTGGTCGTGGGTCCTGTCAGTGCCTCCGGGGCTCCGCCGTCGTTCCTTTAGGCTCCTGCGGTGGCTAGGATCCGGGTGTTTTCCCGTGTTTTCCCGTGTTTGAAGAGTTTGAGCAGGTTGTGGCAACCGGTCAGGAGCTCCCATTCGGGGGCGGCTTGCTCAAGCCCGAGCAGGAGGACGTGTTTGCCTTGATGGTACGGATCTGGCCGACGACCGGTTCGATGATCGCTTTGCGCCGGGCGGCCCGGCCCTTCTTGGTTTTCAGTTTCCTCGCCATCCGTTCCCGTAGTGTGGCGTTGGCCGGAATCCTGCCCCGAGGTGCGTCGGGAACCTTTTCGCCGTGTTTGCGGGCCGGTCGCGATGAAGGACTTCGTCCCGCCCTCGCTGGAGGCCTCGATCTGCCGGATGTATTCGAGGTTTTCCGCCGAGCAGCATCCGGCGTCGATGGTACATTGGGCGGGCATCCGGCCCAGGGTCTCGGCGGTGCGTTCGGTCTTCGGGACCAGCTGCTGCGCGTCCACTGCGATGTTGTTCAGCGCGGGTGGCGACGATGACCTGGTGGTCGGCGTCGACCACGGCCTGGGCGTTGTGGCAGTAGTGGTAGGACCCGTCGGCGGTCTTCATGATCCGGGAGTCCGGGTCGGTGAAGTTTCGCTGGGCAGTGGGATTGGGTTCAGCTTTGGCCGCGGCTTCGTTGCCTTTGGCCACAGCAGTCCCGTCGCCATCGCCGCGATCCCGGGCTTTCTGCTCCGCCTTTGCGTGCTTTGGCTGCTGCGTCTTCGAGCTGTTGCGGGCCGCAGCCATCTTTACCAGCCGTGACTGCCGGTCGGCTGTCGGCCCCGAACCGGGCGTCCTCTGCCCTGTCCCCGGCCCCGGAGTCGGCGAGCAGATCGGAGACTTCCGCTGCGAGGATCCTCTCCTTCTCGGTCAACCGGGCATAGCTCATCACCTTGCGGCGGGGATGCGTTGGCCCGCACCTTCGTCCCGTCCAGCGCGACCCGGCTCGACGAGACCATGCCCGCGGCCCTGCAGAGTTCCAGCGCCTGCACGGTAGCCGTCAAACGTCGCCGCGCTGGCGCTGTCTACGGACGTGCTGGAACCGAGTGATCAGCGGCCGTTCCCCTCGGAGTCTGGATGCTCATTAGTGGTCTTGGGACCGCCTGCCATGCAGCACACAGTTCTCGAAGACGAACGTCGCGCTCGGCTGGGGGTAGGTCTTGTCTTCGGCACTAAGGCGGCCCCGCTGGCCGTCGGCCCTTCTACAGTCACTTTCTGCCCCGCCGCCGTGGCAAAGGGCAAGTGTGAGGTCAGCTCGGTAGCGTAGGCAGCAAGGACAACGCGGATGGTCTGCCGCATTCGAGAGCTTGGGGAGAAAATGGGAAGCCGCACGGGGCAGATGGGGGACCTGCGCGTCCTGATGGACACAAATATTGTTCTCGCCATCGAGGGTGATGAGGATGCAGATCACGTCAACCGCCAGTCGGCGTCGAATGTTTATCGCCTTGTTCTGGACGCCGGCGGCAAGATCTCCATCGTGGAGAATCAATTTGATGACATCTCGCGGATTCAGGATCGTCAGCTAAGGGACCGCCGGCGCCGTCAGTTGGAGAAGTATCCGCGGTTGGGACGTGTTGAACTCACCAAAGGGTTCCTGAATGAGGCAGGTTATGCGGCGGATCTGGGGGCTCACAGTAACGATGGTGTGGACGCCGCGCTGCTTCTTACACTGCAGCGTAACGCCGCCACCTGGCTGATAACTGAGGACCGGAAGCTCCAGGGTTTTGACGGCACTGTCGGGGCAGCTGCCAGTTCATTATTCGGTCGATGACGTCCAGCCTCACACCATAGATCCGGTCCAACCGTTCTTTGATTCACTTCGAGCTGATTATGGGGACTTTTCCAGCTGGTGGAAGAAAGTGGTTGCCGAAAGACGGACCTGTCTGGTCATAGGGGGCGGCAGGGATATCCGTGGCCTGGCGGTCCTCGATCGTCAGGAACCGGAAGTGTCCGGATTGACCGCGAACAGCGTGAAGATCTGTACCTTCAAGATTGCCGAAGCCAACCAGGGTAAGAAACTGGGAGAGACACTGCTGGAAGCTGTCATAGCCCGCATCCGGTCGATGCGGGCTGACACCTGCTTCATCGAGGCTTCCTTGGACAAAGAGCCCTTGCTCGCGATGCTGAGGGAATTCGGCTTCTTCGATTTGGGTCCCAAACCGGGGCCGTCCGGCCAAATTGTGCTCGGCAAGATCCTGGAGCCCACCGGTGACCAAGAGCCGCCTGAGCACCCCCTTGAGTACAACAGGCCCTACGGCCCTGGAAAGCGGCGTGTGAACAGGGCATTCCTCGTCCCTTTCATTCCGGTATTCCACAGCATGCTCTTCCCTGCGTCCGAACCACAGCAGTCTTTCTTTGATTTCGACCTATGGAAACGCGATCCGTAAGGTGTACATCTGCCACTCGGGTATTAAAGCGTTGGAGCCGGGCGACACTCTGTTCTTCCTCCGGACGCACGAAAGGCGGGCTGTGCAGGCTGTCGGCGTCGTTGAGGTAACGCGGCGCACCAGCGTCCTGGCCGACGTGCTGAGTTTCGCCGGAGCACGCACTGTATACCGTGCCGAGGAACTCCAGAAGATGTGCGCCAAGGAAGTGCTGGCGGTCAAATTCAGGCTTGACCAAGTGCTGGAGGCGCCAGTGTCCCGCGAAAACCTCAAAATGCTGGGAGTCATGGAAGAGTCCCCGCAATCCATCGCCCAAATCAAATCAGAGGAAGGAATTCAGTGGGCAAGAACGCTCCAGGAAGGGTAGCACTGATGTCTATCAGGCCGGAGTTTGCCAATGCGATTCTCTCCGGCGAGAAGGTTGTTGAGTTCCGTAAGCGGCGTCGCCGATGACGTCAGCCACGTTCTGATATATGCCACGATGCCTGTTGGCTCCCTTCTTGGTTGGTTTGCCGTCCGCGGGCAGAAGACCATGTCCCCGAAGAGGCTCTGGTCCACATTCCGTGCAGTTGGTGGTATTTCAAAGAGCAGGTTCTTTGAGTACTACGACCAGCGGGAGCACGGAACAGGGATCCTGGTCGAGACAGCCGGCCGATTCCCTGAACCCGTCCCCCTGTCGGAACTCGGCACGACCCTTCGCCCCCCACAGAGCTTCCAGTATCTGACGGCAGCCCAGTCAGACACATTCTTCAAGATGGTGCATACCCGGCCGAATGTTGAGTCGGACTCCGAGCTGCATCCGCTGGCTCGTGTTGGCTGATGCTCCCGGCGAAGCGTGAACGCCCAACACCATGAGCAGCATGGGCTCGGGGCATGACGAAGAATGAGCCGGCACTGGTTTGGCACTACTCCCGGGTGTGGCTGGCTTTTTGGGGTGCGCGGTCCGGGACGTCAAGTCTTTCGACGCTGGCTGGCTTCGTCCACGAGTTCTGTCATCCACGGCCGGTGGCCCTGATGGAACACCAATCCTTCGGGCAGTCCCTGGATGGTTGGGACTGAATTTGCGATGTCGATGGTGATTCGGCCGCCGGCCATGGGCGCGTTGGTGATGTGTAGATCGCCGTAGGATTCCGGGAGTACGGGATTCATCCAGAACCCTCCGCGGGACACGTGGGTGTCATACTGCATCAGGCTCGTTACGAGATGGATCGGTGTGGTCGCTGCCCAGGCCTGCGGTGAACAGGCCGTGGGGTAGGGAACGGGTCTGGCGAACTCGTCCCGGCCGAAGCCGCAGAACAGTTCCGGGAGGCGGCCGTCGGAGTACTCGGCCGCCTCCAGGAGGGCGGTGGAGATCCGTTGTGCCTCCGCCACGAAGCCGTACCGCAGCAGGCCGGCGACGATGATCGCGTTGTCGTGCGGCCATACTGAGCCGTTGTGGTAGCTGGCCGGGTTGTAGGCGCCCATGTCGCTAGCCAGAGTGCGCACGCCCCAGCCGCTGAACATCTCGGGAGACATCAAGCGTTCAGCGACCTGTGGGGCCTTGTCCTCATCCACAAGCCCGAACCATAGGCAGTGGCCCATGTTGGATGCGCAGGCGTCGACCTGGCGCTTCTTGCCGTCGAGGGCGATGGCGTAGTAGCCGCGCTCGGGGATCCAGAACTGTTCGTTGAATCGTTTTTTAAGCTGCGCAGCGCGGTCAGTGAGTTCGTCCCCGAAAGCCGTGTCACCGGCGTCGTATGCCATCCATGCCCGCGATAGATAGGCGATGTAGACGTAAGCCTGCACCTCGCACAGCGCGATCGGCGGTTCGGCCAAGGTTCCGTCCGCGAAGTTGATGCCGTCCCAGGAGTCCTTCCAACCTTGGTTGATCAGGCCCTTGGGGTTGAGGCGTTCGTACTCGACGAACCCGTCGCCATCCTTGTCCCCGTAGTCCCGGATCCACCCCAGGGCACGGTCCGCATGGGGAAGCAGCGCGGTAATCGTGTCCTTGTCGAACCCCCAGCGGCTGACCGATCCAATTATCGCCACGAAGAGCGGCGTGGCGTCGACGCTTCCGTAGTAAGTGGACTTGCCGCCCAGGGAAAGTCCGCTGGAGACATCGAGCCTTACTTCGTGCAGGATCTTCCCCGGCTCCTCCTCACTCATCGGATCCACGACCTTGCCTTGCCGGTCTGCCAAGGTCTGCAGCGTTCCGAGGGCGAGGGACGGATCCACTGGCAGGGCCATGAGTGAGGCCCACAGTGAGTCCCTTCCGAACAGGGTCATGAACCATGGCGCCCCCGCGGCCACCACCACACGCTCCGGATGGTCCGGGTCCTCGATGCGAAGTGCACCCAGGTCGTCGTAGCTGCGCCGCAAAGTCCGTTCGATGGATTTGTTGCCCATTTGGAGAATCGGAATCTTGGCCACCCAGTCCTGCCAGCGCCGGTCCCGAGGGGACAAGCCGCCTCCGTCGGCGTGGACAAATGACGCGGCATCGGCTACCTCAGTCGCGGGCATGACTGTGACGACCGTGCTCCACTTGCCACGCGGCGCGATTGACACACGGTATGTCAGGGCTTCGGGCGTAACGTCCGCCCCGGATGCCTCGATTACAACACCCTTCCTGATGTCGTTCCAGACAGCCTGAATGGTCAGCGTTCTGCGGTCCGCCTGGCGGCTCTCTTCCCAGCGACGCCGGATCCGTGCCTCCTTCACCTCAAAAACGTCGGCGAAGTCTGCCTCGATCCTCACGGAAACCACGCATTCGACAGGTTCCAACGAAAAGTTTCGGACGGTTATCCGCTCGTGGATGCCTGCCCCCACTTCACGCAGTCGTTGCACTATCAGGGGGCTGTCGGCGTATCCATCCGAGCGGGAAACGCGACCGGCAAAAAGTGCCCTATATGGTTCCTGCGTCTCCGCCGCCAGCGGCTCAAGTAGCTCGCCATTTATGGCGAGACTCCAACCTGAAAGGATGCGGGTATCCCCGACGAACAGACCGTGCGGATGTTCGGCGCGGATGTCCCCGTTCGGCAAAGAGATGCAGAATGACGACCCCTCGACAAGAGTGACGGCCCCGGCGCCGAGCGGTCCGGCCGCGGTGTCGGCATTCCATCCAGCCATCCCAACCTCCTCGGAGGCGGCAACAGCGGGCCAGGCCTGAAGCCGTGCGGCTGCCGTCACCGCTAATTCTCTAGCCGACGCTACTCTCGCTTGACATCGGACGCCAGAGGCCGCACCCTCGCGGAGGCTTCTTCTGATTCAACGCCCGTCATTGATGAGACGGGGTTTGGCGGCCGGCGCACCCCATTGTCCGAGCGAAGTTTTCAGCATCGGCGCCCTCGTTGGGTGGAATGAAGGAGTCTGAACCTTTTTCCGTTGCAGGCCTGCACGTCGGCAGACGGCGGCCGCCCGTTTCGGCATGTGGGCGTCCAGATCTCTCTGGGCCGAACCGGGCAGCTGCATTGCCAATCGTGCTGAGACAGAGCCCAGCAGCCATCGCTCGAACACCCCACAATTGGATGCCTGAGCCGAGGCGAAAACACAGAGGACCGGATGCGCAGGGCACTCCAAGCGCCGTCAGGGGAGCACTGCAGTCGCTTCGATCTCCACAAGGTGGTCAGGTTCATCAAGTGCCGCGACGCCTATCAGCGTGGCTGGTGGAACCGCTTCTACGCCCAGCTTTGCTATTGCGCGGGAGCGTCCTTCCAGGAATTTGTCCATCTTGTCCGGAGTCCAGTCGACGACGTAGATAGTAATTTTGCTGACATCGTCGAATGACCCGCCGACGCCGGACAGGGCGGTGCCGATATTGAGGTAGCACTGCTCGACTTGAGCGGCGAGGTCGCCTTTGCCAATCGTGTTCCCATCGCGGTCCCAGGCGACTTGGCCTGCGATCGAGACCGTCTTCGAGCCGGTAGCGACTGACACTTGCCGGTAGACGTCGATGTTAACCAGTCCTTCGGGGTTTACAAAAGTTACGGGCATTTTTGCTCCTTCGTTAGTGGGTTCCTTTGTCGGAGTGCTGTTGCTACAGCCGGCGAGGGCCAGTGCCGCGGCGACCACGGTGGCTGTTAGTAGATTCTTCCTAGAAAACATCATTTGTTGCCTCCTGTGTGTGTGGGGTCGGCGATGCCGATGTATTGGGCGTAGAGGTATTCTTCGATGCCTTCGAGGCCGCCTTCACGGCCCAGGCCGGACTGCTTAACGCCCCCGAACGGTGCCGCGGCGTTGGAGATCACTCCGGCGTTCAGGCCGAGCATGCCGGTCTCGAGGCGTTCGCCCATCCGGATGCCGCGGTTCAGGTCCTTGGTGAAGACGTACGCGGCCAGCCCGTATTCGGTGTTATTGGCCAGGCGGATGGCGTCGTCCTCGGTGGAGAAGGTGGTGATCGGTGCGACGGGTCCGAAGATTTCCTCGGACAGGATCCGGCTGCTCTCGGTGACGCCGGTGAGGATGGTGGGCTGGTAGAAGTAGCCCGGACCGTCCACCGGTCCGCCACCGGCCACTGCAACGGCCCCTGATGCCACGGCGTCGGTGACGAGTTCGTGGACTTTGTCCCGGCTCTTCGCGTCGATCAGCGGACCGACCTTGGAGTGTGCCTCGGTGCCGCGGCCGGTGGTCATATCCGCCATCTTCACGGCGAACTTTTCCGCGAATTCGTCCGCGACTGCCTCGTGGACGATGAACCGGTTTGCCGCGGTGCAGGCCTCGCCCATGTTCCTCAGCTTTGCCAGCATCGCCCCGGCGACGGCAGCGTCAATGTCGGCGTCCTCGAAGACGAGGAAGGGAGCGTTGCCGCCGAGCTCCATCGAGGTCCGGAGCACCGTTTCGGAGGCGTCCGAGAGGAGCCGGCGGCCCACTTCGGTGGAGCCGGTGAAGGAGAGTTTCCGTAGCCGGGAGTCCTTGATCAGCGGGCCGGTGGTGGCGCCGGCCGTGGAGGTGGGGATGACGTTCAGGACACCGGCGGGTAAGCCGGCTTCCTGCATGACGGCGGCGAACAGTTGCGAGGTCAGCGGGGTCAGGTTGGCGGACTTCAGCACCATGGTGCAGCCGGCTGCAACGGCGGGGGCGATCTTGCGGGTGGCCATGGCGAGTGGGAAGTTCCACGGGGTGATCAGCAGGCACGGACCCACTGGCTTCTTCGTCACCAGCAGCCGGGACTTACCGTCCGGGGAGACGGAGTAGCGGCCAAAGGCACGGACGGCTTCCTCGGAGAACCAGCGCAGGAACTCGGCGCCGTAGGTGACCTCGCCGCGGGCCTCGGCCAGCGGCTTGCCCATCTCCAGGGTCATCAGCAGAGCGAAATCCTCGGCCCGCTCCGTCACCAGGTCGAACGCCCGGCGCAGGATTTCCCCGCGTTCCCGGGCCGGGACCTTCGCCCAGGACTCCTGCGCTGCAGCGGCGGCATCCAGGGCTGCAACGCCGTCCTCGGGACCCGCGTCAGCAATACTCAACAGGATCTTGCCCGTGGCCGGGTCCTCGATCTCGAAGGTCTTCCCGGACGCGGCGGGACGCCACTCGCCGTTGATCAGCAGGCCTGTCGGGACCGTTGCCAGTAGCCCTGCCTCACGTTCTTTGTACATCTGTCGGCCTCTCATTTGGGCGAAGTTTGTTATGAGCCAGCGCGAAGTCGTCCGCGCGCCGCAGTCGGTTTGTTGCGCTAATCCGCGTTGATTCGACCTGGTTTCTCATCCCAGGCGCGTACGGGCGCATATGCATCCGGGTCGGTGATTACGTCGATGACCGTAGTTGTGTCTGACTCGAGCGCAGATTTCAAGGCCGGGCCGATGTCGTCCGCATGCTGTACGGTGACGCCGTGTGCGCCGACCGTGCGGGCCATGGCGGCGTGGTCTACCGGGGCGAATTCGATGGCTGTCGTGGTTTTGCCGAAGAAGTAGTTCTCGGCATGGCGCTGGTAAGCCAGCACCTTGTTGTTCAGGATGATGACGACGACCGGGATATTTTCTCGGACGGCCGTTTCCACCTCTGACCAGACGTGGGCGAAGCCGCCGTCCCCGACGATGGACACGACCCGTGCCTCGGGATTTGCCAGCTTCGCGCCGATTCCGAGTGGATAGCCCCATCCGAGGCCGGCGAGGCCCCGGGGAACGAGGAAACGCTGGCCTGCTCGTTTTGCCGTGAGGTAACTGGTCACCCAGATCGAGGCGTAACTGGCGTCGGCGACGACGATGTCTTCGGGGTTCAGAAGGGTGTCAAGCTCGGCGAGGAGGCGCTCCGGTGCGATCGGTGTGCTGTCGGAGGTTACTAGAGTCTCCACGGCAGAGGCATGCTTCCGTCGGCCGTCCGCGATGGTTGCTGTTAGCTCTGTCGACGCCGACTCTCTTTTGGTCAGGTCAACGTGGTCAAAGGCTGCGGTCAGATCGGCCAACGCCGAACGGGCGTCTCCTACAAGACGTATGGCCTCATAGTTCCGGCCAACTTCGAGACCATCGACATCGATATGGATATACGTTGCGTCCGGTGAAGTGAGGCTCCAGCCATCCGTGCCGTTCTCGTTGGTCCGCGTCCCGACAAGGAGCACCACGTCCGCCTGTGAGATAAGGGGCAAGTGAAAATATGCTGGCCCGTGTTCGCCCGTCACGTTTGCGGCGACACCAAGCGACAACGGGGCTGTTTCATCGACGGCGCCCTTGCCCATGTTTGTCGTTGCGACGGGGAGGTGAGCTCGGGTTTGAAGGGCTGTCAGTTCGTTGATGGCTTGAGATATATGGACGCCGCCGCCGGCAATGACCAGAGGGGAGCGCGCATTCGCAAGAAGTTCCGCGGCATGGGCCACGGCACTAGCCTCCGGTCGTGGACGGTCCAGAGGAAATCCACCCAGATTTCGCGATCGATGAAAGCGGCTGGGCTGCGCGTCAAGGTCGAGAACATCTTTAGGGAGCAGTAGCACGACCGGCCCGGGACGCCCACTGTTAGCCACGGTGATGGCGAGGTCGACATTATCTTCGGCGCGTGCCGGGTCGTCTATGCGTCGAGTCCATTTCGAGACTCCCGCAAACAAAGCGAAGTGGTCGAGCTCCTGGAAGGCATTGCGATCCCGATTCGAGGCCGGGACTTCCTGCACCAGTACCAGCATCGGAATTGAAGCTTTCATTGCTTCGGCCATCGGCGCCACAAGGAGCGTCGCAGCGGGACCGTTTTGGGCCGCGACGACAGCAATCTGATTGGAGATTCGTGAGTAGCCGTCCGCCATCACGCCCGCTGCGTTCTCGGTGCGGTAGAAAACTTGTCTGATGCCGATCTTCTCGGCAGCGAGCATGAGGGCCGTGGGGTTGCTCTGCCCGAAAATCATCGTTACTCCGTGCCGGTGCAGGGCCGCGGCAATTATGTCAGCGACAGTGGTGCTCATAATTCCTCCAGATTCGTTGCTTGGTGCTTCAAGACGATTTCACTATATGTACTGTATGTCAAATACTGACATTGCTTTGCTGAAGGTAGATTACTGTATTTGAAACGACTTGCATATATTGACACAAGCCGCGGAGCGGCTGTAGGCTCGGCAAAGCGCTTGAGACCGCGTGATCCTCATAGGGAGGCGCCGTTCATGTGGGATCGCTACGAGCCAGAATGAAGCGGCGGTGGAACACGCGATCAAGTTGCCAGCGAGCCGCATATCCGCCCCACAGGCAACTGACAGGATTCCGTAGATGGATCACCCACGTGTTAGGACCCAGTACCTTATGACCATCAGGCTTTCTCCGGCACAAGTCCTCAACGGGCTTCACTTTCACCTGCAGACCAATCGCCGGGATGCGGCATCCCTCCACGGCGGCGGGCAGCAGTTGCAATGCTTGGCGTGGGATTCCCTGTTCGAAGGAGAACGGGTCGAAATAATGCACAACGGCAAGTTCACCGGCGGCGGTACGGTCGACGCATTCATGTCTGACGGATCGACAGTTTGGATATGGATGAACGGCGGGCATGGTCGCGTCATGCTCCTTTCGGACGACGGTTACTGCCTGCGCCGACCTCCGAGGAGCGGCAGCACAGAGGCCAGTTAGGCCGTCTGCCGCAGGCTCCTGCTCGCCTCACGACGGCCATAGCTGACGGCCTGGCGTCTCGTCACACCGACTCCCTTGCCGACACCAGAGCCAGCGACTGTGGTACCTGCGAACGAAGTGTTGGGAGCGGCAAATCTGTGGCGTACCGTTCCGGTGGTGACATGATTCGAAGCGATTTGTTCGCAGCCATCCTTGTCAGGCGACGCTTCTCTCTGATCACGAGGGGAGGTGCCGCGGGTTGGGCCAGCTGGTACCGGACTCCAACCTCCTGATAGCGCACCAACTGCCGGGAATAATTCCCAGCCAGACCGCGGAGACTCCAATGACTAACGAGCAAATGACGGAAGTACGAACCACTTACACTGAGCATGCGCGATTCAGGTTCGCCATACTGGCTCTCGATGGGGGAGGACGGCGGCCACCCACATTGGGACCCGCTTCACTGGCCAAACTCACCGGCGCCGTTCGAGCGGTCCACACCCAAACCATCGACGCACTCGCCATCATCGGTGCAGGGCCGGCCTTCTGCGCTGGCGCGGACCTCAAGAAGATGACAGAAGCAACTACCGCTGAGCAGGGCGCGGACCTTGCCCGGCAGGGTACGGAAGCTTTCGCCGAAATCGCGGCACTGCCCATCCCGACGTTTGCATTCCTCAACGGACTCGCACTCGGCGGTGGACTGGAACTCGCCCTCCATGCGGACTACCGCACAGCGTCCGCCACGGCCGGCCCCATCGGGCTCCCCGAGGTGCGTCTAGGGCTTATTCCCGGGTGGGGAGGCCTCGCCCGGACCCTGGAACTTCTCGGCCCGCAAGCCGCAGCACAGATTGTAATTTCTGACTCATTCGCCGGAAAGAACCTTTCGGCCAGCTCAGCGCACAAGCTTGGACTGGTGGACGCGATACTTCCTGCCCACGACTTCCTGGCCTCGTCCTTGAATTTTGCCGCGTCTGTACTCGCAGGAGACATCGCTCCAGTCCGCGAACAGCGCAACAACGATGGTTGGGACTCTCTGAACGGAGTCCGGGAGAAGCTCCACACCAGACTCCAAGGATCTGCGCCAGCACCCTACCGGGCCTTGGATCTGCTTCAGGCACAGCGCCCCGACAGCGTCGACGGTACGGGGGCCCGGTACACCGACATGCGAGAGACGACTGCGAAGACTTTCGGCGAACTCCTAATTTCGGATGAAGCACGAGCAAGCATATATGCCCTGCAGCTAACACAATCGCTGGGCAAGAGGCCCGCGGGACGCCCGGAGGACCCGCCCCTGCCGGTCCAATCCGTCGGTGTCATTGGCGCCGGGCTGATGGCCAGTCAATTGGCGTCGGTCTTCGCTCAACAGCTCGGCGTCCCTGTCCTGATGACGGACATTTCACAGGAACGGGTGGACAGGGCACTTGAATCCATCGGATCCGAACTGAACAGAAAAGTTCAGTCCGGACGATTGGACCCCAAACTGGCCGAGACTACCCGCAGTTTGATCACGGGGACAACGAACAAAGCGGATTTCAGCGGGTGCGATGTCGTCATAGAGGCCGTGTTCGAAGAACTGGCACTGAAGCGTGCGGTGTTCGGCGAACTCGAGTCGATCGTTCGGTCCGACACGCTGCTCCTGACGAACACGTCCGCACTCTCGGTCGAACAGATCGGCTCCAGGCTCGCCCATCCCGAGCGACTCGTAGGCTTCCATTTCTTCAACCCTGTCGCCGTCCTGCCACTTGTTGAAATCGTCACAACGCCGCAGACCAGAGACTCAGCGCTGTCCACCGCGTTTGAACTGGCGAAACGACTCAGTAAGATCCCCGTACTAACCACTGACTCTGCCGGCTTCGTGGTCAACCGTGTCCTGACACGCCTCCTATGCGAAGTCCTCACCCGCATCGACACCGGCATGGACCCTGCCGTCATAGATCATGCACTGGACCCCCTTGGCCTGCCCATGACACCCTTGCAGCTACTCCAGTTCATCGGACCAACCGTCCAGCTACATATATGCGAACGCTTGAGGTCGGTGTATCCGGACCGATTCCCTCATATGGGGACACTCACCGCCGTCGTCAAGGCGGGCCTTCCGGGCTTCCTGGATGAGAACGGAGGAATATCGCCGGACGCAGCCGCCCTTCTCCCCCCGGCGCGTCACGCTGATCCTGAGCTGGTCCGCGGCCAAATTCTAGGGGGACTGGCTGAAGAGGTTGAGCATATGCTCCGTGAGGGAGTGGTTGCAGGCCCGGAACAAATCGACCTGTGCATGATCCTCGGGGGAAACTATCCCTTCCACACGGGCGGTCTCACGCCCATGCTGGACCGGAGCTGCAATACCGCCTTCCACTCTGGCCTTCGAGTGCCATTACCACCACGAGCTGACTTGGAAGAGTATCAAAAACAGGGGTGACGCCATGCAGCGGGGAGCCGCCAGAACCGGCAAGGCAATCCCCGGCACACATATCGACACCAGCGCAAAATCCAGCTTGCACGTCCTCCGAAGGATGGGCCGGCAAGGAGTTCCGCATTTTGCGAAGATGCTTCCAATCCTGGGCACGGAGGAGGTTCTGCTCGCGAGTTCTATCCGTAAACCCCTGTATGTGCGGTCAGATGAATGGTGTCAAATGTGTGATCGACCCATTCGAACCTGGGTGGCATCTTCCGACCACTGGGTAACGGGGTGACTTGGTGTGCCATGACTATGGCTCGCATGTTGCCCATTGCGATGGCTCTGCCCTCGCAATAGTGCCTGCGATACCGGCTGCTGACTATAGCTGTATCTGGGTATCTTGGGGATGACAAACGCGGCCTCTGCCGGCCTCCAGCGGATTTACCGGTATCAAAGGCGTCACGGTACTCGAGTCCACGCTGGTACTGCTGGGGGCATATCGCTCGCCAAGAAAGGACCTCTACGGGCTATTGGCGTGGCCGCTTCCGCAGCCAAAACAGGGCTATTGAGAGGGCGCAGGGTTTCGATGAGGCCCTTATCTAAGAGTCGACCCTGCCGGGGAGCAGTTCCGGGCCGCCGCTCCTGACGGCATCGAGTTTTCCTTCCTCAACGTTGGCGGCGAGTATTTGGAAGCGGACCTGGCGAAGCTCAAGATAATGTAACGGGGCGACAATATGTGGCGCCCTCGCCAACTACAACAGCGTTGAAAGGTTCCGGAACCTCGGAACCGACTGTCAACACGGCCGGCACCCAAGAAACTTCTCGTATACGAGGATCAAGACCTCTACCGGAGGATTTTGAGAGAAGAAAGCTGGGGGTGAACACGCTGCGTTTGTGAGGAGACCGTCGTGGACGGATTCGAGAACTCGGGACTGATGCGTTCATCCGATCATTCGGAAACTCACTGAATGAATGCTGTCGATAACAGGAAGTCCAAGGCTGGGCTTTACCCCGATGATTCCAGGCTTGCGGTCCGCCATCTGTAGTCCATGCCTGATCATCATTCCTTACAGCCCAAACTGGGGCGATGCGGCGCCATGTTTTCCCACGAACATTCATCCCGGAGGTGGTCTTCGCGGGCCGAACAAATGCCGGCGGCAACACAGCTACGTATCCTTCGGCGGAACGTCACTCTACCCTCCGGCATGGGATGGATCACCCGCCGCCTGGACTCTCCTGACTGCATAGAGGCTTTGGGACTTGCCAAGCCTGCGCTCCAGTCGGAATCCCGGCACGCGATATTGCAATGTTCCGGGCAGATGGTCGCTTCAGGTTTGTGCATCCGACCGTGGCATGAGCGACGGCGGTTGAGCGGCACGGGGCGGCCGCACCTACCGCGAAGTGGCCGACGGTCACGCTTCGGTTCTCTGGAACTGTGCGAGGGAATGGACTTGTCAACGAGGGAAAGTGGGCAGGTCATGCTCTCGACTGGCAACTTCAGCACAAGTGGGCGGGTTGGAACATTTTTTGCAAAGCGCACCCAGCAAAAGAATGTTGCGTCCCGCCGCAGGGCCTTGAGCTCCAACGGCGGGACGCCCCAATTCTTATCAGACGGCGTTGGGAACCTTATTGAGGGTGATGGTCTGCCAGTTTGTGTATTCCATCAGTCCGTGCAGGGAGTTCTCGCAGCCGATACCGGACTGCTTGTGGCCTCCAAAGGCCTGGTCCGGCGAGTACTGATGCACCTCGTTGATCCAGACAGTGCCCGCCTCGATCTGGCTGCCGATACGTTGGGCGGCCTCAAGGTCTTTGCTCCAGACGGTCGCGCCGAGGCCCCAGATCGTGTCGTTGGCCCGGGCGATCACGTCCGCCTCGTCTTTCCATTTCAACAGCGGCAGGATCGGGCCGAATGGCTCCTCGACCACCAGCTTCGAGGATTCCGGCGGGTTGTCGACCAAGGTCACGGGAACGATCCAGCCTGAGGCGTTCTCATCAATCTGTCCCCCGAGTGCGAAGGTGTGACCTTGTACGCGTGAATCCTCGAAGAACTCCTTGACCTTTTCGTACTGCTGCAGGTTCTGGATCGGGCCGATCTGGGTATCTTCCTCGGCCCCGTCACCCACTTTGACGGTACGGGCGTAGGCAACCAGCGCATCCCGGACGGAGTCGTAGACATCCTCATGGATGAACAGCCGCTTGGTGGCCTGGCAGAACTGTGCGTTGTTCTGGAATGCGGCCCAGAACAACTGCGGCGCCACCGTCTCGGGGTCGACGTCCGGCAGAACGATCGCAGGGTCGTTTCCGCCAAGCTCCAGCGTGATCCGCTTGATGTTGTCCGCGGCAGAACGCATGACGTGACGACCCGTTTCTGTGCTGCCGGTAAACGAGATCTTGTCGAGTCCCGGGTGCGAGGTCATCCAGCGACCCAAGTCGTCGTCGCCGGACACGACGTTGAGCACGCCGTCCGGCAAAATGCCCTGAGCAAGTTCACCCAGCCGCAGAGTTGTCAGGGGAGTAAACGGCGACGGCTTGACTACGATAGTGTTGCCGGCCATCAGTGCGGGCGCGATCTTCCAGATGGCCAGCAGGATGGGGAAGTTCCAGGGCGTGATCGCGCCGACAACACCGAGCGGTGTGTACCGGGTGACGACGCGGCGAAGCTTAGTGTCCTCGATGACCTCTTCGGGAAGTCGCTGCTTGGCGATTTCCCGCAGCCAATGGATCGACCCTCCGACTTCCCACTCGGCGCCGGCACGCGGCTTCCCCTGCTCGCGCGTCAGGAGCGCCATGAACTCTTCAGCGCGCTCCTCAAGACGGTCAGCCAGTGCCGTAACAGCAGCCTGGCGTACCTCGACCGGTGAATTCGACCACGCCGGGAATGCCGCACGTCCGGCACTGATGGCCTCGTCGAGCTGGGCTCGTGTTGCCACGGGGACCTCCGCAAACGCTTCGCGTTTTGCCGGGTTGTAGACGGGCAGGGTCAGTTGCGACACCGCCGACTTACCGTTGATTGTCATTGCGTAGCTACTGTCCAGCAGGCCCGGGCTCAACTCTGAGACGACAGAGTTCATATCAACCTCCATTGGTTGTCATGTTCGATGAAACCCACAGCGTGGGTCTCTTCACAGTAGTTCGCCGTCAAAAGGCCAACTGTTTCAGATCGGAACAACCGCAACGGCGAACTGTTGATCCGGATGTCGCGACCGCTGAGATTGGCTCATCGACGGGGCTAGCGGCTCAAAGCCGCCGAGCGAAATTGTGAGACAGTTTGTTCCCTCCTCGCGTTCAGTCTTAGCCATCGGCAGGAAACGCAACCCGGAAGCCCTGGCCGGCTTCGCCAAGGAACGCCGCGCCACGATGCCGCCACTCACAGACCCTCTGCCGGCCGGCTGAGGGGCCACCAAGCGTTCACGGCCCGCCTGCACCTGACCAGATCGACGCCCACACGGCCGTCCGCGCGACTCTCACCAGTGCGAATGGAGGAACGGTGAACGCCCTTTCGTGTCGAGAAGGAAGTGCTGGCCGGCTATCCCCGAAGAATCCCTCAAAGTCGCCCAGGTGATGACGTCTGAAACCGGCGCCGACATGGCTGTGTTCGAAACCCGGGGCCGGCTCGTGTCCTGGTCCGGGGCCTGTCCCGTGGTGGGATCGGAGCTTGCGCATCCTGCACTC
The DNA here is from genome assembly GCF_019977195.1 of Arthrobacter sp. StoSoilA2. Taxonomy (NCBI): domain Bacteria; kingdom Bacillati; phylum Actinomycetota; class Actinomycetes; order Micrococcales; family Micrococcaceae; genus Arthrobacter; species Arthrobacter sp. StoSoilA2. The sequence continues at coordinate 2,105,196 of NZ_AP024643.1, forward strand.
AACCCCAAAGGAATCCCCGGGCGCCGTGGCCTCTCCGCGTCCCAGGGCAGGGGCAGCATCTGGGAGCCAAGTAGCGGCGCATTTCCGCCCGGCAGGGTCCGATGAAGCAATCGCCGCCCTCGAACACGTCCATCCTCACTGCGGTTTCGCATATGCTCACCTACGGCGAATGCTACGCAGATCGGTGCGGACCAATTCACGCGCCAGGATTCGATGAAAGCAAAACAACGCCATCCTGAAATTCAGACAGCTTCGGCTTCGACGCCCCATAACCCGCCGCAGCCTGGATAGCCTCAGCTTCACCTCAGCTGAATGAGTTGGGCCACTGTTTTTCAGGCCGCTGTCATAGCTTGCCTTCGGCTTGATGCACTGGCGCTAGCCTTGGATACCGAGGGCATTCATCCTGCGGTACAGCGTGGTACGGCCAATGCCCAGTGCGGCAGCCGCGTGCACCTTGTTGCCGAGACAATCGGCAAGAGCGCGCATAATCGTATCGATTTCGGCCTGTTCCATGGGGGTGAACCGTCTTCGGCTGGGGGCGGTCCGATATCTCTGAGGTAGGGCCTGCACCCCGATGGCTCCTTTTGCGCACTGGGCGACTGCGTGCCGGAGCACGGATACTAGCTCGGCCACGTTGCCTGGCCAGCGGTGCCGTTCCAGGACATGCAGAGTCTCCGAGCTCAGCCACGCCTGAGGCTGGAGATCGCGTACAACCTCCCGGGCGATGACGCCGATCTCGTCTCGACGATGACGCAGCGGTGGCAGGTCAATGCGTTCGAGGCATCTTGACGAAATGCCGAGATGCTCACGCCCCAAATTGTCATCGGGACCGCAGGTCATCACGAACCAGCCTTCCGCCTCGTCCAGGTGGCGACCGAGCCGTCTGGCCGTCCACGAGTCCAATAGATCGATGTCCTCGATGATTATGAGTTCATCGGATACGGACCTGAACCCTTTGTGAAATCCGCTGGTCTCGGAATCGCTCAACTCCCTCGGGTCGAGAATGCGCGTCGGCCGGTCACCGGCCAGACGCTTCGCCAGATGGCTCCGTCCGGAGCCTTGCTCGCCTCGGATCAGAACCGGCGATTGGAGGGCGCGAAGGCGTTCCACGGTCTTTTCCATGACCAATCCAGGAGCGCCCCGCCGAGGTATGGCAGGCCGCGTCCGGTCCCCGTCTCTTACTTCGACCAGCAGTGCGCCATCCGTACCGGGCACCACAGTGCAGTGGACTTTCAGTTCCCGTTGCTCGCCACTTTCCAGTCGCAGCTCCGTCTCGATTGAGGCTCCGTGTTCAGCATGCAGCTCGCGTACTGTCCGCTGGAGCTCGGGGGTAAAGAGCTGGGTCGCGGCATCGTTAGCGAGGGTAAGTCCGTTGCCCAGAGCGATGAGGGGGGCTCGCACCCGCGCCGACCTGGCCTGGAAGGCTGCAAGGATTCGCTGCTGCGAGGTCGGGCTGCCAGCAAGCAGCCGCAGCTCGACGTCGTGCGCCGCGCGTGCAAGCAAGGGCATCATTAGGGAGGTTGAATCGCTTGCAAAGCAGGTTATGTCCAGCACACCTTCAAGGCGCTTGGTGACGGGATGGATGATCGGGTGCCCGTAACAGCTCAAATCCTTCAAAATCTCAAGGAAGTGTTCACGTCCATCAACGGCGATGCCCTGACCGATCTCGAACACGGTGGCAAGGGAGTTCGTTCCAGTCCGGTCTTCGTCATACCTGAACCCTGGCACAGCAAAGATCGTGTCCAGCCTGGCCCCGAGTTGAGATTGCCCGAGCCGTCGATCGACTATCACCGAATCCCGGTTCGCCAAAAGGATGCTGAATCGCTCTCCTAGGAGCTGATCGGTTACCGCGTCGAGCACCGGGCGGGCGGCGCGGACCAGCCTGCTGTGCGGGTCGATCGGCGTTTGCGGTCCTTCGTTAATGACCGAGCCCGGATTCAGTCCGTTTTGTGAGGCTCGCCGCCAGGACTGTGCAATAGGGTCCCGGAGGACCTCATGCTTGTCATCCCACTGCACAGCATCAAGCGCCGGCCGGCGAGGATTCGTTTGGCCGGAGCTCACGGAGATTGCGGCGCGTAAGCTTGCCGCTTGATGTCGTTGGTAGCGTATCAACGAAATGAATTGCCCGCGGCACTTTGTACGCTGCGAGTCGTCCCCTTGCGAAGTCAAGAAGTTGCTGGGCATCACCCCTGTGACCTGGGGCGAGAACGATGTAGGCGTGTGCTACTTCGCCCTTGATCGCATCGGGTACGCTGCCGACCGCGACCAGACCCACGGAGTCGTGTTCGATCATGACGCGCTCGATCTCGGCAGGGTAGACGTTGTAGCCGCCGGTGAGGATCATATCCTTCAGCCGGTCGATCACGAAGAAGTGACCGACCGCGTTGCGGGTGGCAACGTCCCCTGTATGCAGCCAGCCGTCGGCGTCGATCGCCTCGGCGGTGGCTTTGGGATTGTTGAAGTATCCCTGCATGAGAAGAGGTCCCCTGATCATCAGTTCGCCCGCCTGCCCGTCCGGCACCGTCACACTTGGATCCTCCAGGTTCGCAACCCTTAGCTCCGTGCCGGGCAGCGCTACCCCGATCGAGCCTCGCTCATTGGGTGCGTAAAGTGCGTGTGTGGTACCTAGTCCTGCGATTTCCGTCATCCCCCACAACTCGATCAGAGGAGCGCCGCTCAATGCTTCCCAGGTATCGATCACCGCGGTGGATATGGTCTGTCCTCCGACCGTGCAGCGGGTCAGTGAACTGAGGTCGGCTGCAGGGAGCTCGGGTGTAGTCAGGAACATCGCGTACACCGTCGGAACACCCTCAAACATGGTGGCGTTCCACGTGCCGATGAGCCGTAGCGCCTCGGCAGCATCGAAGCGTTCCATGAGCACGACGGTACCGCCGGCCAGCAAGGTCGCATTGATGGCGACATTGCCATAGACATGCGGGCAGGGCAGAGCAGTGACGACTGTGTCGGCGCTTGAGCGTACGTGCATCGAAGCCGTGTATGAACAGTTCAGCAAGAGGGAACGCTGAGACTGCATGGCGCCCTTGGGATGGCCGGTGGTGCCGGAGGTATAAGCAATGCAGGCAAGGCTCTCAGGGTCGACCGTAGCCTGTTCGAAATGCTTTGCAGGTTGTTCGATTAGTTCGTGAAAACTTGCCGCGTTGTCGTTTTCGCCGTCGAAGGACAGCACCAGTCCCAGAGACGGGATTGAGTCCGGCAGATCGCCGAGCGACAGAAGACGGTCTCCCGAGGCTACCAGCGCACTGACGCCGGCGTCCCTCATGATGAATGCCACCTCCGAGCGCGTCAGCATCACGCTGACCGGGTTGACAACAGCCCCCGCTTTGAGGATTGCGTGGTAGGACACCACCCATTCCCAGCGATTCTCCGAGAACAGCATTACCCGGTCTCCCGCGGCAACTCCGCCATCACGCAGGGCGGCCGCCAGATTGGTCGATGCTGTATCGAGTTCCCGGAAAGAGAGCTCCCTGGTCTTAGTGACTAGCGCGAGCTTGTCCGGAAACCGGAGAGCGAGCGCCGGAAGAAGGTCCGCGAGGCCGTTCATCGGGCACGGCTCTCGGTAGTGTTGAAGAGCGGTTCGAGGTCCATCACAACTCCTTTGTTGGTGTGTACTGTATGGGCTGTGGCCGATTCGTTCCCCTGCAATGGAAGGGGGCCGGTGTATACAAGTTCTGAGTGGTTCCAGGAAGCGGCCTGGCTTTTCATGAAGGAATAGAAGAACTCGCCGGCCGGAGTGATTTCGATGAACTCCTCGAGCGCACCGAGCGGCTCCGTGCCGCCCACCATGAGTATTCGGGCGCCGCGGGGAGTTTCTCCGCTGAACAGCACTTCCCGTCCTGCTTTGTGGAGCGCTTGGACTGTGGCATCAAAGTCGCGTGCCGCGAATCCAAAGTGGTGCAGTCCATACCCACGCTCGGCGGCCCATTCTGCAAAGATCGACCGGGAACCGGGCTGAGGGCAGACGAGTTCGTACATCATTTCTCCTGCATAGCCCAGGGCGATGCGCGCACCGAGAGGCGTCGGTTTGCCCCTATACACAAAATGCTCCGGCTGATCAGAAGGTTCGGGCCCCAGGAACCACGGTCCAGCGCCAAAGGTTGAGGAGAAGAAGGTCATCGCCTCGGCTAAATCTTTCACGACGAAGCACAGTTGAATGAGTTCGCGCCCGCGCTCATCGGGCGGGACGTTCGGAATGGGGGGCAGCTGACTAGACATGTTTCTTCCTTCTTTGATGATCGCTGCAACTACGGGGACAGGGGAATGTTCAAGCCGCCTGAAACCCATATCGGCTGGCCGGTGAGATAAGGCAACCGCCCGGATGCGAGCGTGGCGATAGCCTGGCCCACGTCGCTGGGCTGGCCCCAGCGAGGCACCGGAACCCGGCCTGATGTGATCCACTGGTCAAGAGCCGGTGCGCCCGCAGAGGCTGTCATTGCTGTCTCTATGAACCCGGGCCGGACTTCGTGTACGAAGATGTTCTCGCTGGCAAGGCGCACCGCGAAGAGCTTCGACATCATCGACAACGCAGCCTTCGAAATGCAATATTGCGCGCGCTCGAGGGAGGCAAGTTCTGCCGAGATGGACGTAACTACAATGATGGAGCGATAGTTGCCGGCGTCCGGCACGGAGATCATCCGGTTAGCGATTGCCTGGGTTAGGAAAAAGGTCCCGCGCAGATTAATTTGCATCACGCGGTCGAAGGCCTCGGCAGTCAGGTCGAGAACATCGGTGAGGGGTCGCGCGGCGATACCGGCTTTGTCCACGAGGCAGTCGACTCGGCCGAACGCTTGCCAGATCACGTCGACCAGTTCCTTGAACGAGTCGATGTCGGAAATATCTGCCTGCACATAGGCGGTCGCCGCTCCGGCTTTACTCAGCCGATGCCGGAGGTCCGTCACGCCATCATCGTCAGGCTGCAGGTCGATGATCACCAGGTCAAAACCTTCGACGGCCAATGCCTGGGCGGCTGCGAGTCCCAGGCCCTGTCGTCCTCCGGTCACGACCGCAACGGGGCGATCCTGAGAGTGTCGCTTGTGGTTTTCAGGATGTTGGCGCGCATCCTGTTCAGACATCACGGAGGTCCGTTCCTTTAGTCTCGGGGTCTGCATGCAGGTCCACCGGGCAGGGGGCGCCCGGGGTTTGGCCCACAGATTGCGAGTAAATCGTTGGAAGCCGGTCGAACCTTACGGAGTTCACTGTCGGCCTTCCCTGATATGGCGGTGCGGGAGCAGCGGTATGTCCTGAAAGTTTGATGCAGGTGGCGCCTCCCCGGCCGTCTGTGGCTGTTGCGGTATACGGTCATTCGAAGTACCGGCGCGGATTCGCAACCAGCATCAGGTCGATATCGGATGCGGGGACTCCCTTTGTCAGTAGCGCCGGGATCACGTCCTCACTGATGTGTCGGTAGTTCCAGTTAGGGACGAGCTGTTGCTTGAGCTGAGGGTCGAAGAAGTCGATGAAGCATGATGCATCGTGCGAAAGGACGATGTTATTCACGTAGCCGCGGTTGATTAATTCGACAACAGTGTCGACGCGGTCTTCGAATGACAGGAAACTATCGAGGCCGAACCGGTCCATCCCAAGGAGAGACCCGGAGTCTGCGAGACGGGTGAGGTACTCGATATCTTTTGAATCGCCTGAATGGCCGATGATGACTTTGGAGAGGTCTACGCCTTCTTCCCTCAATACGCGCTGCGCAATCAAGCCGGATCGGGTGGAGGCGTTCGTATGAACGGTGATTGGCGCGCCCGTTTGAACGCCGGCCCGCGCTGTTGCCCGCATGACTCTTTCCACGCCAGGGGTGAGCCCCTGCTCATCGATGGCACATTTGAGGAATGCTGCACGAACTCCTGTGTCCGCGATCCCGTCGGTAATGTCTCGGACAAAGAGCTCTGTGAGCGGTTCAGGTACATCAAACAGAAGGCCCGGTCCGGTGTAGTGAAACTGCATGGGCACTTCGTTGAAGGTGTAGAGACCTGTCGCAACAATGATGTTCAGTTCTACCTGCTGGGCGATTGTTTTGATCCGAGGCAGGTAACGTCCAAGACCGAGGACTGTGGGGTCCATGATGGTGTCGATGCCGAGGCCTTTAAGTTCGGTGAGGTCAGCAACGGCCTTGGCGATCATCGCGTTTTCGTCCCAGTCCCGCTGGTAGTTCTCACGGTATTCTTCCCCGAGGACGAAGATGTGTTCATGCACGAGTGTGCGTCCGAGGGAGGAGGTGTCTGCCTCACCTGCGGCGGTCGAAATTCTAGCCATGGTTTTCCTTATTCAGAAGCCTGGTATTTCGTGGTGAGGATGTTCTGTTTCATGCCTGCACCACAAGGGAATGTTGTTGCGTGCTGGGCAGTCGGCGTTAGCGGGTGACGCTTCGCCGTCGGGCGAGGACCCCGACGCCGACGCCGACGATGAGCAGCACACCTTGAAACAGGTACTGGAGGGAGGTGTCTGAGCCCGCGATGGACATGGCGTTGAAGGCCACGCCGACGGTGAGCACTCCGATGAGGGTGCCGACAATGTGGAACTTGCCGTCCCTTAGAACTGCGGACCCGAAGAATGCCGCCGCAAATGCGCTCAGGAGGAAACCATCGCCGGCATTGGTGGAGCCGCCGCCTGTTCGTGATGCGAGGTAAAAGCCGGCAATTGCACAACTGACAGAAGCAATGACAAAGACGAAGAGCCGGATCCCCTTGACTCGGATACCGGAGAGCCGGGCCGCCTCCGCATTTCCACCGACAGCCTGGATTGCATGCCCGACAGGGGTTCTGTTGAGGACAATCCAAAGCGCAACGCCGACGCCGACCATCAGGTATATCGGGATCGGTAGACCGAGAAAGCGGCCCAGGGAGAGCCCGACGAAGGCGGTGGGGTCGCTGAGATTGATCGGTATCCCTTTGGTGTAGGCAAAGTTTAACCCAACTACGATCGTCCCTACGCCCAAGGTGGCGACCAGGGAATTGATCTTGAAGTGTGCGACAAGAACGCCGTTCAAGAGGCCGATAGTCGCAATTGCCGCGACCGTGATCAGGAATGCGAGCGGGATGCCGAGCCCCTGTTTCTGCATGAGTCCAACGCAGAGAACGCCGGCAAGACTGGTCTGGTATCCGATGCTGAGATCGAATTCTCCGGCTGCGAGAACGACTGTCAGCCCCATGGCGACAATGGCCGGAAGCGCGATCTGGTCCAGCACATTGATCGCGTTACTCCATGTCGCGAACGCAGGCAGCGTCAACGAGAACGCGATGATAAGGACGATCAGGAGCGCGATCGCGCCGTATCTTGCAAAAATTTGCCATATATCGAGTTTGGTCACGGCAAACTCTTTGTTCGATGTTGTGGCGGTGGTCATGTCATTCCTCCGGGCTGTAGCAAAGTGTTGTTAGGGTATCGACGGTGGCTTTTTCGCCGTCGACGACGGTCACTATTCGACCTTCACGCATGACGGCCACGCGGTCGCAGATCTCGAGTTCTTCGAAGTCACTTGAAATCATCAGGACGGACGTTCCGTTTTGAGTGAGGACGCGGACTAGTTCGTAAATCTCAGCCCGGGCTCCGACGTCGACGCCAACGGTCGGTTCGTCGAGGATGAGAAGGCGGGGCCTGGTGCGCAGGAATCTTGCGAGGATTACTTTTTGCTGGTTTCCGCCGCTCAGGTGGGCTACGTTCTGGCGGGTGGAGGAGCTTTTGATCGACAGGTCCTGTGTATATGTGTTCGCCGCATCGCGGGCCCGGGAAGCGCTAAGAATCGGAAGCCAGGGCACCAGTCTGTTCTCGTCGAGGGTTGCGAGATTAATGTTGAAGTCGATGGATTCCTCGAGAAAGAGCGCCTCGGACCGTCGCTCTTCAGGAACGAGCACAACCCCTTGCTGGATGGAGTGGCGAGGTGATCGAGGCGAGTATGGATGCCCGTCCAGCTCCATATTTCCCCCGGAAATCCCGTCAGCTCCCGCGATTGCGCGAGCCAGCTCTGTCCGGCCGGAACCAACAAGCCCGGCGAGACCGAGGATCTCGCCCTGACGAATCTCCAGGGAGGCACCCGCAACCCGGCTTCCAACCTTAAGGTCGTGAAGCGCGAGGACAGGCACGGACACGTCCTCTGGAGCGGCCGACGGACGTCGGAAGGTGTGCATAGCGAGCACCTCGCGGCCGACGATGGATTCAGTAAGCTCGGCGCGGTTCACATCCCCCTTCTCGTGTCTGCCAACGACACTTCCGTTGCGGAAGACCGTTATCTCGTCCGATAGCGCGAGCACTTCATCCAGTCGATGCGAGATATAGAGGACTGCGACTCCGCTGCCGGTCAGCGCGTGGATAACCTCATACAGTTTTTCTGCCTCGGCGGCCGTGAACGATGCGGTGGGTTCGTCCATTGCGATAACCCTGGCGTCCCGCATCAGCGAACGTCCCAGCGAGACCATCCACCGATCGCTGACAGAGAGTTGGCTAACGTCGGTGTCCATCGGAAGACGGGCCCCGAAGCGGTCCAGCACTTCGGTCGCCCGCCGACGTACGGAGGACCAGCGAACGAGCCCCGCAGTCGTCGGCAAGGAATAACCCATCGCCATGTTCTGCAGGACGGTGAAGCCCGGTACAAGATTGAGCTCCTGGTGGATAAAGCTGAGGCCGAGACTTGTGGACACTGACGGTGAATCAATGGAAACCACGTCGCCATCAATTTGAATCTCACCGGCGTCAGGATGCACAAGGCCTGCGAGGATTTTGACGAAGGTGGACTTTCCCGCGCCATTCGCGCCAACAAGTGCATGCACAGTGCCAGCCTGCAGTTCCAGGCTTGCTCCGCTTAGTGCGGGCACACCTGCATAACTTTTCGCAATTCCCCTCGCCGCGATGACGGGGAGCGTAGCAGGGACGCCACGCGCGGTTCTAAGTGCAAGTTCCATTTCAACCTTTTCATTCAGCAGGGCCCATACTCCGCAAGCCTTCATCGTTGGGTGCAAGTCGACGATCACCGGTTCAAAACCCGTGCTGGGAACGCCCGAACTGCATGGGGGTCCGGCCTCTCCAATGCGCGTGGGTCTGCACCGCGACGGGCATACCTTCCGGTGCTGCAATCGCCGTGCTCGGAGTTCGCCCCAGATCGGGGACATTCGATTTCCTGGCCCCGGCGCCGGGCAGGATGACATCGGTCAGACACTGGATCTGTTGAAGATCCAGCGACGCCGCCAAGATGTGCCGGGGGCTGAGGCGGCGCCGCCGCTCGTGTTTAGTCCTTAAGGGCTTCCGGATGCTGGGACAGGAACGCCTTGATGTTGTCCTTGGTGACCACGGTGAACGGTGCGACTTTATCTATGGTCTTGACGCCGTCGACCCCGTTCTCCAGAGCCTCGGGAATCGCCTCTGCAGCGATTCGTCCCGCCCCGGTTGCGTCAATCCAAACGGTGCTGGTCTGGCTGCCGTCCTGCACTGCCCTCAGATTCACCGCTGGACCGTCAAGGCCGTGAATCGTGACATCTGTGCGGCCCGCCGCTTTCACAGCCGCGATCACTCCTTGTGCAGGCTCATCAAAACAAGACCAGATGACATTCGGTCCCGAGTTGGCCGGGTGTGCCGCCAACCAAGCCTGGGCATATTGCTGGCCGCTCTGTACCTGGCCCGGAATCGTGACCTGTTGGAAAGTTACATCGACGTCCGTGTTTGCTGTCGCCTCCTTCATTGCCTGATCGCGGCCGCCGCATGGTCCGCCCAGGTCGTAGCCGAGCGCGAGCAGGTTGCCTCCCGACTGCAGATCCTTCAGAACTTCCTTAGCGCTGGCCACTCCCTCGGCGTAGCCGAAGTCCCAGGTCGCCTGTACTCCACCCGAGAGTCCTCCGCCCGCCGTCAGGACCGGGATGCCCGCAGCCTTAGCCGACAAGACGCCGGCCGCCATCGCATTGGCCGGGAACACTGTGTAGAAGATGGCATCGACCTTCTTCGCGACAAGGTTCTGAATGGCCGCGATGGCCTTGTCCGGGGCACCCTGCGCGTCGACCAGTGTCGTCTTCCAACCCTTTTTATCGGCGACTTCCTGGAAACCCACCAAAATGTTGTTGCTCGTCGAGTTGGCCTGCGAGAAAGAGACCAACCCGATCGAATACGCGCCATCTTTCGAGGCTTCATTAGCCGGAGAGCTGCTGCTACAGCCGGCGAGGGCCAGGGCACCGGCGACTACCGCGGCTGCCACGAGCTTCTTTCGAGAAAACATCTTTGTTGCCTCCTGTGAGTGTGCAGATTAGCGATGCAGATCACTGCGGCAAGAAAGGCGCCCGTGGCTCGCTAGGTGATCAAGGTATCAAATACTGCAATGCATTTCAATAATTGATCTAATTTCGGTAAGCCGGGATCGACGCAAGCAGCGGAGTTCGCGGCGGAGGTCCGGCTGCTCGCTCAAATCCGGAGGCCCGACAGCATCAGGTCTGGCATGAGTGTGACCCTCCGCGAGGGCGCTGATGCTGGTGGTAAGCGGATCGGAGTCCGCCAGGCTTAAGCCATCGAGAGCGCGTCCGGCTGACGGTTGACAGTCTTCCAGTGTCGTAGGGATCTGTGTGGTCACCGCCTAGAACGCCATAGGACCACACTCTTCGCGGCTCCATGGCCGCCGCCCCGGAAGCCTCAGGGCTCGACCAGTCCTATTCATGGGAGTGTCGAGGCGGGCCAGGCGCATCTTGCTTGCCTGAAAGATTTGCGCTGCGATGAAGGCTTGGGGCGAAGGCGCCGACCCGTCAACCTCCAAATCTCACCAATGCCGGGCTCTCATGGTAATTTCAAACTGTGAAACCTGTTTCGAACTCCTCAAAGCAACCTACCCTTCAAACGGTGGAGCGCTCGCTCTCGTTTCTCGAGTTCGTCGCGTCGAGCCCCGAGCCGCCCACAGTGCAGAGGGTGGCGGATGCGCTGGACCTGAACATCACCACCTGCTATCACCTGCTTCGCACCCTGGTCGCGCGTGGCTACATCAAGCGCCATGACAACCTCACCCTCTCGCTAGGCGAGCAAGTGGGGGTGCTCTTTCGCACTTATCAGCAAAAGATGGACATCGACGAGAGTCTGAAGGGAATGGTGGACACACTGGCGTCGAAGACCTCTGAGACCGCGTACCTTTCGGTGCTGGACGGCAACCGCGTCGTCCTAAAAGTGCTCGTCGAGGGGTCACAGCAACTGCGGGTGAGCGGGCTGTTCGTCGGGCAGTCCGGCAACGAGCATCTTCGCTCATCGGGCAAGGCAGTGCTCGCCCATTTGGACGACGAAGCTCGAGCGGCGATGCTGGCGGACGTTGTCGACGGCATGTCAGCCTCGGAGACGGAATCGCTGCTGGATCGCCTCGGCCACGAGCTCGACCAAACCCGCAAGCGCGGCTGGTCCATGGATGAACAGGGATCGGACATCGGGATCTCAAGCATCGGCGGCCCGATCTTCGATTCCCGAGGGCGAATCTACGGAGCGATTGGGGTCGTGACCCCGACGACACGCATGGAGCGACTGCAGGACCACTACGTTGAGTGCGTGCGGGCTGTAGCAGCTGATGCGACCGCTCTCCTTACCACCGCTCCGACAACCTGATACCGAGTCGTCCCGCCGGCCCGCTCGAGCAATAGAGACCGGGCTATTCATCGTTGGGAGCCGGCGAGCGTCCTCGTGGATGCAAGCTTCGCCGTGCGCGACCCCGCGAAACAGGAGACCATGGTCCCTGCGGCCGGAGGAAGTGGTCGCTGCTCTTCACGGACCGCCTTCGAATTCCTGGTCAGGGGCAGGCGAACTCGCTGGCGATTGCGACCCGCAACATTGTCCCTGTGGTTGCTGCCGGCTGCAAGCACTGGAGCGAGCGAAGCTCACCCCATCGATCTCCCGGCCATCGCTGCCATCCCGGTGGCGGGCTTGCCAACCGGGGTGCTGAACTTCATTCAGGTCATCGATCCCCGTGGAGCGCGGATCGGATGCCGACGCTGGTTCACGGTGGCATTCCGGTCACCGGACCGGCCCCTGTAGCTCATCGATTACTGTCCCATGCCGCCCCCGGATGCTGGATGCCTCAATGGAGCCCGACGGTAAAGCGTCTTTTTGTCGTGTTCGCCCACGTCCGTTGACCGAGCGAATCCGCCGTGGCGTTCGGCGGCCTAAGTGTATTGACCTGAGAGGTTGGTGACGCGGCTGGCCGGTGTCTGACCCTTGAGGGCAGTGTGGGCTCGGTGGTGATTGTAGGCATGGAGCCACTCGGGGAAAGCTGCGACACGCTCGGCCTCGGAGCGGTAGGGCCGGATGTAGGCCCATTCCTCCAGCATCGTGCGGTTGAACCGTTCGACCTTGCCGTTGGTCTGCGGGCGATAGGGGCGGGTGCGTTTGTGCTTGATGTCCGGGCCCAGGGCCTGAGCGAAGGCCTTGGACCGGTAGCAGTTCCCGTTGTCCGTCAGGACCCGCTGGATAGTGATCCCTTGGGCTTGGAACCAGACATTGGCCCGCTGCCAAAAGGCTGCTGCTGTTTCCTTTGTCTCGTCCGCGAGGATTTCGGCGTAGGCCAGGCGGGAGTGGTCATCGACTGCGTTGTGGAGGTAGTGGTAGCCGGGCCGGCGGTTGGACGGCGTCCCGGCTTTGTTTCGGCGTCCGGCGGCCCTGCTCAGAACCCGGTGTCCACCGCCGTCCGGGATCCGGCCGAGTTTCTTGATGTCGACATGGACCAGGTCCCCGGGCCTGTCGTGTTCGTAGCGGCGGATCACCCTTCCGGTGCCGCGGTCGAGCCAGGCCAGCTTCGCCAGCCGGTAACGGGACAGCACGCGGTGCACAGTGGACGGGTGGATGCCCAGCAGATAACCGATCCTGGCAGGCCCCCACCGGCGGTTGACGCGCAGGGCGATGATCCGCCGCTCGATACGCGTTGCCGTCCGCCGTGGAGAAGAATGCGGGCGGCTGGAGCGGTCCTCCATCCCAGCCGGGCCGTGCTCGCGGTAGCGCCGCGCCCACCGCGCGGCGGTCGGAACCGAGACCTGGAACCGTTCCGCGGCCCGGCGCAGACTCCAGCACTGATCAACGACACATTGCGCGAGCCGCAGCCTGCCACGAGGCGTCAGAAGAGCGTTAGGGTGGGACATGAAGACCTCCGTGCGTGGAATTGGACTCTAGACAAGCCCCACTCCACCCGGAGGTCTTCTTCATGTCACCAAACCACGCCGAGCGTCATCAACGTCCGTGGTCAATACACCTAAGCAGCCGGGTTTCAGGCGCGAGGGCGAACTTCAGGGGATCCGCAACTTATCTCCCCATGCGTGCCGCAGGTACCGTATGCAGTTCATTATTTGAAAGGAAAGTCAAATATTGACATTGATGATTTCAGTGACTACTGTCGAATCGCAGCCCCGTCCGGGACTCACAACTACGAATGACAAGGACGTTTTTCGATGACAAACCCCACGCCTGCACCTGTTGTCTGTCTCCACTCGCTCTTTCTCGACCCGCGTATGTTCGACGGCCTCGCCTCAGCTGGCGAGGGGCGTATCGAAGTAATCGCCCCCGAGCTGCTCGGCCAGGTGTCACGGGTGCACGATGTGAGCCAGACGGTGACGATGGACCAGGTGACTGATGACGTCCTCGGGGCGATCGATGAGCTCGGGCTCGAGCGCTTTTCTCTGGTCGGCCAGTCGATGGGCGGTGACGTGGCCATTCGCATCGCTGCCCGCCGCCCCGCGGCGGTCGAGAAGATCGTGCTCCTTGGCTCCTCGGCCCGGGCGCAGTCGCAGGAGGACCTCGGCGAGTTCGCAACGCTTCCGGACAGAATCCAGCGCGAGGGGTTCACACCCGAAATCGTCGACATCGTGATGACCATCATGTTTGGCACCAGCACGCTCGCGGACAGCGACCGTCTCGACATCCGCGAAACATGGCGAAGCAGGATCGCCGAGCTCTCGCCTGATCTTGTGCATGCTGTACGCGGCGTGTTCGAGCGAGAGGGCTGCGTCGATCTGCTGCCGTCGATCAAGGCCCCAGCACTCATCGTGTCCGGCACCGAAGATCTCGGGCGCCCCCCGGCATGGTCCGACGAGCTTTTCGACGGGATTCCGGATGCACGCCTGCTGCGTCACAAGCACGGCCACAGCCCCATCCTCGAGCTGCCCGAGCTGGTCGTTCCGCTGGTGCTGCAGTTCCTGGATCCGCGATGATCGCAACATCCACACCGCCAGCAGTCCCGCTTAGTGACGAGTGGTGGGCGGCACTCGCCGACCGCGTTAATGCCGACCCCCGCTGGCGTCTGGCCTCAAGGTACTTCGACGGGCGCATCCGGTTCGAATGGGAGACCGAGGCCATCGTCTTCGAAGCTCGCGGCGGTCGGATCGTTACGGTCGGCTCTGCGGGTCCGCGCGGCGACACTGTGACCGTCGCGGGCCCGCGATCGGAATGGGAGGCGCTCATCGACGGTCGCACAGACTGGTTCAGGGCGACCACTCCGGGGTTAGGCGAGCTCGTCATCTCAGGCGATGTGGTGACGGCGATGCGCAACTCGAACACCTTCTGGCTACTGTTCGAGGCATTGAGCGAGGCGCCACGCGGCTCGCGGAGTGACGACGCGCCGCGATCTCCCGAACCCCTCGAGATGACGGCGGACATCGTCGGCCGCTACGCAGTAGTCAACGGCATCCGCACCTACTACGAGGAAGCCGGTGACGGGCCCATACTCCTGTGCCTGCACGCAGCTGCCCAGGACACCCTGATGTATCGGCATGTTCTCAACGAACTCTCCGACGAATTCCGGGTGATCGCCTTCGATGCCCCAGGGCATGGCAAGTCATCACCGCCGGCGGAGGGGCTATTCACCAACACCAACCAGCAGGCCGATTTCACCGAGGCGTTCATCCGCACCCTCGGGCTCGAGGCGCCGGCACTGCTCGGTTGCTCATTCGCAGGCAACGAGGTGCTCCTCCTCGCCGCACGCAACCCCGGAGCGTATCCCGCGATCGTCTCGGCCGAAGGCGCCGACTACACACCCCGTTTCCCCGATTTCATACTGGACATGTTCGCCACCGACGGGCACCAGCTGCTAAACGGCTGGGCGCGATCCCTGTCGGGTCAGCGTACTCCCGAAACCCGGCTCAGCGAGGTGGTCTGGCAGATCAGCCGCAGCACCACCGACGTGATGAAGGCCGACCTCACCGCCTACGGCACGTTCGACGAACGAGCAGCGATGGGCAACATCACAGCGCCGGTACTCCTCCTGCGCGGTGAGGACGACTGGCTCGTCACCGACGAGCAGGTCGAGCAGACCCGCTCCCGCATTGCCGGCAGCCAGATCGCACGATTGGCGGGCACCGGACACTATCCGATGATAGAAAACCCCCGCGAATTCAACGAAGTCGTTCGCGTTTTCCTCCGGAAGGTAGACAGGCGGTGACGCCCGCAACGACGATGCTGGAGGCCCGGATAAACCAAGTGGTAGCGGTCAGAGCCGGCAAGGGGCAGGGTTTACGCGATGGGCGACGCTAAGTAGCTCACCCCGTCATCCTCTTGCACGCCCGGTGGCATCTTCTGCCTGTTCCTTACGAGGACTTAGCCGTGAGTTGTCTACTAACCCTTCCAAACAGGCGGTCTTCCGCCATTGCTGGACACAAAGCAGATATCGCATTCCAGCTGAAACTGCATGTATTCCTTGCCACCTTCCGACCGCCCCAGCTCTGCCAACACCACGCGGCCTACAAGGTTCCGTCCCGTCAGCCTCCAAGGAGAAAAATGAATACCAGTGGAGATATCGTCATTGTGGGAGCCGCACGTACACCGCAGGGCAGATTGATGGGCCAACTTGCTCCCTTGTCCGCCGTTGAGCTGGGTGGTTCGGCGATTGCCGGGGCGCTGGACAGGGCGAAGATCCAGCCTGATGCTGTGGAGGCCGTCATCATGGGACACGTCCTCCAGGCTGGGTCGGGACAGAATCCTGCCCGGCAGGCTGCCGTTGCCGGAGGCATCCCGCTGAGCGCTCACGCCGCCACCGTCAACAAGGTTTGCCTGTCCGGACTCACCGCAATCATCGAAGCAAGCCGCCTGCTGCGGCTGGGAGAAGCCACGGTGGTGGTCGCCGGCGGACAGGAATCCATGAGCAACGCCCCGCATCTTCTGCAGGGTTCCCGGGCCGGGCACCTCTACGGTGACGCTGCGCTGACTGACTCCGCCGCCCACGATGGCCTGACCGACGCCTTCCACCAAGAGACCATGGGACTGGCGACAGACCGAGCCAACGATACCCTGGGCATCCTTCGCGCCGATCAGGACAAAGCCGCTGCCGACTCCCATCGGCGTGCCGCGGACGCCCAAGCCGCCGGACTCTTCGACGCCGAGATTGTCCCCGTCAAGGCCCCGCGGCGCCGCGGCGAGGCCGACATCATCGGAACCGATGAGGGCGTGCGTCAGGACAGCACCGAGGAGACGCTCGGAAGGCTCAGGCCAGCCTTCTCTCCGGCCGGCACCGTTACTGCTGGAAACGCTTCCCCGCTGAACGACGGCGCTGCGGCAGTCGTCCTGACTACCCGCAGTTATGCGAAGGCCCATGGCCTCAAGGTCCTGGCCGTCCTAGGTGCTCCCGGGCAGGTGGCTGGTCCGGATACGTCGCTGCCGGACAAGCCCGCCCGCGCCATCGCAAAGGCTCTCAAGACAGCTGGCTGGACTGCAAGGGACCTAGATTTCGTGGAGATCAATGAGGCGTTCGCTTCAGTGGCCCTGCATTCGGCGGCCCAACTCGGCATCAGCATGGATAAAGTCAATGTCAACGGGGGAGCGATTGCCCTTGGCCACCCCATCGGTGCCTCCGGCGCACGCGTTGTCGTCTCGGCCGTTTACGAACTCATGCGCCGTGGCACAGGAAAAGCCGCAGTTGCCCTGTGCGGCGGAGGCGGCCAGGGCGAGGCCCTGCTTCTGTCACGCTGAGTTTCCGGCTGTGCCGACCTGGGGCAAGGCAGCCCATGCATCGCGGGGGAGAGGTTCGCGATCCAGGACAACGCCGTCACCCGGCCGCGACCATTGCACGTATCACTCTACGATGTCGAGCTTGCCGGCGCCTCTACCGGTACTGGTCAATCCCAGCTCTGGCCGCACCAGCAGCGGCCGTCCTGGTGTTCCTGGTTGACGAGGACTCGTTCCTCTCCGAGCAGGATGATGTCTTCGTAGCTGAGCATGGCTCCAGTGCATCATCGGCGGCCCGGCTGCCCATAGGGGAGCCGTGGTGTTTGTGGAAAACGGCTGCGATTGCAGCCCCTGCGGCTGGCGCTGGCGATGGAAGCGTGCCGTCGACTGCGCTGGCGATTTCGGCGTGCCGCTTGTTCTGGTTGTGGCCGCGCGGCCGCCGCAGACGGGTGCGGTAAGTCTGTCCATGCCCATCTGGCGCCCTTTCCGTACGAGAGGAGATGCCAAAGGCGTCAGGCATCTCCTCTCGTTTTCCATCGCGGGAACTGAGCTCGCCAACCAGTGTGTATGTGGTAATCGCACCGAGATGGGCCTGTTTGTGCTGATTTAGCAGGGATCTTTTCTCCTCGTCTATAAGCGTAAAACATGCACCTTACATAGACCCCCGGGGACATGTCCTTAAGTATGCGCGTGATGTGTTCCCTGTAATGACAGGAATTTCCTCCACTCGCACATGGTGCTCATCGCGCCAGCGCTGCCCCCTTAACGTGGGAAGTTGGGTTTGGTTTTCCCGAAGTCTAAGTGTCTATGGGCTCGCTGGGCACCCCTGCAAGCGATGTGAAAGGCCGATCGTACGCGAAAAGTTCATGAACCGCTCCAGCCACTTTTGCCCGGTTTGCCAGCGAAATCGCTAGCTTGAGCGTCAGCGGAGACCGATGAGCATATGGTGATCCAAGGGCGCGCGACCAGTCACGTTGGGGATGCGGACGTGGCCGTGCTCGACTGCTCTTCCCATTGACATTCATATTTTGCCGGCCGAGTGGTTGAGTCAGACTGGAACGAGGCATGATCAGTTTCAACGTCAGTGGTCGCGGCTAATGTCCATAACATTGAACGAATGGAGGAGGTGCCATGGCGCTGAAGACGTCGCTGGCAGGGCGGGTGCGGAACACGACACTGCCGAAAACCCATGCGCTGCTCCCGCTGCACGAGGCGGTCGTCAACGGCATCCAGGCGATCGACGCGCGGTTCCCCGACGATGCCGCTGGCCGAGGGCGTCTCACTGTCCGGATTCACCGGGAGCGGCAGGGCGCGTTCGACCTTAGCGCGGGCTCTCCTGGCCGCGCACCGCTCAAGATCATCACCGGCTTCAGCGTCGAGGACAACGGCATCGGGTTCACGCCCGACAACATGACGTCCTTCGAGACGCTCGACAGCGACTACAAGGCCGGTATGGGTTGCCGCGGCGTGGGCCGGCTGCTCTGGCTGGTGGCGTTCGATCGCGTCGAGGTGCGCAGCGCCTACTACGAGGGTGGGACCCTTGCGGGACGTCAGTTCAGGTTCTCGGTCAGTCAGGACGTCGTGCGCGACGACGCGCCCGACGGACTGACCGATGCGGGCAGCTCTGTGTGTCTGGAAGGCTTCAAAAAGCCGTACCAGCAGAGCGCGGCGAAGACGGTTGAGGCCATCGCGCGCGAAATCTTCGAGCACTGTATCTGGTACTTCCTCCGAGACGGCGGCGCTCCCGACGTGTTCGTGTCTGACGACGATGAGACGTTCTCGCTCAAGGACTTTGTCGAAGAGCTCGGGCACTCCGAGACTGCAGCGTCGTTCGAGGTCAAGGGCCAGACGTTCGAGATGCTCAACCTGCGCCTCAAGACCTCGGCCCGCAACGCGACGCCGCGCCTGCACTGGTGCGCCGCGAACCGGGTCGTCAAAGACGAGAGCATCGCGGGGAAGCTGCCGGGCCTCTACGCGCGCATGAAAGACGGCACCTCAACCGAGTTCACCTACGTCTGCTACCTGTCCTCGACCTACCTCAACGACCACGTCAGGGCCGACCGCACGGACTTCGACCTGCCGGAGCGCATGGCGGGCGACGCCCTGATCGACGAGCCGACGCTCGACGACATCCGTACAGGCGTCCTGCAGGAGGTCTCGAAGGCGCTGACCGAGCCGCTGGCATCGGCGCGGGTCGCGAGCAAGGAGCGGATCCACCAATACGTGAGCACCAAGGGGCCGAAGTACCGCCCGCTCATAAAGCGCATCGAATCAGCCGGGATCGTCGTGGACCCGTCGATGAAGGACACCGACCTCGAAATGGAGCTGCACAAGCATGCCCAGAGGATCGAAACCGATTTACTGGCAGAGGGCCAGGCCGTATTCGCGGATTCGAGCGGCGACAAGCCCGAAGATTACGACGAGCGCCTCGCCAAGTACCTCGTGACAGTGAAGGATTTCAACCAGTCCGACCTGGCGAACTACGTCGCCCGACGACGAACGACCCTCGACATCCTCGCGAAACTCATCGAGTCGGACGGCAACGGCAAGTACGCCCGCGAGGACCGTATCCATGAGCTGCTGTTCCCGATGCGGCAGGACTCGAACGAGGTCGGGGTCGACGCGTCAAACCTGTGGATCCTCGACGAGCGGCTCGTCTTCCACGACTACCTCGCGTCCGACAAGACGTTCAAGAATATGCCCGTCACGGACGATGCCTCGACGAACAGACCAGACATTCTGGCAACCCGCGTGCTCGAGCCGGACTTGCCCGTGCTCGCGTCCGAAGGGCAGAAGCTGCCGCTACAGTCGATCGTCGTCGTCGAGCTCAAGCGACCCATGCGCAATGATGCGACGACGGAGGATAAGAACCCCATCGCACAGTGCCTCGACTACGTCGCGCGCGTCCGTGAGGGCAAGGCGGCGACTGCAACTGGGCGACCGATCCCGTCGAGCGCGCAGGAGCCGCCGGCTTTCTGCTACGTCATCGCCGACCTGACGCCGACGATGGAGCGCATGTGCAAGCTGTCGACCCTGACCAAAACACATGACGGGCTCGGGTACTTCGGCTACATCGAGCCCTACAAGGCCTACGTCGAAGTCATCAGCTTCGACGGTCTCGTCAATGCGGCCACAGAGCGGAACAGGGCGTTCTTCGATAGGCTCGGCCTGCCGTCGAGCTAGGCGACGATCAGCGACATGCTCCTCCGCGTAGCACGGCTGCATGTCCGATGTTGTGGGACCTTCGGGGAGGTGTGCCAGAGCTAGTCAAGTGATGGAGGTCCCGATCGGCTGATCGTCAGGCTGGAGGCGTTGGACGGCAAGTTCGACCCCTGGCGTCCGGCGGAGATCCTGCTCCGCAATCCGGCGAAACTGGAGAAGCTCTCCCAGACAACGCTCCAGTGCCGGGGGTATGTCGTTAACCGAGTATGCGTGACAGTGTGCGAGAGGTGGCTTATGTCGCGGAGGCGTTGGACCTGAGGTCTTGAGCCGGTGGGTAGGTGTCAGCGGTACCAGCCGCGGCGGGTGGGTACTTCTATCCGCGGGATTTCGTGCGGTTTCAGCGGACGTTGGGGAACCGGGCGGATGGTGTAAGGGGTAATGCGGTCCTCCTCGTGCTCCCTCTCGATCATTTCTGCGGTGCCCTTGTCAGTCGTGCGGATGTGGTCCACAGCCCATGTCAGGAGGACGTCGAGGCGATTGACTTCCGCTTCTGCAGCCAAGAGCCGTTCATGGGCCGTCACCGAGCCGTAACCGCACCATTGGCGGAGGATCTCATGAACGGGCTTTTGGCGGCGCAGGTAATAGTCGTATTCAAACTCGGCTGAAGTCGTTAACGGTTCTCGGGTTTCCCAGTTTTCAATTGTTCCGCCCTGTTTGGATTTTTCTCGAGCCAGCGCCGCACGCGGCGATAGGAACACGTCGCCGTCGTGAACCAGCCAGGAAAATCGGGCTTGGAAGGCAGCCACGGTCTGTCCGGTGAGCGCTTCGAAGGCGACGTGATCGTGGACCGTCAACGAATCGTCGCTTGAAGCGACAGACAGCTCGGCGACCTCCGAAGGTACAAGCAGCTCAAGGGCCGCCCAAAGGGCCGACGCCTCATGTTCGTCGATGGCCTCGGCCTTGAGCCGCCTCCAGCCATCCATTGCGGCATCGTACGGGACTACTTCTTCCCACGGTACCTTGAGCCGCGAGCGAGGGACGTTCTCCTCCCTGCCCGGTGGATGGCCGTGCATGTGACGGATGTCGACCCGGAATCTTCGACCCTCCTGGTGCACCGCCACGATGTGCACCCGCTCGGACGGCGCATCGTCACGCAGCCCGTAAGCCCACTCAGCGGTAACCCCGGCCGAATGTTTCTGGACCTCAAGAAGATAGTCCTGGACGCAGATGAGCAGGCAGGGCGACTGCGCACACTGCTAAACGACGGGCTGGAATTTGCTCTTCGGCGGGCCACACTCTTGAACTCTGCGGGCTTCCGGATTTCAGGACACGGCGCGATAGCGGGTGAGTATGAGGGCGACGGCTTCGTCCACGACGGTGGTGTCGGCGGGATCGGGCGGGATGAAGTCAGTCCGCACGAGCTGAGGCCACAGGAGCTGGCCGCAAATCATGCCGAGGAACTGTTCGGCCACTGCGGATGCTGACTGTGTCTGTCCGTCCGCCGAACGGAAGTCGAGTGTGCCAGCCCGCGCTTCAGCGTCCAGGTAATCGCGAAGCCGTTCAAAAAAGGGTCCCCTATCGATAGCGAAGCCGGTGCCGACTATGTCGGCGAGCTCCGGCATCTCAGGAAGTTCGGTGATGACGAGCCGGCACAGTGCTGCGGTGCCGGGCCGCGAAACCAGACAAGCATAGTCACGACCAATATGGTCCAGCCCGTACCGGGGATCACCAGAAGGGGGCGGTGCGGCATACTGCACGTCCAGCTGCCACTGCTCAGAGGTGACGGCCGCGAACAGCGCAGCCTTGGAAGGATACCGTTTAAAGAGGGTCCCGGTGGAGACGCTGGCCTCCCTGGCGATCTGGGCCAG
Organism: Arthrobacter sp. StoSoilA2; assembly: GCF_019977195.1. Lineage (NCBI taxonomy): Bacteria > Bacillati > Actinomycetota > Actinomycetes > Micrococcales > Micrococcaceae > Arthrobacter > Arthrobacter sp. StoSoilA2. Next base: position 2,127,113 of record NZ_AP024643.1, read on the forward strand.
GGAGGTCTTGTCGTACCCCCGGGCAAGGAAGAGGTCGCGGGCGGCGCGAATGATGCGCGCCTGGTTCTCTGCCTTGATCTGCGCGTGATACCCGGCCTGGCACGCATCAACGCCAGTTTCCGCTTGATCACGGTCAGCCACCCTCATACCCATGCTCCTCACCCGTCTCCCAGCCGCATCCTAGCTGTCAGAGGACGGTCTGGCCGCCGTCCAGAATAAGGTCTTGGCCCACAGCGAACGCTGAGACATCGGAGGCCAGGTAGACGACAGCTTCCGCGACCTCTTCCGGCCTGCCCATGCGGCCCAGCGGGATGCCGGAGCTTATCCCCTGCAGTACCGCGGTCTGCTCCGCGGGGTCCTCGATGCCAAGTTTAGAGTACAGAGGGGTGTCCACAGGACCGGGACTGACCGCGTTGAACCGGATGCCGTGAGACCTCAGCAGGTCCGCGTTCCATGACCGCATCAGGGAGCCAACAGCAGCCTTCGTGGCGGCGTAAGCGTTCGACCGACCGTAGCCGCCGTGCGCACTGCTGGATGCGTTGACGATGACCGAGGAGGGGTTGGCCAGCACGTGGACCAGGGCCTGCGTGAGAAAGAAGACGCTCTTGACGTTGATGTCGAAGAGCCGGTTGAAACTGTCCTCCGTGTGGTCCTCGAACGGCCGCCAGTCCGAGACGCCAGCATTCAGGAAGGCCACGTCTAACTCCCCGAAGTGCTCACGCACACGCTCCGCCAGACCGCGCTGCGCATCAAGGTCGCGCGCATCGGCCTGCACTACCGGCACCTTATCTCCGAGGATCTGCCGCGCCCTGTCAATGCTGGCCGGGGTTACGCCCGTGACCAGCACGTCGGCCCCCTCCGCGACAAAACGCTGCGCGGTCGCCAGACCGATCCCACTCGTGCCGCCGGTAATGAGCGCGCGCTTGCCCGCAAGACGATTCATGTTGATTGCTCCCTGCCAAGTATTAGGTAAGTCGATCGACTCACCTCACAGAGTAAATCCCGAATCATCCGCATAGTCAAGTTGATCCACTTACCATCTGGACTGGAGCGCTTCGGTCACGCCCTTGCGGGGCGTGGGTGCTGTGGTGTTCATGAGGTTTAGGCTCGCAGGATGGTGGAGCGGAGGGGCAGAAGGCGAACTTGGTATCCGCTACCCATATCGAAGAGCGTGTTGTTCGACCCCGCTGGAAGCAAGCCAGACAATGCCGGTGTCGGGCATGAGGTCATCAATTACGCCGGTGCGGATTATCGTTCCCTGATGGAGAACTTCGGCCGCAGTACCGATTAGCTCTTCCAGTCCTTGTCGAAGGACACCAAGTCCTGACGTACAGGGATATCAATACGGCAGGTCACGCTATCGCCTCGTCGGCGAGTAAGAGGACCTCATCAATGATGTTGGGCCCAATCTGGGCGTCCGCGTCGGATATGTGGCAAGGGGGGACGACGTGGATCAGGCTGAAGTTCGCGAACGGGATCAGCCCCTTGAGCCTGCAGGTGGCCACTAGCTGGTCCATGACTGTGCTCGACCCACCGTATGATGCCAATGGCTCCCTGGTGCTGCGGTCTTTGCCGAGCTCCAGAGTTTGGCGATCCAGTTCAGCGCGGTGGGATCTTTCTCGCTGGGTTTGATGATGAGGGTGTTGCCTGCGGCGATCGCGACCGGGAAGAACAACTCGAAGTATGCACGCAGGCCAGCAGTGTCTTATGGTCCTCAGGTGGTTCGGCGTATTTGGCGGCTGCCGCAGTTCGGTAGGAGTCCCACCGTGGGAAACGCCTTACGGAGTGTTCGCGGATGTCGAAAATTTTGGGTTCTCCGACTGCGGTACGGATCCATGCAACGCCGAGCGCTGGTGCTGTCTCCTCAACGGCACCTTGCCACTCGACGTTTCCTCGCCGGTCGAAAATCTCTACCAGATCACCCGGGGTCAGTAGTTCCATGAGCTTGACTTCCCCATGGGACAGTTCACTTTGCAACCTGACGTTCCTTTCGTACATGGGGGCCGGTCTCAGCTGGCGTCACGCTGAGGGGGACGGGAACGAGTTCCTGGAGTTCCTCCAGGGTGCAGCCGAAGGTTTCGCGGACGGTGACGCCGTCGGGTCCGGTCAGGAAGATTGCTTTGTCGGTGTAGACGCGGGTCACCCAGCCCACGCCGGTGGCGGGTAGGTGCAGGATTCCACGATCTTGGAGGCGCCGTCGCGGGTCAGGAGGGTCATCATGACGAACACGTTCTTGGCCCCGGTGGCGAGGTCCATCGCGCCGCCGACGGCGGGAATCGCCCCGGGCGCGCCGGTGTGCCAGTTCGCCAGGTCACCGCTGGCGGAGACCTGGAACGCGCCCAGGACGCAGATGTCCAGGTGGCCGCCGCGCATCATCGCGAACGAGTCGGCGTGGTGGAAGTACGAGGCGCCCGGTAGCTCGGTCACGGGGATCTTTCCGGCGTTGACGAGGTCGCCGTCGATCTGGTCACCCGTGGGTTCGGGGCCCATGCCGAGCATGCCGTTCTCCGTGTGGAGGGTGATGTTCTGTTCCCCGGTGAGGTAGTTGGACACCAGCGTGGGCTGGCCGATGCCCAGGTTCACGAAGGATCCCGGGGCGATGTCGCGGGCCACGAGCCGGGCGAGGTCGTCCCGGCTGAGGGGAGTGGCGGAAGTTTGAAGGGACGTGTCGGTGAGGCTCATCTCAGGCCGCCTTTTCTGCCGTGTTGCCGCTGCCGGCAACCTTGACGATGCTGTTGACGTAGATCCCGGGGGTCACGATGTTTTCCGGGTCCAGTCCGCCGGTGGGGACGATGTCGGAGACCTGGACGATGGTGTGTTTCGCGGCGGCGGCCATGATGGGGCCGAAGTTGCGGGCGGTCTTGCGGTAGACGAGGTTGCCTTTCCCGTCCGCCTTGAGTGCCTTGATCAGTGCGACCTCGGCGTGGATGGGGGTTTCGAACACCTGCCACTTGCCGTCTAGGAACCGGGTTTCCTTGCCCTCGGCGAGCATGGTGCCGTACCCGGTGGGGGTGAAGAAGCCGCCGATCCCGGCCCCGGCGGCGCGGATCCGCTCGGCCAGGTTCCCCTGCGGGACGAGTTCGAGTTCGATCTCGCCGGCCTTGTACTTGGCGTCGAAGTGCCAGGAGTCGGGCTGCCGCGGGAAGGAGCAGATCATCTTCTTCACCCGGCCCTCCTTGATCAGCAGGGTCAGGCCCTGGTCGCCCTGGCCGGCGTTGTTGTTCACCACGGTCAGGTCCGTGGCGCCGCACTCGAGCAGCGCGTCGATCAGTTCGAACGGCTGGCCGGCGTTGCCGAACCCGCCGATCATCACGGTGGAACCGTCCTTGATCCCGGCTACGGCCTCCTGGACCGAATCAACAAAGTTCAGCATTACTGGTCCTTTCCAGCAGTCACGTTTTCCAGAACGACGGCCAGGCCCTGGCCCACGCCGATGCAGATCGCGGCAACGCCCCAGCGCTCACCGGAAGCCTGGAGGCTGCGGGGGAGCGTGCCCAGGATCCGGGTGCCGGAGGCACCGAGCGGGTGGCCCATCGCGATGGCCCCGCCGTGCCGGTTCACGATGGCTGGATCGATTCCCTAGGCGTTGATGCACGCCAGGGACTGCGCGGCGAAGGCTTCGTTAAGTTCGACGGCGCCCACCTTGGGCAGCACCCAGGGGGCACGGGACATGGATTCGGCACCGCCCACCAGCACCAGGTCCGCGTCGCCGGCGTTGATCTGGCGCGAGGCGATCATGGCGGCGTCCAGGGACGAACCGCAGAGCCGATTCCCGGTGGTCCCGGGAATGGACACCGGAAGGCCCGCCAGCAGGGTGCCCATGCGGGCAATGTTCCGGTTTTCCTCGCCCGCGCCGTTGGCGAACACCGCCTCGTCGATCCGTTCCGGATCCATGGCCGGGGCGCGCTTCACGGACTCCTTGTTAACGTGCGCGGCCAGGTCATCCGGGCGGATTGCTGCGAGGCCGGAGCCGAACTTGCCGAACGGGGTGCGCACGGCGTCGTACACAAGAGCCTGGTTCATAATGCTCCTTTGAAGGGGGCGTGTCGCAGGGCGGCAGCCCGGCCCCCGACGTCACGGTAGGGCTGGTCGGTAGAGGGACCCATGAAGAGGCTAAGAACTGAGGTCTCGTAGCCTGCCTCCCGGGTATCTCCTTTGAAGCCGTTCGGGTCTAAGTTGATGCTGCTCAAGCAGCGTTTGGTCACCGACACCGGCACGCTGGCCGGTAAGACGGCCTTCACCCGCGGGGTTGTAACCGGGTGCCGCGGTATTTGGACCCGGCTCGCTCATCTTCACTTGCGATGGTGGCGTGGCCATTGGAGTAGTGCGGCGTCGCCGGCCGTGTGCGGGAGCCGCTACCGGTGTTTGGTGACGGTTTCAGTTATCAGTTCGCATGTATTGATTGGTTATCTTCGTATTTGTAATGGAGTCCAATCCAAGGCGAAGCAGTTAACTCAAACTCCCGCGAGAGCCTTGCCAATTGTTCGTCGTCCTTGGTGGTGCCACGCATCGGCTCAGTGGATACTTCATTGCCTTCCGTCCGAGGAGTGAAGCCTCGGCTGTGACTCCCTTGGTGGTATTTAGTTCCATAATCAGAGGTCGAGGCGCCTTCAGCATGCTCATGTTCGATGGACGAGCAGCAACACCTCTTATCAAGACCATGTTTCGTTTGGCCTCCTAGTAACCAGAATGTCTCTGCGTAACCCGGAAGCGGACCGGGCAAGGGGTGCTGCCGTGCAACAGACAAACACTGAAATGAGTGGGACCCAGAACAACGCGTTCCGCGCCCTGGGTTGCCTCAGACCTTCCCCGGGGGCATTAATGCGGTTGGATCCAAGCTGCGTACCTTCGAGATTGTCGAGCAAGACCAGCTGTTGACACCTTTGGATGGCATGGCCAGAGCATTCTGGAGTAAGGGGTTAATGCCACGCCTTTAGGGACGAAGACCGTGTATCGGTTGGCCTCCACGCGCAGGGACGGCAATCGATGTCAATCATCAACTCTGAATGGTGTCATCATGGTTCCCTTCGCTTTGCGTGTTGTTGGTTATCTTGTTTGCACTCCTGCAACTGCACGAGGGTCAGGGGACTGGAGGCCGCTGGCATGGTAGGCGCGCGCCGCCGACGCGTCTGTTATGAAGTCGAAGAGGGAAGCGGCCAGCGAGTCCTCGAGAGCGTTATGTGATAACGCCGCGGAGAACTCGGTGTCGTGCTGGACGGCGTGGGGGAGTGGTCCTATGATCTTCGCCTCGGGGACGAGCATCAGTTCGCTCAATTGATGGATGGCCAGGTCCGACCGCCCGTCGAGGAGTGCGTATGCCGTCGGTCCTTGGTCAACGATTGTGGACCGTGAATCCACCTGCTCCGCTATGCCCAGTTCCCGTAGCAGGCGGGAAAAGTAGACGCCGCTCGGCCCGTTCCGCGAGTATGCGACAGAGCGCGCAGCCAAGAGAGCACTGATGAGCTGGTCAACTGAACCGATATCGGGGCTGCTGGCGTTTGGTGGCACTGCAACCCCAATTCCGGATTTTGCGACGGGCAGGAACGTTGTCAGGTCGAAGTCGTCCTTGGAGGTAGAGGCCTCCAAGGACCCTGTTATTCCTACGAAGATCGCAGGCCGCGCCCCGGCTTCAATCCGCTTCAGAAGCAGACCGGTCGGTTCATAGCGGACATCAACGACTGCTTTAGTCGCCTCTGTGAAGGCGGGAAGGATATGCGCTTCCATAGCGCTTTTCAGGGCCACAGCACAGAACAGCGATAGGGGGACGCCGGAGGCCGCGTCCGGCCCCGACCTATTAAGTGGCGCGCCGGCTGTTCTCATTTCAGGTGAGAACCGGGGCGAGGACGATGTCAAAGCGGGTGCGTGCCCAGGACTGGTTGTTCACGTCGCGGCCATCGGGGGTGGGGGTGCCGGGGGGCTGCGTTTCAAATTTCTTGATCAGTGAGTCTTTGACGCCGAACACGGAGTCGCCAATTTCGATTTGAGGGTCTCCTTGGACGAAGATGTGTGTCACGAGGGGGCGCAGGCCTTCAGCGGTCACCATGAAGTGCAAGTGGGAAGCGCGCACTGGGGAGCGCCGCGCAGCCTCGAGCATTTTACCGACGGGCCCGTCGTGGGGGATGGGGTAGGGGGTCGGGGTGAGGCCCCAGAAGGCGTACTTCCCGTCCTGATCAGCGTTCAGATGTGCGCGTCCTGCCACGCGGTGGTCGGTGTACTGGACGTCGTAGAACCCGTCTTCGTCTGCCTCCCAGACTTCAATGCGGGCGCCGGGGACGGGGGCCCCTTCGGTGTCGGTGACAGTTCCTTCGACCCAGCAGGGCTGCCCGTTGGCGCCTCCGGCGATGTCGCCGCCGATCGGGATTTCCGGGGCATCGGCGACGAAGAACGGTCCAAAGACCGTAGCTTCGGTCGCCTCCTTGTATGCCTGGTTATTGATCGCGATGGTCTGCATGGAAGCCCCGAGCACGTCGGAGAGGAGTACGAATTCCTGGCGCTTGTCATTAGTGATGTGCCCGGCGGCGGTGAGGAACCCGATGGCGGCGTTCCATTCCTCCTCGGTGAGGCGCACTTCTCGAAGAAAATTGTGCAGGTGCCTGGTCAGGGACTGCATCAGTTCCTTCAGCCGTGGGTCCTCGGCTTTGTCGAAGGATGCGACGACGGTGTCCACAAGCTGCTGCTCGACAGCAACCTGCTCGGCTGCAATTTGGACTGTTGATGTGTGGGTGGACATGGCGGGTTCCTTAGAATCCGGGGATGGTGCCGGAGTAGGCGGAGCGGAGCAGTTCCTCAAGATTCTCTTCCGTGACCGGGCGCGGGTTGGAGCCCGGGATTGCGGGCAGGATTAGCTTGACCGCTTCGGCGATGTTTTCCTCGGCCAGGCCATGGTGTTTCAGGGCCTTGGGCGCACTAAGGGTTTCTCGCAGGGCGTTGAGTCCCTTGAGGGCGTCATCGGCTCCGAAGGCGGCGGCGATCCGGACCTCAGCGTCCGGCGCGGAGGGCGCGTTGAATGCCAGCACATAGGGCAGGACAGTCGCATGTGTTTGGGCGTGGGGCAAGTTGTAGGCCCCGCCGAGGACATGACAGATCTTATGGTGCATCCCTGAGCCGGCGGAGGCGAATGCGACCGCGGAAAGGTACGCCCCATACAGGGCCTGTTCTCGGCCCGTGAGGTCCGACGGGTCATCCTTGATCAGCGGAAGCCCCTGGTTGAGTGCGCGGATTCCCTCCGCGGCCAGCGCCTGATTGATTGGGTCGGCACGTGGAGCCCACATCGAATCGACACAGTGGGCCAAGGCGTTGAGGCCGGAAGCGACAGACAGGTCAACGGGAAGAGAGAGCGTCAGGGCTGCGTCGTAAATTACAGTGACAGGCAGGACCCTGTCGTCCACACCGGTGGTTTTCCGGGAGGCTTCCGTAAGCCCCCAAACGTTGGTGGCTTCGGACCCGGCGTAGGTGGTGGGGACCGCGATGATGGGCAGTCCTGTGGTCATGGCAATGGCTTTAGCGACGCCCGTCGTTGAGCCGCCGCCGACACAGACCAGCAAGTCAATGCCCAGCTCTGCAGCTGTCGACCGCGCTTTTTCTGCCTTCTCAATGGGTACATGGGGTGCAACGTCCTCATAGAAGGACGTGACATCGATTCCGGTCGTCACGTCGGCAGCGATCGGCGCTTCGAACTCGGCGGCGATCACCATCACCCGTGTGGCGCCCAGCCGGGATACCTCTGCGGCGAGGTTTACAGCTGCCTTGCCAGAGCCGAACAAGACACGCTGTCCCAAGGTTACATGCTCAAAAGTAGTCATCAGACCAACGCCTCCTTGGCTGCGAGTTCGGCATCATGGCTGTAGAGCCAACCGTTGGCGAGCAGTGGGTCCCCTTGGGCCAGGGTGTCATCGCGCTCCCGCTGGTCAGGGCCGTCGGGCAGATGGTTTATGTGTTTTCGGGCCCGGCTAAGCTGCTGAATCTTCGTAGTCCGGCTGATACGCACTTTTTCATAGGTGCGTAGGGCGCGGGCCGGGTCCTGGGGGTCATCGGCCAGGCACTGCGCGAGGGCAGCTCCGTCTTCGATGGCCTGGGCAGCGCCCTGGGCGAAGAAGGGGAACATGGGATGGGCTGCGTCGCCGAGCAGAGTGATCAGGCCATAGGACCATTGCGTCAACGGTTCACGGTCCAGCAGGGCCCAGCGTCCCGGTGTTCCGGCTGCCCGGATCAGTTCCGTGAGGCGGGGATCCCAGCCATCAAACTCGCCGAGCAGTTCATCGACGGTCGATTTCGTGCTCCAGGATTCCGCAGTGAAATCGCCGGCGGGACCGAATGCAACAATGTTGACGGCGCTGCCACCGGATATGGGGTAGTGCACCAGATGGTGCTCCGGTCCAATCCACAAAGTCTGGGCTGCCCGACGGGCGAACTCGGGGGCATCCTCCATCGGCACGATAGCCCGGTAGGCGCACATGCCGGAATATTCTGCTGGTCCAGAACCGGCAATCGCGTTTCGCACCACAGAGTGGACTCCATCGGCACCGATGAGGATGTCTGCATCAGCGGTGCTGCCATCATCAAATGTCAGCCTCGCACCGCTGTGATGTGGCTGAACTTCCACGCAGCGTTTGCCCAGCCGCAGCCACTCCTGCGGGACCGCCGCCTTGACGGCATCCAACAGGTCTGCGCGGTGGGCCACATAAGTACGTTCCCCGTAAATATCCTCACACCTTCCGGTCAGCTGCTCGGATGACAGAACTGCGCCGTCCTGCCAGCGTCGGAATTCCCATCCCACATCCAGAGGCACTGCCCTTTCAAGGAACGCATCGATATGGCCCAGACGGCGTATCAGGCGTGCAGCGTTGGGAGAAACCACCAGGCCGGCGCCGACTGCGCCCAACTCCGGTGCCTGTTCGTAAACTGTTGCGGTCATACCCGCGCGGTGCAGGAAGCCAGCTGCCGCCAACCCGCCGATGCCGCCGCCCAGAATGACAATGCGGAGACCTTCCGGTCCCGCTGTCCTATCCGTATCTGTAGTCATGCTTGATTCCTTCCGGGGAGGGATCGTCGCGTGAGCGACATTCCGGGCTGTGGGCTTGGATCCATAGTCGGTTTGCCTACGACAAATGAGAGGATAGTGTTCATTGAACGAACGACTGGTTCGTGTAATTGCCCGAAACGACGGAGGCCGCGATGCCGCTGACCACCGAACCTGGGCGCAGCGTCGCCTCCCGCCTCAGTGCCGTACTTTTCGCCTTCAAGGCCGGCGGCGGCAGCTTAACGCTTGCCGATCTCACCCGCCGCACTGGTATGCCCCACCCCACCGTGCGGCGACTGGCACTGGAGCTGCTCTCCGAGGGCTTACTGGAGCGGACCGATGACGGTAAGTACGTGATCGGGATCAAGGTCTGGGAACTGGGCACACTTGCCCCTCGGAGTGTTCCCCTCCGCACGGTCGCTTTGCCGTTCATGGAGGATCTCCACGCTGCTCTGCAGCAGCACGTCCAACTGGCGGTGCTCGACGGCCTGGAAGCTGTAGTTGTCGAGCGGATGTCCGCGTCCAAGGCACTCGGGCTGGTTTCCCAAGTTGGGGGTCGCCTTCCGCTGCACAGTTCCGGTGTAGGTAAGGTGCTCTTGGCCCACGGCGGTGAGAGCCTATTTCGGCAAGTCACCTCGAAGGACTTAGAGAAATACACGCCCACTACAATCACCGACCCCGATAAGCTTCGAACTGACTTGGGCGAATACAGGCGGACAGGTTTTGCACTGGTGGACCAGGAGACGAGTCCGGACGCGCAGTCCGTCGCAACGGCCATTTTCGACCGCTCAGGGGAGTGTGTTGCTGCGCTCTCGGTTGTTGTTGCAGCGGGAACAGTGAACCTGAACTCGGTTGTGCCTGCGGTAGTGGCAGCTGGCAGAGGGATTTCCCGCAGGCTCGAAGCTCCAATGTTCCGGCGCACCTCGCCGTAAGTCCACACAGGAAAAGCCGCCCCAAGCGGGGGAGCGAGTGAAGCCGAAACCGCCCCGGTGACTCGCCATGTTCGGTTGCCCTACGCCACAGTGATCGAACAATTGATTGCAGGACCACCATGTCAGCCGCTGACTGTCCTCCCGGACTAGATGTATTGACCACGGACGTTGATGACGCTCGGCGTGGTTTGGTGACATGAAGAAGACCTCCGGGTGGAGTGGGGCTTGTCTAGAGTCCAATTCCACGCACGGAGGTCTTCATGTCCCACCCTAACGCTCTTCTGACGCCTCGTGGCAGGCTGCGGCTCGCGCAATGTGTCGTTGATCAGTGCTGGAGTCTGCGCCGGGCCGCGGAACGGTTCCAGGTCTCGGTTCCGACCGCCGCGCGGTGGGCGCGGCGCTACCGCGAGCACGGCCCGGCTGGGATGGAGGACCGCTCCAGCCGCCCGCATTCTTCTCCACGGCGGACGGCAACGCGTATCGAGCGGCGGATCATCGCCCTGCGCGTCAACCGCCGGTGGGGGCCTGCCAGGATCGGTTATCTGCTGGGCATCCACCCGTCCACTGTGCACCGCGTGCTGTCCCGTTACCGGCTGGCGAAGCTGGCCTGGCTCGACCGCGGCACCGGAAGGGTGATCCGCCGCTACGAACACGACAGGCCCGGGGACCTGGTCCATGTCGACATCAAGAAACTCGGCCGGATCCCGGACGGCGGTGGACACCGGGTTCTGAGCAGGGCCGCCGGACGCCGAAACAAAGCCGGGACGCCGTCCAACCGCCGGCCCGGCTACCACTACCTCCACAACGCAGTCGATGACCACTCCCGCCTGGCCTACACCGAAATCCTCGCGGACGAGACAAAGGAAACAGCAGCAGCCTTTTGGCAGCGGGCCAATGTCTGGTTCCAAGCCCAAGGGATCACTATCCAGCGGGTCCTGACGGACAACGGGAACTGCTACCGGTCCAAGGCCTTCGCTCAGGCCCTGGGCCCGGACATCAAGCACAAACGCACCCGCCCCTATCGCCCGCAGACCAACGGCAAGGTCGAACGGTTCAACCGCACGATGCTGGAGGAATGGGCCTACATCCGGCCCTACCGCTCCGAGGCCGAGCGTGTCGCAGCTTTCCCCGAGTGGCTCCATGCCTACAATCACCACCGAGCCCACACTGCCCTCAAGGGTCAGACACCGGCCAGCCGCGTCACCAACCTCTCAGGTCAATACAACTAGATCGGACTCGCGTGGGTCCAGCCCGGCGCCCAGTCTGTGGCCATCATTGGCAGGTCAGGGGAGTACGCGGCCGCTTGGTGTGTGGTCGTGAGGCCGGACCGGTGAACCTGAATTCGGTCGTGCCCGCCCTGGCGGCTGCCGGCCGTGGCATCTCAGGGGAGCTGCGTGCCGCTTTGCCCACGCGGGGTTCCATCAGGGCCGAACATCAGGCCTGACCCATCTCCCTGAGAGTCCTTGGATGACGGTATTGTTCGTTCAATGATCATTCCTGCTTGGGGCGGCCGTTACCGCTGGTAGACATGGCAACAACCAATACATGGCGAAGGAGCCAATATGACGAACCGTGATGTCAGCGGAACTACATTCGAATACCGCTTCCGCGACCCCAAGATGACCCCGGAAGCACGCGGGGGAACGCTGCCGGAGTACCGGAGTTCCCTCGAAGACGGAATGCTGATCGAACGCGACGTCGTCGTCACCACCCGCACGGGCGTCGAGATTTTCATCGATGTCTTCCGGCCGAACAACGATGAGCCGGCAGCGCCGCTGGTTGCGTGGATGCCCTACGGGAAACATAACCCCCTGCCCATCCAGAAGATCTTCCCCAACGCCGGCGTTCGGCCCGAATGGACCAGCAGCCACACGGCCTTTGAGTGCCCGGACCCGGTGTACTGGGTGCAGCACGGTTACGCAGTCATCCTTGTGGACCTGCCGGGAACGTGGAACTCCGGCGGATCTGCGACTTACTGTTCTCCTGAGGAAGCAGAAGCTTTCTACGACCTCATCGAATGGGCTGGAACGCAGCCTTGGAGCAATGGAAAAGTAGGATTGTCCGGCGTCTCATACCTGACCGTTGCGCAGTGGCGCGTAGCAGAGCTGGAGCCACCCCATCTCGCGGCCATCAATCCCTACGAAGGATGGACCGACACCTACCGGGAGGTCGTCCGGCATGGCGGAATCCCGTCAACATCTTTCTGGCCGTACTTGTCTCAGCGGTGGGGCGCGAGCCGTACGCAAATAGAAGACCTGGAGCGGGAAACAGCCGAGCATCCCTTCTTCGACGCGTTTTGGCAGAGCAAGTCAGCCGAACTGGAAAAGATCCGGGTGCCCGCCTACGTGGTGGCGAGCTGGAGCGACCAGGGCCTGCACACGAGGGGAACCCTTGAAGGATTTTCCCGCATTTCTTCATCTGAAAAGTGGCTGGAAGTTCACGGCGGAAAAAAGTGGGCGCACTACTACGAACCTGAAAGTGTGGAACGCCAGCGGGCCTTTTTTGACCGTTACCTGAAGGGCATCGACAACGACGTCCTGAACTGGCCGCCTGTTCGGCTGGACGTACGACAATCATCCGGCGTAGGTAAGTACCGCACTGCCGGGGAATGGCCCCCTGCAGAGACTGACTACCAAAAGTTGTATCTCGATGCCTCACGGGGGTCCCTCGATTGGACGCTTCCTCCCCAGGAAGCATCCGCCAGCTACGACGGTGCCGGAAGCGGCCCGGGCGCTCACCGCGCCGAGTTTGAGTTTACTTTTGACCGGCCCATGGACCTCGTCGGTCACATGAAAGCCACGCTGTACGTGAGTGCCGAGGCGCCGGACATGGATCTTTTCGTCGCGGTCTGGAAAATCAATGCCGCCGGCGACGCAGTTACTTTCCCGTACTACGGCAATTTCGAAAACGGTGCTGTGGCTCTTGGCTGGCTCCGCGCGTCACACCGCGAACTCGACGAAAATCGTTCCTCGGATTACCTGCCGGTCCTGGCCCACCAGCGTCTCCTCGAAATGGAGAATGGAGCGCCAACCCGTGTCGACATAGAAATTCTGCCGTCCGGTACCAGTTTCCAGCCAGGGGACAGGCTCCGCTTCGTCGTGCAGGGCACAGATGTACACAAGTTCCCAAGGAAAGAAGTGTTCGCGCGGCACGAGGACACGGTTAATGAAGGAGTCCACGTGATTCACACAGGCGGCCGCTTCGACTCGCACCTGCTGGTTCCGGTCCTCTAACAGCAGCACCAGCAGATGGGAAGAGGGATGCCTCCGAAGGAATTATCTTCGGAGGCATCCCTCTTGGTTATCCCGTGAGTCCGATGAGTAGCGCCCGGGGACGAACGGCCGGCGGCTGTAGCCGGGCCGCGGCGGTCTGGCTCAGCGGCTTGCTAAGGCACCATGGGTTCCCAAGAATTTCGCGACGTCGGCGTTGAAGAGGGCAGGTTGCTCCAGCTGGGGCAGGTGCCCGCATTGCTGGTACGTCAACAGCGTCGCGTTCGGGATCCGTTCAGCCAGCGGCGCCGCATATCCCGCCTCGCGGAGTTCGTCATCGGCTCCTGCAATCAGCAAAGTAGGCACCCGGATCCGCTCGTAGGGGATCGTGTCCAGGTTTCCGAATTCAGAACGCGAACCGGACAGGGGTGACTTGAACCGGGCAGCGGCTACTGCCTCCCAGGCCCCTGGCTGGATTGCCGCCTCATACCGCGCCAAGAGGAACCGCTCGTCCTCCAACAGCGCCTGGTCATAGACAAAGTGGCGGACGATACGGCGCATGCCTTCCAACGTGCAGTCAAAGTCCAGTGTTTCCCTGCGGGCTTCGTTCATCGGAATGACACCGCCACCTGACACCGACACAATCGAGCCGATGGACCAGTCATATTCGTCGCCGGCGGCGACCATGAGAAGCAGCGTGGCGCCCATGGATACGCCACAAAAAGCTGCTGTCCCAAGGTCCATGGCCTCCAGGAACCTCGTCATGTGCCAGAGGCGCCGTTTGCGGCCGCTGCCGAAGTCGTGAAGCTTGTCCGTTCCCCCGAAGCCAAGCCAGTCCGGGGCTACAACGCGGTGCGTGGAGCTCAGCGCTTTGATGGTGGGGTACCAGGATAGCTCGGCGGAGGATCCGTAGCTTCCATCATGGAGCAGAACCACCGGGGGTCCGTCACCGCAGTCGAGGTAGTGGGTTCGGATTCCGTCGACGACTATGGTGCGACTTGCTGCCGAGGGTACATATCTGGTCATCACAGGGGCCGTTCTGCTTGGTAATTAAGTTGGCGGAGGCCGGAGGGGAGAGAGGCGTCCGGCGATCGGCGATGCGCAAACGGACCTGGGCCTGGGCGGAACTCCCTCAGCGGCATTGGGCTTGGAGCTTCAAGTCTGCAGCTCCACGTGGAATTAGCCATTCCCATGTTCGCTCAATGATCAATCCGCAGGAGCCGGCGGGGAAGTTTTTGGAGCGGTGTTCGTTCCCTTCAGCGTCTTCTATGTTCGTTCAATGAACACCCTGCTTGAAACGAAAGTTATCTGGATCACAATCAAACTATTCACCGGACGTTGCGGACTGAAGCATCATACGGGGGGCTGCGACTGTCACTGACGACGGTGTCAGGCGAATATTAGGGGCGATTGACGCCCGGCAGGGAGGTATTTTGTTTCACCACATTATGAGGTTTGCAATGAAGGACGATCTGGCATCAGATGAGCGCGAAGAAGTGTGCCGGCAGATCGCCTCGCTGGAGAATTTGCCGTCCACGCTGACGTCCAGGGTGTGTCAGGATGTGGGCAATCCCGACGACGGTTTTACGCACTCTGCCATCATCACCTTCAGCGGCGAAGCGGACTACCTGGCCTACCTCACAGACCCCGATCACGCTGACGTGATCGACTACGTCTTGCCGCGCTGGAAGAAGATGATGTTTTGTGATGCTTCCGAAGAATTCGATCCCGGAATGTATGGGCGGATCCAGGACACGGTCGTGCAAATGAGCGGCAGCCCGGAACTCCGTGCCCACATCGGGAAGATCACTGCACGGGTAGAACCTCGACAGGCTGTGTAGACATATGCCCCGGCTCCGTGTCCAGAACGGCGCCGCAACACCACTACATGGATTCTTATCGGGCTATTCAATGGGCCTATCCAGGGTGCGCCACTGGCTGCCCCACGACAACCACGGAGAAACAATGACAACCACGGATTACAAGCCGGCAGTCGCCAATGGTGCTTTCCGCACTCCCGCCCCCGGGCGGGAGTTGCGCTACATGGACGGCTCGGGTGGAGAAAAAACCATGTACGTCCTCGCCGACGCGTCGCAAACCAACCGCCGCGTGACAGTGGCCATTCACGAACTGGCGCCGGGTGAAGAATCGGGCGTCCATATGCATACTCTGGAGGACGAGGGCTTCTATGTCCTTGAAGGGACCGTCACCTTCCAGATGCCCCATGATGACTGTGTGATCGAAGCCGGGCCGGGTGAGTTTGTGTGGCATCCGGTCGGCAGGGCACACAGTTTCACCGCTGGAGATGCGCCGGTCAAGGTTTTGCAGTACCTGGTGCCAGGTACGGACCTGGTCCCCAAGTTCTTCGAGGAAAGTGCCGAACTGGCGTTGGACACTCCGGAACAGATCGCAGAGCTGGGCGAGAAAGCGTTCCGTGAGTACGGGGTGCGGGTCTTCGGTCCCGAGGGCGCTCCGCCGTCGAAGCGGCCTGCAGCCTCCCGCGGCCCGGTAACACCGGATGCCAGGCTCCTGATGCCTGCGGAGGTTGACCGTATGGTCAACGCCCCCTTCAAATCTGACGCCACCGCCAAGTACACGCTGAACGTTGACCGCGGCGTGATGACGGGGGTTGAACTTATATTCCATTCCTGGGGTCATCAGACGGGGGATCTGTTCGAGCTGCTGGAGGTTGCCTGGAGCAAGCCCGACATCGTATTTCCCCACGTGCACACGCTGGAGGAAGAAGGCTTCTACGTATTGGAGGGTGAATTCACCCTTTACGTCGCAGAACCGGAGGGAATCACCAAGCAGGTGGGCCATCCTGGCGACTTCCTCTGGGGCCCGCGCGACTACCCGCACTACTACCACATCACCGGCGCGGAAGGCGCGCGTGTCCTCACCTGCCTGGTTCCCGGCGGATCGGGATTCACGAAGTTCTTTTACGGAATCGCGGTAGAAGGACGGGGCGCCGACCTGTCAACGGAGGAAAAACTCATCGAATTCGCCGAATGGACCAATAAGACTTCGGGACAGTTCCTGGTTGGACCGAGCGAATGGCCCGGCGAATTCCCGTCGCCTGAACTGACTCTGGAAACGCCGTCGAACTGATCAGCACCAAGAGAATCTTCCGGAAGGCCGCAGCCGGCCGATTCTCATGATCCGGGTCCCCGAGGTGCCCCAGTGCACCTCGGGGCATTTCCCGGTGTCCCACGCCAGCCGCGTCTCCAGCCGGCCGTCCCTCAGCCGCTGACGAATCGAAGCACTCGCGGAAAACTTCAAGAACCAAGCAAAGAGATGGAACAAAGTGGATCTTCTCGAAAAGATACGTGCAGGAAAAATGTCCAAGTTCCAGGTGGGCGTGATTGTTACCTGCTTCCTGGTCAACATAATTGAAGGTTTCGACATCTTCATGATGGCCTTTGTCATGCCTGCACTGTCCGCAACATGGAACCTCGGTCCGGTGCAGATCGGTTATCTGCTCAGTGCAGCCCTTATCGGCATGACGGTCGGATCCTTCGCCCTGTCTCCCCTGGGGGATCGGATCGGCCGCAGGCGGCTGATCCTGGCTTGTCTGGGAGTTGTCGCTGTCGGCATGGGCCTGTCCTATCTCGCCGCTGATCCGACCCAGCTGGTGTTCCTGCGGGCGCTCACGGGACTCGGGGTAGGTGGCACCATGTCAAGTGTCAGCGTTCTGGTCTCGGAGTACTCGACCGAAAAGCACGGCGGGTTGACTATGGGTTTGTACACCACGGGGCTACCTTTGGGTGGACTCGTAGCGGGTGCGGTGATTGGCGCAACAGTCGGTCCGTGGGGCTGGCGGTCCGCGTTCCTTGCCGGTGCCCTGGCCACGGTCCTGGTGGTTGCTGTGGCTTCGCGGTTCCTCTCGGAATCCCTCGACTTTCTCACAATGAAACGTCCGCCCAATGCTCTGGACCGGGTCAACGCCATTTTGCTCAAAATGAACCACCCCGCGCTGACTGAGCTTCCGCTGCGCGAACAAGCCGGAAGCCCGAGATTCTCGGAGGTTCTTCGCGAGATATTCGGACGACGGATGCTGGCGATAACAGTGCTGATGTGGCTGTCCTTCGGAATGCTGCAGGCTGCCTACTTCTCCACAACGTCATGGACGCCCCAGGCACTGACATTTGCTACCGGCAACGCGCAGTTAGGCGTCCTGGCCGGATCGCTCGTCAGCTTGGGGGGCATTCTTGGGTCAGTCGTGTTCGCGGTGCTGTCCGTTTGGATCCCCAAGCGCGTGCTGACAATAGCATTTCTGGGCGTGGCCGCGGTGATCTATGTCGGATTCTCCGCTTCGTTGGGGGCGGTCGCCGTAGCGCTGGTGCTTGCTGTTGCATTGGGGCTGGTGAACAACGCTTCGATTGCGGGCTTCTATACGCTTGGGCCGCGCGTCTACTCCCCGGTTGCAAGGGCCACTGGGTTTGGTTGGATACTCGGCGCGGGCCGCATCGCCTCCTTCGCCGCTCCCATCGTGGTGGGCTATCTTATCGGCGCGGGCTGGAGCATCCAGACCATATTCATAGCCTTTGCCGTTCCGATGGTTGTTTCTTCGGTACTTCTTGTGATGGTCACGGCATTGGAACGGCGGCGCAGCATGCTTCCGCAGGGTGAGGTAGCCCTCGCCGGCAACACTTCGGCGTAGAACCCCACGACCTTACGCACTCACAGTCCGAAATGTGCACAGGAAGCTGCGTGCTCGGTCCATGCTGTGCACCACGACGGTGTCCCCATCTCTGGCGAACCGCAACAGTTCCGTTAGCTCCGGCCTGGCAGTGTCTCTGCCGGAGGCCTTGTCCGTGAAGACCCTGTCCAGGACCTGGCCTTCGATCTGACGTTTCTCGTTCTAGTCCATCGTGCTCACCCGCAGATACCCGATCCGCTGCCCGGCCCCTGCCGCCTCCAACCTTCGCCCGTAAGACAGAGCTCTAGAACCGTCCTACACGGAAGTTAACAGGCCGTGGGTGTGGCAGCAAAAAAGCCTCTACTCAGAACGTGGACTCTTGATGCCCCGACGTCCATATTATGGACGCCGACCAATTGCGGGGGCATGTATTGAGGTGACCCCGTAGCAAAAGCTTGCGCAGATTACAGAATTGTTACGGCGCTTCTGCCCAGGAAGGATAGGGCGTTCGCAAGGGGGCCTGCAGTCGTTCTCCGCAGAAGTACTGAGCATAAGTCTCGACGCCGCCCCGTCCATCGTGTCCGCCCCGTGGATGCGGCCGGGAAAGGAGCAAGGGGAGCCGCCACATGCTGCGCCGGAGGTCGTCCTGGACGTTCTCAAGCCACTGTTCCTCGGTACCCTCAGGTGTTCGGCAGCTACCTCAACCCAGAGATCGAACCGCTGGATAATGTTGACATTGAACTCACCTACGGCCGAAGGATCACGGACCCAGCAGGAGGACATCAGTAGGATCCCCGACCTATGTCAGACTTTCTACAGCATCGACGCGGACCTGCGGGCGCCTCGCCGCCTGCGGCGTCCTTCCTGGAGTCGGACTTGGCGACCCGGCGGGAAAGCTGCACAACGAACGCGATCGGGTCGATCAAAGCACGCGAAACCGCTGCCCGAAAGGCCTTATTCTCGTCACCATATCTCGTGATCCTACCGGCGGGGGCCGGGCACGCTGGGTGATGAGGTGGAAGGCTGCGCTGAACGCACTCGCCATTACCTTCACCGGCGAGTTCGAGAGAACCGCTCAATAGTGAAACCGGCGGGAGCTTACACACCGAAGGTCCTATAGACGTCAAGTGAGTCCAAGGTCGGTTTTCAGGGCGTGGTAGACCTCCCGGGCAATGAAGCGTTTGAGGCATCGGAGCACGTCCTTCTTCGACAGTCCTTCAGCGAGGCGTCGCTTGACGTAATAGATGGTGGGCTGGTGGTAGCGCATCCGGCAGACCGCGATCATGTGGAGCGCGGCGTTGGCTTGACGATCACCGTCTCGGTGCCGGCGCATGCGATGCGTCTTGCCGGAGGAGACCGGGATCGGCGCGACGCCGCAGAGTCTGGCGAATGCGGCCTCGGGGTGGAGCCGCTCAATGTTCTGCCCGGCGGTGATCAACAGCTGCGCGGCGTGCCCCTGGCCCGATCGCGAGCTTGGACGTCAGCGTCGGCGCGGTGCGCTCGACGAACTGTTTGAGTGAGGCGTCGGTCTCGTTGATCTCCTCATCGAGCATCTGGATCCTCCGGGCCATGGCGCGCAGTGCACGCTTTGTGGCTTAAAGCGGGTCATCAAGACGATCCAGATCAGGCCGCAAACCCGCGCATCGTGCCACCAGCACGGCTGCGGACCGTTCCGTGAGCTGCTCCCGCAGCTGCGCAGGCGCTGTGACTAGAAGACTGCGCAGTTGGACGATCGTTCTCGTGCGGGAACGAACCGCGGATTCCCGGGCCAAGCGCAGCACACGGATCGACTCGACAACACCCGTGGTGACCTTCGGGATCGCGGTGGCCTGCCCCGAGAGCGCTTTGCGCGCTGCTGCTTCAGCGTCGATCGAATCGTCTTTGCCGCGGCGCGCTCTCAGGTGCGGGTGCGGCTGGTTGACTTCCACGACATCGACACCTGATTCGAGGAGGAACCTTGTGATGCCGGCCGCATACGAACCGGTGGATTCGACGCCGATCTTGTCAATTAACCCGAACTTTGCCAACCAGTCCAGCGCGTCACGATATCCGCGTGATGAAGCGACCCGTCGGTGTCAGGACAATGCCCGAGAGCACGTCAGTTAATCAGCAAGTCAGACCCGCCCGGAGCAGCCAACTCCATCTTCATTGTTTATCGGACAGCTCCTGAACTGCTACGTGTGGGCAATAGTTTTCTTTGCCTTGGGAGCATGCGTAGCAAGTACCGCACCCCCACGGCCCGTACACGGCCACGGAGTCGCCGAGCTGCACGCCCACGACTCCGTCTCCGAGCTTGTCTATGATACCGGCGCCCTCATGTCCAAGCGTCAAGGGAAGCCCGAAGGCGTACTTCTCTTCTGGCAAGTTCATGATGAACTCGTCCGAGTGGCACACTCCGGCCGTGGTGATCTTCAGCCGGACCTGGCCAGGGCCGGGCTCCGGGGTTTCGATTTCTACCACTTCAGGGGGCGCACCGATGGTGCGGTATTGCAAAGCCTTCATCTCGCCTACTCCTGATCCGCTACCCGCGAGGGCTGCATGGTTCCTCTGACTGACGTTACCGATTTCTAATGCAAACGCACTGGCCTGCCGAGGGGAAGTTTCCACGTGCACATAGATGAGCCCTGGAAATTCGATACCATATACTTCACCACCGTGAATCCTGAAAAGCTCGGGTCCACCAGACAACGACCGGGACGTCGGCCTGTCCAAACCACTTGCCACCCGCCCGGCGCCCCCAGACGCACTCACCGCGTCGCACGTCCATGGACACCGGCCGTTCTATGCGGACTTAGAGCGACGCGGCTTTCCTAAGGCTGATGCCACCACAAACCCAGGCGAGACCGCGCCATGCTGAAGGGTCAATTACCGGCCAGCTGCATCACTACGCTGCGTGGTAATGCAGCTGTCTGCTTGACTGCCAGCTCAGGCCCACCGCTGATCGTCGATGCGAAGGCTTCGCATCTTGCGGTAAAGAGTGGAGCGCGCGATACCCAGCAGGTCAGCGGCGGCAAGCTTGTTCCCCCGGCAGTCGTCCAATGCTGCCACGATTGTCTCCCGCTCGGAGCGCTGGAGGGACGGGAGTGGGTTTCCGGCGGCCCGTCGATACTCTGCCGGAAGATGAGAATCGCCTATGTCCGCGCCCCCCGCGCGTAGTCGAGCCGATGCGAGCACGGCTCCGAGTTCGCGAATATTTCCAGGCCAAGTGTGGTTGCCGAGTGCCCGCAGGGCGGCCGCCTGAACGCGCGGTGAGGGACCGCCATCCCCGCGGAGCAGCGCAGTTGCGATATCGGGGATGTCCTCGGGCCGTTGCCGCAGAGGAGGAAGCTCGACACGTACTCCGAAGTGGTCAAGCAGTCGGGCGGCTTGGCCACTCAAATCGGCGACGTTGGCAGTCGCCACAACACGTGCGGTATGAGGACTTCCCAGAAGGGCCGCGAGAAGGGCAACGTGGGTTGGAGGCAGAACCTCGAGTTGCCGGATGATGACGGGTTCCGGGCCGTCAAGTTTGCTGCGGATCTGCATAGCCCAGTCCTGTTCAACTGCGGCGAGTGCGGCCTCGAAAATAACCGCATTGCCACCGGCGATGCGCGTCGCAAGGCGGGTCTTTCCTGTTCCGGATTCGCCCGTGAGGAGGACGTCCCGCCCGGAGCGGGCAGCGGATTCCATGTCGGCGAGCGTTCGGCGCCACGTTGCACTGCGCCCAGGCAGCTCCGGGTCAGATGACGGCGGCGCAGGTTTGCGGTGTGGCGGTCCCGAACCAGCAGCCCGAAGCTCGACGACCACTCCTGCGGCGCCGCCGGGCCGTTCGCCCACCATTCTGCCCCATGCTTGGAGCACTGCCCCGCTGCGCAAGGTGACTTCCGACCTGATCTCCGTTCGCTGGGCCAT
This sequence comes from Arthrobacter sp. StoSoilA2, assembly GCF_019977195.1. Taxonomy (NCBI): domain Bacteria; kingdom Bacillati; phylum Actinomycetota; class Actinomycetes; order Micrococcales; family Micrococcaceae; genus Arthrobacter; species Arthrobacter sp. StoSoilA2. Next base: position 2,148,803 of record NZ_AP024643.1, read on the forward strand.
CGATGCCGTGGCCCAGTCCCAGAGCAGGGCATGGTCTGTAGGATCGAGCAGGGTGGCTGCTGCAGTGTTCTTGATCAGGAAGTCCTCGTTGAGGCTGACCACAGCGGCGGACGTACGGCGTGAGGCTCCGAGGAACTCCTCAAGGAGCATGCGCTCCCGCAGCGATGACTCGGCATACATACGGGACTTGATCTCCCGCGCTGCCGATTGCAGTAGCGGAACCATCAAGCCATGTCTGTCCAAGGAATTGCAGGACACACTGAGCACACCCGTCAGGTTCCGCCTTAGCGGATGATGCAACGGTGCCCCCGCGCATGTGAAATTTTGAAGGTTCTCCCGGTAGTGCTCCGACCCCGTGACTATGACCGGATTTGATGTTTCGATGACGCTGCCGATGCCGTTGGTTCCGATATGTTCCTCACTGTAACTGGAACCAGGGACACACAACGCCTCGTCCAGATGGCGCGAGTACATGTTGCCGGAAGCCCTCCGGTCCAGTATGCGTGCTTCAGGATCCGCCAGGATTACCGCAGTGCCAGCCGGGAGCTGGTCTGCAAGCCAGTCGATAACAGGAGTGGCGGCCGTAACGAGCAGCCGATTGGCCCCTTCCGTGAGTGGGGAGAACGGAACATCGGTGCCATCTGGAGCTACCCCCGACAACCGCGATCGACGCCAGGACGTCGTGATCTCCGGGCGGAGCTGGGCATTTGGATCCAACTGATCATCCGAAAAAAAATCCTTGCGAGCGTTACTAACGACCCGCTCCCGATGGTCAAGAATCACGTGGCACCTCGCTGTGCTTGCAATCTGATGGAAGGCCACCGCCGTTGCGGTGTGGTCTAAGTCAACCTCACTAAGCCGCGACAGGACTGTCCCATAATGCTACACGCAGCCCGGACTGTCCGAACTGCCTCAGAATCGGACACTTTCGCAAGCCCCGATGAAGCCATGATTCTCAGCAGGACCAAACACATCCAAAGAAATGGTTCGCACAGCCATCTAACAGACAGACTTGAGGAGCAGTGACATGGCACCAGCAAACGAGACGCCCGGGACGAAGGAACAGGTTGGGGTCGACGTCGAGGCCATCATCATCGGGGCCGGAATAGGCGGCCTCCGTGCCCTGTGGGAGCTCCGTTCGCGCGGCATCTCCTCGAAGGTCCTGGAGAAGGGGTCGAACGTGGGCGGCACCTGGTACTGGAACCGCTACCCGGGAGCACGTACCGACAGTGAGAGCTGGGTGTACTGCTATTCCTTCGATAAAGACCTTCTGCAGGAGTGGGACTGGAAGGAGCGATTCCCGACCCAGTCCGAGATGCAGGCGTACCTTGAGCACGTCGCCGACCGGCATGACATGCGCAAGGACATAACATTCGGTGTCACCGTGACGTCCGCGATCTTCGACGAGAACGCGAACGTGTGGACGGTGACTACAGATGCTGGCGCGACATACACCTCGCGTTATGTCGTGGCTGCGACAGGTCAGCTGGGTATCCAGCACTTCCCGGTCGAGGGAGTCGAGAACTTCAAGGGAATCGCGTACCACTCCTCGAGCTGGCCGGAGGAACCCGTGAGCTTCGAAGGAAAGAGGGTCGCGGTCATCGGCACCGGAGCTACGGGCATCCAGATCATCCCTCTGGTCGCCCAGGAAGCCGGGAGCCTGACGGTCTTCCAGCGCACACCCAACTTCGTCATGCCCGCCCGGAACTATGTTCTGACCGACACCCACCGCGCTGCCATCAAACGCGATTATGACGATGTTTGGGCCAAGGTCAGCGAGCAGCCTTTCGGCATGGCATTCGATCCGGTTAACCGTGTTCTCGGTGACACCGAACCCGCATCCCGGAACCAGGTTCTGGAGGCTGGCTGGGAGGCCGGCGGCTTCCGCTACATCTTCGAGACGTTTGATGATCTCCTGACCGACGAGGAGTGCAACGCTGCGGCTTCCGAGTTTGTGCGGAATAAGATCCGAGCAATTGTGAAGGATCCCGTGACTGCTGAGCTGCTGTGCCCAACCGATCACCCGGTGGGAGGTAAGCGTGTTCCTCTCGGCCATTTCTATTACGAGACCTTCAACCGCGCCAATGTGAGCCTGGTCGACGTCAACTCGAACCCCATCGAGCGGTTTACCGAGAACGGGCTGATGACGGCCGATGGTGAGCTCGAGTTCGACGTCGTAATTATCGCCACCGGATTCGATGCCGTGAGCGGCGCGCTTACCCATATGGACGTCCGTGGCCGCCAAGGACTGTCGATGAAGGAGCGCTGGGCCGATGGCGCTGAAAGTTTCATGGGGGTAATGGTCGACAGGTTCCCGAACTTCTTCACTATCCTCGGCCCACAGGGCCCATTCTCGAACAACCCCCCTGTTATCGAACACCAGGCGGAGTGGATCGGGAAGGTCATCACTTACTGCGAGCAGCAGGGCATTGCTGCGGAGGTGTCGACTGAGACAGTCGAGTCCTGGTACCGGATCGCGAAGGAAGCATTCGATTCGACAGTTCTCGGTGCTGGCGAGCAGGCGCACAGCTGGTACCTGGGAGCGAACATCCCCGGTAAAGCGCACCGTATCCTCTACTGGTTCGGCGGCTCGCCGGCCTACAACGACATGCTCGACCGGACCGAGGAAGCCGGCTTCCACCTCATCGGTGCACGGCAGGCCGCACCCGTCGCCTGACCCTTGCCCCGGCTTGCCGGCACCGCAGCCCGGCGAAGCTCACACCAATATCAACCCTGTATAACCACACATCTTGAACGGAGCAGTCATGGCATTTCTTGAGGTCGAAAAGGGCAAGCGCGTCTACTACGAGCACTACCGCGGGGACAAGACCCCCGTGGTGCTCGTGCACTGCTGGGGAGGCACAGCCCAGCTGTGGAACTCGACGCTCAGCGCGCTGCTCAGCGCGGGGCACGAAGTGGTCAGGCTGGACCAGCGCGGCTGTGGGCAGTCTGACAAGGACTTCTCGGATGCATCCATCGGAGCGATCGCATCCGACGTCGTCGCTCTTGTGGAGCACTGCGGACTGGCCAAGCCGGTCATTAACGGCTGGTCCTTAGGCGGTGCGGTTGCAATGGAGGCTGGATCGCGACTGGGCGACAATGTCAGCGGGCTCGTTCTGACAGGTGCAGCCACCCCCCGTTTCACGCCGACCGAAGGCTGGCCGTACGGCAACGACCGTCAGGGAAGCGAGGACAACCTGGCCCTGATGGCCGTAGACCGTCCGGCAGTGATGAAGGGTATTGCGGATGCATGCTTCGCCAAGCCGGTGTCACCTGAGCTGGCCGCGTGGGCATGGAGTCAGTTCGCACTGAACGGGCCCGTAGCTGAGCAGAGCCTGCGTGAGCTGCTCGATATTGACCAGCGGCAGCTCGCTCGTGAGTTCGACCGGCCGGTTCTCGTCGTGGCGGGGGACGAGGACGCCTTTGTGCCGTACGACGGCGTCCTGGCGGCAGTGGATCTGTTCCCAAGTGCCCGGCTGGTGAAGATGGAAGGATGCGGGCACGCTCCGAACATGGAGAACCCGAGCGCGTACAATGCCGAGCTGCTCTCCTTCCTTCAGGAGATCGGCGAGGGCGCTGACGCTCGGCAGGGCGACGCCTAGTTATTGGCCTCGTGTAGCCCGCGGAAATCCAGCGCCGCCGACATCGACGATGTCGGCGGCCACCTGTAGCACGTGGGACTGGATCATGGTTCTCCCCCTGGGCAACTGTTTCATGTAGCCGCGGTTCGACATGGAGCAGGTCGGCAAGACTCCTTATGGCAACACTGAAACACATGCTTTGGTCAGCGAAGCGCGTTCCTGGGCGAGGACGGCGACCCTGTTCGCAGGATTTGGGATCGCCGGCCTCCCCAGTAGGACACCAAGGGGTCGAAGGCCGGGACTCTTAGGCATCAGGGTGGCATGAAGCGAATCTCCAGACCGGGAAGGTGCAGAATTTATGAATACTCGAGGACAGCTCCGAGACAAAATAGTCGTCATAACCGGGGCAAGTTCGGGAGTCGGGCGAGCCAGCGCCACCGTGTTCGCCGCTGAAGGCGCGAAAGTCGTCGTGGCCGACATTATCGAGGAGCCGTTGGCGGGAGGCTTCGGAGCCGACGAGGAATCCTCGACCGCTGAATTGATCAAATCCAACGGGGGTGACGCCGTCTTCGTCAAGTGCGACGTCACCAAAGCGGGTGAGGTCGATGCTGCGGTCCGAGCTGCTGTGGAGCGCTACGGCCGCCTGGACGTGATGTTTAACAATGCCGGGGTTTACCGTGGCGGAAAATTGCTGGACGAGTTCACGGAAGAAGACCTCCAGCTCTGTTTCGACGTTAACGTCAAAGGTACTTTCCTGGGGACTCAGGCGGCCATTCGACAGTTTAGGGACCAACAGCGCGTCAGTGCGGACAACGCCGGAACGATCATCAACCTGGTCTCAACTGCGGGACTCCATGGCAACCTGAAGCAATCGGTTTATAACATTTCCAAGGCGGCACAGGCCAACCTGACGCGTTGTGCCGCCCTCGAATATGGTCCGGAAGGAGTACGGATCAATGGGATTTGTCCTACGTTTACCAAAACCGCGCTGACGCGGAATCTCTTTGACGACACTGCCTTCATGGAGAACTTCACCGACAGCGTTCCGCTAAAGCGCTGGGGAGAGACTGACGACATCGCCAAATTGGCTCTATTCCTAGCCAGTGATGCATCGAGCTACATCCACGGCGCTCTTATTCCAGTAGACGGAGGCAAATCCCTATGACGAATGGATCAGCGGCGGGCACTAAGGTGCCCGCGACCACCCCTGCATCTCGAGGAGAAGATGGGGGAGTTAAGTATCCACTTACGATCCGCGGGGCTGTGCTGGAAGACGCAGGCAGGGACCGGCCTTACGCTATGTCCCGTCCAGTATCGGTTACTGAAGTCACATTGTCCGCACCGGGACCCGATGAGGTCCTGGTGCGGATCGAAGCGGCCGGGGTATGTCACTCGGACCTATCCGTGGTCAACGGAAGTCGGGAGCGTCCCCTCCCTATGCTGCTGGGCCATGAGGCGGCCGGCCGGGTTCTGGACCGTGGAACTGAGGTTACCGACTTGGAGATCGGCGACCGCGTGGTGATGGTATTCCTGCCTCGCTGCGGGCAGTGTTCCGGCTGCAGAACCGGTGGCAAACAACCGTGTTCTCCGGGTACTGAGGCGAACACTGCGGGCACGCTCTTCAGCGGTGGAATTCGTCTGGAACGTGCTGGCGGCCCGGTAAAGCACCATTTGGGTGTGTCGGCCTTTGCCACCCACGCCGTTGTGGATCGTCGCTCAGTTGTCCGGGTCGATGATGACATCCCCGCCGAAGTGGCAGCCGTTCTAGGGTGTGCTGTGCTCACCGGCGGCGGAGCGGTACTGAACGCTGCCCGGCCGGGACCGGATGACAGCGTCGCCGTCGTGGGCCTTGGCGGGGTGGGGATGGCTGCCCTTATCACGGCACTTTCCTTGGGTGTGAAGGAAGTGATTGGCATTGACAACCTGGAAGAGAAGCTTGACCAAGCACTCGCAGCAGGTGCCGGCGCCTCCTATACTCCAGCACAGGCCTCTGAAAGAGGGATAAGGGCGGACTATGTCATTGAGGCCGCAGGCCATCCGCGAGCCTTTGAAGCGGCCATCGGGCTCACCGCTCCGGGCGGAACAATGGTAACGGTCGGGCTGCCGGCTCCGGACGCCCGCTCTACAATCAGCCCCCTGGCCATCACTGCAGAAGCAAAGACGATCACCGGGTGCTACCTCGGGTCCGCTGTTCCGGAACGGGACATTCCCGTATTCGCCCAGCTTTGGCGCGAGGGCAAGCTCGCCGTCGAAACACTTATCTCGTCCCGAATCCGACTGGACGAAATCAATGAGGCCTTCGACCATCTCGACGCGGGCCGGGCCGTGCGCCAAGTGATTATCTTCGACGATCCCGGCGAAGCCGGCTAGTCCCCATCACCAATCGAGGGCCGCAATGCTGCGGTTCATAAAAGCTAGCCGGCCCCCACGGGTGTCTGGTGCAAGGAAGGATGTTTCGTGAGTATTTATCCGGGAGTGGTCTCCGGTACGGTCGATGCCGCGGGGGCAACTGTCCGCTACTACGACGGCGGCCAATCGGGCTCCGGCCCGGTCATTGTGATGGTGCACGGCACCGGTGGCCGGACGGACACGCATTTCTTCACCCTGTACCCGATGCTGGCCTCACGCCATCGGGTGATTGGAGTGGACATGTCGGACCAGACTCCCGGGGAGGAGCCGCTGACAGTTGACCACTTAGCAGCCCAGGTACGGGCTGTGCTGGATGCGGTGGTTCCTGGGCGGTCCGTGGTCCTGGTCGGATACTCCTTAGGGGCGGCGACGGTCGCTGTTATGGCCGCCAAACACCCCGAGCTCGTGGAGGCTCTCGTACTGGTCAACGGTTGGGCCGTGACCGATCACGCCCTCCGGTTGCGCCTGTCGCTGTGGCGGAGACTCTACGAGCAGGGACCCTCCGAAGCCTTGGCGGAGTACATGATGCTCAATGTGTACAGCCGCGTCTGGCTCAACGCGAGATCCTGGACCGAGATCGAACAGCTGCGTACCGCCTATCAGGTGGGTCCGGGCAGCAACCGCATGATGGAGCTGAATTCTGCCCTGGACATCTCCTCGTCCCTGGCTGGAATTCAAGCCCGCACGCTGGTGATCGGCAGCACGTTTGACCAGCTCATCCCCATCGGCCACAGCCACGAACTCTTCGGCGGCATCACCGATGCGCGCCTGGCAAAGGTCGGCAGTGGCCACGCATCGGTGACGGAGCGACCGGCCGAGATTTTCCACCTGATCGATCATTTCGTCCGAGAACCACAGGACCATCCCGCTGGGACCGTGGTTGGCGACGACGTCCTGCAGCAACTGAGCCGACTCTAGAAACACAAAGGACCTCCCATGAGCACCTCAAACCCCGTCGAGACGGACATCATCATCATCGGGACCGGTTTCTCCGGTCTTGCCATGGCTGCTCAGCTCAAGCGCCATGGCCGGGACTCATTCATCATCCTTGAGCGCGCTGGCGACGTGGGTGGCACCTGGCGTGACAATCAGTATCCCGGGGCCGCCTGTGACCAGCCCTCGCACATGTACTCTCTGTCCTTTCGCCTGAACCCGGATTGGTCAAATGCATTCTCTGCCCAGCCGGAGATCTGGGAGTACCTGCGTACCACTGCCCGTGAAGAGCACCTAATGCCGCACATCCGCTTCAACGCCGAGGTATTGGATGCCAGCTGGGACGAGGAAGCACAGCAGTGGACTGTCACCACGGGGGCCGGGACTTATGTCGGCAATATCCTCGTCAGTGCCGCCGGTCTGTTATCTGAACCCAAGCTGCCCGAGATCAAGGGTCTGGAGACTTTCACCGGTGACTTGTTCCACTCGGCCCGCTGGGATCACCGGACCACACTGGCGGGGAAGCGCATCGGGGTGATCGGCACCGGGGCGTCAGGCATCCAGATCATCCCCAAGTTGGCGCAGGAAGCATTGCAGCTGACCGTCTTTCAACGCACCCCGCACTGGATCGTCCCGCGAGCGGACAAGGAATACAGTGATTCCGAAAAGGGGATGTTCCGAAAGGACCCCGCGATCATGCAGCGGCTGCGCACCCAGATGTTCTGGGAGAACGAAGAACGCTTCGCCCAGCGCGCAGCCATTCCCTCCCTGCTGGCCAAGGCAACCGAACTTGCCCTCGGGCACCTCCACACCCAGGTCCGCAATGAAGAACTGCGCGCCAAACTTACGCCGGACTACGAGATCGGCTGCAAGCGAATCCTCAAGTCCAACGACTACTACCCCGCCCTACAGCGCGACAACGTGAATCTGGTCACGGGCGGCATTGAGCGGATCGAGGGGAACATGGTCTCGATGCAGGACGGCAGCCAGCACGAGCTGGACGCGCTGGTCCTGGCGACCGGCTTCGAAGCCACCGATCCGCCCATCGCCAAGCGCATCCACGGACGCGCCGGCCGCTCCTTATCTGAGCGCTGGTCACAAGGAGCGGAGGCATACAAGACCACCTCGGTCAGCGGCTTTCCCAACCTCTTCGTTTTGGGCGGACCCAACACCGGCATCGGTCACAACTCGCAGGTGTATATGTTCGAGGCCCAAGTGGAACACGTTCTAGGCGCACTTGACTACATGTCCGTCAACCACATCCCTGCATTAGAGGTAACTCCCACAGCAGAAGACGAATTCAGGGAGAGTGTGGACCGCCGCGCCTCCACCACTGTCTGGCTCACCGGCGGCTGCAGCACCTGGTACATAGATCCCCGCAACGGCCGGTTAACAACCCTTTGGCCCGACTACTCCCACACTTTTCAGAAAGAAGTCGCACCATTCAGCCCTTCTGCCTATCAGGCCGTGCGAACCGGAGCGAACTCGACCCCAGTTGAAGGGACACGATGACCACCAACAAGAACACGTCACCCGTACCCGCAGTCACCGAGCATATCGGACTGCTGGCGTGCGGGACGGGCTGGGCGCGTATGAGCTGAGGGTGACCCGCCAGACGGTATTTGCCTTCGACGGGACATTGCTTAGCTCGAGTTGAAAGGTGACCCGATTGGCACACCTCGGCTGACATGGGACAAACCCATGCAGCACGACGTGATTTCGATCCGGCAGCTGGAAAACCGGGTGGCGTCGCTGTTCAAGCTTGCAGCCGAGAAAACACGGAGGCAACTCAGGAATCAACATCGAACGAGGCGACGTCGCATGCGGATGCGGTCCAGCGTGGCCACGGAACGCACTCAGCTAGGCGACGCTGTGTTTGTGAGCCGCACTGACAGGCTGTAACGGCGGGCAGCGGGATGAAAAGGTGTGACTCCTGCATCTGCGATTAACTTTGCCGGGGAGTGGACCCCGCGGCCCTATGACGCACCCTCCGTCTCTGATTGAAAAACATTCATGACGATTCGATAGAACAAGAAGACGTGCCCTTCACAGGTCTTCTGCTCGCTGTCTGCGCCGTCGTGGGTAGGAGACGTTCCGCTCCTTGCGGAAGACGGCGGAGCTGTGGTCAACCTACTGCTGGTACTGGCTCTGTTAAGCAGACCCTGGTTGCTGGACGTCGGAATCCTTCAGGGGATTCAAGAAGAGAAGAGAAGAGAGTGGAAACGTGACACGTATCGGGATCGTGGCTGAGTTGGGCCAAGAGACGAGGGTGGCGGCGACGCCTGTCACCGTGAGGCAGTTGTTGGGGTTGGGTTACGAGGTTGTGGTGGAGAAGGGCGCGGGGGAGTCCTCGTCGTTCCGTGATGAAGCCTATGCTGAAGCCGGGGCGCTGATTGTTGGTGCTGATGAGGCATGGAGCAGCGACGTTGTGCTGCGGGTCAATCCGCCCACCGGAGAGGAAATAGGTCGGCTGGCTCCTCGTTCCACGCTGATCGGTTCGTTGAGCCCTGCATTGCGGCCGGAGCTTGTTGAGGCTTTGGCTTCGCGTCCGATCACGGCGATGGCGCTGGATGCGGTTCCGCGGATCTCGCGTGCTCAATCGATGGACGTGCTGAGTTCGATGGCGAATATCGCCGGTTACCGTGCGGTGGTTGAAGCGGCGCATGAGTTTGGCAGGTTTTTCACTGGGCAGGTGACAGCGGCAGGCAAGGTTCCGCCAGCGAAGGTGCTGGTGGCCGGTGCCGGCGTTGCCGGGTTGGCGGCGATCGGTGCCGCGTCGAGTCTGGGAGCAATTGTCCGGGCGACGGATCCACGCCCTGAGGTGGCGGACCAGGTGAAGTCAATTGGCGGGACCTACCTCAAGGTTGAGGTGGAGGAGGAGATGAAATCCTCTGACGGGTATGCAAAAGCGACGTCGGAGGCGTACAACGCCCGGGCAGCGGAAATCTACTCGGAGCAGGCCCGTGACGTTGACATCATCATCACCACCGCCCTGATCCCGGGACGGCCGGCACCCAAGCTGCTAACGGCCGAGGATGTGGCCGCGATGAAGGCCGGCAGCGTGATTGTTGACATGGCTGCGGGGCAGGGCGGGAATGTCGAAGGCTCCGTTGCCGGAGAACGCATCGTCACTGACAACGGAGTGGTAATCCTGGGCTACACGGACCTTCCAGCCCGTTTGCCGGCCCAGGCTTCCCAGCTGTACGGGACGAATATGGTGAACCTGCTTAAGCTCCTGACTCCGGGCAAGGACGGCCGGCTCCGGATCGATTTTGATGACGTGGTGCAGCGGTCGGTGACGGTGGTCCGGGAGGGGGAGCTGACCTGGCCGCCGCCACCGGTCCAGGTTTCCGCCGCCCCGGTGGTGAAGCCGGAGGCGTCCGTGGCCGCCGAAAGCCCGGCACCGAAGAAAAAGCAGGGCCTGAGCGCGGCCGGTAAGGCCGGGCTCTTTGCCGCGGGCATCGCCGCGCTGTTTCTGGTCAGCGCGGTTGCCCCGGCGCCGCTGCCGCAGCACTTCACGGTATTGATGCTCTCGGTCGTGGTCGGTTTTTACGTGATCGGGAAGGTCCACCACGCCCTGCATACCCCGTTGATGTCCGTGACGAACGCGATCTCCGGGATCATCGTCGTCGGCGCCCTGCTGCAGGTCACCTCGGAAAACCCGGTGATGCAGGTCCTCGCCGCCGTCGCGGTGATGCTGGCCAGCATCAACATTTTTGGCGGCTTCGCCGTGACCCGCCGTATGCTCGCCATGTTCTCCCGCGGAGACGGGGCACGTAAATGAACGCCGTCACTGAAGCAGCAGTAACACTTACGAGGAGCCTTACCGTGTCCGACACTGTCACCGGTCCGTTGACCGCCGACACTATTGCGGGAGCTGCATACATTGTTGCGGCCCTGCTGTTCATCCTCAGCCTCGCGGGGCTGAGCAAACACGAGAATGCCCGTGCCGGGGTGATCTACGGCATCGCCGGCATGGTCATCGCCCTGGCCGCGACCGTCTGGCTGACTGTCCAGGGTGCTTGGGGTTCCGGGCATGGCATCACGGGCCTGGTCCTCCTCCTGGCCGCCGTTGTCGTCGGTGGTGCCATCGGTCTCTGGCGTGCCCGGGTGGTGGAAATGACCGGCATGCCCGAGCTGATTGCCTTGCTGCACAGCTTCGTGGGCCTCGCCGCAGTCCTGGTGGGCTGGAACGGGCACCTTGAAGCGCCGGCCCTGTCACGGGAGCTGATGGCGGTCCACCACGCCGAGGTGTTCATCGGCGTGTTCATCGGCGCCGTCACGTTTACCGGCTCGATCGTGGCGTTCCTGAAGCTTTCCGCCCGGATGAAGTCCTCGCCGCTGATGCTGCCGGGCAAAAACGGGATCAACCTGGGCGCCCTCGTTGTGTTCGTCGTCCTGACCGTCTGGTACGTCAACGATTCCCAGCTCTGGCTACTCATCGTTATCACGGCCCTGGCTCTGGGGCTGGGCTGGCATCTGGTCGCCTCCATCGGCGGCGGTGACATGCCCGTGGTTGTGTCCATGCTCAACAGCTACTCCGGCTGGGCCGCAGCCGCCGCCGGCTTCCTGCTGAACAATGACCTGCTCATCATCACCGGCGCCCTCGTAGGCTCCTCCGGCGCCTACCTGTCCTACATCATGTGCAAAGCCATGAACCGGTCCTTCATCTCCGTGATCGCCGGCGGCTTCGGCATCGCCGCCCCGGCCAGCACGGGGGACACGGACCAGGGCGAGCACCGGGAAATCACGGCCGAAGCGACAGCGGAAATGCTGGCCAACGCCTCCAGCGTCGTCATCACCCCCGGCTACGGAATGGCCGTCGCCCAAGCGCAGTACCCCGTCGCTGAACTGGCACACCAGCTCCGCGAGAAGGGCGTGAACGTCAGGTTCGGCATCCACCCGGTCGCCGGTCGCCTGCCCGGGCACATGAACGTGCTCCTTGCCGAAGCCAAAGTCCCTTACGACATCGTCCTGGAAATGGACGAAATCAACGACGAGCTCGAAGACACGTCAGTGGTACTGGTCATCGGAGCGAACGACACCGTCAATCCCGCCGCGGCCGAAGACCCGGGCAGCCCCATCGCCGGCATGCCCGTCCTCAAAGTCTGGGAAGCCGAAAACGTCATCGTGTTCAAACGCTCCATGGCCGCAGGCTACGCCGGAGTCCAAAACCCCCTCTTCTACCGAGACAACTCCCAAATGCTCTTCGGCGACGCCAAACAACGCGTCGAAGACATCCTTCGTGCATTTTAAGGAGAGAAGGAATATGCCCAGAGGTCGACTTTTTTCTATGGGAGCTAGTCACATGCAGAGGCTCTCGGCTGTTCACGATCCGACCCCCTGCGCAGAGGAAACACCGGTGCCCAGAGACGCCATCAACATTGACGAACTTTCCGCATCCCCTTGGGTTGGACTCCACTACCGCCATGAGTTCTTGCTCCACTACAGGCACGAGCAGTTGGTACACATCACAAGGACTGATGCCCAATGAAGAATGCGTGGGCGGTGATTTCGTTCATGCGCCTCGTCGGGGCGGCAGGAAGCTATTGCTCTGGTGCTTGTGCTTCTTGTGATTTGGGTCTTTCGCATGGTTTGTTGCCGTCTCTCTCTTGAATCGCGACGAGAAGTTGACAGCGAAGCGCGAGCGGACACCCCAATCGACAGGCAGGGCATCACGCGCAGTAGCCAATCCAGCGGTGAGAGTATGGCGGCTGCCGGCAGACCGCCTGGGGACATGCGGTCGTGCGCGTTGTCAGTCTTCCCTTTCCGCCCGCACCGCATCCGCATCGTGCAGGTCGGGCGGATGCTTTTCCTGTTTCGTCGATTTGCGGCGGTAAAGGCGTGGGCGACTTGTCTCGTGACTCCCAGGGCTTCGCCGGTCTGTGCCTGTGTCTCGCCGGCCTCACCAGCGGATTCCATAACGCACCGGCCCCTGCCCGTGAGCTGCTCGGCTTTCGCGTTCGCAGGCACAGCTTCCCGTGCTGCGGCTTCCGATCCCTCCGCGAGAAATTAGCTGGGAGCGCGCACCTGGTCGCTGCCCGTCGTGGCGACTTCGCGCAAGGCATCGCCGCGGTTAACGTCTTTCCACACCTTGAGCAACTCATGGACCGCCGCTTAGGGCTTGCTCACGAGGAGATCACGATCGCCGGCGTGTCGGGAAGGACACCTAGTTCCCCGCGGCATGGGCGAGTCCCGTTGCCTCGAGTGGTCCCTCTACAGAACGCATAAGGATGATGCGGTCACCTGAATTGAGGTGGGGATGGGTCGGGGAGGCAGCCAGTCGATTTCCAAGGGTAAGGCGTGACTTGGCGATGGACCAGCCAGCCAGCCTAATGCCGGAATGCAAGGCCCGCTCCGCCTTAAGTAACGGCACTTCTTTCGAAGGACGATTCCCGGGACGTCAATTGAGACCGTATCCTATTAAAATACTTTTTCTCGAGCACAGAGACTTTTTGGACGCGACCCGAAGTGGCAGTGTCGGGTCCGTGAGGGACCCCTCGTGTCCTTGACTTCCAGTTGTGGAAAAATGAAAGCCTGTAGCAGCGATGCCTCTCCGGTTACTACCAATACCCGGAGCGGTTGCCGCATTTGCGACGAAGACGACGCAGAGAGGTGCCAACGATGAACGCTGTCTTTTCTGTAGTAGGGGCCCCCGCCCCACCGATTGTAGGGTCCGATCCGGAAGCTGAAGGTGCCCTTGGAACCATCGCTGCTTCCCGGGTGCACTGGGATCACCTGCGGACTGCGCTTGGCCTCCGTGTCATGGCCGATTTCGCGGTCGCGTCCGGTTATTCACGTGAAGCGGTTCTCGTGTCAACCGGGTTGCTTCCAGAGGAACTGGACCGGCGCGATACCTTGGTAACCGCCAGCCAGGAGATTGCCGCCACACGGAATCTCCTCGCTTTGTTTAAGAACAGGCCTGGTCTAGGGCTGGAGGTTGGGCGGGAGTTCCATCTGACGACGTACGGGCTATTCGGGTTCGCCCTGCTGAGCAGTCCCCGGACGGTCGACATGCTGCGGACGGCAATGCGTCTGATGGGGCTAACGTTCGCGTTTCCCGACTTTCAAGCTGAAATCACACCGGACGGCCGGTTTTCCACCCGCCTCAGCGGGCAGGGAGTCCCTGAGGATGTTAGGCGCTTCCTCGTCGAACGTGATCTTGCTGCCACGCTGAACATGCACACCGAAGTTTTCGGGGGTAACTCTGCGGGGATTCCTATACTTTCGGTGCACTCCGAATTCCCCGCGACCTACAGCGATCCGCTCTGCGGCGTCCCAGTCGAGTTCGGCGCCCCCGAAACCGCAATCGTTTTCGAGCGGGAGTACCTAACTCAGGCACTCCCACAAGCATGCCCCGAGACCGCACGGGAAAGTATTGCTCAGTGCGAGAGGATACTCAGCGAAAGGTTGGGCCGCCCCGGGACCGCCGGGGCTGTCCGAGCCAGACTGGGAAGGCTGGGTGGGCGCGAGGATGGCATTGCGGCCGCTGCACGCGAGCTAAACATGACCGAACGCACCCTGCGACGGAAGTTGACCTCGGAAGGTGTCAGCTATCGCCAGATCGTAGATGAAGTTCGCGCAGCTCTAGCCGAAGAGCTGCTGATGGTGCAACAGCTGACAGCAACCGAAACAGCGTATCGACTGGGTTTCAGCGACCTTTCGAGCTTCTTACGGGCCCAACGACGCTGGGCCGAGACCCTCCCGCGATTCCGCCGCTACTGAACCGCCCCGAGGCGGCCCTCGGTCACTACATGACAACCGAGCACCCAGGTCGTTGAGACGTCCTGGAGGCTCGGTTGACAAGTTGTTCAGGCCAGCTCGAAGCCGTGATAGTTCGAGACCGCTACGCCGTTTCCGATCTGCCTGTAGGTTCCCACTCCACCGACGAATGGCATGAACACTCGTGGCTTTCCGGGGATGTTAGCGCCCAAGTACCAGGAGTTGGCCTGTGGCATCAATGTCAGGGCGGCCAGGTCGTTGGTGGTGTTTACCCAGTTGTCTTCAACCCCAGGGTCCGCCTCCATCCGCGTCAGTCCATGCTCCCGCAGGTGCTCCAGGGCACTGGTAATCCAGTCCACATGATATTCAATTGAGGTGAGCATGTTTGAGAACACCGAAGGGCTCTGGGGGCCTGTCATTATGAACAGGTTAGGGAAGCCGGCCGACATAAGGCCCAGGTATGTCCGCGGTCCGTGGGCCCACTTCTCACGCAGGGTGGTTGCGCCGTTTCGAATCTCCATCTTGTTCAGCGCGCCCGTCATCGCGTCGAAACCGGTCGCCATGATGATGACGTCGAAATCATACGCGGCTTCGCCTGTGACTATTCCGGACTTGGTGAACCGATGAATGGGGTGCTCTGTGACGTCTACTAGGGATACGTTGTCCCTGTTGTAGACCTCGTAGTACCCCGTATCCACGCACATTCTTTTACTGGAGATGGGGTACCGGGGTGACAGCTTCTCAGCCAGTTGGGGATCTTTAATTTTGTTCCGGATCTGGCTGCGGACGTACTCGGCTGCAAACTCGTTGGCCTGCGGGTCAGTCAGGGTGTCCTTGAAACCGAACGTGAAACACAGGCCACCTTCGGCCCATCGCTGGCCGAGTTCCCTCTCGACCTCTCCAGGTTCGGTCTCAACTGTTCTGCGTGTGCCTTCGTTGCACGCGACGCCGCTGAGAGTAGTGCGGCTGTACTCGCGGATTTCGCGGTATCGGGCCTTCGCTTGCTTGTTGCGCTCTTCGTTGGGTCCGTTGTGGGCTGGCACGGCGTAAACCGGGGTGCGCTGGAAGACGGTGAGCTGTTTTACGACCGGAGCTATAGCGGTGATCGTCTGCAGACCGGACGAGCCTGTTCCTATGACCGCGACCTTTTTTCCGGTCAGGTCGACGCCTTCGTGGGGCCAGTTGGACGTCCAGTAGAGTTCACCGCGGAAGTCGTCCATTGCCTCGAACCTGGGCTGGGAGGGAACGGAAAGACATCCGGTCGCCGAGATGACGTACTGTGCCGTCCGTGGTATGCCGTCGTCGCTTACCACTGTCCACTGGTTAGCGGTTTCGTCCCATTGCATCCCCTGGACGCGCGTCCCGAACGTTATGTCGCTGCGCAAGTCGTAACGCTCCGCCACATGCTGGATATAGGAGAGGATTTCCGGCTGGGAGGCGTACCGTTCACTCCAGTTCCATTCCTGTTCCAGCTCGGGGTCAAAGGAATAGGAATATTCAATGGACTGGACATCGCAGCGCGCCCCGGGGTAGCGGTTCCAGTACCAGGTCCCGCCAACATCCTCGCCCGCTTCGATGACGTGGGCGTTGAAGCCGAGCTGGCGCAGCCGGTGTAGCTGGTACAGGCCGGAAAAACCTGCACCTATGATGAGGACGTCGTGGTCAGACATTGATCAGGCTCCTTGGGTTGAATGAGGCAACGAAATTGTTGACGTGGTCTGCCACGAGGCGCATGCCCTCGTCGGATCCTGGCAGGATGTTGGCCATTTGGAAGAATGCATGCATTTGGCCTTCCGCTTCTTCGAGCGTGACGGATACACCAGCGTCCTCGAGGGCCTTCGCGTACGCGACGCCTTCGTCGTGCAAGGGGTCGTATTCGGCTACGTATATCAGCGCCGGCGGCAGCCCCTTCAAAGTCTCTGCGCGGAGCGGGGAAGCATCAGGATGCTTACGGGCTTCCTCGTCGGCAAGGTAATGCTCCCAGAACCAAATCATTGTGTCCCTGCTGAGCATCAGCTGGTTCTCCGGCGCCAAGTACGAGGCCCTGTTGAAGTCGCAATCGGTTACCGGGTAGACCAGGACCTGGTAATCGATCTTCGGTCCCTTGTCCCGGGCCCACTGCGTCACTACAGCCGCGATAGCCCCTCCGGCACTATCCCCGGCAACGATAAGCGGAACCCCCTGAGGTGCCAGCTCGCCTGCTTGCTCAGCCACCCACGTCAACGCGGCAAAGCTGTCCTCAATCGCAGTGGGGAAAGGAAATTCGGGTGCTTTCCGGTAGTTGACAAGCACCACCGTCGACTGGGTCATGTTCACAAGCCGGCGGCCAAGGTAGTCGTACTGCAGATCGATGTCACCAAGGACCCAGCCACCACCGTGGAAATACACGATGATCGCCTGCGATTCGCCAGCCGGCTGAAGTACGCGGGTCCGGAAAGTGCCGCCCTTGCCATCAAGCTTCACGTTGCGGACAGCGCCGACTTCCGGTCCCGGCCCGGTCAACCCGGACATAATTGGGCCGCTCATTCGGGCGATCGCAGGAGTGGACTCGTGGATTGCAGGGCCTCCCCCCGTGGCGAACTGCGCCAACAGGGCTTGCGAAGCTGGTTCTAACGGCATGACCTTTTCCTCATCAATCTTGGATTTGAAGGTGACATATAGGCAGCCACCTGCATGGTGTGGAGCGAGCGTTCCGCTCGCGCGATCCGAAGGGTAGTTCCCCTGGCAGGCTCCGGTCCGGTGCCGCCGCCCTGAGCAGGGGAGTTTCTAGTCCTGGATGGCTTTGATCTCGAGGAACTCCTCGAGGCCGAAAAGACCAGCCTCCCGGCCAACGCCCGACTGCTTGTACCCACCGAACGGCGCGTTCGGATCAAAAGGACTGCCATTGACAGAAACCTGACCGGCTTTGATCCGTCGGGCGAAGGAACGTGCCCGGGCCGGATCGCCAGCCCACACCGCCCCGGCCAGCCCATAGACGCTGTCATTGGCAATCCGGGCAGCATCATCCTCATCGTCGTACGGCTCGATCACCAGAACCGGTCCGAAGATCTCCTCACGGTGAATGACCATGGACGGATCGACATCAGCAAAGACCGTGGGCTCAACGTAGGCCCCCCGGTCGCCCTCAGGCCGGCCGGTGCCACCGCCAGCGACCAAGCGGGCACCCTCAGCCTTGCCCTGCGTGATGTAATCCAGAACCCGTCGTTGCTGCCTCGCGGACGACAAGGGGCCAAGGACGGTATTCTCGTCGGAGGGGTCGCCCATTGTGTAGCCAGCCAGGGCCGCGGTCACGAGCGATTCGACCTCTGCTTGCTTTTCCCGCGGAACAACGAGGCGGGTCAGCGCCGAACATGTCTGCCCGGAGTTCATCATCGCGTTCTGCACCGCGGCGGGGATCGCCTTTGTAAAGTCGGCGTCTTCAAGAACCACAGTAGGGCTCTTGCCACCGAGCTCCAGGGCAACGCGCTTGACCGTTGGCGCTGCCAGTTCGGCGACGCGCCGACCCGCCCCGGTCGATCCAGTGAAAGTAACCATCGCAATGTCCGGATGCCCCGCTATGGCTTCACCGACCACCGGACCGGTGCCAAACACAACGTTGACCACGCCCGGAGGCAACCCCACCGAATCAAAGATGTCGACCAGTGCAATGGTGCTCAGAGGAGCAACCTCACTCGGCTTAAGAACGACGGTGTTACCCGCGGCAAGAGCATAGGCCACCTTGCAGGCGACGAGAAAGAGCGGATAGTTCCACGGGGTGATTGCGCCTACCACACCAAACGGCTCGCGCACTATCGTGGACGGTCCCTGCCGGTGCTCGAACTCGAAATCGGAAACGATCTGCGCCGCGCTACCGAAACTGTGGATCGGCAGAGGAAGCTGCGCCGCGCGGGCAAAGCCAATAGGTGATCCCATCTCCTTGGAAATGATTTGGGCGATCTCCTCCAGCCGCTCGGTAAGCCCCTGGGACACGCCCTCAAGCAGTTTGGCGCGGACCGCAACAGGCGTCTCGGACCAGCCGGGCCCGGCAGCGGCCGCCGCAGCCACCGCTGCATCAACATCCGCAGCCGTCCCCGCCACGACACGTGCAATCTCCTCCCCAGTAGCCGGATTGACCACGGGAATGAACTCAGTACTCGTCGACGGGCGCCACCCGCCATTGATGTAATGCTTGTCGTAAAAAGTCATATCAGCTACTCGCTTCTTCGAGAGTCGGTGGGCAGTGCGCTAAGTAGTCCGCACTGGGTGTAGAAGGAACGAGGCCCAGCACGCGACATTCCTCTGGAAGGCGGTCGCCGGCTGCCATTGCCACAGTGTGATCGCCCACGATTGGACCTCTAATTCCGTGTGATCCACGTTACTAATCGATAAAACGATCAGGAATGGTCAGGGCGGACATTATGTTGGCCGTTCCGGCCAAGGGGTTACTACCAACGCTGGACCTCTTCCTTGGCGTCGCAAACTCTCAGCGGACCGGCAAACGGCCCGCGATAGGGTGTCCGCTGCTGGATACCGGTCCGGTCAAAGCCGCCCGGGCGCCCGGGCCGCCCGGCGGCAGGCAAGGTGGGTCTGGCAGTGGCGGATGACTTCTTTCTGGAAGACGTCTTGTAGCCGTGGGCGGTCTGCACGTCCAGTTGTCCAAGGAGAGCGGCGCCAGTGTGGATCGGCAGGCTGGGACTGTCAGGGCGTCCCTCGGTTTGCACGCACCGTCCCGGGGGTTGATCACCTCAGCGCGTAGGCCGATGATGTAGGAACAGAAACGGCTGTGGTTCAATCGTGATGGGGTCGCACGGGTCAAACGGGTCGCCAGCAGCACGCCCTGCCGATTCCGGGTGAGGCGGCCAATGATGGTGGCGAGTACATGGAACAGCCTGGCGGTCATCGTGAGCTCGCGCTTACGGTCGGTCTTGATGGAGCGGCCACCAGATGGGCCAAGACTTCATGATGGGCCGGGCGTATTGGCGGAACCCAAAGCAGTAGCCGCGCGCACCAGCCCCGAACCTTCTGATTGACCTACCGCTGAGGGTCGGCGTCAGCGTGAGGGCTTTATTGATCGTCCGTCGTCAACCTCGCCAACTCCTGCTCCAAGAGCTCGGTATACCATGGCCGGTGTCCCCTATGAAATTCTATTCCTTCAGGCAATCCCCGAACGGAAGGCTCGGAGCCTTTTATGTCGATAGTTATCCGGCCTGTGGCCATGGGTGCATTGCTAATATGCAGGTCACCGTAGGATGCCGGGAGGACCGGGTCCATCCAAAAGCCGCCTCGGGGTATGTGGGCGTCGTATCGCATCAGACTTGTCATCAACAGTAGGGGTGTTGTCGCCGCCCAGGCCTGAGGGGAGCACGCCGTCGGATACGGCACAGGCTCGGGAACATGGTCACGGCTGAAGCCGCAGAACAATTCGGGCAGCCTGCCATTGGCGTAATCAGCCGCCTCCAACAGGGCCGTGGCGATTCGCTGGGCCTCTTCAACATAGCCACAGCGCAGCAGTCCAGCCACGATGAGCGCGTTGTCGTGCGGCCAGACCGAACCGTTGTGGTAACTCGCGGGGTTGTAGGCACCCATGTCACTGGCCAGGGTCCGAACGCCCCATCCGCTGAACATCTCGGGAGACATCAGCCGTTCGACTACCAACGGTACTTTGTCCTCATCGAGGATTCCATGCCACAGGCATTGCCCCATGTTCGAGGCGCATGCGTCAACAGGCCTTTTATTGCCGTCCAAGGCGATGGCGAAGTAGCCACGGTCAGGGAGCCAGAACTGTTCGTTGAATCGTCTCTTCAACTCGGCAGCTTTGTCATTAAGTCGGGCAGCCAAAGCGGTATCGCCGTCGTCGTAGGCCATCCATGCCCGCGAAACGAATGCGGTGTATACATAGGCTTGAACCTCGCAGAGTGCAATAGGAGGCTCTGCCATTGTTCCATCAGCAAAGTTGATCCCGTCCCACGAGTCCTTCCAACCCTGGTTGACGAGGCCCTGCTCATTCAACCGCTGGTACTCTACGAACCCGTCGCCGTCCTTGTCCCCGTAGTCCCGGATCCAGTCCAGTGCCCGGTCGGCGTGGGGCAGGAGCGCAGCGATGGTGTCCTTGGCAAAGCCCCAGCGGCTGACAGATCCTAGCGCCAGCACGAACAGCGGGGTGGCGTCGACGCTGCCGTAGTAAACGGATTTACCGCCCAACGCGAGGCCGCTAGAGACCCCAAGTCTGACTTCGTGCAGGATCTTGCCAGGTTCCTCCTCACTTATCGGGTCCACGACGCTGCCCTGGCGGTCCGCGAGTGTCTGCAAGGTGCCGAGGGCCAAAGAGGGGTCCACCGCCAGGGCCATTTGCGAAGCCCAAAGTGAGTCGCGGCCGAACAACGTCATAAACCATGGTGCGCCTGCTGCCACCACAACGCGTTCGGGGTGGGCGGGGTCCGTAATGCGGAGGGCACCGAGGTCGTCGTAGCTGCGCTGCAGGGTCCGTTCAATGGAATGGTTTCCCATGTGGACCTTGGGGATCTTGGCTACCCATTCCTGGCGACGCCGGTCACTCTGGGACACCTCATCTGCGGGGGGCTGTATGAAGGATGTCGCGGGGATGGCACCACGTTCGTCCCTGGGTCCCACGCTGAGAAGCGTGCTCCACACTCCGTGCGGAGGGACGACAGCCCGATACTTTAGACCGTTTGCCGTGATGTCGGCGCCGCTTCCCTTGACAACGACGCACTTCAGGACCTCGCGCCAAACGCCTGTGATGGTTAGGGAGTGGCTGTTGTATTGGCGGGATTGGTCCCAGTGACGCTGGACGCGTGCTTCTTTCACTTCAAAAAGGTCTGCGAAATCCGATTCAACGGTGAGGGCAACAAGGCATTCGGCGGCTTCCGACGAGTAGTTCCTGATCGTGATCTTCTCAAGGATCCCGGCGCCTACTTCCCGCAGGCGCTCCACGATCAAAGGGGTGTCTGCGTACCCGTTTGATTGGGGAACACGGCCAATAAACAAGGCCCGGTAGGGTTCCTTCATCGCCGCAGTCAGCGGCTCCAGAGACCGGCCGTTCACTGCCAGATTCCAGCGTGACAGAATCCGAGTGTCCTCGTGGAATACCCCGTGAGGATGTTCGGGAGAGATGTCCCCATTTGCAAAGGAAATGCAGAAAGACGAACCCTCCACCAGGGTAACGGTGCCGGAACCCACTGGCCCGGCCGCCGTGTCAGCATTCCAACCGGCCATCCCGACTCCTTCGTGCCAAAGACATGCGCAGCACTATCGGGATTTCAAGGTCCCGTCGATGCCGCCCTATCCCAACGAATTGACCATACGCTTGTCCTGGGCTTGATGAAAGATACGGAGCGGCACAGGCACTTCCCTGGCTGTTGCGCAGTGTATGTACCAACAGCCCCTCCCGGTCAAAACTGCGGTGGCGGAGTCATCCGCGCACCGCAGATAACTATTTCGACCCTTTAATCATCTAGTACACAGGTCTAAGGACTGGGTGTACTTAGAGGTCGTCATTGCAGACAGTCGCCAACACCGAGGCATGGTCTCGGACTGCACAGGATTGTGGCCGGAACGGCCAACATCCTGTCCGCTCTAAACATTCCGCATCGTCTGGTCGCTCAGTAACGTGAGTCACATCCAAGAACTCCACGCAACATCGTGGTGCTCAGGCCACTGCATCACACCTCGTCATCGCCTCCCAGGACTGCGGTGCTCCCGGTTGTGTCCCTTCTTCCATCGAAATGAGATCATCTATGTTGATTAAAGCCGCCATTCTGCACGAGATCGGCGCCGAGTGGCAGATCGAAGAGATCGAATTGGGCGATCCTGTCGAGGGTGAAGTGCAGGTCCGTCTTGCCGCGTCCGGGCTGTGCCACTCTGACGAGCACTTAGCTACCGGTTCAAGCCCCGTCCCGTTTCTGCCGATTCTTGGCGGACATGAAGGTGCGGGCGTGGTTACGAAGGTCGGCTCTGGCGTTCGCGGCCTTGAAGAGGGCGACCATGTTGTACTCGCATTCCTCCCGGCTTGCGGTACCTGTCGTCCCTGTTCATCCGGGATGCAGAACCTGTGCGACGAGGGGGCTGGACTGCTTGCAGGCAAGGCCATCAGTGACGGGTCATTCCGCGTCAAGACCCGCGATGGCCGGCCGCTGCTGCAAATGTGTCTACTTGGCACCTTCGCGCCTTACGTTACTGTCAACCAGGCGTCAGTGATCAAGATTGAGAAAGACATCCCCCTCGAGGCTGCGGCGTTGCTTGGATGCGGCGTTTCAACCGGCTGGGGATCGGCCACTGCAATCGGCGGTACAAGGCCAGGCGATACAGTCGTAGTCGTTGGGGTGGGCGGGGTCGGAATCAATGCCGTACAGGGCGCGGCAGCGGCCGGGGCGCGCTACGTGGTCGCCGTCGATCCAGTGCCGTTCAAGCAGAAGAAGGCTCTGGAGTTCGGCGCGACTCATGTCTTCGACTCTATGGCTGATGCCCAGGCCGCCCTGCCCGACCTCACCTGGGGTCGTCTCGCTCAAGTGGTCGTGCTGACAATGGGTGAGATCGAGGGGAAACACATTCAGGAGGCGCTTTCGCTTACGGCCAAGGGCGGCCAGGTCGTGGTGACCGCAATGGGGCACTATGCCGCTAACGAGGTCTCCCTCAATTTGTTCGAGCTGACGTTGCTGCAGAAGCGTGTCCAGGGCGCAGTCTTCGGCGGCGTCAGCCCACGGACCCAAATCCCGAGTCTGCTTGAGCAGTACCGCGCCGGAAATCTCAAGCTCGATGAGCTAGTTACGCCCTACAGCCTCAAGGATATTAATCAGGGCTACCAGGACATGCGTGACGGCAAGAACCTTCGCGGCGTCATTCGCTACACCGAAGCGGATTACTAAGCTGGCGCACTGCCCACCGACTCTCGAAGAAGCGAGTAGCTGATATCACTTTTACGACAAGCATTACATCAATGGCGGGTGGCACCCGTCGACGAGTACTGAGTTCATTCCCGTGGTCAATCCGCTACTGGGGAGGAGATTGCGGCGGCGCGGTGAATCTCTGCCCAAGAGAACCGCCTGGGATCCAACAGACATGGCGACGCGCGTCGGCCGGTACCCCTCACGCAAGTGGTTTTTGAATTCGTCGAAATTCCGAGACGGTCCATATAGGAGAAGAAGCTGTGGAATACGTAAACCCCAATCTTGAAAGCGTCACCACCCCAGACGAGGCCAACCTTGTCATCGAAGATCTCGTCGAGGACGTGTCCATCGATGGCATGTGTGGCGTCTACTAAGCGCATCCGGGAAAAGACAATGACGCCAACCAGCACAGACACCATGCTTGATGAGGGATGGGTGCTGTCACCGGCCGTTGCGTTAAGGCCGGAACCGTTCGGTGCCATGGCTTATCACTTCGGGAACCGCAAGCTCACCTTCCTCAAGAAACCCGAACTCGTCAGGATAATTCGGTCCTTGGAAGACAGCGCGACAGTTCGCGACGCGCTGCGGCAGTCAGGCGTGCCCGAAGCCCACTGGTCCGCGTATGTTGCTGCGCTGCACAGTCTCGCCGCGACCGACATGATCCGCGCCAGCGAAGGAAAAAACCAATGATTAACGGCATCAGCACACCTGTGGCACGCCCGACGGGCGGGTCCCTGGTGGACCAGTTTGAATTCGGCCTCGACGCCCCGATCTGCCTTACCTGGGAGCTGACCTACGCCTGCAACCTGGCCTGCGTTCATTGCCTGTCGTCCTCGGGTCGGCGGGATCCACGCGAGTTGACCACGGAGCAGTGTGAAGCCGTGATTGACGAGCTCCAGCGCATGCAGGTCTTCTACGTCAACATCGGCGGCGGCGAGCCGACCGTCCGCCCGGACTTCTGGCACCTGCTCCAGTACGCAGTCGACCACCAGGTCGGCGTGAAATTCTCCACCAACGGCATCCGGATCGACAAGCAAAAAGCGGCATTCCTCGCGTCCACGCCCTATGTGGACGTTCAGATATCGCTCGACGGAGCCACCGCCGAGGTCAATGATTACGTCCGTGGTCCTGGATCCTATGACACGGCAATCCAGGCATTGAAAAACCTCAACGAAGCGGGTTTCAAAGATGCGAAAGTCTCGGTCGTCGTCACGCGCCAGAACGTAGGCCAGCTTGATGAGTTCAAGCGCATCGCAGACGAGCACGGTGCCACGCTACGCCTGACACGGTTGCGCCCCTCCGGCCGGGGCGCTGACGTTTGGGATGAGCTGCATCCCCGGCCCGAACAACAGCGCATCATCTATGACTGGCTGACCGCCAACGGGGATAACGTCCTGACCGGTGATTCCTTCTTCCATCTGGCGCCTTTCGGGGAAAGCCTGCCCGGGCTGAACCTGTGCGGCGCGGGCCGGGTCGTGTGCCTCATCGACCCGGTGGGCGATGTCTACGCGTGCCCGTTCGCGATTCACGAAACCTTCCATGCCGGAAACGTGCTCGACGAAGGGGGATTCAAGACGGTCTGGCAGGAATCAGAACTGTTTACCGAACTCCGCTCGCCACAGACCTCAGGGGCGTGCACCAAGTGTGCGTTCTTCGACAGCTGCCGCGGCGGGTGCATGGCGGCGAAGTTCTTCACCGGACTGCCGCTGGACGGCCCCGACCCCGAGTGCGTTCAAGGCTACGGCGAAGCTGCCCTGGCGGGCGAGCGCAGCCGGCCCCAGCCCGGTCAGGACCATTCACGCGTGGCCCTACCGAAGCGAGCCCAGCCCGTCATGGTCCAACTCAGCCTCACCAAGCCGGACATCTCGGCGCCTCCCGTATCCGCTTGCGCCGCCAGCCCCCTCGCCGGCTTCCAGCCGTAGCGAGTTCTGCAACATCTTGAAAGGCAATCATGATCAAGAATCCTTGGGCACAGAACCCCTGGTTCGAATCCGTGGCCGAGGCACAGCGCCGGGCCAAAAAACGCCTTCCTGCGTCGGTGTATGCCGCTCTTGTGGCAGGCTCCGAACGCGGGCTCACACTCGATGACAACACTGCCGCCTTCGGCGAACTCGGCTTCGCCCCCCATGTCGTAGGCCAGCCCGCGCAGCGTGATCTGGCCACGACGGTAATGGGCCAGCACATTTCACTTCCGGTCATGATCTCCCCGACAGGAGTACAAGCCGTGCACCCGGACGGCGAGGTTGCAGTTGCCCGGGCAGCCGCCGCGAGAGGCACCATCATCGGCCTGAGCTCTTTCGCGTCCAGACCCGTGGAGGAGGTGACGGCCGCGAATGAAAAGACGTTCTACCAGATGTACTGGACCGGAACCCGGGAGCAGATGGTAAGCCGCATGGACCGGGCGCGTGCTGCTGGCGCCAAAGGCCTGATCGTCACCACCGACTGGTCCTTCTCGATGGGACGCGACTGGGGCAGCCCCGAGATCCCAGAAAAGGTGAACCTTAAAGCCGCCATCAGGCTTGCCCCCGAAGTAATGCTCAAGCCGCGCTGGCTTGCGTCTTTCGCCCGCAGCCTGCCCGACCTGACCGCACCCAATCTCGCCCCCGCGGGGGAGAAGGGCCCCACTTTCTTCGGTGCCTACTACGAATGGATGCAGACCCCGCCGCCGACCTGGGACGATATCGCATGGATCGTCTCTGAGTGGGGCGGCCCCGTGATGCTGAAAGGTATTTCCCGTGTGGATGACGCGCTGCGCGCCGTCGACGCTGGCCTCACCGCCATCTCCGTTTCCAACCACGGAGGCAACAACCTGGACAGCACACCGGCCCCTATCCGCGTCTTGCCGTCGATCGCCGACGCCGTGGGCGACCAGGTGGAAATCGTGCTCGACGGCGGCATCCGCCGCGGCAGTGACGTCGTCAAGGCCATGGCCCTCGGAGCCCGTGCTGTCATGATCGGCCGCGCATACCTGTGGGGGCTCTCCGCCAATGGGCAAGCGGGAGTGGAAAACGTCCTGGACATCCTGCGCTGCGGTATCGACTCCTCCCTGCTCGGACTCAGCGTCCCGTCAGTGCAGGACCTTCGACCTGAACACCTTGTCATCCCTCCGGGGTTTGTCCGGGAGCTGGGCGTCCCTGTGACAACGTATTCGTGATCCACAATCAGCACAGACGTGGCGAGCAGCACAGACTCGGGGGTCTCACCTGGCCCGATGTTCCAAACAGACCAATGGTGCTCGTCCCGGTTGGGTCCACCGAACAGCACGGTCCCCACCTGCCCCTGGATACAGATTCGGTGATAGCAACCACGGTTGCCCATGCATTGGCTCTGAAGGTTGAGGGTCCGGTGGTGGTTGCTCCGGCGGTCAGTTACGGCTCCAGCGGGGAGCATCAGTCTTTCCCAGGCACAGTGTCCATCGGAACGGAAGTACTGCGTCTCCTGATCGTCGAGCTGGTCCGTTCCCTCTCCACCTGGGCGGGCCGCATCATCTTTGTTAACGCCCACGGCGGCAACGTCCCGGCCCTTTCAAAGGCGGTGCTTCAGCTGCAAGAAGAGCGGCACAGCGTCGCTTGGTTACCATGCCTTGTCCCGGGCGCTGACCTGCATGCCGGCAGGACGGAGACTTCCCTGATGCTTCACCTCAATCCAAGCGCGGTCCGACTGGAACGGTCTGAAGCCGGCGAGCTTCGTCCCCTCCATGAACTTATGCCGGCGCTGCTTACCGGGGGTGTCGCTGCTGTCTCTTCCTCCGGCGTTCTGGGCAAGCCGAGCGGGGCACATGCATCCGAGGGTGTCCGATTGCTGGACCTGATGGTTCAGGACGCTGCCCACCGAATAATCGCGGGCGCCTTAGGCCGGAACGGGATGCTTGCGGTCAATGAGCCACAGGCAAGGGGGTTGACTTCGAGCAAGCCGGGTTGAAACTTCCCTGCCTGCTTAACCTCGAAAAATAATCGTGCTGCTGGCTTCTGAAGAAAGGAGTCCCCGTGTCGACTAAGCCAATGACGACCGACCTCATGCCCCCGAACATCCCAGATGGAATGACGCTTTCTCGACAATTCGTGGACGTTGGCTGCGACGGCGAGATTCACCGACGAGGTCATGTTGGCGACGTGATGCCCAGTGTCGTGGGTGAGCGATCGTGACGGTTAAGCGACATCAACTCCCTATGGGCTTCACGGTAAGACTGAACCGACGAGCAAAATTCGCTGGCAGGGGGAGGGAGCTCATCGGAGGTTCCCCGACGCGGGTTCTTTACCTCACAGAACGTGCCAGCAGAATGATCCTCGATAGGACAGCAGTCGTCTCAGACACTCCTACGGGCCTCTTGGTGGACAGCCTCTTGGAAAGCGGGATGGCTGATCCCGTGCTCGAATCGCTGCCTGAGCTTGACACTTCTTCCGTCACGGTCGTCGTTCCAGCCTTCGGGCGCCCGCTCGCCTTGGCCAGGTTGCTGACCAGCATCGGAAAAAAGTACAAGGTTATCGTCGTCGACGACGCTTCCCCTGACCCAGCGGCGATCCGGGACATTACAGAGCAGCACGGCGTACACCTGGTCCGCCTATCGTCCAACAGCGGCCCGGCACAGGCCCGCAACGAGGGCCTTAAGCACGTGACCACACCATACGTAGCCTTCGCCGATTCCGACGTTGTGCTCAATTCCGACACTATTCCGTTCCTTTTGAAACACTTTAACGACCCGTATGTGGCTCTGGCCGGTCCCCGCGTACTTGGCTGGGACGACGGAAAGGGCATGAACTGGATCGAGCGGTACGAAGAGGCAAGATCCTCGCTCGATCTGGGCACTTTCCCGGCAATAGTTCGGCCCCGGTCCCCGGTGTCGTGGCTTCCAGGTGCATTTCTCTTGGGCAGAACCGACGCACTGGGTGAAGGATTCACCTCAGCCAGCCGTGTCGGGGAGGACGTTGACCTCGTTTGGCGCTTGGTTGAACAGGGGTGGCGGGTCCGCTTCGAACCAGAGGCCAAAGTGTGGCACGAGCACCGGCAATCAATTAGGAGCTGGTTGTCCCGCAAAGCCTTCTATGGAACTTCCGCCCACGCCCTTTCTCTCCGGCACCCGAAAGCTATTGCACCAGCTGTCTTCGCACCCTGGTCTGTCGTCGTCGTCGCTGTGCTCCTGTGCCAGCGCTCGTGGTCGGTTCCGGCAGCAGGAGCGATTTCTGCCTTCGCCGGGTGGCAAATCTCCAAGAGGCTCGGCAGAAGCAAGCATCCGGGCCGAATTGCTGCCAGTCTGACTGCACGCGGAGTACTTGCAGCACAAACGCAGACCATGGCCCTCTTGGTCCGCCACTGGTGGCCGCTTGCCATCGCGGCGAGCATCTTCTCCCGCAGGTTGCGCCGCGCCCTCGCCGTTGCTTGCGTACTGGACGCGGTCTGGGAGTACCGCCGCACCCGCCCTCGACTCGATTTTTTTCGGTTTGCGGCCGCACGCCGTCTGGACGATTTGGCATACGGGACCGGCGTCTGGTCCAGCGCACTGCGAGGCCCGTCCCTCCGTTGCCTGCTGCCCGACATCCGGAAGAACCCCAACTGATGCCCAATGTTTCACTGCTATGCCATCAGGTTCGAAGTGATATTGACAGCCGCGCTGGGGATCAGAATCAGGTGCCCCAGCAGCCAAAAGGACGGAATGCAGAATCAAACAGGATGAACGAGGTGATCATGTGCACAGGGATAAGAGCGCCAGCGTGAGATACGACGTCCTGGTGGTTGGGGCCGGCGCCGCAGGCGCTCCCTTGGCGGCCCGCTTGAGTGAGGACCCGCAACGAACCGTGCTATTGCTCGAAGCAGGCCCAGTCCCCGACAACACGGAGTCCTTCCCGCAAGAGCTGCTCGATGCCGGGACCGTCCAAGGAGCCCTCCCCGGTTACCCCCACAACTGGTCATTCGCGGTTCACCTCACGCCAGACTTGCCTTACTCTATTGCCCGAGGCCGCATTCTGGGCGGATCAACCGCGATCAGCGGAACCTACTTCATCCGGGCACCGAAACAAGACTTTGACCGCTGGTCCTCGGGAGGAAATGAGGAGTGGGCGTGGGACAAAGTCCTGTCCTATTACAAAAAATTGGAAAACGACCTGGAATACGGCGAGAGCGACATGCATGGAGGCACTGGTCCAATAACCGTATCGCGCCCGCCGCAAGACCATGCCGTGACAAAAGCCTTTCAGCGGGCCGTCAAAGAGCTGGGCTTCCCAGCGGAACAGGACAAGAACAGTGGCGATGGACCCGGCTACGGACCCGTGCCATCAAACAGCATCCGCGGCTTGAGAATCAACACCGGAATGGCTTACATCAATCCTGCACGCGACCGCCGGAACCTCACGGTCGAGGGAAATTCTGTCGTGCGTCGGGTGCTGTTTGCAGGTACCCAAGCGATAGGCGTCGAAGTCCTACGCGACGGAGCAGTCTTCACGATCCAAGCAAACGAAGTCGTTCTTTCCGCGGGGGCGGTGAAAACGCCACATATCCTGCTGCTGTCCGGACTGGGCCCTGAAACCGAACTGAACCGATTCCACATCCCCATAATCAAGCACCTGCCCGGCGTCGGTAAGGGCTTCAGTGACCATCCCAGTCTCGCTATCAGCTGGCGATCCAAAGTCCCGGTGGTCGACTATGACACGACACAATCCATGGCTGACGTCCTCAGCTTTACCTCCAGAGGTTCACCCTGTCCTGGTGATCTGGAGATACTTCCACTTCTCAAACCAATTGGCTACATGCTGACCGGCAGTCCGGCATCTCCAGTGAATGAATCACCCAACGCTCCAGACGCCCTCAAATGGGGAGACCTAGCTTTTCTCGTTTCACTTCAGGCTGCGACGTCGCGAGGTCAGATAACCCTGGAATCTGCAGACCCTGCTGTGCAACCGCGAATCGACTTCAACTATCTCTCCACGGCGACCGACCTCAGACGCATGCGCGAGGCGGTCCGCACCGCCGTCGGCCTCCTTCGGTCAAAGGCATTCAGCCCTATTTTTAAGGAGCTGACGGAACTAGCGGAGCCAATCCTGCAAAACAACAGGCGACTCAATGGTTGGATGCGGTCCCATCTGGGGACGGCCTTCCATCTTTGCGGCAGCGCGAAATTCGGATCCCCGAGCGACCCTGACTCCGTAGTGGACCAATACGGCCGCGTTCACGGTGTCACAGGGCTTCGCGTGGCCGACACATCAATTCTGCCGACAACACCCACCCGCGGCCCCGCGGCCGTGGCAGTACTCATTGGGGAGCGGATAGCAGAATTCATCTAGGGGAGAGGCAAGACGAGCGCTGCGACCAGCATGTCAGCGTCAGCCGGGCCACGGTCGTTGTCAGCGTCTTCGTCTTGGGCGGACCTAACACCGGCATCGGTCATGACTCCCAGGTCTAATGCTCGAGATCCAGTGGAAAACGTTCTAGAGGCACTTGACCACATGTCCGTCAACCACATCCCTGCATTAGAGGTAACCCCCGCCGCAGAAGACCGCCGTGCCTCCACCATTGTCTGGCTCACCGGCTGCAACTCTCGGTACATAGATCCCCGCAACAACCAGCTGAACACCCTTTTGGCCCGACTACTCGCGCACCCTCCAGAAAGAAGTCGCCCCATTCAGCCCCTGCGCCTACCACGCCCTGCGTACCGTCGACAGGCAGCTATGAGTGGGTCATCGCTGTCAGGGGGCCAGGCCGACCGCTAACAACTCAGTCGTTGACAACCGCTAGAAGGCTCAGCCGCCTATAGTCTGCGGGCACTGGGCCTCTCAAGCCCGACACAAAGTTCCAAGCCTGCACCCGAAGGAAGGGTCAGCACCTCGTGGATCGGACGTAACACGAAGACCTACCTGCTTGTCCTTTAGTGCCGCACCGCAATTGCCCGGGTCAGGCCATGCTGCCGCCCGAAAGCCCATAGTCGAGGACGAGGGCGCCGCCTGTGGCGTAATTGGGCACGTCGGCAGCAACTGCTTGCCCTTCAGGTGAGGCCATCGCAGCCTGGAGTTCCGCGACGTCATTAAACTCGGCCTCGAAAATCGCGAAGTAGGGAGTAGGGCGGCCTTCGGGGTCCGGCGAGATGTTTGTTGAGTATCGCCAGGAACGCAACCCCGGCAGCTTCATCGCGAGCGGCAAATGGATCGACTCGTAATATTCGATGAAAGCACCGCGGTCAGCCGGTTCTGGGTATAGGACGATGAGCTTGTGCATGGTTCTTTTCTCCTCGGGTCTGACTGGAACACGGTCGGCGCTCTGGGCCCAAAGTTCCAGAAGCGATCCTTGTGCACGCTTGGGCATCCGTAGGCACGGAGCCCTTTGCGGCCACAACGTCGATATCGTGTGTGGCCAACCTTACTGACTTCCGGAACCACGAAGAATGATAAGAACGGACAGCGTGCTGACTGTTCCGGCCATTGGGCAACGAGGATAATCTGATTTGCCGGCACTTTTTGGGCGGTGTCCAGGGAGAGGAGACCAATGCCATCGCCGCGCAGGCTGATTCGAGTTGGGTTGTTGGCTTGATGCTGGCCATTGCATCGTTCTACGCAGGAGTCTGGGTAAGCCGGCGAGAGAGTAGCTGGTCAGTCTGCGGCTGTGTTCAATGCCGATGTCGGCCGCGTTTCCCATGTGCGGAGCGACCGTGGTATTTCGCCTATGTGGCCTTCCGGCGACCATTCCGTCTGCGGCAAGGGGTCCAGCGTTTCCGATGCTTCGCCCAAGCCTCCGAGGACCACGGCCCTGAGGGGGTCGTGGCCCTTGCCAGTAGCCCCAACGAACTCAACAGCCGGGCACATCGGGACCAACGGCGTCGAGCTTTCCGTACTGTTCTAAATGCCCATAATGGTACGGGCCGCCCGCTCGGGATCAACAGAGCAGGACCACGGCACCGTGACCTTGAGCTGAGGCGTGCAAGAGGTCCGCATGAGGTGGTGGTACCACGAGGGCGCATGGTCTACGGGAGCGACCGGGACGGCGACGTCGTGACCTGATTCGCGCAGTGTAGCTGCAGCCGCTTTGGCCCGTCATCCGGGCGCAGAGAAGAACCATGCCGTTCGTATTTTCTTCACGGGTACTTGCCATTGATTCTGTTTCTCGCATCCGATGCCAAGATTGGTTGAGAACTGATCAGGGGAAGAGCTGGGCAAGTCTAAGACCCAGCACGACTGTGAGCCTGTCTTCCGCGTCATTAAGATCAAGCTCGTACTTGCTTTCGAGTCGTTTAAGCCGACTGTAGACGGTTGAACGATGGAGGTGGAATTCGGCGGCTATCCTGTCCACCTCACCGTTGCGCTCCAAATACTCTCGTAGCACCGCTATGTTCTCCTCGCTTTCGCGAGCGACAAGAAGTGCAACCCTGGGGTCGATGGTGCGCAATCCAAGTTCGCGACCGATCATTACGAGAGTTCGCCACGAGCCCATGCGGTCCCATTGAACAATTGAGGAGGATCCGCGCTGGGTCTTGGCCACACGCAAAGCGCCCAGCGCCTCCTCATACGACTGCCTCGCCAGGTCCAAGCCTGGCACTTCTCCTCCAACCCCGTGGAAAGCTCCTGAAGCGTACGTGCTGCGTTCCAGAGCGGCACATACGCGATTTATCTCTTTCATGGGAGCACGTTCATTCTCATTGACGATCGTGACGAGCCGGCCGTTCATCTCTGCCCACGCCCCATCTATGTGTGGAATACCCTCCCACATCAGGCGGGCACCGGGCGACAGACTCTCTTTGAGTTCGGACACGAGAACGCGAATTCGAGTGGATCTTTCGAACGGCCGCATAGAGCTCAGGCTGTCAACCCCAATCCGGTGAGTCGCAGGGCTACGGCTCAATGTCGACCGGATTGCAAGTTGGACCTGATCGGATTGTGACTTTAGGAGTTCGATTTCCAAGCCCAGTGCTGTGAGCGTGCGTTCGTTCTCCAGATGCCAGTCGGACGGAATTGTCTGGTCGGGGTCGAGCGCGAACACATAGCCGACTGGGTAGCCCCGGTGACGAATTGTAATGACGGTGCGCGCAAGAGTATCAAACTCCTCATTTGCAGGTACGCGGACGAGGCCTACGTCGGGATCCAGATAAGGCATGAGCCAGTCGGGGACACGAGACGGATTGCTGGTCAGGATGCCGTCACGTCGAGGGGCATCAGTGCGGTCAGCCGGCTGCTCAGAGAAGGCCAGAATGCTGCCAACGCCGGATGTTATTAGGATCGGCGTATCAAACTGGGCATACAAAAGGTCTGCAAGTAGCTGGGCTTGACTGGCCGTCACAATTTCTCCTGCAGTTGGGGCTGAATCTCAAAAGTTGAAGCCTATACGTTTACCGCCAAGCTCTCAGAGCTGAGTCGTTCAGGGGCATCCGGTGGAGAGTCCAGTACTCTCGCACGCCTGCTCCTCGCCCCGAGGGCCGTCAGCGACGCCGAGTTCCTGCCCCCGACAGATGTTGGTTACATGGGCTGAGTAAGGTGTGCGGGATAATCGCAAGGATTTCACCCTGAGGTTACAGTACGGTGATACTACCCATAATAATAAGCGTAGCCACACAGACGTTTCCTTCGGCGTCGATTGCCAGGAGTCAAACATGGCACCTCAGGGGCCATGGGAAAAACTGGACGGTGCAGCAAAAAACTCACCACGCGCCACTACCTCCCAACTGGAGACACGGCCAGACCAGTTCGGCAGCCTGAACGGTAGCGCCATCGGGGGATAGCCGACACCGTCTGGTGGGGCCAGAGGAAGGTGGCCGTGAGTTCTGGACAAGCTTAATTATGGCGGAACCATCGGCCTTGGCACAGTACAACGGCCTGAATCGTAGCCGACCCTCCGCCGAACCAATTTCTCTGAAGTGTTCCTAGGGGCTTCTAAAACAATGTCGTTTGGCCTAACCCGGGGGCCGTCGCGCTCGGTGTAGAGCGACGGTGGTCCCACCGTCCAGAGTTTCACCGGGTGAATGCCTGAAGGGACAAAGCTTTGAGGGGCAGTGGAGGGACCCCCAGCCTACAGTCAACTGCGCCGGACAAAGGTCACCGCCGTTTTCACACGCAGTACTGAGCTACGTCGGGCCCGCGCACGGCCTCGTGTTGTCGGCCCTGGCCGTAGCCAAGGTCTCAGTACTGCCAGAGATCCCGTCCACCACAACCCGGATGCCATTCTCGACAGCGGTCACTACCAAGCTTCCGTCGTTGAGACTGACTGGACTCGCCAGGAAGCCCGAACCGGAAACGACCTCACAAAACTCCATAGCACTTGCTCCTCAATTCACTTCGTGCCCATGCCCATG
This sequence comes from Arthrobacter sp. StoSoilA2, assembly GCF_019977195.1. NCBI lineage: Bacteria > Bacillati > Actinomycetota > Actinomycetes > Micrococcales > Micrococcaceae > Arthrobacter > Arthrobacter sp. StoSoilA2. The sequence goes on from NZ_AP024643.1 coordinate 2,183,593, forward strand.
ATGACCGCCAGTTGTCCTAACACGGGAGTGCACCTTCCGTCGCATTGGTCGCAACGGGCCGCCCACACCCGTCGTGAGCCAAATCCCGGGACAATCACTTGCCGTGAGGAACTGCTTGGCGTCCTGCTAAGGACGCCTTGTGGGCTGAGCCGATGCCAAGTCGACGATCTCCTCCATCCGACATCTGTCTGGTTCCGCGCCAGCAAATACCAGACAGTTGGTGCAAGCGCATGAGCTGGGCCACTGACAGACTTTATGGAACGCCAATCAAGCGAAGGAATTAGACGACGATGTCTCAGCGAATTTTGCTACTTAACCCTTGGGGCATGAGTTACATGGATGAGCCCGCTCTCGAGTTAGTGGCACGACATGTCAGGCCCGATACGACCGTCGAGGTGCGCAACCTGGGCGAGGCCGCCCCTCCGCTTCCATGGCCGGTCGAAGACCTCGAGGCGACGATGGTCGCTGAGGCGCAACGGGCGCAGGCGGAAGGCTTCGACGGTCTGGTGATCGCCTGTTCCGGGGATCCTTACCTCAAGGTTGTGCGTGAGGCGGTCGACATACCGGTCTCAGCTCCGACTGAGGCCGCGATTCATTTGTCGCGCTCTTTCGGCAAAGTCGCGGTCCTGGCGAGGCGGATGCCGGACAGCTACTCGGCGCCCCTGTCGCGCCTGTCGGGACGGGGAAACGGGGACTTTTGGGAGGATAAGGCCCGCGAGTACGGGTTGGCGGACGATGAGTTCACGATTCGCCGTGTACCTATCACCCGGCATCCCGAGTTCGAATCGCTCGAGCACCTTACCGATGTTGACCCTGACGGACTTCGAGACATGACCCTTGATGCCATGACTGCCGCATTGCTCACGGAGGGCGTGGCCCAGGCCAAGGCGGCTGTCCAGGAGGATGGTGCCGAAGTCATCTACTTTGCCTGCACCTTTTGGAGCCGGGGGCTGGATGAGCTCAGCGGAAATCGCTCACTCTTCGGGGTCCCCGTGCTCAACCCATTGGTGTCCGCAGCAATTTTTGTGGAATCGGCAATCATCGCTCGAGGTCACACCGTTCCCACGACGGCTTTGTCGTCCTAGCCACGCTTACGACGACCGACGTCAAGAGGGCCGCATTCCGGCTCTTCAAGGTGGTCCGGTTGAAGGCTCCTGGCTGTGTGCCAGGCCCGCCGACACCATCCAGACGTCACTATCAGATACAGATTGAAGGGGTTTAAATGCGTGAAGGCAATGAAAATAAGACTCGGGACGGGCGGCCGCTGCGTTTCTGTATGTTTACAACCAATGCTCCGGCGGGGTTCCCGGGCTCTCCGTGGAACCAGCCTTTGGCGGCAAGCCACGACTACCGGTCGTTGAAGTCCTGGATGAAACTGGCGCGCGAACTCGAAGCTGCAAAGTTTGACGCCATCTTCTGGGCGGACCACTCAGGGGTCTATGACACCTATGCAGGCTCGCGGGACGCAGCTGTACAGCGCGCCGTTCAGTTTCCGATCAACGATCCGAGCTCGCTCGTCTCCGCGCTCTCAACCGTCACGGAGCATCTGGGATTCGCCTTCAGTGCGAACGTGATTCAGGAGCACCCGTTCAGTTTTGCCCGACGCGCAGCCACCCTGGACCACCTTACTGAGGGGCGTGTCGCATGGAACATCGTCACTTCCTTTCAGCGCTCGGCATGGCGAAACGTCGGATACGAGGAAGTCGCCAGCCACGCTGAGCGCTATGCGCGGGCCGAGGAATATGTCGATGTGTTCTACAAGCTGCTGGAGGGCAGCTGGGAGGACGGTGCCGTAACGCGCGACCTCGAAACAGGCGTGTACGCCGATCCGAGCGCTGTTCATTCCGTCGATCACGTCGGCGAGTTCTATCGTTCTGCGGGGCCTCTGCCTGTTGAGCCGTCGCCGCAGCGGCTGCCAGTTCTGTTCCAAGCGGGCTCCTCCAATGACGGCCGCTCTTTCGCGGCGCGCAATGCTGAGGCAATCTTCATCTCGGCAAAGAGCCCACGAGGTGCTGCCACCTTCGTGGAGGATATTCGCGCTCGGATGACGGAGACCGGCCGGGATCCGGATGACATCTTGGTCTTCCAGGCCATATCCTGCATCGTCGGTGCCACCGAGGAAGGGGCACAGCAAAAGGCCGAGGTCATGCGCTCCTTCCTGAGCGATGAGGCAAGTCTTGTGTTCCAGAGCTCGGCCATGGGTATCGACCTCAGCGGCGTGGACCTCGACACGCCCCTGGGTGACTTGGAAACAGACGCGATGCAGGGAGGTCTGCGTGCACTCATCGAGGCAGCTCCAAACAAGGAGTGGACCTTCCGTGAGGTGGTGTCGAAACCAATGACACCGCACGTTGTAGGGACAGCGGAACAGGTTGCAGACTGCATTGAAGAATGGGCGGCATCCGGCATCGACGGCATCAACATCTCCTTCATCAACGGTCCCGGCGAACTCGCCGATTTCGCCCGCTACGCCGTGCCAGAGCTGCAACGACGCGGACTCATGCAGACCGAATACGCTCCGGGCACTCTCAGGGACAAGTGGTTCGGATCGCCGCGCGTAAACGATCGGCACCCCGCGGCGAAATACCGGCGTGGAACTGCTGTTGAGTCTGAAACCCCGATTGGATCGCTTACAGCCAGCTAGCGAACCCCCCGGAATGGCCGGTACTCATCAGGGATTCCAACAGTGTACGCGGCGGTGAGACCATATCCCGAGCAGTGGGATTGGCTAGCAACAGTCGCAATGCGGTGCATGGCCCCGTGGGGGACCGGCTCCAGCTGCCCCTAGTGCTACACGCGTCAGCGACTGTCCTTACTGGCTCAGAATCGGACAGTTTCGCAAGCGCCCATGGGGCCATGATTCTCAGCAGGAACAAACACCCAAGGAATGGTTTCGTGCACACGAACCACCTCACAAATGCGTCGCGGGCCGGTGCCAGCACCAAAACGCCTTTGAAGCACGGACAATTCGGCTCAGTATGAGGCCAGCGCAACCATGGGCAGTGATTCGAGGACGAATTCCAACCCAGCAAACGTCATGTATTCGGCCACAAAGAGAACGAAGCCGGCAGCAGGTCGGGGCGGGCGTTCAACATCAGCGCAGCAACATCAAAGGGAGAAACCCATGAATAACCAAGACAGTATAATCACAAGTGGCAGTCATAGTGCCTCTGAGGAAGAACTGCTAGTTCCCCAGGCTTACAGCGAAGAACGACGAAGCTCCAGCCAACGGAAAAAGGCGTTTATTGGCGCGATTTGCGGGCAAATTTTCGAATGGTATGACTACGCTATCTATGGCTTCCTGGCCGTGTACATCGGCGCAAATTTCTTCGCCTCGGGTGACCCTGCGGTCAACGTGATTAGCGCTTTCGCTGTATTCGCATTGGCCTTCTTCATTCGACCAATCGGCGGAATCATCTTCGGCCCCATGGCCGACAAAATTGGTCGTAAGAAGACGCTCCTTATCGTGCTCACTTTGATGAGCGGCAGCACAGTAGTAATGGGACTTCTGCCCGTATCAGCGGCCGTAGGCCTGTTGGCACCCGCTTTATTGATTCTTCTACGGCTCATTCAGGGAGTCTCCGCCGGTGGAGAACTTGGAACCATCAACACGTTCATCGCCGAGAATGCCTCGAAGGGAAACAAGGGATCTGCCACGAGCGTCATTGCAGCGGCATCAATCGTAGGGCTCCTTCTCGGCGCGTTTGTCGCCAATGGCATGAGCTGGGCCCTTGGGGCCGGGGCCATGACGGCATGGGGTTGGCGTATTCCCTTCTTGTTAGCCGCCCCCCTGGGTCTTCTCGCAATCTACATACGTACGAAGCTGGAAGAGACCCCTGACTTCAAGGCGCTGAAGGAAGAAAACGGAATCTCCAAATCCCCGCTGAGGGAGACACTGCGCCACCCAAAGCAGCTCTTCCTTGTGTTTTCGGCAGTAACCTTTATGGGCTCTTCCATCTACATGGTTATGACGTACTCGACCACATACCTGACGGCTGTTGTCGGGTTCGAGTGGGGCCCCACGTTCGGATATGTAGTCCTCGCTGGAGTGATTGCCATAGTCCTTGCTCCGATCAGCGGGAAGATCGGTGACAAGTTTGCACGCCGGAAAAACTACCTGGTTCTGACTTCCGTACTCGTCGCCCTGGCCATGGTGTGGTTCTTCTTCACAGCACCCGCCGCCACCCCAAGCACGCTGCTGGCACCGTGGATCGCACTGTCCATCGCGTTCGGACTCCTGCTGGGAAACCCGATGGCGATGATGAGCGAACTCCTGCCAGTTCGATTGCGGTCCACTGGATCCGCCATCGGATACAACGTGGCCATAGCCGTCTTCGGCGGATCTGCGCCCTTCATTGCATCTTCACTCATTGCATGGACCAAAGACCCCTCCAGCCCGGTATGGTACTTCCTTCTCACAGCCTTGGTGTCGGTTGGCGGCCTGCTGCTCATTAGGGACAAAGACTTGCTCGGCAAAGACCACTAGCCGCCCGGCTATTCTGCCGGCCTTCCAATAACCCAGAAAATAGAGAGGCAGCACAAATGTCTGTACTGCAAACTGAAGTGCGCGGACACATAGGCATTATGACCTTGAATCGTCCCGAAAAGCTCAATGCTATGGACGCAGAGATGTTTGTCAGGATGGCTGAAACCTGGACAGCGTGGTCACTTGATAGCAACGTTCGATGCGCAGTCGTGACGGGAGCGGGCACCAAAGCGTTCTCTGTGGGAGGTGACCTTGGCACACTCATCCCCGTGCTCACCGGCGCCAAACCGCCGCAGAACGACTACGAGACCCTTCTGCTGGAGTCGCATCCAAAAGTCCGTGATACCGCCATGCTCCGCGCGTACTTCCGCAAACCAGTCATTGCCGCCATCAATGGTTTCTGTGTTGCCGGCGGAACAGAGTTCATTCAAGGAACCGACATTCGCGTCTGTACGGAGAACGCTACCTTCGGTCTGCCGGAAGTGAAGCGAGCTATCGTTCCAGCCGGTGGGTCACTCACCCGCCTGAGTCGACAAATCCCCTTCGCCAAAGCGATGGAGCTGATTCTGACGGGAAACCCGATGTCAGCTGCAGAAGCACTCCAATACGGCCTCGTGAACTACGTAACCACCCAGGACAACCTCCTGGACAAGGCCCTGGAGATCGCCAACGAAATCAGCGCCAATGGCCCGTTGGCCGTAGCTGCAGCAAAGAAAGCCGTTATTCAGAGCTCCGGCCTGACCTATGAAAATGCCTATGTGCTTGAAGACAAGGCATGGGACGAAGTCGCGAACTCAGAGGATGCAAAAGAAGGCCCCATCGCCTTCATGGAAAAACGTCCCGCACTATATGTCGGGAGATAGGCACAAAGTGAACACACTTTCTGATAAAGCGTGCATTGTAGGCATCGGCCAAACCGAGTTCACCAGAGGCACGGAGAAAACAGAACTTCGCCTGCTTCTCGAAGCGACGAAGAACGCGCTGGACGACGCTGGCCTCGAAGCGCACGAAATCGACGGCATAGTGGGCCCACCCGTGGCCAGCACCTCTGAACAGCTCGCTGCCAACCTGGGGGTGAAAGAGCTGAAGTACGCGTCGACGGTTCTCATGGGCGGTGCCAGCCCCGTGGTCGCGCTTCAAACCGCAGCGATGGCGGTAGCAAGCGGTGTGGCGGAAAATGTACTGGTTCCCTTGGGATGGAACGGATATACGGATCGCAGAATCAGCAAAGTCGGAACAAATATCGAAGCCATCGCTGGCTCGCTGGGATCGTACTACATCCCCCATGGTGCCGTTTCACCAGTCCAGTGGTACGCCTGGCTGGCCACACGACATATGGCCATGTACGGCACCTCACCCGACGCGTTGGCAGAAGTCGCCCTCAGCAGTCGGGCCAATGCACAGTTGAACCCCAACGCCTTGATGTACGGTCGTACATTGAACCGCGAACAATATGACGACTCCCGCTGGATTTCAAAGCCCTTTAGGATGTTCGATTGTTGCCTGGAAAACGATGGAGCATGTGCGGTAATCGTGAGCTCTCCCCAACGTGCGCGCGATCTCCGCAAGAAGCCGGTCTTTATATCCGGAATCGCGGAGGGTCATCCCTACCCGGCAGACGATTTCTCATCGCGGGAGGACATCTTCAAAATCGGATTGAGTGACGCCGCTCCTCGTGCCTTTGCTGCTGCTGGAGTTAACCATTCCGACATCGACTTCATGCAGGTATACGACTGCTTTTCCTTCGTTGCTCTGCTTCAGATCGAGGCAATGGGCTTCTGCGAAAGAGGCGAAGTCGAGGACTACGTGAAGGGTGGACGCTTGCGGTTAGGGGGAGAATTGCCCATGAATACGCATGGCGGGCTTCATTCCGAAGCACACATCTGGGGCATGAACCATATCAATGAAGCAGTCAAACAGCTTCGTGGAGAATGCGGCGACCGTCAAGTTGCCGATGCAAAGGTTGGTCTGGTGACAGGGTGGGGAGACTTTGGTGACGGTGGATTGGCGGTTCTCCGAAATGACTGAGATGACAAAAAAACTTACATTTATCAAGCCGGCGGCGTCCAAGTTGTCCGATGAGTTCTACAGTCACTTCCGGCGCGGAAAGCTGTGCCTTCAGAGATGCGTCGACTGTAAGTCGTGGATCCATATTCCTAGAGAGATGTGCGCTCAGTGTGGTTCCTTCGACCTTGAGTGGGACGAGTGTTCAGGTCGGGCCGAGTTGTTCACCTGGACCGAAACGATAGTGGCTCCGCTCTCCACTCTTAAGGACGACGTTCCATTCACCGTAGCACTTGTCCAACTTGAAGAGGGCCCGCGTGTAGTGTCCCGGGTTGTGAATGCCGAATCAGATGAGCTGACCGCGGGGCTGAAACTAAAGGTGAGATTCGACGAAGTCGATCAAGACATTACGCTCGCTACTTTTGAACCCGCCTAAGCCTCGTCAGGCTATTAAAGAGAACTAGGAGGTACTCAGAATGCCGCGTGCTTCTGGTGTGCTGAATGGTCTTAAGGTCATTGATCTGTCGACCATTGTATTTGGTCCCTACTGTACGCAGATGCTTGCTGACATGGGTGCCGACGTTATCAAAGTCGAATCTCCGGACGGCGACTTCTTCAGGCAGAGTGGGAAGTCGAAAGAATCCGAAGATATGGGTCCTATCCATATGACATTGAACCGGGGAAAGCGCTCCGTAGTTATTGATTTGAAGTCGGCTGAAGGTAAGCAGACACTCATCGATCTCATCCGCTCTGCAGATGTCTTCATCCACAACATCAGAGGATCCGCCATTCAACGGTTGGGATTTGACTACGAATCAGTTGCGCTCCACGCGCCGGACATCATCTATGTCCATTGCGTAGGATACGGGTCCGCAGGTCCCTATGCCGACTATCCGGCCTACGACGATACCATCCAGGCCGCGAGTGGGTTCATCGACCTGGTTGCCAGCACTTCGAATACCTACGAGCCCAAGTTCGTTCCTACCATTGTGGCTGACAAAGTTAGTGGCCTGTATGCGGTGCAGGCAGTTCTTGCTGCACAGATACATAAGCATCAGACGGGCGAGGGGCAATTCGTAGAAGTACCCATGTTCGAGAGCTTCGTTCATTTCCTGCTTGAGGAACACTTGTTCGAAAGAACTTATGAGCCGCCAGTGGGCAGCATTGGGTACCGGCGCATCGTGGACAAAGACCGGAAACCGTTTGCAACATCCGACGGCTTCATCACTATCCTGCCGTACACGGATAAGAACTGGCATGACCTATTCGACCTGTTGGAGTGCCCGGAAGTCCTGTCCACTGTGCCTGTAGAAGGCTCGTTGTTACGGGTACAGCACGTCGGGCGGTTCTACGAGGCAATAGGCGAACGAACTCCTGGACGGACAACCGAGGAGTGGATGAGTGCGCTGACCAAAATCAACGTGCCGGCCATGCCTGTACGAAAGATCGAAGACATCCTCGACGATCCGCATCTCACGGCCGGGGAGTTCTTCAAGGTAGTGGAACACCCGACAGAAGGTTCCTACATTCAGATGCAACCACCGATCAGGTTCGGGGCAACTGGCTCCCCGGAGGTCGGGCATGCCCCGCGGCTCGGGCAGCACACCGACGAAGTACTGAAAGAGTTGTATTCGCTGGCAACGAACGCCGATGTCGACGCGGTGCGAGGTTAACTATGGAAAATAATCTGGTTCTTTTCGAACAGGCCAATGGTGTAGCAGTTCTTACGTTGAATCGGCCGGAGGTGTTGAACAGTCTTACGCCGGAGATGCACGTTCAAATCAGGGACGTGCTGGAGAAGATTCAGTCCTCTCCGGAAATTCGGGCCCTGGTTGTCACTGGCTCCGGAAGAGGTTTCTGCGCAGGCGCTGATTTGTCAGAAATCGACATGACGCCCGATTCCGGTCTTTTCGATCGCATCGACCCCGGTCGACTGCTCAGCGAGTCCTACAACCCCACCGTAAGACTTTTCCAGGAACTCCGCGTTCCAACGATTGCTGCTTTGAACGGAGTGGCAGCCGGCGCTGGTGCGTCGCTGGCGCTACTTTGTGATATCACGATTGCCCATCCCAGCGCCTATTTCGTTCAATCGTTTACAAAGATCGGAATGATCCCGGATGCGGGAGCAACCTGGACCCTGGTCAACCGTATTGGTTATGGGCGTGCAATGGGCTTGTGCATGACAGGTGGTCGGCTTGATGCGAACAGGGCCAAGGAATGGGGGCTCGTTTGGGACGTCAGCGAATCGTGCGTGCAGGATGCCGTGTCCCTCGCTGAGGACCTGGCCAAAATGCCCACGAGAGCGCTTGCTGCACTGCGGCAGACTCTGAGCGTAGCCTGCCATCAAGACCTGAACGCGCAACTTGAATTAGAGACATTTCACCAGTCGGCTCTCGGCAGGACTCAAGACTTCGTGGAGGGAGTCACTGCTTTTATGGAAAAACGACCAGCCGTATTTGTTGGACGTTAGTCTCCGGATCGCTGGGTAAATCGCTAGGTAGCGGGAGGAAGAGCATTTGAATCTAGTTATTACGTCTGTCGAAGACGGGGTTTATACGTTAGTGCTGAACTCACCGGAGACGTTGAATGCAATGTCTTACGAGATGCTTGATGAACTGAAGATCGCACTGGACAGGGTAAGAGCAGACAAGCACAGCAAGGCATTGATTCTCACTGGGCGCGGACGTGGCTTCTGTTCCGGGGCGGAGCTGTCCGCCATGGACTCGCGTATGGCAAAAGACAGTTTCGGCGCCGGAGTAAGCCAATTCATGACTTCAGTCTGTTCTCCTATCGTCGAGGCCATTCAAACGATGCCTGTGCCGGTCATTGGGGCGGTCAATGGGCCTGCGGTCGGTGGCGGTTTCGGGCTCGCCCTGGCATGCCATGTCGTTGTAGCCGCTCGAACGTCCTATTTCAGCGCCCCTTTTGTCCCAAAGCTCGGATTGATTCCGGACATGGGGGCGACATGGTTCTTGCCCCGATACGTCGGTATGGCCAGGGCGCTGTCGCTATGCCTCCTGGGCGAGCGTCTGTCCGCGACAGAGGCAGTGGACATGGGACTGATTCATAAGTGTGTGGATGATGAAAGCCTGGCTGAGGAGGCGCAGTCGCTTGCGCGAAGGCTGGCTGAAGTGCCTCGACAGGCTTTTGTCGATCTCTACCGGGCGCTGAGCTCGGCGGAAGAAAATTCCCTTCGCGAGCAACTGCACATGGAAGCGGAGCGGCAGGGTGTCCTCATTGAACTTCCTGCATTCAGAGAGGGAGTTTCTAAGTTTCTTAGAAAGAGCTCCTAGAAAGGGTCCTGATCGGACCAATCTATATGTCTGCCAGAGGGCGGCACACTTCGAGTCTTGGTAAAGGGAGTGGCATGAACAAGACCAAATATATGGGTGTGGTTGGTTACGTCGGGCTGGGAAACATGGGAAGTGGAATAGCGACTCACTTAGCCGAGGCCGGTGTGCGCCTGGTGGTATTCGATCTCAAGCCGGCGGCAGTCGCCGCTGTCGTAGCGAAGGGGGCGAAAAGCGCAGCTTCCTTGGCAGAACTGGCTGCGGTAAGCGACGTCATCATTGTTTGCGTTGACCCTCAGGGACAAGTAATGCGGGTGGTTGACGAGTTGGCCGAGTTCCTGCGTCCCGGTCAGACGGTCATTATTCAGTCGTCCGTGTCTCCGGCATCAGTTATTGAGATGGCGGAGGTGGTGGCGAAGAAGGGGGTGAAGCTGTATGACGCTCCTGTAAGCGGCAGCCACGAAGATCGACGCAACGGAACGTTGTCAGTTCTCGCTGGTGCCACTGTGGAAGGAGTGGGGGCCGAGACCGCCCTGCTTGAGTCGATCGGCCGGCCGCTCTACCTAAACGCTCTCGGGGGCGGAGAAGTAGCCAAACTCGCCAACAACGCGATCATGACGGTGACACGTCTGGCTACGATTGAATCGTTGGAGTTTGGTCGTGCCTTTGGGGTGTCGGAGGAGGATCTGGCCAAGGCAGTCATGATCAGCAGCGGCGGCTCCTGGGTACTGGACAACTGGGAATATTTCGACGAACAGCTGCGATCTGGTTTCACCTTGCGGATGTCAAGCAAGCAGTCGAAAGAGATTCTCGAGACAGCGGAAAGCCGCGACGTGCGTATGCGAATGACCGAGGCCGCATTGGAGTACTCCAAGATCATTCACGAAGCCCGTTATGCCCGGTTGACCAACAAGGAACAACACGTGCCTGCAAGCAGCTGAATGCAACTCACCAGCACGTTCGGGCGGAGGGTGGCGCTCTGCTCCGGCGGAGCGTGCCCGAAACGATTCCTAAGGGTCCAGCTGCAGGCAGCTTTCCGTTCGTCACTTGGGTTGCCATCTTTGCCTCGGGGCGGACAGTCTGATCTTCCTGACCACCTTGGCCGGCAATACCCTCAGCAAAGCTCCGGGCCGGGCCGCGGCCAACAGGCAGTTGCTGCGTCAACCGTACTAATCAAGGAGGAAACGTTGAAAATTCAACGTGTTGGAGACGTGAAAACCGCGCTGGGCGAAGGACCGTACTGGGACCCGACCGCTGGCGTACTGTACTTCGTCGACATCCTGGGAAACGCAATCTGGCGGTACAACCCGGATGGGGATTTTTTCACCAGCTGGCCGACCCCCGTGCAGCCCTCAGCAATCAGCCGCACAACGGACCAGCGACTAATCACGGCCCTTGCCGACGGGTTTTACGATTTTGACCCCGACCGGGGAGTATTCCGCCTCATCGCCAAGGTGGAATTCGACAACGACGAAGAACAGATCAACGACGCCAAAATAGACCGGCAGGGACGCTTTGTTGCCGGTGCCAGCAACAAGTCACGCCGTCCGGGCGCGGGCCTGTACAGTTTCGACGGCGAAAACGTCACCAAACTCGACGACGGCTTCACCATCTCCAACGGCCCGTGCTGGAGCCCGGACGGCCGCACCTTCTACATCGCCGACACGATCCCCAAGATCATCTACGCCTATGACTACGACACCGCCACCGGTGCGCTCTCGAACAAGCGTGTCTTTGCGGACACCTCCGACATCAGCGGACTCCCCGACGGGGCGACAGTCGACGCTGACGGCCGGGTATGGTGGACCTTCGTCGGAAGTGACGGAGGGCTGATCTGCTACAACCCAGACGGAACGATCCACCAGCGCCTCGCCACCGGCGTTAAATCCATGACGAGCATCCAGTTCGGTGGCGAGAAGTTCGACACCATGTATTTGACCTCCCTGGATCCTGAAAAGCTTGGCCGACCCACAAGCGACCCGCACAGCGGCGCGCTGTACAAAATCGAACAAACCGGAGTAGTTGGCCTGCCCGAACCACTTGCCACCACCATGGTGCACCCGCCGAGCACTACAACGCGATGACCCGGACGGAAAGCGCTGGGATGCTGCCGAAATAATCGATGGCTCAGGCGCGTCGGTTGGACTGGTGAGGCTGGTGCATAGGACCGGTCCTATGCAGGGGACGCGAGGACGCGCAAAGTGGGTACTTGAATTTCGACGCGCTGGCCGGAGAGTTGTTGGCTCCCGAGTGTCGTTGCTTTCTGGCCAACAATAGGGGCAATTGTTCGCGGATTCGATGATGCGGGAATCCTTCCCGTCGGCGAGGACGGCCGTCAGTTCCCGGGTCGGTGATCGGCTCTGTGCTGGTGCTGCAAGCCGGAATGCTTCGAGGTCGCAGAGCCCCTTTGCCGGTTCGGCACCGCGGGTTGTTTCCAGCGCGTTCGCAGCCGAGGAAAAGCTCCTACTGACGGGATTGCCGGCAGCCGCCAACGAAATTAGCAGGTGGGTTTACGGTCCCCGGGTGGGCCGGAACGGGCACGTGGCGTGGGAGCGGAAGCACCACTACTCAGTGCCCTTCGCCCGCGTCCCGGTGGACGAGCAGGGCCTTGACGCGGCACTGGCCGTATTTCAGCTTTCCCGGCGCCACTCGGCTGGCCGGGGTCGAGGCGACATGCTCGCCTTGCGCTGGCAGGCCAGGTGAGGTCCCACGGTATGCGCATCTACAGCCGATCTATGCCAGGGAACGGGACGAAGGCGAGCCGGGTTCAGGCCACCATAGGATATTCGACTAGTAAACGGCGGCTACGTGCGCGTGCCAACTGCAACGAAGGGGGGTGCCAAATGAGCTGGATCGATGTCGAAACCCAATCCATGCGGCGTGAGGTGGGTGCCGTCCCGATGCTGCAAGCGCTCGAGGCCCAGGACGAGACACCCGTACTCGGGGGCCTTCGAGGAACGACCCGCCTGACCGTCGACGAGGCACACTCCGGCTTTAACCACGCCAAGGTCGAGGGACTGATCCGACTGGCCGGCTTATGCTACCCGGACGCGGACCTGCGTCGGCTCAACCTCGTGGACGAAGGCGCCTGGACCGGAACCTGATCGCCCGGCTCGGCACATGCTCAGTTCATAGAACAGGCGCAGAAACGTCATTTTTCAAGGTTTCACCGGGTCCGGGAAGTCCCTGTCGGGCATGCCCGAGCTCGAGGAAGCCTGGGTGCTGGCGAAGGACAAGCCATTGGGGGTCACGAGGTTTTTGAAAAAGTACGCGGCCTTCACCCTGCTGGTGATCGTCGGATGGTTTCTCGACCATACCGACGAGGGCATGCGCAGTATGCTGCTGGAGCTGCTCGAGCGCCGGTACGACTCGGCGCCGACGGCGTTCTGCCGGGGTACGCCAAAAAGGACTGGCGCCAGCGGCTCTCCGGGGTCCACTCCCACGCCATCATGAACCAAATCGTGCACAACACCATCCGGGTCCATACCGGCAATCACAACATGCGCGAACACGCGACTATGACCCTGTGAGAAACACTGGTGGGGGCCAGCGGACCCCGTAGCCAGGGCCGCTGCCCCCACCGGTACTATCAATGGCCCCGAAGGGCAATATCGCCGCCCTCGGCCTACCACTTTCACCCCGATTTCAAACCCTGGCCGTTGCACCGGCAATCGCGGACGGACTCACCCTTGAAGACTTCACCGTCGACTGCTTGAAGACTTCACCGTCGACGACGCAGCGAGGACCGGGATATGTTCCACCCTGGCTCACCCGAGCCAGCACCGCTAATCGCCGGGAATCTGTTGTTGTTTTCATATGAACACCTTCCCTCAGGATCCAAGGGTCCTGAGGGAAGGTGTTCACTATCTGAGTCAGCGGGATAGACGCCCAGTTCTCAATGAGTCCTAGTGCATGAGATCTCGAAACGGTGCGGCTCGACTGTTACTTCAGGACTCGGTTGATTCACTGATGGTGCAGGGTGACAAAGCTCTCAAGGGGCTCTCTTGTGCTGCTATAACTGTAAGCGGCTGCACTCTTGTCGGGCCAACCGAACGAGATGCCGAAGAGCAGCTTGCTTTCGGCAGAAACTCCCAATTCCCGGCGTATTGTGTCGGCAAACATGCCCACGCTGGTTTGCGGGACGCCGGCGAGTCCCCGTGCTGTAAGGGCTAACAGGAAAGTCTGTGCAAACATGCCCACGTCGGAAGCAACACGGACGGAGTCCCCGACCTCCGGCATGAAGAGGAAGGCAACGTGCGGTGCGCCGTGGAGATAAAGATTCTGTGCGGATACCGAGCGTCGCTTCTGGTAATCCCGGCGGTCGATTCCCAGTGCTTCGTGATATGAAGCCCCCTGGGCCTGTCGACGGAGGCCGAACGGGCCCGTGTAGGCAGCACCGTCGAACGAAAAATCCGGGCTGAGAGCATCGGTTGCTTCGGCCTCCACCACGGCTGCGATAAGTCGGTCGCGGGCAGGACCTGAGACGACATGGACTTCCCAGGGCTGGGTGTTGCAATTGGACGGCGCCCACACGGCATCAGCAAGCGTCTCACGCAAGGTCAGCTCATCCACAGGTTTGGAAAGGAAGCTGCGGCAGGACCGACGCTCCCGGACAAGGGCTTGGAACGAAGATGCCAGGCTGGTCTCAGAGGGCACCGGGTGCGAGCGGTCGACTTGACCGGCTGTCAGATCGCTAGTCATCGGCGATCACCCGCGGCCACGAGGGATCGCCCCACGGCTGGAGCCTCGGCAGCACCTGCCTGAGAGCCGGTTCGTCTGAACAGCGTTAATCCCTCGGCAGCCTTGGTCCTTATGTTGCCGACGTCTGATCCGACTGTCAGGAAGTCGGCCTCCTCGTCAAAGCCGTATCCGGCTGGCGCTCCGAGCCGGACCCCCATCGGGCGGACGACCGCCAGAACCTCGTTCCACACTTCGCGGATCTGCTCCCGGTCCGCGTGGGTGTCCAGACCGAGATCCTGCGAGAGGTCGGCCGGGCCGAAGAAGAGGTAGTCGACACCGTCAACCGCTGCAATCTTCGCCGCGTTTTCGACGCCCGAGATTGTCTCCAAAAGCGGCACCAGCAACACGTTTTCATTGTGACGCGTGCTACGGGCTTGCCAGTCCGTGCCATCGAAATTTGCCCCAGGGGTTTGTGGGCACTTACCTCGTCCGCCTGGCTGATACCGCGTTGCTTTTACGAGCCGCTCAATCTCTCCTGGGTCCTCTGCCTTAGGGACGATAATGCCATGTGCACCAGCATCGAGCGCCTGCTGGATTGAGGCCGGTGTTGGCTCCAGAACGCGAATCAGGGGAGTGGCTCCGCCCATCTCCGCGGCACGGACGTGACCGACGGCGGCAGCGAGGTCAATCATGCCGTGCTCTCGATCGATGATGACGAAATCAAAGCCGGTGCTGGCGAAGATGGCGCTGGTCGTTGGGTCGTTCGACATCACGAACGCGCCCAGGGGCCGCTGCCCCCGCCCTACCAGTGAATCGAAACGCTCCTTTGCGTTGGTTTTCATTGTTATGCCTTTTTCGTGTCGTGTTCATCGAGTGAAGGTAGGAGGGCGACCTTGATCGGGCGTTCTTCAGTGTTGAATGACGCGACCTGGATGGCTTGTTCAGCCTGGGAGAGGCCGAAACGGTGAGTCACCAGTTCCCCCCAATTTGTGCCTTGCTCCTGCATCTCTACCGCAAGTTGGAAAGCGGCCTCCACTGTGTGGGGGTGGGATAGCGCGTGCACGAGCGTCACTTCCTTGCGTAGGAGGGCCATCCAGTCGACCGACCCGCTACGTGAAACTGAAACGTTGACAATGGTCCCCTGCTGACGAACTAGTTGAACTGCCAGTTCTTTGGCTGCCGCGGCTCCGGAAGCCTCCACGACGTAGTCGACCTCGCCGAGGATGGCACGGACCTCCTTGACCAGCTCGTCTTCCGCCCCGGGAGTCGAAACCAGCGCCGCTTCTGCTCCAAGACGGGTTGCAGCTGCGAGACGTTCAGAGTCATGCTCTACCCCGATCACGACTACCTTCGCACCGGCCCTCCGCGCCACGGCAGCACATGCCAGTCCCTGCGGACCTGGGCCCACGACGACGACACGATCCCCGGAGCCGATCCCGGCGAAGTTGTTCCACCGCAGCCCGTTGGCCAAGACAGAACAAGCCAAGAGTGCCGACTCGAGGTCCAGTTCGTCTGGCACACGGTAGACAAGCGCACGTTCAGGAACGAAGACGTGTGATGCATATCCACCCCACAGGCCGGGTGACCTGTTCAGGGAAATGTGGCCGTAGCCTTCACGGCCGGGATTGTTTTCACACGAATAATACTGCCCCCTGTCACAGGTCGGGCAACCATCGCATGGCCAACGTGCTTCGACGGTTACGCGATCACCGACAGCAATTCCCTCTCTTACCGGTTCACCGGCCGCCACGACCCGCCCGATAATTTCGTCACCGAAGATCAGCGGCGCCCTTTCATTGAGAGCGTCGAATGCTCCACGGAACATGTGGAGTTCAGAACCGTCCACGCCTGCTATCTCTACCTGGACCAGCAGTTCACCCGGGGCGAGCTCCGGCAGCGGAACTGACTCGATTTCAAATACTTCCGGTCGCTTGTAAACGACCGCGGTTGCAGACTGAGGACCACCGTGTGGGGAATCGACCACCATGGAATCGCTCCTGACTTCCTGAGGATTGGACTTTATGAACGTCTCAATAGTGACCATTCCGGCTACGCACTGGCCATGGACGAGCGTCGTGAAAAAAGGCCAAACGGCAGGACACGGGTACTTCTCTTTCCGCTTCCGGTAACGCGAGCGGTGCCAGGAGTAGGCGATTAGTCAGCGCGCATGTACCTACATTCCGTGCCCGCGAGGGAGTCCATTCATGGAAGAGAGTACGGCAGACGTTCTACCCGATCATGACCTGTACCAAGGGTTTAGCAGCACGCTGGCATCACCACGGGGCGACCCAGATGCCGGGGCTGGACCAGGATTGATACGAGGACGAAGGCTGGCGCGGCCTCCAGCCCGTTTGAGATAACGAGGCCGGACGGCGTTTCTTGTGGACCTAACACCGCCCCGCAACCCTATGTGAGAAGTCCCTCGTTCAACGGTTTTGTCTTTTTTCACGACGATCGTCCATGGCCAGCTAATAGCCGTGGTGGCCAGTATTGAAACGTCCAATAGAAACATTGCCAGACAGTAAGGACAGATTCGATTGCCTCCTCGCTGAAGAACTCGTGGACTTCGTCAACCTTGTAGTCCCGAACGGCAGAAGCGCAGAGGTTCTTACGTAAGTGCCCGGAGACGCCCGACAGCAGCTGGGCTTTGCCTGGCCCGACAACCAATTCACCCACAACCAGAAAGCTTGGTGAGTCAGTCATGAACACCGCACTTCAGCAGCAGATTATCGATCCCCGGGCCTTCCGTGACACCCTCGGGCACTACGCATCCGGAATCACGATCATCAGCGGTATCGATGAAACGGGGCCGATTGGTTTCACCTGCCAGTCCTTCTACAGCGTCTCTACCGAACCGCCGCTCATCTCGTTCAGCGTCATGAAAACCTCAACTACCTATCCGCGCATACGGGAGACCGGGAAGTTTGCCGTCAACGTCCTCTCCCATAAACAAGTCTCCGTGTCGAACCAGTTCGCCAAAAAAGGCACCGACAAGTGGGCCGGCATCGCTTGGGAGGCAAGCCGCGCCGGCAACCCAGTCATCGAAGACACACTCATGTGGCTCGACTGCGACATCTGGGCCGAGCACGACGCAGGAGACCACCTCATCGTCCTAGGTAGGGTCAACGAGATGAGCCCGGCTGATTGGCACATCCACGAACCCCTCCTTTACTTCAAAGGGAAATACCGCTATCTCCGCCCCTGACCAGGAAGTTTCTAGACCGGGGATACGAATCTCCAGGTCAGGCCTTGGCAAAATGCGAGGGAGCAAAAACAGGCCCTTCGAGGGAGTTGAAAGGACGAAATGAGCACCATCATGGCACCCCCTGCTCTCGGGTCTCATCCCGGGGCCTCAATCGACATTCCCGTCGGACACACCGTCATTGCTACTGTCATCGAGTGGCGGGGCAAGGTTGCTTTGTTCAGAAGGAGCCACGGTCTTGGCCATGACAGTGGACGTTGGCATTGCATCACGGGTTTTGTTGAAGCTGGGGCGACGCCTGAGCAGCAGGCTCTTGAAGAGCTGTTTGAAGAAACGGCGTTGCAGGCCAAGGACCTCCTGGACCTCCGGCGGGGCCCGGATCTGGTGATCGCCGACGGGTCGGGGATGCCTTGGCTCGTGCACACTTTCACTGTTCTAACTTCCCGCCGCCGGCTGCGTCTCAATTGGGAGCATGACTGCTACCGGTGGGCTGCCGCACATAAGGTGAAACGCTTCGCCAACCGGGTGAGTTGGCTGGACAGTGTGCTCGACGCGACCGGCCACCACCCTTCCGTCGATGAGGCATCTGACCCTAGCCACGGCGCTGTGCCCGGAACCAGCCAGACAATCGGGGTGAGCAAATGACATGCAATTCCAAAGCCGAGTACGCAACAGGGATCAGGGGCACCGTCCGGCTTGAGGGCGTAGTTGAACACGGTGACGCGCGGGGGCGTGAGCTTGGTTACCCCACCGCCAACCTCACCGTTCCGGACGGGGAAATCCGGGATGGCGTCTGGGCAGGCACGGTCCGCCTCAGATCCGAAGGGGAGGACGGGGCCTATGTTGCGGCCGTCTCGATAGGGCGTCGTCCGACCTACTACCGTAATGGAACCCGGCTCCTGGAGGCCCATCTTCTGGACTATGCCGGTGACTTGTACGGGCGCACTGTTGAGGTAACTCTGTACTCCCATATCCGCACCCAACGACGTTTCCACGGGCCGGATGAACTCGCAGCGCAGATCCGGGATGACGTGGCACAGGTGCGTTCCTGGGCCGCCGGAGCTGCAGAGTCCATGGACGTGAAGGATCGAACTGTGGAGACCGCCGCTGCACTGGGAACGATCAAACCCCAAACCGTGCCTGCTACGCCGGGGCAGCTGCCGCGGGCACCGGCCGGCCCTGCCGCGTCAGTGCCCGAAAGTCTCGAGAGATCCAAACGGGCAACGCCACGGGAGCAGGTCGAATGGAGCACGCTGATCAACGCGCTGGTGGAAGTCCGGCATAACGGACGGGTCATCAGAACCGGCTTTGTTGAAGACGCCATGCCGGACTCCTCCGTACTCTGGATTGCCGCGGACGCTAATGATCCACGCCAGATGTTTGATGCATCCCAGGGCCTTCAAGTGTGGGTTGCGCCCCGGGAACTGCCCGGGGCCCTCCGCTACCGGATGACCGCAGACCACGTATTCAAGGCATCCCCCATACGGAACCTTTAGCAACCGCACCAAATCAATCCGCACGCCAACGGCCGCTGCTGTGAGGAGGAAGCGCACCATGGATTCATCCGATTCTCCGGGGGATCGTTTTGGCTTCGGTCGTCTCGGCAAACCTGCTGTCCGCCGTCTTGGTGCCGGCCGACTCCGCGAGCTCACCCGTGAGCCCCAGGATCACAGCCTTGTTCGAGCCGTGGCCTCTTCCAGTAGCCCCCAGCGAATTAGAGGAGTCCGCGTCAACGGATGTCTCCAGATACGCCCGGGGGAGTAGGACGCTCGCGCCTGTGTCGCGCAGCACTGCATGCAGTGAGCCGTCGCGCCGCCGAATGCCTTCGACGTCGAATAGCGTTCCGTGACGGACAAAGCCACCGTTGCTATCGATGAGTCGCCGGTCATTTTCCCGGGCGATGATTGGTCACCAAGACCTGGATTTAGGCCGCCGCTGAGAAGCATCGTTAGTCCGGGATCAACTTCACCCTGCCCAGCTCGGTCCGCTTGGGTGCGCTCATTGAGCATGCCGACCGTTTCATTGTCGGCCGCAATGAGGATCGACGACTGGCCAACTTTCAATAGAGCCAGTGAGCGGACGGTCCTGGCCTTGTCAGCCACATCTAAAGAGCCTTGGGAACCAGTGCCCGAAACCCTGACTCCGGTACGGTGAACAGCGTCTGATCACTTTGGTCTTTGGGGGAATCTTGAGGTATCCGAAATATCCGCAGCAGCATCTGCCGCGCGTCTTTGACACTTCGTTCAACTACAAGACCGACACACCTTCAAGGACCAAACCCGACGCTGATAGTGACAGCCAGTTGCTCTGGTGGGACCATGAGCTGCTCTGGAGCAAAGAGCTGCCGTCCGAAGATGATTTCGCTCCGAAGGTGACAACCAGAAAGAGCGAGTACCTCATCTTCACAGACGCCACAGATCGGCATTGCTGCGGCAGCGACGCCATCACCGCCTCTTACACCACCTGGATAAAGGCGAAGAGGCCCAGATCAAGGGCCCTGGTCAACGCCATCGAAGAGTTGACTCCGGCACAGAAGATCAAGTACCTCAACCCGCCCTACACGATCGGCAGCGCAATGATCTGGCCGCTCCGGTCGAAGGATCTCCCAACCATGAACACGGCCCGAGGGAGCCGGCTGCTCATCGCGGACCGCATAGACCTCACTCGCGAATGCATCCGGCGTCACTACACAGGAGAACCAGACAGCCCCCTTGCCGATGTCGCCACCGCCTACAAGGACTTTTTCGAGCTCTTCGGGCAGCGGGAGCAAGGGTTCAAAGGGTTCGTGGAGTTCTTCCACTTTCAAGACCTCGTGACACCCGACTACGAAGAGGTTCGGTTCTACCTGCCCTTCGACAACTTCAAGCGTTCCGGGATGCCGGCCACAAAAGACGAGTACGTAACGTACCGGGAGGCCACGCTGGAGTTCATCTCGGCACGGAGCCGTCGGATGGCCGCCTGGGTCATGGAGAACCACCCAGGGATTGAGGTTCGCCATACAGACTGACTACCCAGCGACGTCGCAGGGTCAGTCAGGGTCATAGTCCGCGCATTGGAGCTATAGGGGGATTCATGGAACTACCAGCCATCCTGGAAGAAGAGAACGTCGAAGCCGCAGCCGAACTGCTCCGGCGCTACTACCTCGAACCGTCCACAAAGACGGGGCTGCTCAGTACCGGCAGTTACTTTGATGAATGGGCGAACCGCGGCGACAACCCGAAGGTGAGGGACAGGATCACCGACAGCGACGTTGTCGCCGTGTCCATGCTCAGCGTCAAAGTGCCGGCCCAGGCCATCATCGGACTGCAGGAGGAGCTGTTGGCGGGGAAAATACGAGATCTCCTGGCTGATATACCCACCGACGTGAAGATGAGCGACCTCACGGTCGCGGAAGCAGATGCCACTCTCGGGGAGGGCAGCCCCCCATGGCTGCTCTGGCAGGAGCTGAGACGCACACCCAAAACGCGCTGGGATGTCGGGGCCACCACAGCCAGCAAGATCATGGCGAGGGAGCGACCGCATCTCATCCCCATCTGGGACAAAGTAATTGGGGCAGTCGTGGGCAAAGACACCTCTGAAGGCCAATGGCTGAATTGGCACAACCTCTTCATGGAAGACCCCGACCTTGCTGGACGATTGGGGCGCATTCACAAGCTTTCTACGGTCCAGACACCCATTTCCGAACTGCGCATCATCGACGCCATCCTGTGGCGCTACGGCAAGGACCATGGCATCAAGGGCGGGCGAGCCGGCAAACTCGGAATCGCCGGCTGAAGCACAGCGAAGCCACGACAAACTTGGTCGAATCTCGCAACCGTCCGCGCCAGCTTCGCAGCCGGCCGATGTCGTTCGATGAAGGAATAGCTACGAGTTCGGAGCTTCGTATGAGTACGAGCCCCCGACGCGACCGGACAATGCAGTCAGCTCTGCCTCGGTTTCCCTGAACCGGATCACTTGAGGGCCCAATGTGTTGACCCCCTCCGGTCCCTTCACCACGAGGGTTCGCGCTATGGTCCTGCCCAGTTGATCCAGTTCCTGGTTGAGTCGCCGCAATTCTGCCTGCTCGAATTTGGAGCGCTTCATCACTTCAGGGTCCCTGTCGCATTGCGTGCAGCGTCCCCTCGGGCCCACATCAGCCATCATGGTTACGTAGATGCTTCTTTGGCCGGATCGCCACTGACCATCCATGATCGAGCACCACTGAGTGTGGAACAGTTTCCCGGTTCGTGTGACGTACACCTGTCCGTAACCTGCCACAGGTGACCCGTCGTCACGGTGGCTTTGCGCCTCAACGCGGACCAGCGGCCGTTCCTTTGCCCAGTGCTCGGCTTTCGCTTCTTCTTTGAGTCGCAGCCTCTCTGCCCGCTTCTCCGCACGCTCCAATTTGGAGCGCTTCTTCTCTTCAGGGTCCTGGTCGCATTGCGGGCAGCGTCCCCGCAGGCCCACATCCGCAATCATGGTCACGTAGATGCCTCCATTGACGGCCCGCCAGTGACCATCCATGATCGAGCACCATTGAGTGTGGAAAAGCTTGCCCGAGCGGGTCACATACGCCTGATTTTCACCTGCGATGGGCGACCCGTCGTCACGGTGGCTTTGCGGCTCAACGCGGACGAGCGGACGTTTCTTTTGCGCCCCGTGGTCGGCTTTCACTTCTTCGTGTGTGGTGCTCACAACCCATTCCTTCTCCCAAGACCTCTGCCATATCCTTCCATGCTGGGGAGGTCCGCCTCCACCATGCCATCGAAGGGTTGACGGGCAAGCCCGCCGAGTCCAGTACCTGCGGATCAGCACGAACCCGGTGAACGCACTCGACGACACACAATTCCTCGCTGATACCGTGGAAAGAGGGCAACGGTCTCCTTTTGAACATGTGTGAGTCGGGGGAAGCATGACGGAGTGGAAGCCGGGTTGGTGGGCACGCGCGTTCAGAGGTGCCGGGTCATGGGTGCTGTCGATCCGTGAGGGCCGCCTGCGCGTCTGCGGAATCCCCCGGGAGGTGGACGCTGATGTCATCGACGTCCTCGGACTCGCAGTCGATGAAGGCTCAGGGCAGCTCATCGTCACTCTCGTCCACGGGACAGAGACGGTGCTCAATGGGCTGTCTCGTCGCGCGGTGCGTGAGGTCGCCGCTGCTTACCACTCCGAGCTCGATGAGCGACGGCATCTCGCCGCCCTGCTCTCAAAGGCTGAGGAGCAGGGCGAGGCGGCCAGCCTGTGGTGGTCCCGGGTCCGGGATGTGATGGACCGACAACGGTGGGCGGACCAGGACACGATCGCCGCGCTCGAGGGCTCCCGTCCGGACGTCGCTGTCTGGCTGGCTGCCGACAGCGATCCGAGGCTCTCCGGGCTTCCCAAGGGTAAACGTGAGGACCAGCGTGCCGCAGTCGACGCCTGCCGCACCACTGACTTGTCAAGGTGGGCTGCCCAGCGGAACGAGGCGTTCCTGGAGTGGGAGAAAAACGAGTTGGCAGACTTCTTCCGCAAGGTCGAGAAGTCGCCGTTGACGGAAGAGCAGACGAGGGCGACGGTCTGCTTCGACAACCGGGTGCGTGTGATCGCGGCCGCGGGCTCCGGGAAGACGTCGACGATGGTAGCCCGCGCCGGGTATGCGATCCGGCGTGGCATCGCCCAGCCGACGGAGATCCTCGCCCTCGCATTCAACAAGAAGGCAGCCGGTGAGCTCTCGGAGCGGCTTGTCTCCCGCCTCGGCGATGACGGCGCGTCGGTAGCGTCGAGCACTTTTCACGCCTTCGGACTGCGAGTCGTCGGTGAAGCCACCGGGCGCAAACCCGCCGTCCCCGATGACCTCCCCAGGGACAATGGGATGGGGCGGCTTGCGGGGATCGTGGATGGCCTGCGCGACCGTGAACCGGCCTTCCGGCGGGACTGGGACCTTTTCAGGCTCGTGTTCGGCAGGCAGCTGCCGGATCTCGGGGATGAAGCCGAACCTGAGAAGTCGGACAGGAACACAGGTATTAACGGCTTCGGCACTCTCGCTGGAGAGGTCGTCAAGAGCCAGGAAGAGGTGATGATCGCCAACTGGCTCTTCCTCAACGGCGTCCGATATGAATACGAGCGACCCTACGCGCACGACGTTGCGGACGCGCACCACCGTCAGTATCAGCCGGACTTCTGCTATCCGGACATCGACGTCTGGCATGAGCACTGGGCGCTCGGTTCAGACGGCAACCCGCCGCCACATTTTGACGGGTATGCCGAGAGTATGGCGTGGCGGCGTCAGACCCACACTCGATACAGCACAAGACTTATCGAGACAACCTCGGCAACCATCCGGGACGGGTCCGGGTTCGAGCACCTCGAACAGGAGCTCCGCCGACACGGAATCCAACTCGAGGAAGACCCCTACCGGGAGGCGGTAGGGGAGCCTCCGATCACCGAACCAGCCATGATGACGCTGATGCGGTCGTTCATGGCCCACGCGAAGGGCAACCGCCTCACCCCTGACGTGCTGACGCAGCGGGCCGGCCGAACCTTGCGGGCCAGGCTCTTCACACGCCTGTATGGCGTCATCCTCGCCGAATGGGACCGTCAGCTCCGAGCCGCGGGCCAGATCGATTTCGAGGACATGCTGAATCTCGCAACCGATCACGTCGAGTCGGGCCGTTGGATGAGCCCTTACCGGCTCGTCATGGTCGACGAGATGCAGGACACCAGCTCTGCCCGTGCGGCGCTGGTGAGGGCGCTGATGAAGACTCCTGGAAACTACCTTTACGCGGTCGGCGACGACTGGCAGTCGATCAACAGGTTCGCGGGCTCAGACCTCAGTGTGATGACCCGCTTCGATAATTGGTTCGGGACAGCGTCCACCATCTGGCTGGATCGCACCTTCCGGTCCCCGCAGTCCCTGTGCGATGTCGCGGGTGGGTTCGTGATGAAAAACCCCAATCAAATCTTCAAGAACGTCCGATCTTCAGCGCCGGAGGCTGGCGAGACCCTATGCGCGGTCAGTGTACGGGAGCGCAGCCACTACGGATCGGCCGTCCGGCAGCACCTGAAAACCCTTGACTCAGAGCTCACTGAGCCAGCCACTGTGCTGCTGCTCGGCCGGTACTCCCGGTCCAAGGACGATGTCACCTCGGCGCTGGAAGCCAGATACGCCAACCTGACCATCGAGTTCAACACCGTGCACGCCTCGAAAGGAAAGGAGGCAGACTACGTCGTTGTGCTCGGCCTTGAGAGGAACGGATTCCCCAGCATTGTCGAGGATGATGCGCTCCTGCAACTGGCCATGTCCGCCCCTGACTCCTACCCACACGCAGAAGAACGACGCCTGTTCTATGTGGCACTGACCCGTGCCAAGCGCTCAGCGCTCCTGGTCACGCGCGCCGGTAGGGAATCAGCGTTCCTCCTCGAGCTGGTCGGAGATCGTGTCGTCAAGGTCCGATCCGCGACAGGCGACGATATCACCCCAGTGGTCTGCCCGAAATGCAAGAAACACACGATGAGGGAACGCAAAGGGCCCTACGGCCGGTTCTTCGGCTGCGCCGGGTACCCGACCTGCAAAGGAACGATGAAACTCACCTGACGTTACCTTCTGCAGCCGACGCGCGGGGGAAGGGGAATCGCGTCTGACGAACATTCCAGTCTGACGACTCGGACTCCCGGGGCAACAGTCTTCTCATCACCAGATCTCTCCACACCAGCAGCGGCCCTGCTCGTGTTCCTGAATGACGAGGACCCCTTCTTCGCCGAGCAGGATGATGTCTTCGTAGCCAAGCATGGAGCCAGTCCAGCATCAGCGGCCAGCAGTCGGTAGGGGAGTCGTGGCGTATGTGGAAAACTGCGGTCGTTTGTACACCCCGCCACGAGGTTTCCACCCAGTCGATGATGCGCTGCATTACCCAACTCGATTTGGATAGCATGTGCCATGGTTCTGGATATCTCAACCTCATCCAAGGAGTCTGCGCAATGAAGCAGGCACGCAGGCTTCACCGCATATTTGACCTGAAGCGGGAGGAGCGCTTTTCCGTCATCGGCGACGGGCTAGAACATCTGGGAGCCCATGTTGAGCAGCTGATGTCGTCGATAGAACACCTGCTGAGGGAAGGCCAGAAGTCCGGGGCTGGAGCTCTCCAAGCGATCTGCGTCGAGGAAAGCGCCAAAGCGCTCATCCTCCTTGACATCGCGCGTACGCACGACCAGGGGATGGCACGCAAGGGGTGCAATTACTTCTACTCTCATCTTCCACGCTTGATCTATGCAAACGTTCATGCCAGCAACCCTGCAGACTTCCGTGAGATCGAACGCTACTTAACATGGCTTCGTCCGAGCCACTACCTCGATGGCCCCAATGATGTTGACTGGATCTGGCGCAACGACTTGCTCAGAACCCGCGAGAACGCCCTTTACGTCGACTACGAAGAGACAGATGACGACTACATGTGGACAGGAGGAGACCCGGACCAGTTCCACGTCGACATGGGAGCGGCCCGCCTCGTCTTGGCCATGAAGCATGCAGGACTTCTAACAGCGAGAGGGGCACAGGCTACGGCGGCGGCATGGAAGGGAGCCACTTTCGACTCAGATACTCGTTGGGAATTTTGCCGCGACAAGGCCTGGGAAGTGCTCAAAGCGACCTTGACCTCGGATACAGTCCCGTCCGAGAAGCTGCGCAGCGCCTTGCGTCTAATTCCCGAGAAATGGACTTTCCCGCTTCTGTCCCTCGAACTGAAGGAAGAACCGGTTTCCATGGACACCCTGAAGGAGCGCCAAGACCGTTACCTCAGTCGGCAATACGGCTTGGATGACTACTGGTAAATCATGGCGTTAGGTGAGCATCATCTCGTCGTGACCGACATGTCGTCAGGTGCACTGCCTTATCTGAATCTGCGGAGCGTCGACCTCAGCGGTATCGGCCGTCAGGCGAAAGCCCGTGGCGGACCATGCCAGCCGGAGCAGAGAGCCCTGCGCCGCGGAAACTACGGTGAAGCCCTGATGGGTTCCGTCCTGCAAGAGAGTCCGGGACCAGGACTTAGGGAGTCACTCTTGTGCGCGTTCGGCCTGATACTTTGCCGCCAAAGCAATGTCGGCTGCCCTACGCGCGGCGTACCAGGGATCGTCGACGGGGTAAGGAAGGGGCGGCATTCCTTCAGATTTTAGAATCGCTTTTATCGGAAAGAGCACCCAGGACTCAAGAATGTCGGGGTAACTTTCCTTGATCCATGAGATGCCGAAAGTCGACTCCTTGTCTTCGATCGCAAGCAGCACCTCTGAGACTATGTGGTCGCCGATTGCAAGGTCTCGCAACTTGGGCCGGAGTTCATTTTCGATCCTCTCTACAACGTCCCGGCGGCGGCGCGCCGGGTTGAATCGAGCGCTTTCATGGGCGATGAAGTTCCTGGCGTCCTTCGCGGCCTTGAGTATTTCGGCGGTGTCTTCGTCATCGAACACCCGGTGTCGCCTGAGACCGTCGATGGTCTTGCCGAGCAGCTTGTCTTTTGGCACTCGGGCAATCAGCGAATCGAGCGGATCGTCAGTCGCACTCTCATAAATCTCGATAAGGTTCAGAAACCGGAGCAAAGCCCTGCATCTGTCCTCAAACTCCTGTGCTGCGAACAGCGCTCGGCCAGTTGTTTCGAAGACAGGAGCGGTCCACGTGGCGTTCTTACCCCAGCTTGACGTCCATGGCATCTCTTGAGTTTACGCTTGGACGTCGGGGAACGACTGCCGCCGCCTTCAGCGCGATTTGCGTCATCGTGGCCGAACCGGCCGTCCGGGCAACGAAAATTAATCGCGCCATTTGCCCTGCGTCCGGCATACGAATTCGTCTCTCGTGCAGGATTCGATGCCGAATTCTGCGCCCTTTGCGCGGACGGCCTTGTCGTTGGACACGATGATCCATGCCGGGCCGAACAGCCACGTCTCGGATTCTTGAATCGCGTCCAGCGCACAGGCCACGAGCAGCGGGTCCGCTGCGCCCTTGTTCGCGTAGAGGTTCACGAGCGAAGTGTCGTCTTCCGGCACTGTGGCCATGACCTTCTGGAGGAACTTCAGCACGCCCATTGTCGTCGGGTATTCGACCGCCGTGAGTGAATCCGCGTCGGTGTAACCGTCTGCTTCGTGGAGAACCTCGGACGGGATCCGGCATTGTGCGCGGAAGAACTCGCTCGACCGCTGTGCCGGTGACAGGTGGGAGAGCACGTTGTTGTCGATGAGGTACATCTCCTCATTCATCGGAGAGCCGCCTTCAGTTCGCCAAGGTCACCGGTACCGATGCGGTTCAGGCAGACGACCCGGCAGAATTCACGCTGGGAAAGCCGGCGCTCCTCAACCGCGCGGAGCATGCGTGCCGTCAGCTCGCGGCCGCTGTACTTCCTGATCGCGTTGACAGGTTTGGGCTGGTTCGTCCGGTTCGTCTTATTCCGGGCGCGGAACTCCTTTTCGAGGTCGTGCAGGTAACCTGACGCGATCAGCGGGGTGAGCCTCCCAAGGCGGAGCGCCCTGACCGCCAGGGCGCTCGGGGTCACCTTGAACAGGTCTGCAGCGGCCTTCACATCGTCGGGGTCCTGGAGGATGATTCCCTGCATCTCGGCCGCGGGCATGAGGATCTCACCCACGATGTCGTACTCGCGGCCGGCGTCAGGAGCTGTACTGTTCGCGTCGTAGCTGACCGGCGCGAAGATCCCGCGGGCAACGAGCACTGCCATTAGGACGAGGGTGAAGATCTGCCGCCCGTAAGGCTCTTGGAAGTCCCCGTGATCACCGCCGGTCAGGAAAATGTAGGGCACTTTCGAGTCGCGCACTGTCATGCCGCTGAAATGCACCTCGATGAGCTGGGGCATGTATCCTCGCACGCTCCGGGACACGAGCACCTGATTGGCTTCGAGCCGTTTGATGATCAGCTCCAGCGCAGCTTCCTTCTTACGAACCTGACGGATCGCATCACGGTCGAGTCCGAGGGCATTGATCAGCGCCTCGGCATCTTCACGGATGGTCGGCCGTGGCTTGCGGAGCAGTCCGACGATCTTGTTCTTGACGAGTGTGGGGTCGTGCTTCCGGGCCAGATCCTGCTTGCGGAGGAGGTCCTTCACGATCAGCTCGACGTCTCGCAGCTTTACAGTTGTCCGGGTGTTCACCGTGAACGTCTCCGGCGCAACTCCCTGAAGCAGCTTTGAGGTCTTGGCGCGCAGTTGTGCCTGGACTACGGTTGGGGGAGCGAAGAACAGTGGATGGGGTACCTCAGCCTTCCGGGCAAGGTCCAAGAGATCGGTATATGGGATCTTCGACTTCTCCAGGGCCTGGATATACGGTGCCCGGCCGTTCACCACGGAGTTCTCCAGAAGGTCAACGAACACCGACCGGTTAATCGGCACCGACTTGCCCGCAATCATCACGCGCATCGTGAAGCCCCCAAAACTCCAGTCGCTATTCGTAAAGCCAGTCCTTGGCCTATGCTTCCGCAATTTACACCGTCGGAATCGCTTTTCAAGGTCTCGGCACAGTTATGGCCTGAAAGGGTGGATAGACGTTCGAGTGGTTTGCTCAGTTGATTACCGCCCGCAATGGACTGACGACATTCGGAATAGCCCATGTTGGGCCAATCAGATTCCCCCGTGCGGACCATCGGGTAATTCCGTATCCAAAACAGGATCTTGCCGCGGCCTCGTGTCACACGAGATCCGTGGGCTGCGTCGAGCGGATTACGTGGCGTGCGGTGAACGGACCTGTCGCGGACGAGCGAAGTCAGAAATCGTCAGTGTTGCCCGCTACTCTGCTCTCGTGAGCCAAAACGAACATTCAGAAGAATCCGCCGATGATGACGCGGAGAATCACGACGATGCGGAAGAACGCATCGCCCTCACACCCGAACAGAAGGCAAACCTAGCAAGGACATTGGAGGGCATTCATCAGTCGCTGGCCCGCAACATCGGACCCCCGAACTTCAAGCTCCCGGAATCAATTTTCAAGAACATCTTTGCCGCCTCGCGCATCTTCGAATCACAACAATCCGTAGTCGCCAGAGCGATCAGACCGATGTTCGCCATGCAGCCACCTTGGCAAAAGCAATTCGCCAGTATCAGCAGCGACATCTTCAAGACCTACTCACTTGGTCAACCCAACCTGAACCTGCTTGCCTCCCAGTTGACGAAGAACATCGATTTCAGCGCCTTTGCGGGCGCAGCCCGGATCGCACAGCAGTTCACGACACATCAGGCGACATGGCTCAAGAACATCGCACCGGTACTCGCATCGATGCGCGCTGCCTTCTACCCGCCGAACCTCCGAAGCATCGAGGGGCTGGAGTTCGAAGAAGTAGAGCAAGTCGTCATGGCCGACGGCATCCCACTCTACGGACTGCCGCGGCCGCAGATCGCCGAAGCGATAATCCGAGCGAACGGGGCACGAGCAAGGCGAGAGATCCTGGGTCGACGCTGGAAGGCGATTTCGTCCGACTGTCGTACGGCCGTCAACGGATGTGGCACCGACGCGGTTGCACCGTATGTCCCATTCGCCGTGGCCGCGCTCGATGCTTTAGACGCGGGGCATACTGCGGCTGCCCAAGCACTCGCCGGCTCGCTCATCGATGCGATCCTGACTTCGTACTTCGGAAAGGACCGCTACAAGTACACTCCCGATCGGAATGGAAAGCGGACCAAGGACGCCTATGACGAATTCAGCGTTCGGCAGTTCATTGCATTCGCTCCCATGTGGCAGACGTACCAGCAGTTCTTCGTCGCCGACGGGGACAAGGTGCCCGCAGCATTCAGCCGCAACGCCACTGCACACACGGTGAGTCCCCGCCAGTACAACCGCCGCAACGCCGTCCAGGGCATCATGGTGGCTTGCAGCCTGCTGTACCGATTTGACGAGGAGGCCCGGGCGCACGAAGCGGCGACAGAAGGGTAGTGACCATGAGCGAGACGGGGTGGGAACCCTCTGCACGACCACATCGCGGGGCGCTACCTTGATGCCACCTAGGTTGGGGCTCGGCAAACAGGGAGGATTTCTGCAGAGAAACTACCCACCTCCTACTCCAACGATGAGGGGAGACACTGATGAGAGATGGGTCGATCGGCGGTTGGTCAAGCAGAACTGACAGAACGATCGCCGGTTTTCGGGATGCCTCTGTTCCAAGACCCATTCACTCCCTCGGTGCTGTCAAAGGCTGCGCACTGGCCTATCGCCCGGGTGGACGTCGACCGGGCCAGAGGTCATGTCGTTCGCAAACTATGCCCCCATGAAGTCGTGAGCCCAATCAGCTCATTCATTGGGAGACGACTGGATGGAGCACCAGATGGTACTGGCAGCGGTGGATCCTGGGATCACACCAAACACGAACTTTCCTTTTCTTGAGTCCTTGAAGCAGATCGGCGGGGGCATCCTCGTCGGCGCCTTCATCGTCATTGCGATCGTGGCGATCATCGGGGCTGCGATGCTGTTGGCCGGCAAACTAAGCCAATCCTCAAGACTGGCCTCAGGCGGCGGGGTGATCCTGCTGTGGACAGGTCCGGTCGCGGCAATCCTCGGCGGTATCAACGGATACATACTGTGGTCCCAGACGGCCTTTCCATTGGGCTTCTAGCCGCTTGCGATCATGCCTATCGAGTGTGACCTCAACGGTTGGTGGCCGCCTGGTTGCGGCCTGGTTTCCCAAGCCAACGACGGCATCCAAGGTTCCATCACGTCAATCTTCGCCAACGTTCTTCAGAACATCGCCTCCTGGATGTGGGGGTTCATCACCGGGGCCTTCAGAGTTTCCGAAGTCGACGATTCCCAGTGGGCGGCCATCGGTGGACTGACCAACTGGTGGGTCATCGTGATGATGACTCCGCTGGTGGTTGTGATGATCTTGCAACTCTTGTCCGGTCTGATCAGCCAGCAACCACGCCGACTGCTGAGGGCACTCGTCGGGGGAGCGGCGGCAGTGCCGTTAGTTGCGGCGGCCGTCTACGTGGTTCGGCAGCTCACCAAGGTCAGCGACGAGGCGTCGGCGGCCCTGCTGGAATCGATGGGAACCGATCCGTATGTCGTTTTCATGCGGCTCTTCGGCTTCGAACGAGCTCCCGAAGGCTCCGAGCGCGAATGGAACGTCATCTCCCTGGCGCCGGGCAATCAAGGCGGAGCTGTCGGCGGCGCGGTAGTGACAGTAATGGCAGCCATCGTCGTGTGGATACTGGCGTTCATTCTCATGTGCTCCATGATCTTCAGGACGTTCGCCCTCGCCGTCCTGGCAGCTGTCGCACCCGTCGCCCTCATGATGATGCCCTGGGAGAAGTCAAAGGCCTGGGCCGGACGGTGGTGCGAAGTCGTCGTGGCGCTCTTGCTAGCGAAACCGCTAGCGGCGACAGTTCTGGCGGCGGCGATCAAACTCTTCGCGGATTCGAGGTCCTTTGCGGGCTTGGCAGCCGGAACTGTCGGCATGGCTCTTGCTTGCGGAGCACCCTTGATGGCGCTGAGGCTGGTGAGCTTCGCGGGCGGCGAACTCGCAGCAGCGGCTCAAACGGCCGGCGGCGGCCACGTTCTTGCTCGCAGCAGCAGCGTTGCCTCCAGGCAGTTCAGTCGACAACTCGGTGGCCGCATGACGATTGCATCAATGCTGGCCAGATCGTCACTAGCCCGACCAATTCCCTCAAGTCGCAGAGACATCCCCACGCGCGTTCTGCCACCGTCAGTGCCCCTGCCTCGAAGCCTAACGAGAACGACGCCGATACTCACCTCTGGTGCAAACGCTTCGGCATCTAACGAAGCAAGCTCTGCCCGCGGAGGCGCGGCCAGGCAGGTGGTGAGCGGAGAGGTCCCCACCGAGCAGAGTAAGCAAATGTCGTCTGCGACACCTTCGCCGCTAGGCCCGAACCCGGCCGCCGGACCGCCGAAGGCAAACCGCCATAGGATCCCTCGGCAGCCCGAAGTGCGAAGTACCGGCAGCGCGCTGCCCGCATCCCAATTGCCGCCCATCAGGCCCAAGGCTTCTGAGGGGCACTTTCCTCCGGAGAAACGCGATGACTGAAGATACGCGCGCCCTTGAGGCCGTCAAATTTCCCCGATACGAGCGCCGTGGCATCTTCATGGGGCTGAAGTGGTACCAGCTGGTGCTGCTGGCCCTCGGCATCCTGACGGCGATTATCGCCTCTGCAACGGGAGGTCCGGTCGGACTGACGACGATGAGTCCCATCTGGCTGCTGCTCATGCTCATGGGAGTGCTCCAACACGCTCGAACACCATATCCCATCTGGCTCAGCCTCATCACGCTGTTCTTCGTTCGACTGATCCTGGGGCAGACCCGTTACCTCGCCCGTCCCGAAAAGGCACTGAAAGCGGGCAAGCTTGCGCTGCCTGGTGGTCTCGGCAGCCTTAAACTCCAGATGACCCGACGTGGAGAGTGCTTTATCGTCGACCCTCAAGGTAGGGAAGCGACCGTCGTCCTGCGTTGCACGACCCGATCATTCGCTCTCCTCGACGACGATGATAAAGCGTGGGCAGCCCAGGCTTGGTCACGTGTGCAGGCCGGGCTGGCACAGCGATCGGACATAGCAAGAATCGCCGTTCAGGACTATACGGTTCCGTATCCGTCGTCCGCCCTTCAGGATTTCTATGACCACACCGTCGTGCAAAACGCTGGCCATCCTGGTGGCAATCCGTGGGGTGAGTTGGCGTACCAGGACTTGATAGCCGCTGCTGGATCCTCCATGAGTCACGACGTCTTGTTGTCCATTGTTGTGGACACAGCGAAATCAAGGAGGCGCATCAAAGAGTCCGGGGGAGGCATAAATGGACTCGAGCGTGTCCTGCGATTGGAGGTACAAGCAATCTCTACATCCCTGGCAACTCATGGAGTGCGGGTGGACGAGTGGCTTTCGGAGTCCCGGCTGCTTCAAGTGTTCAGGGGTTCCTTTGATCCTGAGACTGTCTCCCGAGGGTCGGCGAAGAACGACAGCGAGTCGCAGGCTGACCAGCCGACCGGGAAGCGGAGACTCAGTTCGAGCCCTATGGCCGTAGAGGAGCACTGGACTTACCTCCGTACTGACTCTGGATTCCACCAGACCTTCTGGGTTGCAGAATGGCCGAGGCAAAAGGTCTATCCCGGATTCCTGCATCCGCTCGTTTATGTCGGCGACTTCCGGCACACGGTTACCCAAGTGATTCGAGCGGTTCCGACGTTGGAGGCGTTGAGGGACATTCGATCGGCCCAGGAAGCCCACGAAACCCGCCGCAGGATCAATGCCCGGTTCGACCGGCCCACGACGCGGGAGCAGCGAGCCGAGGAGGAAGAAGTGTCGCAACGGGAAGAGGAGATCGTTGCCGGTCATGGCGATGTTCGTCCGACCGCCTTCGTGACCATCACTGCAGCGTCCTTGGAGGACCTGGCCCGACACCGTCACGAACTAGAGTCCGCGGCAGCCGGCGCGTTCGTCGAACTTCGATTGCTGGCGGGGCAGCAATGGGCAGCCTTCATTGCGGGCGGGCTGCCCCTGGGAAGGGGATTGAAATGAGTCTCAAGAACCAAGAGGTGACCCATACGCCGTCGGGTACTCGCGCCGAACGCAAGAGTCTCCGAAAAGCGGCAAACGCTGGGTCAATGCCACAGAAGCGCAAACTCAGCGGGCGGATCGACGAAGCGTTGGAGCGGCGCGGTTATCGCGAGCGCCTTGTCGGTGATTGGGGGAGTAGGGAACCGCAGTCACTATGGGGTCCGCATCGGTTGAGGCCGGCACCGCACCGTGCGTCGACGCTGACCTTCGCCGCGGCGTATCCCTTCATCACCGAATCCGGTCTGGGCCACGAGGGCACCTACATCGGCACTGACATTTTTGGCTCCGGCGCATTCTCCTATGATCCGTGGATCCTTTACGACAAAGGAATCATCAGCGGGCCGTCTATCGTCGTGATCGGCACGGTGGGTACGGGCAAGTCCATGTGCGGGAAGTCGCTGGTTGCGCGTTCCATAACCCTGGGCAGGAAGGCAGCCGTTGCGTCCGACCCCAAGGGCGAGTGGGTAGCAGTAGCCAACGCGGTGGGCGGGAAAGTCATCTCCGTGGGGCCGGGACGGTCAGCTCGTGTGAACCCATTGGACGCAGGGCCCAGGCCTAGCTCTTTGACCGACTCTCAGTGGCACGCCGTAGTCCGACAGCGTCGCCGGCAACTGCTGGTCGCGCTCGTCTCACTCATGCGGCAAGGCACTCCACTGCACCCGGTGGAGCACACGGCCCTAGACATGGCGTTGTTGGAGACGACTGCGGAGAACTCGACGCCGACGTTGCCCATGGTGCTGGACCACCTGATGAACCCGTCGCCGGAAACTTTGACACTTGTGGGCAAGGAAGGGGGAATTGCGGTCAGTCACTCGTTGAGGCGGACAGTTTCGGGCGACTTGGAAGGGATGTTCGATGCGCCCTCTACCGTTGCGTTCGACGCCGACGCGCCAATGAT
The DNA here is from genome assembly GCF_019977195.1 of Arthrobacter sp. StoSoilA2. Classification (NCBI taxonomy): domain Bacteria; kingdom Bacillati; phylum Actinomycetota; class Actinomycetes; order Micrococcales; family Micrococcaceae; genus Arthrobacter; species Arthrobacter sp. StoSoilA2. The sequence goes on from NZ_AP024643.1 coordinate 2,218,646, forward strand.
GGTGATGGACACGTCGGCGCTTATCGGCGCGTCCGAGCAGGCGTTGTCGCTTGCTGCCGCTTGCAGTGCCACTTGGCTGGAGGCAGCAGTAACAAACCCCGACGGCGGTAAGCGGCTTGTGGTGTACGACGAGGGTTGGAGGATGCTCGCCGACCCGTACCTGTTGGCAAAGATGAGCGAACAGTGGAGGCTCGCCCGCACCTATGGGATCGCGAACCTGCTGATCATGCACAAGGTGGCAGACCTCAACGAGATCGGCGACAGCACCAGCGGCCATCGGCAGAAGGCACTCGGCCTACTGACGGAGGCCGACACCCGCATCATCTATCGGCAGAAGCACGATGCCATGCGCCTGACCAAGGAAGCCTTGGGCCTTACGGAGGCGGAGTGCGAGCATGTTGAGAATCTTCCCAAGGGTGTTGGTCTGTGGAAGGTGGGGAATCGGTCCTTCATCGTCGCTAACAGGGTCACGACAGATGAGCTGGAAGTCTTCGGTACTGATGATCGGATGCACCTGTGAGTACACGATCCGGACCCACGAATCCCTTGGTCTCTGTCGGCTTGTGGGTGGTCGCAGGCTACGTGGTCTTTTGTCTTCTCGTCCAGGCGGCGTCCGCCATTGCTGCACCACCGCAGTGTGGTGGCAGACTGGGCTCGTCATTGAATCCGGCGGCGGGTGTTGGATTGTTGGCTGGACGTCCCGACTGGATTTCACGCATTTCAGCCGAGTGCTCAGTCAACCTGGCTGCTGTGTGGTGGATCGTGGGCGGTGTCTTAGGACTCATCGCTGCGCTCGCAGGTGCTGGAGTGGTCGGGTGGCGGATGTGGAAGCAATCAGGGGCGTGGCTGCGGCAGGACATACTAAGTCGGGATGGCGTAGCGGGCAGAGCAGAGATCGTGCGCGATTTTGGGTCGAGGGCTGTCCGACGTCGGGGTAAGTACACGCGCCCTGGACTGAGTAAGCCCAGCATTCACGACGTCTCATGGACGCTCGGCCGCTCGCGGGGAGTAACCATCCACGTCTCGACCGAGGAATCGATGGTGATTCAGGGGGCACCGCGGTCCGGCAAGGGGCTGTACGTGGTGATCAATGCAATTCTGGATGCTCCTGGGGCCGTGGTCACGACGTCGACGCGCGCCGACAACTTGGTGGTCACGATGAGGGCCAGGATGTCGCAGGGGAGACCCGTGACTGTTTTTGATCCGCAAGGAATGTCGGGGCTGCCGTCGACTCTGCGATGGTCACCTGTACGGGGGTGCGCTGACCCGGACATTGCTACTCGCCGGGCGCTGGTCATCACTGCGGACACGGAGATGAAAGGCGAGAACGCGGCATGGCAGAAACGCTCGCTGATCGTCCTGCAGTGCTTGCTCCACGCGGCAGCACTATCGGGAGAAGGAATTGGTGCCTTCCGACGGTGGTCCTCAAGTCCCGTGCTGGCTCGAGAAGCCCTGGACATACTAGGTAAGCCTGGCGCGGCGCTCGGCTGGCAGGCAGACCTCATGGGGATCCTTGAGGACGATCCCCGCAACACATCTAACTCATGGATTGGCGTCTCGGCTGCCGTGGCACCATTGTCGTCCCCTCGGGTTTTGGCGGCACTGGATCCACAAGATGAGGCGGAGGCATTTGATCCAAAGAGCTTCATCCGACAGCGTGGGACTCTCTACTTGATTGGCACCCGATCCGGAGCTGCAGCTGCTGGATCGTACCTTTCGGCTCTGATTGATGACATAGACAATGCTGCCCGCGATATGGCCTTTGTATCTGCCGGGGGCCGGCTGGATCCACCGCTCTCTCTGATCCTGGATGAGATAGCCAACCTTTCGCCGTGGCCTGGACTTCCGGTGGTGCTCTCCGACGGTGGCGGCATTGGTATCTCGACCCTGGTAGTCCTCCAGTCGCTGTCTCAGGCTCGGAGCGGCTGGTCTGTTGAGGAGGCGGCGACGATCTGGGATTCCGCGATTATCAAAGTGATCTTCGGCGGTGGCTCCGATGAGCGTGATCTGCGCTCGCTGGCGGGGCTACTCGGCGAGCGCAGCCTCATTGTGAACACTCGCTCTTGGTCTGCTCAGGGGCGACAAGACGGCGAGCAGATTCGGGAAAGCCCGGTGATCAGGCTTGACGAGATCAGGCGTCTTCCGGTTGGCACGGCGCTCATGCTTGGACGGCGCACGCGCCCAATCCTCTTGGACCTGCGTGACTGGCACAAACGGAAGGACGGTTCCGAGCTGGGCCGCTCGAAGATGGAGACGGAGCGAGAGTTGGCCGCCGGTCACCTCAATCGGCAAGCAGCGAACCACGAGGTTGAGCAGTGAGTACCCAAGCAGATGGTTCCGATTTCGAAGTTGGCCGCGTGACGGACCTGGACGACGAACTGACAGCGGAGTTGTTCAGGTCCTCCTTCCAGTCCGCACCACGCAATGTCGGTGTCACGCATCGATGGCGCGACATGTCGTCGGCGCAGGCGGAGGTTGTGTGGCAGAGCCTGCTCGATTGGGTGCGCTGGTTTGTGGCGACCTACCAGCTGACGACCTCAGTTGTGCCTGACTGTTGGTGGCGGCATTCGGAGATAGTTGCCGAGCTCTATGCACTTCAGCGCGCAGAAATGGCTTCCTTCACATCAGACGACTCGGGATTTGGCCCGCTGGCCTTCCACGAAAGGCTGCCACACGCCGTCGAACGTCTCCGGACGCATACCCGAACCGCAGGGTGCGTTGGACTGCTAAGCCATAAGGAACCGAGCCCGCGTGCGGTCACAGCCGATGCTGCTTTCGACGAATGGAAGCTGAGTGCCCACCAGAAACGCAGTTGAGCTTCGTCATGGCGTTCACACACATGCCGGACATGGAGAAGTGATCCCCTTTTTGGGGCTGATTCAGAAGTATGAAGGATGGCTGTCGTGGCCGCTGCACATGATTCACATGACTCCCGCGGGGCTGACGCTGGCTCCTCTGCCGTTCGAATGTCCGCGGAGGATCGCATCGCCAACCTTACGGAGGGGCTTCACTCCGCCCTGGAGCAGGCGATTGACTCGCCCGCCCGCTGGCAGGTTCTACTGGACGCTTCAGCGACGCTATGGCGCTATTCGGGCGGCAACGTGGCTCTCTTGATGCTGCAGATGGCTCAACGGGGAACTGAAGAACCCACGCTTGTGGCCGGGTATAAGGAGTGGGCGCGCCACGGACGGACGGTACTGAGGGGCGAACACGCGCTGTGGATCATCGCACCGCGGACAGCAGCAATGCAGGAACTGACGCTGGCGGACGGTCAGCGAAAGCTTCTGCCGGTGAGCCAGGCTGTACCTACGGATGCGGTCAGCAGCGGCAAAAAGAACGTCATCACCGGTTGGCGTGGACAGGCAGTCTTTGATGTCACCCAAACGGAGGGAACGCCTCTCCTGGTACCGCGACCCGGTGCTCAGTCTGGGGCGAATCTGGACGATCTGTGGCGATCCCTCTGTGAAGTAGCGAAGGAAAACGGCTTCAGGGTTGATGTCTCGGGTGTCCAGTACGGCTATACGAGTGGCTACACCGACTTCGACGCTCGTCGAATCCAAATTGGCCTTTGGATGAACACCGAAGAGCAGGTGGCCGTGCTTGCCCACGAACTCGGTCACGTCCTGTTGCACGGACCGGACGACAGTGTTGGTCGGCTTTACGGCAGCAGCGCAAACCATAGGGGGTTGGCCGAAGTGGAAGCCGAGTCGGTCGCCTACACGGTCCTCAGGGCTCACGGTATCGATCGAGGGCCACAATCGGCAACCTACTTAGCTGGGTGGGCAGATGCTGTGATTACCGCAGAACGGGACATGAAGCGGGTGACGCTGGAGGGTCGGGCGGTGACCTCTCGCGTCGACATCGCCAAGTCTGTCCTTGGACGCGTGACAGCTGCTACCAAGGGAATTCTTGCAGTGTCGGACCCGCCCGGGTTTGGAGGGAAGCTCGCGGCTGTTGATACGGGCCGAACCGTGACGGCTTCTTCCACGTACGCCGGCGTCCCGGGTCCTGGCCCTTCGATGGGCGGTCCTGAGCTGGCCGGGCCCTGAGCAAAAGTTGTCCGATGGGAGAAGCCCGTCGACAAGGAAAGGTAATGACTGTGAATAAAAAGATTCCCATCAGCATCGCGGGAAATCTCGTGGCCGACCCTGAGCTGACTATCGGCGAATCCGGCACACCGCATGCGAAGCTGCGGGTTGCCGTGAACCAACGGATCCAGAACCCAGATGGCACCTGGAGGGATGGCGAACCAGTCTTTCACAATGTGTCCGCGTTCCGAATGCTTGCGGAGAACGCCACCGCATCACTCAAGAAGGGCGACCCTGTGACCGTGTCGGGAGAGCTTGAATTCCGCGCCTACGACAAAGACGGTGAGCGGCGCGAGGCTCGGCGAATCATTGCTGACACGATTGGGCCGGATCTCCGGTTCGGGACTGCCACTTACCAGCGGTCTGCACGCGCCGTGTCCGAGCCGGAAGCGGCGGTGGAGGCCGCCGGGCCGGAGGCGACAACTGCGACGGGCTGGCCGGTTTACAACGTGACGACGAAGAATCCGGTGGTGGCGTCCCCTTTAGGCGGGCCGCGGAATGACATGACGATGTGATCCGCGCTCTCCAGGCTCAAGCCAACGCTGCCTGTTCGCAGCGTGGGCTTTTTCCTGCTCCGGTGTATCCATTCGAATACATGTTCTAGTCATTGTTCGATGATCTACGGCCGGGCTATCAAGTACACGGGATCGTATGGGCTCATCGAGTGGGTGGATGACCTGCGGGTCTATCACGTCCAATGGTTTCCGCAGGTCGGGTTAAGCGGGTAGACGCCGAAACATGGCGAGGGATGCCCCTGTAGGCAACGGCCTCGAGTTGGATATCTTGAAACGGTGCCGCGGCTCCCAGTGAACGCCTTCTGGCCTACAGCTGCGGCGCCCACGCGAGGATCTGGCTACCTCTGATGAGATACGTCGCCGGCCATGGAGATCCTGGCCGCACTTGGTCTGGGTCCGGTCTGATGAGGAGAACGGAGCCGGGCCAGATTGGTTCGGGAAGTGCTTCGATCCAAGCAGGCTGCGTGAAGTCGAACCGATTCCACAGGATGGTGATCCAAGAGCCCGTTGGCTGCAGGGCATCAACGCTGAGGACAGTGATCTCGGTAGTGGTCCCGCTGCTGCTCTTGACGTTTTCGAGTTGCTCCCATTGAGCATCTGTTGCGTTCTGCCAGACTCGTTGGTTGCGGAAGCGCAGGGCCGAATACAACAAGGTGACGAGACCCAAAACCGCCACTCCTGCAAAGAACCAGCCGTTGCCGGGACCTGCAGAAGCAAGTGCCACCGCCACGACGGCGAGGACCAACGTCACCGCGCTCACGACAACAAGAGCGGGTGTTCCAACTCTGGGCTTGACGGTTGGGTTACTTTGCATTCGGGCCTCTGGTTCAGTTTAAAGCTGCCAACCAGCGTTGATAAGGCCTGCGGGCTCCGGTGTGTTGACGGGGCCGGTATCAGCGCCTATTGCCTCTAGCCTTGCGACACGAGCCAGACTGCGGTGAAGCTCGTTCCACTGTGAAAGCTGCTCCCACTCATACTCCGATGGGGCTGTACCCAGGGGTAGGGGAGAGTTGCCGACATTCCACCGATCCCGGTAAACAGCTACCTCGCGAACCAGTATCGCCGCCTCAAGCGGATCTGGGTTGGAGCCTAGCTTCTCAAACAAGGCCGCTGTCCATGAGGGCTCGTCCAGCAGGGCGGTTCGCCCGACGAATTCGATCCTGTTGTAGGTTCTCTGGCGCACCTGGTTGAGCGCTGACTTGAGGTCCTGCCTTGGTGTGGTGAGATTCTCGGTGAGCGGATCAATCGCGACCTGTGGCATTTCCTTAATGAACCTGCGAAGTCGGGAGTGGACGATTGCCGCCGGATCCTGGGCAGTGCTGTCCGTTTGAATGGCCCCGGTCAAGATGCGGCGAGCGCCTGCCCGATTGACGCCGATAGCCCGTCTCCACGTGGCAACTGCAGCTCCCCAAGCAGGAGAAGTCAGAAATGCGTTTGATTCTCCGGCGGACACGTCTTCAATAGCCCGTGTCAGATCAGCGCCGGCAGCTATCTGGGCCAGGTAGTCATACTCCCGAGATAGTCTCTCGAGACTGTCCGCGTGCGCCATTTCAAAGGCGCGAACTTCGTGTGCAGTTCGCTCTGCCCCTTCTGCGGCCAAGACTTGTGCGAGGATTCCTCGCCAATCCGTTTGGGTGGCGGGGTCTAGGATTTCGTCTTCGTCCGGGTCGTTTTCACTGACGTACGCGGTGTTGGAGTCTCGGCCCCGGGTCATGCTCACGTAAAGAAGTTCGCGGGTGAGGCGACCCGGAGTCACGACCGTGTGGGCGGTATCAGCGGTGATGCCCTGGGAACGGTGGGCGGTGGTGGCATAGCCCAGTTCCATGGACGACTGCAGAAAAGAGCAACCGAGATGGACGATTGCACCTGTGACCCTGTTGCGGGCCCTCAGGGACCCTTCACGTGCATTGATATCGAGCACTTCCAACAGTGTGCCGTTTCGAACGAAAGCGCCTTGGCTATCCTGAAGCCTCCTGTCGTTGCGCCGCGCGATGATGATGTCGCCACTGCCCGCACGTAGACCGTCTCTGAGCGCCAGAGTGTGTTCAGCGTCAACAACTCCTTGGATCACCCTGTCAGCTTGGGCCCGTTCGTTGAGCATCTGGACAGTCTCATTGTCGGGTGCAATCAACACAGATCTTTGCCCTGCAAGCACATCGGCATGCCACGAGGAATAAGCTTGATCGACCATGTCGAGGTATCTGCCGTGGCTGATCCGCCCGCGCCGCTCGTACTCGCCCAGTACGGTCGCGTCACCGTCGCGCAAGCCCAACGACGCCGAACGCTCCCACTCGTTTCGAAACCGCCATATGGAGCTCAAACGGGCAGCTTTCCCTTGCCGATCCAGCCAACCAAGAACACCACCGGCATCGATAGAATCCAGCTGCCCAGGATCTCCGACCAACAGAACCTTCGCATCACAGTCCTGAGCCTGCCGAACGATTCCCGCTAGCTGCTGCGTCGACACCATCGACGCCTCATCAACGATGACCAGCTGATGAGGCTTGAACAACCACTGAATTTGCTCTGCCGCCAGTCGGGCAATCCGTTGTTCGAGCACAGCAGCAAAGGCGCCCCGCGAACCCACGACCGATCCGATCCGCGACTGCGCTTCGAAGTAGGCAGCGGCCCGATGGCTCGCCCCACTGCCAACAGACTCGAAGAGCCACTTCGAAACATTCTCAGCGACCATGCCAAGCCCCGAACCAAGAACCTCTGCGCTCGCAGCCGCAGGTGCCAGACCGACAACGCTGCCTGCTCCGAATTCCGCTTCCCAAGCAGTCTTGATGGCACCGAGTGTCGTGGTCTTACCTGTCCCGGCCGGCCCCACCAAAGCATCGAGCCGGTGTGCACTCAACAGGACTTCGGCCGCGGCCGCTCTCTGATCCTCATGCAGCTCAAGGGCGCCGTTTGTTGTGTATGAAGCGAGTGATTCCATGGCGACGTGCGCACTCACCGCCGGCCCGCCGTCGTCGTTCCTTGCCGCAAGAATTTGATCCTCGAAGGCGAGCGTGGCTTCATCGGTGTAGAGCCGTGAACCGTGGAACTCGAAGACCATACGGTCTGTGTACCGCAGGTCATCACCCGCGCTGGCAGGGAGGCTGTAGCGGTACTCGTTGATCGGCACGGAGTGCTGTTCGGCCGACGTTGCGACGGCGTCGATCATGGCGTTGCGGTCTTCAGCGGAGGCGCAGCGAATCTCGGCGCAAACGCGTTCTGCTTCTGCTATCAGGTTCCAGCGATTCCATGTGGAGCGCTTTGCGGCCACCCGCTGCCTGGTGACAAGCCCGACGGCGACGATCCAGACAGTCGTGAAGTCACGGGTGTGGAACGGATGGTGTTTCGACCGCTGGATGGTGGAGGCTACGACGGTTTCGGGCTCAAAACCCTTGAGTTTAGATCGGTTGCGCCATCGGGCGGAAAGTTCGTGCAGGGGAGACGGGGCGCCCTCCTTGGCGTTGCGCGTTGAGAGTGTTGCCTGCTGTCGGAGCTTGACGATGGTTGTAGCACTCGGCGGCGAGCGGTGTTCCGTGCCCCACGCGTGCACCAGACGGTCGGTTTCGATATCGATGAGTCGTGATCGATTGGAGAACTCGCGTATGAGGTCATCGTCTACGCCGGTGAGTTGCTGGCTCGGATGGTGTGTGTTGAGGGCGGGGGAGCGGATGTCGGCTTCGGTGCCGAGGTTTTGGCCGAGGGCGTCGAAGAGCAATCCGTTGTAGTGCTCGCTCGCTGCAACTACTGCCTTGTACAGGCTCCGAGAATCCAGGGTGGCCCAGGCATTGTCGGTGATGCGCTGGACGCGGTTGGCAATGACGACGTGCGTGTGGAGCTGTGGATCGCCCGCTCGGGACTCCCAGTGGTCGAAGGCCGCTGCAATGACTCCATGGGTGCCGAGGTGGGCGACACCGTTACGGCCAGCGCGAGTGTTGATGACGAGGTCTTCTAGCCAGTTCAGTGTTGCTTCGACGGCTTGGTGGTGGGTCTTGAGGATGTCCTCCTGGAGCTGCCGTGGGCTAAGGGCCCAAAGTGCGGAGACGGACTTGGGGACGCTGAACGTCAGGTCAAAGCCGGCGACGGCGTGCCTGGCCTGGGTTTGTCCCTGGGGCTTCTGGGCAATGGTGGCTTCGCCATATGGGCGGCCAAGGGGTGTTGTCGTGTCAGGGTGTTCGGCGTTTTGGAAGAGGGCCTCTGCATCTGATTCTGTCACCACGTCACCCTTTGCGCGGTCGATCCCCTCGAGACCGCTGCCTATCCATCGACCTTGTGGTGTTCCGGTTTTGACGTAGTAGCTGATGGTGTCGCTTGGTGCCGGTGATTGGTCGTCCAGCATCGTGGACTTGAAGAGGTACTTGAGACCCGACTGCACGGACAGCCTGGCGATTGACATGGTCATGGCCGGCTGGCTCTTGCTTGCGGCTTGCCGGGCAACCAACCTCGACGGCGGAGGATGCTTACGCTGGCGGAGTCGAGGGCGATTCCCTTGGCGCGTGATAGGTGGACCAGCGCAGCAGCCACGTGAGCGAGGTCCTGGACGTTCGTTCGTTGGGCACGCTTAAGACGGAGGACTTCATTGTGGAGGAGGCTGTTTCTGGTTTCGAGTTCTGCGTAGGTCGCGTGGAGGCGCTCGAGCTCGGAGGACTGTGACCTCAGTTCCGTGGTGAGCCGGTCAATCAGAGGCTGACATTCGGCCGCTGTCGCTTCGGAAGCTCTCTTCTTCACAACTGTTCATAAGCACAGTGGCCAGAGCCATCATGATTTCTCGTGAGCTCCCACCGCAGTTGGCCTTGGATGCCAGAGGTGTGAAGCGAATGGCAGTGCAGAATTGCGCTGGGATAAGGGGCAGCTTCTTTGAACTTTGACCATACTGGATGGTGTCAAGGATTTGCGTACGTGACTCGGCGCCCGGGCTGATGATTGCTCATGACCCATGAGAGCATAGGCAGAAAAATGGGGTGCGGACGGACGTTTCTGCCTGGTGTTCACGTGGGTGGGTCCCACGATTAGACGCATTATTTGCGGCAGCTGGAGCTTCGGGACGGCGTCAACCGACGCCCAGCCGCAATCCCGCAGCTGAAAAATCAGGTTCGGGGTTTGAGTGGGAAGAGTAGAAGTAGATGAAGAACTCGCCTCACCGTGGCATTTCGGGGGCAGGTACCACAGCCGCTAGGAGGATCGGGGCATGACGAAGGGCCTAGCAGTCGTGCCAACGGCAGTGGCCGGCAGGACGCGGCCTCCTAGTTAACTTGGCAGCGGCTGGCAGGAGGCCTAAACCCATCAGGCCATAACGTCGCGGAGTTGTAACACCATCTTCCAAAATTTCTAATTGATGCGATATGCGCACCGCTGAGATCCGCATCTTGAAGGTCTGCGCCGGTAATGTCGGCACCGCCGAGCCAGGCGTTCGTGAGCTTCGCCCCTCTGAGATTGGCTCCGATGAATAAGGCGTCGTAAAGCCTCGCCTCCGCGAGATCGGCATTCGTCAGGTTCGTGTACGAGAAATTAGCCCCTTCAAGGGAAGTGCTCCTGAGTCGCGCTCCGGTTAGATTAACTGTCTTTTGTGTCGCAAAACTGCTCAGATAGGCCCCCGAAAGGCCCCTTATGGATGTCAGGTCAGCCCCGGAGAGATCGATGCCCTCAAACCTTGCACCGGCTAGATTTGCGCCTGTGAGGTTTGCGTTACTAAAGACAGCGTTAGTTAGGTTTGCGTCTCGAAGATCGGCCTCAGTGAGAACGGCGTTCTCAAGGTTGGCGCCGTCGAGTCGCGCAGAGGTGAGCCTTGCACTTGCAAGGTCCGCGCCAGACATCTGAAGACCTGACAGATTCTGATCGGCCAAGTCCATTGAGTGAAAAGGTCTTTCGACCGCCAGCAACGTTGACCGTTCCCTAACGAAGCGCAGATTCTCACGCCTATCGGCCTCATCTGCGGTGGTCACAGCAGCCTTCAATTCGCGGTCAGAACGGGCGTCGTCAAGCCACGACTGGCCGAGGAGGAGGATAACACCGAGGAGGAACGCAACGAGTATGTCCTGCACCCACCACGGCGGCTCCTGTTCCCACCACCTCCGCTTTTTATGGGGAATCTCCTTCAATGCCCACCGGGGCCTATTAGGCCGCCGCGCACTTTCTTGGCTGAATCGCATTGAATGCCTCCTTGCCATCGTAGGAGCGCTGAATCTCTCTGGATCGTATCTCTTGATTTTCCTAGTCACGCTAATGCGTCGTCGGTTGGAGTTACACCCCAACCTGACGTCAGAGGGAATCATGGCAAGCGTCAGGTGAGGATCCAAAAGCCAAATTCATGACGTTCCGCAACTAACGTCTCAGACCCTAAACCGACATCTCAAGCCATTGCGAGGAGCTCGGCGTCCGCTAGCTGACCTTATTTAAAGCGCGCTAAGAGGGAAGGGAGCCCTCCCCGGACTCAGGAAAGGTTGTGGATTGCCCCGGCCCAGCGGGGGCCGGAAACGGCCCGGCGGACCGCCCTGGCGCGTCCGTGGAAGTCGGTCTTTGGCATGCGCGGAGAATCCTCAGTTTTGCTACCCGTATCGCTCCAGGCTGATGGCACTGCGGCATTTGTCGATGTTGTGCAGCAGTCGGTAATCAGCCCCATGCCGGCGTACTCGCGGACAGCGGCGATGCCGGCAACGGCGTCGGTCTTGGTGTCGAAGGGCTTGGAGACTGCCATAACGGTCCCGTCGGGTGCTGTGAGCCGGAACCTGAATGCTGACTGCGGGTCCATAAAGAGTTCGAACATTCCTGCCATTGCGGTCCTTTCGGTCTGATGGATCCCTGAGGCTGCATCCTTGCCGCCACCGGACACGAAGCACCGTTGCCTTCGTTTTCCGCGGTATCCCGCCATCCAAATTTCCATCAAATTCAGCATGCGTTCGCCGAGTCTTTCGCAGGGACGCATGCCCGCGCAAGGCTTTATTCTGCATACAACCGAAGTGATCCCCCGCTCTCAAGTTCCGCTCAGAGGTTAATAGCGCACGGACTCGCTGGCTGATGGTCGGCGTTCCGTCAACCGATACTTGGATTCAAGGCACTCGACGGCAAGGGGTGGAGGCAGCCCTGTTCCGAAGATCCGCCTGGCCGTGCCTCCGTTTCTCGGCGTCTGCTGCTTTCGCAATGGTCTGGGTTAGGGCATGTCGAGGTGGGTTTTGTAGGCGGTGTCTCGGTTGGTGTTCCAGCCTGCGATGATGCCGGCTCCGAGCATTTGGTCGCTGAGTCTTGCGAAGCGGTAGCCGGGGTCGGTGTCGAGGGCGAGTTGGAGGTATTGGTGTGCTTTGGAACCTCTGCCTTCCCACCAGTGGATGTAGCCGATGGTGGTGAGGATGGGTGCTGCGTGTTCGGGGCTGGTCATTGTGTAGGCGTGGGTGAGGAGTTGTTTGGCCCACTCGATCCGTGACCAACTCGGGGCGGCATCGGTTTGTGCGAAGAGGATGTGTTCGGGTGGTTCGTCGATGCCGGGGATGTCAGCCATGAGTCGGTCGCGGATGTGGGGGAATTGGTAGTAGGCGATGAGGGTCAGGATGTCTTCATCGGTGGGGTAATCCTTGGTCTCGAGCATTGTTGTCCAGAGTCTGTGGGCGTCTTGGGTGGCTGCGGCTGGGTGTCGACTGAGGATGGTTTTCGTGTGGTGTTCGACGGCGGCGGCGTGCTCATGCTGGTGGGTGGCCGGCGGCAGGGTGATTCTGTTGGTGGGTTCGATGGTGCTGCCGCAGTAGATGAATTCGGCGTTGACTTGGGAGTATTCGGTGGTGCCTATAGGTGAGGCTACTGACTGGCCTGGTTGGGTGTCGTAGGGGGAGTAGGTGGTGTCGTTGACGTAGATGCCGTCGCGGATGGTGATGCCTTCCTGTGCGAGGACTCCGGTGAGGGCGGCGATCGTGGCCCGGTGTGGCCGGGGTTCGCCTGGCTCAGGGTCCTGGGTGGTGTAGAGGGCGAAGATTATGCTTGTCGCTCGTTCGTCCGAGGTGAGGTAGCTGGCGACGGTGCGGGCGAAGTGGATCTCGTGGCCTGATTGTTTAGGGAGGTCGATGCGGAGGGTGGCGCCAACTTTGTCTTTGTCGAGGGTGATGCAGACGAGGCTTTCTTGTGGCCAGAAGCCGAGGGTATGGCCGACGAAGCTGAGCAGGTCGGCGGGGTCTTTGATGGTGAGAGCATTCATTGTCGTCGTTCCTTGTCGTGATCGGGCCATGCGATCGGTCCGGCCCTGTCACTTCATGAGGAATCAACGCCACGGCGCCATGATTCACCGCCTCAGCTCAGCTGCCAGTGGATGTACGGCAAGGCCTGTGACGGTGGTTGCTGCGACCTTTTGTCACAGTAGCGAGAGTGCCGAGTTGCGAAAAGGAACTGATGGGGGAGCGCCGCAAACAAGGTCACGGATGCGGGCCGCGATGCTCCTCTTTTGCCGGCGACCCAATAGGCCCTATCCGCCCTGGGTCCTCTTTTGAATATAACGACGCAGCAGTTCGACTCATGTTGACTAACCGGTCGGTCCCCTGAGATGCCCGTTCCGGCGGCTAATCAAAGACCGTAAATCACAGACCGCAAAGGCCTGCCATCGGCACTCTCATACTGGGAATCGCCAGAGCATTCTGTCCCGTACCGGACCATAGGCCCCTTCATACGGGACGGGCGAAGGGACGTTAGATCTGCTGCGCCAGTCAAAAGAAGCAGCTACCCTTGGCCCCACAGTATGCTGCAACGGGATCTTTACGGCATCGCTGACTCGTAGCGACCGGCGAAAAGCGCTGAAAACCGCCGACGACAAGCGTTGCGGGGTCGGGGCTGGAGACATGGAGGGTTCGCCAATGTGCGGGGCGTCGGGGGTGGTTGTGTCGTTCGGGTAGCGGATCAATACAAATGACACGCTTGACTCGAAAAGTTCCCGGCTGCTTCTGACCTGCGAAAACGCGATCCATGTTTCTTGAATGGCATGGCTTTCAGACCAGATCGACGGAGGGACGGCGGCCGTCTGGCCGTCGGATGCGTTGCCCGGATCTGGGGAGTTCTCCGCCGATGACCGGACTACATTGCGCCGCACCGTGTAACACCTTTCCGGTGAAAACCCCGAGAACAAGGCACCGCGGCTGCTCATGGCTCCGCCCGGCCCAGGGCTCCTCGGCGCGGCTGAGCGTTGCGTAACGGAACGCGAATGATGAGCCGCTGCCTGAACCCGGGTGGTAGATATGGAGTCCTGAAGTGGAATGGGGGATTCGGTGAAAGCCAGACTCGTGTTTGTGACATTGGCCGTGGTGGCGGCAGTTGTAGCAGCAGTTTTGGTGTGGCAGCCGTGGGCCCGGCCCGCATCATCTGCTGAGGGCTCCGTCGCGCTGGGTCCAGGCTGGTCCACCACCGTGGAATTCCCGGAAGGCTCAGGACTTCGAGCTCAGGTCACGGCCAAAACTCCTACTGAAGAACAGTTGATGGCTCAGCCGTCGGCAGCCACGCTCGTCGGCCTGTCAGCTTACGAGATGGACGGCGGATCGTTCCCTGATGCCGGTGCCTCGGTCAGGATGACTCTGGAGACCCCAGTGGCACAGGACCACGTCGTCGTTGCCGCCCATTGGAATGAGAACGCCAAGACCTGGGAGCCAATTCCCACGGAGCTCTCCGAGGACCGCATGACCGCAACCGCGAAGGTCTCGCACTTCTCGCAGTACGGATTCTTCGACTATCTCTTCAACGCCCTGGGCCAAGTGACGGGCAACGCTGCAACGAGCGGGGTCAGCTGCGAGCAACCGGTGCCGACCTGGGCCGACCCGCAGTTCTTCGATGACATCAACTCACCAATCCTGTGGTGCGGGGGCAAGGACGCCAACAACAGCGACATCCTGGTGGCCAAGCTAAAGATGAACCGGGACACTGCCGCGAAAGTCACAGTGGCCATCGACCCTGCCTGGGCTTGGAGTGACCTTTGGCAGGCCGGACCGACGGATCTGGCGACGATGGCAGCGGCGGCGGAGCTCCCCAAGAACCCTTTCGACAAGCGCCAATACTTGGTCCAGCCGTTCGGCGAGATGCACTTCGGTTTCAACCGGACGGCATTGGAGGAGCTCTACTACGGCAATAGCGGCAAACCCCTGATTCAGGTGGAGACAGGCTGGTTCTATACCGCAGCGGCCACGATATGGAGCCAGATCGGCGGGCTTGCCGGCGGGGACAGCCCCATCACCGCGATCGCCTCGACCATGGCCCTGATGGGGTGCGGCCACGAACTATTGACGATTGGGGCAAGCGGCACCGCAGTGGACGCATACCGTAAGGCCCTCGCCTGCCTGAGCACCGATCAGGCCAAGGACGCGGTCCACCGGGGAGTCAGGACACTCCTGGCCGACCGCTACCCGCACTTGTCGGCCGGATGGATCACCGTGTACGCACAGAAGATCCTGTCCAAATTCGGGCTCATCGGATTGGGGATCGGCACGGCTGGCATCAGCCTCAAGATCTTCTCTGCTATCGGCGACTCCGCATTGAACGATGATGTGCGGCAGCTCCGGTTTACTCCGTCCGTCAGTGCCATCAAGGCACGGGCGGAAAAGGCGAAATCGTCGCGCTCAGTCCCAGGGATGCCTGCAGTGCTGAAGGGAAAGTGGTGCTCCCACAGCATTCCAGGAGATTGCTTCAGCGCCAACGAGTATTTGGCCAAGTACCCTGGGTTCCGCTTTCACAGCTCCAGCCCTGCCAGGGGAGTGCCCCAGGCAACGGACTACGTCTTGTGCCTGGAGCTCGACCTTGGAGACAGCTGTACTACGGCCATGACGATCTACTTACGTTACTTCCCGCCCGGCGTGGCTTGGGATTGTGTGAAGATCGAGGTCGTCGGGGAGGGCTGGCCGGGGTGCAACCCGGATTACACCTCGGAGCATGATGCCTCTGAGCCTCGCGTCGTGAAGCTTCTCAACCACCAGCATGGGACAAATTATTCAGACGCCATACCGATGTACAGCCTTGGATGAAGCGGCTGTGCGTCCAACAGCGCCGCGGCAGTCCGGGCAGGCCCTGAGGTGATTCAGCGGGGACTGAGTTCCATCGGCTGGGCACGTTTGTTGCGGCGGCGCCCGCGCCAACTTCCGTTCCTCCAAGAAGCTGATGATGACTCATCCCTGGACCGGCTGAAAGCGGCATAGCAAACGACCCAGAGTCCACCCACTAGCGCAGCCACGGTTTTCAGCCAGACTTCTTTACTGGCTTTGGCTAGGTTCTCGTATGCGCCTCCAGAGATGTTGGACTAGGTGGCGCCGGACTCTGAAGCCACCGCCTATCATGGCAAGTATCCATTTCGCGAAAGCGTCAAGGCTTGATTCGCATGCGTTGGTTGGAACCGGCGGGGGCGACCACCGACGATGTCGGCACATGACATGGACTGCACCCGGCGTGGACCTTTCGTCTCCCAAGGTCCATGGTTGACACCCATCAAGCGGCGGACATGACCGCAGGTGGACCCGCCGCCACGAGGGCAGCTCTTTGAAGAGTCAACGCGAGTCCTTGACCTCCGCCTGAGCCGCCCATAGCATGAACCCACTATCGCCTAACCGGTGCGATGTGGGCATATTTGGGGTGTCGGTGAATCGCAATATTGTAGGCGGCTTGTACGGCCGAGACGCGGAGTTGGCGCAGATCAGCAGGACTCTCGAACGCGTGAGCAGACGAGAAACCAGTCCCGCGGGAGCGGTGATCATGCTCAGCGGGGTTAGCGGGGCGGGAAAGTCGGCACTTGCCGAAGCGGTGTTGGAGGCAGCGGAACAACTGGGCTACGACTGCGTCCGCACGGCATGCGAACCTTTCCACGAGGGGATGAGCTATTTCCCGGTGCGAGAACTCGTACGGCAGATGGCGGGGGGCCGGCCCGTGGGAGAACTAGTCGCCGAGCAGTTCGGATCCGGTTCGTCCGAGGTCGAGATGGCGGCCGTGAGCGAATCAATTTCTGCTGATCCAGCGAGCCGAAGAGAAGCCATCGTTGCCACTTTCACTAACGTGATCATGGGTGACTACCGCAAAACCGGATCTCCGCCGAGGCTACTGTTCATCGATGACCTCGAACACTTGGACGTTGGGAGCGCTGACGCGCTGATCTGCTTGGTCTCGCGCCTCAATGAAGGTCCCGTCGTCATCCTCGGGGCATTTCGCTCCGACCGGGTAGCGGAACCCACGCACCCCGTCCGTCCTGTCATCGCTTCGGCACGACGTATGGAAGGCATCTACCAGAATCACGAGATCCGGGGGTTCGACGTCGTGGGCTTCGGGTCGCTCGTGGAATCATTACTCGGCGGTCCCGCTAAACTACCGGAGACGGTCACCATGAAGCTTTACGAAGAGACTGAGGGAAATCCGCTCTTTACCCGTGAGCTGATCCGAATGCTCTGCTCTCCCGACCCAAGGTCCGGTCGGGTTTCGCTGAGTCAAGTCGACGATGTCTGGTTGTTCGATGGGGACATTGGGTCCTGGGACATCCCTGACTCCGTGGAAGAGGTTATTGCCTCTCGATTGAACCTGCTCGACGTCGAAGAGAGGCACGAACTCGAACTAGCCGCAGTCGTCGGACGACGGTTTGCTTTTGCGGTTCTTCACGGCTTGATGGAGGCAGGCGAGGACGAACTCCTGCGTGACATGGAGAAGTTCCTCGACGTGGACTTAATTCGTGAGCTGCAGTCGAGTGACGAGTCCTTCGAATTCTCACATGGCAAGATCCGTGACGTGCTCTACGGACAGCTAAGTGGACTGCGGAAGCGTCGTTTGCACGCCCAGGTTGCCGGCGTCATCTCCAATCTGCGGGCGAGCTCCAACGAGGACTGGGACGCCTTGATCGGAGAGCACTTGTATCTGGCCGCCAAGTACGCAGATGCTTTCCCGTACCTGATTAGGGCGGCCCGCAACGCGCAAGCCACGGGAGCTTCCGCTGAGGCAGCGGCGCTATTTGGAAAAGCGCTGGAGTCATCGGATGGAGTCGTGTTCGACGGGGACGACTCGAGGGCTTCGATTCAGCTCGAGCTCGTCAACGCGTACATAAGTGCGAGCGAGGTTGCAAAGGCTGGACGTTTGCTTGCGCAGCTGACCGGTGCGGCCAATCCCTCCTCGATCAGGACTGTTGCGCTTGACTTGCTGGGCGATGTGCTCCTGTTCGAGGGTGAGATAGACCAGGCCCTCGTCGCCTATGAAGAGAGTCGCCGACTCGCAGAGGCCCTCGACGACACCGAAGCTCTATGTGAAGTGCTATGTGATTTGGCCGAATTACACGGCCGCCAGTACGAACGACAGGCGGGAATCGCACCAGCCATCGCTGAGAATCATCGGATCCAGTACGTCACACACGTTGATGAAGCGTTTGCCATGCGCGCAGACCTCGCGCCCGGCCCCCTGCGGGCTCGGGCGCTTCGGAATAAGGCGAAGCTGTCTCGTGTATCCGGCGACCTCGCCGTGGCGGAGAGCCTTTACCGGCAGGCTATCGACACCGTTGACGGCCGCGTTGCGAGTCACCGCTTTCTTGTACCCTACGCGAAGACCCTTCGTCGGGCGGGCAAAGCGAAGGAGGCGCTCGACCACATCGAGCGCGTAATCTCGTGGAGCACTCAGGTCGGTTCTGCTCGATCCCAGGCGATCGGTTGGCAGTACAAGGCGACCTTCCTCATGACTCTCGCCAAGGATGAAAAATCCTTCTCGGAAGCGAACGCGGCCGCCGAGCGTGCTTTGCATGGGCATCGATCAATTGGCTACGCGCAGGGCATCCGCGAGACTGAGATCGTGCTTGGGGAGATCGCATTGAGAACCGGGGACCTCCTGCGGGCTCTTGAGTGGTTCACCTCAGCAGCTGACGCACGTGGTCTTGCGAGCAACGAACTCCTGGAGGTAATCGCGATCGAGCTCGACGCCAACGGAGAGGAAGATCGAGCGGCCCTGATCCGGGATTCAGTCGAGGCCGAGGCAGCAACTGCATGAGGCGTCTCTGGTCCAGGCTCCAATCGACGAGCCTGCCCGCGCTTGTCCTTATCGCTGTAATCTTTAGCGTCGGAATCATAATGTGGGTTCTAGGTCCAAGCGAAGGCAACAAATACTCCGATCTAGGAATCAATCTCGGCGTCGGCGCGCTGCTTGGTGTGGCCGTTCTGTATGTCGAGGCGGTGGTCGGCCGGGCCGATGCGGAACGTGAGCGCCGACTGGCTGAGGAGCAGCGGTTCGTCCAGACGCTCATCGCCGCCGCTGACTTGACTGAGATCCGTATCCCTGGCAGGAGCCTTGCCGGGATCATCCTCGCCGCACGCGATCTTAGCGGTGGCGATCTCACTTCGACCGACCTCACACGCGCAGACCTCCGCAAAGCAAACCTATCGAGGGCAGATCTGAGCGGTTCTTGTGCCGCCGGCCTCAACCTGCACGGTGCGACTGTGGACGCGCTCAAGGCGAGGAACGTGGACTGGACGGGTGCAAACCTCTCGCGCCTGGCTGGCTCGGATGCCGACTTCACCGAAGCTCGGATCATGGACTCCTCCTTCGTGGACATCCGGCTTCCACGAGCGCTGCTTGACCGAGCAGTTTTGGAACGAGCGGACATGCGCCGCGCCGACCTATCGGATTGCTGTGGCAGCGCCGTCATTCTTCGAGGGACGGATCTGCGGGCCGCCAGCTTGCGGGGAGGCCGGCTAATAGACGCGGACCTGCGCGATGTTGACTTGCGCGCCGCGGACCTGCGAAACGCCACCTTCGAGTCTCCCGACCTACGCGGCACCGACCTGCGTGACTGCAACGTCGAGGGGCTTGTGCTGCGGGAACCGATCGTCGACGATCGGACCCGGTTGCCCGTTTCTGCCCCACACCTGACCTGATCGTTCACACCTCACGAGGAGACCCAAGACATGGCCATGTTCTGCACAGACATCGACGGCACATTGCTCAACCCAGACCGAACACTATCTCTGCGCACTATCCGCGCTGTCAGGGCCATCCGGGCCGCAGGGCACTCTTTCGTGCTCTGTTCTTCGCGCATGCCGGAGTCGATGCGGATCCTCGAGCGGCTGTACGACGGTGCCGACGAGCCGTTGATTGCCTACAATGGCGGACTCGTGCTGTCCCGCTCGGGCAAAGCTGTGCACGATATCGCCATCGCACCGGAGCACGCTCGGAGGATCGCCGAATACTGCTCAGGCGTTGACCTGCACGCAAGCTTCTTCGCTGGTGAGGATTGGCACGTCTGGGGCGATGATCCGTGGACCGCTCGTGAAATCAACAACACGGGGGTTTCGCCGCACTCGATGTCGTCGAAGAAATACATCTCCTCTGGTCGGGTGGATGCACATCCGCCGCACAAGGTCATGTGCATGGGTGAGCAGTCGCTGGTAGATGGGATCGAGGCGCTCCTTAGCACAGAGCCCGGTGTCGTAACGTACCGTTCGAAAGACACCTACCTCGAGATCGCCAACTCGACTTGTTCGAAAGGACTTGGTGTCGAGGCTGCGGCAGAAGAGCTTGGTTATGACAAGAGCGACTGCTACTTTTTCGGCGACAACTACAATGACATCCCGGCCTTCGCCGCCGTGGGAACTTCCATCGCGGTCGCGAACGGCAAACAGGCTGTGCTGGACGCGGCGACGGTCACCACCGCGCGCCATCACGATGACGGTGTCGCAGCGTACCTCGAGACGTGGCTCGCAGCGGCCAGCGCGTGATCCGCACGGTAACCCTTAGCCCAGGATTTGACCACGAGGTACATGTTGACCGCATCGATCCTGGTGAGGTTGGTCGGGTGATGTCGTGGCGTGTTCACGCTGCAGGCAAGGGAATGAATGTGGCGCGCTTCGTCAGGACCCTCGGAGCGGAAGCGCACGCGTACTCCCTGGTCGGTGATCTCGACGAGGGGAGGTTCCGAGAAGCGGCGGCCGCTGACGGCGTTCACGTCGACACTTTTGCTGTTCCGGGCCTGACACGAGATAACCTCACGCTTACGAGTGAAGCTTTGGGCGCGATGGCGGGGCACGCGAGCGGACCGCGACTCGGCCCAGTCTCGTCGGAAGTAGTTGATCGGCTGCTTTCAAGGCTGCTTCGCGACGTGAGTCCTGGCGATATCGTGGTCTTGAGCGGCGCGATCCCAGACGGTCTGGACGTTGACACATGGGCTCGCATGGCACACTCTGTCGTGGCCGCTGGCGGCTCTGTCGTTGTCGACGGGCAGGGGGCTGCCCTTGTCGAGGCTGTACGCACGGGTGTCGTGGCGATGGCAAAGCCAAATGAGCATGAGGCGGGCGCGATTCCTGGTGTGCGAGTCGATGACCCACTCTTGTCACGAGCGATGGCCGGGCTGCGTTGGATGGCGTCACACGGCGTCGACGAGCCCGTCGTATCCCTAGGGGTGCGCGGGATTGTCCACCGTTGCGATCACGCGATAATGCTCACGAGTTGTCCGGTCGCTGAGGCGCGGGTAGCTGTTGCGGCCGGTGACGCGTTCGTCGCGGGGTATTGCCTGGGAGCGTCCGGACAAGGGCCAATGAAGTTGAAGCCGATCGATCTTGCTGTCGCCGCAGCATCCGCTCAAGTGGCCGGCGATGCAGGGTTGAGGTCGACCCACGAGCGAATCGAGTCAATCGACAGTGCCGTGCTTGACTCGCTCTAAGAGGGTGTAGTGACAGCGGTTTCATGGCTGGGCATGTTGAGCCGTTGGCCTGGACGCCGGTCCCGCTTCCTGGAACGGTCGGCCTCCGGCTGCTGGCGCGGCGGGAATACTGGAGTATGCCTGCGCCTGGCTTCGTGCCAAACGCCTGCTTCCGGTGACTTGGACAAGAATTCTGCGCTGGCACTCGTTGAGCAGCTTCTGGTTGACGTTCGTGATGAAACGTGGACCTTGTGGCTGAAGTCCGAGTATAATGGCCAGGCGCTGGACCCCTGGCGCAGCGAATGGTATTTCGGAAGCCCGGCAAAGGGGGGCTAAGCATAAAGCCAGGAGAACGTGTTTATCTCTGCTGAGACGAGAGACTGCTACGCGGTCGTCGAAGTGACGTAATATCCAGAGTTCCTGCCGACGACTACCGTGCCGGGCGATGAAGCTGACCGCTGGCCATGGGTGAGCCGGACAACACCTCGATTCGTGCCGGATGAATTGCTTGAGTTCAAAGCAAGCGAGCTCGTTCGTAGCGGCGGTGGTCTGCAGAACGGTCACATGAGGCTAAAGTTCGCCCAGTTCTCGTACGGTTTTCGTTCACTCGCCAGGCTCGTGGCGGACTTAGGCCGACAAATGTGGGCTCATCCGCCGGGTTCATAGCTACGCGGTTTGTGCGTCAGGGAACTACAGGAGCGCTGTGCCTGACGGTGCGTCGTTATAGCACCGAGCTCCGCTGAACTCCATCTAGGCAAATCCTTGTCTCTGTCTAGTGAACCCACGGTTGGCTGAGGCAGCCCGTCGGGCTTCCGATGGGCACTCAGGTTGCTGATCTCTGTCATGAAGGATATGAAAGGAGGTGAATCGATTGATGGAAATTGCTGTGTGGTTGCCCACCGGGAACATGGTGCTTTCGCTCGAACTTTTATGCCCAGCTACAGCCTTGGGGGTGGTCGCGGCTGAGCAAAAAAGAAGTGTGAACAATGTCCACGCTTTTCACCTCAGACTGGGTCGTACAGCCGCCGGACTGGCCCGGATTCCGCATGTTTCCGCGACTTCCCAGCAATAACAAGGCCAAGAATCGCGTTCGAGTCCCACCTCGGGCACGGCATACCCCCTCGTCAGAGGGGGTTTTTGCTTTAACGTGTGTACATTCTGTTCGGTCAGGTCCCTCTGACTCTGGCCGCGGGGTGTGCCTGGCGCCGCGGGTCGCCTGTTTGGTTGTGGGGGAGCGGGTTCAGAGTCTTGGCTGGTTGGCCCTCCGCTGGCTGGTTTGTGGGGTCCTCCAGCCCTCCTTAGTGGGTGTTGTGGCGGTCCCTGTTTGGCTGTTCACTGCTTCATGGTCCTCGCATGTGCCGATGACATGACTTTATGCAAAATTCTTAGAGGAGTTTTCGGGATCCGGTTCACCAGCACTCCACACGGAGCGGTGGCTCGCCGTCTTTGTCCTTCCAAAGGGGGTGTGGACAGTGTCCACACTTAAATCTCCTTTATCGAGACTGATCACCACCATCGCGTTGTCCCTCCTTAGTCCTATATCTACTCATTGCATGCGCGTGGCCAAAGCGACGTGGCGCCGGTTCGGAAGCGCACTGCAAGTGCAGGGCCACTCTGCGTGGGAGCTCCATCAATAAGCCGATCGACTGCTTTTGGGGTTGGTTTCATCCGCGTAGTCAACGCGGTACTCCAGCGGGACTACAAATGGAGTTTTTGCTGGTTCACGCGATAGACGGCCGAGCATGTCGAACCCAACCAGTTAGCCGGTGAGGGACCTTACGGCCCTTTACCCGGAGGCGAACAGCGTGTTGGGTCTCCCGCTGGCTTTGGGCAAGGACGCCTCAGCAGCCCTGAAGTTCTTCGCCCCCGCGACAGGACTCTTCACCGAAGAGGCTATCGGCGAGGCCGTGGTCTTCGGCGACATGGCAGGCCAGGCTTTACGGCTCACCCTGCGTGTCATTGCCGCCAACCTGCTCGCCCAAGACCTGAAGGCCGCGATGGAGCTCCGGACGCCCATCGATCTGGCATGCGGAATGATCATGGAGCAAAGCCACTGCACCCAGGAAGAGGCCTTCAATTTCCTCACGACGGCCTCCCAGCACCGCAACCAGAAGGTTCACGACGTCGCTGACGGCATCATCAAAGCCCGTACCGGTAGCAGCGGGCACATCACGGCCCATTTCCAGGACAGATCCTGCTTGGCCCAAAGGACACACGCAGCCTGGGCGATGCGAAGTTCAGGTCCTCCAACGCCCAAGCGACGACGGTGTTGTCGAACGGGCACAGCTCGAAGGCGCCGTTAAGGAAAGCATCCAACTCGAATTCCATGGCACTGCCGCCGTTGGCCCAGTACTGCATCCATAGGTCGTCTAGGGTGACGACGTGCTGCTGAATCAGCTTAAGCGCTGTCACGCGAGGATTCTCCGCAGAGTTGCCCCTGACCAGCGGCCCAACACCGCTAGTAGTCGTCGTGCCCTTGCTTCTAAAGACACCTTAATAATCCCAAATCGCACTCGTGAGGACCAGACCCGGCGAACCCGATGGGGGTCGGTAAGTGCAACCCTGAGCCCCCTCTATTGGCACTTGTGGGTATCCAGGGTGGTCGCCGGAGTCTCTCCGCGTACTCAACGCGGCCCAGACCAGTATGCGTCAGGCTCAGATCTGAGACTTCCGCAAATGCGTGTTGTCAAATCATTTTCCGAATTCTCACTTGACGCTTGCAGGTGCCCCTTCTGACGTCAGGTTGGGGTGTATTTCATACTGTTGGCGCAGAGGTGTCTTGCTCATGGGTTCGGTTTGCAAGACGTGATGACGGGGACTCCTGAGTCACGCCGCATGGCACGTCTTGATCGACGCGGACGACGTACTTTCCGTAATCGCGTTGTATGACGAGGATGCCCTGCTTGCGTTCCAAAGCGGCGGGCATGAGTGTGTCGACCGCATGGTTGAGCTTTTCGTCCCGGCTTCCGGGCTCCTCCACAGTGACTTCAAGGGAAAGTAAAGGCGAAAGGATCGGGAGAATGTCGTTGTCCGTTATCGAGAAGACAGCGCTGGTTACCAAAGAAAGCGAATTGTGGGACACAAGTCCTCCTGGTAGGGATCGATCGGGGTGTGCTTCAATTGCGCTGTCCGCGGTTCGGATCTCCGCGCCGGTCAAGTCGCCGGTCGCGGGAATCGCGATCATGTGGATCGAGTGCGCGGGGTGCTTTCGTCGTAGGATGCTGACTGGTGTCAAGTGTCATACCTATAAGCGGCTAGCCTCCGGCGAATTCTGCCGAAGGTGTTGGCACGTGCTCTGCCCCAACGTGGAGTGACTGAAGGGCCGTAATCAACGTGGAGTCGAGCTGACGCATTCGCACGGGGCCAGTGTCTCATTCATCGGTCCAGTGCTGGGGCCAACGGATAAGGACTACGTTGTCTGGCCAACGTGGGTGTTTATCGGTGCTGCCTACCACTTTTACTTGACCGAGTTGCAAGTAGTTCCAGATCGCGGGATACGGCCGACACAGCGGCTGCCCGTCGATGCAACTCACTCTTCTTTTGTCCTCGGTTCTTCCGTGGCCTCGTCGTGGCCGAATGCTTCGATCCGGCAAGGGGGTCGTAGAAAAGGGGCAGGGATTCGTGTGTTTCCTGGGTTCGATCAAACATCGGTTCGTTCACCTGCAAATCCTTTTGATGTGGATACCAGGGCCTTCCGCGTTGCGAGGACGGAAGGCCCTGGTGGTCTGATTGCCGCCTAGTCGGCGTACGGGTCCGCGATACCTACGTACTGGGTGTAGAGGTACTCTTCGATGCCTTCGGAGCCGCCTTCGCGGCCCAGGCCGGACTGCTTGACGCCACCGAACGGTGCGGCGGCGTTGGAGATCACGCCGGCGTTGAGGCCGAGCATGCCGGTCTCGATCCTTTCGCTGATGCGCAGGCCACGGTTGAGGTCCTTGGTGAAGACGTAGGCAACCAGGCCGTATTCGGTGTTGTTGGCCAGGCGAACGGCGTCGTCTTCGGTGGAGAAGGTGATGATGGGCGCTACCGGTCCGAAGATTTCTTCCT
Organism: Arthrobacter sp. StoSoilA2; assembly: GCF_019977195.1. NCBI lineage: Bacteria > Bacillati > Actinomycetota > Actinomycetes > Micrococcales > Micrococcaceae > Arthrobacter > Arthrobacter sp. StoSoilA2. The sequence goes on from NZ_AP024643.1 coordinate 2,243,887, forward strand.
GCAGGATGCGGGCGTCAGCGGCGACGTTCTTCAGCACGGTGGGCTGGTAGAAGTAACCGGGACCGTCGACGGCGGCACCACCGGTGACTGCTGTGGCGCCTCCTGCTACGGCTTCGGACACCAGGGCGTGAACGCCATCGCGGGCCTTGCCATCGATCAACGGTCCCACCTTGGATTCGGCCTCGGTACCGCGGGCGGTGGTCAGGGAACCGATCTTGGCGGCGAACTTCTCTGCGAAGGAATCGGCGATGGACTCGTGCACAATGAAGCGGTTCGCGGCGGTGCAGGCCTCGCCCATGTTGCGCATCTTCGCCGCGATGGCACCTTCAACAGCCTTGTCCAGGTCAGCGTCTTCGAAGACGACGAACGGGGCGTTACCACCGAGCTCCATGGAGGTGCGCAGGACCTTATCCGCCGCTTCACGGATCAAAGCCTGGCCCACCGGGGTGGAACCAGTGAAGGAAATCTTGCGGAGACGGTCATCCTTGATCAGCGGACCCGTCACGGCCCCGGCCCGGGAGGACTGGATAACATTCAACACACCAGCGGGCAGGCCGGCTTCCTGCATGACCTGTGCAAAGAGCAGACTGGTCAACGGTGTCAGCTTGGCGGGCTTGAGAACCATGGTGCAACCGGCAGCTACAGCGGGGGCGACCTTGCGGGTGGCCATGGCCAGCGGGAAGTTCCACGGGGTGATCAGCAGGCAAGGACCCACCGGCTTCTTCTGCACCAGGAGGCGGTTCTTGCCATCCGGAGCTGCGGAGTAACGGCCGGACACGCGGACGGCTTCCTCGGAGAACCAGCGCAGGAACTCGGCACCATAGGTGACTTCACCACGGGCTTCGGCCAGGGGCTTACCCATTTCCAGGGTCATCAGCAGGGCGAAGTCTTCGGCACGCTCGGTGACCAGCTCGAAGGCACGGCGCAGGATCTCGCCGCGTTCGCGCGGCGCGGTGCGGGCCCAATCGGCCTGCGCGGCAGCAGCGGCGTCGAGCGCGGCAGCGCCGTCCTCGGCACCGGCGTCGGAAATGCTGAGCAGGACCTTGCCCGTTGCCGGGTCCTCAACATCAAAAGTCTTCCCGGATCCCGCAGGACGCCACTGACCGTTGATCAGCAGGCCGGTAGGGACGGAATCGAGTAGTTCAAGTTCAATCAAAGCGGAGATAGACATTTTTTCTTCCATTCGTAGGCCATCATGCCGACGGCGGGAGCGCCGGGGGCGGAGAGTCAGTAGGCCTTGACCCGCTGTTCGACAATGATGTGGATCAGCGCGAAGATTTTGTCCTCATCGATGGCCTTCAGAGCGCTCTGAAGGGCTTGCGGCACATCCGCATCCTGTTCAACTCTTACTCCATACCCGCCGAATGCCTGGGCCATGAGTGCGAAGTCCGGGTTCTTGAGTTGGGTTCCCGAGACACGGTCAGGGTAGTGACGCTCCTGATGGGTGCGAATGGTGCCGTATTCCTGGTTATCCATGACGACCACTAAGGGCGTGGCGCCGTACTGCGCGGCGGTGGCGAGTTCTTGTCCGTTCATCAGGAACTCGCCGTCACCGGCAATCGTGACAACGCGACGCTCTGGATGAGCCAGTGAGGCCGCGATAGCTGACGGTATCGAGTAGCCCATGGAACCGTTGCGGGCACTAATCATGGAGGCATAGCGGCGGGTGGGGAAGTAGCGGTGCGCCCAGTTGGTGTGTTCACCCGCGCCGAATGTCACCATGGCGTCATCAGCGAGAGCCGGAACGAGGTTGGCCATTAATGTGTCCATACTTGCCTTACCATCCGACGGCGTTGCGGGTGGCAGCGTTGCGAATTTTTCCTGCTCGCCCCGCATCCGGGCTGTCCAGAACTTCCATTCCTCTTTGACGGGAAGGTCAATCTTGGTCAGGTCGCGCACAAAGACATCCGGTTTTGCGACGATTTGGTAGGAGACCGGACCGGAGCGGCCACGTAGTGACGGGTCAATGGTGACGAGGAAGTTCTTCTTGGTCCAGTCCTGCCGGCAAACGAAGCCGTCGGTGATTACATCGCCAGGAACTGTCCCGACAAAGATCAACAGATCCGTTTCGTCCAGGAGATCGTACGTAGGTCGTGGACGGCCGTAGCCGATAGGTCCAACATAAGAGGGCGAGTCAAAAGGAACAGTGCCTTCTGTGCGCCATTCGGCGGCCGCGGGAATGTGGTGCTTTTCCAGCCATCGCGTCAGTTGATCGGCGCCATGCTGGGTCCAGTCGTTGCCACCGGTGACAAAAAGCGGTTTCGATGAGGCTGCCAGGGCTTCGGCGATGGCTGCAGAGTCGGCCACGGTCATTCCGCCGGTCGCAACAGGGATGGGTGGATGAATGGTGTTGGGGACGTGCTCTCGAATGATGTCTTCGGGCAGGCCCACGACCACTGGGCCGGGCCTGCCGTTCGTAGCGGCAAACATCGCTTCGGCTACGATTTCCGATGCTCTTTCAGGGTGGTCGAGGACCATGACCCGTTTAGCACCTGTATCAAACCAAGCCTTGATATCGAACTCTTGAAACGCTTCCCTATCCCTGTGGGTGAAGGGAATAAGACCCACGAAAAGGACCATCGGCGTCGAGTCCTGCCAAGCTGTATGCAGCCCTACGTGGGCATTTGCTGCACCTGGACCTCTGGTCACCATGGCGATGCCCGGAACCTGCGTCATCTTTCCATCGGCCTCTGCCATATAGGCTGCGCCGCCTTCATGGCGGCAGACGATCGTTTCGATGTCTGATTGGTGCAGCCCGTCGAGTACTTCCAGGAAGGATTCTCCAGGCACCACATAAGTGCGCTTAACTCCATGCGAAGCCAAGGACTGGACGATGACATGTCCCGCTGAGGTCGTTGCCGGACGTGGATCTGTTTCCGGAGCGAATGAACGGCGGAGGTCGGCCATAGGCGTCGTTGGTGTGCTGCCTCCGCTCTCCGATGTCCCAAGGTCTGTGACCTCGGCACTGGAAATGGAAGGTGTGGGGTGAGCAGACTTCGTTGTCATGGCCTCTGTGTCTTCGTGTCGTCTTGGGGCTGCTTGAATGTTCTGATTGGGTTTCGCGATGTTCTGAGTCATCGGGTAACTGCTATTGGGCGGACGTGGCGCTCAAATCGTTCTCGAGGCCTTCGCCGACTGATTCGCGGTGGCAGATCAACTGCATATAAACGTCGTTGGGGAGGGTTGCCGGCTCGACCCACGCTTCGTAGCCCTCGTCGGCCAAGTAAAGAGTCCGTCCATCGACTCCTTCGGCATGCAGCCAGAGTATGGAGGAATCTGTGGTCGCGTCAGTGGTCGCGGCTTCCACCAGTCCGTCCCGGACGGGGTTGCCGTGGTGCCGGATTTCTATTCTTAAGCCGATCAGGCTCGGCCAGTGGTCACATCTATGCATGGGCTTTCAGCTTGCTGGGAGGAGAATGGATGGTCCTGGAAGCGCGCGGCGTTGCTGCTAGTCTGTCTCGGGTCCTGCGCAGAAGAAGCAGCGGTCCTCGCAGGTGGAGCTTTCTCCGGACTCTTGCTGCGGCCTCGAACGGAATCGCCGCTGGGTGGAGCCGTTTGCATCAGAGCAAGTCAAGGTATGCCCCCGGAACGCAGAGTTCGTAACGCTGGCGATTGGCAACCTGGATCCGGTCCGTCTCCCATGAGACCCGAATACCGTCGTGGGTGGGCATAATGCTGCCTTCCGTCAGGAATTGTGGCTCTGCTCCCACCTGGCCGGACGGAACCCACCATCCGGTCTTGGGGCAGTGGCTACCAGTATTGCTCCTTGTCCAGTGCAGTCCCGCGGCCCTGGCGGGATTCCTCTTCTTCATGGTCTCTTCCTTGTTGTCAGTGGTGGTTCTGTTTAGTCGAATGGTGAGCCTGGGGCTCCGGACGCTGTCCAGAGCCCCAGATTCGCCTACAGGCAGCCTTGTCTGAAGGCGGATGTTGCTAGCGGTTGAAACGGTCCAGACGCAGGGTGGCTGTGGCGCGGTGCGCTTCCATGCCTTCGAATGCGGAGATGGTGGCCACGTAGTTCGCCAGGCGGGGAGTTGCTTCCTTTTCGACGCGCTGGAAGGTCAGCGGCTTGAGGAACCGGGAGACGGAAAGTCCAGCAGAAGACTTGGCGCCGCGACCGGTCGGGAGGACGTGGTTGGTACCGGCAATACCCTTGTCGGAGTAGGCCACAGTCGACCAGGGGCCCAGGAAGATGGAGCCGTAGTTCTTCAGATTGTCGTGGTACCACGCGTCATCGGAGGTCTGAATTTCCAAGTGCTCTGGTGCCAACATGTCCATGATTTCGGCAGCGGTCTCTCGGTCTTCCGCTACGTACACGGTGCCGTAATCACGCCAAGCCGGTCCGGCGATGTTCCGCGTGGCCAGGGTTTCGAGCTGCTTTTCGATGTGCCGGATAACTTCTTCGCCGAATGTGCGGTTGGTGGTGACGAGCGAAGCGGGCGAGAGGACACCATGCTCGGCTTGGCCCAAGAGGTCAGCTGCGACCAGTTCGGGATCTGCGGTCTCGTCGGCGATGACGGCCACTTCAGAAGGACCGGCAAGAAGGTCAATGCCGACGCGACCGAAGAGCTGCCTCTTGGCCTCGGTAACATAGGCGTTGCCAGCGCCCACGAGGATGTCTGCGGGCTGCTCACCGAGAAGGCCGAAAGCCATTGCGGCCAACGCCTGGACACCGCCGACAGCGAAGGCGCGGTCTACACCGGAGAGGTATGCGGCGTGAAGGACGGCCGGGTGTCCACCTGTGGGGCTCGTTGGGGGCGTGCAGGCGATCACGGTCGGTACACCCGCGGCCTTGGCCACGCCGACCGTCATGAAGGCGCTGGCGAGGATGGGGAACTGGCCCGCGGGCAAGTAGGCGCCTACCCGGGGGACGGGGGTGTAGCGCTGGCCGGCAAAGACGCCGGGAAGAATCTCCGTTTCGAAGTCTGTCAGGTGTTCGCGCTGTTCGACCGCGAAGAGACGGGTCCTCTCAGCGCCTGCGGCAAGAGCTTCGCGCAGTTCGGGGGTGAGTTCATCCCCGGTCTTGGCGAGCTGGGCTTGGCTGATTTCGATGTCGTTCCCAGCCCAGCCATCGAGTTTCTGTGAGTACTTTATGACGGCGTCGATGCCGTTCTTTTCGATGTCAGTCAACATCGTGGAGACTGTTTCGATCACAGCCGGAAGCCGCTGTGCCGGAACGCCTCCGACCTCGGGTGCCTTGATGACTTCGAAGTGTCCGTTGATGAATGCCTTGTCGGCTTCGTTGATTTGCATACCAATAACGCTAGAGACGGGCCGGGCATCGCACAACCCGATAAGAAGCTATAGAAATCATCGGATCATCCGATGATCGGCCGGGTTGTGATGCTGTAGCGAGGGCGAAAAACCCCGAAAATTCGGGCTCAAAGACGGCGGACCCAGGTCCTCGACGCGCACGTGTTCGGCAGGGCAAAGTTCGGCATCCGCAGAAAAAAACCCTCGGATCCAACCCGAATATTTATCTGGAGCCATAGGATATTCCTGTGACTCTTACCCAGCTCAAAGCCTTTTTAGCCGCCTACGACCTCGGATCATTCACGGCCGCGGCAAACCTTCTCGATACCAGCCAGGCGTCTGTTTCCGAACTCATCGCCCGGTTGGAACAGGAAGTAGGACTTAGCCTATTCACGCGTGGAGGCAGGCGCCTGCAACCCACCAACGCAGCGGTCGAATTACGCGAGCACGCGCAGCAAGCCGTGACATCCTTCGATAACGGAATTCAGGCACTTCGTTCCATCTCCTCCCTGGACGGCGGGGTTTGTACCTTCGGGGTGCTGCGCAACGCCGGATACTATGACCTTTCGGATCTGGTTCAGCGGTTCCACAAGCGCTACCCTGCGGTAAAGGTCCGCTTGGTTGGTTTGAATTCCGCCCTCGTTGCAGAGTCCGTGCTGAACGGGGAAATCGAGGCCGGCCTGGTCGTTCTACCCGTCCCGGACCGCGGCCTGGTGGTCAAGCCGCTGTTCCGGGATGAGGTGGTTTATGCATCAACGACGCGCAGTCCGCGTCTGGGACCGATGACGATCGAGGAATTCGCCGAGTCCAAGGTCGTTCTCTATGACGCATACGCGGGCTGGAGCGACCCTACGCGGAAGCAGATTCAAGAGCGGGCGCAGTTGAGGGGGCTGAAGATTGTGCCTGATATCGAAGTCGAGCACGTTGAGACAGCGCTCAGCCTCGTCTCCACAGGAGCTGCGGGGACGATAGTTTGCAGAACCATAGCTGAGGGCCCTGGCTTTCCGAAGAACATCAAAACGGTTCCTTTTGCCGAGCCCCTCTACGACACGCTTGCTCTTGTGCAACGCGAATCGTCGTATCTTTCTCCGGCTACTCGGAAAATCGCACAACTGGCGGAAGGCACTCTCATGGCGAAAGTCCGCCCGGAACAGAGGATCCCGACCGCGCACTAAGTACTGGACGGTTGCTGGAGCCGCGATGCAGTGCCAGTCGCAAAAGTACTTGACGGAACAGCCCGCGAAGTCGTCAGCGCGCCATTCTGTTTGCAGTAAGCCATAGGAAAGACCTGTAGCTTCTATCGTATCCACTGGGCTTGTGGGGGGTGATTCGTCGCTCTACGCTGAATGACATGCAATATTCGCCAACAGTCGCTGTAGCCCCCAAGCTGGACTGCTACCGACGTTGGCGCTCAGCGCCCGGGGTTCCTCACAGCCTGACTGTGCTTAGGTCATATGCGCCGAACAACCACAGCGGCTCTCGAACCAGACTCCGGTCCGACCGGCGCCCAGATAGCCCACGCATTGCTGGCCTGGAGCCAGCGGCCGCGTAGTTGTCGAATCGCCGCGCGACTCCACACCCACTGGGTTCCGCTTAGCGGCGGATCATCCTCATAAGCATTAGGCAACTCAACGTGAAGGCAAAGGAGCCGATCATGCCCGCAAATACGACCGAAGGACCGGAATAATGCGCCTTCAACCACGGAAGGGAGCCAGCCGGAAATACTCGCAGTCTCCCGTGAAGGTGGCCGCGGCGCTCGTGGCGTTCAGCGGCATGCTGGCGGTCACTGGATGCAGCGGCCCAACGAACGCTGCATCCAGCAACGGCGACGACGATACCATCCGGATCGGTGTATCAGCGGTCCTGACCACCCTTGACCCAGGTCAAAACTTTTCCATTGGCCAGGTGGCCATTACGAACCTCTTCGGAGGGACTTTGACCAACCTGAACTCTGACGGCAAAGCAGTCAGCATGGGGTTGGCCGAAAGTGTGACTCCCGGCGATGAGCAGTATGTGGTCAAGCTCCGGGCCGGCCTGAAGTTCTCCGACGGAAGCCCGCTGACTGCGGCTGACGTTGCGGCGTCATTCGGACACTATTTGGCGGACAAGACCAACGGCTACGACTACACGTATGCCCCGATTGAGAAAGTGACGGCGATTGATGACTTGACGGTCGCTTTCGACCTCAATTATCCGTATCCTGCGCTGGAGTACGCCCTCTCACTTCCCGGGTCGATCATTGTTCCGGCTAAAGACATAGAGGAGCGGGGAGCTGACCTCTACAGGGGGGACCCGCTGCCGAGCTCAGGACGATACAAGATCCAGACGTCCAACCAGGACCAGATCATCCTTGAGGCCAATCCAAATTATCCCGCGCAGCAACCAGAGACGAAGACTTTGATATTCCAGAAGGTAGCCGACCCAGTGTCGCGTCTTGCCCAGGTTCAAAGCGGTCAGCTCGATTACGCCGAAGAAATCGCTCCCAAACAGCTTGCCCAGTTATCCGGGCCGGTTGAAGCCCGCACTGCCTTCGCTGCAAATGGGCAGACGTTCCTGGCAATGAACAACAGGGACAACAGTATTCTCAGCGACCCGCGCATCAGGAAGGCCGTCTCGACGGCGATCGACCGTGAGCAGATCAACCAAATTGTCTTTGCCGACCGAAATCGGCTCGGACTGGGTCTGTTTGCGAGCTCTTCGCCGCACAACCGCCCCTTCCTTCAAGAGAAAGCGAACGTCGCAGCCGCAAAGTCGCTCCTAGCAGGGACCAAATGCGAGAACAGTTGTTCATTGCGATTTACGAACGCTGGCGATGCTGACATTGCCGTGGTGGTTCAACAAAACCTGAAGGCCGTCGGTATCGAAGTAAGCATAGAGAACGTCGAGCCGGCCGTCTTGTCCAAAAATGCAGACGAGGGAAATTACGATCTGCTCGCGACGGGGAACTTCGAACAGGGAGATTATCCAGCTATCTCCCTTCAGTTCACGCTCGGGCCGACTATCCAAGCACTGCGCACGGGTTACAACAACCCGGAGATGACTCAGCTTCTCGAAAAACTCAAAACCGCTAGTGGGTCCGAGGCGGACTCAACGCTCGATCAGGTCAAGACCTTGTTTGAGGAGGATTTGCCACTGGCCCCGATTGCCGACTACATGGTCAACTCCGCCAGCAGGATACCTTCGGAGCGCTTCGGCCTCGACTCGACCCTTTTTTACCATGTTCGATAGCCGACCCGAACCCGTTCGTCGATTCAACACTGAGATCTCGCACGGGGTGGAGATAAGAAAATGATTGCCGTATTACGTATCCTGTTTGGGAGAGTCCTTCAGATTGTCCTGGTCGCGTTATTCGTAACGGTCGGCACCGGCGCGCTGGTGAGGCTCATTCCCGGCGACCCAGCAAGGGCCATTCTCGGCTCCCGGGCATCGCCGGAGGCGGTCAGTGCCCTGCGCGGTGAACTTGGCCTCGACCTGCCGATGAGTCAACAGCTTGGCGAGTCAGTGGCCAAATTGTTCCAAGGGGACTTGGGCACCTCTTTCGCCGTCCGCGGCCAGGATGTCCTCTCACTCATCCTTCCTGCCTTAGCGGTCACGGCCAGTCTTGCGGCCGTAGCCCTCGTCTTCTCAATCGTTAGCGGCGTGGGCGTAGGGCTATGGCTTGCGTTGGTCCGCCGCCCCGAAGCTGATCTCGCCGGCCGGTTGGTAATGACTGTCCTGCTGGCACTGCCAGGTTTCATGGCAGGCTTGATTCTGCTCTACGTCGTCTCCGTCCAGCTCAAACTCGCCCCCGCTGGCGGGTGGGCAGGCTCTTGGCCGGGAAATGCTCGATACATTTGGCTTCCGGCACTGGCACTTACCATCTACCTCGGTTCCCTGATTGCTCGGGCAGTGCGGCAGGCCGCGCTGGACACAATCGGCGAACCATTTGTGCAGGCAGCGCGCACGAGGGGCGTCCCACGCTCCCGTATCGTGCTGCGTCACATCCTTCCAAACGCGATTCTCCCCGTCATCCCGCTGGTCGGTCTCAACGCTGGATTTCTTGTCAGCGGCGCCGTGATCGTAGAGTCCGTCTTCGCACTGCCTGGCCTCGGAGCGAAACTGCTCGAGGCGATGGGCTCCAGAGACCTTCCCGTCGTGCAGGGAATCGCGCTCATCACAGCGCTATCCATCGTCGTGTTCAACCTGCTCGCAGACCTCGCCAACATCGCTGCCGATCCCCGCCTTAGAAGGAGCCACTAATGGCCGTAGTAGCAGCCGAAGCCCCCGGCCTCGTCCCTGCCCGCCGCCGCCGCCCACGACGACTCGAGTTGCGGGTCGGCATCGGACTGATCGCCGCTGTGATTCTCGCGTCTGTGGTGATACCGATCGTGAACACTACGGACCCGAACGCGCTTGTCGCCGCTCCGCTCCAGCCTCCGTCCGCCCAACATCCCTTCGGCACGGATACGGTAGGGCGCGATGTCTTTATCCGGGTGTTTACCGCTGGCCGACTCGACCTGGCCTTGGCGGCGTTGGGAGTGATAGTGCCCCTCGTCACGGGAACTGTGATTGGCACGGTTATCGGGGCGAGTCGCAGCCGGACACTTGACGTTGTTGCAATGCGGTTCACGGACGGCCTGATCGCTTTCCCCTTCATGATCGTGGTCCTCTTGATCGTGCTCATCTTGGGGCCTGAAGCCCAGATTCCACCGTTACCGCCAGGTGCAGCGTCGGTGCTGGCTGCCACCTGGCTCGTAAATTGGACCACCTATGCGCGCCTCGCACGAGCTCGTACGCACGTCTTGCGGCAGGAGGACTTCATCGCGGCCACGAGTCTGCTCGGCTACTCACGTCCACGCATTGTCGTACGGCACCTTCTGCCATCGGTCTCGCCTACAACGGCCACATTCGCTGTCGCCGACACACTCGGCATCGTGGCACTCATCGCTGCCCTGCCCTTCCTGGGCGCCGGCATCCAACCCCCAACCCCGGAGTGGGGCAGCATCATGTACGAAGGCCGGGGCGTTCTATCCCAAGCTTGGTGGATCTCTTTGTCAACCGTCGGCGTGGTGCTGGTTCTTGGTACCGGGGTAATGATGGTTGTTGATTCGCTCATTTCAAATACGCGAAGGGCACGTTTGACATGACCCAAACACTTCTTCTACAAGCCTCCAATGTCGCCATAGAGATCGATGGCCGTCAACTCGTTTCGAGCGTCGATTTAGCCGTTAACAAAGGCAGCGCCGTCGGAATCGTGGGTGAGACGGGTTCGGGAAAAAGCCTGACCTGTCGGGCCATCGCTGGATCCCTGCCAGCGATCGGTGGAAGCATCACACATGGCACTCTGACGCTCGATGGGCGCGACCTAACGAAGCCAAAGGCCTACGCGGACCTGTACGGGCGAACGGTATCGCTCGTCCCGCAGAACTCGCTTTCAGCTCTTAACCCTCTAATGCGCATCGGCGCCCACCTCATCGAGACCATCAAAGCGCTCGACGCCGACGACGGACTTGGGCCCAAAAACCGGGCAGCGCAACTGCTCGAGCGGGTCGGACTCCGCGACCCCGAACGCATCTTGCGGCAGTATCCTCATCAACTCTCAGGAGGAATGCGGCAACGGGTCATGATCGCTCTGGCAATCGCAGGTCGGCCGAAATTGCTCATCGCAGACGAACCGACAACGGCTCTGGATGTTTCCGTCCAGAAGGAGATCGTGGAGCTTCTCGGACAACTGACCCGCGAGGAGGACATGGCAATGGTCTTGGTCAGCCATGACCTCGGTGTCGTCTCAGCCGCCACGGAGACCGTTGCTGTGATGTACTCAGGCATGGTCGTCGAGCACGGACCCACTGAGACGATCCTGCAGCACCCCCGGCATCCCTACACGAAAGCATTGCTGGAAGCCCGCCCGACCATCGGACGCACCGGTCGGCTGGTCGGCATACCAGGAGCGCCGGCCAGTCCGGATGCCTGGCCGAGCGGATGCCGTTTCGCGCCGCGGTGCAAATATGCACAAACCGCATGCAACGAAGCAGTCCCAACACTGGAAGCAACTGACTCCGGACAGCTTGTCGCTTGCCGCCGCGTCCACGAAATCGGAGCACTTGAGAGCGCTGGAGCAGCATGAAACATATAATCAGTGACCAAGACCTGGTGGAAGTGAATCCGATGGAGCCTGAAGGCAGCATCAATCGCACGGTACCTGCAGCGGGAGGGGTTCTTGTCGCATCCGACGTCACCTTCGCCTACGGATCCGGTCCGGCTGTCGTCAAAAACGTTAGCTTGGCAGTCCCGGAAGGCGCTGCGATCGGAATCGTCGGCGAAAGCGGATCAGGTAAAAGCACCTTGGCCAGCCTTCTCGTTGGCATGTTGACACCCACCACCGGCACCGTCACGGTGGGCGGACGGCCGTGGAGTTCGGTCCGCCGACGCGACCCGCTCCGCCTCGCGGTGCAGATGGTGTTCCAGAATCCCTACACTGCTCTTAATCCCCGGATGACGGCTTTGAGGACAGTTTCCGAGGTCTACGAAGCCTGCAGCGGAGCGGCAAAGGCTGAAGCATCTGAACGCGCACGCGAGATGCTTCACAAGGTGGGACTGACCGGTCTGGCCATTGACAAACGCCCTGGGGAAATGAGCGGTGGTCAATGCCAGCGAGTGGGGATCGCCCGGGCGCTGGCGGCCAATCCGTCGGTCATCGTCGCTGACGAGCCAACCTCTGCCCTTGACGTCTCAGTTCAAGCCCAGATTCTCAACCTGTTGAGTGACCTGCGGCAAGAACAAGGCATCGGCCTGGTCCTGATCTCCCACGACCTCAATGTCGTCAGCTACCTCACCGACTCCGCGATTGTCATGCGACGCGGCGAAGTCGTTGAACAAGGGGCAACCGATGGGCTGCTCAATTCCCCGGCCCACCCCTATACACGGAGCCTGATCGACTCGGTCCTCTAGGGGGCAGCACGGCAACGTATTCAGACAATGGCTAACAGTAGAAACCGCCGATGCCTGGCGGGCATGCTCTCACGCGATAAAACAATGAAAGGCCTGTCTTTATGACACTCGACTCTATTCCCAACCCGGATCTCGCCATCACCTACGATGACAAGCCGCGATGGGAGGTTTCCGACCATCGTCGACACGGCTGGCATAACCTGCACACCACAACTCGCTACGGAATGACCTTGCGCGCTCCCGGGTTCCTGCCTCTGAGAAAAGAAACAGACTGGACCATCGGCGAACAGTCCGGAGTTGCACGGTTTCTGGCCGTCCCACACTTCTCTGCTTTCGCTGTAGTGCGCGGCGATCGGGTCCTCTACGAGGCCTACGCTCCGGATTTCGGCCCGGAAAAACCCCACTCCATCCAATCAATCACCAAGACAACGCTCAACCTGATGCTGGGCCGCGTGGTCGCAGAGGGGCTCGTCGACCTCAATGAGACGGTAGGGACTTATCTACCAGAGATCGGCTCGGGTTACGCTACGGCGACAGTGAAAGATGTCGCCAATATGAATGTCGTCAACGACTACACCGAGGACTGGAGCGATCCCAACGCCTCGGTCTTCGACCTCGACGCCGCCATCGGCTGGCGCCCTCCGCGCGAAGGCCAGGAAGAAAACACGATCCGCTCCTTCCTCTGCGGCGTCACGGGAAATGACCTGACGAATCACGCAGGCGACCTGGACTATAAATCGGCCAACACCGAGGTCCTGGCCTGGATTGTAGAACGGGTCAGTGGCCGGCCCCTGAGGGACTGGCTCATCGAGATCGTGGAAGCCGCAGGTCTTGAAGGATGCCTGCACATCAGCTGCGACCGGGCAGGTGTACCAGTGCTCGCGGGCGGGGCCTCGCTCACCGCCCGCGATCTCGCCCGATATGGGCTGCTGTTCGCCCGCGGCGGCGAAGGAGTCGATGGCCGCCGGGTGGGTGATGCCACGTTCATGGCAGAGACGCGCAGCGACACGAGCGGGCCCTCATGGCCGACAGCCAGCGGATACATTCGCTACAACCGCCAAATGAGCACGAACGGTACATTCGTTGGCCACGGCGGTTGGGGAGGACAGTACCTGCTCGTGAATCACGAGACAGATACCGCCGTCGTGTATTTCAGCGTGCTGGAAGACAGAACGGCCGAGGACCTCGAGTTCTTTGCTCCCCTCGTCGAGATGATGGCCGCGGTCGCTGCAAAGTAGAGGACTCGGATGTGAAGGCGCTGTCGGGAGTAATTTGCCTGGACAGCGCTTTCGCATTTCCGCACCCATACTGCTTCCGCCCCGCTAACCTCACGCACTAGAACGGACAGGACCATCAACGTCAACACCCCACCCAGCCTGCAAGCATTCACCAACGACAGGCTCACCCTGCGCTTCCTGACCTCACCCCAGGACATGGACCACACGGGAAAACACGTCCAAGCCGGAAGAGTCCTCGAGTGGATCGACCGTGCAGGCTACGCCTGCGCCGCCGCGTGGAGCACCAGCTATTGCGTCACTGCATACGTCGGCAACGTCCACTACGACGGAACCATCGGCCCTGGCGCCGTCGTGGAAGTCGGCGCCAAAGTGATCCACACCGGAACCTCCAGCGTCCACGTCCTTGTCTCCGTGCACGCCAGAGGCCTGCATGACACTGAATTCAACCGTGCCATGCACTGCATCCTGGTGCTTGTGGCCGTCGACGAACACGGCAAACCGCACCCCGTCAGGGCCTGGGAGCCCCGCAGCATCGACGATGCCGCGCGCCAAAAACTGGCTCTGGAACGTATCCCCGTGCGCACACGCATCAAAGACGCCATGTTGGCCGAACGCTACTCCGGCCAAGGAACTGCTCCACGCAGCACGCTCCGCTTCGTGGCCGGCGACAACACCGCCAACTGGGCAGGCAACGCTCACGGCGGCACCGTTATGCGTTGGATCCACGAAGCGGCCGCTACCTGCGCCGTCCTCCTGGGCGCTGTACACGTCAGGGCCAGGTACTCGGGCGGCATCCACTTCCACCGCCCGATACGTATTGGCGACATCGTGGAAGTCGATGCAAGAGCAATTCTCGTCTCCGGAACGGACATCCACATCAGCATCCTTGTCCGGTCAGCACCGCCCAGAACGCCTGACCAGGCGTCGCTCACCACCCGATGCATGATGATCTTCTCAGCTCCAAATGACCAACCTCGCCCAGCATCGATCGACGAACGCACGTCCGAAGACCGCCGCCTCGCAGCGCACGCCCGCGAAATTATCAGCCACCGCAGTGAGCTCACCAAGATTGGCGATGAACTTCTTCGGGCCTCAGGGAGCAAACACTAAAGGCGCATTCACGACTGAAAGCAGCGCGTGATCCGCAGGGACCAGGATTCGATCGGACCTGGTCCCTGCGGCCAATCGGCAACTGCCACCCACCTGTTCAGCAGGCCGTTGTCGATGAGATGGGGTCGACTACGAACGGTTTGCGAGAAACCGCCGTAGGACATTTTCGGTCATCCGTGAGACACCGTTGTCTCCTCCGTTGTGGTTGAGGGCACCGGACCAGGCCATTGACCCCGCAGAAAACACCTCGCCTCCGCCCGGCGTGCGGAAGTAGATGATGTCTGAGTGCACTTCAGGATCGTCCTCGCCACCCGGCGAGTTGGGGCTGGGCTGTGTAGCGCCGGTTTCTTCCGGAACGCGTTGATAGTAGTTGTCGTGGCCGCGGGAACTGGCGACGAGGGTGGCGTGATACGGAGTTCCCAGGAACAAGTCGGCGCGATCGATCTCGTCACCGGCCGCGCCGCCCATCAAGGCGCCGTAGTCGCCGATGGGGTCTTCCTCTACACCTTCCAGGATCCAGGCGGCCGAGGGGTCGGACGCTGCTGCCTTGCTGCGGTAGTAAGGGTAAGACTTGCTCCATCCCTGCGCAGCCATACCGACTCCGAAGATCTTTTGCGGGGCCCTGCCCCGGTGCCTCCAAAGGCCACCAGGCTGTTTACCGGACATGAGAGTGACTTCGCCGGGGTACGATGCCATCCAGACGAGCGGTCCCGCGTGCCCGCGTCGGATCTCGACTGTGAGGCCGGCAGAAGAGTAGACACCTGTCACCCAGTACCAGCCGTTACCGCCGAGATACATCAATCCACCGCCGGAATCCCGGTAGGTCTGGAAGGCATCCAGTTGCTCGGCTGTGGTGTATTCGGGGTGCATGCCGGAGATCACCGCGGAGTACGGCTTAAGCGCACTGGCTCCTCCGGCGTGTACCTCATAGTCGGTGAGGATGTCGTATTCGATCCCACGGCTCTCGAGCCACTCCACGAGGTACATGTCGGCAGAGAAGCCGCGCCCAGCCTCGAACAGCCACATCTTGTAGCCGCGGCGCATGTTCACGATCGGGCGCCGGGTCGAGGAGTAGGCTACGGCGCTTCCGTCCGGGTGAAAGTCGTACAGAGACAGGCCGTAGGTGGAGTCGCCCACGCGTGCGGCATCCTCCGCCGATACCTTAACCAGCCCGGAGTTTGTCCACGTGGACGGGTCACCCGAGGCGTACATGCCTTCGTTACCGTAGGCGAGGTAGCAGAACGTCGGTAACACCACGGCCACTTTGCGGCCGGTGATGTCCCCGACCGCCGGGGTCACGAAGAGCGGCATCAGGTCGGTGGACGTCGGCCCGGCAATCTCTATTGCGTAGACACCGCTGGGGAGGTCGGAAGGGAGCTTCGCGGTCAGCAGGGGATCCCAGCCGGCATCCGACATGTCGGAGGAATGGAAGTGCACTGCCGCATAGTGCGATGGATTGTGTCGGTAGTCAGTTTCGCTTCCATCAAAGAAGCGCCCGCTAACGCCTTGCGTGGGCAAGTTTACGAGGGGGACCAATGATCCGCTCGCGCGGTCGATGATGACGTTGGGATCGTCGCCAGCACTGAACGGGGAGAAGTCCCAACGCGCTATCACATCGGGGCCACCAGCATCCGACGCTCCGATAGCTCCAGATGCGATGTCCTGTAATGTACTGGAGTCAAGCGCTGCGCTTGAGACGAAGAACCCCCCAATCTTGCCGGTAAAGAGGTCCACGGCGTGGCCCCGTACGAGGCCCGAATCCCTTGCAATGCCTTGCGGGTTTCTCCCCGCAAGAGTTGCGGTCAGCGCGGCGCTGGAATGGAACGGCGCTCCCGACGCAAAGGTGGATGAGGCTGAGTCGCCACGCAACAGGTCGGTCGAGATGAGCTCAATTGATGCCACGCCGTCCTCCACCACCACGCCAAGGAAATACCAGACATAGGGGCGCACAGTCACGTCCAGGTCTGTTGTTTTCTCACCCACGGTGACCGACAACATCTGGCCGTTGAGTTGCGCGGATGCCGTCCCGCCCTCCGGCGATGTGATGCTCCATAGCGTGCGCGTGCCCTCCAACCGGCCGGAGGCCAACCAGAAGAACAGGCCCACCGTGAGCTCAGCTCCAGTGAGCGTCCCAATAGGCGCAGTCGCGAATGAGCCGAGGCAAGTCCTTTGCTTGCGAACCTGATACGTTCCTTCCGCATCCCACGCGACTGCCAAGTCCGTCGTGGCATCGCTCGAATGCACAAGTCGTTTAAGTGATACCCGCACGTCCTGCGCTTCGCCGTCACAGTATAAGGAGACGGCATCGCCGGCACGGTAGCTGAGGGTGTTCGTATAGCTGCGGAGAGCGTGTGACACAGTGTTCCTTGCTTTGGACTTGTTGTTCCGGATAATGATGGGCCAGGCAGGACCCGCCTGGGTCTGCCCACGGAGGATGAATCGACTTTATGCAAGCTCAATTCGGTCCACAAGCCCCTATGATCACCGCAGGAGGCATAGGGCAACCCTTTGGCTAAGCCTTAAAGGATAAGTTATCAACGACTCCGGGCGGGCGCTGGCGAGCGGCCCGGAAGACGCCAAGAACCGATACACAAATCCACAGGATAATCCTGTGAGACGTAACGTGCGGTACAGGGTTGTGCATGTACTAAAGCCGGACGTATGCTGCTCGAAACACCAATCATCGACACACCTAAACTGGCGGGGGCATAGGGCAGTGCAGATCTGTCGACTGCTGGATACTTGAGCGCTCACCCACCAGCGCATCATGCGTAAGACACCACCCGCACCAGCCAACGCAGTGCAGGTGGCGTCGGATTTGAAGGGCATGGCTGCCAGCAGCGCTACAGCAACTGCGGGGTACGCCGGGGACCTTCGACACATCACCTAGAGCGGCGAGTGCGCCAGCAATCATCAAAGAAGACGAAGGACATACCTTGAATACGAAGCGGACGATAGCAAGTTGGATCGCGGTGGCCGGAATGGCGAGTTTACTCGTGGGCTGTAGTGGCAGTGAGCCGGCGGCAAATTTCGACTCCCTCACAGTCGGAGTGGCCTCGGTTCCTCAGGTCTTGGACCCAGGACAGGCGTACTCTCGACAAGACATATCGATCATGGGTCTCGCGTCGGGCACGCTGACTACTCTCAACGACGACGGTAAGGGCACATCCAACGGCCTTGCAGATGCGATCAAAGAGACCGAGACGGACTTCACCATTACCCTGCGTCCCGGCCTGAAGTTCTCCGACGGGACCGACCTAACGTCTGCGGACGTCGTCGCGTCGTTCGAACACCATCTCGCGGACGCCACCAACGCCTTTGCCTACAAGTTTGCGCCCATCAAGTCGGTGACTGCCAAGGATGACCTCACCGTCATGTTCAACCTCAAGAGGGCCTATCCCTCTCTTCCGTGGATTCTCGCTACCCCGCAGGCCGCGATCATCCCCTCCGAGGTGATCGAGGCCAGGGGGGAGAAGCTCTATGAAACACCCGTGCCAACAGCCGGGAAATTTGGCATCGAGACCGTAAACCCAAGTGAAATCAAACTCACGGCGAATCCCAATTACGCCGGCACGAAGCCCACAGCGAAGAGTATAACGTTCAAGAAAATCGCCGACTCTGCTGCACGCCTCGCCCAAGTCCAGGGAGGCGAGATCGACTTCGCAGATGGCGTCTCTCCCAAGGTGCTTAGTCAGCTCTCTGCGCCTTTGGAAGCGCGCACTACCGTGGGCGTGAACGGGATTCAGACACTGTCACTGAACGAGCTGGGCGTGCTCGGCGATGTCAACATCCGCCAAGCCATTGCCCGCGCGATTAACCGCGAGCAGATCAACAAGGTCGCATGGGCCGGGATGAACGTACCCGCGTTGGGCCTGTTTGCCCCGTCCTCCCAATACAGCCGCCCGTTCCTCCCAGCGACACCCGAATTGGACAGCGCCAAGCGCTACCTCGCGGGGACGAAGTGCGAGACGGGCTGCACACTGCAGCTCATCGTCGACTCCACCGACGAACCATCGAACGACATTGCAGTGGTTCTACAGCAGAACCTCAAGGAAATTGGCATAACCATGAACATCAACAAGATGGAAACGGCCGCCATGGTTCAGCGATCGAATGATGCGGATTTCGACATTCTCGTGGCCTTCACGTATGAAAACGGCGACTTCCCTGACGCACTTCTTCCCTTCCAGCTCGGCCCGGCCCTCCAGGGCTTCTACACCGGTTACTCGTCACCAAAGATGAATGAACTGCTCGATCAACTTGGCACCACTCGTGACGAGGCCCGCGCCGGGGTGGTCGACCAGATCAACACGTTGTTCGAGCAAGACCTTTCGCTTGTGCCGATTGCAGCCAACCTGTCCTCGTCTGCGAGCCGTGTTCCTTCGAACATCTTCGACATCAGCCCTTCATTCGCCTACATCGTAGGGTAACGGTGCTGGCATAGACGGTCTCCACTTCTAACCATGGCCCCGAGAACCCGGTCTTCATTGCGAGACAGATCGACATGTTCAGTGGCGACAAGGGTCCAAGCTGACCGGATTCGAAGGTCGCAGTCCGGACTTCACTCGAGGCTCATGGCATAGGAGGCTACGCTACAACGGCGTGAAATGGCGCGGTCGGCTTGCTGACCGCGCCATTTGCGCACGAACTTGCCCCTAACGCGCAGAAACACTACCAAACGCACCAGGACGTGCCCTTTCTATGATCAACAGCGGTTCAGAATGGCGAGTCCGGACGTGTCAACCTCCGTGTCCTTCATGGAGGGTCGGGTCCCGCCGTTCTGAAATGTTGAGCCTTCAGGGCAGAAGAAGTATGGTCTCTGCTGGTTCCAGCGACTCAACGGTACCGTGTGCGGTGACATCTTCGAGGGTTCGAGGTGCCTGAGCAACCCAACCGCCCGGGAGGGTAGGCGCTTCCGTCGAGCTGCCAAAGCGCGCTCTCTGGTCGGTACTTGTGCATGGCGGAATCAACAGGCGCATACGTTCTTCAGCACGGACACCTGCACGTCCCCATATAGGCAGGGCACGTCTTGGCGCGCTAGGTATCTGGTTTGCCTGCTTCCAACGCTTTTCGGGAAGATGGCTCGGAACCACCCGCTGCAGCTTGAATCTAATGTTCTCGCCCGAGAAGCGGCGGGAGGGCCAAAAGACTATGCCCGCTGGTTCCGCGTGCTCGTCCGCTTCCTAACCTGGAGCGGGCTGCATGCTTCTGCAAGCTGTGGCATCCCAAAGGATTATTCGGTCCGGGAGCGGCGGAGATCAGCCTTACCTCGGGGTCGTGTTGCAACACGAGCTGGATGTCCATGGACAGTCCTGCGGGGGTAGAGCCATGGGGGAGTGCGACCGGTGGACGTTCACTGAGGTTGAGGGCATTAGTGAACCAAGCCCCGTCCAGATAGTTGGCCGTAACTCCGTTCACGTTTTCGGGGTTGTCGTGCCGGTCGTGAAGGAAGGGCTGGAAGTAGTTGGAGTCAGTAGTAATCCATTGCCATTGAAGAACCCGGCTATTTCGGCTTTGTACATCAGGAGTTGAAGATGCGCTCGGGTCAGATCAGCGCTACTAAACCCCGACGCCTGATTCGCAACCCTGGCAAGGCCTTCATCCACGCCGTATTGGACTGACTCGGCAATGGCGGCGAACCCGCTCGTCCAGATGATGTGTAACAAGTCGAAGCGATACTCGTGGCTGATCTCGAAAGATCGACAGTATGTCCCACCACCGGAAGTTTAGTCACGGCATCAGAGTGACGCCCTCCAAGCTCTTTAGGGGCGAGCCGTGGGGTGACGCGGGTACCGCATCAGCAGAGGGGAACGTTTACGGCCAATCCGCCCATTGCGGTTTCCTTATACTTGTCGCTCATATCCATGCCTGTTTGTCGCATGGTTTCGATGACTTGATCGAGAGTGACGTGATGCTGCCCGTCACCGCGGAGTGCCATGCGGGCTGCGTTGATCGCTTTGTTTGCGGCTATGGCGTTGCGTTCGATGCAGGGGACTTGTACCAGGCCGCCGATGGGGTCGCAGGTCAGGCCAAGGTTGTGTTCCATGGCAATTTCTGCAGCATTTTCGACTTGTTGGGGGGTACCTCCGAGTAATTCAGCGAGGCCTGCGGCGGCCATGGATGCGGCGGAGCCGACTTCTCCCTGGCAGCCCACTTCGGCACCGGATATGGATGCTCGTTCTTTGTAGAGAACACCTATCGCTCCTGCGGTGAGGAGGAACCTAACGATTGCATCGTTTCGGTCGGTTTGAGTGGCTTTTGCTATTTTCGGTATGTAGGTAGTGGCGTAGTAGAGAACGGCTGGAATGATGCCGGCGGCCCCGTTGGTGGGAGCTGTGACAACGCGCCCTCCGGAGGCATTTTCCTCGTTGACTGCCATGGCCATCAGGTTGACCCAGTCGGGAGCGAAGAAGGGATCGAAGTCGGGGTCTTCGAGGCTAAGTTTGTCGAACCATGTCTTCGCCCGACGTCGGACGTTGAGTCCTCCGGGGAGGCTCCCTTGGCGGGTAATGCTGCGTTTGATGCAGTCTTCCATGACCGCGTGGATCTTCAGCAGACCGGAGCGGATCTCATTTTCATCCCGGTGAACGAGTTCATTGGTCAGCATGATTTCGCTTATGCGCACGCCCGTTGTGGTGCAGTGGTTGAGCAGTTCCACGGCTGAGCTGTAGGGAAAAGGCAGCGGAAGACTACCACTCTTTTCTATGGCCTCGTCTTCGCCTTCTCGTACGATGAAGCCGCCGCCGATGGAGAAGTATGTTTCTTCCAGCAACGTATTCCCGCTCAAATCCACCGCTGTGAATTTCATTCCGTTGGTGTGGCGTGCCAGCAGGGTCAACGGACGCAGGACTATCCGTTCGATGGCGAAGGAAATGGGGTGACTTCCTGCCAGATTCAGTTTGCCGGACTGGCGGATCCGATCAAGGGATTCCTCAAGGGCAGCAGGTTCGACGTCCTCCGGATAGATGCCCTCCAACCCGATTGCTACCGCTGTCAGTGTTCCGTGGCCGTTGCCAGTCGCTGCGAGGGAACCGTAGAGGTCGACGTGTATTTGGCTGGTCCTGTCCAGGGCCCCCATTTGCTGCACGGCGCTGCTGAAACGTGCGGCGGCGCGCATGGGTCCGACGGTGTGGGAACTGGAGGGTCCGACGCCGATGCTGAAGAGGTCGAAGACGCTGACGGGCATTTCTGTCTTTCTGCTGGAGGGATCCAATGATCCTGGGGCGGTTGTTCAAGTGTTGCTGGTTTCGGTGGTCTCCCACCTGTAGATGATCCAGACTTCGTCTCCGTCGTTCTTGCAAGCCATTTGGCGTGGGGTGTTGCCCTCTGCAGCAAGCCAAAGTATGGAGTCGTCTAGTGTCACTGCGTCGACCATTCCCTCTCGGACGACTCGGCCTTTGTTGCGGATTTGGACGGTTTCCCCTTGGACCGGTTGCCAATCATGCTGGCGGTGATACTGCATGGGTTCCTCTTGCGTGGATGGTGTTAAGAGTCGAACGAACTTTTAGGGGCAGCAGGCTGTGGATCCGACCCCGCGATGGGTCCACAACCCGCTGCCGCATGGTCGCCAGACCTTAGGGGTGCAGCCCGGTGGCCGGGCGGCCCCAGATGTCGTTTCCGAAGGACTGACGAAGATGCGCGACTTGGCTGTTGTCGAGTTTGTCGGGCCAGGAAGTAACACCCTGATAGATGATCTCGGCAATGCGTCCTGCATGGGAGATGGTTGCTCCCCGCCGGACAGCTTCTTGGAGGCCGAGTCTCAAGCCTTGCGGGCCAGACTTTGCGTTTTGCCGCGGTATGCGGCAGGCTCCTGCGTACAGTCCCACGCGTTCGAGTTTGCGCACGACTTCCTGTCCGCCGCCATGTCCTGTTGCGTCGACCACGACCTGGTGTGTTTCAGTGAACCCGCGGTTGCTTCCCAAAACGGTCAGACCCAGTTCTTCGAGGTGTTGTCCTACTCCTTTGGCCAGTGCGACCGTAGGCTCGGCCCAGGCCGGGCTTTGCGCAGCGGCTTCGGCTGCTGCCACGGCCAAAGGACCCAGCCGGGATGCGTCGTAGTTCGAGGACAATACCGGATACGCGGCATTTGAGAGCTTTTCCGCGATGGCGGGGTCGTTGGTGACAGCGGCACCGCCGGCGGGTCCGGCGAAGGTCTTGTAGGTCGAAAAAGTCACGGCGTGCGCTCCCTCGGCCAAAGGTTTCTGGAAGAGCCCTGCAGCGATCAGGCCTGCCGTGTGGGACGCATCGTAGAGGAGGAACGCCCCTACTCTGTCGGCTGCTGCCCTTATGACGGCGAGGTCATGCGGGAACAGCGTGACGCTGCCTCCGACAAGAATCAGCTTGGGCTGTGTCTCGTCCACAAACCGTTCGATGCGGGTGGGATCCACGTCGAACGTTTCCGCGTCGTAAGGCAGGAAGACGGTTCGCAGCCCCCGGATTCCTGCGGTGCCCTGCTGCTGGTGGCTTGCGTGGCTGCCGCTCTCGGGGGAGAGAATAGCGATCGTGTCACCAGGCTGGGTGAAGGCGATGTACGCGGCGAGGTTGGCCATGGTAGCTGTCAGGAAACGGACTTCTGCGTACGCGGCATTCATCGCGCAGGCGACCTGACGCGATGTGATGACTTCCAGCTCCTCGATTTCCTGGACACCGGGCTGTACTTTTTCGCCGGGCCAACCGAGAGCCGGCCTGGTGGCCATGGCGGTGTCATGGGCGGCTTCGACGGCGGGAGACACTACGTTGCTTCCGGCGTACAGGCTGATGCCCTGAACGTCGATCCGCCGCCGGAATGCTGCCTGCGACACAGCCACGCTGGCCGCTACACGATCGGGAGTGGATTCTGTGTGGGTCTGTTCCAGGAAACGGAGCCGGTCTTGGGCCGCCGACGAGGCCCAAGGAGCCGTCGAGGATGTTGCTGGCCGCACTGTTGTCAGTGACTGATTCATCGGATCGCCTTTTCTGAGGCTGATTCCGAGCCGGCCCCAGTTTCAATGGTGTTGACGACTGGACGTTCGAAGAGGGCGTGACGCGGATTGAACTTCTTGGAGAGGTAGTAGCCGCCGATCAGGGCAGCAGCCCAAAAGGGCAGTGCGTACAGTGCTATCCGGGATCCCTCGTCGAACGCCATCAGGACGACAACACCGGCCAGGAACACCAGAACGGCAGGAGCCAGGATCTTGGCTGCGGGAAGCTTGAAGTCCGATGCGGGCACCAGGCCCTTAGCGACTTTGCGGCGGTAGGCCATCTGGGTGGCGACAATGACTCCCCACGTCCACAGGGCAGCCAGCGAACAGACGGCAAGAAGGTACTGGAACGCCTGTTCTGGGACCACGGCGTTCAGGAGCACGCCGAGGAGCATGAAGCCGCCGGACGCCAGAACGGCGGCGGCCGGTACGTGGTGGCGGTTCGTCGAATCAAAGAGCTTCGGTGCTACACCATCGGTGGCCAGTCGCTTGAGCAGGCGGGCGTTGGAGAACAGCCCAGAGCTGCAGGAGGAGAGCGCTGAGGTCAGAACAACGAAGTTCATGAGGCCGGCTGCTGCCGGGATACCGATCTGTTCGAGCGCCTGGACGAAGGGGCTCTGGTTCCCGCTGAATTTGTTCCATTCGATCACTGACATGAGGATCACCAGTGATCCGACGTAGAACAGGACAATGCGGAACGGGACGCTGTTGATGGCCTTGGGGATGACCTTGCGACGGTTTTGGGTTTCGGATGCGGTCATGCCCAGCAGTTCTGCGCCCTGGTAGGAGAAGACGGCGATCTGGATTGCGAAAAGGATGCCCACGATCCCGAAGGGGGCGAATCCGCCCTGGGTTCCCTCGACGTTGAGGTTCCACAGGTTGGAGAAGCTTGCGTGTTCTCCGGCAGGTCCGATGCCGAAAATGATGACGGCGAGTCCGCCGAGAATGAGGCCGACAATTGCGATGACCTTGATGGAGGCGAACCAGAACTCGGCTTCGCCGAAGGCGCCGACCTTCAGTAGATTGAGGAGAACGAGTGCGACGAGGGCTACCAGCGCGGTGACCCATTGGGGGATTTCCGGGAACCAGAAGTTTACGAAAATACCTGCGGCGGTGATTTCTGTCATTCCGATCAGGGTCCAGGTGATCCAGTAGCCCCAGCCGGTGATGAATCCGTAGGCCGGGCCGAGGAATTCACGGGCGTATTCGGCGAAGCTACCTGATACCGGCCGGTACATCAGCAGTTCGCCCAGGGCGCGCATGATGATGAAGATGAAGGCACCGACCACCGCGTAGACGAGGACCAGGGAGGGACCGGCTACAGAAATTCCTTTGCCGGAACCGAGGAAGAGGCCGACACCGATGGAGCCGCCGACGGCGATCATCTTGATGTGGCGGGCGGTGAGTCCGAGAGCGAGACCGTCTTCGGTCAGACCCTCGGATTTTGTGGGGGTGGCCATGGTGGTTGTCCTTTACTGTGGCCGGGATGTAAGTGGATGCAGCTGCGCCCGGGGAGAGAGTTCCCCCCGGGCGCTGATGCCGTGTGCCGGGGTGGCGCTAGATGGCGATGGTGATGTTCTTGACGTTGGTGAAGCTTTCCAGCGCCCCTTCGATGGAGTACTCCCGTCCAAGACCGCTTTGCTTGTTGCCGCCGTAGGACATACCTGGCAGCTGCCCGCCGCCGCGGTTGATCTGTACCCAGCCCACTTCGAGGCGGTTGGCGGTACGGATAGCGGTGGAGATGTCCTTGGACCAGACATAGCCGGCGAGGCCGTAGTCGCTGTCGTTGGCTGCCTCAATGACATCGTTCTCGTCGTCCCAGGGGATGACGACCAAGACGGGGCCGAAGACTTCTTCGCGGGTTACGGCCCAGTCATCACCGGCGCCGGCGATGACGGTCGGGGCGACGTAGTAGCCTTCGCCTTCGACGGGGCGCTCGATGCCACCGGTGACCAGGTGTCCGCCTTGCTGGACGGCGCCCTCGATGTAGCGGATGACGGTGTCGTATTGCTTGCCGCTCACAATGGCGCCCATGTCGGTTTCCTCATCCAGCGGGTCGCCGATCTTGAGCTTGCCCAGTTCAGCCGCGAGCTTTTCAAGGAAGGAATCGAAGATGTCCTTGTGCAGGTACAGACGTGAACCGGCCGTGCAGGACTGGCCCTGGCGGGTGAAGCGCATCCCGGCGATAACGCCTTGGGCAGTGGCGGTGTCGTCGGAGTCGGGGAAGACGATCGCGGGGGATTTGCCGCCGAGTTCCAGGGTGACGGGAACGATACGGTCCGCTGCTGCGGCGAGGATGTCCTTGCCGACACCGGTCGAGCCGGTGAAGGTCAGTTTGGCGACCTTCGGGTGGCGGCTGAGCGGGTTGCCGACGGCCTGGCCGGTTCCGGTCAGGACATTCAGGACACCTGCCGGAAGGATTTCGTTGGCGTATTCCGCAAGCTTGAGCACACCGAGCGGAGCGAGCTCTGCGGTCTTGAGGACCAGGGTGTTTCCGGTCATCAAGGCCATGGCGATCTTCATGGTGGACAGGATTACCGGGGCGTTCCAAGGGACGATGCCGCCGACGACGCCGAGGGGTTCCCGGACGGTGTAGCTGAGAAGGTTTTCGCCGAACGGGAAGGTCTCGCCCTTCTGCTGGAAGGCTGCTTCGCCGTAGAAGCGGAAGACGTCGGCTGCGGAGGCGACTTCGCCGCGGGCCTGTGTGCGGAGGGCGTTTCCGGTTTCAGCGGCGACAAGCCGGGCGATCTCTTCCTGGTGTTCGGCGATCTTGTCGCCGATGGCGATCAGGAGTTTGCCGCGTTCACGGGAGGGGAGCACGCCCCAGCTCTTGAACGCTTCGGCCGCTGCCTCGACGGCACGGTTGACGTCCGATTCCTGCGAGTCGGGAATGTAGGCAATCGTGGTACGGCGGGCCGGGTTTTCCACCGGACGCCACTGGCCGTTGTCGGAGGGGCCCCAGACCCCGCCGATGAGCTGGCTGACCTGGGGGGCGTCGGTCCCGGCTGCTTTGGTGCCTGTTTCGGTGTTGGTGATGGTCATGCCTTGTTTCCCTTCGACTGGAGGCGGATGCCGGAAAAGTCTTCGTAGAATTCGACGACGGAGGTGAAGTCTTTGCCGCCGCGTCCATCGCGGTTTCCGATGCGGTACAGGTCGCCGACGATGTTTGACACCGGCGTGGGGATGTTGGATTTGAATGCCGACTCAAGGAAGAGCTTGATGTCCTTGAGCATGAAGTCCAGGGCGAACCCGGTGGGACGTTCCTCGGTAAATAGGGTGCGCGGGAAGTAGCTGCTCAGGACGAAGCTTGCGGCGGAGCTCTTGCTCAGTACCTCGACGGCGGTGTCGAGCTCGACGCCGGCCTTGACCGTCGCGGACAGGCCTTCGCCGAGTGCTGCGATATTGACGGCAGTGATGATGTTGTTGGCAAGTTTGATGACCTGACCGGAGCCGCTGGGACCGACGTGGAAGATGTTACCGGCGTAGGTGCTGATCACGGGGCGGACCTTTTCAACGGTTTCTTTCTCTCCGCCGATCATGATGCTCAAAGTGCCGGCTTCGGCGCCCTGCACGCCGCCGCTGACGGGGGCATCCAGGTAGGCGAAGCCACCGGCGGCTGCGGCGGCTGCGAGGTCGCGAGCCGTTTCCGGGTCGATGGTGCTGTGGTCCACGATGACCGTGCCTGCAGCTGCTCCTTCGAAGACGCCCGCCTCGTCTGCGACGACGCTGCGGACAATCTGGGAGGTGGGCAGGCTGAGGAACACGACGGAGGCGGTTTTGGCTGCGTCCGACGGGGACTCGGCCGCACGTGCCCCCAGATCGACGAGAGCTGCGACGGCGTCCTTGTTCAGGTCGAAGACGGCCACTTCATGGCCGGCTTTCAGCAGGTGCGGCACAACACGGCTTCCAATGTTGCCCAGGCCGACAAAGCCGAGTGATTCAGTCATTTTTCTTTCCCATCTGAGCTGTTCCACGGTTATGGCGTGGTTCACATTTCCAATAAATCCACAGTAGGAAACGGGGGCACTGCTCCACATCGGATGGCTGTAGAGTGTTCCAGACCACTCCGTGCTACAGCTGTAGCGTGGAGCGTCAGGGGGCTTTTTCGGGGTAGTTTCTTCACTGGCCTTATTCAGCCCATGGAGTCTGTCAGGATGGAAATGGATCAAAGTAAACTCGATGACATCGTCGATGAAGTGGCCCGCATCACGGGACGCAACGTCACGCTCGACGACGTCTATTCGCGCGTACTCGCGTACAACATGAGCCATCCGACATCGGACAGGGCCCGCATCGAATCGGTGTTGATGAAATCAGTTTCGGTCGATGCGCAGACGTGGGAATCCAGTCTGGATTTGTCCCGGCAAAACAAGCCGTTTGTGGTTCCCCCCAACAAGAGCATGGGTTTCTTGGCCCGTGTGTGCATACCGTTGATCTACCGGGGCCTTCGCGTCGGGTACGTGTGGATTCAGGCGCGGGATCATGACGACGCCCCAGAACCGATTCTTGAAGCGGTCCAGAGTTTCGGCGTGCGTATAGAAGACTTCGCCTACACCGTAATGGAAGCCGTGGAGCCTGGATCTGTTGAAGCAGAGTCCAGGGAGCGGGCGTTTATCTCATTCCTGCACCGGGCGGCAGCCGCGCCTCCAGAGGACGCTGTTTTGGCGGTTGCCGATGGGGCGCTGCCGAGAATACTGGTGCTGAGTCACCCAGGCCTAAGGTCCCCGACAGCGCCGGGGGCAAAGGAACGCAAGAGGCTCGCCCGGCAGGCAATGTTGGATGCTCTTCGGCTCGTTCAGGGACCCATCCTCTGGGGTGCAGCAGCAGATCACGCAGCTGTTTTGGTCCCCCGTCGGGTCTCCGGACCGGACCTCCAGGCCGTCCGCCAAAGATTCGGCGAATCCTTGGTCCTTCACGGACTGCCAAAGACCTCCCGCCCGGCGGATGTCGAAGCGGGAATGAGCCTCGGCGCGGGCTCGGCCAGAGCCCTCCCGGACCTGTACGAGGACGCTGTAGCAGCCCTGCAGGCACGTGCGGTTGACCCCGCCATTCCGTCGGAGGCCGATTTTGGCTCCATCGGAATTTACCAGCAGCTCAGCCGCGCCGGTGAGGGCAAGAGCATCCGTTCGTCGAACCTCGAGGCGTTGCTTCGTATGCCCAATGGTGAGGAGATGCTCTCCATGCTGGAGAGGATCTACGACTTCAACGGTCCCCGCGGAGAATTGGCAACGGAGCTGCACATTCACCGTACGAGCCTCTATCACCGTCTGCGGCGGATCGGGGAAGCGATTGGGAGGGATCCGCTGGACAGTTTCGTGCGGTTGGACCTCCATGTGGCTATGAAGGCGCGCCGCTGGCTGAGCCGGCCCATATTGACAACCGACAAGGGCTGACCACAACGAGGGACCGAACCTTAACGGTGCGGTCCCTCGTTGTGGATGTTGAAGGTGTCAGGCTCCGGACAAAGACCGGAACCCTAGGAGGAGCCCAGGATCATCGAACGCATATCGTCAGGGCGGTGAAGGTGCATCGCTACCCAATCAAGTCCTTCCTCAAAGGCTTCGACAATTGTCGTGGCGCCGCCTGCAGTGGCCAGACTGTCCGGCGTTGGTTTCAGTCGCAGTGACACCCGTGCCCCAGGCTGGCCGTGGGAATTGACGGTGACGATCCCGCGGTGTTGGAGAACGTACAGGCCCACGGCTGCTGTTACTTCTGCCGGTCGTATCTGGTGGGGGTTATGCCCCTGGCATCTGTTCAGAACGAGCTCCAGGGCATCCTCTTCAAGGATTTTCGGTCCCAAGGTGCTTTGCTGAACATACCGGGACCCAAACCGTCCCTGCAGCGCATGACCTAGTTCGGCGCCGTCTGCGGCATCCTGCAGGAGTCGGTCCGGGGTGTAGTTTTCCAGAGCCCGAAGCATGCCGATGACAATGGGACCGCGCGCGTCGGTCCCAGCCTCGGCCGCCCAGGTACCCATCTGATTGACCAGATCGGCCCGGCCGGCGACTAAAGCGCATCGTGGCCCGCCAAGACCGACCTTGTCCCCGTTGGTCACGGCAACGTCTACTCCTGTTTGAAGGCTGCGCTGTTGTCCCCGGAACACCGGCCGAATGCGTGCACCGTACGCGTCGTCTAGCAACGTCAGGCATCCGACGGTTTGCATGAGGGCAGCCGCGGCACTGATCTCATGGTCTTCCAGTTCCTCCATACTGCTGGTCACCGAGGTAATCACTGCGCAGGCCGGCCGTAGGAGCCGCAGGAGGTCATCGTCGAGGGCGGATGCTTCAACCTCGACGATCCTTGATCCCGCGGCAGCTGCGGCGAAGTGGATGCTCGAATGCCCATGGCCGTTCTTAGGAACCACCGAGAGCACGATTCGGTTTCTGCCGTGCAGCATCAGCCAGGAGAAGATCACCGATGATGTCCTGGACAGCAGGACGAACTGATCCTCATCCCGACCACCCAAATGTTCCAGAGCAAGGTCCCGCAAACGTGGCCACCCGATACCCGGCGCTGTCCATTCATTGCACAGCGCCAGATCCGTGGCTGCGAGGGGAAACTGCCCGGCATTGCCGGTGAGGATAGCAAGGGATGATGGTCCATAGGCCCGGACCCGTTCAGCGGTCTTCTCCCAGGCCCATGCCATCCGGCGGGTGTCGTCCAGAGCTGTGGCAAGCACATGGCCCCGGGCGTAGCCGACGGCAGGGTCGATGGCATATCCGAAGCGGTCGTAGCTTGTGTCCTGGACGGTGGGTTCTCCAGTGTTTTGGACCTGGTGGGCAGCCATGTCAGTGCCCGCCCGTGCCGAGGTATGCCGCCTCAATGGCGGCAGAGTTCAGCTCTTGGGAGTTGCCGGATTGAGCGACCGTGCCGGACTCCAGCAGGTATCCGCGAGATGCCAGATCAAGCGCTGCCTGGGCATTCTGTTCGACAATCAGTACCGTCAACGACGTTTCGGCGACGATTTTTTCCAATGCCGTGAAGATCGCACCGACGATGATCGGCGCAAGTCCCATGGATGGTTCGTCGAGCAGCATGATCTTTGGGCGGGACAGCAGGGCCCGGGCGATGGCGAGCATTTGCTGCTCTCCACCACTGAGTGTTCCCGCGACCTGTGTCCGCCGTTCGGCCAGGCGGGGGAAGAGCTCAAACACCATGTCCAGTTCGGGACCGGCCAGTTTTCCTTTCTGGTGAATGAAGGCCCCTAACTTCAGGTTGTCGTCAACATCAAGTCGGCCGAAGATTTCCCGGCCTTCGGCGACGTGGGCGATGCCGTGCTGAAGGACCCTGTGGGCTTTGTGGCCGGCGATGTTCGTTCCATCCATGGTGATGGCACCGCTCTTGGGTTTGATCATGCCGCTGATGGAGCGCAGCAGGGTGGTTTTGCCGGCCCCGTTGGCGCCGAGAACCGCGACGACTTCCCCGGCGTTTATCTCCAGATTGACACCGTGGAGGGCTTCGATGGAACCGTATCCGGCGACGAGGTTCTCGATGGTCAGTAGGGCGCTCACGTTAGGCCTTTCCAAGGTATGCCCGGATAACTTCGGGGTTGGCACGTACTTCTGCAGGGGTTCCTGAGGCGATCTGTTTGCCGAAGTCGAGGACGACAAGTTCGGCGCAGACGCGGGAGACCAGTCCGACATCGTGTTCGACCAGAACGACGAGCAGTCTCTTGCCCAGATCGGTGATGAGCTCGGCCAGGGCCGCCCGGTCGTTGGCGTGCATACCGGCAGCGGGTTCATCAAGGAGGATGATTTCCGGTTTGGCGGCAAGGCAGCGCGCGATCTCAACCTGTCGCTGGGTGGCATACGGCAGTTCGGACGGTTTC
Organism: Arthrobacter sp. StoSoilA2; assembly: GCF_019977195.1. Lineage (NCBI taxonomy): Bacteria > Bacillati > Actinomycetota > Actinomycetes > Micrococcales > Micrococcaceae > Arthrobacter > Arthrobacter sp. StoSoilA2. Next base: position 2,275,203 of record NZ_AP024643.1, read on the forward strand.
AGATGGGCGACTTTGCCCAGGTCCAGCTCGTCCAGCGCGTCGGCTGCGGCCTTCTTGGAGGAGCGCGCCGACGTCATGCCGGTCTTGGTGTTGAGTGCGCCGATGGCTACGTTTTCCAGCACGTCGAGTTCCGGGAAGAGCTTGATGTTCTGGAAGGTGCGGCGGATGCCGAGTCTGGAGATCTGTTCGGTGTTGGCTTTGGTGATGTCCTGGCCGTTGAATGTCACCTTTCCGTGGCGTTTGGCGGTGGGAACCAGTCCGGTAATGCTGTTGAACAGGGTACTCTTCCCCGCACCGTTGGGGCCGATGATGCCTGTGACTCCTGCGTTCAGGCTGAAGCTGACATCCGTTAGTGCTTTGACCCCGCCGAATTGGATGGTCAGGGCGTCAACTGTCAATGTGCTCATAAGGTGGGCTCCTGGGTGAGGCTCATTGCTTCTGCCGTCGGTGAAACCGGAGGGGCAGGTGGCATCTGGGGTGTCGGCTTGTTCTTCCTCTGGAAGCGGTGACTGTTTTCGCGGATGACGACCGCAGCGACCAAGAGGGGGCCGAAGATGAGCATCCGGTATTCCTGAAATTCCCGGAGTACCTCGGGTAGGGCGATGATGACAGCTGCGGCGATCATGACGGGCCAGACGCGCCTGCTCAGGCCTGCCAGGACGACGATGGCCAGGACCATGAAGGATTGGTCCACCACGAAGGAGTCCGGCGAAACGCTGCCTTGGACGCGGGCGAAGATGGAGCCTGACAGCCCAGCGAAGATTGCGCCGATACCGAAGGCGAGCAGGTACATTCGCAAAGGCTTGATGCCGCTGGCGCGTGCTGCCAGTTCGTCGTCACGCAGCGCCGTCCACGACATGCCGATGCGGCTGCGGAAGAGGAAGGTAGCTGCACCGGCGCCCAAGGCGACGAGCACCCACGCGAGGTAGTAGTACTGGGTCAGTCCGTAGCCGAAAGAGATACCGAAGATGACCGGTGGGTCGATGGCTTGGATGCCGGAGGGGCCACCAGTCAGGCCGGTGAGGTTGTTGAGGCTGATTCTGACGATTTCACCGAACCCCAGAGTCACGATGGCCAGATAATCACCTCTCAGCCGCAGGGTGGGAAAACCTATGATGATGGCGAAGATTCCTGCGGCAACTGCGGAGAGTGCGGTAACGGTGAAGAAGTCCAGGTGAAGACCGAGTTTGGGGCTGGCCAGCAGTGCGGTCGTGTAGGCACCGACGCCCCAAAATGCGATGTATCCGAGGTCCAGCAGCCCGGCTTGGGCGACAACGATGTTAAGGCCGATGGCCATCATGGCGAACAGGAGCACGCGCAGGAGTACGTCCAGGACGTACTGGTTGGTGATGACGAGCGGGGCGATGCCGAGCAGCAGGAGAAGGATTCCGATGCCGAGCAGGCCGGTGAACCAGCGCCGCTTGGCGGGCTTCTGGGAGGGGGAGGCTTTGGTGAGAAGTGTTTGCATGGCCTACACCTTTACGACGGAACGGCGGCCGAAGAGGCCTTCCGGTTTGATGAGCAGGACGATGACCAGGGCTCCGAAGACGAGGGCGTCGCCCCACGCGCTGGAGATGTAGCCGGCTCCCATGGCTTCGATGACACCGATGGCGAGGCCGCCGATGAGGGACCCGGGGATGTTGCCGATTCCGCCGATGACAGCTGCGGCGAAGGCTTTCAGACCAATGAGGAAGCCCATGATGGGTGTCGCTACGCCGATGTAGGTTCCCACGAGGACTCCGGCGATGCCGGAGAGTGCGCCGGCCAGGGCGAAGGTGATGATGATGACCTTTTCCGGGTTGACGCCCATGAGGCTAGCTGCGGAGGGGCGTTCGGCGGTGGCCCGCATGGCCAGTCCGCTGCCGGTCCGGTTAATGACGAAGTACAAGCCTGCCATGCAGGCAAAGGCGATGCCGACGACGATGATCTGTTTTAGGGAGATGACGACAGGCCCGATGACGAATTGGTCTTCGGGGAAGAGTGCGGGGTAGGCCTTGGGCTGCTTCCCGAAGATCAGGCCGGCTGCGTTTTCGATCAGGATGTACAGTCCGATGCCGCTGATGAGGGGCATGAGGCGTTTGGAGCCTCGGATAGGGCGGTAGCCGACGCGGTCAATGCCAATGTTGACCAAGGCGCCGACGGTGGCTGCCGCGAGAACGGCCGCGATGATGGCCAGGATCTTGCTTTCGGTTCCGACGCTGGCGACTGCCAGGATTCCGGCGTAGGAGCCGAGCATATAGACCCCGCCCTGAGCGAAGGCGATCAGTTGCAGGACGCCGAAAATGAGGGTGAATCCCATGGCAACGATGGCGTAGACACTGCCAAGGGTGAGGCCATTGACGAGTTGTTGGAGAAACTCTGACATAACTTGTTCTTCCTTGAGGGATCTGGAGCTGCCGCTCCTGGTCGTTACTGCTCGTTTTCTTCGGGTGGGCAGCATCCATGGGTGGTGATGGTTCACCTGCCGGCGTACCGGCAGGTGAACCATCTGACTGGCCAGGAGTGCGGCTTAGAATTGCAGCTTTACTCCGGCGAGGGCTTCGTAGAATTCCACGACAGAGCATGAGTCCTGCTGGCCGAGGCCTTGGTCCTGGGCAATTTTGAAGACCTGACGGACGACACCACTGATCAGCATGGGAACCTGCGTGCTATTGCCGGTGTCAAGGAACAGGTCTACGTCCTTGACCATGAAATCGAGGGAGAAGCCGGTTGGACGGGTCGGGCCGAAGACAGTTCTGGGGAAGTACGTGTTCAGCATGTGTGAGTCCGCAGAACCGGATGTCAGTACGTCGAACATTGTTTTCGTGTCCAAACCGGCGCTGCGGCCGACGACCATGACTTCACCGAGCGCTGCTGCAGTGATGGCCGAAATCATGTTGTTGCACAGCTTCACCAACTGTCCTGAGCCTGATTCCCCGACATGGGTGATGGTGCTGCCCATGTGGTTCAGGACCGGGAGCGCGCTTTGGAAGGCGGCGCCGTCTCCACCCACCATGATCGCCAGCGTGCCGTTTTCCGCTGCCGGGATTCCACGGCTTACCGGGGCGTCCAGGAATCTGACACCGTGGTCAGCGAGGACGCGGGATATACGAATGGCGGTGGCTGGATCGATGGTGCTGTGGTCCACCGCCACGGCGCCTGGTTTGGCGGCAGAAAGCACACTGTCCTCACCCAGATACACGGATTCAACGATGGCTGGCGTCGGAAGGCTGCTGAGGATAAAATCGGCACCAGCTGCAGCTTGGGACGGGCTGGGTGTTGCCAACGCCCCCGAACCCACGAGACTTTTCATTGCTGCGGCATTGGTGTCAAAAACCCTGACGTCATAGCCTGCGTTGACCAGTCGCGCTGCCATCCGGCTGCCCATGTTACCGAGGCCGATGAACGCTATGGATTTGGTCTCCGTGGTCAAGGAAACGGGCGAAGCCTCGGTCTCCGTCTTCAGAGTGGTCATTCTGCAGCCCCAACGAATTCCCATTTGCCGGATTTCACGCCGGTGATGCCGACCTGGGGCTTTTGCATGTCGCCGTTCTCATCGAAGGAGATCTTTCCGCCGACCCCGGTGAGGTCGGTCTTCTTGATGGCTTCGACGAGTGCTTTGCGGTCGGTTCCTCCACCGATGGACTTCCAGGCGTTGATGACCACGTTCGCTGTGTCGTAGGACTGGGAAGCGGCGCTGTTGGGAGCCGTTTGGTAGGCCTTCGTATATGCCTCCACAAAGCCGGACGCGCTGGGGTTCTTTGTCGGATCCAGGCCGAGGGAAGCGATGTGGACGCCTTCGGCTGCATCTTTACCGGCGATCGTGATGAAGTCGGGGCTGTCGAGACCGTCGAAGCCGAAAATCTCGCCCTGGTAGCCCAGCTCTCGTGCCTGCTTGGTGATCAGTCCGCTGTCGTTGTAGAACGCCGCGATGTAGATCAGGTCCGGTTTCTTGCTGAGCAGCCCGGTGAGCGCTCCGCGGAAGTCACCTTGGTTGGCGGTGATGTGAATGCTGTCGGCAACATTCAGGTTTGCCTTCTTGGCTTGGTCTGCGAACTGCGTAGCGGTGTCTGCTGTTGAGGCATCGTTGGCATCAATCGTGGCTACGGTTTTGACGTTTGGGCGGTTGGCGGTGATCCATTTGACCGAGCCGACGGTTGCGTCGGAATTCTTTGCGGTGACGCGGAAGAAGTTCTTGAAGCCCTTGGTGGTGAGGGTGTCGTTGGAGGCGGTGGGCACGATCTGGGTCATGTCGCAACCGTTGTAGACCGGCTGTGCGTTCAGGGTGATGGAGCTAGCGTAGTTGGCAATAGCGGCCACGGTGCCGGTATCGCCGCAGAACTTACGGGCCAGGGAAGCTCCCACCGAAGGGGAAGACTGATCATCCTGCACGCTGAGGGTCAGCTTCCCGGGCAGGTCACCCTTGGCGTTTGCTTCGTCAATTGCGAGCTTGACGGCGTTGATCATGGGAGCTGCCAAGGGAGCATCGGGGCCACTGACCGGCATAGCCAAGCCGATGACTGCATCCTTGGATCCACCACTAGGGGTTGCGCTGCCGCCACAGGCGGTCAACGCTGAAAGGGCTGTCACAGCCACCGCGGCTACGGTGGCAGCTTTCTTGAATTTGAACACGGTACACCTTCACAAAGGTCTGGGATGAACCTTGGCCGAGCGGCCAGTAGGTTCAAGCTAGAGCCGATGCAGAAGGGGCGTCTATCGAGAATCCATCAACTGATTGTTAAGGAGTTCTTCACTAGACGATGTAAGCAGGGTCACTTTGACTTGATCTGTGGCACCTATTGCGGCTACGGTTGGCCGCGAAACAAAGCCAGCCGTTCCCAGGTCGTTACCAAGCTGTTATGGAGAAGTTGCTACTTGGCGTTGCGATGAAGGGATTTCTCTTTGAGCTCGGCGGCCACAGCTGCCACCAAGGGGGAGTCTTGGGAAGACGCTCGGTACGTCAAAAGCACACGCCGCGAGGGTGTGGGTGTCATCGATCGGGTCTCGATGTCGAAAGAGTGTCTGGTCACCTGCGTCCCACTGAGGACTGCAACCCCTACGCCTGCTTCGACCATCGCCAACGTCACCGCAAGGTTGCTGCAGTTGGCGACGACTTTCGGCTCGAATCCTTCCGCCAGACACATCTTGCGCACGAAGATCTCAAAGACGGATTGGCGAACGTCCATAACCCAATTCGCGTTCTTCAACGTCCCGATCCGCACTGGTCCTGGTGGCAGGGATCTGCTGCTCGCCGGCAAGCAGAGGACCAGTTCGTCTTCGTACAACTCGATCCGCACCATGCCTTCTGTGGGGACCGGATGAAGGTCGTCGATTACGGCAAGATCGATCCGTCCAGCCCTTAGCTCGGCCACACTCTGGAAAGGCTCCAAGTCGCTGACTGTCACTCTGAGTTCTGGAAAACTCGCGGACAAAGCCCGCAGCGCCTGCGGCAGGATGGTACTTGCAAAGCTTGGGAATGCGCTCAAGGCAACGACGCCGGCCACATCGGTACGAAATCGTTTCATGCTGGTTTCCGCGGCCTCTGCTGCGGCTGAAATCTGCTGCGCATGCCGTACGAGGACCAGGCCCGCTTCGGTCAGCCGGACCCGGCGCCCAGAGCGTGCAAGAAGGGGAACTCCCGCTTCCTTTTCCAAGAGAGTCAATTGTTGACTCACCGCTGACGTCGTCATGAACAAGGCTTCTGCGGCGGCCGTCATCGTGCCGGTGGCGTCCAATGCAGAAAGGATCTGCAGTCGTCTAAGGTCCAGCAATTCGCTCTCCAGCCCACGTCAGCACAGTCACCGTTTCTCGAACGGTTGAATAATTCTTAAGAATAGAGCTTTCCACCCCAGGTAGGACGGGTGCCGGCAGCGTGGGCATAGGCAGGTTCGACGCATTACGTAGGAGGCAGCCTGCTGCTGGCAAGATGGGCGCATGCAAATCCTCATCGCCCCTGACAAATTTAAGGGATCCCTGACCGCGGCCGAAGCCGCGTCAGCCATGGCCGAAGGCGCCCTGCGTGTCTACCCGGATGCCGTGATAACCCAGTTCCTGGTTGCCGACGGCGGCGAAGGCACCCTGGACGCCGCCGTTGCCGCAGGATATGAAGAGCGAAACCACGCCGTTGTGGGCCCGATCCTGAAACCGGTGAGCGCTTCATGGGCCTTCCGCAAGGACGCCGTTGGCGGCCCCAGCGTCGTCATCGAGACCGCCCAAGCGTCCGGCTTGGCGCATATGGAGCCGACGCCCGAGAACTCGCTGCGCGCCCACAGCTACGGCTGCGGCCAGCTGATCGCCGTCGCCCTGGATGCCGGTGCAACCGAGATTGTGCTTGGTTTGGGCGGCTCGGCCATGTCCGACGGCGGCAGCGGAGCGCTGCGTGCGTTGGGGCTCAAACCCCTGGATGCCGCCGGGAACGTGGTACCCCTCGGCGGAGGTTCCCTGGCCGACGTCGTTGCCTTGGATGTCTCCGAACTGGATCCGCGGCTGTCCGCCGTGAAGTTCCGCATCGCCGTCGACGTCCAAAACCCGCTGTTCGGTCCCGAAGGTGCCGCCCACGTTTTCGGCCCGCAGAAGGGCGCGGATGAGGACGCCGTTGAAAAGCTCGACGCCGGCCTCCGCAACTGGGCGTCGCTCCTCCGGGAGGCCACGGGCCGCGTTGTGAACGTTCCGGGAGCTGGAGCGGCGGGCGGGTTCCCGGCGTCGTTCCTGGCTTTCACTAACGCCGCACTGGAAGGCGGCTTCGCGCTGGTAGCGGGCTTCACCGGGCTGGCCGAGCACCTGACTGAGGCTGATTGGGTGATCACCGGCGAAGGGTCCATGGACGAGCAGTCACTTTCGGGCAAGGCGCCCATCGCCCTTGCAGATGCGGCGAGTGCCCACGGGATTCCAGTGGTGGCCGTGGCCGGTCGTATCACTGTGACCTCTGAGGACCTGGCTAAGCACGGAATTGTCGCGGCTGCCCAACTGCTGGACGTCGCTCAGCGCAAGAACGGCCTTCCGGACGTGGCTGACGCGGTCGCCAATGCTGCCGCATACGTATCTCGGGCGACCGCCCTGGTCCTTGAAGGCGTATAGCCGCCAAGGTTTGTTCGGTAATGGCCAGGGCGTGGCAGCAAGGGGCCAAGCTGCCACGCCCTTGCCTCGTTTATGGTGCTACAGGTGTAGTGCGTGATGAGTCGGATCGCTCTACAGCCATCCGATGCGCAGGCTTCCTTGTGGTTCCTAGTGTTGATCTAGCCGAGAGACATGAGCAAACACGTGTCTAAAACAGGCGAAATGCTCAGAGGCAAAACATATCTGCCGGAGGGACCGATCCTCCACTCGATGAGGAGTTAACCAGCACATGCAGAAACTCGCACACCGGCTTGAGCACTTGGGAACTGAAACTGCTTTCAGCGTCGCCCAGGCTGCCGCCGCTTGGAAGGCGAAGGGCAACCTCGTATTCCCCTTCCACCTGGGTGACATCAATATCCCCACGGCCCCGCACATTATTGAGGCCATGAACCGGGCCATCGCCGGCGGGTACACCGGTTATTGCCCGGGCCCTGGCATCCCGCAGTTGCGCGAAGCACTGGCAGAGGACATCGGATCCCGGCGCGGGATCGAGTTTTCCCCGGAGAACGTGGTGGTCATGACCGGCGGAAAGCCCGTGATCACCAAGTTCCTCCAGGCCGTGATGAACCCCGGCGAGGAGGTGCTCTACCCCAACCCCGGCTTCCCGATCTACGAATCCCAGATCGAATACCTGGGTGGCACGGCCGTTCCCTACCGCTACGTGCCCACGGCCCAGGGCTTCGCGATCGACCTGGACCAGGTCCGGGCCTCGATCACCCCGAACACCACCGCGATCATCTACAACGACCTTCAGAACCCCATCTCCGCCGAGTCCACCACGGCCGAGCGTGAAGCGATTGCCCAGATCGCGATCGAGCACGATCTCTGGGTCCTCTCCGATGAGGCCTATTTTGAGACCCGCTACGAAGGCGTATCGAGCTCGATTGCCTCGCTTCCGGGCATGGCCGAGCGCACCGTAATCCTGTACACGTTCAGCAAGAAGTTCGCCATGACCGGTTCACGCTTGGGCTGTGCTGTGGCCCCGCGCGAGATCGCCCAGGTGCTCAGTACCCTGAACACCAACGATGAATCATGCACCACCCACTACGTGCAGTGGGCCGGCATCGAAGCCCTCCGCGGTCCCCAGGAGCCTGTCCAGCAAATGCTCGACATCCTGCGTGTGCGCCGGGACGCAGCCTGCGACATCGTCAACGCCATCCCCGGCATGAGCGTGGCCGTGCCGCAGTCAACGTTCTACCTCTTCCCGGATGTCACCGAGGCTATGCAGAAACTCGGCTACACCGCCGTTGGTGACTTCGCTTCAGACGTCCTCCACAAGACCGGCGTTTCCTTCTGTACCCGTGAACACTTCGGCCGTCGCCTGCCAGGCGAAGACCGCCAGTACATCCGCTTGGCCTACTCCGGCATCGAAGTGGACGCCATCCGTGAAGGACTCGGACGCCTACGCGAATGGATCGAAAACGCATGAGCCGGATAGTCGTCACGGGACGCATCCCCGAACCTGCACTGGAGAAACTCCGCACCACGCACGATGTGGATGCTTGGGAAGGGTCTGACTCCATCAGCCGCTTGGAACTCCTGCGGCGGGTGGCCGGAGCCGACGCGATCGTGAGCCTGCTCACTGAACGCATCGACGCCGAACTCCTCGATGCCGCGGGACCGCAGCTCAAAGTGGTCGCGAACGTCGCCGTTGGCTATGACAACATCGACGTCCCCGCCTGCACGGAACGCGGGATCACCGCCACCAACACCCCGGGCGTGCTCACCGAGGCCACCGCCGACATCGCCTTCGGGCTCATCCTCATGACCACCCGCCGGCTTGGGGAAGGCGAACGGCTCATCCGCGCCGGCCAACCCTGGAAATGGGGCATGTTCTTCCTGCTCGGGTCCGGCCTGCAAGGTAAAACCCTGGGCGTTGTGGGTATGGGCGGCATTGGCCAAGCCACCGCACGCCGCGCCAAAGCCTTCGGCATGGAAATCGTCTACCAATCCCGCAGCGAAATCGACCCCGCTACCGCCACCGAACTCGGCGCCCGCCGCGTGGAACTCGACGAACTGCTGGCCATCTCCGACGTGGTCTCCCTGCACTGCCCCTATGGCCCGTCCACACACCATCTGATCGGCGCCGAGCAGCTGGCCGCTATGAAGGGCACCGCGTACTTGGTCAACACCGCCCGCGGAGCGATTGTGGACGAGGCCGCCCTCGCCCATGCCCTTCGCGAGAACCAGATCGCCGGCGCCGGGCTTGACGTCTTCGAACAGGAACCCAAAGTCCATCCCTGGTTACTCGAAGTCGAGAACGTAGCTTTGGTCCCACACCTCGGATCCGCTACCGTCGAAACCCGAACCGCCATGGCAGTCCTCGCAGCAGAGAACACATTGGCAGTGCTCGGCGGAAAACAGCCACCCACACCCATTACCTAAGATCGCTGACCAGCCAAGAGGCACCCAGTGAAGTCCGTCGACGCCCCTTCCGTTCGAATGAGGTAGGGGCGTCGACGTGCTGTACAGCCCAGGCAAACGCCGTCGGAATCCCGTTGCCGAGTCGGGCAACGGTCAGACTGCCAAGACCTCGACGGCTGGGCTCGCGCAGATTGGATCCTGGATTAGGACTTCGCCCGTCGCCTTGGGCTCCATGTCCACAGGTGCAGTTTCCAGGTTGCCCCGGCGCGAAAGAGAAAAAATGACCAAGAGGGACCTGGAAGCGACCGCGCTTTTGTTCCATGACCCCTTGGCCGACAACGAATCTTCTTCTTGGTCACCAACAGGCCAAGAGATGACGGGACGCGGCCCGGTGCGGAATCGAAAGCAGCCCACCCCGGCAGATGCGGCGGAGCCTATCCATCGCCGATGTTGAATGCGATCTTCAGCCTCTTGTCGAAAGGTCGTATCACAGCAGACGGAACACCGATACCGCAGATTCGGTCAACCTGCCCAGTCTTGAAGAAGGGGTTTATGGCATGTCGAGTCGGGTTTTGTAGGCGGTGTCTTTGTTGGTGTTCCAGCCGGCGATGATTCCGGCTCCGAGCATTTGGTCAGTGAGCCTGGCGAAGCGGTAGCCGGGGTCGGTGTCGAGGGCGAGTTGCATGTATTGGTGTGCTTTGGATCCTCGGCCTTCCCACCAGTTGATGTAGCCGATAGTGGTGAGTATCGGTGCTGCGTGCTGGGGGCTGGTTCTGGTGTAGACGTGGATGAGGAGTTGTTGTGCCCATTCAATTCGTGACCATTGCGGGGCCGTGTCCGTTTGGGCGAAGAGGACGTGTTGGGGTGGTTCGTTGATGCCGGGGATGTCGGCCATGAGCCGGTCGCGGATGCGGGGGAATTGGAAGTTCGCGATGAGCGTGGCGCAGTCTTCGTCGGTGGGGAAGTCGTTGCTGTCGAGCATGCCAGTCCAAAGTTGACTGGCTTGAATTGCTGCTTGGTGGGGTTCATGGGCTCGGATGGTGGTCATGCGGTTTTCGACGGCGGTGGCGTGGTCTGCTTCCTGAGTCGGTGTGGGGAGGACTATGCGGTTGGTGGGTTGTATGGTGCTGCCGCGGTAGATGAATTCCGCGTTGACGCGGCTGTATTCAGTGGTGCTGATGGGCAGGGTGATGTTTTGGCCGGGTTCGCTGTCGTAGGGGAGTAGCTGTCGTCGCTGACGAAGATCCCGTCGCGGATGCTGATGCCATTCTCGGCGAGGACCCCCGTGAGCGCGGCAATGGTCGCCGCATGTGGTTTGGGCTGGCCGGGTTCACAGTGGGCTGAGGTGTAAACGGCGAAGACGATACTTTTCGCGCTGGTGTCACTGGTGAGGTAGCTGCTGACGGTGCGGGCGTAGGGGAGTTCTGTTCCGGGTTGGCGGGGAAGGTCGATGCGCAGGGTGGCGCCGACCTTGCCTTTGTCCAGGGTGACGCAGACGAGGCTCTCGTTGGGCCAGAAGCCGAGGGTGTGCCCGATGAAGCTGAGCAGGTCTGCCGGATCTTTGATGGTGAGCGCATTCATTGCCCTTTTCCTTTGCACATGCGTTGCGTCTTTGGTCTTGTGGGCCGTTCTGATACGGGCCGAAGTGCAACTCAGGGGACCGGGTCCGCCGCGTCAGTGCCCTTGCTAGACGGAGTACCGTCCAGCGATGATCGGGATATCAGAATGACAAACAGCATTGTTGCTTCTGCCTATTCATGGGCAGGCTGATGCGCGGCGCCATGACGTGAGCTGCCATATTCTTCGGTGTGTGCCATCGCTTGGAGGGATCGCAGCACCGGGTCGGCCGGGGGGGGGCTTCCAGTCCCGACATATGCGCCGTTATCGGTTTTACTTCCCTCGGTGGAGAATGTCTTAATTCCGGCCCGCTAGGGTACCGTTTTGGTACCATGGGTCTCATGGCTATGAATCTCCGAGTCCCTGAGGACCTTGATCGACGGCTGGAGAAGTTGGCTGCCGAGGAACACACGTCCAAGTCCGCACTCCTGTTGCAGGGGGCCGAGTTGGTTCTGCAGCGGCACACGCGCCGGCGTGAAATCAGTGAGGGCCTTGATTTTGTGATGAGTCATGACGCTGAGCTGCTGGCGCGCCTTGAGGACGCGTGACGGCTTACCTTGAGATTGAGGATGCGCTTCAAGTTATTGATCGCTACGGCTTCCATATCCGCGACGTCGGCTTGTTGGCGTCGGCATTGGCCAGGCCCGCGACAACAGTCTTGGGCGCTGAAGCTTATCCGGAACTAGCGGTGAAGGCGGCTGCCTTACTTGAGTCGGTCGCGCGGTTCCATCCACTCCTTGATGGGAACAAGCGGACTGCTTGGACGCTCATGGTGCTGTTGTTGTGGATCAACGGCTACCATCATGACTTCACCACTGACGAGGGCTTCGGACTGGTCGTCGGGGTCGCCGCTGGGGACGTTGAACTACGGGACTCGGCCGCTGTGATCTCGAATCATTTGGTGCCGCGTTAGCTCGGCCTTCCCTAAGAGGGCTGTGTGGACAATGTCCACACTTTCCACCCCGGATTGGCCCGTATACCCATCGAACTGCCCCGGATTCCGCATGTTTCCGCCACGTCCCAGTGTTTCTAAGGCCGGGAATCGCGTTCGAGTCCCACCTCGGGCACGGCATAACCCCTCGTCAGAGGGGTTTTTGCCTTAATGTGTGGACATTTCTTGACAAGTCCCTCTGATCGGGAGTCCCGGATGGTGCCTGGCCGCCGGGTGCGGCCTGTTCAGTTTGGGTGGGGGAGCGGGGTCAGCGCCGTGGCTGGTGGGCGCTCCGCTTGCTGGATTTTGGGGTCATTCAGCTCCTCCTTTGCGGGTGTTGCGGCGGTCCCTGTTGCCGTTCACTACTTCATGTTCCTCGCATGTACCGATGACATGACTTTCAGCAAAACTTCTTCAATATTTTTCTGGATCCTGCTCAGCATTGTTCCTGGCGGACTGCTGGTTCGTCGTGTTTGGCCGGCCAAAGGGGGTGTGGACATTGTCCACACTTAAGTCTGCTTTCTTCGTGACCACGCTCAGCTCGCCTTCTTTTGGTCTTCAACGTGTCCATTCCGGAGGCCGCCCTCGATGACATGACTCCGCCATAGATTGCAAGCGGTGGGGTTGGCATGCGGTCCTAGTTTGAATCTGCGGTACAGCCGACGGCTATGGGTGGCGAGTCGCTTCGTGGCTTGGGCCGGAGCCGAATGTCAGCTTGCGTGTACAACATTGGGCGGAGCCCGTGAGACCATCAATAGAGCTAAAGGTGGAGCCGACGATCTCATGGTGTTCATTGACGAGAAGGCAACTACGAGCTGGCGCAACGGGCAGAAGGTCCACTTGGTGGTGGAAATGGGTGAGGCTACCGTCAAAGGCGAGGCCACTGACGGCTGGCTAAGGGCGGTATCCGCGGAAATTGTTCCGTAGTGGGCGTCCCTGCTGCTGACAACAACATTGCCAAAATCACAGGCAATGTACTCAGGCGCTTCCGAGAAACCGAGCCGCTCCAGAACACTCTCACCGAGTCAAGAGCATTTCAGCCGACCAGCATCTGAACCAAAGCACGGAAAAGTAAAACTGCCGTATGGTGGGCGGTTTGAAAGAGCGAGATGAGCGACGCGGAAGGGCAGACCACGCAAGTGGTCCGCCCTCTGTCAGCGATCTTCTGAGCCAGCCAAAGAGGTATAGGGCACCCCGCCATGCGGGAGAAAAGAGTCTCTACTGGGTTTCCCCGCGTGTTACCCCAGGGATGCCCTCTCGGAGGAGCGACGCGGTCATACGAAAGCTGTACTTGCCATCGAGTTCGCGGGGCTCTACCCAAACTTCGAAGCCTTCGGCGGCTGGAAAGAGCTGCCGAGGACCATTCTCGTCAGCGGCCAACCAGATGATGGAGTCGTCTGGCATCACAGTGTCGACCCTGCCTGTTCGAACGAGACAGCTATCCTTGCGGATCTCAACGGTGGCATTTACAAGCAGTGACCAGATCATGTGCCGCTGGCTTGCGACGTCGGGGTCTCTAGTGGTGTGAGCAAGTGAAGGATCGTCCACGGCTTTAGGCCGTCCTTCCTGTGGCATTTGAGTCCCCTGAAGCCAGTCCTTTTGGGTTGTCGAGTTCCCGTTGAATGGTGACCCTACGATGTGGGGATACAGTGCTCAGAGACGAGGGCGGAGTGGGTGTGTGTCGGGGAGAAATATCGCTACGTCCGGCATTCCTGGCACGGACAAGCGTTCGGCTTTTCATGGTGGTGTTCCTCGAATAGTTTCGGGAGTGCTTGGCGTTCTCAGGTCCGAGATGCTGGAACGAGGACGCGGGCTGAGGGTTCAAGGCCATGGGCAAGAACCCATAGGGTGCGCGTGCCATCAAGGGCCGGCATGATGTCTCCTTGAATCACGTATCGAAAAGGCGTGGGATCGTCATCGGGGCGCCACCACCCACTGACCGGTGCATGCTCCCCGGTGAAGGTGTGGAACATGTTTCGTCCACGCCCTGGGCCATGGATGCCCAATCCTGACGGCTGGGTTCAGGCATTTGCTGGTGCCTGAGTGCGGTTTATCGCGGAACCGCGGATCTTAAAACGAAGTGCGGTTTCAAGACTGTCGATTTGCTTAAGTCTTTCCAAAACCGCCTCCGCGCGTTCTGGCCGAACCACGGCGATACCGTCGTCGTCAGCCGTGATGAGATCACCTGGGTTCACCACGACTCCGCCGCAGGCTACAGGTATGTGGACTGCACCAGGGCCGGTTTTTGCAGGGCCTGCCGGAGACACTCCTCGAGCCCAGAGAGGCAGCCCCAAATCGCGGATTCCGGCCCGGTCCCTCGTGAGCCCGTCGATGACAACGCCCGCTATTCCGGCCGCCAAGCAGATCTCGGCGAGAAGGTCACCGAACACTGCGCGGGTTGTGCCGCCGAGGGCATTGATTACGAGGATGTCGCCGGGCCGGGCGTCGTCGAGAGCGCGGTGAATAGCCAGGTTATCGCCCTCCTTGGTCAAGACGGTTAGTGCGGGCCCTACACATTTGGCACCGTTCCACTGAGACGTGATCCCCATATCCATGAGATTCAGTCTGTCCATGGCGTCACCTACGTTGGCTACCGGGTACTGCTCCATACGGTGGAGCACGTCTGCGGATGCATTCGTTGAGTGTGTCCCGACCGTAAGGGAATCAGTAGAAGCGTTAATGAACACGGCGGCCTCTCAGAGAATGAAATGCTTGGACCAATTGACAATCTCTTCTTAGTTTGGACTAGATTCTCATTCTTGACAAGACCGCATCGCTGAAGATCGCCCAAGCCGCCTTGACCGAACGCGTGAGGCATGTCACGCTTCAACCGGGAAAATAATCCTATTTGAGTATGCCATCTCAGTTCCCGGGGCTCATATCTAGCCTTGCCGGCCTTTCTTGGAAGTTGCTGATGAAATATTATGCGTCCCGCTCCGCGGTCGAACATTCCACAATCCGGAAAATCACATTCCGGATCATCCCGCTGATCATCCTCGCCTACTTCGTCGCGTACATCGACAGAGTGAACATTGGGATGGTTAAAAAGGACATGGCGGTAGACATCGGCCTGACCGATGTCGCTTTTGGCCTTGCCAGCGGCCTGATCTTCATAGGCCTGATCTTCTTTGAGATTCCCAGCAACAAGCTGGCTCATATGGTCGGACCCCGCCGTTGGATCACACGGATTATGGCGTCGTGGGGCGTCGTGGTAATGACCGGAGCTCTTATTCAGATCCCCGAGCATCTTTATCTCATGCGCGTCGTCCTCGGCATTGCAGAGGCGGGCATGGCACCGGCGGTGTTCCTCTTTCTGGCGCAGTGGTTCCCGCGTCAGCATCGTGCACGTGCTTTGAGTGCGTTTTACCTGTCGGTTCCCATCGCTATGGCCCTAGGCAGCCCGCTGACCGGATGGATTCTTGAAGCCACCGACAACCTGATCGGCGTGGATGGATGGCGCTGGGTGTTCCTTATTGAGGGTTTCGCAGCCATCCTTGTTGCTCCGTTCGTGCTGCGCGGGCTGACTGACCGGCCTTCCAAGGCAAAATGGCTCACCGCCCAGGAACAGCAGTGGCTTACTGAAACCCTTGAAGATGAGAACCACGATGTTCCGGCGCATGCGCCGCACTCCTTCCGTGGTTCCCTAACCGACGGAAAGGTCTGGATTTTCGCAGTGACCTATTTGTTCCTCGGCTTCGGGGCCAACGCCATGGTCTATTGGATGCCTAGCATCGTAGGTGCAGCCACAAAGAATCTGGGGTCACTGCAAATTGGCTTGGTGTCGGCAATTCCGTTCGTTTGCGCCGCGCTGGGTATCTACATCACCGGTCGCATCGCCGAACGCACCCAAGCCAAGCTCTGGAACATCCTGGTTCCGGTGTTTGTTTCGGTCGTTGGGTTTGCAGCTGTTCTGGTGGTCAACGGCAACATTGCCATGCAGATGGCAATGATTTCTCTGGCGTTGGCGGGCGCCCTGGCCTCCCAGCCCCAGTTTTGGACCCTGCCCACCGCATACCTCAGCGGAGCTGCGGCGGCCGGTGGCATTGCCTTGATCAATAGCGTCAACAACATCGGCGGGTTCCTCGGACCGTATTCATTTGGATGGCTCAAGGAGATCGGCAATAACTCAACTTTGCTGCCCTTCACGGTGATTGCTGCGGTCCAAGTTCTCGCTGCAGCAGGTGTTCTGCTGGCGAACCGATCAAAGAGTCGTGTTCCGGTGGCAGAATCAGAAGCCGAAAGTAACCTTGCCGATCAGGTAGCTGCAGATATGAAGTAGCCAGTGTGTACTGATCGAGCCGGGTGGATTGATATTTTCAGCCCACCCGGCTCCCCCTCTACGGTCGGTTCCTTTTTGTAGAGTTGGGACCGCCAAGGCTACGGCCTGCCGGTATTTCCCGTCGCTGGGGTGAATTGCTCTCGGCGTATACGCTGGCGTTGTTGGCTGAACTGGGAGCAGTTCTCGATCGCCTGCCAACGCCCCGGCCGGCGATGGCAATATGGAAGCGGCTTGGTCTGGGCTGAGTCCTAGTGTTTTGACCAGGCCGATGATCTCCGCGGGTCGAAGAAGGCGTTCCGCAGAAATATCGCATCCTCCGATGGCGGTGGTGCGCTGAGTTCGGAGCCGGCTTCAGCCAACAGGCGCCGCAGGGCGTCGGCCTGAACCGTGAGATAGAAGGTACCGTCCCGAAGTCGCGCCGGATTGCCTTCGCCGGCCCGTGAGTACGGCATCCTACGCCGGGCCCACACTGTGGGTGAAGGCCGCCAAAGCGTCTTCCCTGCAGCGAAGTGCCGGAATAAGCGGTTGCTGTCGAAACGTTCGCTCGTTCCGTGCGGGCGCTGGATTGCATTCTTGCAAATGCGGCCAGTGAGCATGACCTCGCCGGCCACACCTCAGCTGAAGCTTCGCACCGTGTGGACGAACCTTTTCATGCCCTCTGCAAGAGTCTCAATGTCCGTGGCGAAGGAGATGCGCACATGACCTTCCCCGGAAGGCCCGAATTCGGCACCGGACCGAACGAGAACGCCGTTAGCGGCGAACCTGCGCGTCATCTCATCGGAGTTGAGACCGGAGTCGATTTTCGGGAATGCGTAGAAGGCCCCCTGCGGGGCCAGAAGGCTTACCTTGGAAAGCCCGCTTAGTTGTTCGACCACGACATCCCGGCGGGCCTGATACGACGCCGTGAGTTGCTCAAGATCCGCCTGAGGGGTGCGCAACGCTTCCAGGGCAGCGTCCTGCACGAACGTGTTAATGGACCCATTGATGGAGCGGTGAACCAGGTTGATGGCGGCTGCACGCTCCGGCGACGCAACGACAAAGCCCAGACGCCAGCCGGTCATGGCGTATGACTTGGAGAACGTGTTGCAGTAGACCACCTGATCGGCAACCGAATGAAGCTGAAGCGAGGACCGGAAAGGCACACCGTCGAAGACAATATCGGCGTACGCTTCGTCGGCAAGCAGCAGCAGGTGCGGGTTGCTTTCCAGAAGGGCAGCCAAGGCCTGGAGATCCTGCTTGGAGTAGCAGCGGCCGGTGGGGTTGCCGGGATTGCACAGAATGATCATCCGGGAGGCTGGCGCCTCGCGTTCCAGCCGTTCCATATCCAGCCCGCCGTCGGGTCGGTTGGCAACCCAGATGCCCTCCGCGCCGATCATGGCCAAATGATCGGCGTAGAGAGAGTAAGTCGGTTCAGGGATCAGTACGCGGTCCCCGGCGTTGACCATTGCAATCACCGAGGCGGCGAGACCAGCACTGCCGCCATGGGTGACGATCACCTGTTCGGCCCCGATGGCCCGTCCCGAGCGTTCGGACAAGTGCTCAGCCAATGCATCCCGCAACTCAGGCAGCCCGGTTAATGCCGTGTAGCGGGTGCGCCCACGGTTCAGCGCCTCGATCCCTGCGTCTATCACCGGCCGGGGAGTGCCGCTGTCGGGTTCGCCCATGGACAAGGCGATGGAGCCGGGTTCAACTGCGCCAAGTGACGAAGGCCGACGGGACCCGGCCTCGATGCGCCCAACGGCCAGCGACGCCGCGGCCGATCCCGCTTTCGTGAGGGGTGTTGTATTCATGGTGCTCCTGGACTGTGAGTGTGGGACAGCGCTGTCGGGAAGGCTCGAAGTCTCCCAAAACTAAGAGGAGTTTACCAATTGAAATAATTTTTTCAATACATTGAGGTTCTGGGACTGTCCAAAAGCCACAACCCCAGACGGAGATGATGCTCGCGGCGTGCCTCGTCTGGGGCCGTGGAAACCCTTCCTTGATTTAGGCGGATGAGTTCGCGTCGGCAAGGCCGGCAGCGAGTTCGGTCAGGATACTGGGCGTATCCAGCTTCGGAACCAGAACTTCAATGAAAACGAGCTTCCCGGTGGTCGCGGCGGCCGTTTCAAGGGCTGTCTCCAGTTCGGTACCGGTGCTCACGACGGTGGTAACGCTGTCGATTCCCGGAGCCAGCACGCCGGGCAGCGCTGTCCAGTTCCATGGGTAGACGTCCTGATAGACGGCGTGAGGGCTTTGAATGGCCCGCTCTACGGTGTAGCCCTCGTTGTTGATCAGAAAGATTATCGGGCTCAGGCCCTGGTGCAGAATGGTCGTGAGCTCTTGGATGGTCAACTGCGCCGAGCCGTCGCCGATGAAAAGGACGGAGCGCTGCTCGGGTGCGGCTAGCGAGGTTCCGAGTGTGGCGGGAAGGGTATAACCGATCGATGACCATACAGGCTGGCCGAGCAGGTCGGAGTTGTTGGGCATCTTCAGTTCAAGAGCCCCGCAGAAGGCGGTACCGGCATCCGCGATGACGATCGCGTCGTCGGGCAGCCATGCCTGGATCCGCGACCAAAAGGCGTCCTGTGTGAGGGATCCTGAGCTAATGTCCGTCCCGGAAACCTTGCGGTGGACCGTTTGGTTCGTTGCCGCAGGCGCCACAGGTCGGCCCTCGGTGATGACTCGCTGCGCATGCAACACCGACTCCACAGCATTCAAGGAGTCTTCCAGCGTGACGCCGTAGTAGGTTGTCTGGTCAATGTGCGCCTCGTTCATGCCAAGGTCCACTGACTGCCGGGGATCGAAGCGGTGTGAGAAGAAGCCCGTAAGCAGGTCGCTGAGCACGACACCGGCCAGAATCAGTACCGGGGCCTGGTCCACCGCCTCCCGGGCGCTTTGACTCCGGGTGATGGCCCCCATGTATGTCCCCAGACTGCTCGGATGTGATTCATCCACGATGGCTTTCGCACCAGGCTGGGACGCTATATGAACTCCCGGGACTTCCGCCAGACGCCTCACAGTGTCCTCGAGTCGCCGCCTGTGGAGGCGGGGCCCGGCCAGGACGGTCACCTCGGCTGTACCTTGCAGGCGTGCGTAAAGGTCTCTTGTGAAGCGAGACAGGGCGGCGGGATCGCTACGGGGGCCGGCGAGAGGGTCCCGCAGGTTGCTGTCCGGGACCCGGGCCACTGCAACATCCGTGGGGATTGCGAGATAAACCGGCTTGGATTCGCGCATTGCGGCCAGCAGCACCCTGTCAATGTCGCGGCTTGCGGTGGCGGCTGTGAGAATTGCTGCCGCTGCCGTAACTTCCTTGTAGGCCCGGAAAAAGTGGTTATAGTCCGAGTCGATTAGAGTGTGATGCAGCAACAGGCCTTCGGCTGCCGCCGATGTGGAAGGGAAGCCTGTGATCTGTACAACCGGAACGTCTTCGGCATACGCGCCGGCGATGCCGTTGATCGCAGACATTTCTCCCACGCCGTAGGTTGTTGACAGGGCACCGAGCTTGCGCCCTGCCCGGGCGTAGCCATCTGCTGCATAAGCTGCGTTCAACTCGTTCGTCGAGCCCACCCAGGTCAACTCATCCACGGTGAGCATCTCATCGAGAAGGCTCAGGTTAAAGTCGCCGGGAAGCCCGAACAGGTGGTGGACGCCGCACTGGACAAGCCTCGTCGCAAGGTACACCCCGACGCTTACAGTCCCATTATCATGTGTAAATTCATATGTCATGCCAAAAGGAAAGCAGGATGCCGCTCATATCGCTCACTCGTGCAGGCCTGAAATGTGCAAATCGTATAGATTCACTACCACCGCTCTGGAAGGACTGACCAGAATGACTCCTTTCGACAGTACGGACGTCCAGCTGTTCGGCGTTCTCGACATTGACCCGAGGCGCCCGGCGGCAAAGATTGCCGAGGAATTGGGTCTGGCCAGGGGGACTGTCAACTCACGGTTGGAAAAGTACCGCAAGGGTAAAGTGCTTCGTCCCAGCAGCGTGCGGATCCCGCCGGCTTCACTGGGTCTTCGGGCGCGTGCATTCGTCACGGCCGCCGTCACGCAGAACGCCCTTGAGCGCTCGATTGCCGCCTTGCGTTCCATCCCCGAAGTCGTGGAGTGCCTGGCCATTTCCGGAGCCAACGACGTCCTCTGCCAGGTTGTCGCCCGCGACACTGACCATCTCTACGAGGTAGGCCAACGCATTCTCCGCTCGCCGGGAATCGTCAGAACATCTACTGCCATCGTCCTGAATGAATACATCGATTACAGGATCAATCAGCTCCTGTAGGCGTCGTCAAGGCACCGCTTGTGGTTTAGCCCCTTGCGGTCAGAGCAAAAAATTGGGAAACTAGTCTCAATAGATATGTTTATCTCACTGAGTGCTCTCCTGGGCACCCGGCGCCCGAGGCCACGGGCTCCACGAAGATAAATGTCCCATGAACTGCTTTCGCCGGTGATGCAGCCAAAGGCGGCGCTGACCCACCACCTACCAAGGAGTGCAATGATCCGCATACCGTTCAACGATGGTTGGGCGTTCGGTCCGCTCGTCTCCGTCCATGAAGCAATACGCGTGGCCGGACCGGGCAACGACATTGTTACCTTGCCCCACGATGCTCTGCTGAGATCTCAACGGGCCGCCGATAACTCCGGTGGCCCACAAACGGGCTACTTTCAGGACGGAAAGTGGACGTATGAGAAACAATTCGATGTTCCAGCTGAATGGGTCTCCAAACGGGTTACTTTCGAATTCGAAGGCGTCTACCGCGACGCCGTTGTTTATATCAACGGCGCCTTGGCAGGCCAATGCGCCAACGGGTATTCCGCCTTCCACGTCGAGGCTGACGCCTATCTCAACTACGGCGAGTCCAACACCATCCGCGTGGACGCACAGGCCCATGAAGACTCCCGCTGGTACTCCGGTGGCGGCATCTACCGCCCCGTGCACCTGCTCGTTGGCGACCTCGTGCATATCACCCCGCGGGGACTGCGCATAGCAACGCCTGAAGTTGACGCGGAGCTCGCGACTGCCGTGGTTACCACCGAAGTCGTGAACAGGGCCACCGGTACCCGGACGGTTGAAGTCGAGCTTGAGATCCGCGATGCGAAGGGGACCAGGGTCGCATCCGATCAGTCCCGACTGACGCTCCTACCTGGCGAGCGAATTACAGCCAGGCAGCGGGCGTTCATCCGGCAGCCTGCGCTGTGGAGCGTCGACTCGCCCGACCTGTACCAGGCAACCATCAAACTCTTTGATGAGAACGGCCACATTGACGACGCAACTGCGTCCTTTGGTATCCGCACCGTGACCGCCGACCCGGTGCGCGGCCTCCGCATCAATGGTGAACCAATCAAATTGCGCGGGGCGTGCATCCACCACGACCACGGAATTCTTGGCGCGGCCGAGTTCTCCGACGCCTCCGATCGACGGGTCCGAGTGCTCAAAGCTGCAGGATTCAACGCTGTTCGGTCCGCCCACAATCCAATGAGCACGGCGATGCTCGAGGCATGCGACCGGCATGGTGTGCTGGTGATGGATGAACTCTTCGACATGTGGACAGTGCCAAAGTCTGGAGATGATTTCTCCCGGCGTTTCGTCGGGGCTTGGGAGCAAGACGTCGACTCGCTCGTTGCTAAGAACTTCAACCACCCTTCCGTCATCATGTACTCCATCGGCAACGAGATCATTGAAGCCGGTACGAACCACGGTGCCAGATGGGGCCGAAAAATCGCCGACAGGGTCCGCGAGCAAGACCCAACACGGCTCGTGACCCACGCTCTGCAAGGCATGTATATCGCCAGGGACAAGATCCCTGAGCTCCGGGCAAAGGCCAAACAGGACAGCTCGGTCATCCGCGGCCTTAATGACTACCTTGGTCAGGTCACCGAGTTGATGGACGAGCTGATGGCCTCGCCTGTGGTCGGTGACCGGCTCCTTGAGCCCTCTTCACCACTCGATGTGGTGGGTTTGAACTACGGTGACAGCCGTTACGTTCTGGATGGCGAGGCCTACCCAAACCGCGTCATTGTCGGCTCTGAATCGTTTCCGTCCCGCATCGACCACCTCTGGAAGCTGGTCAGCGAGAACCCGTACATTATTGGCGACTTCACATGGACGGGATGGGACTTCCTTGGAGAAGTCGGCACGGGTCGGCATGTATATCCCGAGGATGCGCAGGTCCACCGGGCACCATACCCGTGGCTCAGCGCAGTGTGCGGGGACATTGACCTGATCGGTGACCGCAAACCCATGTCCTTCTACCGCGAAACAGTGTTCGGTCTCACCTCCGGGATTCCGTACCTTGCTGCCAGAGCGCCCAGGGAAGACGGTTATGTCATTGAACCCAAGGCGTGGACGTGGGCGGATGTCGCCGCGAGCTGGACCTGGGATGTAGCTTCTGGAACCCAGATGCATGTAGAGGCCTACACGACCGGCGACGAGGTTGAATTCAAACTGAACGGCACGACGGTCGCAACGGCTGCAGTGGGCGCTAACCGGAATTTCGTTGCCGAAGCACAGGTTCCCTTCGAACCAGGAACGTTGGAAGCCATCTCATACCGGAATGGCGTCGAGCTAGGGCGCAGCATCTTGCATACCGCCGACGAACCGTCACGTCTGTTACTGCGAACGGACCGCCCTTCGATGTCGACAAATGACCAGCAGCTCGCATATGTCGACATATCACTGGTCGATGCCAGCGGACGGGTTAACCCCCTCAGAGACAGAACCATCACCTTGGAACTGGAGGGGCCAGGCACTCTTCAGGGATTCGGCACGGCCGACCCTGCCACCGAGGAAAGCTTCCTGGACACCGCGCACACAGCCTATAAAGGCCGAGCGCTAGCCGTCGTCAGGGCGACCGGTGAAGTCGGCCCGGTGACACTGACCGCACGAGCCAACGGGCTGAAGACCGCCGAGTTGCGAATCGTCGTGCAGCACCCGGTGGATTCACAACAGCTTGGAGCTTTCACCAGCTAAGGCAACGCTGTCGGGCCCTTCGGAAAGGGGCCCGACATCATTAACGACAGGGAATCTACGCCATGTTGAACGCAGCCAGACCAGCGATTCAAGGGGCTGGAATCCGAAGCTTTGAGAGGAAAGCCATTGAGCTACAGTGTCTCTGTCTGCACAGAATTGCTTTTCCGCGAATACGGGTCCCCGATGAGCAGGAGTCAGCTCCAAGCCGTCCGGGCGGCAGGTATCGAGCATGTGGAGTTTTGGTCCTGGGTGGGTAAAGACCTCGATGCTGTCGAAGCTGCTGTCAATGAATTCGATTTGTCGGTCGTCTCTATGGTCAGCCAGCCCCAAGGCCATCTCGTCGACCCGGTCCAGCAGGAGACGTTTCTCCAAGGCCTGCGCGAGTCTGTCAAGATCGCGGCCAGATTGAGGATTCCCAATCTGGTTGCCGTTTCGGGTCCTTTCCGTAGAGGAGTCAGTCACGCCGATCATCGTCGAGCCCTTGTTGCATCCCTGAAAGCAGCTGCCCCTGTCGCAGAAGCCGCTGGTGTTCAGTTGATATTGGAACCGTGGAACAGCAAAGTGGACCATCCGGGAACATACTTGGACAAGGCGCAAACCGCCCTCGACATCCTTGAGGAAGTCTCCTCTGACAACGTCCGGCTCCTCTGGGACGTGTATCACTCGGCCGTCATGAACGAACGCTTCGCCGATATCTTGGTCCCGCACCATTGCCACCGGATCGGCCACGTACAGGTAGCCGATCACCCCGGCCGAAATGAGCCCGGCACCGGAAACATAAACTGGGCCCACGCGTTCCAGGCCCTGGCTGGAGCAGGCTACGACGGCACCATTGGCCTGGAGTACATCCCCCGCAATGGAAGTGCAGAATCCATGGCCTTCGTTCGAAGGCTCCTTGCCGAAGAACCGTGGAACACAAACGGCACAGATGACTATCAATTGGTAAATCCGTCCTGATTCCATAGGATCAGTACGTACAGCGCCGCAACAAGGCCTGTCGACTTGGGGCGGCAAGGGAGGTAGATTGCGCAGCGACACCAAGAGAAACATCTCCAGGCTCCTGGAAGCAGTCGCGGAGGAAGTCAGCGAAAACGCGGGGTCACTATCCCTTCAAGGCGTTGCAGCCCGTGCCGAGGTGGGCGTTGCCAGCGCCTACCGGTACTTCCCGTCCGTGGATGCGCTGCTTGAGGCGTACATGCTTAAAATAAGCGCAGAACTCAGGGATTTTTCAAAGGATTGCCAGCTAGGCGGAGTCGAACTATACGATGCCGTCCTGGCCCGGTGGGTTGACCTTGTCTTAGAGCACGGCGCGGTGCTGGTCCAGTTGCGTTCCAAGACCGGCTATTTGCAACGACTGCTTGCACAGGAACCTGTCATGGAGGTCTCCAGAGCCATCTGGGAGCGTCCGTTGAAGGCACTTTTGGGCGAATCCGGGTTGACGCCGGACGCTCTCGTTCAGGCACTGTTCCTTAACAACGCTCTTTCCGATCCTCGTGAAATCCTGGAACTCCACAGCGTGGAGAGCCTGACCCGGCAGCAGATACCCGGCAGACTTCGAGCATCCCTCATCGGAGCGCTCTTCGGGACGGCTAACCTGAGGTCCTGGCAACATAAAACATCCGCAACCCCGGCGCTGTCCACGTGGGAGATGAAGTCCAATGGCATCCTTGAGTATTGACGGAATTCTGCCGGCTGGCGAGGCCGTCGCCGCAGCTGTCCCAGCCGGGACGCCAAGAGAAGGGACGCGCCGGTTGCGCAGTGACACACGCAGAAACATCAAGAGCCTCCTGCAGGCCGTTGGGGCGGAAATTGAACACAACCCCGGCGGCGTGAGCATGCAGAGTGCCGCCGCCCGTGCCGGAATCGGAACAGCGACCGCTTACCGGTACTTCTCCTCGTTGGACGAGTTGCTCGAAGCATACACGCTCATGATCACCCAAGAGCTCCGGGATTTCTCGCGCGACTGCACGCTCGAAGGCGCCGATCTGTTCAACGCAGTTCTTGACCGCTGGATTGACTTAGTGCTGGAGCACGGCAAGGTTTTGGTCCAGCTGCGCTCCCGAACAGGCTACCTCCAACGTCTGGACCAGGGGGACCCGGTGATAGCAACGTCGAGGACGATCTGGGAGCGGCCGTTGGCGAGCCTTTTGAAAGACTATGGAATGCCGCAAACCTCGCTTCGCCAGGCCCTCTTCCTGCACAATGCGCTCACCGACCCGCGGGATATTCTGGACCTGGTCGAAGCCGAGCAACTTAAGCCCCAGGACCTCGGTGAGTACCTGCGTGAAGCACTGGTGGGATCGCTGAAGGGATGGATCTCGGCCGTCGCCGGCTAGCCGGTGTCATGCCTGATCTGTGTGAACAGAGCAGACGATCATAGATGCCACATGCTTGGACCCCTCACTGCGTCGTGTCTTCAGAGTCGTGTCTTCAGAGTCGTGTCTTCAGAGTAGTGAACGATCCGTCACTGGGGAGGGACGTTCAGGTGAACCGTTCATTGCCTATGCTCTGTTTCGGCGACATGAAGTGATTTGTGGGACGAGGCACATTAGGACGCCCAGGGGCTCCGGGGTACCGATCACTGCAGGAAGCGGAAAACGCCTGAAGCAGGTGCAATCGCTGGACATTCCCGATGGTGGTCTGCGATGAAAGTGGCCGGGCGTTTTTTGCGTGCCGGCCGAAGCTCCACCGCAACTCCGCAGCCGATGCACTCTAGGCTGTGACGGACCCCTGTGGTTCTGAAAAACGGTGCGGCGGCGAGGGCAGCCGCTTCCCATTCCTTCCCGTCAATGGAACAACGGGCTACGTTCACGGATTGACCCCCTGCATACGAGGTGTTGGGTAGTTTGCACCTGAGGAACTGAAGAGCACTCTGAAGATAACTCAATCTCATTTGGGAATCAATTACCGATGGTCGTCGGAGACTCTTCGTTTTGTAGTACGGCACAGGCTGGACCGATTCCAAGGCCACTCGTGCGTACCCTACTGGCCCAATGCGCCCACCGCAGCACTCACTGTCGCGGCTGACATCGGCCCTGTGCCTGGAAAGCCTGGAGTCGCAACCATCCAAGGGCTGAGCCCGGCCGAGATCTTTAGTGTCGAAGCATTGACATCACGTCTGTAGACTGAGATAGTTTTCCCAATTACGAGATTCATCTCACAAAGCTGACTAACTAAAGATACGTTCCGACGATAGTTCGTCCTCGTAATAGATGAAGCGAGGCAGGCCACGGATCGGCTCGTTTGCCCGGTGACGCACAAGATGTGCATGAGGCGGGGCGGCGGCCGAACCGCGGTACCAATGACAAAGAAGTTGCGGCCGGCCGGGTGGGTTAGTCGCCCAGGGCCGGTACTGCGCGAACTGCAGTCCACAATCCCATACGACTTACCAGTAGGAGTTTCCATGGCATCACGTTGGTTCAAGAGCACGGCAGCCGCCGCGGTTCTTCTGAGCGCTGCAGCTCTGAGCGGTTGCTCCGGCAGCAGTTCAACTAGCCCCAGCAACGCGACGGAATCCCGCCCGGCCGGTCAGCCGGTAACGATTGAATTCTGGGGCGCGGCCATCGGTCAAGAGAAGGCCGTCGACGTCTTCAACGCCGCGCACACTGACGTCCAAATCAAATACACTCAAATCTCCGCCGGTTCGGCTGGTGGTTACTCCAAGATGCTCAATGCGGTCAATGCTGGCAATGCCCCTTGCCTTGGTCAGATCAGCTACGACACAGTCCCGAGCTTTGCTGCTTCGGGTTCGCTTGAGGACATTACGGACTACGCCAAGGACAGCAAGGACCAGTATTCCCCGGCGGCTTGGCAGCTTTCCAGCCTCGGCGGTCATGTCTTCGGTATTCCAACAGACCTCGGACCGATGGCTCTGTTCTACCGTACCGATTTGTTCGAGAAGTACGGTATCGCCGTACCAACGACATGGGATGAATTCGCCAGCGCCGCCAAGACGCTGCAGGCCAAGGATCCCGCCGCCTACCTGGCCACCTTCCCGCTGAACACCTACGATGTCGGGGCTCTGTCCTGGCAGGCCGGTGGTCAGTGGTTCGGAACCGAAAATGATGCGTGGAAGGTCTCAATCAATGACGATGCATCCAAGAAGGTTGCCAACTACTGGCAGGGTCTCGTCAAAGACAAGCTCGTCGTAGCCGAGCCGGCCTTTGACACTGCCTGGTACACCAGCCTCCAAAGCGGACGGATCCTTTCCTACGTCGGAGCCGCTTGGAGCGGCGCGCTACTGGAGAAGAACGCGCCCGGGCTGAAGGGAAAGATCGCAGTGGCCGAAGTCCCTCAGTGGAACAAGGGTGAGCATGCCTCGGGCAACCGTGGTGGTGGCGCTTACTCTGTCTTGAAGGGTTGCAAGAACCCGAAGGAGGCCACTGAGGCGGCGGTGTGGTTGACCTCGAACGCTGACAGCGTAACTACCTTGGTCAAAAACACCGGCCTCTACCCGGCTTCTGTGAGCGGGCAAAAGCTACCCGCCGTGACGGCAGGCTCGGATTTCTTTGTCAACGGAAGCAAGACAGCTGAAATCTTCACTACCGCGGCAAACAACACCCCGGACAAATGGGTATGGGGACCAAACATGACGAGCCTCCAGCCCAAGATGAACGACGGACTCAAGCTCGTTGGCGCAGGACAGGGAACCGTCCCCGATCTGCTCAAATCCGTCCAGGATTCAACTGTGGCCGACTTGAAGAGCCAAGGCCTGAGCGTCAAGGAGTAAATCCGAAACTCCGGCGGCGCCCAGTCACCAATGCAGGGCGCCGCCCACTCCAAACATCACCAAAGGATTAACCATGAAGGCACCCACGCTGCCTGCACAGCAACTTGTGGAAACAGGAACCACCACCACCAAGCCCCGCAAATCTCGGCTCGGACGGAGAACGACGCGGTCAGCGCTGCTTTTTCTGGTTCCGTTCATGATCATGTTTTTGTCAATGAAGATGGCCCCCATCTTCTATGCGATTTACCAGAGCTTTTTCAAGACGGAGCGGAGCGGCCTGGGCGTAGGAAGCGCAAAGAGCCTCTTCGCAGGATTTGAGAACTATTTCACGGCACTGCAGAATAGCGACTTCATCGCTTCCTTCGGTCGTGTGTTCCTGATCGGCATCATCCAGGTTCCCTTGATGCTGACCATTGCCCTCTTCCTGGCACTCCTTCTGGACTCAGCGTTTTCGCCCTTCAAGCGTGGGTTCCGACTGATCTACTTCCTGCCCTATGCGTTCCCTGGCGTCATTGCAGCCATTATGTGGTCCTTCCTGTATCAACCAAACATCGGACCATTCAGTGGGTGGCTCAGTGCCATCGGCCTCGACGTAAACTTCCTCGCCAACAACACAGTCTTCTTCTCCATCGGAAACATGATGACGTGGGGCTTCACCGGCTTCAACATGCTCGTGATCTACTCCGCTCTTCAAGCCGTCCCCGAGGAACTGACCGAGGCGGCAAGCCTCGACGGTGCAGGATGGTGGGCGACAGCCTGGCACATCAAGATTCCCGCCGTACGTCCAGCCGTTATCCTCACCGCCGTCTTTTCCATCATCGGCACCGTTCAGCTGTACAACGACCCCGCCATCCTCGCCAAGGTCGCACCCGGCATCTCCTCAACATTCACCCCGATCATGGCAGCCCAACAGCAGACAGCAGCCAACAACTACAACCTGGGCGCCGCCCAATCGGTCATCTTGGCCCTCGTGGCCCTCGTGCTGTCGTTCGGGTTCCTCAAATTCACTCAGCGAAAGGGTGCAGACTCATGACTACCGCCCCCACGCGAACGACCGAACGCCCACAAACACGGTCGGGCAAAACGATCAAAATGCCATGGCGACAGCAACGCACACCGTTCTCCGCGCGCGCATTCTCGCTCATTGTCATGGCTACGTTCGCCCTCTACAGCCTGGTGCCGCTCTGGTGGCTTGTCGTCACCGCAACCAAGAGCAGCCAGGACCTCTTCACCACCAACCCCATGTGGTTCGCCGACTTCAACCTCGGACAGAACATCGCCGACGTCTTCAACCAGCAAAACGGAATCTTTGCTGTATGGACCGGCAACACCATCATCTACTGTGTGGGCGGAGCTGCGATCGCCACGCTCCTAGCAGCCATGGCCGGCTATGCGTTGGGAAAGTACGAATTCCCCGGTCGGAAAGTGGTATCCAATATCATCCTGGCCGCAGTGCTGCTACCGGCCATCCTGTTTGCACTGCCCCTTTACTTGATGTTCAGCGAGATCCAGATGGTCAACACCTACTGGTCCGTCCTTCTGCCCAGCCTGGTGAGCCCCTTTGGTGTGTTCCTTGCCTCGACTTACGCAGGCCAAGCCATTCCGACCGAGCTCCTTGAGGCCGCCCGCCTCGACGGTGCGAGTGAAGCCCGGATCTTCTGGCGAATCGGCTTCCCAATCATGACACCAGCCCTGGTCACAGTGTTCCTTTACCAGTTCGTGGCAATCTGGAGTAACTACCTGTTGCCCGTTCTGATGCTGAACAACGACACGTTACAGCCGCTCTCCGTCGGCCTCGTAAACTGGCGCGAACGGCTGAACGAGGGGATTCCCTACAGCGTAACCATCACCGGGTCACTGCTGGCAGTCGTCCCTTTGCTCCTCGCCTTCTCAATACTCCAGCGCTACTGGCGCTCCGACCTGACAGCAGGCGGCGTAAAGTGAGACAGCCAGTCGCCTGGCCACTGAGGGCCTCTACCTCTGTGTTGACTATGTACTCGTGGCACAGCTTCTTCCTGATGAAAGAAACGGTGCCGCGAAGGGCATGCGGGTCTTCAATCGCTCCTCCACCATCCCTTCGCTGCTGGCTGCCATTGTTGCTCCGCTGTTGCTCTCCACCGGGGGCGGGGGAGAGAACTGCACGGCCATGTGGCTGTGCGGTGCAGGTCTTTCACTCATTGGCGCCGGGTTCACCCAGCTCACCGCGGCGGACGCGAGCGTCATGCCGCTGCGGCCTGACACTCAGTACCGTGTCCGTGAGTATCTTGCCCAGCCTTCTTCATCAGAAAGGAGCACCAGTGTGAGCAACCATGGCACGCGTTGCAAACTGTTCAGTCTCGGTCTGCCAGAAGTTTTGATTGCAACCCGGCCCATTTGCGCGGAGGGCCACCAATGAGTCCTGGCTTTCACCCTCTTCTGGAACAGCGTCGGCATCTGCTAGCCGATATCGGGTCGCTAGCCGAGTTTTCAGCAGAAGTCAGGTCCCAGTGGAACGCCCCTCACGGTCCCACCGAAAAATGGGACCTGCGTATCGAGGATGCGACTATCCAAGGCCCGCACGGCCCCATTGGTCTTCGGATTTATGCACGAACTTCTCGGCGGATCGGCACTCAGCTACGCCCATGTCTGGTATGGGCCCACGGCGGGGGATACACGTCCGGCGATCTTCAAATGCCCGAAGCGCACGAAGTTGCCAGAGGTGTAGCAGGGCGTTCAAACGCCGTCGTGGTCTCAGTCGACTATTCGCTCTGCCCTCCGCTAAACGGCTTCCCCGGAGGTGGCAGCACGGAAAATGCACGAGTCAAATATCCCGTCCCATTAGACGAAGTGGTAGCCGCCTTTTTGTGGGTGTCGGACGATACGAGCGAGTTACGTGTGGATCCGGAACGTCTGGCAATTGGCGGGGCGAGTGCCGGAGGAAATCTGGCGGCGGGTGCTGTCCTGAAGCTAAGCACCTACGACATAACTCCCTGGCAGTGCCTCCTCTTCTATCCCTTGGTACACCCAGCTCTTCCCGAGGCGGCCCCTGAAGCGACGGCATCACTTGAGCGTATCCCCCCTGCGCTAAGAGTCACCGATGACATGGTTGTCGCTATCAGTGAGAATTTCGTGGGAGGCCAAACCGCGACTGCATCGCCAGGAGCCTTCGCAGGTCTCGCTGAAGACCTCTCAGGCTTCCCTCCGACCCTTATAGAAAACTGCGAATTCGACGAAATTCGTCGCAGCGGCGAACAATTCGCGAAAGCACTGGCCGCCGCCGGTATTGAGGTTGAGTCCTTTTTAGCGGAAGGCGTCTCCCATGGACATCTCAACCGGGTTGGATTTCCGCCCGCCCATGCTGCGTTGGACCGGATAGCCCAACGCCTGCGTCGGCCAGCTCGAGGCCACAACCCAATAACCGGCTAACCGGGATCTCCGTACGAATAGCGTTTAGGTCAAAAACCACCGGTCAGTCCCCTGATCACCTCCGCAGGAAGCTCAGCTCATCGGAGGGCCCCAATTGCTATGGACGGCCGGCACTCGCGACATCCACTTTGCCGAGCCTGGAGTGGCCATAGTGAATCCGAAGACCAGCGTCATGAATCAAAGCCCAGCAAGGCTCTAAGCGTTCATAAAGTTAGCTACGAACAATGAGGTGCGTACTTTTGATTACACATGATTTGCCCCTGTCCTCTGACCATCAAGAACTGGACGACGGCCCGGAGTCTGACGAGCTCATTCAGCTCATCACTCAAGACGGCGAACGAACGCAGGGCTCGGTCCTTCAAAGATGGATCCAGGACGTCACGGATGAGCAGCTTGGTTCTCTGTACGAAGACATGGTCGTCATACGAAGGATCGACACCGAAGCCACATATCTGCAACGTCAGGGCGAACTTGCGCTGTGGCCGCCTTTGCTCGGCCAAGAGGCGGCCCAAATCGGATCTGCTCGTAGTCTGCGAAAGGATGACTTCGTATTTTCCAGTTACCGGGAGAGTGGCGTTGCCTATTGCCGGGGCGTCGACTTCGAGGACCTTACTCGGGTGTGGCGTGGTAACAGCCACTCAAGTTGGGACCCCTTTGTACTGAACATGGCAACGCCTCAGGTCATCATCGGAGCCCAGACACTCCACGCCACCGGATACGCGATGGGCATCAAGAACGACGGGGCGGATAGCGTTGCGGTCACTTACTTTGGTGATGGAGCAACCAGCCAGGGCGACGTGAATGAGGCCATGGTTTTCGCCTCCAGCTTTCAGTTGCCTGTAATTTTCTTTTGCCAGAATAATCATTGGGCGATCTCGGAACCTGTCAGCCTCCAGGCCAGCGTCCCCTTGTCGCGCCGCGCCCCGGGTTTCGGTATTCCGTCCCTGCGCGTTGACGGAAACGACGTCCTTGCCGTTATGGCCGCGACCCGGTCGGCCCTGGACCGTGCCAGAAGCGGGGGAGGACCGACATTTATCGAGGCCGTGACCTACCGCATGGGTCCACACACAACCGCGGACGATCCTCATCGCTATCGGAATGTTGATGAGCTCGCCGGTTGGGCAGCTAAAGACCCGATTGCGCGGTTGGAAAAGTACTTGAAAAGCTCTGGACGGTTCATTGACGGGTTCCAGCGTCTGGTGGCTGACAAGAGTGATGCCGTGGCCCACGCAATGCGGGAAGCCTGCAAAAACATGCTGGATCCTGAGCCGATCACGGTCTTCGACAATGTTTTTTCGGAACCTCACGCGGCGCTCACGCGACAGAAAGAAGCGTACGCCCACTACTTGTCGACCTTTGCGGCAGCAGAGTAGGAGGAGCCAAAGTATGCAGAGCATGACTTTCGGCCGAGCAATCAATGCAGGCCTTCACAAGGCGATGGAGAATGATCCCAAAGTCATTCTTATGGGCGAGGATGTCGGCAAGCTGGGTGGTGTTTTTCGCATCACTGACGGGCTGCAGGACCATTTCGGTGCGAACCGGGTTGTGGATACACCCCTTGCCGAAGCAGGAATTATGGGAAGCGCAGTCGGGCTGGCCTATCGCGGTTATCGCCCGGTTGTGGAGATCCAATTTGATGGCTTCATCTACCCGGCGTTCGACCAGATCGTATGTCAGGTCGCCAAACTGCACTATCGAACCCAAGGCAGAGTCCATATGCCC
The DNA here is from genome assembly GCF_019977195.1 of Arthrobacter sp. StoSoilA2. NCBI lineage: Bacteria > Bacillati > Actinomycetota > Actinomycetes > Micrococcales > Micrococcaceae > Arthrobacter > Arthrobacter sp. StoSoilA2. The sequence continues at coordinate 2,308,294 of NZ_AP024643.1, forward strand.
ATCACCATCCGCGTACCTTTCGGCGGCGGAATCGGGTCACCCGAACATCATTCCGAATCGCCTGAAGCATATTTCACGCATACTTCTGGTCTGCGAGTAGTCAGTCCATCCACCCCGCAGGACGCATACGTACTGATCCAACAGGCCATAGCTTCAAATGATCCGGTGTTGTACTTCGAACCGAAGCGGCGGTACCACGTCAAGAGGGAGGTCGATGAGGCGATGGAGCTGGGTGCGCTCCCAATGGGAAGTGGCCGGGTGGTGGTACCAGGCTCTGATGTCACTCTGGTTACCTATGGACCCCTTGTTCCAACGGCGATGGACGCTGCAGAAGCTGGAGCAGAGGATGGTATTTCGATCGAAGTCATCGATCTGCGCTCCCTGGCTCCCATTGACTACAGCCTGATAGAAGCATCCGTCCGGAAAACCGGGCGGCTGGTAGTTAGCCATGAGGCCAGCCAGACAGGAGGGCTCGGAGCTGAAATTGCCACAACGATCACCGAACGATGCTTTGAATACCTCGAAGCGGCACCAGTCAGGGTGACCGGTTTCGATATCCCGTACCCGCCCTCCAAGCTTGAATCACATCACCTGCCGGACTTGGACAGAATCCTTGACGGCGTGGATCTCGCCCTTGGAAGGCGAGCTACTTTGCTGGGACAGAAGGGATAGCCTCCATGGCAGTTCAGGAATTCAGGCTTCCGGACCTCGGGGAAGGATTGACCGAATCAGAGATTCTTAGCTGGAAAGTGGCCGTGGGCGACACCGTCGAGCTGAACCAGGTGATAGCAGAGGTCGAAACCGCTAAAGCTGTGGTCGAGATCCCGTCCCCATATAGCGGAACAATAGCCGTCTTACACGAAGCGCCTGGCACTGTTGTCCAGGTGGGCGCACCCATAGTGTCGTTTGAACTGGATGAGGCCAATGAAGGCGGCGAGTCTTCCCTGCCTACACGTGTCCCAACCCTTGTGGGGTATGGTGCCGAGGTCGAAAAAGTGGGACGTCCTCGACGCAGGAGCCGGAACTCCAACGCCGGCACCCCCCTTCAGTCTGCAGCGGCGGCTGCAGACCCACATTCCGTGGCCCCCAAGCCTGCGGCAACCTCAGTTGAACGACCTCGCTCCACGCCTCCCATCCGGAAGCTGGCCCGCGACCTGAAGGTGGACCTGCAAGCGTTGGTAGGGACAGGGCCCACTGGTCTTGTCACAAGAGCAGACGTAACTTCAGCAGCAGACAAGGACTCTCAGGCAGCCAGCGCCCTCGCCAGTGACACCAACCGGCAAAACTCGCCTGCAGAGTCCAGGACCCCCATTAAAGGGGTGCGCAAGCACACTGCCGCCGCAATGGTTGCCAGTGCCTTTACAGCACCCCACGTCACGGAATTCCTGACAGTCGACGTCACCAAGACTGTCGAACTGCTTGCAAAGTTGAAGGAGGCCCGCGAGTTTTCAGACTTCAAGCTCACACCGCTCACTCTGGTCGCCAAAGCCGTCCTGATGGCATTGGCCCGGAATGCTTCCTTGAATTCGAGGTGGGACGAAAAGAACCAGGAGATAATTCAGTTCAACCATGTAAACCTCGGCATAGCTGCCGCCACGCCCCGTGGCCTGATGGTACCCAACATCAAGGGTGCGGACGGGATGTCCTTCAGGGAGCTCTCGGCTGCGCTCTCTGACCTGACCAACACCGCCAAAGCGGGGAGAACCAACCCGAGCGATCTGTCCGGAGGGACCTTTTCCATCACAAACATCGGTATTTTCGTCATCGATGCTGGAACACCAATCCTTAACCCGGGAGAGGCTGGCATCCTGGCCCTGGGTGCTATCCGTAAGTTGCCATGGGAGCACAAAGGAGGCGTTGCCCTTCGCAGCTTAATGACCCTCAGTCTTTCCTTCGATCACCGCCTCGTCGACGGCGAGCAGGGGTCTCGCTTCCTCGCCGACGTCGGCAGTCTACTGGTTGATCCCGGCTTGGCGCTCAGCATGGGTTAACCGGTGCAGCGGCAGAATGGATCCCTCGTGGGTGGGGGAGCATACCAATCCCGGAGATTCACCAATTTAGGGGACGCTCCTGCACGGACAGCTAGCAGTACGGTCCCGGAAGACTGGTAACACGGGACCAATTGATGCAGCAACGGGACCTCCGTGAGGCCGAGCTCGTAACTAAACGACAAGCCTTATCAGTTCTCAAGTCCGGTGTTTCAGTTTCTTCACGACGAAGTCCGAATTGTTGACGTCTATACGATGAAGGTCGACGTGTCTGTGGCCTCGGGGCTGTTCTGTGGTTGGAACCGTCGACCTGGCCGATGACGGACCAGGTTCAGGAAAGGTATACCCGCTGGCTCAAGACAGATGTACTTGATCGACCATGACTGACCGCGATGCACGGCAATTCATGGGGGAGATGGTCGCCGCGCATCCGTATCTTCGGCCGATCCACGCAGAGCACATGGACGACAACGAAGGCGAGCTCCTGCCTCATTTACTAATGGCCGACGTATGCAGGTGGGTGATGTCGAACCATCATTCCCAGGCGAATCGCGTGCGGGATCTATTGGGGTGGCTGGGAGGGCGCTTTGAGGCGGTGGGAGCGGGCGGGGACGGAGTCGACAACGTCATCGCCGCATCGGTCATTGAGCATTTGCCCACCCGGGGAACCTGACTCGGTCATTGTGCTTGAGCTGGGCCCGACTATGAGGTCCCGGTACGACGCGATATTCCGCGGCAGCGTCCTACGTACATACCCAACGAATTGTTGTCGAGGCTGGTTGGAAACAGGATGTATTCGGTCGAGTTTGTGCTCAATGACTACGTGCAGCTGCGTTTCGATGGAGACGCCAAGGCCAGCGGTCCGATCGTACTGAATAGCTATGTCTGGCCCGTTGTGGATCAGCCGGTCGTTCATGGCGTGAGCAGGAAATCGGCTGGGCATCAGCTGGTCACTTGCCCGACCTGAATACGATCGAGTCGAAGACGCCGCGTGCCTCTCTCGTCAGCTCCGGTTTGATCGATTCGTGGAATTGGACCACCCAGCTCACAGCGCGCTGGCCATTTAAGTCGACCACCCGGTAGGTTTCGCGCTCTGCGGCGCTCGAGTACCAGCGTGAGCATTCGTTTGAGAATTCTGAGTGGATGCAGAACTTGCCGCGGTCGCAGGCTTTGATGTCCACGTCGCCCTCGACCGCGAGGTCGAACTCGACGCCGGAGTAATCGCCCACCACGACCTTGACGGGAGGAGTGCTGGCCGTTGACGTCTGCGCCGTGATCGCGTTGACGAAGGCCTCAGCCGACGGATCGACCTTGACCAGCGCGTCCTGCCACACGCACGCGTCCGTCGGCACATAGCCGGCGGGCCACCAACCCACGAAGACCCCCCATTCATCCGGGTGATCCGGGTCGTCCTTGGCCAGACCATCGCCGTCAGTGGTCGACCAACCGTCCGGGACGGTGATCTCGAAAGGCGCCGTGTAGCCGGGGACGAGGACGAGGTATGTGCCGGCGTCGATGTCGCCACTCTCCGGCAGCGGTGGGACCGTGCGGGTGTCGGCGCCGTCCGGCAGCGGTGTGACCGTCCTAGCCTCCGTAGTCGAAACACTGGCGGACGGGAGCGAGACATCATCGGCCTCAAACTCGCACCTGCGACATCGGATGGGATGCCGTCGTCTCAAGTTTCCTCCGGCAAACAAAACGTGGCAATGAAGAGTTGCGCGGAGAGCAGTTGCTGTTTACCGCCCAACCTGGAAAAGGTCCTCTTCGAGTCGATTTCCATTTTCGCCACTGCGGGCATGAAGTTGGCAGAGCAGCAATCGGACAGCGTGCAACGTTTTGCAGCATGGCCGCTACTTGCAGCCGATCAATACAGCGTGGGCAGTTGGACTTTCGTTTCACGCTGTGGTCGTATCTAGAACTCGATGAGGTCAACTATCGCTGCGTGCAGCCACGCATCCAAGTCATCAAATTCGCGCCGGGCTTCCCAGCCTGGTGACGCGAAGTCGTGCACAATGGCAACCTTGCCGGTATCGAGGTCCCAGCAGGCAGTGTCGTCGTTGTCCTGGCGTCTGGCAAAGAAGACCAGCCTCCGGTCCGGATAACGCTCTGCCATGCCACGGTTCCGCTCCCGCAGACGGTCACCGGTCAGAATCCACCAAGGCTCCAGCTCCAACAGTTCCAGTTCCACGAGCCGCAGCAGCCCCCGCGGGTACACGATGCCCTCTGGCAACTCCTCAGCCGTCAATAGCAGCGGCGTCTTTGCCGCGTTCTCGCCGACGACTGTGCTCTGTTGCTGGACGGCCGGCGGAGGGCCGTCGACTTTCCTGCGAAACAATCCCATGGTGGGAGTTAACCACAACCTTCAGTGACGTCCGTGTCGTTGGAGTCCAGGCACCAGAGCGCTTGACACGTCAAGGACCGACGCGGCTGCCCTCCATGATGTCCTTGCCCGCGACTCGGGTAGGATTCTGTGGCTTTACCCAGGTGACGGAGTAGGTGGCTGGTTGCTTCGTGTCCAGGTTGGGCAGGGCTGGAACGTCGTGAACGCTCTTGTCTGGGGCCCACTTGTCCGCAGTTGATGCGGACTCACGCAGGGAGTTGACTGGACCGTGTGGCACGAAGTGCACGGCCGACGCATGTGTCTGCCTGGTAAACGCAGTCTCGCGAGCCGCGCCGACAATAGATGGGGACCTGGATCGCGGGCCGCGGCATCTCTGGGCAGAATGAACCATGATGAAATCCATTCCAGAATCCACGGCCACTATCGATGAGCAGCTGGCGCGGCTTCAGCGCCCGACAGTTCAGTTGCTCAATCCTGGAATGGATGCCGAAGAGACCCGTCGTCGTTTTGATGCCAACGGATTGCAGTTGGGCGGAGAACTTGCGGCCTTGTATGGCTGGCATGACGGCACAAACGTCGCCCCGGGCGTTGTCTTGGATGATGCCCATCTTATTCCGGGCTTCTATCTCATGAGTGTCGACGAGGCATTCAGAACTTTCGAAGAGTTGAAGAAACTCAATGTCAACCGCTCATGGCTGCCAATTCTGACCAATGGTGGCGGTGATTTCTCGTTTGTTGACTGCTCGAAGCCAGATATCCAGCCCATATTCAACGTTCGTTTCGAACAGGACGTTCATAGGATGCAGTTTTTGTCCATACGCGACATGCTGGCAACGTTTGCCGAGGCCTATGAACAGGGTGTCTTCTTCCTGGACGATGGTTGGCTTGAAATGGATGACGATGCATATTGGGAGCTTGCCCGTACCCTCAATCCGGAAGCGGACTACTGGACTCACTAGCTGCAGTTAAGGCGGCACAGCGGTTGCCGTGAATCCAGTGCAGGAGTGGCTGCTGCACTTCCTTGCAGCCAAGTCGAGATCATTGCTGGGAGCGAGCCAGGCCGCTCTACGATGGAGCAGTGCCTGATGAAACCAAGAAGTACCGGTTCCTGACCGTTGAGCAAGTTGCCGAAGAACTGAACGTCTTCGAAGTCCAGGTCAGGGCGCTGTTGAAGTCTGGCGATCTGAAGGGGATCCAGATCGGAGGGCGCGGTTATCTTGCTCAGTCACATGGGTCGATGCCATTTCTGCCCGGCGTTCATGGGCAGACGGCCTGATTCCGGTGTTTGATTTCTGTGCGGTTCGTGAGGATCGTTGGGCGCGGTTCGATAGTGTTTGGGTCGTGATGTGCTGTGGCTGAGAAGCGGTTTCTGGCGTTGGCTGATGTTTCGGAGATTCTGAGGACGCCACATCCGCGAAGAACTGGTCAGTCCGGTCGACACTCAAGGTTGATGCGATTGGCAAGTCGCTCCCCAGCTATGGTCTCTACTATGGACAACCAGACTCGGGATCGGGCGCGCGCCATCTTCGCTTGCGAGCAAATGGGCCTCGTCCCCCCTCACGAGTTGCCTGAATTTGCCACCGAACTCCTCGTCCTGGGGTATGACAGCCCGTCACTTCGTGAACTGGCGGGGCTCCCAAAAGGGGATCGGTCAGACGCTGCCGAACTCTGGGAAACCGTTCGGGAAGAACTCAGCACCCCTCGTGAGGCCGGAGAACAGGCCCCACGCTTCCTTCCTCCAGCACTGGGCTCGGGAGATTACGGAGGGGAGGCTCGACGTCCTTCAAGGATCGAGGTTGATGCTCCGAGTCGGCTGGTTCCCGATGGGTCAGCCGAAGGAGCTCGAGCAGCTGTGGAACCTCTTGGATGACTGGGACGAGATCCCAAGGCTCCGCGGCCAGATAACCTCTGAGCTCTTCGTCTTTGCGAAGGAGCTTCTGCGGAAAGAAAGCTGATCTGAGCAGCCGGGCACATCGAGGGGGCGAGGTCGGTGGTTCCCAACTACGTGGAATCAGCCAACTTCAGCAAAGCAAATACCCTATGGAGGCCTACGCTGACACCGGCCGTTGGAAGCGTTAGTAACGGGAAGCATAATGCTCAAACAAACGATCCCTACAGGTGCATGTAGGCAAGATAAGCGGAACGTGTGGCGCATCGGGGCCAGCGACGTCGAGGACTTCATCGCTGAAGCGTACAGGCGCACCGCGGAGCGCATCGCTGCGGGTGACCTGCCTGACTGAATCCAGCACCACGAAGGTCTTTCCCGCTACCTTTGTTTCGACAGCGCTTCTCGCGTTGATGAATTCCTACCTGCATGGAGGTTTACACGATGGGCGCTTGGTCTGTTGAGAGCTTTGGCAATGATGATGCCCTGGACTGGTTCGGTGATCTTCAATCAGCCCCTGATGCGCTGTACTTCATCGATGAAACCCTGGCCGCGGGCACGACCGAAAGCGTCGTAGCCGCGGGCGCTGTTTTGGCGGTGCTCAACAGCAAAGACAGCTCAGGCGTCCATCCGGATGTCGCTGCCTGGTGCACCGGCAGATCCGCTCCGCCGGCAGAGCTCAAGCAAGCTGCCGTCAGCGCGATCCAGACAATCCTCGACGATCCTGAAGTCGATGGCCACGATGTGTGGGCCGAGCTGGGGGAGGATGACGAAGACTATCTTGCCTGGCTTGCAAACCTCAAGAGCATTCAAGCCAGGCCGCAGTAGGAAATGGAGCGTGTCTTTGCTTGGGTGCCATGTCCTGATCGGGGGAGAGCATGACAGAGACGGCGAATGACCCTTCCACGCTGGTTGACGGTGGGGCCATGGAGCTTGTCCGGGTGCCGGCATGGGAAGCGAAGTTTACGCTGAACCAGGATCCTGAGGAGCTCGCGCATGTGGTCTGCTGCAGAGACCTCGAATGGCGGAAGGCTGCGTGCGGGTTTGAGGACCCCAACCCGTCGATCGTGCTGAAGCCCAACGTGATCTGCACGATGTGCGTTGAGGCTATCGGAGGACTGGATGCCCTTGCTGAAGGTCGGTGCCCTTTCGATGACCAGCCCTGTCCTGATGACGAGACGTTGAACCAGATCATCCGGGACAGGACTTCATGACGGTGGACGCGCGCGAAAACTCTTGACCCCCATGGTTGGACCAACGACCCCGGGGTATCCACTGTGGTTGTGAACTCCCGGCTTCGCCGGTCCGTCGAAGCTCAGGCGGATACTCATATAGGCGTCATCACTGGCCATTCATCAGGTCGGCGAACAACCATGACGTTTCAATGCCACGATCGACACAACCTCTGCTCTCCAGGGGTGCGAGAGCGCCGACCGGGGATGGAACCTAAATGCGGCCCTGAGCTTCGATCGCTCGTCTCGTGCGCTGATTCGGGTAGTCAGGGTTGTCAACGAGTAGCCCTGGCCCCAGCCCGACCACAAATTCGAGTACAGGCGAGTGTGGTTCATGAGTGCAGCGACATGGAACAGTGTTTGAACCGGCACCGGGGCAATTTCAAGGGAGGCAGCAATGTCCAATTACTCGCCAGGGCCTTACTGGCAGCGCTACGAAGACACTCCCTTCTATGAACGGGACCGGCGGAAACTGCAGGGCAGTAAGCATGCCCAGAACGCACTCGTCCTGGGCATCGTTGGAGCATTCTTTGCCGTTATGATCGGCTGGATTCCATTGGTGGGTCTGCTCGGAGTTGGCGCTGGTGTGGGATGTGGGGTCCCCGCCACCGTCCAAGGCAAGAGAGCTGAGCTGTACAACGTCAGCGGTCGCGCAGGAGTCATCCTGGGCTGGACGGCAATTATCGTTGCCAGTGCGTGGACGACGATCTACGTGGGCATGATGCTGCTCAGTGCGATCGGTGGCTCGATCAACCAAGGCGGACAGTAGGACTGCGGATTATCGACCAAGGTCGGCTCATATGGCATCTTGTCGGCACAGGTGTGGTGACATCGAGATGTGATGAAGGAACGTTGAGTGACTCCGTGCCCACAGAAGCACGGCCAGCGCATTGACCAAAAACCCACGTATCCAAGTCAGTGTTTGCCCCCTCATCAGAAGGGAAAGTAGATGGCCCGGATAGTCATAGACCGGCAGGGGATGCTGGCCGAGAGGATGGAACTTCTCATCCACAACGCATGTCCAAAACGGTAGGAGCCAAGGCGCTGCCGCCGTAGGATGAGGCCCACTATGGAGGTCGGAACCGCAGCAGCCACCACGGGGCAGGAACGCGTGGGGTACGGGGCGGAACCTTGCAGGAGAGTCGGCACGATGAAGCGCTTTTTGGCACTGGTACTGGTAGCGACAGTCTTGGTTGGGCTCACCGGCTGCTCGGGTCAAGATCACCAGACGCAGGCTTCACCGACCGCTGCAGCTGTCAGCCCGGCTCCCAAGCCCGCGATTCTCGTGCCGGATGTGGTTGGAAAGACATATCCGGAAGCCAGCGAGCTTCTTTCCAAGGCAGGGTTCAGGACCCCTGTGCCGCACGGCAGGGACGGTGCCCGCTGGGACCGCGCGCTCCCGGGCAAAGAGGTTACGGTCGTGGCGACCGAACCGGCGGCAGGCTCGGAAACGAACGAAGAAACTATCAAGGTCATTCTCAACCGCACCGAGACGGAACAGCTGGCAGCTGAGAAAGCCGCGATGGAAGCCCGCGAGGCCGCAACGGCAGCCGAGAGGCTTGCGAAGCGATACACGTACAGCTGCGGTGACGGCCTTTCCACCCCGAACGAATACCGCTCATACAAAGAAGTGTGGGCAAGCCGTGATTACAGCAGCGGCCGCTGCTCAATTGAAATCGCTGGCCTGCACCCATCGACCAAGCAGGCATTGGTGCCGGGCGAGCAAGCGCTGATTGACCTCATCGCTTCTCTCGGTGGTGATGTCAGCCTTCCTACGGCTACGGTCGGCAAAGTCATGTTGATGTGCGCAAGAGTGGACCAGGACTTCGCAGACCTGGTGGTCGCCAGAATGGATTGGCGCCGTGCTGACGTTCAAGGCGCGCTCTCCGTTTGCCCCGACGCGCCTCATGCGGCGGTGTTCCATGAGGTGCTGACTGCGGTCAAGATAGGGGACGGCACCAAAGTTGTAGGCCAGACGATGGAGCCGGGAACGTACAAGACCAAACCTGCGGTGACGGACTGCTATTGGTCGCGATCAACCGGCGGCGGGGACATCATTGACAACAATTTCGTCGGCTTCGCCCCTGACGGAGTGACCGTCACTGTGTACACAGGGGAGGGCTTCATATCCCACCGTTGCGGGGTATGGACCAAGATCGGCTGAGCCGAGGAAACGGCGGCCAACGGCCAGGTCCTGTGCTCCATTGTCGGCTCGCTGATATGCGGTAGCGGAGATTAGAGATGGAATTCGAATCTGTCAGCCGAGTCCGGATCGCCCAGCCAATATGTGAATGAGCGAACCGAACCACGCTTCCAAACAAACAGCGGAAAAATGGGCACATCCTGTGATTTCTCAGGCCTGAGCCGGATGTTCGTGGCCTTTTTGCTGACGAGGTCCTTTTCAACCGACCATTTGCCGGACTAGGTTCCTGGCCTTTCCCAGTCGAGCTTCTCTGAGGTGGGCCAGTCACTGAAGGTTCCCTCGGGCACTCCGGACCGGACGAAAGTACCGTCCTCCGAGAGCTTCAAGAGTGTCGTATGGCCTTTCCTGGGCTCCGACGTCCATTCCCCTACGACGTCGGAAGCCTGTACAGCAGCGAATGTTTAGCCCTCGCACTCCACGCAATAGGCGTGGCCGTCCTTCTCACGGGCAATCTGGGACCGGTGGCGGACCAGGAAGCACGAGAAGCACGTGAACTTGTCTTCGGCCTGAGGCACCACCTGGACGATCAGCTCTTCGGCAATGAATTCCCCGCCTGGGCCTTCCTGGTCCAGTCCGTCTGCCTGGTCGAGCTCAAGGACAACACTGCGGGCATCAGGGGCGCTTGCTGTCTTCAGGTCCTCCAATGAGTTCTCTTGGGATTCCTTGACGTCGGAACGTACCTCGTCGTAATCAGCTGCCACGGCTTTCGCTATCTCATTCGTTCGGACTCTGATCTTCGACCTGCAACGTACATGATTGCCGGTAAATTCCATAGCGATGAGTAGCACTATCTACCCAAAGGTGCGGCAGCCCTCCTTGGTACAGGTAATGATTGCGCTTCTACGACACGAAAGGGGCACACGCCCCACCTACTGGTGACTCAACGACACAAAATCACCAGGACAGAAAGATGGGTTTCCCCCAAAACCACGTGGGAACTTCACTTGAGGTCGCCAACGCTGACTCAGCGAGCATGCATATTGCCCTTATGGGCATGCTGATTGTCGGCGCTCTCTTATTGGCCTTCTTCGGGGCCTTCATAGTCCTCCTGGTCGTACCTTTGGGAGCTCTGGTCCTCCGAAAACGCCGTTCCAAACCGCTCAGCAGCCCGCACTTGCCAATGGCCGGGGATTCAAGCAACGAACGCCGTATTGGCCCACGACACGCCAAGGTCCGGAGACGCTTCACTGCGCGGCGTTAGAACACGATGGCACGCCGCGACGAGGGCGTCGCAGATGGTCAGCGCGGGGCGCCCAAGCAGCCGGGGCACCCCTGGATCCGACGAGGACAAAGAAACCTTGCGCTCATCAAAGAGCGCCTCATCTATTTGCTGAGCTGCCGCCGTAGATAGTTCACGGCGCTCTTCTCGCCACGGTTGTCCCGGATTCACTGGTATCGATTGATGAGCTCCACGCAATCCGAATCCGGCAAGCCGGCTATGAACGCTTGGACCACCCCCGGAAGGGCCTCCGGAACCTTCTGATGGAAAACGCTCGGCAAATCCTGCCGAACTACCTTGGCCCTGATCCGAAGCTGTTCCCGTTCGGCCGCCGGCATGCCCTTGGCCCCTGCATATGCTTCCCGGAAGTCTCCGTAGCCCTGCGTTATATCCAGATGCGGCGGGAGTGGGACGACGTCGGTGGAACCGACGATGAGCCGGGGAATTGCCTCAGTCCGAACCCACTCCTCCAGAACCCGCAGTTCGTGCAACAGAACAATCCATTGGCCTGTATGAGGCCTGCGGATACCAATCTTGGGCCAGACACTCAGCGGAACCAAGACCCCTTGAGGAACGCTCGCCAACACATCGCCGACAGCCAGAGGACTGTCGTCTTCATATTCGCCGGCAATGACCAGCCCAGGCACGTGGTAGTCCGCCATGATGGCTCCCATCCGAAGAGCCGCCGCAGCGGGCATCCTGTGCTTCGAGAGATTGGTGTGCTCCGCCAGGACCCTCAGTGGATGCGAGGTGTCGCCGTATGCCTGCAACTCCTCGATCCTGCGGCCCAGGACGCCGTCCAAATGTAGTACGGGCAGTGACCGTCGACGCCTATGCCTTGCCCACTCCCTCAAAGCCTGTTCATCCTTCGCCACCGGAAGTTCAATACCCTTTGCTTCCTCGGGTTCCAGACCCCGCTCGCTCAGGTGTTCCACTTCCGCATAGAGTGCGTGCTCAAGAGCTGATCGGAGCTGGTTGAGGGCATCCGCTGCCAGCCTCGGTATGGCCTCGGGGAGCGGCGCGCTCTCCCCAAGCACTACTAGTTCGCGGCCATCTTTGAATCTTCTTTCCAGTTTCAATGGTCCGGGTGTTAGGAAGTCGTTCAGAACACTGCCGAGCTTTTCAATAACTGTCTACATGGGCCAGTGTGAACAGCACGTGCCGCTGATGCCGGGGCAACCATGTGCTCACTCCGCAGCCTCAATGAGCTCAGGCCCATTGTTCCGGACGCTGTTGACGCGCGTGCTCACAATCCTGGGCGTCAGCACCGGCTCAGGCAACGAGTCCAGCAACTGCTGCACATCGGCTTTGTCTGTGAGATCCGATCCAGCCAGTCCGCGAACCGCTCCTTGGGAATGATCACCGGCGACCGATCATGGACGTGTCCCAGAGCGTCCTGAGTCGTTGTTGTCAGCACCGTGCAGCTGAGCAGCCAGCGGCCCGGATCATCTTCGGGCAGCTCCGGATCCGGCCAGAACTCGTACAACCCTGCGAAGCCAAGCAACGGTACCTGCTCAGAGAAAAGATAATTCGGTATCTTTTTGCCGTCCTCGGTCTTCTGCCACTCGTAGTAGCCCTCGGCTGGCAGTATGGCCCGGCGCTTGACTGCGGCCTTGCGGAACGACGGCTTCTCCAAAATCGTCTCGCTGCGGGCATTAATCAGTTTGGAGCCGATCTTGATGTCCTTTGCCCACGACGGCACCAGGCCCCACTTGGCGATGAGCAGATGCCGGTCGATGGTCCCCTCATCCAGGCGCTCAGCAATGATTGGCACATCCTGCGTCGGCGCCACGTTCCAGCTCGGGGATGGTGGAGTACCCTCCACCTCCTTGGCATCGAAATAGCTCAAGAGATCGCTTGTTGCTTTGGACATCACGTATCGGCCGCACATGTGGCTTATTCTGCCCACAAGCAGGCCGCTGTCCAACAATGGCTGGGCGTATCGCCGGCCAGAAGCGTGATGGTCCGACAGCCTCAACCGCAACATCAGCTGCCAGCTCGACGCCACCTAACCCGATCCAGGGTTGAGATCCTTGGACACGCCAAGGAGGCTGCGATCCGGTCTTCGTAGTTGTCGAGTACATTCGCCCTGCATTTCGCAATGAAAGAAGTTGGACGGCTAAGAACCCCAGCACAGGCCATCCGACAGCGCCCGTACAGGCGAGCGATGTTCCGTGAATGCGATCCACGTACCATGAACAATCAGGAAGTTCAGCGCAAATATCAATCCGGGCAAGCTCCAACGAATAATTTGCCGTGTGCTATCCACGTGTTCCTCCGATTGATGAAACCCTCAGATGTCATTTCCGGCCCCGCGCATTGTGAACATTATGACCAACACCGCTGGTGGAGAACAGCCCCAGTTGCCTATTGACAGGCCGCCTGTTGTCTTCCTCAGACACGCTGCCCGGCTTCAGCTCTCACGCGCCGAACACCCTGAGATCATGACCTCATGGACTTTGCTCTTGCGGTTTCGATTTTGGCCCTCATAGCCGCGGCTCTCAGTGCCCTGTATGCACGAAAGCAGGCGTTTGTTGCTCATTCAGCCTCGCGTGCGCAATCCCTCCTGTCCATCCTTGATTACCTCCAAAGAACAGACATCCGCGATTCCCGTAGGAAGGTCCTCACGGTGCTGGCCAATATACCCGTGTCAAAGTGGACGGACGACCAGAGGGCGACTGCCTCGAACGCGTCTGCCTCGTACGATCTAGTAGGAACGTTGTTGCGTAACGGAGTTGTCGACCGGGAGCCAATCATCCAGAACTATGGGGCAAGCATCATTCGGTGTCACGCCGTTTGCAAACCCATGATCGACGGATTCCGCAGCCAGATGTCGGGTGATTTTGCCCAGGGCTATTGGAAAGACTTCGATTGGCTGGCTGAAGAGGCGCGCAAGCTGCACAGCCCCAAGCGTTCGCCACAATAGTCGCTCTGTGATGCGGCCGATCTTGAGCCGATCGCTCTGATCGGAGAACGTCATCCCTGCCGGGCCGAAAGAACCTCATTCACCCGTCTTGGATAGGGGCGCGCGTGCGACTCCCACCATTTCTGAGGATCGGCCAACCGGGCGCCAGCCGGCAGTTCGATGACTACTCCCATTGTCAGCGTGCATCCGGCCGGCGTCGGTTCAAGAGTGTAGGTTGAACGGCTGTTCATCTCATTGGGTGTGACGGGCCTTGTTGTGGCCCACCACGGGCTTTCCTCACCAATGACTTCGATGATGGACACCGAGCCATCGCGGCTGATGAAGCACTGCTGCTCCCCAACCCCATGAGGTGTTCCCGGGACGGTGAAAGCCCGTTGGACGTCCGTGAGCAAAACGGCGCTCTCGGCAGGCCGAATGAGCGACCAGACGGTTTGCGCGTCGTAGTCAAAGGCCTCGGTCGTTTGTGCGCTGTACGTCGTGGTTGGGGCGGAGGCCGTGGCGACCCGTGCCTCTTGGGCTTTGACGGCACGCTTGTGTCGGCGGTTCACGATACCCGTGGCGACCGCCAGCATCAAAGCCATGGCCGATGCAACCACGATGATAATAAGCCCCAGTTCCGGCTTGCCGTAGAAGCTGATCACGGCAGCGAGCACTACGATGGCGAGATAGCCAGCCGCAAAGAGGATGTTGTGGAGGACCTTCACGAACATGATCACGTGGTCATTATGACCCGCAGAAGCTTTGGCGGTGGTTAGGTTCGACTTGTGGCTGTGTTTCCCATCGCCCTTCGTACCCGCACGCCCAGCGCGTCGCCTTCCCGGCTGACCACAGGGCCGCCGGACGGCAGCCGCTTCACCCAACGCGGTACATGGGAATGTCGTCTGAGTAATTTGTCCCATGTTGGTGGTTGACAAGCTTCACGACGCGAGGCTCAGAGGCATCATGCTCCGAGGTGTAATCCGGGTTGCACCCCGGCCAGCCCTCCCCGACGACCTCGATCTTCACACAATCCCAAGCCGCGCCGGACGGAAAGTAACGTAAGTAGATCGTCATGGCCGTAGTACAGCTGTCTCCAAGGTCGAGCTTCAGGCAGAACACGTAGTCCGTTGCCTGGGGCACTCCCCTGGCAGGGCTGGAGCTGTGAAAGCGGAATCCAGGGTACTTGGCCAAATACTCGTTGGCGCTGAAGCAATCTCCTGGGATGCTGTGGGGGCACCACTTTCCCTGCAGTTCCTCGGGCAACCCGGGGACTGAACGCGACGGCTTCGCCTTTTCCGCCCGGGCCTTGATGGCGTCCAAGGACGGAGTGAAACGGAACTGCCGCACATGATCGCTCAGCGTGGAGTCGCCGATGGCAGAGAAGATCTTGAGGCTGATGCCTGCTGTCGTGATCCCCAGGCCTATGAGCCCGAATTTGGACAGGATCTTCTGCGCGTACACGGTGGTCCATCCGCCCGACAAGTGCGGATAGCGGTCCGCCAGAAGTGTCCTGACGCCACGGTGGACCGCGTCCTTGGCCTGATCGGTGCTCAGGCAGACCCGAGCCTTCCGGTATGCGTCCACAGCGTCGCCACCGGAGCCAATCGTCAACAATTCGTGGCCGCACTCCATCAGGGCCATCGTCGAGGCGACCGCGGTGATGGGGCTGTCCCCGCCTGCAAGCCCGCCGATCTGGCTCCATATCGTGGCCGCCGCGGTATAGAACCAGCCTGTCTCCACCTGAATCAGGGGTTTGCCGCTGTTGCCGTAGTAGAGCTCCTCCAAGGCGGCGCGATTGAAACCGAAGTGCATCTCGCCGAACGGCTGGACCAAGTATTGGCGCTTGTCGAAAGGGTTTTTGGGGAGCTCCGCCGCCGCTGCCATCGTCGCCAGGTCCGTCGGCCCCGCTTGCCAAAGGTCACTCCAAGCCCAGGCAGGGTCGATGGCAACTGTGACCTTCGCGGCAGTGTCCCGGTTCATCTTTAGCTTGGCGACCAGGAGGTCGCTGTTGTTGGCGTCCTTGCCCCCGCACCACAGGATGGGTGAGTTGATGTCCTCGAAGAACTGTGGATCTGCCCAAGCCGGCACCGGTTGCTCGCAGCTGACCCCGCTCGTTGCAGCGTTGCCCGTCACCTGGCCCAGCGCGTTGAAGAGATAGTCGAAGAACCCGTACTGCGAGAAGTGCGGGACCTTCGCCGTTGCGGTCTTGCGATCCTCGGAGAGCTCCGTGGGAATTGGCTCCCAGGTCTTGGCGCTCTCATTCCAATGTGCGGCAACGACGACGTGGTCCTGTGCCACTGGGGACTCCAGAGTCATCCTGACCGTGGCGCCGGCATCAGGGAACGATCCACCGTCCAGCTCGTACGCGGACAGGCCGACGAGCGTGGCCGCCGACGGCTGAGCCAGCACCTGTTCTTCAGTAGGAGGTTTTGCCGTGACCAGCGCCCGAAGCCCTGAGCCTTCCGGGAATTCCACGGTCGTGGACCAGCCTGGACCCAGCGCAACGGAGCCCTCAGCAGACGATGCGGGCCGGGCCCACGGCTGCCAGACCAAAACTCCTGCTACAACTGCCGCCACCACGGCCAATGCCACCAACACGAGTCTGGTTTTCACCGAATCCCCCATTCCGCTTCAGGATTCCATGTCTACCACCCCGGCTCAGGCACCGGCCATCATCGGCCTTCCGTTACGCCGCGCCAGCGCGCCCTTGGGGGTCGAAGAAGCACCACGTTTGGCGCAGGCGGCGCCAGGTACTGCTCGATGGGGGACTTGGTCCTTCCCCAACGTTGACGCGAATGTTCCTGGCGTCGGCCCATTCACGGGCAGCCACCGCCACTGGCTCAGCTTCAAGGACCGTCGACCACATAACAGGCAACATACCGGACGATCCTGGTCAACGCTCCTGCCCGTACACTTTCCCAAAGGGCGCCATGGTGAATGCATGTGCGCTCATAGAGCTGCTGGACGTGATGAAGAAGCGATGCTAGTAGCTCGGCGCATGTTCCAGCCCAAATGCGATTCCATGCGGTTAGGATGACGGTGTTCAAGCATTTCGCCGGTACGTTCACCTTTTGGGGTGGCATTGTTGCAGGAGGATCACGCATGGCAGGCAAGTACGAAATCTATACAGACAAGTCCCAGGGCTTTCGCTTTCGACTGAAGGCTGGCAATGGCGAAGTCATCGCCACCAGCGAGTCATACACAACCAAAGCAGCCGCCCAAAAAGGCATAGACTCAGTCAAGGCGAACGCTCAATCCGTTGTCGTCGATCTCACTGATAAGTAGCGCTCGAAGCTGAGCATCAATTCTGATTACCCCGAGGCATCCTTGCTCCGGGGTAATTTTTTTATTTTGTGTCAGAGCATCCTTGTGGCGAACATGACTGGGCCCGCGGACAGATCAGTTTCGGTTCAGGCCGAACGTGCGCGTCATCAGCGCTGCCTTGTAGTGGGACTCGGCTGCGTTGACCTCCGTGGACGGTCTGCTGGGCCCAAAGACCCTAAGCAGACTAAATATGAAGTGGCGGGCATGATCTGTCTTCGATGCAGGAGTATTGGCGTCACCAGCTGCACTCTGGAACGCGAGCTCCCGGAGCGCGACGTTTCCGCCGTGTCCATCGCGAGCGTAGCTTGTCCATCTGCCCAGAATCCGTTCGGCGCCGTCAGCTTTACCGACGTATTGCTTACCGTTGGAGGAGTCTGTGATGAGGTAAATACCCTGGACTTCGGATAGCGCCACGCGCCAGTCCGCATAGCGGGGGTCATCAACCATCTCGCAGAGCTGGTGATAGGGCAGCAGCACGCCGTCGAACCCAGGGAAGGGAACCTTGTCCCGGTCTGCTATCTCCAGCACGGGAATGCGTGAGGTTTTGTGAGCGTCAGCCCGCCGGCACCATGCAATCGGACTGTCCCATTCGATGACGAGCCTGTCCTCCAGCGATGCAAGGAAGTCACTGCGCTGCAGGTCGAAGACGTTGTATTTGTCAGTGGGTTCCAGCTTGCCGTGGTTCTCAACGGTACCCCAGAGCCTGGAGCGTTTGCCGCCGTCGGCAACGAAGATGACCCAGAACCGCGGAGCCGCATCAAACTTCTGCTCCATGGTGTAAGCGAGAACCCGTTCGTCGGTGAGATCCTCGGGGCCGTGCAGCGATCCAGGATCTCCGGATTTGAAGGTGTGCCTGATGATCAGGGTGTCTTCCAGCCCTACACGGGGGACATAGTCTGCGCCCATGGCCGCAAGGACGTGACCAAGGGTCAACGACGCACGAAGCGTTGCAACACCAAGACTGGTAGTCGCGGGCGGCGGAGTAACGACAGGTGATTCAAGATCAGGCACGGGCTCACTGTATGTCATCGTGCCCGAAGTGATGCAGCAGCGGGGTAGCCTTCAACTCGATCCAGAGAAAAAGATCAGTGGTAAACGCGAAAGAGACAAATATGGGTGCGTGGGATATCTCGGTGTTTGGAAACGATGACGCAGCCGACTTTTCCGCGGAGTTTGATGGTGCGGACGCTGCTGAGACT
Source organism: Arthrobacter sp. StoSoilA2 (assembly GCF_019977195.1). NCBI lineage: Bacteria > Bacillati > Actinomycetota > Actinomycetes > Micrococcales > Micrococcaceae > Arthrobacter > Arthrobacter sp. StoSoilA2. Next base: position 2,326,590 of record NZ_AP024643.1, read on the forward strand.
GTGGCACCGGTTCTTGAAACAGCCATGGACACTGTCCTGAATACGACCGACTACGTGGACGCGTCCGAAGGCGGGACGGCCCTTGTCGCGGCAGCCATGGTAGTGGCTTGGGATCATCCTGAGCTAATAGGGGATGATGCTGCCTATGCGCCGGATCCATGGCCCCAGGCCGAGCTTGCACTTCCCTCTCATTTGCGGGTCAAAGCTGCGGCCTGATGGACCGCATGTCCAACGAGGAAGCGAATGAACTCGCAGAGTTGTGGGCTGAGGAAAATCAGCTGACTGATTTTCAGGACGAGGTAAGCCGCTGGCTGTCGAACCTCTGACGAGCAGCCTGTTGTGCGAGGAAGATCTAACACCGATGACCTCTTGCCATGGCCCCGATCCCTCAGTGCTATTTGGGCCCGTAGTTCCACTCCCAGCCCTTTATGGAACCTGACGGCTGCCAGATGAGCGTTCCCGCGCCAGGGGTAAGTCGAAGGCAATTTTGCCGATGATCTTTTCACTTGGGCCGATCTCGGCAGGAACCCGTTCTGCTGGCGCGATGCAGTTGATATTATCGATTCGGCCATTTACCGTCACGCCGTCGGAACTGACAGCCTTCCAACCAGTAATAGTTGTGAATTGCGGGAACTGGTCTTGGGCAAGTGCGGGTGAAGTTGTGATCTCCATGTGCAGGATCACCGTTTGTCCGCGCTGCGGAGTGAAATACTGCGAATTGCACGCAGCATCCGGTGTTATTCCCCTCACCGTAATGGCAACAAGGCTGACTCCGTTGTGCCGGACTTCCAGTTCGGTTCCGATATCAACGACGAGATTGCCCCGGATGCTCGTGGCTGCGCCCGGGACGGTGGGAGTCGGGGTATGCGAAGGAGTTGCGCCAGCTGCGGTTTGGTGTGAGGTGGCGCTCGGGCAGAGGTCCAGGCTGGGAACTCACTGGCTAGCTGCCAATAAATACTGTGTGAAGGTCGGGACGCTCAAGACTGCATCAGGAAATATGCGCATTAAATAAATGTGTGAATGTGACTTATATGTGGGAAGCCTTATCTCGTCCCTGATTCTCTTGATTCTCGGCATATTCGCCCCGGTAGTTGGAGTGGTCGTTTCGATAGCGAAACCCGGATCATGAACACGTGTGTCTCGTGCGGCGAAAGTCTTCGCACGGAGGGCGGTCCAACACGGTCATTAGCAGGTTGCGTTCGATAAACTCACAGCAGATGTGCCTGCCTCCACCGGCTCGTGATTGACCCGTTTGATCATAGATGTGCCAGTGTGCCTCGCGGGATGGTCCTGCATTCTCTCCAGATAGGCATTGACTCTCGACAGGCGCGACCATCGGACCTCCACATGTGACTGCGCTCACTGCTACATTGTTTCCGATGGGGGTGCATAGGGTGCTTCCTGCACGCCCGAGGAGTTCCCATATGAGCCTTCAAATACCGCGCCCTGGCGACCTGCCCACAGCGACAGCTGACGAGGACCCGACGAAGACCCGCAAAGCCCGTACTTCCATTGGCATCGGCCTCATTCTTGTCGCAGTGATCAGCTCGGCTGCGATGATTTGGCTGTATTCGCTATACGGGGCAGGGTTGGCAACCCTCAGCGACAGCGACAGATCCGAACAAGCAGTCTTCGTTACTCTCAACATCTTCTACTTCCTGGCTTTGAGTGCTGTTGGTATTTGGAACATCGCTGCCCGGCGCAGCACCTCCAAGCTGCCGCTCATTGCTGCGCTTGTTTTGTCGTGCCTTGCGTTGACGTTCACTGCTATCAACATCCTTGACTTCGCGACAACAAGCGGCAGGATCCCGAGTCTCTTCATGTTGTTCCTGAATGTGGGTATCTGCGTTCAAACGCTCAGGCTGTTGCTGGTGAAGCCAACGTAGGCCAGCCTCCTGTTCCTCGCTAAATTCCCGCATCAACCAGTAATCAGACAGTGCGCTGAGGTGATCGGTACGCATCTGCCCATGCTCACCGCTTTAAGACGGACGGATGCCTGATGAAAGCAAGAAGCACCGTTTCCTGACATCGTTTTACTCTCAAACTTATCCAGTGGACAGCATGGACATTTCAAAGGTTGCCGAGGCTTCGATCTGTGATGCGTCGGATGAGTCGTAACCGCAGCCGCTAGCTAAGTCGAGGTGTCGGCCCGACGCCCTCGGGGACGCCAGTGTGGAGATGCGGGATCCATAGGAGCTTCCGTGTTCGACCGTCCAGTACGGTCGATTCGACGAGTTCGAGGTCGAACTCGGGGCCGTCGTGGAGCAAAGAGGCATGTCGGTGGATGACCGAAACATATGAATCGAGCCGCCGACCGGACAAGTCCATGTGAATCAGTTCCGCTCTCCGGTGTGATCAGTTATTGGGCAACTGGGCTCGGACTCTTGGGAGTCGCGACAGCGCAGTGCCAGTCGACGGTGTTCACGAGGTCCCCAGCGAGCCTTTGCACTGTGTTGGAGACGCTGTCATCAAGGCAGCTGAAGACAGCGACTGTGGCCGAAACGAGGTCCCTGATCTCCTGCCAGGTTATCCAGCTCACGGTCTCGGGAATCAGTTGGCGCAGGCGTTCGTAGTCCCCAGACGGTCGTCCGCTGATGGCGCACAGCTCTTCGAGTCCGGTGGCGACGCCATCATAAAGCCCTACGCGGCCTGAGGACTGGATCCGGACAGGTGGAGGGGATCCCAAGATGACCAGGAGGAGACGGTCTTCGCGTGGATCTGCCATGAGCGCCAGGAACTCCCGTGCAAGCTGGGCCTTCTGGAATTGCGCACCTGATCGCGGACCTTTTGCCTCAATCAGCACGCTCGAGTGCTCCTGCCAGATCGCAGCATCGGCCTGAACCCCGATGGTGGTGCCCGGGATTTTGATCTCTGTGGGGAACATCTGGAGCGTTGCTTCCTCCGAACCAGCGGCAATTCTGGAGCGTACGTGGTCTGCGCCGTGTGCAGCTCCCAGGACGCCGCCGAGGAACGCTTCCCGGGGAAGATAGGACAGCAACAGCAGCGCCTCAGCGGTGAGGACGTTCTCATCTCCTCTGCCGCCATTCCTCAGCCGGCGGATCTTCCTGCCTTCCCAAGACAGCTCATCGACCAGGCGGCCGATGACAGAGGCTGGAAACTGGGGCGATGCGAGGTCCATGGGGTGACCCTACAGGTCAAGGCAAAGCAAGGCGAGAGCCTCAGTGTTTTCTGGAGGAATGCCTGGACGGGCCGCCGTCGGGAGCCGATCTAATCAGCCTCAGGAGGAGCTGGGTTTTTTCAGTGGCCAGTTCGTTGCTTTGGTCAATCTCCACTTGAAAGGTATAGGGCCGCTGCCTCCGCACCACAGTTTCATCCCATCCTGCCTGCAAACGATGATGGGCCCGGTTGGCGAGCGTTTCGAGCGACCGCACGATCTCTGTAGGTGGTTGTTCGGACCGACCTGCGAAGTAGCCCAGCAGCACCTTGAAATGGCAGTAGCTTCCTTGGGAGACATTCGGGCCATGAGACAACAACCGTAGGGTTCATCGTCCAGAGAAGGAAGGGGCTGCATGGCCACGGCTCCTGCTTTCCGGTCGCCACATTGCTAAGATCCTCGCCAAGAGGTTGAGTTCTCCTGACTTTGGGGAGGATCGCTGACAACGTCGTTGGCCGGAACAGGGAGGGAACGAATGGAAACACAGCCATTTTTCACTTTTACCTCGCACATTGACGGGAAAAACGCCAAAGTGTCGGTGTATAAGGACAGGATTGAATGGATAAAGCCCCGCGGAGTATCCAGCGGAAAGCTCACGGCGGGAGTACTCACGGTAGGTGTGTCTTTGCTTGCGACGGGGTTCAAAAACGGTAAGTCCGGGACAGAAATGATCCCAGTCAAGAGCATGTCCAGTGTTACCACATCGCGCGACGGCTTGTTGAACAGCAAAGTTTCTGTCATTACTTCCGGCAACACAGTGGATTTCCGTGTCTCGCATTCCGAAGCTGCGAAGGTGAAAGAGGTTCTTACTCAGCTCATCCTTGGTACACATCCGACACAACAGTCCAACGAGAGCGCTCCCGCACCCCAAGCTCCTGCACCGCAGGCTCCCGCCACTGCCCCAGCGGCCCAGGGTGATGTGATGGAGCAACTGACGAAACTCGGGGAATTGAAGGCTGCGGGTATCATCACTGAAGCAGAATTTGAAAGCAAGAAGACGGAGCTTTTGGGAAGGCTTTAGCACTTCCGCCGAACCGTCCAGGACAAGGGCTGACTGGATACCCGGCAGCTGTCCTCGACTGAGGAAATGACAGAATGTTGATCCCGCATAACCGCCAAGAGCTATATCAATAGTGCTCGGAAACGGCGGTTCCATTTCGGTATTGCTGGTCCACAAGTGCCCATATAAGCTCAAGGAGCCCCGCTGGCAGGCGGGAAGGGGATCTGATGAGGGGGATTCAGTGCGCCGCTTAAGCATGTCCGTTGTTGCCCTTTTCGCCATATTGCTGGTCGGCGTTACTGTGGCCGCCCCTGCACGTGCAGACGATTTCCTGTGGCACAACTTGGTCCAGGAACCTTCCGATGCCGGTGAGGTTTACCCGGACCTCCTGACTATTCGGGACAACGGGCAAATCTGGGTTTATGCAACGAACGGTGAGAGCCAGCCAGAGAGGGGAGGAGGAAACTTATGCCCTGTTGATGCCGTGCTTATGCCGGGGGACTGGGACGGCGACGGCTACGCTGACTGGGTTGTTCGGTCCCCGTATGGCCACTTACTTAGGGTGCCCGGGTGGAGCGGTGGCACGCAGATGAATCAGATCGGCTGGGGCTGGGATGTCATGACTGCACTGACCTCACCGGGGGACTGGGACGGCGACGGAGCTCCTGACGTCCTGGCCAGGGATGGTAGCGGTGCCCTTTGGATGTACAGAGGCAACGGCGATGGAGGCTGGTTTCCCGGACGGGTCCAGGTTGGCTGGGGGTGGAATGTCATGAACGCCATCTTCAGCGGACACGACTTCAGCGGCGATGGCCCCTCGGACGTGATCGCCAGGGACACCACCGGGCGACTGTGGCTGTACCCGGGCAACGGGGCCGGTGGATGGCAAAACCGCATTCAGATCGGATGGGGCTGGCAGGGCATGGACTTGATCGCCGCCCCCGGCGACTATGACAAAGACGGTTTCGGCGACGTCATCGCCCAAGACGTCAATGGCACTATATGGCTCTACCAGGGAAATGGAAGCGGAGGCTTCACAGGGCAGCGCTGGCTAATGGACATTCCAACCGCCGACATCTTCGGCTGAAGGTGTTTGACTAGCTTAAACGCTAGCGGTGCCGGTGGGCCGATGCCCTAATTCAAATCATCTGGACCAGACAGTATCCGAGCCGGTTGGATTTGTTCAGTCCCCGGAGACCGGGTATTTGGTGGCTGGACCTGGTACTTCAGGAGGCGCCGTGGCTGTGTCAGCATGCCGGTCGATTCGTTGCGGAGATCCGCGACATACTGAAAGACCGGGCGCCACGCTCAAGAACCACCGATGTGACCAGACAGCAGTGGTCGATGTTCGTCAATGCGCGAGCCTGGCGCTGTCCGGAGTGTCATGTAGACGGCTCAGGGCCCGGGCCGGATCCCGTTCGGGGCACAGTCGTTGCACGAGGGAACGCAGTGCGGCGGGCCGGAACGGTTTGGACAGGTAGGCTGTGGCCCCGCCAGCCATGCCGTCCAGTTCGTAGTCGGTTTGGGCGAAGGCGGTGATCATTAGAATCGGCGCCTGCGTGATTTCGCGCAGTTTTCGCACAACGTGGCGGCCGTCCATGTCAGGGAGTCCCACATCAAGGGTGATCAGCGCCGGCTCCAGGCTGGCGGCGGTGAGCAGGCCGTCCGTGCCTGTCTCTTCGATATGAACATCAAAGCCTGCGCCAGTGAGGATTACCTCGAGCAAGCCACCGATGTCCGGGTCATCCTCGATGACAAGGCACTTGCCGCGTGAAGTCATTGTTCTCCTGCCAATACTCCCCGCTAGTTTACGGCCGCCTGACCGTCGCGGACCAAGAGAATGGCCTGTACATTAGCTCTCGCCTCGAGGGGACAAACGGCCGGAATGACTCCAACGGCAACAACCCCAACCTGCCCAAAGACACGAAATATCGCTGGACGCCGGGTTAGGCGGTGCCCATGACGATCAGCCTGGAGGCATTTGTGTTCGTAGTCCTGTGAGGATGGCGGTGCGTGCCCAATAGCCGCCTGCGTCAAACGCGGCGCGTGGGTTTCCGGCCGCCGCTCATCGGGTATGTGCGGCGATTTTGACGTCGGGGCTCGGATCCCCGCCGGGTTACACCTCAAGATCGCCACAGGATCTTCCGAGGATTGACCGATTCCCTTCCGCCTCGCCATCTTGACTCCTAGAGTGTCCTCAAGTGAAGCAACGACTACGTCAGGGGGACGTAAGAGTATGAATGGGATCCCGTACGCACTAGAAAAACCGACCGTGCACGCTCCTGTTCGAGCCCGGTCAAAGAATCCTGTGGAACGGCCATGGGCAGTAGACCAAACGCCGCCTTCCAGGGACCGGGAGCATGAGCAACGAAGGCTAATCCTCGACCTCGCCGAACTGGCAACCAGCCGACAAGGAGGGGACACCGCATGACCGCAGGCGTAGATACGTCGTTCGACTACCGCTCAGATACTCCACCCGGGAAAGACCCTGACGAGTTCAGTCCAACCCTGCGGCGGCACCACCAGCTGCTGTGGAGCAAGGAGTTGCCCACAGACGGTCACTTCGACCTGACGCAGGAGCCGGGGTCGTATCTCGTGCACCGATCGACACTGGGGACCTTCCACCTCGCCAGCGAGACCATCACCACCCGACTGCTGGGAAAGGCCTCGCGGGTCCGGCGGGAGATCCCGGACGACGAACTGCCTGCGTACCGGGGTTACACGGCCGGAAGCACGATTGTGTTCCCGGGTAACAAAATCGAGAAACAGATGACCATCAATGGCGCGCGTGGATTCCACCCCAGGATTGCTGATCGTTTCGACCTGACCTTGGAGTGCATCCGTCGATACTATCGCGGCGAGCTGCCTAACCCCCTCGGGAAACCATTGCACAGGTACGCTGACTTCTTCGCCCTGTTCAAGGACTTCGACGGGTACGTCGAGTTCTTCCTACTACAAGACCTGGTGAACGAAGACGGCACCATCCGGTACTTCCACCCGTCAACCAATGACTTCAGCACAAAGGCTGCCGTTCCGGGAAACAAAACCAACTACCTCGAGTACTTAGCGAGAAGTAATGATTTCATCTCCGCGCGCAACCGTTCGATCGACGCAGAACCGTAAGCGGGTCAGGCTCATTTGGTGGCGGGTTCTTTGTGGCGGAAGGTCCCTGTGATGGAGAGTTTGCGCCCGTATTCGATGGAGCCGGTCCCGAAGAGGTGGACGGCGTACGCGAAGAGAGCAACATTGGTTCCTCTCTAGTCCGTGAATCGATGGACCTAAGTGACAACGGCCGGTCCTACTCCGATCGAAGTAGAGGGTCAGACTCACTTTGGTTGACCCCCTCGTCATGGAGGTCTCAGCCTACTTCGCATGGTCGGGGAAGGCATTCAGGCATTCCGTCCGCTTTCTGCGGTCCGGACCGGGGTCGCGTGGGGGGAGGGTTTCCTCGCCCGTCGATAAGGCCCAAAAACTGCGGAGTTTCGGCCTTGGTCCAGACTACTTTCCCTTGGCTCCCACCCTCTTTGCAAAGCCTACCGGGCGGGCCTGGGTTCAGCCTCGAAAAGAAGCATTGGGTATTGCTGCGGACGTGGCTTAGCCAGTAATCTCGCGGCAGGAGCGTGTCGCTGGGGTGCTCCGGGAATGGGGGCTGTCGTGCGCCGTCTGGTCATGATTCTTTCTGCTGTGGTTGCCATGATGTTAGTCCAGCCGGCGGTGGCTGCTCCTGCGCGGGCGGATGATTCGTGGCATAACTTCATTCAGCTGTGGTGGGACTGGGGCGTGGTCTACTCCGATCTGGTCACTATCACCCATGATGGTCACGTCGTCGTCTACGAGGGTAAGCCTGGTTGGGAAGGGCAGGGCCTTGGTCCGGGCAACACCGTCGTTTTGGACGCGGATGCACTGGTGACGCCTGGTGATTGGGACACCAACGGCAAAGCCGATTGGATGTTCCGCAGCAGCGACGGCGGGTTGTACCTGCGCACGGGCATTGGTGGAGCCGACGTGGAACAGGTGGGTTGGGGCTGGGACGTAATGACGGCTATGGTTTCGCCGGGAGACTGGAACGGTGACGGTCCTTCAGATGTCCTGGCGCGCGACCCGGCGGGTGTGCTGTGGATGTACCGGGGCGACGGTGCTGGTGGATGGCTGCTTGGGCGGACACAGGTTGGGTCGGGGTGGAACATTATGGAGTCCATCTTCAGCGGACGAGGCTTCAATGAGGACGGCAGGCCCGACGTTCTCGCCGTAGACACCGATGGTGCGATGTGGCTTTACCCTGGAAACGGCACTGGTGGGTGGATAAGCCGGGTTCAGGTCGGCTGGGGATGGCAAAAGATGGACCTCATTGCTGCCCCGGGGGATTTTGACTACGACGGACATGGTGACGTCATTGCCCGTGACATCGCGGGGTCAATGTGGCTATATCCCGGCAACGGTTCAGGAAGTTTACTTGGACACGGCGGCTTCTGACATTCCCTACGCCTGCGCTATTTGGCTGAGGTTGGCTGGATAAACCAGTCACCTGGAAGCTGTTGAACCCCTGCCTATCAGCTCTGTTCGAGAGGTCGATGCGTGCGACTTGTCTTCACGATGGACCTCCGATCGCGTGACGTGATCAAAGGTTAGCCCGGAGGTTTCACGGGCTCCAGAGACCTGATGTACCCAGGCACGCGAGCTTCGTGCCTTCCCATTAAACCCAGGACCAACTGCCGAAGTGAATCGTGCTAAGTGCTGACGGATTGACGTTGTTGAATCAAGCCACTTCGCAGCGATCCCTGACAAGAATCGCTTCCTATCCTTTATTGCACAACCACTGAGCCCAATTGGCTTGTTCGCCAGAAGGAGGAACTTCTGTATGCTCTGTACGGTCTGTTCAGAACAAGGTGCGTACAGCCCCGGTCACTGTTACTTCAAGAGCTGCTGAACTCAGTGGTGGATGGCGCTTCAGGCGGCGTGGCGCCGTCAGAGCGGCTAGTGCTGGTCTTGTCCCCGGCAGTGTTGCAGGTGAACGTCGTCGTCGGGTTGGACGGATCTGTTTTGCCGGTCAGCTGACCAGCTCCGTGCGATCCACCCTTGATTGACTTACGGGAATTCAAACAAGTGTTCGCTGCAGATGATTGTGGCCTTCTGGTATGACCGCAAGAGGGCGAAGTCCTCCGTCGTGAATCGTCCAGCCTGATGATGTCACCAGCCGAAGATTGCATAGATAGTTCCTACATACCATGCGGCCAGCGAACCACGCCGACGAATGGGGCCATTTGCTCTGGCGCTGCTCTCCAATGGGCTTTGCTCTTGAACCAGTAGCAGGACTCAGTGGCAAGGGGATGCTCTAGACTCTGACGGAAAAGAGTGCCAGAGAAGCAAATAGCACTGCGAAAGGCTATGTAGGCGTGTTCAGGGTGCCCGCCAAAGAGGGTGAGAGGAGGAAGCACGATCATAATGATTGACAAGAGAGTGATTCCTGAAAGATGAATTCGTTCAAGGACCCGTTCGGTCCGGGAGCCGCTCTTGAGAATCAACCTAAAACGGCCGACCCAACCAAGCCCGTATCCAAAAATCACGAACACATAAGAATCGGGATCTGTATCCTCAGCAGTATTTTCGCACGTAATTAATGGCGTCGTAGCCCGACCCGATACCGTTCCAGCGCACCCCAAATAAGACGAGCGTCTGCCTGGCCAGCATATGAAACGTGCTGGGCCTTCCAAGCGGTCTTCATCAATATTTTCGAAACCCCCATACCAAAAATGACAACCCGAGCCCTGCCGCAGAATAGCCGCATTCGTGGGTCATGACGTTCTTAGTGGACGGCGGCAGGATGCTAGCGCTAGGCCGCTGGGAAGTGGACATTGGTTGCTCTGGACCTGTTTTCCCTTGCAACCGCAGGTGCTGGTCAAGGTGTGAATGCTGCATATAGGCTGGCCAGGCTGGCCAGGTGGAGTCGTAAGCCGCTGCTTAGCAGGCATCAATTTTGCCGGCGGAGTAGCCGGTCTCGGAGGTGTCACCAAAGACTTCACGGAATGTCTTAGTGGGGAATCAGCAGGCGAACCATATCCGCCACAAACGCACGAGACCCTACCGACCCCAGACCAACGGCAAAGTAGAACGCTTCAACCGCGTCCTCCTGGAAGAGTGGGCCTACGCCCAGCCATACACTTCAGAAACCGAACGCCAAGCCTCCTACCAGGACTTCACCGAGCACTACAATCACAGCAGGCCAAACGGCACTCAAAGGCGCCTCACCAGCCGGCCGCGTCACCAACCACCCGGGTTAGTACAGCTAGCCTTCAAAACGATTGGGCGAGACCTGAAGACTGCTTGGGTAAACCCGGGTACTTGCGAGCCCGAGTAGTACGCCACAAAGAATCGGGTACCGGCTACTCATGACACTCAGGACTACTCCGTGCGAACGTTGGGACTCGACTAGTTGACGGAGGAAATGGATTGAAACCATCATGTCGGTCCAAGTGCCTGATAGCCACCACGGCTATCGCCTCATTGCTTCTCATATCTAGCTGCTCCGAGGTGGCGTTGTCGGATCCCAAGCCAACAACGACAGTCACTGCGCAGCCAGCCGCGGAAACTCCGGTTGCCCCCACGCCTACGAAGGCTTCCAGCCCCTCAATGCGCGCCAGTGCTGCTGCGAAGACGGACAACGACAAAATCGTCTGGCTTGAGTACGTGCGCGGCAAGGCAGTTAGCAAAACGATACTAGGGCAGTCAGACGATGAACTCTTGGCCAGCGCAAAGGCAATGTGTGAGCGCATGAGAGGCGGCGAGCTATTCGAGGAAGTTGCGTACAGTATGTTCGCGCTTGGCTTGCCGGAGACCTATCAAACCGACATGACGCTGATCTTTGGTTCAGGAGCGGCCGCTTTCTGTCCTGAATTCTTGGCCAAAACCGGTACGGGTGATGATGCGATTCTTGAGCGACTGCGAAGTGTGGCCCCCGGCATTGCCCACAATCCAGACGCCACTATCTTGGCCCAAGCCCGCTCGGCATGCCCTTCAGTAACCCGGGGCCCAGCCGCGGCGGCAGCGACGGTTCAGGAGGCCCGCCGGGCTTGGGGTCACGAACAGGGATACAAGTTTATCTTCATTTCAGTCCTCAACTACTGTTCAAGCGGACTAAACAACATTATCGCGAGTAAGTAGAGGTCGAAATTCTTGGACACAGCGCAGTTGGCATTCCGACATCGTTGCCGTAAGGCAGAATTGCAAGGCCGCCGCTGAAGGACCTGTACTGATCGTTCGACTCAGATGGATCCCCGCCATGTTGCCGCCGGTTCGCTTGACCATGGATCTCTGAAAGGAGGGAATCTGATGAAGGTGTATTGCTCAGCGCTAGTCGGCAGTTCCGGCAACCAACGTGTACTTGACGCTTGTCCCGACGTGCATTTCCTTCTCTCGTCCAAAGACGTCGTCCCGGCGACCACGCAAATGGGCAAAATGAGCGTGTGGACAATGTCCACACTTTCTACCTCGGACTGCCTCGTACACCCGCCGAACCGGCCCGGATTCCGCATGTTTCCGCCACTTCCCAGTGATACCAAGGCCTGGAATCCCGTTCGAGTCCCACCTCGGGCACGGCATACCCCCTCGACAGAGGGGGTTTTTGCTTCAACGTGTTCACATATCTTGTGGTCAGTCCCTCTGACTCTGGTTCGCGGCCTGGCCTGGCCGCCGCGAGGGCCTATTCGGGCGTGTGTGGGGGCGGGGTGAGCGTCCTGGCTGACGGACGCTGCGCCGGCTTTGAGATAGGGGTGTGTGGTTCGTCGTTCCTGATGCTGTCGGGTTGGTCGTGGGTGGCCAACACCTATTCATGCTTTCGGGCCACGCTCACAACATGATGTCGGTACCTAAGGCGTGGAGCGTTTTCGGAAAGTTCCGTCCGAGGTGCGGGTGTGGCTTGGTCCCCACAAGGGCTGGGCAGCGAGGGGCGATGTTCTGTAGCGGCGTGCTCCTGACCGTCTGTTCTTGGTTTTAAGGGCATGAACTTTCATTGGGTGTCCGCTGGCTGCATGACCTCTGACTGGTCAGCGCGGAGAAGGCCTTTGACACGGTCTCATCGATGGATTCTTTGAAGGGACAGAGGTCCGTTTGCATTCACGCCACATCGCTCTTGTGGCCGAGAGACCTCAAACAACACAACACGATCGTGTTTCGGGCGGACTTTCTTTTCGGGGGAGTTTTTGCCTTCTCCGATGCATCAGCATGGGCGGTGTCGAGGAGTGAACCAGCGCTGTCTCGACAAGCTAAAGTCTTATGAGACATTTGGCGGTGACACTTCAGGAGGTTGCCGGTTGGATCCCGAAGCCCTGAATTCCGGGACTTTGTCCCAGCGCTTTGTCTCAATAAGTCATCTCACCGTAAAGTGTCTCGCTGGCCTAGTGCGGGGGAGTTGATGAGGCAGAATTGCGGAATGAGAATGCTCGGATACACGCGAGTCAGCACGGCCGCCCAGGATGCACAGCTGCAGCTCGATTCGTTAGCCTCGGCTCGTAAGCCTGACGCCGCAAGTTGGGCCGCGCTCCGGTCATCTCCCTTGGCAACACCAGCTCTGGCCGAGGCAAACGCAACAGGTTGGATCCCGGGAAGGTCGCTTCAGTTTCGCAGTGATGCGGTAGTTGTCGATTCTCGCAGGAGGAGGGCGGGTCGAACCTTGGAGTCTCGGACGACTGTGTCTCCGGTGAGACGCTGTTGGAGCAGTTCGAAAGCTCTTAGTCCGAGGTCTTGGAAATCAGGTGCGACGGTGGCTAATGATGGCCACGTAAATTCGCTGAAGGGCTGATTGTCCCAGCCGATGATTGATACGTCTTCCGGGACCCGCACGCCCTTCTCATGGAGGGCCCGAAGCGCGGCGAGAGCGAGCCCATCGTTGGAGCAGAAGATAGCGGTCACTGAAGGGTCCGCTGCTATGCGAAGTCCTTGCTCGTAGCCGGACTTTGCTGCGCGGGAGGCTTTGAGGACGGGTGGCGGGGTGATGTCGGCATCTGTAAGCGCGTCGTGCCAGCCTTGGTAGCGTCCCGAGAACTGGGTTAGGGGAAACAAGCCGAGGTGGTGCACGGTTCTGTGTCCAAGGCTCAGCAGGTGCTCTGTAGCTTGACGACCCGCGGCGTACTCGTCGATGAAGGCGTATGGGAAACCTGGCTGGCCTACGGGAAAGCCGGAGGCCGCCACCGTCGGGATGGAGGACGGGAGTTGTTTCAGGACTTCGGCGGCTGAAGGGTCGAAGTCCAAGACGATGATCCCAGCGAGTTGCTGCTGGAGGGTGCCTTCCAAGGCTGCTTGGACGTCTGCAACGTCTGCAGATTTGACGGCCGATATGACGACGGAATAGCCCGCTGCCTGGGCGGCCTCCTCGATGCCGGCCAAGGTGTTGGCGTAGCCGTATGCTGCTGTGCTGGCCGCGAAGATGGCGATCATAGTTTTCGTTCCGCTGCGAAGGCTGCGTGCCAGCGAGCTGGGACGGTAGTCCAGTTCCTTGATGGCAGCCTCGACGCGCTCCCTCAGGCCTTGGCTTACGGGGATGTTCCCGGTGAGGACACGCGAAACGGTGGGAACAGAGACCCCCGCCAGGCGTGCGACGTCGGCAATGACAGGTTTGCGGGAATCGTTGGCGATCGTCATGGCATCCTTGCTCTCAAGATAGTGTTCGTCTGTCCGATTCAGCCCCCTTGGCGGCTACGGGCATCTGCTGGCCTTCGAACCAGCAGCCATGCCAGTAGCGCCGGTACCAGGCCGCTGAACACTGGTATTAGTGTAGGCAGGCGGAGCGCGAGAACTCCCCAAGTGGCCAAGGCAATGACCGCTGCGGCGAGGAACAGTGGCTTTTTGAAGACGATGCGCATTCCTTCTTCCCAAAGGTCCCGGGCCCCGGTGTCCGGGCCTGCATTCATTGCGCCTCCTAGCACCGCGAGATAGACGGCAGCTGCTGCACCGCATATGGGTATCAGTACGCATAAAGCCAATGTGCCGAGCATCCCGGGAGTGGAAAGCCAAAACAGAATGGCGAAGGTGGCTGCGGCCGCGAACGCCGTGGCAAGGATGCCCCACCAGCCAACACGCCTCCACGCCCAGACAAATTCCCTAAGGAAACGCCGTGTGGTGCCGGGCCTATGGTCAAGTACCACCTGTTGGAAGGCCCGTTGCAAAGCAATTGCTGCGGGAAAAGCCGTCAGCAACGGAATGCTGGCGACCAGGAACAGTAGCTGGAGCAGCAGAACCTCGCCGGTGACCTCGAATGCGTTTGTAACGGCAGCTCCTTTGGAGCGGTTCTGTTCCTTGTTCATGCGTCCATCTTTCCGTCTGCTTCGTTGCTGACGATACGCCTGTGGAGTTCCCGGAGGCCTCCAAAAAATGTGACTTGCATCGCTGATATCGATATCATACACTGATTCCACTCGCCGTCCACCGTTGGATGGCTCACTCAGGAGGATTGATATGGCACGTCGACGTGCAGCAGGTTTTCTTGCGCTGGCAGTGGCTGGCACTCTGGCTCTCAGCGCATGCGGCTCCGGCGGATCGTCCAGCGCCCCCGCATCCAACCCGGCTGAAGTAACGGGTACGCTCCGGGTCCTGGTTCCCAGCTACCCGGCAAGCAATGAGGGCAAAGCCGCTCTCGCAAAGGTTGTCTCAGCGTTCAATGCGAAGTACCCCAAGGTCACTGTTGAACCGGACTTCGCCACGTTCGACACGCTGAACCAGAAGATTTCCACGTCCATCGCTGGCGGCCAGGGCTATGACGTCCTGGTGACGGGTATCGGGTGGGTACCGCCTTTTGCGGCGAAGAATGTTTTCGAGGACTTGTCTACTTTTGGAGCCTCAGGTGACTCCCTTGGAAAGTCGACCAACCCGGCGCTTGTCCCGGCCTCAGAGTTCAAGGGCAAGGTGTACGCGGTCCCCCTGATCGCCGGCCCCAAGCCGCTGGCTCTGCGTAAGTCGCTGTTCCAGAAGGCTGGGCTGGATCCGAGCAAGCCCCCGACAACCATGGAGGAGATCAAGGCCGCGGCCGAGAAGCTGAGCGTCAAGGACGCTGCCGGCAACATCACCCAGGCTGGCTTCGATTTCTGGGCAGGACCGGGCGGCTACCGCCAGGACTTCGTTGCCTTGCTCGGGTCTTTGGGCAAGCCGCTATACGACGGTGAAGGCAAGCCTCAGTTTGCCGGCTCCGAGGGCGCTCAGACCCTGGAGTGGATGAAGAGCATGGTCAACAACGTGCAGAAGTATGGTGCGCAGAATGCCGCGAAGTCGCCCTTGGTCAACACCGGGGAAGCAGCAATGGGCTTCACTGGCGGTTACATCGACTGCTCCGACAAGGGCGTGGGCAAGGCCACGTGCGATGACCTGGTCTACTTCAACCTCAAGGACAAGGAAGGCTCCATGTTCACCGGCGGCCAGCTGGCTTCGGTGGGTAAGAGCAGCAAGATCAAGTCTGCTGCCTGGGACTTCATTCAGGAACTGAGCAAGCCGGCGGCCGAATCGGATATCGCAACCTTGAACTTCGCCGTCCCGGCAGCCAAGGACGCCGCTGACTCCACTGTTGTGAAATCCAACCCGGCAAGCACCTTCGTCGCGTCCAACCTCGGTGACGCGAAGTTCGAAGGAGGCGCTGCCAACTGGCTGGAACTGCGCGGAACGTTTGGAACAAGCCTCGATGACGCCTTGCTGGGCAAGAAGCCGGTCCAGGACACACTGATGGCATTGGAGCAGCAGTCCAAGTGAGCACGCTCAAAGAACCAAAGACGGTGGCGCACGCGACGCGGGGCAGTAACGCCCGCGCCGTGCGCGCCACGGGGCGCCGCGGATCACGCCTGACCAGGCAGCAGTCACGGGCCGGCTGGTGGCTTCTGACGCCGGCACTGCTGCACTCAACGTTCTTCCTTGCCGTACCTGCCGTGGCTGCGTTGTTCCTCAGCTTCACCGACTACGACTTTTCCGGGGCCTGGAAGCTGATTGGGGCGGAGAACTACATCGAGCTCTTCCAGGACACCCGTTTCCAGGCTGCACTGCGCAACACGATCGCCTACACGCTGGTAGTGGTTCCCTTGTCGATGGTCCTGGCACTGCTGATAGCGCTGGGCCTGAATCTGAAGATCCGGGGACTGGGCTTCTTCCGCACCGTCTACTACCTTCCTGTGGTTACCGCCACGGTTGCCGTGGCCTCGGTGTGGTTGTGGATCTATCACCCCAGCGCTGGTCTCGCCAACGCCGTCGGCAGCCTCTTCGGGCTCTCCCGCTCCGAATGGCTGAATGACCCAGGCATGGCACTTCCGGCATTGATGGCGGTCGGAATCTGGCAAGGACTCGGCGCCAAAATGATCGTCTACCTGGCTGCCCTGCAAGGCGTCTCCAAGGAACTTCTTGAGGCGGCCAACCTCGACGGAGCCAACCGCTGGCAGGTATTCCGCAATGTCATCTGGCCCGCCCTGGGACCGGCACACTACTTCGTCCTCATCACCGCGATCGTGCAGACCTTCCAGGTTTTCGACCTCGTCTTCGTCATGACCAAGGGTGGTCCGGTCAACTCAACAACCGTTCTGACCTTCGACATCTACAACAACGCTTTCGAAGGCCTCCGGCTGGGCTACGCGTCCGCTGAGACGGTCATCATGCTCATACTCGTTGCGGTCTTCATCTATCTGGGCGGCCGTTCGCAAAGGAAAAACCAGGATGCATAGCAAAAAGCTCACGCCCGGCCGGGTAGTTCTGTACGCAGTACTGCTGCTGGGCTCGGTAGTGATGATCGGACCGTTCATCTGGATGATCCTGACCGCGCTGAAGTCCACTGGGGAAGTCAGCACCTTCTCGTGGCTGCCCACACAGTTCCACTGGGAAAATTTTGCAGAGGCCATGAACGCCGCACCCTTCCTGCGGTACTTCGGAAACAGCCTCCTGCTGACCCTGGGTGAAACGGCCCTGACCCTGGTGTTCTGCACCATGGCCGGATACGCCCTCGCCAAGGCGCCCATCAGGGGAGCCAAAGGACTGCTGAACTACTTCATCGCCCTGATGATGGTTCCCTTCCAGATCATCCTGGTTCCGCTGTTCCTGCTGGTGAAGTCCATCCCGCTCTTTGGCGGCAACGACATCTTCGGCCAAGGCGGCACCGGATGGCTGAACACCTGGTGGGCCTTGATCATCCCGCTCGCCATTGCACCCCTGTACACGTTCCTGGCACGTCAGTTCTACGTGACCTTGCCCTCGGAACTGGCCGACGCCGCCAGGGTCGACGGTCTCGGCGAGTTCGGAATCTTCTTCCGCATCATGACACCTCTGATCAAACCCGCATTGGTCACCATCGGCGTCTTCCAAATCGAAGCAGCCTGGAACAGTTTCCTGTGGCCCCTGATCGTTACCAACTCCGATGAGCTCAGGCCCCTGCAGGTCGGGCTGGCGATCTTCTCCCAAGACCCCCTGAACGTCCAGTGGCCCTACCTGATGGCTGGGGCAACCCTGGCCACCCTTCCGATGATCGTCCTGTTCATCTTCGCCCAGCGCAGGTTCGTTGAAGGCATGGCCAGCGCAGGGCTCAAGGGCTGACACAATCCTCCTCCCACACTCAAGGAATCACATGATCACGCCGTCGGCGTCCACGTTAGGCGCGCCCGGAACACCATTGCCGGTCGTGCTGAGATGGCTCAAAGATGTCCAATTTCCTGGCATCGAACTGCGGCTGGCGCCCGGAGAAGCGGCCGATCCTAACCTCGACAGGCAGGCCCGGGAGGCACTCAGAAAGGCAATAGAAGCCGCCGGTATCAAGGTGACGTCCATCGCGAGCTATGTCCAAGTAGCCGCGGCGGGCAAGGACGAAACCGTTATCCGCGAGCTCATCCAAGCCCTGGACTTCGGCCGGGACCTCGGCGCACACATGGTTCGCGTGTTCCCCGGAGCCGAGACAGCTCCCGCCCCGTTCAACACCGCACCGGCCCTGCTGGAACCTGCAGACGTTGTTGATGAACGCGCCGCCCGGCGGCTCACAAGCGTGAGCGCATATGGCGACGTCGTAGGCGTCATGCCAGTGCTCGAAACGCACGACTCGCACCCGACAGGGGCCGACATCGCGCGAATCCTCGCACGTGTCCAAGGCACCGTCGGCGTCGTCTGGGACCTCCTACACCCCTGGCGGGTCGGCGAGGCGCTGGAAGACACCTGGAAGTCACTCCGGCCTTGGTTTTCCACTGGCCGTGGAACCGTGCAAGTAAAGGACGCCGCACTGCCCGAAAGTACGCCCGAACTCCTTGGCGGCGGCAACCTTCCGCTCAACGATTTCGCCGAACTGCTGATCAACGAAAAATATCAAGGCACTGTCACGCTCGAATGGGAAAAGGCTTGGTACCCGCAGGTTCCGCAATTGGACCTGGCACTCAAATCCACCCGCACCTGGCTGGACCTGCACTGGCGAGGAGAAGAAAAGTGAGCGCTGCATTGCACAGTAACGCCCAGCAAAAGGGACAGGCACTGTTTCGCCCACGAATCGGCCTGGCCATGCAGGACGCTGAACTGCGGGACGCCCTTTTTTCCAAACGGCTGCAGTCACGACTGGAAACCATCGGCGATTGCGATTTCAGCAACGTCATCCAGGACTTCAGCGCAGTCCCGGACAGCGTCCTTGATGGCATTGATGTCCTGTTTACGGGATGGTTCTCCCCACGCATTGATGCCGATGTTCTGGCACGCATGCCCCGGCTCCACCTCATTTCCCATGCCGGGGGCAGCGTCAAAGGACACGTCCTGCCCGAATGCTGGGAGCGGGGGATCACCGTCACGACAGCTGCGGAAGCCAATGCTATCCCGGTAGCCGAGTTCACCTTGGGGATGATCCTGCTCGCAGGAAAGTCAGCCGTCACCGCCAGCCGCCTGTACACGCAACGACAAACAAAAATCGACAGGGAAGCAGAGTTCCCCAGCTGCGGAAACTATGAACGGGCCGTGGGCATCGTCGGCGCGTCAACCATCGGACGGCTCGTGCTCGAACGCCTGCAACCGTTCGATTTCGACGTCTTCCTATACGACCCAACCATTACCGACGCCGAAGCACGCAGACTCGGCGCGAGGCCGGTCAGTCTCAACGAACTCATGGAATCAAGCGACATTGTGTCCCTGCACGCGCCCGTCCTTCCAGAGACCATCGGAATGATCGGGGCCAAACAATTGGCCGCCATGAAAGACGGTTCAACGTTGCTCAACACGGCCCGTGGCGAACTCGTGGACCAAGCAGCCCTGACCCGGGAGCTGCAGGCCGGCAGGATCAATGCCTACCTCGATGTGACCCATCCGGAACCACTCCCAGCCGGAGACCCCCTCTTTGCGTTGCCCAACGTCTGGCTGACGCCCCACATCGCAGGATCCATGGGCACCGAGCTGCACCGTCTCACCGCCTATGCATTGGACGAAGTCGAGCGCTACGCGGCAGGGCTATCTCCGAAGTTTCCCGTCGGCTTGTCCGACCTGGCAAGAATGGCTTAGCACATGGCGACCGATTCGATCTCGTGGACCAATGGATCCTTCTCACTGGTCCTGCAAACCGCCACGGACCGCCCCGTCGCGGTCGCCCACCTTGGCCCCACCGAACCAAAAGCCGTGTTCCAACAAGGACCTGCCCTTGTAGAAATCCTGACGGTCCAGCACGGGAGGGCCAGGACGAGCCAACGTTACGGCGAGTCGGTCGTGGGAACCCGGCTCCGGTACATCGGCCACGAGACCGGCAACGACGGACACTGGCACACCCTCACGGTCCGCCAGCGTGACGAAGGGACCGGGATCGAAGCTGAGGTTGTGTTCCGAACAGCAACAAAAGCGCGGGCTCTGCAGGCCGTCACCACCGTACGGAACACCGGGCAAGAACCCCTCCATTTGCAGGCAGTTACTTCCCTGGCAGTACCGCTCCTTAACGGCGGGCGGGGGGCGGACCTGCGCAGCTTGCGCCTTGCCTCCGGAACGTCGCAGTGGCTGGGTGAGAATCAGTGGACCCTCAAGGCGCTGCGCGAGGTTCTGCCCGATCTGAACCTGGGTTTCCATGCCCAGGACCAGCGAGGGCATCTGCTCCGAGCCTCAACGTCTTCCTGGTCGACGGGCGGCCCACTGCCCACAGCGGCTCTGGTGGACGCCGACGACAGGTGGTGCTGGATGTGGCAGGTGGAGCACAACGGCGGATGGGCCTGGGAACTAAGCGAAACCCGGCAAGGCGCCAACCTTGCCCTGCTGGGTCCGACCGATGACCAGCACCAGTGGCTTCAGCTGCTGCAGCCGGGCCAGACGTTTACGTCGGTACCGGCCTCGGTGGCGGTCAGCTACGAAGGACTCCACGGTGCCCTCGCCGAGATGACGGCACACCGCCGCGCGCTCCGCGGAACTGCCGTCACCCCAGGGCCTCCGGTGGTCTACAACGACTTCATGAACACCCTCATGGGCGAGCCCAGCACGGAAAAGCTTCTGCCGCTGATCAAGAGCGCCAAGTCTGCCGGCGCCGACATCTTCTGCATCGACGCCGGCTGGTACGACGACAGAACTGACTGGTGGGACGCAGTGGGGGAGTGGCAGCCCTCCACGGGACGGTTCCCCAACGGTCTGGCCGAGGTCACCGACGCCATCGGCCTCCATGGCATGGGAGTAGGCATCTGGCTCGAACCCGAAGTCGTCGGAGTACGCAGTCCGATGGCAGAAGCCCTGCCACAGGAGGCATTCCTGCAACGCAACGGCACACGCGTGGTCGAGCACGGCAGATACCACCTGGACTTCCGCCACCCAGCCGTCAGGGCACACTTGGACGAAACCATCGACCGGCTCGTCCATGACTTCGGCGTCAGTTACTTCAAGCTCGACTACAACATCACGGCCGGACCGGGAACAGATATTGATGCCAGTTCAACGGGGGCCGGCCTTCTCGGACACAACCGCGCCTACCTTGCCTGGCTCGACGGAATAAGAACCCGCCATCCACTTCTGACGATCGAAAACTGCGCCTCAGGCGCCATGCGGCAGGACTATGCCCTCCTGTCCCGCCTCGACCTGCAGTCCACCTCTGACCAGCAGGACCTGCTGCTTTACCCGCCGATCGCGGCCAACGCCTTCCTCAGCGTCCTACCCGAGCAGGCGGCCCACTGGGCCTACCCGCAAGCGGACATGACCGGCGCGGAAATACAATTCACGCTGTCCACAGGCATGCTCGGCAGAATGTGCCTGTCAGGTTTCCTGGACCGAATGACCGATGAACAAATGAGCATGGTCCGCACCGCAGTGATGGCCCACAAAGACCTGCTTCCGGAAATCCACTCCGCCACGGCATTCCTGCCCTCCGGCATCCCGCAATGGGAGGACCAGTGGCTGGCTGTCGGTCTGAAGGCCGCAGGCCGCGACCTCGTCACAGTGTGGAAACGGGAAGGACCCGAAAGCGAATTCGCCCTTCACTTACCGCAATGGGCAGGACAAGAGGTCCTCGTTGAATGGATCGGCGCGGGTGGAGCATTCGATTTCAAGTGGGACACGACCGGTTACTTGATGGTGAGCGCAACGGCGGCTGACATCTCTGCTGGAACCTTCGCCGTCAGCGCCAGAGGACACGGCTGACCGTCCGGCACCCCCCGTACTTTTCGACACAACCCGCCCAGCCGCGGCTCCAGAAAATCGAGAACTCCCATCATGCATCGTCTCAAGAACACCATCCGCAATTACAAGTGGGGATCAACCACGCTCATGGCGGACTACCTCGGCCATGAGAAATCAGGCCAGCCCGAGGCCGAGATGTGGCTGGGCGCACATCCCGGCGCCGCTTCGATTGCCCTTTCGGACGATCATGACAGCCGGCTGGATGAGCTCATCCTCGGCAACCCACAGCTCCTGGGTGAGGCCTCCCGGCAAAGTTTCGGTGATCAACTGCCTTTCCTCATGAAAGTGCTGGCCGCAGAATCGGCCCTCTCACTTCAAGTCCACCCCACGCGAAACCAAGCAGCGCACGGCTTCGCAGAGGAGGATGCACGGGGCATACCCCGCGATGCCCCACATCGAAACTTCAAGGATTCAAACCACAAACCGGAAATGATCGTCGCCCTGACCGACTTCGAGGCATTGTGTGGATTCCGTTCCGTGTCCGAGGCTGCCAGCATCTTTTCCTTTCTGGCTGCCGAGTCCTCGAGCTGCGAATCATCGTCTGTGCCGCTGTTTGGTGAGCTGCACCGAACCCTCACCCTCAACGGCCGCAGCGACACCGCCGCAATAGAAGCAGCGTTCGGCCAGTTGCTCACGGGCGGGCCTGCCGTCACAGAGGCCGTCAACAGCCTTGCGGAGCTGCTGGACCACGACCAGCCGGCGCACCACCCCTTCGGGGATGCACTGTCAACGGCACGTGAGTTGAGCCGGCTTTACCCGGGGGACCCTGGAGTGCTCATCTCACTGATGCTCAACCATGTTGCCCTGAAACCGGGCGATGCTATTTTCCTGCCGGCCGGAAACATCCATGCCTACCTTCACGGCCTGGGCATCGAAGTCATGGCCTCCTCCGACAACGTGCTCCGCGGCGGCCTCACCGGCAAACACGTCGACATCCCTGAGCTGATGCGTACCGTCGACTTCACCCCACTTCCCGTGCCACGCCTCAACTCCTCGATGACCGAACCAGGCCGCCGTGTCTGGGAACCACCCTTCAACGAGTTCCAGCTCCAGCAAATTGAGCTGGATGCCGACAACCGACATATCGAACTGCCACCAGGAAGCCCTGCCATTGTGCTGGTCGTTGACGGCCAAGGAACCGTGGCATCAACGAGCCAATCGCTGCACCTGCACCGAGGCCAGAGTGCCTTCATCGGGGCAACGGAGCACGGCGTAACCCTGCAGACCAACGAAACCGTAACTGCCTTCGTGACAACCCTCGCCACCAATGTCAACGCCACAACAACCAGCCAACCCAGCCACCGATAACCGCTCAAGGACTGCCATGCCAGATACACAAGCGCCGGGGACGACCGTGTGGGAAACCACGCCCGCACACAACAGGCACCTTCCAGTCATGATCGGCCTTGATATCGGAGGGACAAAAACACACGGGCTGCGTTTCGAAAACGGAAAACAGGCCTTGGAATACATCGCCGGAAGCGCCAATGTCCAGAACGTCAGCCGGGAAACCGCCCAATCCAACCTTGCACAACTGTTCCACCACCTAGGCCAGGGGCCCATTGAACGGGTGTATGTAGGGGCAGGCGGAATCGACACGGCCGAGGACGCCGAAGAACTTAGGCAATTGATTCAACCGTTCGTTCCTGAAGCAAAAATCGCCATCGTTCACGACTCGCGTCTCCTGCTGGCCGCCGGCGGGGTCGACACCGGAGTGGCCGTCATCGCTGGAACGGGGTCGGCCGCCTGGGGACGAAACAGCCAATGCGATGAAGCGCGTGCCGGAGGGTGGGGCTACCTTCTGGGAGACGAAGGCAGCGGCTACTGGCTTGGCCGGGAAGCAGTCCGGCACAGCCTTGATCTCATGAACCGAAACATCGCCCCCGACGCGCTGGGCCTCGCGCTCCTGGAAGCCTGTGGGATTGACCAACCCAGCCAGCTCATCGCACTCTTTCATTCCCCCGGCACCGGGCGGAGGTACTGGGCACAGCGCGGACAACTCGTCGCCGCCACCGCCGACCAAGGACACCAACCAAGCCAGCGCATCATCAACCAAGCAGCGCAGGACCTGGCCCGCATCACCTTCCAGACGCTGACCCAGCTGGAGATGACCGGTCCCGTCATCCTCGGAGGGGGGCTCGGCAGGAATTCAACCCGCTTCCAGGAAGCGTTCCGCGCGGCACTGGCTGAATGGGGAATCCACGACATCCGGGTTGCCCCTCACGATCCGGTGCACGGCGTAAAACGGCTCGCCGCCGAAATGCCCTAAGCAATCTCGCACCACCTTCGAACCATCCACTGCCCAGCACATCAACGACCACGGAGGTCACCGTTGCACACAGCCCAGACATCCCATGAAGCACTCCCGGTTGCCCCCTCCCGTGGCACCCTCTCGCCACTGCCCCTCCACGCCGTCACCCTCTCAAAGGGATTCTGGGGTGACCGGCAGGAACTCAACCGGGAGGCGATCATTCCCCACGGGCTCTCCTGGGTAACCCGACTCGGATGGCTGGGCAACCTCGAAAAGGCGGCCACCACCGAGTCCTTTGAACACCGGGGCCGCGAGTTCGCGGACTCCGAAATCTACAAACTCATCGAAGCAATGTCCTGGGAACACGCCCGGGCCGGTACCTCCGGGCTCGATGACATCCTGGACACCTTCATCGGCAAACTGGACGCAGCCCAAGACCCCGACGGCTACCTCCACACCCTTTTTGGCCGGCCCTGGCAGCAACCTCGCTACTCTGACTTCAAATGGGGCCACGAGCTGTACTGCTTCGGCCATCTCATCCAGGCCGCAGTTGCCAACCACCGCGCCACCGGCGCCACAACACTCCTCGACGTGGCACGCAAACTCGCAGACCACGTATGCGTCATGTTCGGCCCCGAAGGACTGAACAAGGTATGCGGCCACGCCGAAATCGAAGTGGCCCTGGTGGAGCTCTACCGGGTGACCGGCGAGACCAAGTACCTCGAACAGGCCGAATTGTTCATCGACCGGCGCGGCACAGGAACCCTGCCCTTGTTTGAATTCGGGCGCGCCTACTGGCAGGACGATATCCCGGTACGGGCGGCCACCGTGTTGCGCGGACATGCCGTGCGGGCACTCTACCTGGCCGCCGGAGCCGTGGATGTCGCCGTCGAAACCCAAGACACCGAACTGCTCGAAGCCCTGAAGCTCCAATGGCACAACACCGTCGCCCGCAGGACCTACATCACCGGCGGAATGGGTTCGCACCACATGGACGAGGCCTACGGCGAGGACTTCGTTCTCCCCCCTGACCGCTCCTACTGCGAAACCTGCGCAGGCGTCGCCTCCATCATGTTCAGCTGGCGCCTGTTGCTGGCGACCGGCGAACCTCAGTACGCGGACCTGATCGAGCGGACGCTGTACAACGTCGTGGCAACCTCGCCCTCTGCAGACGGCCGATCATTCTTCTACGCCAACACCCTCCATCAGCGCTCGGTTGCCGGAGAAGCGCCGCTGAACGAGGATGGTGTGTGCATCCGCGGCGGCTCCAGCGGGCGCGAGGCTTGGTTCGAAGTCTCCTGCTGCCCGCCGAACGTTGCCAGAACGCTGGCCAGCCTCGGCAGCTATCTCGCAACCTCGGATCCCACCGGTGTTCAGCTCCACCAATACGCCGCGGCGCGAATCCAGGCAGAACTGGCGGGTGGAACCCTGCAAGTGGACGTGGAGACCACCTACCCGTATTCGGGGCGCGTCATCGTTGCAGTGGTAGAAGCACCGGAAGCCCCCACGTCCATCCAGTTCCGCGTCCCGGCATGGGCTCAAGGGGCAACCATTGATTCCGGATCCGGGCCGCAGCAGGTGGAAACGGGCACCGCGACCGTCACCCAGGTGTTCACGCCCGGGCAGCGGATCGTGCTGGACCTGCCCATGAGCCCGCGGTTTTCCTGGCCCGACCACCGGATCGATGCCGTCCGAGGCTGTGTGGCCATCGAACGAGGCCCCGAAGTGTTCGCGCTTGAATCAGTCGACCTGCCCGAGGGCTGGGAACTCGACCAAGCAATGGTCGATACCAAGGAAGGAATCCACCAAGACGGAGACAGCCTCCTGGTCACCCTGAAACGGCGCCAGAACCCTGCCGACCGGCCCTGGCCGACTATCGCACACAACGAGGAGCCGGGCGCAACAGCAACCAACCAGGTGCCCCTGGTGCCCTATCACTCCTGGGCTGAACGGGGGAGCTCCACTATGCGCATCTGGATTCCAACCCTTGATTCCACCGATTTGTCCTGAATGCACCCGTCCATCAAATAAATAACGGCAGATTGGCAGGAACACTTCCATCAGTGGCTTTGGAAGTAGTCCTGCCAGTCCGTCGTGCCGTCAATAGGGACGCATCCTGGGCCCCTTGATGACGGCACGAAAATTGATTCATCAAATACGCCCAAACCACTTGTCAGAGCGAATAACCCGTGGTGAAATCGATATCACCTAGGCGGCCCGACCGGCCTAGAAGTAGTACCGAAAAGCCCTCACCACTCAACGAATCCAGCGTTCGGCAGATTTGCAGCGCCCTCCGGATCCACTGCGCTCACCACCGGTGACATTGTCGCCACCACCTTTCAGTGAGGAAAGAGATGGTCCCATCATCGAAAGCACTTCCGCTCGGAAGCCTGCTGGTTGTCGTCGTTGCCTCCGCGCTCACGGCCAGCACGGTACCGGCTGCGGCCGACGGTTCAGCCGGCGGACCGGCGTTGGAAGTAACCCAAGTCATTTATCCCGTCATCGACACCGACGTCCACGGCACAACCACTGTCCCCAGCCATTGGCTTCCCACCTTGGAAGTTGCCAATGGGGGCACTCCCGACAGCCCTGAATCGCGGGCTTCCTATCTGCGCTTTGATGTGAAATCGAACATTCCGGGCACGTTGAAGGACGCGCGACTGGAGATGACCCTGAAGGACCCGGCGGCGGCAGGTCCGACGACCCTGACCACGGGGTTCGTCAATAATGACACCTGGGTGCCGACCCGGGAGCGGGCCGAGCAGCCCCAATTCGAAATGACCGGAGCCACCAAACTGCCCGCTACCGACATCGCCGGGACAAGCGCATCGGTCCAGGTAAGCCACGGCACAGCCAAGTATTCGGCCCAAGTAGGGCAAGCTGCCCTCTCAGAGCGCGCCGGAGATGGGAAGCTCAGCCTGCGCGTAACCGCAGATCAGGTAGACCCGGGCAAGGTACTGTCATTCTTCTCCGACGAAGGAGGGATCGGAGACCAGCGACCCCACCTGGTTCTGACTACTGTGCTGACGGACCCGAAGGAGATCTCTGACGTCAAGCAGGCCCAAAGGGACCTGGCCTCGGCCCAAGCGCTCCTGGAGACGAACAAAACAGCCACGGCAGACCTGCCGCTGACCAGCCGGGCGCTTTCTCCTGAAGCGGTCGCGTGGTCATCCTGGGACTCAGACGTCATTAGCGATGACGGGAAGGTCACCCGCCCTCAGAAAGCCGTGGGCGACGCCACCGTAAAACTCGATGTCACGGTCACCAACGGGCCGATCAAGCTGACCGACAGGTTCGAGGTCAATGTCCCGGCACTTGAGACCGCCCAAACGCCCCCGGCGTCTCCAGCAGCCAAAGTCGAAACGGTCGAGCTGGAACCCACAGTGAACACTCTGATCACCGAGAAATGGTCCAATCAGTTCAACCATGTCCAGTACCCGCAACAGAACCTCGCCAACGAACTCACTGTGGCCCCCGGAGGTTCAATTCAGGCAGCAATCGACTCACTCGCAGCACAGGGTGGAGGCGTAGTCAGGCTCACCGAGGGTGTCTACACCGTCGGAACACGCATCAACCTGAAAAACCTCATCACCCTTGTCGGTGCCGGCCGTGACTACACCGTCATCCAGTACGAAGGCACTGGCACGGCCATCGGAACCACCCAGCGGATCCTTTCCGACGTGGTCGTCAAGGACCTCACCCTCAAAGGGGACCGAGGCTCGGCAAACCTCGCCCATGGCGTCCTCCTGGAAGGGGTGGACCCGGTCGCCTCGCGGCACAGCCGGATCGCCCTTCAAAACATCACCGTCAAAGACTTCACCGTTCACGGCGTACACATGAAGCGTTCGAGCAACATCATCATGTCCAACGCGAATATCCACCAGAACGGGTCCGCCAACGGGCTGTATCACAACGTGTACTGGCTCTTCGACAACAACATCCTGCAGTCGGATGTGGACATGTCGAACCCGGTCCGCGGCAAGGGGGCCAAGTACACCTCAACGTCCAACGTGATCGTCCAACGAGCCCAAATCCGCAACTCCACGGTCAATGGAGTCCAGGCGGACGGAGCCAACGACGACAAGATCCTCTTCCACAAGTTCGACATCACCGGCTCAGGTAAAACCGCACTGTGGTTCATTGCGGAAATATTCAGCAACCCAAACCAGTACACCGAAGACACTGCAAACGCGCCACGCGATGTCATCATCAGCGAATCGAAAATCACCGGCAACAAGCGCGGCGGCGTCTGGAAGATCGCATCAAACGTCACCGTTCTCAACAGCACGTTCGCCAACACCGACAGCGACCTCTTGCTGATGAAGAGCTACCCCACCCTCGAAAACACCACCTTCACGCACCCGCCACAGTACTTCACCGATCCCTCCCAAGTACCGCTCTTCTGAAACCCCGCAGCCTCGAATCCACCGTGGCCTGGTCCCGGCACCCCGGGACCAAGCCACCTGGATGGCTCACCACCAATCGTCGGTGTCTCTTTCCACTGACGCCCTCTTGAATCGGCACCACATCAGAGCCTGTGCCTCACTGCCCGGCGCAGTCTGACGTGCCTCTCACCGGCCAAAGGAGCCCAAATGACTGAACTATCCCGCCGTACCTTCGTGCAGGCCGCCTCCGCGGCCCTGGCATCAGCTGCCATCTGGACTTTGACCGATGCCACAGCAGCCCAAGCTGCCCCAGCAGGGTCCGGGCCCCTGGACCGCCTCGCATTCGGCGACGCCGCCTCGGAAACGGCCCACGGTGTGGCCGGCACCCTCTCATCCACTCTGACCGGTGCCCTGTCCCAACCGGCCAGGATCCTCAGCCCCACCGAACCGGCAGGGTCCTGGGGTGGCACCATTCGTTTCCGCATCAAGGTGGACCCCAAGGCAACCACATACCTGTCGCTTAAATTCTGGGGCGAGGACTTCGCCGCGCAGGAGCAGGAATGGCGCCTTCAGCTCTTCATCGACGGCAAGTCTGTCGGGTGGCTGGACCAGGGTCCTGTGGATGGCCTGGACCAGATGAGCCTGGCACCAAGGACAGCCGGGATGTTCTACCTCCACACCATTCCACTTCCCGAAAAGCTCACCAGCGGCCAAACAGAGCTGGAAGTCCAGATCCGTTCCCTCGGACGAATCTGGGCCTACGGGGACGAAACAAGCTTCTACAAGCCCATGACCAGCCCGTCACGACCCATCTACGCCGCCTACTCACACACCGATCCCTACTTCGCCCCGGCCACCGACGACCCGTTCGGAACGCCGTCTCAGCGCGGTGCACGGCCGGATGATTCAGAGGCCGCCATCCAACGTGTCCGCGACCGGGTGCTGACAGACCAAAACGCCCTGTTTTACGCCAAACCACCAGCCTCGCTCGATCCCTGGGCATGGATGACACTCGCCCATGGATACCAGTGGAAAGAAAGCCCGGCCTACAACTCTCCACTGGCACTCACCAAGATCTGTGAAGCAATTGACGCCACCTACATGGCTTGGAAAGCCAACAACGCCGTACTTACCGCGTCCGGCCAGCAATGGCTCGGATTCGGACGGGTAGCACTGGCCCTGGATACCTTGTGGGAAAACCTCCGGCCACTGCTGGACCAGCAGGTCACGCCAGGGAGCACCTTGGTTCCGAACCCCGGATTCGAAGCAGGCACGGCAGGCTGGACCGTCACCACCTGGAGGGGGAGCGGCTCCGCCGTCGCGGACCCCGCCGTTGCACGCTCCGGCAAGAGTTCCCTGAAAGTAACGGCCAACCCGAGCGGCTCAACCGGCAGCGTCGTGGGCGTCACCCTCGCCGGTAACAGCCGACCCCTTGTCGGCAACGGAACCTACCGCATCTCCGCCTGGTGTAAGACCGCAGCTGCAACAGCGCCGGGGGCCTACCTGAACATCCTTTTCTACAATTCTGCCGGCGCAGTGGTGCAAAGTGACCGAAAGTTCTTTGCAACCGCCGGCACCCACGACTGGGAGCAAATCACCGCGGAACTGCCCACACCCGCCGGTGCGGCCCGCATCCGCATCGACCTGCGCCTTGAGGGAACCGGAACAGCATGGTTCGATGACGTCACCCTTGAGCTGGTCAACGGTACGCCTCCCACGTCCGGCACTCTTCCGCTGCGACGCGACGCGTACCGCGAGATGCTCCTCGCCAGCCGCGAGTACTGGCGGCAAAACCAGCGGCACTACACCAACCAGGTCCAGTTCACCAGCCTGGGCGTATACCTCTGCAATAAGGGACTGGAGCTGCTTTCCCCGGCCGACGCATGGCCGGAGGAACGCGCGCGTGAATGGATCTACGAGGCCGTTGGACTGCTTCCCCTGTCCAGCGGAGAAAACGCCGACGGCAGCAAGAAATGGAAGCTGGGAAAGCAGTACTACATCTACAGCGAGCAGGGCCTCAGTCGCGAGCTGGGCTACGTCGGGGGCTACGGCGAGATCACCGCGGACTTGCTCGTGGGGATGTACGAGGCCGTGACCACCGGCGCCATCAAACGCGACGATGAAAAGCTGCGGGCCCGGGTGGAGCAGCTCTTCCTCAACCGGGGATGGTTCAGGCACGAGGGCTTCGATGAGGAAGGCCACCGCGTGATGCGCCTTGAATCCATCGTAGGCTGGCGCAACGAGCACTACCCCGGGGAAGTGGTCTATGTAACTCCTACTGACAAGGACGTAACCCCGCTCCAGGCAACTGCGGCGTTCCCAAGCCCCAAACTCGTCGGCTGGGCCCAGCAAATGATCCAGGACGGACAACTTGGGCCTGCCCTGGCCCTCCTGCACACCGATACCTCGGCAAGAATCGGACTCACGGCTTCGCGGTTCATCATGCATGACCTCCCAGCTTTCCAAGCCGCGGCCCCCAGCAGCGAACGACTCCCCGCCGGCTGGGGGCGCCCCGACTTCGCCTTCGCCGACCCAACCACCGGAGTGATCGCAATCAAGCGCGGCGACGAAGTTCTGTACGCCTCCCTCTACTGGCGGGCACGGCAAGCCGTGAACCGCTGGTCCCGGGTCCACCTGTTGCGACCGGACACCGAGCGAAGCGCCACGGTCCGTTGCGAGGTGGAATTCGGGTCCGCAACACCTGTTGGCACGTTCACTATCCAAGACTGGGTCTGCTGGGACTACACCATCAACGACAGCGACGGGAACGGACTCCGTCCCGGCGGGTTCGCCCCTCCCGGCCCTGCCCTTCACCAGGCCTACGCCGGCGACGAGCTTCCGATCGCCCGCACACCGGAGGGAATGGATCCGAAGCTTGGAGCCACCACACTGGGCGTGGAAGCCATCGAATCGGGCCGGGCGCCCTTCTACCGGCTCTCCTACGCCGGCTACCACATCGCAATGAACACCACCAAGGACCAAACCTTCGAGTACAAATGTCCTGCAACCGGCACGGGAATTGACTGCCGTACCGGGCAAAAGACAGCACTGCCAAACATGCGAAGGGTCGGGCCGGGAGAAACCGTCATTCTCTTCGACCCAGCAATCCGTCCCTAACTTGCTGCCATCGCAAACCGCGGATGACACATCAGACGTCGGTCGCGGCGACCTGCGCTCGGAACCGCAACATTTGAGTAAGCGTCCTGAGACGGCCGTTCATGAAACAACACCCCGGGCCGCATCGCCGCCCGGGGTGTTGTGCTCCCCTGGCCGTCTCCGGAAGCTGTTCTGCCAGCGACGTTCGCGGTACGTTGGCGCGGTGGCCATGGTTGGATTGCCCTGAAGGGCTGCCCGTCAACGCTGTTCCGGTTCCAAGGTTCTGTCAGGGTCCGTCGTAGATGCTCCTTTCCCGACCCCGGGTTTACGCAAGTCAATGTTGTTGGCCAACGCTGGAACGTGGGCCACATGTGTTGGCCAAGCGATTACCCCGGCGTTGATCGGGTGCCTACCGCTGCCGTCCCTTCCAAGCCGGCAGAAGGTTCTACAGCCTCAAGGCCATGAATACTGTCCCGGAGGCTGGCGAACCCGTGGAACCGTTCCGTGTCGTCATCGGCTTCAACAATCAGGAACTCTCGGCTTACGTAGCCCTTTTATCGAGCTCGTGGCAACGCCGGAACGACTGGAGTTCCGTGCCCGTTTAGGGTTCGGCCGGTTTATGGGACCATGGCGCGTCGAGCGGTCCGAGGTCACCAAGATCTTCAGGGCTCCGGGTTTGATGATGGGCGATTGCATCGCCGTCCGATGCAAGCATTACCTCGACTGGACGATCTATGCGTTTGGCCTGGAGCCGATACTCCTCACGCTCGAGGAACTCGGCTATCCCGTGGATTGGATTCACAGCACGCCGTGAACCTAGGCACTTCTGGAGTCGCTTCAGTTTGAAGGTTTTCCCGGGTTCGGCACAATTTCGGCTTGGAACCGACTTCGCTATGCGAGTCGACGCTTGTTTGGACATCGTTCAATCATGGGGCCACTCGTGCTGGTCTGGTGATTAGTCACGTGGCGTGGCCCGGTTGAGGTTGGTCATGAGATCGCGGTTCGCAGCCCGCGCGGCGGTGTAGTCACTGTGTTGGATACTTCATCGATCCGGCGGGCTGCGCGGTGCCACGCAACATGCAATCTGCAGGGGCGGCTGTGCCGGTGTTCCTGCCCGCCTTACGGGTGGGCAGGAACGTGTCAAGGCCTCGTTTCTCGGTGTCTCGGACTATCTCGTACAGCCATCGGACTGGCCCGGATTCCGCATGTTTCCGTCACTTCCCATGAGCGATGTTAACGAGGACGACGGCGGGAGTTATCCTCCCGCCGTCGTGAGCCGTTCGGCTTGCCGCCTCGCATTGCTGGCGCGGCGCTCAGCCTTCAAGCTTGGAATGCTCGCCCAGACGGTGCCATGAACGGTTGTGGTAGACCAGAGCGTCGCCCGGTTCGCCCGGGTGGACGTCACGCATCACGCGCGACTCCAGGGCGTGAACGGCGATGATTGTGGAGGTCCCCACCTCCATGCGATTGATCACGGCGCACCGCACCCAGGCGCGGACATCGTCATACACCGCTTCGCCGGTGGCAAGGGGCGACCAGCGGTGCGTCTGGTCAAAGCGGTTGGCCCCCGGGGTCGCTCCAAACTTGGCCAAGTCGACGTCGTGCGCGTCCAGTAGGTGCACGACGACGGTTTCGGCGCGCGAAAGCACCTCGGACGCAGAGGACAGTGCCGAGACCGAGAAAATCAGCAACGGAGGTTCCGCACTTACTGACACGACTGACGATACCGTCAGTGCCACCGGTCCTTCGCCGGCATCCGCCGTGATGACGGCGACACCTCCTGGGTGGCCACGGAACAGTGCTTTGAATTCGTCGGCGGAGAGGGAGGACGGGAAGGTTTGCTTCGGAGCCCCGAGCCACGTGTCGGTGGGATAGGCGTGAAACATCGTTACGACACCCTGGGGGCGGAGCGGGCGAGTTCCTCGCGAATGATGTTCGTCCCTGCGCTGAGAGCACTCAGCTTGGCCAGTGCGACGTCCCGGGGGAACGGTGCCATGCCGCAGTTGGAGCTGGCGATGAGCTTGTCCGCATCGACGAACTGCAGGGCCTTGCGGAGGGTGTCGGCGACGTCCTCCGGGGTCTCGATGGTCTCGCTTGCGACGTCGATTGCCCCGAGCATGACTTTCTTGCCGCGGAGGAGCTCGATGAGGTCCATGGGCACGTGGGAGTTCTGGGATTCCAGCGAGATGATGTCGATACTGGAGCTCTGCAACAGCGGGAACGTTTCCTCGTACTGCCGCCACTGTGAGCCGAGCGTCGCCTTCCAGTCAGTATTCGCCTTGATGCCGTAGCCGTAGCAGATATGCACGGCGGTCTCCGCGCGCAGTCCTTCTGCCGCTCTCTCAAGCGCAGCCACGCCCCAGTCCTTGACCTCATCGAGGAAGACATTGAACGCGGGCTCGTCGAACTGGATGATGTCCACGCCGGCCGCCTCTAGTTCTTTCGCCTCCTGGTTCAGGATCGTGGCGAACTCCCAGGCCAGCTTCTCGCGGCTCTTGTAGTGGTCATCGTAGAGCGTGTCCACCATCGTCATTGGGCCGGGAAGAGTCCATTTGATCGGCCGGTCGGTGGTTGCGCGGAGGAACTTTGCGTCTTCGACGAATACCGGCTGCTCGCGGCGCACCGCTCCGACGACGGTCGGCACACTGGCGTCGTAGCGATCGCGGATGCGCACGGTCTTGCGCTGTTCAAAGTCGACCCCGCTGAGATGCTCGATGAAGGTGGTGACGAAGTGCTGGCGGGTTTGCTCGCCGTCGCTGACGATGTCGATGCCGCGTCGGCTCTGCTCGTGGATGGCGATGCGCAGAGCATCCTGCTTGCCCTCGAGCAGCGCATCTCCCTCCAGTTTCCACGGGGACCAAAGAGTCTCAGGCTGAGCGAGCCACGAAGGTTTGGGCAGGCTTCCGACAACGGTGGTGGGCAAAAGTGTGTTCATGATTGACGATTCTCCGTGGGTCAGTTGACGAGAGCGGGGTATTTGGCGGTCCACTGGTCCAACAGGTCCTTGTGGGGCGTGATGAAGTGTTCCTCCGTGTACTTCGCCTGCTTTACCGCGAGCTGACTGCGTTCTACGCGGTCGTAAGCGATCTGGGTCCGCGAGTAATCCTGCTCTCCCAGGCTCGGCTGGTAGACGTGGGCGGCGGCGGAGTTCGCGTTGTAGATCTCCGGGCGGTAGATCTTCTGGAACGTCTCCATGGTGCTGATCGTGCCAATGAGCTGCAGGTTGGAGTAGTCGTTGAGCAGGTCGCCGCGGAAATAGAAGGCGAGCGGCGCGACGCTACCGCGTGGCATGAAGTAGCGGACCTGCAGCCCCATCTTTGCGAAGTACGCGTCCGTCAGCGAGAATTCGTCCTGCTGGTACTCGACGCCCAGAACCGGGTGACGGTTCTCCGTTCGCCGGTACGTCTTGGTCGTGGAGACGCTGATGCAGACCACTGGCGGCTGTGGGAAGCGTTCCTGGCATGCCGGGGAATCGAGGAATTGTTGGAACAGTTTGCCGTGAAGATCGCCGAAGTCCCCGGGAACGGTGGGCTTGCCTGAGTTCCCTGCTGCCGCTGGCAGTACGATGCTGAAGTCGAAGTCACGGACGTAGGAGGAGAAGTTGTTCCCAACGATCCCTTGGTGGCGGACCCCGTTCAGCTGGTCGATGATCTGGATGTCGAGAACCTCGAACAGCGGGAACTGCTGATCCGTACCGTCTGCAGTGAACTCTATCTGCACAGAGACGATCTCAAGCTCGAGCGTGTAACGGTCCCGGTCCGGGTTGTCCCAGCTTGCGAGATCGTTGAAGCGGCGCCGAATCATGGTCAAGGCGTTGCGGAGGTTCTCCTGGCGGTGCTCGCCCCGTGCCAGGTTGGCGAAATTCGTCGTAATCCGTGAGCCTTCCGACGGGGAGTAGTCCTCGTCGAAGGGGGTGGTGGTGATGCTGAAGGTGAAGTCGTCTGCCATGTGCTGCCAATCCGTTGATGGGCCGGAGACGGCCTTTCAGAAGGTGATGTATCCATGGTGCAGCCTTCCGTGGGGTATCAAGTAACTCGTGGTTACTATGCGTTCATATAGAATTTTCCTATGCCCCAGATTTCGAGCGGATTGACCCTGCAGCAGCTGCGCTATTTCATAGAAGTTGCAGCTGAGGGGTCGATCTCCGCGGCTGCCGATCTTCTCTACGTAGCGCAGCCCACAATGTCCGCAGCGATGAAGGATCTTGAGGCCCGGGTGGGCCGTGAGCTCCTGGTTCGCTCCGCCCGCGGGGTCACCCTAACCGCCGACGGGGCAGAGTTCCTCGGCTACGCGAGGCAGGTCGTCGAGCAGTTCGCTCTCCTCGAGCAGCGCTACCTTGGCAGGCCACCGCGGCGACGTCTGCTCGGGGTGTCGACGCAGCACTACTCGTTCGCGGTGGACGCCTTCGTCCGGATGGTCAAGGCCACTGATGTGGCCGAATACGAGTTCTCGCTGCGTGAGTCCCGCACCTGGGACATCATCGAGGATGTCCGGACGCTCCGCAGCGAGATAGGCATCCTCTACCGGAACGATTTCAACCGGAAGGTCATCGACAAGCTGCTCCGGGAATCCGGGCTCGGGTTCACTCCGCTTTTCCTCGCGGATCCGCACATTTTCATTTCACGGAACAACCCGCTCGCCTCAAAAGAGCGTGCGACTCTCGATGATCTCGCCGGCTTGCCGCGGCTAACCTTCGATCAAGGTGCGAACAACTCCTTTTACTTCGCCGAGGAGATTCTCTCCACCATGTCCAGCAAGCAGGAGATCCGGGTCTCTGACCGTGCCACGATCTTCAACCTCATGATCGGGCTCCACGGCTACACGATCTCGACGGGCATCATCAGCGGGCAGCTCGACCCGGAGATCGTCGCCATCCCGCTCGACGTTGACGAACGCATCGAGATCGGCTGGGTCGGCCACGCCGCGATTCCGCTTACCGACCAGGCGCAGCACTACCTCAGGGAATTGCGGGCCGTCGTCGCTGAGTTCGGCGTAGCGCTACTCGACTGACTGCAGTTGAGCGGGCGGGTCTTTAACCCTTCGGTGATTGGACTTGATCGTTGCAGCCGAGCGGGTTGCTGGTGACGTACACGCCCGTCGCCGACGTTGGCATGGCCGGGGCAGACGCCAGCGAGGAAACCGGCCTGTTCCAGGTGGTGACGATCCAGCCAAGGGACATCACGCCGGGCTTATAAGGCCGCGGTGCCGTCCTGGCCGAGATGCAGGTCCCCAATGTCGGGCCGTTCATCGGGGCCCTTCTGTTCATTCAACTCGCAGGCGGAGGATCGCTGACCTAAGAGATCTGGTCTGCAGCGTACATTGTCTATCCACTGGGAACCTGAGTGTGCGGATCTGCGGTAGACCGCTTACTTGGCCAACTCCATTGAGCTGTAGGGCATGTTGGGCAGGCCTCTGGAACTCCAAGTCAAAGATAGCGAGCAGACACCGTACTGTGTGAT
Organism: Arthrobacter sp. StoSoilA2; assembly: GCF_019977195.1. NCBI lineage: Bacteria > Bacillati > Actinomycetota > Actinomycetes > Micrococcales > Micrococcaceae > Arthrobacter > Arthrobacter sp. StoSoilA2. The sequence goes on from NZ_AP024643.1 coordinate 2,363,566, forward strand.
CAGCCCGGATCCGGTGCTGACCTAGGTCCAGGGCAAGGAGTGGCCAAGCGACATTCTCAGTGGGTCTCGGGAATTCGCCCTGCAGGGTAGCCGTATAAGCAAGAACAGGATTTGGACAATGTCCACACTTTTCACCTCGGACTGGCTCGTGCAACCGCCGGACTGGCCCGGATCCCGCATGTTTTCCCGACTTCCCAGCAATAACAAGGCCATGGAATCCCGTTCGAGTCCCACCTCGGGCACGCGTTTTCCCCCAGGCCAGGGCGGTTGTTGGGGCGTTTGGCGTGTGGACAGTGTCCAGACGCTGCGCAGGGTGTTCGGACCAGACTCGTTTGGTGCGTTTAGTTGTGGCTAGCCGTTCTGTGCCGATGCCTCCCTTGTGCCGGCTTGGGCAGTTCTTGCTTTTTCACTTCTTCATGGTCCTGAGTGGCCGGAGCGACATGACTAGTCCGTGAGGGGGACCGGCATCGTGCGCTGCTGGCCGAGGCTAACTGTTTGCATACCGGTTCATGCCGACTTTCGTGCTCTACTGCATGACTAAGAAGAAGTTTTTGGAATCCTTTTAGGGTGGTCGTGTCCGGGATTCCTGCCTGTGCGTTCACACATTCATGGTGTCATCGGGTGACGGCTACATGATTCGACGGCATGGCAATGAGTGTGCGCTTTGTAGGGCAAGCTCACTGCCCTGAGGGTGGTGCGTTTGCGGTCTACGCGCACCTGCAATGACGACATCACGGGGCTCAACGTGCGTCGGCAATGTCCGATACCTATCTTCCTGGCTGTGCGTGGGGAATCAACCCGGGCGGGTTGGGTGGCGGACTGTAGAAGTTGGCCAGGGATTGCTTCGTTTGTCCGTGAATCCGCAGCTTAAGGGTTCCGTAATCTGGTGCTCTTGTTCGAAGGTCGTAGGGGCTATAACGTCTAAATCGCCATAGGTAGGCAGCGGCTCGAATAATGGAGGTTGCCATGTTTGTTCAGGTGACGAGAAGCCAATCACTCGACAAGGACCGGTACCGGGCGATGCGAGATCAGGCCACCGGCGGGAAATTGCTGGATGGCGAGCTGTTTTATGTTGACGGCTATCAGGGCGGAGCGATCTGGGCTATCGACGCTTGGGAGACCCGAGAGGCTTGCGATCGTGGCATGGAGAAGTGGGGGCCTGCGATGCAGGCCGCCGGTGTGTCTATGGACGACATGAGTCTTGAAGAGTTCGAGATCGACCAACTGCGCCTCGGAAGCTCCGTCCCGCCGACCGATTAGCAAGATTCCGGGGCTGCCCGGGCTACCCCGTTTAACGGGTATGGTCGTTAAGGTCTATCGGCGCGCTGCCTGTTTGCGTATGCGGCTGGCAAAGTCAGATTGGGCGAAGACCGTCCACACGTGAGGCTATGTGCGATGTCGAAGTAGGGGGACAGGATCATTGGAGACCTGACAGCGGGCGGCCACGCCGGGCCGCCGATCCTTCAGGTCGTCCGGGCCAGGGCCGGTATCAGCTCATATGTCGGCCTTCGACAACTGCACGTAACTTCACCCTTGAGCCGTTCCGCTCTTGGTGACGACGCGCGCCTCGTCACCTGTCCTGCTGTCCGAGTACGAGGGACTTCATCGTCGAGGCAGAAGCTGTTGGGTGGACAGGCAGAGATGTCCTGGCCCTGTTGCCGCTTATGAGTCGTTTGTTCTTGGGAGCGTTCTCGACAGGTCCGGGCGCAGTGTCGTGTTTGATCCCACCGGCCAAGTAGTTTGAATCCTGACACAGCAGTCCCGCTTGATCTTCGGATCAAGCGGGACTGCTGTGATTTGAGAATAGATTCATTCGACGGACTCTTTGCCGATAATGGATATCTGTTTAGCTGAAGTAGCCCGTACATGCTGGCTGATTCACTCGTCCGAGGCGGTAGGGGCCCGCTGCTGGAGTCCCTTGGCGTGGCTCTTTGGGGAGCCGCACAAACGGCAAAAAATCGTACGCTTAGGCGTTCGGGGTGGGCGGGCTGGGAGCCTTAGAGGCCGGTTGCGTTACTTGTCGTAGGCGGACGGTGACGATCCAGCGTTGTTCCCAGATGTTGCCATTTCCTTCCACCACGCCTCGCCTGCCATCATCTCCCTGACCTGGCTGTCAGTGAGCTGAGGATGGGCCTCGGTGGTGTGCGCCTTGATGTTTTGGAACAGCTCTTCGTCATCCGCGCCGGTGAACTCGATCCTCTCGTGCGAGGGATCTACACAGTGGAATCCGCGCATTGCTCCTCCTTGGAACGTTTGCGGTTGTACAGAACGTTTGAATTATGGACCCTGCGCGCCGTGGCGACAAGGTCCGCCGGGTCCATCTTCTGGCGGTTTGTCATTGCTGCGCGTGTTGGCTCGAGAGCGGATCGTGCCACCAGAGCAATCGCCACGTGTGATGGAAGCGAAGGGGTCACCCACTACCTGAAGCCGGTTACCGTGCTTGATCAGGCCCCGCATGGTCACCTCGGCAAGGATGGTGCCTGAGGGATCAACACTTCGGACCTGTCTTCCTCAATGGCCCTGCTGGCCTCCATCATCCCGTCGTCAAATAACTAGGTCGACAAACCATGAGCATGGTGTCCGGTGAAGGATCCCTCATCGAACGCCTGTTAAGTACAGTAAGCCGAACGGACTATGGGACATCCTGGTGGTCGCGAGCCCGCCTCAGCGTCTAGCCCCCAACCGACAATCATTGCCAACGGCAATGACGCCAGAAATAGGGCGGGTCTGGGGCGGAAGGATTGAACATCTGGTCCGCGTCCTAGGATTTCTTTCAGTTGGGAATCCACTGTCAATTCACGATTACCGGTGGCGAATCTGATGCGTACCGGTCATTTTGAGAAGGTGAGATCGTCGTTACGAGCGTTGCTGATGTGGACGTCGGTCGGGGTGGGCGCGTCGGGCAGCGCAGCGGATGGAAGTTGCCCTGACTTCTTGTTCGGCAGCAGGGGTGCAAAGAAGGCGCCCAGTTCTGCTGTTGCCGTGAGTGGAAGGACGTTTGCCACGTACTGGTCGGGGCGGACCACCACTACGACGCCGCCGCGGTCCACGCCACGCAGCTCGAAGATGTCCGAGGCGGGATCCGTGGCGTAGACCTTCTCGTAGTCCGTGAGCTGGAAAGGTCCGACTTGTGGTTTGAACACTGCGGGAACGTGGTTGATGTCGACGCTCATGTGGTCCTGCTGGTAGATCACCTTCAGATCGAACCACGCGTCCGCGTCGGCACCTTCCGGAGTGGCGGCGAGCGGCGATTCGGGTGAATTGGCGATCCACTCGGCGAATTCTTCGGCCGGTGAGGCGGTTCCCGCTTTCGGGTTTTGGGGTGTCGCGTGGTCGGCGAAAACATAGATGCGCCAGCGACCGTCCGCAGTTGCGTGATGGCCGAGGTGAATCGGGTTGCTGTCACCCACCCGCACAACGGGCTCGGACTTGAAGCGCTTGCCGATGGGGAAGCCGGTTGCAAGGTGCTGGTGTTCGGGGGCGGCTACCAACATTGAGGGAGCGTATTCGGTCATGAAACCGGCAGGGAATTCGGCGGTGCGGACGTAGAAGTCCTCAAGCTCTGAAGGGTCTTCGAACTCCTCGGGCTTTTTTGCCATGAGGGTGGACCATTCCTTGTCGAAGTCGATGAGGTTCTTGGCCACCACCTGCCGCTCTTCGGAGTAGGTAGACAGCAGAGACTCGGGGCTGCGGCCCTCGAGAACGTGGCCGAGCTTCCAGGCGACGTTGAAGCCGTCCTGCATCGAAACGTTCATGCCTTGGCCGGCCTTGGCGCTGTGGGTGTGGCAGGCGTCGCCAGTGATGAACACCCGTGGGGTCCGTGTGCCGCGATCCTCCGGCAGGACGTCGTCGAACCTGTCCGTGAGCCGGTGGCCGACCTCGTAGACGCTGTGCCAGGCGATGTCACGGACATCCAGGGTGTAGGGGTGGAGGATCTCGTTGGCCTTGTTGACGATTTCATCGATGGAGGTGCGACGCACAGCGCCGTTGTTGTTGGGCTCAACCTCGCCGAGGTCAACATACATTCGGAACAGGTGGCCGCCTTCGCGCGGGATCAGCAGGATGCTGCCGCCGGTTCCTGACTGGATGGCGCACTTGAGACGAACATCTGGAAAGTCCGTGACTGCCATGACATCCATGACGCCCCAGGCGTGATTGGCTTGGTCTCCGGCGAGGGTACAGCCGATGGACTCGCGGACCTTGCTGCGTGCGCCGTCGGCGCCGATAACGTATTTGGCTTGGACGATGCGTTCCTGCCCTTCGTGGGGGCCGGAGGTGTGGGCCAGGGTCACCGTAACGGGATATTCTCCCTCCTCCGTGACGCTCAGGGAACGAAACTCAAAGCCATAGTCGGGGGACATCCGTGTAGGCGAATTGGCCATGAACTCGGCGAAGTAGTCCAGCACGCGCGCCTGGTTAACGACCAGGTGGGGGAATTCGCTGATGTCGGAGGGGTCATCCGGGGTACGGGCAACGCGAATGATGCGCGAGGGGTCCGCGGGATCGGGCTTCCAGAATGCCGTCTCGGTGATCCGATATGCCTCGGCGATGATCCGCTCGGCGAATCCGAAGGCCTGGAACGTCTCTACTGTGCGGGTCTGAATGCCGTCGGCCTGGCCGATGGCGAGCCTCCCCGGACGGCGCTCCACGATGCGCGTGGTGACGCCTGGGAATTGGGACAGTTGAGCGGCCGCGAGCATGCCGGCGGGCCCGGTGCCGACGATCAGCACGTCGACCTCGTTCGGCAGTTCAACTGGCCTGTTGATGCCGACTCCTGCTGCCGGCTGTATCCGGGGGTCCCCGGATACATAACCGTGATGGTGAAACTGCACGGGAAATTCCTCACTACGTTGTAAGTCGGTCAGCGTCGAAGCTCTTCATAACCAGACGCGCGGTATCTGAAATTTGACTCTCCGCATCTGGATGCATCGCCCAAGGCCTGCAGTCCCTGAGGTGCACGTCCAGGTGCGTTTGTATCGCCCACGGTCGGGGCATGCGCGGGAAGTCGTTGGTAATCCGGGTTCAAGCCCTGCGCGGGCGACAATGCTGCACGTTTAGCTTGTCCGTGAGGGCTGTTGCTCCATCGACGCAATGAGGCGGTGGCTGAATTCCTGGGCCAATTGGAGGTGGTCGGGTTTCATGGCACAGGATCTAAGGACAGTGGTGTAGTCACTATCAACTTCGACCCATGGATGGTTCCTCGCAAGCCACTTGCTGTCGACCCGATATAGTGCCAAGTGCCAGCCGTCCTGGGCCATAGCCGCGAACGCATCTTCTGTTGCCGCCGATATTTGCCCGGTGGTAGGACGTCGAGGGAAGGCGCAAACAATGTCAAGTTCGGGTTCGACCACGAGCTCAGCACCGTCGGCGGCTCTGATGATGTGAGCTATTTGCAGCGCGGCCTTTCGGCCGTCGGCGATAATCGATCCCATTCCCTCGCGTGACAACCCCAGAGCTTCAACCGTGGTCCAGAATGCTGCCGCCGACGCTCCCGCTCTGGAGCACTCCAGACTGATCTCACCAAGATGAAGGTCAGACGAAGTGAAGTAGGTGTAGGGGGAATTGTGCGAGTAGAGCTGGCCGACAGATGGGTCAGCGAAGAGCACAGATCCGCATCCATAAGGTTGAAGTCCGTGCTTATGTGGATCTACGACGATTGAATCCGCCCGGCGTATGGCCAGGAAGGGGGCAGGATCAACCAACGGTTCCGGACCAGTTGCCAGGAGGGTGTGAAATCCTCCGTAAGCTGCATCGATATGTAGCCGGGCTCCGAATTCGGCTGCCAGGTCCGCTGCCTCATGGACCTGATCCAGTGCACCAAGACCGGTCGTGCCCAAAGTGACGACAACGGTCCCGACACCACCCTGTGCCAGCCTGGTCCTGAGATCCGGCATTGAAAGGCGGCCGAGGGCGTCTTCCGGAATGGTTTCATGCGGGGTTCCGAGCAACCGGCACATGCGCTCGTGGGTGTAGTGGGCGTTCGTTCCGGACAGTATGACCTTGCCGGGATGCAACTCCCTGGCAACCCAGAGCGCCTCAAGGTTGGCGATGGTGCCGGAAGACGTCAGATGGCCCAGATGTTCCTCGTAGCCGAACATTGCCGCAAGTTTGGCCACGACTTCCTTTTCCAAGACTGCGGTCGCGGGGCCTCCGTCCATGGCATGGTTGTTCGGATTGATCAGTGCCGTGATGGCCTGCGCAACCCAAGCCACAGGGTGCGGGGGCTTAAGGAGTTGGCCGATGTACTTTGCATCCCCGTATGGATACATGTTGGCCAGCCGTTCAACCAAGGAGGACAGGGCAGCTGAGCCTGATGAGTCAATTCCAGGACCTCCGGCCCACAACGTGGAATGCGCCTCCAAGTCTTTGGCGCGTTGCCTTAGCTCGGCGATCACGGTGTCGTCCAAGCGGACGTCTTGAGCCCTCATGTGCATCTCCTATAGTTCTAGCTGGTTCGGGGGAGCTGGATGGTGCAACAACAGCTTGCGCAGCAGTTGGGCCAGGATTGACGCTTCGGTTTCGGTGAGTCCCGCGGCCCAGGCTTGCTCGCGCTGGTTGTTGATCTGGAAGAGATCGGCCAGCGTTTGCTCGCCTTCGTCCGAAAGCTGCACTACGGTTTTGCGCTTGTCCTCCGGATCCGGTTCTCGGGTAACGAGCCCGCTCTTCTCCAATGTGTTGAGCAAGCTGGCGATGGAAGCCGTGGAAACGCTGGACAACCGGGCCAGCTCGTTTGGGTTAACCTGCCTCACTGACTTGATGGTGAACAAGAGGCGGTACCCGGCGAAGCTGATGCCCATGGGGCGGTGCACCGAGACTTCCATGTCCGTGGTCATCCTGTTTGCGGCTCGGATGAGGTTGAAACACAACGCCATGGCGGGCGAATTGACCTCCGGGTACAGGTCAATCGCTGCGGCATGTGCCAGTGATTCATATTCAAAGGACCCGACGCGCTTCGCCTTCTGGACATTGGCAGTCATCCGGGACGGTTCCTCAGCGGTTGCAGATTCCTCTGCGTCTTCAGCGATCACAATATCTCCAATAACGATCAGAAGGCGGCAGCCGTATTTGCTAGAAGTCTAGCTTAGTATTGCAAACTGTGCCACTTGGAACCTAAGTTAGGCGGGGGAGTGTTGACCGCTGACGGAGTAGGTAGATGTCGGAATGGTCGTTGAACTTCCGGACCGGAGGGCGGAATACTGCCTTCCGCACCTTCATGGACGAGGCTTCCCGCGCGGGGCGCCTTCGCCGGGGTACTGTGCATGCTCAGCTTCCGGCGCGCGGGCAAGCACGCTAGATATCTATCTATTGAATCGATCGCCAGCAAAAGATGAGCGTGGGGGCAGGGTCGATGAAACGTATGACTGCAGCGCAGCATCATCTCTGATCAAGGCGACCTGGCGTGGACTGCGATCTATTTGCTCAGAGTGGGCTCTTACTCGCGGAAGCTCGCGAAGGTGGGCAGAATCTCGCCGATAGCTGCTTTCTCTGCTTCATAGGTCACTGCCTCGGGATCGGTGAATGAGGTAATTGGGAGAATCTAGTGCAGGAGCGGCTGCGGTCGTTACGTTGCCGTCAAGTGACCGGGGCGCCGCCTGCAGAGCCGGAAAATCCTGGGCCGGTGGCAGATTTGAAAGAAATTCCCGGAGCGTTCTGTGCTTCATGCCTGTGGCGTCTCGGTGAGGATATTGCTGAGACCAAAGTGCCGATCGCCGTGGAGGCCGCTCCACAGCCGTCTGCCAACCATAGTGGCACCGTTGCGCCGTGGTCTCAGGCTCATTAACAATGGCCCCGAATCGATTCGGATGTACCCAAATCCCTTTCCGGTACTGTGAGGCTGACGCGAAATTCAAGAAGTACGACATGGTGAACATGAAGGTCACACCAGCTGTCAAAGATCGACGGCCTGAGAGCTACACTCTGATCCTCAACTCGTTGACCATTGTTTCTCACCTGGAGCCGTGGAAGCCGCGTCATTCTGCATCAACTGATTCCGTGGACCGGACGAAGTTACTTGGCCACAGAATCACAAAAGATATCTGTATCAATGGGCCTGTACGCTGTCCGTGCACCGAGCCGTCGTGAGTGAGAGCTCGTCAACGTCATCATAAAATCGTGCCCATCCACCTCTACATACGTTTCCGAAAGTAGCGCCACCAGCAGGTCTTCCATGGAGATGAGTACGTCGTGGTCGACCTCAGTGCGACCTGGCATTCCAAAACAGGATGAAATTCATGACTGCTGACCAAGGAAATGAGGGCGGACAAACCCCTTGTTGACCTGCCCAGATCCAGCTCATTTTATCTTGCGCTGAGGGCAAATACACAACTTTGTCCTTAGTACGAACACTGAGTCTTAACGGTAGACGCCTGCACCTAAAGACGAGTGGGCAGGCCTGTCGAATAGTCTGACTAACTTCCATTGCTAGGACAGCTCACGGACAGTTATTCTTCGAGTGTGGAATGGACCGTGGCAGCGGGGCGTGACGGCGACAAGGTTGCCTTCCCAAACGATTACCGTTGCCCAGTTGCGCTTCTGCAAGCAGTTCAGGAAGCATGGAAATCCATACCTACTACAGGTCTTTCCCATCCGCCGACGTACACAGCCCGGCGTTTTGGGCGGCATCGTTGCCGCCGTCAGGGGTTCACCCGTGCCGCTTACCGAACGCATGGTCTCCGCCCAATGGGTGATGCGTTTCTCTGCAGAATCGTGAGGAGATCACCCTGTTCGTAAAAGTCCATGATCAGGCGTCTGAAGCGGTTAACGACGCCTGCGGCACCTGACCGCACACCTCAGTCGACGCCAGCGCTGTCCGGCGGAGGACCGTTTGCCAGCTCAGTGGAGCATTCTTGAGCGGTCGTGTTGAAGCTGTGGCTTCACGGCGTCGGAGGGCCTGTGCGGTTCTCGAATTACCCTGCGGGCATTTTCGCGTGCTGAGAGGCCATGGGGAAGCTACTGAGTTCCCGTCCACATTTTGAAGCTCAGCGATGAAGCCAACGTTCGTTCCGTCGAATCTGACGCCTTGGTTTTCCACTACTTGCGGTCCTGGCCTGCTATGGCCAGTCGAATCGAAGGACCAATCATGCAACGCATCTTCTCCTCACGGCCCCTCGCGCTACTTGCGAGCTTATCCCTTGCAGTCGCCGGATCCGTCTTGAGCCAGCTCCCGGCAGCCGCGCCCGCGGCTGCAGCGGTACCTCTGGCCACGGACCGGATTGTCAGTACGCACCAGAGCACGCCTTCGACACGAATCGTCTCGCCCGCCTTCACGACAGGCCAGGCGAACGAACTCCTCATTGCCTTCGTCATGTCGGATGGGCCTCAATCCACCGCGGAGTCTTTCACGTCGGTCGCCGGTGGCGGCCTCTCTTGGCGGTTGCGCCAGCGGACCAACGTCCGACGGGGCACTGCGGAGATTTGGCAGGCCGCCGCGCCGACCATACTGACGAACGCCACGGTTACGGCGACTAACTCGGGCACATACCAGTCGTCGATGACTGTTGTTACATTTGTCGGCGCGGATTTGGCCACTGACGGCGCCGTTGGAACAGGGAACGCCGCTACTGGAGCGCCCAGCGCTTCCCTGACCACCACGCGGGCCGGCTCATGGGTGTGGGGAGCAGGAAATGACTGGGACAAAGCCATCGCCCGTACTGTCGGCGTCGGGCAGACAAAGGTCGATGAGTACCTCTCAAGCCACGGCGATACGTTCTGGGTCCAGCGCCAAAGCACAATGACGACGACGGCACCTCCTACTGTCGTCGCGATCAACGACACAGCACCCACAACTGACCAGTGGAACCTCTCCGTCGTAGAAATTCTTCCGGCCTCGACGGCAACAGGTGACACCACTGCGCCGCTGATCTCCTCTGTGTCTGCCGGCACGCCCGGTTCCAGCGGAGCAACCATCACCTGGACCACCGACGAAGCTTCCAGCTCGCAAGTGGAATATGGCACAACCACGGCATACGGCCAGAGCACGGTTCAGAATTCCACACTACAGACCACGCACTCGCAGGCACTGTCCGGGCTTTCGGCCAGCACGCTGTACCACTACAGGGTGAAATCTGCCGACGCGGCAGGCAATCTTGCCGTCTCGGGCGACGCGACCTTCACCACAGCGACCGGGTCCAGCACGGACCCATCAGTGGTGGGCTCGTGGGGCCCTGTCGTCGCTTGGCCGGAGGTCTCCATCCACGCGGCACTCACACCTACCGGCAAGGTTCTTACCTGGCAGGGCGACTTCTCCCAAGGCGGCCAGCAGTACCTGCTCGATCCCGCGACAGGCAGCTTCATCCAGGTACCGAGCGCAGCCGCCGACCTCTTTTGCGCAGGGCAAGCGGTCTTGTCCGACGGTCGTATTCTCGTCGTAGGCGGGACATCCACAAAAGGTGGGCTGGGTATCCGCGATGTGACGGCCTTCGACCCGGCTACGGAAACCTGGCAGACCCTGGCCCCCATGAACCACCCACGTTGGTACCCGACGGCGACGACGCTCGCCGACGGACGCGTACTGGTGACCTCCGGTTCGAACACCAGTTTGACAGACCTCGTGACCGTCCCCGAAGTTTATTCACCCACCACGAACTCGTGGACGGACCTGACGGGCGCGAACCGGAGCATCCCGTACTACCCCTTCATGTATCAACTACCCGACGGCCGCATCCTCCAGTCAGGGGCGTCCGAACAAGCCACCTCGAGCCTGGCCCTCAATGTGTCCACACAGCAATGGACCACCGTGGACTCCCGCGTCCTGGACGGCGCCTCGATCGCGAACTATGCGCCGGGGAAATTCATCAAAGCCGGATCTGCCTCGGACAGTGGATTCACGGGTCAGTCCACCAATACCGCCTACACCCTGGACATGAACGCGCCAAACCCGTTATGGCAGGGGACGGCCCCCATGGCGTTTCCGCGTAGCTTCGTGAACTTGACGAACCTTCCGGATGGCACAGTCCTTGCGACGGGAGGTGGAACGGACAAATCTGGTCAGGACGTCACCAAAGCTGTGATGCAGGCTGAGGTCTGGCAACCCGCAACCGGAACGTGGAGCACCATGGCGCCGATGTCGGTTCCCCGCCTCTACCACTCGGTGGCCGTCTTGCTCCCGGACGGTCGGGTCTTCGTATCCGGCAGCGGCGGGGATGACGGGGTCGCGGACCAGAAAAGCTATCAGATCTACTCCCCGCCATACCTCTTCAAAGGTCCGCGGCCGAGCATCTCCAGCGTTCCGGGCAGCGTACAGTACGGTTCGGCGGCGTTCATCGGAACACCGGATGCGACCAGGATCCAATCCGTATCCCTGATCAAGACAGGATCCGTAACCCATGCCTTCGATGAGAACGCGAGGGCCTTGAACCTGAACTTCTCGCAGGCCTCCGGCGGTCTCAACGTCCAAATGCCTGTCGACGGCAACTATGCCCCTCCGGGGTATTACATGCTCTCGATCGTTGACGGCAATGGTGTCCCATCGACGGCCGGCATGCTCCGGTTGCCGGCGCCGGGCCAGGACACCACTGCTCCAACGGCGCCCACGGGCCTGACGGCGTCTGCATCTGCGGGGCAGATCGCCTTGACATGGACGGCCAGCACAGACAACGTGGGTGTCACCTCGTACCGGGTCTCGCGCGATGGAACCGTGATCGGGACCTCGGCGTCGACCAACTACGCCGACAGTTCTGTGGTCGCCGGTACTACGTACACCTACACAGTCACCGCCCTCGACGCGGCAGGCAATATCAGCCCGCCGTCGAACGCTGCCACGACGCAAGCCGTCGCCGCACCTACTGGAATCACGATCGATAAGATCGTCTCCGCTCACCAAGGAACCAGCACGACGACGATCAGCACAACCGGGGTGACGACCACCGGCTCCAACGAACTTATCCTTGCCTTCATCAGTTCCGATGGACCGAACTCCGCCAATTCAGCCCGGATTGCGGCCGTTTCCGGCGCAGGGCTCAGCTGGACACTCCGACAAAGAACCAACACGCAACCTGGCACGGCCGAGATCTGGCAAGCGGTCGCCCCCGGCCCGCTTTCGAATGCAACCATCACCGCCACACAAGCCTCGGGCAGTTGGCAGGCCGCCATGACGGTTGTCGCCTTCCGCGGGGCAGACATCACGACAGGTGCAGCACTGGGTGCGAACGCCTCCTCGGGCGCGCCAACGGCCACCCTCACCACAACGAGGGCCGGTTCCTGGGTCTGGGGCGTCGGCACGGACTGGTCCAACCCGATATCCCATACGCCGGGGTCGAATCAGACCCTCGTCGACCAGTTCCTCGCGCCTGCGGGAGACACGTACTGGGTCCAACGACAGAACTCCACCACACCGACAACCGGAACGCCCGTGACGATCAATGACACGTCCCCAACAACCGACCAGTGGAACCTCGCGATCATTGAAGTTCTCGCCGCACCCTAGCCTGGGCTAGATCCGAGTTCCAGCGGTCTCGTTGTGGCCGCGGGGTTTGTTGGCACTTCACGATGCCAGGTTGCCGCATGATCCGGTGCAGACTTCGGTCACTTTGGTCAAGGGTGGGGGCCACGACACCCCTTCCAACAATGACAAGGCCTGGACTCTCTTTCGAGTCCAGCCTCGGGCACAGCAAACCCCCTCGTCAGAGGGGGTTTGCTTTAGGTGTGTAGATTCTCTCTTGGTTCGTCGGGTTAGACGCGTCCCGGTAGTCGACACCGCACCTGAACAAATACGAGGGGCGCTCCCCGATGCAGATCACAAGTACCTGCGGGCTTCCAGGGGGACTGGCAGCTCACGCGATCTTCAGCTGAAGCTGTCGACGTTGAGCAGTTTGCTTACAAGGCCCTCACGTCGCCACTAGCTTGTGACGGAAAAGATGGGAATACCTCCGCCGCGAAACAATGAGGAAATGAGTCTCTGAGTAGAGTCAACGCGTCCCTAGACTGGCCTCGCGGGGAGTGAAGATGCGCGAGCAGAGCTCAAACGTGCCGTTCTGACGGCGCCGCTCTGGATGCAGTCAACCAAAAGTTCCAGCCGTCAGGTTGCCGACGCCGTCGGCCTGAGCCAGTCGTTCGTGGCGCGAACTGGAAGGAGTTTGTTGCGCCCGACCAGGAAATCGAGTCGATGAGGGCAGTGCTTGCGGAGCGGCAAATGGTTTTGGTCGGATTCGCCGTTGGACCGACGGGGTCATGCTTCGTCTTGAATCCCTCTCGCGCGCCGCGTATACGCTATCCGGCGAGTCTGTCCACGAGCAGCAAGAGACGGCTGCGGACGGTGCTGGCCGCGGACCTGCTTCGAAGCTGGATATGGATTTCCAAATCGCACTGTTTGAGGCATCGCTGAAAGACAAGTCCTAATCTGACGAGGTTTCCGCCACCCCCTTCAACTCGGCCTGAAGCGCTGTGTCAGCGCTGCCCGCCTCATTCTCGAGTCCGGCAGGCACGCGCCCAGGACGCCTAAAGGGCGACGGTCCGGAACCCGCAGTTGCCGCTGGAGGATTCGGGAGTGTTCGACGTACGTGCCGCAACGCGGTACCGGTTGCAATAGGAATCGTGACAGAGGTAGGAGCCACCACGCATGACGCGTCCCGCCCCGATTGAGGGGCCTTGGGGGTTATCGGTTGGTGAGTTGCGGTAGTACTTGGGCAGGAACCAGTCCGAGCACCATTCCCAGACATTTCCCGCTACTTCGTAGAGGCCGTATGCGTTGGGTGGGAAAGACTTTATCGGCGCCGTTCCCAGGTAGCCGTCGTCGGTGGTGTTCCTTTGGGGGAACGTACCTTGCCAGATGTTGCAGCGGTGTTCGCCGTTGGGTGTCAGTTCGTTGCCCCACGCGTAGCGCATGCCTTCCAGGCCGCCCCGGGCAGCGTACTCCCACTCCGCCTCGGTTGGCAGTCGCCGTCCAGCCCAGTCGCAGTAGGCAAGGGCATCGGTGTGCGATACGTGGACGACGGGATGGTCCGGAATGTCCTCCCACTGCGAGTCCGGGCCAGTGGGATGGGCCCACTCGGCGCCGCGGATGTTCAGCCACCAGGGTGCTCCCGCAGCGACGCCGAGGACGTCGTCTGCCTTGGCGGTGGAGATCAAGTGGAAGACAGCGGATGAGCCAAAGACCTCCGCTTCGGTACGATAGCCGGTCTCCTCCACGAAGGCGGCAAACATCTTGTTGGTGACCGTGGTTGCGTCAATGGTGAATGAGTCGACGCGCACTTGGTGGGCAGGTGATTCCCCGTCACGGGGATATCCTTCCCCGAAAGCATCCCCCATGGTGTACGTTCCTCCGGCAATGGAGATGTCCTCGTGGGTCGGTTTCAAGAACCCTGTCGATGGCGAATCTGTCTGAGCTTGCTGCCGCGTTCCACCCGGCTTCCGTGTCGGCGCACAGCAGCTTTTGCCATGGGCCGTGTTGGAAACACTCAAGGACAGAGGTGTCACTTTTCTCTCCTCAGGTCCCGTTGCCGTATCAGGGCTTCCAGGCGGACTTCTGTTGCTTCAAGCCACGCCATTAGACTGTTGACCATGTAGAGGCCCCTCTCACTTTGCAGTCTGACAAGTTCCTCGCGCCAGTACCGCTCGTCTTCGTCCTCCTCGGGGGCGAAGTCTTCTTCTGCGAGGGCGCTGGCAAAGAGGTGATTTTGACGGTGCTCGCGGCGGAAACGCAACTCGGTGCGGACAAGCTCCAGAGCTTTTTCCGGGCTCTGGGTTCCCGCGAACCTAAGCCGTACCTGGAAATCGGGGTCCAGGGGCCGGATGGGCGGCTCATAGGGTGAGTCAATCCATTCCTGCAGCTTCCGGCGGCCTTCGTCGGTGATCTCGTATAGCTTGGCGTCCGGTCCGGATTCGCGGGGATCCGGCACCGGGATAGCCCATTCGCGATCCACGAGTTTGCCGAGTTGGCGGTAGATCTGGGAGGTTTGGGCACTGTAGCCAACGTACGGACCGTGGCGGTCAAGCCATTTGCGCACGTCGTATCCGGTACGCGCGCTGGTGCTTAGCAGGCTCAGCAGGATCACCTCGAGCCTGCCCAGTGACGCACCGGTTTCGGCACGGGACCGCTTAAGTGTCGGTACTTTTTCGACAGGTACAGTCACCACTTGTCTTACTCCTCCGCCATGACCGTTGCAGCAAACCGCTTCCGCATTGCTTCTCGATCTTCCTCGCTGATCGGCACCTGCGCGTGCCAGGAGACGTGTGTCGCCGAGTTGCCCGGGTTCAAACGTTCCTCGAGATGCTTCGCGAGGTGGCTCCGCCCGGTGTTACGCAGATGCCGCATATAGTCTTTGGGCTGATTGTAGAGGGTAGGACCCACCTGAAGGGCTCCCTGCATGGGGTCCGGAAGCGCTCCTGGGGTTCCCGCATAGAAACCGAGCCACTCCATAAGGTTGGACCGCATCTGCGTGGCGAGGGCCGGGTGTGCGTCGATCAGGTTGTTGGTGAGGTAGGGATCTTCGGTGACGTTGAACAGTGACTCGAGTTCGGCGCGAAAGCAGCCTGGGTGGTACGTGCGGATGTACAGGTGGTCGCGGGTTCGGACGGCCCGCTGGTATGTGTGCGCACCGTGTCCCCAGACGAGATAGGGGCGCGATTGGATGGCTTCTCCGCGTACGGCTGGAGCGTAGGACACGCCCTGCCACTTTTCGGGCTGTTGCAGCCCCAGCAGGTCAAGGATGGTCGGGGCGTAATCAATGTTGTAGAGCAGTGCGTCATTGTGGGTCGCCGCTACGGCGGGCTGGTCAGTGACGCCTGGCCAGTGAATGATCATGGGGAGGCGATGCACGGGTTCGGACGCCAGGCCATGTTCGGCGTAGAGGCCGAGTTCGCCGAAGGATTCGCCATGGTCTGAGGAGACGATAATCGCGACGTCCTCGGCCAGTCCCATCTCCTCGATGGACCGGCGAAGCCGGCCGAACTCGGAATCCCAGAAGTGGATTGCCCCGTCGTAGCCGTTGATGAGGTGTTCGAAGTCGGCCCGGGTACGGATCTCGTCCGGCATGTTGTGGGGCACACGTGACTTACGGGGTCCCCCGGAATAGTGGAGGTCAAGGGCACTGCGTGCGCCATAAACCTCGGCGTGCCCATCAATGGCTTTCTGGTCTGGCCAAGCGGGCGCGGGGCCGGACTCTGCGGCTTTCCGTGTCCACGATTCGTCCTGCAGGTAGTCGGTGTGCGGATCCCAGTAGGTGACATGGAGGTACCAGTTATCTAGGTCGCGGTGCTTGCCGATCCACTCCAGGGCAGCATCGGTGATCATGTCTGCCGGTTCGTCGCCCATATCGGGGGTGACTTGAATATTTTCCCGGAAGTTGCCCATGAAGTAGTAGGCCCGGTGCCGTTCGGCGAACGATGAGACTGCGGCGCAGGTGTAACCGGCCATGTTCAGCGCCTGGCCGAGAAGTGGCCGGTGAGGGTGAGGGGCGTGGCCGGCGTCGAGGCGGAACCGGGCGTCGTCGCCGAAGTGTCCGATGACCCCGTTTGTGATCCCATGCTGACCGCTGGTTAACGCTGTCCTGGAGGGCAGGCACGGCGAGTCGGAGCAGTAGTACCGGTCGAAGATCACGCTGCTTTTGGCCATCTCGTCCAAGTTGGGCGTGATGTTTCTGGCGTAGCCGTAGGCGCCGGTGTGGTCGGGGCGGAGCGAGTCCACGTCCACGTAGATGATCTTCATCGATCCATTCCTGTCTGCTGGTTGCCGCTAAAGCCGGGAGGTCGCTGTGTGGGTGGGGACATCCCGCTGATGTCATCCTTTATAGCACTAGTGGAAATGCTTGAACAGATATTTCACGGTAAACAAGGGACAGCACTATTTCACAAGTTGACTAGCAAAGGTCTTGTGCTGTGGCTCACAGTGTGTCATTCTCGAATTACTGCTCAATGCTGAGCGGCAGGTACTGCGGCGAAAACGGCTGGGTACCTCCACAGCTGAAAGGACGTAATGATGCGTTTTAAGAAGGCCGCCGTTGCAGCCGCGATCGCCGCCGGTCTCGCGCTGGCTGGATGCGGCGGCGGTGGGACCGGTGGTGCGGCGAAATCTTCGCCCAGCCTTGTTCTTGGCAACATCACCCCTCCGGCAACGTTTGAGGCGCGGAACATCAACTGGGGCAACCAGTCAGTGTATTTCCAGGCGGTGTACGACAGCCTCCTCAAGCCTTCACCGAACGGCAAGGACGTCGAAGCGAACCTGGCCACGGAGTGGAAGTACAACGAAGACAAGACCGTCCTCACGATGAAACTGCGTGATGGCGTCACCTTCACCGACGGCACTGCTTTCACCGCGGACGTAGCAGCACAAAACCTTCTTCGCTTCCGCGATGGAACTTCCCCCCAGAAGAGCAAGGTCGTGGACTTGGCAGATGCCACCGCCAAAGACAAAAACACCCTGGAAATCAAGCTCAAGCAGGCAAACCCGGCGTTCCTGATCTACCTGGCCCAGGCGGCCGGCATGCAGGAAAGTCCTGCCGCTTTCGACAAGCCCGATGTGCAGACCAACCCGGTCGGCTCCGGACCGTACATCCTTAACTCCGGCTCGAGTGTCGTCGGGACGTCGTATAAATTCGACAAGAACCCCAAGTACTGGAATCCGGATGCGGTCAAGTACGACACCCTGACGATCAACGTCTACAACGACGCCACCTCACTGCTGAACGCGTTGCGGGGCAAGCAGTTGGACGCGTCCGCCATTAACGACGTCAGCATCATCCCCCAGGTCAAGGCCGCCGGTTTCAGCGATAACGGCAGCGACTTGAATTTCGCCGGCCTGATGCTGTTTGACCGCGCAGGACAAAGCAACCCAGCGCTGGGCAAAGTCGAAGTACGGCAGGCCATCAACTATGCCGTCGACCGTGACGCCTTCCTCAAAGTTGTCGGCCTCGGCTTCGGAAAGGTGACCGGGCAGGTCTTCCGTGAAGACTCCCCGGCCTTCGACGGCCAGCTGAACGACACGTACAAGTTCGATCCCGCCAAGGCCAAGGAACTGCTCGCCAAGGCGGGCTACCCCAAGGGCTTTGACCTGACGATCCCCACTTCCCCGGGATTCCCGAAGCAGATGTGGCCGCTGCTGCAGCAGCAGCTCGGCGATGTAGGTATCAAGGTCTCCTACACTGACGTCGGACAGAACATCATTGCTGACCTTCAGGCCAAGAAATACGGGGTGTCCTTCTTCACCCTCCAGCGCGATGCGAATGAATGGCAGCTCATCAGCTTCCTTCTGGCCCCTACAGCAACCTGGAACACCTTCAAGTACCAGGATCCCACCGTTGATGCACTGATCTCCAAGATCCGTACCGCCGAGGGCGGGGACCGTGACGCGGCCCTGAAGGAACTCAATAAGTACGTAGTTGACCAAGCCTGGTTTGCCCCCTGGTACACGCCAACGAACTTCTTCGTCACCAATGCCAAGACGAACGTTGAACTGAACCAGGGCAACGCCTGGCCCAACCTCTGGAACATCACCCCCAAGGCATAGGACCACTGCCGGGGGCCGCTCCCACGGCCCCCGGCAGCCCTACCCACTGAAAGATCATCATCATGATTTCATTCATCGTGAAAAGGCTGCTCACGGGCATCGTCATGCTCGCTGCTATCACCACAGTCGGATTCACGCTCCTGTACCTGGGTGGCGGGGACATCGCCAGGAAGATTCTCGGCGAGTCCGCGGACGCCCAAACGGTCGCCCAAAAGGCCCGGGAACTCGGCCTGGACCGTCCCGTCCTGATGCAATACGGCGACTGGGTAGTCCACGCACTTACCGGAGACTTCGGCTATTCATGGTTCAGCGGCCAGACCGTTTCCGCCGCGATCATCTCCCGTCTGTCCGTCACCTTGTCCCTTGTCATCGGCACCGTCGTTGTGGTCGCCATCGTCTCGGTGGTTCTTGGCGTACTCGCGGCAACGAAACGGGGCTGGGTCGACAAACTTGCCCAGTTGCTCGCCGTCCTCGGCCACGCAATCCCCGGGTTCCTTTTCGCCGTCGGCCTGGTTCTGTTCTTTGCACTTGCCCTGGGCTGGTTCGACCCGACTGGGTACGTCCCCTTCACAGAATCACCGACGGGATGGCTCAAGACCGTGACCCTGCCCGTAATCGCCCTGGCGCTGGGTGGTATCGCCAACGTCACCCAGCAGATCCGGGGGGCCGTCATCGATGCCCTCCGCAACGACTACGTCCGAACCTTGCGCAGCCGTGGAATCCCCGAGCGCACCGTCATCCTCAAGCACGTTCTGCGTAATGCTGCAGGCCCTGCCCTTGCAGTCCTCGCCGTCATCTTCGTTGGACTCCTCGGTGGAGCAGTCATCGTGGAGCAAGTATTCGCGATCCCCGGACTGGGACAAGTAGCCGTACAGGCCACAACCCAGGGCGACATTCCCCTCGTCATGGGTTTGCTTGTCGCCACCGGTGTCATCGTTATCGTTTTCAACCTCCTGGTCGACCTGGCCCAGGGCTGGCTCAACCCGAAAGTGCGTCTGTCATGACAACTCCGGCACACACCACTGATCCCGAGATCGTCGTCGCACCCCGCGACGGCACAAGGGTCTCCCTCTTCCGCCGAGTGCTCCGCAATCCCCTCGCCCTCGCTTCGATGGTGTTCCTCACCATTGCTGTGCTCACGGCAATGTTCGCCCAGTTCCTTGCCCCGCATGACCCCAACAACGCCGTTATCCAGAATGTGCTCGCCCCTCCAGGCGGGGACAACCCGCTGGGGGCCGACGGTTCAGGCCGCGATGTCCTGTCCCGGTTGATTTTCGGCGCGCAGTTCAGCCTTGCCGGAGCCTTGGTCGCCTTGCTGACCGCGATGGTGATCGGCGTGACCGGCGGCCTTCTGGCTGGCTACTTTGGCAAGTGGATCGACACCGTCTGGACATGGGTCATCTCCCTGCTGATGGCGCTGCCCGCGATCATCGTACTTCTGGCGGCCCGCGCGGTCGTTGGGCCGTCCCTGTGGGTGTCCATGCTCATTTTCGGCATCATGTTGTCCCCGGCGTTCTTCCGGCTGGTCTACGCTTCCGTCACCGCGGTACGCAACGAACTCTATGTCGACGCCGCCCGTGTATCGGGACTCAGTGATGCCCGCATCATCACCATCCATATCCTGTCCGTCGTCCGGGCCCCCATTGTGATCCAGTCCGCCATCGTGGGCGGCATCGCCCTGGCCGTCCAGTCAGGGCTCGAATTCCTCGGCCTGGGGGACATCAACGTCCCTACATGGGGTTCAATGCTCAGCGATGGCTTCACCAACCTCTACACCGCTCCGATGCTGATCCTTTGGCCGGCCATGGCCATCGGTCTGACCCTGATCGCCCTGACTCTGCTGGCCAACAGCCTCAGGGACGAGCTTGAACGCGCCAACGCACCCCGTAAGCAGGTGCGCAAGAAGAAGGCCGCAGTTACCACGACCGACCCGAAGACCGTGGACGACATCATCCGGCACCCGGAGCCTGAAGCTTCCGAAGGAGACGTCGTCCTCGAAGTCGCCAACCTCTCTGTTGGCTACCCAGGCCCAGACGGTGGCACCAAGAGGGTCGTCCACGACGTCTCCCTCACTGTCCGCAGGGGTGAGGTCCATGGGCTCGTCGGCGAATCAGGTTCGGGCAAGACCCAGACTGCCTGGTCCATCCTCCGACTACTCCCCGAAGGCGGCAAGATCGTCGGCGGCTCCATCCACTTCCAGGGCAAAGACCTGGCGAAGCTGTCTTCACGGGACATCGAAAAAATGCGCGGGCGGAAGATCGCCTACATTCCACAGGAACCCATGTCCAACCTGGACCCGTCCTTCACCATCGGAAGCCAACTCGTTGAGCCCATGCGCATTCAGCTTGGCATATCGGCCAAAGAGGCCAAAGAACGTGCGCTGAGCCTCCTGGCACGAGTAGGCATCCCCAACCCCGAGCGAACGTATAACTCCTACCCTCATCAGGTCTCCGGCGGTATGGCCCAACGCGTCCTCATCGCCGGCGCCATCTCCTGTAACCCGGACCTTCTGATCGCCGACGAACCCACTACCGCCCTCGACGTCACCGTCCAGGCCGAGGTCCTGGACCTCCTCCGGGACCTCCAGTCCGAGTTCCAGATGGCAGTGGTCCTCGTCACGCATAACTTTGGTGTCGTCGCGGACCTTTGCGACCGGGTTTCCGTCATGCGGCTCGGCCGGATCGTGGAAACCGGCCCGACTGAGCCGATTTTTGACTCCCCGCGTCACCCTTACACCCAGGAGCTGCTCGGCGCCATCCTTAGCGAGGCTGAACCGCGTGGCCCGCTCGTTGGTGCTGGCGGCAGCGCCAGCCCGTCCCCGAAGGGAGCAGTTCGATGAGCGAGTTGTTGCTTGATATCCAGAATGTCACCGTCGAGTACCCCGGCCATGGTCTCCGTGGCAAACCCTTCCGGGCCCTGCACAGTGTCTCCGTTGATGTTCAAAAAGGCGAGTGCGTAGGCCTGGTAGGTGAATCCGGGTCAGGCAAAACCACGCTGGGCAGAGCTGTCCTCGGCCTGGCGCCGGTCACCGAAGGAAAAGTGCTGTTCCGCGGAGAAGACATCGCGCATGCCGACCGTGCCGACCGCCGGCGGCTGGCCAGCGACATCCAGGTGGTCTTCCAGGACCCCTACACCTCCCTGAACCCGTCGCTGACAGTCGAGCAGATCCTGTCCGAACCCCTCGACGTACGTAAGGTCCCCAAGGCCGAATCTTCCAAGCGAATCAAGGACCTCTTCGATATGGTCCGCCTCCCGGCCGACGCGGGAAGCCGTCTTCCCCGGGAGTTCTCCGGCGGTCAGCGGCAACGCATCGCCATTGCACGCGCCCTTGCACTCAAACCAGCCCTGATCGTCTGCGACGAGCCGGTATCAGCCCTTGACCTTTCAACCCAGGCCCGGGTCCTGGAACTATTCAAAGACATTCAGGAGCAGACCCAGGTCGCCTACCTCTTTGTCTCCCATGATCTTGAGGTCGTGCGACACATCAGTCACCGCGTTGCAGTGATGTACCGAGGGGAAATCGTCGAATTCGGCGACGGAGACCAGGTCACGAGCCGACCCCGGCACTCCTATACCCAACGCTTGTTCTTCGCCGCCCCGGTGGCAAACCCCAAGGCCCAGGCACGTCGCCGCGAAGAACGCCGACAGCTGCTCGCCGCCCAGAACGCATAGGAAGCGGTGCAGACAACCAACACCATGAGCCCAGAAGCTAACAAAGGCAACAGCGTGACAAGCATCTCCCTGATCACGGCCGACGACATGAACGGCAGCACCACTAACCTCGCGGTAAACCCTGACATGGCACCGGTCCGCGCCCGAAAAGGGAACAGCCTGTCCCGTTGGATGACCGGCACCGGCGATCCGATGACCAGCCAATTTCGTTCAGGAATCGGGCAGGCAACTGATTTCACTGGGGCGCCCACCGCATGAACAAGCCCAACATAGTTTGGATTTCCACGCATGACATCAACCCTGATCTCGGCAGCTACCGGGGCATCTGGCCAGGTGCCGAATATGCGCTGACGCCTAATCTGGACCGCTTGGCCGCAGAGGGCGCCCGTTTCGACCGGGCGTTCGCCTCTGCACCGGTTTGCTCGCCTGCCCGATCGGCAATCATGACCGGCTGTTTTCCCAATGCAATTGGCACGATGCACATGCGAACGAAGGCCGTCCCCCCGGCCGAAGTGAGGCTGTTGCCGCAATATTTTCGCGAAGCGGGCTACTACTGCACCAACAACTACTTCACCGACTTCCAGGTGGACGTACCGCCGGTCGTTTTCGACGACTGCA
Organism: Arthrobacter sp. StoSoilA2; assembly: GCF_019977195.1. Classification (NCBI taxonomy): domain Bacteria; kingdom Bacillati; phylum Actinomycetota; class Actinomycetes; order Micrococcales; family Micrococcaceae; genus Arthrobacter; species Arthrobacter sp. StoSoilA2. Next base: position 2,386,295 of record NZ_AP024643.1, read on the forward strand.
GCCCAACGGCTCATTGGCGCAACAGACCGGACAAGGACGCGCCGTTTTTCGCAGCCTTTCATGGAATGACCACCCATGAGTCACAGATATATCTCGATGAGGAGTCCTTCCAACGCGCCACCACGCATGTAGCGCCGCAGGATCGGCACGACATGGCAGCCGCGCCGCTGCCGCCCTACTACCCGGATACCGAAATCTTCCGCAAAGCGTGGGCACGGTACGCGGACCTCATTACCGAAATGGACCACTGGGTCGGCGATATCCTCAACCAACTGGAGGAAGACGGGCTTGCCGACAACACCATCGTGGTTTTCTGGAGCGACCACGGCAGGGGAATGCCCCGCGCCAAGCGTTGGGCGACGGAAGCCGGCCTGCGGGTACCCCTTCTCCTGCGCTGGCCAGGTGTCATTGACCCCGGGACAGTCAGGACTGACCTTGTCCACACCATGGATCTTGCTCCTACAATGCTTGCCGTCAGCGGGCTGGGCATTCCTGCCCACATGCACGGAAAACCGCTCATGGAACGGGACGGCACTTTCATCAGCCACCCCAACGCCTACATCTATGGCGGCCGGGACCGCATGGACGAGTCGGAGGACACGACCCGGACCGTCCGCGACGAGCGGTACCGCTATGTCAGGAACTTCCATCCGGACCGTTCGCCCATGCCGCACATCGACTACCCCGACCACACAGCCACTTGGGCAGAGCTCAGGCGGTTAAGGGGGGAGGAAGCCAGGCAACTGGCATGCGGTGAACTGCCCAGCCTTCTGAGCGAGCTTCAACGGCGCCTCGTCGCAGCTTCAAAGCCCGAAGAGGAACTCTACGACCTTGAGCAGGACCCCCACGAAACGTGCAACCTCGTGCAAGACCCTGAAAGTGCCGAAGCTCTGGCGACGTTGCGTCGCGTCCTTCAAACATGGCAGGACCGTATCGAAGACATGGGCATGCTGCCGGAACGACAGTTGATGGAGACATGGCGCCCTAACGGCCAGGCGCCGGTGACCGCTACTCCAACCGTCTCGCTGACCGCCGAAGGGGCCACAGCTGACTGCGAGACACCAGGCGCGTCAATTGGATGGACGGCCCTCCCGTGGCAACCGCAAGAGCCGAGGAAACTCATGGACCGGGTAACTGGCAGTCCCGGGGAAGACGGACGTATCTGGAACCTCTACACAGGCCCCGTACGCGTCAGTGGGGCCACTTCATTGCGCTTCAAAGCCTGGCGTCTCGGCTTCACGCCAAGCCAAGAAGCACGGCTGGAAGCCCCACTGCCCGGACGTGCCCCGCATTCCTACGAGGGCCACCTCCAAGAAAGCAAAGAACTGCCCCTTTGAGGCGCCAAACAACAACGTGCAGCGAAAGAAGGAATCATGGAAACCCTCACCGTAGACCAACGCATGGAAGCACTGCTCAACGAACTGAGCTTGGAGGAAAAGATCCAGCTCCTGACGGGCCGGGATTTTTGGACGACATGGCCGATGGAGAAAATCGGCCTGCGCCGGATCCTGGTTTCGGATGGTCCGACGGGTGTGCGGGGTGAGGCGTGGGATGAGCGGCAGCCGTCGGTGAATTTCCCGTCCGCGACGGCCATCAGCTCCACCTGGGACCCTGCCATGGCTGACCGTCTAGGTGCCGCCTCGGCGGTGGAGGCACGGCGCAAGGGCGTCGACGTCGTTCTTGGCCCGACGATCAATCTGCACCGTTCCCCGCTGGGCGGCCGGCACTTCGAGGCTTTCAGTGAGGACCCTGTCCTGACGGCTGAGCTTGCCGCGGCGTATGTGAACGGCGTACAGCGCAACGGCGTCGGCGCCACACCGAAGCACTACGTAGCCAACGACTCCGAAACCGACCGGTTCACCGTTGACGTGCAGGTGGACGAGCGGCCGCTGCGCGAGCTGTACCTGCTGGCGTTCGAGAAAGCCGTCGTTGAATCCCGTGCGTGGCTGGTGATGAGCGCGTACAACTCCATCAACGGCACCACCGCCACCGAAAACGACCTGCTGGAGACCCCGCTGAACAGCGAGTGGGGCTTCGACGGGGTGGTGATCAGTGACTGGACCGCGGTCCGCAGCGTTGATGCCGCGAAGGCTTCCCAGGACCTGGTCATGCCGGGACCGGATGGGCCGTGGGGTGGGGCGCTCGTTGCCGCAGTCCAGGCAGGGGAGATCCCGGAAGCAAGCATTGACCGGAAGGTGCTGCGGATCCTACAGCTCGCCGCGAGGGTCGGCGCGCTGGAAGGGTTCGAACCCGTTCAGGCAGAACCCGTGGACAAGGAAGACCTTGTCGCCTTCACCCGGGAAGCCTCGGCCGCCGGCACGGTGATGGTGAAGAACGACGGCGTGCTGCCGCTGGATCGTGCCGCGACGGGCCCTCTGGCGGTGATCGGGCACAATGCCAAGCACTCCAGGACCCAGGGCGGCGGCTCGGCCACGGTCCTTCCGGAGAAGGTCGTCTCACCGCTGGACGGCATCCGGGCCGCCTTCGGAAGTGACAATATCACCTACAGCATCGGCGCCATCGTGCAGGAAGGGGTCGCCGAGCTGCCCTTGGACCAGCTGACCAACCCCGTCACCGGCGAACCCGGCCTGCGGGTGACCTTCCTCGACGGCGCAGGGGCTGAGCTGTTCGCCGAAGACCGCCGTTCAACGGCCCTGGTCTGGTTCGGCGGTGACGCGCCGGTCCGGGATTCCTCCACTGTGCGGCTGCACACCATCTACACCCCGGACGAAACCGGCACTGTCCGACTGGGCGCCGCGACCGTGGGTAAGACACGCCTCTACGTTAACGACGTTCTTGTCCACGAGGGGAACATTGAGGTGGAGGGAAAGGACATTGCCGAATCCTTCCTCGCCCCACCCTCCTCAACCACCGAAATCGCGGTGGAAGCCGGTGTTCCCCTGGACGTCCGCGTCGACCTGGACACCGCGGAACGTTCCGGGCCTCTAGACAATGCCCTCAGCGTCACCCTCGGCACCGAGCCCGCCGACGCGGACCCTGAAATGCTGATCACTGAAGCAGCCAAGGCCGCCCGGAAAGCCGACGTCGCCGTCGTCGTCGTCGGGACCAATGCCCGGGTGGAATCCGAAGGTTATGACCGCACCACCTTGGACCTGCCCGGCCTGCAGGACCGGCTGGTCCACGCCGTCGCCGCCGCGAACCCCCGTACGATTGTCATCGTCAACGCAGGGTCCCCGGTCATTATGCCGTGGCGGCACGAGGTCGCCGCTATCCTGATCGGCTACTTCGGCGGCCAGGAATTCGGCAACGCCCTCACCGACATCCTCACCGGCGCCGTCGAACCAGGCGGGCGCTTGCCCACCACCTGGCCTGCCACCCAAGGCAGCGTCCCGGTCCTTAACACCACACCCGACGCCGACGGGAAGCTCCGGTACGACGAAGGCATCCACATCGGCTACCGCGCCTGGCTTAAGACCGGGGCTACTCCAGCCTACGAATTCGGCTACGGCCTCGGCTACACCACTTGGACCCTGGACACCGTCGACGGACCCGACGGCCCCCTCACTCCGGGCGAGGCCATCCCGGTCAGCGTCACCCTCACCAACAAAGGCGAACGGAGCGGCAAGCAGGTGGTCCAGGTCTACGCCGAAAAGAAGGACTCCGCCGTCGAGCGCCCGGTCCGCTGGCTCATTGCCTCCACACCCGTCTGGGCCCAACCCGGCGAAACTGTAACCGCGACTCTGGAGGTCCCCACCCGTCTGCTGGCGTACTGGAACAACGGATGGACTTACGAACCCGGCGAATACACCCTCAGGATCGGCACCTCCGTCTCAGAGCTTCCAATCACCAGGGTTGTTCGGCTCACCCAGCCAGAGCACTGATAAGCGACAGCCCCCAGGATCAGCACCAAACGTACGAAAGGAAGAACGATGTCGAGGACGAACATCATCTTCATCATGTCCGATGACCACGCCGCCCACGCCATTTCGGCATACGGCAGCCGGGTGAACCAAACGCCGCACCTTGACCGCATCGCCCAAGGAGGCATGCGCATGGATGCCGTCTTCTGCACCAACTCGATCTGCAGTCCCTCCCGGGCGTCTATCCTCACAGGGACCTACAGCCATATCAACGGCGTATCCTCCATCTGGACCGAGATGGACTACCGGGTACCCACATTCGTGGACGTACTCCACGAACAGGGCTACAAGACTGCCCTTTTCGGGAAATGGCACTTGGGTGAGCACGGGAAGTCCTTGCCGCGCGGATTCGATGCCTGGAAGATCTTTCCTGGACAGGGTGACTACCTCAATCCGGAGATGATCGACGAGACGGGCAGCGCGACCGTTCCCGGCTATGCGACGAACATCGTCACCGACCTCTCCATCAATTGGCTGGATGGACTCACGGGGGAGGAGCCTTTCTGCATGCTCGTCCACCACAAAGCACCGCACCGCCCCTGGATCCCCGACGAGAAACACAAGCACCTCTACGCTGACGGGAAGATCCCGGGGCCCGAAACATTCTTTGATGACTACGCCACCCGCAGCCAAGCTGTACGGAACGTCCACATGACCATTGCCGACGACATGGGTGCCGAGGACCTCAAGTCTGAGGTCCCGGAGGAACTCCGCGGACCTGAGAACAGGGAAGCGCGCATGCGGTGGAAGTACCAGATCTACATGCGCGACTACCTGCAGTGCATCCAATCCATCGACGACAACGTCGGTCGGCTTCTCGATTACCTCGATGAGCGCGGACTGTCCGAGAACACCCTCGTCGTCTACACATCCGATCAGGGCTTCTTCCTCGGTGACCACGGCTGGTTCGACAAGCGGCTGATGTTTGACCAGTCCCTGCAGATGCCGATGCTGATGAAATGGCCCGCCGAAATCTCTGCCGGCAGCCGTTGCGAGGCAATCATCACCAACGTCGATTTCGCCGCCACCTTTTTGGACATCGCCGGAATCAAGGCAGACGAGGCACTTCCCACATCGCAGGGCAGGAGCTTCCGGCCTCTCCTGCGGGGTGAGGAGATCGACGATTGGCCCGACGCGGCGTATTACCGGTACTGGGAGCACGACGATCCTATTCACTCAGCACCAGGCCACTACGGCATCCGGACCTCCGATTACAAGCTGATCCACTACTACAACGCCGGGCTGGACGTCCCCGGGGCCTCTGATCGTGTCTTTGAGGCTGAATGGGAACTGTACGACCTCAGAAGCGACCCCACCGAAGTCCGTAATGTAGCCGATGACCCCAGCTACCGCTCCGTCAGAGCCGAGCTCGAACAGAAACTAGCCGGGTACCAGCATCATTACCGGGACGAACCCTACGTGGGTCCGGGCACACCTCACCCGGAATGGGGACCGCACGATGCAGACACCCTGGAACGAGTCGAAACATATGTCCAGGCTCTTCGGGCATCCAGCTAGGACGCGATAGGTGGCGGGCTGTCCAGCACAAGCCGGGCAGCCCCGTACCGTTGCAGCTCCGCTTGTCGCGCGGCACCTCTGGTTGTCGCACCGCACCTCTGGTTGTCGTAATGGCCCGGATCACGCGTCAACGTTAGGAACACCCATGACCATGAGCAAGCGGCCCGCTGCCGCTCCCGCAGACACGCCCGCCGTCACTGTGCTGAGTGCCCTGCGCTGGGCCGCCGTCATCCTCGCATACGGCCGGCGGGAGCGGGCCCGCAGATTCCTTGCGCTGGTCCGCCCACGGGAACGGGACCTGCACGACGGGAACACCAGGCCCTGAGAGCCCCTCCGGGGACACCAGGCCCTGAGAGCCCCGGAACGACCCGGTGCAAGGAAGCGCCCGGGTTTACGGCAAGACTCAAAGAGGCTGGCGTCAGTACACCAAGCCCGGAGATATCCGTGCGCTCTGCACCTCTGGACCTGTCGTCAATATTGGAGTTAACATGATTAACATGAATGTTGGCGGGGGTACAAGCCGGCGCTACGACAACCGGAAACGGGCGTCCAACGCCGCCGACACGGGGCGCCGGATCCTTGAGGCGACACGGGAGCTCTTCATGGAAAGACCGCTCTCGGAGATCACCTTGATCGCGGTGGCTGATCGTGCCGGAGTCACCGTGCAGACCGTCATCCGTCGCTTCGGCGACCGCAGTGGGCTCATCGATGCAACGGTCGAACACACCGCTGCGCAGGTGATGGCCCAGCGCGATGCTGCGCCTGCCGGCAACGTCCCCGGCGCCATCGAGAACCTGCTCGAACACTATGAGACCACGGGCGCTCTCGCCTTGAAGATGCTATCCGAGGAGGGAACCTCAGCTGCCGTGGCGGACATGACTGAAACGGGCAGACGACTGCACCGCCTGTGGTGCGAGCGGGTTTTCGCCCCGTTCCTTGAGGATGATTTTCTCCCGGACGGGGCGGAACGGGGCCGCCGTCTTGCCCAGTTCGTCGCTCTTTGTGACGTCTACACCTGGAAGCTGCTCCGGCTGGACGCTGGCCTGACCCGTGACCAGGTGGCCCTTTCCTTAATCGAAATGCTTGAGCCCTTCACCCGGAGGCCATAATGTCCACCGTTCTCGCCTACACCTCGCCCGCCATCGGCCATCTCTTTCCCATGGTCCCGCTGTTACTGGAACTGAAGGCCCGGGGACATGAGGTCCACGTGCGGACAATTCCCCAACAGCTAACGGCCCTTCGCGGCGCCGGCTTCCAGGCCGAATCCGTCGACCCGCGCCTCCTTGAGATCAGGCACCGGGACTATCTGGCGAAATCGATCAAGGATGGGCTGACCGCGAGCACTGAGACCTTCACGGCGCGTGCCCGCTTCGACGCCCCTGACCTTCGCCGCGCCATCGGCGATACCAGTCCGGATCTGATGCTCGTGGACATCAATGCGTGGGGCGCACGTATCGTGGCTGAGGATCTCGGGCTCCCGTGGGCCAGCTTCTGCCCCTACACACCGCCACTGACGTCCCGGGGAACCCCGCCGTTCGGACCCGGGCTGGATCCGATGCCAGGTCCAGTGGGAAGGCTCCGGGACGCGCTCATCCGACCCCTGGTGACTGGCGCCGTCGAAAAGCTGATGATGCCCGGGATCAACAGGGCCCGGGCCGAAATCTCCGGCGGGAAACTGCCGCCGTCGCGGAACGTGGATGACTTCTTCCTCACCGCGCCGCTCCTCCTCGTTACCAGTGCCGAGCCGTTTGAATACCCGCACCCGGACTGGGGACACCGTGTCCGGATGATCGGGGCGCTGTCATGGGACCCGCCCTTCTCTCCGCCAGCTTGGCTTGAGAACGCCGTGGACCCGGTCATCCTGGTGACCACCTCGTCCGAGTACCAGGCCGACGAGGATTTGGTCCGCGCAGCATTGCAGGGCATGGCCAACGAGCCCTTCACTGTCGTTGCCACGCTGCCTGCGGAGGGGAGCGGATCGGCAGGAGACCAGCGGTCCGCCGGACCGGTGGATTTTGGACCCCTTCCTGCCAATGCCCGGCTGGAACGGTTCGTGCCCCATTCAGAGGTGTTGGAGCGCGCTGCGGTTGCCATCACCCATGGCGGTATGGGAGCCACCCAAAAGGCACTGTCCAAGGGAGTTCCGGTGGTGGTGGTTCCGTTCGGCCGCGATCAGCATGAGGTTGCGGCCCGGGTGGTGGCCGCCGACGCGGGTGTGCGGCTCAGCAGGAAGAAGCTCACTGCGGAGAAGCTTCGCGCCGCAGTTCACGAAGCCCTGACAAAGAAGGAAGGAGCCCGGCGGGTCGCTGCTGGCTACGCAGCCGCCGGGGGTGCGGCGGCTGGAGCCGATGCCCTCGAAGAGCTGCTCCGGATTCCCCACGCCTGAGGCCTGGCAGAACCCCAGCCTCAGGGTGGAGGAATTGGCAGCCTTTGCCAAGACCAGGCTGGCCGCCTACAAGTACCCCCCGGAGCATCGAATTCATGACGGAACTGCCGTTAATAGGGTTTGGCCAGGGACGAAGCGCTCGATCAGGAGCGGGAGAAAAGATCCAATTCGTGGGTCATTCCGTGAGGGACATCAGGGGAGAGCTGTATTGTGAAGGTTTCGCGATCATGGCGGGTTACCAACACGCCATATCCGGGGTCTTTGAGGGCCTTCTGGATCGCGGCAGCCACTTCCAGATTGAGTCCGTTGTCTAAATCATTGCGGTGTCTGATGTTGAGCCGTACTGGACGGGACATGATGTTGTAAAACCTTCGTTCTTATTTCTGTGGTCGTGTATTGACTTGGCCGTCTCGGTGTAGCCGGGTTCCATCGCAGCCTTTTCGTGGTTGGAAGGAATGTGGGCCCCTACGGGGTTAGCACGAGCTTCCGCGGGGCCCCCTGCTGCTGTAATTCCCAGGCCTGTTGGCAAGCGGAAAGAGGCAGGGTCATTGCGTCGACGGACAAAGCGCCTGTCGCCGCGAGCGCCGTCAGATTCAGGTAAGCCTCTCTCCGGATCTGTGCTGGCGGGTCCATATGGGCGAAGCCGAGGAGCTCCAGGCGGGCGGCACGGACGATCCCGGCGGGAAGCTCCAGAGTTGCTCCCGCTGACTGGCCGATCTGGATATGGCGGGCGCCCCGGGCTGCAACATGCATTGCGGCAAGGGCGGGTTCACCCCACACCGGGTCAAGGATGACATCGAACCCGCTGTCACCCACTGTGCTGCGGAAGGCTGCCACGAGGTCGGTGCCCGGGCTGATGGTCACGCTCGCATCGGCTCCGCGTTCCCGGGACAGGGCGAGGCGGCCGGTGTCACGGTCGGCAGCGACCACCGTTGCGGCGCCAAGGGACTTTGCGAGTTGGACGGCGATGGAGCCCAGTGCGCCGGTTGCGCCAAGCACAAGCACGTTCTGGCCTGGCTGCAGCTTGGCCCGCCAGGTGAGGGCCAGCCAGGCGGCAAGTCCGGTGTTGCCAAGCGCAGCCGCGGTGACGTCGTCCACGTCGTCGGCGAGGTCCAGCAGGTCTTCCTCGGCCACGACGGTGCGCTCGGCCCAGGAACCATGCGGCGAAACCGGTGAGGTGAAGAAGACGCGACGTCCGGCGGAGGTCCTGCCTACGCCGTCGGCGCCAATCACGTAAGGCAGGGTGTCGGGATCTCCGAATGCTCCCGAGGCCTTGGCCAGGTCGAGGTGATGGACCCCGGCCGCCGCTACCTCGACGACCACTTGTCCACTGTGGGGCTCTGGATCTCGGAAGTCTTCGTAAGATGGGACTGTTCCAGTCCGGGTCAGAACGGCTGCCTTCATGGTCTGCTCCTTGATGTTGGTGTGTGTGTCAGTCTGGCTGGTCGGTGTCGGCGGGGATGATCTGCACGCTGATGGTTCCAAGGCCGCTGATGCGTCCCTCGAGCCGGTCTCCGGGGTGCATCCAGGTTCCGGTGCTGAGGCCCACCCCAGCGGGAGTTCCCGTGAGCACAACGTCGCCAGGTTCGAGGGTCACGTGTTCACTGATCAGGGAGACCAGCTCGGGAACAGACCAGATCAGGTCGGACGTGTTGGCGTTTTGGCGCAGCTCACCGTTGAGCCGGAACTGCAGCTGCAGGTTGGTGTCATCGACAAAGCGGGCGGGCACAATTCCCGGACCAAGCGGACAGCTGTCGTCGAAGACTTTGCCGCCGAAGAGATCGAATTTGACGAGGTGCTTGGGGTGGCGCTGCCAGTCACGGGCCGACAGGTCCAGGGCGATGGTGTAGCCGGCGATGTGGTCACGCGCCCGGTCCAGCGGGATGTTCCGGCCGCGCCGGCCGATGACAAGGGCAAGTTCAAGCTCGTAGTCGAACTTCTCCGTCTGGCTGGGGTAATGGACGGCTCTGCCCTGGCCGACGAGCGTGGTGGTGGGCGGCTTGAGGAAGAAGACCGGAATGTTGTCTTCCTTCGAAAAGCCAGCATGGCCGCCGTCGTTGACCACATGGTCGTAATAGTTGGCGCCGGCGCAGATGACCTTGTTCGGATACTGCAGCGGCGTGAGCCAGTCTTCAGGCTCGGCCGGCTCGGGCAACTGGGCTGCCGTGCCCTCAGTGAGGGTCTCGACGGCGGCAAGCAGCCGGGGCTCGGCGGTCTCCCAATTGGCGAAGACTGTCATAAGCCCGCCCACCGGATGGTGGTGGAGTACCTCGGGTGCGACGTCGGCGAGTCGGTATATGGGACCGTCGGAGAGCCGGAGCACCGGGGTGGGCACTCCGTCGACCCGCAGAGTGGACAAGGAAAAGGTCACCTGGTCTGCTCCTTCACATGGGTCCTGCCGGCCGCTGGAGCGGCCGCCACCAGCATCCACTCCTTGAGGACAATGTGGAGGGCAACTGCGGGCCGGGCCAGCAGCTCCCGTGCAAGGTCGCGCACCTGGCCCCGTTGCCCAGATGTCAGATACTCCACCGGGGAGGCTCCGTCGACCCGGGCCAGGGCGAGCAGCGGCAGCAGGCCAGCGACACGCGCCATCAGGTCCGCGGACGGTTCCCAGTCAATATGGTGGGCGTAGCCGTCCAGCAGCATTGTTGCGGAAGTGTGCAGCTGTGCTGTGTGCTGCGGCAGGATAATCGCTTTGAGCATCAGATGGTTCAGGCAAAATGCGACGTCGAATGCAGGGTCGCCGAACCAGCCGCACTCGGCATCGAGCAGGACCGGCCCGTCCGGACCCAGGAGGATGTTCTTGGGACTGACGTCGCCGTGTACCAACGCCATATGCGTGCCGGCGGTCCTCTCGGCAAGAACCTCGATCCTGTCCGCGAGGTTGGGGTTGGCGCGTGCAGTGACGCGGAAGTATGGCTCAATGCGCAGGGCGTCGAAGTTGCTGTCGGTGGCGAACCTACGTGCCAGCGCTGGATCCTTGGCGCTTGCCGAGTGCAGCCTGCCGAGGAGGACGCCGAGAGCATGAGCGGCGGCCGGGTCCACGTGCCCGGCCAGGAGGCTTTCCTTCCAGACCGGGTAGTCCCGGGAGGGGAGGAACTGCATGGCGAACAACCCGGCCTCCCCATCGTAGGCCAGGACCTGGGGGACCTGTTTGGGGGCAACGCTGCCGGCAAACTGCAGCCAGTCGTACTCAACCCGGTTGCGGGAGAGGGGCGCGAGCCACTCGTGGGCCACCTTCAGCTGGGCCAATGCTCCCTTGACGCACAGGGTGCGGCCGGGCAGCGACACTTGCCAGAGGTCCGAGCTCACGCCGCCGGTCAACGGGTGTAGTGCCGGCTCCTCACCAGGCTGCATCAGTCCATGGCGGAGCAGGAACTCCCGAACCCGCTCCTGGGGTTCGGCGATTTTCACCGGCCACCGTCCGCGGTTAAGGCCAGCGCCGGGAGGTTCGTGAAGCCCAGGGCCGGGTCCTCGGCGATGCGCACCAGCTGGTTGTACTTGGCGAGCCGTTCAGAATTCCGTACCGACCCGACCTTGATCTGCCCCGATGCGGTGCCTACAGCCAGATCGGCGAGGAAGTCATCTTCGGTCTCCCCGGAGCGGGCTGATACCACCGGCGCATAGCCTGCGGCCCGCGCTTGGGCCACCACGTCAAGGGTGCCTGTCAGTGTGCCGTTCTGGTTCACTTTGACCAGGACTCCGTTGGCAACGCCCTGGGAAATGCCCCGGGCGAGCCGTTCGCTGTTTGTGGTGAACAGGTCGTCGCCGATCAGCCTGATCCGGTGGCCGAGGCGCTTCGTCAGGGTCCGCCAGCCGGTCCAGTCATCTTCATCGAGCGGATCTTCAATCGAGACAATGGCGAAGCGGTCCACCCATGAGGACACCATGTCAATCATCTCGGTGGTGCTGAGGCGTTGTCCCTGTCGCCGCAGGTGGTAGTCGCCTGCCTCACTGTCGTACAGGGATGCAGCGGCGACATCGATGGCGATGGCAATGTCCGTACCCGGCTGCAGGCCAGCGGCCAGGATGGACTCGGTGATGAGCTCCAGGGCCTCCTCGCCCGTTCGGCAGCCAGGGCTCAGCCCGCCCTCGTCGGCCAACAGCGTGGGCAGTCCCCGTTCGGCGCAGAGGGCAGCGGCGGCCGTTCGGACACGGGAGGTAAGTTGGATGGCTTCGAGTGCGGACATTGCCGCGACCGGTACTGCGAGGAAGTCCTGGACGTCCATGCCGCGTCCGGCGTGGAGGCCGCCGGAAAGGATGTTGACCATCGGCATCGGCAGTACGGGCTCGTCGACGTCGGCGAGCTGGGCGATCCTTCGGTACAGCGGCAGGCCGCTGGCCACGGCCGAGGCGCGGCAGACCGCCAGCGAGGTCCCCAGTACTGCGTTGGCACCGAGCCGGGACAGCGTGGAGGTGCCGTCCAGGTTCCGCAGCCTTTCGTCGATGGCCCGTTGGTCGTCAACATCCTGGCCGAGCAGCGACGCTGCGATCTCGCCGTTTACATGCTCGACGGCGGAGGTGACTCCGAGGCCGTCGAAAACGGATGCGTCGCCATCGCGTAATTCGTGTGCCTCGTGGGTGCCGGTGGAGGCTCCGGAAGGTACTGACGCCCGGGCGCTGGCACCGTTTTCGAGGATGATGTCCACCTCAACAGTGGGGCGGCCTCGGGAATCAAAGATCTGGCGGCCGTGGACGGTGCGGATGTTGCTCACGATGACACTCCTGTTGCGAGGGCGGACGGGGTGTTACAGGGATAGTTTGCGGGTTCTCCGCGCAGGACGCGGACCACTTCCTCGGCGGCGCTGCGTCGCAGGTCGATCACCGAAGCGTCGGAGGCAAAAGCGATGTGTGGTGTGACAATCACACCTGGAAAGGCCAGCAGCCCTGACGGAACTGCAGGCTCCTCCTCCAGGACATCCAGTCCTGCTCCGCCGAGCTTGCCTGATTGCAGGGCGGCCGTCAGGGCGTCGGTATCGACCAACCCGCCGCGGCTGACATTGATCAGGAAGGCGTCCTGCGGAAGCAGGGCCAGTTCCCGGGCCCCGATAAGGTGATGTGTCTGCGGGACCAGGGGAGCGTGGAGGACTACGATGTCGCTGGCTGCCAGGAGGCCATCCAATGCCATCACCTCAATACCGTCGGTTTTGGCCGGTGGGTGTGGATCGCTGATCACCACGCGGGCTCCGAGCGCTTTGAGCTTGGCTGCGGTGGTTCTGCCAATGCGGCCGTATCCGACCACGCCGCACGTCAGGTTGGACAGGCGGCGAAGCCGGGCCCCGGCGGGGTTCCAACGTCCGGCGCGGACCTCACGGTCCGCGGCCACGAGGCCGCGCGTCCAAGCCAGGGCCAGACCGACGGCGTGGTCGGAGACCTCTTCGACGCAGTAGTCGGGCACGTTGGTCACCTGCACGCCATGATCCGTGGCCGCGGGCACGGCGATGTTGTCCAGGCCAACGCCCATCCGGGCAACAACCCGCAACGGGGCTGAGGATGCGATTGCTTTGGCGGACACTGTTGCCCAGCAGGTGAGGATGGCGGCGGGCTGGTGTTCGGCGATCAGCGCGTCGATGGCCTCAACTGGTGCGGGGTCGGCAGGACCGGCAACAAGACGGAAGCCGGCGTCTTCGATGATGCCGCGTTCAATACTGTCGTCGGGCCAGGCCCGGTCTGTCAGCAGGACTGTTTGCTGCAGCGTCATGAGTCTGCTCCTTATGTGGTGGTCAGGCCTGGATCGGCCAAGGTTGAAGGGGATGGGGTGGGAATGGATGTCGGACCAACGAAGCGGGTGCGCTGCTCGCCGAGCCCGGTTATCGAGGCCTTCACGGAGTCTCCGGGCCGCAGAAACCGGCCGTGGTGGATCCCGAACCCGGCGGGGGAGCCGGTGCAGAGCAGGTCTCCGGGGCGAAGACGGGTGTGTTGGGACAGGTAAGCCATCTGTTCGGGGATGGTGAACAGCATGTCGTCGGCCGTGTCGTCCTGCATGGGCGAGCCGTTGAGCGAGAGCCGAAGCCGCAGTGACGAGGGGTCGGGGACCTGCCAGGCTGGCACGAACCAGGGTCCAAGCGGCAGCGACCCATGCATTCCCTTGCACTGCAGCCAATCCGAGGCCAGCGCGGGCAAGTCGGGCCGGAAGATGCGGGAGCGAATGGTCAGGTCGTTGACCACGCAGTAGCCGGCGACCACCGCCTCAGCCTCCGGCAGCGTCAAGCGGTAGCCGGAACCTCCGACGACGGCGCCGATCTCCACTTCCCAGTCAAGGGTGTCCATGTCCGGCTCCAGGGCGAGTTCACCATCAGCGGGGCCAACCCTGTCGTTGCTGGTCAAGCAGACGTAGGGGCTGCCGTCCCGGCGTCGGAGTTTTAGTGCCTGGGCGGTGTCGGCCGCTAATTGCCCGGCGTCGGCGGGGTCGCCGGCGTCCACTGCGGCTTCGATGACCTGGCGGCGGTAGTTCCCGATGGTGCAGAAAACCTGGGTGGGCTGGATGGGAGCCTTGAGCCGCAGGGAAGCCACCGGAACGCCGTCTTCGCTGATCGCCGCTGAAGTCTGAGGGAGCTCGATGAGCCGGCGAAGCTCCGCATGGACGCTGCCCCAGTGGGCAATCAGCTCAGTGAGTGAGGCGAATCCGGCGCAGGCCCAGCGTCCGGCCCACGCCTGCAACGGAAGTGCCTTGCCGCTGTGCACCAGCCAGATGGCTGCCTTTTCGTGGGGGAGGCCCGCCTGGGTCAGGACGATTCCTGCGGGAGCGACGCCGTCGTCGATCTTATCTTCTTCAAGCATAATGCTAACGATAGCACAGATGGAGGCAAATGCCAGATGCTTACCCCGTGAAAGTAAACGGTCGACGCTAAATCACTCCCGGTTTTGATCCCATCCCTTGACACCTCAGCGTCATGGGGGAATAGTGCTAACGATTGCACATAGAGAGAGGACAAGCCATGACTGTACGCAGAGTGGTGACCGGCATGGACGGATCTGGAAAGTCCGTTTTTGTTTCCGACGGACCAGTGCCCAACAGCCATGCGTTCGCGAGTATGCCGGGACAGGCTCAGGTCCGGGTCTGGTTTACACCGGGGGTGCCATCAGGTTCGCTGCCGGAGGGGGAACCTACCGACAACCACGGCCCGGTGGTGCCGGGGCCAGGCGGGGCCAGCTTCGTGATCGTGAGCTACGCACCGGAATCCGTGGTGATGAGCCCGGGCTTCGATCCGGGCGCCGCAGGGCAGGAGATGGCGGCCTACGCCCCTGACCTTGCGGAGGTGTTCGAGCCGGACGGCATGCACCGCACGCCCAGCGTCGACTACGGAGTGGTGCTGGACGGGGAGCTGTGGCTGGAGCTCGACGACGGCGCACAGGTGCTGTTGAGCCCGGGTGACACCATAGTGCAGCTTGCCGCCCGCCATGCCTGGCGGAACAAGACAAAGACGCCGGCGACGGTGGCATTTGTGCTCACCGGCGCCGGCGCCTGAGTACTGTCCCGTGTCTCAGGGACACCTCGGCTGGCCGTCCCCGAAGGGACGGCCAGCCGGAAACTTCACTAGGGAATGACTACATAGTTGCTGAAGCCACCGCGCGGGTCCTTCAACCGCCCTGAGATGGCATTGTTAACGTCTGACAGCGGGAAGGCCTCGGTCTCAAGGTAGGTGAGGTCCAGGGTTCCTGTCTCGACCATGTCTGCCATCTCCTGGCCCTGGGCTGCGGTGAACCAGTTCGAACCGATAATCTGCACCTGCTCGTCCATCAGCCACTTCATGTCCACTGGGACCTCGTCGGCAACTCCGCCGACGTTCACCACGCGGCCGCCACGCCGGACCCCCTTCATGGAGTCCACCATGGTTGCGGCGTCAGCCCTGGCCCCGAGCGCACTGATCACGAAGTGGGCACCGTCGCCCCGTGTCCGAGCCTTGGCCCACTCCCCGGAGGACTGCTCCCCGAGGTTCATGACCTCTATCCTGTTCGGGGCGAGCGCCTTCACGCGCTGGAGCAGCTCCGCGTTGCGCCCCGTGCCCAGGATCTTCGCAACGCCCATGCTCAAACAAAGCACGGTAGCAGCCACGCCCAAGGTACCGGTGATGCCGTCTATCAAGCCCACCGTGCCGGGTCCGGCATCGGCCAGGCGCAGGGCACCGTAAGCGGTGCCGATGTAGCCAAAACGGGCTGCCAGCTCAAACGGAAGGTTGTCAGGAATCTTAACCAGAGCCTGTTGTGGCGCGGTCATGAACTCACTGAACCCGCCGTAAGGGTAGAGATCAAAGATCCTCTGGCCATCGCGGGAGGTGCTGAAATACCCGTTGAGGGTGTAGTAGCGGCAGCGGCTGGGGGTTCCCCCGGAACAGGCGTAGCAGCTGCCGCAGGAGCGGAGCGGGCTCACATACACCCGGTCTCCGGGTTTGATGTTGATGACGGACTCGCCCACTTCTTCCACCACCCCGGTGGGATCGAGCCCGAAGATCGCCGGAAATTTGGGGATCGGTTGGTGCGGAAACCAAGTGGGCCAACTATTGATCACGTTGGCCATGTTCGGCACAATGCCGACGGCCTTGACCCTGACCAGTACATCCGTGGGTCGGGGCTTGGGTACTTCGATGGTGTCGATCGACATCGGATCGCCGATCTGATGCAGTCTGGCTGCGCGCATCGTCGCCATTGACGGCTCCTTCTGGGAAAAGGGTGTGGTTCTGGGGGAGGGAGGCAGGCAGCTACTTACGGTAGCTGTCCTCGAGTTCAATGCCGAGGAGGCCCATTATCCGGACGCCTGAGTTGTACCAGGCGATGGTCAACGTGAGCTCCACCATCTGCTGGTCATCGAGGTGCTTGGCTGCAGCTGACCAGCTTTCATCGGACACATTCACGTTGATGGTGGATTCACGCGCCAGCGCTATCACTGCGCGTTCGAGGTCATTGAACAACTCAGTGCTGGTGCCGTCGGCCACTGCGGCAAGCTGCTCATCCGTGAGTCCGGCTTTGAGGCCATGGGACTGGTGGTGCGCGATCTCATACTCAGAGCCGGTGGCGTGACCCACGGACAGGATGGCAAGCTCCCGCAGCTTCGGGCTCAGCAGGGAGCTGTCGCGCATGGCGTTGGCGTAGGAGAGGAACGCGTCGAGCAGCACCGGGGCGTTCGCCAGTGAGCGGAAGATGTTGGCTGTGGGCATTTTGCGTTCCGCCTCGATGCGGTCCCACAGCGGCTGCTGGTGGACCGAGACGGCGTTGTCGCGGGACAGGGAGGGAACTCGGGACATAGTGTGGTGCTCCAGTCGGGTTGGGGTGTCAGCGGGGCTGGCAATCAGGGGAGTTGGGGGCTGGCCAGGAACTTTTCCAGCGTCATGGGGGCAGGGCGGACAGCCGGGGACTTCAGTGGTGTGCCGACGAAGGGCGAGGCTTCGAAGTACCACTGTTCCAGGGCCGGCAGGCCCCAGCGTGCGTTGGTGCTCACCGATGCGGCGTCCCAGCGAACAGGCTCGGTCTCAAGATCGATGGTCTGGTAGTGGCTGTTGAAGACCTCAACACGGTGGCCGTCCGGGTCCCGGAGGTACGCGAACAGCATGCCGCCCGGGCCATGACGGCCTGGACCACGCTCCACCTGGTCGCCATAGCCCAGGATGCCGGCGAAATCGCAGGCGGTGAAGATGTCGTGGCTCTCCGAGACTGTGTAAGCGAAGTGGTGGAGGCTTGGACCAGCGCCGGGCACCATCGCCAGGTCGAGGCAGGTGCCCTTGCGGTACATAAAGGCTCCCACAAGTTCATCGCCATGCTCGAGGTACTCCGAGTTGCGGAATCCCAGTTCGCTGTAGAACGCGCACAACCCGTATACGTCGGGCGTGAGCAGTTGGAAGTGGTCCAGCCGCTGGGAGTGGGCGCCTTTGTACTGCTCAAAGTTGATGTGCAGCCGTGGCCGGGTCTCCATGGTTGCGCACAGCTCCAGGGGAGTGCCGGCGGGGTCTGCAACATGCAAGGTGCGGCCTTGATGTGGCATGTCCACCCACTCGGCCGGGAGTCCCCGCTCACGAAAATAGCTGTAGGCCTCGTCCAGGTCCTCTTCAAAGAAGACGCGGAAACCTATCCGGCGGGCGGTGCCGCCGTCTTTGCTCTTCTCCAGCACAAGGCTGTGATGACAGGCCTCGGCGAGGCCACGCAGGTAGACGGTGGAGTTGTCCTCCTCGGTCACCACCAGGCCGAGGACAGTGGTGTAGAAGTCACGGCTCGCGGCAAGGTCGGCGACATTCAGGCGCAGGTGGCTGGTTCGGGTGATGTTGAATGGCGGACGTAGATCGACCGGTGGCAGCATATTTGTCCATCTCCAATGTGATTTATGTCATGCTATCGTTAGCATCATTACTTTTAAGTTCGCGCAAGGGGCGCAGCTTTTGGTTGGTAATTCGGTTTCAGGCGGAGCGCTCGCGCGATGCCGCGGGAGGTGGGGCAGTGCTGCCCCGTTGCACGAGCCAGCCCACTGACGCCGACTCGTAGGGGTCATTTCCAGCAGGCGGATTGTTGAGCCGGCGGATGAACCATAGGCCGCAGGAGGTGGCCACATCGCCGATGGGAAGGCTGACGGTAGTCAGGCCAGGCCCCCACCAGGAGAATCCGCTTTGATCGCCGAAGCCCACCACGGACAGTTCCGTTGGAACGTCGATGCCCATCTCCAGTAATCCGTCCAGAACGCCCACAGTGTGAAGGACGGAGCCAAGGACGACGGCGGTGGGCGGGCTGGGTCGGTTCAGTAGCCGGCGGATGGCCTCCCGGGCGTGCTCGGGAGACGCCGGTGGGCCCAGCTCGACCAGCTGCGAGCGTTGTGGAACGTTGCTTTCGTGCAGGGCCTGGCTGTAGCCTTCGAGCCGCTCCCGGCCTGTGGGCAGGTCGGCGGGCGCTCCGATATAGGCGATCCGGGAGTGGCCGAGATCGAGCAGGTGCGTCGTGGCATCCTTGAGCGCACGACGGTCGTTGATGCCGAACCACTGGGCGCCCAGAGATGAATGCTTGCGCAGTAGTTGGACGTGCGGCATTCCGCTCAGCATATTGATCGAATCGCTGTGGGGATTTGGGGTGGGGGCAATAACGACCCCTGCCGCACGGCTCGCCGAGAGCTCGCGAAGATGGCGCCTCTCAATGAGGCGGTCATCGAAAGTCTCGGCCAGCATCAGCTGATAGTCCTCGCCGGCCATGATCGTAGACAGCTCATGGGCAATCGTGAAGTAGAAACTGTTTCGGATATCAGGGATGACCAGCCCTACCACGTTGCTGGGAGCCCCGCGCATCATTCGTGCGGCATGGTTGCCTACGTATCCGAGCTCGGAAGCCGCCTGGCGCACCCGCGCCTTGGTCTGGTCGCTGATGCGCGCGTCATCGGCTAGTGCGCGGCCCACTGTGGAGACCGACAGCTGCAGGTGTGCAGCGATATCCTTGGTGGTGACCATCGTTCCTCCTGTGAAGCCGGTGAGCGGTTGCTATCGGGAACCGGGCTGGGATCAGTGTACTGATGCGGCCTGGACTGACGCGCCATCCCGAGCGCCAGTCCATTTCAACGTACTGGCATGAAGGCTCAAATCGTGCCAGCGACGAGGACTACTAGTGCTAACGATAGCACTCCTGCGGTAGTCGTCAAGGCGGATGACTTTTGTGATCAGAAGTACCAACATGCTCTTGACTCGGCCAGTGAGCGTGCTATCGTTAGCACAAGTTCCACATCTCGTCGCATCCAATCTGCACAGACTGCACGAGCAGAAACGGGCAGCTTCTATACACTGCGACGCACGAGGCGGGTCCCACCTGACCAGGGGAGGAGACTTCCGGGCCTGGTCAGGATCCGGCCACCTGCCGTACTTCATGTCATTCCGTTGATCATTGGCCGATTCGGCCAGCAAATCCACATGAGAACGAAATCCTCCCGACTAGGAGACAAAGATGTCCCACTCGACCCCCTTCGGCACAGGCCAGGCTTCGGCCCCAGCTGGACCTTCCACCGACCCCGCCGTGCCCACATACCCGGAACCCATGGACGCTATTTCCATGGATGCGGTTCCGTCCAGCCCTGCACCATCACGGGTCAAGGACAATCCCGAGGGCATGCCCACCAAGGTGGTTGCTGGTGTGTCGCTCGCGGTACTGGCCATCACATTTATGCTCAACGCGATGGACAGGCAGGTCTTCTTTCCCTTGCTGGGCACTATCAGCACTGAGTACGGGTTCAGCCTGCAGGCCGGCGGACTGCTGGCCACTATCTTCACCTTGGGGATGGCTATTGCAGGCATCCCTGCGGGGTTCCTGGTGGAGCGCTTCTCGCGCAAAACCGTCCTGATAGTCAGCATTGCGATCTACTCCCTGGGCACGCTGGCCACACCGCTTGCCGCTTCGTGGGGCGACATGGCCGTGTACCGGGTCATCTCCGGGCTGGGTGAGGGCATGCAGGCCGCAGCTCTGTTCGCCGCGGTCGGGTCGTTCTTCCACCTCCGGCGGGGCCTCGCCCTGGGTATATTGGGCTTCGCATTCGGCCTGGGTGCAACCTTCGGGCCCGCCCTCGGCATCATGTTCGCCGGCCAGTTCGGAACGTGGCGTGCGCCCTTTACGATCTTCGGGGCACTCGGTCTGCTGCTCGCAGTGGTGGTCGCGTTCACCGTCAGCCGCAAGTTCACCGAGCGGGCCATCAGCCTGACCGGCGTCGAAGGATCCTATGACTACATGCCGGACAGGGCGTACAACCGCAACTCCTTGGCGATCGCGGCTGCCGCCGGCTGCGGCTCCATCGCGCTCTATGGATTCCTGGGCCTGTACCCCACATTCCTGACCACTCAACTGGGCATTTCCACCGGAGAGTCCGCCGTGGCACTGAGTTTCGTGGGTCTGGGCGGCCTCGCCGGTCTGCTCGGGGGCTGGATCGGGGACCGGATCAACCAGCGGACCCTGCTGATCGTTTCCCTGGCTGTCATGGCGGTGCTCGGCGTGCTGATCTACCAGCTCAAGGCACCGTTCGCTTGGCAGTGCGTCTTCGCCTGCCTCATGGGGGTGTTCGGTACTGGCGTCTTCTTCCCCAACATGAACAGCGCCATCCAGCGGGCAGTCCGTCCGCACCAGGTGGGGCGTGCCGCCGGTCT
Organism: Arthrobacter sp. StoSoilA2; assembly: GCF_019977195.1. NCBI lineage: Bacteria > Bacillati > Actinomycetota > Actinomycetes > Micrococcales > Micrococcaceae > Arthrobacter > Arthrobacter sp. StoSoilA2. Next base: position 2,407,171 of record NZ_AP024643.1, read on the forward strand.
CTTCGTCACCTGCTACTACGGATCGGCAGCCTTTTCCGGCTTGCTGTTCGCTGCGCTGGTGCCAAGCGTCGGTTGGCAAGGAGCCGGCCTGCTGCAGGTGACCGTGTTGCCGCTGGCGGCCGCCGCCATCATGCTGATCGTCCGGACGCCGCTCTTCAACAACGCGGTCCGCGCAGCCAGTCATTGATCACCCCGCTGATCACCAACTAAGGAGTTCCAATGATTGACACCGGTCCGCAACGCCCGCCTGCCGGCGCGCTGGCGGGGATCATCGTCGCAGATTTCAGCAGGGTGCTGGCGGCGCCGTACGCGACGATGCTGTTCGGTGACCTTGGCGCCGACGTCATAAAGATCGAGCGTCCCGGTTCGGGTGACGATACCCGGCACTGGGGTCCGCCGTTTACCGATGATCATGAGGCGACGTACTTCCTGTCGGTCAACCGCAACAAGCGCTCCTTTACCGCAGACATGTCAGCGGCGGCCGACCATGAGGACCTGGTCGAACTGATTCGGCGCGCCGACGTACTGATCGAAAACTTCCGGCCGGGCACGATGGCAAGGTACGGGCTGTCCTACCACCAGATGGCAGAGATTAACCCACGGCTGGTGTACTGCTCCATCACAGGGTTCGGCTCCCACGACGCCGCGGCGGACCTGCCGGGCTACGACCTGCTGGTGCAGGCCGTCGGAGGATTGATGAGCGTCACAGGGCCCGCACCTGGTGAGCCGGTCAAGGCCGGCGTCGCCCTGGTCGACGTGCTGACGGGGCTCCATGCCGCGATCGGTGTGCTGGCCGCCCTGCGGGCGCGGGAGACAACAGGACGGGGCCAGCTTGTTGAGGTGAATCTGCTAGGCACTTTGCTGTCCAGCATGGTCAACCAGAGCGTGGGCTACACCGCCGCGGGCTCGGTTCCGGGCATCCTGGGCAACCGGCACCCGTCGATCGCGCCGTACCAGCTGTTTCCCGCTTCGGACAGGTCAGTGGTCATCGCTGTTGGCAACGACCGGCAGTTCACCCAGCTCTGCACCGCACTTGGCGTTCCACAGGCAGCAAACGATCCACGTTTCGCTACCAACGCTGCCCGCGTCGCCCACATCGATGAGCTCGACAGCATCATCACGGAACGGACAACCGGCGAAACCGCCGATCACTGGTACAGGTTGCTGTCAGCGCATGGGATTCCCTGCGGGCCGGTCAACAACATCGCCGAAGCCTTTGCCATGGCCGGCGAACTTGGTCTCAGCCCCCGCGTAAGCGTTGGAGCCGGCCACGACAACACCGACCGAGATGGCGTGAGCCAGGACAGCGTAGACCTGGCCGCCAATCCGATCACTTTATCCGACACCCCAGTGTCCTACCGCCGGCGGCCACCCCGGCTTGGGCAGCACGCCGACGAAGTCCGTGCCTGGCTCAACAGCCTGCCAGTCACAGATTCCCCACAACTCCACAGCAAGAACACCAACGACCAGCCAATGGGAGCACACCCGTGATCGACCTCGCCACCGACTACCTTGACATCGACTCACTGCTCAGCCAACAGGAGCTCGACCTGCGCAGCCAGGTCCGCCAGTTCGTCGATGACCGCATTCGGCCCAACATCAACGCCTGGTACGAGGACGCGGTTTTCCCTCAGGACCTTGTCAAAGAGATGGGAAGCCTGGGCCTGCTCGGCATGCACCTGAACGGCTACGGCTGCGGCGGCCGCAGCGCCGTCGAATACGGAATAGCCGCTATGGAACTTGAAGCCGGCGATTCAGGCATCCGAACTTTTGTCTCCGTGCAGGGTTCCCTGGCTATGAGCGCCATAGCCAAGTTCGGGTCAGAGGAGCAAAAGCGCCAATGGCTCCCAGGCATGGCTGCAGGTGAGCTCATCGGCTGCTTCGGCCTCACCGAACCAACTGCGGGCAGTGATCCCGCCAGCATGGTCACCCGGGCGGAACGTGTTGGGCACGGCTGGGTGCTGAATGGGGCCAAGCGCTGGATAGGCCTTGCCTCCATCGCGGATGTGGCCGTCGTCTGGGCAGCTACCGACGACGGCATCCGCGGCTTCGTCGTCCCGACGGACACCGAGGGCTTCATGGCCACCCCGATCCCGGACAAGCTGTCCATGCGGGCCTCAATCCAGTGCGACATCACCATGGAGAACGTCCAGTTGCCCGCCACTGCCGTACTCCCCGAAGTCACTGGTCTCCGGGGCCCCTTCTCCTGCCTCAATGAAGCCCGGTACGGCATCCTGTGGGGCGCCATGGGCGCCGCCCGCGATGCGTACCAAACCGTCTTGGCTTATGCCAACCAGCGGACCCAGTTTGGCAAGCCGCTCGCTGCGTTCCAGCTCACGCAGCAGAAGCTGGTGGACATGGTGCTGGAGATCCAAAAGGGGACACTGGTGGCCCTCCAGACCGGGCGCCTGAAGGACTCCGGACGGCTGCGTCCCGAGCAAATCTCCTTCGGGAAGCTCAACAATGTCCGGCAGGCAATTGAGATCTGCCGCTCCGCGCGCACCATCCTCGGCGGAAACGGGATAACGCTCGAATACTCGCCGCTGCGGCACGCAAACAATCTTGAAAGTGTGCGGACCTACGAGGGCACGGACGAGATCCACACCCTGATCATGGGCCGTGTCATCACCGGCATTCCAAGCTTCTCCTAGTCCCATGACACAGCCCACAGAAACCGTCACGGAGACCGTCACGACCTATATGGACCACGCCGGTTTCCGCTTCGCGGTCCTAACCTTGGCTAACACGGGCAACCGGCCCGTGACACTGGGCCCGGCATCCCTGGCCAGGTTCAAGGCCGCTGTGCTTTCACTAAGACTGGATGGAGTTGACGCGGTCGCCGTTACAGGTAAGGGCGCGGTATTTTGTGCCGGCGCCGATCTGAAGTCGATGACAGAGGCCACCACCCTGGAGCAGGCAGAGAACGTGGCGCGCCAGGGCCTCGATGCGCTGGGCAGGCTGGCGGCGCTTCCCGTGCCAACTTTCGCGTTCGTCAACGGAATCGCGTTGGGCGGCGGGCTCGAACTGGCCCTCCACGCCGACTACCGTACTGTCGCAGACTCGGTTCAGGCCCTTGGCTTTCCCGAGGTCCGGCTCGGGCTGGTTCCAGCTTGGGGCGGCATACCGCGAACAGCAGCGCTACTCGGACCCGCCCGGACGGCCCGGCTGGTGGTCACGGATTCGCTCGCTGGCAAGAACCTGTCAGCCAAAGCCGCGGCTGGGCTTGCCTTGGTCGATACGGTGTTGCCGGAGGAGGGATTCCTGGTAGCGTCATTGGATTTTGCCGCCGGGATCCTCGCCGGCACTGCTGGAGCCCCGAGCCGCCCGGGCCCAGCCGAAGAGGAAGGGCAGCCCGCCGGGTTCGCTGATTCCACAGCGCTGGAGGCGGTCCTGACTCAACTCGACGCCCGCCTCCATGGTGCTGCGCCTGCTCCTTACCGCGCCTTGGACCTGATCGCAGCGACCGATGTCACCGCCGGCACCGCTGCTCAGACAGCAGCAACGATCCGGGCCTTTGGAGAGCTACTGCTTTCCGATGAGGCGCGAGCAAGCATTTACGCCTTTCACCTCACGAAGTCCATGGCCAAGAGGCCCACGGGCAGGCCGGACGCCGAGCCGCTGTCCGTGCGCGCGGTTGGCGTCATCGGTGCCGGACTCATGGCCAGTCAGCTCGCCCTCGTCTTCGCCCAGCAGTTGCGCATCCCAGTACACATCACCGATCTGTCCCAGGAGCGCATCGACTCAGCTTTGGGCCGGATCGGCGCGGAGCTGGGCAAACTGGTGGACCGGGGGATCCTTCACGGAAGGGATGCGGATGCCGTCCGCGACCTGATCACGGGGGGCACGGACAAGGCCGCTTTTGCCGACTGCGACGTCGTCATTGAAGCAGTTTTTGAAGAACTAGAGGTGAAACGGGCAGTGCTCGCTGAGCTCGAACCGATGCTGCGGCCGGACACTCTGCTGTTGACCAACACCTCCTCATTGTCGATTGAAGCTATGGGCCACGGCCTCGCGCATCCTGAACGGCTGGTCGGTTTCCACTTTTTCAACCCCGTAGCCGTGCTGCCGCTGGTGGAGATCATCACCTCACCTCGCACAGACGATTCCTCGCTTGCGACGGCGTTTGAGCTTGCCCGGCGTCTACGCAAAGCCGCCGTGCTGGTCACGGATACGGCCGGCTTCGTGGTGAACCGTGTGCTGACCCGCCTGTTCAGCGAGATGCTCTCGATGATTGACGACGGCGCCGATCCCGCCACCGTGGACGGTGCATTGGAACCGCTGGGCCTGCCCATGACTCCACTGCAACTGCTGCAATACATCGGCCCGGCCGTGCAGTTGCACATCTGCAAGGCCATGCATGCGGCCTATCCGGCGCGCTTCCCAGTAAGCACCAGCCTGGCTGCGCTCGTCGCCTCCGGGAGCGCCGGCTATTTGGACGACGAAGGCGGGATTTCACCTGCCGCCGTCGACCTCCTGCCTGTGCCGAGGTCCGTCGATCCCGTCGCCGTCCAATACAGGATTCTGTCCGCGCTGGCCCAGGAAGTCACAGCCATGCTCGACGAGGGCGTGGTGGCCGGACCGGAGCAGATCGATTTGTGCATGATCCTCGGCGCCAACTATCCCTTCCATGCAGGAGGGCTGACGCCGCTGCTGGACCGGAAAGTTGGCACCACTTTCCACCCCGGCCTGCGCGTTTCCCAAGGAGAAGATATGAAGAAGACGTCAGATGTTGTGATCGTAGGGGCAGCACGCACCCCGCAAGGCAGGCTTATGGGACAGCTTGCATCACTGTCCGCCACTGAGCTCGGCGGCCAAGCAATCTCGGCGGCTCTGGACAGGGCTGGAATCCACCCCGATGTGGTGGACGCCGTCATCATGGGTCACGTCCTCCAGGCCGGGGCGGGACAAAACCCTGCCCGCCAGGCGGCCGTCGCCGGGGGGATTCCGCTTGCCGCCCACGCCTCCACCGTCAATAAGGTGTGCCTCTCCGGCCTGAGTGCCATTATCGAGGCGAGCCGCCTGCTGCAGTTGGGAGAAGCCGATGTAGTGGTGGCAGGCGGACAGGAGTCGATGAGCAACGCCCCACACCTTCTGGCAGGCTCGCGCGCCGGACATCTTTACGGAAACGCCGCCTTAGTCGACTCGGCGGCTCATGACGGACTTACCGATGCCTTCGACCACGAGGCCATGGGCCTGGCGACGGACCGCGTCAATGAGGCTATCGGGATTGCCCGCGGGGAACAGGACAGGACTGCGGCCGATTCCCACCGCCGGGCTGCTGCCGCACAGGCTGCCGGGCTCTTCGACGCCGAGATCGTCCCTGTTAAGGTGCCCCATCGGGGCGGACAGACCGAACTGGCAACCATGGACGAGGGCGTACGCCCGAACAGCAGCGAAGAACTGCTGGGTCGGCTCCGGCCGGCCTTCTCACCCAACGGCACAATCACGGCCGGTAATGCCTCACCCCTCAACGACGGTGCGGCCGCCGTCGTCCTTACTACCCGCCGCTACGCGAATGACCATGGGCTTGAGGTCCTGGCCGTACTCGGTGCCCCCGGGCAGACAGCCGGTCCCGACACGTCACTGCCGGACAAACCAGCCCGTGCAATCGGCAAAGCACTGGCAAAGGAGGGCTGGAACGCCGCTGAACTGGATTTCGTGGAGATCAACGAGGCCTTTGCCTCGGTAGCGCTCCATTCTGCCGCACAGCTTGGCGTCGGGATGGAGAGGATCAACATCAACGGCGGAGCGATCGCCCTAGGCCACCCTATCGGCGCTTCCGGTGCACGGCTGGTGGTCAGCGCCGCCTACGAACTCCTACGGCGCGGCACCGGCAAGGCCGCTGTCGGCTTATGCGGCGGCGGCGGCCAGGGGGAAGCCCTGCTCCTCAGCCGCTGAATAAGGGTTTGCCCTGCTCAATTTTCGCGACTGCACAGCTGAACAACACCACCAACAGGAAAGAAGGGAACCGCCATGAAGTCCCGGCGGCTAATCAATCATCCGAGAGGGAGCACTCCAACGGTCATAAGACTCCCACTGACATGCCCTGAACACATCCCGCCCGAGATACAGTTGCTCGGCCCCTACGATGCTGATGCCAATGGCCATATCACTCAGGCAGTTTTATGGCGCGCAAAGCCAAGTGGATCCGCCCATGTCAAATAATCTGCACGGAAAATTGTGCCATCACGGTACTGCCCCCGCGGAGCTCTGTACGAGCGTTGTATTGCCCGACCAGCATCCTCAACCAACTATGTATACCGAACGCGGGCTGGAGAATCTTACGCTCCCGTCCGCATCTGTGCACGAAGAGATGATGCCAGAGGGTCCTCTCCTCGGCTCGGCAGCGTGGATTGGATGGTGGTTCGAAATTTGATGCTGCACCACTTCGAGCGGCCAGGAACTCACTGGCTTCATCAAGATAGCCCTACCAACCATGGAGTCGCTGATATGACGGGTCGACGTATTGATGACTGGACTCATCTGGCCGGGCGCACCATTTGTGTACGGAGAGGCAGCCGGTATAGCCGGATTGGAAAAGTAGAGGCAGTAACACCAAAGGCTGACATGCTATGGATGCTTGGCGATGGTGTGGAACCTCGCGTTCTCTTCGAAAAATCGCAAGGCTACACAGCTTGGACTGTCACGGAAAGGGAGTTCAGCGCACCGATTGATGCCCCAGTGGCCGGCGCGGACGTGTTGGAATTCAGCCGTAGTGGTGTGGTCCAAAGGTATGGGCGCAACTAATGCGGGGGGGGAGGGGGAAGCTTGCCTGGTGAGGGCTTTAGACCGCTGCTGAGCGTTCCCGGTGGGCCCGGACGTTGGCCCGGTTTCCGCAGACCTTGACGTCATGCCAGGCGCCGCTGTTGTTGTTGGAACGGTCGAAGAAGACAACGTCACACGTCTCGCTCTTGCATGACTTCATGCGCCGTAAGACGCCTTCGAGTTGACTTTGGTGGCAGATGAGCAGCAGTGCCATCTCGAAGTAGTGGGCGGTGTCCAAGGTGACGAGCAGGTCGGGGGGAGCTATGGTTCCCTCTGTGATGGTGTTGAGGAAGTCCTGAACGAGACCGAGGGTTCCGGGCGCGACAGAGAGCCCGTAGCGGGTGGTAGCGGGCCAAGCCATGTAGCGTCCGGATCCGTCAGTCATGGTCAGATGTTTCTCCCTACACTACTGTTCCGGCATGAGGTGCTTGGTGAACCATTGCAGGGCTGCACCGGAGGTCGCTTCGAATTCGCCGAGGTAGGCGTCAAAGTGTCCCCCGGGGAAGACCAGCAGCTCTTTGGGTTCGAGGGCGCGCTGGTAGGCCTCCAGTGCCAGATCCGTTGGTGTCACCGTGTCGCTGTCCCCGACGATCATCAGCAGAGGCGTCGGTGAGATGCGTCCGATGAAGATCCCGGGTTCGTAGGCCCGCGCCGCCCGTGTTGAGCGTATGGTGACGTTGTTCTCCCAGAGCCCGTCGGGGATGGGTTGCAGGTAGAACGATACGGCTTCCGGATCGGTGTAGCTGGCAGGGACGGACCCGTCAGAGACCAGGGCGATACGGTGCGGTTCCTCACCGGCGAGTTGTGCACGGTCATCGGCCGCGAACGAGGCCTGCAATGCTGCCAGTTTTTCCGGGCTGACCCGCCGGAGTCCTTGCTGATAGCCGCTGATGGTGGGCACTTGCGAGACGATCGCCTTCAACCGGGGTTCGGTAGCGCCCAGGACGAGTGCGTGGCCTCCCGAGTAGCTCGAGCCCCATAGGCCGATCCGATCCGGATCCACTTCAGGGCGGGACTCAAGGTAGGTGATGGCCCTGCGCCAGTCTTCGATTTGCTGCCAGGGGTTGATGTCCTGGCGCGGTGTTCCATCGCTTTCTCCGAAGCCGCGGTGGTCGTGGAAGAGCACGACGAAGCCGGCGCTGGCGAAGGCTTCGGCATAGGGGAGTGCGCCCTGTTCCTTGACTCCTCCGTACCCCATGGAAAGTGTCAGTGCCGGGTGTGGGCCATCACCTGTCGTGGGGATGTAGAGATTGCCCCGAAGCTCAACGTCGCCGTCGGCACGGAAGCCGACCCGTTCGATCGTGAATTTGCCCTGGGTTTGCGATCGCGGCGTTTGGTGCTGATCATTGGACATGGCTGACTCCTTTGTCATTGTCAGTGCAGTTACTAAATCGGGGGAACCCATCGTGCCGGTGCTCTACATGTATCGTTCGACCGCCGATGGTCAGGGAATAGGTTTCCTCGCGCAAGACCATCAGCACTAGGAGGCCATTAGGCCGCCGTCGACGAGCAGGATGTGTCCGGTTACAAAATCGGAGGAACGCGATGACAGGAAAATCACCGGCCCGATCAGGTCCTCCACGTCACCGATGCGCCCGAGCGGAGAGAGCCCCTCGAAGAACTTCACCTGATCCGGTTGATCCGTTATTGCTTTGATGAACGGTGTGCGTACCAGGGACGGTGCAACCGCATTGACGCGGATGTTCTGCGGCCCCCATTCAACTGCCAGCGATCGCGTCATGTTGACGACAGCACCCTTGGTGGCCTGGTAAGCCAGGTTCGGGTACCACCCGCCGGACAGCCCCAGTGCCGAGGCAGTATTGACGATCCTGCCACCTCCGCCAGTGAACATAATTGCGGCCGCGGCCCGGGCGGCAAGCATCGATCCAGTCATGTTCACCGCGATCACCAACTGCCAGTCCGCCATGCTGAGCTCAGTGGTCTTCACACGCCGGTTGACGCCGGCGTTGTTGAAGAGCACGTCGAGTTTGCCGTGCTCGTCGGCGATCCGCGCGAAACCGTCGGTTACGGATGCCTCGTTAGTGACATCGATAGCGACCGCAGTTGCGCCATGACCAACTTCCGCGGCGGCCAATTCGGCGGCCTCCTCGTTGGCATCGGTGATGATGACGGTCGCGCCCACATCGGCGTATGCCGCGGCCAAGGTTTTTCCAATGCCGCTCCCGCCGCCTGTGACGACGACGACGTCGCCGTCAAGGCGGAAGCGATCGGTTGTCTCGTTCATGGTGTAGCTTCCTTGTCGGCGGGATTTAGTTGAGGGTGTTGTCGGCCAGCGCGCGCGCCTCCCGGCGACGTGACGCGACCCCGAGCAGGATCATTGCGATCGTTCCTATGAGGAGCGGGAAGCCGATTGCAAAGAAGATCTGCCCGGTGCTCCAGCCGAGGGAGAGCATGACGCCGCCGACAATGCCGCTGACAATGGTGCCGACGCGACCGAATCCGTGCATCCACGAGACTCCCGTACCTCGGGCCCTTGTTGGGTAGACAAGCGCGGCAAGCGCGTTGACGCCCGTGTTCGTTGCGGGGAGAAACAGTCCCCAGGCGAAGGCGGCCACCAAGAGGCCGGATAACCCGAGTGTGAACGCCGCGACAGCCCAGATTGAGAGGGAACCGAGGCTAAACATGACACCGAGCACCCGGAAACTGCCGAGCTTGCCCATGGCGAAACCGACGAGCAGCGAGCCCACCGTGCCGCCCCAACCGTACATTGCGACGATCACGCCGGCATCTGCAGCGGTCAGCCCGTAGGCATTGATGATGAGGGGCAAGTAGTTGACGAGGAGGTACGTGACCGAAAGCCCAATAAAGTAGCAGACCCATAGCAGGATGCTCGAGGCCAGGAACTGCTTGGACAGCACGACTCGGACGCCGCCCTCCCGTACAGGCTCGGCGCGATCGATGCCGAGGTTGATGTTCTCAACGTCAGCCGATGGCGAAATTGCCTGGAGAGTGTGCTTGACCATCTCGGGGGAGCGTTCCTTGAGCGCCAGGAAGGTAACCGACTCCGGGATTTTCCACGCGAGCAAGGGGATGATCGCGAGCGAGAGTATCCCTGCAGTGACCAGGAGCGCCTGCCATCCGAGGGTCGGAACGATTGCTGCTGCCAAGTAGCCGCACAAGATTACACCGAAAGTGAATCCGGAGAAGGCGATGGTAATGAGAGTGGAACGTCGCGCCGCCGGCATAAACTCGGCTACGAGAGTGACGATTGTAGGCAGGACGGCGCCGAGGCCAAGACACGCCAACAAGCGGGTGGCGCCAACCATCTCAACAGTTTGCGAAGCGGCACCGAGAAGCGTGAAGACTGTGAACCACGCGGTCCCCACCAAGATGATTGTCCGTCGTCCGAAGCGGTCGGCGAGGGGGCCACCGAGTATGGCGCCAACGGCCATACCCACTACACCGAGAGTAACCACTGCGGTAATCGCGGCAAGGGGCGTCCCCCATTTGGCCACGATCTGCGGAAAGACGAAACTCCACGCCTGGACATCGATGCCGTCGAGGGTGATCACCAGGAACGCAAGGACCACGATGGACCAGCGTCTTCTTCCTACGGGTTGCGAGTCGAGGAAACCCTGGATGGTCGTTTTCGCGGAGGTCGTATCAGTGGTCGCCACGATCGGCGAGGTTTTGTCAGAAGTAGCCACGATCGGCCTTTCTTGGGATCAGCATTGACCCGGTAGATGAGTGTGAGGGAACGTCTAATTCGTAGGTGACATGCACTGCGGATCTCTTAGAGAATCGAACGACCGCCGTCGATCACGAGTGTTTGACCGGTGATGTAGGAGCCGGCCGGCGAGGCGAACAGCAGGACAGCACCCACCACCTCTTCCGGTTCTGCGATGCGCCCGAGGGCCGTCTTGCGCGCGGCTGCGTCGCCGCGTTGGTCGTCGTCCCAGACGGGAGCGGCGAATGGTGTGCGCACGATCGAGGGAGCAATGCTGTTGATTCGGATGCCGCGGCTGCCCCATTCCGCCGCGATGCTTCGAACGAAGGCGTCCGTGGCTGCCTTGCCTGCGCCGTACGCGCCAAGCGAAATGCTGGCGCGAACTGAGGCAATGCTTGAAGTTGCGACTATGGACCCGCCACCGTTCTTCGACATCATCGGCAGGAAGCCGCGCATCAGCTCGAAGTTGTTGAGGACCCCGTTGAAGAGGCGGTCGAGTTCCTCGCGGGTAGTCTGTTCGATCGGGCCCATTGGCGCAAATGGCGTGGCATGCGCAATCAGGATGTCGATGGGCCCGAATTCGTCGGTGACGGCCGCTGGGAACGAGCGCACGTTATCCGAACTCGAGAGGTCGCATGTTGTGCCCGAAACCTCGATACCGTCGCTGGCCAGCATCTCGACTGTGCTACTAACATCGTCCGCGTCGAAGCTCGAGATGATGGTGTCTGCCCCGTGCAGTGCAAAGGCTCGAGCGACAGCAAGTCCCATGCCGGAAGTTGCCCCCGTGATCACGGCGCGCTTGCCGCGGAGTTCAAAGGGGCTGCCGGGCGCAGTGGCCCCCTGGTGCATTGAGGGCATGGGCTCGGAGAGTTCCTGTTGTCGTTGAGGGAATAGAGCGGCGTGATGGCCGCTCGCGATGGCTGAGTATCCATTGCCACTGGATGTCGTAGGTGTTGTGGAAGTCTCCATTGAATTCCAGTCCTGTCTAATTAGAGGAGAAATGATAGAAAGGGGTTTCGGATGACGTGCCAGGGCTGCCCCGATGACTTCGTTGCATTCGCCAATGCGTCCGACGGGGACCTTTCTGCTGGGCCGGCCCTGGGATCAAAGCCCTTGGCGCTGGCCAGTCCCTGACCCGGCGTCGTGTCCGGTGACCAAAACTCTTCCCCGACATTCGAAGGGGGAATGGATCACTTCAGGCCGCCGTTGTCCTGGTCCCTGAGAAACTTCAGGACATGTTCGCTGAAGGTTTCCGGGTACTGGAAGAGTGAGGCGTGTCCGGAGTCGGGGTAGATGATCAACTGGGCATTGGGAATGCGCTGGGCCATTAGGAAGGAGTTCGGGGTGGGCACCATGACGTCATTGGAACCATTGACGACCAGGACCGGGTGCTGGATGTTCGCCAGCTCCGGCAAGGTGGAGCCGTTGCCTTCCCACCAGTCAACGATGGCGGCGCGCTGTTTTGCGCCGGCCTCGGCAGTTACATTGGCGCGCCCGGGACGCTCGGGAGTGTAAATGCGGTCCATGTAGGCGCGGGTGGCGGCTCTGCCGGTCCATTTACCGTTGAACCACAATGCCTGGAAGGTGAGTTCCGGGTCTCGTGCTGCATTCACCCAGTGTTCAACCTCCGGCCCGGGGTAGGTGGCTCCTTCGCCGCCACCAGGACCCGTGCCTACGAGGATGATGTTCCGGACCAGCTCCGGCTCGGTCAGGGCGATGCGCTGGGCGATGTACCCGCCCATCGAGAAGCCAAGCAGGTCCGCCTTCTCAACACCAAGGGACTTGATGAACTCGATGGCAGTCTTGGCCATCTCGGTAATGTTGGCCCCAACCTCACCGTCACTGAAGCCCACGCCGGCGTTGTCGAAGGTGACCACGCGGCGATGCTGGGAGAGCAGTTCGATGACAGTGGGATCCCAGTCGTCGATGCTTCCGCGGAACCGGCTGAACAAAACCAGCGGAACGCCGGCTTGGTCTCCGAATTCGCGGTATGCCAGCCCAGTGCCGTCAACGTCGACAGAGCGCACAGGGGTAGCAAGGTACAGAGAGGACATGCCTTTCCTTTCAGATTGGGAATGCAGGGGCAATGCCCGACAGCCCGCAATGACTACATTCTCGGTAGTTACTTCGGAAGTCACTACGTTTTCAGTAGTCGATGGTGATGCGTGCAACACTATTCCGTGGCAGCGTGGCTGTCAACGATTGGATTCAGCATCCCATCCGCGAACTTTCCTACCTTTCCACCCAGGGCATCGAAAGGTCGATGTCGGAAACCAGATTGCCGCCGCCGAAGCTCATGTTCTCCAGCGGAATGGCATGCATAAGCAGAGTTACATCGTCCTGGTCGACGCCCACGCGTTCCACTGCGTAGCGGGTGACCAACTCGGCGAGCCTGCGCTTCTGCTCGATAGTCCTGCTGTCACCGAAGGTTACGGTCACGATCAGGCGCCGGTCGGACCTTTTTTGGGCCGGGAATGTTGGGTGGATGAAGAGCTCATCCACGCCATGCTCGCTGATGACGACAAAACGATCATCCATGGGCGTTTCCATCGCTTCATGAAGCGCAAGATTCAAGGCATCGGCAAGAGCGCGCTTCTCCTCGCTTGAGAATTTTTGAGCTGGAATATACGCGTGAAATATGGGCATAAAACTTTTCCTTTGTAGTTGCTGGGGCTTGAACAGCGTTCGAAGTGGAACTTCCAGCGAATCGAATCAACAATCGCCGGGAACATGGCGTGAAGGCCAACCGCGGCCGAATCGCGAAGGGGAATGTAACAAGCGCGATGGCCTCCGGATCGCACTTACTCCATTTTCGATAGTTACTCGGAGGGTTGCTACGTTTTCAGTAGTAAGTGGTGATGGCAGATACATTATTCCGTCACAGTGCGCCTGTCAACCCCTCACGTTGACTCACGGAAAAGGTCCTCGGCGGGGCATAGGTTGCCTCGTTGAAAAAGGCCCGGTTGGGGCTGTTCGTGGACATCCTTGGCAATGGAGGTGCGACGCGTGCGGGCCCGGCCCGCTCTCGCACCGTTTTGTGGCGCGGGTCGTTGAGTTGGTCGCGTGTTGGACCGTTCTGCTGGCGCCGGCCAGCAAACGGCTGGCGCCGACGGCTGCCTGAGTTGGTGCCGACGCCCCGGCTCCGGCATGGTGCAGACCAGACCGCCGTGAACTTCGCCGATGCGCCGGCTAACGGCTGGAGGCGCCTGACCCGACGGTTACGGGCTCGCTGAACCAGCGGGATATGACGTTCTGGGCATAGCCTGAGACCATAATGGGGTCAGCGGCATCGGGCGTGCGGGCGTGTTCGTATCCCCAGTTATCCAAAACCTTTATCAGCACCTCGAGTTCCTTGCCAGCGGACGTCAGCTTGTACTCGAACCGGGGAGGCCTTTCGTTGTACAGAGAGCGCTCGAAAATGCCCGCGTCCACCAGAGTGGCCAGCCTCTTGGACAAAACCGTGGGCGAGATGGAGAGACTCTCCAGGAATTCGTCGTAGCGGCTCTTGCCCCAGACAACGGCGTCCCGGATGATCAGCACGCTCCATTCGTCACCGATGGCTTCGAGAGCATGGGCGACGTTGCATTTCATGCCGTCAAAGCTGCTTCGGCTGCGCATTGTCACACCGCCTTTCTGGGGTTGACTCAATAACTGATCTACCGATGTAACTCCTGAGTTGATAGTTATCATACCCGAAGGCCCGAAATTCAGTTCGGAGTGAGAGTCAGCCGCACGATGGGTCCCAGACAGGAGTGCCTGGCTTGAAGGAACCCAAGTACCGAGGGACAGTCCCGTTATTGCGTAGGAGCGTGGCGCACTATAGAGGGGCCCTGCCGCAGGGGTGGGGGAGTAGGCGTCATGACTTGTCAGCCATGACGATGATCCGTACTCCGTTCATCACGAACGAGCCCCTCATGCTTCATATTTCGACGGGTCACCCGATTGAGATTCCGGCCTTTTGGTCCAGCGCGTATCCCTGGCCTGCCAAGTATTTGAAAGCACTCCACGTTGGCGAAACCAACTGGCAGCCATACTGATGATGGGCGGCGAACGATGGCCGCCGCTTCGCTCCCGCTCGAAATACGGCGGGGCCGCCACAAGACAGACATGCCAGTTCCTGTCGGGCTGCTTTTTGTTGTTCCGGGAGAAGAACCGCGAACTCCGGGGCGGTCCATTCCGTGCCATCCAAAATGTTCTTTGCCATGTACACGGCGCCTCCTCGTGTAGTTGTCATGGACAGTTGAGCGATGTGCTGCGGCCCAGGTGAGTCGGGCCCCGCCAACGTAACGGTGCTTTCAAAGCACGTGACGGTGGCGGGGCTGGCCCTTTGCTCCGGGTTGCAGGTGCAGTGCAGGCTTCAGGATTTGGAGCTTGGTCGTCCAGGGATATGGCTAAGAATAGATTTGGTGAAGCCACCGTCGACACAAATGTCTTGCCCGGTGACGTAGCCCGCCAGAGGGCTTACGAGAAACTCGATCACGTTGGCAATGTCCATGGGATCTCCAATTCGTGCCAAGGGGATGATGTTTTCCCTGGCCTTCTTGATTTGGGGATCGGCATACATTTTTTCGGTCATCCGTGTGTGAGTCATTCCGGGGGAGACCACATTGACGCGAATTCCTTCAGGCGCCCATTCCAACGCGAGAGTTTGGGCCAGCATCGTCAACGCGGCCTTACTGGGACTATAAGCACCTGATCCTGCGTGTGGTATCTGGCCAGACATTGAAGAGGTAAAGCAGGCGGATCCGCGGCTCTGCTTCAAATGCGGGTGGCTTGCTTTGGCAAGAAGCCACGGTCCGCGAAGGTTGACGGAGAACATTTCGTCCCAGTCCTCGATTGTCACGTCACAGATAACACCAGGATTTGCGATCCCGGCATTCGCTACCAGGGCGTCCAACCCACCAAATTCCGCTACCGCAGCTTCCACCAATTGAGCTGGTACATCCGGATCGCCGAGGTTGCCCGCCAGTGCTATCGCGGTACCGCCCATTGACTGGATCGAACGCACCACCTGGTCTTGGTTGCCGTTCGATTCGTGTCCTGCCACTGCGATCATGGGATGTACGCCGCGGGCAAGAGCCGCCTCTGCGATTCTTAGGCAGGCAGATGCTCCTATGCCGCTGCTTCCACCACTGACCAAAGCTCTCATTAAACGTAGTCCTTATCATCGGTTCACTTGAGAAATACTTCTATTGGCTGAGAATCAAGATCTGCCCAATTTTACCGGCCAGCTGATTCGCAATGTGAACTATTTAGAATTTCTAATTTGACCTACGGGCCCGCAGGCGTCGCGATCGCCAAATCCGGGTTAATTGGCCAGTTCCCAGCCCCGATCTTTGAGGTCCTGCATCGCCTTCTTGAATTCTTGTTCGGGGTTTTCTTCGCGAATAATCTCGAGAACTACGTTGTTGACGCCGCACGTTTCGCTGACCGCCTTGCCCAGTCCGTACCAGTCAATCACTCCCGTGCCGATCGGATCATGACCCCATGTGTCAGTACCCGTATCGGAAATATGTACCAACCCAATTAGCTCGTGATGGGAGAGCAAGCTTTGTACGGGGTCTTCACCTATGTAGGCGGCGTTGGCGACGTCATAGACGATCTTGACGGCGTCGTCGTTGATTGTCTTAACGACGCCTGCCAGGTCCTGGATCGTGGGGGTGAAGCAATACGGAGTGTTTTCGAAGAGGAGTCGCGTGCCCGCCTGTTTGGCCAGCGGAATCAGGCTTTCCAGGCTCTCGTACATCCACCCGTAAGTCTTTTCAAGAGAGGGCGAAATCATAGGGCGTCGCGTCCCGGGGGAGATCACCACCTCCGGGACCTTCCAAGCTTCGGCCAGCTCAATCACTGACTTGATATGCTCGATACTCTTCCGGCGCATATTTGCCCCGGGACTGGCCAGATTGATGTCGTATCCACCGGCATTCAGCGACCTGATTTCGGCGCCGTAGCCATTGAGCCGGCTGTAGATCGCGGACCGCTCGGGGCCGGAGATTTCCTCCGGCCAGCAATGTGGAGAGCTAATTGGGACTTCAAAGGTTTTGTGCCCGTTTTCAACCAAATCGGCAATCGCATCAATTGCCGTGGATGACCACAGGTAGGAAAACGTATTAATAATCATTTGGTTCACTTGGAGAGTTCCTCTCAGTTCTGAGCCAACGTGGAACGAGCTTTTTAGATAGCACGTACTGTAAATTTCGATCCCACCCGGCAATTTGCTGCGCGAGCCGGCGGCCCGGTAAATCGGGGTCACCCGCTGATGCCTCGTCGGGCTGTGCCGGCCTTCAAAGGACAGGCGCGCCTAACGGCCAGGCCTGCCCTAGCTGGTACGCGAGGACGTGCTTGAGACCAGGTGTTCGCCTTCGAGTACCTCAGGGTCGGCAAGCGCCACGGTGGCGCGGTCACCGCGGTTTCCGGTCTCCGGCAGCGTGAAGTAGACCGCGAGGCAGATAGCGACGACGACGATCATGTAGACCGCGACAAGCATTGGCTGCCCGGCGCCGACGAATGCGGCCGCAATCAGGGGAGCGGTACCCCCGAAGACGGCAATCACGATCTGGTGTGCGAAGCCGATGCCCGATACGCGGACGGAGGCGGGGAACAGCTCCGCCTGAATGGTCGGATAGACCGACTGCCAGATACCGAGAACAACCCATCCGGACGCCGATACGAGGACGTAAACGCCGAAGCCCGGCTGGTTCAGGAGCAGGAGCAAGGGGTAGAAGAGGACGATCATGCCGATGGCGCCGATGATCGGAAAGATCTTGCGTCGGCCGAGACGGTCGGAAAGCGCGCCGCATGCCGGCACGATGATAACCAGCAAGGCCAGCCCGATAACACTGCCGGCCAGTGTGGAAGCGAGGTCCCGGCCGGAGGTCAGCTTGGCGTAGGTGGGGAGGAACGTGGCCCAGGTGTAGTAGGCCACGGCCGGAGCAGAGAGCGCTGCTGCCTGCAGCAGCGCCTTCGGGTGTTCGCGAAGCAGGTCCATCAGGCGCGCAGCTGCGGACTTTTGATCGACAAGGCTCCCTGCTTCAAATTCAGGGGTTTCTTCCGCGCGGGACCGCAGGATGAGGCCTACGATGCCGAGGATGCCTCCAATGACGAAGGGGATGCGCCAGCCCCACGCGGCAAGGTCTGCCGGGGTAAAGGATGATGTGACCATTGCAGCGGCCCCTGTTGCCGCGAGGGTCGCCAGACCGCTTGCCATGTTGGTGAACGAACCGAACAGGCCCCTCCGGCGCGCGGGAGCGTGTTCAACCATGAATGCGATGGCGCTCTGTCCCTCGCTGCCGGCCGAGATTCCCTGGAGGATGCGTGCAACCAGGAAGAGTACAGGCGCTGCGTAACCGATGGTTGCAAATGAAGGAGTGAGGCCAATGATGAGCGAGCCGAGGGCCATTCCGGAGATAGACAGTGTAAGAATGACCCGCCGGCCGAAACGATCGGCCAGCGGCGAGACGATGATTCCGCTGAGCGGGCGTACCACGAACCCGACCGCGTAGGTGAGCAGTGCTGCGATGAGGGAGGCGAAGGGGGAATCGCTGGGGAAAATCTGTGACGAGAACACGGCCGCCAGCAGTCCATAAATGTACCAGTCGTACCACTCAACGAAATGGCCGATCGTACCGGCCACCATGTTCAGTGTGCGACGAGGATGTTCAGACGCTTCGGGTCGCTCCGAAGTGCCGGGACTGTCAACGGCTTCCTTTGAGGTCTTCATTGAACTCTCCATGTTTTCACGTTTAGTGCTGTGGGTATATTGCGGGTTCCCGGACACGTCGGTGTGCGGGTTTCAGCCGGCTGTAGATTTTGTTGGCCCGGTCGATGGAATTCCAACGCCGGGCAGCCGGGCAGTGCGGTGGGCGCTGCTTGGTTTTGAAGCGGAAAGAAGCATATGCAACATCCGGAATCTCCAATGAGATCGGTTGCTGAGATCGGTTGCAGTCAACGATACGGATGCAATGTGATCATTGTCAATGTGTTTTGCCATAGCTTCGCGTCGTATCCAACGTGCGGTCGTTTAGGAGCAAGGGGCTCAATCGACGGGAAGGGGTGCCTCGTTATTGAAGTCCAGGTATTCCACGCCGGACCAGGCGCACTCCAAGCGGCCATATAAGGACCAATATTCATCCCAGTGGGCAAGTTTCCACTGGTCTCGTTCCAGTCCGCGGCGGATAAGCCGAGTACGCAGAACGTCTTTAGGCACCCGTACCCGGACTACGGTGATCGTGGACGTTGGCCAGTGGAAGCTTTCTGCCGTGCGGGTCAAATAGTCAGGGTCCCCGAAATAGGCCCCAAAAGGGGCGTCGAGGACTACGGACCTGCCTAGGCGCAGGTTCACTCCCGCCACATCCATGAGTGTCTCGTATTCAAGGGGCAGCAAATTATCCCGGTAGTAGTCGTTGGACTCCCGGTCGGTGGGATCGTGTCCGGTCGCGGCCAGGGCGAATTCGACAAATCGCCCGCTGACCCGGTCCTTGTCCAGATACGCGGCCTCGTGATCCTTTGCCGTTTGCTGGGCAATGGACGTTTTCCCCGAGCCAGCCGGTCCTATGACAATGAAGACTTGGGGAGACATTAACGGCGGGCCTCTGCTACAGCTGCGAGGAAAGCCCGGGCTGCCTCGCTGACGCGGGTAAAGTCGCCGTCCGGCTGCCATGCCTTGGTCACATAGCTCCCCACGCCGACGCCTGCCACACCCGCGGCAAACCACTCGCCCACATTGTCCAGGGTTACGCCCCCAGCCGGCATGATCGGCAGGTGCGCCAGCGGTGCCAGCACTGCTTTCGCGTAGGCGACTCCGCCAGCCTCGGTGGGGAAGAGCTTGAGGATGTCGGCACCTGCCTCGGCGGACTCGACGAGCTCGGTTGGCGTGTAGGCTCCGCTGATTGTTGGCACTTGGTACCGGTTTGCTGTCCTGATCATGGCAGGGTTCAGTTGGGGGCTGACCAGGAACTCGGCGCCCGCCCGGATGCACTCGTATGCGGAGTGCTCATCAAGCACTGTCCCCGCCCCGACCGCCACGCCGCTGGGTCCGTGTTTTGCGGCCAGGTGGCGTATCACTTCAACGGCCCCCGGAATGGAAAGAGTAATTTCCAGGGCCCGGAAGCCTCCTTCGATGGCAGCTTCAGCGACCTGCTCGGCAAGTTCGGCGCTCTCCAGCCGCACGATGAGGACGGCTCCTGATTCATGGATGGTTTGCAGGGTGCGAAGTTTCTTATTCATAGCTGGCCTCTCTCTGGCCGGGCGGCGTCATCTTCACGAGCGGCCCGACCGTATTGATGTTTCGTTGACAAACTCTCCCACCATCCATACTGTTATTGCAACCGATCTCAGCAACCGATCTCATACAAGGGGGTATTGCGGTTGACTCATGTACGAACAATTATTCTTGGCGCCTCCCATTGGCACGTTCCACTCTGCGCGCAGGCTATCGCCGAAGAACACGACGTGGTTGGAGTAAGCGACGAAGATGTCTCTCGTGTGCAGGTAAAGGAACTGGCCGCTCGCTGGGAGACAGACGCTGAAGCCGATTGGCAAAAGCTGGTTGATCTTCCCGACGTGGGACTCGCTTACGTCTTTGGTCCCCACGAGGGGATGGCGGAAAAGTGCATGGCCCTGATCGAGCGGGGTATTCCGTTCGTCGTGGAAAAGCCGGTGGGCACTTCCCTCGGGGAGCTTGCCACCGTGCGCCAGGCCGCCGAAGCAGCAGGTGTGCCAGCCACTGTGCCCTTGGTTCAGCGCGGCGGACCCACAGAGAAATGGCTTGCCAAGGCGGGTAGGCCCAGTTATCAGCGAGCCTCATTCATTGCCGGGCCGCCATCCCGGTATCTGGAGAACTCCAATCCTTGGATGCTCGATCCGGTCAAGGCCGGGGGAGGCTGCCTCGCGAACCTGGGTCCACATTTTGTTGACCTGTTCCTCCGAGGTTGCGATGAGCCGGCAGCGGACGTGGATTCCCGGCTCTCTTCGGTTCTCCACGGCCAGGCTGTTGAGGATCATGCCAGCCTCATCATCACGACGCCGGAGGGACGTGAAGCCATCGTGGAAGTTGGCTACGCATTCCCTGGCTCGCCATTGAAGCGGTATTGCAGCTTTACCTCAGTGGGCGAGGCCGGATTCGCCTCCGTTAATTCCGATGGCACAGCTACTTTCACGGCACTGGACGGAACTACGGAAATCGACGAAATCAATGTCGACAGCGACCCGCTCTACGACCCGTTTGTGCGGAACGTCGCCCGGACGCTGGAAGATGGATTCCGGGGCCTGCCGACGCTGGCCCAGCTCGAAAATGTCATGCGCCCCATTTGGCAGGCCTATGGCAACCAGCACGGAGGAAGAGAACATGCCTGACTTGAGTATCGACGTCGTCGCGAAAGCCGCCGGTGTCCATCGGTCAACCGTCTCCCGGGCGTTCTCTCGCCCAGAGGCGGTGAAGAGCGAAACACGCGAGCATATCCTCCGGGTCGCCGAAGGACTCGGTTACACGATGAGCCCACTCGCCCAGGCGCTTCGACGGAAGACAAGCAACATCATTCCGCTGATCGTCCCCGACATCACCAACCCGTTCTTCGCGGAACTTGCCAAGACGATGACACAGGCAGCCGACGAGCGCGGCTACCAGCTCATGCTCTGCGTCACCAACGGCGACCCAGCCAAGACCGACGGATACTTCACCGCCATGCAGGCGATGTACGCCCCCTTCGGGATTGTGGCACCTTCGACCAAGGTCGATACCGAGGCCCTGAAACGCTTCGACTTCGGCCACAAAGTGGTGGTAATCGACCGTGTGGAAGGGGATTCCTCCGTACCAACCGTCACGGTCGACAGCCGTCAAGGGATCATGCTCGCACTTGACCACCTGCACGGCCTGGGGCATACATCGATCGGATACGTATCCGGCATCGCCGGCACACACACTGCCCAAGACCGGATGGACGCCTACCTTGAACTCACCGCCCAAAGCGGGAGCACGCCCATCGTGCTGGACAGCGGTTCAGACCTTGATGCGGGCACTCGCGGTGCAGAGCACTTCCTGGAGATGGACAATCCGCCAACGGCCATCATCGCAGCCAACGACATGGTGGCCTTCGCCGTGATCTCAGCACTGGGCGGCAGCGGTGTGAAGGTTCCGGAAGACGTCTCGGTTATCGGATTCGATGGCCTTGCTCTTGGTGCCCGGTTTAACCCTGCCCTGACAACCATCCGGCAGCCCATTGCCGACATGGGGCACATTGCCATCGAGCTGGCCGAGAAGCAAAACGTGGATGGGGCGGTTGAGCATATAGTCCTCGAGCCTGAGCTTCTGGTCCGTCGCTCCACCTCTGGACCGCGCAAATGAGCGGGGCGCAGGAACAGACGCTCCGGCGCCTGCCGGGAATACGGCACACAGACCACGTCGGTCTGACGGTTCCGAACCTTGATGAAGGCATTCGCTTCTTTGTCGAAGTCCTCGGCGCCGAGGAGCTGTACCGCTCCGAGCGCGGCCCCGATGAAGAATTCATGCCCACCAACTTCGAAGTGCCGGCAGATGCCAAGCTCACGCTTGCCATGCTGCGCTTGCCGCCGAACCTGAACATCGAGCTTTTCGAGTGGAGCAGCGCTGAGCGGCGTGAGACGCCACCGCGTCATTGCGACGCCGGTGGGCACCACTTGTGCTTCGTCGTGGATGACGTCGACGAAGCCATCGCCGTACTGCAGGAAACACCTGGCGTCAGGGTGCTCGGTGAGCGCAAGGAAGTCGCTGGCGACAGCCCACGCGTAGCTGGCAACCGCTGGACCTACTTCGTCACCCCTTGGGGGCTGCTGATGGAAATCGTGGACAGATCCCGCGTCGCAGCCCCGCCCCGGCTGGTCGGTCCTACGGACTGGACGGCAGCTCCAAACACTTCAGAAAGGACATAAACAATGCGGCTAGCGGGTCACACTCTAGGTACTCCGAACCACACCGTTCCCCAAGCACTTGGTCTCTTTCGGGCCGCGGGGCTCGATGCCGCCGAGGTCATCTACCAGGATGACTACAAGTCCGGTTTGCCCCTGGGCGACCGGCGCTCGGCAATGGAGGCGCTGAAAGCAGCCGAAGGCGAAGGCGTACCAATCGTCGGTTTGACGCCTTACACCACCGCTATCAACTCACTCGACGATGCCGAATGGCGCAATGCCGTCGACGAATTCCGTGGTGCCATTGACACCGCACAATTGCTCGGCGCTGACCGCGTCCGTGTCTACGCTGGTTCCTGGCACCCCGGAGACACCGATCACGCGGCCCGCTGGGGACAGCTGCGGAAGGCGCTGGAGACCCTTGCCCCCGTGGCCCAGCAGGCTGGCGTCCGCCTCTGCGTGGAGAACCATTTCGGCACCATGACCCAGACGGCAGCGGACACGGCGGCCCTGGTCCGGGAAATTGCCCAGCCTTCCGTCCGCGTGCTCTACGATCAGGCGAACCTCACCTTCACGCACGACGAAAACTACGAAGAAGCCTTCGCTGTTCAAGGTGACCTGATCGGTCACGTCCACGTGAAGGACCTTGTCTTCACGGATCCCAATGCGGCCTTCCGCGCCACTGAAACGGCCAGGGTCAACGCCTCAGAGCGGGCAGTCCGCTCCCGCGTTGTAGGAAGCGGTGTTGTTCCGTGGGCCCGGATCCTCGTCGCGCTGCTTCAGCACGGCTATGACGACGTATTGAGCATCGAGCTTGAATACCGTTGGCACCCGCAAGACCTCCCTGCGCCGGAGGATGGATTCCGGGAATCCGTCGCCGTCCTGCGCTCAATGCTCGCTGATTCGGCCAAAGTAAGGAACGCCTGATGAATACCAACCGCCTCCGCGTCGGAGTTATCGGCGCCGGCAACATCGCCACCATTGCCCAGCTACCCACCCTCGTGCAACGCGATGACATTGAACTGGCTGCCTTGGTTTCCCGGCGTGAGGATCCCAGCAGCCTGGTCCGGCGGTGGGGTTTCAACGATGCCTACAAAACGGTGGAGGACATGCTGGCCGCGCAGGCGCTGGATGCAGTTTTCGTGTTGACCCCACGTTCCGAGCATGCCCATGCCGTCCAGCTTTGCCTCAATCACGACGTGGATGTGTTTTGCGAGAAGCCTTTGGCTCCGGCAACTGATGAAGCGGAACGTCTGGCTGATCTGGCCGACGAGCGGGGACGGATATTGATGGTTGACTTCAACCGCCGGTATGCACCCGTATACACGGCCGGCCGCGAAGTTTTTGGCGACAAAGGTGCTACTTTCTGCGTCGCCCAGAAGAACCGCCCAGGGTCCGAATACCGCGCGACTTTCGAGAACGCCATCCACATGGTCGATCTCCTCCGCTGGTACTGCGGAGGCGAACCGGAACACGTGGCCGCCCATGCCGCGGGTGAGGATCCTTGGGAAGAAGACGGACTTGCAGCGACCATCCGCTTCAGCACCGGGAATACCGGCGTCCTGATGGCGGCACGTACAGCGGGGGCATGGAACGAAAAACTGGACGCCTATGGTGACGGGAAGACGGTCGAAGTCAGGGCACCGGAAACGGTTTCCACCACTATCAACGGCGTCACGACGTCACGGGAACTGAGCGCGGAAGCATACGGCTGGGCTACGGCGACAGACACCCTCGGATTCTCGGCCGCCGTTCACCACTTCCTGGACCGGGTGGCCGACAGGGGCCAGCCGCTTACCTCAGGCCGGGAAGCCGTTCACACCCAACGTCTGCTCGATCAGATCCTTTCAGCCGCCGGCCTGCCGACAGAGGAGCAGACCGGCCGCGAATGGGCAAGCCACGCGGTAAACGCAAGCTGAACCAATCACCTCTGCCAAAGTTGCACAGGTTTTCTGGCGCGGGCGCTTTAGACGCAGTGGCCAGAGCCGCCTGTCGGATATAGGGAGGTGCGAACATAGCTCTACTTCGCCTACGAAACATGGGTGCACTGAAAGGCAAGGAAGCAGAGAAGCGGCCGCTTCGGGGGCGTGTCACCGCGCTGGCTGGAGTCCTGCTGGTTGCCTTCAGCGCGAGAGAAGCGGTCTCGGCGGTGTCCCCGCTCCTTGGCCAAATAAGTGCGGACCTTCCGTTCGACGCGGTAACCACGGGGATCCTCGGGATGCTGCCGACCGCAGGCTTCGCAATGATGGGCTTCTTTGCGCTGCCGCTCGTGCGGCAATTCCAGATGGAACACCTGCTCTTGGTCGCGATCCTGTTGACAACATCAGGTCAGGTGGGCCGTGCACTTGGATGGAACGTCGTGGCATTCTTGGTGTTCACCTGCATCGCCATGCTTGGGATTGGCCTGGTCAATGTCGTGGCTCCGCCTCTACTGATGAAGTATTTTCCCGATCGGATCGGGGTTCTGGCAGCGCTTCACATCAGTCTCCTGGGTGGCAGCACGGCCATGGCCGCCCAATTCGCCATCCCTCTGGGCAATCTATATGGCTGGCGGTTCTCCATAGGTATTTGGGCTGCCTTCAGTGCGCTTGCTGCGATCCCTTGGCTGATTCTTCCGGCGGCCAAACGGAACCTAGCCCGTTCGCGGACCTCACCAGCCGATGATAGGCCGTTGCCCCCTGCGAACGCGATAAAACCATGGAGATCATCAATCGGCTGGGGCACAGCGATGATCTTTGCTGGTTGCTCCAGCAACACCTTTGCGGCGCTGACTTGGCTTCCGGCGGTTCTCGTTGACAGAGGGACGGGCCCGGACGCTGCTGGATCCATGCTGGCGCTCTATTCGATCCTCGCTTTGCCGGTCGCCCTGGTTGCGCCTGTGGTTGTCGTAAGAATGCCACGCCCGCTACCTGTGGCAATCCTCTTTGTCCTCGCATTTGCCGTCGGTTATGCAGGCATAATCTTCGCCCCACCAGCCTCTGCAGCGGTCTGGGTCGTCATTGCGGGCCTGGGCCAAGGCGCTTATGCCTTTGCGTTCACCATGATCAACAAGCGGACACGAACGCAATCCGGCTCGGGAAGTTTATCCGCCTTCGCCCAGGGGACCGGCTACGCCTTCGCAAGCATCGGCCCTTTTCTTTTCGCGCTCCTGCACAGTCCAGGGGACGACTGGCTGCCCTCATTTGGCATGCTCGGTGCCTGGCTCGTGGTGCTTGTGGCAGGGGCAATCATGGTCAACAAGCCACGCATGCTTGATAAAGGCCCTTGACACCCTTACTGCGACACCAAATGTTGGTGTCGCCCATTAATACAACCGATCTCATCGACATTTTGAATGGACTCAAGGGAGAGTTTTCATGACTTACACTTTCACCCCAGGCTTGATCTTCGCAGGACCCGCATCATGACGACGGCGGCACAGGCACCGTGCGTCGCTGTGGTGGGAGCGGCCGGCTGGGCCGGATCCCGGCATGCCCGCGCATTCGCCAAAGCCGGTGCAAATGTCACCCACCTTGTGGAGCAGGACGAGCGGGGGTTTGCGCTCGCACAGGAGCTGGGTGCGCACTTGGTGCCCAGCGTCCTGGAGCTGCCTGATCACCTTGACCTGGTCGTCGTCGCGTTGCCAACAACCTTGCAACCGGCCATCTGTGCGGATCTGCTGAACAGGGGATTCCGGGTGCTGACTGAAAAGCCGGTGGCGGCAGATGCAGAAGGTGCTGCACTCATGGCCTCTGCTTCGGGAGTCAATGAACGGCTCATGGTGGGATACACACTCCACCAGCATCCAGGCGTTCCATCCGTATCGCAGTGGGTCAGCGACAACGACGTTATTGCCATTACTGTTCGTTCGGTTGCCCATAAGCAGAACGTTGACTCATGGCGTGCTGATCCCAAGGAGGGTGGCGTCGCGGTAGTGAACGGCATTCACGCCATAGAACTGGTTTCGTCGTGGTTCAAGGGTGCCCCGAAGGTCCTGGCCACCAGCGCCAGCAACAGCCTTTACGGATCTCCGGTGCCAGAACACGTCGTCTCCACGCTCGAATTCCCCTCTGGAGTGGTGTTCACTCTGCAGACTTACTGGTCCCCTTGGCAAGAACCCGAAGGTCTCAACCAGGGCGATTGGAGCCTGACCATCGATGTCCTTGCCAATGGCGGCCGGATGTTGTGGTCAAACGATTCCCTGCACGTGTGGGACCGGGACGGCGGCCAACAAGAGCAGACCTTCGATCCCTCTGACCTCTTCCTCCGCCAGGCGGAAGCGGCATTGAGGTTCTGTGCGGGTGAAACGCCGGCCGTTTCATTCGCCCAGGCACTCCGTGCCACAGAGATCGCCGACGCAATCCGTGCAGGGGCAGCCCCCGATGCCAGGGAGGTTCATCACGCAGCATCAGCAGAACGCGAAATAGACAAAACGCGAACCAATGGCGACCGACCGAGCAATATCGAGTAAGGAAATGAACATGACGCAAGCACCTCATGCCCCGACCACAGGAACGCCGCGGATGAGCCGCGCCCAGAGCGGAGGGAACCGATGAGCCTCAAAAACCAGGTGGTTCTGGTAACCGGATCAAGCGGAGGAATCGGCGATGCTGCAGTCAGCGCACTCACAGCCTCAGGTGCCATCGTCATCGGCGCAGACCGTTCCCCGAAAGAGGACCAGTCCCTGGAGGCATTCCATCCCCTCGACATCACCTCTGAACAACAGTGCGCAACGGTTATCCAGGACATACAAGCCAAATATGGCCGTCTTGATGTCCTCGTCCACGCAGCGGGAGTGCTCGGCCCCACACCGGACATCATGGAAACAAGCACCGAAGAGTTCGACTCCATCCTGAGGATCAATACCACCGCGACCTTCACCATGGTCCGGGAGACCGCAAAATCGATGCTTGAGACCGGCACATCCGGCGCCATCGTAGTCCTGTCCTCAGTTGCGGCCAAAGAAGCACGGCTCAACTATCTGCCCTACAACGCGAGCAAGCTCGCGGTCCTGCATATTATGTGGTCTTTCGCCGAATTGCTTGGACCCAACGGCATCTCAGTGAACGCCATTGCACCAGGACCGGTGAACACGCCCATGTGGGCTCAATTCGCCAGGGACTCCGGCCCGGACGCAGCAGCAAACCGGGCCAAGCGGGCAGCGCAGCTACCGATGCGCCGCTTTGCCGAACCCGATGAAGTTGCCCGTGCCATCCTGTTCCTTTCTGATCCCGACAATCGCTACATCACTGGAGTGTCCCTCGACGTGGCAGGCGGAGCACATCTGGGAATAGGAACCTGACCCGCACGCATCCTTGAGCAGATATTTCGATTCAGTCAGGAATTAGAGGAAAAATGCATACAGCAATCCGTCATCATCACACCGCTCTGCACGTTGCAGACTTGGAGCGCAGCGCCCGGTTTTACGTGGAAGGGCTGGGCTTTACCCGTTTGAATGAGTGGACCTCGGGCCCCTACGTCGGCGAGCTGTACAGCCGTCCGAACGTCAAGGTCAAAGCCATGATGCTCACAGCCGGTGATGGGACCTTTCACCTGGAGCTGGTCCAGGTTGAGGATCCTCCGCCTGCCGTTGATCCCTCGGAAGCACAGCCTGGCACGGCACATCTTGCCTTCACGGATATTGACCTGCGCGAGGTCTACGCCAGAATGACGAAGCTCGGATACAGGGCCTTGTCCGAACCGGTCGCGCCCACGTCCGGACCGGTTGCAGGAGGTCTGCTGATCTACTTACTCGATCCGGATGGGAATCGGGTAGAACTGATTCAGCCGCCCGACTGGCGCTCGAGCGAAAATTCATAAGCGAATTGGCGGGCAGGGTGCACCCTGCCCGCCAATGTTGCATTTACCGTGGCACCACGCCCGCCTGAGGACCAAACCTCGGCGAATAGGCTACCCCTTGACACCACCTGAGGTCATGCCGGCAACGAACCAGCGCTGGAATGCGAGGAAGATTGAGAGTACGGGGATGAAAGCCACGACGATGAATGCGGCGAAGAGTCCCCAGAAGCTACCGAAGCCGGTGGTTATGTATCGCACTATGCCGTTCTGGACGGTCTTCATGTCTTCTGTGGTGGCGAGGACGGTGCCCACAAGGAAGTCGTTCCAAACGAAGACAAAGATGAAGATTGCCACAGCAGCGATACCGGGCCGGATGAGCGGGAGGATGATGCGCCACAAAATCTGCATTCGGGAGCATCCGTCGATTGCCGCCGCTTCCTCGATTTCGACGGGTATGTTCTCGATGAAATTTCGCAGGAACAGGATGGTTTGTCCACAGATGATTGCCGTGTAGACGATGATCAGCATCGGGTAGGTGTTGATCAAGGCGGTCTTGACGAACATGGAGTACAGCGCGATGAAAACCACGATCGCCGGGACCATGGACAGGACCAGAATCCCGGTCATCAGTGTTTCCATGCGGCGGCTCCGGTACCGCGTTGCCACGTACGCTGCCGGGATGCAAATGGCCAGGGCAAGGACGATAGAGCCGACCGCATAGATGAGGGAGTTTGCGAAAAAGCGCATGTTGGTCGACGTCAGCAGGCCGATATAGCCCTCGGCAGAGAATGGGGCCGGTATCCACCTTGGAGGAAATTCCAGGGTGCTCGAGGCGGTCTTGAGCGAAGTGGACAGGATCCATGCGACCGGAGGAAGGACCACCGCGGCTGAGAGAATGACGTACGCCCAGGACGGGACCGCACGAATGACATTGCCCAGGCGTCGCTGGCGGCGCGGGGTTGTGATGCTCACAGGCTTTCCTTCCGTCGGAAGCGAATGGCGACGAGAGTCAGGACGATGTTGACGGCGAAAAGAAGGATTGCCGTTGCTGATGCTCCGGAGAGATCAAACTTGTCGAACATCTGGTTGTAGACACGCATGGACAGCGTCTCTGTAGACCCGATGGGGCCTCCTCTTGTGGTGACCAAAATGATGGTGACCATCTGCACATAGAGCATGAGAAGAACGACGACGACGGAGACGATGGTGTTGCGTAGGTAGGGCAGAGTGATATTCACGAACTGGTGCCAGATACCGCCGCCGTCTACCCTCAGGCTTTCGCGAAGCTCTTCAGGAATCGTTTGAAGGGCGCCCAGGAAGAGGAGCATGGCCTGGGGGTAGGACCACCAGGCTGTCATCAGAGTTACTGCAACAAGCGCACTGCCGGGTGATGAGAACACATCAGTAGGTCCGAATCCGAGGGATTTGGTGATAGCGGAAGCGGGACCGTAATTGGGATTGAGGAACCAGAGCCAGATTGTTCCTGCAGTGGCCTGTGACATCAGCCAAGGCAGCAGGAAGAGGCTCCGGACGGAGCGCTTGAAGCGGTGAAGATTGTTGAGCACGATCGCAGACAGAAGCCCGGCCGGCAAGGCGATAACCAGGGCGCCGAGCGAGAATACCAAGGTTGTCCAGATGCGGCTCGGGAGTTCGGAGTCTGAGAACAGTCGGACAAACGAATTCAGACCCGAGAATTTCCCTATCTGGTAATAAGTCGTCTCGTGGAGGGCCGTCCACGCTGTGTAGATGAGCGGCCCCACAAAAACAAAGAGGAAGACGGCGCTGACGGGGACGACGTAGAGCCATACCATTCGATCCCTACGGACCCGGCGGATAGCATCGACGCCTGAAGGGGAAGCCACAGTCTGGCGTGAGGTGCGGGTTGGGCTTTTTGTTGACATTATCTGTGTTCCTTCCGAGGGGAGCCTGATTTGGTCAGGCTCCCCTGATATCGGGCGGCTACTTCTTGTTGGCCGCGTCCTGCGCGGAACGGATAAAGTCGTTGCCTGACGTACCGTTGAGGGTCAGTTTCTGCCCGGCTTGGGACAGACCAGTGGCAAGTGCGGTCCAGGTGTTGGAATAGGTGCGTGGCTCACTGTTGGTCTTGACGTAGGCTGCGATGTCATTGACGGTCTTTGCCTCAGGCGTGGAGAAGAACGGTTGCTGGTAGGTGGCTGCCCGGGTGGGCACCTCACCGCCGGTTGCCATGAGGGCACCGGCTTCCGGCCCGGTCATGTACTCGATAAATTTCCAGGCGGCGTCGGTGTTCTTGCTGCCATTGCCTATGCCCAACGTCCAGCCAATGGTGGTACCTGTCGTATCGCCAGTACTCGCTTTAGGCAAGGCCGTCCACTTAAGGTCCTTGTTCTGCGAGCCGAAGGAAACTGCTCGTTCCGTGCCCAGAACTGCCATGGCGACCGTGCCGCTCGCCATGCCGTCAGCTACTGTGCCGTAAGTGTCTGATACGACGTTGCTACCCAAAGCCTTTGCGTCCCTGAGCTTGGCAAGGAAGTTACCAAACTCGTTGCCTTTGGCTGTTGCGAAATCCGCTTTCCCATCCTTGTTCCAGATTTCCTGGTCAACCTGTGTCATGAAGCAGTTGAAGAAGGTGCTGATGATTGCCGAGTTGTCGGTGTCCGAGAAGCCGGTCCCGAAGCCGGTGAATCCTGCAGCAGCAGCTTTCCGGGCAACGTCGACAACCTGGTCGTACGTGGTGGGAACGGTCGCGCCTATCTGGTCAAGGATCTTTTGGTTGTAGTAGAGGGCGCAGGTTCGGTATTCATAGGGCACGGCAACCGGCTTGCCGTCAGGGCCGGCAAGAGTGTCGGTCGGACGCAGCCAGTCAGTCACCTTGGAAGCAGCCTCAGGCAGCGGTGCGTAGACGCCGGCTGACGCCATCTGGGGCACTACGGGAGTGAACATCTTGAAGACGTCAGGAGCCTGACCTGCTGCCGCGGCTTGCGGCAGTCTGTTCAACATGTCGCCAAGCGAAACCACAGAGAGGTTGATCTTGATATCGGGGTTTGCCGCCTCAAACTTGGCAATGTTTTCCTTGAGTGCCTTCGAGCGCGGATTCGCCTGGGTGGGATCGAGGAAGTCCCAGTAATTGAGCGTCACGGGACCTTTGGGTTCCGAAGCCGAGGGGGAGCAGCCACTGAGGGCGAGGCCGGCCACGACAGCTGTGACGAGCGCCAAGCCCCATCGCTTTTTGATCATGAATTTCTCCTGTGAACTGGGTTGCTTATGCGGGAGCATGCCGTGCTCAATCGATGCCTACCAAACGTGGGCCACCGACGATCGGGAGGAGCCAGTTGATCATCGAGTCTCTCCTTTGAGATCGGTTGCATTTTTCCGAAATTAGCAGTGAGATCGGTTGCTGAGATCGGTTGCAATAAACTTAGGGCCGATGGAGGACTCTGTCAAGGGAACCTTTGATGCGGATTTTGGAAGTGCCTGGCTCTCGATCGGCGGCCCGTGCGGCCGCCGCCACACTGGTCGAACTCAACCAACATCCAGATTAAGGCTCCTCAGCCAGGGCCCGGGGATCCGGCTCCGCCGGTGCGGGCGATACCTTTCTACCCCCTGTTGTACGGAGCAGAGCGCGCAAGGCCTGGATCGTGTCGGCTTCGGCGGCGGTCTTGTCGTCACGGTAGCGCTTGACGCGTGCAAACCGAAGGGCGATTCCGCCCGGATAGCGGGGAGAGTGTTGGACGCCGTCGATGGCGATCTCGACCACGGTGACCGGCTCGATCCATACGGTGCCCGCAGTACGCCGCACCCCCAACTCCTGGAACTTTTCAGTCTGCCACTTCAGCAGCGCGTCGGTGATGCCCTTGAAAGTCTTGCCCACCATCACGTAATCGCCGGGTTCGCCGAACTCCCCAACAGGGTCCAAGGCTCCGAGGTGCAGGTTCGACAGCAGCCCGGCGCGTCGTCCTGACCCCCATTCGCAGGCGAGCACCACCAGGTCGTAGGTGAGCACCGGCTTTACCTTGATCCAGTTCGAACCCCGCCGCCCGGCGGCGTAGGACGAGCCCAGCGCCTTCACGACCACACCCTCATGGCCGGCGTCCAGGGCATCGCGCGAAACGCTCTCGGCAACAGCTGCATCCGCAGTTACTTTCCCTGGGATGCGGTGATCGGGGACGATCCGCTCAAGCACGCCGATTCGTGTGGCCAGCGGCTCGTCGAGAAGGTCGCGCCCGTCTACGTGCAGCACGTCGAAAAACCACGGATGCAGCAGTGTGGTGCGGGCCGCGTTCGCCCCGAACCGGGACATGGTCTCCTGGAACGGTCTGGGCCCGCCGTCCTCGTCGAGTGCCAGTGTCTCGCCGTCGAGGATCACATCGCGCACCGGCAGTCCGCGCACCACCTCCACCACCTCGGGCAACCGATGGGTCACTTCGGCCAGGGTGCGGGTGAAGATATGCACGTCGTCGCCGGCACGGTGCACCTGGATGCGTGCGCCGTCGAGTTTGTATTCCACGGACGCTTCCCCCGTCGTCTCCAACGCCTCGCTGGCACTGGCCGCGGTTGCGGCGAGCATGGGTTGGACCGGACGCCCGACGACGAGGCCGACTGCGTCAAGCTGTGCCGCGGTGCCCGTGATCGCCAGCAGGGCAGTCGCGCCGAGATCGCCGGAGAGCATCGCTGCGCGGCGTACGGCCTCGACCGGGCGATCGGCGGCACGGGCAACGGCATCCGTTAATACGCCCTCAAGCGCACCGGTACGAAGTTCCCCGAGCAGCACGCCGGCGATGAAGTTCTGCTCTCGTTCTGTGGCTTCCGCCATCAGGGTCCGAAGGATGGCGGCGCGTTCTACGGTCGACCCAGCGCCTGCGGCCGCCAGCAGCCGGTCCAAGGCAGCGTCGAGGTGGGCGATGGTGAGAGTCGTCTCAGCAGCGGGCTTGCCCTTGGCCGCCCTCATGCCGCTCCAGCCGATCCCGACTCGGCCTTGGCGAGGCTTGGCCGTAAGCAAGCCGACCGCCGTCGGGATGTCCGCGGGGTCGAGGCGCAGCAGCAGGCCTGCCAGTTCGTTGATCTTGGCGACCCGGGAGCGGGTGGCCGCGACGGCTTCCGAGGTCCTCACGAGCTCATCGAGCAGCATGGCACCAGTCTGTCACGGTCGCCGTCCATGAACAGTGATTAAGCCCTGTCCAGAAGCGGCGCGGGCGAATGCCCGGTCGCCGGCCAATTTGCCGGCAACCCCCTGACTTGTGGAGCAATGCCTTGTATTCTCGTGGCACCACACCGAACCACGGCACCACCCCCGAACCACTTGAGACTTTCGGCAAGGAGAAATCATGCCCAGCGACGACGAAGCACAGGTTCTGTCCCAGTGGAGCCAGGAACTGGCCCGGGCGCTGCACATCCTGGATCTTGAGGTTGACCAGGAACTTGTCCTTGATCTGGCCAGGAAATCTGCCGACTCCGTGATCCATGCAGCAGCGCCGGTGACGGCTTTCATGGTCGGTTACGCTGCCGGGCTTGAAGCCGGGAAAGGAAGCCGGGGATCGGACGTTTTACCTGCCGTGGCAACTAGCAAGGCGGCAGACATCGCCTTCAGGCTCTGTTCTGACCGGGCGGAAGGAAAGGGCTGGGAGCCCACAAATCAGTCGTAAGGCTGAGAACCCCTGACGGTAAGACTTGGCACAGGGGAGAACCGGACGACTCAGCCCGCGAAGCCGGTAGCCGGTAGCCGGTAGCTGACCCTAGAACAGCGGCCAGGGGACCGCCGGCATTCCACCGACCGGGGCCGGAAATCGTCCCGTCAGCCGGAGCCGAGCGCAGCGCGCGGTGAGCGATGCGATTTCTTCGGAAGTCAGCAGGTCCGCCAGATTCCGGCCCAGCTCGCTCTTCAGTCCTTCGATGACGCGATCGATCCCGTCGAGTTCCTCCGCTGTCAGGGCCTCTCCCAGCCATCCCCATAGCACCGTACGCAGTTTAGGTTCGCTGTGAAAGGTGAGTCCGTGGTCCACACCGTGCCGGTGCCCGTCCGTCATGGCAAGTATGTGGTTTCCTTTGCGGTCCGCGTTGTTGACCACGACGTCGAACACCGCCATACGTCTCAGCGCCGGCGAGTCCTCGTGCACGAGGGCCACCATCCGACCGTTTTCATCTTGTCCCTCGAGAACGTGTTTCCAACCTGACTCTGGCAGGTGGTCCGCTGCAATCAGGTCCACCGCGCTTTGGGCGGGCTGTTGCTCCTGCCAGAGTTGCACCATCCCTTCGCCCAGAGGACCGTCACGCAGCCAGGTGCGCGGCACGACGTTCCAGCCGAGAACCTGCGAGACCAGGTACGCGGCCACCTCCCGGTGGGCGAGGGTGCCGTCGGGAAAGTCCCATAGGGGGCTCTCGCCCGCTATTGGCTTATAGACGACCGGCACGTCGCCGATGCTGCCGAGGAATGTGGCGTTTGAGGCCGTCGTGATGCGCCCTGAAAGCGTCAGCTCGGCGGTCATCAGGTCCAGCGCCGGCATTAGACCTCGGGCAAGGTGCAGTCGTGCCCGTCCGCATCCATGGGGTAACCGCAGCGGGGGCATATCGGCCGCCCGGCGTCCACAATCTCACGGGTGCGCTTCGCGAACGCGCGGGCGGTGCCAACCGGCATTCGCACCAGCATCATTTCGGTTTCGTTAGTGCCGTCCTCAACAAGCGGTTCGTCCTCGTCGTCAGCATCAACGTCGATGAGGGGGTATGCCTCGACGACGATCTGGGCTGTGGTTGGGTCCCAATCCAAGGTCATGGCGCCGGTGCGGAACTGCTCCACAGGAGGTTCGATCGGGTCATTGTCGACGAGTTCAATGGGTGTACCCGTAGGGACGCTGAAGGGGTTGCCGTCGACGGTGAGGAGCTGATCGAGCAGTTCGTCGATCTTCTCCGCGAGCAGGGCGGACTGCTGCTTCTCAAGGGCAATACTCACGATCTGCGCCCCGGTCCGCACTTGCAGGTAGAACGTGCGCGCTCCGGGAAGGCCAATGGTGCCAATGACAACCCGATCAGGCCAGGCAAACTCGTGAACGCGTGTAGGCATGCCAGTAGTTTAGGCACATGACGTTCACGTCGTCTTCTGTCCTGCACCGCCGCCCACCGGTGCATCGCCCGAACGGATGCCGTTGGACAGCCATGACAGGTCACCAGCTTCGGTATTGGTCGCATGGACGCTGGGGCGACTCGCGCTGTAGTGGATGATTGATACGGAACCGGGGCTGACGTTTATTCGCTGGAACAGGTCAAGGTGCATGCCGAGTGCGTCGGCAAGGATTGACTTGATGACGTCACCGTGGCTGACGGCCACCCACACGGCCCCTGGCCCGTTCCGGGCTTCGAAGGCAGCATCGTGGCGTCGAATCGCTGCCACGGACCTGGCCTGCATCGCGGCCATGGATTCACCGCCGGGAAAGACTACGGCGGACGGTTGCGACTGCACCATGGGCCACAAATCCTCGGTGGCGAGATCATCGAGCTTCCGGCCCTGCCACTGACCGTAATCGCATTCGGTGAGATCGGGATCGACTACTGCCTGCGGCGAGCCGGCCTGGCGATCGATGATGAGCCGGGCGGTCTGCCGGCAACGCTCAAGAGGGCTCGATACCACTCCGGCGACGGGCACAGCAGCGAGCCGGTCACCGGCCAGGGCTGCTTGATCGCACCCCAGTTGGTCCAGGCTGATGCCGTCGGCCCTACCCGCCAACAGTCCACTGGCGTTGGCTGTGGTGCGGCCATGCCGCACGAGAATTAGTGTTGCCATCCACCCAGCCTAGCCACCCTCCGCTGGTGGTGTGGACCATGCCGGGTCGCATCATTCCGGGCTCGATAAGGAAGAGAATCCTGCGGTGAACAAACAGGCTTCGGATAGGCCGAAGAGGCCTTCCCGAGCGGGACACACAGCGGTACAAAAGAGTTGAGGAGGGCATATTCGCCCTCCAACCATGGTCGACAAGGAGGTCGTGGTGTCCAATCAAAATGGTGCGGGTCCGGATCAGGGCCCCTTCCCCGCAGTTCCGCCGGGCGGACAGCCAACCCGCGAGACGCCAACCCGAGGGCCGGCGAGGCCGCTACCCTACGTTGTGGCAGGCGTACTGTTGGTCACCGCGATCGTGCTCCCACTCATGCCGCAGCTGTACTCGTTCGACGCGCCACGCCTGGGCGGTATGCCCTTCTTCTACTGGTACCAGCTGCTCTGGGTGCCCATCTCCGCAGGGCTCAGCGGGATCGCCTACTGGCTGGTCAGTACGGAGGATCGACGACGGCGGACAGCGGCCCGCGCCGGGAACCGAAACGGAGGGGACAGGCCATGAACGGACGCGAGATCAACTGGATCGCCCTCATCATCGTCATCGTGCTGTTCGTCATTGTTGCTGTTATGGGCTTCCTTGCCGCTCGGTGGCGCAAGTCGGACGAGGGGCTCCACAGCCTCGATGAATGGGGGCTGGGCGGCCGTGGCTTCGGCACGTGGATCACTTGGTTCCTGCTGGGCGGCGATCTATACACGGCCTACACCTTCGTGGCCGTGCCTGCAGCGATGTGGGCCACGGGCGCGGTGACCGGCTTCTTCGCCGTGCCGTATACGATCGTCCTCTACCCGATCATCTTCATCATCATGAGCCGGCTGTGGTCCGTGTCCCACAGGCACGGCTACGTCACTTCGGCGGATTTCGTTGGTGGCCGGTACGGGAGCCGGTGGCTGTCGCTCGCCGTCGCCATCACCGGCATTGTGGCGACGATGCCTTACATCGCCCTCCAGCTCGTGGGCATCAAGGCCGTCCTCACGGTGCTCGGCCTCGGCAGCTCCGAGAACGTGCTGCTGACGGACCTGCCGCTCATCCTCGCATTCGTCGTGCTCGCCGCCTACACCTACACCTCAGGTTTGCGGGCGCCGGCCATGATCGCCGTCGTCAAGGACCTGCTCATCTACCTCTCCGTCATCGTGGCGGTCATCTACCTTCCGATCAAGTTCGGCGGTTGGGACACGATTTTCGGTGCGGCGGAAACCAAGCTGGGCACAGTGAACCAGGCAACGGGCAAGCCCGCCGGGGTGTTCATCCCGGGCGGCGCCAACTACTCCGCGTATTGGACCCTGGCGCTCGGCTCAGCCTTGGCCCTCTTCATGTACCCGCACTCGGTGACTGGCGTCCTCGCGTCAAAAGGCCGCAACACGATCCGACGCAACGCAGCCATCCTGCCGCTTTACTCGCTCATGCTCGGGTTCCTCGCCCTGCTGGGTTACGTGGCCATCAAAGCCGGTACCAAGCCGACTGACCTCGATGGATCGGTCAATCCCCAACTCGTGGTCCCGCAGTTGTTCCTGGACCACTTCCCGGCGTGGTTCGCCGGAGTTGCCCTCGCGGCCATTGCCATCGGTGCCCTGGTGCCGGCGGCCATCATGTCCATTGCCGCGGCGAACCTGTTCACGCGCAACGTCTACCGGGACTTCATCCGGCCCGACGTCGACCCCAAGACAGAGGCGCGCGTCTCCAAGATCGTCTCGCTGGTGGTCAAGGTTGGCGCGCTCATCTTCGTCGTCGCCATGGACCAGACCACGGCGATCAACTTGCAGCTGCTGGGCGGTATCTGGATCCTCCAGACGTTCCCGGCCGTTGTAGCCGGCCTATACACGCGATGGTTTGACCGCTGGGCGCTGCTTGTCGGATGGGCGGTAGGCATAGCCTTCGGTACCGTCTCGGCCTACAACGTCGTCAACCCGGTGACCCACGCGCATTTTGGTGGATCCGTCGCCCCCGTCCCGGGAACCGACTTCACCGTGTATATCGCCGTTACGGCCTTCGTCCTCAACCTGATCGTCGCCGCTGTCCTCACCTTGGTGCTGCGCGCGCTGAAGGTGCCGGCAGGGCCGGACAAGACCCGGCCATCGGATTATGGCGCCGATGAAACCGATCCGAAGATTGCCGAGATCGAGCGGACGCATCGCTTCGTGGAGCCGGGAGACGCGCCCCCGGTGCCGTGAGGCAGACCTGGTCGACGGCGGGGGAGGCGATGTCTCTCAGCGCACCGGAGCCGGCGCTTCCTTCCGCGGACGCCAGGTAATGGGCGATTCCGGATCGCTGAGCCGGTCCTGCAGAAGAAGTTGGTGTCGAGTCCGTCGATTCGCAGCATTCGGCTGCCTTTCGGCGATGCCAGGGTCTCGTCGGGCAGGGGAGTGATGACATTCTCGGGTATGGCCAGGAGCCGTCTTTTGGCTTAGCGCGTGTACCGCAGTCACCGGCCGGGCGGACTGCGCCCGTGAGAGTGCTAGGCCACCTGCGGTGCCCGCTTCCGTGCAGGTCCAACGGATTCGCGCAGTAAGATCCGGGAGTCAGCGAGTGCGGGTAATTCCGGCCCGGGCGCGTTGCGGGTTCGTCCGATGAGCTTCATCATGCTCCTGGCGCCCAAGGCTTCCAGGTCCATACGAACCGTCGAAAGTGAGGGGACAAGGAAGGAAGATTCCTCTACGTCGCCCCAGCCGATGACGCTGACGTCATCGGGGACTTTGAGACGGCTATCGTGGAGGGCCCTGATCACGCCAATTGCCATCTGATCGTTGGCGGCCACAACGGCTGTGACGTGTTTATGAACTGCGATTCGTTGGCCGGCCGTGTAACCGGAGGCCACGGACCAGTCGCCGGCCTCGATGCCGTGCGAGGTCAAGCCCAGTTCAATGATGGTCTGGGAGAAGACGGCCGCGCGACTACGGGCCGCCGTCCAGTCAGTTGGGCCAGCAACGTGGACGAAGTTCGAGTGACCCAGAGAGGCAAGGTGACGCACGATGGCGGCAACAGGTGCGCCGTCGACGAGCGTTCCCGGTAGCCGCAAATTGTCGTCACAGTCGCCGGCAACCACCAACGGCGGCTGGGCAAAGGACCGGTCGGAGATGGACCGCGGCAGAGGTGCGAAGGAGAGGACTCCGGCGACATCGTCGAGTGAAAACAATCGGTGGAACTGTGATTCCCTGTTCTCTTTATATGGATCCAATATAACGATCTCCACGCGATACCCATTGGCCTGGGCAGCGGCTTTGGCGCTGTTGAGCATTCTGGGTGGGACCTGGATGGAGGGTTCCGGAACGATGAAATAGATCGTGTAGGGTTCGCGGGAACGGAGAGCGCGGGCGGCGAGGTTTGGGCTGTAGTTGAGCTGGGAGAGAGCTTTTGCGACGCGCTCAGCCGTGGCAGGTCGAAGTGAGCTCCCGCCTTTGAGGTATCGAGAGACGGTTTGATGTGACACACCGGCCAACATTGCCACGTCATATAGGGTCGGCTGCCGCGATTTGGGGGCGGCTGAGGATCCGGCTGTTGGCGGAATCGTTTCTGCGGTCATCGCCATTTTGTCCTTGTACGAGCGGTGATTCACCCTGATTGGGAATTGAATTTGCGCAGAACCAGCGTGGGTGTGCGGCGAGAGCTCAGCATCATGTCCGTCAAGCCTTATCCCGTGGCTGCTTACTGGTTGATCGAAACCGACGCGGGTTGTCCAACGTGCCCGGGCGCGGCGCTGGTATGGCGGGGCACCAACTGGGGTGCAATGACATAGTGCGCCGGTTGGGTTCGGCCGCCAATACGTTCAAGCAATAAGCGTGTGCTGTTGGCTCCCGTGAGCTGGCCTGACTGGTCCACTGTGGTCAATGAGATCCGGCCGATGGCAGAGACGTAAATATTGTCGTAGCCGGCAACGGTTAGGTCTTCAGGAACGCGGAGTCCTAGCTCCTCGGCAGCACGGAGGACGCCGAGGGCAGCGATGTCCGCTCCCGCGAAAATTGCCGTCGGCCGTTCATCCCCGGACAAAACCTGTATTGCAGCGTCGTATCCGCCGATTTCCGAATAGGCAGTTTCAACGATCTCCGGGACAAGTCCATGGCGTGTCATGGCTTGCTCGTAGCCGTATCTACGGGCGGTATGCGACAAAACGAAGGGCTCAAGCCCGCCAGAGGGCATGCTGGTATGGACGATCCGCTCATGGCCGAGGGCGACCAAGTGGTCAACCATCAGGCGGGCGCCCTGATACTCGTCGTCTACGACGGTGTCAAAATTACTGGCCGTGCCATGCCTTGCCACAACTACGGTCGGGATCTTGGCGCCAAGCTCCTCCAGCCACGCAGCTTCCATCCAGGGAGCGACAAGAATAAGACCGTCGACCTGCCGGTCCATCAAGGCTTCTATGCTTCGCTTCTGACGTGAGGGTGATAAGCCACCAGCGATGAGTACCTCTTGGTATGGCGTACCTTCAAGTGCGTCGGTAATTCCCTGAACCACTTCGGGCTGGAATGGCGAACTCATCTCCACGATCATCACCCCGATCGTGTACGATTTTCCGCGCATTGCCCTGGCGCCGGCGTGCGGACGGTAACCGAGCTTTTCGATTGCCGCTGTGACACGCTCCCGCATTTGCGGGCTTACTCCGGAGGCACCCCGGATGACCTTGGACACCGCAGAGAACGACACGCCTGCTTCACTGGCAACGTCCTGAAGAGTTGCCCGGCGCGGTTTTTCCGTAGATGTGGTTCGTTTGGGTGTCACCGTCGACCCCTTCTGTCTGAGTTCATGGCTAGCTCAGTGTATCGCGCTGGACAACGTTGCACTAGACATGCCAAAACTTCCGGGTTGGACGAAGCGAGGACGATAAACAAAAGAACGCAGAATCCCAGCACTTCCGCACTTTGCAGGGCCTCCTGTGAGCTGAGCAACAAAAGTCCCTTGACGGTGTTGAGACTCTTGGCTTAGTGTTCTTATGGACAACGTTGCACGCCCTTGCGGTCCACGTCATCGACTGGAGAATTTGGCGGCCGTTGCTGGCAGCGTTCCTGCCCTCAACAACAAAGGAGTTATTTCATGCGACGCACACGACGACGTGCCCTAGTCGCCCTTGCGGCCCCCTTGGCCGTTGGGCTCGTAGCCTTGACAGGCTGCACGAGCGGTGGCCAGACAGGCGATACGAGCGGAAGTTCAAGCAGCAAAGAAATGCTGACTCTCGGTATGACGGCTGACATTCAGGGCTGGGACCCGGGTGTTCAGCCCAGCTACCAGGGGTGGAGCGCCGACGCGGTATGGGATTCCCTGCTGCGGTGCGACAAGACGGGTAAACCGGAGGCATCGCTGGCCGACAAGTGGGAGTTCAGCGCCGATCAGAAGACGGCTACCCTCCACCTGCGCGAGGGCGTGAAGTTCTCGGACGGCACGCCTGTCGATGCTGCTGCGGTGAAGACCAACGCTGAGTACTACGCCACCGCTGGTGGAGCTTCCAGCCGTTGGGCCGGAATCACCGTCACGACCCCCGACACCCAGACTGTAGCCATTTCCTGGCCGGCTCCGAATCCGCTGCTTGCCCTGCGCATGTGCGAGTCCAAGATTGCCACCCCCGCATCCATCCAAGGCAAGAAGTTTGATGTACCGGTCGGTTCCGGTCCCTATGTCCTGGATGTTGCCAACACCACCCGAGGCTCCGTCTACACATTCACCAAGAACGACTCGTTCTGGGACAGCAGCCGCTTCCCGTACAAGAAGCTTGTCCTGAAGGTTCTGGAAGACGAGACAGCAGCGGTCAACGCCCTGAAGACGGAGCAGATCGACGGCACGATGGTGTCCTCGGCCACCCTTGAGGAAGCAAAGGGTGCAGGTGAGAACATCCAGACGCTGAAGGGCAGCAGCACCACGCGCCTGCTGATCACCGACCACCTCGGCGAGAAGATCCCGGCCCTGGGCAACCTCGACGTCCGTAAGGCCATGAACATGGTCTTTGACCGTAATGCCATGTCCGAGAAGCTGTACCAGGGGCATGCGTCGCCGGCGTTTCAGATCTTCCGTGAAGGGAGCGATGCCTATATCCCGGACATGAAGGACCCGTACCCCTTCAATGTCGACGAAGCCAAGAAGCTGATGGAAAAGGCCGGATACGCTGACGGATTCACCTTGCAGATTCCGACCATGACCGGGCAGAATCACGAAACGCTGATGCCGTACATCACCCAGCAGCTGGCCCAGATCAACATCAAGGTGGAGCAGGTTGCCCTGTCCGGACCGAACGCCATTGCCGAACTTCTCAGCGGAAAGTTCCCCGTGCCGCTGTGGCAGCTGGGCAACTACGGTGAATCCCTGCAGGACATCAGTGACTACGTCCTCAAGGACGGCATCTGGAACGTCTCCCACCAGCCGGACGCCAACGTTGACGCGCTCTGGGCCACGGTCCTGTCCGGATCCGATACCGAACGCAAGCAGGCCCAGCAGGACCTGAACAAGTACGTAACCGAGCAGGCCTGGTTCGTTCCGATGGCCTACATGGACCGTTTCTACGCATCCAACCCCAAGGTTGACGTCCAGGAATCAAGCGACTTCTCCGGTCTGCACCCGCTCCTGCGCGACTTCAAGTAACCGAACACAAGAGACCCAGCGACCACAATGATGTTATCCCTACTCAAAAGCCTTCTCCGCTCCGCGGCCATACTTCTCCTTGTCAGCTTTGCAACGTTCTGTCTCATGTTCGGCAACGGAACGGGAATTGCCAGGGCAATCCTGGGCTACCAGGCCACAGAGGCTGATGTTCAACGCAAAGTGGTCAACCTGGGCCTCGATCGTCCGTTGTTTGTGCAGTTCGGCGATTGGCTGGTCAATGCGGTCACCGGCAACCTCGGCGAGTCGTTCTTCACGGGACAAACCGTGACCTCGGCTCTTTCGACGAGGGTGCCGGTGACCCTGACCCTGGTCATCCTTACCTTGATCCTTACCCTAATTCTTAGCGTCCTCCTGGGCGTGGCAGCGGCCGTCTACGGCGGCTGGCTGGATAAGGTTCTCCAGTTCGTCGCTGTTCTGGGTGCCGCCGTTCCGCCGTTCATCATCGCTATCGCCCTGGTTTTCATGTTTGCCATATCCATCCGGCTTTTCCCGGCCACAGGGTACGTTTCCCCTGACCGCAGCTTCAGCGGATGGATTCTCTCGGTCACCTTGCCAGTCGTAGCCCTGCTCATCGGCTCAGTGGCCAGCGCTGCCAGCCAGTTCCGCGGAGCTGTCCTGGACGCGCTCTCCAAGGATTTTGTCCGTACCCTGCGGGCCCGTGGGCTTAAGGAGTCGCACGTGATTTTCAGACATGTGCTCCGGAATGCCGGCGGTCCAGGCTTGACGGTCCTCAGTCTCCAGACCTTGGGGCTGCTCGGCGGTGCAATCTTCGTTGAACAGGTCATGGCACTTCCCGGAATGGGGCAAATGGCCAACCAGTCGGCCCAGCAAGGTGACGTTCCCATGGTGATGGGAACCGTCGTGGTGACGATCATCATCGTGTTGAGCGTGAATTTCCTTGGCGATCTTGCCAACTCCGTCTTGAACCCGAAAGCGAGGACCCGATGAGCGCCGAAGCAAGCATGATTGAGACTGAAGCCGAGGTCCCCGCAGCAGGCCGATCCGTACTGCGGCGCCTGTTGACAAACCCACAGGGCATGATCTGCATCGTGTTCCTCGTGCTGGTGATACTTTTCGGGGTCCTCAGCCCCTGGCTGGCTCCCTTCCAGCCCAACGAGGCGAACCTCAACTCAGTGAACGCCCAACCATTCTCGGAAGGGCATCTGTTCGGTGCCGACCGCGCCGGTCGCGACATCCTGTCACAGCTCATGTGGGGTACCAATGGCACCCTTCTTGGGTCATTGTTGGTGCTCGTGATCGCGGTCCTGTTCGGTGTCACCACCGGTCTCCTCGCAGGGTTCTACCGAGGCAAGTTCGAAGCCGTTGCCGGTTTCGTCACGGACCTCATCATGTCCCTGCCAAGCATCGTCCTGCTGATTGCGCTTTTCGCGCTAACAGGGCCCAACGTGATGGTCGCCATGGCAGTCTTCGGTGTCCTGGTCGCCCCGACCTACTACCGTTTGGTCCGCTCGGTGGTTCTTGGCGTCAGGACGGAGTTGTACATTGATGCAGCAAAAGTGGTCGGCCTTTCGGACCAGCGCATCATTGGCCGGCACGTCCTCTGGGCCGTACGGGCCCCAGTCGTTATTCAGAGCTCCTTCGTCGCCGCGGCCGGTATTGCCATCCAGGCCGGTGTCGAGTTTCTTGGACTCGGCGATCCGGAACAGCCGTCGTGGGGCGGCATCCTGCAGAACGCGAACAGCAACATTTACAACAACCGGTTCGGAGTGCTCTGGCCGGCGCTGTTGATCAGCCTCACCATTCTTGCCCTGGTCCTTCTGGGGA
Source organism: Arthrobacter sp. StoSoilA2 (assembly GCF_019977195.1). Classification (NCBI taxonomy): domain Bacteria; kingdom Bacillati; phylum Actinomycetota; class Actinomycetes; order Micrococcales; family Micrococcaceae; genus Arthrobacter; species Arthrobacter sp. StoSoilA2. The sequence continues at coordinate 2,451,448 of NZ_AP024643.1, forward strand.
ACGTGCTCCGAGACGTACTCCAGTCCTCGGCTCACAACAAGACGTTGAAGCGGTCACGCCGACGGGCATTGCTCACTGACGCCCAGAATGCGCGGACAACGTCCGCTTCCTCAGGATCCGATGAGGCGCTCCTGTCCATCCGCGGCTTGAAGGTCGGTTATCCTGACGGTCCCAACCGTGTCCGCACAGTCGTGCACGGCGTCGACCTGGACGTCCGCCGTGGCGAAATCCACGGTCTCGTTGGGGAATCCGGATCCGGAAAATCCCAGATGGCCTTCTCAACGCTGGGCATCCTGCCCAAGGAAGCCCTCATTCTCGGCGGCAGCATCTATCTCGATGGCGAAGACCTGTTGGCGGATGACAAAGCACTCAAGAATGCGCGAGGCCGGCGCATTGGCTACATTCCCCAGGAGCCCATGTCCAACCTGGACCCCTCCTTCACCATCGGCGCACAGCTCGTCTACGGTCTCCGGGCCGTCAAAAAGATCAGCGACAAAGAAGCCAAAGAACAACTGATCGCACTGCTGACACGGGTCGGCATCCGCAACCCTGAAAACGTAATGCGCTTATACCCGCACGAAATATCCGGAGGTATGGCCCAGCGCGTCCTGATCTGTGGTGCCGTTGCCGGGGACCCGGACCTGATCGTTGCCGATGAACCAACCACCGCACTGGACGTCACGGTGCAGGCTGAGGTACTTGAACTCCTGCGCGAGCTCAGCACCGAACGCGGTTTGGCCATGATCCTTGTCACCCACAATCTGGGCGTCGTCGCAGACCTCTGCGACACGGTCAGTGTCATGAAGAACGGCCGGATTGTGGAACGAAACGACGTCGAATCCCTGTTCAGCGACCCGGAGCAGGATTACACGAAGGCGCTGCTGGAATCGTCCCGCAGCGTCGAACTGATGGAGGCGTAAAGGTGACTACTCCCATACTCCAAGTCGAAAACCTCGTCGTGACCTATACCGGGCGCCACGGGCTTTCCAAGAAGGTTATCGACAATGTCAGCCTGGAACTGAAGGCGGGCGAGACCCTGAGCCTGGTAGGTGAATCCGGGTCAGGCAAGACAACCATCGGCCGGGCCATCCTTGGACTCGCACCCGTTACGGAAGGTTCCATTAGGTTCCGTGGTGACACCATCAGCAACATTTCCCGTTCTCAGCGTCGGAAGGTGGCGCGAGGCATCCAGGTGGTCTTCCAAGACCCCTACTCATCGTTGAATCCGTCAATGACGGTCGAAGACATCCTGGTGGAGCCGATGGCCGCCGCTGGTGCGTCCGGAGGCCGCCAGCGCGTGAGGGAGCTGCTCGACTCTGTTGGCTTGCCCAGCGATTCGGGCAGCCGTTACCCGAAGGAGTTCTCCGGTGGACAGCGTCAGCGCATCGCCATCGCGCGTGCGCTGGCTTTGGATCCGTCGGTCATCATCTGCGACGAGCCGACCAGCGCACTGGACGTTACCACTCAGGCCCGTGTTCTGACACTTTTCAAGGAACTCCAGGAACAAACCGGGGTCGCGTACTTGTTCATCAGCCACGACCTGGGCGTTGTGAATTCCATCAGCGACCGTATCGCCGTGCTGTATCAAGGCTCGGTGGTTGAAATCGGGGAAGCCGATCAGGTAGCCCGTGCTCCACGCCACGACTACACCCGCCGACTTCAGATGGCAGCGCCTGTGGCAGACCCGAAAAAGCAACGAGAACGCCGAGCCGCCCGCTTGCAGTTCCTCGCCGCCGAGAAGGCCGCGGAAACTCCCCGGGGCGCCCCCGCCCAGCTCTGACCCTCACGCTTAACCAGCCGCCCCTTCCTGACAAGGCCGGCACCCGATACAACACCGTCTGGAGACACTCATGGCACACGTTGCCGCTCCCCAAGGCCTTCGCTTTGATCAACGTACCGAAACTTCACCCGTTATTGGGCTGGGTACCGGAACACCGCGACTCTCATGGTTCGTGCCAGTCGCCGATGCCGGATACACGCAGATCGCCTACGAAGTCGAGGTGACCCGCGGTGAAGCAACTGAGGTCTACCGTGTCGAAAGCAACGAGCAGGTGCTGGTCCCGTGGCCTGCGCCGGAGCTGAAGTCCAGGGAGTCCGCCGCCGTGCGGGTCCGTGTCACCGATGGTGGGAATTGGAGTGACTGGAGCGAAGCCTCGACGGTCGAAGCCGGTCTTCTCAACGCATCAGACTGGGCAGCCGATTTCGTCAGCCCCGCGGATATAGGTGCACCCGCCATGCCGGCCCCCATCCTTTCCGGCATTTTGGACCTGCCTGCGGACATCGTCAAAGCCCGTCTCTACGCCACAGCCCACGGCATCTACGTCCCGACTGTTAACGGCCAGCGCGTCGACGACACGGTGCTGGCTCCGGGCTGGACTTCCTACGAGAACCGTCTTCGCTACCAAACGTATGACGTCACGTCGCTGCTGCGGCAGGGCCCGAACCACCTGGACATGCTGCTGGGCAACGGCTGGTACCGTGGTCGACTGGGCTTCGAAAACAAGCGCGCCATCTACGGAGACCGCCTGGCCGTCTTGGCACAACTTGAAGTCACGACGGCGGACGGCGCCGTCCATGTTCTCCTGTCCGACGATTCCTGGACCGCCCGCAACAGCCACATTGTTGCCGACGACCTTTACGACGGCCAGAGCACCGACCTGCGCGAGATGGCCGGCGTCACCGCGTCTGCCTCCAGCGCGGTAGAAGTCATTCCCGCGGATCATTCACGGCTCGTCGCCCCGGAAGGCCCGGCTATACGCCCGATCGAGGTGCTCCCGGCGGTGTCTGTCTTCACTTCGCCTGCCGGGAAGACACTGGTCGACTTTGGGCAGAACCTCGTCGGCTGGGTCAGGCTTCGGACCCACGGTCTTCCGGGGGGCAGCGAAGTGGTCATCCAGCACGCCGAAGTTCTTGAAAACAATGAGCTCTGCACGGAGCCGTTGCGGTCGGCGAAGGCTACTGACACCTTCATAGTGGCCGGGGCCCCGGAAGAAACCCTGGAACCGTCCTTGACGCTTCACGGCTTCCGCTATGCCGAGGTCACTGGCGTTCCGGACCTGAAGGCTGAAGACATTGAAGCGGTCGTCATCGGTTCGGACCTAAAGCGTATCGGCTGGTTCTCATCCTCGGACGAACTGCTGAACCGGTTCCACGAGAATGTTAACTGGAGCATCCGCGGGAACTTTGTCGATGTGCCAACGGACTGCCCCCAGCGCGACGAGAGGCTCGGCTGGACCGGAGACATCCAGATTTTCGCTCCTACAGCCTCATTCCTTTACGACATCGGCGGGTTCCTTGGTTCCTGGCTCCGCGACCTGGCCGCCGAGCAGCTTCCCGACGGTTCGGTACCCCACGTGGTCCCGGACGTCATCCACTCGGACTTCACGAACACCCCCGCAGCTGCCTGGGGAGATGCAGCTGTACTCATCCCGTGGACTTTGTACCAAAGGACCGGCAACCGCCAGATCCTGGAACAGCAATATCCAAGCGCATGCAAATATGTCGCCAAGGTGGCCTCACTGGCCGGTGACGACATGTTGTGGACAGGTGGTTTCCAATACGGTGACTGGCTCGACCCCAGCGCTCCGCCCGAAGACGCTGCCAGGGCCAAAACGGACCCCGACGTCGTCGCTACCGCGCATCTGGCGCGTTCTGCGGAGGTTCTGGCGTATACCGCCGCCGTACTCGGCCACGATGAGGACGCCGCAACCTATCACAAGCTCTCTGAAGAGGTGCGCGCCGCGTTTGCCCGCTCCTATGTGACCCCGTCCGGCCGGATTCTTTCCGACACCCAAACGGCGTATGCAATGGCTCTCGAGTGGGCGCTTCTGCCCAGCGAGGACCAGCGTCAGGAGGCGGGGCGCCGGCTCGCGGACCTGGTTCGCGTCAGCGGTTTCCGCATCAGTACCGGTTTCGTCGGCACGCCGCTCGTTTGTGATGCGCTGACCGCCGCCGGTGAAGTGGACGTCGCCTACCGTCTGCTCCTCCAAACGGGGTGCCCCTCCTGGCTTTACCCTGTCACGATGGGTGCCACTACTGTCTGGGAGCGATGGGATAGCCTGCGACCGGATGGCAGCGTCAACCCTGGCGGTATGACCTCATTCAACCATTACGCCCTGGGGGCTGTGGCGGACTGGCTGCACCGGACCGTCGCCGGCCTGGCACCTGCGGCGCCCGGGTACCGAAAGATCACAGTCCAACCACGCCCGACGGCGGCCCTCACCCAGGCATCTGCACGGCACCTGACCCCGTATGGTGAAGCTTCGGTTCAGTGGCAGCGCGAAGGGGGGAAGCTGACCCTCGACGTCACCGTACCAGTCGGCACCACCGCCGCCGTTCACGTCCCCGGCACCAGCGAACCCGAAGTGGTTTCGCATGGCACCCACACATGGACCGTTTCCGATCCCACTCCGGACACCGGGGAAGGCAACGCCCTGACCATCCGCGAACTGTTGGATCGTCAACCCCTCACCTGGTCAGCCGTGGTGGACGCCGCCGTCGAAACCGGCATTGCCCCCCAGGGTGAAGCCCAGACCGCTGACAAACTCGCCAGGTATCTGGACGAGCCTGTCGGCAATCTGGGATACGCCTTGGTTCCCGAACCCTGGATCAACCGGAACGTTTCTCTGCGGGAAAAAGTAGCCCAAATCCTGAAAGGCTCCCAGGCATGACAGCGACCTCAACGCACGTGCCCGCAGGCGGGGAGCAGACGGCGAATTCTGCCATTCAGCCGATCCTTTCCGGCTTTTACCCTGACCCTACAATCTGCAGGGCAGGCCCGGACTACTACCTGTCGACGTCCAGCTTCGAGTACTTCCCGGGCGCACCCATCTTCCACAGCACTGATCTGGTGACGTGGACACAGATCGGCCATGTCTTGGACCGGCGGACCCAATTCAGACTGGGGAACCCGCTACCGTCGACCGGGATTTATGGTTCCACGCTTCGGGAGCATGATGGGACCTTTTGGTTCATTACCACCAATGTCAGTGATTACGGGGCCGGCCAGGTGCTGGTCCGGGCAACCGACCCGGCTGGTCCATGGAGCGAGCCGGTGTTCATCGGGGACGCCATCGGCATCGACCCGGATCTGTGCTGGGACGACAGCGGCGATTGCTACCTGAGCTGGAAGGCCATGAACTTCACCGAAGGTGAAATCGGTATCCTGCAAGCCCGCCTTGATACCAGCACCGGCATGCTTCGCGATGCTCCATATCCGATCTGGCAGGGCAGTGGAATGGGCGCCGTGGAGGCGCCCCATCTGTACCGTATCGGCGAGTATTGGTACCTCCTGCTGGCGGAGGGCGGCACCGAACGCGGTCACTGCGTGACCGCTGCCCGCAGCACACATCCAGCGGGTCCGTTCGAACCCTGTCCCAGCAACCCGGTCTTCACCCACCGCAGTTCCATCCACCCCGTCCAGAACGTCGGTCACGCTGACCTGGTCCAAACACCCGACGGCGAATGGGCGGCCGTTTACCTTGGTGTCCGTCCCAAGGGGTCCACGCCTGGATTCCATGTTCTGGGCCGTGAAACCTTTATTGCGGGCATCGACTGGGTCGACGGGTGGCCGGTGTTCGATGAGGACCGGTTTCACGTCCCCTCGGTAGACACAGCATTTTCGGACGACTTTTCCGGCCCGGACCTGAACCCCCGGTGGGTAGTACCGGCGGGGGAGCCGGACAGCGTCACCCAGCGCAACCCTGGGGGTGGCATAACGCTTCTACCCATGCGGGACGGATCTCCGGGAATGCTCTGCACCCGTGTGAAGGATTTGAGTTGGAGGGCCGAAGCGACGATCGAGGGGCAGGGCAGCTTCATGCTGCGAATCGACGACAGGTACTGTTACGGGATCACCGTCCGATCCGACGTCGTACGGGCGTGGGCCCGTATCGGCGGACTAACGTTCGACCTCGGATCATGCCCTGCTGATTCAAGCACCATCGTGCACATTGAAAGCGTCCCTGCTCAATCTCCGACAGTCCCGTTGGGCCACGGCGGGCCGGATGACGTTGTACTCTCTGTCGTTGGGCACACGGGAACCGTCCAGCTCGGCCGCCTGGATGGGCGCCATCTGTCCACGGAAGTCGCCTCCGGATTTACCGGGCGCATGTTGGCCCTCCAAGGCGCGCAAGGCCCCGGGACCGTCCTGTCGGTCAGCTACACCCCACAAACCTAGGAAAACTTACATGCCTTTCACGAAGAATGCTTTGCTCAGGGACATCCTGGCAGACCCTGCGGCTTCCCGGGTTCTGGAGCTGCACTTTCCCGGATTCGCGACGTGGAATGACTGGTCCCTAACGCCTCTGGCCACCCTGGACGAGGTATCGCACTGGGCACGCGGGGTAGGGGAGCAGTCACCGGACCTTGCGGCACTTTGGAAGGATATGGCCGCCGTCGAATCGTCCCCCACGATTGCAACTGCCGATGCCCCGAAGCCTGCCACCTCGGGAGACAGGAAAGCCAGCGAGCATGCGCACACTTCGGCCAAGTGTCCGGCGATCCCTTCCCAACAGTGGGGCGTGGCCGAAGTTGTGCTGGCAGGCCCATCAACCGGGAATCCCTTCACGGACGTTGAACTCGAAGCGACTTTCCGCTCCGGCAGCGAAGCAGTGCGCGTAGGCGGCTTTTACGACGGCGAAGGCACGTACCGTATCCGGTTTATGCCACCACGGGCCGGCACTTGGCAATTCACGGTGACTTCAAATGCCGACGAACTCCACGGAGCCACAGGCGCAGTTGAGGCCGCGGCGCCAGAGGAAGGCAACCCTGGTCCTGTAGGTATTCGTGACACCTTCCACTTCGCATACGCCGACGGGACACCCTACCTGCCTTTCGGGACCACCGCCTATGCCTGGACCAACCAAAGCACCGAATTGCAGGAACGGACACTGCGCACCCTGGCCGGAAGCCCCTTTACGAAGATCCGCATGTGCGTGTTCCCAAAGTCGTACTCCTACAACGCGAATGAGCCCGAAAGCTTCGCCTTTGAGAAGAATCCTGACGGCAGCTGGGACTTCAGCAGGTTCAACCCCGCCTTTTTCCGCAACCTCGAACAGCGGATTGAGGGTCTCCTAGCACTGGGGATAGAAGCGGACCTGATCCTCTTCCACCCCTATGACAGATGGGGGTTCTCCGCCATGCCGGCCTGGGCTGATGACCTCTACCTGCGCTACATCGTTCGCAGGCTTGGCGCCACCCGCAATGTCTGGTGGTCCCTGGCCAATGAATACGACTTCATGCAAACCAAGAACGAGCAGGACTGGGAGCGGTTTGCCGCAATCGTAGGGCAGGAAGACCATGCCGGCCACCTGCTCTCCATACATAACGGAGCTTCCTTCTACGACTACTCCCGGCCATGGGTGACCCACTGCAGCATCCAACGCACGGACAATTACCTGTCCGCCGAGAACACCGACATATGGCGCCAACGATGGGGGAAGCCCGCAGTCATCGATGAAGTTGGCTATGAAGGTGATGTCGCCGAAGGTTGGGGCAACATCAGCCCCCAGGAATTGGTCCGTCGCTGCTGGGAAGGCGCAGTCCGCGGCGGATACGTCACTCACGGGGAGACGTACCTGGACGCAGATGACGTCATTTGGTGGGCCAAGGGGGGCAGCCTCAAGGGTGAATCACCCGAACGAATCGGTTTCCTCCGGCGGCTGGTGGCGGAGGCGCCCAGCGCTCGATGGGATCCGCTCCCCGGAGACTGGGACTCCCGCACCGGAGGCGACCAGGACCACCGCGTCATATACCTGGGGATCGGGCGGCCACGTTTCCGCTCGGTCCTGGTTCCGCCCGGCGCTTCCTGGCATGTGGACGTGATCGATACGTGGAACATGACGATAACGACGCTGCCGGAACCGTTTGAAGGCCGCGTCATCGTCCAGTTGCCCGGCCGCGAATACATGGCGATTCGGGTCCGTCGGGCTACGAGCACAACCAACTGACCTACGGTCCATAAGGGCCACTGATCCGCAGTTTTCGCGGCAGAAACAATCAATCTTGTGAGGAAACAGGATGACTTCTTCCGTGAAACCGGACCGTTCAGGGCAGCAAACCGTTGCCCTGTCCAACGAGGGATTCCCCCTCTATGGACTTCTTGCGCTCTCCGGGGCAATTTTCATTTCCATGGCCACGGAGTTTCTGCCAGGCGGGCTGATCCCGCAGATCGCTGCGGACTTCGACCGGTCAGCAGGAGACGCCGGACACCTCATAACGATCTTTGCGCTCACCGTCATCCTTACGGCAGCCCCCGTCGCCATCCTTACCCGCCGGGTCCCGCGGAAGGCGTTGATACTCATTGCTTTCGCCCTGATTGGTGTGGGCAACATCGCCACGGTCTTGTCGCCGTCGTTTGAGTTCCTGCTGGCTGCGCGGGTTGTGGGAGCCCTCGCCCATGGGGCGTTCTGGTCCGTAGTGGCCGCATATCCAGCCCATCTTGTACGTCCCACTCAGCTTGCGAAGGCAACCGCGCTCACGGCTGCCGGGGGATCGGTCGCAGGAGTTGTGGGAATACCTCTGGGAAACGCTGTGGGACAGGCCTTCGGATGGCGCGTCTCCTTCGGGGTCCTGGCAGCGCTTGTTGTGCTGACTGGATTGCTGATGGCCTGGAAGCTGCCATCCATCGCCGTTCCACGCAGCATAAAACACTCCTCAAAAGGGCCTCCTGCCGCGCGCCGGGATGCGACGCTTCCGGCGATCCTGATCGTGTGCCTGCTCTTCATCCTTGTGGTGGGCGCCCAAAACAGTTTTGGAACGTTCAACGTGGTGTGGTTGCTGGATGTAGCCCACATGGCTCCTGTGGCTGTTCCCATCATGCTCTTCATAGGTGGTGTGGCCAGTGCCGTGGGAGTGGCGCTGACCGGAGTCCTCTACAACAAGTTCCCCATCCGGCTCTTCCTCATTTCCATCGCTGTCCTTGTGGGGCTTCTTGGCTCCCTACCAGTTGTGGCGGGGTCCGAGCCGGCCGTGTGGCTGTTGTCGGCTTTGCTTGGCGCTGTGTTCGGTGGTGTGCCCATCATGCTGCAAACGCGCATGATGATCTCGGCGTCCCCCCGGATGCGCAATGCAGCCGCTGCTTTGCAAACGACGGCCATCAACGTCGGGATCGGTGGAGGAGCGTTCATGGGCGGTCTTGTGCTGGACCGGATCTCACTGGACGTCCTGCCGTTCTGGGCCGCTATCTGCATGTTTGTGGCCCTCGTGGCTGCGGGTCTTTGGGAAATTTACGTTAGAAGGCGCCGAAACAACGGGCCACGAAAAGAGAAAGTAGTAAACCATGGCGTTTATGGGTGAACACACGAAAGCCCGATTGATTCTTGACTACGAGGACGGCAGGGCAGCGTTGTCTGAAGCACTGCCGGAATTCACCAGCCACCCCGAAAACTTTGGGAGTGCCGGCGATCTGCCCATTGGGGCTTTGGCGACAGTATTCCGCGTGAAGGAAGCCGCGCAAGAGAAGCTGTGGGTCAAGCTTTCCACCATAGAGGTGCCCGACCGTGTGGAAGTTCCGCCCATAGCTCCCGACCCAGGATACGAAGGGCCAGGCGTTGCCCTCGCGTCGGCACGGATCAGCGTTCCGGCAGCCGGACGAGTCAACGAGACTGTGGAAATTGCCTTCGAAGGACCTTCACACGGCAACCCTTTCACCGACGTCGAACTCCATGCTTACTTCTCACTGGACGGCGTGGAAATCCGTGTAGGGGGTTTTTACGACGGAAACGGACGGTATCTCGTTCGTTTCCTTCCGGAAAGGCCAGGGCAGTGGCAGTTCCGTACCGAGTCAACCGCACGGTCCCTCAACGGGCACGCCGGCACTGTCCGTGTTGAACCTGGTCCTGCCCGAGGTGCGGTACGCGTAGCAGAGTCGTTCCACTTCGCTTACACCGACGGCGAGGTGTACCGGCCCGTGGGGACCACTCTTTATGCGTGGACCCATCAGAGTCCTGAACTGGAAAAAAAGACCCTGGAGACGCTGGCGACCAGTCCTTTCACCAAAGTCCGGATGTGCGTCTTTCCCAAGGGGTATATCTTCAATGACAACGACCCTGGACTCTACCCCTTCGAACGGGATGACGAAACCTGGGATACCACCCACTTCAACCCGAGATTCTTCCAGCACCTCGAAGACCGCATCCGCGATCTGGGCGCGCTGGGCATCGAAGCGGACGTCATTTTGTTCCACCCCTACGATCGTTGGGGTTTCCAGGATTTGGGAGCAGCAGCGGATGACCGGTACCTTCGCTACGTTGTGCGCCGCCTGGCAGCCATTCCCAACGTGTGGTGGTCGTTGGCCAACGAGTATGACTTTCTCACCGCAAAAACGTCCCGGGACTGGGAGCGCTTCGCCAAAATCGTCACGGAAGAAGATCACGCCAACCACCTTTTGTCCATCCACAACGGCACCCGGGTCTACGACTTCTCCGCGCAGTGGGCGACCCATTGCAGTCTGCAGAAAGTCGATTACTACAAGTCTGCTGAGCTGGTTGAGGACCTGCGCGAAAAGTGGGGCAAGCCGGTCATCATGGATGAAATCGGATACGAGGGTGACCTTGAATACGAATGGGGGAACCTTTCTGCCCAGGAAGTTGTCCGGCGAGTTTGGGAAACGAATCTGCGCGGAGGCTACTATACCCACGGCGAAACCTACTATCACCCCGAGGATGTACTGTGGTGGGCCAAGGGCGGGGAGCTGGTCGGCCAGAGCGCAGACAGGATCGCATTCCTCGACAAGCTTGTCGCCGAGTCCCCGACAGGGCGTCTCGAGCCACTGTCTCTCGCCGGCGTTCCCACTCCTGCCGGCGGCGTCGCAGGAGAGTACGAACTCCATTACTACGGCTACAGCCAGTGCCGGTATGTGACCGTGAGTGTCCCTGAGGGACGGGACGCGGTCATTGACATTATTGATACGTGGGCGATGACCACTGACACGTTGCCTGGAACTTACTCCGGCAGGCCTCGCGTTGAGTTGCCCGCCCGACCCTTCATGGCTGTGCGCGTCCGTGTAAACAAGGCGCCGTAATGGCAAGCAACCGAGAACGGCTCTTCGCAGCATCTGACGTGATCGAGGCAGGAGCATGGCGGGCCGAACTGCGCAACGACGAAATCGCCGACATCAACTATGCAGGCGTTCCCGTGGTGCGGGGAATCCGTGCGGTGGTCCGGGACCGGGACTGGCAGACGCTGGTCCCGGTCGTTCGGGCCGTTGAACGTTCCGCCTCCGCGGAGGGCTTACGTTTGCTCCTTGAGGTCGAATTCGACGGGTTCAGCTGCCAGTACAACGCGGCATTGAGCATCGTTTTTTCCGCCGATTCCCTTGTGGTGGTGTTCGAGGGGGAGTCGCCTGCCGATTTCCAAAGCAACCGCATCGGGCTGGTTGTGCTTCACAGGCCTGATGACGCAGGACGGGACGTTCTTATCGGGGGACGCTCCGGCGACCTCACGCCGTCGAGGTTCCCGGTGGAGATCAGCCCGCATCAGCCTTTCCAGAATGTCGCCAGTATGCAGTGGCAGCGTGACGGGGTGGATTGCAATCTGGCATTTACCGGCGATGTTTTCGAAACGGAAGACCAGCGCAACTGGACTGACGCCTCCTTTAAAACGTACAGCCGGCCGTTAGCTCTGCCATTCCCAATGGACGTGCCGGCGGGAAGCCGGGTCAGTCAAAGCGTGACGCTGACGGCACCGACTGGTCAGGAACCCAAACCCGAGACCAGCCGCGTCGAGGACCTGGCCATCACCTCCGACGTTGTGTCTGTGGTGCCGGCTCTGTCCATGCCTGTAGCCTCAACCCTTGAGCCGCAGGCAGAATCCGGGGTCCTTCAGGGGGTGGAGTCCGTACTGGTTGAGCTTGTGGCCGGAGCGCCAAAAGTTGCCGAATTGGCCAAGCAGGCCGCCGAACAGGCCAAGGCCCTTCAGGTGCCATTGGATGTCCGGATCAGCGCCGAAACACCCGATCAAGTACCGGGATTGCTGCAACTGGTTCCCAGCCGGAATGTTGCACGGCTCGGCGTTTTCCATTCCACCAGCCACGTTACGGAACCGGACCTGTGGAAGGCTTTGAAGTCCGCGGCGGACGAGGCAGGTTTGACCGCCTCGCTCATCGCGGGCGCCCGATCGCATTTCACCGAGCTCAACCGCAACGCCCACCTACTGCCCTCCGAAGCCGAGGCGTTGGTTTACAGCATCACGCCCCAGATGCATGCCACCGAGGTCCCCCATCTGGTCGAGAGCCTGCCGATGCAGCGGCTCACGGCACGCAACGCACTGCGGATCTCCGGGGGCCGTCCGCTTCACGTTGGCCCGGTCACGCTCAAACCGCGGTTCAACGCTGTATCCACATCAGGAGGTCTGGACGGAACAGCCGAGGCTTCCTGCGATCCGCTCCAAGCAGAGCCCTTTGCGGCGGCGTGGATGCTGGGCAGTATCGCGGCCCTCAGCATCCCCGGCATTCGGAGCATCAGTTACTTCGAAGCGGCAGGGCCCTGCGGCATCAGCTCATCCACGGGTCTGACACCGGCCGGGAACATCTTGAGTTCCATCGCCGCCCAACGTGGCCGCAACATCCTTGGTACACAAGGGAGCCGGCGCGGTCTTGTTCTGTACCCAGTGCAGGCAGAGGACGGCATTGCCCTTTACGCGGCCAACCTGACAGCCAAACGGAAGACCGAGAGCGTCCAACTGCCCGACGGCACCAGCACGGATCTGGTGCTTGAACCATGGACAGCTATTTTCCAACACATACCAGTAGAAAGAAGGACAACATGACGAGCAATCGACTCTCGGGCAAGAGCGCCCTTGTCACTGGAGCGGGTTCCGGCATAGGACTGGCGGTAGCCCAACGATTCGCGGCGGAAGGTGCGAAGGTGTTTTTCGCGGACATCAACGTTGAAGCGGCCGCGAAGGCAGCCGCTGAGACCGGCACCGACCGTGCACTGCCAGTGCACATGGATGTCTCCGACGAGGCCAGCGTCCGGGAGGCGTTCAGCCTGGCAAGTGAGCCCGTGGATATCGTTGTCGCCAACGCTGGAGTTCAACTGTTCGGACAAGACGCAAAGGTCGGAGACCTGGACCTTGAAGTTTGGGAACGCACCGTGGCCATCAACCAGCGCGGCGCCTTCTTGACCCTTAAGCACGCTGTCCGTGCCATGGAAAGCCGAGGAGGATCGATCATCGTCACGGGGAGCCCCACGGCAGTTGTGGCCTGCGGACAGACCTTCTCGGCTTACACCAGCTCCAAAGCGGGAGTTCATGGGCTTGCCCGCGTGGTCGCCGCGGACTACGCAGCCTCCGGTATCCGGGTCAACATCGTGGTCCCTGGGTACACCGAAACGCCCCTCGTCCAGACGATCGCCGATGACCCCCAGAGCCGGGCCGGGTTGGTGAACGCCACAATGCTCGGAAGGGCGGGCCGGGCTGCCGACGTCGAAGGCATCATGGTTTACTTGGCCAGCGACGATTCAGCGTATGCAACCGGGGGCATTTTCACGGTCGATGGTGGCCTGACGGCTCTCTGATCGTTCCCTGCAGAATTCTGAAATGGTCCTCGCCAATCTCTGGTGGGGGCCTTCAGTTTTGTCCAGGCATTCCAGCCGTTGCTCCTGAGGAAAACGGTGGTGGCTGTGCACGACTATGACCGGGACCCCGCCATCAGCTGGGCCCCGGTCATGTCGGAGGATCTCCTTTGGGTTAGGACTTGGTCTTTAGCTGCCCGGAGTCACGATGATCTGGACGCGGTCGAGGTTTTGGGCCAGGGCGAAAGTGGCTGACGGGTCTCCGTTACGTTCCGAGGAGATTCGAAGCGCCACTAGATAGGTTCCTGGCTTATCGAATGTCGCGTCAGTCTGCACGGTAACTACGTTCCCGATGCGGGTCAGCGGCGCGTTCTCATATACGCCGTCGCCGTCCAGGTCCCATTCGGCCTTGACTACCTCGCCAGTGCCTGGAGGCACCTGAGCCTTTGCTGTGAGCTTCACTGATTGACCGGCCTTTACGGTGACGGATTCCTTACCTTGGACTGTCAGGTCAACCGTAGGCTGAATACCTCGCCGGGCCACTGCGTTATCAGGCACGACGACCTGGGCATTCGAAATCTCATAGTTAGTGGATGCTGGCGGCTTTACCCCGTTTTCGGCCCACGCGGCGACATCGCGGAGGGCTTGTTCTGCCATGCCGTACCAGTTGACCAGGTGCTTGGCTCGTTCCCCCGAGACGGGTGCGTTCTGGTGGTCAGCGTGGTCGTTGTAGTAGATCCGGTAGCTGTCAGACGCTGCATTGCCCAGGCTGGCCTCGACACGCTTCCTGTACCAATCGGCGTGCAGGGGCAAGGCGTCGGTGTCGTAGAGGTTGTCCACCACAATGACTTTTCCGTTGATGGAGCCGTCGAAGGCTGTGTTTCCGGACACGAATCCGTAGAAGCCCGGATCCTTCACGGGCCGCTGTGGATACAGGGCCGTGCCGTCAGCCTTGAGGAATTGTTGTAGGCCTACCCAGCCGTCGCTCGCTGGAGGGGTCTGGTAGCGGTAGTAGAAGCGGTTGGCTATGTTCCAGCGGTTAGCGACCGTGTCGCCCATCTTCGCCAGTTCAGCCCGGACCCGGACTCCCAATGGGGAGTCCTCAGTGCCCAGATACCCTGCAGCGTTCCAGAAGTCATCGGCATACGTTGGGTCGAACGACAGCGGAGCGCTGGAGTCAAGACCATTAGGATACTGATCCGAACGTCCAAGGAGGTAGTCAGGGAACTCCCAGCCCTTCCAGGGGATTCCGAGTGCGTGGACTTCTCTGAGCATTGCCTGCTCGGCCGCATCGAGGCCCGCGTAGGGGTTTCCACTGCCGCCTGGGAGAAGTGCGTTGCGGATCTGTTCGGACTTGTCGCCGAGAATCAGTTCAGCGGCTGAGCGGCCCAGGAAGTTGTAACTGGTGGGTTGAGGGACGCCTTGGACCATCGGTACAAACCCCTGCCAGACGCCGGTGCTGTTCTCGGTTGCGCCGATCGTCTGGTAGGAGCCGCCACTTGGGCCGTAAAGATAACCCGAAATCTTCCGGGTGCTTCCGTAGTATTTCGCGGCCAGTGTTTCGGCGAACTTTGCAGCTGCGGCTGTGTGCCGGTACCCCAACGCCAAGGACTTGTTACCCGCCTGAACTGCGTAGCCTCCGCTGGAAAGCGCGAACCCTATGGCGCGATCGTCGGCTTGGGAGGTGTCCTCCTCGGGGGTGAAGGCCGTGGGGTAGGTGTACTGGAAGAAGCGCCCCTCCCATTTGCTGAGGTTTTGTTTGGCGTGGAAGTAGACGGTGAATTGGATGTTGGTGCCCTCGAAATGCCCGCGAATCCTGTGGTGGGCTACCGGAGCTGTTTCGTCCGTTTCGCTGTCGATGACGGGTTTGGTGTACTGCGGGTCGATGCAATCGGCAGTGATCTGTATGGCGCCGGCGATTGCGCTGCACTCAGGTGCGGCTGCTGTCGCCGGTACAGAGCTTCCGAGGCCGGATCCCAGCAGCAGCGATGCTGTCAGGATACCGATCCCGCCGTGACGGACAAGAGTGGAATTCATGGTCATGGTCCTCCTTCATTGGGGGCCCCAGGGCGCTGGCAGACGGTCTTTGTCTGCGGCGGGTGAGTGGGGAAACGCTCGCAATGGAACGTTTCAGGAGCTTATCGCTGACACCTAAATCGGTCAACCGGTTGACAAGATTGAGGAGTTAGGCTTCCATAAGCCGCCGAGGTCGTCCTAAGGTGTGTGGTCCTGGGGACTCCACGCGTCCTGCCAGTCGATGACGG